>NZ_SRMF01000001.1:0-294031 GCF_004768465.1 Natronospirillum operosum
AAACCGGACAAACGAAGTTGCCAATGACCGGACATTCCTAGTTGGCAAAAAGCGGACAATCTAAGTTGGTGTTGACAGAGAGATGCCGTCGCGGTGCTTGACGCGCTCTATGTGGAGCAGGCGCACCTGGTCGGCATGTCGCTAGGCGGCATGGTCGCCCAGGAAATCGCGATCCATCACCCCGAAAGGGTTTCCTCGCTCACGCTAATGTCAACGTCCGGCTACGCGGCAGACCCGCACCTCCCGAGCCTCTCATGGCGTTATCTCCTCACGTCAATCGTGCAGAGCTTGCCGAGCATGAAGTACCGCCTCATGGGAGGAGAGAAGAATCTCATCAAGGAACGAATCGCGAAAATGATCGCGGCTGGGATCGAAGTGGATGTACAAGAGACCGCGGAAGTCGTTGCATACGATCTGCGGGAGAGAAAAGGAATTAACCTCAAAGCCATATTGCAGCACCGGGCGGCGAGCGATGTCAGCGGCTCGCGCTACGAGAGTTTGAGAATGCTTGAGGTGCCGACGCTCGTCATTCACGGAACGGACGACAACATGTTTCCTGTCGATCACGGTGAAAGATTGGCCGAACTGATACCGGGCGCAGAAGCGCTGTGGCTCGATGGCGTGGGGCATGTGTTTCCGTACCCGAATATGGGTAGCATTAATGCAAGGATACTTTCTCATTTGGCAAAGTAAGGGAAAGAGCGATACAAAGTATCGCTTAGTGCAATCGTGCCCAACATCTGCCGTCGCGCCTAACCAGTTGCTGCACGCGGATAAATTACTCGCTATGCTCCTAATTTGCCGGTAAGCAAAAACGTTAAATCAGTAGTGGTACCGGAGCTGGGCCAGGAGCAATGCGTCATCCGTAACCTTGTAGACCATGCGGTGCTCGTCGTTAATCCGGCGGGACCAGTAGCCAGCGAAGCTGTGTTTGAGGGGTTCCGGTTTGCCGACGCCCTCGAACGGCTCTCGTTTCGTCTCCTTGATTAGCTTGTTGATTCGATTCAGGAGCTTTTTGTCGGTTTTCTGCCAGTACAGATAATCTTCCCAGGCGTTTTCGGAGAAGATGAGCTTCATTCAAGAAGTTCCTGTTCTTGGCCGCCGCCTTGCTCCAACTCGGCAACGGATTCCAACAAACGACGGGCGTTCTTTGGTGCGCGCAGGAGATATGAAGTCTCTTGCAACGCCTCGTAATCCTCAAGCGAGATCATTACCACGGATTGCGCTTTGCTCCGGGTGATGATCACCGGTGAATGGTCTTCACAGACCTGTTCCATAGTTTTTGCCAGGTTGGTTCTGGCGGCTGTGTAGCTGATGGCATCCATAACGGGGCTCCTGTACAACATGATGATCATGTACAGAATACCGTACCATTAAGGATTTAACAATCGGCTGCACCGCGACCAGCTTGCTTTGCGCTATCGACAAGAGCCCGCACCACCGGGGTGCCTTCATCTTCTCGGCGCCACACAGCGAACTCGCTCAGATAAAGATCAAGATCATCAACAGGCCGCCACAGCAACGAGACCTGTGAGGCTGGCTCCCAGAATTTTTCAGATACGAATGTAACGGCATCGCCAATCACGACGAGAGCCATGAGCGCCTCGAGGTCAAGCACCTCGGCAGCGACACGCAGTGTCACGCCGCGCAGCCTTGCAGCGGTGATGAGATCGGCATGCAGCCTCGGATAGAGCTGGCGCGGCTGGAGCAGGATATGCTCGTTTTCGATATCGGCCAGGTTCAGTGTTTTGTTCCTGGCGAGTGGGTGCTCTGGGGAAAGCAACAGGCCAAGCCGGTCACGGCTCATCTCGAGATGGCCCAGCGCATCATCGGTTGGCGCGTAGACGCCATAGCCGAAGTCGATCTTTCTGCTGCGCAGCGCCGCCCATTGTTCGATACTGCTCATGGGGCTGAGTTGCAGGCCAGCACCGGGTGTGCGCTTTCGGAAAGCTGCAATCAGCGACAGAAATGCACCCATAAAGGTGGTCCCTGTTTCAAAACCGATATGAACGCTGCCGAGCCGGCCCTGGGCAATACCTCGGGCCTCATCGACCGCGGTGTCCACGCTTGCCAGGATGTTCCGAGCCCGCTCGGCAAAGGCTTTCCCTGCAGCTGTCAGCCTGATACCGCGGCCCTCGGGGGCAAACAACTCTACGCCCATTTCGACCTGCATGTCGCGCATCTGCCTGCTCAGGGGCGGCTGCGAGACATGGAGGCGTTCGGAGGCACGCCGAAAGCTCTCCTCCTCGGCGATGGCGAGGAAATATCGTAATTGGCGAAGCTCCATGGACGCCTCAATGTTACCCAAAAGGTATCAATCTGTGCCGAATAATGTCTTGGACGTCGCGCTACGTCAAGCGTTCTAATGACGATGTAATCTCTCGGCTACAGCGTACCTCAGTCTTTCGCCTTCATGGTGGACGCGCCTCTCTTGCGAGGTCGATGCGCTTGTCACCGCCGACCTATTCCAAGGAGACGCGCCATGCAACCTTCCAGTAATACGACCGATAACGCCGCGCAACAGCCTGGTCGCGTGGTCTCATGGCTGCTCGAGCAAGCCACATGTGAGGCTGAAGTGCAGTACATTGAGGCTGTCGAGGGAAATCTCCGGCTCGTCACTTTTTCCAGCGATGACATCCGGGACATGGTTTGGTCGCCTGGGGATATGGTGCAGCTCATTCTTTTGGGTTCCACCTTGCTCGGTGAGTGGGAGCTTCGCTCCTATACGCCGTTCGCAGTCGACCCCGAGCAGGGCACGATGCAGATTCTTGCCGCCATTCACGGGCAAGCCCTCGGATCGGATTGGTTCGCCTCGGCACAAATAGGCACCCGATGCCGGTTCGTAAGTCCCAAGCACCCACTCTCCCTGAGTAAGCCCCAACGCCCTATGGTGTTCTTTGGCGACGAAACATCGTTCGGGACCGCCATCGCCACGCGACAGACCACGCAGGGCTATAACGGCGCAGAGTTCATATTTGAGGTTGGCTCAGAGGGTGATGCTCGTGCCGCGCTCAGCCGGTTTGGCCTGACCAACGCGCACTTTATTTCGCGCAACGCCGATGACAGCCATCTGGATGCACTTGAACGCTCCGTGCTCGAGGCATCTCACAGGGCGGTTCATGTCATCCTGACCGGAAAGGCGACCTCTATTCAACGGCTCAACAAGGCGTTGCGCTCGGCGGGCTTATCGAGGCGCCAATTGACAAATGTGCCTTACTGGTCCCCAGGAAAGAAGGGGCTGAAGGGGGTTTAGCCTCCATCGTTCAACTTCTCCTCACCCCGAATGCACCGGCCCCACCATATTCTCCGGGCGCAGTATGTCGGCCAGTTGGTCGGCATCCAGCAGTCCTTCCTCCTGTACCAGTTCCAGCACACCCACTCCGGTTTCCAGCGCCTGGCGGGCGATGCGGGTGGAGTTTTCATAGCCGATGTAGGGGTTCAGGGCGGTGATCAGGCCGATGGACTGGTCCACCCAGGCGCGGCATTGCTCCCGGTTGGCAACAATGCCGTCGATGCAGCGCAGGCGCAGCATGTCCATGGCGCGGCGCAGCAAGCGCATGGACTCGAAGATCTTGTAGGCGATCAGCGGTTCCATCACGTTGAGTTCCAGCTGGCCGTTTTCTGCCGCCATGGTGATGGCCAGGTCGTTGCCGATGATCTGGTAGGCGGTCTGGTTCACGGCTTCGGGAATCACCGGGTTGACCTTGCCGGGCATGATGGAGGAGCCCGGCTGCTGCGGCGGCAGGCGGATCTCGTTCAGGCCGGCGCGCGGGCCGCTGGAGAGCAGGCGCAGGTCGTTGCAGGTCTTGGAAAGCTTGACCGCCAGGCGCTTGGTCATGCCGGAGAACAGCACAAAGGCGCCCATGTCGGAGGTGGCCTCGATCAGGTCGCCGGCCAGGCGGATCGGGTGGCCGCAGACCTCGGACAAGTGCTTTACAGCCAGGTCGGCGTACCCAGGCGGGGCGTTCAGCCCGGTGCCGATGGCGGTGCCGCCCAGGTTCACTTCGCGCAGCAGGTCGAACATGCCGGCAATGCGTTCGATGTCCTCGCCCAGAGTAGTCGCGTAGGCGCCGAACTCCTGGCCCAGTGTCATGGGCACGGCATCCTGCAACTGGGTACGGCCCATCTTGATGACATCGGCGAACTCGTCCCGCTTGGCGGCCAGGCTGGCCTGCAGGGCGGCCAGACTTTCCACCAGCTCCTGGTGTGACAGCTGCAGGCCGACGCGGATGGCGGTGGGGTAGGCATCATTGGTGGACTGGGAGCAGTTCACATCATTGTTGGGGTGCAGGTGCTGGTAGGCGCCCTTGGCATGGCCCAGGTATTCCAGCCCGATGTTGGCAATGACCTCGTTGGCGTTCATGTTGGTGGAGGTGCCGGCACCCCCCTGAATCATGTCGACCACGAACTGGTCATGGAACTCGCCGTCGATGATGCGCCGGCAGGCATGCTGTATGGCCTCGTTGCGGCGCGGTTCGAGCAGGCCGAGGTCGGTGTTGGCCTGAGCGGCGGCCTGTTTCACCATGGCCAGGCCAATGATGAACTTGGGGAAGTGCGACAGCGGCACACCGGTCAGTTGGAAGTTGTTGACGGCACGCTGTGTCTGCACGCCATAGTAGGCCTGAGCGGGCACGGCGAGTTCGCCGAGAAGGTCTTTTTCCAGGCGGGTGCCCTGGTCTTCGGGGGTGTTGTGGGTAGTCATGGTCTCTGCATCGGGCGAGGTGGATGAAGTACCCCTAGTGTGCCTGCTGAACACCCGGTATGGAACTGCCGTGACCTGGGGATTGATCTATCCGGTTGGAGCCTGACGCACAAAAAAGGCGGCGCCCTCGCGGGCGCCGCCTTTTTGGAACATCAGCGCCGAAGCGCTGTGCTTAAGCCATGTTAGATAGCTTGAATGTTCTCTGCCTGCAGGCCTTTCTGGCCTTGCGTGACATTGAAGCTGACGGCCTGGCCTTCGGTCAGGGTTTTGAAGCCTGAACCGACGATGGCGCTGAAATGAGCAAACACGTCTGCACCAGACTCTTGCTCAATAAAACCGAAACCTTTTGCTTCGTTGAACCACTTAACTGTACCAGTAACTACTGACATAATCGTACCTTACAAATAAATTATTGACGGGCCATTCAGGCCGAATTGCTGGAAATTTTCTATTACTAAAAAGACGGGACGATTACGTGCTTCGGAGTTGCTAACTACTGGCAGGGGATCGAACAGGTTTTTACAATATAAATCAAACTTCCTAACGCGAAGCACTCTACAGCATAGGCAGACCCTGTCAATGTTTATATTTTGCCGGCCGCCGAAACAACACCCGCCATCGGCTGACCAACAGGGCACTGAAAATCAGGCCGCAGCCCAGCAGCTGAAAGGCGGTCATCTGTTGACCAAACCACAGCAGGGCCAGCAAGGACGCCCAGACCGGTTCCAGGGTCATGATCACGGCGGCATGGCTGGCGGTAGCCATGCCCTGCGCCTTTATCTGCAGCCAGAAGCGCAAGCAGGTGGCGATCAGCACGCTGGCCAGCAGCCAGCCCAGGATGTCGATCTCCGGCACTGTCGGTGCCGGCTCGAACACCGTGGCCAGCCCCAGGGCCACCAGCCCGGTCAGCGTCAGTTGCACCGCGGTCAGCGGCAGGGCGGGGATGCGGGACACAAAGCGGGTATTCAGGTTGAAATGCACCGAGAAGGCCAGCGCGGCCAGCAGGAAGAAGGCATCCGACGCTGACAGCGACAGCCCTTCTTCCAGCCGCAGAAACGCCAGCCCGACCAGCGCCACGGCAATCGCCACCCAGGTGCTGAGGCTGGTGCTGGCCCCGAACAGCAGTTTGCCGACGATGGGCACAAAGACCACGGCCAGGCTGGCAATGAAGGCCCCGATGCCCATGTTGTCTGCCAGCGCCAGACCCATGATCCAGCAGGACAGGGCCAGCCCCATGACCGCGCCGGTCAGCAGCGCATGGCGCCAGTCCTGCCGCGACAGCTGATGCAAGGCGCTCCAGCCGAACCCGACCAGAATGAAACCCGCCAGCAGAAACCGGGTACCGATAAAGAGCAGCGGCGTCATGCCGACCAGCGCTTCGGCGGAAAACACCCAGCCGAAGCCCGCAAACAGAGTCACCAGGATCAGCCAGACATCCGATTTCAGTGCGCTGTGGTGCATGGTTACTCCCTTGTGGTTGCGGCGGAGGGGCTGAGCTCGGAACACTTGCATTGTACAATATGCCATAGCTGGAAAAGGATTAATTCCAGTTGCCTTGGCCTGTATGCAGATAGATCGGAATTCGCGTGAGTAGACCCTAGTGCGAGGCCTGGAGTATTTCAGGACGGATCATGCAGTTGCCCATTTATTGACTTCACTGTTTAATATCCGAGAGAAGGTGCTTTGAACGATATTATTCTCAATAGAGAAAAGTTACAGGACTTAAGTAGTTTCTGCCGGTACTTGGAGGCTGCTCTTTAAGGACCGATAAATTACTATTTCTCTCATTGGAGCAACTCATACATTCTATTTGCTTGGGCCAAACGGAGAGCCTCAGACATTAGTGAGTTATATTTTTCGAGGTTGTAATGTCTAATGTTTTTAGCATAAAAATACATCGCCAACGCTTTCTGTTTTTCATAGCCTTTTGATGAGAAGAAATTAATAGCCCCCTCATATAGTTCCTCGCCAAGGCCTACATCACCGAGCTTGATTTTTGACATTCCGCAAGTGGCTAAATAGACTGCTTTATCAGCATCGGTACCATCAATGCATTTTCGTTTCAGGATTTCTAGATGTAAGCCTAAGTCGCTATAGTCTTCAAGCATTAGCTTGGCTACTACTAGATTATTTAGTTCCCCAAATCCCATATGCGTTAGAGGAATACGTCCCACTGACGTTTCTACTACAAAATTAGGGTCTTCCAACGACAGCATGCTTATGTATCCGGCGTCTACCAAAGGGGCATCTGTAAATGGCTGAAATCTATATAGATCTAGCAGTTTGTCCCTGCATAGTTTAAACTCCATTTTTTTATATAGCATGTTTACATCGGCTTCTATAGATAATTTTTCGACAACCGGATATCCTCCAACTTCAAATCCATATTTATACTGGAGCCATGCATACTGAGAGTTTACGTTTTCTGAAGGCCGGGACAGAGCATCGTTAAAATATTTTTTTGCCTTCTTTACGCTTCCGCTCTTGAACTCAATTGACCCTAGTGCCGCATTCAAATCAGAAGCATATATAGGATCTCCAGTGTAACCATCTAATACCTTCCTGGCTTTTCTTACAGTAATGTCAGGTATGTCAAAAGCACTAGATATCGATAAAGACGCCGAACACAATGAAGGATCAATTTCTAGAAAACCACTTTTTCTCAAAACCCATAGAGCGTGCTCAGGCTCTCGGTCGTGAACTAAAAAACGCGAGTACGCTTTCGCAACATAACTACTATTTTTACCAAGGTTCCAAGCTACGATTAATGCCTTTCTCGCCTTTTCAACTTCTCCCAGTACAGTGTAATAGAATGCGAGGTCAACCCATAATATAGAGCTTTGGGGGACCGTATTAACCAATCTCCTTAACTCTTTTATTTTTATTTTGGCATAATTTAAATTTAGGTTGTCTATGTGGAAAGGTGGGTCACCATTTTTGGAAACTAGTTCCTTCGTTTCAGGAGGAAGTTCATCATAATGGCGTAGCAGGAAGTCCAGGGCCTCTTTATATTTTATGTCATCAAACCGTGCCCTAGTGAAAAGAGCTACAAATAGATCAGTGGCACTATAGATGTTCTTTTCAGTAGACCACCGTGCTTTCAAATCATAAACCCAGATGTCATCTATATTTTTAGAGCTCTTTTCCCTTTTCACTCCTGGATATTGAAGTCTATAGAAGTTAGATGACTCATGCCATCTCGGAATGAGCTGCCTATTATCCATTAAGACAACGTTAGTCGACATTTAAGACACCCCCTGAACTTTACATAGCCTGATAACTGTGTTTAACTTTCCTGCATACCTTCTTGCTAGAACCTTTGGTGGAATAAATTTTCTGGAGTTAGAACATCTCAAATTAATATCTGGGTGGCACATCTCACTAACAATATTTTCGAGTTCTTGGGCGATATCAAACCCCAAGCACTCCTCACTCTGCATCTTGAAGCGACGCAATAATTTGGCAAACCCCGATGCATGAATTTCCACCGAGCTAGTATAGTCAGAGCTAAGTACGTCGGGCGAAATATATGTCGATTCATTTATTGTTGCGACTGATATTCCTACTCCCATTATTTTGTGGTAGATCAAGCTCCCAATACTATGCATGTCAGATAATATTCTGAAGCTAAATTCATCTACAACATGACGGTGTCGTATTTCTATTGGGGCATATGTCATATCCCCTGCATATTCAAAATTATTGAAAGGCGACATCCCGTTTTCGTCAATGACTCTACCTAGATCCGCTACTTTGGTTGTGTTGTCTTCATAAAAATTCAGTACATTCGATGGCTTTATATCCTGATGAGCTATTCCGGCTCTATGTAGCTGCTCAGCTGCTATACAGACATGTTTTACAGATCTAAAGAAATCAATCCAGTTTGTACCCTCTCTCTCTATATATCTTGTTCTAAAGTCTGAGTCAGCAAGCTCAAAAACTATGAAAAAAACACGATTTAATGGTGGGCTATATTTCTTGCTAGTAATCTCTCCAGAGCTCAATGGTGTTACAATCTTTGTCATGTTCTCTTCCTTGCAAAGATATAATATATTCCTTTCAAACAAGTACTCACCTATCAAGCCTTGAATATCCTGAAGATCTTTTTGCATTACACTTTTCAAGTCCATTGCTTTTAAGAATGCTTTCCGTCCATCTTCATTTATTACTATGTATTGTGTGCAAAAGTTACCACCAGTAGAGCTCTTTTGGCTGATTTTTTCTGTTATATGCCATCCGCATTCTGTGGTTTCCCCAGTGAGGCTTGTTGAAGGCATGCGGTGTCTCCTATATGGCCATTTGCATTTGTTCCAGTTTTGATCACTAGAATTGACATGTCAATTTATACGATCCATCGGATGAGCTGAGTCGCAGTTGTGCCAGCAAACTGCTCATTCAGGGGGCCATCATTTTGACAAAGTAAGAATCCGATTCAAGCAGCCGTTGTTTGGGAGTGTGAGTAGTTCACCTGGTTTGATGTCTGACTTTCAAAGCTTTGCTTTTCCCTGCCTAAGCCTGCCATAGAGTTCATCAAGTAGCCTTACACGAGATAGCACAGCTGAACAGGAACTGGCCGACATCTTCGCTGCCCACCACGCTCCCCTAGGTGTTGGCAGCGCAGGATCTGCTCCACGATACTTCGGCCGAGATGTGCAGGCAGCCGCTTCACCCAGTCAGTGCAAATACTTCGCCACCCCGGTAAAATCGGGGCTTCGTCTTTTACTCGGCCCCGGAAATTTGCCATGAAGCTGCTGCAGGAAATGATTCACCCCGAACTGACTGGCCTCGAAGGACGAGTGCTTCGGCGGCACGCTGCCCGTGGCATCGTGCTCAGGAAGGACCGGATCCTGCTGCTGTTTACCGAGCGCTACAATGATTTCAGCCTGCCCGGTGGCGGGATTGACGAGGGTGAAGAAATGACTGCCGCCCTGCAGCGTGAACTGGAAGAAGAGACGGGCGCGCGTGAGGTTGAGGTCAGACAGCATTACGGCTTCATCGAGGAGTACCGCCCGCACTGGAAGCCGGAATACGACCTGATGCACATGACCTCGCATTTCTTCGTGTGTGATGTTGCTCCGGAGCTGGCAGACGCCCGCATGGAAAGCTACGAGGTTGCCAACGGCATGAACCCCCTCTGGGTGCCAATCGCCGAGGCCATCAGCCACAACCGGCAGGTGATGGCGCGCCAGGAGAAAACCATGGGTCAGTCCATTCAGCGGGAGACCTTCATGCTGGAGAAAATTGACCGGGAGCTGGTGGTTCAGAATGTGCAGGAGGCTGGATGAAAGTCAGAACGGCGCTGGGCGTCTTGATGCTGGGCCATGCAGCGATTGTGGCTTTCCAGTTGGTGCTGAGCTTCAGTGACCTCCAGGAATCTGCGGCTGCCTTTGCGGCGCCGGATGACCCCTCCCGGGTAATGGCCATGCTTGTCGCCATTAATCTTCTGATCGCCTTTTCAGCGGCCGTCCTCGGCACCTATCTCATACGAGCCGGAGAACCCAGGCTGATGGTTGTTGTGCCCCTTGCGATAGCGGCGGCGATGTTTGGCAGCTATGCGCTGGTGCTCGGTGTTGTCGCCATCGGTGTGTGTCTTGTGGAGCGATATCGGTCCAAATAATACGGCTCAGCCGCTTTCTGTACTGGCGGAGGACATACAGCAGTTTGTACGCCAGCACCTGGCCGCCTACGAAGCCCCGCGCGAGGTCGAGTTTGTCGAAGAATTGCCTCTCACCACCACCGGCAAGGTGATGCGGCGGGTGCTGCGGGAGCAGGAGCGGCGCTCACAGTAACAGGGAGATTCAGCAACCCAATGAGGCGTGCTTGAGAAGGCTTTGCCGGTAACCGGTAAAGTCGGTATCGAAGGCTTCTCCGGCGCGCTCCCATTCCTCGATGACACGGATGACGCAGCGCTCGATGGTGGCGCATTTGTTCAGTATCACATCATCGGTCATAGATGTGACCTTGTCAGCCCGGTTTGTAACCGGGTGGGGTCTGCCTCTGGTGTGTTATCGGTTCACGCCACCGGTTTCAGGTTCGGACTCGTGATCAGATGTTCCTGTCTGTGCCTGCCGCTCCGCCCGATCCAGAAGAACCGGGCCGCTGCCGGATGCTGCCAGGGTGTCGTCCGGGTTGTAGAGCGGACATTTGCTCATACTCAGGCAGCCGCAGCCAATGCAGCCGGTCAGGTTGTCACGCAGTGATTGCAGATAGGCAATGCGACCATCCAGCTTGCGCCCCCACTGCTCTGACAGTTGCTGCCAGTCTTCAACTGTCGGGGCGCGGTTGTCCGGCAGGGACCGGAACGCCTGTTTGACCTCCTCCAGACTGACGCCCACTTTCTGGGCGGCCTTGATGACTGAAATCCGCCTTATTACTTCCGGTTGATATCGACGCTGATTGCCGGCATTCCGCCAACTGCGGATCAGCCCCTGTTTTTCGTAAAAGTGCAGGGTGCTGACCCTGATACCACAGCGTTTGGCGACGTCCCCGACACTCCACCTGGCCTCCGTCATTGCATGCTCCTTGAATTTTCGGTCATTTTTTTCAAAAAAATACTTTACCTCAACCTCCATTGAGGTTCTAACCTGTGCCCTGAATTGATGCAAGAGGACATTTTATGTACCTGGAACACGTTAATCTGGTGGTTGCCGATATCGATGCCATGCTGGACTTTTACGGCGCTGCATTCCCGCATTGGCGGGTACGCGATGAGGGCCGAGGCGAGTGGTACGGCAAGCCGCGCAAGTGGGTACACTTTGGGGATGATGATTATTATCTGGCGTTGAACGATAACGGCGAAGGGTCCAACCGTGATCTGTCGGGCCACAGCGTCGGCCTGGCTCATTTTGCCTTTGTGACCAACAACCTTGAGGCCGTTGTCGCCAGGTTGAACAGGGCAGGTTATGCCATTTCGGCACCCGGCGCTGAAGAGCCGTATCGGCAGAATGTCTACTTCATCGACCCGGCCGGCTTTGAAGTGGAGTTTGTCGAGTATCTGAGTGACATCCCGGCTGAACGCAATCTGAACCGGGATGCTCAGTAGCCGGCAGGGCAGCAGGGGCAGGATACATTGCAGCAAATGGGCCTTGATTCTGCGGGGCCAGGCCACTGATACTGGCAAGAACCTGTTGACCTAAATCCGATCCGGCCAGGAAACCATCACCATGACTCAGTCCGACCAGAACGACATCGCCACACTGGATATCCAGATCGTCGCCGACGTGGTCTGCCCCTGGTGTGTTATCGGCTCACGCCATCTGTTGCTGGCGCTGGAGGATCTGCGCGACGAGCTCCGGGCCGATATCACCTGGCAGCCGTTCCAGCTCAATCCCCATATCGCGGCGGAAGGCGAGAACCTCAGCGAGCACATCATGCGCAAGTATGGCTCCGGCCCCGAGGACAACCAGGCCATGCGCGACCGCCTGACCGAAATGGGTCGGGCGGCCGGTTTCCGGTTCAATTTCACGCCGGAGAGTCGCACCTACAATTCCTTTGATGCTCACCGGGCGATTCACTGGGCCGGGGTTCAGGGCCGGCAGCACGACTTCGTGGAGCAGCTGTTTCAGGCCTACTTCACCGAGAACCGCAACCCCAGTGCGCTGGAGACGCTGACCGATGCGGCGGTCGCGCTGGGGCTGGATACCGCAGAGCTGGAAGCCGTGATCAACGGCGACCAGTACCGCCAGGAGGTGGAGCAGGCACTGGCGGCCAGCCAGGCCAGGGGCATCAGCGGAGTGCCTACCTTCATCATCAATCAGAAGTATGCCATGACCGGCGGCCAGCCCGTGGATGTGTTCAAACGCACATTGCGGCAGGTGGTGAAGGAATAAGGTAGCGAACAATTCACAGGTGGTTGCCTTTGCGTTCCGCAGGCAGCGGGGTCGTCAGCAGTCTGGCTATGACCTGAGCACTGCGGGGCAACCGCTGCGTTTGCAGCCTGGGTTGGCTTCGTCCAGCGTCACAGCCTTCTCCATTGTAAAAGGAGACGCTCAGGTCAGCCAGCTCAGGTACCCGTTGACGCTGCCGTTGCGCGCATCTGCAGCCGGATGGCGGCTGGGTGCATCCGATTTCAGTGTCTTCACCAGGCGCTGGCTGACTTCCTTTTCCTGACCGGGTTGCAGGTTGCAGGGGTCGAGCTGAAAGTAGCCGTGTTCTATCTCGTGATCCCGCACAATGATTTTCGGTTCGTCAGCCGCGAGGGCAGTGACGGCCTGGGCGGCAGTCCAGCCGGTGGTGTCCGAGTCGATATCGACCTGCAGCCGGTACAGCGGGTTGCCGGTCGGGTCGGGCACAATGCTCGCCCTGATGCCGGGCGCGTCGGCCAGAGCATTTTGCCACAGCTCGAGGCACTGGTATTCATGCTGCAATACCGCCTTGTGGTCCCGCTGCAGCCAGGCCTGCATGGCCGCCATGGCGCCCATAATGCTTTCCTTGCCGATCTTCATGCCCCGACCAATACCCAGGTTCTGCAGGTAGGCGGCTTTTACCAGGTCTTTCCGGCCGGCAATGATGCCCGCAGTCGGGCCGCCGAGGAATTTGTGCCCGGAATAGATCACGATATCCGCCCCGGCGGCCAGAAAACCCGTCAGGTCATATTCGGACGCCGCATCCACAATCACCGGTATATCCCGGGCGTGGCACAACTCGACAAAACGGGATAGCGGGCACTGGCCGTAATGCACCACATGATGCGATACCACATAGAGGGCAGCCACGGTGTTTTCCGAGATGGCGCTGGAGATCTGATAATCACAGCAACTGGTGGACTGCCCGACGGATTTCACCTCGGCCCCGGCCAGGGTGATGGCCTGCGCAATGGGGGCGCCATAACCACACAGGTGGCCGGCCTGCACGATGACCTCGTTCTTCATGCCGTCTGCGGCGGGCAGTGCTTCCACCTTGCCGGGGTTCAGGCCGGTCATGCAGCCGGCGACAGAGAGCGAAATGCCGGCGCTGGCGGAGGCGGTCAGGCAGCCCGCTTCGGCCTGGGTGAGCTGGGCAATCAGTTCGCTGGCCCGAGCCTGGGCTTCGTGCATGGACACGAAGTGCTGCATGGCTTCGGCGGTGGCCTCGGCGATGGCCGACTGGGTGATGATGGAAGCGCCCAGTCCGGTCATGGTGCCTGATACATTGATCAGGGGCGTGAATGAATGTTTTGCATACCAGGCGTAATCATAATCCGACATATTTGGAGGCTCGCTGTGTTGATTTGATGAACATGCATTGGACGCAACGGGTGTTCTTGCGGTTCTCTGGCGGAGTGCTATTCTGGCGCGATGAACGAACGTGACCTGGCAACACCATCAAACCTGTCTCCCCCCAAAACAAGACAACGTCAAACCGGGCTGGATAGATCTCTGCAAATACTGGATGCGCTGGTAGATTCCCAGCGGCCCATGACAGCCTATCAGATAGCGGCGACAGTGGGCGCGCCCAATTCGACGATATACCGAACGGTTGAAGAGATGCTGCAGCGCGGCATGTTGTCGCGTTCGGAAAACAAGGAAGTCTGGCTGGGGCCCCGGCTTATGCGCTATGGCCTGCTGTATCAGTCCAAACTCGATTTCTTCACTGAGGCGCGCCGCGAAATGGAACGCCTGAGTGAAAAAACCTCGGAGACGGTACAGATCTGCGGCCGCGATGAAGGCATGATGGTGGTCATGGCCATGTGCGAGAGCAATGGCCACTTTCGAGTGACCTCCCATGTGGGTACGCGCGTCCCGCTCAACTGGACAGCCTCGGGCAAGTTGCTGCTGGGGCATTACCCTGAAAGTGAGGCCAGAAAACTCTTTGCCGAATATGCGCGCCCGTCTCCGACCGGGCGCGCGGAAACAGACCCTGAAAAACTGGCACAGCAATCCTGTGCTGCGTTTAAGCAGGGCTATTCCATTCAGCGTTCGGATTCCGAGTTTTCCGTTGCCTGTATTGCTGCCCCTATACGCAATGCCAAAGGCGAATGCAATGCGACTATTTCCATTGTATTGCCCGATACACAGGTGGAGCAAAAAGGCTCTCACCTGATCAAGGTTGTGCAGGCGGCGGCAAGGGAAATAGAAGCGCGTATAGGTTATTGAGTGCGTCATGACATTCTGCGTTATTTCAGGGTGAACATACCTTCGATTTCAACGGTGATATTGTTCGGCAGTGAGGCGACACCAAAAGACGTCCGCCCGTGGATGCCCTTTTCTTCGAAAATCTCGACCATCAGATTCGATATGCCGTCAATCACATAGGGGTGGTGCTGGAAATCGGGCGTGGCATTGATCAGGCCGGTCAGTTTCAGCACACGGTCAACCTTGTCCAGGCCGCCCAAGGTCGCATTGAGCACCCCCAGAATATTGATGCCCACCAGGCGGGCATGCGCTCTGGCCGTCTCACGTGAGATATCCTGCCCCACCTTGCCTTTTTCCAGCTCGCCTTCGGCATTGATGGGCCCCTGACCGGACACCCAGACCACACCATCATGTATGACGGTGTTGGCAAAGCAACCGATGGGGGATGCAGGTTCGGGCAGTACTATACCTGCCTTGTTCAGTCTTTCTTCTATAGACAACAACTGGGCCATGAATTTTCCTTAGTTTGAGATATTGAGCCTGTCCAGACTCATTTTCGACATCGTATTGATATACCCATCAGTCGTAGCGAATGCGCGGATCGATGATGGCGTAGAGCAGATCGGTCAGCAGGTTGATGACAATGATCATGCCGGCGGTCAGCAGCAGGATGCCCTGTATCATGGGGTAGTCCCGACGCATGACCGAGTCCACCACCAGGCGCCCGATGCCGGGCAGGTTGAACACCACCTCGACCACGGCCGAGCCGGCGGCCAGAGAGCCAATGGCCAGACCGATCACGGTGACGATGGGATTCAGTGCATTGCCGAAAGCATGCTTGCCGAGAACAACAGGCGTCCGCAGGCCCTTGGCTCGGGCCGTCTGCACATAGTCCTGACGCATCACCTCCAGCATGCTCGACCGGGTCATCCGGGCCACCAGGGCGGCCTGTGAATACCCGAGCGTGATGGCGGGCAGCAGCAGGCTGCGAAAGCCGGTCCAGAAACTGGTCGGGTCATACCCCTGTGCGGGCATTACGCCCAGTGTTATGGCAAACAGCAGCACCAGCAGCATGCCGAGCCAGAAGTTCGGCATGGACATCCCGATCAGGGCGAAGACGGTGCTGAACTTGTCGACCAGCCCATTGGGCCGCAGCGCCGACAGCAGGCCCACCGGAATGCCCACTACCAGAGCAATGACAAGGGAAAAGAACGCCAGCCACAAGGTCACCGGCAGGGCATCAAGGAAGCCTGTCAGCACCGGACGGTTCTGGTGGAAAGAAATGCCGAGATTGCCCTGCAGCACTTCGCCGAGCCAGAACCCGAAGCGCTGAATGACGGGCTGATCCAGCCCCAGTTGGGTGCGCACCCGTTCTATTTCCTGCGGCGGCGCATCAGCCGAGACGTAGAACATCGCCGGATCACCCGGCGACAGCTGCACCAGAAAGAAGGTGATGATGCCGACGATGAGGACGATCGGAAGGGTGCCCAGCAGGCGGCGCAGGATAAAGGCGGTCATGGTCGTTTCCTTGTCGGAATTGAACACCCGAAGGAGAGCTCTCCTTCGGGTGTGACAGGTTTACTCTTCGCGCCAGATGTTCCAGAAAGACGCGGTACTGTCATCGGTGGCGATGTTGCGGAGGTTGGAATTCGCCCCCACGATGAAGAAGACATCACCCGTCCAGAGCTCGTTGTTGAACTCCGCATGCAGTTCGTAGAATTCCTCTGCTGCGGCAGCACGAGCTTCCTGACCTTCGGTGTTGAGCGCGCGTTCAAGCACGTCATGCCAGCCATCCGGCAGGTTGGGCCACGGGTTGCCGTTGCGGTCCACACCGCTGGCATCCAGGTAGCGCAGCCCGACGAGTGAACCGCCGCCCGCGCCCTTGATTTCCCAGCTGCTCAGGTTCTGGCGCACTGAACCGAAGGTGGCGCCATCCAGGCTTTCCATGCGCACGTTCAGGCCCAGATCACGCAGGTACTGGTCCATCGCCGGGGCTTTTTCCCAGCCGGTCGCGCCGCCGGGGACGACCAGAAAGCGGATCGGCTCGTTCTGATAACCGGACTCGTCAACCAACTGTTGGGCCAGATCCATGTCCTGCGGGAAGTGATGCGACTGGTCGATCCAGGGCCATTGTGGTTCCTGGAAGCGCGGCGTGTTGTTGGCGCGCCAGTAGTCCGAGGGGCCGAAACCGGCCATCAGTTCCTCGGTGTCCAGGCCCGCCCGCACAGCGTCACGCAGCAGCGGGTAGTCAGCAAAGGGCCCCTCTGCCACATTGAACTTGAAGTAGACCCGGGCGCCGGGACTGGTCGGTACCACCTGAGTGTGGTTTGCATTGATCAGACGGTCGGCTTCATCACCCGGTACCTGAATGGCCAGGTCGATTTCCCCGGCCAGCAGGGCTGCGACCCGTGTGGACGGATCGGAGATATGGGTATATGTCACCTGGTCGAAATAGGCACAGCGTGCGCCGGCGTTGTAGCTCGCTTCACCCTCATGCATGGTGTAGTCATCGAACCGACGCAGGGTGGTCCGGCCTTCGGGGACGATCGTGTGCACCTTGTAGGGGCCGGTGCCGACAACCTGTTCAGCCCGGTCAGCTCGAGTGGTACCCAGTTCGCGGGCGATGTTGGCCGGCATGATGGCCCAGGCGCCCGACATGGCGGAGATCGACTCCAGCAAGGCCCCATAGGGATTGGACAGGTGTATGGCCACGGTGCGGTCATCAATGGCTTCTACCCGGTCAATGTCTTCCAGTTCGAACCGGCGTGCCCCGACTTCGCT
This sequence comes from Natronospirillum operosum, assembly GCF_004768465.1. Taxonomy (GTDB): domain Bacteria; phylum Pseudomonadota; class Gammaproteobacteria; order Pseudomonadales; family Natronospirillaceae; genus Natronospirillum; species Natronospirillum operosum. The sequence continues at coordinate 17,536 of NZ_SRMF01000001.1, forward strand.
GTAGCGTTCCCAGGACGCGACAACATCCTCGGCAACCAGTTCCTGGCCGTTGTGGAAGCGCACACCCTCGCGCAGTTCGAAGGTCCAGGTCAGACCGTCGTCACTGGTCTCCCATGAGGTGGCCAGGGCGGGCTGTGGCACCAGGTTGGCGTCCAGCGCTACCAGTTGCTCGTAAACGGCGTTGCGGGGTGCGGTCGGCTCACTGGTAATGGCCATGTGGTCCAGCGTGACCAGAGATAGCGGGCCGGCGATGCTCAGCTCGCCGCCGTATACACCCTCGCAGGTGGCAGCCTGTGCCGCCCCGGCCAGGGCCAGTGTGCCCAGCAGCACGCTGAGCCTGTTGATACCGAAGTCTCTCGTGTTCATGTTGTTCTCCTTGGTTGTCCGCAATGGCGGTGTTCTTGTTGTTGTCGTGCATGGATTTATCCGTGGCAGGCCACGGTGTTGTTACGCCTGTGCAGAAACGGTCTGCATCACCTCGTCGGCATACCAGCAGCGCGCGGCCCGGTCCGGACCAAGCGTCTGCAGGGGCGGGTCTTCGGAGCGGCATTTGTCCGTGGCCATACTGCAGCGCGGTGCGAACTTGCACCCCTGCACATCACCCAGATCAGCCAGTGTCGGCACCAGCCCGGGGATGGCCACCAACTGACCCTGGTGTGTGGCCAGGTTCGGCGTGGACTGGATCAGGCCCCTGGTGTAAGGGTGCGCAGGTTGAGCAAACAGAGTTCGGACCGGCGCTTCTTCCACCACGCGGCCGGCATACATCACGATGACGCGGTCGGCCATTTCGGCGACGACCCCCAGGTCATGGGTAATAAGCAGGAGTGCCGTGCCCATTTGGGAGCACAGGTTTCGCATCAGTTCCAGAATCTGCGCCTGAATGGTCACGTCGAGCGCAGTTGTCGGCTCGTCCGCAATCAGCAGGCGCGGATTGGACAGCAGCGCCATGGCGATCATCACCCGCTGGCGCATGCCGCCACTCAGCTGATGCGGATAGGCGCGCAGGCGGCCTTCCGGGTCGGGAATGCCGACCTTCTGCAGCATGTCGAGCACCTGCGCCCGGGCCTCCTTGCGCCGTTGGGGGTGGTGGCGATGAAGCACTTCCGCCAGTTGCTTTTCCACGGTCATGATCGGATTCAGGGCGGTCAGCGGCTCCTGGAAGATCATGGCTGCGCGGTTTCCGCGGATGTCTTCGATCTCGCTCTGTGAGCGGGTCATCAGGTCGTCGCCTTCCAGGTAGATGTGGCCGCCCACAATTTGCCCGGGCGGCGAGATCAGCCGCAGCAGCGATTGTGCGGTGACGCTCTTGCCACAGCCGGACTCGCCCACCAGGGCCACGGTTTCACCTTCTCCGATCGAGAAGCTGACGCCATCGACGGCCTTGAGTGCGGGGCCCCTGGACATGAAGCGGGTCTGCAGGTTGTCGACGGCCAGCACCGTGCGTCTTGTCTGGTCCTGCTTCTGTTGCGAGGAATCGGTCATCGTCCGGCCTCCATGCGGGGATCGAGCTTGTCGCGCAGGCCATCGCCCATGATGTTGAGCCCCAGCACGGAAATCATGATGAAGAGGCCGGGGAAGGTGGTCATCCACCAAGCGTTGTGCAGGTAGGCACGCCCGTCGGAAAGGATGTTGCCCCAGCTCGGCTGTGGCGGTGGTGTGCCGGCCCCGATATAACTCAGGCCGGCTTCGGCAATGATGGCCAGGGCCAGAATGAAGGTGGCCTGGACCATCAGCGGTGCCATCACATTGGGCAGTATGTAGCGTTTGATGATGAGCCAGTCGCCCAGCCCGATGGCGCGGGCGGATTCGACAAAGGTTTCTTCGCGCACGCTGAGCACCTTGCCGCGCACAACACGGGCCGTGTGCGGAATGAAGCTGACTGTCAGGGCGATGACCACGTTCTGTATGCTGGCGCCCAGGGCCGCCACGATGGCAATGGCCAGCAGGATGGAAGGGAAGGACATCAGCGCGTCCATGAACCGCATCAGGGGGCCGTCCAGGCGGCGGAAGTAACCTGAAACAAGACCGATGAAGGTACCGATTACCGTGGTGAGGATGACCACCGCCATGCCGACCACGACCGAGACCCGGGCGCCATGGACAATTCGGCTGTAGATGTCGCGGCCGTTGTTGTCCGTGCCCAGCCAGTTGTCGGCGCTCGGTGGCATGAGCCGCATCGACATCTGGACGCGCAGCGGATCATGGGTAGCCAGCAGGGGTGCAGCTGCCGCGATGAACACGATCAGCAGGACCAGCCCGCCACCGAACAGGATGCGTCCGTTCAGCGGCGCTATCCAGGCGAACGAGGCCCAGGCGCGCGAGCCAGCGAGGCGAGACATTGCTTCTGGTCCGGTCATGCTGACGCCTCCGTGGTCGGGATGCCCTGCAGATCAAGGTCTTCGGCCAGGTGGCAGGCCACCTGGCCCGGTCGCCCCGAGCCCCGCGCCACTGTGCGCAGCGCCGGTACTTCCTGGCGACAGATAGCCTGTGCATGGACGCAGCGCGGATGAAACGGGCAGCCGGAGGGCGGATTCGAAGGGCTGGGTACGTCACCGGTCAGAATGACTCTGTCCTTGCGCTCCAGGCTGGGGTCCGGCACCGGAATGGAGGACAGCAGCGCCGCCGTATAGGGATGGCGCGGTTCTTCGAACAGCGCCGCAGTGTCGGCGAGCTCCACGATGCGACCCAGATACATGACCGCCACACGGTCGCTGACATAGCGCACGACGCTCAGATCATGCGAGATGAACAGATAGGTCAGGCCGAAGTCCTGCTGCAGTTGCGCCAACAGGTTGATCACTTGCGCCTGTATCGACACATCGAGGGCAGAAATCGGTTCGTCGCAGACGATGAATCTGGGCCGCACGGCCAGCGCCCGTGCGATGCCGATGCGTTGGCGCTGGCCGCCGCTGAACTGGTGCGGGAACTTGTCGCGGTGCGAGGGCGCAAGCCCCACGATGTTCATCAGGTGGTCGACCTCGGCCTCGACTTCGGCCCGGCCGCGGGCCAGCTGGTGAAACTTCAGCGGTTCCGCGATCAGCTCGCATACCCGCATGCGCGGGTTGAGCGACGAGAACGGGTCCTGAAAGATGATCTGCATGTCGCGGCGCAGGGTACGCAGGGCGCGACGGTCCAGTGTCCTGATGTCCTGCCCGTCGAACATCAGCTCTCCCGCACTGGCCTCGATCAGCCGCAACAGCAGCCGTCCGGTCGTGCTTTTGCCGCAACCGGATTCCCCGACCAGGGCCAGCGTCTCCCCCTTGCGAATGGACAGCGTCACATCCTCGACCGCGCGCACAGCGCCGACGGTGCGACGAAACACGCCGGAAGTGAGCGGAAAATGCTTTTTCAAACCGGTAACACGCACCAGTTCCTGTGGTTCGGCCATCGTCACGATGCTTCCCCTGTCCGGGTGCACGAAGGAATACTGCTCATTCTCTTGTCCTCGGCTGTTCTTGTTGAATTTCCTTTTGCCTATTCCATTATAACGGAATGAATATCATTATAAGGAAATCATAGACAAGCCTTTCCAGGCTGTCAATCCTTTGCCCTTGAATCGGATTCGACGCGGTTGGAGAATTACTGTGGCAGGGTCAGGCCCCTGAGTCCGGCCAGCTGGCTTTGCGACAACGAGGGGGGAAGCTGTTGATTGGAAGGAATGCCTGCAGCAATATGGACACTAGATGCACACAAGCCGCCATCAGAAATTTGCCCGGAGCAGGGCACCCGTTAACAGGTCAGATTATGGAAAATATAGAGATTTTTGCGCGCGGAGTCTGGGAGTGCATACCCGATGAAGAAGATTCATCCTGGGTCAGAAATATCGCTGAGTTGCCGGGTTCGACGAAGCCGGCGGGTGACTACGGACCCATCATCAAAGAAATGCTGTCCAGGGGTATTTCGGCAGACACCATCGCCCGCTTTGCAAAAATTGTCGGGTATGAAACAGCCTTTGGCCTCTGCTACCACCTTGGAGATTCCACCGGATCGTACGAGAACTTCGAGGATGACGAAGCCGAGGAGTTGGATTGGAAATTGTACCTGGTAGATCCGGTGACCGATGAGCCCACCGGTGCGTTGAGCGGAGTGCACGAGGTCTTGCTGTCGATGGACCCAACCGGGCGTCAGATGCGGCCGAAGACTATCGTTGAGTGCTGATTAGTCAGTACCGGGTAAACAACGGAGAGTGTGGGTTGTGCAGGAATACATCGAGCATCTGCAGGAAGTCTTCGCACTTTTCGGGCCGGTGAGTGCCCGCAGGATGTTCGGTGGCTATGGCCTGTATCACGATGGTGTGATGTTCGGCCTGGTGGCGGACAGCACTCTCTACCTCAAGGTAGATGCCATCAACAAGCCTGACTTTGAGCGAAAAGGGCTGGGTCCGTTCGAGTTCAACAAGAGCGGCAAGCTGATCAAGATGTCCTATTATCAGGCGCCGGAAGAGATCATGGACGACCTGGAGCTGGCCGCCCAGTGGGCAAGAAGTGCCCATGAAGCCGCCCTGCGGTCGCGCCTGAAGTAGAAGAAAGTCACCTCAGGGCTCAGTTTGCTTTTGCGTCGGCCTCACGATCCTCCTGCTGCAGTATCTCGTCGGCTTCCGGGTTGATGGGTTTTGCCGGGTGGTCAGGAGCTTTCAGAGGCTCCGGCTGCAGATTGCTGTGCAGGAAGTCAGTGCCCGCATCCATACCTTCGTAGCATTGGCGCTCGAGGCGCTGGGCGTCGCGCCGGCGCACATCATGTTCTGTTTGTCTGGCCTGTTCATGGGAGATGCCCAGTGCTTCCAGCATGTGTCGGCCTGCGGTGAGCGCTGATTCAAGCGTCTCGCGGATTTGATAATCGACCCCTGCCTTCGTCAGCGCCAGTGAGTGTCCGCGATCAAGCGCGCGGGCATGCAGTTTGACCTCGGGGAAGGCGCTGCGAATCATTTTCACCATCGCCAGGGCTTCAGCCGGATCATCAATACACACCATGATCAGTTTGGCCTCTTCGGCCCCGGCGGCCCGCAACATGTCCAGATTCAGGCCGTGCCCGTAATAGACCTTGAAACCAAAACGAGCGGCGGCGCGAATCCGCTCCGGCCGGGAATCAATCAGGGTGGTTTCAATGCCCTCGGCCAGCAGCAACTGTGAGGCGATCTGGCCAAAACGACCAAAACCGATCACCAGGGCGGAGCCCCTGGCGCCGCTGAAATCCTCTTCGGGGGCTTGTTCCCGGTGTTCCAGTTTTCTGATCCAGCGCTCGGCCATGACCGCCAGCGGCGGTGACGCCACCATCGACAGAGCTGCCAGGGCGATCAGGGTGTTGGTGGTCGCGGCGTCAATCAGGCCCTGCCCGGCGATCAGGGGCACCAGCACAAACGCAAATTCGCCTGCGGCACAGAGCAACAGGCCAGAACGCAGGGATTCAGGCCAGGAGGAACCGGAGAAGTGAGCTACCAGAGTGGCCACGAACACCTTGATGGCCAGGTAGGCTGCCAGCAGCAACAGGACCAGACCCAGGTTGCTCCACACCTCGGGCAGATTGATCAGCATGCCGATGCTCATGAAGAACAATGCCAGCAACAGGCCCCGGAAGGGTTCGACATCGGCGCGCAGTTGATGCCGGTAGGATGACCCCGCCAGCATCACGCCCGCCAGGAAAGCCCCCAGCGCCATGGAGAGACCGGCGAAGTCTGCAGCCATGGATGAAAAAATCACTACCAGCAGGGCTGCTGCGGTCATCACCTCGCGGGCGCCGGCAGCGGCCAGAAAGCGAAAAACATGGTCCAGCACATAGCGGCCGATCAGCACGATGCCTGCGACGACACCAAGCGCCAGGGCGGTATCACCCAGCGCAGTGCCAGTGCGGCTGATGGATTCTGTGCCGATGAGAAACAGCGGGATCAGGGCCAGCATGGGTACTGTCAGCATGTCCTGGGTGAGCAGTACCGCAAAGCTCTTCTGTCCGTAGGGGCGGGACATATCACCCCGCTCATCCAGCAGTTGCAGGGCAATGGCGGTGCCGGACAGTGCAAAAGCGAACCCGACAATAACCACGGCTGACAGCGACAGGCCGAACGCCCAGGCGACCACACCCAGAGCCAGGGTGGTGAGCCAGACCTGCCCGTTACCCACCACAAGAATGTCTCGCCGCATGGCAACCAGCCGCGAAAGCCGCGTGTCCAGCCCGATCACGAACAGCAACAGCACCACGCCCAGTTGGGCCACATCCATGACGGATTCGGCATCGTCGAACACCCGCAGGCCGTAGGGGCCGATCAGAATACCGGCAAAGAGATAGCCAACGGCCGTGCCGAAACCAAGCTGCTTGAACAGGGTAGGGGCCAGCACTGCGGCTACCAGAAAGGCGATACCTTCAAATACGACGTTGTCCATCAAGGGTTGTTGCCTGCTGGAAAGTAAAGAGACAGCATGGTCGCAAAAGCCGAGGGAGCAAACAATAGAGCGTCACCTGCACGCGCCATGAGTGGGCGCGACCCGAGCAGGCTCCCGAAGGGCGAGCCATACAAGGCCTCGCGGCTCTTGCAAAGGGCGACGGCCATTCCCTGCGAGCTGCGCCTTGTCAGAAACCTTGTATGACTCGCTGAAACCTACGAACTTCTGTCAAGGGACACTAGAATGCCCCGGAATCGAGCAGCTCCAGAACCAGTGTATGGAACAGGTCCGGTTGCTCGAACGGGATGTTGTGCGCGGATTCTTCAAACCAGACAATCCGTTTCGTTGGTGCATCCAGGGCCTGAAAATAGTCAGCTGCGACGCCTGCATCAACGTGATGGTCGTGGCGGCCGGTGAAAAAGAACGTGGGGACGTCCAGGCTGGGCACGGACTCGAACAGATCCAGTGTTTGCAGTTCGTCGTGCATGGCTTCCAGAGTGACGTTGTTGGCCCGGATCAGTCGAGGTATCTCCCAGGGCGTTACAAGGCCCGAAAAGAGGGCTCCAACAGTGACTCTGAAATACCTCGGCCGTTGATGAAAAATGGCACCGTAGCGGTCTGCCAGCTGCTCTGTTTCTCTTGCGGTGGCCGCTTCTCTGTGGGCTCAACTTTTCAACCTCCTGGCTCCCCCGGCACAATATATTCTCTTGCACCAGCGTGGGTGCCCGCAAGCGTTTCAGGTTCCTACAGACGCTCGCCCGGAGTGAAATCCGGAATGGGTGAGGAAACGTCGATGATGCCGCCTTCCGGGCTCTGCAACAGCAGGCGACGCTGGCCGTAGAAGGTGTCTTCCGGCTCGCTGAGTACAGTGAACCCTTTTTCCTGCGCAATTCGTAATACCGCCGCTGCATCGCTGACAACAAACGTCGTGAAGAAACCCCCGGACTGAGGTTTGGCGCCGGCAGGCAGCATGTCGCTGTCGGCACGGATGATGCCCAGTTCGAGTTGATGTGCGGACGAGATCAGATGCACGAACCAGTCGCTGTCATAGTCGACCTGAAAATCGAACAGGGTGGTGTAGTACGCCTTGCTGTCTTCCAGATTGCTCGAGAGCACATTCAGCAGCAGTCGGTTGATGGCTTCCATCGGGTTTCTCCTGTCTGTGTTTGATCGCAGCTTAAGGCTTTTTGCCGCCCGGTGATTGGAAAAATGCGACCTCGCGGCCTTCACGGCGCCACCGGATGTCCGGCTTGGCGCCCTTGAAGTAGTCGCCGGGTGTGGTGCCGGACAGGCTGCGAAACTCATTGCTGAGATGGGCCTGGTCGTAGTAGTCGCCTTGCGCCGCAACGTCCGAGAGAGCCTGGGGTGGATTGGATGACAGGGTAAGTTGCAGGCGCAGGATGCGTACCAGTTGCTTGGGGGTATAGCCGGTATAGCGCTTGGTCTGACGTTGCAGGTGCCGAGTCGAAACCGACGACGGGTGAATCAGGGCATCGAGTTCGTCAGCGGCCGAGGCCTTGAACAGCTGTCTCAGAATACCAACAACCTGTGGCTCCTGAACCGGCAGGTGGGCAAACTGGGAGGTGAACAGGCCCTGGATCAGCGCCAGTCGGTGTTCATTCCGGTCGAGGCCTGTCATGGACCGCTCGACATCCCGGGCGGGCGCCCCAAGCAGGTCTTCCGGGGCGAAATATCGATCAATGAAATCAGTGCCTTCAGTGCCCGTCAGGTACGGAATGCTGAAGGGGTAGAGGCAAACGCCAAAGAGCCCAAAATCCTCGTCGAGGCGATAGGTCAGACTGGTGGTGGTCTGGGCGATCAGAGCGGACGCAAGCCGCGGGCTTTCATGGTTCGGCCCGCTCTGGCGGTGAAAGCCACCGCGAAAGGCGAAGATCAGCTGGGTACAACCGTCGACCGGAGTCCGGTGGTAATAGGGCTTTTCCGTTGAGGCACGACCTTCGAATACCCAGATGAACTTGATGAATGGCTGCAGGTCGGCAGGTGGGGCAAGGAACTCAAAGTTGTCTACCATGGCCTCGTCCTTGCGTGTTGAGCACTCGTCAAAGCGTCAATCCACTGTACCTGCTGGTCTGTGTTCAGGCAATTGGTACAGCAGGCCATACTCTGTTGATAAAAGACGTTCGTATTGACGTACGTACTTCTTCTTTCGCTGTTCATCGGCTATGCCTTGGAACCGGTAAAAGCAATGATTGACTGGGTTGCGCAATGCGCCACAATGAGCGTACGAGCAAGCCATTCCAGCGCAAGGGACTGAAATCAATGCCATCCCATGAGCTTTGGAACCGCCCGTCGCGACCTCATTCGGTTTGAAGCCATACAACCATGCCATGAAGATTCTTATCATCGAAGACAATGCCATTCTCGCTCACGGGTTGAAGACAGTTATTGAGGAAATCGGCTATCGAGCCGATGTACTGCGTAATGGCGAACAGGCGGCCTCCTACATGAAAAATGGTCAGTATGATTTGTTGATGCTGGACCTTGGTCTTCCGGGTGTCGACGGTATAGAGGTGCTGCGAAATCTTCGTAAACGCAACAATCAGATACCGGTCATTATTATCTCGGCCAGAGATCGCCTGGATCAGCGTATCATGGGGCTTGACGAAGGCGCTGATGACTATCTGTGCAAGCCCTTTCCGCTGGAGGAGGTGGTTGCCAGAGTCAGGGCCGTCATCCGGCGCAGTCGATCTTTTGCCGACAACAGGCTCAAGAATGGCGAACTGGAGCTGTGTCTGACATCCCGTGTGCTGACCATCAAGGATGAAGAGGTGGTATTGCATCGACGAGAAATGGCAGTACTGGAGTATTTTCTGATGAACCGAGGGCGTCTGCTGAGCAAGGATCAGGTGGCTGACAGTATTGCTTCCTTTGAACAGGATGTCAGTGCCAGTGCCATTGAAACCTATGTGTCCCGTATTCGTAAAAAACTGGGCGCTGCGGCAGGGATACGCACCGTGCGTGGCTTGGGGTACATGATGGACAATCTGGATTGACAGCATGGCACTAAACTCGGTTCGCAGTCATCTGATTGTCTGGATCATGCTGCCATTGGCCATACTGATCCCTCTCTCGCTCTACGCCAGCCATCTGGTGCTGACTCACCGCATCGATCAGAGTTTTGATGGGATGCTGCGTATGGGTGCCTCCCGTTTTGAGGAGCGGATTTATGTGGCAGATGGCGAGATCAGGATTAATCTGCACTATCTTTCGGTCAATTCACTGGGTACCGGAGGGCAGGGCAAGCTGTTCTACCGGATTCGCGACGCTCAGGGGCGATTGCTGGCCGGTTTCGAAGGGCTGCAGGGACCGGAAGCCAACACAGAGGCCGACCATTTCTACGACACTACTTTTGCCGGCACTGATCTGCGTGCCTTACGGCTTTATATCCCTGTTCTCCGTGCTGATGGTTCCCCGGTTGAGGTGATAGTGGCGGAATCGAGGGAGGGGCGGCGCAATCTGCTGCAGGAGTTCATGTCCAATTTGCTGGTAATCAATCTTGCACTGGGTTTTAGCATGTTGATTATTGCGCTTTTTGCCATTCACAAGGGACTGTCGCCACTCAAGCGCATAGAGAAGGCGCTGCACCGACGTTCAGCGCATGATCTCTCACCCGTTCTGGAGCGGGTGCCGAAAGAGGTCACGACACTGGTCGACAGTATCAATAAATTAATGGTCAGAATCAGAAAAAATATGCAGCATATTCAGCAGTTCAATGCAGATGTGTCACATCAGCTGCGAACGCCCATCTCCGAGATCCAGGTGTTGGCGGAGATCTCGGAGCGGCAGTGCCAGGATCCGGCATTGAGAGAGCATCTGAGGGCAATACGCAATACCACTGAATATGCCACTCATACGACCCAGCAACTGCTCAAGTATGCCAAGACGAAGAGTGATCTGGTGGATATTTCGGCGCTGGATATTCATGACCTCCAGGAGATTTGTCGTGATGCCTGTGCCCGGTTGCTTAACCGGATTCATAACCGTGAACAGGAGCTTGAGTTCATCACTGATGATGCCGTTCTGGCAGTGCGCTGTGACCCGATCATGGTGCAATGGTTGCTGACCAATCTGATCGATAACGCCAGTATGCATGCCGGTGGTCCAACGAGCCCCTACCGGGGAGTGATTCGGGTGCAGTTGCAACGTCAGGATGAGTCCAATGTTTGCCTGAGTGTGGAGGATGATGGTGTCGGTATAGCACAGGAAGAGATCACCCATGTAACGGATCGCTTTTATCGTATCAACCGCGATGAAAAAGGCTCGGGTCTTGGGCTATCAATTGTCAGTCAGGTTGCCCAGTCTCATTCGGCCAGGCTGGATATCGGAAAGAGTGAGACCGGCGGCCTGAGGGTGTCAGTTCACTTCCCTCTGGCGCGGCGTACCCGCTGATCCTGACCAGTCGCGTCAGGGCTGTGCCATGAAAACGGCCCTGCCTCCCGACACGCGGCAGGGCCGGATGGAACATCTGCTCAATCGACTGTTCTCGGACTGGTTTTGCGCTGCAACAGAGCCTTGATCAATGTCATAGCCTGTTTACCGAACAGAGAGATCAGCAACAGCGCGAGAATCAGCAGCGTAACGGGGCGTTCAAGAACATAGCTGATATCACCGCCACTGATCTGATAGCTGTGCAGCAATGTTTTCTCAGCCATGGCCCCCAGCAGTATACCAATCACTGCAGCCGGTACCGAGTAACCGTAGCGGCGCATCAGCCAGCCGATGATGGCAAAGGCCAGTACGGTGAAGGGACCTACAAAATTACCGGTCAGACCGAATGAGCCGAACACGGCCAGCACCAGTACGCTGGGGATCAGATAACGCATCGGGACCTTGATGATATTTGCCAGCAGTGGAATGAGCAGAATGCCGAGAATCATCAGGAAGAATACCTGAGCGAAGTTGGCAAAAATGATGGCATAGACAATATCCGTCTGTGCACGAATGAACTGAGGGCCACCGGTGATGTTATGCATGGCAAAGGCTGCGAGCATGACCGCTGTAGCGCCGCCACCTGGAATACCGAGTGCCAGCAGTGTCGCCATGGAACCCGCCTCGGAAGTGCTGTTGGCTGATTCGGACGCGACAATGCCTTTCGGATTGCCTTTGCCGAAGGAGTCCGGATCAGGGTCGCGTCGCTTGGTTTCCACGTAGGACAGTATGTTGGAAACGGATGAGCCGACGCCGGGAACTGCACCAACGAAAACGCCGATCAGGCAGCCTCTGAGCATGACCAGCGGGGAGGCAAAGGCCGTTTTGAACCCCGTTGCAATCTTGCGCAAATCCACCTTGCGTGAAGCGTCATTCTCGACAATATACTGCTTGTTGGCCAGCCGAAACAGCTCGGACGCAGCAAACATGCCCATCATTGCCGGAATCACCGGAATCCCGTCAAACAGATAGAAACTGCCCAGCGTGCCGCGTGCCAGCCCTATCTCGTTGAAGCCGATGGTGCCGATCAACAGGCCAACAAGGCCTGCGATGAGCCCTTTGAGGACATGCTCCCCCCTCAGGCTGGCGATCAGGGTCATACCCCAGAGAATTACCATGAACATCTCGGATGGCCCCAGTTTCAGCACCATCAGCGAGATCGGCTGAATCAGCATGAACAGGATCAGATATCCGATCAGTACGCCGAAAACGGAGGAGACCAGTGCGATTCCCAGCGCCTGATTGTGCAGGCCTTTTCGGGCCATGGGATAGCCGTCGAAGGCTGTGGCGATAGCGGAGGAGGTACCGGGTATATTCATCAGGATAGCCGGTATGCCACTGCCGAAAGAGCCACCGGTAAAGATGGCTGTCAGGAACAGCATCGCCTGCATGAAGTCCATGTACAGGGTCATGGGAAGAAAAATGGCCATCGCCATTGAGATCTGAAGGCCTGGCGTCGCACCGAATATCAGGCCGATAATGATGCCCGGAATAACAATCAGCCAGGGCGTCAGGCTGGAGGAAAGTAAAGACAGGGCATCTGCACTGGCTGCAAAATCGATCACGGAAGGAAAACCTCTGAATTGGTGTTAATCAATCAATCGGCAGAAATGTCATGGGCATGGGGTAGGGCAGCATGAAGGCAAAGAAGAGTGCCACCGTCAGGCCAAAAATCAGGCTGTATCCGATTACCATCCACCAGTTATTTTCCCTTTTCATGCGCAGGAAAATTGCCACAAACAATACTGTTCCCAGGTCAAAGCCCAACCAGGGCAGCGTCAGGACATAGGCGCTGAACAACAGGATGATCGGCAGTATCTCGCGCACCGGCTCATCATCAACCGCTGCAAACAATTCCCTGCGCCACAGACTTGTCAGAAACTCGGCAAGGCAGAGTATCAGGACGGCCGTGGCCACCGGTAATATCAGCAGCAGGTTGGGCACGCTGGTCGAAACACTGATGGCATCGCTCAGATACCAGAGGGTAAACCCGGCAAGCCCAAGCAACATGCCCAGGTGGCCGAGATCCTTTTGGGAAATATTCATGTGATCACCGCTGCCCGGATCACCTGGATCCGGGCTGAAATGAGATGAGTTGTGATATCAATTGAGGATGTCGGCGTATCGGCGGAAGGCTTCGAAATTCTCCTGCATCAACTGATTGGACTGTTCCGGGCCTATCCACAAACCACCGATTTCATTGCTTTTCAGCTCATCCTGAAGCGTTTTCTGAGCCAGTGCACTTTGCATGGCTTCGCTCAGCATCCTGAAGCGCTCCGGGTGACGGCGCTCAAATTCAGCACTGACGGCAAAGCCTCTCATGGAGCCTTGCAGAACCGGAACCTGATACCCCAGAGGAGCAATTGCTTCATTCACGGTGGGTACATCCCATTGCTCGACACGCTCTTCACTGACGATGGCCAGTGGTGTCAGGAATTCGCGAATACTTTCACTGCCCTGAGCACTGATCAGAATCAGATCAACCTGACCACCTGCAACAGCTGTGCGAGCTTCACCGCCACTGTTATAGGTCACCAGATTAAGATGACTTTGCGGGATTCCATACTCTTCAAGCAGTATGCGCGCCATTAGATGACCTGCTGATCCCTGAACTACGGCAGCACGAACTTCGCCCGGTTCATTCTTGATGGTCTCGATCACCTCGGGGAGGGTGGTATAGCCGCTATCGCTATTGACGGCGATGAGATCGCGATCAAACCACTGGAAGTTCAGGTAGGAAAAATCCTCAATTGCATAAGTGGCATTGCCGGCCAGAATTGTATTGGTCAGGTAGGGTGCGAAGGTGGATGCAAACAGGTGATAGCCTTCATCGGGACTGTTCAGAATGTACTCGGCGGCGATCCGTGTGCCGGCTCCGGGACGGTTGGTAACCCGCACTGGTACGTCCAACTCCTGGGATAGATGGCTTGCCATGATGCGGGTCATGCGGTCAGCACTGCCACCGGTACCGAAGCCAACAACGACTTCGATCGGACGAGCCGGATAGTTGTCCGCCAGAGCCATGCTGGCTGAGAGAATAACAGGTAGTGAGAGTGCCACTACCGCAGCTTTAAGCACTTGCGAGAGGGAAATTGCCATTTTGTAGACCTTTTTATTGTTTGAGTGAAATCCATCAGCACCAATGGGTGGCTGATGGCACTCTCGCAATATATTGGGCTAGTCTGGCAGAAAGCTGGCAAAAATTGGAAAAGTTCAGAAATCAGACGTGATTGCCGTCAAACCTGATGATTTTCAGCTGGTTGAGTGGACCCGGGGCTGGTGAGCGGGTATCTGTGAAGCTGTTATACTGAGTACTCATGTTCCGGGTTTGATTACTTGCCACCCCGAGAAAGGAGTCCTTCATGTTTGATCTGTATATTGCCAACAAGAACTACTCGTCCTGGTCGCTGCGGCCCTGGGTGTTGATGCGGGCCTTGGATATCCCGTTCACGGAACACGTGGAACCCTTTGCCGGTGGCCTTGGTGCAAGCCGCGACGCATTTCGATCATTCTCGCCCACCGGGCTGGTGCCCTGCCTGGTGGATGGTGACACCGTGGTATGGGATTCGCTGGCTATTGTTGAATATGCGGCCGAGCACTGGCCCGCTGTCTGGCCGGAGGGCAAGAGCGCCCGTGCCTGGTCCCGCTCTGCCTGTGCGGAAATGCACAGCGGTTTCAATGCGCTGCGGGATGATTGTTCGATGAACTGCGGCGTACGGGTTGAACTGACTGCGATCTCTGCCGCCCTGCAGGCCGATATCGAGCGCCTGAACGAGCTCTGGGAGCAGGGCCTGAATACCTTTGGCGGGCCCTTCCTGGCCGGTGATCGGTTTACCGGCGTGGATGCGTTCTATGCCCCGGTGGTCTTCCGTGCCCAGACTTTCAGCTTGCCGCTGAGCCAGCCTGCTCAGGCCTACGTGGACCATATGCTGGCGCTGCCGGCGCTGCAGGAGTGGTACCAGGCGGCGTTGCAGGAGCCGTGGCGGGAAGCCATGCATGAGGAAGATACCGTCAAGTGCGGGCGCCTGATCGAAGACCATCGGTAGCCCGCCGAAACCGGATTACTCCGGGGCAGATTCGGCTTCTCTCTCTGCCGGAGGCTGCCCGGAGGCCTGCCATGCCACAGTGCAGCGGATGGGCGCCGGGGGCGGGCTCTCGACCAGGTCGAGCATGGCAGCGGCAAAATCCGCATAGGATATCTGCGAGTTGCCGTCCGCATCGGTAACCAGCGTATCAGTGCCCCAGCCATAGATGCCCGTTCGGGGCCCTTCAACCAGCATGGCCGGCGGCAACAGATGGAACCAAGCAGGTTCCTCTGTGGCGTCAAGCAGCTCCACCTGCGCGGCACAGGCCTCGGCGATGGGCCTGACAGCAGCGGGCAGAACACCGGGTGCGGAGAGCAGGGTCTGACCACGGCCTTCGGGCAGCTTGAGGGTTGCGGCACCGCCGGTCACAAACACCGGCACGTCATTGGCCCTGGCGCCGTCCAGCACCGCTCGCGTCAGTTCCAGCAGCAGTGGCTCCCGCCCCTGAGCGGGACGCAGAGCCGAAATCGCCGCATCGTGTCCGGTAATAAGTTCACCGGCCCGCTCCGCATTGGCGAGCAGGTCGGCATCCACTCTTTCAATCTGCCCCTGAATGCGTGCGAGTGGCTGCGTATTGCGAGCCACGGCCGTTACGCTGTGGCCGCAGGCCAGGGCTTCCTCGGTGATCTTGCGCCCGACATCGCCGGTGGCGCCAAAAACGATCAGCTTCATGTGGTTGCTCCTTTTGGGGTTGCAGTAGCGGTTGCGCGCTGTCCGGCCCACTGACCAAACCACACGCTGGCGAGAACAATGAATGCGCCGAGTCCCTGCAGCGGTGTCAGCGCCTGGCCCAGCACTGCCCAGCCGAGAACGACGGCACTGAGCGGGCTGAGAAAGCTGAACGCAGTCACCGCCGGCGGCCCCAGCCGCGCTATGCTGCGGAACCAGAAGACATAGGCCAGAGCGCCGCCGATCAGCCCGAGCCAGACAAAACCGGCGATATTCATGCGATCAGGCGCCGCAAATCCGGGCTCGACAATGAGTGCCACCGGTAGCAGCAGCAGGCCTCCGGCAGTCAACTGCCAACTGGTGAAGGTAAGCGGGGACACCTTCGGCTGCCATCTTTTGGCCAGCACACTGCCTGTGGCCATGCACAGGGCGGCGCAGAGCGCGGCAGCGATGCCTATGGGGTCGGGGGCTGCTTCAGGGCCGAGCACCAGCAGACCGACACCGGCGATGCCGGCCAGTGCCGCCATCACCCCGACCGGCTGAATGGGTGCACCCAGAAGAAAGCGTGAGAACACCAGTACCAGCAGCGGCTGAACAGCCATGAGCGTTGCGGCGAGCCCGCCCGGCAGACGATAGGCGGCAACGAACAGCAGGGTCAGGAATATTGAGATATTGAGGGCGCCCAGCACGAACACTCTGGGCAGCCAGTTGAGTGGCGGCAACCGGCGCGCAATCAGCAGTAACAGCAACCCTGCGGGCAGGGCGCGGAGCAGGGCGACGGTGAGCGGAAAGCCGTCGGGCAGCATTTCAGTAGTGACGATGTAGGTGGTGCCCCAGACAATCGGGACCAGTGCTGTTGTCGCAAGATCTGTAGAGCGAGCCATGGATTTCTCCTTTATCTTGATATCAAGATAAATACTTTAAATCTTGACGTCAAGATAGTTTTTGGGCAGGCTCATGCCCATGGACCAAGTAGATCGTATTCTTGCGCAATGGCGCACCGAACGCCCGGATCTTGATGTCGGGCCCATGGGTACCCTGGGGCGGATGAGTCGCCTTTTCCGGCACCTGCGGGAAGAGCTGGACAAAGTCTATCTGGAGTACGGGCTCAGCCAGGCGTCGTTTGACGTGCTGGCAACACTGCGGCGGGCGGGCGAGCCCTATGCACTCAGCCCTTCGATGCTGATCGAATGGACCATGGTGACGTCGGGCACCATGACCAACCGGGTCGACCGGCTCGAAGCGGCCGGGCTGGTGGAGCGGCGACGCAACCCCGATGACAGGCGCGGTTTTCTGGTCGGGCTCACCGAGCAGGGTCGCGTGCTGATCGATGAGGCTGTCACCGCGCATGTGGCCAATCAGCACCGCCTCACTGCCGCGCTGACGGCAGAAGAGCGGCAGGCATTCGATGTGCTTGTTGCCAAATGGCTGTCGGCTTTTGAAGAGAATGAAGGCTAGCTTGGGCTAACTAGAGTGTGCGCTCAATCGAAACTGACGGGCAGTACACGGGTAGTTGTCGATTGAGGGATGGTTCGTTCGTCATTGGGATGTCGCTATCGACAACCCAACGAAAGAGGACTTGTGATGCGTTACTCCCTGTTGTTACACCATGTTGAAGCTACTCCCGAAGATGTAGGCGGAGAAGAATGGGCAGAGGCCCAGGCAGCTTTCGCGGCCTACCTCCAGGCGCTTGACGATGCCGGGGTACTGATTGCTGCCGAAATACTCCAGCCCACGGCCAGCTCGACCACCTTCACCTTGAAAGACGGCAGCCCGCAGGTACAGGACGGACCCTTTGCCGACAGCAAGGAGCAACTGGGCGGTTTCTTCCTGCTCGAGGTGCCTGATCTGGATGCAGCACTGGCCTGGGCGGAAAAGTGCCCGGCGGCGCAATGGGGTACCATCGAGATCCGTCCAACAGCGGTGCATGGCCAGGCCGGGCAATGGGTCGCCCCGAGTTGAGTCGTTGCCAGGCATCGGCCCGGGCAGAGCGCGCCGCCCGGGCCTCCTATGGTCGGCTGCTGGCCATTCTGGCCGCCCCCTCGGGTGATATCGAGTACGCCGAGGACGCCCTGGGTGATGCCTTTGAGCGTGCATTGCGCGTGTGGCCGCAGTCCGGCGTGCCGGACAATCCGGATGCCTGGTTGCTGACGGCTGCCCGTAACCGTATGCGCGACATGTTTCGCTCCGCGGCCTATCGCACGTCGGTGCCCTTCGACAGTGCGGCAGAAAGTCTGCCCGCGCCGGCAGCGCCCGACCTGGACCCGGATGACATCCCCGACCGGCGTCTCGCGCTGCTGTTTGTGTGTGCTCACCCGGCGATAGCACCGGGTATCCGCACGCCGCTGATGCTGCAGACAGTGCTGGGTATCGAGGCCAGGCAGATTGCGCAGGCTTTTGCGCTGCCGGGGCCTGCCATGGCGCAGCGGCTGGTGCGGGCCAAGCGGCGTATACGCGACACCCGGATGCCGTTCGAGGTGCCGGGTCGCAGTCAGATGCCGCACCGGCTGGAGGCCGTTCTGGAGGCGATCTACGGTGCTTTTGCGGTCGATTGGTGGCTGGTATCCGGGCGTACGGTCAACGAAACTCTCGCCGCCGAGGCCCACTACCTGGCCACCACGCTCTGCGACCTGTTGCAGGACGAGCCGGAGGCGCTCGGTCTCGCCGCCCTCATTTCGCTGTCGCTGGCCCGCATGGAAGCCCGCTACGCGAATGGTGTATTTGTGCCCCTTGAACAGCAGGATACCGCAGCCTGGGACCCTGCCCTGATCAGGCAGGGTGAGCAGTATCTGCGTCGGGCCAGCGCCTTTGGCAGGATCGGCAGATTCCAGCTCGAAGCGGCGATACAGTCCGTACACTGTGCGCGTGCCACCCCGGGCAGCACGGACTGGGCCACGTTGCGCCGCCTCCATGCGTTGCTGGTGTCGACCGCGCCCACCCTGGGTGCGCGCGTTGCCTTCGCGGCGACGATAGGGCGAACGGACGGGCCGGAAGCCGGGCTGGCCGCGCTGGATGCCATCGACGATGCGGCCGTGCAGCGGTTTCAACCCGCCTGGGCGACGCGCGCTTACCTGCTGGCGGAACTGGGGCACACGGAAGCGGCAAGGCAGGCCTATGACAAGGCGATATCCATGACCACCGAGCAGGGTATTCGCGAGTACCTGCAAGCTCGCCGCTCGGCCGTTTCCTCCTGAAGATCAGGCCGAGTTGCTGTCCGCGGGACTGAGGCCCAGGAACTCCCGGTCCGGATGCGGTAAATCGTTGCAGTGGACCCGCTGTACGCATTATAAATTGGGGCAGTCATGATCAGACAGAGAACATGCCCATGAATACCGGAGAAAAGGACGCCGCTGCAGTAAGAGTGCCGCCACCGCTGGTGTACCTGGCCGCGATAGCGGTGGGCATCGGGCTGCAGTACCTGTGGGCGCTGCCGCTGGGCCTCGGGTTCGGCGTGCGGATGATGCTGGCACTGCTGATCGCTCTGGCCGGTTGCGTGCTGCTGGGTGCAGCCATCCGGCTGTTCATCAAGACGGGCCAGCACCCGGAACCCTGGCGCAGCACGCCGGAAATCATTACCGGCGGCGTGTACCGCTACACGCGCAACCCCTTCTATGTAAGCTTTGCGCTGATACAGCTGGCCGTTGGCGTGGGGCTGGGCAATTTCTGGATCATCCTGCTGGTCCCCGTATCCTGTCTGGGTGTGTTCTACACCGCAATCAGGCAGGAGGAGGCCTATCTGGAGCGCAAATTCGGTGCCCCGTATCTGGAATACAAGCAGTCCGTTCGCCGCTGGCTGTAAGGTGTTACCGGACGCCGGGGCAGGACTGAATGTGCACCATTGGAGGACAACATGCTGCAGGCAATGGCGGGCGCTGTTTGCTTTTGCGCGGTATAGTGTCTTTTTTTGCGACAATGACGGCTTCTTCATGGGTCTCATCACAAGCGCACCTTTACTTCTTGTGTCCAAGTAAGGAAATCGATATTCTTTACTATTGATTAAAAGGTAAAGGAATCATCATGCCTAAAGTCAGCTCAAAGCGACAGATCACATTGCCTGTCGATCAGTGCCGATTGGCTGGAATCGAGCCCGGGGATGAGTATGAATGTTTCGTAGACAATGACGGGCACATCACCATCATCAAGAAAGTAGCCGGGGCGGCCCAGGGCCTCCTGCGAGGTGTCGATGTCGAC
Source organism: Natronospirillum operosum (assembly GCF_004768465.1). Classification (GTDB taxonomy): domain Bacteria; phylum Pseudomonadota; class Gammaproteobacteria; order Pseudomonadales; family Natronospirillaceae; genus Natronospirillum; species Natronospirillum operosum. The sequence goes on from NZ_SRMF01000001.1 coordinate 37,304, forward strand.
CGGGACGTCAGCGAGGACGCTTCTCGTCAAAGTAGTATCGACACATGATCGCACTGGATACCAATGTGCTTCTTCGGTATCTGCTGCAGGACGATAAACGCCAGTCCCCGGCGGCTGCGTCACTGATAACGGGTGCAGCGCCCGTGTTGCTCACCGACATCGTCCTGGTCGAGACGGTGTGGGTATTGACGGGCAAGCGATACGGGCTTGATCGTGATTCGGTCGCCCGTGTGATCAACGCGCTGTTCGAAGAGCCAATGGTCGTGTTTGAAGACGGGCAGACCGTCTGGCGTGCCCTGAATGACTTCAAAAAGGCACGGCCGATCAAGGTTGGGGGCAAGAAAAAGACTGCTGACTTCCCGGATGCATTGATCGTAAACAAGGCCATGCATCAGGCCGGCGAGTGGCGAACAACGCTGGATGGCGTCTACACCTTTGATCGCGCAGCCCGGGAAATAGCGGGAACACTGAGCCCATAACGCGGTATCGCTCCCCGGTTTGACCGCATGCTGCTGTCAGGCGGCCGGATCCTTATGAACAGACAACAAGGTTGAACAGCATGACTCAGCAGCAGACTCCCGACGTGCCGAAGAAAAGCTGGTTGGGGTTTCTGGACCGAACGTCGGTGCCCATTGCGGTGTATGGAGTGATCGCGGTGACGATGGTTCTGTTGTGGATATTCCAGGAGCTGCACCCGGATGTGACTCTCGGGTTCTTCACCGAGCTGCTGGGTGCAGCGTTCACGCTGTTCATCATCGATACCCTGCTGGTGCGCTCCAAGACCAAGCGCTGGCGCGTGGTGCAGACGCATGTCGACTATCTGGTGGCGCGCGATGTGAATCGTTTGCGCGATGGACTGGCCGTGCGGGTGTTCGGCTTTGACCCGGTTATCGCCGAAGGCAGTTCGGATGATCAGGTGGCCGCCGTGCGTGCGCAGCGGGCCGCGCTGCTGACCGAGATGGAGGCTGTGCCACTGGACAAGCTGGCGGAAGCTTTTGCGACAGAAAGTCTGTTCACCGAGAGCAGCTACGCCTACCTGGATGGCAAGGCCAGGGCACTCTGGGATGTTCTGAACATGCGCTATTCGGAATACATGGACCCGGAACTGGTGTCGACGCTGATGCGGCTGCACACCCACCTCAAGGATCTCTGCGGCCATATCCGCCACTACGGGCGCGGCGCCTCTTTCGTCGACGATGCCGACTACTATGAGACCGTGGGCATCCGCGGTGCCAGCGTCAGCGTGCGCAACATCCTGCAACTGGTCAACGAGCTGAAGCGGCAGGGCTACTCGCGGCCAGCCAGCATGACGGCGGCGCAATGACCGGTTGGCCATAGCCAGCCCAGCCAATCGCTACCGCAACAGTTTCTCCCAGTCGGAAGACCGGTCCAGGCGCTGTTCTTCCTGTTCGATCTCCAGCAGTCGTTCACGCACATTGCGGATGTGGGCAGTGGCGGCTTTCTGGGCCCAGTCTGGCTGTCGGCCAATGACCGCGTTGTAGATCTGGCGATGATGCCGGTCGATCTGCTTCTTGGAGGTCTCGCGGTGGTAGAGGTTGTTCACCGAGGCCAGTACCGAGTTCAGCATCAGTTCCATCAGACTCTGCAGCGTATGCACCAGCACCGGATTGTGCGAGGCCTCGGAGATGGTCTGGTGAAAGGCATGATCCAGTTGTGCTGATCGTACCGGGTCGGTTGATTCCTGCCCGGCCTGTTCCATGGCTTCGAAGGCATGGGTGATGCGATGAAAGTCTTCTTCGGTACCCCGGTCTGCCGCCAGGTAGGCCGCTCGTCCCTCCAGCAGTTCCCGCACTTCCAGCAGGTCGTACAGGGTTCTGGGGTGTTCTCTGAACAGGTAGGTCAGGGCGTTGCCCTGTTCCAGATTGGGCACCAGGCCTTTGACGATGGAGCCGCGCCCATGCTGGGTGTCGATCACCCCGCGTCCCCGCAGCTCCTTCAGCGCTTCGCGCAAGATGTTTCGCGATACGCCCAGGCGTTCTGCCAGTTGGCGCTCCGAGGGTATGGGTTTGCCGGACTTCAGGGTGCCGTCCAGAATCAGTTGCTCCAGCCTTCGGGCCAGTGAACTGGACAGGGAAACCGGGCGTTTCCTGCTCATTTCAACTGGTACTACCACTTTGACTACTCCTCATGAAACCTGCGCAGGATGTTACATATCCCAATGAATTTATTGATAAAAACAATAATAGTTTGATCTTGTTATTTGGAATAACTGGTACTACCAGAATAAACTACAGTGGACATGAGCGCCTTGCAATCCCATTCTCTCGGTATGTCCTGCCCGATATAACAAGAGGATGAACTCATGCAAGAGCGTGTTCAGACAGGGGGGCTGCACATCGCAAGGTCTCTCTGTGATTTGATCAACCAGGAGGTGCTGCCCGGTACGGAGGTCAGCAGCGAGCAGTTCTGGTCCGCGTTCGATGCGCTGATTCACGAGCTGGCACCCACCAACCGCGAGCTGTTGCAGAAGCGCGATGACCTGCAGGCGCGGATTGACCAGTGGCATCAGCAGCAGGGCCAGGCAGACTTTGATGCCGAGGCCTATCGCGCCATGTTGTCGGACATCGGCTACCTGGAGCCCGAGGGGCCGGATTTCACCATCGCTACCGAAAATGTGGATGACGAGATTGCGCAACTGGCCGGCCCGCAGCTGGTGGTGCCGGTCAACAATGCCCGCTTTGCCCTCAATGCCGCCAATGCCCGCTGGGGCAGCCTCTATGATGCCCTCTATGGCACCGATGCCATTGCCGAAGACGGCGGGGCAGAGCGGGGCAATGCATTCAACGAGACCCGCGCCCGGCGCGTGATCGACTGGACGCACGACTTCCTCGACCGTTCGGTACCGCTCGCGAAAGGCAGCCACGCCGATGTGGTGGCATACCGTGTCGATGAGGTCGGAGGTCACAAGCGAGCCGCCGCCAGCATGGCCGATGGTACCGACACCGGCTTGCAGCACCCGGACCAGTTTGCCGGCCTGGTGGCCGATACCGAGCTGCAATCCTTGCTGCTGGTCAACAATGGGCTGCATATCGAGCTGCAGATCGACCGTCAGCACCCCATCGGCAAGCTGAGTCAGGCCGGCATCCGGGATGTGGTGCTGGAGTCTGCCCTGTCGACCATCATCGACTGCGAGGATTCGGTGGCCGCGGTCGATGCCGACGACAAGGTGGCGGTGTATCGCAACTGGCTCGGCCTGATGAAGGGCGACCTGACGGACACCTTCACCAAGGGCGGCCAGCCGATGACCCGGGCGCTGAACCCGGATCGCACGTATCGGGCTCCCGATGGTCAGACGCTGACCCTGCACGGGCGCAGCCTGCTGCTGGTGCGCAATGTGGGCCACCTGATGACCAGTGACGCCATTCTGGATCGGGACGGCAACGAAGTGCCGGAAGGCATCCTGGATGCCATGATCACCACGGCCTGTGCGCTGCATGACCTGAAGGGCCGCAGCAAGCTGGCCAACAGCCGCACCGGCAGCCTCTATATCGTCAAGCCCAAGATGCATGGGCCGGAAGAAGTGGCGTTTACCGACCGGCTGTTCGAGCGGGTCGAGGACGCACTGGGTCTGCCGCGTTACACCATGAAGGTGGGCGTGATGGACGAAGAGCGGCGCACCACAGTCAATCTGAAGGAATGCATCCGGGCGGTGAAGAACCGCCTGGTCTTTATCAATACCGGCTTTCTCGATCGCACCGGCGACGAGATCCACACCAGCATGGAAGCCGGTCCATTTCTGCGCAAGGATGACATCAAGGATCAGCCCTGGATCAAGGCCTATGAAGACTGGAACGTCGATATCGGCCTGGCCTGCGGCCTGCAAGGCAAAGCACAGATCGGCAAGGGCATGTGGGCCAAGCCGGATGAAATGGCACAGATGCTGGCCACCAAGGCCGGCCACCCTAATGCGGGCGCCAACTGCGCCTGGGTGCCGTCACCCACGGCCGCGACCCTGCACGCCACCCACTACCATGAAGTGAACGTCCGGCAGCGGCAGGAGGAACTCAAGTCGCGGCCGCGCGCCAAGCTCGCTGACATCCTGACGCCGCCGCTGATGCACAGCAACACCCTGAGTACGCAGGAGATCCAGCAGGAGCTGGACAACAATGCTCAGGGGCTGCTCGGCTATGTGGTGCGCTGGATTGACCAGGGCATCGGCTGCTCCAAGGTGCCGGATATCAACAATGTCGGGCTGATGGAAGACCGCGCCACGCTGCGCATCTCCTCACAGCATCTGGCCAACTGGCTGCGCCACGGCATTTGCACCCAGGAGCAGCTGATGGAGACACTGCAGCGCATGGCGGCCGTTGTCGACCGGCAGAACCAGCATGACCCGGCCTATCGCCCCATGGCGCCCGGTTTCGACGGCGTTGCCTTTCAGGCCGCCTGCGACCTGGTGTTCAAGGGCACCCGCCAGCCCAGTGGCTACACCGAACCCGTTCTGCATGCGCGTCGCCGCGAGCAGAAAAACACCTGATAACCCGATTCGGAGAACAACGCATGTTGACCATCAAGAGACTGAGCATTGACGAGGCGCACCACCTGATTACCGGCGCGCGCCTCAAGGCAGAAGAGATCGGCGTGCCCATGTGCATCGCTGTGGTGGACGAATCCGGCAACCTGATCGCTTTCGAGCGTATGAACGGCGGCAAGGTCACCAGCATCACCATCGCCCAGGACAAGGCCTTCACCGCCGGCGCGGCGCGCAAGGCCACGCACGAATACAACAAGGCCTGTGTGCCCGGCAATCTGGCCTTCGGCATCCATACCGCCATCGGTGGTCGCTTGTGTGTCGTGGGTGGTGGCCTGCCGGTGACGATCGACGGCGAGGTGGTCGGCGGCATCGGGCTGAGTTCGGGCACGCCGGATCAGGATATGGTCTGTGCCCAGGCCGGCATCGACTATCTGCAACAGCAGATGGGTTGAACTGAGGAGCCTTGCCATGACCACGGCCACTGCTGACAGCTCGAATGCCGACATCAAGTCGGTTCTGGCCGCAGAGTTTGCGCGCTTTCTGCCGCCGGACAGCATCATCGCCGACGAGGAAACGCAGAAGCCCTACGAATGCGACGGCCTGTCGATGTACTGCGAAATGCCGCTGCTGGTGGTGTTGCCGGAAACGGTAGCGCAGGTACAGCAGGTGCTTCGACTGTGCCATCAGCGCGGCGTGCCGGTAGTGGCTCGCGGGGCCGGCACCGGGCTCTGTGCCGGCGCCATGCCGCACAGCGACGGTGTGCTGCTGTCACTGGCCAAGTTCAACCGGATTCTCGATATCGATCCGCTGGCGCGCACCGCCCGGCTGCAGCCCGGGGTGCGCAATCTGGCCATCAGCGAAGCGGCCTGGCCGCATGGGCTCTACTATGGGCCGGACCCGTCCTCCCAGATCGCCTGCAGCATCGGCGGCAATGTGGCGGAAAACTCCGGTGGCGTGCACTGCCTGAAATACGGGCTGACAGTACACAACCTGCTGCAGGTGGAAATGATCACGGTCGAGGGTGAGCGTCTGGTGATCGGCAGTGCAGGCCTCGACAGTGGCGGCCCGGACCTGCTGGCGCTGATCACCGGGTCGGAAGGGCTGCTCGGTGTGATTACCGAAGTGACGGTCAAGCTGCTGCCAATGCCGGAAAAAGCGCAGGTCGTGATGGCCGCCTTCGACTCGGTACAGACCGCCGGCGAAGCGGTCAGCGCGGTAATCAGCCGGGGCATTATACCGGCCGGGCTGGAGATGATGGACGAGCACGCCATCGTCGCGGCAGAAGCCTTCGTCCATGCCGGTTACCCGACGGATGCCGAAGCGCTGCTGCTGTGCGAAGTGGACGGCACCCGGGAAGAGGTTGAGGAACACATCCAGCAGGTGGCCGGTCTGTTTGAGAGCATGGGGGCCAGCATTCGTGTCTCGCGCGATGATGCCGAGCGCGCCCTGCTGTGGAAGGGCCGCAAGTCCGCCTTCCCGGCTGTTGGCCGCATTTCGCCGGACTACTACTGCATGGACGGCACCATACCGCGCGGCAAACTGGCCCATGTCCTCATGGCCATGCAGGACATGTCCGCGCACTATGGGCTGCGCGTGGCCAATGTGTTTCACGCCGGCGACGGCAACCTGCATCCGCTGATCCTGTTCGATGCCAACATGCCGGGCGAATTCGAGCGCGCCGAGGCCTTTGGTGGCAAGATTCTCGAGCTTTGCGTGGCGGTGGGTGGCTGCATCACCGGCGAGCACGGGGTCGGGGTGGAGAAGATCCGCCAGATGGCAATCCAGTTCGGCGATGCGGAAATCGCCCAGTTCCACGCCATCAAGGCCGCCTTTGATCCGGTCGGCACCCTGAACCCGGGCAAGGGCATACCGGTACTGAAGAACTGCCAGGAATATCGCGCCCTGAAACCGGACGGCATGCAGCCGCTGTCCCACGTGCACGGATCAACACTATGACGGATGCAACACAGGCTCTGATCGAGCAGATCACCAGTGCCCGGGCCGAACAGCGGCAGCTCAGAATAGTGGGGGGCAACAGCAAGGCCTTTATCGGGCGGGCGACCACTGAAGGAGAGCCGCTTGAGGTGGGTCGGCACAGCGGCATTGTCAGCTACCAGCCGGTCGAACTGGTGCTGACCGCCCGCGCCGGCACCCCGCTGGCAGAGATCGAGGCTGCACTGGCCGAGCAGGGTCAGATGTTGGCCTTCGAACCGCCGCACTTCGGCGGCGGCGCCACCATCGGCGGTACCCTGGCCTGCAATCAGTCCGGTCCGGCCCGCCCCTGGAGTGGTTCGGTGCGCGACATGGTGCTGGGACTGCGGCTGATCAATGGGCGCGGTGAGCATCTGCGTTTTGGTGGCCAGGTGATCAAGAACGTGGCCGGCTATGATGTTTCCCGGTTGCAGGCCGGTGCTCTGGGTACGCTCGGCGTGATTACCGAGGTGAGCCTCAAGGTCATGCCCACCCCTGCAGTGACTCTGACCCTGGTACAGGAGATGCCGGCCGATCAGGCCATTGCGCAGATGAACCGCTACAGCGGCCTGCCCAAACCTTTAAACGGAGCCTTCTGGCACGACGGCAAACTCTACCTGCGTCTGGCCGGTGCCGAGAGCGCGGTCAACGGCACGGCTCAGCAATGGGGCGGCGAGCGGCTGAACGACGCCGATACCCTGTGGCAGCAACTGAACAATCACCAGCTCGACTTTTTCAATGCCGACAGGCCGCTCTGGCGTTTCTCGGTCAATTCGACCGCTCCGCACTGGCAGTCGGAGCAGAACTGGCTGTTGGACTGGGGTGGCAGCCAGCGCTGGCTGAGCGGGGAGGGCGACCCGGCGGTTCTGGCCGAGCAGGCCAATGCAGCGGGCGGTCAGGTGTCGCTGTTTCGCGGTGGTGACCGCCAGGGCGAGGTCAGTCCGGCGCTGGCGCCCCCGCTGCAAAAGCTGCACCAGCGCCTGAAAGACGCCATGGACCCCGACGGGATATTCAACAAGGGCCGGCTGTACGGCTGGATGTAACAGGACAGCGCCATGCAAACCAATATTCACCCCAAGTTCGAGCAACGCAGTGACATAGACGAGGCGGAGTCCATTCTGCGCAGCTGTGTGCACTGCGGCTTCTGCAATGCGACCTGCCCGACCTATCAGGAACTGGGCGACGAGCGCGATGGCCCGCGCGGGCGCATCTACCTGATAAAGCAGTTTCTGGAAACCGGGGATATCAGCGAGGTGTCGCAGACCCATCTGGACCGCTGCCTGACCTGTCGCAGCTGCGAAACCACCTGTCCGTCGGGTGTTCAGTATGGCCGCCTGATCGATATCGGCCGTGACGCCATGGAGCATCAGCTCGAGAGGCCCTGGCGGCAAAGAGCCATGCGCTGGGCCCTGCGCAAGGTGCTGCCTTACCCGGCACGGTTCACGCCCCTGCTGCGTCTGGGGCAGGTGTTCAAACCGCTGCTGCCGGGTCGCCTGAAAGCCAAGGTGCCCGAGTATCAGAAGGCTTTGCCCTGGCCGGTAACCCGCCAGCCGCGCCGCATGCTGGCGCTGGCAGGCTGTGCCCAGAGTGCTGCCACACCCAATACCAATGCCAGCGCTGCGCGGGTGCTGGACCGCCTCGGGGTCAGTCTTGTCGAAGCGCCGAAGGCAGGCTGCTGCGGCGCCGTCAGCTATCACCTGGCGGCACACGACGAAGGCCTCGATTTCATGCGCCGGAATATCGACGCCTGGTGGCCGGAGATAGAAGCGGGTGCCGAAGCCATTGTGATCAGTGCCTCCGGCTGTGGCGCCATGGTGCAGGACTACGGCGCGCTGCTTGGCGATGACCCGCAATACGCCGAGAAGGCGGCGCGCGTGAGCGCTCTGGCAAAAGACCTGTCGGAGGTGCTGCTGCAGGAAGATCTGAGCCGCCTTGAGTCAGCACAGTCATCGGTGAAAACCGCCGTGCATTGCCCCTGTACCCAACAGCATGCGCTGAAGCTGAACGGCACGGTCAGGCAGATCCTGCAGCAGGCCGGCGTCCCGTTGGCTGAAACGCAGGATGATCATCTGTGCTGCGGTTCTGCCGGCACCTATTCCATTCTGCAGCCGGAGATGAGTCAGACGCTGCTCGGTAACAAATTGCAGGCATTGACGGGTGATCATCCGGAACAGATAGTAACGGCCAATATCGGTTGCCAGATGCATCTGGCCACACGCTCTGACGTACCGGTCAGACACTGGATCGAGCTGCTCGACACGCCGAGCCAATAATGTGTGTTTTGGATAGTCCGTCGTGCACTATGGGTATGGCGCGACGGCCCTGAATGAACCAGAATGGCTACCAATAATGACAACAATGGCGGAGCCAGTAATGCCTGAGGCAATTATCGAGACCACCGGCCTGACCAAGAGTTTCAAGGGGTTCAGGGCGGTCAACGACATTTCATTGCAGGTGCTGCCCGGCACCATCCACGCCATGATCGGTCCCAACGGGGCAGGCAAGACAACCTGCTTCAATCTGCTGACCAAGTTTCTGCGGCCTACCAGCGGTCGCATTCTGTTCAAGGGGCGGGACATCACGGCACTCAAGCCGGACCAGATTGCCCGCCAGGGGCTGGTCAGGTCCTTTCAGATCTCGGCGGTATTCGGTCAGCTGTCCGTATTGGACAATGTCATGCTGGCCCTGCAGCGTCAGCGCGGGGAGTCCTTTGATTTCTGGGGCTCGCTGCGTCGTCTGGACACGCAGAAAGCACGCGCGGAAGAACTGCTGCATGACGTGGGCCTGGGCGCTGAGCTCGACACCCCGGCGGCCCAGTTGCCCTATGGCCGCAAGCGGGCGCTGGAACTGGCCACCACACTGGCGCTGGACCCGGAAGTCATGCTGCTGGACGAGCCGCTGGCCGGCATGGGTACCGAGGATGTCAGTCGCACCGCAGACCTGATACGGCGTGTGGCCAAGGGGCGCACCGTGCTGATGGTGGAACACAATCTGGGCGTGGTGGCGGAACTCTGTGACCGCATTACCGTGCTGGCCCGGGGCGAGGTGCTGGTGGAAGGTGATTACGCCACTGTCTCGAAGGACCCGCGTGTTATTGAATCCTATATCGGAGGGGCTGCTCATGAGTGAGGCTGCACTGGATCAGACGCCGGCCACCATGCTGAGCATCAGGGGCCTGAATGCCTGGTACGGCGAGAGTCATGTGCTGCATGGCATCGATCTCGAAGTACCGGAAGGGCAGGTGGTTACGCTGCTGGGGCGCAACGGCGCCGGCAAGTCCACCACTCTGAAATCGATTCTGGGCATCGTGCCGAAACGCACCGGCAGCATCAGCCTGATGGGGGTTGAAACCATTGCGCAGAAACCGTTCCGGATTGCCCGTCTGGGCGCGGCGCTGTGCCCCGAAGACCGCGGCATCTATGCGACGTTGAATGTGCGGGAGAATCTGGAATTGCCGACCCGCATCAATGACAGCGGTCTCAGCACCGAACAGATTCTGGACCTGTTCCCCAACCTGCGCGAGCGCCTGCACAGCCCCGGCTCCAAGCTGTCCGGCGGTGAGCAGCAGATGCTGGCCATCGGGCGCATTCTGCGCACCGGTGCCCGTTTTCTGCTGCTGGATGAACCCACCGAAGGACTGGCGCCGACCATTGTCGAGCAGATCGGCAACACCATCCGCAACCTCAAGGAGCAGGGCTATACCATCCTGCTGGTAGAGCAGAACCTGCGCTTTGCCATGTCGGTGGCGGACCACCATTATCTGGTGGATCACGGCCAGGTGGTGGACCGCTTTGATCGCCAGAGCATCGAGCAGAATGCCGATGCACTGCTGGCCCGACTGGGGGTCTAGCGAAGCCTGCGGGCCACGCTGTGGTGGCTCTAGTCGCGCGAATGGTGACGAAAATGTGAGGGCGACACGCCCTTCATGCGCTTGAATGTCTTGGAGAACGCGAACGGGCTCTGGTACCCCACCCGCAGCGCGATCTCCTCCACCGGCAGCCCGGTGGTTGCCAGCAGGTGCGCCGCGTGCTGCATGCGCAACTGGGTCAGCTGCTGCATGGGGCTGCGCCCGAAGACTTTGCGGCTGATGCGCCGCAGGTGCTCGCTGCTGACGTGCGCAATGTCCGCCATTTCCTCGATCGTCCAGTGCTTCTCCAGCGTGGGCGTTACCGCGTCGAATACCGCCACGATGCGTGCATCGCGCCGCCAGGGATCGGCGAAGCGCGAAATATAGCTCTCGATGGTATCGCCCCACATGGCACAGCTGGCAGGGTCTCCCTGGCCGTGGAACACCTCGCTGTACAGTCCGAGTATGGCGTGCTTCATGGGTTCCGGGTCAAAATGCTGCATGATGGGCGCAATGGTGCCCACCACCGAACGCGGCGCGCTGGGCAGGTAGCGCACCCAGCAATATTGCCAGCGGCTGCCCGGTACCGCATGAAAGGCATGCAGGCCGTGCGCCGGGGCAAAGGAAGTCATGTTGCGGCGCATGGTGCGCCAGTCGCCGTCCAGCAGCATGCGCCCTTCACCGCCCAGAGAGCCATGAATATAGGCGCCGCTGAGCCTTGTGCGCACAATGCGATAGGGCACGGCCGCGTCGCCGACGCCGACATGGGAGATGTGTCGTTCACGCAGCGCCGGACAGTCATCGACGCGCACGATCCATTGTTGGGTGTCGTCACCGACAATGTGGGTTTCGGATAGGTACTCGTGTTCTGAAGCCATGGTGCCATCACTTGTTTTGGCCTTAACTAATAACACCAGCAATGGCAGCAAAACACAAACAACATAGAACCAATAAATACAACCAACGATAGAAAACGGTCTTCCAAAGCCAACTATAACAACAGCTCTAAACGAGCCTAGGAGATTAATATGTTAGCCAAGCTTCCTTCCCGAACCGCTGCACTGACTTCGGTCGTGCTGGCCCTGGGCGCTGCCTCCGGCACCATGGCAAGCAACGGGTTCTCTGATGATGTTGTGCGTATCGGTGTGCTGACCGATATGTCCGGTATCTACTCCGACCTCTCCGGCGAAGCCGCTGTCGAGGCGGTGCGCATGGCCGTCGAAGATTTCGGCGGTGAAGTCCATGGCGTACCGATCGAAGTCATCTACGGGGATCACCGCAATCGTGCCGATACCGGTGCCAGCCGTGCCCGCGAGTGGTATGACAATGACGGCGTGGACATGATCAACGATCTGTCCAACTCCGGTGTTGCGCTTGCCGTGGCCGCCGTGGCGGATGAGCGTCAGCGCCACGCCATTTCCAACTCAGCGTCCAACATTGGGCTGACCAACGACTACTGCTCACCCTATGTGACGCACTACACCTATGATGCCTATTCGCTGGCACAGGGCACCGGCAAGACCATTGTTGAAGACGGCGGTGACACCTGGTTCTTCCTGACCGTGGACTTTGCCTTTGGCATCGGCCTCGAGCAGCAGGTCTCCGATGTTGTGCGTGAGGCCGGCGGTCACGTGATGGGTGCGGCCCGTCATCCGCTGGACACCACGGACTTCTCCTCCTATGCGCTGCAGGCGCAGGCCTCCGGTGCTGAAATCATTGGCATCGCCTCTACCGGTGCCGATGCCATCAATGCCATCAACGCGTTGTCGGAGTTCGGCGTGAGCCCGAGTCAGCGTCCGGCCGCACTGCTGTTGTGGTTTGATGACATTGTCAGCCTGGGTCTGGATACTGCCCAGGGCCTGCTGATCAACAATGCCTTCTACTGGGATGCCGACGAAGGATCTCGCGAGTTCTCCGAGCGCTTCTATGAGCGCACCGGGCGCATGCCGAACATGGCCCATGCCGGCAACTACTCGTCCACCATGCACTACCTGAATGCGGTCGAGGCCGCCGGTACGGACGACCCGGATGCTGTATCCGAGAAGATGCGCGAGCTGGAAATCAACGACTTCTTCGCCACGGGCGGCTACATTCGTCCCAATGGCCGCATGGTGCACGACCAGTACCTGTGGGAAGTGAAGGCGCCGGACGAGTCGGAGTATGACTACGACTTCCTGCGTCTGGTTGCCACCATCTCCGGCGAGGATGCCTTCCAGCCGCTGGAAGACAGCACCTGCCACCTGCTTAACGGCGGTTGAGGTGCAACCGCTGCCCGGGTCGGGGACCCGGGCAGCCCTTGTCATGCTGCGGGGCCTTTGACCCATTCCGCACGCAGACCACCGGGTGCGGCATGGGTCAGGGGCTCCCTGACCAGAGCTTTTCAGTTTTCTTTGTGAGCAGTCATCCATGGATATCTTCGGTGTACCCATTCAGGCCCTGATGGGCCAGCTCATGCTGGGCATCGTCAACGGCTCCTTCTATGCGGTATTGAGCCTCGGTCTGGCGATCATTTTCGGCGTGCTAAAGATCGTCAATTTTGCGCACGGTGCCTTCTTCATGCTGGGCGCCTTCACCGCCTTCCTGCTCGGGCAGCATCTGGGCGCCAACTATTGGGTGGCCCTGGTGGCTGCACCCATAGCGGTGGCCCTGTTCGGCATGCTGTTCGAGTGGCTGTTTCTGCGCCGGCTGTATGGTCTGGACCCGATCTACGGTCTGCTGCTGACGTTCAGCCTGGTGCTGGTGCTCGAAGGTGGTTTCCGGGTTGCCTTCGGGTCTTCCGGTCAACCCTATGCCACGCCGGAAGCCTTGCGCGGCACCATCAATCTGGGCTTCATGGTTCTGCCTATCTACCGCGGCTTTGTCATTTTGGCGGCTGTGCTCACCTGCCTGGTAACCTGGTATGTCATTGAGCGCACCTCGGTAGGCGCCCGACTGCGGGCCGCCACCGAAAGGGCCGAACTGACTCAGGCCTTCGGCATCAATGTACCGCTGCTGGTCACGCTGACCTATGGCGTGGGTGTCGGCCTCGCAGCCTTTGCCGGTGTGCTGGCGGCCCCCATCTTTCACGTCAATCCATCAATGGGCTCCAGCCTGGTGATCATCATCTTTGCAGTAGTGGTTATCGGGGGGCTGGGCTCGATCATGGGCGCCATCGTTACCGGACTTGGACTGGGTGTGGTAGAGGGCTTTACCCGGGTGTTCTACTCGGAGTTCTCTTCCACCATCGTGTTCCTGGTCATGGTTCTGGTCCTGCTGATACGTCCGGCCGGCCTGTTCGGCCGAGAGGAGTCCTGATTATGCACCTGCGTTCCCTGACCTTGCCGCTGTCGATTGTTGCGGTGCTGGCACTGCTGGCCATCCCCTTCTTTCCGCAGTGGATCTATTTGGTGTTCGTGATGAAGACACTGTGCTTCGTCCTGTTCGCCTGTGCCTTCAACCTGCTGCTGGGCCATACCGGCATCCTGTCCTTCGGCCATGCCGCCTTTTTCGGCAGTGGTGCCTATATCGCCGGCCATCTGGTGAAGAACTATGGGGTGCCGTTCGAACTGGGCATTCTGGCCGGTGGACTGGTGGCAGCCCTGCTGGGGGCCGTGATCGGTGCCCTGGCCATACGCCGCAGCGGTATCTATCTGGCCATGATTACGCTGGCGATGTCGCAACTGGTGTACTTCTTCTATTTGCAGGCGCCGTTTACCGGGGCCGAGGATGGGCTGCAGCGAGTGCCTCGCGGTACCTTCCTCGGTGTGATCGATCTGCGCAACGATACGGCGCTCTACTATGTGGTGCTGGGCATCGTTGCTGTCGGGCTCTGGGTGGTGTGGCGGACCGTCAACTCGCCCTTCGGCCAGGTGCTGCGGGCCATCCGGGAGCATGAGCCGCGGGCCATCTCGCTGGGCTACCCGGTGGCACGCTACAAGATACTGGTGTTCACGCTGTCGGCCGGGCTGTCGGGTATCGCCGGCGCGCTGAAGGCGATCATTTTCCAGCTCGCGGCGCTTTACGACGTGCACTGGCACACCTCGGGCGATGTCATTCTGATGACCCTTCTGGGTGGCATGAACACCGTGTTCGGACCCGCCGTCGGGGCCGCCATCGTGGCCGCACTCAACCATTATCTGGACCCGTTCGGAGCCTGGGTCACGGTGATCACCGGGGTGGTGTTCATGGCCTGTGTACTGGCTTTCCGGCAGGGCGTGGTGGGCGAACTGGGCCGGTTGCTGAAGCTGCGCCGACCAAGCCGACCCGAACAAACCGCAGATCAGCCTGCGCGCGGCGAAAGCCAACCTTAATTGCAGATGAATACAGGGGAATACCATGAGCCAATTTGACAGAGCCGCCCTGATGGCCCGTTTTCAGGACATGGCTGCGCGCGGCCAGCCCATCATAGGTGGCGGGGCCGGCACCGGCATTTCCGCCAAGTGCGAGGAAGCCGGCGGCATCGACATGATCGTGATCTACAACTCCGGCCGCTATCGCATGGCCGGCCGGGCCTCATCGGCCGGTCTGCTGGCCTACGGCAATGCCAATCAGATCGTGCAGGAAATGGCACTGGAGGTGCTGCCGGTGGTCAAGCACACGCCGGTTCTGGCCGGTGTGAATGGCACCGACCCCTTCGTGATCATGCCCAAGCTGTTGCGTGAACTGAAGGATCTGGGCTTCTCCGGGGTGCAGAACTTTCCGACCGTGGGCCTGATTGACGGTACCTTTCGCGTCAGTCTGGAAGAGACCGGCATCACCTATGCCGATGAAGTGGAAATGATTCGCCTGGCCCATGAAATGGACATGCTGACCACACCCTATGTGTTCTCTGCCGAAGAGGCAGTGGCCATGACCGAAGCGGGTGCCGACATTATCGTGGCCCATATGGGCGTAACGGTGGGCGGTACTATCGGCGCGGCCTCGGCCAAGACGCTGGATGAATCCGTGCGCCTGATCGATGAATGGGCGGCAGAGGCGCGCAAGGTACGTGATGATGTGCTGGTGCTGTGCCACGGCGGCCCCATTGCCACACCCGAAGACGCGGCCTATGTCATGCGCGAGAGCAAGCAGTGCCATGGCTTCTATGGCGCCTCCAGCATGGAGCGCCTGCCTACCGAAATAGCGCTTACCGAGCAGATCCGTCAATTCAAGGCCATCACCTGAAGCTGGCCAACAGGAGGACTTACCCATGACCCGTGTCTATGTCAGTGCTGTAATGCCGATCAGTCTGGAGCAGGCCTGGAGTGTGCTGCGCGACTTCAATGGTTTGCCCGACTACCACCCCTTCTTCGCCAAAAGCTACATCGAGGACGGCAAACCCGCTGATCAGGTGGGCTGTGTGCGTCACTTCCATGACCACGATGGCAATTCCATCCGCGAAGAACTGCTGACCCTGTCCGATCGCGAACATCTGTGCTGCTATCGCATTCTTGACGCGCCGGCACTGCCGGTGCGCGACTATGTGGCCGAAATGCGCCTCAAGCCGATCACCACCAGTGGTCACTGCTTTGGCGAGTGGTGGGCGGAGTTCGAAGTCGATGACGCTGACCATGATGATGTGGTGCAGCGTGTCGGTGACACCTTCCGCCTCGCCTTCGAAGGGGCCGTCAAGGTCGGTGGCCAGGGGGCCTGAGATGGAATCCATTGCTTATCTGATCGGTACCTGTGACACCAAGGCCGCCGAGCTGCGCTACCTGCGCGAGTGTCTGCAGGCCGCTGGCGTGCGCAGCTGTATTGTGGACGTGGGTACCCATGGCGATGACCAGGGCGCTGCCGATATCCGGGCCGCCGAGGTGGCTGCTGCGCACCCCGAGGGCACGGCCGCAGTGTTCGTCAATGATCGCGGGCGCGCCGTGGAGGCCATGGCCGAAGCCCTGCGCAGCTGGCTGCCCGCCCGGCAGGATCTGGGCGGTGTGCTGGGCATCGGCGGTTCCGGCGGGACAGCGCTGATCGCGCCGGCGCTGCGCGAATTGAATATCGGGGTACCCAAGCTGATGGTGTCGACGGTGGCATCCGGCAATGTGGCGCCCTATGTCGGGCCCAGCGATATCGCCATGCTGTACTCGGTCACCGATGTGGCCGGGCTCAACCGCATCTCGCGGCAGGTACTGGGCAACGCGGCGCACGCACTGGCGGGAATGCTGCAGCATCGGGTACCTGCGGTGTCCGCAGACAAGCCGGCCATCGGGCTGAGCATGTTCGGCGTGACCACCGAATGTGTGAGCCAGCTCAGTACGGCACTGGATGCCGACTATGACTGCCTGATCTTCCATGCCACCGGCACCGGCGGGCGCTCAATGGAAAAGCTGGCCAGCAGCGGCCTGGTGGAAGGGCTGCTCGATGTCACCACCACCGAGGTCTGCGACCTGTTCATGGGGGGTGTATTCAGTGCCGGCGAGGCACGGCTGGATGTGCTGGCCCGCAGTGCGCTGCCCTATGTCGGCTCCTGCGGGGCACTGGACATGGTCAACTTTGGCGGAATCGATAGTGTCCCCGAGCGCTATCGCGGGCGCCTGCTGTATGAACACAATCCGCAGATCACCCTGATGCGCACGACCGCCGAAGAAAATGCTGCCATGGGCCGCTGGATCGGCGAGAAACTGAATCGGAGCCTGGGGCCGGTGCGCTTTCTGATACCCGAAGGCGGGGTGTCGGCGCTGGATGCACCCGGTCAGCCCTTTCATGATCCCGGGGCCGATGCGGCGCTGTTCGAGGCGCTGGAAGACACCGTGGAGCAGACGCCGCAACGACAGCTTATCCGCTATCCCCATCATATCAATGACCCCGAATTTGCCGCCGCCCTGGTCGAGCACTTTCAGGCGGTCATGGCTACAGTCAAGAGGACAACACATTGAAAGACTGGAACAGAGATGAATTGATGACCCACTTTCAGGGCATGGTTGCACGTGGCGAAACCATCGTGGGCGGCGGTGCGGGTACGGGCCTGTCCGCCAAATCCGAAGAGGCCGGCGGCATCGACCTGATCGTCATCTACAACTCGGGCCGCTATCGCATGGCCGGACGCGGCTCTCTGGCCGGCATCATGCCCTATGGCAATGCCAACGAGATCGTCAGGGAGATGGCGCGCGAGGTATTGCCCGTGGCCCAGAAGACACCGGTGCTGGCCGGTGTCTGTGCCACCGATCCATTCGTCTTCATGGAGTCCTTTCTGGCCGAACTGAAAGCCATGGGTTTTGCCGGGGTGCAGAACTTTCCCACCGTGGGTCTGATCGACGGCACTTTTCGCGCCAATCTGGAAGAGACCGGCATGAGCTATGCGCTGGAAGTGGAGATGGTGCGCAAGGCCCGGCAGGCGGGGCTGTTCACTACGCCCTATGTGTTCAGTGCGGAAGATGCAGCGGCCATGACCGAGGCTGGGGCGGACATCATTGTCTGTCACATGGGGCTGACCACCGGCGGCAGCATTGGTGCCGAAACGGCCATGGACCTGGACGATTGCGTGCGGGCCATCAATGAATGGTCAGCAGCGGCCAGAGCCGTGCGTGATGACATCATCGTGCTGTGCCACGGCGGGCCGATCGCCGACCCGGAAGATGCCGAGTATGTGCTGGCGCGTTGTGAGCATTGCCATGGCTTCTATGGCGCCTCCAGCATGGAACGGCTGCCGACCGAGCGGGCACTGACCGAACAGACCAGAGCGTTCAAGAACATCCGTCGGGGCAGCAAGGCGGAGGTCGCCGGGTAAGAAGGACCACTGCCCCGGCATCAGGTCATCCCTTGCCAGTAAATCGGCAGCGGGCTGCAAGCTCTTGCCGGTTTCGGTGCGGGGCTCCGGAAGATGCTGCGACGCGATAACGAAAAAGGCCCCTGATGCGTGAGTATCAGGGGCCTTTTGTATGCTGGCTCCAGCGGCAGGACTCGAACCTGCGACCAAAAGATTAACAGTCTTCTGCTCTACCAACTGAGCTACGCTGGATCAAGCGCGGAATTATAGGGGCCCTGCCGGTGGTGTCAAGGCAAGTTCCTGATCTGAAAGGAAAAACAGTCAATTTTCTGGTGTGTCTCCGCTTCCTGCCTAAGGCTGGCCCGTATCTTGAAAGGTAACTTCCACAATACTGACCAACAACTGGTAATAAGGTGGTGGAGTAACCATGGAAACTATGGATCTCAGCATTCTCATTGGCACCTTCAGTGCCGGCATTCTGACCTGTGGCCTGGCTGCACTGGTGGCATTGCGCCTGCGGCGGGGCGACGTCAGCGAGCCGGAGGACCAGACCCGCAGAGCCCTGCTGGAATCGGTGGCACAGAATGTCAGTGAGGTGCACCATGTGTACCAGCAGTTTCTCTCGCTGGCGCTGGAGTTCTCGCGTCAGGGGCAGAGCTGGCCGGCGCATCGCAAAGAAGAGCTGCGCCGGGTGACCGATGAACTGGTGCGGGTGTTTCGCAATCTGACCGAGGCCGAAGCCACGCTGCTGTTGCTGGGCGAGAAGAAACTGGAGCGGGCCCTGCGGGTCTATGGGGCAAAGATTGTCCACCTGCGGCGGCAGATCTATGCCGAAAAGAATACCTTTACCGGTGACGACATTCAGGGGCTGGATCAGTTGCGCAACGATATTGCGCGCCTGCGCGAAACTTTCTACGATGCTCTCAGTCTCCGTTTCAAGGCCGCCTAGGACGTCGCTTGCCACTACTGAACAGTCGATTCCGCCCGCCGCGCTGGTTACCCGGCGGGCATTTGCAGACACTTTATCCGTTCTTCTTCCGCCGCGTGGCAACCCCCAGCGAGCCGGTCGAGGTGCCGTTGCCGGACGGCGACCGCCTGGTGGCGGACTGGTATCCGCCCCGTGCCCACCACAACAGCGCCCGGGAGGCCTCTGCACAGCCACCCCTGCTGATTGTGGCCCATGGCATGGAAGGCAGCTCGCAGCGGCCCTATGTGGTCGGGCTGGCCGCACAGGCGCTGGCCCGAGGTTATGCTGTACTGGCCTGGAACCTGCGTGGCTGCGGTCGTGCCGACAACCTGCTCGCCAGATCCTATTACGCCGGCTGCAGTGACGATCTGGACGCGGTGATTGACTGGGCGCGCCAGCGTCACACCGGCCCCATCTCCCTGGCCGGTTTTTCCATGGGCGGCAATGTCACGCTCAAGTGGCTGGGGGAGGCCGGTGACCGTGCTCGGGCCCGGGGCGTGGTCAGTGCCGCCGTGGTGTCGGTACCCTGCGATCTGCTGGGCTGCAATCAGGCTCTGGAAGAACCGCGCAATTTTCTGTATCGGCGCCGCTTCGTGCGCGACCTGAAAGGCCGCCTGCGGGCCAAGGCCGAGCGCTTTCCCGATGAATTTGATCTGGCGCCGTTGCGTCGGATCACCACCGTGCGCGCCTTCGATGATCACTACACGGCACCCATGCATGGCTTTGACAGTGCCGAGCACTACTACCATGAATGCAGTGCCAACCGCTTTCTGCCCGCCATTAGCACGCCGACCCTGTTGCTGAATGCACGCAATGACCCGTTTCTGGCCCCGTCCTGCTTTCCCGAGGCACTCGCAGCCGAGCATGCCTGGCTGTATCTGGAAGCGCCGGCTGACGGCGGCCATGTCGGCTTTTTCAGTCGCGAGCGACGCTGGTGGGAGGCAGACCGCGTGTGCGCGTTTCTGGACGCGGTGAAAACGGAGCCGACGCAGGCGGCGCGGGCCTCGGAGTCGATTCCGGTGACCTCATAAAGTCCGTTGCCTGCGCACAAAGTGTGCTATCATGCCGGACGCCATGAGCAAGTCAGATCATACCTCCTTTGCACCGCCGGCCGATTATACCGAGCTGGACACCCAGGGGCTCAACTGCCCCGAGCCTGTCATGATGTTGCACGCCGAAGTGCGCAAGGTCAGTTCCGGTGGTGTAATCAGGGTACTGGCTACCGATCCGTCCACCCAGCGCGATATTCCGCGTTTCTGCCAGTTTCTGGGCCACGAGCTGATACACACTGGCAATGGGGATGACGGAACCTTTGAATATTGGATCAGAACCGCCGCGTCCTGAACGCTGACTGCAGAGATCAGCGACCCGCTCTGGCAACGAACAGTGGGCGCTGCGGCAAGGTGAAAAAGAGAAACCGAGTATTCCTATGTCGACAGACCCGAACACAAACCTGCCATTCAAAGCCTTACCGCTGCCTGATGCCCTGCACAAGGCCGTGGACAAGATGGGTTTTACCGAATGCACACCCATTCAGTCCCAGGTACTGCCGTTTGCACTGCGGGGCCGTGACTGTATCGGCCGTGCCCAGACCGGCACCGGCAAGACCGCCGCCTTCCTGCTGGCCGTGATGAGCGACCTGCTGTACAACCCGCTGGAGGAACAGTTTCAGGGCGAACCGCGCTCCGTGGTGCTGGCACCCACGCGGGAACTGGCGCTGCAGATTGCTGCCGATGCCGAGCTGCTGGCCGAATTCACCGACCTGGAAGTGCATACGCTGGTTGGTGGCCTGGACATGCAGAAGCAGCGCAAGGGCCTGCAGACGCGCCCCATTGACCTGCTGATTGCGACCCCGGGCCGGCTGATGGACTTCATGCGTCAGCGCGCCGTGTTCCTGGATCAGACCGAGGTGTTCGTGATTGACGAAGCGGACCGCATGCTGGACATGGGGTTCATACCGGACATCAAGTACATCGAACGCGCCATGCCCACCAAGATGGACCGCCAGACGCTGCTGTTCAGCGCCACCTTCACGCCGGATATCCTGACCCTGTCGGAGCGCTGGACCAACAATGCCGAGTTTGTCGACATTGCGCCGGACATGACCACCGCCGAGAAGGTGGACCAGAAGCTGTATCTGACCACCACCGAAGACAAGATGACGCTGCTGCAGTCGATTCTGGAACAGGAAGAAGTGACCAAGGCCATCATCTTTGCCAATCGGCGGGATCTGGTGCGCAAGCTGTTCGACAAGCTGAAATCGTCACCGCACAAGGTGGCCATGCTGTCCGGCGAGATCACCCAGGACAAGCGCCTGAAAACCCTGGACGGTTTCAAGAAAGGTGAAATCGATATTCTGGTTGCCACCGATGTGGCTGGCCGGGGCCTGCATGTGGACGATGTCAGCCATGTCATCAACTTCACGCTGCCGGAAGACCCGGAAGACTATGTGCACCGTATCGGTCGTACCGGTCGGGCCGGTGCCGAGGGTCGCTCCTACAGCTTTGTCTGCGAAGACGACGCCTTCCTGGTGGAAGACCTGCAGAAGTTCATCGGCCAGAGTCTGGCCATAGAGCACCCCCCGGAGCATCTGCTGGCGCATGCGCATACTGGCTGACGAGAACATGCCAGCAGTCGCCCGTCTGTTTGCGGATGTGGCGACCGAGATACGAACGGTCCCCGGGCGCACCCTGACGCCCGAGCAACTGGCCGCAGTGGATGTGCTGCTGGTGCGCAGCGTGACCCGGGTCGATGCGGCGCTGCTGGCACAGGCCAGCCAGCTGCGTTTTGTCGGCACCGCCACCATCGGCACCGACCATATCGATCAGCCGCTGTTGCAACAGCGGCAGATTGCCTTCGCCAGCGCACCGGGATGCAATGCAGCCGGCGTGGTGGACTATGTGCTGGGCGCTCTGCTGGCCCAGTATGCGGACAACCCGGCAGCGCTGGCCCAGGCCCGTGTGGCCGTGGTTGGCGCCGGCAATGTGGGCGGCCGCCTGACCACCCGATTGCGGGCGCTGGGGCTTGCGGTCATGGTCTGTGACCCGCCTCGGGAACAGGCCTGCCTGCCCGACCAGGACGGTGTGTCTGAACCCTGTTTTGTCTCGCTCCAGGAAGCCTTCACGGCCGATATTGTCTGCTGTCATACCCCCTATACGCGGGCCGGCGACTGGCCCACGCATCACATGATCAGTGCCGACCTGCTGCAGCAATTGCCGCTGCGGGCGCTATTCCTCAATGCCGGGCGGGGTGGTGTGGTGTCGTCCGCGGCGCTGCTGGCGGCCACCCGGGCGCGGCCCGATCTGCGTCTGGTGCTGGATGTCTGGGATCCGGAGCCGGACCTGCCGCTGGCGCTGCTCGAGCGCGCCGTGATGGGCACCGGCCATATTGCCGGCTACTCGGCGGAAGGGCGGGTACGCGGCACGCTGATGCTGCGGCAGGCACTGGCGGAGAAGCTGGACCTGCCGCCGCCCGAACTCAAGGTGCAGGATCTGCTGCCCCCGGTGCCGCCGCTCAGGCTGGACTCGGATGCAGCCGGGGCCGAACAACCCGTCGCGCAGGCCTGGCAGTTGCTGCAGCAGGCCGTGCTGCAGGTCTGCGACCCGCTCGGCGATGATGCCCGCTTTCGTGCGGCATTGCATGCCGTGCCGGCAGCCCGCCGGGGGCAAGCCTTTGATCAGTACCGAAAAACCTATGCCGCCGAACGCGACCGCCGTGAACTGGCCTCCGTGCCGGTCGAGCGCGCGGGGTTGAGCGCCACCGCCGCAGATCTGCTGCACCGCGCCGGTTTCGCCGTTCACTCGTAGCGAGGGACGCAAGTCCCGATTGAGGGACCGATTCAACCCCTGTGCCAATCGGACCGCCGCCGAGCTCGGGTACATGCCCTGTGAGGCACGCAAAAACTCATATCAGGCCCGTCCCTGGGCCTGACCCTCCGGGCTCGCTTCGCTCGTGCAAAAACGCTCCCGGCGTTTTTGTCCCTGACAGCTCGGTTGCGGCCATCCCTGGCCGCAAACGGCCTCACAGGGCATGTACCCGGCAGGCGACTCCATACGTGCCGCCGTACCGTAGGCTGTGGCCCTTGGCCACGCATACGTGAGCAAGCCCCGGTGCGTCGGACCGCACCGCCTGCAGAAGAGCCTCTGTTGTAGCGAGCGACGCGAGTCGCGATGGCGGCGCAGCCGCCTTTCCCTGGGCCTGTTGGCCCAATCGGCACTTGCGTGCCTCGCTACACGGGTTCCGGTGGCAGGGTTGGTGCGGCACTGCCACCCGACCGACCCGCCGACGGTCGCGGTGTCCATGCGTGGCCAAGGGCCACAGCCTACCTCGCGGAAGCCCCCAGAATTGCCTGCACGGCGGCCTCCATATCCTGTGAGGAACCACTGACCAGAGCCGCTTCCAGGGCGTCTATGGGGCGCTGGGGCCGGTCCTGGTGCCAGCCGCAGAGCAGGGCCAGTGATTTCTGTGTCAGCACGCAGTGATTGAAGCCTGCCTGTCCGTCCTGGGTGCTGAAGGTCAGGTAGCCCTCGCGCTGCAGCCACAGCACCGTGGCCAGGCAGGCCATGTGGCGGGGGCTGTGCTGGCCGAATTCATCCAGATCATGCGGGCCGCAGATGTCATCCACCCACAGCGGTTCCTGACGCGGAAAGCAGCGGTAACGGCTGATAAAGATGCGCCCGACATCATTGTAGAAGTCGGTCATGTGGATGTCCGGTGGTGTCACCGGACCTTGCAGAAAATCCGGACTGCCTTTATTGCTGCCGGTAGCCATCCAGAAAATGCCCCAGTTTCTCCATGCATTCTGTCAGGTCTTCCCGGTTAGGCAGGAAGACGACCCGAAAGTGGTCCACCTCAGGCCAGTTGAAGGCCCGACCATGGACCATCAGTATCTTCTGGTCGCGCAGGAAATCGAGAATAAAACGCTCATCATTGCTGATGTTGAACTTGCGGATATCGATGCGCGGGAACAGATAGAGCGCGCCTTTCGGCTTGACGCAGGTGATGCCGGGAATCGAGGTCAGCATCTCATGCGCCAGGTTGCGCTGCTCGTACATGCGGCCACCGGGCGCGGTCAGATCATGGATGGTCTGGTAGCCACCCAGTGAGGTCTGAATGGCCAGCTGCGCCGGCACATTGGAGCACAGGCGCATGTTGGCCAGCATGCTGAAGCCTTCCATCAGGTCGCGTGCCCTGTGCTTGGGCCCGCTCAGCATCATCCAGCCGGCCCGAAAGCCGGCCAGGCGGTAGACCTTGGACAGGCCGTTGAAGGTCAGGCAGAGCACGTCGTCACACAGCTGCGCCACCGAGTAGTGCGGGGTGTCGTCATAGGTGATCTTGTCGTAGATCTCGTCGGCCAGAATCAGCAGCTTGTGCTCACGGGCGATCTCGATGATCTCTTCCAGCAGCTCTTTCGAGTAGACGGCACCGGTCGGGTTGTTCGGGTTGATCAGCACAATGGCCTTGGTGCGGTCGGTGATCTTGGCGCGGATGTCATCCACATCCGGGTACCACTCTGCCTGCTCGTCACACATGTAGTGCACGGCCTGACCGCCGGACAGCGTTATCGCGCCCGTCCACAGCGGATAATCGGGAGCCGGTACCAGCACCTGATCGCCGTCGTTGAGCATGGCCTGCATGGACATCACGATCAGCTCGCTGACGCCGTTGCCGATGATGATGTCTTCCACATCCACATTGGCCACGCGCTTTTGCTGGTAATACTGCATGACCGCCTTGCGCGCCGGGTAGATGCCCTTGGAGTCACTGTAACCTTCCGCCGACGAGAGATTGCGGATCACATCGGTGATGATCTCGTCGGGCGCGTTGAAACCGAACGGTGCCGGGTTGCCGATGTTGAGTTTGAGAATACGGTGCCCTTCGTCTTCGAGGCGTTTGGCTTCCTGCAGCACAGGCCCGCGGATGTCATAGAATACGTTGGCCAGCTTCAGTGACTTCTTGAAATCCATTTTGGGTATCAGGTTCCGGTTGTGATTGGCGGGTGTTCGGTGCGAGCGCAGATATTACCGCAGTGATCCTCACTCATCATAGAGCTGTTTTTTCTTCCAGCTTTCTTCGTCTTCCATCCAGGCATCCATCTTTTTCTGCATGGCTTCGGCCTGGGCTTCATTGCGGGCCCGGTTGACCTCTTTCCACTCTTCCTGCAGCTTGCGTGCCTGACCACGAGCGTGGTTGGCCTTTTTCTGATACTGCGAGGCCAGGCGGCTCTTGGTATAGGTTTCCGCCGCCTTGTTCCACAACGCTATGGCTTCCCGGTAGCGGCGCTGTCTGTGGGCATGCTCGGCCTTGTGGGTATAGAACTCGGCGCCGGTCTGCACCAGCTTGTGTTCAATTTCATTCAGCAGCGCCTGCGCTTCCTGGCGGCTCAGATGACGGCTTTCGTAAGCAATCTTGATATAGCGATAGAGCGCTTTCAGACCCGCGCGGGCATGGTTGGCTTGCTCTATATTGGTAATGGGTTCGTGCTGATCATCACTGACCGGGTTGGCCTGCGCCACCTGGCGCTGCTCGATGGTTTCATCCAGATCGACCTGCAGAAAGCGGTTGTGGGAGCGGTCGAGCTCCATCATCTGCTGCAGGTTGTTGATCAGCGTGCGGTAGATGAAATCCTTCAGTCCGGGCGACAGGTAGTTTTCCGGCAGGGAGCGCAGCATGGCCTGGAGTTTCTTGTTCTCCGTACCCATCTGCAGGATTTTCTCCCGGTCTGCCACCATCTTGCGATACCGCACATGCATCCAGGCCATGACGCCAAGCAGGAGGGTCGCCAGGGCGACCAGGCTGACAGTGATTATGAAATCCATAGGGTCGGGCCAAAAAACATCTGAAGACGCAGTGTAATTAATAATTGCGGAGAGCAAAACCTTCCATTGTTCAGGATACGAACACGGGCAGAAGTGCTCGGAAACTGTGCATGAGGCTCACCGACATGGTGCACGCTCTTCGATAATGCACCATTTATGATCATATTGCCTTAACAGGATGACCTGCACTGCCATATCCGCGGCCATCAAGTTGCTTATCGGCGGGTTTTGGAGCAGCATGAATTCGCTTTCTGACAGGCAGTACAAGGTAACTCTCGTCATGAACAACCTGTGGCGTCGGATCTATACCGACCTGGACGGTACCCTGCTGGACCACCATAGCTACGACTGGGCGCCGGCCGCCCCGTTGCTGCTGGAGTGCGCGCGCCGGGATATTCTGGTCATACCCAACACCAGCAAGACCGCCGATGAACTGGAGCAGTGGCTGGTGAAGCTGGATTTGCCCGGCTACGGTGTGGCAGAGAACGGCGGCATGATTCTGCTGCCGGCTGAGCACGACTATTGGCGCGGCCACCAGCCCGATTGGGAAGGCCAGCGGGTGCTGGGTGTGCTGATGACCCGGCCCTATGGGGCCATCTGCCAATGGCTGGATGAAAACCGAACCCGGCACGAATTTCGCTTTACCGGTTTCCATGATGTGGATGTGGACACGGTAGTGGCGTGGACCGGCCTCAGTGCCGCCGACGCCGCCCTGGCCATGCGGCGTCAGTGCGGAGAACCCCTGCTGTGGGAAGATGACGCAGAAGCCTTCGAGCGCTTCGCGGAACTGGCCCGCAGTGATGGCTGGACCGTCGCGCGCGGCGGGCGCTTTGTGCATTTGGGGGATGCGGTGGACAAGTCCACGGCCATGCGCTGGCTGGAGTCGCATCTGCCGGAACCGGGCCATGCGCTGGCTTTGGGTGATGGCGAGAATGACCGCGCCATGCTGGAAGCTGCCGACAGTGCTGTGGTCATTCGCAATGCGCGCGGCGAGCATCTGGCGCTGACGCGTGATGATGCCCTCTACACCCGGGCCGCTGGGCCGGAAGGTTGGGTGGAAGGTGTGCACCATTGGCTGGTGCAGGAGGGCGTGATCAACAACTGAGACGCAGGGTCTGCGTCCGAATCGGGCAGAGTGCCGCCCCCAACAATGAGGAACAAGCCATGGGTGATTTTTTTCAGAACGGTGTGATCGCCAATCTGCACAACCTGGTGGACCGACCGGTCGAAAGTCTGGAGGCGGAGCTGAAAAGCTTTTCCCGTACCAACCCCATGGCACTGGTTCTGCCATCTCTCTACTCGGAGCTGCAGCAGCCGGCGCTGGAAGGCATGGTGCAGGCGCTGAAGGAAGTGGATTACCTGACCGAGGTGGTGGTGGGCCTGGATCGCGCCAACCGGGAAGAGTTCGAACACGCACGGGAGTACTTTGCGCGCATGAATCAGCCGGTGCGCATTCTGTGGCAGGACGGCCCCCGCCTGCGCAAGATCGACAAGCAACTGGAGGACCTCGGGTTGGCGCCCAAGGAACTGGGCAAGGGGCGTAATGTCTGGTACTGCTATGGCTATATTCTGGCTTCCGGCAAGTCGAAAGCGGTGGCCATGCATGACTGTGATATCAAGACCTACAGTCGCGACATGCTGGCGCGGCTGATCTACCCGGTGGCCAACCCCAAGTTCCGCTATCAGTTCTGCAAGGGCTACTATGCCCGGGTGGCGGACAACAAGCTGAACGGCCGCGTATGCCGGTTGCTGGTGTCGCCGCTGATCGGCAGCCTGCGCAAGGTGATCGGCCCGGACCCCTTTCTGGACTACCTCGACAGCTTCCGCTATGTGCTCTCCGGCGAGTTCTCACTGCGTACCGATACCATCCCCAACCTGCGCATACCCAGTGACTGGGGGCTGGAAATCGGCATCCTGAGCGAGCTGTTCCGCAACTATTCCAGCCGCAGTGTCTGTCAGGTGGATATTGCCGACATCTATGACCACAAGCACCAGCCGCTGTCGAAGGAAGACGCCACCGCCGGTCTGTCCAAGATGAGCACGGACATCAGCAAGGCGGTGTTCCGCAAGCTGGCCACGCACGGTCAGGTGCTGTCCGAGGAACATTTTCGCTCTATCAAGGCGGCCTATTACCGCATTGCCCTGGATTTCATCGGCATGTACTACGACACCGCCACCATCAATGGTCTGAAGGTGGACCGCAACGCCGAGGAAGAAGCGGTGGAGCTGTTTGCCAGCAATATCATGGAAGCGGGCCGCCAGTACCTGGACAACCCCATGGCGACGCCGTTCATTCCCAGTTGGAACCGCATTCAGGCAGCCGTACCGGATGTACTGGAACAGATCTACGATGCCGTCGAACTGGACCACAATCAGTAGGCGGCAGAGGCCAGCGCTCAACCAGGCAGGTCGGGTTCGTTGTGCTGCAGCAGCGTGACCCACTGCCTGTTCTCCGTTTCCAGGGTGTCGGCCACGGCACTGACCAGCCCCCGCAGCTCCTGCGTGCGGGCCCAGGCTTCGGCGTCATTGCTGATGCGAATCCCGCTGTCGGTGACGGTCTTGTGCACACTCAGGGCGGTGTCCAGCGTACGCAGCCGGTGCAGTGTCTGTTGCGCCATGGCAGAGACCCGGACCACCTCGTTCTGACTCAGTATGCCGTGAATGGCGGCACCCCAGGCCGGGAAGAAGGCGGTAAAGAAGAGCACGCCGGGCAGGGTGAACACAAAGTGGCTCAGCACGGCGGCAAAGGTGAGTGCGAACAGGGCCAGAGAAAAGCGGTGCAGCCGGTGATGGTCCTGATGCAGGGTATGATGCACCCAGTAGAAATAGCGCTCGTTCTCTGCCAGCGCATGGCGTGACACCTGCAGTATGGCCTCGTTGTGATGCGTAATGCGGAACCAGGGCTTGCGCGCGGCGCTGCGGGGCAGGCCTTCGGCGACCAGGATGCGCTGCAGTACCCAGGATTCGGGATGCAGCAAGCGCATGGGCTGTTCCGCCGAGGGGCCGGGCTCCCACAGGGTCTGGCGCATGCTGTCGGGCAGAATCAGCAATGGAAAACCGAGCCGCAATACCCGCAGTTGTTCGGTCATGTAGCGGTAGCCCATCCAGCGCCGGTGCCAGCCGCGAAAACGCGATTGCAGCACCTTGCCCACGATCAGACGCAGCAGCAGAAACTCCAGCAGCACCCAGGTCAGGCCCCAGCCGGCTACACTGGCAGGCCACAGATACAAGGCGCCGGCTACGGCACAGAACACCGCCATGGCAGCAGCGTAGAAAATCAGCCAGGTGTCGTCCCGGTAGCGCTGGGCACAGCGTCGGGCCTGGGCTTCCCCGAAAGCGAAGTAGGCGGGCAGAAACTGCTCCCGAATCGGGCTTTCCGGGCCGGGTCGGGCGTCCAGCCGGGCCAGCTCCGAACCACGCAGAAACCGCTGCCAGGCTTCGGCGGGTGTGGTTTTGACCAGCCCGGCCAGACCATAGTGCAGGCGGCTGACCAGGCGGTCCTGCCAGCGCGGTGCCGGCACACTCAGGGTCAGATATTCCAGTACCTGCAGTTCCGGGCTGGGCTGGGGCGGGTTCAGCATGACCCGCAGCCAGAGCAGCGTGCCCTGCAGCCAGGCCAACAGCGACAGCGGCCGTGCCGCGCGCCTGCCCCCGGGGCGCCGCAACAGGTAGCGACCCCAGGCCTGCACAAAGCCGAGCAGAGAGTGCTGTCGAGCAATGCGTTCACGCAGCCGGCGCTCCGCATTGTCGGCTTCCAGCGTGGTGGCGAAGGGTGCCAGCAGATTGAGCAGCCAGGTGTCCAGCAGGCGTTCGAATGCTGCGCTGTCGGGCTCCAGCGTCACGAAGAGCCGGGCGATCAGGTCCGGGGTGGCGCCCAGCACATCGATCTCGGTAAGGGCGGTATCCGTCAGGCGCTGCGGGTCAGTGACCCGCACCTCGGGTGGCTGACCGTCCGCATGCGGCTGCAGCCAGATGACCGGAGTGCGGCGCAGCAGCGCCGTCTTCACGGCCAGGCTGGTGCCACTGCGCATGGGGAAGGGTTCCCTGCCATCCCAGATGGCAACCAGCACATCGGCAAAACAGAGTGTGAGATCATCGCGCAGGCTGTAATCGGATTGGCGCAGCTTGCGCTGATTCTCGCTGGTGGGCCGCATGCCGAGCGCAATGGCGCGCCGGGGTTCGGGTTCGGTATAGCCCGAGTCGGCGGCCCGACCGGGTGCGATGACATTGAGCCGGAAGCCCGCAGCATCCGCCACCTGCGCGGCCAGTTCATCGGCGCCGGTGGCAACACCGGTGAACAGGCGATAGATGGGGTCGGCCCGACCATAGATGGCGTCGCCGGCGTCGAAGGCGCGCCCTGCACCAATACGCAGGGCCGTCAGCACCTGCTGCAGGGTGTCGCGCAGTGCGGGCGCGGGGCCGTCCGGATCAAGCCGACGCAGTCGGGGGCCGCGATGACCGGTGACCATCACGGAGAACGCCGGCAGAAACGCGTCTCTGCCGGGTTCCATGCTGCTGTCCATGGCGCTGTTTTCCTGTGGCATGAGGTCATCATGCCATCAACTCACCCGGCGTCAATCACCGTTGGGATCAGACCCGGAACATTCTGACCTTCCCGGTCAGTTGTTCGGCCAGGTCGGCCAGATCACGACTGGAGCCGGCAACCTGCTCCGAGCCGGTGGAACTGATCTCGGTGGCTTCGGTGATACGGGTGATGTTCTGGTTCACCTCGTCGGCCACCCGCGCCTGTTCTTCGGCCGCGGTCGCTATCTGGGCATTCATGTCGGTGACTGCCGACACCTGAGTGCGGATGCCCTGCAGCGCGCTTTCCGAGGCGCGGGTCCGTTCGACGGTATTCTGGGCCAGTTGGCGACTGGCTTCCATGGCTTCGGTGGCACTGGATGACCCCGCCTGCAGCTCGCTGATCATGCGGCTGATCTCACTGGTCGAGTCCTGGGTGCGGCTGGCCAGCGAGCGTACTTCATCGGCCACCACGGCAAAACCGCGACCGTGTTCGCCGGCTCGGGCCGCTTCAATGGCCGCATTCAGCGCCAGCAGATTGGTCTGCTCGGCAATGGCATTGATCACCTCGATGATGGTTTCTATTTCGCTGCTCTGTTTGGACAGCGCTTCTACCCGCTCGGCGGCCCCTTCCAGTGTCGCCGCCAGTTCCTGAATAGCGGTGGCGGTCTGCTGCACCGTGGTGTTGCCGGTGTCGACTTCCTCGTCAGCTTCCTGGGTGGCCGTCGAGGCACTGTTGGCGTATTCGGTGACTTCCCGAATGGACGCCGCCATTTCGTTGATGGCAGTGGCCATCTGGTCGGTTTCCTGCGCCTGCAGGACCAGTTGCCGGTTGTTGTCCGAGGCCGTGGTGCGCAGTTCCTCGGAAGCGCGCGTCAGCTCTTCGGCGGCCGAACGTACTTCCAGAATGACCTCGGCCAGTCGTCGGGCCATGCGATTCAGGTTGGCCATGACGCTGCCGGCACGACATTTTTTCTGCGCTTCCACGGTGAAGTCACCCGCAGCCATGCGCTCGATGGCTGCGGATACCTGATGCGGTTCGGCGCCCAGCGTGCCACGCAGGTTGCGGATGATCAGCGCGGAAATCAGGATACTGGCCAGTATGGCCAGGGCAGTGGCAATGATCATGGCGATGGCGAAGCCACCGGCTACGGTCTGTACGCCACTGATGTCGCTCTGAATATCGGCTTCCTGATAGTCGATAAAGGCGTTGATGCGGCTCAGCCATTCGGTGTACAGCGGCGACACCTCGTTCAGCAGCAGGCTGCGGGCACCGTCGATGTCGCCACGCTGGCGCCGGCTGATCAGGTCGCCGGTCAGCGCCAGGGCACGGTCTTCGATGCTCTCGATGGCTGTCATCAGCTGCCGTTCTTCGCTGGTGACGTCGGGCCGCTCGAGCAGCCGGCGCATGGGTGCAGCGGACTGCTGATAGAAAGCGGCGAGCTCATCGATTTCGGCCAGGTGGCCACTCAGCGCACTGTCGGATTCGACCAGCACGGCATCACGGATGGCAATGGCCCGGTCATGAACACTGCCGCGGAAATTGATCGCGTAGCGCTGTTTCTGGCTGGCCCCTTCGTTGACCTCGGTCAGGGTCTGGTCAATGACGACGACCCGCTGGATGCCGAACAGGGTAACGATGATCATCAGTGCCAGGATGGCGCCGAATCCAAGGCTGAGACGCTGGGCAAGACTCAGTTGCACACTCATAAGGACTACTCTTCTCTCTTGACTGTGTGAGCGCTTCAGCCTTGGGGAAAGGTTTGCCGCGCGGATTGTGGTTGGGAATGCGGATGCGGTATACGGGATGAAGATCATGCTGGTTTGCTTTGCTTGCGAATTTGTCCAATTAATGTCGGTGGCATCAGCTTGCGATCCTGTGGCAAGCTGAGCCGGTTGAATGCAGTGCGCGCAAATCTGATCAGGGAACGCATTAATGAAAATGGGTGTGAGAAGACTTGGCCGCTGGGCAGGCAGCCTGCTCCTGTTGCTTCTGGTGCTGGTGGTGGCCGGCACGGGTTTCATCTACTGGCAACTGGCGGGCAGCCTGGCACAACTGGATGGCGAAGTTCGACATGCTGCTCTGCAGGATGCCGTGCGCATTGACCGGGATGCGCAGGGTATCCCCATGATCACCGCCACCGACCGGGCTGACAGCGCCTTTGCCCTGGGGTTCCTGCACGCACAGGAACGCTACTTCCAGATGGATCTGCTGCGCCGCAACTCGGCCGGCGAGCTGGCCGGGCTGTTCGGCGCTGCGGGGCTGGACCATGATCGCAGCCTGCGCCGGCATCAGTTCCGCCAGCGCGCAGAGGCAGCCCTGGATACCCTGCCGGAGGCGCAACGCCATCTGCTGGACCGTTATGTCGAGGGCGTCAACGCAGGGCTGCAGGAGCTGCGCAGCCAGCCCTTCGAGTACTGGCTGCTGGGCACAGAACCCGAGTCCTGGCAGGCCGAGGATACCTATCTGGCGCTGTATTCCATGTATCTGGATCTGCAGCCCAACTGGGCTCAGCAGGAAGTCAGCCGCGCCACCATGCGTGACCTGCTGCCGGCCGACTGGTTCGATTTTCTGCAGCCTGACGGCGGGGAATGGGATGCACCGCTGCAGGGCGAGGCCAGGACCTTCGATGCCCCCATTCCGGAGCAGTCACTGAATGCCCTTGCTGCGTCGACTCAGGGCGCACCGGAGAACGACACCGACGACTGGCAGTATCAGGACCCCATCGCACCGGGCTCCAACAACTGGTCGGTCGGCGGCGGTCTGACCGAGGATGGCACGGCCATGCTGGCCAATGACATGCATCTGGGCCTGGCCGTGCCCAATATCTGGTATCGCGCCAGCTGGGTAGTGCCGGCGGCGGACCGTGTGGTCAGTGGCGCCACGCTGCCCGGGGCGCCGGCCATGGTCGTGGGGTCCAATGAACATATTGCCTGGGGTTTCACCAACAGCTTCGGTGACTACCACGACGTCATCGTGCTGCAAACCCGCAATAACGACA
This sequence comes from Natronospirillum operosum, assembly GCF_004768465.1. GTDB lineage: Bacteria > Pseudomonadota > Gammaproteobacteria > Pseudomonadales > Natronospirillaceae > Natronospirillum > Natronospirillum operosum. The sequence goes on from NZ_SRMF01000001.1 coordinate 70,588, forward strand.
CCGAATACAGAACTCCGGACGGCTGGGCGCCGATTGAAGTGGTGACCGAGCAGATTGCGGTGCAGGGGGAGGACGACTATGAACACCGCCTGCGCCGCACCCACTGGGGGCCGGTGGTGGGGCGGGATCACCAGGGTCGGCTGCTGGTCATGCGCTGGGTGGCCCATGATCCGGAGGGCGCCAACCTGAACCACCTGCTGCTGGAGTCCGCCTCCAGCGTGGAGGAAGCGCTGCCCATTGCCCAGGCGTCCGGCATACCGACGCAGAATATGCTGGTGGCAGACCGCCATGGTGATCATGCCTGGACCCTGATGGGCCGCATTCCCCGGCGCTTCGGTGATCTGGACGGGCGGGAGCCGGCAGACTGGTCCGACGGCACCCGGGGCTGGGACGGCTACCTGGCACCGGAAGACTACCCGGTGCTGCGCCCGGCGCAGGATGACCGGCTGTGGAGCGCCAATGCGCGTGTGGTGACCGGTGACTGGCTGCAGTTGGTGGGCCAGGGTTACTACGCCCTGGGGGCCCGTCAGCAGCAGATCAGGGACAGCCTGCAGGCCGCAGACCGGTTCACCGAAGCCGATTTTCTGGCTTTGCAACTGGATGATCGGGCCCTGCTGATGCGCCGCTGGCGCGAGCTGTTGCTGGATGTGCTGGCCGATGCGGAAGAGACCGCCCTGCTCGAACTGAGAGCCGAGGTGGAAGCCGGCGCTCTGCACGCAGCGGCGGATGATGTGGGTTACCGTATTGTGCGGCGCTGGCGTGAGCAGATTATCGACGGCACCACCGGGGTGGTGTTTCGCCATCTGCGGGCACAGGCCGGCAGCGCCTTTCAGCCCGGCTGGGTCAGCCACCGGCTGGAATATCCGGCCTGGGCCCTGGTCAGTACGCAGCCCGAGCATCAGGTACCGGCACCGCATGCATCCTGGCCGGAGTTCCTGCTGGCCGTCGCCAGGGACATCCATGCGGAGCTGACAGCCGACGACGCGACGCTGGCGGAGCAGACCTGGGGTGAGTTCAATCGCGCCCATATCGTGCATCCGCTGGCCGCAGAAATCCCCGTGCTGGGGCGTTTCCTGCGCATGCCGGATGATCCGCTGAGTGGCGACTGGATGCTGCCCCGGGTGCAGAGCCCTCATATCGGCGCTTCGCAGCGCCTGGTAGTCAGGCCGGGACAGGAAGCCGAGGCCATCTTCCATATGGCCACCGGCCAGAGCGGGCATCCGCTGTCGCCGTTCTTTGACTCCGGCCATCGGGACTGGGTGGAGGGCCGACCTTCACCCCTGTTGCCGGGTGATGCGGCGTACCAGTTGTACCTGCTGCCCGCCGGGGATTGAGCTTGCTCACGCATGCGCGGCCGAAGCACCCATGCGTGGCCAAGGGCCACCGCCTACAGCGGTGTTGCCACCTGACCCAGCACGGGTCCGATGGCGCAGTCGAGCTTGAGTGTGGCCAGCTCATCGGCCCGGGTACGGCCCCGGTTGAGCAGTGCAATGGGGAGGTCGGCCTGGGCGGCGTAACGGCAGAAGCGGAACCCGGAGAACACCATCAGCGAAGACCCGATCACCAGCAGTCCGCCGCTGTTTTCCAGTGCGGCTCGGGCCTGATCGACCCGATCGCGCGGCACATTGTCGCCAAAGTAGACCACATCCGGCTTCAGGATGCCGCTGCAGTCCGGGCAGTCGGCGATGCGAAAGCGTTCGAAGTCGGCTTCCAGATCGGCGTCGCCATCGGGTGCGGCAGCAGCCGACAACTGGCGGAAGTCGGGGTTCAGGTCGGCACAGCGGTCGTGCACGGTCAGACGTGAACAGCGGTAGCCGCAGCTCATGCACAGCACTTCATCGGCGCGGCCATGCAGATCGATCACGTCCCGGGTGCCGGCCTGCTGATGCAGGCGGTCGACATTCTGCGTGATCACGGTACCGATCAGGCCCTGCTGTTGCAGTTGGGCCAGAGCAAGATGCGCTGCATTGGGCCGGGCCTGCTGCATCACCGGCCAGCCGACCAGACTGCGGGCCCAGTAGCGCTGCCGGACGGACGGTTCAAGCATGAACTCCTGATGCTGTACCGGCTGTCGGCGCTTCCACTCGCCTTCACCATCCCGGTAATCGGGGATGCCGGAATCGGTGCTGATGCCGGCGCCGGTCAGCACGGTCACGGGGCCATGGGTGTCCAGAAAGGTCCGCAGCGCCACTGCTGCCCGGGCTGCGTTGTCCGTTACCGTTGCGGACTCGGAAATGACCGGCGCCTGGGTCATGAACTGACCCCGCTGGGGTTGCGCAGCATGTCCAGTGTGGCTTTTTCCAGTGCATTGAAATGCGTGCTTTCCAGCCGCACCGGTGGGGCCACACCGGCATGATAGGCTTCCAGCCAGCGGTCCAGGCACAGGCACCAGTGATCACCCGGCACCAGGCCCGGGAAGTCGAACTCAGGCCTGGGTGTGCTCAGATCATTGCCCTGGCGCTGTGAGTAGTTCAGAAATTCCTCGCTCATTTCGGCGCAGATCACATGCTTGCCGGCATCCATGGGCCCGGTGTGGCAGTAACCATCGCGCATGAAGCCTGTGGTCGGCTCGAAGCAACAGGGCTTCAGTGGCGTGCCCATGACATTGATGGCTCCGCTGGCGTTCTGTGGACGGCTCATGATGAAAGTTACCCTCTGGTAGTATTGTCGTACCCTGACCTGTTGCCCGGAAGATGAGGTTGGCGGCAACCAGGTTGGGTGGACTCTACAGGATTCTAGTGAACTCCGGGCCTGCTTGACCAGCCGCAAGTGCCGGAAAGAAGTATAGGTGTTGTGGCGGCGGGATGAATCTCAGGTGCGCGATCGGATCGAATGCTCCGTGACCACCCGATGCAGCGGGCGATCATGGGGCTCGACCGGGATGTTTTCGAACAGCTGGCATTCGAAGCCAATGCCGACGTGCAGGCAGTCGGGTCGGGTCAGACTCAGCAGGCGATCATAGTAGCCGGCGCCATTGCCCAGGCGGTCACAGTTCGGGCTGAAGGCGACCCCGGGCACCAGGATCAGATCCAGTTCATCCGGCATCACCTGCCGTTCCGGTTCCGCCCACCGTTCCGGCGGCGGTTCGAGGATGTTCCAGGTGCCCGGTGCCAGTTCATCCATGGCCGTCAACTGCCAGAGGCCGAGTACAGGGGCGCCGTCGCTGTCCCGGGTACAGTAGGGCACGACGATACGGCGCGCTGAATCCAGTTCCCGCTCCAGGGCCTGATGTGTGACCACTTCGGAGCGACAGCTGATGTACCACAGCACAGTCTGGGCGCTCTGGTACTCAGGCAGAGCCTTGACTCGGGACAGTATGCGCTCGCTCAGCTCGGCACGGTCGGTCTGCGCGGCCCTCGCATCATAGGCGCGTCGACGCAGATGGTTCTTGGCCTGCTGTGGGTCCTGATCAGCTGTCATGAGATACAGTAAACTCAGGACACCATGTCGTGCAGGTTGATCAGGATGATCAGGGTGTCATTGCGATTGCAGACGCCACGGATGTAGTGCGACATCTCGTCATTGCCCACATTGGGAGGTGGTTCGATTTCGCTGTCCTTGAGGTAGATCACTTCCGATACCGAATCGACCATGATGCCGATGGTTTCGACCTCGGTTTCGATCACCACAATACGGGTGTCATCGGTCACTTCGGCACTGGGCAGGCCGAAGCGGGTGCGTGCATCGATAACCGTGACCACATTGCCGCGCAGGTTGATAATGCCCAGCACATAGTCGGGTGCTCCGGGCACCGGGGCTATGTCGGTGTAGCGCAGCACTTCCTTGATATTCATCACATCCAGCCCGTAAACCTCTTCGGCCAGTCTGAATGTCATCCATTGCAGCAGGTTGTGGTCCTGCACCGCCTCGAAGTCGCTTTTTTCTTTGCCGGACAGTGTGGTCATACAGGTTCCTGAAGCCAGATCGCATGGGTTAGTTTGGGTTACATCGGCTGCGGGAGCAAGAAAATTAGGGTTTGGTCCTGTCGCCATTGACGCCGCGACCGCAGCATAGGATGGTGAGTGGCTCAGAATTCGAGAGGGTGGGAAACAATGCAGATCGTAGATGCCGCTGCTGTGGCCCGGGCATTGCCCTGGCCGGTGCTGATTGATCGTATCGCTGAGGCCTTCCGTGACGGCGTGGAGGCGCCGCCACGCCATCATCACAGTATTCAGCGCCCGGATGGCGAGGCTACCCTGCTGCTGATGCCGGCCTGGCAGCCGGCGGGGTACATCGGGGTCAAGATGGTCAATGTGTTCCCACAGAATGCAGCGCAGAATCTGCCCGCCATCGCCGGGGTCTATTTGCTCAGCGAGGGCCAGCATGGGCGCCCGCTGGCCTGCCTGGATGGCAGTGAACTGACCCGCCGACGCACGGCAGCAGCCTCGGCACTGGCGGCGCGCAGCCTGGCGCGGGAAGACAGCCGGACCCTGCTGATGGTCGGTACCGGCAGGCTGGCACCCATGCTGATTGAAGCGCATGCCGCAGTACGTCCGATCGAGCGGGTGCTGGTCTGGGGACGCAGTCAGGACAAGGCCCGGGCGCTGGCCGCAGAGTATCAGGATCGCTTGCAGACGGATGTGGTGTCAGATCTCGCTGGTGCCGCTGCGCGTGCGGACATCATCAGCTGTGCCACGCTGTCGCAGACGCCGCTGATTCAGGGTGAGTGGCTGCAGCCTGGTGTGCATCTGGATCTGGTCGGTGCCTTCAAACCGACCATGCGCGAAACCGACAGCCACTGTCTGCAACGCAGTGAGGTGTTTGTCGACACGCATGCCGGTGCGCGCGGTGAGGCGGGGGATATCCTGCAGGCCGTGGATGCAGGCGTGTTCCGCCTGGAAGATATCCGTGCCGACCTGCACCAGTTGATGCGGGGCGAGAAACCGGGCCGCAGCGGTCCCGAGGCCATTACGCTGTTCAAGTCGGTGGGCGCTTCGCTGGAAGACCTGGCGGCGGCTGTATTGGTGTGGGAGCACATCAGGGGGTAGCCCGGGCGCCTGGATCAGGGCTGGGCGAACAACAGGTCAATCGGTCGTACCTGCTGGGCCAGCAGGCTCTGACGACTGACAAACTCCGCGCGCAGGGCCTCGGTCAGCACTATGATCAGATGCTGTTCGTACTGGGCCTGCAGCCGATTGATTTCTGCTTCCAGCAGGGCCTCGAAGGTGTCCCGGTTACGCACTTCGTCCAGCGTCAGTATGGCCCATTCGGTGGCCACCAGCGAGCCGGCAAAAAAGCCGATGCCACAGAGCCAGGCGACGGGGCCGGTGGCGGCGCAGGCAGTCAGGCCGCTGGCCGCCATGCCACCGGCTGCCCCGCGGCTGGCCAGCCGGGCCGCTGCCATCTGTGCGCCGCGCCGGGCTGCTATGGTACCGAGCGCGGAGGCGGAGAGGGCGGCAGAGCTTTCCAGCAGCAGGCGATCATCCTGCAGAAACTGCAGGAAGTAGTGCTCGGCCTGCCAGTCGGAAGCCAGGTCAATATTGGCCGCAACAGGCCTGGAGCCAGTCTGTTCAACCTGCGCATGGGCCAGTGACTGCTGTACATGGTGGCGCAGGGTGCGCAGCGTCTGCTGGCTCAGCAGCGCCATTTCGCCGACCAGATCATCCAGCAGCTGTTCGTTCTCGGCCGGCCAGGCTTCCGGCGGAAAAAGCCGGTCCTGCAGGCGCTCAGCCATGGCCTGATCCTGGTCGGTGCCCCAGAGTGAACCGGCACTGGACAGGGCCCGGGCGCTATGGCCGGGCAGCGAGTAGTACCAGTCAGCGGCCTCTTCAACCCGGTTTCTGGGCGTGTCGAAAGCCGCTTCCACACGCTCGGCGATGGCCCCTTCAAAGCGCTGCACAGCGACACCCTCGGCATCATCCAGTGCCTGCACGGATCGCGCAAAGGCCTGCCGCCACTGGCGCTCGGAGACCCGGTAGGTCTGGTCGTCCAACTGGATGTCGGCGCGCTCCGGCAGCACGAGACGCCAGGGGTCCGGGGCAATCAGCGTCCAGGCCAGCAATGCGGCCAGTGCCAGCAGGGCCAGCGTCAACTGGCTGGTGCCGGCCTCTGCCGGCGCTGTCATCGCACCTTCAGTCTGGTTCACTTGCATTCCCAGCCTCCCGGGCAGTCAATGCGGCAGGGTCGATCAATTGGTGTACACCCGCAAACAATACCAGCATTGGCCATACCAGTAACCACTCCTGTATTGTCACCAGCGTCAGCACCAGCAGCCCGAGAGCAGGGCGCGGGATATGATCGGCCATCTGCCAGACCAGCCAGTGGCGCAGCCCATCCAGGCTGTTCAGAAGATCGACGCCGAAACTCAGCAGCAGGCTGTCGGCCGGATGCTGGTGCAGGAAGTTGGACAGTGTCTGGCGGAAGGAAGCGTCGGTCAGGTCGGGCGCTGGCTGGAAAAGCGCCAGCGCAACCAGCAGGAGCAGCATCGCACTGCTCGTCAGGAGGAAGCGCAGCCGATAGAGCACCAGGACCGCCCACTCGGGACGCAGATCCTGCTGTGCCCGGGCGCTGAGCCGGGCGCTGAGCCAGACCCACAGGGGTGCGAGCAGCAGCCATGCGGTCCAGACCAGCCAATGCTGCGGCCGGCTCAGACTGATCAGCAGCAGCAGACTCAACCCCACCGCCAGGCTGACCTGCAGCAGCCACAGCAGGGGACCACCGCGCAGCAGATGTCGCCAGCGGCTGCCCGGACGCAGGACTGTATCCAGCCAGGCGCGCCGATACTGGCGCCGATACCGGTACAGTGACCACTGCATGGGCACTGCAAGCAGCAACAGGATGGGCAACAACCAGATATCTGATAATCTGTTCAGGCCTTGAGCAATTCCACTCAGTGCCGCTATCAATAAGCAGAGTGCAATGATGCTGTGCCGTCTTGAGCGGCGATAGGAAATTTGTCTGTTTAAAGGATCGGACATGAATGCAGTACCCGAGAGTCAGGAAATGGCCTTGAGTCGAGAAGAGCGACACTGGTTGCCCTGGTTGGGCACCGGTAAAGTCAAGCTGCGTTATCTGACCACTATCAATAGCACACATCGGCCCCGGGTGGCTTATCTGTTTGAATGTCTGGCTCGGAGCCGCCGTCAGGGGCTGCTGGACTGGGCTGATTCCAACTGGAGTCTGCTTGAAGGTATCGCCGGCGAAGGCGCAGTGTTGCACCCGAATGTCAGCACGGAATGGTTGCAGGACAAATTGCAGGGGCTGACCGGTTTCAGCGAGTTGGCTCTGGTAGCGGCCGAGGGCCGGGTGCTGGCGTCTTCGCACAGTGCCCGCAACGGCGCTCAGTGGTCCAACCGGGCCGCACTGGCGCAGGGCCTCCGGCAGCCATTTCTGCACGGGCCTTACGCAGATTCCGATACGGAAACACTGGGGGCCACGACCTCGGCCTTCCACGATGGTGTCACGCTGATGTTCTATCAGCCGGTCATGGTGTCGGGGCAGGTGGTCGGCTGCCTCTGTGCCCGCCTGCCCAATGATGTGATGAGTGATCTGATCCAGAGCGAGGCCGGGCATGTCTACCCGGGTTCGGGTGACAACTATCTGTTTATGGTGCGTGCCGGCTTTGACACTCAGGTGCAGCCGGGAACAGCGCTGTCGCGGTCACGGTTCGAGGATGATTCGATCGTGCCGGGCCCCAACCTCAGGTCGGGCGTGCCGACCCCTAAAGGCGAACTGAAGGTCCGCCGGCATACCGAGCTGGAATTGCGCCTGACCATGCCGTCGACGGGGGAATTGCATCCCGGTGTGCGTGAAACCATCCGCAACGGCAGCAATCTGAGGGTGTCCTACCCGGGTTACTCCGACTACCGCCAGGTGCCGGTGATCGGCAAGGGGGTGCAGTTGCAATTGCCCGGCAGCCCGGATGTCTGGGGGCTGATGTGCGAGGCCGATCTGGCCGAAGTCTATGCCCGGCGGCCACTGGGCTGGCGCTATACGCTGAGCTGCCTGCTGGGGGTGATTCTGCCGGCCGTGGCACTGGCCATCCCGATGGGGGTGGCGGTACTGGTGCCATTCGGTTTTGCGCTGCTGGCTACCGGCCTGATCGTTTATCTGCAGTTTGTGCGTCCGCTCAGTCGGCATCTGGAAAAGACACTGCAGCATCTGGTTGCGATCACGGATGGTGGCGACCTGGGGCAGTCTCTGGCTGCAGAGCACTGGCCCGGTGATGTGCGCCGGGACCTGGGCCTTTGGTTGAACAGCTTTGCCGGTAAGGTGGACATCTGCATGACGGATGTGAACACCACCGCAGCCATCACCAGCTTGACCTGTGAGCGTCTGAATCGGAGTGCCGACGCGCTGGCACACCGGGCACAGGAACAGAGTCAGGGTACCGATTCCATGTCATCGGCGGTGGAGCAACTGGGCACAGGGGTCGGAGAGGTGAGCGACCACGCCCGTCAAACTGCCCTCTCGGCTGCTGAAGCGAAGACGGCGGCCGGTGAAGGTCGACAGCATATGGCGACCTGTCAGGAAGAGGTGGGTCGGATGCGTGACAGCATCGAAGGGGCTTCCACGGCAATAGAGCAATTGAATGCCCAGTCCGAGCAGATCGGAAAAATAGTGTCCACCATCAGTGAAATTGCCGAGCAGACCAACCTGCTGGCGCTCAATGCAGCCATCGAGGCGGCGCGGGCCGGGGAAAGCGGGCGCGGGTTTTCTGTGGTGGCGGACGAAGTCCGGTCGCTGGCCGCACGCACGGCCGAAGCCACTCGTGATATACGGGCTCTGATCCAGGACATTCAGAAGAATGTCGGGGCCTCGGTGCAGCAGGTTCATCAGTGTTCGGACCAGACCGGCGAGGTGGTTACGCTGGTGCAGCATGTTGATGCCGACCTGGACCGTATCGAGCGCACCGTTGCTGACGTGAGCAGCCATATCGACAGTATTGCAACCAGCGCCAACCAGCAAGGGCAGGCTGGGCGCGAGATTGCAGGCACAACCGCTCGTCTGGCGGAACTGGCCGAATCCAACCATGTTGAAGTTCAGCGCACAGCCGTGGCTGTACAGGGGCTGGAGCGGGTGGCGTCGCAGATGAATCTGCTGCCGGCACGGTTCAGGCGCCAGGACAAGGAAGGATAAGCGGACGGCATTGACCTGGATCAACGTCGAGCCTGCGCCGACCTGATAGCCTGCCCGTCAAGGCAGATTGACGACAAGGCATCAGTATGAGCTGGTTCAGTGCACTGTACAGCGCCATCGAGCGCACCTTCTTTTTCACGCTGACCCGCAAGCTGGTCGGCAATCTGGGCTTTCTGTTGCTGCTGCAGCTGGCCACGGCAGCCTTGCTGTGGCAGGCCACGTCGGATGCCGGTGCTGACTATCTGCGTGCGGCCGGACTGGTGGTCACGGCGCTGAACCTGGGGGCCTTTCTGTTCATCATGGTCTATATGCATCATCTGATTGTGCGTCCCGTGCGGGCTCTGCTGGACAACTTCAACCGCATCAACGCGGCCGAAGGGGACCTCTCGGTGCGCATGCCGGCCTTCACGCACGACGAGTTCCGGCAGTTGTCAGACAGCTACAACCGTTTTGTCGATCAGTTGGGCGACACCCTGACGGCAGTCAATGATACGGCCGAACAGGCCCGGGATACCAACCAGGCAGTGGTCAGCTCGGTACAGAGCGCGCACAACATCAGTACCGATCAGGAGGCCAGGGTCAGCGACGTGCTGCATGCCAGTGACGATATTGAAGGCAGCATCCGCCATATTGCCAACCGGAGCCACGCGGTCGCAGAGCATATCCGACAGCATGAGGCGGAAGTGGACCAGGCTGGGCAGCAACTGACGGCCAGTGCCCGGCAACTGGAGCAGATCAACGAACTGCTGAGTCATTTCGATGGTTTGATTGGTGAACTGCAGACCAATGCCGGCCAGATCAGGGAGATTCTCGGTACCGTGGCCGGTTTTTCCGAGCAGACCAACCTGCTGGCCCTGAACGCGGCGATAGAAGCGGCGCGTGCGGGTGAGAGTGGCCGCGGGTTTGCGGTGGTGGCGGACGAGGTGCGCAGCCTGGCCGGCAAGGTCAGTGCCGCTACCGGGGAGATCAGCACCTATATCCAGACCATGGACAGCCTGGTGCAGAACACCCGCACCGAGGCCGGCCGCATCAGTGAGAACACGCGGGAAACCGGCGCCGGCATGGAAACGACCCGGGAGCGTTTCGAGCAGATGCAGCAGGCATTCAGCCGGAGTGCAGAGCAACTGGGTGAAGTCGACAGCGCCATTCAGCGTCTGGATGCCGACTATCGGCAAACCCACAACCATGTGCAGGCGATCGGCGAACATTCGACCGAGGTACAGGCGGTGATGGGGCGCATCAGGGATGACATCAATCGCATGATGGCTCTGACCAGGCGCACGCAGCAGGGCGTGGGTCGCTTTATCAGTGCTTAGTCTGCACGGCGCAGTATGCAACAGGGCTTTGACCTGACCGCAAAAGCACCGCAAACTGGAGCCATCTTCTTGCGACAGACAGGCTGCGATGTGATGTATGACCCGAAGCGGTGGCTGCTGGCGAGCCTGCTGTTCGTCCTGTTGGTATTGGCGGCCTGTCAGAACCCCATGTCGAGTTCCGAGCCCGAGGTCACTGAGCCTCGGGGCCCTACCGTCACCATTACCGAACTGGCCCACAACACCCAGTGTGGCTTTGCCCAGCCGCATGCCGCCTTCAGTTGGATTGCCTCGGAACAGGACCTGCTGGACCTGACCGACCATAGCCCACTGTCGGTGGATCGCATACCGGCATTCAACAACAATCTGGTGCTGGCCGTGTTTCAGGGCGAGCAGCCGACTCTGGGGTACAGCATTCGGCTGGCGCACAAGGAGGCCCGCCTTGATGACGAGCGCCTGCTTATCGAGGTCGAGCGCAAGGCGCCCGGCCCGCTGGACCTGGCCGCGCAGGCCATGTCCAGCCCCTGTGTACTGCTGGTGGTGCCGGCCCGGTATGAAACCCGCACCGAAGTGATTGATCAGACCGGCGAGCGCATCCATCGGTACTGACCTGTGTGAGGTCAGCCCATCAGCGGCGGCTCGACACCCGGTTGCAGACCGGCCGGGTCCGGCTCCGGGTTGCCCCAGGTGCGCTGCAGCGGCATGACACCGGCCCAGACGGGCCAGTCACTGTCGGCCTCGTCATCGACCGGCGGGCCATTGCGTACCTTGGCCGAGGCTTCTGTGATCGACAGCCTGACCAGCCCGGTGGCTTTCAGTTCCGACGCGGTGATGGGACGCAGCTGAGGCCAGCGTCCCGGGCTGACGCGGTCCAGAAACCGCTCGAGCTGATGTTCCTTTTCGGCCGGGTCGGTGATCGTTTCCGGTACCCCGAACAGCGTCACCGAACGGTAGTTCACCGAATGGTGGAACGCCGAACGCGCCATCACCAGACCATCCACAAGACAGATATTGATGCAGACCGGCTGTGCCGGTGTGGCCGCCACATTACGCGCCGAAGCCAGGCCGTGCCAGTAGAGCCAGGAGCCATCCCGCCAGTGGGCCGTGGGTGTGACCAACGGTTTCTGGCCCGGCAGTATCTGCGCCACGTGGCAGATCAGGGCCGCATCAATGATGGCGTGCACCGTATCGGTATCATAATTGGCCCGCTTGGCACCGCGCACCATGCGGGTCTGGTCGGTGGGGGTCAGTTGCGGCATGGAGCCTCCTGTTGGCTTCGAGTTCGTGATGCTGACCAGACAGGACACTACAGACAACTGGCCCATAGTTGCATGGCCAGAAGACGAAAAGAATACAGGGCCAGCTAGGACAGCGTGCGCCTGAGCTGCTCCACGGCTTGCGCCTGGTCGTCGCTGTCACGGGCGGAAAACCCGAGCAGACAGCCTTTGTGCGTGGGCTCTCCAGCCCAGTAGTGGCGACTCAGGGTGTCCAGATGCAGATGCCTGTCGGCGGCCCGGCGGGCCCACTGCACGTCGTCGATATCCGACCCCGCAGGGTCGAGTTCCGCCACCAGGTGCATGCCGCTGCGACAGGGCCACAGGGTCAGCGGCAGCCTGGCCTGGTGCAGCATTTCCTGCAGCCGGTTCCGGCGCTCCAGATAAAGCCGCCGCATGCGCCGCAGATGGCTGGCGAACTCGCCATGGTGAATGAAGTGAGACAGCACTGGCTGCAAGGGCAGGGCCGCCGCCTGACCCAGTGCCTTCTGGGTGTCCAGCAAGGGCTCCAGCAGGGCCGGCGGCGCCACGATGTAACCCAGGCGCAGGCTGCGAAACAGGCTTTTGGAAAAGCTGCCCAGCAGGATGCAGTGGCCGGTTTCATCGGCTGCACTCAGCGGCGGCTGGGGTCGTCCCTCATAGATGAACTCGCTGTCATAATCATCCTCGATCAGCCACAGCGGCTGGCCCGCATCCGCCCGGGCCTGCAGGTAGTCCAGCCAGTGCTGACGGCGCTGGGCACTCATCATGTGGCCCAGCGGATACTGGCGCGCCGGGGTGACCAGGGCCGCGAGGGCGTTGCCATCATCGATGGCGTCGGCCGGCAGTTCTGCACCCTCGACATCCACGGCCAGCGGTGCCGGCTGCAGGCCCAGGCCGCGCAGTCCGTTCAACACCGGCGGGTAGCAGGGGTTTTCCAGCCAGACCCCGGAGCGCTCCGAATGCAGGCGGCGCAGGGTATTCAGGACCAGCGTCAGCGCATCCCGGTTGCCCGCAGTGATAATGATCTGTTCAGGGCGGCAGCGCAGGCCGCGCAAGGAAAACAGCATGTTGGCAATGGCTGCTCGCAGCGGCGGATAACCGCCGGGTAGGGTGCCTTCCATCAGCGCCGTTGAGGGGTTGAGCCAGCTTTCACGCAGCGACCGCCGCCAGGCCTGGTTGGGAAAATTGGCCACCGCTGCCCCCGATTCGAACCTGAGCCAGGGCGTCGATGCTGCTGCGTGCTCAGGGGTCGGTGTGTGGATGGTTTCCAGCGGCGCGGTGGCCAGCGGCAGATGATCCGCGACATACAGCCCCTGCCGGGGCAGGGACACCGCATAGCCCTCGGCCAACAGGTTGTCCAGCGCCGTCTGGGTGGTCATGCGTGACACCCCGAGTTCGGCGGCCAGCCGACGCGACGACGGCAGGCGGGTGCCGGACGCCAGGCGTCCGGATTCGATCAATACCCGCAGCTGTTCCCGAATCTGGGCGTGTGCGGTCAGCGTCGACCCGGGCTCAAGGCTGATCGACAGGCTGGCGGCATTGTGGCTGGGCATGGGTGCTGTTGCCTACTCCATATACTGGGCCGCAAATTCGGCACTTGGGGGAATCGGGGTGATGACATCTATCAGCACACCGCTGGGGTCGACGGTAATGAAATGTCGTTGCCCGAAATCTTCACTCTTCAGGTCCAGCACGGCAGGCAGGCCCCGCTGAACCACCAGATCATTGTAGACGGCATCCACATCGGGGACTTCGAAATTGATCAGCAGGCCCTGTACCGGTTGGCGATAGTCTGCCGGGACCGTGGGATGATCGCAATCCAGCAGTGCCAGTTCGAACGTCGGATTGGCTTCCATCTTCATGCTTACATACCAGCCGGCATCGAAGACGACAGTGAAGCCGAAGTGGCGCTGATAGAAGTCGCGGCTTGTCTCGACCTTGCGGGTCGCAATAACGGGATAGTACCCCTGAAGGTTCTGCATGACAGTGCTCTCCTGTGTTATTATACATACAGGCTGTATGTATAAATATAAACATACAGTATGTATGTTAAAAAAGTCAAGAATTCAATCGGCGGTGAGGGCGTGATGAAGAGAACCAAGGCGGCGCAGTCAGAAGCCACCACGGGGCGGCTGCTGGCCGTTGCGCGTGAACACTTTACTCGTGATGGCTATGCGGCGGCGGCTACGGAGAGGATAGTGGCTGAAGCAGGCGTAACACGCGGTGCGCTGTATCACCATTTCGGCAACAAGCTGGGGCTGTATCGCGGCGTGCTGGAACAGGTTCATGCCGAGGTGGGGCAGCGGGTAGAGGCCGCTGCCATGACTGAGCAGGACCCGTGGCAGGCTCTGCAGGCGGGATGCCGGGCCTTTCTGGAGGTGGCCGCAGACGCGGATGTGCAACGAATCATGCTGCTGGATGCACCGGCCGTACTGGGGTGGGCAGAGTGGCGTGCCATGGATGCCCGCCATTCGATGCGGCACCTGCAGGAGCAACTGGAACTGCTCGCTCAGGAAGGCTATCTGCACCCGCTCGATACCGAGGCGCTGGCCTACATGCTGTCAGGCGCCATGAACGAGGCTACGCTGTGGATTGCCACGCAGGAGAACCCACAACGGGCGCTGCAGAAGGCCGCCGACAGCCTGCACCGGCTGCTGGCCGGGCTTGCTGTCTAGGTCGGCGCTGTATCAGCGTGCTCAGTTGAAGCCGCTGACCATACTGATGGCCTGCGACAGCCTGACGGCCTGATCCATACCTTTTTGGTCGGCTCCGGTGGCCAGGTTGACGTTGGCAGCGACACTGCCCTTGTCAGCCATGAACGTTGCTTCCTTGCCCAGGGTATCTTCAATGCGCTGGGTGATCTTCAGCTCGATGGCTTCGCGCTCGTCCGCTGGCAGCTTGTCGAGCGCTTCCTCGGTCAGGCCCATCTCCTTCAGCATGCCGGCGCGCACCTGTTCGGCCGGAGACATCTCCAGAAAGTCCCGCAGTTCCTGCAGCGCCGAGGTTTCCTTCTGCTCCTCACCGTTTACCTTGTCGGCAGGCGGTGGCGCAGACTGCGATGAAGAGACGTTGGGCGGCGGGCCGTAGAGGGCCGTCGGCAGACTCTGTACGGCGGCCTTGCCTTCGCTCTGCTCTACTGCCCGGGCGACTGGTACCGGTTTCAGAGCCGCCGAAACGGCCTCGAACGATGGCGTCTGACGCGGATCGTCTTTCTGTTTCCCATTCTGGGGCGTGGGCAGAGCGCTGTAAGCACTGATGCCCGAGGTGATGGTCATGTCAATGTCATCCCCGGTTGGTGTGGTCCCCTACAGGAGCAAGAGTCATGCCCGCCTGCAGACACCGCTGTTGCGGCCAGAAATTGACCAGGGCGGCAGGGCGTTGCCGGTGCCCGGCAGGCACCGGCAAGGGGTTGCTGTCATGCGTGCCGGTTTCGGATCAGTCGTCTGCTCGGCGTTGTTTCCGGCCGCGTGCGATCTCGGTATCCAGAGCGCTCAGTTTGGGCTCCCAGAACTGCCGGAAGCGTTCCAGCCAGGCATCAATGTCCTGCATGGGCCGGGTATCCACAGCATAGATGCGGCGCGGGCCGTCGACTCTGGCGGTTGCAAAGCCGTTGTCCCGCAGCACCTTGAGATGCTGCGAGACGCCGGCCTGGGTGATGCCGAACTCCCGCTGGATGACGGCCACTATGTCGCCTGACCGCAGCTCACCCTCGGCCAGCAGCTCGAGAATACGGCGCCGCACCGGGTCGCCCAGTACATCAAAGGCGTGCACTCAGTCCTCCTCTGCTTCGGTGCCGGTATAGAACGCTGCAGTACGACTGGCGGCCGTTTCGGCCTGTGTTGGGTCATCGCCCGCGGCAATGGCGGCCCGCCCCCAGTCGGCGCTGCTGCCGGTCATGAAGGACTGCCCCTCCGGGCTGGCAAAGAAAGCTTCTTCGTCAAAGCGTTCGAAACTGTCCGGCCCCAGATAGGCGGCCAGACCGGCCAGGCCCAGATCCCAGCCCACGCCGGCCGCACCCGGTCCGTAGGTTTGCCAGTGCTCATCCAGCGGACAGATATGGGCCAGGATCAGTTTCGACCTGTCGTTCTCCTCCGCGCGGATATGCAACTCTACCCAGCTCATGCCGCCGCCGAACTCCCAGGTGACTGCCAGAAAACGGGGTGGTTCGCACTCGGCAATGGTCCCGCTGGCGTTGCCTTCCAACTGATAGTGGCCGCCGGGTTTCAGCTCACCCTCTACCGGCAGAAACCAGCGGCGCAACCGTTCGGGCCTGGTGCAGGCGTCCCACAGATCTTCGGCAGAGGTATTGTAGATGCGTTCCAGTGACACCTTGCGCGCTGGCTCGCCGTTGCGCTCGAGGCTGGACACGCTGCGGGTGACCGTGCCCAGGTGGGCGTTGAAGTCGAATGACATGGAGCAGCTCCTGTGTTGTGGCGCTGTTGTTCCGCGCCGCTTTGCTGTGACTCTTGTGCTGTTTTGTGTTCTTTTGTGCTCTTTTTTATAAGTCTGAACTTATATAACTATTAGTTTATATCAGGAAAACCGCTTGTCAAGCTCGTGATACTGTCCATGGGAGATCAGGTGCTGTCTTCAATGAGCGGGACAAACCGGACATGTTCCAGTTCGTCACGCCTCAGGGCGTCCCCGGCTCGGGTCAGGCGGACCAGTTTCTGGGGCATGGAAGCGGTGCCGAGCGGCAGCAGCAGGCGTCCGTCAGCGGCGAGTTGATCGATCAGGGCTGCTGGTACCGACGGGGCGCACGCCGCTACATGAATGCTGTCGAACGGGGCCTGGTCCGGCCAGCCGAGACTGCCGTCACCGGTGCGGAACTCGATATTGTCATAGCCCAGACGCCGACAGCGCTGTTCGGCAGCCGCAGTAAGGGACGCATGGTACTCGATCGCATACACCTGCCGGGTGAGCCGGCTCAGCACCGCTGCTGCATAGCCGGTGCCGGCGCCGATATCCAGTGCGGTGTGGTGTGGCTCGGGATGCAGGGCGGACATCATCAGGGCGACGATAAAGGGCTGCGAGATGGTCTGCCCCTCGGCAGAGGGCAGTGGGCTGTCCGCATAGGCATGATGTATCTGATCCGGGCGCACAAATTCTTCTCTGGGGACCTCCGCCATGGCGGCCAGCACTCGTCTGTTGCTGATGCCCCGCCCCCGCAGATGCCGATCGAGCATGGTCTGTCTGGCCTTGTCCAGTGCGGTCATGGTCTCTCTCTCCCCAAAATCTGCCGGTTGTTGTGCTCAGGCTTCTGCTCTGGCTGCCAGCTCACGAGCCAGTGTCAGGTGGGCCGGGGTGTTGACATTGATCCAGGGCCCGGGCGAGGAGACTGCCCGACAGGGCCAGCCCTGATCGATCAGCCACCGGGTCATGGACTGCAGCGATTCTTCTCCGTTTTCGGCGCGTGTCACCGGGGCCCGGAGTACCTCCTGTGGAAAGCGGTAGATGCCGGTTTCAACCTGAACTGCCTGCAGGGCCGGCGGGTCATCCACCTGCGTGATCAGCCCGCCCTGATCGACATGGATGCCGGCGGAACAGCCTTGAGCGTGGGTAGAACAGCCTTGAGCGCGGGTAGAACAGCCTTGAGCGTCTGCAGGCAAGCCCTGGTCAAGTGCCCTTGCCGTGACCAGATCAAGCATCTCGGTACCGCTCCGGAAGGCTTCTCTCACCTCGGATGATAGCGGCTGGCTGCACCAGATGTCGCCGCAGATCAGCAGGAAGTGAGGGTCCCGCAGTTGATCGGCAGCGCAGCGCATGGCCGCACCCAGACCGGTTGCCGAGGACTGCCTGACGTAGGTGAGCGGATGGTCGGCAAAGCGGCTACCCAGGTGCGCCTCGACGACGGGGTCCCGGACTACCAGCAGCAACTCTGTACTGCCCAGTTCCAGCGCGCGGGTCAGTGCGTGTTCCACCAGTGTCATGGTGCCGACTGTGAGCAGTGCCTTGGGTTGCCCGGCCGTCACTGCTGAGAGTCTGGAGCCCTGGCCCGCTACCGGTATGACGGCCTGCATTGAACTGACCTCTTGGCTGTGCGTGGATTGAATCGACCCTGGCCGGTCTGGTGGTGTTCAAACTATACAAGCTGCAGGAGCCTTCGACCAAGTCCGCACAGGGTTTCGGTTATGGTCAACTCGGGCTGGTATATACTCCGGGACAGTTGGACACGGACAGTGTTCCTGTGCGACACGGGATTCAAGGGAGCAGACAGAGCATCATGACGATCTGGGCCATCTTCAGTTTCATCGGCGGGGTAGGGCTGTTTCTGCTCGGCATGAAGCTGATGACAGAAGGCCTGAAGGTGGCCGCCGGCGATGCCCTGCGGCACATTCTGGCCTGGGCCACCCACAGCCGCCTGCGTGGTGTGGCTTCCGGGGCTCTGATTACCGGCCTGGTCCAGTCTTCCAGTGCGGTCATTTTTGCCACCATCGGTTTTGTGAATGCCGGGGTATTGGGCCTGGGGCCAGCGGTCAGCGTGATCTACGGCGCCAATCTGGGTACCACCATGACCACCTGGCTGGTAAGCGTGGCCGGGCTGCAGTTCAGCCTGAAGGCCTTCGCCTTGCCCTTTATCGGGCTGGGGATGCTGCTGCAGGTGATGGGCCGACGCGCCACACTGCAGGCTCTGGGCACGGCACTGGCCGGTTTCGGGCTGTTTTTTCTGGGCCTGGATGTGCTGACTGGCCTGTTTGCTGATGCCGGCGAACTGGTGGCGCCGGTGCCGCCGGAATCCGGGGTGCTGACGCTGGCCCTGTACTGCCTGATTGGCGTGATCATGACCGTGATGATGCAGTCCTCCAGTGCTGCGCTGGCGGTGATACTGACCGCTGCTGCCGGTGGTCTGGTCGGCTTGCCGGCCGCCGCTGCCATGATGGTAGGGGCCAACATCGGTACCACGTCCACGGCGGCCTTTGCGGCGATCGGGGCCACGCCCAATGCGCGCCGGGTGGCGGCCAGTCACGTGCTGTTCAATCTGGTGGAAGCGGTAGCGGTTTTTCTGCTGTTCGGGCTGCTGTTGTGGTGGGTGCAGCTGCTTTCCGGCTTCCCGGATGCCGGCGGTTCGGTGGCCGTGGCACTGGCCATCTTCCATACCTCGGGTAAGCTCATCGGGCTGACGCTGATGTGGCCGCTGACGCCATTTCTGGTGCGCTGGCTGGAACGTCAGTTTGCACCCGAAGGCCGTTCGCTGGCGCATGCCGAGTATCTCGACAAGACGGCGCTGGAGACACCGTCGGTAGGCCTGCAGGCCGTGCGGCAGGAACTGAATCGTGTAGAGGATGGCACTACGGCCCTGTTGCGGGCAGCACTGCAGTCACCGCCCCCCGAGGGCCTGCAACTGAGTCGGCAGCAGGGTGATCTGCGGGCGCTGCTGGATACCATCAACGAGGCCATACAGGGTTTTTCCAGTCATGACCTGCCGGGTGATCTGGCCGCCCAGTTGCCGGAGTTGCTGCGTATCACGCATGATCTGGAGGAAATGGGCGAGCGAGCGCTGGAACTGCATACGCTGGCCCGGCGCCTGCCCGCCCTGAGTCCACCGGAAGCGGCACAGGTCGAACCGGGTCAGCGCTTGTCGGCGCTGGCGCTGGCAGCGGTCGCAGATGTCGGCCGGCAGGCGCAGCAGGCATCGGCAGACCCGAACCATGAGTCACTGCCGTCGGTGGACGCCTTTGAAGCCCGTTACCAGACGGTGAAACAGCAACTGCTGGCCGCTGGTGCTGCGCGCCAGTTGCCCAGCCGGCAAATGGGCGACTGGCTGGACTATTACAGCAACCTGCGGCGCATTGTACTGCTGGCTGCGCGTATCGGCATGCACCTTGATACCTGGCCCAAAGAATGAACCTGCCGGCCGGCAGTGCCGTCAGGCCACTGCTTGCTGCGGTGTGCCGCGCAACGTCATGATCGACAGCGTGACGGCCACCAGAGAACACACGGCAATGGCCGCCGTCAGCATCAGCGGTGTGCCATCGAAGATCAGGCTGACCACCGCAATGGCAATGGCGCCCAGCATCATCTGCAGTGTGCCACCCAGAGCGGCGGCGGTGCCGGCAATCGGGCCATGTTCATCCAGTGCCAGCACCATGGACGTGGGCACCACCAGACCGAGAAACGCAAAGGTGACCACCAGCATGGCCACCAGCAGCGGGAAGCTGTCAAAGCCGAGGCTCACGACAGCAAACAGCAGACAGGCTGCAACGGCGAAACCTGTGACCGCCCATTTGACCACCGGGATGGAGCCAAAACGGGCGCCCAGATTGGCGGCGATCTGACTGGTAGTGAAGAAACCCAGTGCGTTGAGCGCGAAAGCCAGGCTGAACTGGAAGGGGGTCAGACCGTAGTGGCCGGTATACAGAAATGAAGCCGTGGCCAGAAAGGTGAAGAAGCTGGCCATGCCCATGCCACCGATCAGCGTCAGCCCCATGAACCCTGTGTCCCGAAACAATACCCCGAAGGCACTCATCATGGTGTTGAAACGAAAGGGTGACCGGTCAGCCGGGGCCAGGGTTTCCTGCAGTGCGAAGCCGGTCAGCAACAGGCCCATTACCGTCACCATGGCGACGGCCAGGAACACTGCCCGCCAGCCGAATGGCACGATGATGGCGCTGCCCATCAGCGGCGCCAGCATCGGCGACACTGCGATCACCAGCATGATGGTGGACATCAGGCGGGTGGCTTCGATGCCGGTATAGCGGTCGCGGATCACCGCGCGCGGAATCGACATCACTGCCGCTGCCCCCAGGCCCTGCACAAAGCGCATGGCAATCAGCCACTCGATGCTGGGTGCCAGGGCGCAGCCGAGTGATGCCAGCCCAAAGATGCCCAGGCCGAAGTAGAGGGGTGGTTTGCGCCCGAACACATCGGAAGCCGGGCCGTAAAACAACTGGCAGATGCCGAAGGCGATAAAAAAGGACATCAGGGTCCACTGGGAGGCCGATACCGTGGCGTTCAGATCCTCGGCAATGGTCGGCATCGCCGGCAGGTACATATCGATGGCAAAGGGGCCTATCCAACTCAGCAGGCCCAGGATCAGGGCCATCTTGATCATGTCGGTTTTCACAGAGGTTTCCTTGTAAACAGGTGAGCTTGGCTGACCAGGGGCAGCCTATGGTAACGCTTTCTCCGGTCCGATCCAGGGCCGTTCAGCGCTATGCCATGTCTTGTCGGATAAGAATCAGTGAAATCGACATTACCCGTCACCGGACATCTGCAGGTCCCGGGCGAATCTGCCTGAGCGTCTGTCGATTTCATGGATGCCGGTCCGACAATGTACGGCATTACGCTGATATCAATTCGAGAACAAGGGGATCAACATGAAACAAGGTACCATCATCATATGCAAAGCCAGATTGCTGGCGCTGATTGCAACAGGCTGCCTGCTGGCCCTGTTGTCGGCCTATTCGCAGGCGCACACAGACAGCGGGCATATCGATGTCAACGGCCTCAGCTATTACTACGAAATTCACGGTGAGGGAGAGCCACTCCTCCTTGTCCATGGTGGGCTGGGCTCTCTGGACATGTTTGAACCCATACTGCCGATACTGACCGCATCCAGACAGGTGATCGGCGTTGATCTGCAGGGTCATGGCAGAACGGCACTGGGTGAACGGCCGATCATCTATGAAGATATGGGCAATGACATGGCAGCTCTGCTGACGGAGCTGGGATACGATCAGGTTGATGTCATGGGCTATTCAATGGGCGGCGCTGTGGCCCTGCGCTTGGCCATACAGCATCCCGGGCTCGTCAGGCGTCTGGTCTCCGTTTCAGCCGGATTTGCGCATCCGGACGGGACCTACCCCGAAATAATAGCGCAGCAGGAGATGATTGGTGCAGAGATGGCCGAGGCGATGCAGGGTACGCCCATGTATGAATCCTACATGGAGCTCGCACCGAACCCGGAAGATTTCCCGCGGTTGCTCGACCGCATGGGAGAATTGATGGACCGTCCCTTCGATTGGTCGGAAGACATCCGGCGGCTCGGAATGCCGGTGATGCTGATCTATGGCGACAGTGACATGCAGCGGCCCGAGCATATCGTAGAGTTCTACCAGCTGCTTGGCGGAGGCCTGCAGGATGCCGGATGGCAGCGCGAAAACATGTCACAGAACCGGCTGGCGATTCTGCCGAATTTCACTCATTATGATATTTTCCTGGCGCCCGAACTGGCTCGTACCGCCTTGCCTTTCCTCAATGGCGAATACGAGTTCAGAAACTGGGGCGAGCAGGAGCGGGAAGCCGGAAACTGAGGCAAGTTGATATGACAGGCAGGTGATATGACAGGACTATGCGGGCGTTTGTGCCGGGGCCGTTTCACCGCCCCGGGTGTGGTGGCAGTTCTGTTGCTGGCCGCGTCGGCGGCGGCAGATGATGTGGAAGTCACGCTGGAAGCCGGGGTGCTGGGGTTCAGCTATAACGAGGCGCAGATACCCAACAGCAATGCGGGCGACCGCTTTGATGTCACCACGGTGGCTGGTGACGGCCCGATCGTCTATGGCCGGCTCAGCATTCAGCGCACCTTTGCCGACCGTCATATTGTACGGGGTGTCTATGCGCCGGTGCGTATCGAGGGTATCGGCGCCTTTGACGAGCCGGTCCGTTTTGCCGGCGAGGAGTTCGATGCCGATGATGCGATCAGTGGGCTCTACCAGTTCAATACCTACCGCCTGACCTATCGTTATCGGTTTGTGCACAATGAAGACTGGTCACTGGGGGCCGGCGTGACCGGTCTGGTGCGGGACGCCAACATCCGCCTGGTGCAGGGCAGCACACGCGCCGAAGACCCGAACATTGGCGTGGTGCCGTTGCTGCACGCCAATGTGCAGTACCGGTTCAATGAGCATTGGGGCTCGGAATTCGATATCGACGCCCTGGCCAGCCCGCAGGGCAGGGCGGTGGATGCGATTTTGATGGGTACCTATCAGCCGCGGAATGACATGACCTGGCGTCTGGGCTATCGCACCCTGGAAGGTGGCGGTGACGGCAGCAGCGTCTATTCTTTCGCCTGGCTGCATTTCGGCATGCTCGGGGTCAGCTATCAGTTCTGATCTCCCAGATCTTTCTTCAGTTGTTCGAACAGCGCCCGTTTTTCCGCCGCTGGCCGCTCCGGTGCCACATGGGTGTGGTCGGTGAGCGGGCTGAGATCCAGTTCCGGCGCGGACTCCGGCGCCGGCGGGGCGGTGGCTGCCGCTCCGGCCAGATGACTTTCCAGCACGTCCAGGGCTTCGATACTGCCCTGCAGCGTGTCTTCGGGCAGTCCCGACTCTTCAATGCGGGCATTGAGCTTTTCGATCATCTGCTGCACGATTTCGTCGGACGGCTGCTGGTCGCGCAGCCATTGCAAGGCACTTTCGGCGGAGGTGGACATTGGTCAACTCGGTTCCTGACTGTGATTTCACGGCGGATTATCTCACAGCCACGGAAGCGGACAACCTGCTGGCGCATTGTCTGACTGCGTTACCCTGGCAGCAGGAAGATATTCTTCTGTTTGGTCGTACCGTGGCGCAGCCCCGGCTGCAGGTCTGGATGGGTGAGCCCGACGCGGTGTATCGCTATTCCGGTACCGATTTTGTACCCGTTCCCTGGGATGCGCAGATCCGGGCACTGTGCACCAGGCTGGCCCGAGACTGCGGTACCCGGTTCAATTCTGTACTGTGCAATCTCTATCAGCATGGTCAGCACAGTATGGGCTGGCATGCGGACGATGAGCCCGAACTGGGGCCGGAGCCGGTCATTGCGTCGTTGTCTCTGGGCCATGCCAGGCGTTTTGTGCTGCGGCCGCGGGCAAAGGGCAATCCGGACCGCCACGAGTGGTCGTTGGGCCATGGTGATCTGCTGGTCATGCGGGGTCAGACCCAGCAGCACTGGTTGCATGGTATTCCGAAAACTCGCAGGGCTGTCGGGCCCAGGGTCAATCTGACATTTCGTCGGCTACTGGGGGCAGAGGTCAGTGCAGGCAGGGCGGAGTCAGCCGAGATTGATGTCGGCTGATTGGCGATAGAGGTTGTACAGACTTTCGTTGATGGCCCGCTTGATGCTGGTGCGCTGGAAGGCAGAGACATGCGTCAGCTCGTTCAGGCGCAGGCGGTGCAGATGCAGGCAGGGTGTGCTGGCATCGAACTCGCGCAGATCCCCTTTCACCAGGACCGGCAGAAACGGGTCGTCCGAAGCCTGGCTGGACAGAATCTTGCGCAGGGCGTTACGAAACGGGATGGCCGGCGACAGCGCCCTGGTTTTGCGGCTGCGCTGAACCACATGCAGACCCCGCTTGCCGATGGTTTCGCCGAGAATGATGAACAGGCCGGTATCCCGCACGGCATCGGCGGTGATACCGCCATAGGTATCGTGGAACGCATAGGGATTGGGCAGAATCACCAGTGGTGCATTGCTCTTGCGGGGAAAATTGATGGTGTAGTTGGTGTATAATTGCTCCACCGAATCACTATAGATGCAGAGCCGTCCCTCGAAATGCAGCACAAACTCACGCGCCTTCTGCCGGGATTGCAGCCGGTCGAGGTTCCATTCCAGGTCGGCATTGCTACTGGGATCCAAAGCAGGTGCTGACATTATCTACATCCTCAAGACGGTAATCTGTGACGCTCGACTATAGTCAACCCGGAAGCCAGTCATAGGGATGGGGTTCTGGAAATGTGACGGATGCACTCTTAGCATGAGATGCAGTTCAAATTTTTGGCAAAAATATGGGGAATTGAATGCGCACGGTTGTCGCTGAACTGATTGATCTGCTCAGTCTGGAAGCAGCAGGAGACCATGAGTGGATTGGGCACAGTCAGGATCTTGGGTTTCCCAAGGTGTTCGGGGGCCAGGTAATCGGGCAGGGGCTGTCGGCGGCATCCTACACCGTGGATGACAGGGTGCCGCATTCATTGCATGCCTATTTTCTGCGCGCCGGTGACGTCAACCAGCCCATCCACTACGCAGTCGAAGTCATTCGCGACGGCGGCAGCTTCAGCGCGCGCCGGGTGGTGGCGAGCCAGTATGACAAGCCGATGCTGGTGATGACGGTGTCGTTCCAGAAACCCGAGACCGGGTTGTCCTTTGCGCGCTCAATGCCCAGTGTGCCCGGGCCGGAGAAGCTGCAGAGCGAGCTGAGCCTGTATCGGGAACATGCGGAAGAGATACCGGAGCGCGTGCGCGCCCAGTTCACGGCCGAGCGCCCGGTGGAATTTCGTATTGTGGAAAACCAGAACCCCTTCCGGCCCAGGGTCGGAGTGCCGCGCCGCCATATGTGGATACGCTCCACGGCGCCGCTGCCGGATGATCTGAGTGTGCACCGCTCCATGCTGGCCTACACTTCGGATTACGGGTTTCTGGAAACAGCTCTGCAGCCACATGGGGTGTCCATAATGCAGCCGGACCTGCAGATCGCCAGCCTTGACCACTCGATCTGGTTCCACCGCGAGTTTCGTCTTGATGACTGGCTGCTCTATGTCGCCGAAAGTCCGATCACTGACCATGCGCGGGGCTTTGTGCGGGGAGAAATCTTCAACCAGGACGGTGAGCTGGTGGCCTCCACCGCCCAGGAAGGCCTGATGCGTCTGCGGGAGCGCAAGGCATGACACAGCAGGCGATTGCCATCGGCATCACCGGTGCCTCGGGAGCCCAGTATGGACTGCGACTGTGCGAGGTGCTGCTGCGCGCGGGCCAGCCGGTCTACCTGATGGTGTCCAAGGCCGCATTGATGGTCACTGCGCTGGAAACCGATGATCCCTTGCCGGCCAGGCCCGAGGCCATTCAGCAGGCATTGAATGAGCGCTGGGACATCAGGACCGGGTTGCTGCAGGTGTTCGGACGCGAGGAATGGACGGCTCCGGTGGCCAGCGGCAGCGGCCACTGGCGGGCACTGGTGGTCTGCCCCTGCAGTACCGGCACGCTGTCGGCGGTGGCGACCGGAGCCAGCAACAACCTGATCGAGCGCTGTGCCGATGTGGCACTGAAGGAGCGCCGGCAGGTGATACTGGTGCTGCGCGAAAGCCCCTATTCCCGGGTCCATATCCAGAACATGCTGGCCGCGACCGATGCCGGGGCCGTGGTGTTGCCAGCCAGTCCGGGGTTCTATCACAAGCCGCAGACCGTGGACGACATGATCGATTTCATTGTCGCGCGGGTACTCAATGTGCTCGATATACCGCAGTCACTGTTGCCGGCCTGGGGTGCTGGTGCTAGCTCGAACGAGCCTTGATTGCTTTCAGCGTGCGGGCGATGGCTTGCAGGCGCTCGCGACGGATTGCTGCGCCGAGCTCCGGGCCCCTGTAGCCGGCGTCCAGCAGCGGCTGCGTCTGCACGGCACCGGCCGTTGCGGCCAGCTCCAGTGCCCAGTCTGCCTGCGGATAGTCCGTCTGTTCAAAGCCGCTGCGTCCGCGCGCATCGGCGCGGCAGGCCAGCGCAAACCCGCGCAACTGAGTATCGTCCTGCCAGGGGCGGAAGGGTTCCAGCATGTTCAGCACCGTGGCCGGTTTCTGGTCCGGCAGGCGATGGCAGTGGGTATGCCATTCACAGGTCAGGCAGGCCAGGCGGTGCAATGCCTTGCTGACTTTCAGCCGCTGACTGGCCGCATCGATCAGTGGCAGTCCGCGTTTTTCATGGCCGCGATGGCCGGGCAGGACATGGGCCGGTGTGACGCCCTTGCCGAAATCGTGGCACAGCACGGCATAGCGTACATCCAGGCGCCGGGTCAGGCTGGCGGCCTGATCCAGTGCCAGCATGGCGTGGATGCCGGTATCCACTTCCGGGTGGTACAGCATGGTCTGGGGCACGCCAAACAGGGCATCCAGTTCGGGCAGCAGTATCTTCAGCGCACCCACTTCGCGCAGGGTATAG
Source organism: Natronospirillum operosum (assembly GCF_004768465.1). GTDB lineage: Bacteria > Pseudomonadota > Gammaproteobacteria > Pseudomonadales > Natronospirillaceae > Natronospirillum > Natronospirillum operosum. The sequence goes on from NZ_SRMF01000001.1 coordinate 97,079, forward strand.
AAGAACACCGAGGGCTGGTCGGTGGCGAGCGCCTTGGCCATATCCTGCCACACGCGCTCCGGGGTCAGGCTGTCCATTTCACCGCTGTCGACCATGTCGCGCATCAGCGCCTGTGTCTCCGGTGCGATGCTGAACCCGCGCGGGGCCAGCAGGGCGGCAAAGCGAGCCACCCGGATAACCCGCAGCGGATCCTCGCGGAAGGCCGGGGAGACGTGGCGCAGCACGCGCCGCTCCAGGTCTTCCCGTCCCCCCGTGGGGTCAATCAGCTCACCGTCTTCGGTCTGTGCCATGGCATTGATGGTCAGGTCCCGGCGCTGCAGATCCTGTTCCAGCGTGATGGCGGGCGAAAAATCGCAGATGAAACCCTGATAGCCCTGACCGGATTTGCGTTCGGTGCGGGCCAGGGCGTGCTCTTCGCCCGTCTCCGGGTGCAGGAACACCGGGAAGTCGGCGCCTACCTGACGGTAACCCAGTGCCAGCAGGGTCTCCGGCGTGGCGCCGGTAATCACCCAGTCGCGATCCTTGACCGGTTCGCCCAGCAGATGATCACGCACTGCTCCGCCGACCAGGTAACGCTGCCAGCTGTTATTGGAAGTCGTTCTGCTCATGGCCACAGTATGCCACGTTCCCTCGTTGCTGAATAAGCGCTCCATAGCTGTCTGCGGGGCCGCACGCAAAATCACTAATGATTTTTTTTGTAGCGCCGACAAAGGGGATGATGCTGAACATGACGGCTCGGCGTGACCGAATTTGGGAGTCCATTATGAACCGATTGATCCTTTTGCTGGCCCTGACCCTGTTTGTATCAGGGTGCGCTATGTTCGGAGGCGACGACGAAGAGGCGGAGCGTATGGCCGCCATTGAAGAGGAAGTCCGCTATCTGAATCAAACAATGCCGCCCATGGAGCCCATGGTGCTGCAGAGTTCCGGTTACGGTGCGGTGAATGACCAGCCGAGCCACCTGTCCGATACGCAGCGACGTCTGCTGGCCATGCGTGCTTCCAAGCTCGATGCCTACCGGACGCTGGCCGAACGGGTATATGGTACGGCCATTGTCGGTAACACCACGGTCGAGAACCTGGTGATCCAGAATGACCGTTTCCGCTCCTATGTGGACACCTACATCTATGGTGCCCGCGTGGTGTCGCAGGATCCGATGTCCGATGGCAGCTGGGAAACCACCGTCGAAATGGTACTGGATGAAGGCTTCCGCAACTGTCTGGTGAATGAGCGTGACTGGCGCCGGAACTCGGCCTGTCGCTCGGAGATGATCCATGATCTGGATTCATTTCAGCGCAACAGCATGAATCGCCAAGGCCTCGATAACCGCCAGAGCGGCCTCTATTTCCTGCAGTAAGCTGATACCGCACGCCCCGCTGAACTGCGTCTGCAGTCGAGCGGGGCAACCAGAGCCACCACAGATTCAGGAGCGAACCCATGACCACGACAATGCACTGCACAAACCGGAACGCCAGTCTGGCTGCCCTGCTGGTGCGTTGCTTCATGCTGGTCCTCCTGCTGACTGCGGTTGCCGGCAGTGCCCTGGCTGCGGAACTGCGTTACCAGCCCGCGCCGGAGCAGCGCTTTATTGAAGCCACCGGCCGTGCCGATGTGGTCTACGGTGACGAGCACAGTGCCCGCGTCAGGGCCCTGCGGGATGCCATTCAGACTGCCTCGCTGCAGGTCAGTGCCCAGGTGCGCAGTGCGCAGACCGTGGAGACCGGCAGCCTGACGGTAGATCATCTGCGCGTGCAGTCGGCGGCTCAGGTTACCCAGGTGGAGGTGTTGTCCGAGGGACGTCAGGGGGATGTCTTCGAAGTGACCATTCAGGCTCGGGTGGCGGAAGATGCCATGTGCGCCAACCATATCACCAACAACTTTGCCAAGAGCGCGGCCATTACCGGCTTCGCCATGGAGGATGCCACCCAGGGCACCATCGGGCACCTGGGCCATGTGGACCGGGAGCTGGCTTCCTATCTGGTCAATGCCATGACCGGGCAGGGTGGTCTGCGGGCGCTGAATGCCAATGACATCCAGCTCTACCCGTCGGTGGCGACGGCGCCCACCCGTCAGACCGCGCGCCATACCCTGACCTCGGCCGTGGATACGGCGCGCGATCTGGGGGTGCAGTTTGTGGTGTCCGGCGTGATCCGCGACATGGGCATGGAAGAAGTACGCCGTGAAATCAGTGACGAAGATGGCTTGGTGGCGCGTCTGTCACAGTCTCGGCGCACCAATCAGCGTCACATGGTACTGGATGTGTATGTGCATGATGGCTACAGTGGTGCCCTGGTGTTCCAGAGTCGTTATACCACTCAGGGCGAGTGGGACTACCGCTCCAATGAGCGGGTCGGTTTCGCCACCTCGCGTTTCTTCTCTTCCGAGTACGGTACCCATGTGCGTGAGTTGCTGAATCAGGTGGTCGAGGATGTGCAGGTGGCCGTGCAGTGCCAGCCGTTCATGGCCAATATCGCCCAGATCGACGGTGATAGAATCTATATCCAGATGGGGGCGGATTCCGGCCTGCGTCCCGGTGATGATCTCGGGGTCTACCGCACCAGCACCTTCTTTGACCGCCGCAATGATGCCTACAATGAGCTGACCGATACCCAACTGGTGGCCCGGGTGACCCAGGTGCAGCCCAACTTTGCCGTGGCCGAGCTGCCTATTCGGGCCGAGCGCCTGAACCTGCAACCGGATGATCTGGTTATCGCCTGGTAATCAGTCCGGCGCCAGCACGCGCTGGGTGCCTTCGGGATTGATCTGATAGCGTACGCCGGTGTCCAGGTCGTACAGGGTCAGCCAGGCGCCCCAGCCGTAGCCTGTATCCAGCCCCACACAGTCTGCCCGCCCGGTCTGGCCCTGCAGGGCCGCCCAGTGACCAAAGATGATCTGCCAGCCATCCGGCTGGCGCTGCTCGTACCAGGGCACAAACCCCGCAGGAGTCTGCTGTGGCTGTTCCTTGTGCGCAAAATCCAGCTCATGCTGCGGGCCGATAAAGCGCATGCGGGTAAAGTAGTTGGTGATCACCCGCCAGCGTTCGATGCCCTGCAGCTCGCCAGACCAGTTGGCCGGCTCGTTGCCGTACATGTGCTGGAAATAGTCGGCCGCCCGGGCCGGGTCCCGTAATACAGCTTCCACTTCGTGGGCGCAGGCGGTGGCCTGGTCCACTGACCAGCAGGCCGGAATGCCGGCATGGGTCATCACCTGCTGATGGGCGTCATCACGTACCAGCAACGGCAGTTGTTGCAACCAGTGCAGCAGCTCTTCCCGATCGTCGGCCTGCAGAATGTCATCCAGGGTGTCCTTGCGCCGGGGCGGGCGCACGCCATGGGCGACGGCGAGCAGATGCAGATCATGGTTGCCCAGCACGGCTTTCAAGTGGGGCAGGCTGCGCGCAAAGCGCACCACGCCGACATTGTCCGACCCGCGGTTGACCAGATCGCCAACCAGCCAGAGTTCATCCCGTTCGGGTTCGAATTCGACCCGCTCCAGCAGGGCTTGCAGCGGTTTCAGGTGACCTTGCAGGTCGCCGACGGCGTATCGAGGCATGGGTACGAAGGGCTCTCCATTGAACAGCTCAGCAGATGCACAGGATGCAGGTTAACACCGTTGCCGTCGGCAATCAGTGGTGAATCTCGGTCACGGCTCGGGCCAGCGCCAGATAGTCTTCCACAGTCAGCCTTTCAGGGCGCAGGGTGCCGTCAATGCCAGCCTGCTCCAGGGCGTCCAGATCAATATGGCGTTTGAGGTTGTTGCGCAATGTCTTGCGCCGCTGACCGAAGGCCAGACGCACCAGCGTGCTCAGGTGCTTCGGGTCCATCCCGTCCAGCGGCCGGTCCGGGCGCGGCATCAGCCGCACCACGGCCGAGTCGACCTTGGGCTGCGGCGTGAATGCGCCCGGCGGTACGATGAACAGCGGCTCCACATGGCACTGGTACTGCACCATGACACTGAGCCGACCGTAGTCACCGGTGCCCGGGGCGGCGGCGAGTCTGTCCACCACCTCCTTTTGCAGCATGAAATGCATGCTGCGTACGCGCTGATGATACTGCAGCAGGTGGAAGATCAGTGGTGTGGAAATGTTGTAGGGCAGGTTGCCGACCAGGTGCAGCGGGTCATCGCCCGGCACCAGCGCCGCCAGATCAGTCTTCAGTGCATCGCCTTCCACAATGGTGAACTGGCCTTCCGGGCGGTTGAAAAAGCGGGCGCGCAGAATGGGCGGCAGGTCTCGGTCCAGCTCAATGGCGGTGACATGAGCACCGGAATCCAGCAGCACCTCGGTCAGGGCACCGCGTCCGGGGCCGATCTCGATGACATGGTCGCCGGGGCCGACACCGGTGGCATCGGCAATACGCTGCAGGACACGCTGGTCATGCAGGAAGTTCTGACCAAAGCGTTTGCGGGCTCTGTGAACCATTCAGTGCGGGGCCTGTGCAGAGGGTGAGCGACCGGACGCCTGAGAGCTGTGATAGGCCATGGTCATGGCATACTGCATGGCGGTTTCCAGACTGCCGGGGTTGGCCTGGCCGGTACCGGCCAGATCGAGGGCAGTGCCGTGGTCGACCGAAGTACGGATGAATGGCAGACCCAGAGTGATGTTGACGGCATCACCAAAGCCCTTGTACTTGAGCACCGGCAGACCTTGATCATGATACATGGCCAGGGCCACATCGCCCCGGGCCAGTACCTTGTCGGTGAACAGGGTGTCCGCGGGCAGCGGGCCGATCAGTTGCAGGCCTTCGGCGCGCAGTTCATCCAGGGCGGGAATCAGGGTGTCGATCTCTTCCTGGCCCATATGGCCGCCTTCCCCGGCATGGGGGTTGAGACCACAGACCAGAATACGGGGGCTGTGCAGGCCGAAACGGAACTGCAGGCTGTCATTGAGCACGCGCGCAACCCGCTGCACCAGCTCGCGGGTAATGGCATCCGGCACCGCGCGCAGGGGCAGGTGGGTGGTGACCAGCGCCACCATCAGACCTTCGGTTGCCAGCATCATGACCACCTGGTCTACCCCGGCCCGCTGTTGCAGGTATTCGGTGTGGCCGCTGAACGCAATGCCGGCATCGCTGATGACACTCTTCTGCACCGGTGCTGTGACCATGGCATTGAAGTGGCCGGCTTCTATGCCGTCCACGGCCCTGTCGAGCAGGCTCAGCACATAACGGCTGTTGGCCGGGTCCAATTGGCCGCATTGCACAGGTTCCGCGCAGGCTACCGGCAGCACGCACAGCTCACCGTCACCGAAGGGTGCAGGCTGGCCCGGGGTCCAGGTGAAGATGTCGATATTCAGGCCCATGGCTCTGGCCCGGGCCTGCAGCAGGTCAGGGTCGCACAGCACCACGGCCTGATGGCGGGCCGGTCGGGCCGCCAGTTGCAGGCAGATGTCGGGGCCGATACCGGCCGGCTCACCCGACGTAATGACCAGTGGCTGCATCAGAGATCTCGTACCGAGATGTAGGCGTTGTTCTTGATTTCCTGTTGCCAGCGTGGCAGGGCTTCTGCATATTTCTGCTCGAACAGGATCTCCTGCACCTGGCGGCGCAGATTGTCATAGGTTTCATCAGCCTCGCGCTCACCACGCACCTGTATTATATGCCAGCCGAAGGTGGTCCGCACCGGTTCGGTAATGCTATCGACAGGGGTGTTGCGCAGGGCTTCGGCGAACTCCGGCACGAATACCCCGGCCGAGTTCCAGCCCAGGTCACCGCCGCGGCCGGCGCTGCCAGAGTCGAGTGAGTAGGTGCGGGCCAGATCGCTGAAGCTTTCACCGTCTTCAGTGAGGCGACGGTACAGATCCCAGGCCAGATCTTCGGCGCCGCTGGCTGACAGGCCGTCGCTTTCATTGACCAGAATGTGGCGTGCCCGGTATTCGGTCACCTGCTGTGCCGCACTGCCTGACTGATCGGCCATGTAGGCCACATGCCAGCCGTTGGGGCTCTCGAAAGCGGCGGAGGCCTCACCGACCGCCAGCCCCCGCACCGGGTCGCGCAACAGGCTGGGCAGGCTGTCCGGGTCCCGCCAGCCGAGGTCCTGCACGGTGCGCCCGGCGGCAGCTTCTTCAAAGCTCATCTCTTCCAGATTGACGCGGTCGGCAATGGCTTGCGCCTGCTGCTGGGCATCACTCTCCGAACCCTGAATCAGCACGTGGTAGAGCTGGTATTCGACATCCTCCAGCGAGGCGCTGACCTGAGTCTGCAGATATTGTCTGACTTCGGAATCGGTGACCTGAATGCGGCGGCCGACAAAGCGTTCCTGGGCGCGCTGAATCTGCATGTCCTGGCGTACCTGACGGCGCACTGCTGCGTAATCGATGCCCTGCGCCGCCAGTTGCTGCTGAAACCCTTCCAGTGTCAGGTTCTGGCGCTCGGCGATCTGACTCAGAGCCCGGTTCAGTTCGGCATCCGTGACATTGATATTGGCGCTGCGGGCACGCTGCAGTTGTACCTGTTCCATGATCAGGGTGTCGAGAATCTGCTCTTTCAGGTCGTCTTCCGGCGGCAGTATGCCGGGCGAGTTGGCATAGCGGGCCTGAATGTCCTGCAGGCGCTCCATCAACTGCGAGTGCAGGATGACATCGTTGTTGACCACTGCAATAACCCGGTCCATCAACTGGCGCTCGGCCACAGCGGGCAGGGCCAACAGAACGAGGCTACAGACGACAAGCAGTTTCTTCAGCATGGTGATGGTTTCCAGTCCGGCAGTTTTACCGGGTATCAAACAGTTGGTTGGAGAAGTCCGGGATGCGTTCGCTCATGCGGCGGATGATCGAGTTGCGACCGCCCACGCTGCCCAGACCCTTCAGTGTCAGGTTGAGCTGTATAGTATCGAACCATACAGACCCTGACGACCGGTTCGGGTCATCATTGACAAATCGTTGACCGGCCAGTTGAACGTGCCAGCAGCAGCCGTCGTATTCGAAACCGACAATGGTTTCACTGAGGTCCAGGGCATCGGCTTCTTCCTCGCGCTGCCAGTTCAGATACCCGTAGGCACCCAGGGTGCCGGTGACCGGGACCACGGCAGCGGTCTGGATTTCATGCACCGGGTCGTCTTCACCATCATTGTCCAGGTTCCAGTCCGAACTGATAAACAGCCCGCCGCGCCCCGGCGCATAGGTGTATTCAAGGCGGATGCGATCGAAGGCGTAGTCTTCGCCGTAGAAACTGAGGTCATCGGAGCGGTCCGGCTTCCACACGAACAGGGCCCCGAACTCGTGCGCGCGGCCGGCCTCGAAAGTGTGGCGCCAGGTGATGTTGCCGGCCTGCGGGTTGGTCCAGTCGTCGGTGCGAATCTGGCTGTCACCCAGCAGTTCCTTGCTGAGGTTGAACCACTGCTCCAGGTCGGTCGTGTAACGCCAGTTGCTCTCGGTAAAGCGGTAGCGGCTGCCCAGCGTGATGCGGTTGCGGTCGCGCAGCCGGTCTACCGAGCTGTTCATCAGCGGCAGCTCAACCTGGCGCTCGTCCAGCGGCCGGTATTCGTACTGCGCGAAGGGGGTGAGGGTCTGGCGCTCGGTCCAGTCCCAGCGGTAGCTGAGCCGGTGTCGGGTATCCCAGAGCAGGCGGTTGTAGCCTTCGCGCGGGTGTTCGTCCAGGGTGTCGGTCTGGAAGTCGGGCAGGGTGTACCAGGTGTGATCGGCCGTGTAGCGCTGGTTCAGAGTCCAGTTCTGCCAGTTGTCGGTGCGGCTCAGCACCAGACGGTTGCGCAGCCGATAGGCTTCCAGCGGGTCCTTTTCCGTGGCCTGCAGATTCAGGTAGTCCGGCTGTTCCTTGTAGCGCCGCTCCCAGTCGGCCAGCCCCTGCAGTTGCCAGTCGGCAGGCAGCGACCAGGGCTGACGAATATGCAGGCCGGGTTGTTCGACGTATTCCAGGTCGTCACGCACGCGATTCTGATCGGCCGGCTCACCGAAGACGTTCTGCTGTTCCAGGTTGAGATCCAGCCGAGTCTGTGTCGGGGCTTCATAGCCCAGAGTCAGGCGGTTGATCACATTGGTCTCGTAGTTTTCGCCCAGATACTCGGGAAAGTAGCGGTCGTCACCGGCATCCCGATAATCCAGCGTCCACTCCAGAGCGGTATCACGGCTGGCCAGCGACAGGTCATATCCCCATTCGGGGGCGTCTGTGCGTTCCGATCTGTCCCAGTCCGGATAAACACCGTACAGCAGTTCACCCTCCAGAAACCGGTTCAGGTAGCGCCATTCCTGCCAGATGTGGGCGTGTTGCGGGGCATTGTCTTCCGGGTCGCCGCCGATCATCCAGTCGACCGTGGTGGTGTTGTCGAAGTTGGGGGCAATGTCCCAGTAGAAGGGGGTGCTGATGCGCAACTGGTTGTAACCGGAATAGTAGGTAGCGCTCGGGCCCAGAAAGCCTGAACTGCGCTGCTGGTTCAGGTTCAGGCGCAGGTAGGGCGTGTAGGCTACCGGTACCGGTCCCACATGCAGGCGGGCATGGGTGCCGGTGGCAATGTCGGTATCGGTGTTGACCCTGAGCGTGCGTGCATGCACGGACCAGCCGAATCCATTGGGCGCACAGCGGGTCATCCAGGCGCGTTCGAGCTGATAGATATTGTCCTCGCGAGTGATCTGCTCGGCGGCACCATGCAGGTTGGCCATATGCAGCACATAGCGCGCATCATAGAGACTGAAACGGTCGGTTTCGGTCTCGGCAGTGGCTTGCGCGGTCTGAATGGCCAGATCCGGCTGGCGGATCAGACCGCCCTCGGGCAGGCCGATCTGGCCGCTTTCCAGATCATAGGTGGCGGTATCACTGTAGAGGCGCAACACCGCCTGGGTGATGCGGACTTCGCCGTCCAGCCTGACCTGCTGGCCCAGTTGGCCCCGCTGACGCTCGCCCTCGATCGAGATCTCATCAGCGGGGAGTTCGGTGTCGGTCCAGGGGTCGATGAAACTGCCGGGGCATTGTTGGGAAATACGGTTGCGTTCGAACGCAGGCAGGTCATCATAGAACACCCAGTCCAGATAGCCACCGGTTGGCTGGGTTTGGGTGTCCGCGCGCAGAGCACTCGGCATGCCGAGCAGCACGGACAGGCTCAGCCCCATGCCGAGAAGCTGCAGCGGCTTTTGCCACCGCTGCGGGTTTCCTTTACGCTTGCCCTGCTGCTTCAATGCCGCCTCGGAACCGCCGTCTATCGTCGCCGCCATAGTATAGAAAGGCGCGCGTGGATGCCACGCCCCGGGGTGAGGGGTGCGCCCGGGCAAGCAGATCAACCCGCAGTTCGGAGGTCATGATGTGGTGGTGGGGTAAAGTTGCCGGAGCGGCACTCGGTCTTTACCGGGGCGGCCCTGCCGGTCTGGCCTTCGGGCTTTTTGTCGGCCATATGGTGGATGTTGCCGTGCAGCGCTGGTGGCTCCGGCGGCAGCAGCGGGGCCTGTCGACAGATGATCGGCAGCGTTTTTTTGTCGGCACCTTCGAGTTCATGGGTCATCTGGCCAAGGCCAAGGGCCGGGTCACCGATGCCGATATCGACTATGCCCGCCTGGTCATGCGGCGCCTGGGGCTGAATGATCAGCATCGGGAGGAGGCCATGAATGCCTTCAACCGGGGCAAGGCGGCCGACTTTGATCGCAGCGCCCTGCTGGCCGACCTGCGGGCGCGGCTGTCCCGTGGTTCGCCGCTGGCCATGATCTTTCTGGAAACCCAACTGGAAGCCGCCTATGCGGATGGTCACCTGGATGCCACCGACAAGGCCCTGCTGGCCGAGATCTGTCAGGCGTTCCGCATCAACCGGTTGCAGTACGAAAAGCTGCGCCATCAGGTTCGTGCACGCCTGGTCAGAGCGCGCAAGGCCCGCCGACCGGGGCAGCCGGAAGCGCAGATGTCGGCCCGCGAGGCGCGGGAGATACTGGGTGTAAAGGCGGGCGCCTCGGCGCCGGAGATCAAGCAGGCCTATCGGCGCGCCATGAGTCAGCACCACCCCGACAAGCTGGTGGCCCGCGGGCTGCCGGAATCCATGCAGCGCATTGCCACAGAGCGGGTGCAGTTGCTGCAGAGTGCCTATGCCGTGTTGAAAGAAAAGCGCAAGTAAAGGCCACCAGACAGAGCGCTAGATGGCCTCGCCCGGCAACGCCGGCGGGTCCATGTCGGCTTCCGCATTGTCCTCATCGTCTTCTTCTGCAGCAGCGGCTGCAGCCGCAGCTTCGGCTGCTTCCTGGGCCGCGCGCGCGGCCGGAATACCACGCTGGGTACCCGCCAGGTTGCTGCGCAGCCAGCCCCAGGTACGACGGGTCACAACCTGGGGGCCGGAACGGTTGGCCGAAGCCCAGGCCTGCTCGCGCACCTGGGTTATCTCGGTCAGTCCGGCCCGGTTGATGGCCGCCCGACGCTGCCGTGCGGCTTCATTGGTATGATCGCCGGGCAGGTAGACATCCAGTACCGGTACCGTCAGTTGCCCCAGCAGCGGCATGATCTCGGCCGTATCCCCGGGCCGCGCGCCGACCAGAACCAGGCCGATGCCCTGGTCTGGGCCAGCCAGCATCTGCAGTTCCTGCACTGTGGACCGGGTGACATAGAGCGCCCCAGTGCCGACACCGACCAGGACAGTATTCTGGATGCCCCGATCATTGAGTTCATTGACGCCCAGCAATATGCGTCGGGCCACTTCGGGCTCGAAATCGAGGTTGGGTTCACTGCCGGCGGCCGACCCCGGCCTGGGTTCGTCGATTTCCCGGTTGCGTTCCGGTACCAGCGGCGCCGGGCGCGGCGGAATGCTGATGGACAGCGTTGACCAGCCGGCATCGGGCAGGTGGTGGCGCAGGTCGTGAATCAGGCGCGGCCAGTCGGGGTGCTGGCCGTCGTCGTGGATGATCAGTACGCCACCCTGCGGGTGGGCCGTGGTCTGTTCCATCCACAGGCTGGGCATGGTCAGGTCGCCCTCCTGCAGCAACAGGTACTGGCCGGGCGGCATCAGGTGTTCATAGCGCCGCTCCAGATCCCTTGCATGGGCTTCCCAGTCGGGCATGACCCGCTCCTGCGCCAGCGGACTGCCTGCCAGAGCCAGCAAAAGCCATGCGCCGAGCGTCCACATTGTATACAATGCGCTGCGCGCAAAAGGCCGGCCAGGCAGGCTGTTCTCAGTCCTTCCCTGTACTGCCAAACTACTCAAAGTCATGTCCGAAAGGTTTACCATGTCTGATTACCTGATTGCCCCGTCCATTCTCTCCGCTGACTTTGCCCGTCTCGGGGCTGATGTCGATGCTGTGCTGGCAGCGGGGGCCGATGTCATCCATTTTGATGTGATGGACAACCACTATGTGCCCAACCTCACCATGGGTGCCATGTTCTGCAAGGCCCTGCGCGATTACGGCATCCGCGCACCCATTGATGTGCATCTGATGGTCAAGCCGGTGGATCGCCTCATTGGTGACTTTATCGACGCCGGTGCCGATATCATTACCTTCCATCCGGAAGCCAGTGAGCACATCGACCGCAGCCTGCAACTGATTCGTGATGGCGGCTGCAAGGCGGGCCTGGTCTTCAATCCAGCTACGCCCTTGCATTATCTGGACCATGTCATGGACCGTATTGACCAGATCCTGATCATGTCGGTGAACCCGGGCTTTGGCGGCCAGAGCTTCATCCCCGAGGCACTGGACAAACTGCGTGCCGCGCGGCAGCGCATTGCCGCTTCCGGCCGCACGGATATCCGCCTGGAAGTGGATGGTGGCGTCAAGGTCGACAATATCCGGGCCATTGCCGAGGCCGGAGCGGACATGTTCGTGGCCGGGTCAGCCATTTTCGGGGCCGCTGACTACGCCGAGCGGATCAGTGCCATGCGCGCCGAACTGGCCGCAGTTGCACCCCGGGCTTGAATGAAGTTTGACACTTCAGTAAAGTTTGAGGCTGGTAATCACATGACCGACCATAAAGATTCATGACGACTCGGCTTCTGCTTCAGCACACAGGGTTTGAATCGCGCCAGCGATGGCGTTGGTGACGCTCACTTCTGCGCGCGGGCTGTGCCTGCAGACCGGTGTTCGGCTGCACAACGCACCGCCCCTCCGAATGTGTCATCAACAAATGTGTACAGGAACTGAAGTCAATGGAAGCCAGTGAATACTATGCCCTTGCGGATCAGGGTTTTAATCGTGTCCCGCTGACGCGGGACATTCTTGCCGATCTCGAAACCCCGCTTTCAACCTACCTCAAGCTGGCCCGCGGGCCTTACAGCTATCTGCTCGAATCCGTGCAGGGCGGCGAAAAGTGGGGGCGCTACTCCTATATCGGCCTGCCCAGCCGCGAACGGCTGGAGGTCCGGGGTCACCAGGTACGGGTGATTCGTGATGAGCAGGTGATCGAAGAACATGCCCACCATGCAGACCCGCTGGCCTTTGTGGAGGCTTACAAGGCACCTTTCCGCGTCGCCGATCACCCGGGCCTGCCCCGCTTTGCCGGCGGACTGGTGGGCTATTTCGGCTATGACACCGTGCGCTATATCGAGCCCCGCCTGGCTGATTCCTGCCCGCCGGATGATATCGGCAACCCCGATATCCTGCTGATGGTGTCGGATGAACTGGTGGTGTTCGACAACCTCAGCGGCAAGCTGTGCATCATGGTGCACGGCAACCCGCAGGAAGTCGGCAGCTATGATGTGGCCCAGCAACGCCTGACCGGCCTGGTGCAGCAGCTTCTCGAAACACCATTGCCGCATTTGCCGCTGGCCACGGATCAGCCGCTGCAGGAGACAGACTTCCACAGTCATTTCGGTGAGCAGGCCTACATGGAAGCAGTCGAACGGATCCGGGAATACACCCTGGCCGGTGATATCATGCAGGTGGTGCCCTCACAGCGCCTGTCAGCCCCGTTCCCGCATGAGCCGGTGCATCTGTACCGGGCGCTGCGCAGCCTGAATCCTTCGCCCTATATGTACTTTCTGGATCTGGATGATCATCAGGTGGTGGGCAGTTCGCCGGAGATTCTGTCACGGGTGGATGGCGATGAAGTCACGGTGCGCCCCATTGCCGGTACCCGACACCGGGGTCAGACCGAAGAGCAGGACCAGGCCATGGAGGCCGAGCTACTGGCCGACCCCAAGGAGATTGCCGAGCACCTGATGCTGATCGATCTGGGCCGCAACGATGCCGGGCGGGTATCGGAAATCGGTTCAGTCGAAGTCACCGAGCAGATGGCAGTGGAGCGGTACTCGCATGTGATGCATATTGTCTCCAATGTGACGGGCCGGCGCCGGGCCGATGTCACCGCAGTGGACGTTCTGCGCGCCACGCACCCGGCAGGCACGCTGAGCGGGGCGCCGAAGATCCGGGCCATGGAGATCATCGATGAGCTGGAGCCGCTGAAACGCGGTATTTATGGTGGTGCTGTGGGTTATCTGGGCTGGAACGACAACATGGACATGGCCATCGCCATCCGTACAGCGGTGATCAAGAACGGTATCCTGTATGCGCAGGCCGGGGGCGGGGTGGTCGCCGATTCGGTGCCACGTCTGGAGTGGGAAGAAACCATGAACAAGGCGCGCGCCCTGTTCCGCGCGGCTGAAATGGTCAGCCGTGGCCTGACCACGCAGTAGGGGAATAACCATGTTACTGATGATCGACAACTACGACTCTTTTACCTACAACGTGGTGCAGTATCTGGGCGAACTGGGTGCCGAGGTGCGGGTAGTGCGCAACGATGAAATGGCGCTCGACGAACTGATCGCCCTGCGTCCCGAGCAACTGGTGATTTCCCCGGGGCCCTGTACGCCGGATGAAGCCGGTATCTCCATCGAGGCCATCAACCACTTTGCGGGCCAGATTCCGATTCTGGGCATCTGTCTGGGCCATCAATCCATCGGACAGGCCTTCGGTGGCCGTATCGTGCGGGCCGGGCAGGTCATGCATGGCAAGACCAGCGCCATCTACCACCATGATTCAGGCGTGTTTCGCGATCTGCCACAGGGTTACCGGGCCACGCGCTATCATTCGCTGGTGATCGAGCAGTCCAGCCTGCCGGAGTGCCTGGAAGTCACTGCCTGGACCCAGCGCGAGGATGGCAGCCTGGAAGAGATCATGGGCGTGCGCCACCGGACTCTGCCCATCGAAGGCGTACAGTTTCACCCGGAATCCATCATGACGGACCATGGTCATCGGCTGCTGGAGAATTTTCTGCACGGGCAGTCGACCCGCGAGCCGGCGATCAGTTGAGGAGACAGACATGCTGACAATCAAGAATGCCCTGGCGCGGATCGCCGATCACGGCCACCTGGACCAGGAAGAAATGCAGGAAGTCATGCGCCAGATCATGACCGGAGAATGCACTCCGGCCCAGATCGGTGCCTTTCTGATGGGGCTGCGCATGAAAGGGGAGGCGCTGGAAGAAGTGTCCGGCGCCGCTCTGGCCATGCGCGAGCTGGCCACACCGATCCGGGTTGATCAGACGCATCTGGTGGATACCTGCGGCACCGGCGGTGACGGCCAGAATCTGTTCAATGTGTCTACGGCGGCTGCCTTTGTGGTGGCTGCCGCCGGCGGCCGGGTGGCCAAGCACGGCAACCGGGGTGTTTCATCGAACTCCGGCAGTGCCGACCTGCTGGAAGCCGCCGGCGCCAATCTCAACCTGACCCCGGAAGAGGTGGAGCGGGCCATAGACACCATTGGTGTGGGCTTTCTGTTTGCCCCGGCGCACCACAGTGCCATGAAGCATGCCATCGGCCCGCGCAAGGAACTGGGCATGCGCACCATCTTCAATATGCTGGGCCCGCTGACCAACCCGGCCGGCGTGCGTCGGCAGGTGATCGGCGTGTTTACCGATACGCTATGCGAGCCGCTGGCCCGGGTGCTGGGGCGCCTGGGCAGCGAGCATGTCATGGTGGTGCATGCGCGAGATGGTCTGGACGAGATCAGTCTGGCGGCACCGACGCATGTGGCCGAACTGAAGGACGGCAAGGTCACCTCCTGGGACCTGCGGCCGGAAGATGTCGGTATAGAAACCCAGACCCTGACCGGCCTGGATGTGGATGACCCCGAGCGCAGCCTGGAGCTGATTCAGGCCGCCCTGTCCGGCGGCAGCTCGGGTCCGGTGGCGCGCAAGGCGCTGGACATCGTGGCACTGAATGCCGGTGCGGCCATCTATGTCTCCGGGCTGGCCAGGGATATGCAGGAAGGCGTGCTGATGGCTCAGGATGCCATGGGCAGCGGCCTGGCAGCCGAAAAGCTGCGCGAATATGTCGCCTTTTCCCGCGTGCATGACGACGAGGGCGCCGCATGAGTACCCTGAATGACAGCACACCGACCATCCTGCGTCGCATTCTGGCCCGCAAGCACGAGGAGGTCGCCGCGCGCCGCCGCCACGCTTCCGAGGCGGACCTGCGGGCGCGCATTGCAGACCAGGCGCCGGTGCGGGGCTTTGTGCAGGCGCTCGAAAACAGGATTACCCGGAAACAGTCGGCGGTGATCGCCGAAATCAAGAAGGCCTCGCCGAGCAAGGGCGTCATAAGGCCTGACTTTGATCCGGCGGCCATTGCCCGCTCCTATGCCCAGCATGGGGCGACCTGCCTGTCGGTACTGACCGATGTGGACTTCTTTCAGGGCGCCGATGCCTACCTGCAGCAGGCCCGCGAAGCCTGTACACTGCCGGTTATTCGCAAGGATTTCATGGTCGACCCGTGGCAGATCATCGAATCACGCGCCATTGGTGCCGACTGCATTCTGCTGATTGCTGCCGCGCTGGATGATGATACCCTGCGCCAGTTGCACGATACCGCTCTGGATGTTGGCCTGGATGTACTGATAGAGGTGCACAGCGAAGCCGAGTTGCAGCGGGTGTTGCCGCTCGGCAGCCGGCTTATAGGCATCAACAACCGGGATCTGCATACCTTCGAGGTCAGTCTGCAGACTACACTGGATCTGCTGCCGCAGTGCGCAGGCCGACTGGTGCTGACCGAAAGTGGTATTCTGGAGCCGGAAGACGTGGCCCTGATGAAACAACACGACGTGCACGGGTTTCTGGTTGGCGAGGCATTCATGCGCGCCGCCGACCCTGGCGTCAGGATGGCCGAACTGTTTGCTGACTGAAGAGAGAGCGTGCTGATGCCCCCTATCGTACAGATTATTATTGTCCTGTTTCTGGCTCTGGTGGTGCTGGTGGCGCTGACCAGGCGCTTCCCGGTCCATCTGACCCCGCAGCAGGCGAAAATCATGAGCTATGTCGCGATGGGAGGCGTGGTGGTGGCTATAGTGGCGGGGCTGTTCCGCACGCTCTGAGCCCCGGCTGAAACCTACGAACTTCTGTTAAGGGACACTAGTCGGGCTTGCGGTTGCTGTAGGTCTCCAGCGGCGATTCGGTATTGCCGCGGGCGCCGAAAATGACCATGGTCTTGCCCTTGACCGAAATCAGGCCCTGTTCTTCCAGGGCTTTCAGTACCCGACCGACCATTTCCCGCGAACAACCGACGACCTGACCGATTTCCTGCCGGGTAATCTTGATCTGCATGCCATCCGGGTGCGTCATGGCCTCGGTTTGCTGGCACAGGTCCAGTAATGTACGGGCCACCCGACCGGTCACATCCAGAAAGGCCAGATCACCGACTTTCTGGTTGGTCTTGCGCAGCCGGCTGGCCATCTGTTCGCCGATGAAATAGAGAATTCTCGGATCGCGGTTGGCAATATCCCGAAAGCGGGAATAGGAAATTTCCGCCACTTCGCAATCGGTGCGTGTGCGCACCCAGGCAGAACGCTGCTCGACGCGATCGAACAGACCCATCTCGCCGAAAAAGTCGCCGGCGTTCAGGTAGGCCATGATCATTTCACGGCCATTCTCATCTTCAATGCTGACTGCCACAGTGCCCTTGACCAGATAATACAGTGCATCACTGTGGTCGCCGGCATAGATCAATGTGGTCTTGGGAGAATACCTCCGACGATCACATTGCGAGAGAAAATATTCCAGGTGTTGCTGGTCACTATTGAGGTTGCTCATGTCTGGGCAGATCTCTGAAATGCACCACTTCGTCGGTACCGAAGTCAGCGCTCACTTATTGTACACAGGGCTCACGGCTTGTTGTCAGCTCGATGGAAGGCCAATCCCATTGACTGCACCTGACGTTGATAGAGTGCATGATATCGTTTGCTTTAACAAGTCGGAGAGGCGGTGCTGACGGTTGTGTTACACTGCTTCGCGCACAGTTAAACAAGCAGGAGGAAGGGCACAATGCAGGCAACCATCCGTTGGAATGGGGGTGCTCAATTTACCGGTCAGTCCGGTTCCGGCCATGAGGTGGTAATGGACGGCCCCCCTGACCACGGGGGCCAAAACGGCGGTGCCAGGCCGATGGAGATGGTGCTGATGGGCCTGGGCGGTTGCTCGGCTTTTGACGTCATGTCCATCCTGCAGAAAGCGCGTCAGGACGTTACCGACTGTAAAGCAGAATTGACAGCCGAGCGCGCAGATTCTGTACCGGCGGTATTTACCCGTATTCATCTGCATTTTGTCGTCACCGGTCGTGAACTCAAAGAGAGTCACGTCAGGCGGGCGGTGGCATTGTCGGCAGAGAAGTACTGTTCGGCCTCCATCATGCTGGAGAAGGGTGGCGTGGAAATTACCCACGACTACGAGATTCACAGCGCCGACGGATGAAGCTGAACCGATCGTCGGAGCAACAGGGCATGCTGCTGGGGTTGCTGGCGGTACTGCTGTGGTCCACGGTGGCGACGGCCTTCAAGCTGGCACTCGATGTGTGGCCGCTGCACGGGGTGTTGTGGCTGGCCGCCACGGTCAGCCTGATGTTCTTCACCGGGGTGCTTTGGCAGGCCGGGGCGCTGCGGGGCAGCCTGCGGCTGTTGCGCCGCTACTGGAAGCGGGCGCTGCTGCTGGGTCTGCTCAATCCGGTGGTCTATTATTTCACGCTGTTCGGTGCCTATGATCAGCTGTCGGCGCAGATTGCGCAGCCGATCAACTACACCTGGGCCTTTGTGCTGTCGCTGCTGGCAGCACTGTGGCACAAGGCGCCGGTTCGGGTGCGCGACTGGCAGGGCATGGCGCTGGGTTATCTGGGCGTGGTCGTGCTGGTACTGGGCGCTCAGGGGCGGCTGGAGGTTACCGGCCCGGGTGTTTTCCTGGCCATCCTGAGCACGCTGTTCTGGGCCGGCTACTGGGCCATCGGCATGAAGGACAGAAGGCCTTCACTGGTGGCCATGTTCCATCATTTTCTGCTCGCCTGGCCGGTGCTGACCGGACTGATGTTCTGGTTCGGACCGGAGTTTCTGCTGCAACCGGCAGGCTGGGGTCCGGCGCTGTATATTGGCCTGTTCGAGATGGGGCTGGCGTTTCTGCTCTGGATGACGGCGCTGAAGCAGGTCAGCAATACGGCGCGGGTGGCCAATCTGATCTTTATCGCGCCCTTCCTCAGCCTGATCTGGGTGTCCTGGATTCTCGGCGAACCCATCGTCTTCACCACCCCCATCGGCCTTGTCCTCATTCTTGCCGGCCAGTGGTGGCAGCACCGGCGGTGAGCGTCAGGATACCTCCCGCAGTTTAGCTAGGGTGGGCTGACGCGTCGGTGTAAGTAATGATTATAGGCCTAGCCATCTGCACATGACGTGCTCAGCTACCGTCGCCAAGCTCGGGTACAGGCCCTGTGAGACACGCAAAAAACGGCATCCATGCCAGCTCGGTTGCGGCCATCCCTGGCCGCAAACGGTCTCACAGGGCCTGTACCCGGCAGGCGACTCCAGTAGTGCCTCCCAAACTCGGGGGCCTGCGGCCCCATCGCGCGCGGGGTGCGCTCCTACGGTGGTTATGTTCCCGGGGTGCGCTCCTACGGTGGTTATGTTCCGTAGGAGGCCAGCCCCCTGGCCGATGGCGGCGTCAGCCGCCCATTGAAAGTAGCCTGCAATGGCGCGGCCGCCGCGCGGGGTACCCTGACCGGCAGACCGTCTGCGCACAGGGATGTGCGCAGTCGAGCTGTCAGGGACGACGTTTTTTGCGTGTCTGCGGTCAGGTACCCGCAGCAGGCGGTTGGGCTCCCAGCCTGAGCGTGCGACGGTCCGTTCGGCACCCCGCCATCAGGCGGCACTGGCAGGAAGGACCGCTCGGCCCGAAACCAGCCCTCAGGCGGTCTCGGGGACGGGGGACTTCAGCAGCGGGGCGAGGAACTGTCCGGTCAGCGAGTGGCTGGCGTCGGCAATCTGCTCCGGCGTGCCCTCGGCAATGATCTGACCGCCCTTGTTGCCGCCCTCCGGCCCCAGATCAATCACCCAGTCCGCCGTCTTGATCACATCCAGATTGTGCTCGATCACCACAATGCTGTTGCCCCGATCACGCAACTGATGCAACACATGCAGCAACTGGCGGATATCGTGGAAGTGCAGCCCCGTCGTCGGCTCGTCCAGAATATACAGCGTCTTGCCCGTGTCCCGCTTCGACAGCTCCCGGGCCAGCTTGATGCGCTGTGCTTCACCGCCCGACAGCGTAGTTGCCGCCTGCCCCAGCTTGACATAGGACAGCCCCACATCCATCAATGTCTGCAGCTTGCGGTTGAGCGCCGGGATGGCACTGAAGAAGTCGAGGCCTTCTTCTACCGTCATCTCCAGCACGTCATAGACGCTCTTGCCCTTGTACAGCACCTCCAGCGTCTCGCGGTTGTAGCGTCGCCCTTCGCAGACGTCGCAGGGCACATAGACATCGGCCAGAAAGTGCATCTCGACCTTGATTACCCCATCGCCCTGACAGGCCTCGCAGCGGCCGCCCTTGACGTTGAAGCTGAACCGGCCCGGCGTGTAACCTCGCGAGCGGGCTTCCTGAGTGCCAGCAAAGAGTTCCCGGATGGCAGTGAAAATGCCGGTATAGGTCGCCGGGTTGGAGCGCGGTGTCCGCCCGATCGGGCTCTGGTCGATGTCGACCACCTTGTCGAAATGGTCCAGCCCCGCGATGCCCTTGTAGCGCTCGGGCTTCAGTGTGGTGGCATTGTTCAGTTCGGTGGCGGCCAGCGGGTACAGCGTGCCGTTGATCAGTGTCGACTTGCCCGACCCGGAGACGCCGGTGATACAGGTGAACAGCCCCACCGGCAGTTTCAGCGTCACATCCTGCAGGTTGTTGCCGGTGGCGCCGTGCAGGGTCAGCCACTGGCCTTTCTGCGGCTTGTTGCGTTGCCTGGGAACGGCAATTTCCTGCACCCCGCAGAGGTACTGGCCAGTCAGCGAGTTGGGGTTCGCCATGACCTCCTGCGGGGTGCCGGAAGCCACCACCTGGCCGCCATGCACGCCGGCCCCGGGGCCGATATCCAGCACATGGTCGGCGGTGCGGATGGCGTCTTCATCGTGCTCCACCACCAGCACCGTGTTGCCCAGATCACGCAGCCGGCGCAGTGCATTCAGCAGGCGGGCGTTGTCGCGCTGGTGCAGGCCTATGGAGGGCTCGTCCAGAATGTACATCACGCCGACCAGACCAGCGCCGATCTGGCTGGCCAGACGAATACGCTGGGACTCGCCGCCGGAGAGCGTGTTGGCCGAGCGTTCCAGGCTCAGATAATCCAGACCGACATTGACCAGGAAGGACAGCCGCTGACGGATCTCCTTCAGAATCTTGTCCGCAATGGCACCTTGAGCGCCGGTCAGTTGCAACTGCTCGAAGTACTGAAAGGCTTCGCCAATGGGCAGGTGAACCAGGTCCGGCAGGGTGCGGTTGTCGACAAATACGTGGCGTGACGACTGTTTCAGGCGCGAGCCGTGGCAATCCGGGCAGGGCTGTTCGGTCAGATAGCGGCCCAGTTCCTCGCGCACCGTGGCAGACTCGGTCTCGCGGTAGCGCCGGTTCATGTTCGGCAACACACCCTCAAAGGTATGATGACGGTCAACGGTATCACCCCGGCTGTTGACGTAGTGGAAGCGGATCTTTTCCTCACCGGTGCCGTGCAGCACCCGGTCCTTGAATTTTTCCGGCAACTGCTCCCAGCTCCGGTTCAGGTCGGCACCGTCATGTTCGGCCAGCGCCTCCAGCATGGAGTAATAGTAGATACTGCGCCGATCCCAGCCGGAGATGGCCCCTTCGGCCAGCTTCAGGTTCGGGTCGCGTACCACCTTCACTTCATCAAAATACTGCATCACCCCCAGGCCGTCGCAGCTGGGGCAGGCGCCGGCCGGGTTGTTGAACGAAAATACTCGCGGTTCCAGCTCCGGAATGCTGTAGCCGCAGACCGGACAGGCAAACTTGGCGGAAAAGACCATGGGTTCCGGGCCGTCGTCGTCCATGGGTACGACCAGTGCCGTGTCGTCGGCCAGGGCCAGGCAGGTCTCCAGTGATTCGGCCAGGCGCAGGCGCAGATCATCGCGTACCTTGAAGCGGTCCACTACGGCCTCGATGCTGTGCTTGCGCTTCTTGTCCAGCGGCGGCACTTCGTCGATGTCGTAGACCCTGGCGTCCACTCTGGCCCGCACGAAACCCTGGGCCTGCAACTGCTCGAACACATGCTGGTGCTCACCCTTGCGCTCCTTGATCACCGGCGCCAGTAGCATCAGCCTGGTGCCTTCCGGCAGGGCCATGATCTGGTCCACCATCTGGTCTATGGTCTGTGCGGCCAGCGGTTCGTCGTGCTCGGGGCAACGCGGTTCACCCGCACGCGCAAACAGCAGGCGCAGATAGTCATAGATTTCCGTGGTGGTGCCCACGGTCGAGCGGGGGTTGTGGGTGGTGGACTTCTGCTCGATCGAGATGGCCGGTGACAACCCTTCGATATGATCGACATCCGGTTTTTCCATCATCGACAGGAACTGGCGCGCATAGGTGGACAATGACTCCACATAGCGCCGCTGACCCTCTGCATAGAGGGTGTCGAAAGCCAGTGAAGACTTGCCGGACCCGCTCAGACCGGTGATGACCACCAGCTTGTCGCGCGGAATGTCGATATCGATGTTCTTCAGATTGTGCGTGCGCGCACCTTGAACCTGGATGCTTTTCATAGGGCCTGAACGGTCTCGAGTGAACAGGGAATCATACTGGATAAGAGTGCCTGCGTCATACTGACAGGTTTCGGCAGTGGGCAAACGTACCGCAATGACGGTTGATCTGTTAACATCCGCAACCCGTCCCGCCGGTGATTTTCCAACCGCCTGGCGGATATCTGCCCCGTTTCAGATGCAGGATGAGTGTCTTGCCTGTACGCGTACTGTGTTCAATCAGTTTGATTTATGTGACCCGGATGCTGGGTCTGTTTATGGTTCTGCCGGTGATCATGCTGTTGGGCACCGATTATGCCGGCGCCACCGCCGCGACCCTGGGCGTCGCACTGGGGATCTATGGTCTGACTCAGGCCGGGCTGCAGATACCGCTGGGGATGCTGTCCGATGTGTGGGGGCGCCGACCCGTGCTGCTGGTCGGCCTGGCCGTGTTTGCCATTGGCAGCGTGGTGGCGGCTCTGGCCGAGAGTGTTACCGGTCTGATTATCGGCCGAGCCCTGCAGGGGGCGGGAGCCATTTCCAGTACTCTGCTGGCGCTGCTGGCGGACCTGACCCCGGCCCGGCACCGCACTCTGGCCCTGGCTGTGGTCGGCATCAGCATCGGCATGTCCTTTTCCCTGGCCATGGTGCTGGGACCGCTGGTGGCAGGAGTGGCCGGCCTGCCCGGGGTGTTTGTGCTGACCGCAGTACTGGCTCTGCTGGCCATGCTGCTGGTACTGCTGCTGCCAACGCCGGCGCACGCAGTGACAGATGGCTATCAGCGCTGGCAGCCGGACCGCTTGCCGGAGGTTGTGCACGCACCCGGTCTGTGGCCCCTGAATATCGGCATCTTCTGTCTGCATGCGGTGCTGGCTGCGTTGTTCCTGATTGTGCCGACTCGGCTGTCCGAGCTGCAGTTCACGCTGGGCCAGCAGGGTCTGATCTATCTGCTGATGGCGGCAGTGGCACTGCTGGCGCTGGGGCCCATGATGGGGTTCAGTGAAAAACGGCGGCGGCCCAAGCAGATGGTGCTGGTGGCCCAGGTTGTATTGATTCTGGGCATGCTGTGCCTGCCCTTCAGCGGCGGTGCGCTGGAGCTCACTCTGGTCGCCATGGCACTGTTCTTTATCGGTTTCAACTTCCTGGAGGCCAGTCTGCCGTCCTGGCTGAGCCGCCTGGCGCCGCCCGCTCAGCGCGGTACGGCGATGGGCGTATTCTCCACCTTCCAGTTCCTTGGCGCCGCAGCCGGAGGCGCGCTCGGCGGGCTGTTGCTCTCCATGGGTGGAGTTCCCTTTGTGGTATTCTGCGCATTGCTGTTCATGCTCATTTGGGTCATGCTGACGGCCTTGTCGGCACCACCACCTCTGACCCGTCAGTTGGTACTGGAAGCACAGGACCTGCTGCGGCACGATCCACAGGCCAGCGCGGCGCATGGCCTGCATGCCTGGGCGGAGCACCTGGCGGCGCTGGACGGCGTGCTGGATGTCCATATACTGGATGATGAAACCGCGCTGATGGTACGCGTGTCCGGCAATGAACTCGATCAGGCAGCCCTGCTGGCTGCCCATGACAACTCGCAAACGGATTGATAAACACTATGGCGAAAGGCACAGTCAATAAAGTCATCATATTGGGCCGTCTGGGGCAGGACCCGGAAGTCCGGGCTGCGGCCAGCGGTACGACCGTGGCCAACCTCAATGTGGCCACCAATGAACTGGGGCCGAAAGACCCCAGTGGCATGCGGCAGGAAAACACCGAATGGCACCGCTGTGTGCTGTTCGGGCGCACCGCCGAGCTGGCCCAGCAGTACCTCAGCAAGGGCTCACTGGTCTACCTCGAAGGCCGGCTGCAGACCCGCAAATGGCAGGACCAAAACGGCAATGACCGCTATTCCACCGAAATTGTGGTCAACGAGATGCAGTTTGTCGGTGGTGGTCAGGGCGGCGGCCAGGGCGGTGGTCAGGGCATGAGCGGTGGCCAGGGTATGGGCGGTCAGCAGGGCGGTGGCTTCAATCAGCCGCAACAGCAGCAACCGGCTCAGCAACGCCAGCCACAGCAGCAACCTCAGGCGCAGCCGCAGCAGAGCACCAACAATTTCGATGATTTCGACGACGATATCCCGTTCTGACGGGCTTTCGTTGTGCGTGGATGGGGTAGGCAGGCATGCAGCAACTGGATGAGCTGTACCGCCAGGAATCCCGACGGGTGCTGGCCACCCTGATTCGCTTGCTGGGCGATTTTGATCTGGCCGAAGAAGCGTTGCATGAGGCCTTTGCTGCGGCCCTGGATCAGTGGCCGCAAACCGGTGTGCCGGCCAATCCGCGCGCCTGGCTGGTGTCGACCGGTCGTTTCAAGGCCATTGACCGACTGCGTCGGCGCTCGCGGCATGACCAGATCCTGACCGAACTGCAGCAAACCGCCGAGCAGGAAACGACGTCGAGCCTGGCCGACGAAGCAGTCGGAGATGATCGCCTGCGCCTGATCTTCACCTGCTGTCATCCCGCTCTTTCCACCGAAGCCCGGCTGGCGCTGACGCTGCGCGAAGTCTGTGGCCTGACTACAGAGGAAGTGGCGCGGGCCTTTCTGGCCCGGCCGTCCACTATCGCGCAGCGCATTGTGCGGGCCAAGAGCAAGATTCGTGACGCCCGTATTCCCTATGAAGTCCCTGCCGGACCACAACTGCACGAACGCCTGCAGAGCGTGCTGGCGGTGGTCTATCTGCTGTACAACGAAGGCTATGCCGCGTCGGCGGGTGACCAACTGCAGCGCCAGTCGCTGAGCCGCGAAGCCATCCATCTGGGGCGGCTGCTGGGGCAGTTGTTGCCGCAGCCGGAAGTGATGGGGCTGCTCGCGCTGATGCTACTGCAGGATGCGCGCAGTGCGGCCCGGGTGTCAGCGGGGGAACTGATCACCCTGGAAGATCAGGATCGCAGCCTGTGGGATCAGAAGCAGATCAGCGAGGGCATCGAGCTGGTCGAGCAGGCCTTGCCCCGGCCCGGCATGGGCCCCTATTGTCTGCAGGCCGCTATCGCCGCAGTGCATGCTGAAGCCGCCACCTATGCGGATACCGACTGGGCACAGATCCTGGCTCTGTATGATCTGCTGTACAAGCTTACGCCGACCTCGGTGGTGGCGCTGAATCGTGCGGTGGCCCTGGCCATGGTTCATGGTCCGGAGGCCGGTCTCGAGCTGATCGATCCATTGCTGGAGGATCTGGCACCGCGCGGTTATCACCTGGCCTATGCGGCCAGGGCGGAACTGAATCGGCGTCTGGGGCGGTATGAGCAGGCGCGGCGAGACTACGAACAGGCGCTGGCACTGGTGGAACAGGCACCGGAGCAACGCCATCTGGAGCGTCAGTTGTCCAGTCTGCCGACAGTGGACGCTCAATAGGGGTCAGCTGTTGTCTGTTTTGACGTGGCCCGTGCGACTATAGAGGGACACCCTGACGACGAGAGGTCGAGCACGATGAAATATATAGCCCTGGTCTATTACCGGGAACAGATCATGAACGACATGAGCCAGCAGGAATGGGATGCGCTGAATCAGGAGTGCATTGCCGGCGTGGAGAAACTGGTGGCGGATGGGAAAATGCTGGATGGCGCACCCTTGCTGTCGGTCGACACGGCCACCACGGTGCGCGTGCGCGAGGGGCGCATAACGACCACTGATGGCCCCTTCGCCGAGACCCGCGAACAACTGGCCGGTTTCTACCTGCTGGAAGCCCGTGACCTCAATGAAGCCATTCAACTGGGCGGCCGTATTCCAACGGCACGCTATGGCTCGATAGAGGTGCGGCCGGTGCGCGAACTCAGAGCGGAAGACAACGAGCGCTGAGACGCTGCTGGCCTTAAGCGGGCCGGCGCCTCAGTCTAAGTGCGGACAGGGTGCGGGCCCGCACCGCCCGTGCCAGTTGCGGGTCGTCGGCCAGTGAGCGGCCATAGGACGGAATCATCTCGCCGATGCGTTCCTTCCAGTCCGGATTCTTCTGCCGTTTGGGGAAGCAGCGTTCGATCACGTCCAGCATGGCGCGCACGGCTGTCGAGGCGCCCGGTGAGGCACCCAGCAGAGCTGCCAGCGAGCCATCTTCCGACACGATGATCTCGGTGCCAAACTCCAGCTTGCCGCCTTTTTTCGGGTCCTGCTTGATGATCTGCACCCGTTGTCCGGCCTGCGCCAGTTCCCAGTCGTCACTCCGTGCCTGTGGATAGTAGTCACGCAGGCTGCCCATGCGGCTTTTCTGGCTCTGCAGCGCTTCGCGCATCAGATAGACCGTCAGCGGCATGTTATCCAGGCCGGCTCCAACCATGGGTTTGACGTTGCCCACATTCATCGACTTCATCAGGTCGGTAACCGAGCCCGATTTCAGGAACTTGGTGGTAAAACCGGCAAACGGACCAAACAGCAGTGAACGCTCGCCGCCGATAATGCGCGTATCCAGGTGCGGTACCGACATCGGCGGCGCGCCAACGGCCGCCTTGCCGTAGACCTTGGCTTCGTGCTGGGCCACCACCTCGGGGTTGCGGCAGACCAGCCACTGGCCGCTGACCGGGAAGCCGCCATAGCCCTTGCCTTCGGGAATGCCGGACTTGTGCAGCAGCGGCAGCGCTGCGCCGCCGGCACCCAGGAATACGAAGCGGGTGCGCACCCGGTAGACCCGGTCGGTATGGGTGTCTTCCAGCTCCACACTCCAGGTGCCGTTGTCGCGCTGCTTGAGGTCACGCACTTTTGTGTGGGTGCGCAGCTCGAAATGGTCCTGGCCGTCCAGATACTGCACCAGATGCCGGGTCAGGGCGCCGAAATCGACATCGGCGCCATAGGGCACCCGGGTTGCAGCTACAGGCGTGTCGGCGGAGCGCTCGGCCATGACCAGCGGCATCCACTGACGCAGCTGCTCCGGGTCTTCGCTGTAGACCATATCCTGGAACAGGTGGTGCTGGCTGAGCAGCTCATGGCGTTTCTTCAGAAAGGCCACATTCTTCTCGCCCCAGACAAAACTCAGGTGCGGGGTCGGGTTGATGAACTGTTCGGGTTCGGGCAAATGGCCCTGTTCAACCAGCCAGGACCACAACTGGAGGCTGATTTCGAAATTGGCATTGATGTTGACGGCCTTGCTGATGTCGATGTTGCCGTCCTGATCCTGCGGGGTGTAGTTGAGCTCGCAGTACCCGGCATGACCGGTGCCTGCATTGTTCCAGCCGTCGGAACTTTCACGGGCCGGACCATCCAGCGACTCCACCATCATGATGTTCAGAGAAGGGTCCAGGGACCGCAGCAGCACACCCAGTGTTGCACTCATTGTGCCGGCGCCTACCAGCACCACGTCGGCCTGTTCTGCCAAACCTCGCCACCTCATCCGAAAATGTGGCGCGAGTATATACTAATTGACCGTGGTTAAGTAAATGATGCTGTGCAATTTATTCATCAACCAGACCAAAGTCGTAGCCTTTGCGAGCGCTCGAAAAATGGTGCCGCTATGGCCGGGAAACCTCTGTGGTGGGCGCTTCCGGCGAACTCTGGCATACTGTCAACCTGACTTGACTCCGCACCGCACAGGCATCTGATTGATGGCACAGGCTTCGCCAGACATGGAATTGCAGGCAGCGCTCGGCGAGGGCAATGACGCCCGCCTGGCGGCGGTGGTGGCGGCCCTGCAACCAGCCGATCTGGCCGCTTTCCTGAGCGCAGAGGGGCGCAATGATCCGGCCCTGGCAGAACAGCTGCTGGCGCATCTGACATTGTCGGAGCGGGCCCGCGCCTTCGGTTATCTGGATGCCACGCTGCAGGCCAGGGTGGCCGCGCGGCTGTCGCCGACTGCCCTGGCCCGCCTGCTGGGCAAGATGGATGCCGATGAGCGGGCCGACCTGTTCAAGCTGGTCAACGAGGATGTACAGGAAGCGGCTTTGCGCCAGATGGCCCGGGAGGAGCGCGAAGATCTGCGGCGCCTGGCCAGCTATGAAGAGGGGACTGGCGGCGCGCTGATGACCAGCGACTATGTCGCTGTGCCGGAAAACCTCACCGTGGCGGCGGCGTTGCAGGCAGTGCGCTCGACCGCACCGGATGCGGAAACCATCTATCAGGTGTATATCATCGACCATGAGCATCGGCTGCAGGGGACGGTATCGCTGCGCGAACTGATTCTGGGTCTGCCGGATCAGCCGCTGGATGAGCTGATGCGCACCGAGCTGGTTACCGGCCAGGTCGATACCGCACAGGAAGAAGTGGCCCGCCTGATCAGTCGCTATGACCTGCTGGCACTGCCGATACTGGATGCCGACCAGCGTCTGGTCGGCATCGTTACCCACGATGACGCCATGGATGTGGCGGCTGAAGAGGCCACCGAGGACATGCACAAGGCGGCGACCATCGGCAAGCTGCATCGTGGTATCGGTCAGTCGGGGCTGCTGGAACTGTACCGCAAGCGGATCGTGTGGCTGGTGCTGCTGGTGTTTGCCAATATCCTTTCGGGGTTCGGCATCGCGCATTTCGAGGCCACGATAGAGGCTTATATAGTACTGGTATTCTTCCTGCCGCTGCTGGTGGACAGCAGCGGCAATGCCGGCTCACAGGCGGCCACCCTGATGGTGCGCGGCCTGGCTACCGGCGATGTGCAGCTCCGGCAATGGGGGCGCCATTTTGGCCGTGAGCTGCTGGTGGCCGGGGCGTTGGGGCTCACCATGGCGGCGGCGGTGTCCATTCTGGGTGTGCTGCGCGGTGGGCCGGATATCGCCTTTGTGGTGGCGACCAGCATGATTGCCGTGGTGATCATGGGCAGCCTGATCGGCATGAGCCTGCCTTTTCTGCTCAGCCGCGTGGGCTGGGACCCGGCCACCGCCAGTGCCCCACTGGTGACCTCGATTGCCGATGCGGTGGGGGTGGTGCTCTATTTTTCCATTGCCACGGCCACGCTGGGTTTGCCTGGCGCGTGAAGCTAGTCCCTGATCCAGCCGATGGTGTACAGCACGACGCCCAGCGGCAGCAGAATCAGTGACGGGTTGGGCATGGCACCCGGGCTCGGGATCAGCAGCGCAATGATGCCAAGCCAGACCAGAACCAGCCCGAGACGTTTGAAAGCTGAGGTACGACGCCGTTTTGGCATGGGCAACAGGCTCCCGTTTCATATAGAGTTGAGGCATGCGGACGGGCACGCAAACGGCACCGCAGCAGTTGCCTGATCTGTCACAGTATAGTGGTCTCGCCATCGCTTGTCGGCCCTGACGGTGGCGCAGTTCTGTAACAGGGCCTGGAGACAGCGTTACGCATGAAAGTTCTGATTACCGGAGCGCGGGGTCAGGTGGGTACTGCCCTGACGGCAGCCTGCACAGAAGTCGGGATACAGCACCTGGGGCTGGGCCACCGGGAACTGGATATCACCGACGGCGCGGCCGTGCAGGCGGTATTGGCCCGTGAGCGCCCGGATTTCGTGATCAATGCGGCAGCGTTCTCCGATGTGGCGGTAGCCCAGGGCGAGGCCAACCTCTGCTATGCCATCAACCGCGATGGCGCTGCGAATTTGGCTCAGGCCTGTGAAGCGGTGGGCGCCGGGCTGCTGTATCTGTCCAGCGACTATGTGTTCGATGGCCTGCAGGCCCGGCCCTACACCGAGAAGGACAAGCCCAACCCGCGCAATGTCTACGGCAACAGCAAGCTCGAAGGCGAAGAGGCCGTGCGGGAATACTGTTCACGGCACCTGGTGCTGCGCACCAGTTGGGTGTTCAGCGCCGAAGGCAACAATTTCTTCATGCGTTCGCTGGAGCGGGCCATGTCCGGCCAGCCGGTGAAGGGGGTCAATGATCAGATCAGTTGCCCCACCTGGGCCGGGCATCTGGCGATCGTCTGTGTGGCCATGCTGCAGCAGGTGCATTGCAATATCGAACCCAATCTGTGGGGCACCTACCATTACAGTGATCGGGGTGCCACCACACGCTATGAATTTGCCCGCACCATAGTGGCACAGGCGGTGCAAGCCGGGCTGGCGTCGGAGACACAGGTGCAGGCGATTGAGAGCGCGGACTTGCAGAACCGGGCGGAAGAAGCGCGGCAGTCCGTGTTGTCCAGCGACCACCTGTTCTTTACCTTCGGGATTCGGCAGCGTGGCTGGCGCCAGGGGCTCAAGAGCGCTCTGGAGGCCGTGCGGCAGGGCCAGCGGGCAGCTTAGTGTCCCTACAGGTCCTTCACCAACCGCAAGGCATCATAGATGGCGGCATGGGTATTGCGCGCTTCCACGGCATCGCCAACGCGGAACAATTGGAAACGGCCTGCTTCATTGCGAATTACCCGCTGTGCCTTGCCCACGATCAAGGCATCGTAATTCACTGCACCACCATTGCTGGAGTAGGGCTTCAGGTCGAAATAGATGTCCGCCATGGGCTTTATGCCGTAGTTGACGACCACCTGATCGATGTGGCGTTCATGGTCCAGGTCCAGGTAATCGCTGGTGATTCCGGCCAGCAAGGCATCGCCGCTGCGCTCGACGGATTTCAGCCGGTACGTTGGTGTGAAGGTGACATTGGGACGCTGCAGGGCTCTCATGTAGGGCACCAGGGTCATGGCCATGACCTCGGCCGAGAAGGTGCGATCCGGTGTCATGATTTCGAGTTCGGCCCCGGTTTTGGCGATCATTTCCGCCGCCTGCAGGGCCGGGTGATCACCCGCGTCGTCGAACAACAGCACCTTTTGTCCGGGTTGTACATGGCCTGAGAGAATATCCCAGCTATTCACCACCAGGTCGCTGCCAACAGTGGGCTGGTCTTCGATGGGGTAGCCGCCGGTGGCGACGATGATCACATCCGGGCTTTCCTGGCGCACCTCGTCCGCTTCTGCCCAGCAGTTGTAGCGGATTTGCACGCCCAGTTTCTCGCATTGGGCCAGGCGCCAGTCGATGATGGCAATCATGTCGCGTCGGCGCTCGCTTTGGGCGGTCAGGCGAACCTGACCACCGGCTTCACTCATCGCTTCCAGTACCAGGACCTCATGCCCGCGCTCGGCGGCCACCCGCGCCGCTTCCAATCCACCCGGCCCGGCGCCGATCACCAGCACCTTGCGCTTGGTTTCGGCCCTGGGGATCTCGTGTGGCATGGTGGTTTCCCGACCGGTTGCAGCGTTGTGGATGCAGTAAGCCGCGCCGCCCTGGTAGATGCGATCCAGACAATAGTTGGCCCCGACACAGGGGCGAATATCGTGCTCACGCCCTTCGATGATTTTCTTCACTATATGAGGGTCCGCCATATGCGCCCGCGTCATGCCGATCATGTCGACCTTGCCGGATTCGATGGCATAGCGGGCGGTGCCGACGTCCTGAATTTTGGCCCCGTGGAAGGTGGGGAAATCGACCTGGCGGCGGATTTCACCAGCGAAGTCCAGGTGCGGCGCACTGGGCATGCCTTGAACCGGAATGACATCGGTCAGACCAGGGTCGGTATCAATGTGGCCGCGTACCACGTTGAGAAAGTCGACCATGCCGCTGTCTTTCAGGCGCCGGGAGATATCCAGGCCTTCGTCTGCATTCAGCCCGCCGGGCAGTTGTTCATCCCCGGTGTAGCGCACACCGACAATAAAGTCTGCACCCACTCGGGCGCGAATGGCGCGCAGCACCTCAAAGGTAAACCTCAGCCGGTTGTCCAGGCTGCCACCGTAGGGCGCTTCGAGCGTGTTGGTGAGCGGTGACCAGAACTGGTCCATCAGGTGGCCGTAGGCCTGGAGTTCGATGCCATCGAGCCCGGCCGCCTGCATGCGTTCAGCGGCGTCGGCGTAATCGCCGATCAGCCGTTCGATGTCCCAGTCTTCGACCTGCTTGGGGAAGGCGCGGTGTGAGGCTTCCCGGTTGTGGGATGCAGATACCGCAGGCAACCAATCGCCTTTGTCCCAACGGGTACGGCGACCAAGGTGGGTGAGCTGGATCATGACGGCGGTGCCGTGTTCGTGGCAGGCCTCGGTCAAGTCGCGCAACCAGGGGACGACCTCATCCTTGTAGGCGAGAATGTTGTTGAACACGGGCGGGCTGTCTTTGGCGACGGCGGCAGAACCGGCGGTCATGGTCAGGCCAAGCCCGGCCCTGGCGCGCTCGACATGGTAGGCCCGATAAAGTGCCTTGGGCATGCCGTCTTCCGGATAGGCAGGCTCATGCGACGTCATCATCAGACGGTTCCTGAGCGTCAGATGCTTGAGCTGAAAGGGTTGCAGCAACGGATCTTGAGCCATGACCAGCCTCCTGGTGGGTGCCTGCTGGTGACAACGCTAGCTCTCATGTACACTAGTGTCAATTAAAAAGACATGACTGTACACGTTCAACAGCAGCCTGTTTCAGGCCCACTTTGTTTATGGGAAGCACCGTGACAACAGACACCGATAAAGGCAAAGCAGAAGACTGGCTGGATGCAGCCTACGCCATGCTGATCAAGTTCGGCGTGGATTCGGTCAAGATCCTGCCACTGGCCAAGGTGCTGAACACATCCCGCACCAGCTTTTACTGGTTCTTCAAGGACAGGGAGGCTTTGCTGAAGCAGTTGATCGAACGCTGGAAGGCTACCAACACCGAAGCCCTGATTCAGCAGACAGAACGTTATGCCGACACCGTGGTCGAGGCCATGCTGAATGTCTTCGATTGCTGGCTGGATGAGCGCCTGTTCGATGCCGAGTTCGAATACGCCGTACGCAACTGGGCCATGCAGGATGCCCGTGTGGCCACTGAAGTGGCCAGCGCCGACCAGCGCCGACTGGAGGCCTTGACAGCCATGCTGATCCGCTTCGGCTACGGCCCTCATGAAGCCGGTGTGCGCGCACGAACGACCTACCTGACACAGATCGGCTATATCTCGATGCACACTCGGGAGACGAAAGCCGTTCGCATTGGCCGTGTGGCCGAATACGTTCAGGTATTCACCGGCCAGCCTTGTGAGCGGCGCGATCTGGAACGCTTTGTGTCACGCCATGCCCCCGACCTGAAAGACTGGATGTCGGCCTATGAGGAACGCAGAGCAGTGGAACTTCGCGACGTGCAGTAGCCGACAATAACGGTGGCCACGGTTGGGTAGGCCGCCTGCAGGTTCAGAAAGTCCGCCCCTGGTGTACGTGGAAAGCTAGCTGCTGCGGTCGACGGCTAGCTCGGCCAGCCCGATCAGGGCTTCACGCGCGGGGGAGGCCGGGAAGTCGGCCAGAGCGTCAATGGCCCGCTGCCGGTGCTGCAGGGCCTGGCCACGACAGAAATCGAGCGCCTTGCTGGCCTGGACCGCAGCCAGAACAGGCGCCAGATCATCGGTGCCGCCCTGGCGGATGGCGTTGCGGATCAGTTGCCGCGTATCGGCATCACAGTGCTTGAGGGTATGGATCAGCGGCAGGGTCATCTTGCCCTCGGCCAGATCATCGCCGGCATTCTTGCCCAGCGTCTCGGCGTTGCCGCTGTAGTCCAGCACGTCATCCTGAATCTGGAAGGCCAGCCCCAGCTCGATGCCGTAGGTATGAGCCGCCTGACGCAGGGTGTCACTGTCACTGGCCAGGCAGGCAGCACTGCCGGAAGCGGCGGCAAACAGCATGGCGGTCTTGCCCTGAATGACCTTGTGGTAGTCCTCTGTGGTGAGGTCCGGGTTGCGTACATTCATCAGTTGCAGTACTTCACCCTCGGCAATCACATTGGTGGCGTTGGCCAGGCGCTCCATCACCGCCATATCTCCGATGCGCACCATCATCTGGAAGGCACGCGAGTACAGAAAATCACCCACCAGCACCGAGGGTGCATTGCCCCATTTGTGATTGGCGGTAGGCTTGCCGCGCCGCAACTCCGAGGTGTCCACCACGTCGTCATGCAGCAGGGTGGCCGTGTGCAGAAACTCGATGATGGCCGCCAGCGTGATCAGTGACGAGGCGCGACAACCCAGTGCGCTGCCCGTCAGCAGCGTCACCAGCGGGCGCAGGCGCTTGCCGCCGCTGGAAACGATGTACTCGGCGATGTGCTCGACCAGCGGCACATCGGAGGACAGCTCACGACTGATTTCCGTGTTGACCGCTTCGAACTCGTCGGCGACTACGGCATTGATTTCACTGATCTGCATGCGGTTCCGGGTCTTGTGGACAGGGGGCAGAAAAACAGGCGTTGATGCTAAGAGCGCCCCCTGCTGCTGTCAAGCAGAGTCGGGCTTGTCAGGCGCGGCGGCTTTGGCTACAATTGCGCGCCCCTGATGTACCGCTCATGCGGTTCAGGGCAGGAATCCCCCGCTACAGGGTGCCGCAGCGTAGGCGATGCCTTTGGAACCGGGACCAAGTGATTTCGACGTTGGATACACAATCTGTTCAAGAGAAGATATTATGTACGCTGTGATCAAGTCTGGCGGTAAGCAATACCGCGTGCAGGAAGGCCAGTTCCTGAAACTGGAGAAAATCGAATCTGAAACCGGCGCCAAAATCACTTTTGATGATGTGCTGCTGGTCGGTGAAGGTGATGACGTCAAGATCGGTGAGCCGGTCGTCAAGGGCGCCAAGGTCACTGCGGAAGTGGTCGCACAGGGGCGTCACCCGAAAATTCGCATCATCAAGTTCAAGCGCCGGAAGCATCACATGAAGACCATGGGGCACCGTCAGTGGTTCACCCAGGTCAAGATCACCGGTATCAAGGCTTAATTGACGGAGGGGCATCATGGCTCACAAAAAAGCAGGCGGCAGTACTCGTAACGGTCGCGATTCTCAGTCGAAGCGTCTTGGCGTGAAGGCATTCGGTGGTCAGCAGGTATCAGCCGGTTCCATCATCATCCGTCAGCGTGGCACACACTTCCATGCCGGCAGCAATGTGGGTGTTGGCAAGGATCATACCCTGTTTGCCCGTGCCGACGGCGTGGTCAAGTTCGAGACCAAGGGTCCAAAAAGCCGCAAGACGGTCAGCATCGTCGCAGCCTGAAGCGGTTTCCGACCTGAACAGGCTGCTCGCAGGGTAGCCTGAGGTTCCAAAGACTGAAGAGCCCTGTTGCGACAGTAACAGGGCTCTTTTCGTATCGGTACACAATGAGCTGGACAGCACATGAAATTCGTAGATGAAGCGACCATCCACATCCAGGCCGGCAAGGGCGGAGATGGCTGTGTCAGCTTCCGGCGTGAAAAATTCATTGCCAAGGGCGGTCCCAATGGCGGTGATGGCGGTGATGGGGCCTCGATCTGGTTCGAAGCCGACGAAAACCTGAATACACTGATCGAGTACCAGTACAAGCGCAGCTATCAGGCCCAGAATGGCGAGCCCGGCAAGGGCCGCGACATGACCGGCCGCAAGGGCGAGGACCTGATACTCAAGGTGCCGGTGGGCACCACCATTCGTGATCAGGATACCAGCGAAACGCTGGCGGATCTCACCGAGCATGGTCAGCAGGTACGCATTGCTCAGGGCGGTTTTCACGGTCTGGGCAATACCCGCTTCAAGTCCAGCGTCAACCGGGCACCACGCCAGTTTACCAAGGGCTCCATGGGTGAATCCCGCAACCTGCGCCTGGAACTCAAGGTGCTGGCCGATGTGGGCCTGCTGGGTCTGCCCAATGCCGGCAAGTCGACGCTGGTGCGGGCGGTTTCGGCAGCCCGTCCCAAGGTAGCGGACTATCCGTTCACCACCCTGATGCCCAATCTGGGTGTGGTCAGGGTTGACAGTCTGCAGTCGTTCGTGATTGCCGATATTCCGGGTTTGATCGAGGGGGCTGCTGATGGCGCCGGTCTGGGCATCCGTTTCCTCAAGCATCTGGTACGTACCCGGCTGCTGCTGCATCTGGTCGACATGGTGCCGCTGGATGAAACCCGACCCGAAGACAACGCCCGCGTCATCCTGCAGGAACTGGAGAAATTCAGCCCTACCCTGATGGAACGACCACGCTGGCTGGTACTGAACAAGCTGGACATGCTGCCGCCGGAAGACCGGGATGAGGCCGTGGCTCGCGTAGTCGACGCCATGGGCTGGACCGGGCCAGTGTATCCGATCTCGGCGCTCAGCGGTGATGGCCTGCAGACTCTGGTTCAGGATGCGTCCCGGCATCTGACCGAGATGCGCGAGCGTCTGGCCGATGACCCGGAGGCGCAGCAGGCCGACGCAGACACGCGGCGGCAGATAGAAGAGGAGGCCCGGGAGCGCATTGCTGCCGTGGCGGTTGCGCGTCGGGCACGTCGTGATCGCAAGGACGATGACGACGATGATGATGACCATGATGTGGAAATCGAGTATGCACCCTACTGATGGCGCCGTACCCCATGAGCTGAGCACCAGCCGCCGCTGGGTGGTCAAGATCGGCAGTTCGCTGCTGACCAACAACGGGGCCGGCATAGACCATGACCGGATCAGCGACTGGGCGGCGCAGATTGCCCGCCTGCGCGCCGACGGACTGGAAGTGGTACTGGTGTCCTCGGGTGCGGTAGCGGCCGGCATGACCGAACTCGGCTGGCAGGAACGGCCGCATGAACTGGAATTGCTGCAGGCCGCCGCCGCCGTGGGCCAGAGCCGACTGGTGGGCCACTATCAGGGCTGTTTTCAGGCGCATGACATCCGCAGCGCGCAGATTCTGCTGACCAATTCCGATCTGGCGGATCGCCAGCGTTACCTCAATGCCCGTTCCACGCTGCGCGCGCTGCTGGGGCTGGGGGTGCTGCCGATCATCAATGAAAATGACACCGTGGTCACCGACGAGATCCGTTTTGGTGACAACGATACGTTGGGTGCCCTGGTGGCCAATCTGGTGGAAGCCGACGCGCTGGTGATACTGACCGACCAGCAAGGCATCTTTGATGCCGACCCGCGTCACAATCCCGAAGCCACGGTGATCAGCGAGGCGCGGGCCAACGATCCCTATCTGCTGACGGTGGCTTCCGGTGGCGGGGCGCTGGGTCGGGGCGGCATGGTGACCAAGGTGCGGGCCGCGCGCCTGGCGGCGCGCAGCGGTGCCCTGACGCTGATTGCCGGTGGCCGCGAAGAGCAGGTACTGACGCGTCTGCGTCAGGATGAACGGCTGGGCTCACGCCTGTTGCCGGATGCCGAACCACTGGCAGCGCGCAAGCAGTGGCTGGCGGGGCAGTTGCAGTCCAAGGGCTGGATTCGGGTCGACCCGGGTGCGGTGCGGGCCATCCGGGAGCAGGGCAAGAGCCTGCTGCCGGTGGGTGTGACCGCGACCGACGGCGAGTTTCGCCGCGGTGATGTGGTGGACTGCCTGGATCAGGATGGTCAGCTGGTGGCGCGGGGGCTGTGCAACTACAGCGTCGAGGAAACGCGCCGCATTCTGCGCCGCCCGTCGGCGGAGATCGAGTCCATTCTCGGCTATATCAGCGAACCCGAACTGGTTCACCGCGACAACCTCGTGACGGTCTGAGCGGCGGGTTGTTTTGACTTGCGGCCAAACGGGCCGTCGCCGAGCTCGGGTAGGCCATTGTGGCCCTGCCGCCGTGGTCGGGGTGCCGAGCGGACCGTCGCCAGGCTCGGGTACAGACCCTGTGAGACACGCAAAATACTCATATCAGGCCCGTCCCTGGGCCTGACCCTTCGGGCTCGCTTCGCTCATGCAAAAACGCTCCCGGCGTTTTTGTCCCTGACAGCTCGGTTGCGGCCATCCCTGGCCGCAAACGGTCTCTCAGGGCCTGTACCCGGCAGGCGACTCCAACCGTGCCCCCCAGCCCATGTAGGCGGTGACCCTCGGCCACTCATGGGCGCAACGTCTTGAAATGCTTGAGCAAGGCTCAAAGCCTGCAAAAGTTGTGGGATTGATAATGCCCAGAACGCTTCCTCAGCGCCCGGGGAGAACCAAACTCCGGGTCTTGTAGCGAGGCACGCAAGTGCCGATGACGAGGCACAAGCCGATATTTGTAGCGAGCGACGCAAGTCGCGATGGGCGGCGTAGTCGCCCTTTTTGTGGGCCCATCGGCCCAATCGGGACTTGCGTCCCTCACTACAGGTTGTGGTGCCTCGTTTGTCGGAACTTGCGTCCTTCGCTACACAGAGCTTGTATTGAACAGAGGCGCTGATGGTGCGGCCGCCGGGCGGTGGTGTGCTGAGCCGCAGACCGTGCACGGCCAGGGACGGCCGTGCTCGAGCCGGCATGGATGCCGTTTTTTGCGTGTCTGCGGTCAGCACACCCCGCCATCAGGCGGCATTGGCACCAATTCCGCGCGTGGCGACGATCCGTTCGGCAGGTGGCACAGGAGGTGCAGTCTGTCGGTGGCATGGGGGTAGCGGGAGGCTCGAAAACAGGGATGTTTTCGCGCCAGCCCCCAGGGACGGGTTTACGGCGTTCCCGATACCCCCTGCCACCGACAAGGACTTCTGCCAAACTTGAACCAGGCGAGATCAGACCCTGTAGGTGGTGGCGGTCATGACTTTGGACATGGCCGTCATCAGCCGCCGCACGGGCAGCGGGAAGGGGGCTCCGCCGGCGGCGCGGGCGTGGTCGGCATGGCGCTGTTCGTCTTCCAGCATCTGCGCCACCACCGCCCGACTGCGCAAATCTGCTGCCGGCAGGCGCTCCAGATGCGATTCCAGGTGCTGACTCACCTGATCCTCCGTTGCCGCGACAAAACCCAGTGACCAGCGATCCCCCAGCGCGCCTGCCGTGGCGCCCAGCGTGAACGACAGCGCATAGAACGCCGGGTTCAGCACACTCGGATGCGCCTCCAGCGCCCGCAGCCGCGTCTCGCACCAGGCCAGATGATCGCGCTCCTCGGCAGCGGCCTCTTCCATCTGCGCGCGTACATCGTCCAGCCGTGCCGTGGTGGCCTGGCCCGCGTACAGTGCCTGCGCACAGACCTCCCCGGTGTGGTTGACCCGCATGAGCCCGGCCGCATGCCGGCGCTCGGATTCGGTCAGCTCGGCTTCGGGCAGGTCCGCCCCGGGGACCGGGCCCCGGCTCTGTACCGCCCCGGGGGCGAAGCTGCGCAAGGCATTGTCCGCCTGCTGCAACAGGCGATCGATCAGGCTCAGTTGTCGGCTCATGTCATGTCCTCCTGCAGCAGCGCCATCAGTTGACGCGGGTTGACCGGCTTGGCCAGCACGGCCACGGCCCCGAGATCTTCTGCCGCCTGCTCCACATAGTGCAGGTCAATGCCGGTCATCACAATCACCTGCAGGGCACGCAGGCCTTCATTGGCCCTGATTTTTTCCAGCAGTTCGAGGCCATTCATCTCCGGCATTCTGTAGTCAATGATGACCCAATCGAATGGCTGATGGAAATACATATGGCTCTGCAGGATGGCCAGCGCCTCCTTGCCACTGGAGGCCATTTCGGGCTGCATGCCCCAGTGCCGGGTCTGGTCTTCCAGTACCTTGCGTGAGGCCAGATGGTCGTCGACCACCAGCACCTTCTGTTGCTGCAACGGACTCAGTTCCGGTCGGGTGCGTTCGGGCTCGTCATCAGGGGCCGGCTCGAATGGCAGGCTGATCCAGACACTGGAGCCTTTTTCCGCCGCCCTGCTGATGCCGATCAGCCCGCCCATGGCCCGCACCAGAGCATGCGCAATGGGCAGCCCCAGCCGGACATCAGAGTGCCCCTGATCATCGCTCCCGTGCAGACCCTGGAACTCGAACAGGCCCCGTACATCCTCTTCTTTCACGCCGCGCCCGGTATCGTCCACCCTGATGCGCAGCCGCCGCTGGCCCTCGCGCCGGATGGCAACCTCGATCACGCCTTCCTCGGTAAACTTCACGCTGTTGTCCAGAACAATACGCAGCACCTGTGCCACCAGGTCGCTGTCGATCATCACCCGGGTGGGCACATTGGACAACACCTCGGTGACTACTTCGATGGACTTCTGGCTGGCCAGACGGGCGAACGGATTGACGATTTCGTGCAGGAAGGCATTCAGATCAACTGGCTTCGGGCGGACATGGATCTGCTCACTGGCAATGCGGGTCAGGGCGCGCATTTCGTCGGCCAGGTTGAGCATCTGCAGCCCGGCGTTGTGGGTCGTGGCCACATATTCCTGCTGGTCACGGTTGAGTGCGGTTTCGCTGAGCAGGTTGGTCATGCCCAGCACCCCGTGAATCGGCGAGCGCAGGTCGTGGTTCAGTTTGCGCAGCAGCACCGTGGTCTGGCTGTCATTCAGCGTCAGGCCGGTATCACGTGCGAAGGACGGTCCGGCCTGGCGGCGGCGGACAAAATAGCTCTGATAGACGAAGTGCACATGCAGCGCCAGCAGGCCGGTCGGTACCAGCAGACCAAAGGGGCCGGCGATACCCAGCGGGCTCTGCTGCAGCAGTTCGACAAAGAGCCACAGCAGCAGACTCAGCGTGGCGCCCACCACGGGCAGGGCGTGTACATCATGGCGCCGTACGCCATAGCCCAGCAGGCGAATCACACAGAGGCCGAGCAGGATGAACTGCAGTACCCAGGGTCCGAGCGCATAACCCAGCGCCGTGGCGGCGGGAATGACCAGCAGCACGGCGCGGCGATAGACAGGATTGTGCAGGCTGCGCTGCCACCAGATCAGTATCAGCAGGCCGGTGGCCAGCCCCAGAAGAAGGCCGGGGACGCTGTGTACGCTAGCCAGATGCAGCTGATTGTCGGTAATGTTCAGGCCGACCAGCGACCACAGGCCCAGGTACCAACTGCTGGCGAACAGGACCATGACCAGCAGATAGCTCGGCCACAGCAGCCAGCGCCCGTCATTGCTCCGGCGTTCGGAGCGATACAGGCGGCGGGCCTGAATAATGGCCAGACTGCTGGCCGCCAGCAGCCCGGCGCCGGCCAGGCCGAACAGCCACAGACTGTACAGGAGCTGATTGCGGCCATGGGCGGCCGGGGTGTGAACCTGGGTGCGCAGCGACAACTGGCGATTGCCGTGCAGGCGCAGAGTCCACTGCTGTAGCCCGGCGTCCAGTGCCACCGGCAGTGCCAGACCGCCGATGCCGGGCACCAGGTCTGCGGTCACCGGTTGTCCGTCTGGTCCCCAGACCGTCAGGTCGGCCAGCACCACCGGAAACGACAGACTGAGGTAGGCGGTCTGGCCGGCCAGTTCGGCTGGCACATCCAGGACCAGCGTCAACCAGCCGGTTTGCCCGCTCAGGGTCTGGCGAATATTGAGCGGCGAGACCGGCACGCGCTGGTTCTGCCAGGGTGGGGTGGCCAGCTCAGCCGGGTTTGCGATGGCGTCCCTGTCGGCGACCAGCAAGTCGGCCTTCAGGTCCAGTGCATCCAGGCTGTCGGCCATGGTGGTCGGCAGGGTGGCCAGCAGGCCCAGCGCGAGCAGCAACCACCGACCGGCAGACACCATGGATCATCCCCTCTCGCGTGCTATGGCCCGATGGCCGATGTCGGTGCGATAGTAGCAGTCGGCCCAGCGAATGGCCTCTACCTGTGCATAGGCGGCCTGCTGGGCGGCGCTGACGCTGTCACCACGCGCGGTACAGCACAGCACGCGGCCACCTGCCGTCAGCACCTCGGGGCTGGCGGCATCGGTGTTCAGCGCGGTGCCGGCATGAAATACCTTGCCGGCAAGCTGTGCTGCCTGCTCCAGCCCTTTGACAACGTCACCCTTGCGGTAGCTGTCCGGGTAGCCGCCGGCCGCCATGACCACACCCAGAGCCGGCTGCTCGGACCAGCGAGCGGTCTGCTGCTCCAGCTCGCCCCGGCAGGCTGCCAGGCAATGTTCAACCAGGTCGGATTCCAGACGCAGCATGATGGGCTGGGTTTCCGGATCCCCGAAGCGGCAGTTGTATTCCAGCACATTGGGTGTGCCGTCGGCCGCAATCATCAGGCCCGCATACAGAAAACCGGTGTAGGTGCGGCCCTCGGCCTTCATGCCATCCACCGTGGGGCGGATAACCTCCTGCAGCACCCGCTCGGTCAGCGCCGGGGTCACCACCGGTGCCGGCGAGTAGGCGCCCATGCCGCCGGTGTTGGGGCCGGTATCGCCATTCAGGGCTGCCTTGTGATCCTGCGAGGTAGCCATGGGCAGAATATGGTCACCGTCGACCATGACGATAAAGCTGGCCTCTTCGCCCTGCAGAAACTCTTCCACCACCACCCGGGCGCCGGCTTCACCAAAACGATTGCCGGCCAGCATGTCATTTACGGCCGCCTCTGCCTCGGCTTCCGTCTGCGCCAGAATGACGCCCTTGCCAGCCGCCAGGCCGTCGGCCTTGACCACGATGGGGGCACCCTTGGCACGGATGTAGTCCACGGCCGGGTCGACATCGGTGAAGACGCCGTAGAAGGCGGAGGGGATCCGATGCCGGGCCAGGAAGTCCTTGGTGAAGGCCTTGGAGCCTTCCAGTTCGGCGGCGGCCTGCGTGGGCCCGAAGATGGTCAGGCCGGCGGCGCGGAAATCATCCACGATGCCCGCCACCAGCGGGGCTTCGGGGCCGACAATGGTCAGACCGATGTCGTGTTCGCGCGCAAACCGGATCAGCGCCGCGTGATCCGCCATATCCAGCGGCACATTCTCTATGTCCGGCTCCAGCGCCGTGCCGGCATTGCCGGGTGCCACATAAACCCTTGTGGCCAGCGGGGACTGAGCCGCCTTCCAGGCCAGGGCGTGTTCACGACCGCCCGCGCCAATAACCAGTATGTTCATCCCAGAGTCCTGTCTGTAGCTGTGGTTGCTGCTGTTGCCAGCGGCTGATTCAGTGCCGGAAGTGCCGCATGCCGGTGAAGACCATGGCAATGTCATGCTCGTCGGCCGCCGCGATCACTTCCTCGTCCCGCATCGAGCCGCCGGGCTGTATCACCGCGCGGATACCGGCTTCGGCGGCCTGGTCCAGACCATCACGGAAGGGGAAGAAGGCATCGGAGGCCATGGCCGATCCTTCCACGACCAGACCCTCGTCGGCAGCCTTGATGCCGGCGATGCGGGCACTGTACACGCGACTCATCTGGCCGGCGCCGATGCCGATGGTCATCTCGTCCCGGGCATAGACGATGGCATTGGATTTGACGTACTTGCAGACCCGCCACGCGAAGTGCAGATCCCGCAGCTCATCAGCGGTCGGTCGGCGGCGGGTCACCACCCGCAGCTCGTCCTGACCGACTGCGCCCAGATCACGGTCCTGAATCAGCAGGCCGCCGGTGACTTTCTTGTAATCGAAGCCGGGCTCGGCCGTGTCCCAGTCGCCACAGGCCAGCAGGCGCACATTGGGTTTGACCTTGACCACATCATGAGCGCTGTCGCTGATCATGGGCGCAATGATCACTTCCACGAACTGCTGGTCGATGATGGCCTTGGCGGTGGCGGCATCCAGCGGGCGATTGAACGCTATGATCCCACCGAAAGCGGAGGTCGGGTCGGTCCTGAAGGCGCGCTGGTAGGCCTCGAGAATGGTCTCGCCGGTGGCCACGCCGCAGGGGTTGGCATGCTTGACGATTACACAGGCCGGGTTGTCGAAGGCCTTGACGCACTCCAGTGCCGCATCCGTATCGGCAATGTTGTTGAACGACAGGGCCTTGCCCTGCAGTTGCTCGGCCGTCGCCACGGAGGCTTCGGCGGCGTCGGGGTCGACATAGAAGGCTGCCGACTGATGCGGGTTCTCGCCGTAGCGCAGGCCCTGCGCATGCACCAGTTGCTGGTTCCAGGTGCGCGGGAAGGGCAGGCGATCGTCCGTGCTCAGGCGGTCAGCCGACTGGTCGATACTGCCCAGATAGTTGGCGATCATGCCGTCATAGCGTGCGGTGTGCTCGAAAGCCTTCAGCGCCAGATCAAAGCGGGTTCTCTGCGTCACGCCACCGAGACGGTCGGTCTCTTCCAGCACGCGGTCATAGTCGGTCGTGTCGACCACAATGGAGACCCACTGATGGTTCTTGGCCGCGCTGCGCACCATGGTCGGACCACCGATATCGATGTTCTCGATGGCGGTGGCCAGATCACAGTCCGGGCGCGCGGTGACATCAGCGAAGGGGTACAGGTTGACCACTACCAGATCAATGGGCGCAATGCCGTGATCGTTCATGATGGCATCGTCCTGCCCGCGGCGGCCCAGAATGCCACCATGAATCTTCGGATGCAGGGTCTTGACGCGACCATCCATCATCTCGGGGAAACCGGTGTGCTCCGATACTTCGACCACCGGCAGATCGTGTTCACGCAGCAGGCGGTAGGTACCGCCTGTGGACAGCAGTTCCACGCCACGCTGATGCAGTGCGGTGGCGAATTCAACAATGCCCGTCTTGTCGGACACACTGAGCAGGGCTCGTTGCAGGGATACCGTGGCTCGCATAATCAGTCCTGTTGGCAG
The DNA here is from genome assembly GCF_004768465.1 of Natronospirillum operosum. GTDB lineage: Bacteria > Pseudomonadota > Gammaproteobacteria > Pseudomonadales > Natronospirillaceae > Natronospirillum > Natronospirillum operosum. Next base: position 141,127 of record NZ_SRMF01000001.1, read on the forward strand.
ACAGAGATCAAAGCAGGCCGTACTGCTTCAGTTTCTTGCGCAGAGTGCCCCGGTTGAGGCCCAGAATCTGCGAGGCGCGAGTCTGGTTGTCACGGGTGTAGCGCATGACGACTTCCAGCATCGGCGCTTCCACTTCAGACAGAACCATCTGATACACATTGTTGACGTCCTGGCCGTCCAGATTCTGAAAGTAGTTGTTCATGGCGGTCTCAACACTGTCACGCAGCGTGGGGGCATGTTGCTCGTCACCACTGTGAGTGGATTGTGTCATGGATACCTCAGTTGAATTCATATTCATGCTGCTTGGTCACTTTCCTGTCGTGCGGATACACGGTTGAAGTAGCTGTGTATCAGTTTTCGTTGAGCGTCCGGGGTCTCCAGACAGTTGAATTGCTTGCGGACGTCTTTGGCGTCCGCGCGGGCCTGTAGATACCAGCCCACGTGCTTGCGCGCAATGCGCACCCCTGACCAGTCGCCGTAAAGACGGTACAAACCTTCCAGGTGTTCCAGCAATACGGCTTGCTGTTCCTCCAGGTTTGGCGGGGTTACCACCTCTCCGGTTGCGAGATAATGCTGAATCTCCCGAAAAATCCAGGGGTTGCCCTGCGCAGCGCGACCGATCATCAGGCCGTCGGCGCCAGTATAGTCCAGAACATGCCGGGCGCTGGGGCCATCGATGATGTCACCGTTGGCCAACACCGGTATCTCTGTGGCCGCACAGACAGCGCGGATGGTGTCATACTCCACGGTCGGCCTGAACCGACAGGCCCGGGTCCGCCCATGTACGGCCAGCATCCGAATGCCACACTGTTCGGCAATACGGGCAATGGTGACGCCGTTGCGTTCCTCCGGTGCCCAGCCGGTACGGATCTTCAGTGTTACCGGCACGGTAACCGCTGCCACTACGGCGGACAGAATGCGTCCGACCAGGGCTTCATCACGCAACAGCGCCGAGCCAGCCGCCTTGCTGCACACCTTCTTGGCGGGGCAGCCCATATTGATGTCGATGATATCGGCACCCAGGGCTTCGTTGCGGCGGGCGGCCTCGGCCAGCTGTGTCGGTTCCGTACCCACTATCTGCACACTGACCGGCCCATCGTCATCGGCCTGCGCCAGGCGCAACCGCGACTTGCCCGAGTTCCAGAGCCGGGTATCTGCAGTCACCATCTCGGAGACTGCCAGCCCCGCGCCCAACTGCCGACAGAGACGCCGAAAGGTTCGGTCAGTCACGCCGGCCATGGGCGCCAGTACCAACGCCGGGTCGATCTGATGGGGGCCGATTGTCAGCGTGGGCATGGGCAGCACGGTATCCTGATCATTTTGTGGTCAGCACGGGCGGCGTATGATACTGATTCCGGCCCCGTTAGAAAAGCGCCAGGCCACGGTTTCTCAAGGCTTTGCAGCGTTTTAGTGAAAAGATTGGGACGGAACGATCAGTAGTGAAAAGTCAACTGGAAATTACCCAGATTATCGACTGGCTGATTGATGTTGAGACTGATGCTGATTGGCCTTCCGGCCGGCATCAGATCACCCGGCTGCAGTTCGCCGCCGACATAGTCTTCCGGGGCAAAGAGGCCGTCAGCCACTACTTCGCCCTGGCCGTCCCGGATGGACAGCCGCAGCACCGGGAAGGGAGCTGGGCGGTCCCCCCGGTTGATGAACACCGCATCCAGACGCATGCGCCCATCCGGCAGGGGCCGCAAAACCGAACTCAGGGCCCGAATGGCACCCACATCGGGGCCGCGATCAGCCAGTTGGCAGGGGACCCACTGGCAGGCCTGGGCATACAGGGGGGCCAGCACGGGTTGCTGACTGAGGCGGTCACGCTCCCACCACAGCATCTGCAGGGCGATCAGTACTACGGCGAGCAGAGCGGCACTCAGCCACAGGCCCTGGTGCCGGTCCGGGGCGGTGGCAGCGGCCGCCAGGTCATCCAGGTCCTGATGCGCCAGGGTGGTATGGCGTCGGGATGGCGAGGCGGGGGCGCTTTGCTTGCTGTCCCGGCCGAAGGCAATGGGCTGTTCATCACCCTGCAGTGAGAACTGGTCATGGCGTTCCGGCTTCTGCGCCTGCTCTTCGCGCTCGATATCTGCGAGCATGTCCAGAGCCCAGCTGTCATCGGCGCCGGCGTCGGTGTCCGGCTCCTGGTCGCGGAGAACGGTGTCCCGCCGCTGCGGCAACTCATCGTCCAGGGCCAGAAAGGAGTCGCTGAACTCGACTGTCTTCTCCTCGCCGAAGTCGAGCTCGTCTGTCTCGTCATCTTCGTCGTCCATGAAGACAAGGTCTTCGTCTGCATCCAGACCGAACAGCAACTCGTCATCATCGGCGGCAAAACGGCGACTTTCGTCAGCCGGCTCCGGAGCCTGCCGGAACGGCTGTTCGGGGCGGCGTTCTGTGGCCGGGCCGGGCCGGGCGCGGCGGGTGGCAGGGTCCAGCAGATGCTCGCGCGCATTGAACACCTTCAGGCAACTGCCGCAGCGCACCGCCCCGCGCGCGGCCGCAAGCTGCTCGCCGGTAACCCGGAAGGCAGTGCGACAGTGCGGACAGCGCGTGGATTCGGTTGCGGCCATGGTTGCGTTGGTTCTCTGCGATACCGGTAATCAGTGTCGGTCGACAGCAGACGCGCCGGATTTCAGATTGGCGTGTCGGTGCGTCGGCCGGAGATTCTAGCCCAGTCGTCCTGATATGACACGGTCATTTCCGTCAATTCACTGTCATAGGCAGCACAGACTTCTTCGACCTGGCTGCGAATGACACCGGACAGTACTATCCAGCCACCCGGCCGCAGATGGCGCAGCAGGGTGGGGGCCAGGTCGATCAGCGGACCGGCCAGGATATTGGCCAGCACCACATCCGCTTCGGTGTCCGCCGGCAGGGCGTCCGGCAGCATGACCGCATAGCGTGCCGGGTCGATGCCGTTGCGGTCGGCGTTCTGACGGGTGGAGGTTACCGCCTGCGGATCGATATCGACCCCGACCAGGCGCCGGGCTCCCAGCAGCAGGGCTGCTATGCCAAGCACGCCGGAACCGCAGCCGAAATCAAGCACTGTGCTGTCCTGCAGGCCACCGGCGGCAGCCTGATCATTGAGCCAGCGCATGCAGAGTGCCGTGGTCGGGTGGGTGCCGGTACCGAAGGCCAACCCGGGGTCGAGCATCAGATTGACTGCATCGGGGTCGGGCGGGGCCTGCCAGCTGGGGCAGATCCAGAGGCGCTCGCCGAAGCTGATCGGATGATAGTGGTCCATCCAGGCGCGTACCCAGTCCTTGTCTTCCAGCAGGTCGGAAGACCAGTCGGGCAGCACGTCGACAGCCGGCAGCGGCAACTGGGCCTGCAGTGCCTGTACCACAGCTTCTATATCGGTAGCGGCGGGGAACAGGGCTGTGAATTCGGAAGAGGACCACAGGGGGGTGGCCCCGGGGCCCGGCTCCAGCACGGGTTCGTCAGCGGCATCTTCCAGCGTGACTGCCTGCGCGCCCAGCCCGAGCAGGGCGTCTTCCAGTGTTTCAATCTGTTCCGGGCGCAGTCGATGCAGCCGCAGTTTGAGCCAGGCCATGAGTTCTCCGCAGTTGGTGTGGATGCAGGCGTAACGAAAGAAGGGGCCCCGGGCCCCTTCAAAGCATACCATGACGCGTCGGTGCTGCTTCCTACTTGATCAGCTTGTTTTCCAGGTAGTGGATGTTGATTCCACCGGCCTTGAAGCCTTCATCACGGACCAGCCACTTGTGCAGGTCGATATTGGACTTGATGCCTTCAATGACCAGTTCGTCCAGGGCTACCCGCATCTTGGAGAGGGCAGATTGACGGTCCTCACCATAGGTGATCAGCTTGCCGACCATGGAGTCGTAGTAGGGCGGGATGCTGTAACCATTGTACAGGTGAGAATCCCAGCGCACGCCGAAACCGCCCGGCGGATGGAACTGCGTTACCTTGCCGGGGCTGGGCATGAAGGTCTTGGAGTCCTCGGCGTTGATGCGGCATTCGAAGGCATGGCCCAGCACCCGGATTTCCTCCTGCTTGAAGGACATCGGCAGGCCGGAAGCAATGCGCAACTGCTCCTTGATGATGTCAACACCGGTCACCTGCTCGGAAACCGGGTGTTCCACCTGGACCCGGGTGTTCATCTCGATAAAGAAGAAGCGTCCGTCTTCGTACAGGAACTCGAAGGTGCCAGCGCCGCGATAATTGATTTCGTTGCAGGCGCGCGTACAGGCGGCCAGCACATCAGCCCGGGCCTGAGGGTCGATGCCGGGTGCAGGTGCTTCTTCCAGTACCTTCTGGTGCCGGCGCTGCAGTGAGCAGTCACGGTCGTACAGATGAATGGCGTTGCCCTTGCCGTCAGCCAGAACCTGGACTTCCACATGGCGCGGATTGACCAGGAATTTCTCCATGTAGACGGTGTCGTCGCCGAAAGCTGCACCGGCCTCCGATTTGGTAATGGAGATCGAGCTGATCAGGCTGGCTTCACTGTGCACGACGCGCATGCCGCGACCACCACCGCCTGCTGCGGCCTTGATGATGACCGGATAGCCGATTTCGCGCGCCATCTTCAGGTTTTTCTGATCATCATTGGTCAACGGACCGCCCGAACCGGGCACTGTGGGTACGCCAGACTTGATCATGGCCCGTATCGCCGACACCTTGTCGCCCATCAGGCGGATGGTCTCGGCCTTGGGGCCAATAAAGGTAAAGCCGCTGTTCTCCACCTGTTCGGCAAAATTGGCGTTCTCCGCCAGAAAACCGTAGCCCGGGTGAATGCCCACGGCACCGGTGACTTCGGCCGCAGCGATGATGGCCGGAATATTGAGGTAGCTGTCGGCGCTCGGGTTGGGTCCAATACAGACAGCCTCGTCGGCGAGTTTGACGTGTTTCAGGTCGCGGTCCACCTGCGAGTGGACGGCCACCGTCCGGATGCCCATCTCCTTGCAGGCGCGCATAATGCGCAGGGCAATTTCACCCCGGTTGGCAATCAGTACTTTTTCCAGCATCACGGCACCTGTCAGATAATGGTGAACAGAGGTTGATCGAATTCGACCGGCTGACCGTTTTCGGCAAAAATCTCACCGATGGTGCCATCGCGGTCCGCCTCGATCTGGTTCATCATCTTCATGGCTTCAACGATGCAGACGGTGTCACCTTTCTTGACCTTCTGGCCTACTTCCACAAAGGGTGCCGAGGCCGGTGAGGGCGAACGGTAGAAGCTGCCGACCATGGGCGACTTCACCAGATGGCCCGCAGGCTCCGGTGCTGCAGCGGGTTCAGCCGGGGCGGCAGGTGCACTGACTGCCGGTGCCGGTGCTGGCGCCGGGGCGGGTGCAGCATATTGCTGTACCTGTGATGACAATGCATGTGCGGCCCGACTGATGCGGATCGACTCTTCACCCTCGGTGATTTCGATTTCGTCGATGCCGGATTCTTCAAGCAGTTCAATAAGCTTCTTGACCTTACGAATGTCCATTGCCCGAGTCCTGTGTCTGTTTATGGGTTAAATGCTGGTGCAGAAAGCGCAACCCGGCCCGATAGCCTTCACTGCCGAGCCCACAGATCACCCCGACCGCCTGGTCGGAGAAATAGCTGTGGTGGCGGAACGGCTCGCGCCGATGGATATTGGACAGGTGCACTTCCACGAACGGTATGGCGGTGCCGGCCAGGGCATCGCGCAGCGCTACGCTGGTGTGGGTGTAGGCGGCAGGATTGATGACCAGTCCGCTCAGTGAACGGTGTTGATGAACCCAGTTGATCAGGTCGGCCTCTGAATTGCTCTGAAAGCAGGTCAGTCCGATGTCCAGATCCCGCGCCAGGAGTTCCAGGCCGTGATTGATGTCGGCCAGAGTTTCATGGCCGTAGATGCCTGGCTCCCGGGTCCCAAGCAGATTCAGGTTGGGGCCGTGCAGGATGCCTAGTTGGTGCTGGGTCATAAGATTGTTGGAATATGCAGTTAAAATCAGCGATCAGGTAGACAATATTGGTCTAAACCAGTTGGGTCAACGGCTGGTTGTGATTTTTGTTATGAAAAAAAATCAAAAGCAGGGGGTTGCGACTGCCCACTATACTTCAGTTGACGTTTTCCCGCTCGTCTGTATGCAGTAAGCTGGTGCAGGCAGGCATAGCGTCGGCACCAGGGATTCCCGCCCGGCCTCGCCCGGATTTCACCACAGGAGAGCGATCATGCGGCCAGATGGCGATCAGAGCAACAGTCAATCTGCCACCGAGGATACCGCAGGACAGAGCCGGAGCGCCTCATGGCAGAGCCGTTGGCGGGTCCTCTGGCAGGGCAGTCTGAGCCGCCTGCGCACAGCTGTGCACGGTATCCAGATGCGCTGGCGTCTGACTCTGGGCATTGTGGCCACGGTGGTGGCACTGCTACTGGTGCTGGCGCTGTGGTGGAGCCGTGAGCCGGAGCTGGTCGATGTGCGCGCGGCGGCGGCAGAGCGCATGGACGCGGACGACCAGGCGTTGCCCGCGGGCTTTGCCACTGCGGTGGCGGTGGAGGAAACGGCCCGGGGCCTGCTGCACAAGCGGGGCGGCTATCTGCGGCACAGCCGGTTGCCGCCGGCTCTGTTCATGGACAACATGCCGAACTGGGAGCTGGGTGTGGTGTGGCATCTGCGCGAGTGGTCCGAGCTGCTGCGGCGGGATATCAGCCGGGCCGACCGGCGGGCGACCGAGGACCCGGATCTGGTGATCGTCGAGCCGCAGTTCTATTTCGACACCGACCGCTGGCTGCTGCCTTCGACCGTCAGCGAGTACCGACGCGGGTTGCGCCACCTGAGCGCCTATGTGGATCGCCTGCAGGCTGGAGAGGCCGAATTTCATGTGCGCAGCGAAGATCTGGCCCGCTGGCTGGCTGCGGTCGATGATCGACTGGATCAGCTGCAGCAGCAACTGGTCTACAGTGTGGCCACGCGCGCCTATGACCCCCCGGAGTTTCTGGCCATCGAGGCCCCGCAGGATAATACACCGCGCCTGCAGATCGACGATGTGATCTTCCAGACCCGCGGCTACAGCTGGGCGCTGCTGCACAGTCTGCAGGGCGTGCAGGAGGATTATGCGGCCGTACTGGGCGATGACCCGGCAACGGTAGCGGCCATGGAACAGGCACTGCTGGAACTGGTGGCTTTGCAGCGTCCGCTCTGGGCGCCCTGGGTAATGAATGGTTCAGGCTATGGTGTACGCCCGAATCACGCTCTGGTCAGCGCCGCCCACCTGGGACGGGCGCGCAACGCCCTGCTGACTCTGGCCGCCGGGCTGGACTGAGCCCGGCAGCCTGGATTCGTTCAGAGGCGTTCTTCGGGGCTGGCCAGGTGAGGCGTCAGTTCCGGTGCGGTATGACGCCGCCCGGAGCGGGTGACATCCAGCAAGCGGATGCGTCGATCATCGGCCGTGTGCACGACAAAGTGCCAGTCGGCAATGGTGACGGCCTCGCCGCGTTTGGGCAGATGCCCGAAGACGTGCGTGACATAGCCGCCAATGGTGTCGAACTCATCGTCACTCAGCTCGGTGCGGAAGAAGTCGTTGAAGTCCTCCACCTCGGTGAGTGCGGAGACGCGGTAGCGACCGTCACCCAGTTCCTGAATGTCTTCTTCTTCCAGCGGGTCGTGTTCGTCCTCGATATCCCCGACGATCTCTTCCAGTACGTCTTCGATGGTCACCAGCCCGGCTACGCCGCCGTATTCATCGACCACAATGGCCATGTGATTGCGCGTTTCGCGGAAATCACGCAGCAGCCGGTTCAGACGCTTGCTTTCGGGGACAAAGACCGGCGGGCGGATGACTTCATCGATACGGGCGGTCATGCGCTCGGGGTTGAAGTCGGATTCGCGCGCCAGGCGCAGCAGATCCTTGGCCAGCAGGATGCCGACCACGGCCGTGTTGTCGTCATTCATGACCGGGAAGCGCGAATGCGAGGACTCGACGATCTTGTCGAGAATGGCGGTCACGGCATCGCCGGGCTCAATCACCACCATCTGCGAGCGGGGCACCATGATGTCGCGCGCATGCTGGTCACTGACCTCGATGGCGCCTTGCATGATGTGGTAGGCCGAGTTGTCCAGCAACTCGTTCTCGTGCGCTTCCTGCAGCAACTGCAGAATCTGATCTCTGTCTCTGATTTCAGCTGAAAAGGTATCCGAGAGTTTCTCCAGCCAGCTTCGTTTGCTGGGCTGACTACTCTGGTCGTCGCTCATGACTGTTCTGTCTCTCCTGGCGTCCGGTAGGGGTCGGCGATGTGCAATCCGGCCAGCAAGCGGATTTCCAGTGCTTCCATGGCCTCGGCTTCGTCATGGTTTTGATGGTCGTAACCGAGCAGGTGCAAGGTACCATGAATGACCATGTGCGCCCAGTGCTCCCGGGCGCCCTTGCCCTGTTCGACAGCTTCCTGATGAATGACCTGGCTGCACAGGGCCAGGTCACCGACATAGGGGTCCTGCCAGTCAATGCCGGGGGGAGGTTCAAACGGAAAGGACAATACGTTGGTCGGCTTGTCACGGCCTCTGTAGTCGCGATTGAGCTGCTGTGATTCCTGCGCCGAGACCAGCCGGGCGGTCAGCGCCAGGGGGCGGTCCAGGGTTTCGGCAACCCGGACCACCCAGCGTTCGAAGTCATCGTCATCCGGTGGCGGCTGGGGCTCGTCGTCCGCCGCATGCTGCACCGTTACCTCAACGTCCATTGCGCTCCGGCTCCTGCTTGTCATCCCAGCGCTCGTAGGCGTCGACAATGCGCTGCACCATGGGGTGACGCACGACATCCTGCGAACCGAAATGGACAAAGCTGATGCCCTCCACGCCTTCCAGTACCTCGATGGCATGCTTCAGGCCGGAGGACATGTTGCGCGGCAGGTCGACCTGGCTGGGGTCGCCGGTAATTACCGCCGTAGAGCCGAAACCGATGCGGGTCAGGAACATCTTCATCTGCTCGCGGGTGGTGTTCTGGCTTTCATCCAGAATGATGAAGGCATGGCTCAGGGTGCGGCCCCGCATGTAGGCCAGCGGCGCAACCTCGATGACATTGCGTTCGATCAGGCGATCCACCTTTTCGAACCCCAGCATGTCATACAGGGCGTCGTACAGTGGCCGCAGGTAGGGGTCGACTTTCTGCGCCAGGTCGCCGGGCAGAAAGCCCAGTTTTTCACCGGCCTCCACGGCCGGACGCACCAGCAGAATGCGCTTCACGTCATCGCGCATGTAGGCGTTCACGGCACAGGCCACGGCCAGGTAGGTCTTGCCGGTACCGGCCGGGCCCAGACCGAAGTTGACGTCATGCGTCTGGATGGCATGCACATATTTCTTCTGGTTCGGACCCTTGGGCTTGACCAGCACCTTGGGCGTGCGCACCTCGTTGATGCCGGGCTTGTCCCAGGGGTTGGGCTGTGCCGGGTGGGTGCCACTGGTGCGGGCCTCTATCTCGGCATCCTGCAGGTGCAGATGGACCTGGTCGGGCTGCAGGTCGGCACCGCCCTGAGTCATGGCATAGAGGTCAACCAGCAGCGCCTGTACCACCGGCATCAGGGGCTCCTCGCCGCGTACTTCAAAGGCGTTGCCCCGACTGAGCACACGTACCCCGAGCCGCTCCTCGATCAGGCGCAGGTTTTCGTTGCCCAGGCCGCACAGGCTGGCCAGTCGCTGGGGGTGGTCCGGCAGCAGCTCGAAACGGACGGTGGATGCTGCGGGTTTTACCGGTGATTCAGTGGAAGCCAATTAGCAGTGCCTCGGTGTCGTTGCTGAAAGGCGTTCAGTACGCCAGTTCAGGGTTGACCAGCTCGCCGCGCAGCGAGTTGGCATAAGCTTCGGTAATCCGGACCTGCACGAACTGGCCGATCAGGCCCGGGTCGTCACAGGGGAAGAAAGTCAGTCGATTGTTCTCGGTGCGCCCCTGCATCTCTGCCGGGTTGCGCTCCGAAGTGCCGGCGATGAGCACAATCTGAATGGAGCCAACCATGCGCTGCGAGATGGCCATGGCCTGCTGCTGGATGCGGCTCTGCAGAATCTGCAGGCGCTGCTTCTTGATCTCCATTGGTGTCTCGTCTTCCATCTGCGCCGCCGGGGTACCCGGCCGGGCACTGTAGACAAAGCTGAAGGACTGATCGAAACCGATGCGCTGAATCAGGTTCATGGTGGCTTCGAAATCCTCGGCGGTTTCGCCGGGGAAGCCGACAATGAAATCGGAAGAGAAGCTGATGTCCGGCCGGTTGGCCCGGATGCGTTCCATCTTCTCGACATACTCGGCCGCAGTATGGCCGCGCTTCATGGCCTTCAGGAGGCTGTCACTGCCGCTTTGCACCGGCAAGTGCAGATGGCTGACCAGTTCCGGCACATCCAGGTAGGCATCGACCAGGCTGTCGGAAAACTCGACCGGATGCGACGTGGTGAAACGGATACGGTCAATGCCGTCGATGCCCGCCGCCACGGTAATCAGTTCGGCCAGATCGGCGCTGGTGCCATCGTGTTTCGGGCCCAGATAGGCGTTGACGTTCTGGCCCAGGAAGTTGACCTCACGCACGCCCTGAGCAGCCAGATGCACGACTTCGGCCAGCACGTCATCGAACGGGCGGCTGACTTCTTCACCACGCGTATAGGGCACAACACAGAAGGTACAGTACTTGGAGCAGCCTTCCATCACCGAGACAAAGGCGGTCACACCGTCACTGCGCGGCGCTGGCAGGTGATCGAATTTCTCGATTTCGGGAAAGGTGACATCGACCGCAGTAATGCGCTGGCCGCCGTCGTTACCCGAGGCCGAGCCTTGCAGCATGGCCGGCAGGCGGTGCAGGGTCTGCGGGCCGAAGATCATGTCCACATGCGGCGCGCGTTCACTGATGCGCTCGCCTTCCTGGCTGGCCACACAGCCGCCGACCCCGATCTTGAGGTCCGGATTGCGGGCTTTCAGTTTTTTCCAGCGCCCCAACTGATGGAAGACTTTTTCCTGAGCCTTTTCGCGGATGGAACAGGTGTTCAGCAGAATGACGTCCGCGTCTTCCTCCCGGTCAGTCAACTCCATACCCTCCGCCTCATGCAGCAGATCGGCCATGCGGTCGGAGTCGTATTCATTCATCTGGCAGCCGTGCGTTTTGATAAACAGCTTCTTGCCCATGGAGTGTGTGGTCATCCATCCTGTACGGAAAATGTAAGAGGACTATTGTACCGCCCAGCGGACACGGTGGACAACCATTGTGCACGGGACCTTGACACTTTTGACGGTGGTCAGTGGTACAATCCGGCACATTCTTTCCAGTCGACGCAGTTCAGAGGGGTTGATGGCGACACCGGCGCGCAAAACTGTTTACAGAGTGATGTTTATCCATCAGGACAAACTGTACGAGGTCTACTGTCGCAGTATGGCGCAGGGTGATCTGTACGGCTTCCTGGAAATCGAGGAATTCATTTTTGGTGAGCGGTCCAATCTGGTCGTTGATCCGGGCGAGGAAAAACTCAAGAACGAGTTCGCCGGGGTCCGGCGCAGTTATATTCCGCTGCACCATATCGTCCGCATCGATGAGGTGGAGCAGGAGGGTACGGGCAAGATCCGTGACCACAAGAACCCGGGTGGCGGCAGTGTCACCCCCTTCCCGCAGGGCGCCCGCCCGGTGAAAGACTAAGCAGGAGTACCTTTTGATGTGGAAGCAGGATTATCCGGCCGTGCAGCCGACACGCGTCGGCCCCTGGGCGGTGGCTGTGGTCACCCTGAGTGTGGCGCTGTGGGCCCTGATTCAGGGTGTGCAGCAGGAGCGGCGGATTCTGGACGAGCAGGCGTTGCTGATCGCATTGAGCGAGTCGGCCGAGCCGGCACCGGATCTGCCGGATTTCAACGATATTGCGGTGGTGCAGGAGCGCAAGGACCAGTTCTACGACTTCCTGTTGCCAATCATTGCGGAAGAGAACGCCCGGCTGCTGGAAAAGCGGGCTGCCATAGAGGCCTGGTACGAACGGGTGCGGGACGGTCAGCCATTGCCGGAGGGGGTGGTGCAGCAACTGATAGACCTGTCCGCTCGCTACTATGTGGATGCCGAGCAGGCGCTGGAGGCGGTGCTGGATGAATTGCTGCTGAAAATAGACATCCTGCCGCCTTCACTGATAGTGGCACAGGCGGCCAATGAATCGGCCTGGGGAACCTCCAGGTTTGCCCGTGAGGGCAACAATCTGTTCGGGCAGTGGTGTTTCAGCCAGGGCTGTGGACTGGTGCCCGAGAGCCGGCCTGACGGCGAGATCTACGAGGTGCGCTCGTTCGAGGCACCAGTACTGTCGGTGCGCAGCTTTATCCAGAACCTGAACCGGCACTTCAGCTACGAAACCCTGCGCGAACATCGGGCCTGGCTGCGCGCCAACGATGAGCCCATCACCGGGCTGGAACTGACCCCGCACCTGCTGGCCTATTCAACCCGGCGCGAGGCCTACGTGGCCGAAATAGAGGGCATGATCCGGTTCAATAATCTGCAGGACCTTGATTGATCACCCACTGGCGTGACAGCCAGTAGAAACCACCCGAGCGTGCCGGGGCGGTGCAGTTGTAACGATTGCGACCGTCCCGGAAGTCCTCGTCATTCTGTACCCGCAGCACGCCGTCCTCGATCTCGAACGGAATCGGGCGACCGGCGCCGGTAAAACAGTTCAGTGCATCCCAGCGTACATCGTCGTTGTCCAGCAGGCGGGCTTCCAGTACCGGGCGCCGGTCATTGGTAACCTGGTCGGGCAGCGGGTATTCCACCGGCAGCGGGCGGCTCTGCAACTTGACGCGCAGGGTGTCCAGGTTGGCGGCGGTGCCCCCGGCGGCAAAGCGGGGCAGGGCCTGCCAGTCGGAGAATTCGGCAATGCCGCCGCTGTGCTGGCCCATGGAGATATAGCCCAGATCATCCATGATGTCGCGCAGCCGGTCGTTGTATTCGCCATAGGGGTAGGCAAAGATCTTCGGTGGCGCCTCGCCAAGCTCTTCGGTCAGTCGGCGCTGAGCGGTTTCGACCGTATTGATCACGGCTTCGCGCCAGGCATCGTCATAGGCGTCGTGACGCACCATGTACTCATGAGCATGGCTGTGATTGAGCAGGCGCACGCCGGCGTCGTGCATCTCGCGCAGCTGATCCCACTGGATGACAATCCGCGAGCCCTGATCAACCGGCTGCGTGGCCACGAAGATGGTGAACGGGAAGTCGTACTCCTGCAGCATCGGCCAGGCGGTGTCATAGACATTGATGTAGGTGTCATCAAAGGTCAGGGCGACAGCATTGTCAGGAATGGGCTCACCGGCCTGAATCTGCTCCAGCGCCCATACCAGATCGACCACCTCGTGGTGTTCATCCAGGTATTCAAGGTGGGCCCGAAAATCATCCACTCGGGTCGATGTCGCCGGGGGCGTGTCATCGGCAACATGGTGATACATCAGCACATTCAGAGAAGAGGACGCAAGGGCAGAAAAAGACAGCGCCGACAGGGTCAGCAGCACCAGCATCCGGGCCAGATTTCGAGCGCAGGAAATAGTCATAGGCGGGTGTTCCCAAAAGGCAAATGAAGTGCAGAAAGAAATGGCTGGGCCGGGAGGATTCGAACCTCCGAATGCCGATACCAAAAACCGGTGCCTTACCACTTGGCGACGGCCCAACATCTTTTCTACATCTTATCTGCTCGTTGGTGGCTATGGCTAGATTCGAACTAGCGACCCCAGCATTATGAGTGCTGTGCTCTAACCAACTGAGCTACATAGCCCCGAGAACGAGGCGGTATTATCCATCTATTTTTCGGAGTGTCAACCTGAGGCGAAAAGAAAATTCAAAAGATTTCAACGGCTTAGCCAGTTGTGCATTTTGCCGGGATGTTGCTGCCCGCCGCTGTCGGCAGGCGGCGCTTCACTCTCTGGCTTCGCGGCCGGATACCGGCGGCAACTGGGGTGCCTGCGCCTGCCGGTGCAGCCGTATCAGCGTGCTGGCCGTGAGCAGGGCGGCCGTCAGCGCATGATGCTGGAGACGTTCGAGCGTCAGCATGCGATAGTTGTCTTCACTCATCGCATAGGCGAGTATTTCGTCATCCGTTAGCAGGTTCTTGCCAATTATGATGGGTCGCATTGCGGTGTCTCCGTAAGCTGCATTCCGGCGGCCTTTGATCGCTCGTAGTGGTCGACATGACTTAAGAATCGGCGTTTGCCGCCGTTACTTTAGGCAGGACGTCAGATACAACTGAAAATTTGGGGTAGACCGATGCAGAGCCCGCCTGGGTCCATGGCACCATCAAACAAGAACCTGCGTGGCGCCGGATTGGGCGTTGGTCGGCTGAGCCAGTGTCTACTCGGCCTTGCGGTCGCTCTGGGATTGCTGTTGCTGGCTGCAGATGCACAGGCGCCCGTGCCGCAGCAGGACTACGATTATGTCGACAGCTATATGGACTACCGCATCTATGATCTGCCGCCGCAACTGGTGTTTATCAAGCGTTTCGGCAGTTGGCAGGCGCGGGGAGAAACCGGTCTGCACCGGCTGCTGGTCGTTGATGCCGGCGAGCATCTGGCGCGACGGCATCATCTGCTCTATGTACAGTGGGTCTGTCATTGCGAGCAGGGTGTGATGGCGATGATTCCATTGTCGGAAGTGAACCGCAGCGGGCCCTTTATCTACACGCGCCCGGAAATCCGGCGCCGGGGCCAGACCTGGTACATGAGTCTGGTGGCGCAGAACACCACTACCCGCGATATATCACGGGTCAATGTCTTCCTGCCGCAGTTCGGTGAGTATCGCGTCGAGTACGACACCTATGAAGGGCCAATGCCCGAGCATCGCTGAGTCGTGTTCAGTCCTTGCTGCGGTTGCGGGTCTGCCACAGGATCTCGCGCCCGCCGGCCTCCTGGGCCACTGCCCGTGCCAGTACGAAGAGGTAATCCGACAGTCGGTTGAGGTACTGTACAGCCTGTACGCCGACCCGCTCCGATTCCGGTCGGGCCTGCTCGCTTGCCGCATCATGCAGGGCCCACAGGGCGCGTTCGGCCCGTCGGGCCACACTACGCGCCAGATGAATTCGACTGACGCCTTCACTGCCGCCCGGCAGTATGAAGTTGTCCAGCGGCGGCAGATCAGCGTTCAGCCGATCGATGGCCTGCTCCAGTTCGGTTACCAGATTGGCCTGCACCAGTTCATAGCCGGGCATCGCCAGTTCGCCACCGATATCGAACAGATCATGCTGGATCTGGCTCAGCGTGGCATCTTCCGCATGCTCTGCGCCCAGTGCCGCGCGCACATGGCCGATCCAGGAATTGACCTCGTCCACATCGCCCAGCGCTTCCACCCGCGCCGCGTGCTTGGCAATGCGCTCATTGGTTCCGAGTCCGGTTTCACCCCGGTCGCCGGTGCGCGTGTAGATGCGCGACAATCGTTTGCCCATGTTCTGCGTTCCCGTTGCCCTGCGGTGTCATGCGCCCTGATCGGGCGCGTCCACCAGCGGCAGTTTGATGGTGAAGGTGGTGCCGGCTCCGGGCGTCGAGCTGACCGAGAGCTGGCCGTGATGGTGAGAGGTTACAATAAAATAGGCCACGCTGAGACCCAGGCCGGTGCCTTCGCCGACTTCCTTGGTGGTGAAGAAGGGTTCGAACACCCGCTTGCGGGTAGAGGCGTCCATGCCCCGCCCATTGTCCGACACCTGAATGATGCAGTGGCGGGCGGTGTGGCTGCATTCGATCGTGATGCGCCCCGGCTGGGTGAGATCATGGCGGTCCTGCACGGCCTGCCAGGCATTCTTCAGCAGATTGAACACGACCTGCTCGATCTCCGTGTTGGCCACGGGGACTTCCAGGTCCGCGGCGGCGTCCAGATGCTGTTCGATGATCAGGTTGCCCTGCTTGACGTCCTGGCGCAGGTTGAGGTCGCTCATGGCAATGGCCAGCGCACGTCCGATCAGATCGGTGATGGGGGCCGGTTGGCGGTCGGAGGAGCTCTGGCGACTGAACTGCAGCATGTTGGTCACAATGGCCGCTGCGCGTTCGCCGGAACTGAGGATGTGGTCCAGAAAGCGCGGAATGTCGCGCTCTTCCAGATAGTGCACGAGCTGATCGAGATCCAGCCCCAGTTTTTCGGCCGCCTTGCGATTGGCGGCAGTTTCCGGTGACAGGCGCCGGCGTATGGTCTGGGCGCTCTGCACCACGGCGCTGAGCGGGTTGTTGATCTCGTGAGCCATGCCCGCCGCCAGCCCGCCGACGGACATCATCTTCTCGCTCTGCACCATCATGTCTTCCAGGCGCACCTTGTCAGAGACATCGTCGATGCGGATAACGGCACCGATGGTACCGGCCAGATGCAGCGGGTAGATGACCATGTCCAGGGTCAGCTCCTGCTCATCCTGCTGCCAGGTGACACGTTCGATACGCTGGATTTCCTTGTCCAGCAGGGCCCGGCTGAGGCGGTCCATGTAGTCGCTCATCAGCGGGAAGGCTTCGTCCAGGCTGTAGCCCAGGGCTGTATCCAGAGCCCGGCCGCTGAGCCGACTGGCCTCGTCATTCCACTGGGTAATCAGGGCATGCTCGTCCACGGCAATCAGCGCCGAGGGCATGGAGTTGATCATGGCATTCAGGTAGGCCTGGAACTCGGTCAGCTTGCGTTCCACGCGTGAACGCACCTGCACCTCGAACTCCAGGCGCTGGTTGGCATCCCGGGTTTCCTGCGCCAGAGTCTGCGCCTGCACCTGAGCCTTTTCGGCCCGATCGCGTTCACTCTGCAGCTGCACGTCGCGTGTTTCCACGCGCTGCAGCATGGCATTGAAGGAGTCCACCAGATCGCCAATGTCGTCTTCCGGCCCTTTCTGGGCCCGAATGGTGAAATCTTCCTCGCGGTCGATCTTGCGGGCCACGGCCATCAGATGACGCATGGGTGCCGAGATGGCGCGCTGAAACCGGTAGGATACCAGCGTGACCAGTCCCAGCCCCAGCAGGCTGATCAGCAGCATGCCGATCAGGCTGTGACGGTAGACACTGTGCATCAGGGTAGCGTTGCCGACCACATAGAGTTGCCAGTTGCCGCTTGCATCAAGGTCGACCAGGGCCTGGCGCCGGGGCGGTGAGGCCTGACCGGGCAGGAACTCGATCTGGCTGGGCAGGGCCCGGCGCGGACTGCGGTTGAACTCGGCGACGCGGGTACCCTGCTCGTACAGGGCCACGGCCTCGATCATGTCGGGGAAGGGCGCCGAGGCCATGTCCCGGCGCAGCCAGAGATCCCGGTAGTCGGTCTCTGTCGGCAGGCCGCGAAAGGCGAGTACCACGGTGTCGATCATCTGCGGTGCCAGAGTGCGGTAGGACAGCAGAAAAGCGATCGTGACGGAGGCCAGCAGCACCGCCACAAAGCTGCACCCGAGCAGAATGGCATTGCGCAGAAACAGGCGATTGTGAGCCTGCAGAGGGTTTTTCACGCCGGAATCCATGCCCGTAGAAATCAGATGGGGTAAAGCTGGCATCAAGCGCCGGCTTTTGCAAGCCGATCCTGCAGGGCGCGCAGGCTGTCTGTATCGATACCGTGGTACAGGCCGCGCTCGATCAGCGGGCCCAGAATGGCGTTGACCTCCGTGGACCGACCGTGGTGCAGGTCCTGATGCATCGAAGAGTAGTTGCGCGCGGTGGCGCGGATGACCGCTTCCACCTGCCGGATCATGTCGCCCGCGTCCAGCGCCATGCCCTCGGCGACGGCAATGCGGACCCCCAGTTGCACCAGGCCGACCCATTGCTGGCGCAGTTCCGGTTCGGCCAGGCCGCCGTTGGGCAGGTCGTGCAGGGCCGTCAGCGGATTGATGGCGCAATTGATGATCAGCTTCTGCCACAGGGCCGTGCGCACCGCAGCGGGGGTGGGCAGCCACTGGGCCTGCAGTGTGCTGCGCCGCAGAGCCTGGATCAACGGCCCGGGCGGCAGCGGCTCCCGCCAGGGGCCGACTCGGGTCTGGCCGCGCCCGGTGTGACGAATCCGGCCGCGCTCCAGACGCAGGGCGCCCTCGGTGGTGATGCCGGCATACAGGTGCTGCTGCGGGCCGAGCCAGCCGGCAACCTCGTCCTGGGGCCCCAGGCCGTTGTGCAGCAGCAGTACCTCCGCCTGTGCGCTCAGCAGAGGCAGACAGGCCTGCACCGCGGCGGCGACCTGGCCGGCCTTGGTGGTCACGATGGCTGCTGTGATGGGTGCCGGATCGTTCAGCGCCAGAAGATTGCAGTCCCGGCAGCGGCCGGTGTCATCACTCAGGGTCAACTGCTCGCCCCGGCCTGCAGGGTGACGCAGCCTGACCAGACAGTCGTCAGGCAGCGACAGGGCACAATGCAGGCCGATGGCGCCGGGGCCGATGATGTCAATCTGCATGTACGAAACTCCTGTCTGGCGCGGGCTTTTATGGTGTCGAGGACAGTTTCTTCAGCGCCCGGACTTGAAATGGCAACGGTCGCCCCCAAATTGCCGCTGAGAGACGGATAGCCGTTGAAGCAAACCCGGGAGAATCCATGCCATTACTGATACTGTTGCTGCTGTTTTTTGCGCTGGAACTCGGGTTGTTCATCGAGCTGGGCTCGCAGATCGGCATACTGGCCACGCTGCTGGAGATTGTCGTCTCCGCCGTGATCGGTGTCCAGTTGATCCGCCTCACCGGTTTTCGCGTGCTGCAGGAAATGCAGGCCGGCATGGTCAACCAGTGGTGGCTGCAGGTACGACAGCAGACCATTGCCCGGCGCATGTTTGCCGGGCTGTTGCTGATCGCGCCGGGTTTCGCCACTGATGCTCTGGGGCTGGTGCTGCTGGTGTGGAGCTGGATGGGCCCGAGTGGTCCGCGCACGCCGCCGCCGGGGCAGGATCAACAGACAGATCCGACCTCCGGCCGGGTGATCGAAGGCGACTACGAACGCCGGGACTGAGCCTGGCTGCGGCGGCGGCCGAGGAATTTGGGTGACGGGCAAAAAAGTTGGCCGCCACCTATTGAAACTGGCCTTCCTATCCCCATTTTCGGGAAGGCATAACAAACAGCCAATCTGTTTAACTGGGAGAAACATCAGATGAACATTCGTCCGTTGCATGATCGCATCGTTGTACGACGCAAAGAAGAAGAAACCAAGACCGCTGGTGGCATCGTTTTGCCCGGTTCTGCCAAGGAAAAGCCTTCTCAGGGTGAAGTATTGGCGGTGGGCAATGGTCGGCTGCTGGACAACGGCGAAGTGCGCCCGCTGGACCTGAAAGTGGGTGACATTGTCGTCTTCGGTCAGTACTCCGGCAGCACCGTCAAGATTGACGGCGAAGAGCTGCTGATCATGTCCGAGAGCGATGTGTTCGGCGTTGTCGAAGGCTGAACAACCACGGGCTTAACCAACAGATTGAACGAATGAGGAAGATGCAAAATGGCAGCTAAAGAAGTCAAATTCGGTGATGCAGCTCGTGCCCGCATGCAGAAGGGTGTCAACCTGCTGGCAGACGCGGTCAAGGTTACCCTGGGTCCCAAGGGCCGCAACGTGGTTCTGGACAAGTCCTTTGGTGCACCCAGTGTAACCAAGGACGGCGTCAGTGTGGCCAAGGAAATCGAACTGGAAGACAAGTTCGAGAACATGGGTGCGCAGATGGTCAAGGAAGTTGCTTCCAAGGCCAACGACGAAGCCGGTGACGGTACTACCACCGCCACCGTCATGGCGCAGGCCCTGGTCAATGAAGGCCTGAAGTCTGTCGCCGCAGGCATGAACCCGATGGACCTGAAGCGCGGTATCGATCAGGCCGCCAAGGCCATGGTTCTCGAAATCGCCAAGATCTCCGTGCCCTGCACCGACAGCAAGGCGATCGCCCAGGTGGGTACCATTTCCGCCAACTCCGATGCCACCATCGGCCGCTTGATTGCCGATGCGATGGAAAAGGTCGGCAACGACGGTGTCATTACCGTTGAAGAAGGCACCAGCTTCGAAGACGAGCTGGAAGTCGTGGAAGGCATGCAGTTTGATCGTGGCTACCTGTCACCCTACTTCGTGACCAATCAGGAAACCATGACCGCCGAGCAGGAAGAGCCCTACATCCTGCTGGTCGACAAGAAACTGTCCGCCATCCGTGATCTGATTCCCGTACTGGAACAGGTGGCCAAGGCCAGTCGTCCGCTGTTCATCATCGCTGAAGACATCGAAGGTGAAGCACTGGCGACCCTGGTGGTCAACAACATGCGCGGTACCGTCAAGGTCAGCGCAGCCAAGGCGCCCGGTTTCGGTGATCGTCGCAAGGCCATGATGCAGGACATCGCCATCCTGACCGGTGGTACCGTGATCTCCGAAGAAGTGGGTCTGGACCTGGAAAGCGCCACGCTGGAACATCTGGGTACCGCCAAGCGTATTGTGTCCTCCAAGGAGAACACCACCATCGTCAGCGGTGCCGGTGAGCAGGCCGACATCCAGGCTCGTGTCGAGCAGATCAAGGCGGAGATCGAAAACTCCACCTCTGACTACGACAAGGAGAAGCTGCAGGAGCGCATGGCCAAGCTGGCTGGCGGTGTCGCCGTCATCAAGGTGGGTGCTGCTACCGAGATGGCCATGAAAGAGAAGAAGGCCCGCGTCGATGACGCCCTGCACGCAACCCGTGCTGCGGTTGAAGAAGGCGTGGTTGCCGGTGGCGGTGTCGCCCTGGTACGTGCCCTGAACAACCTGGGTACGCTGGAAGGCGACAACGAAGAGCAGACAGTCGGCATCAAGATCCTGCTGCGTGCCATGGAAGCCCCACTGCGTCAGATCGTGACCAACGCCGGTGGTGATGCCTCCGTCGTGCTGAACGAAGTCAAGAACGGCAGTGGCAACTACGGCTACAACGCCGCCAACGGTGAATACGGTGACATGAACGAGTTCGGTATCATAGATCCGGCCAAGGTCACCCGCAGTGCGCTGCAGGCGGCTGCGTCAGTGGCTGGCCTGATGATCACTACCGAAGCCATGATCGCCGACAAGCCGCAGGAAGAAGGTTCCGGTGGCGCCCCTGACATGGGCGGCATGGGCGGTATGGGTGGCATGGGCGGCATGATGTAAGCAGCCCGCCGGCTACTCGAACCTTCGGGTTCACCGGAAAACGCCTCGAGGTTAGCCTCGGGGCGTTTTTTTTGCGTTTCAGTCGACGCTTTGGGCGCTCGACCGAGATTGATGTGGTTGGCGCAACTCAAGTACACTCGAACGCTAATTGTCCGCCGCACTATCAATCATGAACAAGACACGGCTGTTGCTTGTCGTATTCCTGCTGGCTTTCATCGTTACTCTGGTGCTGACCGTGCCGGTGCGCCTGCTGTGGCACCATGGTGGCCAACACCTCGGGCTGCCGGTAGAGATGAGCCATCTGTCGGGAAATCTCTGGCAGGGCCAGGGCGAGCTGCACCATGCCGGGCGGAGCATGCAACTGGGCTGGCGCCTGGCGCCGACGGCACTGCGCACGGCGCATCTGGGTTATGACCTGTCGGTACAGGCGCCGGGCGTCGACCTGAGCGGGCGTGCCGAATACCGCCCCGGCAGCTATCGTCTGGCCGGGCTCGACGGCTTCGCGGCGATGTCGCAGGCGAACCCCTGGCTGCAGCAGGCGGGTACCGAGCTGGACGGGCGCCTGTGGCTGGATGATCTGCATCTGCGCTGGCGCCCCCGCAGCGGGCGTGTCAGCGGTGCAGGGCGCTTCGACTGGCGGCAGGGCCGGGTCGATTTCAACTGGCTGGACGGTCAGCGCCGCTCGGTCGACCTGCCGCTGCTGGCCGGCACCCTGACCACCAACGGCAATGGTGTCACCCAGGCTCAGGTCAGTGATGGCGACCACCCGGTGGTCCGGGTCGAACTCGATGCCGACGGTGACCTGATGTATCGGCTCTATACGCACTTGCGCGACGTCCTGCAGGTCGAGTTGCCGGGGGGTCAGGAGGTGATTATGGAAGGTCAGGTCAACGTCAGGGAGACGCTGCAATGGTGAGACTGCCCGCGCTGTCCGCATTGAAAGTATCGTCGGTACTGCCGGACCGGGTGCTGACGGTGGTGCTGGTACTGGGGGTGGCCTGGGCCGGTTCGCTGGCGGCCCGTGGCGTCTGGCTCTGGGTGGAGCCGGCTCCGGTCATGACAGCCCAGGTGGACTGGAACCAGCAGGCACCGGCAACGGGCAACGGTGGCCCTGGGGCCCGTGCGCTGGCGGAACAGGTCGCCGCCAGTCACTGGTTTGGTGAACCCGGTGCAGAGCCCAGTGAGCCGGAACCCGTGGCTCAGGTCGAAATGCCTGAAACCCGGCTCCAGTTGCGCCTGCGGGGCGTGGTGGCGCGGGAAGACCCTGCCCTGGGGTCGGCCCTGATCGGGGGTGAAGGGCGCAGTTCCGAATATTTCCGCGTCGGTGATACCCTGTTCGGCCAGGCCGAACTGGTCGAGGTGCACGGCAATCGGGTGATCCTGCGCCGCAGCGGCGAGCTGGAAACCCTGAGCTTCGAGCAGGACCTGCCCGGTGGCAATAGCGCGCAAGGGCCGGCGACGGCCAGTCGGTCGGGGCAGGGCAGTGGCCAGGCCGATACCCCACGGGCGTCGACTTCCCGCACTCTGGGCACCCCTGCGGACGCGCAGTCTGGCAGCAGACGCAGCAGCGCCGCCTCGTCATCAGCCAGCAGCCCTTCCGGCGGCAGTGCCCAGCAGCGACTGGAAGAGGAATTGCGCCAGGCCATGCAGGAGGTGCAGGCCCGGGCGCAGTCGGACCCGGGTGGCCTGTTGCGGCAATACGGCCTGGAACCCACTGACAACGGCTATCGGGTGACCTCCAGGGCCGGTGTCCTGATCGCCAATGGTCTGCGTCCCGGTGACCGGATCACGGAAATCAATGACCAGCCGGTCGGCAATATCGATCGCGATCAGCAACTGGTGGATGCCGTGCTGGCGTCCGACCAGATCAAAATCACCCTGGAGCGAGCGGGGTCCACCTACCGCTTCTACCAGAGTTTACCGAGCTTCTGAGGAGTCTATGGATATCAAGCGTATGCTGAGGCCAGTGATGGCCGCCCTCCTGTTCTGGCTGCTGGCCGGCACCGCACAGGCCGAAACCTTCCGCATCAATCACCAGGAGGCCGACCTCAATCAGTTCATTAACCAGGTGGCAGACATCACCGGCCAGACCTTTGTGCTGGACCCGCGAGTGCGGGGCCAGGTGACCATTATTTCCGATGAAGAGCTGACCGCCGAGCAGGTGTATGAAGTCTTTCTGGCGGTGCTGCAGATGCAGGGTTTCACCGTTTCCCAGCGCGACAATGAAGTGCATGTGATTCCGGTCAATGATGCCAAGCAGATCACCGGCCGGCTGATCGAGGGCGAGATGCCACTCAGCCGGGAGTTTGTCACCCGGGTGATCACGCTGGACAATCTCTCCGCCATGGAACTGATCCCGATACTGCGTCCGGTCGGTGCCAGCTATGGCCATATGTCGGGTATTCCTTCGGCCAACGCCATCCTGATGGTGGATCACGCCGAGAATATCGCCCGTGTCGAACAGATACTGAGTACGCTGGATGTTGCCACCGAATCCGACATCCGCATGGTGACGCTGGAACGGTCCTGGGTCGGTGACGTGCTGGAACTGCTGCAGGCGCTGATTCCCAATGAAATGGCCGGACGCAGCGGCGGCGAGGACGCGATCCAGGGCAGCCTGCGGGTGGTGGCCGATGAGCGCTCCAATCGGCTGATTCTGCGTGGTCCGCCGGGTGTGCTCGACTTTGTCGAAGAACTGGTGCGCGACCTGGACGTGGAAGGACGGCAGAGCCAGGGCAATACTGAAGTCATCTTCCTCGACAACGGTGATGCCATGCGCATGGCCGAGCTGCTCAATGGTCTGGGCTCGGTGTCGGAGAATGGTGCCAACGGCGAGAGTGTACAGCGCACGCAGCTGTCGATCCTTGCCGACGAGGAACTGAACGCCCTGATCATACGGGCCGAACCCGACGACATGGCGGAGGTGCAGCGCATCATCGCACAGCTCGATATTCCGCGTGCCCAGGTACTGATCGAGGCCGCCATCGTGGAAGTCAGCGGCAGCCTGAGCGAGCAATTCGGCATTCAGGCCGGCATGCTGCGCCAGGGCGATGGTACCGCACCGGCGCTGATCGGCAGCAATGTGCGCGAGAGCACCGCCACCTCGGTGCTGTCAGGCGGTCTGCCCATCAGCCAACTGGGCGAAGGCGGCCTGTTCGCCGGCCTGGGCGGCACCGAGGGCGAAGTTTCATTTGCGGCCATCATCCAGGCGCTGGAGACGCAGTCCAATACCAACCTGTTGTCGACGCCCTATATCATGACCATGGACAACACCGAAGCCCGGCTGGTGGTTGGCGAGACGGTGCCATTCCGGCGGGCCGACCCGACCGAAGACAACCCCTTCACCATCACCCGTGAAGATGTGGCCACCGAGATTACCGTACGCCCCAATATCCAGCAGAACGATGTCATCCGCCTGGCCATCAACCAGGTCACCGAAGAACTGATCGGCACCGCCAGTCTGGAGTCCCGCACCTCCAAACGCGAGATTGACACCAATGTACTGGTCGGCAATGGCGAAACCATCATTCTGGGCGGCATGGTCAAGGACAGGGTGATCGACAGAGAGCAGCGGGTGCCGATCCTGGCCGACCTGCCACTGATCGGCGGGTTGTTTCGCAGTACTTCGTCGGAGCAGGAGAAAGTCAACCTGCTGGTGGTGATCCGGCCCAGCATTGCCCGTGAGCGCACCACCGAGCAGGCCCGCGAGCGTTATCTCGGCATCTGGGATCTGCGCTTTGGCCCGGACGGCAGTGAACTGGAAGCCGTGGTGTCGCCGCCCAGCTTCGATGAGCTCTATCGCGGCATTCAGACCATTGAAGAATGACCAGAACGCAACAGCAGAAGGACAGACTATGACCTGGCAACAGGCGAAGGCATTGATTTTTGATATGGACGGCACCCTGGCCGACTCCATGCCGGCACACTATGAAGCCTGGCAGGTCGCGGCACAGGAATTCGGCTTTGTGTTCACGCCGGAGCGCTTCCAGCAACTCGGTGGTGTGCCGACCCGACAGACGCTGGACATTCTGCTGCGGGAGCAGGGGCTGGACCTGCCACGCGAACGCATTGCCGAGGTCAAGGAGAGTGCCATTGATGGCAAGCTGACGGCCGTGCGGCCGATCGAGCCCATCTTCGAGATCGCCCGCTGGTGGCATGAACGCGGCCTGCCCATGGCGGTAGCGACGGGAGCATCCCGACGCAACGCCGAAATTACACTGACCACTCTGGGTGCGCGCGACTGGTTCCCCGTGGTCATGACGGCAGACGATGTCAGTGCTCACAAACCGGCGCCGGATGTGTTTCTGCGTGCGGCTGAAGGGCTGGGGGTGGCGCCCGCCGACTGTGCCGCCTTCGAGGATACGGATATCGGCCTTGAGGCCATTCGCGCCGCCGGCATGCAGGCCTGGGATGTCCGCCAGCCGGTGCCGTCGCCGTCAGACTGAAGTATGACGCCCTGCGACTTGTCTCGCGGGGCCGATGCGGTTATGGTAAGCGCCCTTTTTACAGTCACCGTAGAACAACACCAACACGGGCAGATCGACCGCTGATGTCGGTCGACCATAAAGGATCAGGAGTTCATTTATGCGCGTCATACTCTTGGGAGCCCCCGGCGCGGGCAAGGGCACACAGGCGCAGGCGATCTGCGAGCAGTTCAATATTCCCCAGATTTCCACCGGGGACATGCTCAGAGCTGCTGTGGCCGCAGAGTCCGAACTGGGTTTGAAGGTGAAGGATATCCTGGCATCAGGCGCCCTGGTGTCTGATGACGTCATCATCGCCCTGGTCAAGGAACGCATTCAGAACGATGACTGTGCCAACGGTTTCCTGTTTGACGGCTTTCCGCGCACCATTCCGCAGGCCGAAGCACTGAAGGAAAGTGGCGTGGTGATTGATCATGTGGTGGATATCGACGTCGCCGATGAAGAAATCGTCAAGCGTCTGAGCGGGCGTCGCATTCATGAAGGCTCCGGTCGGGTCTACCATGTGGACTACAATCCGCCCAGGGTCGCCGGCAAGGATGACGTCACTGGCGAAGACCTGATTCAGCGCGGCGATGACCAGGAAGATACAGTGCGCAATCGCCTCAAGGTCTATCACGATCAGACTGCCCCCCTGGTTGCCTACTACCAGGATTGGGCCGCCAGGGACCCAAAGTCTGCCCCGAGTTATCATCATGTGGTCGGCAAGGGGTCTGTCGATGACATTACCCGGCAGATCATGGAGCGTCTGCGCGGCTGACCAATGACCCGTCTGCTGGCCCTGGATACCACCACAGAAGCCTGTTCGGTTGCCCTCTGGGAAGCCGACGGTCTGGTGGTATACGATCACACCCTTGAACCCCGAAGTCATACCCGGCGCCTGCTGCCCATGGTGGAAAGCCTGCTGGCACAGGCCGGCTGGTCGCTGACGCAGTTGGCCGGCATTGCCTGTACGCGCGGTCCCGGCAGTTTTACCGGGGTACGGGTTGGCGTCAGCGCTGTTCAGGGTCTGGCGTACGCCGCCGAACTGCCCGTGCTGTCGCTGTCCACACTGGATGTACTGGCCTGGCAGGGTGTGCAGACACAGCCCGAGTGTCGGCACTGGCAGGTCGCCATGGACGCCCGCATGGGCGAGATCTACTGCGCCGACTATGACTGGGATCCGGCTACGGGTCTGCACCGTACCACGCCGGAACAGCTGCTGAAACCGGACCGCCTGACACTGCTCGCCGGCCCGGATGTGGGGCGTATCGGGGCTGGCTGGGCCCTGCCCGAACTGGCTGCCACCGGGGCCAGTGTAGATGCAGCGCTGCCACATGCCCGCAGTGTGGCCGCCTGGGCGCATGAACTGCTGGGTCGTGACCTGGCCGATTGGCAACCACCGCATCAGCTGCAACCTGTCTATCTGCGTGATCAGGTAGCCGATCGGCGGCCTGCAGCCGGCGGCTGAAACGCCATGACTGGCACTGCGAGCAATAATTGCTTATTATTGTGCCAGTGTGGCCGATAACCTGTGTAACCAGTTATCTGTGTAGACGCTAAGCGGGAGACCATAACGTGGCGACGGGCCTGATCAATTCACTGCTCAATCCGGGTATGCGAGTCAGCGGCCAGATGCCGTCGGCGCAGCCTGTACAGGCAGTGCAGCAGACTCCGCGCATGGCTGAACGTCCGCCCGAACAGACCCCCGAGCTGCCACGTCCCGTCAATCGGGCCGGCCCGCGCGACATGCAGGCCATGTCCCAGTACGAAGCTTTTTCCGCGCAGCCGCTGGCTGGCGCCGGCACTGGTTTCAGTGCCACCGTCTGATACCCCCTCTCTGATCTGTATCCATCCCGAAGCAGCCGCCTATGCTGCGGTGCAGGATCTTGTGCTGCCTGCCTTGCCGGTGCGCTCCGAACCCTGGCCCGATGACCGGATGCAACTGGTCCAGGTGCCCGCTGGCGGTGGTCTTGGCCTGCGCTGGCTGGCGCAGCCGCGCATGCATCCGCTGCGGGTGGAGTTTGTTGACGGCGCGCTGGGCCATCGCCGCCTGTATGGCGGCGGTCGTCAGCAGGATCTGTCCCGCGCCTGCGGGCTGCACGAACATCCCCAATTGAGCGTTGTTGATGCCACTGCCGGCCTGGGGCGGGATGCGTTCATACTGGCCACGCTCGGCGCCAGGGTAACGCTGCTGGAGCGGGATCCAGTGATCCATCCCATGCTGCTCGATGGCTGGCAGCGGGCCTGTCGGGCCGCAGCCGCAGCCGACCCGGAACTGGCTGCGGTGCTGGCCTGCATGTCTATAGAGGCTCTGGATGCCCGCGCCTGGGCACCCACAGGTGCCGCGCCACAGGTGATCTATCTCGACCCCATGTTCCCGCCGCGCGACAAGAGTGCCGCCGTCAAGGCCGACATGCAGATGCTGCACGCGCTGGCCGGTCCCGATACGCAGGCCGAAGGGCTGCTGGACTGGGCACTTGCTACTGCGCTCTGCCGTGTGGTCGTCAAGCGACCGCGGCGGGCGCCGCCACTGAACGACCGCGCGCCATCCCATCAACTGACTGGCAAGCGCAACCGCTTCGATGTCTACACACTCAGACGTCTGCCTGGCTGAAACGCTCACACAGGCTCTGCATGGCCTGGGGGCGGGCGTGATAGTAGCCCTGCGTTTCATCACAGTGCAGTTGCTGCAGGCAGGCCAGTTGCTGTTCGTCTTCCACCCCTTCGGCAACCACCCGCATATCGAGGTTATGGCCCAACTGGATGATGGCCTCGACAATGGCCAAGTGGTTGCTGCGGTCGGCCAGATCGCGGACGAAAGACTTGTCGATCTTCAGTGCGGCCAGCGGCAGATTGCTCAGGCTGACCAGGTTGGAGTAGCCGGTACCGAAATCGTCCAGAGAGAAAGTGACGCCATGGGCGGTCAGCCGCTGCATGAAGCGTTCGCAGTCGACATAGTCCTCGACGATAAAGGTTTCAGTGATTTCCAGATCCAGCCGCTCACCGGGCATGTTGTGCAGTCGCATCGCCAGCAGGATGTCCTCGTCCAGATCGCTGCTCTGGATCTGCCTGGGTGACAGGTTGATGGAGAGCGTAATATCTGGCGGCAGGCGATGCATGCAGGCGCTAAACTCGGTCAGTGCCCGGTCCAGCACCCAGCGCCCCAGTGGCACGATCTGGCCGGATTCCTCGGCGATGGGAATGAACTCATCGGGCGCTATCTGCCCGAAACGCTCGCTGCGCCAGCGCAGCAGGGCCTCGATGCCGGTGATCTGGCCGTTGTCAGCCCGAAAGCGTGGCTGGTACTCCAGATACAGCTCATCCAGATCAATGGCCTGCCGCAGTGCCGACTCCAACTGAGTGCGCCGGTTGAAATCTTCGGCCAGGTGGTCCGCATAGATCTGGAAGCTGCCGCGGCCCAGGGCCTTGGCCCGGTACAGAGCCAGATCAGCACACTGGTACATGGCCTCGTAATCGCGCGCATGGTCAGGGAACAGGGCGATACCGATACTGATACCCATGAAGATTTCGTGTGACAGCGCGGACATGGGGGTAGACAGCTTGTCGATGATACGCCGGGCCACATAGGCGGCATGGTCGGCGTGCTGCAGGCTCGGCAGCACAGCCATGAATTCATCGCCACCGGTACGGGCCAGCAGATCGTCCGGCTTCAGCGCCGAGGTAATGCGATGGCTGACAATGCGCAGGACCTCATCGCCGACCTGGTGCCCCAGGGAGTCATTGATATCCTTGAAATGATCCAGGTCAATATGCAGCACCGCCAGCCGATGATTGTGGGTTCGGTGGTCTGCCAGCATCTGTTCCAGCCGCTGCTTGAAATGAAAGCGGTTGGGGATGTGGGTCAGAGCATCGAAATAGGCCAGATGTTCCAGCTTGCGCTCGGTGGCCTTCTTGTCCGTGATGTCGAGCAGGTTGCCGATAATCAACTGGTCGGTGCCATCCTGGGAGCGTCCTGATTCGGCCGTATGCTGCACGGTCAGCGTGCCCCTGCTGGTCTGCAACGAGTGCTCGAGCGAGATAAAACCGATCTCGCCGCGGCTCAGCTGATCCAGGTGGCGTCGCACTTCTATGCCTTCGGGGCCGGGAATCCGCCGTTCCCATTCGGTGACCGGCATGATTGCCGGCGCTTCCATCAACTGCTGCAGGTAGGGTGACAGGGTGCACACATTGGCGCCGGGGGTCTGGCTCCAACTGCCCATGGCCCCAATACGCTGGGCTTCGTCCAGCATGAAGGCCGTGGTCTGCAACGACTTGCGCGCCCGCCGCGACTGCTCCCGACTGCGCGCCAGCAACAGGGTGATGGTCACGCTGACCAGAATCAGCAGGCCGACGGTCACGCCAATGGTCAGACGCACCCCCAGTGGCAGGACGATGTCGTGCCGGGGCTCGACCTGCAGTGTCCAGGTGCCATTGGGTACCCGGGTGGAATGGCTGGCCCAGTCCTGAGGCAATGTTTCGTCGCTGCGCCAGGCCAGAGTCGGCCCGGTGCCCAGTCGTTCCGAGTCGGCATAGACCGCGACATAATAGTGCTCGGCCAGGGTCATTACACCACTGGCCTGCAGTATGCCTGTCAGCGGCAGAACGCTGGCTATCACACCCCAGAGATCACCGTTGTTCGTAAACACACCCTGGTGAATGATGAAGCCGGTGCCGCCCTGCACCAGATCAATGGGGCCGATCAGAACCGGTGCCCGGGTTTCCAGGGCGACCTGAATCATCGGCCATTGGCTGGGTACGTCCGGATAATACAGGCCAAGTGCAGGTTCATTACCCTCGACCGGGAACACCAGATCTATCGTCAGGTCACGCGCCGCCGCGAAATTGGTGTACAGGTCGGCCTGGTCCAGCAGGCGTTCCAGAAAGGCGCTGTAATCCTCCTGGTCGATGTCCGGATTGGCCGCCAGGTGTGCGGTCACGGCTCTGGCTTCTACCAGACGGGCCTCGAGCGCGCCTTCAAGGCGCTGGCCGGTGTCCATCAGGGCACTGTTGACCTGCTGTTGCAGACTGTCCTGATAGCGTTGGGTCAGTTGATCGTCGGTGTAGGCATACACCAGCAGGCCACCGGCGACGATGGAGGGCAGGACCCAGCGCAGTTGTTGCGTCGTGATGCGAAACCAGATCAGAAACAGCAGGCAGCCGACCACGACAGCCAGCGACAGATCATAGATGCTGGCTGTGAGGTAATCGAATTCAGGCGTCATTCTGGGCAGCCTGGATGGCGGTCAGAGCAATGGTATAGACAATATCTTCAACCAGGGCGCCGCGCGACAGGTCATTGACCGGTTTGCGCAGCCCCTGCAGCATGGGCCCGATGGACACCACGTTGGCACTGCGCTGCACGGCCTTGTAGGTGGTGTTGCCGGTGTTGAGGTCCGGAAATACAAACACGGTAGCCCGGCCCGCCACGGGGCTGTCCGGGGCCTTGCTGCTGGCCACGCTGGCAATGGCTGCGGCGTCGTACTGCAACGGGCCGTCTATCAGCAGGTCGGGGCGCTTCTCACGCGCCAGTTCGGTAGCCTGCCGCACCTTGTCGACATCGGCGCCGGTGCCGCTGCTGCCGGTGGAATAGCTGATCATGGCAATGCGCGGTTCGATGCCGAAGGCAATGGCGGAATCGCCGGACTGGATGGCGATATCGGCCAGTTCTTCCGCATTGGGGTCCGGGTTGACCGCGCAGTCACCATAGACATAGACCTGATCCGGCAGCAGCATGAAAAACACCGAGGACACCAGAGTCGCATCCGGCTTGGTCTTGATCAGTTGCAGGGCCGGGCGGATGGTGTTGGCCGTGGTGTGCACGGCGCCGGAGACCAGACCATCCACCTCGTCCAGGGCCAGCATCATGGTGGCCAGCATCACGGTATCTTCCAACTGGGCTTCCGCCATGGGTTCGGTCAGACCCTTGTGACTGCGCAGTTTCACCATGGGGCCAATATAGCGTTCGCGGACCTCGTCCGGGTCGATGATCTCGACCTCGTCCGGCAGTGTGACACCCTGGTTCTCAGCCACCCGCAGCACATCTTCCCGCTTGCCCAGCAGCACACACTGCGCAATACCCCGACTCTGACACTGAGCCGCCGCCTGTACGGTACGTGGTTCGTCGCCCTCCGGCAGCACAATGCGCTTGCGGGCCTCATGGGCCCGCTTGATCAGATAGTGCCGGAACGCCGGTGGGGACTGTCGTCGCTCACCCTGCACCCGCGCCAGTTCGGCCAGCCGTTCGGCATCCAGCGCGGCGGCCACCGCGTCCATGACCAGTTCCATGCGGGCCTGGTCGTCCACCGGCACCTCGGTATTCATGTGGTTCAGCCACTGGGCTGTGGTGTAGGTGTTGTGGGGCGTCAGCATCACCGGCAGCCCGGTATGGAGGGCGGCGCGGCACAGCTCCAGCACCTGCTCGGTCGGCTTCATGTCACCGGTCAGCAGCAGGCCAGCCAGAGGCACATGGTTCAGCGCTGCCATGCAGGCGGCGAGCAGGATGTCGTCGCGGTCTCCCGGAGTCACCACCAGTGCGCCGGGCTTCAGGGTATGCAGCATGTTGGGCATGGTGCGGGCGCAGAGCGTAATACTCTGCACCCGGCGCTCCCGGCTGGCGCCCTGGCTGAGATAGTCTACCTCGAGATAGTCGGCGACATCACTGGTGCGGGGTGCCACCAGTGACGGGTTCCAGCGCACCGCGCCCAGCAGCAGGAAGTCGTCATCAAAGACCGACAGCTTCTCGCGGATGCGTTCGATGGTGATCTCGCGCGGGGCATTCTCGTCCTGACCATCGGATGCACGCACGGTCTGATATTCTGCCGGCGGGGCGCCGACCTTGTTCAGAATGCAGCCCAGAACACGCGGGCTGCGGGTGCCACCGAACAGACTGGCGGCCATGCGCAGGCGCTCATTGAGTTCTTCGGAGCGGAAATCGTTCTTGGCACTGACCAGTATGACCAGCGCGTCCAGCGCCTTGGCCATCTCGATATTGAGCCGGGTCAGGTAGTTGTCGTTGGCGTCCGGTACCAGGCCTTCGACGATCACCAGGTCCGCATCCCGCGCCGACTGCTGATAAAGCTGGATGATCTCCTCCATCAACTGATCTTTGTTGCCGCTGGTGAGCTGACTCTGCGCATAGCTCAGGCTCAGTGGCTCGGCTGGCTGCATACCCAGTGTCTTCTCGGCCGTCAGGGTGGAGCGCTCGGTGCCGCCTTCGCCTTCATGGATCTGGGCAATGGGTTTGCAGAACGCAACGCGGATACCCAACTGATCCATGGCACGGATCAGGCCCAGGGTCACCGAGGTCAGGCCGGTGCCGGCCCCGGTCGGGCTGAGAAAAAACGCGTTCTGCATGTCAGTACTCCCGGTGCGGGTCAGTGTGCGCTGACCAGTGTCAGTGTGTCCTGGGCAATCATCCATTCCTCCCGCGTCGGAATAACCATCACGGCCGGCTCATGGGTCGTGCTGATGATGCCCATCTGGTCGCGCCCATGGGTCAGATTGGCCGTGACATCCAGGTTGAGGCCCAGCCAACCCAGATGGTACACGGTGCGCTCTCTTATCGGAGTCGCATTCTCGCCAATCCCGCCGGTGAACACCAGTGCATCCAGTCCGCCGGTGGCCGTCAGCAGGCCGGCGATCGCCTTGGCCAGGCGGTAGCAGAATACCTCAATGGCCAGTTCGGCCTGTGCATGGCCTTCCTCTGCAGCCTCGATCAGCGTGCGCATGTCGTTGGACAGTTCGCTGATACCGAGCAGGCCACTCTCGCGATTGAGCATGGCGGTGACGCCGTCAAGGTCAAGATTCGTGCGTTCACTGATAAACTGGTGCAAACTCGGGTCGACATCGCCGCTGCGGGTGCCCATCACCAGACCTTCCAACGGGGTCAGCCCCATGGTGGTATCCAGGCTTTGCCCGTTTTTTACTGCACAGGCCGAGCAGCCGTTACCCAGATGGGCTGTAATCACCCTGTGGTCTGCGGGATCAAGCTGCAAAAGGCGTACCGCCTCGCTGCTGACATAGCGATGTGAGCTGCCGTGAAAACCGTAGCGGCGCACGCCGTGGTCCCGATACAGCGCATGGGGCACAGCATAGGTATAGGCCGCCGGGGGCACGGACTGATGGAAGGCGGTATCGAACACGGCGACCTGCGGCAGGTCCGGAAACAGCGTCGAAAGGGCGCGAATGCCTTCCATATTGGCCGGGTTGTGCAGTGGCGCAAGATGATTGAGTGCCTCGATCTGTGCCAGTATGTCAGCAGTAACCTGTACCGAACTGCTGAAGGTTTCGCCACCGTGCACCACTCGATGGCCGGCAGCCAGCAGCCGGTCGGGGCCGAAGCCTTCGGCCGCGAGCATGTCAGTGACGGCGCGCAGCGCCTGCTGGTGATCGGCATCCGGGATGGCAGTCTGACGCGTGCCCACCTGCGTACTGACCTTGAGGGTGGCGTCCGGGGTATCCAGGCGTTCGGCCAGCCCGGATACCGGTTCAGTCTGCTGTGTAGAGTCGAAAACGGAGAATTTGAGTGAGGAACTGCCGCTGTTGATTACCAGAATTAATGAAGCCGTCATGACAGTATGATGCCCTGTGTCTGGAAAATGCGTGATTCACTGTAGACAATTATAGAAAGAATAACAGGGGTAGATGTCCCCGGGAAGTTGAGGACCTGTGCATGATGAAGAAGATACTCCAGCTGGCACTGACCTTTTGGGGGACCCTGGGGCTGGTACTCAGTGTGACTGCCGCCGAACCCCGCCCGTTTTTCGGGCAGTTCGAATCGGGCGGTTTTGTCTGGGTGGAGTCACCCGAAGACATCGAACTGCACTGGAACGGCGAGCCGGTCGATGTGTATCAGCCGCGTACCCTGATCGGTCTGGGGCGTGATGATGCCGGCGAGTTTGAACTGACCCGACGCCTGCCGGACGCAGAAGCAGAAACCTGGACGGTCACGATAGAGCCACGGACCTACCGCGAGCAGCGGGTCGAGGGTGTGCCGCCTTCCACCATCGATCCCGACAGCGAGCAGTTTGCACGCATCCTGCGTGACAGCGAGCGCAGTCACGCAGCCCGGCAATCGCTGACCGAAAACAATGTTGGTGTCACCATGCCCTTTGCCTGGCCGTTGCACGGCCGCATTACCGGCGTCTATGGCAGCCGGCGCTGGTACAACGGTGAACCCGGTACGCCGCACTGGGGTGTTGATATTGCCGCGCCCGAGGGCACACCGGTGCGCGCGCCTGCCGACGGCCTGGTGACGCTGTCTTATGATCTGTTCCTGTCCGGCGAGACGGTGTTTCTGGACCATGGTCAGCGTCTGACCTCGGCCCTGTTGCACCTGTCCGAACGCCACGTCGAGGTTGGTGACTGGGTCCGTCAGGGAGAGGTCATTGGTCTGGTCGGGGCCACAGGCCGGGCCACCGGGCCGCATGTGGACTGGCGCATGGACCTGGCCGGCCAGCGCATTGATCCGGCCCTGTGGGCACCGCCCATGGAGGATGTGTGCAGCATTCGCGGCGATGGCGATGAAGTCGTGATCCTGCTGCATGGGCTGGGGCGCACGGCACTGTCGATGGAAGACATGGCCTTTGCACTGCGCGACGAAGGCTTCAGCACCTGCAACCAGGGCTACCCGTCACGCGATGAGACCATTCAGAACCTGTCGTCCTATGTGGCCAGTGCGGTGCAGAAGGCACGGGAAGAGGGCAAGACCCGCATCCATTTCGTGACCCACAGCATGGGCGGCATCATCCTGCGCTACTATCTCGGCCACAGCAGTCACGCCGAGGACGGTCATGTGGTCATGCTGGCGCCGCCCAACAAGGGCAGTGAAATTGTCGATGTGCTGGATGACATTCCCGGCTTCGAGGAATTCATGGGCCCGGCGGCACTGCAACTGAGTACTGCCCCCGACAGTCTGCCCAACCGGCTGCCGCCGATCGAGATGCCGGTAGGGGTCATTGCCGGGGACCGCAGCAGCGACCCCTGGTTTGCCGGAGTGTTCGAGGAAGATTCGGACGGCAAGGTCAGCGTGGAGTCGACCCGTATGGTCACCATGACCGACCACAGAGTCATGTCGGTAGGTCATACCTTCATGATGCACAGCCGGGATGTACATCATGAAGTCATTCATTTTCTGCAGCATGGCCACTTTACCGAATCCGATATGGACGAGTTGGTGGAAGACAACTGAGCGACTACTCAGAGCCCCTGCAGGCCGGCAATCCGATACAGGAGCTGATCGCGATAGCGCTCGGCTTCCTGTGCGGGCAGCCAGGGCAGCACCAGGCGTCCGCCGGCGCCGCGCACATCCAGCGTGGCGCGCTGCAGGCGGCGCTGCCACCAGGGCTGATGCAGCGCCACTGACTGCACACGACTGGTCGGCAGCCAGCGGATAGTGCGGCCGATCACGCCCTGGCGCAGGCTCAGCCACTCGGCCGAGCAGTAACAGCGCAGCCGCCACCAGCTCAGCACGGACCAGACCAGTACCAGCACTGTCAGACTGCCCACCACCCACAGGACGCCATCAGGCACCCCCTGAAACCACAGCCACAGC
Source organism: Natronospirillum operosum (assembly GCF_004768465.1). GTDB lineage: Bacteria > Pseudomonadota > Gammaproteobacteria > Pseudomonadales > Natronospirillaceae > Natronospirillum > Natronospirillum operosum. The sequence goes on from NZ_SRMF01000001.1 coordinate 177,103, forward strand.
AGCACCACGCCGCCCAGCCCCAGCCAGCGCACCAAAGCCGTGACGGCAGCGCCCCAGTGCACGCTCTTCCATGCCGGCTGTGCCGGCAGGCCCAGTTCATGCTGCAGGCTGGCGAGGTTGCTGTCATTCAGTACCGGTACCACAAAGCGTTCGCTGTCCTGCCCCTGCTGGCCATCGCCGGCCTTGCTGATGATCAGAGAATGGCGCCGCAACAGGCGGCCCACCCAACTGCGGCGTTGTGTGATCAGTTGCATCCGGGGGCGGCGCACACTGCGGGTCAGTACCGTGGTCAGGCCCGCCTGGTAACGGAAATGGTCACCCTGGCGTTGCAGGTGATAGCCCTTGTAACGCAACAGGCCCAGCAGCATGGAAATCAGCATCAACACCATGACCAGCCCCAGCAACAGGGCGCCCATGGCCGCAATGCGCTGCCCGGTGGTGAGGGCATCCGTGGTCAGCCAGTCCGGTGCGAGCCAGTTGACTACCACTTCCAGGCGGCGGATCAGCAGCTCCGAGAAGGGTGCCAGTATTGGCACGATCACCAGCAGGTTGTTGTGCATCAGGCCATAGCGCAGCACCTCCGGTGTGGCCAGGTGCAGACTGTAGTCCGGCTCGTCGGTCAACGAGGCCGGGGTACTGTCCGGGTCGATATCCGCCTGATCCCGCACCTGCAGGATCTGATCGCGCAGGGCTTCCGCCTGGTCAACGGGAATGCCCGACAGATGCAGGGTCTGGCCGCTGGCGCCGGCGCTGTCGAGGGTCAGCATAGCCAGCCCGAAAGGGCGGTAGTACCAGGGGATCTGTATATCGGCCTGCTGTACGCGCGCAAATTCCAGCGTCAGGGTGCGCCGGCGCACTATGCCCTGGCGTAGCAGGATGCGGTCGGCTTCCACCGCGTACAGAAAGGTCAGATACCAGGCCAGGGCGCTGCCCAGCAACAGCACGCCGGCCAGCAGGGGGCCATAACTCAGAGCCAGGTTGCGCAGTGATTCATTCAGCGCCACCAGCACCAGCAATGGTGCCACGCTGGCGGCCTCGCTGATCAGTCGCCGTATGCCCCGCAACGCAAAGAACAGAATGGCCAGCGGGGCTACACGGCGCCACTGAGTCTTTTGTTCAGCCGCGCTCATGCGGAGTTGGCCCCGTCGTCCTCTGTCGGTGCGGCCTGCCGCTGATCCAGATGGTGCAGCAGATGCTGCCGCAATTGATCGGCACGATCGCGGGCCAGCCCCGGTATGGCCAGGTCATGGCTGCTGCCCCCTGCGGTGTAGACCAGCAGGCGGGCTATGCCCAGCCAGCGTTCCAGTGGCCCCTGGGATACTTCCAGATGCTGAATGCGGCTGTAGGTGACTGAGGTGGTACGGCGCCACAGGGCGCCCGTGCGCAGGTGCAGGTCCTGTTCTCTGACCACATAGCCGGTATAGCGGTAGCGACGTGGCACCCAGATCACCGCCAGCAGGATGAACAACAGCAATGGCAGTCCGACCCCAACGGAAACCACCAAGGCAGGTGGCAGACCGAGCTGCCACTGTACCCAGATCAGGGGCAGGGTGAGCAGCAGCACCGGCCACAGCCCGACTCTGAGCTGGTGGCGGTAGGCCGGGTCGACGGGCTGGAAATCCAGCGCCCGCAGGGGCGGGAAATGGTCGGTGGTCAGTACTGCATTGGGTTGTTCACTCATTCGGTCTCCTTGCGGTCCCGGGTCTGCCAGTCACTGAGGATCTGCGAATTGTCGCGCGAGGGGCGCTGGGTCCGTGACGGCCAGGGCCGGCCCTGGGTGTGGTCGACAAATTTCACCCCGGTATGGAGCGCCACCTTGGCCATCATGTGCGAGCTCACCGGCGCTGTGATGAACAGAAACATGGAAATCAGAAACTCGTGCACACTCAGCGTTTGCAGCGAAAAGCTGAAATAGATCACCGAAGCGCTCAGCGTGCAGCCTACACCAAGGGTGGTGCCGGCGGTAGGCAGGTGCACACGCATGTAGAAATCCGGCATGCGGGCCAGGCCCAGGGCGCCGATGACCGCAAAGCCGGCGCCGGCCAGGATCAGGGCCGACACCAGCAGCTCGACCAGAAACGGCAGCTCAGTGCTCATGGTATGCACTCCTATTCAATGATGTTGCCGCGCAGCACATACTTGCAGACCGCCACCGTGCCGACAAAACCCATCATGGCGATCAGCATGGCGGCCTCGAAAAACAGCGTCGAACCGAGGAATATCCCCAGCAGGATAATGATCGCAATGGCGTTCACATAGAGCGAATCCAGCGTCAGGATGCGGTCCACCAGATCCGGCCCGCGCACCATGCGGTACAGGTTCAGCAACAGCGACACAGTGAACAGCAGCATGGCGACGATAACGGCAAATCGCAGCATCAGAATATCTCCTTCAGCGGGGCCTCATAGCGGGCCTTGATCAGGGCGATTGTGGCCTCGACATCCGGCACATGCAGCCCGTGCACCAGCAGCCTTTCCTGGCGCGATGACAGGTCGGCGCTGACGGTACCCGGGGTCAGCGTAATGGTGTTGGCCAGTACGGTTATGGCGATGGGGTTGGTCAGCTCCAGATGCACCACGAAGAAGGCCGGCTGCAGGTCCTGCGGTGATTTGAGCAGCAGCCGGATGGCCTGCAGGTTGGCGATGACGATGTCCCAGATCACGATCACGGCGAAGCGAACCAGCTTCGGCCAGGAACGGATATGCACCGGATGCCGCCAGAAACGCCGTGTGATGCGCGGCAGCAGCCAGGCCAGAAAACCGCCCAGCAGAATATTGGCGGGGGTCAGGTTGCCGTCCAGCACCAGCCAGGCGACCAGTATCACCAGGCTGATCAGCGGGTGCGGCAGGAGCCTGAACCAGAGCGGGTCTCTGGGTTCGGTTGGAATGCGTACGGTAGGGCCTTCGCTCATGGTTGACCTCCGAGCAGGGGGGGCGGCAGTGCCGGAGCATCAACGGCCAGGTTCAGTCCGCTGCCCAGCACCGCATCGATATACTGCCAGGGGGCATTCAACTGCAGGGCGACCGACTCGGTGAACTGGATGACCGGCTCCGCCCATATCGCCAGGGCTGGGCTGAACAGCAGCGTTACCAGAGTGACCCCGAATTTGACCGGGTCGGCCTTGCGCGGTGTCGGCGGCTGCCGGTTGGTGCGCCAGAACAGGGTGCTGCCGGCGCGCACCAGGGTGATCAGTGCAATCAGTCCGGCCAGCAACAGCAGGGTCCACAGCAGCGGGGCCAGCGGATGAGTCACGGTGCCGCGGAAGATCAGCACTTTGCTCATGAAGCCCGACAGCGGCGGCAACCCGATAATGGCCGTAGCGCCGATAAAATACATGATACCCAGTGTATTGGGCTGGGCCAGCGGCTGGGCGGGGGTCAGATAATCGCGCGTGGTGCCGCGCTGGGCGCCAATCAGCTCGGCCAGCAGGTAGAGCCCGGCTACCACGAAGGTGGAGTGAATCAGGTAATACAGCGCCCCGCTCAGCACATTGGGGTCATTGATGGCCAGCGTGGTCAGCACCGTGCCAACGGAAATGACCACCAGATAGGACACCGCACGCTTCAGCGTGCGCGCCGCCACCAGCCCGATGATGGCCAGCGTCAGCGTGCCGATGGACAGTATCCACAGCCAGATCTGCATGCTGCCGGCCAGTGCCCCGGCATGGTCGCCGAACAGCAGCCCATGTACGCGCAGGATGGCGTACAGCCCGACCTTGGTCATGATGGCAAACAGGGCCGCCACGGACGGGCTGGCCGCACTGTAGGCCGCCGGCAGCCAGAAATACATGGGCAGCATGGCCGCCTTGAGGCCGAACGCCATCAGCATGATCAGACCGGCGGCCCGGATGATGGGTGCATCCTCCGGGCCGACCTCGCTGACCCGCAGCGCCAGATCGGCCAGGTTCAACGTGCCCAGCATGCCGTACAGGGTGCCGATGCCGATCAAGAAGATGGCGGAGCCGGCCACATTGAGAATCACGTAATGGAAGCTGGCGCGTGTGCGCTCCGGACCGGCGCCGTGCATCAGCAGCGCATAGGAGGCGATCAGCAGCACTTCGAAGAACACAAAGAGGTTGAACAGGTCGCCGGTCATGAAGGCGCCCTGCACCCCCAGCAGCAGAAAATGGAACAGGGCGTGATAGTTGCGCCCGAAACGGTCATCCCCGCGCATGCCGAACAGCAGGGCCAGCAGCCCCAGCACCGCCGTCATGGTCAGCAGCAGGGCGCTCAGGCGGTCGATCACCAGCACAATGCCGAACGGTGCCGGCCAGTTGCCCATGTTGTAGACGCTGATGGTGTCGGCCTGGGCCTGCCACAGCAGTACCACCGATACCGGCACCCCGAGCAGCGCCGAGATCACGCTGACCCAGCGCTGGGTGTTCAGCTCGGCACGCGCCATGAAAATCAGCAGGGCGCCGGTGAACAGCGGCAGCAGTACCGGGAGTACTGGCCAGTGTTGCATCATTGTTCCGGCTCCCCGGCAGTGCCTTCGGCGCCGTCCTGGTTATCGGCCGCATTTCGAGCCTGCCGCTGGCGCTCCGGTTCCCGGCCATGTTCCTCGTAGCCATCGACATGGTCATTGCCCAGCTCGCCGCGGGCGCGCAGGGCCAGCACGGTGATAAAGGCCGTCATGGCAAAGCCGATCACGATGGCGGTCAGTATCAGCGCCTGCACCAGCGGGTCGGAATAACTCTCGCCGCTGCCGATGATGGCCGGCTCGCCGGTACGCAGTCGCCCCATGGCCAGCAGAAACAGGTTCACTGCATAGGAGATCAGCGCCACGCCCATGACCACGGGAAAAGTCCGTGCCCGCAGCAGCAGATAGACACCGGTGCCGGTCAGAATGGCGATCAGAATGGCAAACAGCAGTTCCATCAGCGATTCTCCTCGGAGGCGGTATCCAGTGACTTCAGCTTGCCCAGATTGGCCAGAATCAGCAGCGTGGCGCCGACCACGGCCAGGAAGACACCGATATCGAACAGCATGGCCGTGGCCAGCTCGATCTCGCCCAGCAGCGGGATGTGGAAGTGATCATGCGCCGAGGTCAGGAAGGGCGCGCCGAAGGACCAACTGCCCAGCCCCGTCAGCCCGGCCAACAGCACGCCGGCACCGACCAGCGGGTGGTAGTCCCACTGCATTCGGTTGTTGGACCAGCGCAGACCATTGGCCAGGTACTGCAGAATCAGTGCAATGGCGACGATCAACCCGGCAATGAAGCCACCGCCCGGCATGTTGTGACCGCGCAGGAAGATATAGACCGCCACCATCAGCGCCAGCGGCAGTACCGGCATGTTCAGGATCAGCAGCAACAGGGGGTACTTGTCGCTGGCCCACTGGACATTGGGGTCCTTTTTCGGGTCGAACAGCCGCATGCCGTCCAGCAGCCCGAAGATGCCGATGGCGGCAATGGCCATCACGGTGATTTCACCGAAGGTATCGAAACCCCGGAAATCGACCAGAATCACATTGACCACATTGGTGCCGCCACCGCCGGTGACACTGTTCTGAATGAAGTAGTCGCTGATGGTCTGCTGCGGCCGGGTCAGCACCGTATAGGCCAGCACGCCGACCCCGATGCCGGCCGAGGTGGCCACCAGGCCGTCGCGCACCACATGCGCATAGGTGGAGTCGTTGGGGCTTCTGGGTGGCAGCAGGAACAGAATCAGCATCAGCAGCACTATGGTGACGATCTCCACCGACAGCTGGGTCAGCGCCAGATCGGGCGCCGAGAAGCGCGCAAAGATCAGCGCCATGCCCAGCCCCACCACGCTCAGGAACATCAGTGCCGCAATGCGCTCATGGTGCCAGATGGCTGAATAGATGGCCGTCACCATCATGATCAGCGCAATGGCCACACTGGGCGGGTCCAGCGCCGACAGCGGCACGCCGCCGTTCAGCCGTTCCAGCCCCCAGAGCCCGCTGGCGGCCACCACCACAGTGCCCAGAATCAGCAGGCTCAGGTAATGCTGCAGCGAACCGTTTTCCAGCCGGCCGGTGACCTGCCGCGCGCGCACAATCACCACGTCATGCACGAAGTTCTCGAACGCATCCATGGCATTGACCGCCGGCAGACGTTCCCAGAGTCGCAGCAGGCGCGCAAAGTTCAGATAGGCTACCGTGCCCAGCACCATGGCCACCATGCTCATCAGCAGGGGCAGGTTCCAGCCGTGCCAGATGGCCAGGCTGTAATAGGGCAGCGGGCTGGCCAGGGTGGTTGTGGCCGCCGCCGCCAGCAGCGGCCCTATGATCAGGTTGGGCACAATGCCCACCAGCAGACACAAGCCGACCAGAATCAGAATCGGTGCCCGCATGAAGAACGGTGCCTCGTGCGGGGGCTTGGGCAGTGCTTCGGGCTGTGATGGGCCGTAGAACACACTGTGAATAAAGCGGATGGAATAGGCCACCGAGAACACCTTGGCGAATACCGCCACCACCGGTATCACCCAGCTCCAGCCGCCCAGCACTCGCTGCGCCACTGCCTCGCCGAGAAACATCTCGGTACTCAGAAAACCGTTCAGCAGCGGCACCCCGGCCATGGCCCCGGCTGCGATCAGCCCCAGCATGGCCGTCATCGGCATGTATTTGCGCAGGCCCGACAGCAGGCGCATATCCCGCGTGCCGGTTTCGTGGTCCACAATGCCCACGGCCATGAACAGAGACGCCTTGAAAGTCGCATGGTTCATGATATGGAACAGCGCCGCCACTACGGCCAACCGTGTATCCAGCCCGAACAGCAGAGTGACCAGGCCCAGGTGGCTGATGGTGGAATAGGCCAGCAGGCCTTTCAGATCATGCTTGAACAGGGCCGTCACCGCGCCCAGCGTCATGGTGATCAGCCCGACCATGGAGACCAGAATGAACCACAGCTCCGTGCCCGACAGTGCCGGATACAGCCGGGCCAGCAGAAACACCCCGGCCTTGACCATGGTGGCCGAATGCAGATAGCTGGACACCGGCGTTGGCGCCGACATCGCATGCGGCAGCCAGAAATGGAACGGGAACTGCGCCGACTTGGTGAAAATGCCCAGCAGAATCAGCACCAGAATGACCGGATACCAGGCGTGCTCGCGAATCAGCTCGCCTGAAGCCAGCACCACATCCAGATCGAATGACCCCACCACATGACCCAGCAGCAGTACACCGGCCAGCATGGCCAGCCCCCCGGCGCCGGTGACTGTCAGCGCCATGCGGGCGCCGCGGCGGGCATCGGACCGGCCGTTCCAGTAGCTGATCAGCAGGAAGGAACTCAGGCTCGTGGCCTCCCAGAACAGCACCAGCAACAGCAGGTTGTTGGCCGTGACCACGCCCAGCATGGCGCCCATGAACAGCAGCAACAGGGCAAAGAACTTGCCCATGGGGTCATCGGAAGAGAGGTAGTAGCGGCCGTACAGAATGACCAGCAGGCCTATGGCCAGAATCAGCAGGCAGAACAGAAAGGAAAGACCATCCAGACGAAACGCCAGGTTCAGCCCCAGCTCCGGAATCCAGTTCAGCGAGAAACGCCGTACCTCACCGGCCAGCACTGCCGGCGCCTGACTGAACAGCAACACCAGCCCCAGAGCCGGCGGCAGCGCCGTCGCCCAGGCACAGGCTGTGCGCCCGTGCCGGTGAAACCAGACCGGTAGCAACACACCGATAAACGGCAGCAGTATGATGAGCGCGAGCAGCATGGCGGCAACGAGTCCCGTCGTCAGCGTAGCGCCAACCAGCAGGATCCCTGGTCAGCAGAATCTGGCGCGCAGTATATCGACTTTGGTCGTACGATACTCCACCTGCAGGGAAAAAAAGTGTTGCTTATATATAAGAAGAAAGAATCTGGCGGAAATCTGAAATCTGCTCCACCCCACCGCCGAAACGCGACCCAGGTCACACTCCCAACTTGCATCAGCTGTCCCTGGTGAGCTATACCAACAGCCCGTGGTGCAGACGCTCCTCATTCAGTGCAAAGTTGCATATGCTGATAGTGTTGAGTGACAGGGGATATCATGAGCATTAATGGCAGATGCCTTTGCGGCAGTGTGGAATTCAGGGTAAGGGAGCTGTTGCCTCACTTTTACCAGTGCCATTGCTCCCTGTGTCGGAAAATATCTGGCTCTGCATCAGACACAGCCACCTTTCTGAATAGAGAGCATTTTACCTGGGTAAAGGGTGAAGATGTCGTTCGTTCGTACAAGACCGAAACGGGTTATCGCCACGACTTTTGCAACCAATGCGGCTGCACCGTGCCTCATTTGATGGAGAATGGCACCCAGTACTGGGTGCCAGCCGGGCTGCTTGATGATGCCGGGGACAGCCAGGTGGCGGTTCATCTTTTTGTGGGTTCCAGGGCCAGTTGGGATACGATCGGTGGCAGCGGAACACAATTTGAAGAAATGCCGGCAATGGAGACACTCAACAATACACTGCAACGGACGAATCGCTGACAGCGGGCATAATGCACTGCTGGAGCAAGCATGAAAGCCGAAACACTGGAGACGCTGCGACCCTTGCTGAATATGCTGCGTGGATACTCTGTGCTTGAGGAAGTGCAGACGGCGGCATTCCATCTCGATGGTCGAGACTTTATTCACTTCCATTACCATGGTGCTGACCGGTGATGGACACTGAGGCCTGCGTGAGCAGATCGGCTGGCCAGACTACAACGCATCCGTCTTGTCGAAGACTTCCTCGACACTGAGGTCGAAAGCATCGGCGATGCGAAAGGCGAGCGGCAGCGATGGATCGAACCGGCCGTTCTCGATAGCATTGATCGAATTGCGCGAGACACGCACTCGCTCGGCCAGTTCAGCCTGACTCCAGCCCTTCTCTGCACGCAGTACGCGGATACGGTTGTTCATCCAAACATCCACCTGTATCTCATGCCGGTCTCCCGAGACGTCGTGCCCACCAGATGGAGACGGCAATCGTACCCATAGTCTGCAAGAGGACGACCATAATGACACCGATGGTGATTCCATGCTTGATCGCTCTGTCCGGCGACCCTGCACTAATGGCCGTCGCCAGATCCACCAGCGCATTCATCGAGGGGGAAACAACATCACCAGCACAGCAGCGACCATGCCAATGGTCATGCCTATTGTGCTGGCGACGCGTTGGCCGGCGACTTCCACCTCGTCCAGGCGACGGTTTACGCGCGAAGCAATGAACAGACTGTAGCCCAGCACAAAGATCGCAGTTGCAGTGGTAACTCCCTGAACAATCGCATCGTTCTGTTGTTCCAGCCACGGTAACAGCGCGACAATGACGCCAGGTACGATGAAGACAGGCGAAATCCACAGCATCAGCCGACCAGCTCTTCCGACATGATTTATAGCCATGAGAATCTCCATTCTTGGTGAGTTTTCGGGCAACGCACATAAAGCTTGTCTATATGAAAAGCTAGCTTGTCATTTTTCCTCGAAAATGACAAGTACCCTTTGCAATCCACCGCAGAACTCGCTTGTTCATTTGCGAACGGAATCTTGAACGTGCCCAAATGCTGCTGGAGAATTTCATTGGCAGCGCCTGAGAGAATCGGTGATTCCGTATGACAATTCGAGTCAGGATTGGAGGATGGTGAGTATGTATCGACATACAATCGCTGTGGGAGCAACCGGAATGCTTCGAGCTGCTGCGGTTGAGCTGGCAGCACGCTCAAAGCAGTTTACCTCCGTGGCGCGCACCAGGGGCTCCCTGAGTCGTCTTGATGACGCACTGCGCAATCGCGCACAACATCACCCACTGCAGCTGGATTGGTCGAATGCAGATGATTTTCTGGCTCGAATACAGCAACATGTCTTCGGCACAGAACCGCCTGATCTCGTTGTCGCCTGGATTCATGATGATCAGCTCACACTGCGACTGGCCTTGGATCTGGCCAACTCTGGAGTGGCATTTCGATTCTTCCATATTATTGGAAGCGCCACGGTTAACCCGGCGGAAATTGCAGATAGCTTGCTGGATGAATTCGACCCTCCAGCAAACCTTGATTACCACCAGGTTATTCTTGGCGCCAGGCAGTCCGGCTGGAGATCGCGCTGGCTGACTGACCAGGAAATATCGGCAGGAGTGCTCGGAGCCATTGATCTATTGGACGATCAGTTCGTCGTTGGCATGCTGGATCGATACAGGTGATCGCGCTTTCAGGCCTGACCAGACCATTTCAAGTTGTCCAACTGATAAGGTCCACCTCAGTTTGCACGTACGGAGGAACCAGAATGATAGTGGTATACGGGATCAAGGATCGGTTGAATCCGATAAAGGCCAGGCTCTCGGATGTGATCCACGGCTGCATGCAAACGGTTTTGGGCATGCCGGAAGACAAGCGCGCGCACCGGTTTGTGCCCTTGGAGCGAGAGGACTTCTACTACCCCGGGGGTCGAAGTGATGCCTACACCGTCATCGAGATCAACATGATGGCAGGGCGCAAACCCGAAACGCAAAAGGCGCTTATAAAGGCACTATTCAAGGAAATAGAGGCAGAGCTTGGTTTGGCTCCGGTTGATGTTGAGATCACGATCAAGGAGCAGGAACCCTATCAATGGGGCTTCCGGGGCATGACAGGCGACGAGGCAAAAGATCTCAAGTACAAAGTCAGGGTGTAGCGTCGCCATTGAGTCCGCGCTGCGTGCGCTGAATTTCATTTCACTCGGCAACCCGGCACCGGAGAACCATGACTCTAAAATATGTCACCAGTATTCAGGGCGGGGCTCTGGAAACTGCGGGTTTTCCCGAGCAGGCAATTCCCTACCGGGACAACGAAGAATTGCTGATGTTGGTTTGATCCAGACCGGGCAACTACCGCACCTGTCAGGTACCATAGTGCTGACAGGTGATGAACATTGAGACCTGCGTGAGCAGGAAAGTTGGGGATACCATTGAACATGAACGCAAGACCGGAAATTGTAATTTCAACGCTGGACGCAGACCGGCTTGAGAGCCTGTTGGCGTCCTTGTCAAAAGGCGCGTTTCCTGGAAAGGCTGAGTTGGAGGCCGAACTGGCGAGGGCAGACATAGTGGAGCCGAAGGATGTCCCGCCGACGGTCGTCTCCATGAACTCGACAGTGCGGTTCAGGGTGCAGTCTTCGGAAGAAGAGTTCGAGTTGACGTTGGTGTACCCGAAGGACATGGATGCGAGCGGCAACAAGATCTCGATTCTTGCCCCGGTAGGCAGTGCCTTGCTCGGCCTTGCTCAGGGGGATCAGATCGAATGGCCAAAGCCTGGCGGCGGCTCTCTGAGTGTGACTATCGAGGAAATCGTCTATCAGCCAGAGCGAGCGGGGGAGTATCACCGGTAAAGGAGGGGCCCCTGGCCAGTTCACACCGATTGGAAAGCCCATTGCAGATTTCGTCGTTGGCGCACCGAAAATAATCAGGATGAATTGAATGGGTGAAATTGTCTTTCGGGATCTGAGGATGGTACTGCTGTCTGATGAAGGAGTGCACTCGCTCGAACTGGCTGTTGCAAGTGGCCATGCCGATTTCAGGGTCACGATTCCGCTGACCGAGCATGACAGTGCCGTGATCGAAAATGATCAGGAGAGAGCCGCATTACTCCAGGCGGCTTTGCACCATCCCTTTCAACTGAAAGAGACCTGGCTTGATGAGTCGGAGCAACGGCTATACCTTGATGTCATTCTCCATGCCCCGGAAGCTGATGTTGAAGCGTTCCTGACCGAAAAGGATCACGGGCGTGCCAATGGCGCCATTTCGAACATGGTGCGTATTACCTGCGGCAAGGACCCATCCAGGTTGAGAGGCGGGCGCTGGTTCGGTCACTGAGGCGAGGCTCCCGTTCTTCGCTACATCAGCGGCGCCCTTGGTGGGCGGCCGCACAAGGAGGTTTGGTTATGCGCACATTGATACTGTTTCTGTTGTTCCTTCCCCTAGGCCTGAATGCTGACGAGCCGGCAATAGAGTTCAACAACCATGATGGCGCCTTCGAGGTGAGTTCGACTGTCCACTCTTACCATCCCACCGCTTTCGATGGGGAGGTGGTCGTGCGTGGTGAACTGGTACTGCAGGTCGTTCGAGATCCCTTTTCGAACACTCTGGAGGGCTACAGAATAAGACTGATCCCGGAAGACCTGGAGGTTTTCCCGTATGTGGTCGAGGGATTCTATGCAAAACCCCTGACGACAGTCAGTCTGCTCAACTCGGACGACATTCTGCAGATGGTCTTTACCCCAGATGAGCTGGCTTCGATAGCGGAGTCGGATGAGTTGTTTGTGAGCAGGCGAGGGTATTTCACCGTGAGAGATTACGGGACCTCAGTGGAATGTGATTCACGCCAGTATTACGGCGAGCTTGCGGCGTTTTCACCGGACACCATGGAACTGGCCTACCATTCGGACAGAGAAGAGATGCATGGGTGCTGACCTCGCCAGGGGTCTCTATGAACGCCTCGGATAAATGGGGTCACACATTAGAAAGCCCGAGCCATTGATCCCGCAAGCACTCCCGACATGGCGATGATCTATGGGTTGTTCACACCGACGTGTAATAGCTGCAACAGATAGAGACAGGACAAGGCCCCTGTTTCGGGTGTCCATATAACCGTATTATGGGCAAAATTGAGTAACCGGGGTTGATATAATCGCATGACGGACCTGACCACTCGAACGCTGACCGGTGCCGAGTTGGAACCCTGGCTCGGCGACGTCGCCCGCCTGCGCATCGACGTCTTCCGGGGTTTTCCGTACCTCTACGACGGCTCGCTCGACTATGAGCGCCAGTACCTGCAAACCTACATCGACAGCGACAGCGCGACATGCGTGCTGGCACTGGACGGTGGGCAGGTCGTTGGCGCTGCCACGGGCCTGGCAATGCGCGATGCAGAATCGGAGTTTCGCCAACCCCTGATCGACGCGGGCCTGATAGTGGACAAAGTTTTCTACTGCGCGGAATCGGTACTGTTACCCGGCTACCGCGGTCGGGGCCTTTATCGGCATTTTTTCGGGGAGCGTGAAGCGCAGGCAAGAAGGCTGGGCTTAAGCCAGTGTGTCTTCTGTGCTGTTGATCGGCCAGACGACCACCCGCTGAAACCCGACAATTACCAATCACTCGACCCCATTTGGCGGCGCTATGGCTACCAGCCCCTGACCGGTGTTAAAGCACGTTTCCCGTGGCGGGATATCTGCCAGGCAGAGGAAACCGAGAAGACATTAAGTTTTTACTGCAAAGTGTTGTGATTGATCATAAAGGTCTCGTCAGCAGATAAACGTGTGCCTGAACTCTGGTTTTACAGCACTCAGTATTTTGTCTGACCGCTTCCACGGATCAAAGTCAGGAGGGGGTAGATATGCCCATAAGCCCTATTTCTGCCAGTACCCCTCAATGGCTGGTAGCATGGTGTTTTCGGAGAAGAAGTCGCGCCCCGTATAAGCGCAAGCCAGTCTTATGCCAGCGTTGTGAAGTGGCATGGCGACACCGGCCTGTTCTCCCAGACAGACCAGGGGGACAAGACCATAGGGGATATCCTCAGTGAGGTAGCGGGTGTCGATCGAGCGTGGCCCCAGGGCAGTGGGCCCCTTCTCACTCACCCGCGCGGCCATTTCCGAGACACTGCCCGGCGCCAAACCCGGGAAAGTCTGCAGGTAATGCTCGAATACGTCGCGAACCTGGAAACCAAAACGTTCGGCCAGTGCCATGCGCTCGCCATCAAGCGCCTCGATAACGCGCCCCACCGCTGGGGTAATGCCAGCGTAGTTATCCCACCTTTCCCCCTTTTCAATACGCGTGAGATTGGCCAGCGAGTTGGCAAGATGGATGGCCGGATTCAGATTGCTGAGCGCAACGGCCAGGGCGTTGGGCAAAGGGTGGAAACGTGGCCCAAACAAGGACTCGAGCAGCGCTTTACTGTCGTTGGCAGGGTGTGGACTGGTGACAGAATAGTCGATCCTACTTCTGAGTGTGCCGCTAATAACATGGTTTGCGCTTAAGCGCTGAGCGGTGGCAACGGTAGTCGACCACGAGATAATAGGAACACGCTTGCCGAGAGACTGGAGCCTCATGTCGGCGTAGCTGGAGCTCAGGGATAGCTCGGCACTGAATATCAACGTTTGATGGGGCGCTATGTAGGGGAGGATTTCCTCGATTAGCGACTGAACCCCGCCCGCACAGCGTGCGCACAGCAGTACATCTGCATGCTTGACTGCCGTTTCAATGCTCCTGGTATAGGGGATGCTCCCATGAAACTCTACGGCGCCTTCAACTATTGTATTACCGGCGTGTGCACTGGAGGACTCCGAGTAAACCATCGCCTCAAAGCCATTGTTAACGAGCAGTGCCGCATAGGTGATCCCCACGGCACCACCGCCTAGAATAGAAACTTTCATGATTATCTCTTGTCGGTGAAGTTACGCTATCAGCCTGAAACCGGAAATGACTGTGGAAAGAAGCTTTGTGGAAGGAACAGGAAAACGTCTGGCAGCAGCACCACGCTGGCGATCACCAATAGCGTTAGCCCGATAATCGGGAGGACCGCCAGGAAGGCGCGAGGCATCGACACATTGCCGATCTGTGCTGCGATCAGCAAACAAATTCCATAGGGTGGCGTCGTAAGACCCACAGCAAGGGACAGACACACGACCAGTGCCATATGAATATCCGAGATGCCCGCCACCGCCGTCAACTCCTGTATGATAGGGAGAAAGATGATGACGGCTGTCATGGGGCTCAATACGGTCCCGATGACGACACAAAACAGCATGACCATGAACATGATGGCTATCGAATGATCTGAAATGGAAATGATCAGGTCTGCCACCTCACGTGCTACTCCGAGATAGGCAATCAGCCAGCCCATGATGCCCGCCGCAGCGACGGCAAACATCGGCAGCGAATAGGCGACTACCGTTGATGAGAATATTCCGAATAACTGGTTAAGCTTGATCGTTCGGTAGACGACGACCGCCAGTATCAGGCCGGTGAGCGCTGCGACAGACGCTGCCTCGGTAGCGGTGAAAAAGCCACTGGTGATTCCGCCAAGGATAATGATGGGAATAAGGAGAACGGGTGCGGCAGTCTTTCCTGCGCGTACTCGTCCACGGAAATTGACCTTCTTCGGGTTGGTGACACGATAGCGCGAGGCAACGTGGTAGGTATAACCCATCTGTACCAGGCCAACGAGAATTCCCGGTAGTATGCCTGCCAGAAACAGCGCGGAAATCGATATATTTCCGAAGGCACCGTAGATGATAAAGAGAATCGACGGGGGCACAATGACACCGAGGGTCGACGAGGTCGCTGTCAAGGCGACGGCGAAGGGAGCCGGGTAGCCGGCCTTGGTCATTGCCGGGATCATGATGGCCCCAACACTCGCCGTATCGGCAGCGGCCGAACCGGACATAGAGGCAAACATCATACTGACGAGCACATTGATGTGTCCCAGGCCACCCCTGATGTGACCCACCACCGACTGAGCGAAGTCCATTAGCCTGTCGGTGATACCACTATCATTCATCAGGCGCCCGAGCAGCAAGAAGAACGGTACTGCCAATAGCGCGAAAGAGTTGATGTTTGAAAGCATCTGGTTGACCACCGATGTGGGTGGCAAGCCGAGATTGATGACCGTTATTAATGACGCTACCCCGATGGCGAATGCAATGGGGACTCGCAGCGAAATCAATGCCAGGAAGCTACCAAGAAGAAGAAATACGGATGTCATTTGCTTGCCTTCTTTCTAACAAGAGTGTCTGCCCACAGTTCCCTGATGCTGCATATGGCTATTTCTATGGTGAACAAGATCATCACCAGGCCACTGATGGGAACAACAACATTCTGGTAGAACAGCGGGTAGCCCAGCGAAAAGGAGTATCGGCGCCAGCCAAGCTGTGCGTAATCCCAGCCGCTGGTGGTGAGGACCCAGATCAATGGGAAGCCGAGCAAGAGCGCTAGCAGCTTGAGCAGCTTGTTGGCCCTGACATACTGCTCGGGAATGATCTCTACGACGTAGTGAAGGCCTTTTCGATACCCTGTCGCTGCCCCTATGAAAACACTCCAGATGAAGCAGAACATGGCTATTTCGTCGGTCCAGACGAAAGACATGGAGATAAAGTTTCGAGAGATGACCTGAAAGAGAACAGTAATGACAAAGGCGGTGAACAGTATGCCCCCTGTTATCCTTAGTGCTGCTTCTATCAGGTCATTTAACTTTCTTAGCATATCTACTTCTCGGCTCTGAAGAGGCTGTTGCATGTGTTATTCGCGGCGGCCTGTTAGTCAATGCTGCGAATCAGTTCGAGCAGGTCCGTCACGCCCAGGTCAGCGGCAACACGGTCGTGGAGTGGGGACACAATTTCAATAAATGGCTCCTTGTCCACCTCGGTGAGTATGACCTGCCCGCTCTCTACCAGGGGTTCGAGAAGAGACCTGTCGTAGTCGATGCCTGCATCAATGGCGACCTGGGATGCACGGCTAGCCGCTTGCATCAACGCTGCCTGGTCCTCTTCACTCAGCCTGTCGAAACTTGCCTGGCTCATGGTGATGTGGCTGACCATGAACTGGTGTTCGGTCTGAGCATGATAGTTTGCTACCTCGTAGAGCTTGTTGGCGACATAGGCACTAATGGTGCTCTCGAATGCATCGACTACCCCGGTCTGCATGCCGGTATATAACTCGGTGAACGGTAACGAGGTGGGAAGCGCCCCCGAGGTTTCCCACATCAAGGCATCCATACGCGACCCTGGAACGCGCATGCGCATTCGCGCAATATCCTCGATTGAGGTCACGGGGCGTCTGTTGTTGCTCAGGTTCCGTACACCGCCGCCGGTAAGAGCGAGAAGTTTGAGCCCACTGGCGCTCTGTTCATAGACGTCTTCAAAATAGGAAGACACTTCGCTATCGGGTGCAACGGCTGTTCTGAGGGCCTCTTCATCGGCGAACAGATAGCTCAGACTGAATAGCTGAAATTCAGGAAAGAAGGGGGTGGCTTCCTGGGTACCACCGATAAGCAAGTCAGTCGTGCCCATACGCATCTCATCGAGTGCGGTGGCATCATTTCCGAGTGCGCCACCAGTGAAAATCTGGATATCCACGCGGCCGTCAGTCGCTTCCAGCATATCGCTGCGCAGCGCCTCGGCGGCATCAATCCATGGATGAGGCGCATTGGCTTGTGTAGAGAGTCGGAGTACCTGGGCATGCACAGGAAACGTCATGCCCATTGTGACGGTACAAAATGCGATCACTTTGTAGATGTTTTTCATTGTTCGGCCCTTTTGTTTTTTTAACACTAACAGGTGGTGATGAACCATCAGTACGTTGACAAAGGGTCGGATTTGCTGATCATAATGTCAAATCGCAGTTATGCATTCTATCATGTGAAAATATTATGAAAGAGCGTCAAGAGCTAGACCGACTTCCCCATATCACCCTGCGCCAGGTTGAAGCGTTCCGCGCGGTGATGCACACGCAGAGCATGACATCTGCGGCGCAGATGCTCTCGATCACCCAGCCTGCGGTGAGCCGACTGATCGCTGATCTCGAGGCCAGTCTCGACTTGCGCTTGTTCGAACGTAATGGCCCAAAATTGAAGCCGACGGACAACGCCTTGCGCCTTATGGAAGAAGTGCAGCGTGTGTTCCTGGGGCTACATCAGATCGAGCAGGCGGCGCGGACGATCAAGCGCTTTCCGCAAACGCTGCTGCGAATCGCAGCGCCGCCTTTCTTGTCATTGGGGTTCGTCTCTATGGTGGTGGGTGCCTTGCGGCGTCAATATCCAGAAATGCGCTTCAGTATCCACACCGACAACTCGCTGGCCATTGCCGACCAGGTAGCCCGCGGCCAGCATGATCTCGGGTTCTGTACGCTGCCGAGTGGTACCAGCGATGTTAATGTCATCCACGAGAGTAGCGTCGACGCCGTCTGTTTGTTGCCACGTGACCACGCTCTGGCGAGCTCGAAGATCATCTATGTTGAGCAGCTCGAGAATGAGCCGCTTATCGTGTTGGGACAGAGTGGTAGCATCCGCCCTCAGATTAATGATGTCTTCTCGAATGCAAAGATTTCACTGAATGTCACGGCGGAAATTCTGTTCGCCGCGACAGCAGGAAGCCTTGTTGAGCAAAACGTTGGCCTTGCGCTCATGGACCCGTTTTCTGCGCGCGCAACACAGACAGCTCGCACGGTTGTTCGCCCTTTCAAGCCACGGGTAAAACTGTCTTTTTCGATGATCGCGCCGCACCACCTCAAGCTGGCTGAGCCCATCAGGTATGCCACAAAAGTTCTACATGAAGAGATTGAGCCGATGCTGCAGAACTGGGCATTTCGAGATCTATCCTCACCTTAGGCTGCCCGTATAGTTGCCACTAGCCCCTGCATCTGCAGAGGTTACGCCATCTTCGGTAACTTCCTAGCATTATGGTGACCATTACAACAATAAGGAATCACCTGATGATCTCATCCAAGCCTCTCACCATTGCGGCTTTCACTACCCTGACCTGTTCCATGGCCGCAATGTCGTCAGTTCAGGCAGAATCCATCGACTGGACCAGTCCGACCCTGATTGATGCGCGTGCCAACATGATGTATCCGGGCCTCAACTATCTCACTTTCCAGCACTTCGACCAGATGTTTTCGACCCGAACCGTGGCTGCCGGTTCCGATGTCTGGCAGTTGCCTTCGCGTCCGCAGACCTTGAACGGCCCCTTTGTGTTCGAGGGCGAGGATAACAGCCTGGATGATTTTCTGGAGCAAACACGCACCAATGCGCTGCTGGTCATCAAGGACGGAGCCATCGTGCACGAGCAGTATAGAAACGGCATGGCGCCGGACAGTCGCCATACCGTCTACTCCATGTCCAAGTCCATCATCGCAACGCTGGTCGGAATCGCTCTGGAGGAAGGCGACATAGGCAGTCTGGATGACAGGGTGACGGACTATTTGCCGGCGATGGCCGGCTCCGGCTATGACGATGTGACACTGGAAGATGTATTGCGCATGCGCTCTGGCGTTAACTGGGAAGAGCGCTATGAGTTCGGCAGCGAGACCCAACTGACCGAGGTGCACGATAACGCACTGGTGGCGTATCGCTACCGCTGGTGTGATTACGCTGAAAGATCCGAACCGGACAATGAGCCAGGCGAGCAGTTCAACTACGCGACGCTGGATACCAGTATTCTCGGCTGTGTGCTGGCAGAGGCAACCGGCACCCGGGTGGCAGACTATATGGCCGAGAAGCTGTGGCAACCCGCCGGCATGGAGTTTCCGGGCTACTGGATTATGGACGGTCCGGAGCCGGTGGGGGATGAGTTCTACGGCGCCGGCTTCAATGCCACGCTGCGCGACCTGGGGCGGTTTGGGTTGATGATGTTGAACGAGGGCGTAGCCAACGGGCGCCAGGTCGTCTCGTCTGACTGGGTGCAGGCATCCACTGTGGCAGACGACGGCTTTGAACCCACCGAGCCTGGCTCGCCGTTCGGCTACCAGTACCAGTGGTGGACGCTGACCGACAGCAATGCCTACTCTGCCATTGGATTGTTCAACCAGTTTATCTACGTTGATCCGGACCGTGATGTGGTCATCGTCAAGCTGAGTTATCCCGAAAGTCCCCTGGGCTGGGAGGACGCCAACATCGAGTTCTTCCAACAAGTGGCCGATCAGCTCTGAACGGCCCATTTCTTCCCCCGGGGTTTTGACTTGTCGAAGGACTGGGGGTATATCTGACTCCAAGACTGAGGTGGCCTTGCGCCACCTCGGATAACCGAACTGACCGGCCATATAAATAAAAAAAGGCCAGGGTTCAGGTTTCTACCCTCAGGTCGAGGAGTTCCGCCATGAGCTTGACTGCCCATCAGTTGCGCCTGTTCAGCCGAAGCGTTCTCGCTCTATCAGAATTGACCCAGACCACCGACCCGGATACCTGGTTGAGCAGGGCTGTCTCAGAGCTAAAAGCTCTGGTGCCGTTTGATTCCGCCTGGTGGGGTCAGGTTGAAGCCGGCCAACCGGGAGGGTCGGCCAAAAACGTCATGCACGGGAGCCTGGGGTTGAGCCCGCAGTTCGCTGAAGAGTGGAATACCATTGCCCGATGCGATCATTTTGCGCGTGCTTCCATGGAGAAGCTGGGACAACCGGTCATCTACAATGGTTCAGATGACAATCTCATCAATGAGCCTGCGGCACTGGTCGAGTTCAGCCAGCGCCACGGGTTGTACCATTGTCTGGCCATCACCCTGAAGTTCCCGTCGAGTGGCTTACTGTTTTTCGTGTCCATCTATCGAGACAAGCCCCAGCCAAAATTCAAGCGCATGGATGCAGACTGGCTGGAGGCCTTCAGTGCACATGTATTGAGTGGCTGGGAACGCAGTCTGCGTCAGGCCAATCACGGCAGCCTTCAGGGCCATTGGGACAGTCTGGCCCTGGCCAACTCGAACGGTCGGGTGCTGTACATTGGCAAAGCGTTGAGCCGGGTGCTGGACGAATGCTTCGACAACTGGCGAGGCACATACCTGCCAGACCCCTTGCTGCCGATGCTGGCAACCCGTGCCCGGCTACCTCACAAGGGCCAGGGAGCCCGGCTGATGGTCGAGCCCTGTGGCCGATGGTCTTCAGTGAAGATCAGCAGCAAGGAAGACCTTCGGCTATCGCCCCGTGAATGGAGTGTGGCGCATTTGTATGCACAGGGAATGTCGTACAAGGAAGTGGCGCGGTGCCTCGGAGTAACACCAGCGACGGTGCGGACATACTTGCGACAGGTGTATGGACAGTTGGGAGTGAGCAACAAGGTTGGCTTGGCCAATGCGCTGCGTCCCCGCGGTGTAGTGTCTTGCTGACCACGGGATGTTGACGAAGTCCTGCCCCGTTGCAGTACGCTTGGCCTGGAGGTGGCGATGAGGACCCTGAAACTCACAATATTAGGCTGGCTCTTCGGTTCCGTCCTTTATGCCCATGCAGATTGCGTTGGCGTAATTACAGCCGGTGGCGGATATGTCTTCTGGGGAGAAGTCGAACGTGGCGCCGAGGCGGCCGCCGACGAACTGGGTTTGACCCTCTACACGCGCGGTGCTGCTGATGAAATCAATGTGCAGGCTCAGGGAGCCCTGATCGAGCGAATCTCCAACCTGGGTTGCCGCGGACTGGTACTGGCACCCAACTCCGTTACTCATCTTGAAAGGATCGCCAGCCTGAACGCGGAAGGCATCCCCACAGTGTTCGTCGACCGCGACATCGGTGGCGACCGGGTCAGCGTTATAAAAACGGACAACGACTATGCCGGGGCGTTGGCGGCGCGGGAAATGATCAATGCGCTGGGAACCGAGAGGCAGGTGGCGGTGTTTCGTATGGACCCGGAGGTCGCAACCACGACAGAGCGGGAAGAGGCGTTTATTCGTACCCTGCAGGACGCGGGAGTCACGCTGGTTGTGTCGGATTACCTGGGCACGGAAGTTGGAGATGCGCGCGAGAATGCCTATGCGCTGTTGGTTGCCCACCCGGAGATAGAGGTCGTTTTTACCCCCAATGAATCCACCAGCCTGGGTACCCAGGCAGCGATCAAACGCCTGCCCGTTGCCGACCGACCGATTCACATCGGGTTTGATGCCAATCCGAGACTGATCCAGGCCGTTGAAGACGGGGACATGCTGGGTTTGGTTGAACAGTCGCCCTTTGAAATGGGCTATCAGGGCATTCGAACCGTACACCGTGCTATGCACCAGCAAGCTGTTGAACTCTATCAAAGCGTGCCTGCCACCTTTCGCGTCCGGTCTGATGCCAGCGGCGGGTAATTGAGCTGCCGGAGGGCAACGACCCGAAATCTCTGCTGCTGATCAATGACGGCGTAAACCAGCTTTCTGGCTTCATTTGTTCGGCGAACAGCCGCTAATTATATATATTCAGCAGGAGATGGTCTGAAAGCAAGGTTCCACCAATCTGCTGAATCAACAGCTCGAGACACTGCGAGTCTGACCCCGCCAGGTGAAGGCAAGGCCTCGGCCTGACAGATTCGCGAAAGGGGACTTGATGGATAATCAGCAGACCTCGATTGATCCGGTCAGGCAAGCCGCCAAGGTTGCCATTGTGTACGGTGTGGTCGCCTTTCTGTGGATTGCATTATCGGATTGGCTTCTGCAGCAGTGGGTGGCCGATCCCGAGCGCCTGACGCAACTGCAGACATTCAAGGGTTGGGGGTTCGTCATTGTCACCAGTCTGGCTCTGTTTGCCATCATGCTGCATTTCTTGCGCATTACCGCCAGACATGTCAGGCGCCAGGATGAGCAAAGCCGCCAGCTGCACGGCCTGGGCCAGTTTCGGGAAAGCATCATCGACAATGCCAGCATCTGGATCAATGTGCTGGATCCGCAGTCAAGAATCACGGTCTGGAACAAGGCCGCTGAGCAAATCAGTGGTTATCGCCGGGAGGAGGTGTTCGACAACCCGGCCATCTGGGAGTGGCTGTATCCAGACCCGGATTACCGCCAGGAGGTCATGACCAAGGTTACTGACATTCTGGAAAGGGGGGCCGAGGTGAAGGACTTTGAAACCTGCATCAGATCCAGGGATGGGCAGGAAAAATTCATCTCCTGGAACTCCCGTCGGTTTTTTGATGAAAACGGCCACATGATCGGCTCCATCGCCATCGGTCTGGATATTACCGAGCGCAGAGAGATGGAGCGGGAGCTGGCCAGGCTGGCGGCCAGCGACTCCCTGACCGGACTCGCCACCCGGCGCGAACTGGAGAAACGCTTTCAGGAAGAGTCCGCCCGCTCTTTGCGCTATCAGAACCCCTTGAGCTTGCTGATGGTCGACGTGGACAACTTCAAGCAAATCAATGATGACTTCAGCCACCATGTGGGGGACGAGGTACTCCGTCAGTTGAGTGGCCGGTTGCAGCGGACTGTTCGCGAGGTCGATCACATCGGTCGCTACGGAGGCGACGAACTGGTCATCCTGCTGCCGGAAATGGATGCGCCGGAGGCCAGCGCAATGGCCGAGCGCATTCGCAGGTCCGTCGAGGCCGACTCCCTCCAATGTGACGGCGTTGACAAGCCCATCAAGCTGACCGTCAGCATTGGTGTAGCCAGCTACCCCACCCATGAGCAGTCTCCGGACAACCTGTTCGGCCTTGCTGATCGAGCCATGTACCTGGCCAAGCAATCCGGTCGGAACTGCGTCCGTACTGCGGCCGACAGCCAGGCGCAGGGGAACAGTGAGTCCTGAGCGGCAATTGACTCAGAAAGGGGAAGTATCTCCAGAAGGCACTGTACAGGGATTATGGTCTATTGTTGTATCAGGGGAGCGTTGTAGACGTGAAGGCTGTCTCGACAGCCTTTGCCGGTCAATGACGTCTCGGCATGGCAGAGCGAAAAGGAGGTGTCGTGAATATTATCGAGGTTCTGAAGCAATCCACCGATGAGGGGTTGGACCACCTTGCGAAAGACAAACTGGACGAGGTAGCCAATGTCAGGTTGCCCAGAATTATTGTTGAGCAGGAAATAGCGGCCGCACTCGGTTCTTTCTCTTATGTTGCCGGTGTACTGTCTGCCTCCTACCCGCCTACGTATGCTTTTCTGAAACTGCTGATGGAAGAGCCGGACCATGCGGTGAGCGCTGCCGGTTTCCGGGAGCGGGTCTTGCGTCGGACCGATGAACTGACGGTCTGGGTAGAGTCCGGTGCTGGACTGCCTGGTCACAAAGACTATGGGTTGTATCGGACCATGCTGGCAGCAGCCTGGGAGGATGAGCAGAGGGTCAATGAAAGTGAGGCGCGCATGCTGGAAGCGCTGCGTGAAGCACTTGGCATGAGCATGCGCGAGCATTTGCTGATCGAGCATCATCCGGAAATTCGCAGACTCTGGGACGGCAGCAAGGCCTACGAAAGCGCGCGAAACTATCTACTGTCACGTGGCATTGTTCTGGCATTGGACGAGCAGTACATCCTTGCAGACGAAGTGCGCCTCCAGATTCGGCGGTACTGGGGGATGGAGTTGCATGACGCCGACTATCGAGTGTTGCTTGATCAACTGACGGGCGCGCACCTCAGAGGCGCACTGGAGGCTCATGGATTGCCACTCAGCGGTTCCAAGGATGAACGTATCGAGCGGCTGGTACAGGGATTGATTTCGCCCAGTTCGGTGCTGGAGATGCTGTCTCTGGCTGATTTGAAAGATCTGGCGCGGGGCTTGGGAATGCAGGTGTCCCTGGTCAAGGCAGAACTGGTATCCCGGATCATAGCCCATTTCGATCATCCGCCGGAACACACCGACGCAGAGGAAGAGGTGGTCCAGGAAGTGGAAGAGGAGCCGCCACGGAAATTGGGAGCCGAAGAGCTGTATGGTCTGTTGTCCACGTTCTCGGGAAACCTCCTGTATGAGATGTTGGCCGCTCTCGGGCTGCCGCGCTCTGGCACCAAGGCGGACCGCATCAGCCGTTTGGTCGAAAGCCCCTATTCTGAATACACGATGTTTCAGCAACTGCGACGCAAGGACCTTGTGGCAATTTGTCGCAAGATGAATCTCCCGATTTACGGGCTGAAGGACGAGGTAATCGAGCGACTCTGTGCCGCGCCTGCGCCGGAGGAAGAAGAGGCTCTGGAGGCAGCAGTGGTAACGGACTCGGTGATGCCTGTTGCTGCCGAAGAGGACCAACCGGCTCTGCAGGAATCCGGCAGGGACAAGGCAGTGTCGGCAAGCGCAGTGCCCGGCTTCGAATACGCCTTTCAGAATTACCCGATGCTCGCCGAGGATCAGCAGGTCATGCTAGCGCTGACCCGTGAAGCACGCTCGCTCACTGAACGGGATGTACAGCGGGTAGCCGAACGGCATGGTCTGGGCTGGATGCTGCCAAAGGCCCATATGGCTGAGCTGCTGAGAAAACTGGCCGAGGTCGGCCCACCCCCGATCCGGATTCGCAGTGCCGGTTCGTCCAACATATACGAATGGGTCGACGGTGCTGAGAGTTCGGCAGAGCGCCTGGATAAATGGGCTGCTCGCGACATCATTGATGCACTCCGGCAGGGCGTTGTGCCGGAACGCAACCTGGAAATGATGTATGTGGGGCAGGAAGAGGCTCGGCGTCACATGCGCGAACAGTTCAACTATGTAGCAACCGGGCGCAGTGCGTTCAAATTCATACGAGGGGCCTACGGTTCAGGCAAGTCCTTCATGATGGCCTGGCTGCGGGACGCAGCACTCGATTCGGGATTTGCTGTGGCGACAGTTCGCGTCAGTGCAGAAATGTCACTGGCGAACCTCGCTGATTTCTATCTCGGCATGATGGATGGCTTGCGTGTGCCCGAGAAGCGCAGCGCAAGCGGCCTGTCAGATATTCTCGAAGCCTGGTTGCTGACCATGCAGCGGCGAACGGAACAGGTGGAAGGCATTTCTTCCCGCAATCCGCAGGATCGTGCACGACTGGTAACGCTCGTTCGCGAGCGCATTCAGGAGCAGCTGTCCCAACTGGCCTCTCTCGATGCAGGTCTGGCGCCGGCACTTGGGGCCTTCTACGAAGCCAGAATGGCCGGCAATGAGGAGTTGGCGATGCAGGCGCGCGCCTGGCTGCGGGGCGACAGAAGCCTGCCCAACTCGGCACTGCGCCAGATTGGCGTACGCGGAAGCCTTGAGCCGGAACAGGTGTTGCCCAGGCTCCGTGCATTGCTCGAGATCATCGAGGTGACGCACTTGCGGGGCCTGGTGATCCTTATCGATGAGCTGGAGCTGGTGCGGCGACGTCCGCACAAGGGCACACGGGATCAGGCGTATGAAACCCTGCGGGCCCTGATTGATGAAGTCGGCGAGAATCGCCTGCCGCGCTGTCTGCTGGTCTCCACAGGTACCGATACCTTCTTCGATGATCGTCGCTACGGTCTGGCGAGCTATGAGGCACTGTATCACCGTGTTTGTGCTCCGGAATTGACGGAAAGCTTCAACAGTGTACGCCAGCCGGTCATTCGACTCGAAGGGCTCAACCGGGAGCGGTTGATTGAGTTGGCGACCCGGGCGCGAAGCATTCATGCCAGGGCCTACCACTGGGAGGCCGAGCAGCGCCTCCCGGACAGAGACCTACAGGCACTGGTGGACAAGTGGACAGAGTTCGGTGGCGATTGTATCGACCGCCTGCCTCGACCGTTTTTGCGCCAACTGGTGCACGTGCTCGATATCTGTGAAGAAAATCCACAGATTCAGGCCAGTGAGTGCTTCGCTGATCCAGAAGAAGACCCCGAGGCCAATGAGGCCCTGATGCGGCTGATCACCGAATAGGAGTGAATGATGGCCGTGCAGGCATTGGAGAAGCTGAACCCGGGGCTTCAGCGCTGGATCAAGGAACAGGGGTGGGGCGGGCTGCGCCCCATTCAGGAAGCAGCGCTGGATCCGATCCTGAGCGGTGAAAGCTGCGTGATTGAGGCGCCCACGGCGGGCGGCAAGACAGAGGCAGTGTTGTTCCCTGCCCTGACCAGGGCAGCACTTGAACCACAGGATTCGGTTCAGGTGCTTTACATTGCGCCGCTGCGGGCGCTGCTGAATAACCTTGAGATGCGTGGCGAAGACTACGCTCGCTGCTGCGGCTTGCACGCCTTCAAATGGCATGGTGATGTCAGTCAGGACAAAAAAGTGGAGAGTCTTCGGGCGCCTCCCAACCTGCTGCTGACCACACCAGAATCCATCGAGGCCATTCTTCTGCGCAAACCCGCCTGGCGCAAGTTCTTTCGGGCGTTGGACACGGTTGTGATCGATGAGGCGCACAATTTCGCCGGTGGTGACAGAGGCGGACATTTACTGGCGTTGCTGGCGCGACTGGAAGCGGGGATTGGGCGGCCGTTGCAGCGCATAGCGGTCAGCGCCACCATCGGCAACCCGGATGCCATGTGTCAATGGCTGAGTGGTGTGCGTCAGCCAGCCAGGCGGATTCAGGTTTCGGGCAAGGCCGGTCAGCGCAACGATTTTCTGGTGCATCATTTTGACGACCGGGGCGAGACGGAAGAGACGCCAACGACAGAGCGCGCCTATATGCGCCTGCTTACAACATTGACGTCAGAGTTGAAAGGCAAGCGCAGCATTACCTTTGTACGGTCACGCTCCCGAGCGGAAGACATAGCCAAGGCACTGCAGCAGTTCACGCATGATCGTATTCGGGTGCGAACGCATCACTCCAATGTCAGCAAGTTCTTTCGGGAAGAAGCGGAAAACCTGATTCAGCAAGCTGGGGAGCAGGGCATTGAAGCCATCATCAGCACCTCTACGTTGGAGTTGGGTATCGATATCGGTGAGTTGGACCGGGTCATACAAATGAGCGGGCTCAGCAGCCCCAGTGCTTTTCTGCAGAGGGTGGGCCGGACCGGGCGACGGCCGGGCAAGCCCCGGCACTTTCGCGGCCTGACACAGGATGAAGACGACCTGCTGTTGTTGACGGCAACAGTATCGCTGGGCATCGAGCACCGCTCGGAGTCTCTGAGATTGCGCCAGCGCGCCTTTCATCTGTTGGCTCATCAAATTCTTTGCCTGTCGCTTCAGAACCATGGCATTGCGGCTGACGAAGGGTGGTCGCTGCTAGGTGACACCTATGCGTTTTCGAAGATCGAAAAGGCAGAGTATGACCGACTGATTCGTCATATGCTGGCGGAGGATTTCCTTCGTGAGGCCGACGGTGTTCTGGTGGTTGGTGAAGCCGCAGAGAAACGCTACCTGTCAGGCAACTGGCGCAAGCTGTTTGCCGTCTTCAGCACGGCGCCGCTTTACGACGTGATGGAAGGCCGCACTCAGGTGGGCACGCTGGACAGCAGTTTTGTCGAAGGGCTGGAACTGCCATTCTACTTCACCCTTGCGGGTAAGCTCTGGAAAGCGCTTAGCGTGGATTTTGACAGCCATCTGGTCAAGGCTGCCAGAGCGAGCGAAGGCATCGTGCCCAAGTGGCAGTCGTTCGGTGGGCCTGATGTGCCGCTGGAGACCGCACAACGGGTGGGTGAATTGGTCAACGGCTTTTGTCCGCTGCCGGACTATCTCGACCCTGCTGCATTGAGCGTCATGGCCGCACAGTGTCGAGAGAGCCCGGGCAAAGGGGGCTGGACTCCGCAGTCGATTCAGGTTCGCCGAACGGACAGTGGCAAAGTCGTGATCGTGACTTACGCCGGGGATACTTTGAACCGAACTCTGGCCAAGCTGTTGGAAGCCAAGGGCCGCAAGGTAGTCGGCAACTATGCTGAGGTGGTGGTTTCCGAGAAAGCCTCCGAAGCAGGTGAGCCTGAGCGACAGGTCTGGAGGGTACTGGAACAGCTAGCCACTGAAGGCGCGAAGCAGGTGTTTGCCGAGGCACTGCAGGGCGCTCAGAAGGCATGGCCATTCTCGCCATTCCAGCCCATGTTACCGGATGATCTGACGCGCGCCGCCCTGGTCGATGAAACCACTGATCTGTCGGGTTTGTGTGAATTTCTGAAAGTCAGGTTGTAGCGCAGGGAGGAACTTATGTACGCAGTTGTCGATACTGAAACCACCGGTCTCAGCCCGAAGTCTGACCGCATCATTGAAATGGCCATTATTGGGTTGGATGAAAACGGAGAACAGGAGTGGGAATGGTGCTCGCTGATCAACCCGGAGCGGGACACGGGACATGGCCTAGTGGTCAGAGTCCATCAGATCTACCCCCGGGATGTGCAGGACGCCCCCACCTTTGCCGATTTCGCCGGACATGTCTTGAGCCTGCTTTCCGGGCGGGCAGTGATTGCACACAATGCGGCCTTTGACCTGGGGATGTTGGCGGCGGAGTTTGAACGCTTGCAGAGCCCTTTGCCGCAACTGCCGCAGATTTGCACCATGACGCTGGCGCGGCAGTCGGGTTTCAGAAAGTCCGGGCTGGGTGCATGCTGTCAGGCACTGGGTATTCAGATGGAGGGGGCGCACCATGCGCTGGCCGACGCACGAGCGACTGCAGCATTGGCGAGAGAACTGGTAGGTTTCCCGGCGTGGTCCGTTCAGAGGGAGGTGGAGACCTGCTTCCAGAACATGGGGGCCTGGCCCACCGTCCCGGTTGCACAATGGGAGCCGGTCCTGCGGCCGATAGTGCCTGCACGTAATACTGTGCGCGATGGGGGTGCCCACATGCAAGTGGAAAACGCGCCAGGCAACGAGCCGCCATTGGGTGATGGGGAGGCTCCGCTAGTAGAGGCCTGGTCCATGGATCAGGAAACACCGGAATCTCGTTATTTGGCTGCTGTGGAGTGGGTTCTGGAAGATCGCGAGATCTCCACCGAGCAGCAGCAGGCACTGGCGGAACTGCGCACAGAGCTGGGGCTCAGCGAGGTTCAGGTAATGGAGGTTCATCGAACCTTCCTGAGAGGGCTGGCAGGCAGCATGTGGCGCAGTGGTTCGATCTCTGCCCATGAACAGTATGATCTGGAACTAGTCGGTGCAGCTCTGCAATTGGGCTCTGAAGAGGTGGCTGAGGCCCGGGCCAATCCCATCGGTCTGGATCTGACCAACGAAGACTATCTACTCAAGCCGGAGGCTCGGGTTGTTTTTACCGGCGAAATGTCCATTGCACGCTCGGAATGGAAAAGCAGAGCCACCGCAGCAGGTTTGCGGGTTGTCGGATCGGTTTCTGGCAAGACCGACTTTCTGGTGGTGCCATTTGGGGAGACGGGCTCAGGCAAGTCGGTCAAGGCACGAAAGCTTGGGGTGAGGGTCGTCAGTGAACAACGTTTTCGGCGCATGATTGAACGCCTGGAGCGCGATGGTGCAAGAGCAACTGATTATTGAAGGATTCCGGACACCCACTGAAGATTTAATGCACCTCAAGGCCCGCAGTGCATGCACTCGGTGCAGTTCGGCGTACAACACACCACAGAGCCAGTTGCAGTTGGTGTTTGGTTGCCAACAAAAATATTGACGTCTAGTATGTCAATAGATCGTATAGGGAAGGTTGTAGTTTATGTTTCAGGGACTCGGTGGTGGCAGCCGCATTCTGGTGGGCAGTGTGGCCCTGCTGTGTTTTCAGGCTTTGCCACTGCCCGGCGATGCCCAAACGCGGGGTTTTTCAGAGCAGAGAACTGAGTTGATCACGCATCCGGAACCGGTAGAGCGACACCAGTCACCGCTGCGAGATTATTCCCATCAGGAGAGCCAGCAGCGCGTGCTGCAATGGCTTCGGGATGCCGACTACACAGCCATGGAAGACTATTTCGCCCCCTGCTTTGACAACCCGCCGGTGCTGGGAAGGCTGGAACTGGATTGCCATCAACGGCTCGAGGTTTCGGCGGTCTATGATCTGGAAATTCAATCTGCCCTTCAATTCTGGACCATCGAACATCCCGACAGCTACCTGGCTGCTGTGCTTATGGCCAACCATCTGTGGGAAGCAGCGTGGGCGCATCGTGGGTTCGGATTCTCCAACACCATAAGCAGCGAGCGCATGGACAGTTACAGCTCCTACCTGGAAGGGGCATCTGTTTATGCCGAATCCGCACGGGTTCTGGCGCCGGAGCAGCCTTATGCGGTGGCGATACTGGTGAATCTGTATGGCAGCCAGACCCATCTCAATGATCAGGCCCGGGTGCTGTACGACAGTTATCTGGATGCCAACCCCTACAGCTATATTGTGCGTCAGGAGCACCTGACTCGACTGCAGCCCCGCTGGGGCGGTTCCGATGTTGAATTGCAGGAACTGGTGGATTCGGCAGCTCCTTATCTGGAGGGCAACAGCCAACTGCAACTGCTTTTTCGCTGGCCGGCTGTGTCCATTGCCAACGATTTCCGTACGGGCTACGGTCACCGCGCTCGGGACTCTGAGCGAGCGCTCGAGATGTACCGGTCAGAGCTGGAGGAGCACCCGGACGCAAGCGACACGCGCCTTCAGTTCATTAGTCTGCGCTCGGAGCTTGATGATTATCATCTTGAGGCGCTGCAGGACCTGCAGCCGTTCGTGCGTGATTACCTGCTAACGCACCGAAGTCACAACACACTCAACCTCGCCATGTATCGCGTCTCAGCGTATTTGCCGCGCCTGCACCTGAACGAGCGTGCCCTGAGCCTGCACCCGGATTCCCCGGTACTGCATGCCAAACTGGGCGATGCCTACCGTACCCTGGAGTGGCATGATCTCGCGGTGGAGGCGTATGAGACGGCGCGGCAGCGGGCGCCGTTCGATATACTGGTCGAGCGAGAATATCGTCGTGCGCAGAGGGCACTCGGTGTTGAAGTGCCGGAATGGTCAGAGGACATTGACTATCTGTTCGATTATCTGGTGCATGTGTTTCCGGCCGAACAGTATCTGCCGAGTTTTGTAGAAGGTGCCGCTCAGCAGATTGCAGATCTGGGTGGAACCGCCACGCTGGATGAAATACGAGCAGCGCTTGAATACCAGATTTCTCATGCCGATATCCGGCGCGACATGGAGAGCTTCTGGCGTCGGCAAGCGCTGGACCTCGACGCACTGGACGTCATAACAACCTTCTATGCCGAAATGCGTTCCTGCGCCTGCCATTACACCGAAGCCCACCGTGAGCGTCTGAGAGAGCGTGCCGTCTCGGAACATGAACCCCTGCTGCAGGCCGCTCTGGATCAGGCCTGGGAGTACTATGTACGGAGGGTCAACGCATGGCTGAATGCACTGTGAAGAAGGCCCGGTGGCATCGGGTTCCGGTGTTGCTGTTGGTTCTGCTGTTGGCCCTGACGGGTTGTGCGCGGCAGACGCAGCAGCCGGTGGCCACTGAAACGTTCACCCAGCCGCATCTGCACAGCCTGCTGGAGGCGGGTGAATGGACAGCCGAACTGCAGGCCCTGTTGAACGAGCCAGGCGTCGATCTCTTTGTGCACTACCAGCACCAAAGTGCCATGGACATTGGCCTGTCCAGTGAAAACCCGGATATTCGGCAGCACTTTGAACAACTGCTGCGCAGTCAGCGGTCAGCCATTGCAGAGGCCCATTATCACGTCCTGGGTAACGATGTTGAGGGTATGGATGCCCTGGTGCGCCGGGGCCTGCATCTGAATGCAACCCAATTTCCAGAGTCGCCTACTCACCTGGTACAGGAGGCGGTTCGTCTGCAGCACACCGAAATTCTGGACTACCTGCTGAGTACCGGCATGAACCCGGGGCTGGCCAGGCCCAGTGGCTGGACGGGTCTGCACCAGACGATAGACGACCAATACTTGGAAGGTGTGGAATTGCTGCTGGCTGCCGGAGCACCTGTGGACGCAGTGACCAACAGTGGCTGGACACCGCTGATCCTTGCCTCAGACCACGGCTTCCTGAAGGGCGCTGAGGCGTTGTCGGAGTCCGGGGCAGACCTGAATGCGAAGACTGAAGACACCTGGACAGCACTGATGTTTGCGGTCGATAACGGGCACATTGATACGGTGCGTGAACTGCTGGAGCAGGGCGCAGCGGTGAACCTGACAAACTCTTCCGACTGGACCCCGCTGCACTTCACCGTCAACATGGACAATGATCACGCCGATATCGCACAGTTGCTGATCGAGCATGGCGCTCGGGTAGATGCGTTCCAGTATACCGGTTATACGCCCCTGCATCTGGCGGCCTACAGAGGCCACAACAACACCTTGCAGGTACTGGCTGACGCTGGGGCGCACATTGACAACCGGCACCGGTCAGGGCGCACGCCCCTGATGGACGCCGCAGAGAACGGGCATCTGGCAACGGTCGAGCTGCTGCTGGCTCTGGGTGCGGATGCCGGGATCGAGAGCCTGATAGAGGAAACAGCGTTGCAGTTGGCCCGCGAAAATGAACACTCGGACATCGTTGAGTTGTTGCAGAACCATTGAGCAAGCAGCGCCTGTGGTCGGCAGGCTTCAGGGCTCCACCTTCCCCCGCAACGCCTTGGTCTTGCCCTTGCGGGTTTTGCTGTCGACGCGGCGGCGCTTGGCCGACCGAGTCGGTTTGGTGGGGCGTCGTGGCTTTTCCTGTTTGACGGCATCCAGGATCAGGGTTTTCAGGCGCTGCAGAGCATCTTCCTTGTTTTTCTCCAGGGTGCGGAAAGACTGCGCCTTGATGATGATTACGCCCTCCTTGCTGATGCGCTGGTCGGACAGCGCCATCAGACGCTCCTTGTAAAAGGGCGGCAGGCTCGAGTTCGGAATATCGAACCGCAGGTGCACGGCAGTGGCCACCTTGTTGACGTTCTGACCGCCCGCGCCCTGAGCACGGATCTGGGTGATCTCGATTTCCCAGTCCGCCAACTCGACTGTATTGGATAGTTTCAGCATGGTGGGGATATTAGGGCAGAGGTGCCGGAACCTCAAATCGGCATGCGGGCTGCGCAATATGATGGCACTATGACTGTTGAATCAAACCGCAACCCTTGGGGCTGCGGTAGAGCAATGCTTTGATTTCATGAGGTTTAACTGGCATGGGGGTGCTTTTCGGGCAGGGCGTCAACAAACTCTGGTAATTGCAGGCATCGCTCATAAATGCTTTCAATGATGGGATATGGAGTCATGTCGACGTTAAAGCGCCGGTTGTTGGCCACTTGGGCAAACAGACAGATATCAGCCAATCCGGGCTGATGGCCATAGCAAAACGTTCTTCGACGTTCGTCATTTGCGAGTTGCTGTTCCAGCCCAGTGAACGTTTCATTCACCCAATGGCGGAACCAGATGCTGACCGTCTCCTCGCTTTGATTCAGCTCTTTGCCAATGTACTGCAATACTCGCAAGTTGTTCAGCGGGTGAAGGTCACAGGCCACATTGCAGGCGAGGCTTTTTACCCAGGCTTTGTCCAGCCGGTCGGCCGGTACCAGCGGATGGCGTGGGTATGCATCGTCCAAATATTCCATGATCACCAACGATTGAGTGAGCACAGTACCGTCATTCAGTTCCAGCGCTGGCACCAGTCCTTGGGGGTTTAGTCCCAGAAAGTTTGACTCTTTGTGTTCGTGTTCGCGAAGCACATAAGATTTGTGTTCGTAGTCAATGCCCTTCAGGTGGAGCGCTGCACGCACACGCACCGACGCTGAACTGCGAAAAAAGTTATGCAGTATTAAACTCATGCTCCCACCTTCGGCTCCACGATGGTGATGTTGTGTTCACCCACACCATCAATGCCACCGGTTACTTTATCGCCTACTTCAATGGGTCCAACACCTGACGGAGTGCCGGTGTATATCAGATCGCCGGGTCGAATGCGCATGGTGTGCGACAGGATAGACACTATTTCTTCCACATCCCATATCAAGTCAGCAATGTCCAGGTCCTGCTTTACTTCACCATTGACTGCTAGCCATATCCGACCGGTCGTGGGATGTCCGATTTTGCTCGCTGGCTTGATTGGCCCGATGACGGCAGAGTCATCAAACGCCTTCCCCCAGTCCCACGGCCGACCCGTTTCCCGCGCGGCAAGCTGAAGGTCACGGCGGGTCAAGTCATTACCAACGGCATAGCCATAAATGTAATCATTCGCTCTTTCTGTGGGGATCTGGAATCCTGCTTTACCAATAGCCACCACCAATTCAATTTCGTAATGAAAGTTTTTGGTTTCCGGTGGGTAAGGCACATCACCGCCGTCTGATATGATCGCGTCTGCTGGTTTGGTGAAGAAAAACGGGAATTCGCGATTGGGGTCACGGCCCATTTCCCGAGCGTGGGCTTCATAATTGCGACCTACACAGAATATGCGACGTACGGGAAAATATTTACTGTCTCCATCAATTGGTACAGATGGGGTAGGTTGGGGGGCAAATAAGTATTCAGTCATGGGAATTCTCCATTCAGTCAGGTTTAGGTGAAGTTGATCAGCTGCGGGCTTCTCGCCATCCACTGACCCCTTCAGGGCACTCTCCAGGTTATCGGTCAGAATCCGTCAGTCTTCGCTGTTGTTACCTCAATCAACACTTGTCGACGTTCGTTGCTCACCACCTGGATGGCTTCCTCCAGCACCGTCTGCAGGTCGCCACCGGTTTCTACTCTGGCGGTCCAGGCACGGCTGGCCTGCGCAATCAACAGAAAGTCGGGGCTGGGGGACAGATCAGTCATGGTGGGCTTGTCCTGTCGGGAAGCGGCTCCGTCCGGGAACATGTTCAGTGCCGCTCGGCGAGTAGCATTCCACGCGCTGTTGTTGAGTACGATAGTCAGAATGGGCAGGCCGAACCGCTCCGCCACCTGGTGGCATGCCACCGGGTTGGCAAACTGGTAGGAGCCATCGCCGACGCAACTGATAACCAGTCGCTCGGGGTGTGCCAACTTGGCGCCCAGGGCAGCGGGCAGGCCCCAACCCAGGCCGCCGGAAAAGGGTGGAGTAAACCATTGATTGGGGCCTGATACACGGGCAGGCCCGGGCGGCGGCCCCAGTTCGGAAAACACCAGCGCATTGGCATTCAGATGTTTGCTGAGTGCGTGGGCAATAAAGGCGGGAGGAACCGGCGACTGTTCGGCCATGCTTTTCCAGTCGGCCCTGGTAGCGTTGGGCTTTGCCTTCATGTCGGCCTGATGCAGGTTGCGATGCGGCGCCAGATTTTGTTCACGCATCACACTGGCAATGGCTTCAATGGCCTCAGATGGGTCCGCCTGCAGAGCAATGTCGATGGGGTGGTTGCGCATGGGCAGGTGGCTGAACAATGGGTCTGCTCCGACATGCATGAGGGTGGCACCCTCCCGGGGCTGGGTGTGGCGCTGAATCCAGGGTACCGGGCTGTCAATGACCAGGACGGCGTCAGCGTGGCTCAGATGGTCACCCAATTGATACCCCAGATGCTGTGGGTGGCTCGCTGACATCACATTACGGATAGGGAAGGGTTCAACCACTGGAATACCGAAGGACGCTGAAAACTCGGCCAGTGAGGCACCGAGTCGTCCCTCCGGGTCACCGCGCTGACAGATGATCAGCGGCGCTTTCGAGGCCAGCAGTATTTCCGCCACGCGCACCACGGTCGCCGGGTCCGAAGTGCCGGCATGGGCCGGTTGCTGGCAGCGGGGGTCGTCGGGTTGCCGCCCGCCGGTAATGGTTTCTGCCAGAGGTTCGCGCGGCAGGGCAAGAAATACCGGGCCGAAGGGGTGGCTCATGGCCACTGCTACGGCGCGGTCAACGGCATCCACCATCTGCTCTCCGTAGCGCAGCTCGTAGTCCCATTTCACCGCTTCGCGCACCATGGCGGTCTGATCCCGCATTTCCTGACCATACTGGATGGGCGTCATGCGGCTGCCGTGGCGCTGATACTCGGTAATAGGCGTGCGGCCCGCCAGCATGATGATGGGCACATTGTCGCTTTGCGCATTCAGCAGGCCCATCACACTATTGGCCAGCCCCACATTCACATGCACCATTACCGCCTGTGGTCTGCCGGTGACCAGAAAGTAACTATGTGCCATGGCCACGGCAGCGGTCTCATGCGGTATCACCAGCGGTTCCGGAAATCGGGTGCGGGCTTCCTCGCCGGCGGCTTCATAGGCTTCGATGATGGGCGCGAAATCGGTACCTGCGTTCGCAAACAGGTACTCTACACCGTGAAACCCGAGGCGCTGTAGCAGTGCCTTGGCCGCCGTTATCTCACTCATGCTTCAGCGCTCCTTGGGACCAGCCAGTGCCTCTGCGCGATCAAGGCAAATGCCAGTACACCCGCCGCGTAGGCAACCCAATGGTAGGTCTGACTGGTGATCCCAATCAGCACAGCACCACCAGCCGCCAACAGGATCAGGCGATTGAGGGGTCCTAGTCGACCCTTCAGATAACCGGAGAAAGCGCCGTTCATAAGCAGCACCAGCAGCACGGCAGCGGCAACCACTTCTATCAGCCCGGTCGCGTCAAAGTGCGCCTGGTTGAGCAGGAACTCTGGTCTGAATACAAAGATGAACGGCACCAGATAAGCGATCCAGGCGTAGCGCATGGCAGTAAACGCGACCCCCAACGGTCGCTCATCGGCGATACTGGAGGCCGCGTAGGCCGCGATGGCGATCGGGGGAGTGATCATGGACATCATGCCGAAGTAGAGTACGAACATGTGGGCCGACAGTTTCGGCACGCCTGCCGCCATCAGTGCTGGTACCACCAGTGCCGCCAGCAGTACATAGACGGCTACAGTGGGCATGCCCATGCCCAGCACGATACTGATCAGTCCGGCCATGACCAGCAGTGCCACCAGATTGCCGCCGGCCATTTCAACAATGATGCGAGTCAGGCCAAACACCAGCCCGGTGCCGTTCAGCACGCCGATGACAAACCCGGCGGCGGCGACGATGAGAATGATTTCAATCGATGTTCTGCCGGCCATCTGCATGGCTATAAAGAGGTCTCTTGCGCGAATGCGGTCGCCGCCATAGCCGCGCAGAAGCCCAAGCAGGGCCACAGCCCCGGTGGCCCACAAGGCCGCTGCCTGAGGTGACCGATTGAAGGTGAAAAGCATGACCACCAGCAGGACAAAGGGCAGCAGAAAATGGCCGCCATTCCACATCACCTGACCGATAGGTTTGCGCTCGACCTTGGGGATAGCCTTGACCTTGAGTCGAATGGAGTCTGCGTCAGATTGCATGAACACGGCAAAGAAGAAGAACAGAGCGGGCAGAATGGCTGCCACTACAATGGTTTGGTAGGGCGTTTGTGACAGCTCGGCCATAAGGAAGGCTGCCGCGCCCATGACCGGTGGCATAAACTGCCCGCCAGTGGAGGCCACGGATTCGGTGGCAGCAGCCACTCGCCCGGAGAAACCGGAGCGCTTCATCAATGGAATCGAGATCACCCCGGTAGACGCCACGTTGGATACCGCACTGCCGGAAATGGTGCCAAAAAACGCGGACGCCACGATGGCGATCTTGGCGGCACCGCCTCGGAAACCGCCCATGATGGCGACAGCCAGATCGGAAAAGAACTCACCGCCACCGGCACGATTGAGCAGTGCACCGAAATATATGAAAGGAATCACCACGGTCACACCAATGGTCAGCGGCAGACCAACCATGGCCGTGGTGTCCAGCGTCAGGTGGGGTCCGAGATCAATCAGGTCCCAGGGTCTGGCCGTGAAAGGAGCGGGTGCATTATCGCCGAACAGGCCGTAGGCCATGAACACCAGCACGATGATGACCAGGGGCCAGCCCACCATGCGCCGCAGGCCGTCAATGACCAGGGGTACGATAATGGCGGAAATGGCGAAAGCCTCCTCCGGGTAGTAAAACATCTGCTCTGATAGTATTCGATAGCGATACGCCGCATAGGCACAGGCCGCGAAACCGGCGGTCGCGAGCAGCATATTGAGGTAAGCGGGTCGGCCCGTGTACTCCCGGCCGCGAATGTCCCGGGACAGATACACCAGGGAGATACAAAGGCCAAGTACAACCAGCGAAAACTCCTGGACCAGAAAAGGCTGACCCAGAATCGATCGATGCAGATCGCCCGTCCAGGCAATAACAATCAGGGTAATGGTGCCTGCCAGTAGCCAGCGAAACCAGGTGGCCAGTGGTGGCGGAAGCTGTGGGCTACTGTCTTGAGTCTGGCTGGGTTGGGTCATGAGGTCTGGTCCGATTATTGTCGTTGTGTGGAGCCTCTGAACCATCCCCCACGACACCTTGCGCGTGCCGAACAGAATGGTACAGGGCTGCCTAACCGAAGAGCCATGGGATGTCGGGCACCCCCGTCAATCGACGTCAGAGCGTTGACTCAGCTCGTATCACTCGTGCCACAGTCCGTTGTCCTGATAGTACTGAATGGCGCCCGGGTGATGAGGCATGCCCACGTCCTTGCCCATCATCTCGGGGTCGAGGCCACTGAGCGGCGCGTAGTTGGACGCCAGTGCCTCACGGTGTTCAATCATGCTGCCGACGAGATTGTAGATCACTTCATCAGGTACATGGGCACCCGTGTACAGAATGTAATCATAGGCCATCAGCGGCATGGTTTCGTGAACGCCGGTCAGGTCCTCGCGGGGGTCGACACTACTGATGTAAGTCTGTGGCATTACCTCCTGCATACGAGCCTCTGCTTCCGGCGAGTCATTGATTGGAATGTAACGCAGACCGCCCACAGAGGCGTCCACTTCGTTCACCTTGCCGGCACCCAGGGCAAAGAAACCTACGTCGGTCTGACCCGCAGCGAAATCATCCGCGTTGGAGATGATGCCGGAGGTGGGGACACCCTGCATGTCGTCCAGAGTCAGGTCAGCATTGGCAAGCAGGGCTTCGGTCAGAGAGCCGATGATGCGCTGACCGCTGTATTCCGATGAAATACGCAGCCCTTCAATGTCATTGATGTGCTGGATGTCTGAATCTTCACGGACAAAGAAACCGACTTCAAAGGGATAGACGACACCGACAATGCGCAGGTTCTCATGTGGACGACCATCGAACGGCCCTCTGCCTTCCACTGCGTTTGTCACCTCGAGGATATTGGCCAGGCCAAAGTCGGTGCGCCCCGTATCGACCAGGGGTACCACACGACCGGTACCGCCATAGGGCTGTACGGTAAAGTCTTCCGGCGTTTCGCTGGAAATTACATTGGCGATGGCGGCGCCAATGCCATAGGTGGCAGAACCCTGGCCTGAGGTTCCGATGCCCAGTTGCTGAGCCTGTGCACTGGCTACAAAAGCCAGGCTGAGCCCCAGGGCCACGAGGCCCTTGTGGTTGATGCTCGCTATCTTGGTAGTTGTCATTGTTATCTCCCGATGATTTCGGTTATCAACAGTTTAAAAACCCGCTCATTACCCGCTGGTGGTTACATCAGAGGGACGTTGACGGGGTCGTACGAGAACAGCCAGGCGGAGCGTTCAGCATTCATGTCGCGCTTGGCAAATGCATCACGCAGTGCCTGAGTGCTGTCCAGATGGAACAGGTCCCGGTTGGCGGAGGATTCGTTGACAATACGAGCAGTACGGTCCACCCGGTTCCGCTGATACAGATCGATCGCCGCCGTAGCGTCCGACTCCATCTGCACCGCTCGCGCCAACACAGCGGCATCCTCAACCGCCATGGCAGCACCCTGAGCCATGTAGGGCAGGGTGGGGTGTGCCGCATCACCCAACAGGGTGGCGCGTTGGGTGCTCCAGTTGCGGATGGGGGCACGGTTGTTCATGGCCCAGCGGTAGCACTTGTCACGGTCCGCATGCTGGATGATCTCCTGAATGGTGGGGTGCCAATCGGCAAAATCCCGTACCATTTCTTCCCAGGGAGCGACCGCGACCCAGGATTCATCGTCCCACTCTTCATGCTCAACACAGCCCACCAGGTTCAGCAACTCCCCGCCACGCAATGGGTAGGTCACGGCGTGTTTGCCGGGGCCAACCCAGATGTCGACGCTGGTCTGGCGGTGCTCCTGTGGCAGGTCATTCATGGGAACAATGATGCGCCAGGAGGCGTCGCCGGTGTAGTTCACCGGGGTGTCGCCGGCGATCTGCTTGCGAATGGAAGATTTGATGCCATCAGCGCCAATCAGCAGGTCGCCGTGAGCAGGCTCACGGTTGGTAAAGTGCAGGGTGATACCGTGCTCGTCTTCGACAAACTCGGCGGCTTCAGCGCACAGGTGGATAGCGTCCTTCTTCAGTTCACGTACACGGTCCACCAGTATTCGGTGCAGATCGGCACGGTGTACGGAAATGTAGGGTACATCGTGTCGTTGTTCGTATTGATTGCCCAGCGGGATGTGCTGCAGGACGTCACCTTCATCGTATACGCGAAAACGATATTCGTCCGGCCTGTAGCCACAGTCGACCAAGCGGTCCAGTAGCCCCAGGTGCTGGTACACACGACTGGCGTTGGCGCTGACCTGAATACCGGCACCCACCTCCCCGAGTTGTGACGCCTGTTCGTAGATTTCCACGTCAACACCGGCCTGTAGCAGGCTGGCGGCAGCGGTCAGACCACCAATGCCGCCGCCGGCGATGATTACTTTCTCTATGGACATAAGCTTTACTCCTGATCCTGTTGGTTGCCTGTTGACAGACCACCGCAGGCTGATGCATCAGCTGGCTACACAGCTCTCAGCATTTGGTTGCTGTTATGAATTCCATCTGGCCCGCGTCATCGAACAACACGTGTGGCCAGTGGATCGCAGGGGCCGGTTGAGACATCGAAGTCCCTCTGTAAACCCGATCAGATCTCGTCATCGGTTTCGTAGAACACGGTTTTGGTCTCAAGGAAGTCGTTCAGGCCTTCCACGCCGTGAAGCCGGCCCAGGCCGGAGTGCTTGAACCCGCCGGTTTCGGTTTCCGCGCCCAGGCGATTGTGGGTGTTTACCCAGACGGAGCCGGCGCGGATATGGCGGGTGAGACGCTGAGCACGTTTGACATCCCGGGTCCACACGCTGGCGGCCAGGCCATAACGGGTGGCATTGGCACGGGCCAGCATGTCGTGTTCGTCTGTGGCCCGTTCGATATTGAGCACGGGGCCAAACAGCTCTTCCTGCACCAGAGGATCACTGACGTCATTGATGTGGATCAGGGACGGTGTGATAAATGCGCCCTTGGCCAGGGGGCCGCCGGGATCTGTTCCTTCCAGCAGTATCTCGCCGCTTTTGCGCGCCTCCTGCACACTGCCCAGTAGCCGGTCGCGGCTGGGACGGTCGATAATGGCTCCCATTGTGGACGTCGGGTCGTCCCCGCGCCCGGTCTTGATGGCGGCAAGAGAGGTAATCAGTCTTGCAGCAACTTCATCGAACCGGTCCGGTGCCACCACCACCCGGGTAATCGCCGTGCACATCTGCCCGGCCAGAATGGTGGCGTTGCGTGTAATCACGGGAATGGCTGTGTTCAGGTCGGCATCACTGCACACCAGCGTCGGGGCTTTGCCGCCCAATTCCAGGGAGAGCCGCTTCAGGGTGCCGGAGGCAGCCTTCATGATGGCCTTGCCCGTGCTGCTGGCACCGGTGAAGGAAATCACGTCCACCTCAGGGTCGGTAGTCAGAGCCTGGCCGACAGCGATACCGTTCTCATTGACCGAGTTGACCACGCCGGCGGGCAGTTCTTCGACACCTGCCAGGCACTCCATCATGATGCGGTTAACATTGGCAGTCTGTGGTGCCGGCTTCACCACGACAGTGCAACCAGCAGCCAGAGCGGGTGCCAGGCTGCGGATCAACAGTGTGGCCGGGGCGTTCCAGGGCACGATGATGGCGGCGACGCCGGCGGCTTCGCGGTTGAACATGACCAACTGGTTGGTGTCCAGTTCCGTGACCCGACCGGCAATGGTGCGGGCCAGACCGGCGTAGTAGCGGCACTCGCTGATGCATCCCATGACCTCGTGTACGGCTTCACTTTGCAGCTTGCCGGATTCAGCCACGATCATGGCCGCCAGTTCGTCTTTGCGTGCGGCAATGCGGTCGGCATAAGCCAGAAGTACGCTGGCACGCAGGCGAGGACTGGTTGACCATTTGGCGGCCTCAAAGGTGCGCCGGGCAATCGCCACTGCTTCACGCGCCAGGGTGGCGCTGCCCAGAGCGTATTCGCCTACCACTTCGCCGTCGGCCGGGTTGGTGGTAGTGGCGGTGCCACTGTTGCCAGCGAGCCATTCGCCATTAATCCAGTGATTTGCTTGCATGGTGCTGCCTCTTGTTATGCGACAGGGCGGTCGGGTCTATTGGTGCTATCGAACATTGACTGTCATCTCGCCGATGCGGTCGATTTCAGCCCGCATGACATCACCTCGGGCGATAGGAGCGACCCCTTCGGGGGTGCCAGTGAGAATGACGTCTCCCGGTTCCAGGGTGTACGACTGGGAAGCGAAGGACACACATTTGGCCACCGACCAGATCAGATCCCGGGTGTTGGCATCCTGGCGTGGTTCACCGTTGACACTGATACTCAGCCGGATGTTGCCGGGGTCGCCAAACTCGTCGGCGGTGACCAACCAGGGGCCCAGCACGGTAAAGGTATCCAGTGACTTGCGGTAACTGCGGTCTTCCGTGCCCCGAATGGTGATATCAAGACCGATAAAGTAAC
The DNA here is from genome assembly GCF_004768465.1 of Natronospirillum operosum. GTDB lineage: Bacteria > Pseudomonadota > Gammaproteobacteria > Pseudomonadales > Natronospirillaceae > Natronospirillum > Natronospirillum operosum. The sequence goes on from NZ_SRMF01000001.1 coordinate 219,868, forward strand.
CGGCCACATACTCCAGGGCGTTTTCCAGAGAAACGTTGCGGGCGGTCTTGCCGACCACCAGGCCCAACTCCACTTCGTGGTCGGTGCGTCGGCCATCGTCATGGTGTATCTGCACCCCTTCACTGGCGCCAACCAGAGAGCTGTTGGCTTTCAGGAACAGGGCGTATCGGTCAATCAGTGACACCTCGGTGCCAAAGTTGATGCCCTGGTCTTCGCGGGACTCCTCAATGTGCTTCATGTAATTGACTGGGGCGGCAATGATCTTGCCTGGGTTGGCCACGGGACTGAGCAGCTTGATGTCCGCCAGTTTCTGGCGCGGAGCTGTTGCGGCGGCCTCTTCCAGCTTGGGGCGCAGGTCATCAAGCGCGGCCACAAAGGCGTCGCCGCGCTTGAAAGGCCACTGTTGTGGTGGTAAGCAGTCCATGACGACGGCTGTCACGTCCGCTACCTCGTCGCCGCTTACAACGCCGACCCGGTTGTTGTTATAACGACAGATTCGCATGATTTTTCCTCGTATTGAATTACTGCCTCTGCTCACGAAAGAAGCCCAGCTTCTCGTGTGCCGCACGGTCTGAAAAGAAGAACAGAAAGCAGTCTTGTGACGGCTTTATGTGGCGCCATTGCCAGCCCGGAATGGCGATGACGTCCTTGGCCTGGAAAACCATGACCTGGTTATCAATGGTGATTTCCCCGCTGCCTTCCACCACGTGCATCACCATGCTGTCCGTGGAGCGCACCGGCAATGTGTTCTCCCCGCTTTTCAGGTGGGTTAGCCAGGTGGCCATGGTGGGCATGGCCCAGCCACCATCAATGGGATTGGCGTAACGCAGGGTGTGCCCGGAATACGGGTCGGGCTCGCGGTTTTGCGCAGTGGTCACCAGCGTTTCGCGACTGCGTTCATAGGGGTAGTTGAAGATGGGTGTGGTGGCACCGTAGGGGCTCTCGGCGTGTATCGGCAGCATACCCTGGCCGAATGTGGCCATGGAGTCGCCCTCTGGTCTGGAAACTACCTGCCGACTGCTCTTGGACTGTTCCGAAAACACGGCTTCAAAGTACCGCAACATGGGAATGTCCAGACCGTCCATCCAGACCACCGGTCCATTGCCGTCATTGCCATGATCATGCCAGGCCCAGGCAGGGGTAATGACGAAGTCCCCTTCGCGCATGGTAGTCCGCTCGCCACCTACAGCCGTGAAGCCCTGTTCGCCTTCAATGAGAAAACGCAGTGCGGACGGGGTATGCCGATGCGCTGGTGCGGTCTCACCAGGAAGAATCAACTGAATGCCGGCGTACAGGCTTGCAGTCGTACGGGATTCTCCGGGAAAACCCGGGTTCTCGAGCACCAGGACACGGCGTTCGGCTTCCTCGGCAGTAAGCAGTTGGCCGGATTCCATCAGCAGTGGCCTGAGCTCCTGGTACCGCCACTGGTGAGCCGAGGCTTTGGAAGCCGGCTCTTTGGGTACGATGTCCTTCAGTACCTCCCACAAGGGTGCTGCGTGCAGTGGTGACAGTTTATCGTAAAACCTTCTGCGGTCTGGGCTTGCATAGTCAAAAGCCATATCAGGATATACCTCGCAATCCGTTCTTATCGTTATGGGGCGATTCAGCCACGACGTTGTTGCGATAGAGTATGCTTCCGCAGAAAAGTTAATTAAATTGAGTTTTTGTGCTCAGTGGATAACATTTTGGAATGCACGAGCTCGGCACAGATACTTAACCTGTGGTTAATCATGGTGACTGAACATTCATTACTAATTGGCAGGACGTCACCTTATAGTCGGTTTCTACTGAGGGTTCAGTACAACAATCACAACAACCAATTGAACGTCACCTGCCTTGCTCTGGGTGATGATGATACCGGCAGAAAATTGCGGGCTCACACCGGAGATGCAGGCGGACCAGTTCACACGACCGCAGAGGGTTAATCATGAGTATTATGACTAAAGGTTGTCTGTCGGCAGCACTGGTGGTGGCTGCTTTGGCACTGCCCGCACACGCGTTGGCTCAGACCGTCGGTGTTGGAACCATGTCCCAGGGCACGATAAGTTATACAACCGGCTCGGTGATCTCCCGAGTAATGAATGAGGACATGGGGCTTCAGGCTCGGGTTCAGCCCAGCTCCGGCGAAACGGTGCTGATTCCGCTGTTGAACAATGGCGATGTGGATTTTGGTATTGCCAACGTGCTGGAAGCCTATCAGGCCTACACCGGTACCGGTGTCTTCGAAGGGCGTGCGCAGGAAAACCTGCGGGTCGCTGGCGTAGTCTTCCCGCTGCGCACCGCCATGTTTGTGCGCGCAGACAGTGACATCCACACCCTGGCGGACCTGGAAGGCAAGCGTGTGACGATGGGTTTTTCCGCCATGGGCACCATTGACCAGGTAATGGCTGCGGTACTGGCCAATGCTGGGCTCGAACGCGGTGATATTCAGCCGGTCATGGTGCCCAATGTGGTGGCTGGTGCCGAGCAGTTGCAGAATGGCCGGGCTGATGCCTTCTTCTTCGCTCTGGGCGGAGCCAAACCATCGGAAGTGAACGCGTCCGTACCGTTGCGGGTATTGCCAATGAACAACGACGCTGAGTCCATCGAGCGCATGCAGGCGATTTTCCCGGACGGGTATATTGACGTAGCTGAGCCCCTGCCCAACTACGTCGGCATGGATGAGCCGACCGCTGTACTGGCCTACGATAACCTCTTGCTGACCAATAGCACCGTGTCCGAAGAGATGATGCGCACCGTGCTGGACGGTCTGATTGCAGAGAAAGACAGCCTGGTGGCTGGTCTGCCGCTGTTCAATGAGCTGACGGCAGAGGATATCTACAAGCCACAGTTGCAGACACCGTACCATCAGGCAGTCATCGACTGGGCAAACGGGCAGTAAGGGTCACATGAGGATGGTAAACCCGAAGGTTCTGTGTGGCCTGGGCTGGTGCCGAGCCGGCCTGAGCGTGTTGCTGATGGTAGTGATCACCGGCTGGGTGCTGGATATTGCAGCTACCTATCTGGGGCGCTACTACTACAACGAGCAGTTTCTGGCACTGGCGGCTGGGCTGGCAGTGGCCATTGTGTTGCTGGAAGGCAATACAATGGTCAGGCCGGTCTGGTTCGTGGCGCTGAATACCGGGTTTACCCTGGTCGTCCTGTCACTTTTTGTGTACGTCGCTGTGCGTTTTCCGGCATTGCAACTGGAGGTGGCCTCTGCGCCATTGAACGCTGTCGTGATGGGGTTCTTCATGCTCATCGGGGTCATGGAGGCCGTGCGGCGTAAGACAGGGTGGTTTCTGCCCTGTCTGGTTGTCTTTTTGGTCGGGTTTGCTTTTGTCGGGCCGCATCTGCCAGCGGTCTATCAGACCAGACCAGTCTCGTTTTCGCGCATCATGGTGTACCTCTCACTGGATACCAATGCGCTGCTCTCACAAATTCTGGCGATTGCCGCCATTGTCGTCGCCCCGTTTATCGTGTTCGGGTACCTGCTCAACAATTTTGGCGGCAGTGCCGTGTTCTCTGACCTGGCTGCAAAGGCGGTCGGCAGGTACAAGGGTGGACCGGCCAAGGTTTCAGTGGTGGGTTCCGGAGCGTTTGGCATGGTGTCCGGCAGCGCGGTGGCCAATGTGGTGGCTGTCGGTTCGGTGACTATTCCCACCATGGTGCGTGCCGGATATTCCCGCCATGTAGCCGGTTCCATCGAGGCAGTGGCATCCACCGGCGGGCAACTGATTCCCCCGATCATGGGGGCGTCCGCGTTCCTGATGGCCGAACTGCTGCAGATTCCCTACCGCACGGTGGCACTGGCGGCCATTGTGCCATCCCTGTTGTTTTATCTGGCCCTGCTGTTGTCAGTGGATTTTGAAGCCCGCCGCCTGAACATTCAGGGCGATCCCAACCTGAAGCTGGACCTGGACGATGACACCATCGACGAGGTCAACAAGCGCCATCGCTGGCGCTACCTGCTGCCTGCAGGAGTACTGATTTACTTCCTGTTCTGGCGCAATATGTCGCCGGAAATCGCCGGTATCTATTCCACGGCGTCTCTGCTGATCGTACATTTTATCTGGCCGTGGCAGGGCCTGTGGCAACGGATTCAGATGGCCGCTTTTGGTCTGGTTCGCGCCATGGGTCCCATTTCCGACATCATTGTGCTGGCCGGTGCCGCCGGCCTGGTTATCGGCATACTCAACCTGACTGGCGTCGCCTTCGCGATCACCATTCAGATGCTGGCCATCAGCGGTGGGGTGCTCGCTATTCTGCTGTTGTTAACCGCGATCCTGAGTATCATTCTCGGCCTTGGAATGCCCACCGTCGGGGTCTATGTACTGTTGGCGACACTGGCGGCCCCAGCGCTGATTCAACTGGGGGTTGTGCCGGTCGCGGCGCATCTCTATGTGCTCTATTTCGGTATGCTGTCGATGATCACTCCGCCTATTGCTATCGCCAGCTTCGCGGCGGCCAGTGTTGCCAATACCAGCCCATGGAGAACAGCTTTTGCGTCACTGAAGGTGGGTGCCGGTATTTATCTCATTCCCGTTGCCTTTGTGCTGCAGCCAGAATTGCTGATGCTGGGTTCCGGTGGAGATCTGTTGCTGGCGGCGGCCAGGTGTGCCCTGGCAATCGCCTTGTTGTCTGCGGCTGCGGTAGGCCATGTCGTCAGGCCCCTGGTCTGGCAGGCTCGTATAGGGGTTGGACTGCTGGCTCTGCCCAATGTGCTGTCTTTCGGTTCATCGGTACCTGACACCCTGTTGTGGTTGATTGCAGCTATGGGGACGGCCATGATGGTGTGGTTGTGCTGGCCCGACCGGAGGGAATCAGTGAAAGTCGGTGCGATGGAGCAGCAGTAAACCCGACATGCACCGCCTGGAGATATTAAAACCATGGACCGACGTCTCAAATTGCGTCACTTTCAGTGTTTTATTGAAGTGGCTCAGTCGAATCATCTGACTGATGCCGCCAAAAGCCTGAACATTACCCAGGCGGCAGTATCCAAGACGCTGACGGAACTGGAAGCTATCGTCGGCGCCAAACTGCTCAGTCGGGATCGACGGGGTGTGAGCCTTACCAGTCAGGGAGAGCTGTTCTTCCACTACGCGTCTGCGGGTCTCGCATCCTTGGAGAACGGTTATGAGGGCCTGACAGGTGGGCCGAATACACCCCAGATAGAGTTGCGGATTGGCGTTTTGCCGACGGTGGCTGCGCGCTTTATGCCATCAGCGATCAAGCAGTTCTCCATCGACAACATGCGGCCGGTGAACATTTCGTTGCAAACGGGTTACAACCACCTGTTGCTGGACCTGCTGCACAGCGGCAAAACGGACCTGGCCATTGCCCGTATCGGCAGCCCCGAGATGATGCGAGAACTGGAGTTTACCCACCTGTACTCCGAGTCTCTGGTATTGGTGGCCCGCAGTGACCACGCGCTGTTCGAGTTGACCGGACGAAGCCGTTTGGCGGAGGTTGCGAAGTATCCCTTTTTGCTGCCGCCAAAGGACATCAGTATTCGTCCCATCGTCGAGCAGGCGTTGATTACTCTGGGCATCGGCATGCCGACGACGGTGATCGAGACCATTTCCAACACCTTTGGACGTGCCTTTCTGCGGGGATCCGATGCGGTCTGGATGATCTCCTACGGGGTAGTGGTGGACTATCTGAATTCGGGTGTGCTCAGGCTGCTGACCGACCCGATAGAAAATACCAAGGGGCCGGTTGGCCTGATCAGGCGGGAAGATCAGGAGGTGGATGTTTCCATGCGACAGCTGACGTCCATTCTTCTACAGCAGACACGTCACCTGCGAGACGCGGTGAACTGAAGCCAGAGGCAACCATGACTGAAGACTGGATGGTGGCCATTCCTCAAGGTGAAATACACTTGCGGGATGATCGAAAGAAGACAAGCCGGCGCTCCGAGATAGCCCAGTTTCAGATGAGCATAACGCAGGCAGTGTATTCCAAAATCATGTCACGTGCTCCGGCGGCCTTTATCATTCGGCAAGTGGCATTGTCAGATGCAGAAGCGATACCGGAAGTGCTGCGTTGGTCGATAGCCGAGGTGTGCCATGCTGATCATAAGGGCGACAAAGCTCTTCTGCATCAGTGGTTGGCGAACAAGACACCTGACAGCGTCACAAAGTGACTCAGCTCATCTTGGCATCTCGGCTCACAAAGGGAAAATCGTCATCCGTATATAACCCTCAAGTGCACTCGACTGCTACCTGCCTGGACAAGGGCCGGCGGGCTCTCTGTTGCCATGCAAGGTGATGAGTTGGCTGGCTCATGTGCAACCATCTCCCATTCAGCTAGCAACCAGGAGCTTAAAATTATGTTGAACATGCTGTTGGTCGCCGTCGGAGTTTTGCTTCTGACGAGTGGCGGTGAGGCACTTATCAGAGGGTCTTTGGCCGCCGCCAATAGACTGGGGATTTCGCCTCTGCTCAGCGGCTTGTTGATTGTCGGCTTCGGCACGTCTGCTCCCGAGCTTGTTGTCTCAATCGATGCTGCTCTCAACGACCGGCCTGACATTGCAATCGGCAACGTTGTCGGAAGTAATATTGGCAACATCTTGCTTATTCTGGGTGTGTGCGCACTGATAACGCCTCTTGCTGTGAAGCCGCTGGTATTGCGGCGTGATGGTGTTACGGTAGTTGCGGCCAGCATGCTGTTTCTTGTCCTTGTGGGTGGTGATGCATTGGCCAGGTCTGACGCTACCCTGTTCCTGCTGGCGCTGGCCGCATACTTGATCTGGGCTTATTTGACAGAACGCTCCGGGGAGTCCCCTTCAGCAGAGTTGCACCAGGCGGAAGGGCAAGAGGTAACTACGCTTCCCAGGACGACGCTTTGGATCGTCATGGCCGTTGTGTTCGGTTTGGTTCTTTTGATAGCGGGCTCACAAGTCTTGTTGAAGGGGGCAGTGGGGATAGCTGAGTCGCTTGGTGTCTCAGAGGCTGTTATCGGTCTGACCCTGGTGGCGCTTGGCACGTCATTGCCTGAGCTGTCCATCTCAGTTATCGCTGCGTTCCGGCGTCATGCCGATGTTGCCATTGGCAATGTCCTGGGCAGTAATATTTTCAACCTCTTGGGCATACTCGGCATTTCCGCGTTACTGCAACCACTGCCAGTGCACGCACGAATTCTGCAGTTTGATCAGTGGGTCATGCTCGGGACGTCGCTCATTTTGTTGTTCTTTCTGTTCACGGGCAGTCGGCTTAGCAGGTTCGAAGGCGGGTTGCTACTGCTCAGTTACGGAGCCTACCTGGCCCTTGGTTTTACGGTATTCAGCTGAGGAAGTCAGTGCATGTCCACCCTGATTTTCAGGGGCATGGTACGGGCGCCACGGTTTTGTACAAACCGGCGAGTCAGAATGGGGTCAGATCCCCAGCTCGCTGGTCGCCCCGGCTCCATGGCCCTGAAGCTGCGTGGTGTAGGCATCATCACTCGGCATGGACTCTTCATCATCCGGGGCGTCGTCGCCATTCGCCGAAGACACCTGATGCTGCACTACGCCGCCCGGTACCTGATCACTGAGCCACCAGGTCTCCTGACCGCCGCCGGCTCCAAACCGAACGCGTGTGGCATCGAAGGTGCCGGCCGGCACATCAATGGTCTCCTGGCCTTCTGTGGCGCCGTCGATGCTCTCCTGCGTCAGCACCCGGGGTGCCTGATAGTTCTGTTCTTCAACCGGCATCTCCTGTGGCTCGTCATCATCCGGAAACTGGGTACGCAGGCGCAGCATCTGCTCACGGTTCTCGGAAAACAGCGCTTCCATAATGATGATGTCATCGCTGGCATTGTCCTGATACACCACCTGCCACCATTCCCGCCCGTTGTCCTGGCGCTCCAGCAGTGCCCGGCGCATGATGTTTTCCGGAACATCGTCATCATCCGTGACCACTACCCACTCGGTGTATTCGCCCGGCTCATAGCCACGGGTGGCATCGGTGAGGATGTACCCTTGGCTGTTGAAAGCCACCTGCATCAGGTAGCCGGTGTAGAAGCGAGTCAGTTGCGGTGAATACTGGCGCACGATGGCCTCGCCCACCGCTTCACCGATGGCTCGCCCGGCCGCTTCACCCATGGCGCTGGTAGCGGCATTCAGAGGATTCATCGGGCGTGATGATGAACCGCCCCCGGGTGACCCGCAGGCCACCAGGCCCAGAGACAGACAGACCGCAGCCGTGCGTACAATGTTCATGCTTCTACTCCCTTTGAAGTCCAGTCTGTCGGACCGCAGTGTTGAATGAATTCAATCCAGCATACCGACCGCCCGCCATGCAGGCAATGGCACAGCCATTGCGGACCAAGCCTCTATGCTGCACTGCAGTCAAAGCCAAAGGCTGGACGAAAAACGATTCGTATCGTTCACATCTACTCTTGTCGGAGAGCGACATGTGCTCACGTTTTCCAATATGATGTCATTATGACTGCTGAATCAGACCGCTGGCAAAGGGAAGCCCGAGGCAACCATGATTGAAGACTGGATGGTGGCCATTCCGCAAGGTGAAATACACTTGCGGGATGACAGAAAGAAGACCAACTGGCGTTCCGAGATAGCTCCGTTCCTGATGAGCAGGTACCTGATAACGCAGAAAGTCTATGCCGAAGTCATGTCACTTGCTCCAGCGACCTTCCGTGGTCTGAAAAAGCCGGTGGAAAGTGTCTCCTGGTTCGACGCTGTTCAGTTTTGCAACAGGCTCAGTGAACTGTCCGGCCTGGAAAAATGCTATGTCATCGATACAGACAAGGAGTCTGTTGGCCTGGTTGCTGGCGCTGATGGCTACAGGTTACCGACAGATGCGGAATGGGAATACTCATGCCGGGCAAACTCCAAGGCTGTCCAATATGGAGAGGTTGATGACATTGCCTGGTATGAAGGCAACTCCGGCCAGACCACACATGACGTCGGCTTGAAGCAACCCAACGACTTTGGCTTGTTCGATATGCTGGGCAATGTCTGGGAATGGTGCTGGGATCTGTACGACCCGGAAGTCTACGGCCCTTATCGTGTGTTTCGTGGCGGGGGCTGGTCAGATGGGCCACGGGGTTGCCTGGCATCCAACCGGAGAAGAAGTCATCCCACCTATGCCATCGACGACTTGGGCTTCAGAGTGGCAAGGTCGGTGTCTACCAGTACATGACGGCAGAATTTGATGGCCCCGCTTGTCGCGGGCAGGACCAAGGAGTCGAAATGGCCGGTATCATTCGACAAGCGGCATTGTCAGATGCAGAAGCAATAACGGGAGTGCTGCGGCGGTCGATAGCCGAGCTGTGCCGCGCCGATCACAAAGGCGACGAAGAACTGCTGCAACAGTGGTTGGCGAACAAGACACCTGACAACGTCGCCAAGTGGCTTGGTTCTGGAAGCACGACTGCCTGGGTGGCCGAATTGGACCACAGGGTGGTCGGCGTCGGCATGCTGAGCCGGCCGGGCGAAGTGCTGCTGTGCTATGTCACGCCAGAAGTCATTGGCAAGGGCATGGGCTACCAGCTATTGCAGTGCATGCTCCAGGCAGCGAACGGCTGGGGCCTCAAGCGCGTTTTCCTTGAGAGCACAGCAACTGCCCAAAACTTCTACCTCTGCAATGGCTTTGAACCGGCCGGTGAACCCGTGATGTCTGGCCGCATGTGGGGGTATCCCATGCAACGAGAAGTCGCCTTTGGATGAGTTGATATGGCGATGGTATATGGCTGAAACGGAGATGACCCGATGCTGTTTCGGAAGGAGTTTCTCGAAGGCATTCGCACAGGTGCAGTTACACTGGCTTTCCGGCGCTGGCGGCGGCCATCCGTTCGATCCGGGGGCACGCTGCTTACGCCTGTCGGGCAACTCCATATTGTGTCTGTTGAGCCGGTGGCCCTCAACCGGATATCGGCAGCAGATGCCCGCCGTGCCGGGTACGAGTCGAGGGAAAAGTTGCTGGATGAACTGCAACGTCGGCCGGACGGCGAGATCTACCGCATTGAACTCGGATCATTGCTTCCAGACCCCCGAATTGCGCTGCGCGAAACCTCTGAAGTTGCGGAGGCTGAATACGAGGCTCTGCGGCACAGGTTGAGACGATTGGATGCACGAGCCTCAGAGGGAGCATGGACACTTCGTACATTGGAAGCGCTGAGTTCCCATCCGGGAGTTCGCGCGGGAGAGCTGTGCGGCCTTGTTGGCCTGGAGAAAGAGCGCTTCAAACTCAACGTGAGGAAACTGAAGAACCTCGGGCTTACCGAAAGCCTTGGGACCGGGTACCGTTTATCGCCCCGGGGTGAGGCATTGCTCAGCCTCCTGCGTTCGGATACAGGCAATGCCCCTTGACAGTTGGTCCGTCTGACCCGTGACGCTCAGGACTTGCCAGCGGTAAACCCTCCATCTACGAGCAGGTTGGCACCGGTGACAAAACTGGCTTCATCTTCCAGAGCCAGTGTTCGCGTCATGTTGACCACAGCGCCCTTGGCGGCCGAGTAGGCGGCTGTCCCTGACTGGCCGAACACGCCGAGGATGGACGCACAGTTCACGATACTGCCGCTGCGCTTCCTGTTCATCCGAACTGTCGGCAAGGTCTGCTATCACGGCATTGGCGCCTTCCTCCAGAGCCCGTTCCACGGAATCCAGACCAATACCGCTGGCCCCGCCGGTTATCAGTACGACCTTGTCTTGGAGTCTCATGATGGAGTACCTCGTTGGTTGTCACTCTTTCATGGTATGACGATTGCTCTGATCAAATAATGACCTGAATCAAGGTTGTGTGATCGGCAGGGACTATTGCAGGATGCTGACGCGACAGCAGCACACTGGCTCCAGAATGAGAAAGTTGGGCAGGAAGGCACGCCAGCGCACTGATGAGCAGCTGGCCGAGCGCGAGCAGGCGGTGTTGCAGGCCACGGCGTTTGACTGGGAGGCCATCAAGCCGGCGCTGTCTGATGCGGCAGAACAGCAATTGCTGATGGAGGCGGTCGCCGCTGCCACGGCCCGCAACGAGAGTGTGGGGCAGGTGGTGGAGCGGCTGAAGAAATTGGGCGAGAAGGGAGAGGAACTGGCCGAGCTACCAACTTTATTACCCGAGCAGGCGCCAGAAATCGGCCGCCCTGTCGGCGCTGGTGGAGCTGTTGAGGTACTCACCGCAGAACCGGATTCATGCCGATGGGTAAGAAAGGGTATAAAAGGGGCCTGACCCTTTTTCCTTTTACAGTCGTTTAACAAGGAGAGCGACAAACCGTGAGTAAATACCAACTTGCCCAACTCAACATCGCCCGCTTGCTGGCGCCTCTGGACTCGCCGCAGTTGGCGGATTTTGTCGCCAACCTGGACCGAATCAATGCCCTGGCGGAAAGCTCTCCGGGCTTTGTCTGGCGCCTGCAGACGGAAGAAGGCGACGCCACCAGCATCGACTACTTCGGTGACGACAAGATCGTCAACATGTCTGTCTGGGAGTCCATCGAAGCCCTGCATGATTACGTGTACCGGTCGGCACATGTTGAAGTGCTGCGGCGCAAGAAAGAGTGGTTCCATACCATGGCCGAAGCCCACATGGTGCTCTGGTGGGTGCCTGCCGGGCATTTGCCCTCCATAGAAGAGGCCGCCGTGAAGCTGGCGCTGTTCAATGAGCAGGGCCCGACCGAGCAGGCGTTCAGCTTCAAGCAGCCCTTCCCGGCACCAGTCGGTACCGTAGGAGCTCGCCCCGCGAGCGATTAGTCCGCAACCACCCTACCGTAGGAGCTCGCCCCGCGAGCGATGAACATTTGGCCAGAGGCTGGCCTGCAACAATGCCCGGCACTCACCCTGAAACCCCTGTGCTACACTGAACCGAGTAGCCCAAGGAGCGGATGCAGATGCAGAAGCAAGACCCTCAGTTCTGGTTTATCGAACTGCTGGCCTGGTGGGAAGGCCGTATCAACACCCGACCCCTGATGCGTTACTTCGGTCAGTCCCGCCAGAGTGCCAGTGCTCATATTCAGCGGTACCGTGAGTCTCACCCGGATGCTCTCAACTACCACCCCCGCCACAAAGCCTACGAACCCACAGATACCTTCAAACCGCATTACCTCTCAGGTGATGTCAGCGAATATCTGAACTGGGTCACCGGCATAGCTCCGGCACCGCCCGACAACCAGATCAACCACGAAAGCATCCAGCATCCGCCCCGCCAGATCAGCCCTCAGGTCATACGTCCTCTGGTGTCGGCCGTGCGCGAAAACAGACGGCTTGACGTTGAATACCTCTCAGTCACCAGCGCCGACACCGACGGCCGGGTGATCGCTCCGCATACCCTGGTCAACACTGGCCTGAGGTGGCATGTGAGAGCCTTCTGCGAGCGCAGCAAGGCCTATCGGGATTTTGTGCTCAGCCGTTTTCGCGGCCAGCCGGAACTGATGGACCGCAGCGACCACACCGCCGAACAGGACACCGCCTGGAACACCAGGGTTCAACTCGCCATCGAACCTGACCCGCGCCTGAGTCAAGCCAAACGACAGGTCATCGAAAACGACTACCGGATGCAAAACGGCACCCTGATCATCACCACCCGAGCTGCTCTGGCCCAGTACACCCTGCAGGACATGCAGGTCAGCACCAAAACCCTGGATGGCAACCCGGAAGCCCAGCAGCTCGTGCTGGCCAATTATGACGAGGTGAAGGAATGGCTGTTTTGAAGCCGGATGTGTCAAAGGAGTTTACCTGTGCGAATGCACAGGGTTGTGGTGTTCAAAGGGAAGTCTATTGTGGTTCAAAGCACTTTGGTAAACGGCAGCAACAAACAGGGCCAAGTAATGGGTGACGATAAGCTCACAACATTTTATGCGCACTCAGCAGATGAAAGCTCACAGGAGGACTGGCATCTGCTGGCTGACCATCTAATGGAAACTGGCAGGTTGGCTGGAGAGTTCTCCAGTCACTTTGGTGCTTCGGGCCTGGCTGAGCCAACTGGCCGTTTGCATGATGTCGGCAAATACACACCAAACTTCCAGAGAAAGCTTTACGGCGAGAGCCTGCGCGTTGATCACTCGACCCGGGGGGCCCAGATTGCGGTTGAGCGTTTTGGTCAGTTGGGCAAGTTGATGGCTTATGGCATTGCCGGCCATCATGCAGGTCTTGCGAACGGTCGGGATAGCGGGGCACGAACGCCGCTGCAGGCGCGCCTGAAAGATGACGACTTGCCACCACTTGATCCTGCCTGGGAGGATGAGATCGCTCTTGGCGAGCAGTTGAATTTGCCGGATCACTTTATACCCAAAGCTGGGAGAGAGCACTTTCAGTTGTCTGTGTTGGGCAGAATGCTGTTTTCCAGCCTGGTCGACGCAGACTTCAGAGATACAGAGCATTTTTATGCTCAGGTGGAAGGGCAAGCCAAGGATAGAACAGGCTTCCCGTCACTGGAGGCGCTTAGAGAGGAACTGAGCAAGACTCTGTATACGTTCAAGGCCGACTCGGAAGTCAACAGTCTGCGGGCTCGCATTCTGGAACACGGTAAGGAAAAAGCGGCTCTTGAGCCTGGTCTGTTCTCCCTGACCGTCCCAACCGGTGGTGGAAAAACGCTGTCCTCCCTGTCATTCGCGCTGGATCATGCGATCCGTCATGGCCAGCGCCGGGTCATCTATGTGATTCCGTTTACCAGCATTGTGGAACAGAACGCTGCAGTATTCCGTAACGCGCTGGGTCCGCTGGGTGAGACGGCCGTGCTCGAACACCACAGTACCTATCAGGACAACCCGGCCAAGAGCCCGGAATCTGCAGCCAAGCTCAGGCTGGCAATGGAGAACTGGGAAGCCCCCATCGTTGTGACAACAGCGGTTCAGTTCTTTGAGAGCCTGTTTGCTGACCGGCCGTCCAGATGCCGAAAGCTGCACAACATCGCCAACAGTGTGGTCATTCTGGATGAGGCCCAGACGCTGCCGCTGCCATTGTTGCGGCCCTGTGTCGCTGTCATGGACGAGCTGGCGCTGAACTATAGGACCTCGGTTGTGCTTTGTACTGCCACCCAACCGGCCCTGAAAGCTCAGGATGAGTTCAAGGGCGGTCTGGAGAATGTCAGGGAACTGGCTCCTGACCCACTTCAACTGTACGACGCTCTGAAACGCGTTCAGTTGAAGCATGTCGGCCCAATGTCGGATGAGGATATTGCCGAGGCGATGCTACAGCGTGAACAAGCGCTGTGTATCGTCAACAATCGACGACATGCCCGCTCTCTGTTCGAACGTATCAGGGGTGAGCCAGGCGCATACCACCTGACGACACTGATGTGTGCCAAGCATCGAAGCAAGGTGTTGGCGGAGGTTCGCGAGGAGCTTGAAGCCGGCAGGCCTTGCCGCCTTGTATCCACGTCTCTTATAGAGGCAGGTGTCGATGTGGATTTCCCGATCGTATTGCGCGCCGAAACCGGCCTCGACTCCATTGCCCAGGCCGCTGGCCGTTGCAACCGGGAAGGCAAGCGAGCGCTGGCTGACAGTGAAGTGCTGGTATTCACAGTCAGTGAGGAGTGGCCAACGCCAACTGAGTTGACCCAGTACGCCCAGGCTGCACGGTCCATCTTTAGGCAGTTCCCTGACGATCCGATGTCACTGAAAGCCATCAATGCCTATTTCCGGGAGCTCTATTGGCAGAAAGGGGATCAGGAGCTAGACCGGCATCAACTGCTCGAAAGAGTGAAAGCAGGGCAGCTCGACAATATCCCCTACGAGTGGATGGCCGAGAATTTCCGCATGATCGAGAGCGCCATGATTCCCATCATCATTCCCTTCGATGAAGTGGCTACAGGCGCTTTGAAAGACCTGGCTTATGCAGACAAGGTCGGTGGTATCCCTCGCAAGCTGCAGCCCTACCTGGTGCAGATACCGGAGCAGGGCTACAAGGCGCTCAAAAGTGTCGGAGCAATTCAGGCAGTTAATAAACACAATTTTGGCGAGCAGTTTATGACCCTGGTCAACAACAACATTTATAGCGACCAGTATGGTTTGAGTTGGGATGACCCGGCTTTCATCAGGTCAGAAAATCTGATCTTTTCCTAATAGTACTATGAAGATAAAAATTGCAAATTGCTTTCTGTTGTTTATAATTTGTGCTGTTCGCGCAATGCAGAGGGCAGGGTTATGGCGGAATCAAAGCAGCCGAAAGGCCAGGAGGAGGAGAGTTCAAGCGTTACCTTGAAGCTGAATCTGGTGCTTGAGTTGAAGCGGAAGACCAAGCGAACCTATGTTGGTTTTGTGCTAGTTGTCATCTCGATCCCGCCAATCGTTATTTTCAGCAATCTTTGGTGGTGAAGAGATGTGGGTAGAAACATAGTTCTATTTGCGTTGGATGTAACAGTCGCCCCGTTTTTGGGGCGTGGATCAAATCAGGAGGCACTATGGCATACGGAGTGAAATTACTGATCTGGGGCGAGCGAGCCTGCTTCACTCGACCAGAGATGAAGGTGGAGCGTGTCAGCTACGACATCATAACGCCCTCTGCGGCTCGGGGCATTCTGGAAGCGATTCACTGGAAGCCGGCCATTCGCTGGGTAATCGATCGGATCACGGTTCTGAAACCTATCCGGTTCGAGTCGATCAGACGCAACGAGGTGGGCACCAAAGCATCAGCCGGGTCCATTAGCAGTGCCATTAAGAAAGGAACGACGGAAGGCCTGCACAATATCGTGGAGGATGATCGCCAACAACGGGCCTCGACCATTCTGAAGGACGTCGCCTATGTTATCGAAGCCCATTTCGAAATGACCTCTAAGGCGGGTAGTGACGACTCGGAAGGCAAACACCTGGACATCTTCAATCGCCGTGCTCGAAAGGGACAGTATTTCCATGCTCCCTGCCTTGGCGTGCGAGAGTTCCCAGCCTATTTCCGGCTGATCGAAGACGGTGAGCCACCACTGGCGATAGACGAATCATTGCAGGGTGAAAAAGACCTGGGTTACATGCTCCATGACTTCGACTTCGCCGATGAAGTCATTCCGCATTTCTTTCGGGCCCGGATGCAGGACGGCGTGGTCGAAGTGCCGCCCCTGAAATCAGAGGAGGTGCGCGCATGATTCTGACGTCCCTTGATCGATACTATGACCGCTTGTTGACACGGCCGAACACCGAAATAGCTCCGATCGGGTACAGCTACGAGAAGATCAGCTATGCATTGGTGATTAGCCGATCCGGTGACCTGATTGACGTTATGGACCTGAGAGATACCTCTTCCAAGAAACCGAGGCCAAGACAGATGAGCGTGCCACAGCCGGAAATCAGGACGGCTGGCGTAAAACCATTTTTCTTGTGGGACAAATCTAGTTATGTGCTTGGGCTTGGTGACAATCAGGAAACATCCGATACGAAACGTGAGAAGCGTGACAAGCGTATTCTGGAGGAGCATGAGGCGTTCAAGGCCTATCACAATGAAGTGTTGGGCGGGACAGATGACGAAGGTCTTCTGGCACTATTGGCGTTTCTGAACAGATGGTCTCCAGACATGAGGGAACAGTACCCTCAGTTGGTTGAAGACGTTCTGACCAGCAATCTGGTGTTCAGGCTGGAAGCGGACCAGGAATTCATCCATGAGAGAGAAAAAGCGAAGGAAATCCGCGCCCGGCTGCTTGAATCGGACGCTACCAGTCCCGGCATGTGTCTGGTCACTGGCACGGTGGGCCCCCTGTCCACATTGCATCCGAAAATCAAGGGGGTGCGCGATGCACAGAGTTCAGGTGCTTCTCTGGTCTCATTCAATCTGAGTGCCTTTACTTCTTATGGCAAGTCGCAGGGTGAAAACTCACCCGTATCCGAAAAAGCTGCGTTCTCTTACACAACCGTCCTGAATCATCTGCTGAGAGGTGATCCGGCCAACCGTCAAAGGATCCAGATTGGTGATGCTACCACTGTCTTCTGGGCGGAAGCTGACAGCCCAGAAAAAGCTGAAGCTGCTGAAAATACACTGGCCGCCTTTTTGAATCCAAGAGCAGATGATGAGGCTGAAACCGACAAACTGCGGGGCGTCATGGAGAGCATTGCTCAGGGAAAACCGCTGAAGGATCTGGATGCCAACCTTGACGACAATACAGTCATTTATGTACTGGGGCTGGCTCCCAATGCCTCCAGGCTTTCCATTCGGTTCTGGGAGACCGGAACACTGAATTTCTTCGCAGAACGGCTCACCCGTCACTTTGAGGATCTGGTACTTGAGCCGCGACCGTGGAAACACGAACCCGGTGTCTGGCGTCTATTGCTGGAGACAGTTCCAAGACCCAAATCCGGTAACCCGAAGGCTGACGATATCCAACCACAGTTGGCCGGGGAAATGATGCGCAGCATCCTGACCGGGCGTAGGTATCCACGAAGCCTGCTAACCAATATTGTCATGCGACTGCGAGCGGACGGGCAAACTACCGATCTGCGGGTTGCACTCTGCAAAGCTGTCCTGTGCCGCGATCATCGGCTGGGCGTCAAGGGAATCCAAGAGGAGGTGCCTGTGAGTTTAGATATCAAAAACACAAGTCCCGGTTATCTGCTGGGACGTTTGTTCTCCGTGCTGGAGAACATTCAAGTATCGGCGCTCGGAAAGAGTGTGAATGCAACCATACGGGATCGGTACTATGGCGCGGCCTCTGCTACGCCAGCTTCCATTTTTCCTGTTCTGTTGCGCAACAGCCAGCACCACCTTTCTCGATTGCGCAAGGACAAACCAGGGTTGGCACACAATATGGAGAAAGACATTCAGGACATTGTGGACGGTCTGCCGACACAGTTTCCCAAAAACCTGAAAATCGAAGCCCAGGGGCAGTTCGCCATTGGCTACTACCATCAGTCGAAAGCGCGCTTTGCCAGTAAAAGCAATTCCGAGGAAGGAGAAACCCAATGAACCCCATAACCAATCGATACGAGTTCGTGTTTCTGTTTGATGTGGCCAACGGCAACCCGAATGGTGATCCGGATGCCGGCAACCTGCCCCGCATCGACCCGGAAACCAATCAGGGGCTGGTTACTGATGTGTGCCTGAAGCGCAAGATCAGAAACTACGTCAGTCTCGAAAAAGAAGACAGCCCCGGATTTGCCATCTACATGCAGGAAAAGGCGGTGCTCAACAATCAGCACAAGAAAGCTTATGAAGCGCTGTCGATAAAGCCGGAGGACAACAAGCTGCCGAAGGAGGAAGCCAAGGCGCGTGAGTTGACGCAATGGATGTGCAAGAACTTCTTTGATGTGCGGACTTTTGGTGCGGTCATGACCACCAAGGTCAACAGTGGTCAGGTCCGCGGCCCGGTTCAACTGGCGTTTGCGAGTTCTATCGACCCCGTCGTTCCAATGGAGGTGTCCATCACCCGCATGGCGGTGACCACAGAGGCTGAGGCCGAGAAACAAAGTGGTGACAACCGGACCATGGGTAGAAAACACATTGTGCCCTATGGTCTGTACCGGGCCCATGGTTTCATCTCTGCAAAACTTGCCGAGCGGACAGGCTTTGGTGAAGAGGACTTGGATCTGGTGTGGCGCTCATTGATCAACATGTTCGAGCATGACCGCTCGGCTGCCCGAGGTGAAATGTCGGCTCGCAAGCTGATTGTCTTCAAGCATGACAACCCGATGGGCAATGCACCGGCACATCTGCTGTTTGATGCGGTCAAGGTGAAGCGTGTTGAAGGTGAAGAAGACACGCCAGCCCGCAGTTTCTCTGACTATGAGGTAAGCGTGGATTCAGAGTCTGTTCCGCAGGGCGTCAGTGTCGAAGAGAAGCTGTAGAGGCGTTGCATGGACGAGGTTCTGGCTATATCTGCTCTGCAGCACTATGCGTATTGCCCAAGGCAGTATGCGCTGATTCATGTGGAGCAGGTATGGTCAGAGAATCGCTACACCGCCGAGGGCCGGATACTGCATAAACGAGTAGATTCGACCGAGCCTGAGCAACGTGGCGATACTCGGTTTGAAAGAGGGGTGAGCGTATTATCCAAAACGCTGGGGCTCACCGGTAAACTCGATCTGCTGGAAATCAAGTCCGGCAACCCACCCCGATATACGCCGGTCGAGTACAAGCGGGGCAAACCCAAAACAGAGGACTGGGACCGAGTTCAACTATGTGCTCAGGCACTTTGCATTGAAGAAATGCGAAATGTCGATGTGGCAGAAGGCGCGATCTGGTACTGGGAAGTCAGGCAGCGGGTTATTGTGGAAATTGACGCCAGGCTGCGCGAGATAACAACGGAAGTAATCGGCAACGCCCGTAGCCTTCTGTCGGAAGGAGTCACACCACCGCCAACCCGGCACAAGAAACTCTGCCGGGCTTGTTCACTGGCCGATATCTGTCAACCGCAGCGCTTTCGCGCAGATCGCTCTGGCGACTACATAACCAGGCTGTTCGAAGAATGAAGAAATTGCTGAACACGCTGTTCATCGCCCGCCAGGAGACATACCTCCACAAGGAGCGGGAAACAATAGTGATAAAACAGGGTGATGAGAAACTGGCGCAGTTTCCAGCGTTGTCACTCGGAGGCGTAATGTGTTTCGGGCGTGTTTCAGTCTCACCGTTTCTGATGGGCTATTTTGCGGAGCAGGGCATAGGGCTGGCCTTTTATACACAGTATGGTCGGTTTCTGGCCCGTGTACAGGGGCCAGAAAACGGCAACGTACTGCTGCGCCGCGAACAGTATCGCTGGGCTGACGACCCGGCCAAATCCGCCCAAGTTGCCCGTCTGTCTGTTGCTGCTAAAGTGGCAAACTCCCGCGCTATTCTTCAGCGCGAAAAACGAAATCATGGCGACAGTGAATCGGAGCAGCTTGCAAAGGCAATCGACAAGCTGGCGGTCAACCTGAGGCGAGTTCGGCACAGCACAAGTGTCGAGGAAGCCATGGGCATGGAAGGCGACGCAGCTGCCACCTATTTTGGTGTGTTTGATGTCTTGTTGCGCGGCTCGGGGTTTGCCTTTGGCGGCCGGGTCAGGCGACCGCCCACTGATCCGGTCAATGCACTGTTGTCTTTTGTTTATTCATTGATTACACAGGAATGCGCGTCGGCCCTTCAAGGAGTCGGCTTGGACCCCTATGTCGGCTTCCTACATAAAGATCGCCCCGGTCGCACCAGCCTGGCACTCGACCTGTTGGAAGAGTTCCGGGCTTCCTGGGCTGACCGACTCGTGCTGACGCTGGTGAACAGAAGGCAGGTCCAGTTAAAAGACTTTGTGACAGAAGCATCGGGCGCAGTAAGGCTGAAAGATGAGCCCCGCAAGAAAGTCCTGACTGCCTACCAGGAACGCAAACAGGAAGAGGTGAAACACCCCTATCTCGATGAGCAGGTACCGATCGGCTTGCTGCCGCACTGCCAGGCCATGTTGCTGGCCCGGCACTTGCGAGGAGATACCGAGTTTTACACGCCCTACGTGGTGAAATGATATGCTGGTATTGGTGACTTATGACGTCAGTGTGACGTCGTCCGAGGGCAGAAGAAGACTGAGAACCATTGCAAAAATCTGTCTGGATTATGGAATGCGTGTACAGAACTCGGTCTTCGAGTGTGAAGTTGACCCCGCCCAGTATGCTGTCCTGAAGGATGAGCTGATGAATGTCTACGACCCGGAAGAAGACAGCCTGCGGTTTTACGTTCTGGGCAAAAAGGGCCGGCAACGGGTGGAGCATTACGGCAGCAAGCCTGTTGAAGACCCAAGTACCGACCCGTTGATCATATGAACCAGGCGCTAACCCGTCGTTCTCATGAAAATGCGGGGCGGTTATCGCTCATTCAGACCGCCGCAGTGGTGCCGATCTGGTCAAAATAAAGTCATCTCATGTAGAGATTTTCCATAAGAGATCTTTCGGTTATCGGGACAGCCGGTATTTCTCTTTGCTCTTTAACAACTTAGACTTGAACGGTCGCGCCCCACGCGGGCGCGCGGATAGAAACTGGTCATCCACCTGCAGCACTTCGGCAGCCTTGGTCGCGCCCCACGCGGGCGCGCGGATAGAAACGGACGCACAGAGCACCGATGCGATGCCCGCCGAGAGTCGCGCCCCACGCGGGCGCGCGGATAGAAACGCATTACGCAAGCGGCCGTGACAGATCCGGAGCAGTCGCGCCCCACGCGGGCGCGCGGATAGAAACGCTAACGTCGCGGCCTACTCCGTACGTGTCTCTAGTCGCGCCCCACGCGGGCGCGCGGATAGAAACGAGACCTACAGCGAAGCCGGGTACGTTTGGACAGTCGCGCCCCACGCGGGCGCGCGGATAGAAACCCCTCGCACCCCTGCAGCAACGGCGCCCACTGGAGTCGCGCCCCACGCGGGCGCGCGGATAGAAACAGCGACAGCGATGCCATGGACCAGGCGCGCCGGGTCGCGCCCCACGCGGGCGCGCGGATAGAAACTCCACCATCGCGCTCTCAATGTGATAGCCGAACGAGGTCGCGCCCCACGCGGGCGCGCGGATAGAAACTACGCCCCGGCCGACCAGGTGACGGCCGCCACCGTCGCGCCCCACGCGGGCGCGCGGATAGAAACTGGTCATTCCTGCCGCCCCTGCACTCCGATATGGTCGCGCCCCACGCGGGCGCGCGGATAGAAACTCGGGCCTCCGCCCGCAGACCTGATCGCCTGGGGCGTCGCGCCCCACGCGGGCGCGCGGATAGAAACGTTTTACGATCGACTTCAGCACCGTTGATTTGCCGTCGCGCCCCACGCGGGCGCGCGGATAGAAACAAGGTGTGATATACGCGTTACTCACCAACGGCGAGTCGCGCCCCACGCGGGCGCGCGGATAGAAACGTCTCCCCGGCCGCAAACGTCAGCGCCAGCTGGGTCGCGCCCCACGCGGGCGCGCGGATAGAAACGCGGCGGATTTTCGACGCGGCCGGCAAAGCGGGCGGTCGCGCCCCACGCGGGCGCGCGGATAGAAACCTCAAGTATCGTCCCTCCGCTCGGGGCGCCCGCGCGTCGCGCCCCACGCGGGCGCGCGGATAGAAACCCCGCCCTACAACGATACCCCCCACCAAACCGAGTCGCGCCCCACGCGGGCGCGCGGATAGAAACGTCGTCGGGCATCCGCACATTTTGCCGGCGCTTGGTCGCGCCCCACGCGGGCGCGCGGATAGAAACGCCAGGGTCTTGCGGCTGATACCAATATAGCCGGGTCGCGCCCCACGCGGGCGCGCGGATAGAAACGGCGCACACACTGCGCTTGTCTCTCCGGGGGGCAGTCGCGCCCCACGCGGGCGCGCGGATAGAAACGGCGCACACACTGCGCTTGTCTCTCCGGGGGGCAGTCGCGCCCCACGCGGGCGCGCGGATAGAAACTTGTTCAGGGGCGATCTGTTCGGTGATGTCCAGCGTCGCGCCCCACGCGGGCGCGCGGATAGAAACATATTCAATATACGCGTTCAACTCAGTTAATTGGGTCGCGCCCCACGCGGGCGCGCGGATAGAAACCTGCACTTCCTGCAGATCCCCGTCGCGCTGCCTGGTCGCGCCCCACGCGGGCGCGCGGATAGAAACCCTCTGTTGTCAGCTCAGTGCGTATATCGCCAGGTCGCGCCCCACGCGGGCGCGCGGATAGAAACAATAGCGCCGCACCGGCGGCACGGTCAGTTGCTCGTCGCGCCCCACGCGGGCGCGCGGATAGAAACGGTCATACCGATTATTAAACTATGCGGCATTATCGTCGCGCCCCACGCGGGCGCGCGGATAGAAACCCGGACGTCGGCAGGTCGGAAATTTCAAACTCGCGTCGCGCCCCACGCGGGCGCGCGGATAGAAACTAAATCAAAAACCCCAATTGGTCTTTTTTGTCTAGTCGCGCCCCACGCGGGCGCGCGGATAGAAACTGCGCAACTGGACACTGCAGGATGACACCGGGGGTCGCGCCCCACGCGGGCGCGCGGATAGAAACACCAGTATCATGAATTTCTTCTTACCCGAAAATCTTGTCGCGCCCCACGCGGGCGCGCGGATAGAAACCGTTGTAACATCACTACTGCCCCTACACCAGATGTCGCGCCCCACGCGGGCGCGCGGATAGAAACATCAACATGATGTGGTCGAAGTACACCAAACCAGGTCGCGCCCCACGCGGGCGCGCGGATAGAAACTCCCGGCACACGCGCTTACCGGGCCGGCAGTCAAGTCGCGCCCCACGCGGGCGCGCGGATAGAAACGCGAGCTGTGGCCATTGCGTCCGGACCGCGTCAAGTCGCGCCCCACGCGGGCGCGCGGATAGAAACGAGAAGCCTGGCACGTACTGGAGCCGGGGCAGCCGTCGCGCCCCACGCGGGCGCGCGGACGCGCGGATAGAAACCGTGTAATTGCCTACGGTATCGGTCGGCACATCACGTCGCGCCCCACGCGGGCGCGCGGATAGAAACGTATTCGGTTGCAGCATCGTATTGATGATGCTGAGTCGCGCCCCACGCGGGCGCGCGGATAGAAACCGGTAACTGCGATTGGGCTGGCGACCCTTCGACGTCGCGCCCCACGCGGATAGAAACATCCAAGGGGGCCTGCCCAACGTTCTGGACATGCCGGTCGCGCCCCACGCGGGCGCGCGGATAGAAACGCACCAGTACCGATAGCGGTCGTAATCTGGCTGTGTCGCGCCCCACGCGGGCGCGCGGATAGAAACGAGTCAGTGCACCAGGTGATCACCACATGCTGATGGTCGCGCCCCACGCGGGCGCGCGGATAGAAACATGCTATCACCTCAGTGGTTGCTATCAGTTGCTGGGTCGCGCCCCACGCGGGCGCGCGGATAGAAACTACTTGATGTAACTGGTCTAGGTGACACCAACACGTCGCGCCCCACGCGGGTGCGTGGATCACCCGTCATTCAGCGATGCTGCCCGGGGAATGATAGGCCGCTCCCCGCGAACGCGGGGACAACCGGTGTGGTTAAAATATGTAAGCTCCTATTGTTCAACCCCACTACCAGCGATCTGGTCAAAATGATGTTATCCCGGAGGATTTTCTTGTGCTCAATGCTATGGAAGATAAATTTGTGCGACTACTCAATGTTTCAACATTACTCGCGGCCATGTTTTTCGTTGTCGGGTGTACGACTTACAGCCGTGATCACTATGTGTTGATGGCAGAGCCGGAAAGCCATGAGTTGCAGGGCATCGCGGATCAGATATTCACGGCGGTTGAACCTGTGCTTGTTCGTCACGGTCTGCAGAATGTAATGCACGAGGGTACCTCAGACAGCGTGATGTTCTACTACTCGACGGGCGGAGGAGGTGCTGTTCGTGCGGGGGTCCGCATACATGATGGAATGGTTATTCTGGATACCTTTCAAACTCGCGGGGGTGCAGGCGGGGATTCGCCGGAATATGCCCGGCTTCGCGATGAGTTGATCGAGGCGTTGGGTAACGTCGATGGCGTTGAATTGGTCGAAATGGCTCGTTAGACGACTTTGCATACTGAGTAATCATCGCTGGAGATGGCTGCAAGCATGGATCTGCTCTGGTCTGCGACCCGCAGAACTACCCCTAGGGTCAGTTGCACACTCTTCCGCCGATTCTCTAAGCTGATCCGGGTCATCGTCAGGGATGTTCGGTGTCCGCAGTCTGCGATTGTCTGTAGCTCACCATCAGGGATTGATCAGCATGTACTCTTCTCGTCTTCGGGCCGCTCGGCCCACCTTCTCTCGCTCTTCGCTTTCTTCGCTTCTGTTTGCTGTGTTGCTGTTCCTGCTGAACGCCTGTTCGTCCACGCCGAAGGAGGTGGTGGAGCTGTCCTGGGTGATGGGGCAGGATCTGCGGGCGTTGCAGCAGTCCTATGACGGCATGGTGGTGGACCGCTTTGACAACTATCGGGCGCAGCGGCTGGCGTATCTGGAGGAGGAGTGGGTGCCGCTGTTTCTGGAAGACTGGATCGATGCCGGCCAATTGGTGCCGACGGCGCGTGGCGATGTGGTCTGGTCGGGTGGGTCCGAGGGTTTTGCGGCGCCGACACCGGGGCAGGAAGAGCAGCAGCTACTGGCGACGGTGCTGCTGTGGAGCGAGGTGGCGGTGGAGAACATTGAAGACAAGCGGCGGGAACTGATCGAGCCTCTGGATGTGCGCGAACGGCAGGTGCGGGCCGAGGTGCAGGAGGCGTTTGGCCGGCTGCTGGCGGCCAATGCACATATCACGGCGCATCTGAATGCACAGCGAGAGGTGGAGGCGGTACAGCAGGATCTGGCGCGGCGTCTGCAGGTGGATGAAGAGCTGGACCAGATCAACGCGTTGCTGGTTGAAACATCCGACTGGGCTCAGCGCGGCCTGGACGAGATCAGGGCGGCCGGGCTTTGAGCCGGCCAGTAAAATGGGAGGGTACCGGAATGCGCAAGTTGGGCCGGAAGGCACGTGAGCGCACTGATGTGCAGTTGGCCGAACGCGAGCAGGCGGTGTTGCAGGCCACGGAGTTTGACTGGGAGGCCATCAGGCCGGAGCTGTCTGACCCGGATGAGCAGCAACTGCTGATGGAGGCGGTTGAGGCTGCCACGGCCCGCAACGAGAGCGTGGGTCAGGTGGTGGAACGGCTGGAGCATCTGGGTGAGAAGGGCATCAGGGTGGCAGAATTCCTGGCCTTGCGGCTTGGGCGGCTGTGAGTCCGCCTCAGGCGATGCTGCGGTCCCGAAGTACCTGGGTGATGATGGGGATGGGGGTCTGCAGGTGGGCCCGCACCATGGGCACGGCGCGGGCGGTGTCACGTGCGAGCAGGACTTCGACCAGGTCGGCATGTTCGCGCCGTTTGTTGTCCAGCGCTTCGGTGGAAAAGACAGTCTCGCGCAGCCACAGGTGGCGGTAGCGTTCGGCCTGGTCGAACAGGCTGGCGCGCGCCTGCATCAGGTGCCGGGAGCCGCAGCCTTCGGCAATGGCGTTGTGAAAGGCCTTGTGGCGTTCGTCCCAGACGGAGAGCACTTCTTCCGGGCTGCTGAGGTCCACCACCTTGGAGAGGGTGTGCTGGTGGGCAATGATGTTGGCTTCCCAGTTGTCATCGCCGCGCGCAATGGCCAGTTCGATCACCAGACCTTCCACCTGCGAGCGGGCATCGTAGATGTCGTGCATTTCGTCCAGCGACATGGCGGCGACTCGGTAGCCGCGCTGGCTGATGGCGACGACCAGATGTTCCGCCACCAGTTGCGACAGGGCTTCCCGCAGCGGTCCGGTGCCCAGATCATAGCGCTCGCGCAGGCTGTGCATGCGCAGCTTTTCGCCGGGGGCAAAATCCCCGCGCAGAATGTCGCGCTTGAGCCAGCGGTAGGCGCTGATGCCCTGGTTGGGGCGGGCCGTTTCGGTCATGCGGTTGGGTTGCTCCATCTGATCAAATGTCGATAATCCTGCATATTATCGCACATTTGGCAGACTGTGTGAGACCTTGCAGCGGGTGGCTGGGTCGGTCAGGAGCGCTGCAGAAAGTCTTCGCGTTTGAGGCCGTACTTCTGCATTTTCTGGTTCAGCGTGCGGCGGGGCAGGTCGAGCACTTCCATGACCGTTTTCATGTCGCCCTTGTGGTGCGTGAGCTCGGCGCTGATCAGCGCCTTCTCGACCTGCTGCAGACGGGCACTGAGTGACTGCTCGCCATTGCTGTGCCTGGCGCGGTTGCTGCTGCCCAGTTGCAGCAACTCCTGTATCGAGGCCTGGCTGAAGCTCTGCGTCAGCAGGTGGCGCTCGGCGGTGTGGCGCAGTTCGCGCACATTACCGGGCCACTCGTGCAGCTCCAGAGCGATCAGGTCGTCATAGCTCAGTTCCGGCTCGGGCAGGTTGTGCCGCTCGGCCGACTGGCGCAGAAAATGGCTGAACAGCAGCGGAATATCGCCGCTGCGCTCGCGCAGGGTCGGCAACTGGATGTCGGCCACCATCAGGCGGTAGAAGAGATCTTCCCGAAAACGCCCGGCACTGGCGGCGTCGCGCAGGTTTTCCTTGGTGGCGGAAATGACCCGCACATTGACCGCAATGGGCTTGTTCGAGCCGACGCGTACCACCTCGCGCTCCTGCAGAACGCGCAACAGCTTGATCTGGAATTCCATCGACATGCTTTCGATTTCGTCCAGAAAAAGAGTGCCGTTGTGAGCGGCTTCGAAGATGCCCTGACGTGCCTTCTGGGCGCCGGTGAAGGCGCCGGCCTCATGGCCGAACAGTTCGCTCTCGCGCAGGTTCTCCGGTACGGCGGCCACATTGATGGCCACAAAGGGGTGCTCGCGGCGGATGCTGAGGTCGTGCAGGCTGCGCGCCACCAGTTCCTTGCCGGTGCCGGTTTCACCCAGGATGATGATGTCGGCATTGACCCGGGCCAGTGCACGGACCTGGGCGCGTACAGCCTCGATCTGCGGTGACTGGCCGATGATGCGCTCGGCCAGCAGGTCATCTTCGCTGGCGTCATGCAGGGTCGGCATGGTGGCCAGGGTGACCTGGCGCTGCTTGCAGGCCCGCTTGATGGTTTCCACCAGACGTTCGGGCTTGTACGGTTTTTCGACAAAGTCATAGGCGCCGAGCTTCATGGCTTCTACGGCCAGGGCCACGCCGCCATGGCCGGTGATCAGTATCACCGGAATGCGGCTGTCGATTTCGCGCAGCAGGCTCATGCCGTCCATGCCGGGCATGCGAATGTCGGTCACTATGGCGCCCTGAAACTCCGGGCCTATGGCGCCGAGCGCAGTGCGCGCATCGTTGAAGGTCTGTACACGGATGTCGGCCAGGGTGAGCCACTGTTCCAGTGACTCCAGCACTTCCGGGTCATCGTCGATGATGATGGCCTCGTACTTCAGTTGCATACTGGGTTTCTCACTTGATTACCGTGTCGGTTGGCGTTGTCTGCTGCGTGGCCGGCAGTGCCTGGCTGGCGGAGAAGGTCAGGGTGAAGGTGCAGCCCTGACCCGGTTGGCTGTGTACGGCGAGCCGGGCGCCCATGTCCAGTGCCAGGCTGTAGCTGATGGCCAGGCCCAGACCCACACCATCGCCCACGGGCTTGGTGCTGTAGAAGGGTTCGAAAATCTGCGCCTGCTGTTCCGTGCTGATGCCGGGGCCGTTGTCCTGCACCGCCACTTCGGTACCCGGGCTGCCGTCCGAGGCTGGCTGAACGCGGATCTCTATGCGCCCGTCTTTCTGTTCGGACAGGGCATCAATGGCATTGTTGACCAGGTTGACCATGATCTGTTCCAGCATCATGTTGTTGGCCTGTACCGACTGCCTGGAGCTGACCTGCAGGTCACAGTGTATGCCCTGTTCTTCCAGCCGGTGGCTGAGCAGGTCCAGCGCATAGCGCACCGGGGCCTCCAGGGAGATGGTGTCACTGCCGGTATTGCGCTTGCCGGAGAACACCCGCAATTGGCGTGACAAGCGCGACAGCCGGTCAACCAGGGATTCGATTCGCCCCAGATTGGCGTCGACCTGGGCTGGCTTGTCCTGATTCAGCAGCAGGCGGCTGCTGGCGACATAGTTGCTCAGTGCCGTGATGGGCTGGTTGATCTCATGTGCGATGGCCGAGGACATGCGACCCAGCGCCGCCAGCTTCTGGTTCTGCGCCAGTGCCGCCTGGGCTTCCTGCAGGTCGCGCGTGCGGGCTTCCACCCGCGCTTCCAGTTCCTCGTTGGCGCGCTCCAGGCCGATCTGCGCCGCAGTGAGTTCAGTAATGTCCTGTACCGTCAGGATGAATTCGTTATTGTTGCCCACGCGTATCGGGTTCAGCGTATAGAGTACCGGGAAGCGGCTGCCATCACCGCGCAGGCCTTCGCCACGCACGGGGCCCAGCCCGCGGGCTTCGGGCTGCCAGGGCTGCAGCAGGCGCGCGGGAATGCAGCCCGGTTCGGGTTGATCATCCAGAGCTGCCTCGTCGAGCAGGAACAGGGCTCGGGCCTTTTCGTTGATGAACAGCGGCTTGAAGTCGGCATCCAGGTTGAACAGGCCGGCATCCGTATTCTGAATGATGGCGCGCTGGTGCGATTCGCGCTCTGCGGTCAGTTGCGTGACCGTCGACTGGGCCAGTGACCGCCGGTGCCGCTCACGATAGTAGAGCAGGCCGGCGGCGAACAGCACATAGAGCAGCACGATGCCGGTCTGCTGAGCACGCACCACGGTTTTCAGGCTGTCTACCGGCACCCGCCAGTGCATTTCCCAGGGGTAGTCACTGATCGGGGATGAAAACGTCAGTTGCACCCCCTGGTCGCCCAGGTCGAATGCCCGGCTGTTGAGCGGTCCCGGTGCTTCGGCCCGGGTCAGTTCCGGCACGTCGGAAGCACCGTACTGGCGGGTCTCTTCGAGTATGGCCCGGTCCTCGTCCGACAGCGGATAGGTGGCATGATAGTGCCATTCGGGTTCGGAAGAGAGAAAGATCACGCCTTTGTTGTCCGTGACCCAGACAGCATCCCCGGAATAGAGCCAGCTTTCCTCCAGTGGTGCCAGGTCGATCTTGACCACAACCACGCCCAGCACTTCATCGTCCTGCATGACGGGGTGGGAGAAAAACAGCCCGGGAATGCCGGAGGTGGCACCGACGGCATAGTAGAACCCCTGGCCGCCATCCAGAGCATCGATGAAATAGGGTCGGAAGCCATAGTTGCTGCCGACAAAGGTATCTTCGGTCTGATAGTTGCTGGACCAGTGGGTCATGCCGCTGGCATCCATGATGAAAATTTCATCGGAGCCGGCCTGGCGGTTGATCAGGTTGAGCAGGCCGGAGGTTTCCTGTTGGCCGCCGATCAGGGACTGTTCGCTGCTCAACTGACGCAATGGCGTCAGTATACGCGGGTCGGAGGCCAGCACACGGGGCAGGTACTGGTGGCGGTCGATAGTGGCCTGCAGTGAGGTCTGATAGGCGCCCAGACGGCGCTCGGCGAGGTCAGCTGTGCGCATGGCCTCGAGCCGCATCAGCCAGCCATCGGTCAGCATCAGTACCAGCAGCAACAGCAGGCTGCCGCCGATCAGGCCGGTGACCAGGTTCGGCCGCAGGCTGCGTTGACGGATGCGCGTGAGAAAGTCTGGCATCGACTGCAGTGCCACCTGTATTTGTCTTGTCGTTTTCATGAGTGGTTGTTCCGATGGTAGCGCAGCGGGGAGGCGGAGGCCAGTTTCTGTGGGCGGTGGCCCTTGGCCACGCAAACCCTTGTAGGCGGTGGCCCTCGGCCACGCATGGGTGCCTTGGTTCGAATGCGTGAGCAAGGCTCACAGCCCACAATGGAGGCTCATCTGCAGGCGGTGGCCCTTGGCCACGCATGGTGCCAGAACCGGGTATGCCCGGATAGGCAAAATCTTGCTTATGGAAATGAGGGCAGTCAGCGAGCTTTTGCTTACGGCGGAGTGTGGCGGCACCTGATCCGCGCAGCCTGACTCGGGTACAGGCCAATGATTCCGGGAGTGCAGACGATATGTGGCGCTTGGGCAGGGTAGTGGCACAGGGGTTGCAATGATCAGGGCGCTACAGCCCGGTATCGCAATGTCGGGATGAGTGTCACAACAATAAACAGTGGAGAACTCATAATGCGTAAATTAATTCCTGCCCTGGCGCTGGGCATGACCCTGGCCGTCGGTGCCCAGGCTCAGTCATCCCTCTCGATCGCAACCGGTGGTACCGGTGGTGTGTACTATCCCATCGGCGGTGGTCTGGGTGAAATGATCGGTCGTCACATCGATGGCTATTCAGGCGTGGCTGAGGTAACCGGTGCGTCGGTTGAAAACATGGGTCTGATCTTCCGTCAGGATTCCGACCTGGCATTGGCATTGGCCGATACCGTTCTGGCTGCCTATGAAGGCACTGATCCCTTCGAAGGCCGTCAGCTCGACAACATCCGTGCTCTCGGTTCGGTTTACCCGAACGCTGTACAGATCGTTACCCTGCGTGATTCCGGTATCGAGTCTCTGAGTGACCTGGCTGGCGCCCGTGTTTCTGTCGGTGCACCCGGCAGTGGTACAGAAGTCAGCGCGCAGACGCTGCTGGATGCCAACGGCATGAGCTACGATGACTTCAGTTCCACTCAGCGTCTGAACTTCAACGAGACTGCTGATGCGCTGCGTGACGGTGATATCGATGTCGGTTTCTGGAGCGTAGGCCCGCCGACCAGCTCGATCATGAGCCTGGCGACTTCTCGCAACATCCGGGTTATCGAGCTGTCGCAGGAAGAAATCGACAACTCCATCGCGGTGGAGCCGACTTTCGCGCCTTACAACCTGCCGGGTGGCATGTATGACGGTGTTGATTCCAATGTACTGACCATCGGTACCCCCAATGTGCTGGTTGTCAATGAAGCCATGGACGACGAGCTGGCCTACAACATTACTCGCATGATGTATGAGCATGTACAGGAACTGATCGACGTTCACCCGTCCGCTGAGAGTCTGACTGTCGAGTTCAGCATGGATGCCACGCCGATCCCGCTGCACGCTGGCGCACTGCGCTACTACGAGGAAATCGGTGCGGATATTCCTGACCGTCTGCGCCGCTGAGCGCAGTTGACAGAATGAATCGGCAGATCAGAGTTCGATTTGCCGGCATTCTTTGTGGGTTGCTGCTGCCATGGGTAGCGGCAGCCCACGATGCCGTTTATTATCTGGATGTTCATCGTGCCGAGGAACCGGTGCCGATGGCGCGGCTGACGCTGGTGAATTCAGGTGAGTGGTGCCTGCACTGGAATCATTCGGTAGCAGGCTTTCTGGTGCGTGACTGCTTCAGTGTCGAGGCAGGGCAACTGTTTCTGCAGCGCAGTCATCAGCCGGATTTTGCCGCGGGTCTGGACCATGTGCCGGAACGCGGCGAACTGCGCAGCGATGGGCAAGGGGGCTATATAATTGACAACATCAATGAGCCCGTGTCAGACAATCGTTTGCGCCTGCGGGTTGGTTCGGAGCGGGTGTCACACCGCATCGTGAATGGCCGGCAGACTTTCAATTTGTCTCATTATGTTGCCGGAGAGCGAATAGAGCTTCGGCTGGTAAGCCGACCCTGAGGTCGGCGATTGCACAGTTTTCGGGAGTGCTGATATGACCCTGCCCAACGCACCGGGTGTGGATGACCAGCCGCTGATCGAGCGTACCGGTCCCAAACCGCTGATGTGGTTCACCGCTGTGGTGGCCATAGGCCTGTCGTTGTTCCAGCTCTACAGTGCGGGCATACAACCGCTCGGACTCTTCTACCAGCGCACCATCCACCTGGCGCTGGTCATGATGCTGGTGTTCCTGATTTTTCCGCCGCATGGGCGCAAGCGAGGTCCTTTCGCGGCACTGATTGATGTCGGCTTTTTCTGTGCAGCCTTCTATTCCGGCTACTACATCGTCTGGAATCTGGACGAGATCATCAACCGCGCCGGATTCTGGTCGGATCAGGATATTCTGGCCGCCGTCATCGCCACCGTGACCCTGCTGGAAGCCAGTCGCCGGGCTGTCGGTCTGGGTCTCACCGTCATTGGGCTGATCGCCATTCTCTATGCCTTTGCCGGTGCGCGCGGTGAGTTGCCGTGGCTGGGCGAGTGGCTGCCCGGCATACTGAATCACCGCGGTTACAGCATGGAGCGTCTGGCCGCTCAGCTGTATCTGGGGCAGGAAGGTATCTTCGGTATTCCGCTCGGGGTGGCGGCGACCTTTGTCTTTGTATTTGTGCTGTTCGGTGCCGTGCTGGAAACCACCGGTGCCGGACGCTTCTTTATCGATCTGGCCTTTGCCGGTACCGGTCGCCAGCGCGGTGGCCCGGCCAAGGCCGCAGTGCTGGCTTCGGCCACCATGGGGTCCATTTCCGGCAGTGCCATTGCCAATGTGGTCACCAGTGGGTCGTTCACCATTCCGCTGATGAAAAAGCTGGGCTACAAACCGGCGCAGGCCGGTGGTGTGGAAGCGGCTGCCAGCACGGGTGGCCAGATCATGCCGCCGCTGATGGGTGCCGGCGCCTTTCTGATTGCCGAGTACACCGGCACTGCCTACATTGATGTGGTCAAGGTGAGTGTGTTCCCGGCGCTGCTGTATTTCTCCACCGTCTATCTGTTTGTACATATCATTGCGCTCAAACAGGGCATGTCCGGCATGCAGGCTTCGGAGTTGCCGCAGGTCAGGGATGTTCTGATGAAGGGCTGGTATCTGTTGTTGCCGGTGCTGTTGCTGGTGGCGATGCTGGTGGCCGGGTATTCCCCGCTGCGGGTCGGTTTCTGGGCGGTCATCAGTATTCTGGTAGTGGCCGGCCTGAATGGTCTCTGGATGGCCGCACGGCAGGGTCTGCGTGAGAATCGGCTGCTGGATGCACTCTGGCAGGCCTGTCTGAAGGGCTTCCACAAGACTCTGGTTGGCCTCGAACTGGGTGCCCGCAATGCACTGGCGG
Organism: Natronospirillum operosum; assembly: GCF_004768465.1. Lineage (GTDB taxonomy): Bacteria > Pseudomonadota > Gammaproteobacteria > Pseudomonadales > Natronospirillaceae > Natronospirillum > Natronospirillum operosum. The sequence continues at coordinate 253,054 of NZ_SRMF01000001.1, forward strand.
TCAGTATTGCCTGTGGTGTCGCGGGTATTATTGTGGCGGTCGTGGGTCTGACCGGCCTGGGGCTGAAGTTCTCCTCCATGATGATCGCGCTGTCGGGCGGCAACCTGATTGTGGCCGTGTTCCTGATTGCCATCGCCAGCCTGATTCTGGGCCTGGGTCTGCCGGTGACAGCGGCCTATATCGTGCTGATCATTCTGGTCGGGCCGGCCCTGACGGTTGAATTTGGCGTACCGCTGCTGGTCGCGCACCTGCTGGTGTTCTGGTACTCGCAGGATTCCAACGTGACGCCACCGGTGGCATTGGCGGGCTATGCGGCGGCCGCCATAGCCGGCAGCAAGACGATGGAGACCAGTGTGCAGGCCTGGAAGTTTGCCAAGGGCCTCTATCTGATTCCGCTCTATATGGTCTTCCATCCGGAGATCATCATGGGGGCGTCGCTGGACGTGCTGCTGTGGAAGGGTCTGATGATTATTCTCGGTCTGGCCGCTTTTGCCGCTGCCATCGAGGGTTATCTGTTCACCCGGTTTGCCAACTGGATGCGCGTGGTGACGGCGGTGGCAACCGTGCTGGTGTTCTTCCCCGAGATGTGGCATCAGGCCATTGCCGGCGCCACTATAGTACTGATGCTCACCCTGAACTGGTTGCAGTATCGCCGGGAGAATGCTGCCATGGCCTGATTCTGTGGCGCACCATTTCATGCAAGCCGGGACGGTCAGTGTTAAGCTGCCAGGGACAGGCGGTCTGAACAGAGTTCGCCTGTCCTGATACCGTAATGGAGTCGCCACAGGTGCGCGATCAGATCATGGTAGAGCAAGCAGGCGTGCGCTGGCTGAGGCCGGGAAATACGCCCGCTTCAGCCCTTCTGCGCAGGCTGCTGTTCCTGTTTGCCGTGTTGGCGCCGCTGATGGCAGCGGCGCAGCTGGCAACAGAGGCCCCTCTTGTGCTTACACCAGGACAGGCGCCGCAGTCCGAGCTGTATGGCCCGGTGCTGACCATGACCGGTGATGCCTCGCCGGAGGCGGCCTGGGCCGAACTCAGGCAGGCCGAACCCTCGGCTCCTGTGGGCATCAGTACCGAACCGGTCTGGTCCCTGTTGCCGCTGTTTACCGACTTCCCTGCTGCAGAAACGCATCGCTTTCATGCGGTAATGCGCAGTTATTTCCTGCAGTCGGTGACCTTCTATCTGCTCGATGCGGAAGGCAACCTGCTTGGAACCGAAAGGGCAGGGGCAATGGAAGCGGACAGTTGGAAGCGCTCGGAGACGGACCGGCTCGCGGTCAGCTTCGACCTGGCCGGTGAGCGTCCCTACTATCTGCTGACCCGAACGCTGAGCAACACGCCTCTGGCCAAGGGGCTGCAACTGGTCAGTGATGAAGCACGGTCGCTGCAGCGGGAGCGTCAACGTGCCCTTTATTGGTCGACGCTGTCGATACTGCTGGCGGCCACTGTTTTCAGTGTGGTCATTCTGATGGCTCACCGCGGGCGCACCTATATCTGGTTGCTGGCCTTTCATCTGCAGGCGCTGGTCTATTTCTCGGTGATGGTTGGCTATGGCCACCTGATTTGGCCACCCTGGCTGTTTCAAGTTCTAAGCCAGTCGATCATGGTGCTGAACTTCCTGTTCCTGTTCATCCTGTTTCGCTTCGCGCGTTCCTTTCTGCCCATGACGGATGTGCCCGGTCGTACAGTGCGGCTGAAAGCGGTAACCGGCTGGAGCCTGCTGGTGGCGGCCCTGATCAGTTTGTTCGTGAGTGACCACTACACCTTGCCGCTGTTTGCACTGGCGCTGGTGGTGGTAGTTGCTCTGGTACTGCGTGACGTCGCAAGAGCCATTCGTGCCGGGTACTGGCCGGGCTGGATACTGTTGCTGGCCATGGCAATGCAGGCACTGGGAGGTGTGGTCGGTACCTCGGCCTTTCTGCATGCGTTGCCGGTCAACGTCTTCACACTGAATGCCTATATGGTGTCGACGCTGGTGGCGCTTGGGGTGCTTTCTTTCAGTGTGGCGTTGCGTCTGCGTTATATCGAATCGGCGCAGCGCAAAATGGTGCTGCGCGATGCTGCCACAGGCTACCCCAGTCGGGCCTATGTCTCGGAGGTGCTGGCACCCCTGTGGGATGAACTCCTGCAGCGGCACGGGCAGATGTGGCTGGTCATGGTGAAGGTGATCAATCTGGATGATGTGCACTCCATGCTGGGGCCGCGTGCGGCCGAGGCGGTCAGTCTGGAACTGCTGCAACAGCTGGACCCGCAGTTGCAGGCTTTGGGCTGGGCAATGGAGTTGCCGGGTGTTCCGGACTGCCATCTGTGTCTGATCAATCGTGATGAGGCGGTATTTGTGGTGGCTCCCGCCCATGCCGATAAGTTCCGGCCGGAGCAAATGTTCCGTTTTACGCGGGCGCGGGTTAATTTCCAGGGCAGCCAGCTTTATATTCGCGGTCGTTGTGCCGTATACCGCTGTACGCTGCCGGATGAACCGTTGGAGCAGGCGCTGCGTAAACTCACAACAGTGATGGTATCAACCCGTGACGAAAACGTGCGCATTGCCGAGTACAGCCGCGCCATGGATCACCGTTTTCAGCGCCGGCACTGGCTGGCCGGTGAGTTGCAGTCGGCATTGCAGCAGGGGGCGCTGAGTTTCTGTATTCAGCCACAGTATGACCTGCAGTCAGGTTGTCTGGTCGGTGGTGAGCTGCTGGCGCGCTGGTATCATCCTGTGGCTGGTGCCATCGGGCCGGCAGAGTTTATCCCATTGGCGGAGAAAACCGGCCTGGTCAGCCGGATTACCCGGCACATGCTGGACAGTGCCCTGTCCTGGCTGCACCGGCACCCTGATGCCGATATCCGGCTGGCGCTGAATCTGTCCGCTGCCGACCTGGATAACCCTGACCTGCTAGACTGGGTGGACGCTGCTTTTGAACGCTGGCCGCAGGCGCCGCACAGGCTCTTTCTGGAGATCACCGAATCGGACATGATGCGCAACCGCGAGCTGTCCCTGCAGCACGTAGCGGCACTGAAATCCAGGGGCGTCGGGTTGGCTATTGATGATTTCGGCACCGGCTACAGCTCGCTGAGTTATCTCAGTCATATCCTGCCGGATGAGATCAAGATTGACCGCAGCTTTGTGGAGCGCATGCACAGTGGTGATATTGACCGCTCTATTGTGCAGTCGGTGATCCAGTTGGCCCACAGTCTGCGAGCAGTAACGGTGGCCGAGGGTATTGAAACGGCCGAGCAACTGCAGGTGCTGCAGGAAGCTGGCTGTCATCGGGGTCAGGGCTATTACTGGCATCGACCACTGGACGAGGCCGCTTTTACAGCCCTGGTGGTACAGATGATGCAAGACTGATCATTCCAGATTCATGAAGCAGTAAGTGCACAGGGCGGGTCGAGTGCGGTCGGACCAGATCCCCTCGGGTCGGTGAAACAGGAGAGCCGAATGGGCGTCGATTGTGGTTTGCAGCAAGTCGGGTGGCAGTCTGCCCACGTGCTGGTTGTCTTGCTGCTGGCCGCTCTGGCTAACGCGGTTGTGGCCGAGGAGCCCCGCCAGCAGGGTCGCTGGATAGCGGCGACTGCACCGGATTCACTGGCGGAAGGTGCCGCGCCGGGGGCGGGGTCGGCTCCCAGCCTGACCGGGGGCGAATACTGGCATGAACTGACGGTGCAGGTGCCGGAATCCGGCGACTGGGTGCTGGACTTCCAGAATACGGCGGTGATCGCGCGTTTCGAGCATTTTGTGCTGGCTGCGGATGGAACAGAAGTCGGCCATTTTCGGGGCGGCCTGACTGACCCGGAGCCCGATACCTTTCTGTTGCGTCATGGGCGCCGTATCGAGTTGCCCGTCGGCGAGTATCGCATACTGACCCGTCTTGAGAGCCCATTCTATCTGGCTGTGCCGGTGCCGGCCCTGTACATGACAGAGAGCTACCGTGTGCAGATCCGCGCGCCCATTGTCTTTACGCTGATGGGCATGGGTATTTTTGGTGCCCTGGCTTTCTATTACCTGTGCATGGGCCTGTTGCGACGATCAGTATCGGATCTGCTCTATGTCGGCTTTATTCTGGGCAACCTGTTGTTTTTTGGCACCGTGCTGATGGCGTACCGGGCAGTTGCGCTGACCCCGCCAATTTATATGGCCGGTGTGCCCATACTGATCTCCAACCTCTGCTATGTACTGTTCGTCATGTGGTTGCTGGGTATCAGCCGGCAACGACATCCCAGAGTCCATGCTCTGGGCTCCGGGATTTGCACGGTCCTGGTCCTGTTCTGGCCGTTGGCCCTGCTGGCACCGAACTGGTCTCTCGAGTTGTCTCGCTACGGTGTGGGTCTGATGGCGGTATACGGCATGGTGGCCGGTATAACCCGGGCGCGTCTGGGTGACCGTGTGGGCTGGTTGTATCTGGTGGCCAATCTGTCGTTTCTGGTACCGGCAATGCTGGCCATTTCGGCCCGTGAACTGAATGTCGGCAGCCTGTTTCTGATTGAACATCTGGGCTTGCTGGCCGTGCTGCTGGAAGTGATGCTGCTGTCACTGGTGATTTCCTATCAGGTCGGACGCATGCAGCGACGTGAAGCCCGCAACAAGGTGCTGGAAGAGCAATCGGTACTGTTGCAGAGTCTGACCAGTCAGGTGCCGGGAGCAGTCTATCAGTTTCAGCTGTGGCCTGATGGGCGGGTCAGTATTCCCTTCGCCAGCGCCGGTATGGAAACCCTGTTCGGGTACCCGGTCGAGAAAATATGTGAGCAGCCCGAGCTGGCTTTCAATCGTATCCACAAGGAGGATATTGACGCGGTCTGGCAGTCGATCTGGACGTCAGCCAGCCAGTTGGCAATCTGGGAACAGGATTTTCGCCTGTACCGCCAGGGAGCTGAAGCGGTCTGGGTCCATGGGCGGGCTACACCGCAGTTGCAGCCGGATCAGAGCGTGCTCTGGCACGGCTTTATCAACGATGTCACCCAGCGTCGTGCAGCGGAGGAACAGGTGCGCCACCTGGCCGAGCATGATCCGCTGACCGGCTGCCTGAACCGAGCCAGCCTGCAGCGACAATTGTCGAGAGCGCTGAGGGCCGCACCTGCAGACTGCTCGCCCCTGGCGCTGCTGTTTATTGATCTGGATGGATTCAAACCACTGAATGATACACACGGACATGGGTTGGGTGACGAGTTGTTGCAGGGCGTGGCCGCAACCATCAAGGGAGTGCTGCGCCACTCGGACGTGGTTGCCCGCCTGGGTGGTGACGAGTTCCTGGTCCTGCTGTATCCGGTACTGGATGCAGAGAATGCCGTGGCTGTCGCCGAGAAGATACGGGCCCGCATAGAGCAACTGACCATTGCGGCTGAGCGTGAACTGAGCCTGAGTGCCAGCATCGGCGTGGCCCTGTACCCGCAGCATGGCAGTGATCAGCACAGCCTGATTGATGCGGCAGATGCTGCCATGTACCGGGCCAAGGCTGCCGGGCGTAACCGGGTCTTGCTGGCGGCGACCGACTGAAGCCCGGAATCAGCGTTGCAGCAGCCGGTATCTGACCAGCGGCAGGGTTGCAAAGCCCAGTATGGCCCCGGCAGCCAGCCCGCCAAGATGAGCGGCGTTGTCGATCATCGGGACGGTGAAACCCAATGCCAGATTGATGCCGACAAAGACCACGGTACCGCGCAGAAACTGACCCCGAATCTCGGGGCGGAAGAGGTCACTGAGCAGCAGGGCCAGAAAGTAACCGTACAGCCCGAAAATGGCCCCCGAGGCGCCGACACTGACCGCACCGTAATTGAAATAGACACTGGTCAGGCTGGCCAGGGCGCCGGTCAGCAGATACAGACCGGTATAGAGCCAGCGTCCGAGCAGCGGTTCGAGCATGATGCCGATGTTGGCCAGAATCAGGGTGTTGAACACCAGATGCAGCAGGCCTCCATGCAGAAACACACTGCTCAGCAGGCGCCACCACTGGCCGTCACTGGTCCAGGGGCCGAAATTGGCGCCCCAGTGTGCCAGTACCTCGGCGGGGAACCACATCACCTGCTGTGTCAGCAGCACGAAGAAAACAAAGATGGCACTGTTCAGATAGATGATCAGCGGCGTGATGACATAACCGCGCCTGGGGGTCAGCAACTGGGCAATAGGGCTCATGACAGCTGGCGTACCTTGTCGGCAATGACTTCGCCAAGCATGCGATGGGCGTTGGCATCCAGATGAATGCCATCCACTTCGCTGGAGACCACGAACTCGCCGGCATCCAGGCAGGGTACATCCAGCTCCCTGGCCATGCGGGCGAACTCCTGAGCCAGCCCGACTGAACGCTCGGCGGCACCGGCAAAGGCATCGCGAGGCAGGTCCACGGCGCGCGCCGGGGGCGGGCAGATCACCAAAATGGGCAGGTCCTCGCCACTGAATTCCCGGGTCAGTTCGACCAGGGTGCCCACATTGTTGGCGATCATGGCGGCGCTGGCATTGAAGCGGCGTTTCAGGTCATTGGTGCCGAGCATCAGTATGACCAGGTCCAGCGGCGCACAGGTGGCCAGGCTGACCGGCAGATGGTCGCGTCCGCACAGATGGTCGCCCTGTACCGGATCCCGGTAACAGGTGGTGCGGCCGCAGAGCCCGTGCTCATAGATCTGATAGTCCTCGCCCAGTTGCTGGGACAGCACTCCGGGCCAGCGTTGTCCCGGACTGTAGCGTTCAATGTCTTCTCCGGGCAGCGCCGGTGGCGCGCCCCAGGTATTGGAATCTCCGTAACAGAGAATACTGGGCATGCAGTTGTTTCCTGAGTGTTCAAGCGTGATACTATTTTCGCCACTGACCAATGCCCAGTGCAAGGAATGATCATGGAGCTTTCGACCATTATTACATTGGCGGTGATTGCGGCTATCGTGCTGTATATCATCGCAATCTACAACCGCTTGGTATCACTGCGTAACCGATTCCAGAACGCCTTCGCCCAGATCGAGGTGCAGCTCAAGCGCCGGCACGATCTGATTCCCAATCTGGTGGAGACCGCCAAGGGTTATCTCAAGCATGAACGGGAGACACTGGAATCCGTCACCGAGGCTCGCAACACCGCCATCGCCGGTCTGAAGGCAGCGGCAGAGAATCCGGGCAGTGCCAAGGCCATGGCCGATCTTGGCGGGGCCGAGGGTGCGTTGACGCAGGCGCTGGGACGCCTCAACGTGGTGATGGAAGCCTATCCGGATCTGAAGGCATCGCAGAACATGCAGCAGCTGTCGGAAGAACTCACCAGTACCGAGAACAAGGTGGCGTTCGCGCGCCAGTCCTTCAATGACGCCGTGATGAACTACAACACCTATCGCCAGAGCTTTCCGCCGGTGGCACTGGCCGGACTGTTCGGCCATACGCAGGACGCCTCCCTGCTGGAGTTCGAAGACAGTGCCCAGATCCAGGCGGCACCCCAGGTATCGTTCTGAACATCGGCTGAAACAACAGGGAACCGCTACCCATGGATTTCTTCACCGCTCAGGATCACGCCCGGCGCAAAACCGGGCATCTGGTCATCCTGCTGATACTGGCCGTACTGGCACTGATTGCGGTTACCACGTTGGTGATCGCCATTGCCGTGCACCTGATGGGTGGTGTACAGCCCTCGGGCCCGCCCGGTTCGCCGCAGACAGTCGACCTCTCGGTGCAGGGCCTGGCGTCCGCACTCACGTTCGAACTGGTGGCGGGTGTGGCCGCAGTGGTACTGGCCATTGTGGTGCTGGGCAGCCTGTTCAAGCAGATGCAACTGAGCCGTGGGGGCCGGGCCGTGGCAGAAGCGCTGGGCGGCCGCGAAATCAACCTCAATACCCGTGATGCCGATGAACGACGCATTCTCAATGTGGTCGAGGAAATGGCCATTGCCTCCGGCACGCCAGTGCCCTCGGTCTATGTGCTGGAAGACGAAAGCATCAATGCCTTTGCGGCCGGGCACAGGCCCGGAAATGCCGTTATCGGCATTACGCGGGGCACCATCCGCAACCTGACGCGGGAAGAACTACAGGGCGTGGTGGCCCATGAATTCAGCCACATCATGCATGGAGACATGCGGCTGAACATGCGTCTGGTCAGTGTGCTGCACGGCATACTGGTGATCGGCCTGCTCGGTGGCACGCTGCTGCGCAGCATGCGCTACCGGCGTATTGGCGGTGGCCGACGCGACAACTCAGCGGTGGCGATTCTGGGTATGGGCGCAGCATTGATGCTGATCGGCTATGCCGGCACCTTCTTTGGCAACCTGATCAAATCAGCCGTCAGCCGGCAGCGCGAATACCTGGCCGATGCATCGGCGGTGCAGTTTACGCGCAACCCGCAGGGTATCGGCGGTGCTCTGGTCAAGGTGGGCACCCACACCCGGGGCTCCTATCTGGAGGCCGCGCAGGCGGCGGAATTCAGCCATCTGTTTTTCGGTCAGGGGCTGCGCCTCGGCTTCAACCGCATGATGGCGACGCACCCGCCGATAGAAGACCGCATCAAGCGTGTCATGCCGGACTGGGATGGCCGCTTCCAGGTCACCTGGCCGACGGCGCAGGCGGAGACTGAAACAGCATCCGAAGATTCCGCAAAAGATAGTGCCAAAAGCGCCCGGACTGTGGGCATGATGGCCGGTGCTGCCGTTCTGACCGGAGCCTCCGCCCGCTCCGCCATTGGAGCCATGGGCCAGCCCGATCAGCGGCATCTGGACCTGGCCAGAGCCACGCTGGATGCATTGCCGGAGTCGATCAGAACGGCGGCGCACGAGCCTTTTGCCGCGCGCGCCCTGATGTATGCCCTGTTGCTCAGTCAGGACCGTGAAGTACGAGCAAGGCAATTGCAGTCCCTGGAGCAGGCTGCACTGCCGGATGTGTATCGTGAACTGCAGCACCATGCGCAGGAGGTGCTGCTGCTGGATGATCAGTTGCGGCTGCCGCTGGTGGAACTGGCGCTGCCAGCGCTTAAGTCTCTGTCCGAGGAGCAGGCCCGGCACTTCCGTCACTGCATGGGCCTGCTGATCAAGGCCGATGGTCAGGTCAGCCTGTTCGAGTGGACTCTGTACCAGATGCTGCTGCACAACATGAGCGAGCGCGATACCGGGTCAGCCAATCGCAAGCTGAAAGATCTGCAGCCTGAGTGTCAGGTCCTGCTCTCGGTGCTGGCCGCTGCCGGGCAGGATGACCCCGCCGAGATCCATGCTGCCCTGCATGCGGCAGAAAAGGAACTGCCCTTTGCGCTGGCACCGACCGAAGAGCCGCCTGGCATGGGCGCACTGAATCAGGCGGTAGAGAAGCTGCGGCGTCTGCGCCCGCTGCAGAAACCGGCACTGCTGAAAGCCATGGCCCGCTGCATAGAACACAGCGGCGAGATTCGTCCGGCCGAAGCCGAACTCTTTCGTGCCGTCGCCGACATGCTCGACTGTCCCATGCCGCCCCTGCTGACCGAATGAACCCGGCAAGGGGTGCCTGAAGCTCCACCCTGTAGCGAGGGACGCAAGTCCCGACCGGGCCCGAGAGGCCTCTGCCAGCCCCGACAGACCGCGAACCGTGGTGCCTTGTTTCCGGCTGTCGCTGGTCCCCGTCGGGCGGGCCACAAACTCCCTGCGCTCAGACAAGCGGCCCGCTGATCCTCCGGGTCCTGCGCGCCATCCGGCGGCACCACAAATGGTTCGCTTGCCTGCCGGGGCCTGGCAGGACGCTTCCTCAAGGCCCCGAACACAACCCTGCCTCCTGACTGACCTGTAGCGAGCGACGCAAGTCGCGATAGGCGGTGTAGCGGCCCCTCACGTGGGCCTGTCGGCCCAATCGGCACTTGCGTGCCTCGCTACAGGAGTTCGGAGGCACGGGTTGGAGCCGCCTGTACCCGAGCCTGGCGACGGGAACGTGGCAGGATCTGGAGGCGCACTGCGCGTCTGCGGCAACTGCGATCAGGACTCCCGCTGAATCAACTTCACCGGCAGGGTGGTGGAGCGCACCTTCTGCTCCTTGACCTGGGCCAGCACCTTCTTGACCAGGGTGCGGGCACCGCGTTCGATATCCTGGCGTACCGTGGTCAGAGCCGGCGTATAGACGTTGGCCATGGGAATGTCGTCATAGCCGACCACCGACACATCCTCCGGTACCCGATAGCCCAGGTTCTGCAGAGCCTTGATAGAGCCCATCGCCACCATGTCGCTGGCCGTCACCAGACCATCGAAGGTCAGGCCTCCGGCCTGGGTGAGCAGGGCTGCCATATGGTCCTGCGCCGACTCGAAGCGGAAGCTCTTCAGCAGCAGTTTTTCCGCCACGGGTTCCAGGCCGGCTTCCTGCAATGCATTCAGATAGCCCTGCTGGCGGTCGCTGATCTCCGGATGGCGGATATCGCCCAGAAAGGCAATGCGGCGGCAGCCCCGGCGCAGCAGATACTCGGTGGCCAGGCGCCCGCCCTGCACATTGTCACTGCCCACCACACAGTAATCGACGTCTTCGTTCACGGAACCCCAGACCACCAGCGGATCACCGGAGGCATAGAGGGTTTTCAGGGGCAGGTCGTACTTGCCGGCACCAATGATGATGATGCCATCGGCACGTCGGGAGGCGATCAGATGGGTGTGCCAGTCCTTGCGGTTCAGCGCCGTGCTGGCGAACAGCAGGCTGTAGCCGGCCCGGTTCAGTTCATCGGCAATGGTGCTGATCATGTCCATCATGAAGGGGTCGGTGAAGGACTGACCGGTATGGATCTCGGTATTGATCACCACAGCAATGGTATGGGTACGGCGCAGCCGCAGGTTGCGGGCACCCATGTTCATGCGATAGTTCAGCTTGTGCGCCAGTTGGTGAATGCGCTCGCGGGTGTCGATATTGATCGCTGGGTTATTGTTCAGCGCCCGTGACACGGTCGACTCGGAGACGCCGGCCAGACGAGCGATATCGGCCATGGACACAGTGCTGCCGGGCTTTTCTGCCATCCTCTGTATCTGCTCCCTCTTTACCCACTTCGGCGCTGCCGGGTTCAATGATTATGCACACTCTGCCGGTTGCTGCAATCGATTGCGCCAGACCGCTGCATTGAGTAAAGTGTGCCACCCTTTGACAGCAATGACGACCAGCAGGCAATTCTCCTGATGAAGCACGCGAATAAGCGACCGCAAAGCACCCATCCCCATCCCTGGCAAGTCAGCGAAACCACCTGGCAGCCGGACGACTATGCGCTGAATGCCACCCTGTTTGCCCAGGCCAATGGCCTGCTCGGTGTGCGCGGCACTTTCGAGGAGGGCCTGAGTGGTGATGAGGCCGAACGCGGCTGTTATCTCAATGGCGTCTATTGCCGGGAACCCATTCGCTACGGCGAAAGTGCCTACGGCTATGCACGCCACAATGAGCGCATTGCCTCGGCGCCTGATCCTTTCGCCCTGCGGCTGAGCCTGGATGGCCAGCCTGTCGATCTGCGCACGGGTGACGTCAGTGCGTACCAGCGCCACCTGGATCTGCGCACCGGGGAAGTCCGCCGGCAACTGGTGTGGCAGGGCAGTGATGGTACCCGTCTGCAACTGGAAAGCCGCCGCCTGGTGTCGCTGGCAGAGCGCGACATGGCCGTACTGGAGTACAGAGTCACCGCGCTGGACCGACCGGTGGCCCTCACCCTGACGCCGGAGCTGGATGCACTGCCGCCCATGCCGGAGGCCAGTGATGACCCGCGCGCCGGCTCTGCAGTGGACCCGGATGATATCGAAGCGCTGCATTTCAGCGCCCAGGCCCAGCAACTGGCGCTGGCTTCGCGTATTCGCAGCAGCGAGTTCCGGATATTCAGTGTCGCGGATCACCAGCTCAGTGGGCCTGACACCGTGGCGCTCAGCCATGACAGTCGGCCGGGCCATGTCCATCTGAGTGCAGCCTTTGAACTGGCTGCCGGCGAAAGCCTGACCCTGACCCGGCGTGTCATCTATGCCTTTGATCGTGCCGGCAGTGAGCCGGCCGTGGCCCGCATCGAACAGCTGAGCGAGCGTCTGACCACCTTGCCGGGCGACTATCAGGGCTACCTGACGGCGCAACAGACTGTGCTGGAGCGTTTCTGGGCCGACTCGGATGTGGAGATTGCGGGCAACCCGCATCTGCAGCAGGGCATGCGCTTCAACCTGTTTCATCTCTGCCAGTCGGTCGGTCGTGACGGCTTCAACAATGTCGCCGCCAAGGGGCTGACCGGGCACGGCTATGACGGTCACTACTTCTGGGATACCGAGATCTATATCCTGCCGTTTTTTCTCTATACCCAGCCCGAGCTGGCGCGTGAACTGCTGCGCTACCGCTACTCGATTCTGGATGCCGCCCGTGCCCGGGCGCGGGAAATGTCAATAGAGCGTGGCTGCCTGTTCCCCTGGCGCACCATCGGCGGCGAGGAATGCTCGGCCTACTATCCGGCCGGTACGGCGCAGTACCATATCAATGCCGATATTGCCCATGCGGTAAAACAGTACCATCAGGTCACCGGCGACGATGACTTCATGCTCGACTACGGCGCCGAGATCGTGCTGGAAAGTGCGCGCATGTGGCTGTGTCTGGGCCATTTCAATGCTGCCCATGAAGGGCAGTTCTGTATTGACGGCGTAACCGGGCCGGATGAGTACACCGCCGTCGTCAACAACAACTACTTCACCAATGCCATGGCGCAGGCGCATTTGCGTCATGCCGCAGAACTGGTAGGCTGGCTGCAGGCACAGGCCCCGCAGTGCGCCAGCGAGCTGCTGGGTCGCCTGCAGATCGACAGTTCGGAAGTGGAAGCCTGGCAGCGTGCGGCCGACCGGATGTACCTGCCCCGGGATGCAGCCACTGGCCTGCACCTGCAGGATGACAGCTTTCTGGAGAAGAAGCGCTGGGATTTCGAAGCCACACCGGCTGACCACTACCCATTGCTGCTGCACTATCACCCGCTGGTGATCTACCGCCATCAGGTCTGCAAGCAGGCCGATCTGGTACTGGCCATGCTGTTGCTGAGTGATCAGTTCACGCAGGAAGAGAAGCGCCGCAACTTTGACTACTATGAAGCGGTCACCACCCACGACTCCACGCTGTCGGCCTGCATTCACTGTATTCTGGCCGCCGAGCTGGGTGACGCCGACAAGGCAGCAGCCTATTTCGAGCAGGTTGCGCGCATGGATCTGGACAACAATCACGGCAACACCCGCCACGGTATTCATACCGCCTGCATGGGCGGTACCTGGCTCTGTGTGGTGCAGGGCTTTGCCGGCATGCGCGTGAGCACTTCCGGCCAGTTGCGCTTCCGGCCGCAGCCCGTAGCCGGCATGAACGGCTACCGTTTTCGCCTGCGCCATCAGGGCGTCCTGCTCAGCGTCAGTGTGGAGGCTGCGCAGGTGGTCTATCAGTTGCCCGAGGGCGGCAAGCTGACATTGCAGCACGGCGACGACAATCTGGTACTCGATGGCACCACGCCGGCAGTCCGGGAACTGATTCAGACCGCAGCCTGACATCCCCGGGCTGCGCTAACATCACAGGTTGAATGATATGACTCAACAATACTTCAAGGCGGCCATCTTTGATCTGGACGGTGTCATCGCCGACACTGCCCGTTTTCATTTTCTGGCCTGGCAAAGCATCGCCGACGATGAAGGTTTCAGTCTGCCGGCTGTGGTGGATGATCGGGTCAAGGGTGTTGACCGCATGGCCTCACTGAACATAGTGCTGGAATATGCTGGCCGGACCTACAGCGACGCTGAGAAAGAGGCACTGGCGGCACAGAAGAACGAACGCTATGTGAAGCTGATCGCCGGTCTGACGCCGGCTGACCTGCTGCCCGGTGCGCAGCTGTTGCTGGACCGGCTGCGTGTCGATGGCATCGGCATCGGCCTGGCCTCGGCCAGCCGCAATGCCCTGCCAGTGTTGAAGGCGCTGGGCATTTTCGAACACTTCAATACCATTGCCGATGCCAACTACATCAGCCACCCGAAGCCGCACCCGGAGATCTTTCTGACCGCTGCCGATGGGCTGGGCGTGAGCCCGGCCGACTGTCTGGGTTTCGAAGATGCCGAAGCCGGCATTACGGCCATCAAGGCCGCCGGCATGACCGCTGTCGGAGTCGGCAGTGCCGAACTGCTGCGGGAAGCGGATGATATAGTGTCGGACCTGACTGCGTTCGACTATGACCGCTATTTCAGAACTCTGATCTGAGCGCGCTCAGAACGGGAACAGAAACGGCAACATCGTCAGCGTTACCGCCATGGCCAGCAGTTGCAGAGGTATCCCGACTTTCAGGAAGTCGCTGAACCGGTAGTTGCCCGGGTTAACCACCAGCGTATTTACCGGTGAGGCAATGGGCGTGGCAAACGCCGTGGAAGCGGCGATGGCAATGGTCATCATGAAGGGCAGCGGGCTCAGACCCAGCCCCTGGGCTATACCCAGTGTCAGCGGAGCCATCAGCACCGTGGTGGCGGTGTTGGAAATGAACTGGCTGAGCACCGAGGTCAGCACAAAGAGCCCGGCGGCAATCAGCAGGGGGTTGGCCTCGCCGAACAGGGTCAGCGTCTGTTCGATCAGCAGCGCTGCCGCGCCCGACGTCTCCATGGCCAGAGCGAGCGGGATCATGCCGGCAATCAACACCAGGCTCTGAGCATTCAGCGACCGGTAGGCTTCGGTCAGGTTGAGACAGCCGGTGACCACCATCAGCAGCGCCGCCAGCAGCACCGCCCCCAGATTGGACAGGGCCCCGGTGGTCATCAGCACCACCATGCCGATCATGATGGCTATCGCCAGTGGTGCCTTTTCGCCGTGGGTGGGGGCATCCTGCATCTCCGCCGGCCGGCTGGTAATGACGAAATCCCGCCCTGTCGACAGCTTGCGCAGGTTGGCCCAGGAACCGGCCAGCAGCAGTGAATCCCCGGAGTGCAGCGGGGTATCGCTGTAGCGGGTGGCTACCGGTTCGGAACCCCGTCGCACGCCAATCACATTGAGGCTGTACTGCTCGCGAAAGCGGAGGTCTTTCAGGGTCTGGTTGCGCAGGGAAGACTCCGGCGTCAGCAGTATTTCGCTGACGCCGAACCAGGCATTCATGCGCCGGCGGTCTGACTCGGACAGACCCATATTGTCCAGACTCTGCTCCTGTGCGAGCAGTGCCACAGCTGCAGGAGCCCCGTAGACAAAGAGTTCGTCATTGATCTGGATGCGTGTATCCACCAGGGCGGTCTGGATGACGCTGCGCCGCTGGTCCGCATGACGCAAACCAACCACAGTGACTTCATAGCGCGTGCGCAGCGCGCTTTCCAGAATGGTCTTGCCCAGCAACGGGCTGTCAACTGATACGCGCAGACGGTGCAGCGGGTCCTGCAACCGGTAGCGTTCGAAATAGCTGTCCATCCGGTCCTGCGGTTCGCCCGTTTCGGGGCTCTCGCGGTCCGGCAGCAGAAACCGGGCGACACCGACCAGATACAGGGTGCCCACCGCCAGCACAGCCAGCCCCAGGGGCGTGAAGGCAAAGAAACTGAAGGTGTCGATGTCCGCTGCCGCGAGGGCATCAGTGACGATGATATTGGGCGGCGTGCCGATCAACGTCAGCATGCCGCCAATCAGGGCGGCAAAGGCCATCGGCATCAGCACCCGGGAAGCGCGCAGATCCGACTGCCGGGCCATGCTGAGCACTACCGGGATCAGCAATGCCACCGCGCCGGTGCTGCTCATGAAGGCCGACAGCAGGGCGATCACCGGCAGCAGAAGCAACAGCAGGCGGGTCTCGCTGTTGCCGCCAACCTTGAGAATCCAGTGGCCGACGGCCGCCGCAACACCGGTGCGAAACAGGGCCTCGCCGACCACGAACAGGGCTGCAATGGTGATGACCACCGGTTCGCCAAACCCGGATACGGCCTGGGTCGGGGTCACGATGCCCGATATGGCCAGCACCACCATGACGGTAATGGCGACCAGATCCATGCGGAACCGGTCGGCAATAAACACCACTATGGTGATGGCCAGCAGACCGAAGACAAAGAGTATTTCACCGCTCATGGCAGACTCCGCTGACTCCCTGCAAGAACCTTAAGCGGACGGTCAGGGTTGCAGGTTGCGATCGGTGTAGTAGGAAAAGTCCGGGCGCGGCACCGCATACTGGTCATCGGTCATGTAGGCCGAGGTCAGGATGAATTCTGCCGTGGCGCTGTTGCAGGCCACCGGAATATTCCACAGGGCTGCAATGCGCAGCAGCGCCTTGATGTCGGGGTCATGCGGCTGGGGTTCGAGCGGATCCCAGAAAAAGACCAGCAGGTCGATCGCGCCTTCGGCAATCTTGGCGCCTATCTGCTGATCGCCTCCCAGGGGACCGCTGAGCAGGCGGTGTATGTCGTCACGGCCAAGGCTTTCGGCCAACAGGCGGCCGGTGGTACCGGTGGCGAACAGTTCCAGTTGGGCGAAGCGGGTCTGGTTGCGGGCTACCCAGTCGACCAGTTCCTTTTTCTTGTTGTCATGGGCCACCAGGGCCACACTTTTTACCGCCATCTTGGTCTCCTTGTCATTTCACCAGGGTCCGGGCTGTGCCGTTTTGGTTATCATACCTGCAATTGCTGCCTGTTGTGAGTTTCAACCCGGATAAAAACTGGTGTACTCTTTTCGGACCACTCTGAGGGAGCCAGGCCGTGCAAGCATCCCCCACCACCCTGCGCCGCTGGATGCGCCGGGGCCTCAGTATCGCTCGCTCCAGTTGGGGTATTCTGCTGTCACTGGCGGTGACTGTGCTGCTGGCGGGCGAGGAGATGCGGCGCAATATTCCGACCTATGACTCGCAGGTACTGGAGCGCCTGGACTATCTCTACTACGACACCCGCATGCGCATGCTGCCGATGCCGGCCGTCGCCGACGAACCCCCCATCGTCATCATCGATATTGATGAGCAGAGTCTGGCTGAGCAGGGGCGCTGGCCCTGGTCCCGGCTGGTGATGACAGCCCTCAATGACCGTCTGCTGGACGCGGGCGTCTACACCATTACCTATGATGTGGTGTTTTCCGAACCGGAGCGCAATATTGCGCTTGAAATGGCCGAGCTGCTGGATGATGAGCTGATCTCCGGTCTGGTTGCGGGTCTGCAGGATGATGTCGACTATGACAGCCTGTTTGCCGAGTCGCTGCGCGATGCCGGGGCAGTGCTGGGGTATTCCTTCTATCCGGATGATCGGACCGCAGTGGGTTCGCTGCCATCGCCGCTGGCACCGGTACAGGATCCGGGGCTGGATGACCAGGCGCAGACACCACTGACTACTGTCAGGGCGCGCGGTCATGTAGGCAACCTGCCGGCATTGCAGGAGGCGGCGGAATCCGGCGGGCTGATCAATCCGGTGCCGGATCTGGATGGCGTGATCCGGCGCGTGGCCCTGCTGCAGGAGTATGAAGAGCACCTGTACACCAGTCTGGCGCTGGCCACGGTCTACAACTATTTTCTCTATGCCCCGGATGAAGTGAACTTCCGCATCGCGGAAGAAGGCCCGCGACGGGTGTTCCGTTCCGTGGATGTGGCTGCCGAGGGTGGGCCGAACCGAATCAACACCGATGCCTTCAGCCGGGTGTTGGTGCCCTATGTGGGGGGGCAGAAAACCTTCCCCTATGTGTCGGCCACGGATGTTATCGAAGGTCGGCTGTCCGAGGACGAGCAGGCCCTGCTGGACGGCGCCATTGTGCTGGTGGGCACCTCCTCCATCGGTTTGCTGGACCTGCGGGCCACGCCGCTCGACAACGCCTACCCTGGGGTAGAGATACATGCCAACCTGGTCAATGGCCTGATCACCGGGAATATCGGCCATCAGTTGCATGATACGCATCTGTATACAGCGTTGCTGATGCTGGTGCTGGGCATTCTGTTCAGTTTCTGGTTCCGGCGTTTCGGGCCCCTGCCGCTGCTGGGCATGACGCTGGGCTGTCTGGTGGTCGTTGCCGGACTGAACTACTGGGCCTGGACTGTGCACTGGGCCAATGTGCCCGTGGCGGCCGTGCTGTTGCTGATCGTCTTTCTCGGTGCCTTCAATATGCTGGAAGGCTTCCTGCGCGAGCGCGCTTCCCGGCAGGAAGTGCACTCCATGTTCGGGCAGTATGTTCCGGCGGAGCACATCGACCGCATGTTGCAGGCGGGTGACGACGACTTCGGTTTTCAGGGTGAGAACCGGGAGCTGACCGTTCTGTTTTCTGATATCCGCAGCTTTACCAGCATCTCCGAACAGTTGTCGGCCACGGAACTCAAGGACCTGCTGAATCGCTATTTCACGCCTATTACCCGCCTCATCTTCGAGCGCCGGGGCACCATCGACAAGTATGTGGGCGACATGGTCATGGCCTTCTGGGGTGCGCCGCTGGAAAACCCGCAGCATGCGCAGGATGCTCTGGATGCCGCCATGGACATGATTGACCGGGTCAATGCGCTGAAGCCCGAGTTCAGGGCTGACGGCCTGCCCGAGATCACGGTCGGGATCGGGCTGAATACCGGCCACATGAACGTCGGCGACATGGGTTCGGAGTACCGCAAGGCCTATACGGTGCTTGGGGATGCGGTGAATCTGGGTTCGCGGCTGGAAAGCCTGACCAAGTTTTATGGAGTGGATGTGCTGATCAGCGAAAGCACGCGCAACCAGTGTCAGGGCTACGCCTTCCGCTTTATTGATCTGATTGTCGTCAAAGGCAAGACGGAGCCGGTACGCACCTACCAGCCGGTGTGCCGGGAGTCCGAGGTCACGCCTGATCTGAGGGCAGAACTGGAGGCCTACGAACAGGCCTGGGCGCTGTATCGGCAGCGCGACTGGCCAGCCGCATCAACCGCCTTTGCAGCGCTGCTGCAGAACGCACCGCCGGCGCGGGCCAAGCTCTACAGCGTCTATCTCGAGCGCATCGAGGAACTGCGCACGCAGACGCTCGATGACGACTGGGACGGCGCTCACCGCCACACCACCAAGTAGGCTGTGGCCCTTGGCCACGCATCCTCCCCTGGCTGAACACCGTCGCCGCGTTTGACAAGGCTGAGAGCTCAGCCTCCTCTGCGGTGGTACCCTGGCCGCAGACACGCAAAAAACGTCGTCCCTGACAGCTCGACTGCGCACATCCATGTGCGCAGACGGTCTGCGGCTCAGTGCACCACCGCCCGGCGGCCGCACCACCTGCACCAATTTTCGATGCGGCCTCATTGTAGGCTGTGGCCCTTGGCTCGAATGCGTGAGCAAGGCCCGAACCGTCGGACCGCACAGCCTACGGTACGGTGGCAGGGTTGGAGTCGCCTGCCGGGTACAGGCCTGTGAGACCGTTTGCGGCCAGGGACGGCCGCAACCGAGCTGGCATGGATGCCGTTTTTTGCGTGTCTCACAGGCCTGTACCCGAGCGTGGCGACGGTGTTCAGGCAGGGTACCCGCAGAGACGACACCCCGAGTGTCGGCAGCTACCCGCCTCAATCGCGACTCGTGTCGCTCGCTACAAATGAGGCACAGGCGGGGCACTCGGGGTTGCGCTTCAGGCGCAGGGTCTGCCATTCACCGTGGCGGGCGTCGAACAATTGCAGGCGCCCGATCAGGGGCGTGCCGGCGCCGGTAATCAGCTTGATCACTTCCAGAGCCTGGTAGCTGCCCAGCATGCCCACCAGGGGTGATACCACCCCGGTTTCGGCGCAGTTCAGGGCCTGTTCGTTGCTGTCCGGATACAGGCAGGCAAAGCAGGGCGAGTCAGCCAGGCGGGGGTCAAAGGTGCTGATCTGCGCTTCCCAGGCGATGGCCGCCGCAGACACCAGCGGTGTGCCGGTGCTCAGACAGGCCCGATTGGCCGCATGACGGCTGCTGAAGTTGTCCGTGCCGACCACCACCACTGTGGCGGCGGCCGCCTGCTGTTGCAGCTCATCGTCGTCCAGCGCCCGGGGCAGGGCATCCACCTCGATATCCGGGTTCAGAGCCAGCAGATGCCGGCGTGCCGAGTCGGCCTTGAGCTGGTCGAGGCTGTCCTGTCGATGCACTATCTGCCGTTGCAGGTTGGACAGCTCGACCACGTCCGGGTCCGAAACCACCAGATGGCCAACCCCGGCGGCGGCCAGATACATCAGCGCCGGGCTGCCCAGGCCCCCGGCGCCCAGCACCAGTACCCGGGCATCGGCCAGCGCCTGCTGACCCTGGATGTCGATCTCGGGCAGAAAGATATGCCGTGAATAACGCAGTAGCTGGTTGTCGCTCAGCATGAGTCAATTCGTCCGAAAAGGCTTCGCCGGATTGGCTGTGTTGGGCTATTGTAACACGCATGAATCATTCTCCGCGCAAGGCAGCCCATGACCACTGAACCCCTGCTGCATCAGGCCCGCGAGCTGTCGGAGCGGCTGGTCAGTCTGCAGGCGCCGATTCGTATTCTCGATGCCGTGAACTGGGATCGCAGCGTGCGCGAGACCTTCTTTCGTTACCAGGGCGAACGCAACCCGGAGGTGGACCGGGACTATTATGCCAACCGCCCGCTGGGTTTCGAGCCGGCGGAGCTGCGCCAGGCTTTTTCCGACCTGCAGCGTGATGTGGTGCGCCAACTGGGCCAGTTGAACCCCATGACCCAGTACATGAGCAAGATGTGCCGCGAGTACCGGGATGTCATCCGCATGCTGGAAGCGCGGGGCACGCGGGAGTTCCATAATCTTTCTGTCGAGCTGTTTGGTGACTCGCATGATGCCTTTCATGCCGGGGAGCCGACGCTGGCCGAACTGGCCGACATGCTGCAGCAGCCACTGGCAGGCCTGCTGGCCAGCGACCAGATGCCGGAAGAACCCAAAGACATACCGGCCGCTGAAGCGATGCGTCGGCTGCAGGCGCAGGTGGATGCCAGCATGCCGGATGTGCCGGTGCAGATCATGCTGTCCGATGGCATTCTCAGCGATGCCGCAGCAGGCAGCGACCGCATCAAGCTGAATCAGGACGTGCTCTTTTCCCAGCGCGAGCTGGATATTCTGGAAGTGCACGAGGCCTGGATTCATGTCGGCACCACCCAGAACGGGCTGGCGCAGCCCTGGCTAACCTGTCTGAGCAAGGGCACGCCCAGCGCCACCATCACCCAGGAAGGCCTGGCCGTGCTCACCGAGATCATCACCCTGAAATCCACCCCGCGCCGTCTGGCCAAGCTGGTCAATCGGGTGCAGGCGACGGCCATGGCCTCCGAAGGCGCGACCTTTATCGACATCTATCGCCACTATATGGCGCAAGGGGTCAGCGAAGATGCGGCCTATACCATGGCGCAAAGGGTGTTTCGCGGCAGTACGCCGGAAGGCCTGCCGTTCACCAAGGACCTGGCCTATGTGAAAGGCTTTGTGCTGACCTACAACCTGATTCGGGTGGCCATTCAGTTGGGGCGTATCGACCGCCTGCCGCTGTTGCTGGTCGGCAAGCTGTCGATAGATGATTTCCGCCTGATCACCGAACTGTACGATCAGGGGGTGATTGCACCCCCTAAGTTTGTACCGCCGCATTTCCGCGACCTGCGCGGGCTGACGACCTGGCTCAGCTTCGGTCGCTTTATCGGCCAGCTCTCCTTCGACCAGTTGGAGCGGGATTACGGCTCGCTGTTCTAGCTTTGCGGGGCTCTGTTGCCGGTAAAGGCGAACTGGGACAGCGTGATCACCACACAGAGCAAGACCACACTGCTGATCAGCATGGACGTCAGGCTGACGTCGGCATCAATGGCCAGCCCCACCATCAGCGGCGATGCGGAGGTTGCCAGTACCCCGCAGGCGGTGACCAGGGAACGAATGGCCCCGATATGGCGCACGC
This sequence comes from Natronospirillum operosum, assembly GCF_004768465.1. Taxonomy (GTDB): domain Bacteria; phylum Pseudomonadota; class Gammaproteobacteria; order Pseudomonadales; family Natronospirillaceae; genus Natronospirillum; species Natronospirillum operosum. Next base: position 274,743 of record NZ_SRMF01000001.1, read on the forward strand.
CATAGACCTCTGCCCACAGCGCGCCCATGACCGGTGCCGTGGCGCCCATGCTGGTGCCGGCCAGGAACATGAACACCATGGCCATCAGCGGATGCTGGGCCGGAATCAGCAGCAGCAAGCCCAGCAGGGTGGGGAACATGCAGACCCGCATCATCTGACGGGCGCTGAAGCGGTCCACCAGCACGCCCATGCCCAGGCTGCCCAGCCAGTGCATGGCCCCATAGACGGCAAAGCAGAGCGCAAACCATTCGGGCGACCAGCCCTTGGTCTGCAGCAGAAAACCCTGGTGTATGAACACCGCAGTGACCAGAAAGCCACCCGACAACAGCACCGGCAGAACCAGCCAGAAGCGGGCATCGCGCAGCACATCACGGCGCCGGTAGGCCAGTTCCGCGCCTGTTTCGCCTTCGGTTTCCTTTGCTGCCTGCGCCGGGTCCAGCGAGTGCGAGCGGCCGATGCGGCGCAGCAGCAGCCACATGACCGGCAGCAGAACCAGCGGCACCAGGGCGGCAAACAGCAACCAGCTGCCGCGCCAGCCTACCCAGGCCAGAATGCCCACCACGGCCAGCGGCATCAGCATCTCGCCCACCGGCGTGCCCGAGGCTGCAATGCTCATGGCCTTGCCCCGGCCGTGCTCGAAGTAGCGGGCCATGGTGCTGATGCCGGTGTGCGGCATCAGGCCCTGACCGCAGAGCCGCAACAGAAAGAAACCGGTCAGCAGGGTCCAGAAGTTGACCGCATTGGCCAGCACCAGCATGGCCAGGCCCAGGCCGATGCCGACGGTGGCGACATAGTAGCTCAGCCGAACGCGGTCGATCAGGGCGCCCACAACGATGATCGACGCGGCGCTGCCCAGAGTGGCGACGGAATACGCCAGGCTGTAGGCCGAGGCACTGAGCCCCAGATCCTGCTGTATCGGGGTGCCGAACCAGGCAATGAAGAATGACTGGCCGAAATTGCCCCAGAAAAAGGCCAGAAAACCGAAAGCCAGCAGAGCGGCATTCTGGCGCATGAAATCCATATAGGCGCGCATAGACAGAGTGTTCCTGAATATTGTGTCGGGTGAGAACCCCGGGATCGGGTGTGGTCCGGCCAGAAAGCCGGACGCGATTCAGCCTCGCAGTATAACGCCTGGCTGCCGAGGTGTCAGGCGGGCCGGGGCGCCAGCGGGCAAGACGCAGTCATAGGGTGCGAGCACCTTGTACTCTGCCGGTGTGGTACCTGCGGTCTGCACGCGGTAGAAGTTGTCATGGCCGCGGAATTCCCGGCTGATGACTTCGCAGTTGGCGTCGCTGGCCGGGCTGGCCTCCAGGCTCAGGTGTTCCGGCCGCAGTGAGACCATGACCTCGCCCTGAGCCTCGGTGCTCAGGTTGATTTCACCCAGTGGAGACTGGGCCTGCCGCCCCTGCGCCAGGCAGGGCAGCAGATTGGTGTGCCCGAGAAACTCGGCGACAAAGGCGGTTTCGGGCACATGGTAGACCGTCTCTGGTGTCCCGGTCTGGCACAGGCGGCCAGCCTGCATGACACCGACCCGGTCGGCAAAGGACAGCGCCTCGGCCTGATCATGCGTGACCAGAATTGCCGTGGTGCCGGCCTTCTTGAGCAACTGGCGGACTTCAATGCGGGTGCTTTCCCGCAGCGCTGCATCCAGGTTGGAAAAGGGTTCATCCAGCAGCACCAGTCTGGGCTCTGCCGCCAGGGTGCGGGCCAGGGCTGCTCGCTGTTGCTGGCCGCCCGAAAGCTCGTCGGGCATGCGTTCGGCGAAAGTGGCCAGGCCGACCAGTTGCAGCCACTCTCTGGCCCGTTCAGCGCGTTGAGCACGAGGTACCTGTTGCATGCCGAACATGACATTGCGCAGCAGGTTCAGGTGCGGAAACAGCGCATAGTCCTGAAACACAACACCAATATGGCGGTCGCGCGGTGCCAGTTCGAGCACGCTGCGCCCGTGGATCAGGACATCACCTGCATCGGGCGTTTCGAAACCGGCGATCATGCGCAGCGTCGTGGTCTTGCCGCAACCGCTGGGACCCAGCAGCGCCAGTATCTCGCCCTCGTGCAGGTCAAAACTGACGTCCTGCACGGCAGCTGCATCTTCGGCGCGGTAGCGTTTGGTCAACTGCTGCAGTTGCAGCAATGGGGCCGGGTCGGCGTTCTGCATGGAACCTCGCTTGTCTGCGGCCGCTGGCTGGGCCGCGGCGCTGTCATCATGATTCGCCTTCGGCTCCTGGAGCCGATGGCGGGGCAGTGCACTGTTCATCGTTTGCTCTCCCGGCTCAGCATCAGGGCCACCGTCAGGCTGGAAAATACGACTATGGCTGCTGCGAAGGGCGCCGCCTCAGCATACATGCCTTCGGTGGTGCGCGTGAATACGGTGACGGCCAGGGTGTCATAGCCGGTCGGCCTGAGCAGGAAGGTGATCGGCAGTTCCTTCATCAGAAAGACGAACACCAGCACTACCCCGGTAATGACCCCGCGGTTGAGGCGCGGCAGCATGACGCGGAAAAAGGTCGACAGCGGCCCATGGCCCAGTGACTGGGCGGACTCTTCCAGATTGGGTCGGGTCTGCAGCAGTGACGAGCGAATAGGTCCCAGGGCCAGCGCCAGGGTGGCCATGACCCAGCCCAGAATCAGCAGCGGCACCGTCTGGTAGAGAAAGTGAGCCGTGTGCAGCGAAAAGAACACCAGTGCCAGACCCAGCGTCAGCGGCGGGATCGAATAACCGATATAGGCCGTGCGCTCCACGGCCGCGGCCAGCCGGGACGGGTAGCGCACTGACAGGTAGGCCACCGGTATGGCCAGCAGCGCCGCCAGTATGGCAGCGGGAATGGCTGCCGACGCCGAACGCAGGAAGGTGACGGGCACGTCCGTGAAGAAACTGATATCCGGCGGCGACAATACCAGCCAATAGGTCAGAATCAGGCTTGGCAGGCCCAGTGACACCAGCACCACTGCCAGCACAAACAGCCAGGCGGGCAGGGCCATCCAGCCCAGCCGCATGGGGCGGGCCTGACGCGCCGCTCCGGACCCGGTGCGGGCATACTTCTTCTTGTGCACCACGAAGGCTTCCAGCGCCACGAAGGTCAGAGCCATGGCCAGCAGCATCAGGGACAGCCAGGCCGCATAGATGCGGTCCGAAGCGCTGGAGATCTGGGTATAAATGGCATAGCTGAACACTTCATAGCGCATCAACGCGATGGCGCCGAAATCGCCCAGGGTATACAGCAGTATCACCAGCCAGCCGGCCAGCATGGCCGGCAGCAGGTGCGGCAGGGTGACACTGCGGAAAATATGCCAGCGCGAATAGCCCAGACTGGCAGCACTTTCTTCCAGATTGGCATCCAGGCCGTGCAGGGCTGCGCGCAGGTTCAGAAACAGATAGGGAAAGGTGTAAAGACTGAGGGCTATGGTGGCCCCCCAATACCCCTGAATGCGGGGCAGTCGAACGCCGAACCACAGCGCCGAGACACCATGGAAACCACCTACGCTCAGCAGCGCATAGGCCATCACATAGCCCGGTACGGCCAGCGGCATGACCGCCAGCAGGGTCACCCAGCGGCGCCCGGGCAGGTCGGTTTTGACCACCAGCCAGGCCAGCGGCAGGGCAATAGCGGTACAGACAGCGGCAACGCCAAACATCAGGCGCAGCGTATTGAGCATCAGGTCCAGATTGCGCGGGCGGAAAACCAGATGCTGAACGGTGGCCCAGTCGGCCTGCAGGGCGCGCAGCACCAGGTAGAACAGGGGCAGTGTCATCAGCACAATCACCAGTACCGAAGGCCACAGGATATAGGGCGGTATGCGGTGTCGTGCAGGTTTGAAGACGATGGCGGTCAGAATATTCACCTTACTGCCCGAAAACAAAACCGGAATGATAATGAGTTTCAGCTTGGAAGCAAGTTGGACGCCCGTTTCAGAGCGGACTTCCTGCTCTGGATCAAGAGTCGGGATACTCTTGCTGTGAGAGCGGCAGCAGGTATCCCGGAAGAGCCCACTCCGGGCAGAACCCGCCCGGAGTGGTCTGTGCGTTTACAGCCAGCCTGCTTCGCGCAGCAGTTCCAGCGTACCGTCCAGATCGGCCAGGTCATCCAGGTCGATCACGGGGGCGCTTGCCAGTACCTCGGACAGGTCAGTCAGGTCCGGGTTGCTGATGACATCACTGCGTACCGAGTACTCGTTGACCACTGAAGTAAAGTACTGTTGCGCTGACTGAGTCAGCAGGTACTCGACAAACTGGACTGCGGCGTCCTGGTTGTCGCTGGCGTCCAACAGTGCAATACCGGCCACATTGACCATGTTGCCGATATCACCCGAGGTGAAGAACTTCTGGCGTACCGGGTAGTCCGGGTTGTCGCCGGTGAAGCGCGGCAGGTAGTAGTTGTTGACCAAGGCATAGTCGACTTCACCTTCGGCAATGGCAATCACCTGGGTGGTGTTGTTGCGGTAGACCTGAGCATCGTTGTCACGCAGGGCCTGCAGCCATTCCAGAGTGCGGTCATCGCCGTGTTCGACGCGCATGGCGGTGACAAAGGCCTGGAAGCTGCCGTTGGTCGGCGCGACACTGACGCGACCACGATATTCTTCATTGACCAGGTCGAACACGGACTCGGGATGTTCGGTTTCCGGTGCACGCTCCGGAGAATAGGCCAGTACCCGGGCCCGGCCGCTGGTGGCGACCCACTCGCCGGTGCGGCTGGTGTAGATGTCCGGCAGGTTGTCATAGACGTGCTCCGGCAGGGTAGCCAGCAGGCCGGCATTGGCCAGAGCGCCCATGGCGCCGGCATCCTGACCCCAGAACAGGTCGGCTGGAGTGCGGCTGCCTTCTTCCTGCAGCAGTACGGCCAGTTCGGAAGTGCCGCCATAGCGAACGTCTACCGAGAGGCCGGTATCGCGTTCGAATTGCTGCACGATCGGGCGTACGAAAGATTCGCCACGACCGGAATAAACGGTCAGGTCCGCGGCGGCGGCAGTGCCGGCCCAGAGACTGGTGGCGGCCACAGTGGCGGCGAGCAGGTGTTTGTACATGGAATCTCCTTATCAATGCGTGTTAGAGCTTTGTTGGGTTTGAGAATGGAGTCGGCAAAGCCGAAGACGATAGAGAATATAAATGAGAATTATTATTATTGCAAACATGTTTTGAATGCATTCCAGGTGTACAGATTGCGTCGCAGACATGGCTCCAAACGAGCGGCAGGGCTATACTCGCCGCCAGGACATCTCATTACAGGGAGATCGTGTCATGCTGGGTCCATTTCTCGGCCCCGTTGCCAAATTGCTCAAGGCCATCGCCTCCGAAGCCGGTCCCTGGCAGATTGCCTGGGGCTTTGCCCTGGGCATGTTGCTGGGGGTTACTCCGTTCTGGTTGCACAGCGTGGTCATTCTGCTGTTGCTGATGGTGTTGCGGGTCAACTTCGCCAGTGCCCTGGCGGGTTGGGCCCTGTTCGGCCTGTTTGCGCTGGGTCTTGACTACGGCTCCCATGCGGTAGGGGAGTGGTGGCTGACGCATCCGGCCTGGCAGGACACCTGGACGGCGCTGTATCAGAGCCGGGCGCTGCAGCTGTGGCATTTTCACAACACCCTGATGCTGGGTAGCTGGGTCATCGGTCTGCTGTTGCTGGTACCGGTGGCGTATCTGGCCTACTGGTCCATTCCGCCGTTGCGCCTGCACGTCGTGCCGGTACTGCAGAAGTATCACCTGCTCAGGGCCAACAAGGCCAACAGCTGGTACGGGCGCTTTGTCAATGTCTGGCGGAGGTTCTGACCATGGCTGGAATAACCTCGTTTACGCGTCTGTTCCGCTGGGGTGGACTGATTCCCTTTGTCGCCGTTGTGGGTGGCCTCTGGATCGGGGGCTATTTGTTTGCTGACGTCATTGCCCGCTCGCTGTTGCAGTCCAACCTGACCCGCATACAGGGCGCGCAGGTTGATGTGGGTAATGCCGATGTGGCCTGGCAGCCGTTCGGGCTGGTGGTGGACGATATCCAGATGACGGACCCCAATCGACCCAGTCACAATGCGGTGCAGGTGGGGCAGGTGGCGATGCAGCTCGACCTCTGGGCGCTGCTGACCGGCAAGGTGCTGGTGGAATCGCTGGCGGTCGATGAGCTGCGTTTTGATACCGAGCGGGCCAGCCCGGGCCGGGTGATCACTCGTGCGCCCAAGCCGCAGCGGGAAGGGCCGACGGCAGCCCAGCGCGCCATGGATACCGTTGATCTGCCCAGTCCGCGCGACGCTCTGGAGCGCCATGGCCCGCTGGAAACAGAGGCTCGGGCCGCCGCCGCAACAGCCACCCGTGAACGTGTGGTCGGTAACGTATCCGAGCGGGGCGAGAACCTGCCGGATGATCAGACCCTGGCCTCGTACCGCCAGCGGGTAGAGCAACTGCAGAACCGCAACCTGAACAGTCTGGATGCCATTCAGCAGGTGCGCGCTGAGGTGTCCGAGCTGACAGCGGCAGTGGCTACCGACCGGCTGGCCATGGAGCAGTTCCTGAACAGCGTCGAGAGCGGTCAGCGGGATATCCGCTCGGCTCTGAATGAACTGCTGGCGGGTCCGGGAGAGGATATCGCCGCCATTCTGAATACCTACAACCTGACTCCGGACGGGCAGATTGCCCTGGCCGGCCTGCTGCTGGGCGAACAGTGGGCCCAGTGGATCGAACAGGGACAGCAGTGGTATGCCACGGCCCTGCCGTGGATCGAGCGTCTGCTGGAGCGTCGTCGTGACAGTCAGCAGACAGAGCGCCGCGGCGTGGACAGCTATTTCGTACTGTTCCCCGAAGAGAACCCGGTGCCCCGGTTCTGGTTGCGCGAGGCACGTATCTCGGCACACACAGACGGCGGTGACTGGGGCGGGCGCATCGTTGATCTGTCCAGCAATCCGGTTCTGATCGACCGACCGGCCGTCATGGAGGCGCGCTCTACCCGGCTGGATGCGGCCGAAGCCGCGCAACTGGATATGATCTGGGATCGCCGTCAGGGCAATCAACTGGATGTGCAGTTCAATATTGATCGCTGGCGCGTCTCCGGCTGGCAACTGGATCATGATGAGTTGCCGGTTGGCCTGCGTTCCGCACAGACTGACATGTCTCTGGATGCAAGCTGGCAGAATGGCTGGACCGGCGGCATGAACTGGCAATTCGGGCAGACCCGTTTTGGCATGCCGGCAGAATGGCGTTCGGGCAATCTGTTGCGCCAGGCGCTGGAGTCTGTCAATCAGTTTGATGTGCGAGCCGACTTCAGCGGCAATGCGGTCTTCCCCCGTACCCGCTGGTCGTCCGATCTGGATGATCGGGTCGCGAGTGCCGTGCGCGCCGCCGTGGGCGCTCAGGTTGCCGAGTGGGAAGGGCAACTGCGGGCCGAGCTGGACGACCGGCGGCGCGAACTGGAAGCCCCGGTACGCGCCGAGCTGGAGCGTCTGGATGCGCAGCGTGTCGAGTGGGAGCGCAAGCGTGATGCGCTCGACAATGATGTGCGTGCGGCCCTGGCGTCACTTGAGCAGCGGGCGGTGGATGAACGCCGGGCGGTTGAGCAGCGGCTGGATCAGGAGCGCCGAGAGGCCGAACGCCGGGCCCGCCAGGAGATCGAAAACCGCGCCCGGGATGCCCTGCGGTTCTGAATACAACAAGCGGTGTCGAATACCGAAAACTGGAATATAGAGGTGATTTGTGAACAGAGTGCTGTTGATTGTTGTGGTCGGGTTGATTTTCACTGCCGCTGCAGTGGGTGGTCTGAAAACGGCCATGACACCACCTGCCCCGCAGGCTGATGCGGTTGACGCAAGGATGGAAACCCGCCTGCAGGCCCTGGGTCTGACTGAGGAGCAGCTTGAAGATACGATCATCAGCGGGGTGGAGGCCTTTATTGCACGGCAGCAACAGGCGCAGCGGGAAGCCCAGCAGCAGGAGCTGCGGGCCGCAGCGGAAAATCTGCGCCCGGCCAGCCCAGACGAGGACTTTATTCAGGGCGACGAGAGTGCGGAGTTCTCACTGATCGAGTATTCGGATTTCGAGTGCCCGTTCTGCAAGAGATTTCATGACACCGCCTCGTCATTCAATGCCAACAACGACAACCTGAACCGGGTCTATCGGCACTTTCCGTTGCCCAATCACAACCCCCAGGCCATGCAGGCCGCGATTGGCGCCGAATGTGTCGGGCGGGAACTGGGCACAGAGGCCTACTGGGCCTTCAATGATGCCTACTATGCCGGTACCCGTTCCGGTGGCCGTGGTCTGGAAGATCAGAGTGTGGCGGAGCTGATGGTGGCCACCGGCATGTCGAGCGAAGCCACCGAAAGCTGTCTGAGCGATCCCGAGATGCAGGCCCGGGTCGAGACCATGCTGGACGAAGGCCAGCGTGCCGGAGTCAGCGGTACGCCCGGCATCTTCATTCGGCACAACCCGACAGGACAGGCCCTGCGGGTGCCGGGTGCGGTACCATTGCCCGACCTGCAAGGCCGCTTTGACAGCTTTGCAGCCCAGACAGGCGGCTGAAGGAGCAAGCTCAATTCCGGTGCCCGGCCGTCTGCCAGGGCACCGGCGTCAGTGCTGAAGCGCCTCGAGACGCGCGTCTTTCCTGGCCCAGAGTTCGCTGACCCACTGCTGAAAGGCCTGCCGATAGGCTTCGTTGTTCTGGTAGTCCCCCTGCCGCCACGCCGGCTCGACCGGCAACTGCTTCACTTCAATGTTGACTTGCCGAATCTGGCCACACAATAGCTTGAGGAAAGTCGGCTTGCCGTCCGGATAGTGGATGGTGACATCCAGAATATGATCGATCTGGTTGCCCATGGACTGCAGCACAAAGGCAATGCCACCGGCCTTGGGGCGCAGCAGATGCCGATAGGGCGACTGCTGACGGGCGTGCTTGGCCGGTGTAAAACGCGTGCCTTCGGGGAAATTGATCAGGGTGACCGGCATGTCACGGTAGCGCTCACAGGCCTGTTGCGTGGCCTGAAGGTCCTTGCCACGCAGGTGTGGCTTCTTTTTCAGGGTGGCCTGGGAATAGCGTTTCATGAACGGAAATTCCAGCGCCCAGAAGGCCAGCCCCAGCAGCGGTACCCAGATCAATTGCTGTTTCAGGAAAAACTTGTAGAACGGCAGCCGCCGGTTGAACGTCTGCACCAGCGCCGGTATGTCGACCCAGGACTGATGATTGCAGACCAGCAGATAGGACTGGTTGCGGCTGAGTTGCGACGGGTCCGTGATGTGCCAGTGGATGGAGGTGAGGCGGTTGAACATCTGCTTGTTCGCCTCGGCCCAGGTCTCCGCAATCCACATCACTGCCAGTGAACAGAAGCGTCGGAATGCGGAGAGCGGGATGACCAGCTTGCAGAGGGCAATGATCATCATCGGTATGATGCCCAGAATGGTAAAGCTGAGCATCAGAGTGCCGGTCATCAGACCGGTAAACAGGGACTTCATGAATCTGCACTTCCTCAGTGTTGCGGGGCCATGCTGCACATGGCGATCAGTTCTTTTTGTTCGGGTTCTGGTCGCGCGGTCGCGGTCGCCCGGGTTACTCCTTGCACTGCCGCCGCATTATAGCAAAGAGGATACTGATTTGACTCCGTTCGATATTCGACCATACTGGGGCTGTTGATCAAAACGATATGAGGACACTGCCATGGATCTCGGTTCAGCCGCCTCAGTAGGGGCCTATGCCAGCCAGCGGGCGAATGCGGACGTACGCGAGGAAGCATCCCTGCGGGTTTTGCGCATGGCTCTGGATGGCCACGAAGACCGTGCTCTGCAACTGATAGAGAGTGTCACCCCGGCGGTTGAAAGCGCCGAGCTCTCCTCACTGGGGCAGCACATCAGTGTGCGCGCATAGGCAGGTAGCAGTTCTCCATGCGCATCGGTGAAGCATCCAGAGCCTCCGGCCTGCCCAGCAAGACCATCCGCTATTACGAAGAAATCGGCCTGCTCAGCAGCAAACGGCTGACCAACGGTTATCGAGATTATTCCGCCACCGACATTCAGGAACTTTGTTTTCTGCGCCGAGCTCGTGATCTTGGGTTCAGCATTGAAGACTGCCGCAGTCTGGTAGCGCTGCACAATAACCCGCAGCGTGCCAGCATGGATGTGCAGCGGGTGGCCCGGCATCGGCTGGCGGCTATTGATCAGCAGTTGGCCGATCTGGAAAGCATGCGCAAAACCCTGCTCGATCTGGTGGCCGACTGTCCGGGTGATCAATCTTCGGATTGCAGCATTCTGGAGGGCCTGGAAGAGGCTGCGGCCTCACGCTGATCGGTCGGTAGCCTGATCCTTCCGCACCATTCTCAACGCCTCCTGCTCCAACTGGCGCGCCCGCTCCCGACTGATGCCCAACTGGTCAGCGATTTCCCGATAGCCCACGGCATCACGCTGTTCGATACCGTAGCGCAGGGCCAGTACCTGGTGCAGGCGCTCGGGCAGATTGCGCGTCAGTTGTTCCACCAGCCGGCGAGCATCGAGTTGCGCCTGGGGCTGGGTGCTCTGTTCATCGCTCAGATGCAGTGATACGTCCGGATCATCCAGTGACAGCGTCTCGCTGAAACCGCCCCAGGCCGGACTGGACTGTGGGCTGTCCTGATTCAGTTCGATCTCCCTTTCACGGTGCTCTTTCTGCTCTTTCCAGGCCTTGTTCAGGGCGCTCAGAGGTGTGCGTACCGTGTGCCCTTTCTGTTTGATGGCCAGCGTGACGGCCTGTTCGATCCAGAAATGGGCATAGGTTGAGAAACGGTAGTTCTTGCGCGGGTCGAACAGGTCCACGGCCCGGATCAGGCCCAGATTGCCTTCCATCACCAGATCACCGTAGTCCAGACCGCGTGGCAGCTTGCGGTGGGCAATGCGAATGACCATGCGCTGATTGTGCAGCAGCAGGCGGTCGCGCAGCGTGCGCACCAGATCCCGGCGCCGGTTCAGCCCTGCCGGGCCGGCTGCCCGGGTCTGCTGCAGCCACCAGGCATAGTTGTCCTGTCCGGTCTGCCAGATCGGTGCACTGCCGGCCCGGCAGGCAGCCAGAGTCTCGCGACACCGCCGCATGTACTCGGGCCAGGGTTGCCCCTGCCAGCATTGCAGGCGGACGACATTCACCATCAACGACCAGAGCATACGGCGTTGTTGCTCGGGCGGCAGCGCCGGATGACGGGCTGCCATATCGGAATACCAGGCCACACTGTCGTCAAACATCATCATGCACCAAACCAAATGGGTTGTAGTGTACGTATGTACTTTCCGTGACATGAGATCACCGGTCGCCCAAAATTCGCACGGAAATCGAGACATGAGTGAGACAGCATTACTATTCAGTATGGCAGAAACCAGTCGCCGCACTGGTGTGAGTACCGCTACTTTACGCAAGTGGGCGGCCCGCTATGACATTGACGCCAGCCAGAGATCGCCCGGAGGGCACCGTCTTTACACGGAAGCTGATCTGGAACGCCTGCAGCGCGTCAGTGAGCTGAAGGCCAGAGGCTGGAACCTGGCTGATCTGGCGGCGATGCCTGCCGATGATCTGCGCCGCATGAGTCCGCTGCAGTCGTCGGATGACATTCCCGGCCGTATTTGTTTTTGCGGCCCGCGAGTGGTGAAGGATTTTGCACCCTGGTTTGCCGAACGCGCCAGTGCACTGGATGAGGCCGATATCAGCCTGGCTACCGGTGTTCTGGTCTGGGAGGTGGGGTCACTCAGTGATCAGCATGTGTCCCGGGTGCAGCGCCTGGTGCAGTCCGGGGTGCCGGTGTTGCTGGTGTATCACTACGCGCTGAACCGGCGCTTGCAGCAACTGGAGGCCGTCGGAGTAGTGACCCAGGCGGGTCCGCTGGACTGGGCTGCCCTGATGCGCTGGCTGCTGGAGCAGACCCCGGACTCGAGGTTTTCCGACAGTGAGTTGCGGAGCTTCACCCTGCAGGACAATGCGCTGCCCTGCAGCTGCCCGCAGCATCTGGCTGAGCTGCTGTTGAAACTGCGTGATTTTGCCGCCTACTGTCAGCAGTGCAGTCTGGACTCTCCGGCACAGGCGGACCTGCACCAGCGCCTGTATCACTGGACGCAGGCGGCGCAGCGGCCGCTGGAAACCGGACTGGATGCCGTGCTGGAACATGAGAAGCCGTAGCGGGACAACGTGCCGCCTTGCTGCAGGGCCACTCCAGTAGTGCCTCCCCAACTCGGGGGCCTGCGGCCCCATCGCGCACGGGGTGCGCTCCTACGGTGGTTATGTTCCGTGGGAGGCCAGCCCCTGGCCGATGGCGGCGTCAGCCGCCCATTGAAAGTAGCCTGCGATGGCGCGGTCGCCGGGAGTGGGTGCTGGGTGAGCAGACCGTCTGCGCACATGGATGTGCGCAGTCGAGCTGTCAGGGACGACGGTTTTTGCGTGTCTGCTCACCCAGCACCCCGACCACGGCGGCAGGGCCCCGATCAGGACCCCTCCTGCATGTACCCGAGCGTGGCGACGGGCCGGTTGGCACAAGTCATCAGGCGGCACCCCCAGATGTCGGAATCTGCTCGCCTAATCGGGACTTGCGCCGAAGCGTCGGACCGCCCTCGCTACACGTCCCTCGCCCTCGCTACACGTCCCTCGCCCGGGCTACAGCGCGGCGATGCGCGCGCGCTGACTGCTCAGCTGCTCGAGGCTGCGGCGCGCTTGGGCGGCCTTGTCCTGCTCTTTCTGCACCACCTCGGCCGGCGCATTGGCGGTGAACTTCTCGTTGCCCAGCTTGCCCTCGACGCGCTTGAGTTCCTTGTCGACCTTGTTGATCTCCTTGTCGAGACGCGCCATTTCGGCGGCCACATCGATCAGTCCGGCCATGGGCACCAGCACCTTGAGGTCACCGACCAGTTGCGTGGCCGACATCGGGGCTTCGTCATCCTCCGCCAGCCAGGTGATGTCTTCCAGCTTGGCCAGCTTGGTCAGGAACGTCCGGTTGGCTTCCAGCCGGCGCTGGTCATCGGCATTGCCGTTCTGGAGCAGCACCGGGATGGCTCTTCCGGGGGCGATATTCATTTCGCCGCGGATATTGCGCACCCCCACGATCACATCCTTGACCCACTCGATGTCGGCTTCCGCTGCCAGATCGCGCTTGTTGTCATCCGGTTCGGGGAAGGGCTGCAGCATGATGGTGTCGCCCTCGGCGCCGGCCAGTTCGCGAATGGACAGCCAGATCTCTTCTGTGATGAAGGGCATGATCGGGTGTGCCAGGCGCAGTATGGCTTCCAGCACGCGGATCAGCGTGCGCCGGGTGCCGCGCAACTGGGCTTCTGTGGCCTGTTCGTCCCAGAACACGGGCTTGCTGAGCTCCAGGTACCAGTCACAGTATTCGTGCCACACAAAGTCATACAGCGCCTGGCTGGCCATGTCGAAGCGGTACTGGCTGAAATACTGATTGATCTCGGCTTCCACTGCCTGCAGGCGCGAGCGAATCCAGCGGTCGGCGAGCGACAGACTGACTTCCGCACTGGCACCGAACTGGCCGCAGTCCAGTGCCTGGCCGCTGTCATCGCGCGTGTTCATCTGCACATAGCGCGCCGCATTCCACAGCTTGTTGCAGAAATTACGGTAGCCTTCCAGGCGCTTGACGTCGAAATTGACGTCACGCCCGGTGGAGGCCAGTGAAGTCAGGGTGAAGCGCAGGGCGTCGGTGCCGCTGGGTTCGAACCCGGTGGGGAACGACTTGCGCGTGGCCTTCTCGATCCTGGCCGCCAGCTTGGGCTGCATCAGGCCATCGGTGCGCTTGGCCACCAGGTCCTCGATGTCGATGCCGTCGATCAGGTCAAGCGGGTCGATCACATTGCCCTTGGACTTGGACATCTTCTGGCCGTTTTCATCACGAATCAGACCCGTGACATAGACCTGCTTGAACGGTACCTGCGGCGTGCCGTCTTCATTCTTGATGAAGTGCAGCGTCAGCATGATCATGCGCGCCACCCAGAAGAAGATGATGTCGAAGCCGGTGACCAGCACACTGGTCGGGTGGAAGGTCTGCAGGTCCGGTGTTTTCTCCGGCCAGCCCAGCGTGGAGAAGGTCCACAGACCGGAACTGAACCAGGTGTCCAGCACATCTTCATCCCGGGTCAGGGTCACGTCGGTGCCGAGGCTGTGTTTCTGACGCACTTCCTCTTCGCTGCGGCCGACATAAACCTTGCCTGCGGCGTCGTACCAGGCGGGAATCTGATGCCCCCACCAGAGCTGACGCGAGATGCACCAGTCCTGAAGGTCACGCATCCAGGCGAAGTACATGTTTTCGTAGTTCTTGGGCACAAACTGGATATCGCCGTTTTCCACGGCTTCGATGGCGGGCTTGGCGAGGCCCTCAACGGCGACAAACCACTGATCGGTGAGATAGGGCTCGATAACCACCCCGGAGCGATCACCAAAGGGTTGCATCATTTTCTTGTTCTCGACCAGAGGGACTTCATTGCCTTCAGCGTCGGTCACAGTGACCGCCAGGCCCTCAGCCGTAATGGCGTCTACAACCTGGCGACGAGCCTCAAGGCGGTCCAGGCCGCGCAGTTCGGTGGGCACCAGGTTGACATCGTCCACATTGCCGATGTCGGCGCCCTGCGCGGCACGGGTGGCCAAGGCAGCGCTTTCTTCGTAGGAGAGGCCGTCGGTGCGCATATGGGCTTTACGATCCATCAGATTGTATAGCGGAATGCCGTTGCGCTTCGCGACCTCATAGTCATTGAAATCATGAGCACCGGTAATTTTAACCGCACCCGAACCGAAATCGGGGTCCGGGTATGGGTCAGCGATAATGGGAATCAGGCGCCGGTGCTCCTTGGGGCCAACAGGGATCTCACACAGCTTGCCGATCAGGGAGACATAACGCTCGTCGTCAGGGTTAACTGCCACCGCGCCATCGCCCAGCATGGTTTCCGGGCGAGTCGTGGCAATGGATATGTAGTCTCGGCGCTCCCGGCAGGTGATATTGCCGTCAGCGTCTTTTTCGATGTATTCATAGGTTTCCCCGTCCGCCAACGGGTACTTGAAGTGCCACATATGGCCATCGATGTCCTTGTTTTCTACTTCAAGGTCGGAGATGGCGGTCTGGAAGAGCGGGTCCCAGTTGACCAGGCGCTTGCCGCGATAGATCAGGCCCTCTTCGTACAGCCGCACAAAGACTTCCCGTACTGCATTGGACAGGCCGTCGTCCATGGTAAAGCGCTCGCGTGACCAGTCCACCGAGTCGCCCAGGTGGCGCATCTGGCGGGTAATGGTACCGCCGGATTCGGCCTTCCACTCCCAGACCTTGTCGATAAAGGCTTCACGGTCCAGGTCGTGGCGGTTCTTGCCTTCGGCGGCCAGCTTGCGCTCCACCACCATCTGGGTGGCGATACCGGCATGGTCACTGCCGGGCTGCCACAGGGTGTTGTCGCCCTTCATGCGGTGAAAGCGGGTCAGGGCATCCATGATGGTGTGCTGAAAGGCATGACCCATGTGCAGACTGCCGGTGACATTGGGCGGCGGAATCATGATGCAGTAGGGGTCGCCCTGGCCGCTGGGGGCAAACCAGTTGTGCTCTTCCCAGCGCTGATAGTGCTTCTGCTCAATGTCTTGCGGCGTGTAGGTCTTGTCCATGGATAACTGGCCTGAATCGGGGCTAAGTCGTTGAAAAGAAAGGGTGCAGTATAACGGCTTGCAGGCTCTCGCGCATCAATCCGTGAGCGGATCACTACGGATATCGCGATGGAGAGACGGCGGTTACGGGATTTTGACCAATCAGGTCATCTGATCCTGAAGCCTGGCACTGAGGGAGCGGCCGCCGGGCGGCGGTGCCCTGGGCGCAGACCGTCTCCGCACAGGGATGTGCGGAGTCGAGCTGTCAGGGACAAAAACGCCGGGAGCGTTTTTGCACGAGCGAAGCGAGCCCGGAGGGTCAGACCCAGGGACGGGTCTGATATGAGTTTTTGCGTGTCTGCGGTTAGGGTACCCCGCCAGCAGGCGGCACTTGCGCCGGTTTCTGGATGCTCTTGACTGATATCACCTACACGCGCTGGTTCTGCAGCGGGTAGCCGCGTTCCTGATAGAACCGATAGTGAGCCCGCTTGGCGGCTTTCAGCTCCGGCGCCTCGAATACCACCTCGATCAGGCGGTTGAAACGCGAAAAATGGGGAGGCTGCTGGTGAGCCAGACTGATCAGCACATCGTGATGGCCGCCACAGTCCTCGCTGCAGGTGAGATTGACGCGGGTTTCACCATCGCTCAGTGGATGGTGGGGCACGAAGGCATCGGGCCGAAATGACCACAGGTGCTCATCCAGCCCCTGCAGCCAGTCTTCGTCGCAGTAGATCAGCACCGAGTGGCCGGCAGCCCAGGCTTTTTCGGTCAGTCGGCACACATAGTGGGCCGCTTCGTTGAAGCCGGTGCAGGACAGGATGTGGAAATCGATGCGCGTCATCGGAGGGGGCTGCCTGTGAATGACAATCGGTCGCGCGCAGGATACCTGATGCCGGCCGTCGGAACCAGCATTGTTCCCGCTGGCTTGAAACTGGCGCTGCCAGGCGGCGATTATGGGCTCCACTGCACGCAGAACTGGTGAGGGGGCAAACAGCAGGCTAATATGCCAGAGAGCGGATTGGCGCTTGTCTGCCCCCGGCGCCGATCATAATAAAGATAATTCAAGGACAACAAGAAGAGAGCCCCCTCCATGTCTCATGATGATGTTTATGATTCGGCTCCCTGGACGGCGCATTATGCTGCCGCGCATCGGGAGCCCGATGCCGGCCTGGTGAAGGCCAACAGCTTGCCGGATATGCTGACCCAGGCCGGTCAGCAATATGCCGACCACATCGCGTTTACTACCTGCATGCCCAATGGCATGTCGGGCCGACTCTCCTACGCCGAGGTGGAAGAGATGTCGGATGCCTTTGCGGTCTACCTGCGCGAAGGCCTGAAACTGGAGCCGGGTGCTCGGGTGGCGGTACAGATGCCCAACTGTCTGACCCTGCCGGTAGTGGCCTTTGGCATCCTGAAGGCGGGCTGTGTGCTGGTCAACGTCAACCCGCTTTATACGCGTCCGGAAATGGAACACCAGTTCAACGACAGTGGCGCCGAGGTGCTGGTCATCGTCAACCTCTTTGCCGACAAGCTGGAGGACATTCTGCCGCGCACCCCGATCCGCAAGGTGGTGCTGACTCATGTGGCGCAGTGGTTCCCGCCTGTGGTCAAGGGCGTGCTGCATCTGGTGCTGAAATACTGGAACCGGGCCATTCCCAGACACAGCATGGAAGCAACCGGCATTGATGCGGCCCTGGCCGAAGGCCGCCGCCTGCGCGACAACGGCAACATCAGGGTGCAGGACTACTGGCAGGGCCTGACCCGGGATGACACCGCAGTGTTGCAGTACACCGGTGGCACTACCGGCGTCAGCAAAGGGTCCGTGCTGACGCATGGCAACCTGCTGGCCAATCTGGAACAGGTCGACACGCTGGCCGGGCGGCACATCTCACCCGGCCAGGAGTGCATTCTCACGGCCCTGCCGATGTATCACATCTTCGCCTTTACCGTGAACCTGCTGGCGTTCTATTACAGCGGCGCCCACAACGTCCTGGTGCCGAGCCCGCGCCCGATTCAGAACTGTCAGCGCGCCTTCGACAACTTCCCGATCAGCTGGATTTCCGGGGTCAACACCCTCTACAACGCGCTGCTGAACGAGGAGTGGTTTACCGTCTATCCGCCGCGGCACATGAAGGTGGCGCTGGCCGGGGGTACGGCGCTGCACAAGGCCGTGGCCGAGCGCTGGCAGCGTCTGGTCGGCTGTCCCATTTCCGAAGGTTACGGGCTGACCGAGACGTCACCGGTGGTCTGTTTCAACCTGATCGGCGATGAACGACCGGACAGCATCGGTATTCCGGCACCGAACACTCAGGTCAGGCTGGTGGACGACGAGGGTGCCACGGTGCCGCTGGGCGAGCCCGGCGAGATGATCGTCAAGGGCCCGCAGGTCATGCAGGGCTACTGGAATCGCCCCGGAGACACCGAGCAATCGCTGAAGGATGGCTGGTTCTATACCGGTGATGTGGCCGTGATGGAATCCGATGGCCACTTCCGCATTGTTGACCGCAAGAAGGACATGGTGCTGGTCAGCGGCTTCAACGTCTATCCCAATGAGGTGGAAGACTGCATTGCCCGGATACCTCAGGTACAGGAGTCGGCCGTGATCGGGGTGCCTGACGAGCAGTCCGGCGAGGCAGTCAAGGCCTTTGTGGTGTTGCGGGAAGAGGGCATTACCGCGGAAGACATCATCCGGCACTGCCGCAACGAGCTGGCGGCTTACAAGGTGCCGAAGCAGGTCGAGTTCCGCGATGATCTGCCCAAGACCCCCGTAGGCAAGGTGCTGCGCAAGGAATTGCGTGAGCCGGCCCCGAAGACTGATGCCTGAACCCGCTGACAGGAGAGCATTACCATGTTGAGTCCATTGGAAGAAACGTTGTTGGCGGTCATGATGATTGTCATCATGTTCGGTATGGGGTCGTCACTGACCTTCAAGGATTTCCGCCTTTCCCTGCGGCATCCGCAGGCAGTGCTGGTTGGCTTCTGCTCCCAGTATCTGCTGATGCCACTGATCGCCTTCTCGCTGGCCCGTTTTCTGGGCCTCTCCGGGCCGCAGACAGTGGGCCTGGTGCTGATCGGCTGCATGCCGGGCGGCACCACGTCCAACATCTTTGCCTACTTCTCGAAGAGCCTGCTCAGCCTGAGCATCATCATGACAGTATGCTCCACGCTGGCGGCCATTGTCATGGTACCGTTGCTGATGGGGGTCTATACGGCCGGCGTCGAGGATGCGTTGCGTATTCCGCCGTCCGAAATCATAGCCCTGCTGTTCGTGCTGCTGATCCCGACCCTGCTGGGCATGTGGATTCGGCGCAAGAATGCCAACTTCGGTGCGGTCACGGAACTGGTTGGCGGGGTGATCGGGGTGATCGTGATTCTGTTCCTGGTCCTGACCTGGGCGCCGCGCAACTGGCAGTTGCTGGTGGAGACCCACTGGCAGGTCTTTGCAGCAGTGATACTGGTCGGGCTGATCGGCTTCCTGTTCGGCTATCTGTTCTCGCGCGTGCTGAAACTCGGCCCGCAGAAGGCCAGAACCGTGTCGCTGGAAACCGGCATTCAGAATGGTCCGCTGGCGGCGCTGATTGTGACCCTGGCCTTTACCGGTGAACTGCAGCAGCAGGTGTTGCTGATGCCGGTGCTGTATTCCCTGTTTATCGTCATCAACTCCACCATTGTCACCCTGTTCTATCGCAAGTGGACACGGCGGGAGGAGCTGGCGCGGGATCAGGCCAAGATAGAGCCAACCGGTTGATCGGCCAGGGG
>NZ_SRMF01000001.1:294125-418850 GCF_004768465.1 Natronospirillum operosum
CAGGGGCTGGCCTCCTACGGTCGGTCTTGCTGTAGGAGCTCGCCCCGCGAGCGATATATCGGCCAGGGGCTGGCCTCCTACGGTCGGTCTTGCTGTAGGAGCTCGCCCCGCGAGCGATATATCGGCCAGGGGCTGGCCTCCTACTGTTGAAGGTGGAGTTGGTGCAGGGCCAGAGTGCCCTCCGACCAGGCCAGAAAATCCTCGTAGGCGCAGTAATACACCGTGCCCAGAGTATCGGGCTGGCCGCGCAGGGCCAGATGGGCGCATTGGCGTGGTTTTCTGTAGCGTCCGGTGATCCAGTGCAGGGTATCGCCGTTCCGGCGGACCAGGGCCCAGCGATAGTCGTTCAGGGCATAGTCGGGGCGCGCCGTAACCTCGGGCGTTTCACCCAGTTCGTGCATGATGCGACGCCACTTCGGGCCGTGACCGGTACCCGGCCCGGCAAGCGCGTGGGCGATCTCGTGCAGCAGGGTGGCGCGGGCCTGGGCCATGTTGCCGGCCGCTGCGTGATGGCGGGAGAGTTCGATGCGGCGCTCGCGGTAACGACAGAGCCCCAGTGTGCGGCGCTGCCGATTGAAGGCAAACTGCCAGCCCGGCAGGTGCCGGGCCAGCAGGGAATCAGCCAGCATCTCTACAGAGCGCAGCTTGGACTGTTGTGCGTCTGCTGCAACCAGACGGTTACTGTCTACTGTCGACCGTCTACTGGCGACCGTCATATGTCCAGCTCACAGCACTGCTTCTAGTTACCGGAATAACGCTGGAAGACCAGCGTCGAGTTGGTGCCGCCGAAACCGAAGCTGTTCGACATGACGCGATTCAGCGTCACCCCTTCGCGGGTTTCGGTCAGGATGTTGCAGCCTTCGGCTGCCGGGTCGAGGGTGTCGACATTGGCCGAGCCGGCTATGAAGTTGTTCTGCAGCATCAGCAGCGAGTAGATGGCCTCCTGCACGCCGGTTGCACCCAGCGAATGGCCGGTCAGTGACTTGGTGGACGCCACCAGCGGTACCGCCTTGCCGGCGAAGGCTTCTTTCACCGCGCCCAGTTCAGCCGTGTCTCCGGCCGGGGTGCTGGTACCGTGCGCATTGATGTAGTCGATGTCGCCGTCAACGGTGCTCATGGCCTGCTGCATGCAGCGCACTGCGCCCTCGCCGCTCGGGGCCACCATGTTGTAGCCATCCGAGGTTGCGCCATAACCGACCAGCTCGGCGATGATGTTGGCGCCTCGGGCCCTGGCGTGTTCCAGCTCTTCCAGTACCAGCATGCCGCCGCCGCCGGCGATCACAAAGCCGTCACGGTCGGCATCATAGGGGCGGGAGGCTTTCTCGGGCGTGTCGTTGTACTTGGTCGACAGGGCGCCCATGGCATCGAACAGGCAGGACAGGGTCCAGTGCTCTTCCTCGCCGCCGCCGGCAAATACGATGTCCTGCTTGCCGAGCTGGATCTGCTCCATGGCATTGCCGATACAGTGCGCGCTGGTTGCACAGGCAGAAGTGATGGAGTAATTGATGCCCTTGATCTTGAAGGGCGTGGCCAGACAGGCCGATACGGTGCTGCCCATGGTCTGGGTTACCCGATAGGGGCCGACCCGCTTCAGGCCTTTTTCCCGCAGGGCGTCGGCGGCGTCTACCTGATTGGCTGAAGACGCACCGCCGGAACCGGCGATCAGGCCCACCCGGGGGCTGGAGTATTCGGCTTCGGACAGTCCGGCCTGCGCGATGGCCTGCGCCAGGCTGTAGTAGGCGTAGGCTGCTGCATCGCCCATGAAACGCAGGGTCTTGCGGTCAATATGTTCCTGCAGGTCCAGATCGGTCTGCCCCGCAATATGACTGCGCATACCCATTTCTGCGTAAGCTTCTACCCGGCGGATGCCGGATTTCATCTGACGCAGACTGTCTGTCACGGCCTCAAGGTCATTGCCGAGGCAGGACGCAATACCCATTCCGGTGACTACTACACGACGCATATCAGCCCTCCATCTGGCCGGACGAAAAGAGCCCGACCCGCAGATCTTTTGCGGTATAAATGACTTTGCCGTCGACTTCGACCGTGCCGTCGGCAATACCCATGACCAGCTTGCGCTCGATCACCCGTTTCATCTGGATATTGTAGCGGACCAGCTTGTTGTCCGGCAGTACCTGGCCGGTGAACTTGACTTCACCCGAACCCAGAGCGCGGCCACGACCCGGGTTGCCTTTCCAGCCCAGGAAGAAACCGACCAGCTGCCACATGGCATCCAGGCCCAGGCAGCCGGGCATGACGGGGTCGCCGGGGAAGTGACAGGCAAAGAACCACAGGTCCGGATTGATATCCAGCTCGGCAATGATCTGGCCCTTGCCGTAGTCGCCGGACCCCTCGGAAATATGAGTGATACGGTCCAGCATCAGCATTTCCTTGACCGGAAGCTGAGCATTGCCCGGACCGAACATGTCGCCGTAGCCGCACTGCAGCAGCATGTCCTTGTCCAGTGAACTGGGTCGTTCTGTCATGTGAGTTAACCTTTCTGTGCTCTGAATCGATTCAGGGGCCAGCCGACGGCTGTGGCCACAATGGGCGAGACAATACCGCAAAAGGTCGTGTCTATTCCATAACAGTGGCGAAAAAGTGTCTTGAATAGGCTGTTGCGGGTACAAAAAACCCGGCTGTGCCGGGTTTTTGTGCGTTGCAGGTGAAGCTCGAAGGCGCTCGGGCTTATTGCTCGAACAGTTGGTCCAGACGACCGCGGTTGTTGCGCACTACGTCCTTGTCAGCTTCCGGGGCACTGGCCATGCGTTCCATCATGGCCATGGCGCCACTGGCCTGCTCCCGAATCATCTCGAGCTGCTGCTCGTTGATGTTCGGATCAGACTCGAGCTGTTCCAGCTGGGCCTGCATCTGCTGCTGCATTTCTTCATAGGAACCGGCCTGCGGGTCTTCTTCCATCACCACGGCACCGTAAGCATTGACGATGCGGGCGCCAGTGCTGGCCCAGGCATCACCATCGTTGAAGCCATAGTCTTCAATGATATCCTGCATGCTCGGGTTCTGGCTCACGGCCATGGACATGGAGGCTTCCAGATTGGTGGGGTCATCCGGGTCCGTCATGTCGGCGTCGGACATTTCGTTTTCCTGGGCCCAGACTTCAATCTCGTCCATGGAGTCGGCCCAGCGGTCGATGACATCACTGTCAAGATCGGTGGCAGAAGCTGCTACCGCTGCCAGCATCAGGGCAAGCGCAGCAAACAAGGGGGTAAAATGACGCACAGGAAATCTCCATCTATCTGTTTTTTGGATCGAAGCAGCCCTGCCAGGGCTTCTACTACGACATAGCCAAAAGAGACTAACCTGCTGCATTTTGTGCGTCAAATGGCCCGCCGAGGCGCAATCGAGCCCGGCATGTCAATCCGGCGCGGTATTCACTATGCTTTGCGCATGAGCAATCTATCCCTGACCCCGGGCTGGCTGCGGCGTTCGGCAGGCCTGCTGCGTTCGCTGATCATTTACCGGCATCCGTTTCGACAGCGCGGGCTGCGCCGTCTTTACAAACCTTTTGTACGCAGCGGCGGGCTGGCGTTTGATGTCGGGGCGCATCTGGGTGATCGCACGCGTGCTTTTTCCAGTCTGGGCTGCCGCGTGGTGGCCTGTGAACCCCAGCCGCACCTGCGCGCCTGGCTGCTGCGCCTGGAAGGCCTCCGGCCCGGGGTGACCATCTGCGCTGCCGCCATAGGCGCCGAATCCGGTCGTGCCGAACTGGCCATCAGTCAGGCCACGCCGACGGTATCGACGCTGGCGACGAGCTGGCGTCGGGGCATTGGTGCAGCCAACGAGACTTTCAGCCGCGTACGCTGGGAAGAGCGCATCGAAGTGCCCGTAATCACCCTGGATGAGCTGATTCGCGAGCATGGACTGCCCGATTTCTGCAAGATCGATGTGGAAGGGTATGAAGAGGCTGTGCTGCAGGGGGTGTCACAGCCATTGCCGGCCCTGTCGATCGAGTTTGTGGCGGGCAGTCTGGATGACACCGAGCGCTGTGTGAAGCGATTGGAAGCGCTGCTGGCGCAAGCGCCGGAACCAAGTCGCTATCGGTACAATGTGGTGCCGGGGGAAGGGCGGCGCTTTCTGTTCGGAGCCTGGCAGGCCCCGGAGGACCTGCTGGGCTGGCTGGCGCGTGGCGCCGGAGGCTATTCCTCCGGCGATGTCTACGCGCGTCTGGAGGCCTGCTAGGCAGCTGTCTTGCCGAGCAGGTACTCGGTCAGCAGGCCGACCGGACGCCCGGTTGCACCGGTCTTGGCGCTGGTCCAGGCGGCGCCGGCGATGTCCAGGTGGGCCCACTTGTAGTTGCGGGTGAACTCGGACAGGTAGATGGCGGCCGTGATGGAGCCCCCGGCGCGACCCTGGCCGATATTGCGCAGGTCGGCATAGGGTGATTCCATTTCTTCGCGGTAGTCGTCCCACAGCGGCATGGGCCAGGCGCGGTCCCAGGCCTGCTGGCCGGCAGCGACCAGGTCCTGTTGCAGGCTGTCGTCGTTGCTGTACAGGCCGATCGGATGGTGGCCCAGGCCGATCACGATGGCGCCGGTCAGGGTGGCCATGTTGACCACGCTCTGCGGTTCGAAGCGCTCGGCATAGGTCAGGGCGTCACACAGCACCAGGCGGCCTTCGGCGTCGGTATTGAGAATCTCGACTGTCTTGCCGGACAGGCTGGTCACCACGTCGCCCGGGCGGGTTGCACGGGCCGAAGGCATGTTCTCGGCAGCCGCCACAATGGCTACCACATTGATCTTCGGCTGCAGCTCGGCCAGCGTGGAGATGGTGCCGAAAACGGACGCGGCGCCGCACATGTCGTATTTCATCTCGTCCATGTTCTGGGCCGGTTTCAGGCTGATACCTCCGGTGTCGAAGGTCAGGCCCTTGCCGACCAGGACATGCGGCTTGACGTCATCACCGGCACCCTTGTAGTGCATGATGATCATCTTGCCGGGTTGGTCGCTGCCCTTTGACACGGCCATGAAAGCGCCCATGCCCATTTTTTCCATTTCGGCTTCTTCCAGAATATCGGTCTGCACCTGCTCGTAGTGGTCGGCCAGGCTCTGCGCCTGCTCGGCCAGATAGGTCGGCGTGCAGATGTTGGGCGGCAGGTTGCCCAGCTCGCGGGCCACGTTCACGCCATGTGCCACGGCCTTGCCGTGCCGGATGGACGCGGCCAGTTCGCCTTCGGCGGCAAGCAGGAAGTGTTCCGTGGTGTATTCGGGGTTTTTCTCGGACTTGGTGGTGTCATAGCTGTAGGTGCTGGTCAGGGTCCACTCCACCAGGTGTGCGGCCAGCCAGTCCTGAGTGCGGTCCTTGACCTTGAGGCCGCTCAGCAACACGGTGACCGAGGTCCGGCGTGACTGCTTGACCACCTGTGCCAGCGCTGCCGCCACCTTCTTCAGTTGATTCTCGCTCAGAGACAGCGAGTCGCCGGTGCCCACCAGCATGATCTGGGCGCCTTCGGGCCGCAGCAAGGGTGTCACGGTGCCATCCTTGGTGCTGATCCACTGTTGTTCACGCCAGGTGCGCACCTGGGCGGCCAGGTCCTTGGGCAGCGGGCTCAGGGCAGCGTCTTCCTTGCCCACAAAGGCGATGACAACATTGGCGGCATCGTTGAAATCCGCCTGTGCAGTCTGTTTGAAATTCATACAGGTGTATCTCCGTTGTCGATCCGCAGGCCGCTTTCGGCCTGCGGTGGTCCGATGTTCAGTTGTTGGCGTGCAGTTCGTCGTTCAGTGCCACGGCACTCTTGTTGGTCAGACATTCCACCTGGCCATTGGTCGAGTTGCGGCGGAACAGCAGGTCGGACTTGCCAGCCAGGTCGCGCGCCTTGACGGTTTCCACCGGTTGTCTGTTCTCGTCCAGCATCTGCACCTTGGTGCCGGCCGTGATGTACAGGCCGGATTCGACCGTGCAGCGGTCACCCAGTGGAATGCCGACCCCGGCATTGGCGCCCAGCAGGCAGTTTTCGCCCACCGAGATGATGATGTCGCCGCCGCCGGACAGGGTGCCCATGGTCGAGCAGCCGCCACCCAGATCAGAGCCGTCACCGACGACGACACCGGCAGAAATGCGGCCTTCGATCATGCCCTTGCCCAGGGTGCCGGCATTGAAGTTGATAAAGCCTTCATGCATGACGGTGGTGCCTGCACCCACATGGGCCCCCAGGCGCACCCGTGCCGTGTCTGCAATGCGCACGCCACTGGGCACTACATAGTCTGCCATCTTGGGGAACTTGTCGACGCAGTCAACACTCAGGGTCTCGCCGGCCAGGCGAGCGGCCATGCGGCGCTCGGGCAGGTCGGGCAGGTCGATCGGGCCCTGATTGGTCCAGGCGATATTGTGCAGCAGACCGAACATGCCGCTCAGGTCGGTGCCGTGCGGGCGTACCAGACGATGCGAGATCAGATGCAGTTTCAAAAAGGCCTCGGCCACTGACTGCGGCGCCACATCGGTGGCCAGTACCACCAGCACCAGGTCGGCATCAAAGGCCACGCCGCGCGCCGCGAACTGGGCGGTCACTTCATGGCCAGCAGCGCTCATGGTCTGGGTGATGGTGTGCAGCGCCGAGCTGCGCAGCTCCAGCACTTCATTGCCACCCTGATAACCCATCTCCTGCAGGCGTTCCTGCAGGCTCTTCGGGGCCGACAGCAGCGGTTCCGGAAACCAGGCTTCGATGATCTTCTTGTCACTGTTGCGGGTTACCGACCCGAGGCCGATTGCAAAGGTCATGCTGTCTCCTGCTTGCAGAAATTGATGAAAGGGAAATTCAAAGTACGGCGGCCCAGTCGTCGGCGTGGAAGCCGACCAGCAGGTGCTCCCCTGCGGGCATGACCGGGCGCTTGATGACCGAGGTGTTGGCGGCCAGTACCGCCGCTATCCGGCTGTGGTCGTCACTGTCGCAGGCCTGTTTGTCGGCCTCGGAAAGACGCCGCCAGGTGGTGCCGCGCCGGTTGACCAGTACCTCGGAGCCAACCTGTTCCAGCCAGGCCACAAGTAGGGCTTCGTCGATGCCGGCCTTCTTGTAATCATGCAGTTCGAACTCGACACCGCGATCGGTCAGCCAGCGCATGGCCTTCTTCATGGTGTCACAGTTGCGGATACCGTAAATCGTGTAATCAGTCACAGTGTATTCCTTGCGCCTTGTTCGGGTCGCCGTCTACAGGCTTTTGCAGAAGTCGCGGATGCGCTCGGCCGCTTCCAGACACTCGCCCAGCGGGGCGACCAGAGCCATGCGCACGCGACCTGCGCCCGGGTTGATGCCATCCACTTCGCGGCCGACGTAGGAGCCCGGCAGTACGGTGACATGGGCCTGTTCATAGAGTCTGCGCGCGAAGTCTTCATCCGATATGGGGGTGCCGGCCCAGAGATAAAACCCCGCATCCGGCATGCTTACGTCCAGCACATCTTCCAGCACCGCCAGTACGCGGCGGAACTTTTCCCGGTAGGCGGTACGGTTCAGCTCCACATGGTTTTCTTCCGACCAGGCGAGGGCACTGGCTTTCTGCACCTGCAGCGGCATGGCACCGCCCTGATAGGTACGATAGCGCAGAAACGGGCGAATCAGGTTCGCATCACCGGCGACAAAGCCGGAACGCAGGCCGGGCAGGTTGGAACGTTTGGACAGGCTGTGGAAGACCATGGCCCGCCGATAGGTCGCATCGCCCCGATGCGCACAGGCCTCCAGCAGGCCGACCGGGCGTTCGCGCTCGGTGAAGTAGATCTCCGAATAGCACTCATCGCTGGCAATGATGAAATCATGCTCGGCGGCCTTGTCGAGCAGATAATCCAGCACATCCATGGGCACCACGGCACCGGTCGGGTTGCCGGGTGAACAGAGGAACAGAATCTGGGTGCGTGCCCAGACCGAATCCGGCACGGCGCGGTAGTCCGGGTTGAAGTGCTGCGCGGGCAGACAGGGCAGCAGCAAGGGCTCGCCGCCGGCCAGGAAGGTGGCGCCTTCATAGATCTGATAGAAGGGGTTGGGCATGACGACATAGGGCCGTTCAGCGGCCTGGCTGCGATCGAACACGGCCTGCACAAAGGCGAAGATGGCCTCGCGGGTGCCGTTGACGGGCAGTACATGGGCGTCAGCGTCCAGCGGTGGCAGACCGAAGCGATGGCTGAGCCAGCGCCCGATGGCATTTTTCAGCTCTGCACTGCCGCCGGTGGTGGGGTAGACCTCGATGTCGTCCAATGCCTCGATCAGCGCCTGGCGCACGAATTCGGGCGCCGTGTGCTTGGGCTCACCGATGGACAGCGCAATCGGGTCCAGGTCCGGGTTCGGTGTGACCTCGGCCTTGAGAGCTTTCAGGCGCTCGAACGGATAGGGCTGCAGCCGACCAAAGTGTTCATGCATGAGTCTGCTCCGTCAGTTCATTCAGCTTGCGTGTCAGTTCAGCACGCAGGCGCTCACTCAGTTCGCCGTCCTGCAGTGGCCGGTTGTCGGCATCCACGACAAAGAAGACGTCTTCCACCCGCTCGCCCAGGGTCGAAATGCGGGCGCTCTGCAGGTAGACCCCGATGTCGATGAACACCTCGCCGATCAGTGCCAGCAGGCCGGGTCGGTCCGTGGTAATGACTTCAACAATGGTGCGCTCGTTGAGCAGGTCATTGGACAGCGTCACCCGGGTCGGAATATTGAAATGCTTCAGTGTGCGCGGCACGCGCCGCGTGCTCGGCTTGCGCTCGGGCGGCTCGGCCACGGCCATCAGCAGCCGGTGCTGGATGTCGCGCAGACGTTCGGTATCGCGCATGTCTATCGGGCTGTCGTCTTCCTCCAGTACGATAAAGGTATCCAGACTGTAGCCGGAAGAAGGCGATGTCATGATGCGGGCGTCATGGATGTTGAGCTGCAACTGGTCCATCACATAGGCAATATCGGCAAACAGATTGATCCGGTCCGGCCCGTAGATGAAGATCTGGGTGGCGGACTCGAACGCCCCTTCGTTCAGTTCCTGTACCAGCACCAGCGGCACGCCTTCGCCCTGCTGACAGATGGCCTTGGTGTGCCAGGCAATGTTCTCGGCGGTTTCGCGCAGGAAATAGTCGTCACCCGGGTTCTTCCAGAAACCGCGTATCTCGTCTTCGGCATAGCCGTCGGCCGCCAGGATGCTGATCGCCTTGCGCTTGGTGTCCTCGATACGTTCTTCCTTGCCCACCGGGTTTTCCAGACCCCGGCGCAGGGCCAGCTTGGACTCGGTGTAGAGCTGTTTCAGCAGTGCCGCCCGCCAACTGTTCCAGAGGCTCGGGTTGGTGGCATGGATATCGGCCACCGTCAGTACGTAGAGATAGTCCAGATGCACCAGGTCCTGCACCTTTTCGGTGAAACGGTGGATGACATCCGGGTCGGACACGTCTTCCCGTTGCGCGGTGAGCGACATCAGCAGGTGATTCTCCACCAGCCAGACCACCAGATCAGTGTCCCAGTCGGGCAGGCGGTGGCGATGACAGAACTGGTGGGCCAGTTCGGCGCCGATTTCGGAGTGGTCGCCGCCCTTGCCCTTGCCCAGGTCGTGGAAGAGCCCGGCAATATAGAGCAGATCCACCTTGGGCAGCAGATGGATGATGCGACAGGCCAGCGGAAACTCCACCAGGTTGGCCCGGTGTCGGAACCGGCGCAGGTTCTGCACGGTTTTCAGGCTGTGGGCATCCACGGTGTAGACATGGAACAGGTCGAACTGCATCTGGCCGATGACATCGCCGAACTCGGGCAGGTACAGACCCAGTACTCCATAGCGGTTCATGCGCCGCAGGTTGGTCGACACCCCCTGCGGCGAGCGCATCAGTTCGATAAAGAAGGAACTGTTGCGAATGTCATTGCGAAAGGCGGGGTCGATCAGATGGCGGTGTGCGAAGATGCTGCGAATGGTACTGGCGCGAATGCCCTTGAGCTCCGGGTTCTCGGCCAGCAGTACAAAGACCTCCATAAGTGCCGACGGGGTGCGCTGAAAGACCTCCGGCGAAGTCATCTCCAGATAGTTGTTGCGTACCTGAAAGCGGTTGTTGAGGCGGCGCGGTTCGGTATCCTTATCCTGACTCAGCAGGGCTTCTTCGAAATGCTGCAACAGCATTTCATTGAGTTCCCGCAGGTGGAAGACCGTGCGGTAATAGGTCTTCATCAGTTGTTCAACGCCCAGCGCCTCTTCGCTGTCGCGGAACCCGAACAGTTCGGCAACGGCCTTCTGCAGGTCAAACAGCAGGCGATCTTCCTCGCGCCCGGCCAGCAGATGCAGCGCATAGCGGATGCGCCACAGATAGTTCTGGCCGTCGATCAGGGTCTGGAATTCGTTCTGGGTCAGAAAGCCGCGCGAGACCAGCTCTTCCAGCCGATCATCACCGAAGTGGCGCTTGACCACCCAGCCAATGGTCTGGATGTCGCGCAGGCCGCCGGGCGAGGACTTGATGTTGGGTTCGAGGTTGTAGGCCGTGTCACCGTATTTCTCGTAGCGGTGCACCTGTTCGTTCATCTTGGCCTTGAAGAAGCTGGCGCTGGGCCAGATATGGGCCGCATCGGTGGCCGCCTGCATAGCATCGAACAGGCTCTGGTCACCTTCCAGCAGGCGGGCTTCCAGCAGGTTGGTGACAATGGTCAGGTCTTCGGTGGCCTCGTCGATACAGGCATCCAGGGTGCGCACGCTGTGGCCGATGTCGAGGTTGAGATCCCACAGCAGGGTGATAAAGGCCTGCACGGACTCCACATGGGCTTCGATGTCCTGCTCGGTGCGAAACAGCAGCAGCAGATCGATGTCGGAATGGGGCAGCAGTTCGCCGCGCCCATAGCCGCCGACGGCGACCAGAGCGGCCTGCCGAGGCCAGTCGAAGTGGTGCCAGAGCCGGTGCAGCAGGGCGTCGATGGCACGGGTGCGGTCGCGCACCAGGTCGGCCACGAACTCGCCGCTGCGAAAGCGCCGGTACTGGGCTTCCCGGGTCTGTTCGAGGGCCTGCTTCAGCGCCCCGATATCCATGGGCTGCTGATTGAGGGCGGCGCTGATGGCCGTTTCATCCAGGATCGA
Organism: Natronospirillum operosum; assembly: GCF_004768465.1. GTDB lineage: Bacteria > Pseudomonadota > Gammaproteobacteria > Pseudomonadales > Natronospirillaceae > Natronospirillum > Natronospirillum operosum. The sequence continues at coordinate 305,147 of NZ_SRMF01000001.1, forward strand.
GTCGTTGACTTCTGGTGCCAGCGTCATGATGGAGGTCCGACCTGTTAAAAAGGTAACGTTTCGTCACTGCGTCGGGTGAGCACTTCCGGTCCATCAGAGGTCACCAGTATGGTGTGTTCCCACTGGGCAGACAGCTTGCGGTCCCGGGTGACCACAGTCCAGCCATCCGGCAGCAGCTTGTTGTGTCGCTTGCCGGCATTGATCATCGGTTCGACAGTGAAGGTCATGCCTTCGACAATCTCGGTACCGGTGCCGGGACGGCCATAATGCAGAATCTGCGGGTCCTCGTGGAACACGGTGCCGATGCCGTGGCCGCAGTATTCGCGCACCACCGAATAATGGTTGCTCTCGGCGTGCTGCTGAATCACATGCCCGATGTCACCAATATGCTTGCCGGGCAGGGCCTGTTCAATGCCCTTGTACATGCATTCCTGCGTGACCCGGATCAGGCGCTCTATATGCGGCTTGGGCGGCCCGACCACAAACATCTTGCTGGTGTCACCGTGATAGCCATCCTTGATGACGGTGACGTCGATGTTGAGGATGTCACCCTTCTTGAGAATCTTGTTGTCGTCCGGAATACCGTGGCAGATCACATGATTGACACTGGTGCAGATCGACTTGGGAAAACCCTTGTAGTTCAGCGGCGCCGGAATGGCTTTCTGCTTGTTCACGATATGATCGTGGCAGATGCGATCCAGCTCGCCGGTACTGATGCCGGCCTCGACATAGTCGCCGATCATTTCCAGCACTTCGGCGGCCAGACGGCCGGCGACGCGCATTTTTTCGATGTCTTCGGCGCTCTTGATACTGATGCTCTCTTTACCCATTGACTGCAGATGCTTCCTGAGACTGAGGACGCCAGTTTAGTGTTTTTTGCACCTGACTGCGAGGGTCGACCGCTTCCGGTTGCCTGAAAATGCACTCTGTGGTATAAACCGCGCGCTCCATCGCTGTGTGCCGACCCGTCGGCCCGGACGCTGGAGTAAATACACACGGTCTGACAACACGCATCGCCGGGTGCTGCTCGAGAATCTGCGGATTGCGGGCAGTTGGAGGTGTCAGGTCAGACCGGAGGCCTAACCCAAATTGAAAATGAGGCAATTTATGTCAGTCACCATGCGTGACCTGCTCAAGGCAGGCGTACACTTCGGCCACCAGGCCCGTTTCTGGAACCCGAAGATGAAAGAATACATCTTCGGTGCCCGCAACAAGATCCACATTGTGAATCTGGAAAAGACACTGCCCGCGTTCAATGAAGCGCTGCAGTATGTCGAGAACCTGGGTGCCCAGAAGCGCAAGATTCTGTTTGTCGGTACCAAGCGTGCCGCTGCCGATATCATCAAGCGTGAAGCACAGCGCATCAGCATGCCCTATGTGTCCCACCGCTGGCTCGGCGGCATGCTGACCAACTACAAGACCATCCGTCAGTCCATCCGTCGCCTGCGTGACCTGGAAGCCCAGCAAAACGATGGCACGCTGGACAAGCTGACCAAGAAAGAGCACCTGATGCGCGAGCGCGAGATGGACAAGCTCGAGCGTTCCATCGGTGGTATCAAGGAAATGGGCGGTCTGCCCGATGCCCTGTTCGTGATCGATGTCGACCATGAGCGCATCGCCATTACCGAGGCCAACAAGCTCGGTATTCCGGTTATCGGTATCGTCGATACCAACAGCAACCCGGATGGTGTGGATTTCGTCATTCCCGGTAACGATGACGCCATCCGCGCCATCGAGATCTATGTCACCGCTGTGGCTGACGCTGTCGCCCGCGGTCGTGCCAGTGCCGCTGGCTCTCCGGACGAATTCGTGGAAGTGGAAGAGGCGGAAGCGCCTGCAGAGACCACGACTGAAAAGTCGTGATCTGCACCCTCGGGTCGTCCTGACGACGCCCGATGATACTGGCGGCCTGCAACAGGCCGCCCTTCCATCTGAATCCCAATCTTTTTTCGAGGTAGCAACTCATGGCAAATGTAACAGCAGGACTGGTCAAGGAACTGCGTGAACGCACCGGCCTGGGCATGATGGAGTGCAAGAAGGCACTCGTCGAAGCCGGTGGTGAGATCGAGGTGGCCATCGACAACCTGCGCAAGAGCAGTGGTCTGAAAGCCGCCAAGAAGGCAGGTCGTACCGCCGCTGAAGGCGTGGCCGCCATCCGCGTGGCCGAAAACGGCCAGTCCGGTCTGATTCTCGAAGTCAACTGCGAGACCGACTTCGTGGCCCGTGACGAGAACTTCCTGGGTTTTGTCGACACCGTGGCCGACAAGGCCTTTGCGGATCGTCAGACTGACGTCGCGGCCCTGATGGCCGGTGACCTGGAGTCCACCCGTGAAGCGCTGGTACAGAAAATCGGCGAGAACATCTCTGTGCGTCGCACCGCCGTGGTAGACGGTGGTGAGGGTGCCGTGGTGGATGGCTACATCCACGGCGGTCGTATCGGTGTACTGGTACAGCTGCAGGGCGGCAATGCCGATCTGGCGCGTGATATCGCCATGCACGTGGCAGCGATCAATCCGCAGTACGTGGCACCCGACTCCGTGCCTGCCGAAGTGCTGGAGCGCGAGAAGGAAGTGGTGCGGGCACAGTCCGAGGCCTCGGGCAAGCCGGCCGAGATCATCGAGAAGATGGTGCAGGGCCGTATCAACAAGTTCCTGTCCGAGGTGAGCCTGGTCGAGCAGCCGTTCGTCAAGGACCCGGACGTCAAGGTCGGTGATCTGGCCAAGAAAGCCGGTGCACAGGTGGTCAACTTCGTACGTTTCGAAGTCGGTGAAGGCATCGAGAAGGAAGAAGTCGATTTTGCCGCTGAAGTGGCTGCGCAGGCTGGTCTCAACCGCTGAGCCGGTCCCCGCAAGGCCATACGGCCGACCCCGCGTCCTGCGGGGTCGGTTGCCAGGGTGCGTGATTGCCCGCTGACAGTGCCCGCGCCCTGTTGTAACATCCCCCCACCTGATTCCCCACGAGGTCTTTATGCCGAGTAAAGAAAGTTCTTCGCGCTACAAGCGTATCCTGCTCAAGCTCAGTGGTGAGGCGCTTGCCGGCAGCAAGGGCTTCGGTATCGATCCCAAGGTGCTGGACCGCATGGCACTGGAAATCGGGCAGCTCGTGGGTATCGGTGTACAGGTGGGGCTGGTCATCGGTGGCGGCAACCTGTTTCGCGGGCAGGAACTCAGTGCGGCAGGCCTGGACCGTGTCACCGGTGACCACATGGGGATGCTGGCCACGGTGATGAATGCACTGGCCATGCGTGATGCTCTGGAGCGGGCCAATATCCGCACCCGTGTCATGAGTGCCATCCCGATGAGCGGTATCGTGGAGCACTATGATCGGCGCACGGCGGTCAGGTATCTGAATCAGTCCGATGTGGTGATATTCTCTGCCGGTACCGGCAACCCGTTTTTTACTACCGATTCCGCAGCCTGTCTGCGCGGTATCGAGATCGATGCGGACATCGTCCTGAAAGCTACCAATGTCGACGGTGTCTACACGGCCGATCCCAAGAAGGACCCGGAAGCGCGCAAGTACGATGTACTCACCTACAGTGAGGTACTGGACAAACAACTGGGCGTAATGGACCTGACGGCCATCTGCCTGGTGCGCGATCAGAACATGCCCGTGCGTGTATTCGACATGAATCAGCACGGTTCCCTGGTACGACTGGTGGTCGGCGAAAATGAAGGCACGTTGATTGTTGAGGACACTGAGAATGATTGAAGACATCAAAAAGGATGCTGAAGAGTCCATGCGCAACGCCGTTGCAGCACTGGAGCAGGCATTCAAGAAAATTCGTACCGGCCGTGCACACCCCTCCATTCTGGACGGGGTCCTGGTCGATTACTATGGCGCGGAAACGCCGCTGAACCAGGTCGCCAACATTTCGGTGGAAGATGGCCGAACGCTCAGCATCGTACCCTGGGAGCCTTCCATGGTGCCGGCGGTTGAGAAGGCCATCATGAAATCCGATCTGGGCCTGAATCCGTCCACGGCGGGCAACAACATCCGCGTTGCCATGCCGATGCTGACCGAGGAAACGCGCAAGGAATTTGTGCGCCAGGCCCGCCATGAGGCGGAGAATGGTCGTATCTCCGTGCGCAATGCGCGCCGTGATGCCAACAGCATGATCAAGGATCTGCTGCGGGACAAGGAAATCACCGAAGACGATGCGCGCAGTGGCGAAGATCAGATCCAGAAGCTGACCGACAAGTACATTGCCGAAGTTGACGCGCATCTGGAAGTCAAGGAAGCTGACCTGCTGAAGGTCTGAAACTGAGCCCGGCGGCAGCCTCCGGTGCCAGGTTGGAGCTGCTGTCGGGCTGGGTCGTCGCGGGTTGAAGGGCGGCCGGGTCACAGAGAAACGAGGTCAACTCAATGCCGGATTTTTCCCACCTGGGCAAGGTGCCCCAGCACCTGGCCATCATCATGGATGGCAACAACAGGTGGGCGCGTGAGCGCAGGCTGGGTGGCGTTGCCGGTCACAAGGCCGGAGTCCGATCCTTGCGTACCACGGTGGAGCATGCTGCTCGTGCCGGAGTTCAGGTGCTGTCGCTCTATGCGTTCAGCAGCGAGAACTGGCGTCGGCCCGAAGAAGAGGTGAAGGGCCTGATGGAGCTGTTTTCCTGGGCCCTGACCAGGGAAATCTACAAGTTGGTCAAGAACAACCTGCGACTGCGCATCATCGGTGATCGGTCCGGCTTTGCACCGGCCATTCAGGACGCCATCGAGCGGGCCGAACACCTGACCCGTGGTAATACCGGCATGCTGATCGTGGTCGCCGCCAATTATGGCGGCCAGTGGGATATCACCCAGGCCGCCCGGCGGCTGGCCGGCGAGGTTGAAGCCGGACAGTTGCGTGCCAGCCAGATCACCGAGAGCATGCTGGCCGAGTATCTGGCCCTGAGCGACCTGCCGCCGCCGGATCTCTGCATCCGCACGGCGGGCGAACAGCGCCTGAGCAACTTCATGCTGTGGCAGCTGGCCTATGCCGAGCTGCACTTCTCCCCGGTGCTGTGGCCGGACTTTGATGCCGATGCCCTGTACACTGCCTTTGCCGATTATGCCCGCCGCCAGCGACGGTTTGGCGGGCGAGAATCAGAACCCACCGCTGTGGAACTCAAACACTATGCTGCTGAATGATCGCGTCAAAACGGCGCTTGTACTGATCCCGGTCATGCTGGCCGGCATCTACCTGTTGCCGCTGACGTGGTTTGCGCTCTTTATTGGTGTGATCGCCGTCCTGGGGGCCTGGGAGTGGGCTGATCTGTCCGGCTTCAGCGCCACCTGGCAGCGGCTGGCTTATCAGGCGCTGATCGCCGTGTTGCTGCTGGGCCTCTATCTGGGGCTCAGGAAGGACATCCTGCCGGCAGCCGCAGTACTCGTGCTGGCCAGTGCCTGGTGGCTGCTCGGCACCTTGCTGGTGCGGCGCTACCCGGCATCGGTCAGCCTGTGGTCGCAACCACAGGTCAGGCTGCTGATGGGTGTCCTTATCCTGCTGTCGATGTGGATCGGTTTCTACTGGATAGTGCGTGCGGATGACTCCCGGCTGCTGATCACCCTGCTGATGCTGCTGGTCTGGGGCGCCGACGTGGGGGCCTACTATACGGGCCGTCGGTTCGGGCGCCACAAACTGGCGCCGAATGTGAGCCCGGGCAAGACCTGGGAAGGCGTGCTGGGCGGGCTGGTCGGCGCTGCCGTGCTGGCCCTGGTACTGCTGGCGCTGTTCAGTGACCTGTCAGCCTGGAGCGCGCTGGACTATCTGATACTGGCCGTGTTTGCCGGTACCGTGGTGTCCATCTCCGTGGTTGGCGATCTGGTGGAAAGCATGGTCAAGCGTCACCGGGGCCTGAAGGACAGCGGGCAACTGCTGCCGGGCCACGGCGGCATCATGGACCGGATCGACAGCATGTGTGCGGCAGCGCCCGTGTTCGCGGCCTTTGTCTATTTCTGGCCAGCGCTGCAACTGGGGCAGGGGTAACCTATGGCGACCCTGCGTCGTGTCACCGTCCTGGGTGCTACCGGCAGCGTTGGCTGCAGTACCCTGGATGTCATCAGCCGGCACCCGGAACGCTATCAGGTGCTGGCGCTCAGCGGGCACAGCAATCTGACCCGGCTGGCGCAGCAGTGTGCCACCCATCGCCCGGTCTATGCCGTGGTGCCTGATCAGCAGGCGGCCATTCAACTGACCGCAGCGCTCTCATTGCTCAGTCCGCACACCGAAGTTCTGGCCGGTCCGGAAGCCCTGCAGCGGGTTGCGGCGCTGCCCGAGTGCGATATTGTCATGGCGGCCATAGTGGGTGCTGCCGGTCTGGCCCCCACGCTGGCAGCAGCCCAGGCCGGCAAGACGCTGTTGCTGGCCAACAAGGAGAGCCTGGTGGTCGGGGGCGCCCTGTTGATGCAGGCGGTCAGGGCCGGTGGGGCAACACTGCTGCCCATCGACAGCGAACACAATGCCATCTTTCAGTGTCTGCCGGCCGCTACGGACGACCGGGCCGGCGTGACCTCGGTGCTGCTGACCGCTTCCGGCGGTCCCTGCCGTACCCTGAGTGCAGCCGAACTGCAGGCCGTCACCCCGGAACAGGCCTGTGCACACCCCAACTGGTCCATGGGACGCAAGATATCGGTAGACTCGGCCACCCTGATGAACAAGGGGCTGGAACTGATCGAAGCTTGCTGGCTGTTTGATTTACGGCCCTCTGACATCGAAGTGGTGGTGCATCCGCAGAGTGTCATTCATTCTATGGTCAGATACGCCGATGGCTCGGTGCTGGCCCAGTTGGGTGAGCCGGACATGCGCACGCCCATCGCCTATGGTCTGGCCTGGCCGGAGCGGATAGATGCCGGCGTGCAACCGCTGGATTTTTCCACTCTGCAGGCGCTGACGTTTGAAGCCCCGGATATGGACCGCTTTCCCTGCCTGCGCCTGGCGGCCGAGGCCTTTGAGGCGGGCGAGACGGCACCGGCCATATTGAATGCCGCCAACGAGGAAGCCGTAGCGGCTTTTCTGGAGCACCGCATCGGGTTTATGGATATTCCCCGCATCAATGCTGCGGTGCTGGATCAGGTGGCGGCAGTGGCGGTGCGGGATCTGCCCTCGCTGCTGGCCATGGATGAGCAGGCTCGGCAGTCGGCGCGTACCCTGATTAATGCGGTTGAGTGAGGCTTACCGATGCTGACGACCATACTGGTTTTCCTGTTTACGCTGACCATCCTGATTGGGGTGCACGAAGCGGGGCACTACTGGGTAGCGCGCTGGTGTGGCGTCAAGGTCCTGCGCTTTTCCATCGGCTTCGGCAAACCGCTGTTTGGCTGGAAAAATCGGGATGGCACCGAGTTCTCGGTCGCCCCCATTCCGCTGGGCGGCTATGTGAAGATGCTGGACGAACGCGAAGGTGATGTCGCCCCCGAAGATCGACCCCGTGCGCACAACCAGCAGCCTCCCGGGCGGCGTATTGCCATTGCCGCCGCCGGCCCGGCTGCCAATTTCATCTTTGCGGTGTTTGCCTTCTGGCTGATTGCCCTGCTCGGTACCTCGGTGGCGCGTCCCTGGGTGGCCCCGGTGGATGCTGCCGACTCCGCCTGGAGCGACTGGCCGGCCGAACCCGCCGAAATTCAGGCCGTGAACGGGCAGAGCGTGGCCGACTGGCGCGAGGTCCATCTGGCCCTGCTGAATCGGCTCGGCACTACCGGTGAAATCGAACTGACGCTGGCCACCGACAGTGGTCAGCAGTATCAGGTATCCCATCCGGTCGAACGCTGGCTGTCCCGGGTGCAGGACCCGGACCCGGTCGGCGAACTTGGTCTGACTTTCTGGCAGCCCGATCGGCCGCCCGTACTGGGCGATATCCTGGCCGACGGTCCGGCGGCGCAGGCCGGACTGCAGAGCGGCGACCGCATACTGGCCGTTGACGGCAACGAAGTCGCCACCTGGATTGACTGGGTGCAGCATATTCAGCAGCGTCCGGGCACGGAGACCGAACTGCAGGTGGAGCGCAGTGGTCAGCAACTGGCCATCGTCGTTACCCCGCAGGCGGATACCGAGCCTGATGGCGCTGCAGTGGGTCGGGTGGGCGTCTATGCCACGCCCATGGATACCAGCCAGTATTTCCGCACCGTGCGTCATGGCCCGCTGTCAGCGGTCGGCGCCGCCGTGCAGGAAACCGGTGATACCATCAGCATGACGCTGGGCTTTCTGGGCAAGATGCTGACCGGACAGGCCTCGGTGCAGAATCTCAGCGGGCCGGTGTCCATTGCACAGGTCGCGGGTGATTCGGCCGGCTTCGGGCTGGTACCCTTTCTCAGCTTTCTGGCTCTGCTCAGTATCAGCCTGGGCATATTGAATTTGTTGCCGATCCCGGTGTTGGACGGCGGCCACATCCTGTATTATCTCGTCGAAATCGTGCGTGGCCGACCCTTGTCGGAACGCGCACAGATGATCGGTGTACAGATTGGTATAGTGATGTTGATCGGGGTCATGGTGATTGCCTTTACCAATGACTTCAATCGACTGTGGTAAACCACCATCATCAACCCGAGATGGATGGGCTCCGCACTGACTTCCTGCACGGCAATGATGGCGTAAAGGAGTTGCAGGAGCGCCGGTTTGTCTGAAAATCTCCCGCACTATTGGTTTAAGGAAACTGTGCTTTCATGTCGCGACTAGTGCTGTTGGGCAGGACCTGCCTGTTGAGTCTTCTGTTGGCCTCTGTTGTTGTTGCGGACAGCCATGCGGCCCGCAATATCGAAGTGGATGGTCTGCGTCGGGTGTCCATGGCCGCCTTTCTGTCCACGCTGCCCGGGGTCGAGGATGGACGCGCCACCGAAGATTTCAGTGCCGCCGAGGCCATCCAGGCCCTGTATGGCACCGGGCTGTTCCAGGACATCCGGGTATACACTACCGAGGCCGGCAATATCCTCTTCGAGGTGGCCGAATATTCGGTGATTGACCGGGTCAGCGTCTCCGGCAACAGCCGCATTCCGACCGAGGTACTCGACGCCGCACTGGAAGATCTGGACGTGGTCGAGGGTCTGTCCTACCAGCCCGCCATACTGGCCGAAATCCGCCGTGAACTGGAAGCCCAGTATTCATCCCAGGGCCGCTACAATGCGCGCGTCGATGTGTCTGTCGATCCGCTGCCGCAAAACCGGGTCGCGGTGATCATCGAGATTGACGAGGGCTCGCCTGCCGCCATCCGGTCCATCGAACTGCGTGGCAATGAATCCTATGACGCCGACGAGATCCTGCGCGATACCCGCCTGCGCCCGCGCCGCCATGGTGACCCCCTGCAGCTGTTTGCGCGCCGCTATGAATACAACCGCGACACCTATGCCGGTGACCTGGAAACCATCAACAGCTACTACCTGAACCGGGGTCATGTCCGTTTCAATATCGACAATACCCAGATTTCTCTCGAGCCGGATCTGTCCGGTGTCCACCTGCTGACGGAGATTTCGGAAGGCGAGCGCTATCGCTGGGGTGAAGTCGGCGTCAGCGGTGAGTTCCTCGAGTATGAAGACGAAATCCGCGCGGCGGTGATCCCCGAGTCCGGAGAATGGTTCAGCCGGGCCGAGTTGGTCGATACCCAGGATGCCATCATCAATATTCTCGGCAACGAAGGTTATCTGTTTGCCGAGGCCGAACCCCAGGCGTCCATTGACGACTCCGAGCTGACCGTTGATCTGGAGTTCGTGGTGCGCCCCGGCAACCAGATGACAGTGCGGCATATCCGCTTCGAGGGCAATCAGGGCACTCTGGATGAGGTGCTGCGGCGCGAGATGCGCATCTTCGAGGGTGAGATCGCCCGCAGCAATGATATCGCCACATCACGCCGCCGCCTGCAGCAACTGGGCTTCTTCCGTCAGGTGAATGTGTCCCGGGAGCGCGTGTCCGGCACTGACGACCAGGTCGACATCCTGTTTACCGTGGAAGAAGATCAGACCGGCAATGTGCAGGCTTCACTGGGCTTTCAGCCCGGTGTGGGCATGTTCAGTGCGCTGGAATTCCGCCAGGACAACTTCCTCGGCACCGGCAAGAATGTGTCGGTCAGGGGGCAGTTCGGTACCTCCAGTACCGTGTTCAACCTGAGTCACGAAGACCCTTACTTCACCAAGAGCGGCATCAGCCGGGACCTGAGTGTGTTCTATGAGCGCACCAACTGGCTGGATCGAGACGTGGCTACCTACGGTCTGGACCGCTGGGGCGGTGAATTCATCCTCGGGCGGCCGTTTGGCAACAACAGCCGGGTGTCGGCAGGCCTGGGCTTCACCCAGCACGACCTCTATCTGGGTGACTTCCCGCCCACAGAGGTGACCGACTTCGTGGCAGACTATGGCCGCAACTATGCCGACTGGACCGGCGAGCTGCGCTGGGATTACAGCGACCAGATCGGCTCCTTCTACGCCACCGAAGGGCAGCGTCATCGGGTCAACCTGTCGGTGACTCTGCCCGGCAGCGACCTGAACTATTACCGTCTGACCTACCGGGGCGACACCGTCCACCCGCTGGGCAACGGAGACTATGCCTTGCGCTTCCTGGGACAGGCCGGTTACGGTATGGGCTACGGTGATACGGATCGGCTGCCGTTCTACAAGAATTTCTATGCTGGTGGGCCGGGTACGGTGCGCGGTTATCGCGATCGTACCATCAGCCCCTATGGCACCAATCCGCCGAATGCCACCATTGAGGAACGCCCTCTGGGCGGTAACGCCTTTATCAGTACCGGGGCGGAACTGATTATCCCGACGCCGATGGCGCGCGATCAGTCCGTGTTCAGGACGGCTCTGTTTACTGATGTCGGGGCTGCCTTCAATACGGATGACGGTCTGCCCACCGACGAATTCAGAGCTTCCTATGGTGTGGATGTGGTGTGGCGGCCGATCCCCATGTTGCCGCTGCGGTTTATCTATGCACAACCGATAATGCCGCAGGATGGCGATGACACCGAGTCATTCCGCTTTACTTTCTGGAGTAATTTCTGATGCGAACATTGATCCGATTCTCGACCTTCCTGCTGACTGCAAGCCTGCTGGCTTCCCTGGCGCAGGCCCAGAGCGATATCAGCATTGCCGTGATCGACCAGGAGCGTGTGCTGTTCGGCAGTGACGCTGCCCAGGCCGCCAGTTCCGAGCTGCGTCAGCAGTTCGGCGGGCAGGAAGAGCAGGTGCGCCAGCTGGAGCAGCAGATCACCGAAATGCGTGAGCGCGGCGAGTCCGAGCAGGCGCTGATGTCCGATGACGAAGTCGAAGAGCTACAGCAGGAGATTCAGTTCCTGTTGCAGCAGCGCCAGCAACTGGTACAGCAACTGCAGAATGCACAGCAGGAGCGCCGCCGGTCCTTTGTCGAGGAATACGAAGGCCAGTTGACACAGATTCTGGAAGAAATCATCGAGGAAGAGGGCATTGACCTGCTGATTTCCACCGATGAGGTGCTGTATGCGCGACCGGACCTGGACATCACGGAAGAAGCGTTGAATCGCTTCAATGACCTGGTCGGTGGAAACTGAGATACAGCTGATGGCCAGACGGTGTCGGGGCGCTCGAAATCCGGTGCCGTTTCGACGACAATAAGCAGGATACAGATGTTCAGGTCGTGAAGCCCGTGATGAAACAACAGCGTGAACCGAATTCCCTGACCCTGGAAAACCTGGCTGAGCATGTAGGTGGCACAGTCAAGGGAGACCCGGCCTATACCATACAGGGGCTGGCCACGCTGGATCATGCCGGGCCCGAGCATCTGAGTTTTGTGGCCCGTAATCGTTTTCGGCGCCAGGCCGAGGCCTCTGCAGCCGGCGCGCTGCTGGTGCGACCTGCTCTGGCAGACGAACTGGGTTGCCACTGTATCCTGGTCGATGATCCCTATCTGGCCTATGCCCGCATCTCGCAGCTTTTCGGGCCGCCCGACCTGGTCGCTCCAGGCGTGCATGCCAGTGCCGTCGTTCACCCCGAGGCGAGCCTGGGCGAACGCTGTCGTATCGGCGCGCATGTGGTCATTGAAGCCGGTGCCGTACTGGCAGATGAGGTCGAAATCGCAGCCAGCTGCTATGTTGGTGCCGGAGTTCATATCGGCACCGGTACCTGTCTGCGCCCCCGGGTCACGCTGTATCCGGGCGTGCAGATAGGTCGCCACTGCCTCCTCCACTCGGGTGCGGTCATCGGCGCCGACGGTTTCGGCTTCGCGCCGACGGAAGAGGGCTGGGCCAAGATCGTTCAGCTCGGCCGGGTGCGCATTGGTGACCATGTGGAGATCGGTGCCAACAGCGCGATTGACCGTGGCGCGCTCGACGACACCGTGATCGGAGATCACGTCATCATCGATAATCTGGTGCAGATCGGCCACAATGCGGAGCTGGGTTCCGGCAGCGCCATGGCCGGTCAGTCCGGTCTGGCAGGCTCTGCCCGCGTGGGCAGACGGGTCATGATCGGCGGCCAGTCCGGCGTCGGCGGCCACCTGGATATTGTCGATGGCGTGCAGCTGATGGGCGGCACCATGGTCAACAAGTCATTGACTGAACCTGGGGACTACGCCTCGGCGATTCCGGTACAACCGGCCAACGAATGGCGGCGCATGGTAGCTCGACTCAAGCAGTTGTCCACGCTCAGTGACAAAGTATCTGAACTCTGGAATCGGTCCAGACAGAACAAGGAATAGCCTTATGGATGTTCAACTCCCGCTGGATCATGAACAGATCAAGTCCCTGATTCCCCATCGATACCCCTTCCTGCTGGTGGACAGGGTAACCGAAATGGAAGACGGCACCTTGATTCGTGGCTACAAGAACGTCAGTGGCAATGAAGAGTTCTTCAACGGCCATTTCCCCGGTCGCGCCATCATGCCGGGTGTACTGATCCTCGAAGCGCTGGCGCAACTGGGCGCCATTCTCGGCTTTGCCTCTTCGGGCAATCGCTATGAAGACGGTTTCCTGTACCTGTTTGCGGGTATCGACAACGTGCGCTTCAAGCGCTCTGTGGTGCCTGGCGATCAGTTGCAGCTGGAAGTGCGTATCGTCGGCGGCAAGCGGGGTATCCACAAGATGGCGTGTCGCGCCATGGTGGGTGACCATATTGCCTGCAGCGCCGATATCATGTGTGCGGAAAGGCAGGTCAGCAAGTGATTCACCCGACAGCCATTATTGATCCCGGCGCCAGGCTGGCGGACGACGTCGACGTCGGCCCCTACAGCGTGATCGGGCCCGATGTGGAAATAGGACCGGGTTGTGTCATCGGGCCGCATGTGGTGCTGCAGGGGCCCATGCGCATGGGCGCCCGCAATCGGGTGTTCCAGTTCGCCTCGGTGGGTGAAGAGTGCCAGGACAAGAAATATGCCGGCGAGCCGACCTGGCTGATCATCGGTGATGACAACGTGATTCGCGAGTGCGTGACCCTGCAGCGTGGCACTGTGCAGGACAAGGGCGAAACCCGCATCGGGTCGCGCGGCCTGTTCATGGCTTACAGCCACGTAGCGCACGACTGTGTGGTGGGGGATGACGTCATCCTGGCCAACAGCACGCAACTGGCGGGTCATGTCCAGGTGGCCGACAAGGCCATACTGGGGGGCGGCACCCTGGTGCATCAGTTCTGCCAGATCGGCACCCACGCCATGACGGGTGCCGGCACCGTGCTGTTCAAGGATATCCCGGCTTTTGTGATGGCGCAGGGCAATCCGGCTAAACCCTATGCCATGAACTCCGAAGGCCTGCGTCGCCATCAGTATCCTGAAGCGTCGCTGCGCGCCCTCAAGCAGGCCTATCGTCTGGTGTTCCGCCAGGGCCTGACGCTGGAGGCGGCCATCGCCCGTCTGCAGCAGGACAGTGACCCCAGCGTACAGACCTTCGTAGAGAGCTTGCGCCGCTCGCAGCGCGGAATCCTGCGCTGACCATGGCCGCCGCCGAGACAGCGCCCATGGCGTCCAGACCCCGACGTATAGTGATAGTGGCCGGCGAAGCCTCGGGCGACCAACTGGGCGCCGGGCTTATTCGGGCGTTGCGGCAGGCCTGGCCGGATATCGAGATTGCCGGTGTGGGCGGCGAGCGCATGCAGGCCGCCGGGCTTGATCTGTGGGCAGATCAGGAACGCATGTCTGTCATGGGCCTGTTCGAAGTCCTGCGCCGACTGCCGGATCTGCTGCGCTTGCGGCGCTATCTGCGTCGACGCTGTCTGGCCTGGCAGCCCGATCTGTTTCTGGGTATCGATGCCCCCGATTTCAATCTGCCGCTGGCCCGTCGCCTGCGCCGGGCCGGCCTGACCACAGCGCACTATGTCAGCCCCTCGGTCTGGGCCTGGCGGCAGGGACGGGTCAAATCCATCCGCAAGTCCGTTGATCTGATGCTGACCCTGTTCCCGTTCGAGGGCGATTTCTACGCCCGGCATGGTGTGCCCCATGTCTGTGTCGGTCACACCCTGGCCGATCAGTTGCCGATGGTACCGGATGTCGAGACCGCCCGAGCAGCTCTGGGTGTGCAGTCCGTGGGCCCGGTACTGGCCGTGCTGCCGGGCAGTCGGCGGTCCGAAGTGGGTTACCTCTGGCCCGACTTTCTGGAGGCGGCCCGCCTGCTGCGCCAGCAGATTCCGGACCTGCAGGTGCTGGTACCGGCAGTCAATGCGGCGCGCCGGGAACAGATAGAGGCTCTGCTGGACGCAGATGATCGTGCCTGGGTACAGGTGGAAACCGGGCACAGCCACCAGATTCTGACCGCTGCCGATGTGGTGCTGCTGGCCAGCGGTACCGCCGCCCTGGAAGCTGCATTGCTGAAGAAGCCCATGGTCATGGGGTATCGTTTCAGCGGTCTGACCTATCGTCTGGGCCGCCGCCTGGTCAAGACCCCCTGGTATTCGCTGCCCAATATACTGGCGCAGCGTGCGGTGGTGCCGGAGTTGATACAGGATGCCCTGACCCCGCAGCGGGCAGCCACTGAAATCATGACGCTGCTGTCCGACTCGGCACGGCGAGAGGCCTGCCAGGCGGCCTTTGCCGCCATCCATGCCGATTTGCGCCGCGATGCCGATGTGCAGGCGGCCCAGGCGCTGGGGCGGCTGATGTATGGGCTGGAGCAGTCCGATGCTTGAGCTGGATGCCGACTACTGCGGCCAGGTGGTGGCCGGTACCGATGAGGCCGGGCGCGGCCCCCTGTGCGGGCCGGTCTGCGCGGCCGCAGTGATCTGGCCGGAGGCGCTGACGCTGGACGGCCTCAACGATTCCAAGCAGCTCACCGAGGGCCGCCGCGAGGCCCTGTTCGTGCAGGTGCAGCAGCAGGCCATCGGCTGGGCCATTGCCTGGTGTACGGCCGCCGAGATTGACCGCTACAATATCTTGCAGGCCAGCCATATGGCCATGTGTCGGGCCGTAGAGGCCCTACCGGTGCAGCCGGCCCATGTGCTGGTCGACGGCAACCGGGTACCCCGCATGCTGATGGTGCCGGCCACCGCCATCGTCAAGGGGGACGCGAAGCATTCGGCCATTGCTGCGGCATCCATACTGGCCAAGGTGGCACGGGACCGGGTCATGGTCAGCCTGGACCGCCAGTACCCCGGCTACGGCCTGGCGCGCAACAAGGGGTACCCGACCGCAGCGCATCTTGCCGCCCTGACGATACAGGGCGTGACACCCGAGCATCGGCGCAGTTTTGCGCCGGTCCGTGACCGCCTGGGCCCAGTGCCCGACCCGACGTTAACAGAACAAGGCAGACTGGAATTCTGAGTATGAGCACCCCCTTTGTTCATCTGCATGTGCACACCGAATACTCTCTGGTGGACAGCCTCAACCGCATCAAGCCGCTGGTGAAGGCAGCGGCGGACACCGGCATGCCGGCGCTGGCGATCACCGATCAGAGCAACTTCTATGGCCTGATCAAGTTTTACACGGCAGCCATGGCCGCCGGCGTCAAGCCGCTGCTGGGAGCCGATCTGTGGCTGGAAAACCCGGATGAACCCGAGCGGCCATTCCGGGTGCACTTTCTGTGTCAGAGCCAGCGCGGTTACAAGAATCTGATCGAACTGATTTCCCGCGGCTATCAGCACAACCAGATTCATGACCGGGCCGTGGTCACGCGGGCCTGGCTGGAAGAGTTGAACGAAGGGTTGATCGTGTTGTCCGGTGCCAACTATGGCGACGTCGGGCAGGCCATTCTGCGCGGCAACGAACCGGCCGTGGAGCAACGGCTGGCCTGGTGGCAACAGCATTTCCCCGGACGCTATTATCTCGAACTGCACCGCACGCGGCGTGCAGGCGATGACCAGCATGTGGCAGCAGCGGTGCAACTGGCCGAAAAACACGGCCTGCCTGTGGTGGCCACCAATGATGTGGTGTTTCTGCAGGCGGAAGATTTCGAAGCCCATGAAGCCAGGGTGTGCATCAATGAAAGCATGGCGCTGGATGACCCGCGTCGCGAACACCGATTCTCCGATCAGCAGTATCTGAAAACGCCGGCGGAGATGGCCGAGCTGTTTGGGGATATCCCGTCGGCGCTCGAAAACACGCTGGAAATTGCCCGCCGCTGCACCGTGGAAGTGGAGCTGGGCACCTACTACCTGCCCGAGTACCCGATTCCGGATGACCTCGAACAGTCGCCCTTTTTTCAGGGCGAGCTCTCCCTGGCCGCCGTGCGGGCCGATGTCGAGGCCGCCATGCAGGAAAAATGGGCCGGCCGGGAACAGGAACCGGAGTACGAGCAGCAGGTGCGGCTGGGTATCTTCTTCCACAAGGTGTCCTACGAGGGCCTGGAAGAGCGTCTGCAGCAGGACCATGACACCAGTGCACCCGACTTCCCCCAGGTCCGCCAGCAGTATCTGGAGCGTCTGCGCTTCGAGCTGAACATCATTCTGCAGATGGGCTTCCCGGGTTACTTCCTGATCGTGATGGACTTTATTCAGTGGGCCAAGGACAACGACATTCCGGTTGGCCCCGGGCGCGGCTCCGGCGCCGGCTCCCTGGTGGCCTATGCACAGAAGATTACCGATCTGGATCCGCTCAAATACGACCTGCTGTTCGAGCGTTTCCTGAATCCCGAACGGGTCTCCATGCCCGACTTCGATGTCGACTTCTGCATGGAAAAGCGCGATCAGGTCATCAACTATGTGGCCGACCGCTATGGCCGCGATGCGGTCTCCCAGATCGTGACCTTCGGCACTCTGGCCGCCAAGGCCGTGGTGCGCGATGTGGCCCGGGTGCAGGGCAAGAGCTATGGCCTGGCTGACCGCATCTCCAAGATGATTCCAGGTACGCCCGGCATGACGCTGGCCAAGGCACTGGAAGAAGTACCGGAACTCAAGACATTCATCCGCGAGGACGAGGAAGCCCAGGAAATCTGGGAGATGGCGGAAAAGCTGGAGGGCATCACCCGTCAGACCGGCAAGCACGCGGGTGGGGTGGTGATCGCCCCGACCCGACTGACCGACTTTGCACCTCTGTTGTGTGAGGCCGACGGCAGTGGTCTGATGACCCAGTATGACAAGAACGATGTGGAGGCGGCCGGGCTGGTCAAGTTCGACTTCCTCGGTCTGCGCACGCTGACCATCATCGACTGGGCCCTGGATATCATCAATGAGCGCCGGCAGGCCGCCGGTGAAGAGCCGATCGACATCACCCATATTCCGCAGGCAGACGAGACCGCCTTCAGGATGCTGAAGGCGGCGAAGACAACGGCCGTGTTCCAGCTCGAAAGCCGGGGCATGAAGAACCTGATCAAGCAGATGCAGCCGGACAATCTGGAAGAGATGATCGCCCTGGTGGCGCTGTTCCGACCCGGCCCGCTGGATTCCGGCATGGTGGAAAACTTCATCAACCGGAAGCACGGCCGCGAAACGGTCTCCTACCCGGATTCGACCTGGCAGCACGACTCCCTGAAACCCATTCTGGAGAGCACCTACGGCATCATCGTCTACCAGGAACAGGTGATGCAGATTGCCCAGACGCTGGCCGGCTACACGCTGGGCGGCGCCGACCTGCTGCGCCGGGCCATGGGCAAGAAAAAGCCCGAGGAAATGGAAAAACAGCGCCGCATCTTTGCCGAAGGCGCCGAGGCCAAGGGCATCAATGCCGATCTGGCCACGCGCATCTTCGACCTGGTGGAAAAGTTCGCCGGCTATGGTTTCAACAAGTCGCACTCTGCGGCCTATGCCCTGGTGTCCTATCAGACCCTGTGGCTGAAAGCGCATTATCCGGCCGCCTTCATGGCCGCCACCATGTCCTCGGAACTGGACCACACCGACAAGGTAGTGATCTTTCTCGAGGAGTGCCGCGAGCTCGGTCTGACGGTACTGCCGCCGGATGTGAGTCAGGGCGAATACATGTTCACCGTCAACGAGCAGAACGAAATCGTCTTCGGCCTGGGTGCGGTCAAGGGCGTGGGCGAAGGCCCGGTGGAGGCCATCGTCGAAGCCCGCCAGGAAGGCGGCCCGTTCCGGGATCTGTTCGACTTCTGTGCCCGCGTGAACCTGAAGAAACTCGGCAAGCGGGTGATCGAGGCGCTGATCAAGTCCGGGGCTCTGGACCGTCTGGGCCCCAACCGTGCCCTGCTGATGCAGGCCCTGCCGGATGCCATCCGGGCCGCCGAGCAGACCCATGACAATGCCGCTGCCGGCATGATCGACCTGTTCGGTGACCTGCAGTCACCGGAAGACCAGGACCCCTTTGCCCAGTACGGTACCGTGCACGACTGGCCAATCAAGTATCGACTGGCGGGCGAGAAGGAGACGCTGGGGCTCTATCTGACCGGACACCCGATTGACGAATATGAGACCGAGGTACGGGAAATCACCAGCTGCCGCCTGAGCGATGTCAGTGCCCGGGAAGAGCCCCAGGTGCTGGCCGGGCTGGTGATCGACATCCGCCGCATGCGCAGCAAACAGGGCAATGACATGATGTTCGTGACCCTGGATGACCGCACGGCGCGCATCGAGTTCGGCCTGTTCGGTGATCAGGACCCGAGCTGGCTGCAGATGATCGAGATCGGGCAGGTCATTTTTATTCGCGCCGAAGTGACCTGGAACCGCTATCGTGAAGAAAACCGGGTCAAGGCCATTGATGTGGTCGATGTCTCCGGGGCCCGCGCCCGGTTCGCCCGCGCGCTGGTCATTCAGTGGCCGGAACAGCAGGCCGAGGTGCGGGCAGTGCGCGATTTCGCCGAGCAGCTGCGGGATCTGGTGCAGCAGGCCAACGGCATGGGGTCGACCGGCGGCAACCAGTCCCGGATACCGCTGCATGTCGCCTATTCCAACGGCCAGGCGCGCGGCGAGGTACGCCTGGGCGACGCCTGGTGCGCTCCGATGACCGACGAATTCATGTATCGCCTGCGCGACCGTTTCGGGCCGGAAGCAGTGTCGTTACGGTTCTGATGTGAAAGCCGCTACGGTTCTGATGGGGCGCTGCGGCGGCTCTGTCAGAACCGCCGATTTGCGCCCTTGTGGGTTATTGTTTACTTTTATTCAAAGCTCCTTGCGAAGCCGGTGCCTTGTGTCCAGCCGCCGTAGCCGCTAGGCTCCCGACTTATTGCCGATTCTGTCATTACGGGGAAGTGGATTCATGAATCCCAATTATCTGGATTTCGAACAACCCATCGCTGAATTGGAAGCCAAGATTGAAGAGTTGCGGCTGGTGGGTAACGACCACGAGCTGAACATCACCGAGCAGGTAGACAAACTGCGCAACCAGACGGTCAAGCTGACAGAAAGCATCTTCAGCAACCTGACCGCCTGGCAGGTGTCGCAACTGGCACGGCATCCACAACGGCCCAACTCACTCGAGTATTTTTCCCGTATTTTCACCGAATTCGATGAGATGCACGGTGATCGCCACTATGGTGATGACGGTGCCATCATCGGCGGCACGGCCCGCCTGGAAGGTCAGCCGGTCATGGTGATCGGCCAGCAGAAGGGTCGTTCCGTGCAGGAAAAGGTGAAGCGCAATTTCGGCTCGCCAATGCCGGAGGGTTACCGCAAGGCACTGCGCCTGATGGAATTTGCCGAACGCTTTCGCATGCCGGTGCTGACTTTTATCGATACCGCCGGGGCCTATCCCGGCATCGGTGCCGAGGAGCGGGGCCAGAGCGAAGCCATCGCGTTCAATCTGCAGAAGATGTCCAGCCTGAAAACCCCAATCATCAACACCGTTATCGGTGAAGGTGGTTCCGGTGGCGCGCTGGCGATTGGGGTGGGCGACCATCTGCTGATGCTGCAATACTCGACCTATTCGGTGATTTCGCCGGAGGGCTGTGCCTCCATCCTGTTCAAGACCAGCGAACGGGCTGCCGATGCCGCCGAAGCCATGGGCATTACGGCGCACCGGTTGCATGAACTGGGCCTGGTGGATGAGGTATTGCAGGAGCCGCTGGGCGGTGCACATCGTGATCTGGATCTGATGAGCGCGCATCTCAAGCAGGCGCTGGTACGGAACCTGGCCGGCCTGCAGGAAAAATCTCCGGGAGACCTGCTGGACCGGCGCTACAAGCGCCTGATGTCCTACGGCAATTTCAACTGACCGGTCAGTATTGAGGTCGAACTGAACAGATACGTTGCGGGGCGTTGCCATGACGCTGGCCATTGAACCTCCTTTCTACGAGTTCCCCGACCTCAGTGACGGGGTCGTCGCCCTGCGCCACAAGCGGTTTCTGCAGGGCCGGGCAGCCATGGATGGGGTGCCGGCCTATCTGTTCTCGATCTATCGCGCCGACAGCGGCCGTATTATCGGCGAGATCGACCTGCGTCTGGGCGCAACCCGCTACCTGCGTCAGTTCGGGGGCCAACTGGGCTATCATGTCGACAGCCGTTTTCGCGGCCACCGCTATGCCGCCAGAGCCTGCCTGCTGCTGCAGGAAGTCGCCCTGGCCCATGAAATGGAAGGCCTCTGGATTACCTGCAACCCCGACAACCTGGCTTCGCGCCGCACCTGTGAACTGATCGGGGCCACTTACATCGACGAGGTCAGGGTGCCGTTTGCCAGTGAACTCTACTGGCGTGGAGACCGCCGCAAATGCCGTTACCACTGGGATCTGACTTACCCCCACCTGCTGGCGACCTGAGCACCCGGCTGCTGGCGCGTCTCGACACGGCGCTGGCCGAGCAGCCGCAGACCGGGACCCTGTGGGTTGGCTGCAGCGGTGGTCTGGACTCCCTGCTGCTGCTGTGGGCGGTGGCCCGAACCCACCCTCAGCGCGTGCAGGCGCTGCATGTTCATCACGGCCTGCAGCCCGCAGCGGATGCCTGGGCCGACCATCTGACGGCCCTGTGCAGTGACTGGGGCCTGGCGCTGACGGTTGAACGGGTGCAGGTCGAGACCGGCAGCAATCTGGAAGCGCGTGCCCGCGCCGCCCGCTATCAAATCTTTGGCCGTTGTCTGCAGCCCGACGATACCCTGTTGCTGGCCCATCACCGTGATGATCAACTGGAAACCCTGTTGCTGCGTCTGGTACGCGGTGCCGGCCTGGATGGGCTGGCCGGCATGCCGGCCAGTCGGCCGCTGGGGCAGGGCAGGCTGGTACGCCCCTGGCTGCAGGAGGCCCGGGCCGATCTGGAACAGCTGGCGGCAGCCCTTCAACTGCCTTGGCTGGAAGACCCTTCGAACCTCAGCCTGCGGCATGACCGCAACTTTCTGCGTCATCAGGTGCTGCCGCAATTGCGGCAGCGCTGGCCCGGCCTGGAGCAGAGCATGAGTCGCAGCCAGAGCCACCTGCAGAGTGCCGCCGAACGGCTGCAACGACTGGATGCGACGCGCCTGAAGGCACTGCA
This sequence comes from Natronospirillum operosum, assembly GCF_004768465.1. Classification (GTDB taxonomy): domain Bacteria; phylum Pseudomonadota; class Gammaproteobacteria; order Pseudomonadales; family Natronospirillaceae; genus Natronospirillum; species Natronospirillum operosum. Next base: position 326,852 of record NZ_SRMF01000001.1, read on the forward strand.
GCGTCCCGACGGCAGCCTGAACCTGAACGCGCTGCAGCAACTGGACACGCTGGCCGAACGCCAGTCCGTATTGCGGCTGTGGCTGCATGAGCAGGGCCCGGGCGAGGTCAGCCAGGCGCAACTGGAGCACCTGCTGTCCGATGTCGTCGCGGCGCGTGCCGACGCCCAGGGGGAGCTGGCCCTGGGATCCTGGCGCATTCGGCGTTACGACGGCGGACTGTATGCGGTGCTATTGTTGCCCGGCCCGCCGGCAGAACCGCTGGCACTGCCGGGAGATCCGCAGGCCGGTTATCAGCTCCATCATGCCGGCCTGGGCACCCTGACCCTGCAGATGGACACGGCCGGAACTGTGCCGGGCCTGGATGCCGCGCGCCTGGGGCAGTGCAGGCTGACGGTGCGTGCGCGTCAGGGCGGCGAGCGCCTGCGTCCGGTCGGCCGGCAGGGCTCGCGTGACCTCAAGCGACTGCTGCAGGAACTGGACATCCCACCCTGGTTGCGGCCCCACCTGCCGCTGCTGTTTGCCGATGATCAGCTCGTTGCCGTTGCCGATCGGGTGCTGGATCAGCAGTGGATGGCACCGTCGGGGTCGCCTGCGCTGGTACCGCACTGGCAGCAACCCCGAGGTATCGGAATGCTGGCTTAGGGGTCAACCCTGTGGTATCTTTTGCGCCCATCTTGGATTAAGTAGCAGGGCCGGATGCCTGCTGCTCCTGCAACCCCATCCTGCCTGATTTGACCCGCGTCATGCGGCCCGAGCAGGTGGGGTTTTTTGTTTTCAGCAAGATGGGCCACCTATGACTCGCTATATCTTCGTCACCGGCGGTGTGGTTTCCTCTCTGGGGAAAGGCATCGCCTCCGCTTCCTTGGCAGCCATACTGGAAGCACGTGGCCTCAAGGTCACGATGCTCAAGCTCGACCCCTACATCAATGTAGACCCGGGCACCATGAGCCCCTTCCAGCACGGTGAAGTCTTCGTGACCGATGACGGTGCCGAGACGGACCTCGATCTCGGACACTACGAGCGCTTCGTACGTACCACCATGAACCAGTACAACAACTTCACCACGGGCCGGGTTTACCAGCACGTGCTGAAGAAGGAACGCCGGGGTGACTATCTCGGTGGTACGGTGCAGGTGATTCCCCACATTACCGACGAGATCAAGCGCCGCGTGATCGAGGGTGCGGGCAATGCTGATGTGGCGCTGGTGGAAATCGGCGGCACTGTGGGTGACATCGAGTCGCTGCCGTTTCTGGAAGCCATTCGGCAACTGAAAGTGGAGCTGGGCAGCCGTCGCGCGCTGTCCATGCACCTGACGCTCGTGCCCTATATCGCCACCGCCGGCGAGATCAAGACCAAGCCCACCCAGCACTCGGTAAAGGAACTGCGCACCATAGGTTTGCAGCCCGACATCCTGCTGTGCCGCTCCGAAGTCGAAATTGACCGCAGTGCGCTGAAGAAAATCTCCCTGTTCACCAATGTAGAAGAGCGCGCCGTCATTCCGCTGCAGGATGCCGATACCATCTACCGCATACCCAGCATGCTGGCCAGCTATGGCCTGGACGACATCGTGGTGGAGCGGTTCGGGCTGGAGTGTCATGAGCCCGACCTCTCCGAGTGGGACGATGTGGCAGACCGCAAGCTGAACCCCGAGCGCGAGATCACCATCGCCATGGTAGGCAAGTACATGGAGCTGCCGGATGCCTACAAGTCGCTGCTGGAAGCACTGGACCATGCCGGTATCCGCAGCCGCACCCGGGTCAGGGTCGACATGATCAATGCCGATCGGGTGGAAGACGAAGGCGTGGAGATTCTGCATCATGCGGCCGCCATTCTGGTGCCCGGTGGCTTCGGCTACCGCGGCGTCGAAGGCAAGATCAAGGCCGTGCAGTATGCGCGCGAGAACGGCGTGCCCTACCTGGGCATCTGCCTGGGCATGCAGGTGGCCGTGATCGAGTTTGCGCGCCATGTGGCCGGCCTGGAAGGGGCGCATTCGACCGAATTCGAACGCCAGACGCGCCACCCGGTGGTGGGTCTGATCACCGAGTGGATCGAGTCCGACGGGCGCAAGGTTGAACGTGACGAGAAATCCGACCTGGGCGGTACCATGCGCCTGGGCGGCCAGGCCTGCCTGGTCACACCGGAGACGATATCCCATCGGGTCTATGGCAGCGACCGCATCATCGAGCGCCATCGTCACCGTTATGAAGTGAATGACCACTATGTGGCCCAGCTCGAGAAGCACGGGCTGAAGATTGCCGGGCGCAGCGAAGATGGCAACCTGGTCGAAATAGTGGAAGTGCCGGACCACCCCTGGTTCGTGGCCTGCCAGTTTCACCCGGAATTCACCAGCACACCGCGTGACGGCCATGGTCTGTTCTCCGGCTTTGTGGAAGCGGCACTGGCCCACGAGCAGCAGAAAAACAACTGATTTTGTAACTTTATTTTCAAAACACCCCGCAAATGGGCCGATTTCAGGCCCTCGGGGTTTCAATTGGCGCGGTTTTGTAAGAAACTTACACACCAGAAATCCGCGGGTGCTGGCTGACAGTCAGGCCCGACTGAACCAAACACAACCGGAGAGTGTCGAATGACCACTATCGCAGATATCAAAGCAAGGGAAGTTCTGGACAGCCGGGGCAACCCCACCGTCGAAGCCGACGTCTATCTGAAGTCCGGTGCGGTCGGAACCGCCTGTGCGCCGTCCGGCGCCTCCACGGGTTCCCGTGAAGCGCTGGAACTGCGGGATGGTGACAAGTCCCGGTATCTGGGCAAGGGTGTAACCAAGGCGGTTGAAAACATCAACAGCCGTATCCGCACCGCCCTGGTCGGCAAAGACGCTTCCGATCAGCGCGCCATCGACCGGGTCATGCTGGATCTGGACGGTACCGAGAACAAGTCCGACCTGGGCGCGAACGCCATTCTGGCCGTTTCCCTGGCCACCGCCAAGGCCATGGCCACCGAAAAGGGCCTTGAGCTGTACGAATACATCGCCGACATCAACGGCACCCCGGGTCAGTACTCCATGCCGGTCCCCATGATGAACATCATCAATGGCGGTGAGCATGCCGACAACAATGTCGACATCCAGGAGTTCATGGTACAGCCGGTCGGCTTCTCTTCGTTCAAGGAAGCGCTGCGCTGCGGTGCCGAAATCTTCCACGCGCTGAAAAAGGAGCTGGGTGGCAAGGGCCTGAGTACTGCGGTCGGTGATGAAGGCGGTTTTGCCCCGAATCTGGAATCCAACGAGGCGGCGCTGCAGATCATTGGTGACGCCGTGGCCAAGGCCGGTTACAAGCTGGGCGAGAATGTCACCCTGGCGCTGGACTGCGCGGCTTCCGAGTTCTACAAGAACGGCAAGTACGACCTGGCCGGCGAAGGCAAGGTCTATGACTCCAAAGGCTTCTCCGAGTTTCTCGGTGAGCTGTGCGACAAGTACCCGATCGTCTCCATTGAAGACGGCCTGGACGAAAGCGACTGGGACGGTTGGAAAGTGCAGACCGAACTGCTGGGCGACAAGATCCAGCTGGTCGGTGACGACCTGTTCGTGACCAACACCAAAATCTTCAAGGAGGGGATCGACAAGGGTATCGGCAACTCCATCCTGATCAAGTTCAACCAGATCGGTTCCCTGACCGAAACGCTGGAAGCCATCAGGATGGCCAAGGATGCCGGCTATACCGCCGTCATCTCGCACCGCTCCGGGGAAACCGAAGATACCACCATTGCCGACCTGGCTGTGGGCACTGCCGCCGGCCAGATCAAGACCGGCTCTCTGTGTCGCTCCGACCGGGTGGCCAAGTACAACCGCCTGCTGCGCATCGAAGAGCATCTCGGCACCAAGGCGGTCTACAACGGTCTGAAAGAAATCAAGGGCCAGGGCTGACCTTCAATCCCTGCGCGCGGACCCTGCGCCTGACACCGGTCAGGCGCAGTCGGGGTCCGCTGCGGCATTGGCCGGCGCCTTGCAACTGGCCAAATCCCCCCACAACCATTATTCTGTGCGCTTTCGGCCAACAGCTCCGGTTCGCACAGGTTTTTGCATGAAAAAAGCGCTGTTAGTCGCTCTTGTTCTCATCTTCGTCTATTTTCAGGGCCGCCTCTGGTTTGGCTACAACAGCCTGACCGAAATTCGGCAACTGCAGGCCGAGGTGCAGTCACTGCAGTCTGAAATCCGTATTCAGCGGCAAATCAATGCGCGCCTGCGGGCGCAGGTGGAAGCGCTGCGCGATACGGACAACCCCGATGCCATGGAAGAACAGATTCGGGAGCGTCTGGGCCTGACCCATGAAGACGAAACCCTGTTTCTGTTTATTCAGGAGTAGCGTGCACCATGACCCTGCCTGCAGATAACAGCCCGTTCTGGGCCGTGGTGCCCGCCGCCGGGACCGGACGCAGGTTTGGCGCCGATCAGCCCAAGCAGTTCGTGCGTATCGGGGAGCAGTCGGTGCTGGCGCATACCCTGCAGCGTCTGGCCGCCGTGCCCGGCCTGGCCGGTATCGTGCTGGTGGTGGCTGATTTGGCCGACGCCGGTGACTGGTCGCAACTTGCCGTGCCGGTGGTGGCCGTGCGCGGAGGCGCCGAGCGGGCCGACTCCGTCATGGCCGGCCTGTATTGGCTGGTGGCCGAGCAGGGCCCTGATTGCTGGGCCCTGGTGCATGATGCGGCCCGACCCGGGGTGCGGGTGGCGGACGTGGTCACCCTGATGGATTATTGTGCGGCGCATGATCTGGGGGCCATTCTGGCGCTGCCGGCCCGGGATACCATCAAGACAGCGGATGCCGGGGCTATGGTCCTGGAGACGCTGCCCCGCGACAGCATCTGGCTGGCTCAGACGCCGCAGTGTTTTCGCGCCGATCAGCTGTTGCGAGCACTGAAAGAGGCCGCTGAACAGGGCTTGCCGGTTACCGACGAGGCCTCTGCGATGCAGGCCGTCGGCGAACCCGTGCAACTGATCCGTGGCCACTGGCATAATACCAAGCTGACCGAACCGGAAGACTTCCCTCTGATCGAATGGATACTGAGCCAGCATGACTGATCTGCGTATCGGACACGGCTACGACGTGCACCGCTTTGCAACCGACCCCGGGCCGGCCACCCAGAAACTGGGTGGCCTCGATGTGCCGGTGGACTATCCGCTGCTGGCCCATTCGGACGGTGACGTGGTGCTGCATGCGATTTGCGATGCCATCCTCGGCGCACTGGCACTGGGTGATATCGGCACGCATTTTCCCGATACCGACGCCCGCTGGGCCGGCGCCGACAGCACCGAACTGCTGCGTCAGGTCTGGTCGCAGGCGACCGCAAGCGGGTATGGCCTGGGCAACCTGGATGTCACCATCGTGGCCCAGACCCCGCGCCTGCAGGGCTACAAGGGACCCATGGCTGAACATATCGCTCAGGTGCTGGGCGCGCAGCGCCACCAGGTCAACGTCAAGGCCACCACCACCGAGAAACTGGGCTTTGTCGGCCGTCGGGAAGGCATCGCCACACATGCTGTGGTGCTGCTGGCAGGTCGGGAGTGAACGCTGCCGAGACCTTCAACGCCCTGCCGCGGGCCCTGGGCCCGCCTCTGGGCAGCGCCGTGCTGCGGCAGGAGCCGGCCGACTTCGTGGTAACCGAATTGCTGACGCCGCCGCCCTCTGCGGAGCGCGGGCAGCAGGAACATCTCTGGCTGTTGGTCGAGAAAACCGCCGCCAATACCGGCTGGGTGGCGCGTCAGCTGGCCGCCTGGTTCAAGGTGCGGGCGCGGGCGGTCAGTTTTGCCGGGCGCAAGGATCGTCACGCCGTAACCCGTCAGTGGTTCAGTGTGCATCTGCCGGGGCTGGCGGCAGCCGACCCTGACCCGACCTGGCCGCAGGGGGAGGGCTTTCAGGTGCTGGACGCTGCCTGGTCGGCCCGCAAGCTGCGCCGGGGCTGGCACACCGGCAACCGTTTTCAGTTGCGCCTGCGCCACTGGGACCCGGAGCCGGAACTGCTGCAGGCGCGTCTGCAGCAGATACGCAGCAGCGGTGTGCCCAACTACTTCGGAGCCCAGCGCTTCGGTCAGTCCTTTCAGCCTGCGGCAACCCGACTGCAGTGGCCGGAGGATCGCGAACAGCGTGGCTTCATGATCTCTGCCGCCCGCAGCCACCTGTTCAATAATCAGTTGGCCGAGCGGGTTGCAACCAGCACCTGGAGCCAGGCCGCACCGGGTGACTGGGTGGCCTGGCACGGTTCGGCCGCAGGCTTTCTGCTGACCGAGCCGGACGCGCGGCTGCATGAACTGCTGGCAGTCGGCGAGCTGAGTCCGACCGCCTGGCTGCCGGGGCTGGTACGCGACCAGCGACTGGCACCAACCCCGGCCGAGCAGGCTCTGCTGGCGTCCTGGTCGGTGTGGATAGACCAACTGGTAGAACGGCGCGTAGAATGTGCGCGGCGGGCCTGTCGTGTCGTGCCGGCCGAGCTTGCAGCCTGGCAGGAAGACGGAGACTGGCATCTGGCCTTCAGCCTGCCCCCGGGCAGTTTCGCCACTGCTGTCGTGCACGCCCTCTGCAGGGTGGACAGCGCAGCACCGCTACAACCCGAACAACAAACAGAAAGCAGTACAGGACAGAGAACAGCATGAGCGCCCCTGAGACTGGCCCCACCCTGACCCCGCAGGGCATCGGAATGACCTCTGAACGCACCCGGCGGCGCATGGTCGAGCGTCTGCGCGAGCGCGGCATTCATGATGCGGCGGTGCTGGACGTGCTGTTTCGCGTGCCGCGCCACTGGTTTGTGGATGAAGCTCTGGCCCATCGGACCTATGACGATGTCTCGCTGCCGATCGGCTATGGCCAGACCCTGTCCAACAGCTATACCGTGGCACGCATGACCAGTTTGCTGCGTGAGGCGGTGCTGGATGAAGCCGAACTGGAACGGGTCAGGCGGCCGGCGAAACTGGGGCGCGTGCTGGAAATCGGCACCGGCTCGGGTTACCAGACCAGCGTGCTGGCCCATCTGACGCGTGAACTGCATACGGTGGAGCGCATTCAGGGGCTGCAGCAGAAGGCCCGGCGGCGCTGCCGCGAGCAGTCGCTGTACGGCATACAGTTCCATCTCAGTGATGGCCACTGGGGCCTGGCCGAGCATGCACCCTATCAGGGTATTCTCTGTACCGCAGCGCCGGCAACCGTGCCGGAAGCACTGCTGGAACAGCTCGACCCGGAGGGCGGCGTGCTGATACTGCCGGTAGGCCCGGATGGCGATCAGCGGCTGTTGCGCATCATCCGGCAGGGCAGTGAATGGACTCGGGAAGATGTCGAAGCGGTCTGCTTTGTGCCCCTGGTCAATGGCACCCGACGCACGGATGACATCCAGGTGTCGGATGCCGGGAGTCGCCGATGACTGTGAGCAAACGTCAGCGCACAATGACGGAGGTATCGGGCTGGTATGCCCGCGGGCTGGCCATGGGCATTGCCGACATGGTGCCGGGCATCTCCGGCGGCACCCTGGCCCTGATCATGGGTATCTACGCCCGGCTGATCGCCGCCCTGGCCTCGTTTCGGTTGTCGCTGCTGCCGTTGCTGGCGCGGGGCCGGGTTGCCGAGGCCTGGCGCCGTATCGATGGCAATTTCCTGGCCACCCTGCTGGCCGGCATTCTGACTTCCATTGCCCTGATGAGCCACCTGGTGACCTGGATGCTGGAGGAGGCACCGGTGGTACTCTGGGGCATCTTCCTCGGTATTCTGCTGCTGGCGCTGGGTGGAATCTGCCGCCGCGTGAGTTGGCACGGCAACGCGCTGCTGGCCGCCCTGGCCGGAGCGGCGGTCGCCATGACCACGGTGATTGCCGGCGGCATAGCGGTGGAAGCCACGCCGCTGTGGATGTTCTTCGGTGGCATGATAGCCATTACTGCCATGATACTGCCCGGCATTTCCGGCACCCTGCTGCTGCTGCTGCTGGGCCTCTATGCACCGGCAGTGGAAGCCGTGCGCGAAGCGGACTGGGTGCTGCTGGCGCTGTTTGCCAGTGGTTGCCTGACCGGCGTGCTGGTATTTTCGCGTCTGTTACACTGGATTATGCAGAATTACAGTAATCTGGCGTTGGCGGGAATGAGTGGTATTGTAGTGGGGGCTTTGCCCCGGCTGTGGCCCTGGCAATATGAACCGGCGGCCGCGGCGCTGCAGGTGCGCTGGCCGGACTCCGGAACGGACCTGCTCGCTGGGTTGCTCGCCTGTGCTGCCGGAGCCGGCCTGTACCTGCTGATCGGCTGGTGGCACCGGCGGCGGGTAGGTGGCAACACGGCAAGCGGGTACTCGGAGGCTCCTTAGATTCTTTGGTTCTATCGGACAACTTTCTTAACAGTTCGGATTACAAACGATAACAATCTGGCCACGGAGTGAAGCTGCCGGAATGAAGCAGGAGCAGTCAAAGTATTGGCAAGCAGCCCCCGGATGCGGTCCCTGGTCGACCGTAGTCGGACTGTTGTGTCTGCTGTTGCTGATCGGCTGCACCAATCATGCGGATTGGGTGGCTCTGGAGAACCTGCCTGCCGATGGCTCCAGTCAGCGGCAGCAGAGCAGCAGCTCCGGTTCAACACGCACCGCCCTGGCAGAGCCGCAGGCCCGCGAGCAGAGCAGAAGAGACGCGCCCCCGGCGCCACGCTCGCAGGAAGAAGCACCGGAAACTTATCGGGTGCAATCCGGTGACACCCTGTATTCCATCGCCTTCCGCTATTCGCTTGATTTCCGCGAGGTGGCGAACGCCAACGACATACCCCCGCCCTACACCATAGTCCCGGGGCAGGAGATCAACCTGCAGGCCTCGACGGCAGCGTCCACCGGTTCTTCCCGCTCCGGCTCGGCAGAGAGCCGCCAGTCGGCGCGCGAAGGCGCCTCGGAGCAACGTCAAATTACTGCCGCTCCTATTGCATCACCGCGCGCTGATCCGGACGCTGTCGGGTCCTGGGCCTGGCCTGTGGACGGCAATATAGTTCGAACGTTCTCTGATGGAGCGTCAGGCTCTAAAGGTATTGATATCGATGCGCCCTTGGGTGAGTCTGTCCGTGCGGCCGCTGATGGCAGAGTCGTTTACGCAGGAGATGGGTTGCGTGGTTACGGCAACCTGATCATTCTGGAACATCCGGGCCGAATGCTCAGTGCCTATGCACATACCCGGGTGATCAACGTGGACGAACAGCAGGAGGTCAGGCAGGGCGATGTGATTGCAGAAGTCGGCAACCGGGGCAACACCCCTTTGCTGCATTTTGAAATCCGCCAGGAAGGCAAGCCCGTAGACCCATTAGGGTTCCTGCCTCCGCGTTGAGACAGGATTCCTGTCCAATGTGCCGCCGATCAGGGATTGCTGCGCCAGAACCGACGTTGTCGAGTCGGCTCGAATGGCCGCAGTGATCAGACAAAACGGGAGGGTGAAACATGGCCATTGCACGTCACGACGCCAAGCATCAAATTGAGCAGCGCAATCCGCTGCGTCCGCCGGCTGCCGAAACAGCCGTCTTCGATCTCAACGAGGAGTCTGTTGAACTGAGCCTCGATGAGGCCGCTGCCGAGCCGGAAGAGGTTGCAGAGAAAGAGATCGAAACCGTTTCGACGGACTATCAGAAAACGCTGGATGCCACCCAACTGTACCTGAACGAAATCGGCTTCTCGCCGCTGTTGACCGCGGACGAGGAGAAGTACTACTCCCGCCTGGCGCAGAGTGGCGATGAGTCGGGGCGCAAGCGCATGATTGAAAGCAATCTGCGCCTGGTGGTCAAGATTGCCCGGCGTTATATCAATCGCGGGCTGCCGCTGCTGGACCTGATCGAAGAGGGCAATCTGGGCCTGATTCGGGCGGTGGAGAAGTTCGACCCGGAGCGCGGTTTCCGTTTCTCGACCTATGCCACCTGGTGGATTCGGCAGACCATCGAGCGGGCCATCATGAACAGCACCCGCACTATTCGGCTGCCCATCCATGTGGTCAAGGAACTCAATGTCTATCTGCGCGCGGCACGCGAACTGACCCAGAAGCTGGATCACGAGCCCTCGGCGGAAGAAATTGCCGAGCTGCTGGACAGACCGGTGGCTGACGTCAAGAAGATGCTGGGCCTGAACGAACGGGTGACCTCCGTCGACGTACCGCTGGGGTCGGGCTCTGACCGCACGGTGCTGGAAACCATTGCCGACGAGCATGCCAGGTCCGACCCGGAGGCGCGGCTGCAGGATGATGATCTCAAGTCCAGTATCGATTTCTGGCTGGGTGAACTGTCGGAAAAACAGCGCGAGGTCGTGGTGCGCCGTTTCGGCCTGCGGGGCTATGAAACCAATACCCTGGAAGAGGTCGGCTACGAGATAGGCCTGACCCGGGAGCGCGTGCGGCAGATTCAGGTGGAAGCCCTGCGTCGGCTGCGCGACATCATGGAGAAGCAGGGTCTGTCAGCGACCTCTGTGTTCAGCGAATAACGGTCTTCAACAAGGGGCGCGTGCGCGCCCCTGCTGCCAGCGCATCAATGCCGGCAGCGTGCGGGCACCCGTGAGTGTCGGTCAGCGCTCCAGCTTTTCAATCTTGTTCGGCACGCCGTTCCAGTCCTCGGCATCGGGGGCCGGGTCCTTCTTCTCGGTAATATTGGGCCATACCTCGGCCAGCTCCGCATTCAGCTCGATGAACTGCTGCTGATCATCCGGCACCTCGTCTTCCGACAGAATGGCCTCGGCGGGACACTCAGGCTCACACAGCGCACAGTCGATACATTCATCCGGATGAATGACCAGAAAGTTGGGGCCTTCGTAGAAGCAATCCACGGGGCAGACTTCCACGCAGTCCGTGTATTTGCACTTGATGCAGTTGTCCAGAACTACAAACGCCATGTAGCTGTCTCCTGAGGTGTCTTGATGCCTGAGCGTTGTCGGTAAAACGCCGACAACTGTCCGGCGGGTATTCTAGGGATCACGGCGCGGCCAGACAAGGTGCCATGCATGCTCCGGTGGCCCGAAGCTCAGAATATTTTGTTATGAGCTTAGCCACGGCCGGTCACAGGCGCGACTGCCACTCATACAACCACTGCTGTGCTTCGCGGGGTGTCATGTCATCCAGTGCCAGTTTTTTCAGCGCCACCTCGACCGGGCTGGGCGCGGCCACGAAGAGGTCGCCCTGTTGCGGCCCGCCGGCTTTCCCGGGCGACGGTGCCGCCTGGTTGCCCTTGATCGACTGCTCTTCCAGGCCCTGCAGCTTCTGCCGGGCCTCGGCCAGCACACTGGCCGGCACGCCGGCCAACTGGGCCACCTGAATACCATAGCTCTGACTGGCCGGCCCTGCCAGCACCTGGTGCAGAAAGACGATATGGTCCTCGTGCTCGGTGGCATTCAGATGCAGGTTGCCCACGCCGACTTCACGATCCGCCAGTGCAGTCAGCTCGAAATAGTGGGTGGCGAACAGGCACAGGGCCTGGTTCTGCCGCGCAATGTGTTCGGCGGCGGCCCAGGCGATGGACAGGCCGTCAAAGGTGGAGGTACCGCGCCCCACCTCATCCATCAGTACCAGGCTGTGGCGGGTCGAATTGTTGAGGATATTGGCGGTTTCCGTCATTTCCACCATGAAGGTGGAGCGGCCGCCGGCAATGTCGTCACTGCTGCCCATGCGGGTAAAGATGCGATCCAGATCGCCCACCACGGCCTCGGCGGCAGGCACGAAGCTGCCGATATGCGCCAGGATGGCAATCAGCGCATTCTGGCGCATGAAGGTGGATTTACCCCCCATGTTGGGGCCGGTGACCACCCACATGCGCTGGTCGTCATTCAGCGTCAGATCATTGGGCACAAAGGGGTGCTCGCTGACCGACTCCACCACCGGGTGGCGACCGGAGCGGATGTCGAGCACGGGCTCCGGGCTCAGTTGCGGCCGTGTCCAGTCGAAATGGTCCGCCTGCCGGGTCAGGCAGCACAGCACATCGGTCTCGGCCAGGGCCGAAGCGGTCTGCTGCAGGCCACTGAGCTCGGCGTTGAGCTGGTCCAGCAGATCCTCGTAGAGGCGCTTTTCCATGGCCAGAGCACGGCTCTTGCTGCTCAGCACCCGATCCTCGTATTCCTTCAGCTCGTCGATGATATAGCGCTCGGCATTCTTCAGGGTCTGCCGGCGAATATAGTGCGCCGGCACGCCGTCGGACTGGGCCTTGCTGACCTCGATATAGAAGCCGTGTACGCGGTTGTAACCCACCTTGAGCGTGGACAGGCCGGTCTGCTCGCGTTCGCGGGCTTCAACCTGGGTGAGCAGATCACCGGCGCCCTGGCTGAGGGCGCGCAGCTCATCAAGTTCGGCATTGTAGCCTTCCCGTATCACGCCGCCGTCGCGCAGGACCACCGGCGGGTTCTCCTCCAGCGCCCGGTCGAGCTCAGCGCACAGGTCGGGGAAGGGCTGCATCTGCTCATGCAGATGACGCGCCAGGGCACGGTCCAGCCCTGCCAGTGTGGAGCGGATTTCCGGTATCTGGTGCAGCGTCTCGCGCAGCCGGGTGAGATCCCGTGGGCGGGCCGAGCGCAGTGATACCCGACCCAGGATGCGCTCCAGATCACCCACCGGGCGCAGTTGATCGTACAGTTCATCGGCAGCCAGTTCGGCTCGCAGCGCGTCGTTGAAATTGAGCCGCTCGTTGAGCAGGGCCTGATCGCGCAGCGGCCGGTTGAGCCAGCGCCGCAGCAGACGCCGCCCCATGGGGGTGGTGGTGTCATTGAGCACGGCGTTGAGGGTGAAGTCCTCGCCGCCGTGCAGGTTGATGTCGAGTTCCAGGTTGCGCCGCGAGGCTGCATCCAGCGCGATGGCATCATCCGGCAGTTCGGTGGTGATGCGACGCAGGTGGCGCAGATCGGAACGCTGGGTGTCACGGGCATACTCGAGCAGGGCCCCGGCGGCATTGATGGCGCTGGGCATCTCGTCAATGCCGAAGCCCTTGAGGTCGCGCGTGCCGAAGTGTTCCTGCAGCAGGCGGCGGCAGGTGTCGTGGTCGAAATGCCAGGGTGGCCGGGTTCTGACCGCGCCAAACTCGCTCAACTGCGTGGCCCACTCGGCCTGCTCGTCAACCAGAATTTCGGCCGGGCGCAGGCGCTGCAGCTCAGCCTGCAGGCTGGACTCGTTGGCCAGCTCCAGCACACCATAGTGGCCGGTGCTCAGCTCCAGCCAGGACAGGCCCAGCGGCTCGCCGCCGGCAACCGCCACCAGCAGGTTGTCCTGGCCGTCGGGCAGAAAGGCTTCGTCGGTCAGGGTGCCGGGCGTGATCACGCGCACCACCTCACGGTCAACCGGCCCCTTGCTGGCGGCCGGGTCGCTGGTCTGCTCGCAGATGGCGATGGAGCGACCCAGTCTCACCAGACGGGCAATATAGCCCTCGCAGGCATGGTAGGGGATGCCGGCCATCGGAATGGGCTTGCCGCCGCTCTGGCCGCGGGCGGTGAGGGTAATGTCCAGCAGGCGGGCGGCTTCCCGGGCATCTTCGAAGAACAGTTCATAGAAATCACCCATGCGATAGAACAGCAGATCATCGGGATGCTGTGCCTTTATCCCCAGATACTGCTGCATCATTGGCGTATGTTCTTTGGTTGTCATGCCTTTGTCCGTTATCCTGTGCAAGCGGCCGATATGGTAGCAGAGGGAAAGGATGAATAAACCGTTTGATGATCCGGGCCTGCAGGCACGGGCTGAGGCACTGGCGGAGCGGTTGCAGGCCCAGAACCTGACCATGGCTACTGCGGAGTCCTGCACCGGTGGCTGGATCGGCAAGGTCTGCACTGACCTGCCGGGCAGTTCACGCTGGTATACAGGGGGCATAGTATCCTACAGCAATGCCGCCAAGGTACGCCTGCTGCGGGTGTCGGAGATGCTGCTGGTAGAGCAGGGGGCGGTCAGTCAGCTGGTTGCCGAAGCCATGGCGCAAGGCGCCCGCGAAGCGCTGGGCAGCCATCTGGCCGTGGCCGTCACCGGGGTGGCCGGCCCCGACGGCGGCAGTGCCGAAAAACCCGTGGGCACCGTCTGGCTGGCCTGGGCCGACCAGCAGCAGGTGCGCAGCCAGCGTGTGTTGCTGGCGGGGGACCGGGAAACCATACGACGCCAGACCGTGGCGCTGGCGCTGGAAGGCATGCTGCCGGAATGAGCCGGGCAGGTGCAAACTGAGTGCGCAGACAGTTGCAGATCAGCCCCGCAAAAGACAGAGTTGAACACCACCATTGGCACAGCGCTACCACTGTGGCATGATACTGGTTATTCATACAGCATTTACAGGTGAACCATGACAGAGAATCGCAGCACCGAAGATCGCAGCAAAGCACTGGAAGCCGCTCTGGGCCAGATCGAACGTCAGTTCGGCAAGGGCTCCGTCATGCGTCTGGGTGATCAGGGACGTGTGCGCATGCCAGCCATTTCCACCGGTTCACTGGGGCTGGATATTGCCCTGGGCATCGGTGGCCTGCCGAAGGGTCGCGTGGTTGAAATCTACGGGCCGGAATCTTCGGGCAAGACCACGCTGACCCTGCAGGTGGTTGCCGAAGCGCAGAAGAATGGCGGCACCTGTGCGTTCATCGACGCCGAGCACGCACTGGATCCGAATTATGCCGAAAAGCTGGGCGTCAATGTGGATGACCTGCTGGTCTCCCAGCCCGACACCGGTGAACAGGCGCTGGAGATTGCCGACATGCTGGTGCGCTCCAATGCCGTGGATGTGGTCATTATCGACTCCGTGGCTGCACTGACCCCCAGAGCCGAAATTGAAGGTGACATGGGCGATCAGCACGTGGGTCTGCAGGCGCGTCTGATGTCGCAGGCACTGCGCAAGATTACCGGCAACATCAAGAATGCCAACTGCCTGGTGGTGTTCATCAACCAGATCCGGATGAAGATCGGCGTCATGTTCGGCAGCCCTGAAACCACTACGGGTGGTAATGCGCTGAAATTCTATTCCTCGGTACGCCTGGATATCCGTCGTATCGGCACCGTCAAGGAAGGCGACGAGGTGGTCGGCAGCGAGACCCGCGTCAAGGTGGTCAAGAACAAGGTAGCGCCGCCGTTCAAGCAGGCCGAGTTCCAGATTCTCTACAATCGCGGCATCTACCATATGGGTGAGGTGATTGATCTGGGCGTCAAACTGGGTCTGGTGGACAAGGCCGGGGCCTGGTACAGCTACAAGGGCGACAAGATTGGTCAGGGCAAGGCCAATGCGGCACGCTACCTGGAAGAGAATCCGGCCGTGGCGGCGGAGATTGAAGCCCAGATCCGCACGCATTACCTGGGTGATGCGGAAGTGCCGAAGGACGCCGTGGAGGCACCCGAAGCTGCGGTCGACAAGAAAGCTGACAAGGCGGCCGAGAAAGCCGCCGAGAAAACTGCTGAGAAATAAGGTACTGGCGGATCATGTCGGAACCGTTCGACCCCACAGCGGCAGACGAAGATCATGGCGCCAGGGAGGCTCCGCCGCGCGGCAAGTCTCCCCGGCACTATGCCATGGATCTGCTGGCGCGGCGTGAATACAGCCAGCGCGAGTTGATGGAGCGCCTGCACCGCCGCTATCGCGAGGCCACGGCCGAAGCGCTGGCCGAGGTGGTGCAGCAACTGGCCGACGAAGGCCTGCAGAATGACCTGCGCTTTGCCGAATCCTATGTGCGGCTGCGGGTCAGTCGCGGGCAGGGCCCGGCCAAGATCGCCTGGGAACTGCAGCAGCGCGGCATTGATGCCCCGACCGCAGACAGTCTGCTGGCCGCCTATGACTGGCGCGAACTGGCCGACGCCGCACTCGACAAGAAATACGGCCGCCGGCAGCCGCAGGACCTCCAGGACAAGGCCCGCATGGCGCGCTTCCTCTCCCAGCGCGGCTTCGACTGGGATCATCTGTAACAGGGGCGGTCCAGGTCCGTTGCCAGGCTAGGGTGCATCCCGGAATGGCCCTGATCGAGGCCTTGCCGCCGTGGTCGGGGTGCTGGGTGAGCAGACACGCAAAAAACGTCGTCCCTGACAGCTCGACTGCGCACATCCATGTGCGCAGACGGT
Source organism: Natronospirillum operosum (assembly GCF_004768465.1). Lineage (GTDB taxonomy): Bacteria > Pseudomonadota > Gammaproteobacteria > Pseudomonadales > Natronospirillaceae > Natronospirillum > Natronospirillum operosum. The sequence goes on from NZ_SRMF01000001.1 coordinate 342,837, forward strand.
CTGCTCACCCAGCACCCACTCCCGGCGGCTGCACCAACCCTGCCGCCAAAACCCTTGTAGTGAGGGACGCAAGTCCCGATGAAGAGGCACAAGCCGATACCTGTAGCGAGCGACGCAAGTCCCGATGAAGAGGCACAAGCCGATACCTGTAGCGAGCGACGCAAGTCGCGATGGCGGCGTCAGCCGTCCCTTTTTCGGGATATCCAGCCCCAGTTGGGACTTGCGCCGCGTTATCGGGACTTGCGTCCCTCGCTACGGAGTGGAGCTTCAGCAGGGGGTTGGAGTCGCCTGCCGGGTGCAGGCCCTGTGAGACCGTTTGCGGCCAGGGACAAAATTGCCGGGAGCAATTTTGCACGAGCGAAGCGAGCCCGCAGGGTCAGGCCCAGGGACGGGCCTGATACTCGCCGCAACCGAGCTGGCATGGATGCCGTTTTTTGCGTGTCTCACAGGGCATGTACCCGAGCCTGGCGACGGTCCGATCGGCACCCCACTATCAGGCGGCATGGGCGCAACTTTCTGGTTTGCGATGGACCTTCCACTGGCCTCCAGTCGGGACTTGCGTCCCTCGCTACGCCCCCTCCCGCGACAGTCACCGATTGCTGTAAAACCGGCCGCATTGTACCATTGCCAGCACTTTTCCCGAGAGATGGTGTGAGTTAATGAAAACCGCTGAAATTCGCCAACGGTTTCTGGATTTTTTTGCCCGCAACGGGCACGAAATAGTGCCGAGTTCCAGCCTGGTGCCGCACAACGACCCGACCCTGCTGTTCACCAATGCAGGCATGAACCAGTTCAAGGAAACCTTTCTGGGTCAGGAAAAGCGGGATTATCAGCGGGCTACCACCTCCCAGCGCTGTGTGCGCGCGGGTGGCAAGCACAATGACCTGGAAAATGTGGGCTATACCGCCCGCCATCACACCTTCTTCGAAATGCTGGGCAATTTCAGCTTCGGTGACTACTTCAAGCAGGACGCCATCCGTTTTGCCTGGTCCTTTCTGACCGAAGAGCTGGGCCTGCCGGCCGAGAAATTGCTGGTGACCGTCTATGCCGAAGACGATGACGCCTTTGACCTCTGGCACAAGGACATCGGTGTGCCCGCCGAGCGTATTATCCGCATCGGCGACAACAAGGGCGAGCGCTACGCATCCGACAATTTCTGGCAGATGGGTGACACCGGCCCCTGCGGCCCCTGCACCGAAGTCTTCTATGATCATGGCCCGGAGATCTGGGGTGGTCCACCGGGCACAGCTGAAGAAGACGGCGATCGCTTTATCGAAATCTGGAATGTCGTCTTCATGCAGTACAACCGCCAGCCCGACGGCACCATGGAGCCATTGCCAGCCCCCAGCGTTGATACCGGCATGGGCCTGGAGCGTCTGGCGGCCATTCTGCAGGGCGTGCACGCCAACTACGAGATTGACCTGTTCCGCAACCTGATGCGCGCTGTGGCCAGTGTTACCGGAGCGGCCGAGCAGGATTCACCGTCGCTGCGCGTGGTCGCCGACCATATCCGCAGCTGCGCCTTCCTGATTACCGATGGCGTCCTGCCCTCCAACGAGGGCCGCGGCTATGTGCTGCGCCGCATCATTCGCCGCGCCGTGCGCCATGGCAACAAGCTGGGTGCCAGCGGCCCCTTCTTCCATCAGTTGGTCCAGCCGCTGGTGGAAGAGATGGGTGAAGCCTATCCGGAACTGACGCAGGCCCGGCCGCAGGTCGAACGGGTGCTGCTGCAGGAAGAAGAACAGTTTGCCCGCACGCTGGACCACGGCATGCGCCTGCTGGAAGAAGCCATTGCCGACCTGGATGGCAAGGTAATTCCGGGGCAGACCATCTTCACGCTCTATGACACCTATGGCTTCCCGGTTGATCTGACCGGGGACATTGCCCGCGAACGGGATCTCGAGCTGGATATCGAAGGTTTCGAAACGGCTATGGAAAAACAGCGGGCGCAGGCGCGTCAGGCCAGCAACTTTGGCATGGACCTGTCTGCCCTGGCCGATCTGGATGCAGAAACCCATTTTGCGGGCTATGACCTGCTTTCCGTATCCGGCACCGTGGAAAAGATCCTGATCGACGGCAAACCAGTCGATGCACTCGACGCAGGCCAGTCCGGTATCGTGATTCTGGACGAAACGGCCTTCTATGCGGAGTCGGGCGGCCAGGTGGGCGATACCGGTCAGATTCGCGGCGACCTGACAGTGTTCGATGTCGAAGACTGTCAGAAGCAGGGGCGGGCACATCTGCATTTCGGCACTGTCAGTGAAGGCCGGTTGCAGGTGGGCGATCAGGTCGGCAGCTTTGTAGACAGTCAGCGGCGCCATCTGACGGCCCTGCACCACAGTGCGACCCACCTGCTGCATGCGGCGCTGCGCAAGGTGCTGGGTGAGCATGTCCAGCAGAAGGGGTCTTTGGTGACCGACGAGCGGTTGCGCTTCGACTTTGCCCATTTCGAGGCTGTCACGCCGGCGCAGGTTCGGGCCATTGAAGAGCTGGTCAACCAGCAGATTCTGACCAATGTGCCGGTACAGACCGAAATCATGCCTATCGAAGAGGCCAAGGCCAAGGGTGCCATAGCGCTGTTTGGCGAGAAATATGATGATGAAGTTCGCGTGCTGACCATGGGCACGGATGATTTCTCGGTAGAGCTCTGTGGTGGTACCCATGTGCGCCGTACCGGTGATATCGGCCTGTTCAAGGTGGTGTCCGAACAGGGTATTTCCGCTGGCGTGCGCCGTATCGAAGCCGTGGTTGGCCCGCGTGCACTGGCGCTGGTGGACCGGGTCAGTGATCAGCTCAATGAACTGAGCCAGGTGGTCAAGGCACGCCCCGAGCAGTTGGTGGAAAAAACCGAGGCACTGGTGCGCCGTCAGCGCGAACTGGAAAAGGAAGTCGAGCGGCTGCAGAGCAAACTGGCCGCACAGGCAGGGGGTGATCTGGCCGCGCAGGCGGAGATGGTCGGTCAGGTCAAGCTGGTGGCCGCACGCGTGGAAGTGGCCGATGCCAAAGCCATGCGCGAGCTCGTCGATCAACTCAAGAACAAGCTGGGTTCCGGGCTGGTGCTGGTGGCGGCCGAACTGAACGGCAAGGTGCAACTGGCCGCCGGGGTTACCCGTGACCTGACCGGCAGCTACCGGGCCGGTGACCTGGTCAATGCCGCTGCGGCGGTAGTCGGCGGCAAGGGCGGCGGCAAGCCGGACCTGGCCATGGCCGGCGGCAAGGATGTAGCAAAAATAGATGAGGCTATTGCGGCCGCACGTAACTGGGTGGCCGCTCAGGCAGCCTGATCTTCAAAGAATCTGGAGGATTCACAGTCGATGGCACTCTACGTGCAGAAGTATGGCGGTACCTCGGTCGGCAGCGTCGAGCGCATTGAAGCCGTGGCCGATCGGGTCAAGCGTTTCCGGGATCAGGGGCATGATGTGGTGGTCGTGGTGTCTGCCATGTCCGGCGAAACCAACCGCTTGATCGAGCTGGCGCAGCAGATCAGCCCCGAACCGACACCCCGTGAAATGGATACACTGCTGGCCACCGGTGAGCAGGTGACCATAGCGTTGCTGAGCATGGCGCTCAATCGCCGTGAGTGTCCGGCGCGCTCCTATACCGGCTGGCAGATAGGCATTCGCACCGACAGTGCGCATACCAAGGCCCGCATTCAGGACATCGATACCGACAGCATGCAGCGTGAACTGGCGGCCGGTCGGGTCGTGGTGGTGGCTGGTTTTCAGGGTGTGGACGACGGCGGCAACATCACCACACTGGGCCGCGGCGGTTCGGATACCACTGGCGTGGCTCTGGCAGCGGCGCTGAAGGCAGATGAATGCCAGATCTACACCGATGTAGACGGGGTCTATACCACGGACCCGCGCGTGGTCGAGAGCGCCCGTCGCATGGATCAGGTCACCTTTGAGGAAATGCTGGAAATGGCCAGCCTGGGTTCCAAGGTGCTGCAGATCCGCGCGGTTGAATTTGCCGGCAAGTACAGTGTACCGCTGCGCGTGCTGTCCAGTTTCAAAGAAGGGCCGGGTACCCTGATAACACTTGAAGGTGATGATGCAATGGAAAAACCCGTAATCTCCGGTATCGCGTTCAATCGGGATGAAAGCAAGCTCAGTGTGATGGGTGTCCCTGACCTGCCTGGCGTAGCGTCTCGTATATTGGGGCCGGTATCGGCAGCGAATATCGAAGTCGACATGATCGTGCAGAACATTTCCGAGGATGGCAGTACCGACTTCACGTTCACCGTGCATCGCAATGATTTTCGGCGCACAGAGTCTATACTCAAGAATATCACTGACGACCTCGGTGCCAGAGAGGTGCTCGGTGATGATCGCATCGCCAAGGTGTCCATTGTGGGTGTTGGCATGCGTTCACACGCAGGCGTAGCGTCACGGATGTTTGACGCCCTGGCAGCAGAGTCCATCAACATCCAGTTAATCTCGACATCCGAAATAAAGATTTCGGTCGTGATCGAGGAAAAGTATCTGGAACTGGCGGTGCGGGCTCTGCATTCCGCCTTTGGGTTGGATGCTGTAGAAGAAACATCTTAAACGCGTTATTCTTGCGCAAGCGCGATCCAAGGCGAGTCTGTGATGCTGTCGACACGCTGCGGCAGACTCAGGAAAGAGTCCGACAATAGGAGATAGGAAACATGCTGATTTTGACCCGGCGCGTGGGTGAAACGCTGATGATTGGCGATGAAGTCACCGTGACCGTATTGGGTGTGAAAGGCAATCAGGTACGCATTGGTGTCAATGCACCCAAGGATGTTGCGGTACACCGCGAAGAAATCTATCTGCGTATCCAGCAGGAGCTGGATGGCCCGGAAGAGGAAGACAAATAAACACGCAGACCACGCGGTAGGCCATTCATTTTATTGAACTTTCCCTTTAATTTTTGAATCGGCATGGTATCATGCGCCGCGTGTTCGGAGAGGTGGCCGAGTGGCTGAAGGCGCGCCCCTGCTAAGGGCGTATGGGAGAAATCTCATCGAGGGTTCGAATCCCTCTCTCTCCGCCATCCTGTACGCGCCCGTAGCTCAGCTGGATAGAGTACCTGGCTACGAACCAGGCGGTCGGAGGTTCGAATCCTCCCGGGCGCGCCATTTCAGGACAACCCTGCAAGGGTTGGTGTTAGTGCAAGATCGCTCCACCCAAGACTGCTGTTTCCGGTAGCGGAACAGCCAGTGCAGTATCAGCGCCCGTAGCTCAGCTGGATAGAGTACCTGGCTACGAACCAGGCGGTCGGAGGTTCGAATCCTCCCGGGCGCGCCATCTGTTTGCTCCTGTTATTCCCTGTTTCTGTGCCTTGCATCGCATGCCTTGTGCGGGTCTCACCGCGACCGTCATGACTGTGTGCGGTTCTGTTATTTTGTAATTTAGCTACATTTTTTGCCGTTTCTAAGACGTTTTCTGGCGTCTTTGCGCCGGAAAGGTGTTGCTGTATTACAGAAAAGTAAGCGATTACATTCCCCGTCCGGTCGAGCCATTACGCGGATTTGGGGTCGATAAGTCACTAAAAGCCGGAAATATGACGCCAAAAGTGTTGAAAAAATGGCGAACAGTCGGGAATGTGTTTCCCATGACAGCTCTATTGCTTACTGAGGCCGGCTTGGGTAAAGTGTCGGCGGTCTGAAACTCGCAGGATGCGACGGGGTGAACAGCCCTGGGGATATCCTCGAGGCTCACGGAACATCCACACAAAAGGTTTCCGCAGATGTCAGAATTATTACAGGAAGGGCTGCAGTTGATGGCCCTCGGCATGGGTACGGTTTTCGCCTTTCTGGTCATCTTGATCTTCGGCACCATTGCCATGTCCAGCCTCGTTGGCCGCTTCAGCAAGCCGGAAGTGGCTGCGCAATCCGGCGGCCGCCGCAAGAGCGGCGCCCAGATGGACCAGATAGCCGCTGTGGCCGCTGCTGCACGTGCGGCGCACAGTCGATAAGTATTTCAAAACTTACGCGTAGGAAAGGTCATTCATGAGTGACAAAAACCCCGTCAAAATTACCGATGTCGTCCTGAGGGATGCGCATCAGTCCCTGTTTGCAACCCGGTTGCGTCTGGACGACATGCTGCCTATCGCCGAGAAGCTGGATCAGGTCGGTTTCTGGTCGATTGAGTCCTGGGGTGGTGCCACCTTCGACGCCTGTATCCGCTATCTGGGTGAAGATCCCTGGGTACGCATTCGTGAACTGAAGAAAGCCATGCCGAAGACGCCCCAGCAGATGCTGCTGCGCGGCCAGAACCTGCTGGGTTACCGGCACTACGCCGATGACGTGGTGGACCGTTTTGTAGAGCGGGCGGCAGAGAATGGCGTCGATGTGTTCCGCGTCTTTGATGCGATGAATGACCCACGCAACCTGCAGCGCGCCATGGAAGCCGTGCGCAAGCAGGGCAAGCACGCGCAGGGTACCATTTCCTATACCACCTCCCCGGTTCACACCATGGAGAGCTGGGTTGAGCTGGCGCAGGAAATCGAGGCCATGGGTGCCGACTCCCTGGCCATCAAGGACATGTCCGGCATCCTGACGCCCTATGACAGCTATGAACTGGTGTCCCGGCTCAAGAAGACCCTGAAGGTCCCGGTGCAGTTGCACTGTCACGCCACCGCTGGCCTGTCTTCGATGACCATCCTGAAGGCCATCGAGGCGGGCATCGACCATGTCGACACCGCCATTTCCTCCATGTCCATGACCTATGGTCACTCGCCGACCGAATCCATCGTGGCCACCCTGAAGGGCACCGACCGGGACCCCGGGCTGGATATCGAACTGCTGGAAGAGATCGCGGCCTATTTCCGCCAGGTACGCAAGAAGTATGGTCAGTTCGAAGGCGCACTGCGCGGTGTCGATTCGCGTATTCTGATTGCTCAGGTGCCGGGCGGCATGCTGACCAACATGGAAAGCCAGCTCAAGGAGCAGGGCGCCGGCGACAAGTTCGACGAAGTGCTGAGTGAGATTCCCCGCGTGCGGGAAGATCTCGGCTTTATCCCTCTGGTCACGCCGACCTCGCAGATTGTCGGCACCCAGGCGGTGCTGAACGTACTGACCGGTGAGCGTTACAAGAGTATCTCCAAGGAGACCTCCGGCATTCTCAAGGGCGAGTACGGTGCAGCCCCTGCCGAGTACAACAAGGAACTGCAGACGCGGGTTCTGGACGGCGCCGAGCCCATCACCTGCCGGCCGGCTGATTTGCTGGAAGACGAGATGGACCGTCTGACCGAAGAACTCGAGTCCATTGCGAAGGAAGACGGCTTCGAACTGGCGCAGGACAAGGTCGATGATGTTCTGACTTATGCGCTGTTCCCGCAGATTGGCCTGAAATATCTGAAGAACCGTGGCAACCCCGACTTCTTTGAGCCCGTGCCCCAGGCGCCCGATGACAGTGGCAAGGCGGTGGCCGCCGGTGGTGCCGGCGGTACCTACACCGTGACGCTGGATGGCAAGCAGTACGTTGCCGAAGTCAGTGGTGATGGCGCGGTGAAGGTTGTCGTCAATGGCAAGACCTATGACACCACGGTAGCCGAGGGTGGCGAACCTGCGCCTGCCGGCGGTGAAGGCAGCGCTGGTGAGGGTTCCGGCGAACCCATAGTCGCGCCGCTGACCGGCAACATCTTCAAGATTCTGGTGGGTGAGGGCGATTCGGTCGAAGAGGGTGAAACCGTCATCGTGCTGGAAGCCATGAAGATGGAAACCGAAGTCAAGGCATCCAAGGCCGGCACGATCAGCCGCATCTGCGTGAAGGAAGGTGACTCCGTGAACAGCGGCGACACCCTTCTCGAGCTGTAAGGAGCTCCCTCATGGATAAACTGCATACACTGCTGGCGGAATCCGGGCTGGCCAACCTCAGTCTGGGCGAGTTTGCAATGATCCTGGTGGGCCTGCTGCTGGTCTACCTCGCCATTGCCAAACGCTTCGAACCGCTGCTGCTGCTGCCGATCGGTATCGGCGCCGTACTGGTCAATATACCCGGTGCCGGCCTCTATGATGCGCCGGTCTATGGTGATGCGGGAGAACTGCTGTCACCAGGCGGGCTGCTGTACTACATTTTCACCCTGGGTATCGATACCGGGGTCTTCCCGTTGCTCATCTTCATGGGTGTGGGGGCCATGACCGATTTCGGACCCATGCTGGCCAACCCCAAGACGCTGCTGCTGGGCGCCGCCGCCCAGTTCGGTATCTTTGCCACGCTGCTGGGCGCGCTCGGCCTGAACGAAACCGGGTGGTTCAGCTACTCGCTGGAACAGGCGGCGACCATCGGCATCATCGGCAGTGCGGACGGGCCCACGTCCATTTTCATTGCCAGTCAACTGGCCCCGGAAATACTGGGTGCGGTGGCGGTCGCGGCCTATTCCTACATGGCGCTGGTGCCCATTATCCAGCCGCCCATCATGAAGCTGCTCACCTCGGCCAAGGAGCGCCAGCTCGAGATGAAGCAACTGCGTCCGGTAGGCAAGCGCGAGCGCATCCTGTTCCCGCTGATGCTGCTGATGCTGGTCGCCATGTTCCTGCCCAGCGCCGCGCCGCTGCTCGGCATGTTCTGCTTCGGCAACCTGATGCGTGAATGCGGCGTGGTGGATCGCCTCAGCGACACCACCCAGAATGCGCTGATCAACATTGTCACCATCTTCCTGGGCCTGGGTGTGGGCGCCAAGCTGAACTCCGGCGAATTCCTGAACATGGAAACACTGGGTATCTTCCTGCTGGGTATTGTGGCGTTCGCCATTGGTACCGCCACCGGAGTGCTGATGGCCAAGGGCATGAACATGGTCAGCAAGTCGAAGATCAATCCGCTGATTGGTGCCGCCGGGGTGTCTGCGGTGCCCATGGCCGCCCGCGTGGTGAACAAGGTGGGTCTGCAGGCAAACAATCAGAACTTCCTGTTGATGCATGCCATGGGGCCGAATGTGGCCGGTGTTATCGGTTCGGCCATCGCCGCCGGTGTCATGCTGAGCTTCCTGGGCTGATGCCTGCGCAGCCCTGATGGCATAGCACAGGACTTCAAATCCATGTAATCTGTGGCCCCGTGACTGCTCCTCCTGGAGTGGCCACGGGGTTTTTTCGTTCGACACAGGAGATCAGTCGCGTCATGCCCATCCTCTGGATCGCCGTCGGTATCATCTCCGGCATTGGCCTGTTGACCCTGTATTTCCACTTCTTGCCGCGTTCGCAGTCGGTAGCCTCCCAGGCCCCCTCGATTCTGACCACCCTGGGTATCTTCGGTACCTTTGTCGGTGTCGCCCTGGGCCTGTACGAATTCGACAGTACCGATATCGAAGACAGTGTGCCGGTGCTGCTGGATGGCCTGAAGTTCGCCTTCTGGACCTCCATTGCCGGGCTGAGTGGTGCCCTGAGCATCAAGATGCGCTACGCCTGGATCGATATGCGAACCAGTCGTGGCCGCGAAGGCGACAGCACCGTGGGTGCACTGATCGCTGCTGTCGAGCGCCTGGACGACAATGCCGAAAAGAATCTCGGCGAGCTGGTCAGACAGACGCAGCACAACAGCGAACAGCTGTCCCGCCACCAGGAAGAAATGGTAGAGGCCAATACCCGCGCCCTGTCGGCGGCGATCAAGGAAATCATCTCCGATTTCAATGACCGTATCGAGGTTCAGTACGGCGATAACTTCCGCCAGTTGAACGAGTCGGTCGGGCACATGCTGACCTGGCAGAAACAGCACGAAGAAAATGTGCGTCAGGTGGTGGCTGAACTCGAGAAGGCCTCCCGGCAGATGGTGGAGGCCACAGGCGCCTATGAAAAACTGATGCATCAGACCCAGTCCTTTTCCAGCGTGGCCGAGGGCATGGAATCATTGCTGACCGGCCTGAACCAGCAGAGCGAGCAACTGGCCCAGTATCTGGGCACCATGGCCAGTATGGTGCAGGAAGCACAGAAGGGCCTGCCTGATCTGGAGCAGCGCATCGGGGTGCTGACCACCGGGCTGGCCGATGCCATCGAACAGCAGAACAATCGCATGCAGCAGGTGGTGGACCAGACCGGTCGCCAGTGGCTGGACAGTTCCAACAAGCTGGCCACCGAACTGTCCGAAGGCGTGATTCAGGTGCAGCGGCAATTGGTGGAGCAGGCCGGGCGCGCCCTGACCCAGTCCGAACACCAGTTGCAGCAACTGGACGAGACCCTGCAGACGCAGCTGACCCAGTCCCTGCAGACGTTCGGTTTCCAGTTGACGGCCCTGTCGGAGAAATTCGTCAATGACTATACGCCGCTGACCGAGCGTCTGCAGACGCTGGTGAAGGCTGCCGAGCAGTCGAAACCGGTACCTGAAGGCGGTAGTGGGCAGCGGGGGAGCAGGCGCGGATGACGCCGCTTGAGCAGGAAAACGAAGAACACTGGCTCTCGGTCAGTGACCTGATGGCGGGGCTGATGATGGTGTTCCTGCTGATCGCCATCATCTTCATGATTCACGCCGAACGTGAACGACGGACTGTAACCGACGTCGCCGTGCTCTATGAGCGCCTGCGGCTCGATCTCTACAACGACCTGCTGACCGAATTCGAGCAGGACCTGGAAGCCTGGGGCGCCGAGCTGGATGAAGATCTGACCTTCCGCTTCAACCGGGAAGATCTGCTGTTCGACCGCGGGGAAACCGACCTGCAGCCGGGTTTTCAGACCATACTGGCTGACTTCTTCCCGCGCTATGTCGACATCATTCATCGGCCGCAGTATCGCGATGACATCAGCGAGGTCCGCATCGAGGGTCACACTTCCTCGGCCTGGGGTGACCGCTCCGAAGACGAAGCCTACATCCTGAACATGGAACTGTCGCAGGCGCGAACCCGAGAAGCGGCCTCCTTCCTGCTGGAGCTGGATGCCATCGACGAGGTCAAACCCTGGGTCAAGGCCAACCTGACAGCCAACGGGCTATCGTCCTCCCGGCTGGTGCTGGACGAGGACGGCCAGGAAGACGAGGCCCGCTCGCGGCGTGTCGAATTCCGCGTGGTGACGGATGCAGACCAGCGCATCGAAGATATACTGCAGACTGCGCGCTAACGGGGACACCTTGCATGGAACTGCCCGACTTTCTCGAGTTCGAACCCTTCAATACCCTGCGTGAGCGCATGGGTACGGACAAACTGGGCTATTTCGAGGTGTTTGATCCGGGCCGTCATCTGACTGGCGAGGAACGGGCCGCATTGCGTACCGACGGCGTACGGGTGACGCGCAGCCAGCTGATGATTCTGGGCGACCATACGCTGTCCTACAAGAACAGCCGCGTCGGCCTGGTGGTGGACCAGAAGCTGCATCTGACGCGCTGTAGGGACATTGCCGACATGACCGAAGGCGTCGTGATCAGCTCCGATATCGCGTGGCAGGCGCTTTGTGCTCAGACCGGGCAGACAATTCCTGTCTGCGCCGACTGCCTGCACCAGTTGCGTTATGAAGGCCTGGAGCTGGAAAAAGAGCGCAAACAGCACCACAACCGCAAGGTAATTGCCGAATTTACGCTGGCGCGCTATTTCGAAATTCACCCGGACTATCCGCTCTATGAGCAGACCCATGTGCGGCACCCGTTCTGACCGTAAACCATTGGAATAGAAGAAAAAATCCGGCAAACGTTTGACACCGTCGGAAAATGGATTACAATGCGCCTCACGTTTTCGGGGCAGTAAGAAGTCGCTTCGGGAATGCGGTGGGTGTGTAGCTCAGCTGGGAGAGCATCGCCCTTACAAGGCGAGGGTCAGCGGTTCGATCCCGTTCACACCCACCATTCGCGGACCGGTAGTTCAGTTGGTTAGAATGCCGGCCTGTCACGCCGGAGGTCGCGGGTTCGAGTCCCGTCCGGTCCGCCATCGTTCCTTCCTTCAGGGAGCGAAACATCCGGAAGCCAAGCGCTTCCTGCCTCGTGACAAGGCAACCTGGTGAACAGGCTGATTGCAGTCCGTATCACTCTTGGGTGTGTAGCTCAGCTGGGAGAGCATCGCCCTTACAAGGCGAGGGTCAGCGGTTCGATCCCGTTCACACCCACCATTTTGCGGACCGGTAGTTCAGCTGGTTAGAATGCCGGCCTGTCACGCCGGAGGTCGCGGGTTCGAGTCCCGTCCGGTCCGCCATCGCTTTCCCCCTCTCGTTTTTTCGATAGATCATTGTGATTCGGCTGCTCTGGCAGGCAACACCCTCCAAGCCTTCCAATTTCCGTAGCGAGGGGCGCGAGTCCCGATTTAGGGTCGGTCCTGCCAGCCCCGACAGGCCGCGAACCGTGGTACCTTGTTTCCGGCTGTCGCTGGTCCCCGTCGGGCGGGCCGCAAACTCGCTGCGCTCAGACAAGCGGCCCGCTGATCCTCCGGGCCCTGCGCGCCAGCCGGCGGCACCGCAGATGGTTCGCTTGCCTGCCGGGGACTTGGCAGGAAGCTCCGTCAATGCCACAAGCACAACCGAACCCCAGGGCCTTGTAGTGAGCGACGCGAGTCGCGATGGGCGGCGCAGCCGCCCTTTTTGTGGGCCTGTCGGCCCAATCGGCACTTGCGTGCCTCGCTACAGGAGTTGGGAGGCACGGTTGGAGTCGCCTGTCGGGAACGTTTTTGCATGAGCGAAGCGAGCCCGGAGGGTCAGGCCCAGGGACAGGCCTGGTATGAGTTTTTTGCGTGTCTCACAGGGCATGTACCCGAGCGTGGCGACGGGAATGTGGCAGCATATCTTGAGGGAGCGTCCGACCTGACCCACCGTCTGTGCATCCATTTCACAAATCAGCCCGAACCGCATCGTGCGACTACGGCCAGCCCGCAATCAGTGGTAGTCTGAACCCATTCAAACAACCGTTTAACTGCACATACTCAAGGCTTGCATCATGACAGACACTGCCTTCACCACCCTGTTTTCGCCGCTCGATCTCGGGCCCTTCTCGGTATCCAACCGCCTGATCATGGGGTCCATGCACACCGGCCTTGAAGAGTCGCCCAAGCACTTCGGTCGCCTGGCGGCTTTCTTTCGTCAGCGCGCCACAGGTGGTGCCGGCCTGATCATCACCGGCGGGGTAGCGCCTACTGACGCCGGCCGCGCCATGCCGGGCGGAGCAGCCATGCTGACCGAGGCCGATGCGGAACAGCATCGCATCATTCCGGAAGCCGTACACGAGGTGGGCGGTCGCATCTGCCTGCAATTGCTGCACACCGGGCGCTATGGCTTTCACCCGAATATCGTCAGCGCCACCGATGCCCAGGCACCGATTTCACCGTTTCCGCCCCGAGCCTTGAATGACGACGAGATTCAGGCCGAGATCGAAGGCTTTGCCCGCGCCGCGCAACTGGCCGAACAGGCCGGCTATGACGGCATCGAGATCATGGGGTCCGAAGGCTATTTCATCAACCAGTTCACCTCGCCGGCACTGAATCGGCGCACCGACGACTGGGGCGGCTCGGCAGAGAACCGTCAGCGCCTGGCGATCGAGATTGTGCGCGCCATCAAGGCCGCAGTCAGTGACCGCTTTCTGCTGATATTCCGCCTCTCGCTGCTCGATCTGGTGCCCAATGGCACGCCCTGGTCGGAGGTGGAGCAACTGGCCCACCGGCTGGTCGAAGAAGGCGTGCACGTGCTGAACAGCGGCATTGGCTGGCACGAGTCACGGGTGCCCACCATCGCCTCCATGGTGCCCGCAGCAGCCTTCCGTGAAGCCACGGCAAAGCTGCGTCAGACCGTCAGCGTGCCGGTGGCCGTAACCAACCGCATCAACCGCCCCGAACAGGCCGAGGACCTGCTGTCCGCTGGCACGGCAGACCTGGTCACCATGGCCCGGCCCTGGCTCGCCGATGCCGACTGGGGACGCAAGGCCGGCACCGGCAAGGCCGACGAGATCAATGTCTGCATCGGCTGCAACCAGGCCTGCCTGGACCATATCTTTCAGGGCAAGCCGGTCACCTGCCTGGTCAACCCCTATGCCCTGCAGGAAGATCGCTATTCCCGCCAGCCGGCGGTGCAGTCGCGTCGGGTGGCGGTGATTGGCGGTGGTGTCGGGGGGCTGTCTGCTGCCGTCGAACTGGCCGAGCGCGGGCACGAGGTGCATCTTTATGAGCGCGGCGCTCAGTTGGGCGGGCAGTTCCTGCTCGCAGCCCGCGTACCCGGCAAGGAAGACTACCGGTATACACTGCGCTACTACGAGCAGCGCCTGCAGCACCTGGGTGTCAGCGTGCATCTGAATGCCGAGGTGACCCCGGAGCAACTGCAGGCCGCCGGGCAGCATACCGTGGTGCTGGCCACCGGCGTGCGCCCCCGAGTGCCGGATCTGCCCGGTATCGACCATGGCATGGTGGTGCGCTATGACCAGCTGCTGCGCGGTGACCGCGCGCCCGGCACCCGCATTGCCGTGATGGGCGCCGGCGGCATCGGTTTCGATGTCGGTGAGTTCCTGCTGCACTGCGATGCCCCGGTGACCGCAACCGAAGCCTTCCTGAGCCACTGGGGCATTGATGCCAGTGGTGCAAACCCGGGTGGCCTGATTCACCCGCAGCCACAGCATGCCGCCCGCAAGATTACCCTGTGCCAGCGTTCGGACGAGAAACCCGGCAAGCGGCTGGGCAAGACCACCGGCTGGATTCACCGGCTGCAGCTGCGCACTGGTGGCGTGCAGCATCTGACCGGCATCCAGTATGAGCGCATTGACGATCAGGGCCTGTGGTACACCGATGCCAGGGGTGATTCGCGGTGTCTGGCCGTCGACCAGATTGTGCTCTGTACCGGCCAGGAATCCGAACTGACCCTGCAGGACGGTCTGCTCAGGGCCGGCCTGGAGGTGCACACCATTGGCGGGGCAGACAAGGCCGCAGAGCTGGATGCCAAGCGGGCCATCCGCCAGGGGCTTGAGGTGGCGGTTGCACTCTCGGCCTGATTGACGGAAACTGGACAGTCGCAGTGGTTGTACTGACGGGAGTTCATGTAACAGTGGCTGTACACGCCGAAGCGCTATTGATTTACCAGTCGGACAAGTCTGCCCGCGAGATGCTCTATAGCGAGTTTACCGCCCTGCTGGATGGCATGGTGACCGCTGAGCAGTTCGCCGGGCAGACGCTGGAGGCGGTCTACCTCCAGTTGGACGAGCAGTTGCAGATCAGAGCCCTGGTCTTTTTCCTGCTGCCGTTCAATCAGCAGGGGCAGGTGGCCGAGGAATGGAACCTGCCGCTGCGGGACATGGCCGCCCGCGGCCGGCCGGGGCCGACCCTGAAGGGCACTCCGACCCGGCTGCTGTGCCGCAGCCAGTGCCCGGAAAAGTGGCATGCCTGGCTCTGGGAACCGCATGAACGCTATGGCCGCGACCCCTTTGACGATATACTGCGCGTGCTGCGGCGCAATCGTCTGGGCCTGCTGCCGGCATCGGTTCCGGCGTCCCCGGAGGCACCGGCGGCGGAGCAGACGGAAGCAGCCGAAGTGCCGCTGATCACGGATGTCCAGGCCTCGACGAGCGGGCAGCGCCGCGCCCAGGAAGAGCTGGCTCGGCTGCGCACCCGCGAGCAACAGCTGCGGCACAAGGTCAGCACCTTGCAGGTGCAACTGAACAAGGCGACCCGACGCGCTGACGAGCTGGAAACCGCCAATCAGAAGCTGCGTGATCATATCCGCACGCTGAAGGCCCAGTTTGATCGTCTGCGCTCCCGGGTGACCTAGCCGAATGACCCTGTGTTCCTTGCCAGGTCACGCCGCGGCCAGGCGCCTTTCCTGATCAGACCAACCCATACCGGTTCACAGTCATAACGGAGGTCCGGTGCAGATTCACTGGTACCCGGGCCATATGCACAAGGCCCAGCGCAAGATTCGCGAGATCATGCCGCAGGTTGATGTCATGATCGAGATTGTGGATGCCCGCCTGCCGCAGTCCAGCACCAATACGCTGCTGGCCGAGATTCGGGGCGAGCGGCCCTGTCTGCGCATTCTCAACAAGGCCGACCTGGCCGACCCTGCGGTTACCAAGCAGTGGCGCCGGTTTCTGGCTGAGCAGCCCGGCATCACTCCCTATGTCTCCCACACTGGCCAGCGTCAGCGTCTGCAGGAGATTCCCGAACTGTGCCGGCAACTGGTGCCTCGGCGTGGCCTGCCGGGCAAGCCGGTAAGAGCGCTGATTGCGGGTATTCCCAATGTCGGCAAGTCGACGCTGATCAATCATCTGACAGGCAGGAAGGTCGCCAAAACCGGTAACGAGCCGGCGGTCACCAAACATCAGCAGAAAGTCAGCGCGGGCAAGTATTTCCAGTTGCTGGATACGCCGGGCATCATGCAGCCGTCGCCGGAATCCGTCATGGGCGGCTATCGGCTGGCGGCCAGTGGCGCCATACGGTCCACGGCGATGGAATATGAAGAGGTGGCCCTGTTCACCATCGACTATCTGCTGCAGCGCTATCCCGGTCTGCTGGCCAAACGGTTCCGGCTGGATGAAAGTTCGGATCACGCGCCGGATGTGCTGTCGGCGCTGGCTGAAATTCGGGGCTGCATTCGAGACGGCGGGCTGGATCTGCACCGGGCCAGCGAAATTCTGCTCAATGAGTGGCGCAGCGGCAAGCTGGGGCGCATCAGCCTGGAAGCACCAGAGCAGGAAACGCCGTATCGGTTGTTGCCGGATGACCCGGAGCCCGAACCCGAAGACCCCGAAGAAGGCAACGAGGCGCCTTAGCGCTCGGCGCTCAGCGCCTCATACAGCTGCTGCATGCGCCGCGGCGGCGGCCCATCCAGTTCCTGCTGGTAGAGGCTGCTCAGTTGCTGCCAGGCCCTGGTGAGCCCCTGCCAGCGTCCCTGCTGCGCCTCCAGGCGCAGAATCCCTTCCCACAGGGTGTCCACCAGCACCCGGTGCTTCAGCGCACCCCGGTAGATGCTGAGGGCCGTGTCCGGTTCGCTTGCTTCCAGCCGCCGGCCCAGCTCGGTGGCGACCTGCTCGAATGCACGGCTGACCGACTCCTGATAGATCTCCAGATCAATGGCTTCCAGACCGGACAGCTGCGGTATGCCCTGATACATGCTGTAGGCCATTTGCAGGGTATCAATGGGCTGCCGTTCGGGCCTGCGTGCCAGGTTCATGAAGGCCCAGGTGTCGATCCAGATCAGATCGGGGTTCAGGCGTACCTGACCGCCATCCAGCAACAGTATGCGCGCTTCACCCAGTTGATCGCGCAACCGATGGATGGTGACATGCAGGCTGTTCAGGGCGCGCTGCTCGGTACTGTCCGGCCACAGTGTGGTGGCCAGCCTGGCCTGTGGCAGGCCGTCCGGCCCGGCCATGATGAGCTCGGACAGCACGGCGCGGGCCCGTTTCTGGGCCAGACGGAAGCCCGGCTGACCATCCAGCTCGATATCGAAGCGACCGAGCACATGAATACGACAACGCCAGGGCCAGGCATGGCGCAGGGTGTCCTGGCTCGGGGGGATCAGGTCACGCGCCCGGATCAGCAGTCGTACATAGGCAGATTCAATGTCGTGGCGCAGCGCCAGAGCGCACATCTCGGACAGTTCACGCGCCCTGATCATGATGGGGAAGAACATCTGTTCCCGTGCCGCCGAGGGCAGCCAGCGCCGCAGATAGGGCAGGGCCCTGGCGGGCTGCTTGCGGGCCAGCGGAATGCGGGCCAGCGCCGGATACACCATGGAATCAATGAAGGCGCCCCGGGTCTGGCGATGAATGACACGCGCCTCGCGGGCCTGCCGCAAGGCCTCCGGCAACTGACCGGACTCGGCCAGCAAGCCGGCCAGAGTGGCCCGCAAACCGGCTGAGATGGATGCCGAACCGTGGTTGTCCATGGCTATTATGGCGCGGTGGGAATGGTCAATGGCTTCAGCCGTGCGTCCGTGCAGCCAGGCCTGTCCGGCCAGGAAGTGGGACTGAAAGGTATCGTAGAACGGGCGGTGGGCCTTGATCTCGGTACGCATGAACCAGCGCATCCAGTTGTCATAGGCGTCCCGGTCCTCGAAACAGAGCGCACAGTGCAGCGGCGGTACCGCGTTGTCCCAGGTGCAGATGCCGTGGCTGCGAATCAGCTCGCGGCCCTTTTCCGCCTCTTCCATGCAGCGGTCTCGGTCCGCTTCGAACATCAGCGCCCAAAGCGATGTGAAGGTGTACCACAGGCTGCGCGCCAGCGGCGATGCACGTTCCACCGCCTGTTGCTGATCGCGCATCAGTTGCATGACATGCGCAGCGCCGGCCCGGCGCCCGAACTGCCAGGTGTTCAGGTACATGAGCTGGCTGGCCATCATGACGCGCTCGGTATCGGGTACATCCGCCCCCGCCAGCGCGTTCAGGGTCTCCAACTCCCAGCGTTCCAGTTCCGGGTCCAGCGGACGCGCATAGCCATAGGCGGTCAGGACGCCGCGCAGTACCGGGTACCAGAGTTGGGGCGGCAGATATTGGCGAAACGCCTGCTCATGGGCGAGAAATTCGTCGATCCAGGGGTCGTATTGCGAGATATGGGCCCATTCCAGCCAGATGCTGTCGACAATGCCACTCCAGCATACGGCCATGTGCAGGTAGTCCTGCTGCTCACTCAGAGCCTGCCAGGCAGCAGCCAGAATCTGCCGGGCCGTGGCCGTGTCATTGAGTATCAGGCACATGCCGAACCACATGCTCAAGTGCGCATCCTGGTGGCGCAACTCCTCGGGCAGCGCCATCAGCCATCCGAACAGCTGGTCACCGCGCCCGGTCTGCAGCAGGATGCCGGCAACCTGGCGCAGACCATCGGCCAGGGCTTCCCAGGACTGACTGGCTATCATCAGCTCGGCACTGTCGGACCACTGGCTGGCGGCCCACAGGGCATCGGCCCAGCGCCGCGACATCTGCTGGCGTGCTTCGAAATCGTCCGTGTTCCGGGACTGCTGGTTCAGAAAATCGCGGAACAGATCATGAAAAACATAGTACACGCCCAGTTCTGCATCCTGTTCCTGGCGCAGGAAGGCATGCTGCGCATGCAGTTGCTGCAGCCTGTCGGCCGCACAGGACTCGCCGGTGAGTTCATGCAGCAGGGCTTCCGGAATCACCCGCGGGCAGGCGCAGAATCTGAGCAGCAACTGCTCCCGTTCACTCAGTGGACTGTAGACTTCGGCCATGAACCAGTCGTCCAGCGAACGCTGCAGCAATGCTTCGTTGACCGGCCCGGCCTGGCGCCGACAGTGTTCTACCAGCAACATCAGGCCGGCCGGCCAGCCTTTCAGACCGGTAACGGACCAGTCCCTGCCCTGAACCAGACTGCGGATATCGTCCGATTCCAGACCCTGCAACAGCAGCAGCTCGCTCGCCTCTTCCGGGCTCAGGGTCAGGAGGGCTTCATCGATCAGGGTCAGCTGTCCCTTGCCGCGCAGGCTGATCCAGGTGGGCGGGGGTTCCCGCCGGCTGGCGATGACAATCTGCACACCACCGCTGAGCAGTTCCCCGACGGTAGTGGCCATTACCCTGTGCAGTGGCGACTCTGCAGGGATGTGGTGCATGTCATCTATGAACAGAATCCAGTCGAGTCCGCTGCGCTCGGCGCCTGTTGACTGTGGCCCGACAGCGCTGCGCGGGTCGGCCTTGCGCAGCAGGGTCTGTGCAAACTGGACGACAAACACTTCCGGCGAGGCAGTGTATTCCGGGTTCAATACCGGCAGCGCCAGCGCGTCATCGCCCAGCAGATGCAGCACCTGCTGGCGCAGGGCATAGAAAAAGCCCCCGATACTCAGCCCCTGAGGCGGTACGGGTAACTGCAGCAGTTGCTTGCCGGATTCTGCCGCATAGCTGCGCGCAGTCGAAGTCTTGCCATAGCCGCCGGCGGCGGCGAGCCAGAGAATGGAGCTGTCGGCGTTGCGTGCGATCAGGTCAGTCAGATGTGGCCGTGCAAGCCACTGGCTTCCCTGTGAAACGGGCACCCCAGGTGCGCCACCGTCCATGACACTCCCCTTATTGTTGTTACTGCGTCTGCTATTCCTTTCGAACGAGTCATCCAAGCAGAAAAACAGACATGGGACAAGGTTCAATTTGCATAAATGTGAACCAGGTCAAACATCTGCGTGTGCGTTGACAGGCGCAGCCGGAATGTAAGTCGTCTGTAAGCGGTCAGGTGGAGCATGCGCCGGAGGTTGTTGGCGCCCGGGGGTAGTCAAGCGGGTCAGCGTGAACATTCAATAAGAGAGAATAACCCATGTTCAGATACAGTATCGGTGTATTGATGGCCGCTGCAGCGACGCTGCTGGTTGCCTGCAATGACAGCAGCAGTAGCAGCAGTGGGAATGGTTCGACCTCCATAAGCTGCGATGCCAATGTTTCGGTGACCGCCGGTGGCAATGGTGTGGGCTCTTCAGGATACGAGGGGCTGAGATACTTCAGGGCAGGCGATGAACTCTGTGCGCTTGACACTGGTGCTGGCACGTCATTCAGTGTTGCCACTAACTCAGAGTCCACCATGGATCTCGTTGTGACCGACTATGAGCGGGCCGGTGGCACACTCTCCTCTCCTGGTGTTGTGTTCGTGGCGGATGGGCATATCTGGTATGCAGATACAGCCTCTGCGGCCGGTAGTGTTTCTCCCCGCCAGGTGTCATCCGAGTCCGACTCGGGTGATATAGTTGAGATGGTGCTTGCCCCCGACTATCAGGATGCCAGCAAGGGGTCACTGGCCTACCACAAGCCAGGTGAAGGCTGGTTCGCTGTTGAGGTTGACCAGAACAGCTCAACGGATCCGGTGTCTTTCGGAGATGACCACATTCCGGTTGGACCCTATTATGATGGCGATCAACTGACGCACTGGATTGTGCGTGATAGCAGTGACAGCCGACTGATTCTGGTAGAAGTGCCTGACGTTGCAACCGAGACCGTTGAACTGGAAGAGAATGTAGGCTTCGTGAGCTACGTAGGTGCTGTTGCCAACAGTGATGCGCTGCTGGCAGTTGGTGATGATTTCATGTTCTTGCAAGAGGGTGGCACGGATCCCGAGTTGGTTGCAGCCACTGGTAACGGCGCGGATGCTGCCGGGGGTCTGATTGGACTTGGTTCCATTACATCAACGGCTCTGACCAAGGACACTTCCATCTTCCTTGGAGTGCAACATGATGACAATGCTGTATTGCTGGAAGCGGATGCCGTAGAAGGCACTGTGGAAGTTCTTTTTGAAGATGGGAATGCTGGCAAGTCATCGCCAGTTCTGGTTACTGCGAACGATGACTCAGTCATCATGGCGTGGAGTTTCAACCTGGGGCAGGAGGGCCATTCGGGCGTGGCCATCGTGCCGCAAGGCGGAGGCAATCTTCAGACTTTGCTGGTCAGTGATGACATTATTATCAATAGCCCTGTCCAGGGCAGGTCTGGTGATTGGGTCTACTTCAACGTCACCGATGTTTCTGATGAGGACAGCCCCGAGTACAGTGCGCGCTACTTCAATGTTACTGACACAGACGACATAACGACGCTGGACGACGCTGCCTGGACCGGATCAACGGTGAATGTCGACAGTTCCCGGACTCTCGACTATTCAGTGGATGCCACGGTTGATGCGGTGTTGCTGATTCAGAAGCAGCAAGGAGAGTCTGAGGACAAGGTGCTGGCCTATGATGCACTCGACCCGGAAGGCGGTGCTGTGGAGCTCGGTACGATACCGGGCCTGACCGGGCCGGTGGCGGCAATTGCTCCGATTCAGCAATTGCTTGGTCCTCCGACCGGGATGGGCCCTGGAAGATTGTATGTGCATGGACAAGGCACTGATCAGACGTTGCTCTATCTGGATACTCGTCACAGTGACTCCTTGGTTGAGTTGATAGAAGCCGACGTCGATGATGCTGTGATCAATGTGCAGGGCGGGTTCTGACTCTTTCAGGCTGGCCTTGATGAGATTCTTTGCGCGCAGTTGAGGCAATGGCAGGCAATCAGTTTGAAACCCTTGGGGTCTGGATCGGTGTCGGCAACGGCACCACTAGACCCCTTTTTTCCACCCCGGGTTCGATTGTCGGCAACCGCTCAGCCTGTTTAATTGTCGAGTGCAGTATAAAGACAACAACAACAAGCTGAAGGTAAACAACAATGCTGAACTTCAAACGAACACTCGGGCTGGCGGCCCTCTGTCTGGCTTCGGCCACGGTCTGGGCTGATCTGGCCGAAACCACCAATGCCATGGCCCCACTGGAGCTGCGCAACAGCAGTGAATGGAGTGCTTTCGAGTGGCAACTCGAAGAGGCTGCCGGCTATGGCCTGGATGGCGTCTCGGTGGATGTCTGGTGGGGCATGGTCGAAGGTGATGGTGATGGCCAGTATGACTGGTCCTACTATGATGCCATCTTCGACACCATCATTTCCCGGGGTCTGCAGATCATTCCCATCATGTCCTTCCACCAGTGCGGCGGCAATGTCGGGGACGATTGCGGCGAAGACGTGATCACCCGTGACGGCAACAGCTGGAAGCTGGGGCAGAGCGGCACCAACGAAATCCCCATTCCCTGGTGGATCTGGGAAGACATTCCGGCTCAGCACGCCGGTCTGAGTGACGCCGACATGCGCTACAAGAGTGAATTCGGCAACTACTCGGTGGAAACCGTATCCCTGTGGGCCGATGACTATGTACTGGACCAGTACGCCGACTTCATGGCGGCATTTCAGGACCGGTATGAGCATCTGGCCGACCACATCATCGAGCTCAACATCAGCATGGGCCCGGCCGGTGAATTGCGTTATCCGTCCTACAACCAGCATGATGACGGGCATGCCATTGCTTCTTACCCCGGGCGCGGCGCCCTGCAGGCTTACGGCCGCCTGGCCATTGAAGACTTCCAGGCCTGGGCGGAAGACAAGTACGGCAACCTGACCAGCCTCAACAATGCCTGGGGCACCAGCCTGAGCAGCTTCGATCAGGTCAACCCGCCGTCTGATGCGCAGTTCTTCTTTGATCAGCAGGATCACCTGTACAACCAGTACGGGCGTGATTTCATGCGCTGGTATCACGAATCACTGACCGCGCATGGTACCCGTATGCTGAACGCCGCCATGGATGGTTTCGATGGTGCCTTCAGTGATATCGAGCTGGGCATGAAAATCCCTGGCATCCACTGGCAGATCGGCAACCCAAGTGACAGCATGCGCCGCGTGCCGGAAATGGCCGCCGGGTTGATTCCGTCCGACATTGACATCTATTCGCCGGCTACCGGCCATGGCTACGAGAGCATGATCAGCACCACCCAGACCGGCAGTGACCCGAACCGCAATGTGGTGCTGCACTTCACGGCACTGGAAATGGGCAACCCGGACAGCTACCCGGACTACTCGCGGGCCGAAGACCTGGTGTTCTGGGTCGGCGAGGAAGGCGGCAACCAGGGCGTTGACCTGAAAGGTGAAAATGCACTGGCCGGGGGCGCCATGACTCACTTCGGCTGGGACCAGATCGAAAACGCCTTCACCCACAGCAGCTATAACGGCCTGACCATCCTGCGCCTGCAGAACGTCACCGAGAACAACATCGGCCGCAACCGCTATGCACAGTTCATTCAGAACTTCCATGCCGGCACCGGCAGTGACGGGGCGACGGTCAGCTTTACCTGCAACAATGGCAACACCTACTGGGGCCAGAGTGTCTATGCAGTAGGCGATGTTCCGGAATTGGGCAACTGGGACCCGGCCAACGGTGTTCTGCTGGATGCAACCAACTACCCGACCTGGACCGGCGCGGTCGGTGATCTGCCGGAAAACACCGGCATCGAGTGGAAATGCGTCAAACGGGAAGAAAATGATCCGAACGCGGGCGTTGAATGGCAGTCCGGCAGCAACAACCAGGTAACAACCGGCGGCGCAGGCTCGTCGGTCGGCAGCAGCGGCAGCTTCTGAGCTGTTGCACCTTGTGGCCGCTCTCGGGACGAGAGCGGCCACAGTTCCACACCTTGCAATCAGTCGGTATTGGCAGTACCCAGAGTCTGCCCCTGCAGGTAATGGGTGCCGATGTCCGCCGTCAGCCGGACCCGGTCAGCCTGATACAGCGTAATGATATCCGAGCCGCCAAACAGGAAGTACCCGAACTCCTGTCCCTTGTGGAGCCAGGCGCCTTCTTCCGGCGTCATGACCACGGAAGACACCTGCGCCATGCCGATGGGCAGTACCGCTACCAGACCCACGGGTGAATCCAGCACCAGCAGGCCACGCTGCTGCCGGAACTGGTATCCCGTGCCGTCAACTACCCCCAGTGACCCGTCCGGGTCTCTGGTGACATCCAGTACGGCCCGTCCGGAAATGTTGCGCAGCTCCTTGACGGTGCCGGCTACCGGCACATGAAAGCGATGATAGTCGTTCACGTTCAGGAAGCTGTGCGTGAATGTACCACCCCTGAATGCATCCCGATAAGGGCTGCCATCCAGCAGGTCCAGCACTGAGTGCTTGATGCCCTTGGCCGTGATGGTGGAGTGCTCGGTAATCTCCCAACTGCCCTGGTAAACACTGTCAGCCGGAGATACCACCACGCTGTCGTCACAGAGGCTCGTGATGGGCCGCTTGCCCGGCCTGATCTGGCGGGCAAAGAACTGGTTGAAGGTACGCCAGCCGCTGGGTGCGACAACATAGTCTTCAATATGAAAACTGGGGTCGGCATAGAGCGTATCCAGCTTCTGGGCCGAAGCCGGTGTATCCAGAAAGTTGCCCCAGTCTCGGGCAAAGCGGACCACCCAGCGCTGAAAGGGGTCGCTGTCCTTCAGTATTGTCGAGTGATCAATCAGGTAGTAGAACTCCATGATGGAGGCGAGCAGATTTCGCGCCGTCGGTATCAGGGTCACCATGTTGTCAAGAAAGCTGTAATAGGCCTCCAGAGTGGGTGCATCCGGCCGGTCGGCAATCTTCAGGGATTCCTTCAGCCCCTCGGTGAGATCGGGATGGAGCTCGAGAAGGGAGATCAGTTCTTCTACAATGGGTTGGTGCTGAGCCATGTCAGTTCTCCTTGCTAAGGCACGCGTTTGATGGCGAGGCGGGGTTCTGCCAACTGCAATCCCGGCAGTTGAATTCGCTGGTCTCAGAGCCGCTCAGACAGAATGTGCAGGCGCTCTATGATCTCCGAGTTGTGTTCCAGGGTGGTGGCCATTTCCTCCGCAGACGAGGCCAGGGCGGTGGCCCGACTGCCGTTGTCGTCCACGTATTCCGTAACGCGCTGCAGGAACTGATTGAACTCGCCCAGAATGCCATTGATATCTTTGGCTGACTTGGAAGTCCGGTGGGACATATTGCGTATTTCTTCTGCCACGACGGAAAAACCGCGCCCGTGCTCACCCGAACGGGCAGCTTCTATGGCGGCGTTGATGCCCAGCAGATTGGTCTGGGCGGAGAGGCCCTGGATGACTTCCAGAATGCTGTTGGTCTTGTTCAGGTGCTCGGTAATCTGCTGCGTGAACGTCATCAGTTCATGCTGAGAGGCGCTCAGGTCGCTGGCCAGGGAGGCCAGAGCTTCCGACCCCTGGGTGATCTGGCCAAAGGAGTCCCTGATGCGGGTGGCTATGTCCTGCAGCTCAGCCTGGGTCGTCAGATCAATGCCGATATCCAGCGTGCCGACAGTGGCCCCGCTGTCGTCCTTGATGGGCACCACAATGCTGCGCATGGGCACGCCATAGGCTTCCGCCGACAACTCGGTACTGTGGACCTTGCCGGTACGCATGACCTCGGGGTTGACGTCCTCCGCCGATACCGGATCACCGGGTGACAGCTCTGGGTCGACATTTTTTCCGGGTGAGATGGCCAGAAAATGTGAGCCATCACTGACGGCAACGGCGCAGTCCAGCGGGAACAGTTGCTGAATGAAGGGGATGCTGACCGCAACTGCACGCAGCAGCTCTTCACGGGTCATCGACTGCCCGCTGAAATAATCGACCGGCAGTCCAGTGTTGCTGTGGGGTAGAGTCATGATCCGACGTCCTGAATTCCTTGATCATTGGGTCCCTGATGCCTGAGTAAAGACCACTTCAGGCCAGCCGTCAAATTTTATATGCGCGGGCTGTCGATATTTTGTCGTTCAGGCGGAGTCGGCCAGTTGCTGCAGGGCTTCACCGTCTATCCGATATCCGATCCACTCCTTCATGGGCCTGGCACCCAGAGACTCGTAGAAGGCGATAGAGGGTTCGTTCCAGTCCAGCACGCTCCATTCAAAGCGTCGGCAGTCGTTGCTCAGCGCATGCTGGGCCAGGTATTTCAGCAGTGCCTTGCCGGCGCCGTGGCCACGGTACTCCGGGTCTACAAAGAGATCTTCCAGATAGATACCGCGCTTGCCGGTCCAGGTGGAGAAATTGTAGAAGTAGACCGCGAAACCGATGGGCTGGCCGTCCAGCTCGCAGATCAGGCCGTGGGTGGTGGCGCCTTCACCAAACAGGGCAAGGCGGATATCCTTTTCGGTGGCCTCCACCTGATGTTCGGCATTCTCGTACGCAGCCAGCGCGTGCACAAAGGCCAGAATCCGGGTTACATCGTTGGGACGGGCGGGGCGAATCTTCAGGTTGGTCATGACAGTCTCTTTTGGGGGTCTTCAGTCCGTTGTCAGTCAAAGGCTCTCAGGGTGAAATCGGCCACCAGTATGGTCAGCAGAGTGGACAGCAGCGTGCCGATCAGTACGTACTCGGCGAAGGGGCGTTCGTCCATCTGCCGAAAGCGGGCAAAGCCCTTGGCGGCAATGATCAGGGCGATGATGTTGTAGTTCTGGGACACCACCAGCACCAGATAGATGATCCAGCGTTCCAGAATGCCGATCACCCGGCCGGCCTTGTATTCGTCGGCATCCAGTTCGTTACTGGTAGACGGTTTGTCGCCCGGCGCGTGCGCGGCGTGCTGCAGCTTGGGTTCCAGATTGAAATACTGGAATACACAGCGAATCAGGTAATTGGCTTCCTGAGCCAGCAGCAGGCCCCCCATCAGCAGGCCCAGGTACTTGCCCAGCAGATCGGGCAGGGCGGTGATGAACTCGCGCGGCTGCAGGCCGACCAGGGTGTCGGCAAGCAGTGTCAGCACCACCAGCACGATAACCGAGTCAACCAGACTGGCCAACCGGGTGGCGTTCAGCCAAGAGGCTGGCAACCAGCGCTCGGCCAGCCAGTAGATCAGCACCAGCAGGGCCACCAGCACGACCCAGCCCAGGGTGAACTGGTAGACCAGCAGCGCCGAGGCGGCCATCAGACCACTCAGTATGAGTACCCGCTGCCGGCTGGCCGGCTGATCGGGCAACCCCCAGCGAATCAACAACAGCAGATTGAAAAAAATCAGTGCCGCCATCTGTGTCTGCAGACTCCTGTCCGGTTAGGTGCGGTTCAATGCTTGGTACAGCAGGCTGTCGACCAGCTGCAGCAACTCCATGATCAGTTCCAGATCACCATCGCGTATATTCCGGTACACCGCCTGCACACTGAGGTCCAGATCGGCCGCAATGGTGCCGGGTGACTGTTCTGACAGCAAACGATACAGTATTTCAAAGCGGTTCGCCCGCCATTTGCGGGTCAGGCTGTCGATGGCATCCAGCAGGGCCGTAGCCCAGCGCTGATCCGCCTCTTTCAGGCCGCCAATGGCCCATTGTCGGTCATTGTCTTTCAGGCGTTCAATGCCGGCGCGCGCCGCATAGAAGGCCGCGCCGTCCATGCCCAGCGCCTGCTTCTTGTTGATCGGTGTGGCCAGCGCGCCGACACCCAGTGAGAACCGCACCCGCATGGGCAGCAGGGTCGCCTGAATGCGCAACAATTCGGGCCAGAGCCCATCCAGTCCGGAGCGCACGGCCTGAAACTCATCGCCCAGCGTCAGGGTATAGGGTGACACCAGGGTATCAGGGGCCGCTGTATTCAGGCTGTCCAGGCACTGGCTCAGCTGGCGCTGCAGGCCGGCCCGGTCCTCTGCGGTGCGGGAGCGGACCAGATCGCCGATCAGGACCAGATAGTGTGGTTGGGCCATATTAAACCACTATGGTTTACTTTTATTTTCTAAACCATAGTGGTTTATTTTTTAAAAGTAAACCTTTTTGGTTTAATCAGGCTTTCAGCAGCGGTTTCAATGGTGCCTCCGGGTCGGCCAGCACTTCCGGGTTCGGCTTGATGCCCCGATTGATCAGCCGTTCGCACACCTTGATGTCACGGGCAATCGCATTGCCTTCGGCAACACCGGCAGCACCGGCCAGAGAGCCGTCACTGCGCAGACTGAACAGCAGCCGGCCGCGTTCGCCCAGATCCCGCGTAATGGTTTCGCTGCCCTGGTCCGTCATGCCCACAATCTGCAGGCCAAGATCAAACTGATCGGACCAGAACCAGGGTGCCTTTTCGTATGATTCGCTTTCCCCCAGCATGTTGCGGGCGGCCACCTCGGCCTGTTCCTGTGCGCAGCGCCAGGATTCCAGCCGGATGCGCAGGTCATCATAGAGCGGGTGCGGGAAGGAGCAGCAATCACCGGCGGCAAAGATATCCGGGTCTTCGGTGCGCATGCCGCCGTCGACTGCCACGCCGTTCTCGATGCGCAGGCCGGCCGATTCGGCCAGGCCGGTGTTGGGGGCGGCGCCGACGCCGGCAATAATCATGTCGGCCTGAATGGTCTGGCCGTTGGACAGGGTCAGCATGCGCCGGTCATGCCGGGTGTTGACGTCGGTAATTCGGGTCGACAGGTGGATGTTGACCCCGCGGGCCTCGTGCTCGGCCCGGATCTTTTGTGCAATGACCCCCGGCACAGCGCGTTTCATCAGTTCATCCTGCAGCTCCAGCACATGCACCTCGGCACCGCGCTGGCGCAGCGAAGCCGCCACTTCAAGGCCGATGAAGCCACCGCCAATAATCACCGCATGCAGGCCTTCGCGAATGCGCTCGCGGATGCGGTCCGAATCTTCGGCTGAGCGCAGCAGCAGAATGGACGGGTCCGGCACCTTGGGAATGCGGATACGCCGCGCGCTGGCGCCCATGGCCAGCAGCAGCTTGTCGTAATGCAGGGTTTCACCGCTACGGGTCATCAGGGCCTTCGCATCGCGCTTGATGGCTTCAACGGTCACGCCTGGCCGGAAGTCGATGTCCAGTTCGTCCAGACGGCCGCTGCCGCCGATATCCGTCAGGCTGTCATGCGCACCGGTCAGGTAGGCCTTGGACAGGGGCGGGCGTTCATAGGGCGTATGGGGCTCTTCGCCCAGAAGGGTGATGGGGCCCGTCCACCCCTGGTCACGCAGGGTTACTGCTGCCCGCACACCGGCTTCGCCGGCTCCGATAATGACCATGCCTGCACTCATTGATAGGGTCCTCTAGTCTGATAGGTCTGTCAGGTCTCGTTATGGGGCCTATTGTCGCCTCTCGCACGACTGGATGCCACCAGTCATCAAAACAAAAAAGGGGGGCATGCGCCCCCAATACCCTCAGTCAGTCAGGGTATCTGTTCTCCGTCAGGTATCTGACGAGAGACAAACCAGGTCGGATCCTGTCTTTGCCGCAGCAACACAGGGATGATTTCCCGATACGCAGCCAGCAGGCTGGGGTAGGGCGGTGGGCATTGACCCTTTATCTGTTCATGCAGCTGTGGCAACTGGTGAAAGGGCACCATCGGAAACATGTGGTGTTCCAGATGGTACTGCATGTTCATGTACAGGAAACCGAAGACCGGGTTGAACCTGACGGTTCGACAGTTCAGTCGATGATCCAGAACATTTTCCGGTAACCCGGCATGCTGGGTCAGGTTGAAGACATGAGCCAGAGGTCCCCCGTAGAAGCGCGGCAGCATGACCAGCAGCAGTGGCAGCAGGGTGCTCCAGTAGAGACTGGCGCCGAGCACCAGCAACCAGAGCGCCACGTAGATTCGGCTGGCGCGATACATGCGGGGCAGTTCCTGCGCCGGGACGATCTCTCTGGTTTCGGCACTGACACTGCCAGCGGCATGACGCAGAATGCGCATCATTTCCTTTGGTCCCGAGTGCAGGTAGAACAGCTCAAGTGCCAGTGCCGCCAGGCTGGGCGGGCGCGTGGCCGTGATCTCACGGTCTCGGCCCTGAATCAGCGTATCCGTGTGGTGACGGGCATGGCTCCAGCGCCAGTAAATGGCTTCGTGATGGCACATGAAGCCGGTCAGATGCATAAAAGTGGTATTGAGCCAGCGGGTCCGGAACGGTGTGCCGTGCCACATCTCGTGAATAATGTGGTCACTGGCACAGTACAGCACGCCATACAGCATGAATGCCGGCAAAGCCCACCAGGTACCCCAACTGTAGATGGCCAGGACGCCAGTGCCGATCAGCAGGACCAGCCAGAGCCCCAGGTGGCGCAGCGCCGGGCCATTGCGGCGCTGCATCAGTTGCTTCATCGTCTTGCGGTCGATATCACACCGGTGCCAGTTGGCCGAGGCCAGGCCTCGGCGGACCGCCTCTTCGCTCTGCGGCCCGGTCAGGCTGTAGTCGTACTCCTGTCGGGCCTGTTGCTTCAGCGTGGTGCTCATGGCAGAGCCTCCGGCCACCCGTCAGGCGGCGTCAGTGCAATTGCGACCACCGTCACGGATGATCTGTTCCAGGTCGTCGGCGCTCATTTCATCCTTGCGCACATCAGCTACCTTGGCCCCGTTTTCCATGATCACCACCCGGTCGGCCAGGCGATGCACCTGATAGACATCATGGGTAATATAGATGACCAGCAACCCTTGCTCTTTCAGCTGTTGGGCCAGTTCATTCACATGCTCGCGCTCGCGCACCGAGAGGTGGTTGGTGGGCTCGTCCATGATGATGACTCTGTTCTTGAAGGCTACGGCCCGACCGATCTTGACCGACTGGCGCTCACCGCCAGACAGCGTAGCCACTTCATCATCCACCGAGACGTTGTCGCGCAGCCCAAAGGTATGCACAACATCATTGCTGGCCTTGCGCATGGCCTTGAAATCAAGGAAGGGTATGCCGAGAATCCGCTTCACCGGCTCCCGCCCGAGAAAGAAGTTGCGCGCAATGCTGAGGTTGTCACAGAGTCCGACGGACTGCTGGATGGTCTCGATACCAAACTCGATAGCCTGCTTGGGATGAAACTTCTCCACCTTCCGGCCCGCGAAACAAACCTCGCCGGAGGTCGGTGCATACACGCCCGACATCACGTTGATCAGGGTCGTCTTGCCGGCACCGTTGTCACCGACCAGGCCAATCAGCTCACCGCCATACAGTTTCAGATCGATGTTTTTCAACGCATGAAAACTGCCGAAACTCAGGTTGAGATTGCGCACCTCGATCAGAGGCGTCTTGTTGTTGTCCATGATCCTGTCCTCTTTTGAATCTGTTTTAGCGCAGTCGCAGCGCCCATTGCCGTACTCGGGCATCCAGCAGCGCAGCACAGATAACGAAGGTCGCCATCACCACCAGATAGAGTTGCGGTGTGGTGCCGGTAATGACCAGATAGCTCTGAATACTGGCCAGAATGAAGGCACCGGCTATGGTGCCGATGATGCTCATGCGGCCGCCGGCCAGGGCACAGCCTCCGACCACGCAGGCTGCAATGGCCTCCAGCTCCATCAGACGACCCGTGGTGCCATCGGCATAACCCACCTTGTTGGCTTCCAGAATGCCCGCAAAGGCTGCGCACAGGCCCACCACAATGAAAGCGGTCAGCTTGACGCGGCGTACGCGGACGCCTCTTGAAGTGGCGCTTTTGGCATCTCCACCCACGGCCAGCAGTCGGTTGCCGAACGGCATGGTGAACATCACCAGATGCAGAACCACCATGAACGCCAGCATCCAGAGCACCGAGTTGTTGAAACCGAAGAAGGTGCCACTGCCAAAGGCCAGATAACCGTCCATGGCCAGTCGTTCTGCCAGGGGAATGCGCAGGGCGCCATCCTGTACCAGCATGTAGGCGATGCCGCGGAAAATGAACAGTGAACTGAGCGTGATGATCAGCGAGGGGATGCCCAGATAGGCCACCAGATAGCCATTGAAGGCGCCGATCATGAAACCGACCAGCAGCGCCGTGCCGACCGCAGCAAACACCCCGAATTCCGGGGCCAGGGCCAGAAAGGTCATGGCGCCCATCGCAAAGATGGAGCCGACTGAAATGTCGATTTCGCCGGCACAGATGACCAGCGATTGCCCGATGGCGATGATGGCCAGAACGGCAGTCACATGGGTGACAGATACCATATTGGCATGATTGAGAAACACGCCGTTGGTGGTCACTGCAAACACCAGCGTCAGCACCAGTGCCACCAGCACGGCAATGGTTTCCCGATAATGCACCAGACCCCGCATGAGGCTCCGGCGGGTGCGTATGACCACGGAGTCCGCAGGCCCGTGAGTAGTGGTTGTGGCAGTCATGGAGTCTTCTCCTCTATTCTGCGGCCGGTTGCTTGCCATAAATCCACACCCCCAACAGTCGGTTGAAGACCACCACACTGATCAGCAGTACACCCACAAAGGTAATGAACCAGCTGGACGGCGCACCCATACCCACCAGTTGGTAGCGCACGGAGACAATGATCAGGGCGCCGAGGATGGCCCCCAGCACGGTGCCGCGACCACCCCGCAGCGAGCAGCCACCAACGATAGCCGCCGCAATGGCTTCCAGCTCGAACTGGTAGCCCATGGACACATAGGTCTGGGGACGGTCGGCGATGGTCAGAATGCCGGCGAAGGCTGCCAGCACGGAGCAGGCTACAAAGGCCCAGGTCTTGATCAGGTCATTGCGCACCCCGCGGGACAGGGCACTGGGGGCGTCACCGCCGACTGCATAAAGCTGGTTGCCAAAGGCACTTCGAGTCAGCAGCAGATGGAAGATCAGCGCCACCAGCAGAAAAATCCACACTGAATTGGGTATGCCCATGGCCTGACCGCCCAGCAACTGATTGAACCAGTGCTGGCGCGCTTCAGTGGCGAATCGAGGCACGCCAGCGCCGGTCATCAGATAGATGGCGCCCCGGTAAAAGAACAGACCGCACAGGGTGACAATAACGGCGGACAGTTTGCCGCGCAGGATCAGGGCCGCATTGATCAACCCGATCAGTGCAGCGCCCATCAGCACGGCTGTTGCAGCACCAATGACGCCCAACTGAGGCTCGAACAAAATGTAGGAAATGCCACCAATGCCGTACACCGAGCCTACCGACAGGTCGACCTCTTTCACGATCAGTACCAGCGTCTGGCCCAGTGCAACGAGGCCGAGAATGGCACTGAAATGCAGGACATTGCGCATGGTGAACGCGTTGAAAAAGCCATCGTAGTCCAGGGTGGCAAAACCGAGGAACAGCACGGTGGCTATCAGTATGGCACCGAAATCCGGTCGTTTGATGACCTTCTCCCAGTGCAGTTTAGCGGTATCCATAGAATCTACCCCAGGACAGTCAAGGAGAACCGGGGCCAGCGCACAGGGTATGCACGCCAGCCCTCAAGGTCTTACCAGGTAATCATTTCCTCGTAACCGCTGTCGCCAAAGACCTGGCGCAATACCTGCTCCCACTGGTCGACGTTGGAGGCATCGATTATTGACGGTCCGGTCAGGATGTCGGAAGCCGGCTCGAAACCATAGTGCACCTTCCAGAACAGCCAGTTCATGGTCTCGTAGCCCTGCAGCCAGAAGCCCTGAGAGGTGGACGCGAGCATGTTGCCGAGCTGCACGCCGGATACATGCTGAGAGGAAGCATCCGTGGTGACAATATAAACGTCATCGCGGCCCAGTTCCTCGGTCACGCCGTGAATGACCGGACCCTGATCCCCGGCCGGACCGAAGATATAGTTGATGTCATCGTTGCGTGCGAGGAAGGAACCCAGGATGTTGCGTGCCTGCGCCGGATCCCAGGCCGTGGTCAGCACCTCGGTATCGATCCCTGCCTCTGCCATGCCGTCAATCATGCCCTGGCAGCGTGCCACCAGACCGGAATGACCGGCATCGGGGTTGTTGCACAGGACGCGGTTCGGCATGTCGATCTCCCCGGCCTCGGCACGGCGCAGAATGTACTCCGCCATATGCAAACCATCCAGATAGAGGTCGGTACCGACATAGGTCACATAGGGGATCTTTTCATCAGCATCGCGCAGATCCGGGGTGTTGAACGCCACCACCGGAATGCCGGCATCGATGGCCCGCTGAATGGCCCCCTCCAGTGCTGGCGCATCCGTGATGGCGACCGCCAGACCGTCAGGGTTGGTCGCGATGGCCTGCTCGATCAACTGAATATAGCGCTGGGTGCTCACTTCGCTGGTAGCGATGTATTCCGTCTTCACTTCCGGGAAGCGCCGTTCGAACTCCGCAAGCGAAGCATCGAACCAGCGGGCATTGATGTCGTTGGCGCCAATATGAGACACCATGACCAGTCGGTACTGGGCGTCTGCTGCGGCACTGCCTGCCAGCAGCCCTGCACTCAGGGTGATGCCAGCGCAGAATTGCGCCATCTTTTTGGCCAGGTTTTTCATGATTTCTCTCCTGTCTGTGGTTGTTTTTATCGAGACATGGTGATGCGCTTTGGCAGCGCTTTTTTCCGGCTTCAGGCGGTTCCCGCCAGTTGTTGGTCCAGAAACTGAATGCTTTGCCGGACAAGCGACTCGTGATCGTCTGCATCCTGGACACTGCGCGCAAAGGGCTCGAAGGAGAAGTAGCCGCGATAACCCGCACGCAGCAACTCGTTCATCTGGCCGCAGTTGTCCATGATGTCGTCGCGCCCGACCATGATGCGATGGCTGTCCTGCAGCTCAGCGCGTGGTGTGGTGCGGGCACTGACACCCGATATGTGTACAAGCTCGGTCATCCGGGGATAGACCTGCGTTTCATCAGCCACATGGTGATGAAAGCTGTCCTGCAGCAGGCCGAAGGTCTGCCAGGCGTCCAGAGTATCGATCGCCTTAACGGCACTTTGCTTGCTGCGCAGAGACGAGATGGAAAAGCCCAGAGGCTCGATCAGGCCCTTGATGCCGGCGTCAGCCAGCAGGGGTTCAAGCCGGTTCAGTGACTCCAGAAGACGCTGGCGGCCGGTCTCGGAATCGACTTGATAGGAAGCCAGGTTGACCGGACACATCACCAGATAGTCACCACCGCAGATGACGACCTGTTCAATCATTGCCCGGGCTTCCCGGTCGCGGTCGTCGGTCCAGTAGTTGAACTGCTGCAGCGCATTGATGCTGAGTATTCTGATACCGTGGTCATCGGCGGCCTGCCGGGCCTGGCGCGCATCGGCGGCAGTCCTGATGCTGTGTTCGCCAATGTCATTGCGCAGTTCAACGGCATCAATGCCCACCCGGCTGGCAAGGCTGCAGAAGGCCCTGGTGTCCAGTCTGGGGGCCAGAATATGATTCAACGCATACTGGGGCTTGGGTGCAGTCACGATTCGATCTCTCCAGAGTGTTGTTCTTGTAGTTGATCTGGATCAATGGTTAGGAATCGTGATGATTCATGTCAAACAATGGATCACAACTTTGATGTAGTTCTATCAAAAAACATCATAATTGGGATCAGAATACCGCAGCTTGAAAGTTTTACCGCATGAATTGTTCAGCGGCTCCTATACACTTTCCGATATGTAGAGATCGGCATTCAGCGGCACCTCGGTCATACCCACCCGGTTGGGGTTGCCCAGAGCATCAATCATGGCCTCAATGGTCTTTGCAGACAGCCGTTCGATGGGAGTGGCGGTGACCATGTCAATGGTGCCGTCGAGCAGCGCTTCCCGTGTGGTGGGGGTGAGCTCGTTGCACACAACGATCAGGTTCTCGCCTGTCCGTTCATCCCGCAGGGCCTGAATCAGGCCCTCCACACCGCCGCCGGCGCTGAAAATGCCGACCAGGTCGGGGTTGCTGGTCACCATATCCATGGCCGCCTCATAGGCCAGCTTGCTGTCGTCCAGATCAATGATGGACTCCATGACGGTGAACCGGGGTGTGTACTCGCGCAGGTAACTGCGAAAGCTGATCTCCGACATTTCCTGGCCCAGATACCGATGAGTGCCCAGCATGATACCGACCTGACCGGGTCGCCGGCTCAGGCGGGATATGGCCCAGGCGGCAGTGCGCCCGCGCTTGCGGTTGTCGACCCCGAGAAACCCGGCGCGACCGGGTGCAACGACATCCGAGAGCAGGCAGAAAACAGGTATGCCACGGGCAGAAATCTCGTCGATGGCGGCGCTGACCTGGGTGTGATTGACTGCCACTATGGCGATGGCATCTGCCGTCTCCGCCGCTGCATGGAGCCGCTCTGCCAGTACGCCCGGCA
The DNA here is from genome assembly GCF_004768465.1 of Natronospirillum operosum. Lineage (GTDB taxonomy): Bacteria > Pseudomonadota > Gammaproteobacteria > Pseudomonadales > Natronospirillaceae > Natronospirillum > Natronospirillum operosum. The sequence goes on from NZ_SRMF01000001.1 coordinate 378,895, forward strand.
CAATATCGGCAACAAACTCCACCGTGGCCTCGCCATTGATATCAGCATGGCCGGCAGTTGCCTGTTCCATGGCTTTGCCCAGTTGCTGATAGAAGTAGTCTTCGCCTTTCTGCAGAATGAAGTGGAATCGATAGTGCGGCATGGATTCCCGCATACGCTGGCGGATCAGACCGGCTGCATGGTAGCCGATGCGCTCTGCGGCCAGCAGGACGCGCTGCGCTGTATTTTCCCGAACTCGATGGCGGTTGTTCAGAACCCGGTCAACGGTAGCCACGCTGACGCCGGACTCGCGAGCCAGATCCTTGATGGTAGGGCGGCGACTCATGGCGGTATTCCTCTTTTTCAGTCAGTCAGAAAGACCAGATTATCTCAAAAACATCATTATTTCATGAATTAAAATGATGTAAAATGATAGGTTATGTCATTCTTGCTTGTGCTGCGTTGTGGGGGCGTTCTAAAGTCTGGCTCAACAATAATCCAACAAGATGCATCATGAAGGAGGTTCTCCGCATGGCCTCGAAGATCCCAGCCCGTGATTACAGCCTGATCGGCGACACTTCACGTCGGGCACGTGAACAGGGTCTGGTCACCGCCCAATGGTACCAGACCGAGATTCCACGCAAGACGCTGAAGCAGCTCATGAAGCGGCGTGACGGACCGGCCATTCGAGATACTCTGGGTTGGTTTGCGCTGCTTGCGGTGACAGGGGGGCTGGTTGTTGCGCTCTGGGGCAGTTGGTGGGTTGTGCCCGTTTTGCTGGTGTATGGCGTGTTCTATGGCTCAGCCTCCGATTCCCGCTGGCATGAGTGTGGCCACGGTACCGCCTTCAAGACACGCTGGCTGAATGACTGGCTGTATCAACTGGCCTGTTTCATGATCATGCGCGAGCCGACCCCATGGCGCTGGAGTCATGCCCGTCATCATACCGACACCATCATCGTCGGCCGGGACCCCGAGATAGCGGCGCCGAGGCCCACCAGTCTGGCGCACCATATACTGGCCTTCTTCACTTTGCCGCAGACCTGGACCACGCTCAAATCGGTGGCCAGGCACAGCCTGGGCCAACTGAGCGTCGACGAGGCGGATTACATCCCCGAGATGGAACAACCTCGAGTGTACCGCACAGCACGGGTCTGGCTGCTGCTTCACGGCCTGATTATCGCCACTGCTGTGCTGCTGCAGTCCTGGTTGCCGGTCATGCTGGCCGGAGTATTGCCGACGCTCTACGGCGGCTGGCTGTCCTATATTTTCGGGCTGACCCAGCATGCCGGCCTGGCCGAGAATGTGCTGGACCATCGCCAGAACTCCCGCACGGTGCGCATGAATCCGGTGTTCCGGTTTATCTACTGGAACATGAACTATCACATTGAGCATCATATGTATCCGATGGTGCCCTACCATGCCTTGCCGCAGTTGCATCAAGCGCTGAAGCATGACATGCCACCGGTCTATCCCAGCACCTGGGCGGCCTACCGCGAGATTATTCCGGCGCTGTGGCGACAGAGAACAGACCCGGACTACTTTGTCAGGCGTCCCGTGCCTGCAACGGGAAAAACACCCGATGCTGCCGCTCCGGCGGCGGCCTGACTGCCCATAAAGCAACCGCAAGCAAAACAACAACAGGAGAGTGGACCATGAGCGAGTGGATCAAAGTCTGTGCTCTGGACGATATCGATGCCGAGGACGTCATCCGGTTTGACCACGGGGATCGAACCTTTGCCGTTTACCGCAGTGAAGACGATGAAGTGTACGCCACCGACGGGCTCTGTACGCATGAACAGGTCCATCTGGCGGATGGCCTGGTCATGGACGAGATCATCGAGTGTCCCAAGCACAATGGCCGTTTCGACTACACGACAGGCGAAGCCAAGGGCGCTCCGGTCTGCGTCAATCTGAATAGCTATCCCGCCCGGGTGGAAGACGGCACCGTCTTCATTCAACTGTGACCGGGACCTGATATGAGCCTGCTGGTATTTCAGTCGCTCTGGGCCATGGAAAACAGCAACCCGGAGGGCACCACGCCGCCTCGTGACGAGGCGCTGGCACGCATACGAACGGCCGGCTTTGCCGGGGTGACTGATCACCTCTGGCAACGGGAGCATGCCCGCGCCCTGTCCCGGGAGGCCGCCGCAGAAGGGCTGCTGATCGAAGGACAGTGCTTCCCGGCCACAATCGATGATCTGCAGCCAACGCTGGAGCATGCCGCCGAGTCGGGGCAGTGCAGGCACATCACCATTCAGGCCGACTTTCGAACCCGGGATCTGCAGCAAGCGACGGCCATACTGGAAGGCTGGCAGCGTCTGGCCGAGCAGGCGCCCTGCCCGGTGCTGCTGGAGACACATCGCAACCGCATTACCGATGATCTGTTCTTTACGCTGGATCTGCTGCGCGAACTGCCCGATCTCCGTCTGGTGGGGGACCTGTCGCACTATGTGGCCGGGCACGAGATCGCCTTGGCCTGGCCCGACACCCCCGGCGTGGACCTGTCCATCGAGCAGCTGCAGCAGGTGATGCAGCACTGTCACGCCTGGCATGGCCGCGTGGCCAGCTGCGAGCAGGTGCAGATTCCGATCAGTTTTGCGCAGCATCGGCCATGGCTGGAGGCGTTTCGTCAGCTCTGGCAGTACGGGTTTGCCGTCTGGCGAGCCCGGGCCGCACCCGGGGAGGACATGGTGTTCACCTGTGAGCTGGGCACGGTTCCCTATGCGATCACTGGCCCGGACGGGCTCGACATCACCGACCGCTGGGCCGAGTCACTGCAGTTGAAGGCCCTGGCTGAGGAAATCTGGTCAGTAGCCTGACCAGATCGGGCCGCTTACCTGAGCAATTCATCGATGGCATCCCATACGCCAGGCGTGGCGGCTATGGTTGGCCCGGGGCGCCCCAGGTCCGCACCCTGGCTGCGCTCCAGAGTGCGCCCTCCGGCTTCCTGCACCAGCAGTTCACCGGCCCAGCTGTCCCAGGGGTGTATCAGCGGCTCGTACATGCCCAGCAGGCGACCGGAGGCCACGTAGGCCAGGCCAAGCGCACAGGAACCGATGCGGCTGTACATGCCGCCGCTCGCTACCAATTGCTCGATCAGGCGGGCTGAATTGCCGGCACCCAGTTGCACGGAACTGCCCACCGAAATCAGGCCGTCCTGCAGAGACTGTGACGGCGCAACGCTTATGGCCCTGTTGTTGAGCCAGGCACCGCTGCCGGCCTGCGCGTGATAGAGCTCCCTGGCTACCGGATCGTAGATGATGGACAGCAGCACCGTACTGCCCTGTGACAGCGCAATCACGATGCACCACTGCGGGATACCTTTCAGAAAGCAGGTGGTGCCATCAATGGGGTCAATGACCCAGAGCAGTTGCTGATCCTGCACCTCGTCCTGACCATACTCCTCACCGACCACAGCATCCTCCGGGAAACTGTCACGCAGCTGACTGCGGATAAACTGCTCCACCTCCTGATCCGCCCGTGACACCCAGTCCTGGCTGCCCTTGGTCTGGATGTCGAGCTCGTGCTCACGGTCCGCGCCGCGATTGAAATAGCCGAGCGCTATCTGCCCTGCCTCCCGCACAATGGTCTTGCCTCGTTCGAGTCGAGCAACGAGTGCAGCAGCGGCAGTGTTCGAGCCGGGTGTCAGCGCGTGATTCATGATGTCATCACCTTTGCCAGCAAATGATCAATCTGTTGATTGAGCGTGTCGAGGTCGCCGCTGTTGATGATGCGTTCATCCGCAGCCTCGATCAGGGCCGCGTTCTGCTGAAAGTTCTGGCCGTCGGCACCACGGGCACGCTCATCGGCAGCCATGAACTCGTCCAGGGTCCGCGGGTCGCCGTGGCGGCCACGGGATTGCACCCGCTCGAACCGCACTTCATCCGGTGTCATCAGCGCCAGCAGAACGAAACGGGCATTGGCCTCGGCGGCCACCTGACGCAACAGCTGCAGTTCGGCCAGATTGCGCAGGCCATCGATAACGGTGCGCGGGTGGTTGAAGGGGCTGAGTGTGGTCAGCATGCGACGGGCGAAATAGTCGTCGCCTTCTTCCTCCTGCCTGCGGCGTCCGTAGTCCTGAACCTGGGCCCGACTGGGGGAGTCAATGACCGATTCTGCTTCATCACGCAGAAAGCCGGACACCGAGCAGGGCCTGAATCCTCGTGCGCGTATCAGCCCGGTGGTGGTGGTTTTGCCTGCGCCGGACTCGCCGCAGATGGCGATAGCGATGTGACTCTGCGCCTGTTCATTCATGGTGCGCCTCTCCCGTTGTCTTGTTTTTCGCCGTCTGTTGACAAGCCGGCTGTGTTGAGAATAGATTATTGCAAGCGCTTGCAAATCAAGTCAAGTCCTGATTGAATGGAATTGAGTCAGCCGGAAGACAGCAGGCAGAACATTGCAAGTGCTGTGAACGGATACACGAAAACAACAGACCGTGAGTGCCAAAGCCGGAGCCAATCCGGACAATGACACCCAATATATAAAAACAAGAGATTCCGTGTGCGAGTGCCGTACCGGAATCAGGAGGTAACCATGAAAACCAGACAGACTGCCTTGGCCATAACGCTGGCTGGCGTCCTCGCGGGCGTCACATCGCTGGCCCTGGCCGATACCTTTGTTGTGGCAGTGCCACAGGAGCCGCAGGACTTGGCCGCGCAAGGCATCTACAAGGAAATCAACGCCCCCGGGCTGCGCAACGTGATCGAACCGCTGATCATGATGGATGCTGACAGTGGCGACTATGTGCCCGTGCTGGCGCAGGACTGGGAAGTGATCGACGACACCTCGCTGCGCCTGCATCTGCGTGAGGGTGTGGTATTCCATGACGGCACACCGATGGATGCGGAAGCCGTGGCGACCTCCATTGAATTTGTATGGGATCAGGAAAACGCCTTTACCATCCAGGAATATGCCGGTCCCGGCCGCATTTCAGCCGAAGTCGAAGATGATCTGACCGTGGTGGTGCATTCCTCCGAGCCCGATCCAATGCTGGATTTCCGCATGTCCCTGACCGGCATTACGTCGCAGGACCAGATCGAGAACAATCCGTCGGCTCACTTTACGCAACCACTGGGCACCGGCCCCTATGCATTCGAAGACTGGGACCAGGGCTCCAGCTGGAGTGCGGTGCGCAATGATGACTGGTGGGGCCGGGCCGCCGATGACGTCTACGGTCAGAACATTCCCGACTACGACCGGGTCAGGTTCGAGTTCCGTACCGAATCCTCGAGCCGCATGGCCATGATCATGGCTGGCGAGGCGGATATTGTGGTCAGCCCGCAGTCTTCCGACTGCGAGCGGGCGGAGCGGCTGGATGGCTTTTCCTGTGTGACCGGGCCGTCCAGCCAGTATATCTATGGTCGTCTCGACTACTCGCTGTTTGCCGATGAACGACTGGAAGACCCGCGTATCCGGGCCGCCATCTTTCACGCTCTGAGCTATGAAGGTCTGGCCGATATCCTGGGTCTCGCCTCGGTCCCGCAGGGCCAGTTGGGCACGCCGGACATGACCGGCTTCAATGACGCACTGGAACAGTATGCTTCGGATCCGCAGCGCTCCATGGAACTGGTCCAGCAGGCCCAGGCCGATGGTGTCAATCTGAACGGTCTGCGTGTCGAGGTCATGGGCCGCGACGATACGCCGCGCATTGGTGAACTGGTCGAGGCCATTGGTGCCATGATCGAGGCGGTCGGTATTCCCACCCGGCAGAATGTGCAGACGCCGGCTGTGGCCAACCCGCGTTTCCGCATCTCCGAATACAAGGCCGAGGCTCCGCGGGCCATGATGCAGGTCCATGTGAAGGAGAACCCGGCCCCGGATTTCGGTCTCAACCTGCACTCCAACTATGCCTGCCCGGATCTGGATGACCCCTCGGGTGTATCCCGTTCATCCGTGTTCTGCGATGAGGAATTCGATGAACGTCTGCATGAAGCACTGACGCTGATCGGTGAAGAGCGTCACGAGGCCATGCAAGAGCTCAACGCCTTTCTGCACGAACGTTACGTCATCATTCCATTGGCGCTGCTGGACCGTGCCTACCTGGTACGTGATGGCCTGGACCTGACCTTCGGTCCGGACGGGCGTTTCCTGCTGGCCAATGTCACTCAGTCTGACTGAGTGAACTCATGGCGGCGGGGCCCGGCCCCGTCGCTACCACTTGGGGAGAAATACCATGCCTTACCTGGTGCGACGAGCCGGTCACTCCGCCATCATGCTGCTGGTGGTGGTGTCATTCGTTTTTTTCGCCGGCCGCATGATCGGTGATCCGGCCATTGTCATGCTGGGCGCCAGTGCCTCGGATACTGCACTGGAGCAACTGCGCAACAATCTGGGGCTCAATGACCCCTTGCTGATGCAGTATTTCCGTTATGTCGGCGGTCTGGTGCAGGGCGACCTGGGCGTCAGCTTTCGTTATGGCTTTGCCCAGATGCCGGCCGAACGCTTTATGGACGGTGGCGGTACGCCCGTGATGGGGCTGGTACTGGCCCGCCTGCCGCAGACGCTGTATCTGGCCGCTGTGGCGCTGGGCGGCGCGCTGGCCCTGGCCTTGGTCATGGGCTGCCTGGCGGCGATGTACCCGCGGTCCTGGATCGACCATCTGGTTAACGTGCTGTCTCTGGCGTCTGTATCCGTCGTTCAGTTCTGGCTCGGCCTGGTGCTGATCGTGCTGTTTGCGGTGCATCTGGGCTGGCTGCCCACGGGCGGCTACGGGTCCTGGTATCACGTCATTCTGCCGGCCCTGGCCCTTGGCGCGCGACCCCTGGGCCGTGTGGCTCAGGTCACCCGCAGCGCCATGCTGGACGAAATGGCGCGACCCTATGTCGCGGCAGCGCGAGCCAAGGGGCTGCCGGAGCATCGCATAGTGTCTGTACACGCGCTGAAGAACGCCGGCATACCGGTGGTGACCATCACCGGCGATGAATTGGTGCAACTGGTCACCGGTGCCATCCTGGTGGAAACCGTATTCGGCTGGCCAGGCATCGGGCACCTGCTGGTGGAGGCGCTGAACAATCGCGACCTGCCGGTGCTGCAGGGGGCCATTCTGGCGGTGGCGACCCTGGTCATTGTTGTCAATCTGCTGGTGGATATCACCTATACCTACCTGAACCCGAAAGTCAGCCTGAGCTCGCGGGAGAACTGAGATGACACAGAAACTACTGGCCAAAACCGAGCCCGACCCCTCAGTTGTACCGACTCAGAATGCAAATGTGGAAGGCCTCTATGATGAAGAGCGGGCACCGAAACTGACCTGGAAGATCTATCTGCGCGCTCTGTTCAGCGACCGGGTAACACTGATCGCGGCATTGTTCCTGATCATCATGGCGGTGAGCGCTCTGGGCGCACAGTTTCTGGCGCCGTTCGATCCGAATCAGATCGATATCATGAACCGTTTCATGCCACCGCTGAGTATGACCGATGCCGGGCAGTTCCACCTGCTGGGTACCGACCAGTTGGGGCGGGACGTGCTGAGCCGTCTGATGCATGGTGCCCAGGTCTCCATCTCCATCGGATTTCTGGGTGCCATCTGCTCCGGCCTGCTGGGCATCACCCTGGGTATCATCGCCGGCTACAAGCGCGGCTTGTTTGAAGACATTGTCATGCGCCTGGTGGACGGCATGCAGTCATTGCCGTCACTGCTGATTGCCCTGTTCGTGCTGTTCATTATCGGCGGCGGCTACTTCAACCTGGTGCTGGTGTTCACCTTCCTGCAGTGGACGGTGTTCTGCCGCATGGCGCGGTCACTGACGCTGAACCTTCGCGACAGCAATTTCATCAGTGCAGCCCGGGTGCTGGGCTGTACTGATGCACGCATCATGCTGCGCCATATTCTGCCCAACATGGTGGCGCCCCTGATGGTACTGTTCACGCTCGAAGTGGCCATTCTGATCCTGTCCGAAGCTTCACTGTCCTTCCTGGGCTTTGGCGTACAACCGCCCAATGCATCCTGGGGCCGCATGATTGCCAGCGGCCGTGATCACATCAATACGGCCTGGTGGCTGGTGACGCTGCCCGGACTGGCCATTTTCCTCACCGCGCTGGCACTGAACCTGCTGGCGGGCTGGTGCCGGGCCGTCAGTGATCCGGTGCACAGCAGTCGCTGGCTGACGCCAAAGCGCAAGCAGAACAAGCAGGAGGGCTGATTGATGAACGCCATGACTGAAGCAAGAACCCGGGTGACCGGGGACAGGGTGGACGTATCCGCAGCCCCGATCATGTCGGTAGAGGGCCTGTCGGTGGGGTTTGATACCCCGCACGGCCCGGTGCAGGCGGTGGACAATGTGTCCTGGTCCATCCGCAAAGGGGAGACCCTGGGTATTATTGGAGAAAGCGGGTCCGGCAAGAGTGTGGGCCTGGAAACCATCATGGGCCTGATCACCTCGCCGCCGGCCAGAATTTCCGGCCAGGTGCTGCTGGACGGCCAGGATATTCTCAGCATGCCGCAGCGCCAGCGCCGGCAGTTGCGCGGGGATCGCATGGCCATGATCTTTCAGGATGCCCTGGCCGCACTGAATCCCTCCCTGACCATCGGTACCCAGATCAGCGAGGTGTATCGCATTCGCCGGGGTGCCAGTCGTCAGGCAGCGCTGGACAAGGCGGTGGAACTGATGGATCAGGTCAAGATTCCGTCTGCCAGGAGCCGCCTGAAGGCTTATCCGCACGAGTTCTCCGGCGGCATGTGCCAGCGCGTGATGATTGCCATGGCGCTGGCCATGGACCCGGAGATCCTGATCGCCGATGAACCGACCACGGCGCTGGATGTTACCGTTCAGCGGCAGATCATGGACCTGCTGCAGGAGGTGCGTCGCGAACGCGGCATGTCACTGATTCTGGTCACGCATGATCTCGGCGTGGTGGCCGAATGTGCCGACCGGGCGGTGGTCATGTATTCCGGGCGCATGGCGGAAACCGCAACCATGCGCGACCTGTTCCGAACCCCCAGTCATCCCTACACGCGGGCTCTGCTGCAGGCCATGCCAAGGGTCGATGCCCGCCTGGAGCGCCTGCAGGCCATCCCCGGCACACCGCCCACCCTGAGCCATATTCCGTCAGGCTGTGCATTCCGGCCGCGCTGTACCTTTGCGCAGCCCCGCTGTGCCGAGGAGAAACCGGAGCTGCGGATGCTGGCCGCGGAACACAGCGCGGCCTGCCATTTTGCCGAGGCCATTCGAGAGGAAACTTCCCATGACTGAACAGCAACAGGCAGTTGCCTCCGGGCAGCGTGAAGTGGTTTTGCGCGCCGAACAACTGGGCAAGGTGTTCGGCAAGACAGTCCGCCAGGGCTGGCGCCGGGTCGATCAGGGCGTGCGAGCCGTCAACGACGTGAACTTTGAACTGCATCGGGGCGAAACCCTGGGCCTGGTCGGCGAATCCGGTTGTGGCAAATCGACACTGGCCCGCCTGCTGGTGCGGCTGATGGACCCCACAGAGGGTCGAGTCGAGGTGCTGGGCCAGAACCTGCTGGAGCTGAAGCGCGAAGACCTGCGGCAGGCCAGGCGCCGGATTCAGATGATCTTTCAGGACCCGTACTCCTCGCTGAACCCGCGCATGACGGTCGGCGAGATTATCGGAGAGCCCTGGCAGGTGTTCCCCGACATAGTGCCACCGGCACAGCGCGAGGCTCGCATCGGCGAACTGCTGCAGCAGGTTGGCCTGAACAAATCGGATGCCGACCGCTACCCGCACCAGTTCTCCGGCGGTCAGCGGCAGCGCATCGGCATCGCCCGGGCACTGGCTGTAGAGCCGGAAGTCATCATCTGCGATGAACCGGTGTCGGCACTGGATGTGTCGGTACAGGCCCAGGTCATCAATCTGCTGATGGACATTCAGCGGGATACCGGCGTGTCCTACGTATTCATCGCACATGATCTGTCGGTGGTGCGGCAGATTTCCGATCGCATCATGGTGATGTATCTGGGCGAAATAGTGGAAGGCGGTGCGGTGGACGCGGTTTACGAATCACCGCAGCATCCCTATACCACCGCACTGCTGTCCTCCATCCCGGTGCACGACCCGGAGCAGCAGTCACGACAAGTGCTCAAACTGCCGGGCGAGGTGCCCAGCCCCATGAACCCACCTTCGGGATGCAAGTTTCACACGCGCTGCCCCTATGCGACCGAGATCTGCAGTCAGGAAGTGCCGGCGGTCACCGGTGATCTGGCCGTGCGCGGGGTGCGCTGCCATCACGCCAGTACTTTGAACTTCGACCCCTACATCGAACATATTACCGGCCGTGTTGCCAGCGGCTGACAGTCTTTCGTCCTGGGTTGGATGAATGAGCCCTTCCGGCCGGGTAACCCCGGCCGGCTTTTTTACCGGATGCAGACAAGCTGCCGGCGAGGTTACTCAGAGAGTGGCGCGTTCCACCAGAGAGCAGGGGAACAGCAGTTTGCGCAGCGGCAGATCATCGCCTTCACTGATGCGCTGGCCGAGGATGTCCACTGTTTGCTTGACCATGTCCTGCAGCGGCTGGCGGATCGTGGTCAACTGATAACTGTCGGCAGTGGCCAACTCTATATCGTCGAAACCCATGATGCCGAGATCGCCCGGAATGCTCAGGCCCAGCCGATAGCGGGCCACATCCATGGTACCAAAGGCCAGCAGATCATTGGCACAGAACACGCCATCCAGATTCGGGTGGCTGGTCAGCAGAGATTCTGCAGCAGCCCGTCCGGCGTCATAGGTATATGCACTGGCATTGATGGTGCCCAGCAGAGTCAGACCCGACTCCTCCAGAGCTTGACGAAAGCCCTTCTCACGAAAGTAGGCCGTTGAGGTGGCCGCCGGGCCGCCAATGTAACCGAGCTGGCGGTAGCCGCGTTCAATGAAGGCCCGCGCCGCCAGGCGACCGCCAGCTTCATTGTCGGCACAGACCACATTGACGCGAGTGCGCCGGGGCTGGCGGGCAAACGCCACCAGGGGAATGCCCTGGCGGCTGCACTGATCCACCAGTGGCTGTGACATGGCCGCCGCTGCGATGACCATGCCGTCCACACCGTATTGCATGACCTGCCGGGCCGACTCCACCACATCGTCACCGCGCGAGACATTGAACACCAGCGCACGCAGACCCCGGCTCTGCAGGTGAGTGGTAAACAGATCCAGTGCCGTCAGGTACAGGGGGTTGTGGAAATTGGCCAGAATGATACCGACCAGAGCCGTGCGCTGTGTCATCAGACTGCGCGCCATGACATTGGGTCGGTAGTCCAGCTTCTCGGCGGCCGACAATACCTTTTCGCGCATTCTGGCCGATACGCTGGCGCCCGGCGTGAAAACCCGGGATACCGCCGAGATCGACACCCCGGCCTCCCGGGCCACATCGCTGGCGGTGACACGTTGCGCGCGGGCATTCTTTTCGATCTCGGTCATGCGTGCGTCCTGCTGTGTCGAGCGCTGCCGGCCTGATGGAGACTCTGCTGCATTGGCCGGCAGCAATAATTTGCAAACCTTTGCAAATTATTGCTGCTAAGTCCTCGGACGTCAAATGCCGCGCAGTTCTCCCATGATGTCCCAGACATTGGGTGCCGCAGCAATGGCCGGTCCGGGGCGCCCCAGGTCCGCACCCTGGCTGCGCTCCAGGGTGCGCCCTCCGGCTTCCTGCACCAGCAGTTCACCGGCCCAGCTGTCCCAGGGGTGCACGAGTGGTTCGTACATGCCCAGCAGGCGACCGGAGGCCACATAGGCGAGGCAAAGAGCGCAGGAGCCCAGACGACAGTACATGACGCCATCATTGACCAGGCGCTCTATCATGCGGGCCGATGTGGCACCGCCCAGCTTGACTGAGCTGCTCACGGCAACCAGACCTGAACTCAGGTCGGCAGTCGGGTCCACCTGAATGGGGTGACCGTTCAATGTGGCACCCTGGCCTCTGATGGCCGCAAAAAGTTCTCCACTGACCGGTTCGAAGACAACGGCCAGCAGCGTTTCACTGCCAATGGCCAGGCCTATCACCACTGCCCACTGAGGAATTCCCTTGAGAAAGAAAGTGGTCCCGTCTATGGGGTCCACCAGCCACATCAGCTGGTCATCTTCCAGGCTATTCAGGCCGTATTCTTCACCCAGAATGGTGTCTTCCGGGTAGTGGGACTGAAGTTGCCTGCGAATGAACCGTTCAACCTCAAGATCTGCCTGGGTGACCCAGTCCTGAGCGCCCTTGGTCTGAATATCGAGAGTGGCACCCTTGTTGAAATAGTTCAGCGCCAGCTCACCGGCTGCGCGCGCAATGTTGGAAGCCTGGACCAGTCTGGCCTGCAACGCCTGGTCAGACAGTCTCTGCATCTGACCGGTTGCTGTGGTTGTGCCCTCTTGTTTCATGAATGGTATCTCCTGGATGGGTTGTCGGCAGCTCAGGGCCGTCGCCAGTGCGACAGTATCTGTTGACGGGCTCTCTCGGTGGAGTAGAACCGGAGGTCATAGTTGATGACGTCCAGCAGAGACCAGTCCTGATAGACGTCTGATCTCTCCGTTGCCTGATTGGAAAACATCTGGTGGGTTACCTCATTGACCAGGGCATTCTGCGCCGCTGCGGTGAGGCTGTACTCAACGAGACGCTCTACCAGTTCGGTATTTCTGGCGTCTCGGGTCATGCTGATGGCGGCTATCTCATAGCCTGTGCCTTCACAGGGCGGCGTGATGCTGATCTGATCCTGACCATCAAGAGCACGATAGACATCGTGTGCAAAACCGATTGTTATTGCGCGCTCCCCGGCCAGAACGCGTTCAACCGGGTCGAAACCACTGGTGGACCGGCCCTCCACATTCAGGCTGATCTCCTGAATCAATCTTGTGGCTTCGGCTTCCTCATAGAGGTGCATGATGGTGGCCAGGGCAGTGAATGAAGTGCCGGATGTGCTCGGGTCAGCGATCAGCAACTGGCCGCGGTATCGAGGGTCACCGAGGTCCGACCAGCAACTGACGGGTTGCAGCGAACTGGGCGCCAGCGCAGCGCGGTTGGTGATCAGTACCAGAGTTCCGGTATACAGCCCGACGGACTGATAATCTGACAGCTCCCAGAAGTAGTGCGACCAGCGCAGCTGTTCATGCAGATTGGCGGGTTCGATGGGTTGCAACAGGCCGGATTGTGCCGCCTGCAGGTGCGCGTCCCCGGTACCGCCCCACCAGAGATCAAATGACTGCTCGCCTGGGTCCGTATAGAGCGCTTGCAGCACCTCGCCGGAGCTCATGCGGGTCATGTCGACCGAGATGTCGAAGGTGGCTGAAAAGTCTTCTGCCAGCCATTCGCAGACCGCAACAAAGGGGCTGCAGGCAATGCGCACATCAGGCCCTTCGCCATACAGCAGAGAGGATGAAAGCCACAACAGGCCACCGCCGATTACAGATTCAATGCGCATTGAAGATCATCTCCACTCTGGTGCCCTTGTTGACAGTGCTCTGAATGGTCAGCGTGCCGCCGCTTTGTCGGGTAAACCCATACACCATGCTCAGGCCAAGCCCCTGGCCCTTGGGGTGGCCATTGGCAGAAAAGGAATAGAAGGGCTCGAAAACCCGCTTCAGTGCTGCTTTGGGTATGCCACGGCCGTCGTCTTCAACGGCTATGGTGACCTGCTGGTTCTCATGCCCTCTCACCTCGATCAGAATGGTGCCGGTGTCGTCGATTGCATTGCGGGCGTTGAGGCACAGGTTGATCAGGCTGCTTTCGAGCAGATTGGGGTCCACCTTCAGGAACAGCTCTTCCTCACAAAGATTGAGCCGGATATCGATATGGTCACCACAGGTCAGGATGATGATTTCCTCCAGACCCCTGATCAGCTCGTTGACCGAGATGATCTCGGGGCGCAGTTGCTTGCGCCGAGCAAACATCAGCAGCCGGTCAATCATCTGGATGCTTTTCTCTGCCGCATACAGAGCCTTGTCGAGGGTCCTGCTGCGGCTGTTCAACTGATCTTCGCGCAGCAGATTCAGACTGCCGATCACCACGCTGACCATGTTGCTGATATCGTGTGCTACCTCGCCCGACAGCATGCCAAGTGAGTCGAGCCGGCTCTGTTCGTTCATCTGCCCCAGTGCCCGTTGTCGAATATAGGCCGAGTACAACCAGAAGATGACTGCGAGCGTGACCAGCAGGAAGAAGGTCAGGACGACAGGGCTGAACCAGTAGTGGTCCTGCAGGCTGATCTGATCCGCACGCAGGTCGGCTGCGGTGCGGGTGGCTTCATCGCTCATCGAGCGCAACTGGCGGTCAATCTGCTCCTGATTGACGATCAGGTCTTCCACGGTTTTCAGAATACCGCTGTCTGCGAAGGCGACTCTGGTCCACTGATCGGGAGCACTGGACTGTGCATAGAGGGTTCTGATTTCGCGTTCGATCTCGGCGGTCTTGAGCAGGTTCTGAGTACCCAGTGCCTCGGTAAGCAGAAGCGCAATGCGTTCATCATGACTGTTCTGCAGCAGCATGTTCTGCATGTTGATTTCCAGAATGCTTCTGGAGGCGAGCAGGTCATTCTTTTGCTGTACCAGTCGCTCAACGCCGGTGATGCCAGCCATCAGAGCCGCAGCACTGCTCTCGTAACTGTTCTGGCCGCCACTGAGTTGCCGCAGTTGGCTGGTGGCAGCCTCGAGCTCAACCTTGAAGTTCGACAGCTGCACGGCAGCGAGATACTCGGACCGAATCAGTCCGATAGCATCCATCTTTTCCCTGATCTGCAGCAGAGCGTTACTGATATTGAGCGCATTGACTGTATATTCGGCGGCCTGCAGTTCTCCTATCCGTCTCTGATGAGCCTCGATACTTATCAATGCAATCACTATGACTGTCATGAAAAGACCTATCTTCAAGGTCTGAACGGCAGGTTTCCACCGTTCTATATTCACTTTTCCTAGTCCAGGCAAAATACATACCCTTTGTTTCTGCGTGTTTGCAGATATTTTGGCATTGACGGTCTGGGCTCTATCTTTCGACGCAGCCTGAGTACCAGTACATCTATATTTCTGAGCAAATGGTTGCTTGATTCCATGTCCAGTTTTTCTACAATTTCTTCCCGGCTCAATACATTGTTTGATTCAGTTACAAACAATTCCAGCAGGCGATATTCAGTATTGGTCAGCTCTACCGGTCCGGTTTCATTGTCCACCAGCAGGCGCTTTTCGGCATTGAGATGGAACTGACCGAATGCAAGGTACCGACCAGCAGGCCTTGCCGCATCATCGCCGGATGAATCATGGTCGGTCTGGTGGCGCCGCAAGACAGCGCGAATGCGCGCCAGCATCAAACGCGGGTTGACCGGCTTTTCAATGTAGTCGTCCAGGACACTCTCCAGGCCGACTATCTTCTCGATATCGTCCGTGATGGCAGACACCATGATGGCGGGAACTGCAAAGCGCTGCGTCAGATCCCGAGCCAACTCCAAACCGCTTTCGGACTCCAGCCGGAGATCGACCAGAAGAAGGTCAATACAGTTGTCCTGAAGGATAGTCAGGGCCATGGCTCCATGTTCTGCTGTATATATAGTGAATTCATAATCAGACAGGTATCCGCTGATAAAATCAAGGGTATCTCTGTCATCATCAATCACCAAAATTTTCTTTTTGTCCATTGTTAGTCTCATTTGTTATTTTTTTAACAGAAGTAACTTCATGGGTTTTGGTGTTACTAATGTTTCATATATTTCAGTTTATGTTTCATGCTGGGCACTCCGATAATATATTAGAACAATTCTAACATATATTTTATTGCGCCGTCAGTCGTTGTTGGCATTATCAGTGTTGCCCCCAATTGCTATGGGGTCAATACAAAAATAAGGAGAGCGTAATGCTTAACAGAGTATGCAAATGTGCTATATCCGCACTGGTTGTGAGTTCAATGCTGGCAACGTCCGCAATGGCTGACCGGTTGACTGTCTACATTGCCTTCCAGGAGGACCATGCCGTAGAAGCAGTCAGACAGTTCACGCGTGACACCGGTATCAATGTCAACATGGTGCGCATGAGTGCGGGTGAGATTCTGGCGCGAATCCGTGCCGAATCGAACAATCCGCAGGCCGATGTCTGGTATGGCGGCCCGGCAGATACTTTTGTTGCCGCCGGCAATGAGGGCTTGCTGGCGCCTTATCAGTCGCCCAATGCCGACGTTATTGATGACACCTTCAAGGATGCAGATCACCTCTGGACCGGGGTTTATGTCGGTGCGCTCGGCTTTGCCAGCAACCGGGATTTTCTGGCCGCCAATGACATCGAAGCACCACGTACCTGGGAAGACCTGTTGGACCCGGTATTCGAAAATGAAGTGTTGATGGCCCACCCCGGTTCCTCCGGCACGGCCTATACCGCGCTGTACACAACCCTGCTCGTGAACGGCGGTGAAGATGAAGGCTTTGAATACCTGAAGCGACTGCATCCGCAGGTTCAGCAGTATACGACCAGCGGCTCGGCTCCAGGCCGAATGGTCGGCATGAGTGAAGCCGGTGTGGCTGTTCTGTTCGCTCATGACATCATCAAGTTTCAGGAAGAAGGGTTCAGCAACCTTGAACTGACCATTCCTGAAGATGGCACCGGGTTCGAAATCGGTGCGGTGGCGAAGATCAACGGCGCTCCCAACCCGGATGCCGCCCAGGCATTCATTGACTGGACGCTGACTGTCGAGGCGCAGGAACTGGGTCAATCCATCGGGTCCTATCAGAACCTCACCAACCCCAATGCACAGGAACCACCACAGGCGGTGCAGCTGGATGACATCAATCTTCTCGATTACGACGCCTTCGAGGCCGGCGCCCAGCGCAATCGCCTGCTGCAGCGTTGGGGAGATGAAGTCTACAACTGAGCCTCTGTTCAACTGAGGCAGGTTCAGGCAACCCCGGTTGCCTGGCAGCTTGCGACAAGCTGCCTGGGGGCGGTAGCGCCTACCGCCCTTGTGATTCATTTTCAGGGTTTAATGCCATGCGTGAAACTATTGTATCCGGACTGCAGAGAGTCTATCGGGAACCTCTGCTGTACCTGACCATTTTACTGGTCGTCGCCTCCCTGGCGGTCTTCATCGCCTATCCGCTGCTGATGATCACCAAGGCCAGTTTTTTCAATATCCATGATGGGTTTGATCTGACCTCCTATCGGCGCATCCTGGCTGGCGGGAGTCTGTTGACGTCACTGACCAACTCCTTCCAGTTGGCCTTGATTGCTGCCACATTGTCGACGGTGATCGCCTATCTGTTTGCCTATGTTTTCGCTTATATGGATGTGCCGTTCAAGAAGCTGTTCAACGGCATAGCCATACTGCCGGTGATATCCCCCCCCTTTGTGATTGCCCTGTCCGCAATTCTGCTGTTTGGGCGCCAGGGTTTTATCACGCGTGAATTGCTGGGTATCACCAATGCGAATATCTATGGGCTGCAAGGTCTGATACTCGTGCAGACCCTGTCGTTTTTCCCCATCGCCTTTCTGGTGCTGGCGGGGCTGCTGAAGTCAATCAGCCCGGCGATCGAAGAGGCCAGTGAAAACCTCGGTGCCTCGCGGCTGCAGACCTTTTTCAAGGTCACGCTGCCGTTGTCGATGTCCGGCATCGCCAATGCGTTCATGCTGGTCTTTATCCAGTCACTGGCCGACTTCGGAAACCCGATTACCATTGGTGGCGGCTACAGCACCGTTGCCAAGGAGATCTATCTGCAGGCAGTGGGCAGCTATGACATCCAGGCGGGTGCAGCGCTTGCCGTGCTGCTGCTGACCATTACTGCGGTCGTCTACGCGATCCAGAAGTACTGGGTCGGCAACCGCTCATATGTCACGGTCACGGGCAAGCCGGGGGCCGGGCGCAGAATGATCAATTCCGGCTGGCCGAGAACCGTGCTGTTCGGGTTCTGTCTCTTCCTGTCATTTACCGTGGTTCTGTTCTACATCCTGGTGCCTGTCGGCTCATTCATACAGCTGTGGGGTATCAACTACAGTTTCACTCTGGACCATTACCGCGTGGTGTTCTCTCTGGGGCAGAAAGCCATCAGGGACACGCTGTTTCTGGCCACCATTGCCACATTCATTGCCGGCTTCATGGGGATGATTATCGCGTTCCTGTTGGTGCGCAAGAACTTCCTGGGCAAGCGGTTTGTGGAAATGGTCAGCATGCTGTCGATTGCAATACCCGGCACCGTACTCGGTATTGCCTATATCATTTCCTTCAACCAGGCCCCCTTGGCGATAACCGGAACGGCCATGATCATCGTGGCGGCGTTTGTGGTCAGAGCCATACCCGTCGGTATTCGCTCGGGCATTACGTCCCTGCAGCAAATTGATCCATCCATCGAGGAAGCGGCCACCAATCTCGGGGCCAGTCAATCGAAGGTGTTCTTTGGCATTGTCCTGCCGCTGATCAAGCCGGCGTTCTTCAGCGGGCTGGTGTACAGCTTTGTGAAGAGCATGACCGCCATGAGCGCCGTCATCTTCCTGGTGTCGGCGCGCTACAACGTCATCACTGCGTCCATTCTCTCGCAGGTTGAATCCGGCCGTATTGGTGTGGCCAGCGCCTATTGCACGTTGCTGATACTGATCATGATCGCGGCCATGCTGTTCCTGCATCTGGTCGTGTCGCGGATGGGGTCCTACTCCCAGCCGTCGAAAGCCATTCGAACAGTCACGGCACAACCTGAACCTCAGACAGTAAAGGTGTGAGTTATGAAATCCAGAACAGTTACATTGAATAATGTGTGCAAGTCGTTTGTCGATGACTCCGGCAGCGCCTTTCAGGCCGTGACTGATGTCAACCTGCATATCGAGGCCGGAGAGTTCGTGACCCTGCTGGGGCCCTCCGGCTGCGGCAAGACCACCACTCTGCGCATGGTCGCCGGTTTCGAGAGCATCAGCACCGGAGATATCTACTTCGGTGATGACAATGTACGAAACCTCCAGCCCAACAAGCGCGACTGCACCATGGTGTTCCAGTCCTATGCACTGTTTCCCCATATGTCCGTCTATGACAATGTGGCCTACGGGTTGCGGCTGAAGAAAATGCCGGCGACTGCGATCAGGGAAAAGGTCAACCAGACGTTCGATATCATGAACCTGGGTGCCTATCAGGACCGCATGCCGGGTCAATTGTCCGGGGGTCAGCAACAACGGGTTGCGCTTGCGCGCGCGCTCGTCATGGAGCCCTCCGTGTTGCTCTTTGATGAGCCCCTGTCCAATCTGGACGCCAAGCTGCGGCTCACCATGCGTGACGAAATTCGCCGTATTCAGAAAGCGGTTGGCATCACTGCCATCTATGTCACTCATGATCAGAGCGAAGCCATGAGCATGAGTGACAAGGTCGTGGTCATGAACAAGGGTCGCATTGAACAGGTGGGCACTCCGACAGAGGTCTATCAGCGACCGGCAACACGCTTCGTGGCTGATTTCATCGGTGTTGCCAACTTTCTGCAAGCCGAGGTGGCCGATACCGACAGCGAGAGTGTCCAGCTGAGACTGGGTGAGGCGCTGGTGAAAATGCCGTCGGACGGCTCGTTTGAATCGGGTCGCCAGGTCACGCTGGTGGCCAGACCCGAGGCCATTGGTCTGACTCGACCCACAGCCGCAGGCAGTGGCAACCTGCTGCCCGGGCTGGTTCAGCGTTCTGCATTCATGGGTCAGGTGCAGGATTACTGGGTTGATATCGGTGACAATGAAATACAGGTGACGGTCAGCAACCCCAGAGCACATGAACCGTTCCAGCCCGGTGACAAGGTCCTGGTGGATCTGCATGGTGACAGTCTGCACTGGGTGCAGGGATAAACCGGGGATAAACAAAGGAGAAATGAACATGTTATCCGGCATGCACGCCAGCAAGACGCAGCCAGGGCAGCGTCCGACCACACATATTGTCTTTGATATGGGCGGGGTACTGGTCGATATACAGTGGCAACAGAAGATCGGGGAGATACTGGGTCAGGACATCCCCTTTGATCAGATGCACCAGCTATGGGGCAACTCCAGAGCGGCCGAAGACTTTGAAACAGGGCAGATCAATTTCGCCACCTTCTCGGAGCAGTTTCGCCGGGAGTTTGCGCTGAACCTGGATCATGCCGAGTTCGAGCGCCTCTATGCAGAAGTCATCCGTGATGAATTTCCCGGCACTGGCCAGCTGCTTGACCATCTGGGGCAGCACTTCGAGCTGGGTCTGCTGAGCAATATCAACCCCTATCACTGGGCCATGGTTGAGCAGCGACCCTTTCTGGCGCAAATACCCCATGTCCATACCAGTCTGACGCTGGGATACATGAAGCCGGACCCGAGGATATACCGCGCCCTGTTGCACAGCATGCAGGCAGAGCCTGAGCAGGTACTGTTCTTTGATGACGGCCTGATCAATGTTGAAGCAGCGCGCGCTGAGGGCATGGATGCTGAACAGGTTTTCGGGCCTGATGACATTGAACAGGCGCTGCGTGATCGAGGCCTGTGGCCATGAGCAAGCGAACAGGGTAACTGAGCCCGCCTTTCCGGCCAGGTCCTGCCTGGCCGGCTTTTTTCCGTCGAATGTCTTGTCAGGCACACCTTGCTGCCGTGCTTTGTTATAGTCTGCGTTCTCCCTTTTACCGTCACCGCACAGGAAGTACCCATGATCCAGGAACCGCTGTTTTACCTTGCCGCCTTCTTTGCCGTCATGATCGCCGGCATCTCCAAGGGGGGCTTCGGTGGCGGGGTAGGGGTGATGGCGGTACCGCTGATGGCGCTGGTCATACCGCCGTTTCAGGCCGCGGCCATCATGCTGCCCATTCTGTGCATCATGGATCTGGCCGGCCTGAAGGCGTTCTGGAAGAAGTGGGACAACCGCAATATCCTGATCATGATCCCGGGCTCGGTACTGGGCATCCTGATCGCCTTTCTGACCTATCGCTGGGTCAGTGATGATCACCTGCGTATCCTTATCGGCCTGATCGCAGTCGTGTTCGCGCTGAACTATTATCTGAACCGGGGTGCTGCGGACGCTGAGCCGAAGTCCGCCAACTGGGCCAAGGGGACCTTCTGGTCCACGGTCGCCGGTTTCACCAGCTTTTCCGCCCATGCCGGCGGCCCGCCGATGAACATGTACCTGCTGCCGCAGCGGTTGGACAAGACCCTGTTTGTGGGCACCACCGTGGTGTTCTTCACCGTGGTCAATTACGTCAAGCTGGTGCCCTATGCACTGCTGGGTCAGTTCGATACCACCAACCTGATGACGGCCCTGGTACTGGCGCCGCTGGCCATCTTCGGGGTCTACAGCGGTTACTGGCTGCACAAGCGCATCTCCATCATTCTGTTCTACCGCATCTGCTACGTCTTCCTGCTGATTACCGGCAGCCGACTGCTGTATCAGGGTATAACCAACCTCTGGTTCTGACCGCTGGTGTGTGGGCCGGGTTCGCGGCCTGCAGATGAGGTGACCAGAGCCGCCATTACCTCTATAGTGATCGCGAATACAGTGACCGTGAAAAAACTCGGGGTTCAACCATGTCAGACAATTCCGGCAAGGAGCAGATTGTCATCATCGGCGGTGGTGCCGGCGGACTGGAATTGGCGACTCGCCTGGGGCGAAAGCTGGGGCGCAGGGACAAGGCCAATATACTGCTCATCGATCGCAACAACACGCATCTGTGGAAGCCGCTGCTGCATGAAGTGGCAGCCGGTTCACTGGATGCAGGTGTCGATGAAATCAACTATCGGGGTCATGCCCGACGCAACGGCTTTCACTTTACCCGGGGCAAGGTATGCGGCCTGGATCGAGAGCAGCGCGAGGTCATACTGGCGCCGCTGCATGACAGTGAAGGGGAGGTCATGCTGGATGAGCGTCGCATCCGTTATGACCAGTTGATCTTTGCACTCGGCAGTGTCACCGACGATTTCGGCATTCCCGGCATCAGCGAGCACTGCATGATGCTTGATGCGCCGGCCCAGGCCGAACGCTTTCATCAGCGTCTGCTGGATGCCTTTCTGCGCCTGGACCGCGACCGCGCCGCCGGCAAGGATGCACACCTCAACCTGGTGATCGTGGGTGCCGGCGCCACCGGCGTCGAACTGTCGGCAGAGCTCTACAATGCGGCCAGTATTATCCATGATTATGATCTGGGTAATGTGTTACCCAGCCATATATCAATATCACTGGTTGAAGCCGGGCCGCGCATTCTGCCCGCCTTGCCGGAGCGTCTGAGCGCCACTGTTGTTCACGAGTTGCGCCAACTGGGCGTCAACGTGCGTACCGATACCAGGATAGCGTGCGGTCATGACGGGGCGCTCGAAACCGACCAGGGGGAGATGATCAAGGGCAACCTGATGGTCTGGGCCGCCGGCATTCGGGCGCCGGGTTTTCTGCAGGAACTGGCTGGGCTGGAAAGCAGAAAGAACAATCAGCTGATAGTCAGAGATACCCTGCAAAGCACCCGTGACGATCGTATCTGGGCCCTGGGTGACTGCTGCGCCTGTGCCCAGCCCGATGGCAGTTGGGTACCGCCCCGGGCCCAGTCGGCGCACCAGATGGCCAGCCATATCTACAGCAACCTGCGGCGGCAGCGCAAGCAGCAGCCCCTGAAACCCTACCGCTACAAGGACCACGGCTCACTGGTCAGCCTGAGTCGCTTCAGCACCGTTGGCTCGCTGATGGGCAACCTGACCCGCGGCAGCATGATGATCGAGGGCAAGCTGGCGCGCCTGGTCTACATCAGTCTGTACCGGCAGCACCAGATGGCGCTGCATGGCTTGGCCGGCGCCATCCTGATCACGGTGATTGACCGTTTGAACAATGCGATCAAGCCGCGATTGAAGCTGCACTAACTGTGCTGTTTCTGCGCGCGCGCAGGGTCTGAAGTCTGGAGACCGGGCGCTCCGCCCGCCGGCAGGCTGGGTGGTGTCACCACCTGGATGGGTGAAGCGGCCGGCAGGCTATCGAGAACCTCCGGCCGCATCAGGCGGCGCGCCACCAGCAACCGCAGGCAGGCATGGCGCATATCGGCCCGCAGGTCATGGTCGATAACCGCCTGCAACCGCTCCTGTCGCAGCAGCACTCGGTTGTCTGCATCCAGATCATGCCCGACCAGCAGCCGCAGGGACCGCCGCGCATCGGCAAACGCCTCCAGAATAGCGCCGTTGGCACCGCCCACGTTGTACACCGCCGCCAGGTCGGGCTGTTGCTGCAGAACACGGGTGGTTGCGGCCAGGGTCTCGGCATGCAGGCCGTAGCCGCCGACAATATCAACCACTTCCAGGCCCGGTCGGCGCGCCCGCAGGCCGGTTCGAAAACCCATTTCCCGCTCCTCTTCACCGCGAAACAGCAGGCTGCCGATATTCACTGCCACCACCGGCGTCTCCGCCGGCAGCCACTGATCAAACAGATAAGCCGCCGTCTGGCCGGCGGCGCGGTTGTCCATGCCGATGTAATGCAACCGGCGGCTGGCCGGCAGATCGGTCACCAGCGTCAGCACCGGAGTGCCCTCGGCACAGATCTGATTGACGGTTTCTGTCACCCCGGGTTCATCGGGTGCCTTGAGCACAATGCCATGAGTGCCGCGCCGGTGGCAGCGCAGGATGACGTCAATCAGAGCCTGGGTCTCGATTTGCTCGAAGAAATGAAACCGGGGACTGATGCGAAAGGGCGCCAGACTGAGCAATTCCCCGGTGAGAGCCTGACGCACCTGCCGACTGAAACGCTGCGGGGCCGCCATGATCAGATCCAGGTGCAGGGTCTGACCTGCGGCCAGGCCGTGCTCATCCAGCACTTCGAGTTCGTGCAGAGCCTGCCGGATGCGCTGTTGTGTCTGTTGGTGTACCTGGCCACGGCCGTGCAGGGCACGGTCAACCGTGGCCCGCGATACCCCGGCCTGGGCAGCAATGCGTTTCAGTGAAAAGCGCCGGATCAGGTCGCGCGCCCTGATCCCGTCAGAATCTGGCATGTGAGGTCTTTTTGAGTTGAATTTGTGTACTCATGAGTTGATCGGAAGCATAGCATGGGTGTCATAACAACACGACGGGCCGACTCCCGCTGCCTGACAGGAGACAACGCATGACCTTCCCGCACCGCCATCAGCTTGATCTGGACACCTTCGCCGCCTGCTGCCAACAAGGGGTCGATCTGGCACGTTTTCCACACGCCGAGAGGGCGGAGCAGGGCATCCTCGTCTATGCGGGCGAGCTGTTTGCCGAGCACAGTCCGGTTGAGCGGTCGGCCCTGCTGGCAGAGCTGAATCTGGCCCTGAGCGACGGCCCGGGCGTGCTGGTGATTCAGGGCGCCTTTGCGGACACCGGGATCATCGATGCACACAGCGCAACGCTGCAGGAACTGATGGCCAGAGAGGCCAAAACCCGCATCGCGGGAGACCACTTTGCCGCTGCCGGGGCCAATACCCGGCTCTGGAATGCGGTGCAGAAAGCGGCTCTGGCCGATCCGGATTCGTTCATGGCCTATTACAGCAACCCGGCCATGCATGCGGTGTCCGAGGCCTGGCTGGGGCCAGGCTATCAGATCACTGCTCAGGTCAATGTGGTACATCCGGGCGGTGCAGGCCAGCAGCCGCATCGGGACTACCACCTCGGCTTCATGACCGATGAGCAGGCCGAACGCTACCCGCTGCCGGTGCACCGACTGTCGTCGCTGCTGACCCTGCAGGGTGCGGTCGCACACTCGGACATGTCGGTGGCATCCGGGCCCACCCGGCTTTTGCCGTTTTCTCATCAGTACGAACTGGGTTATCTGGCCTGGCGTGATTCGGCGTTCAAGGCCTTTTTTGAAGACCAGGCGGTGCAATTGCCGCTGCAGAAAGGGGATCAGGTCTGGTTCAACCCGGCCCTGTTTCATGCCGCCGGCACCAACCGCACCCGGGACGTACAGCGCATGGCCAACCTGTTGCAGGTCTCGTCTGCCTTCGGACGCGCCATGGAGACCGTCGATCGCAGCGCCATCAGTCGCGCCGTGTTTCCCCGCCTGCGTGACGCCCATGCCAGCGGAGAACTGAGCAAACAGGCAGTACTGCGGGTGGTGGCGACCGCCGCCGAAGGCTATCCATTTCCGACCAGTCTGGATACTGACCCGCCCGTAGATGGGCTGGCGCCCGCCTCCGAACAGGATGTGTTGCTGCAGGCGGTGCTTGAGGGGTGGTCCACAGAACAATGTGACCGGGCTCTGACCGAGCGACTCTCGGCGCGGGCCGGCCCCGGGGAGGACTAGCGCATCGGCACCCAGACGCCGCCTTCGGCTACCGAGCGCAGGGCGGTCTCGATGAAGTGCATGCCGTCGGCGCCATCTTCCACCGTCGGGAAGGCGTTGTCGGCAGACAGTGACGTCTGGCCCGTTTCCCGAGCCACCACGGCCTCGGCCAGATCGTGGTACAGGCTGGCAAAGGCCTCCTGATAGCCCTCGGGATGTCCGATCACCACCCGGCTAACCCGTCGGGCCGCCTCACTCAGGCCGGGGCCACCCTTGACCAGCACCTGACAGGGCTGATCCAGCGGGCGGTAGATCAGCTCGTTCGGCTGCTGCTGATGCCATTCCAGGCCGCCTTCGGTGCCGAAAATACGGAACTTCAGGCCATGTTCCGCCCCGGCAGCCGCCTGCGTCACCCAGATCATGCCGCGTGCACCGTTGTCATAGCGCGTCATCACGGTGGCATAGTCATGGGCCTGGCGTCCGGGTGCCGTGGCGCACACTTCTGCTGTCAGTGCGCTGGGCTGCATGCCGCTGACAAATTGCGCCAAGTGCCAGGCGTGGGTGCCTATTTCGCCCAGAATCAGTGAAGAACCGCTCACTGCCGGGTCGAAATGCCAGTCGGTGGCCCGGGTTTCTGCTTCCGACACCCGGGCCAGATGACCCTGTAAGTACTCGCACTGCACCATGCGGAGTTCGCCCAGTACACCGTCGGCAATCATGCGTCGGGCCTGGCGTACCATCGGAAACCCGGTGTAGGCATAGGCTACGCAGAACAGCCGATCAGCCTGTCGGGCTGCCTGTACCAGGTCATCGGCTTCCGCTGCGGTGAGTGTCAGCGGCTTCTCGCACATGACATGAAAGCCGCGCGCCAGAGCCTGACGGGCCAGCGCGTGATGGCTGTTGTTGGGTGTCATGATGGCAATCACATCCGGTCGGTCCGGCCGTCCTGCTTCGGCATCAATCAACTCGGCGCCACTGGCATAGCCCCGTTCGATGTGCAGATCAATCGCCGCCTGACGGGATCGCTCCGGGTCGGAGGAGAAGGCGCCCGCCACCACCTGAAAGTGACCGTCGAGCGTGGCGCCCCCGCGATGAATGCTGCCAATGAAGGAGCCCGGTCCACCGCCAATCACGGCCAGGCGCAACGGGCGTCCGAGAGCAGAAGTCAGAGTGGTCATTTTTGCAGCATCCATTCATGCGCCGGATCATTGTTGAAGATCCAGGTGCGCTCCGGGCCGGCCATGGTGTTCAGGTAGTAGAGGTCGTAGCCGTGCGGTGCCCCGACCGGATGATAACCTCTGGGCACCATGACGACACCGCGATCTTCCACGGTGATGGTTTCGTCCAGGCTGCGGTCATCGGTATAGACGCGCTGGAAGGCAAAGCCCTGCGACGGATTCATGCGGTGATAATAGGTCTCTTCCAACTGCGTTTCCTGCGGCTTGGCATCGGTATCATGCTTGTGCGGCGGGTAGCTGGACCAGTTGCCGTTGGGCGTGAACACCTCGACCACCAGCAGCTTCTCGGCCGGAATATCATTGAACAGGATATTGCACACCTTGCGCGCATTGGTGCCCTCGCCGCGGGTGATGTACTCCAGATCGTCCGGGCGAATCAGGCGGGCCGGGTACTTGCCCTCTGCCGGCGCTCTGGATACCGCCAGTTCAAGATCTGTGTTGGCTTTCACGGTATAGCTGTCGTGCGGCGGCACATAGACCGCATAGGGTGGCTGCTGCTCGAAAATGGTCGTGCGCTCGCCGATGTCAGTCCAGGCTTCCTTCTGCGTGGCCACATCAGCCTTGCCGGTCATGATGACCAGACAGACTTCGGTGCCCTCCGTGGGTTGCTCGAGCGTCTGCCCGGCCTTGAGGGTATAGACCTCGAAGCCGACATAGTTCCACTGGGCAGACTGCGGTGTGATTCGCTGAATGCAGCCCAGTTCATCCGGTGTCCGGGGGCGTGATAACAGATGTGACATAATGAAGCCTCCTCTTGCAGTGTGACGGCCCGGCCGTTTACAGATTCGGGACCCGGTTACAGCCGGACTGCCCGACCGCTCTGTAACGATTCTACTGCGGCCTCGGCCAGCAGCAGGGCCATCAGGCCGTCGTTTTCGTTGGCCAGCACCGGCTCGGTGCCGTTCACGGCGGCGATGAAGTTGTTCAGTTCGTGGCGATAGGCCTCGGCGTAGCGTTCCAGGAAGAAATGCTGCGGTTTGGCACCGGTGGCACCGTCGTGGTTGGTGACCACTACCGAGTTCTCCAGTTGATTGTTGGCCTGCGCCATGCCCTCGGAGCCCAGCACCTCGATACGCTGGTCATAGCCATAGACAGCACGGCGGCTGTTGGTGATCTGGCACAGCTTGCCGCTGGCCGTTTTCAGCGTGACCATGGCGGTATCCACATCACCCTGCTGGCCGATCTCGGGGTCAATCAGGCAACTGGCAGCGGCATAGACTTCAACCGGTTCTTCGCCCAGCAGCCAGCGGGCCATGTCCAGATCATGAATCATCATGTCCCGGAACAGACCGCCGGAGGACTGCACATATTTTGCCGGCGGCGGTGACGGGTCACGGCTGGTAATGTTCACCATCTCCAGGTTGCCCAACTGACCGTCTTCGAGCTGCTTTTTCAGGTAGCTGAAGTTGGGGTCGTAGCGGCGGTTGAAACCGACCAGGCAGGTCACCCCGGTGCGCTTCACCGTCTCGATGCAGGCGCGGGTGCGCTCGACATCCAGATCAATCGGCTTTTCGCAGAAAATGGCCTTGCCATACTCGGCGGCCTGTTCAATCAGGTCGGCGTGGGTATCGGTAGAACTGGCAATGATGACGGCATTGATCTCGGGGTCGGCCAGGGCTTCTTCCACGGTGGTCACCCGGGCGCCATATTGCCGGGCCAGTTTCTCTGCGGCTTCGGCAAAGACATCCACCACACAGGTCAGTTGCGCATTGGGGTTGGCTGCCACATTGGCAGCATGGATGGCGCCGATACGACCGGCACCAAACAGGCAAATATTCAGCATGTCAGTTCTCCAAAAAGTCTGCTTCAGGCCGGGTTGCCGTCCATGGAGCGGTTCTTGTCCACTCGGTAGGCCAGGCCGATTGACAGTGACTGCGCCAGACACAGTGTCGGCGTCAGCGAGCGGAAGCCGTGGACCTCCGAGTCCGGCAGCGTGAACACCACACTGGCCAGTTTGGCCAGCGGGCTCAGCCTGCTGTCGGTAATCACGATGATCGGCACGCCCCGCTCATGGGCAATGCGCACCGCCTCATCTGTTTCGCTGGCATAGGGCCGGAAACTGATCGCCAGTACGGCATCATTTTTCTGAATGGTGCCTGCCTGTTCCTTGTGCATGGCCCCCACGTTGTCGATCAGGTAGGCCCGGCGCTCGATATGGCGCAGCGCATAAGCAAAATAGGCCGCCGGTACAAAGGACCGGCGCACGCCGATAATCTGGGTCGCCTCTGCATTGGCCAGAATATCGATGGCTTCGTTCAGCACCTCGGCCGGGATATGGCTTTGCAGGGACTGCAGGGCCAGGGTATCCGCATGGATGAACTCCCCCAGCAACTGGTCCGGCGACTGTGAGCCCGGGTCACCCAGGGTTTCCCGGGCAATGCGAATTCGTTCGGTGTAGCTGGGCGACTCGCGCAGCAGGTTCTGCTGAAACAGGGTCTGCATTTCGCTGAAGCCGCTGTAGCCGAAAGCATTGGCAAAGCGCACCAGAGTCGACGGGTGTACCCCGGCATCCTGGGCGATCACGGTGACGGTGCCAAAGGCAATGTCCCCCGGGTGATCAATCAGGTAGCGGGCCACCTGGCGCAGACGCTTGCTGAGCTCTGAATAGCGCTCGGTAATGGCGTTCTGCAGGTCGCTCAGGGTCTGTGGTGCCTGCATGCTCTCGGTCATCTGATTCTCGTCGCGTTCCATGTCGGTCTCTCTGTCTGTGCACGAGACCAAAATGGAATGAATTTTCCAGAATTGCAACTGGCGGGTGGAAAACCCACCCGCCAGTGCCTGTTGCCGGTTCAGCGAATCTCGCCGGCCAGCTCTTCTACCAGTTCAATGTTGTCGGCCGTAATGAACCCGGGACCGGAGTTCATGTGGTTGCTCGGAATGATGCCGTAGCGGCTGTACAGCGACAGCATGATCACCGGCATGTAGCCCTGCAGGTAGGGTTGCTGGTCGATGGCGAAATCGATGGTGCCGCTCTTGATGGCCTCACTGATTTCACCGCTCAGATCAAAGGTCGCGAAGTACAGCTCACCGGCGCGACGGGTGCTTTCCAGTGCCCGAATGGTCGGGTGCGCGGAGCTGGGGCCCAGCGTCAGGACCGCATCGAGATCCGGGTTCTGGCGCAGATAGGCCTCTACCCGGCGCTGCACTTCGGTCGGGTCATCACCGGAGTCGATCATTTCCAGATCCACACCCAGCGCATCGGCAAAGCCCTGGCAGCGCTCAACAGAAGCCGGGTTCGTGATGTAGTGGTTGACGCAGACATAGCTGCTGACACCCGCTTCACGGGCCCTCTGACCTGCCCCGTAGCCGGCATCGTACTCGGGCTGGCCGATATGCAGCAGCGCGCCCAGGGCTTCACTCTGTTCATGGGTGCCCGAGTTGATGGTGATCACCGGAATGCCGCGGCGGGTGGCACTTTCGATGGGGCCTTGCAGCACATCAAAATCCGCGATTGAAACGATAATGCCATCCGGGTTGGACGCCACCGCCTGCTCGATGATGCGGGCCATGTCGGCCAGATCACCGGTGGTCGGGTTGCGATATTCGACGCGCGCATTGACCGCTTCGCCGGCTTCCCGCACCGCATTGCGGATGGTGTTCCACCACGAATCCGAGTCCGGCGCATGGCTGATCAGCACAAAGCGCTCCTGCGCCACGGCGGTAGCCGGGACCATGGCCGCAGCCAGGGCAATCAGGCCGGCTGACAGAAGGTAACTGAGGGTCTTTCTTGTGTTTTTCATGGTTCGCCTCTCCTGGTCGGGCTGTGACCGGCACTCTGGTAACGGCTTTTGCCGTAACAGCATGTGGCCACTGGCGATACAGCCTGTCGCCCGCTCTGGGTTGTTGAAATTATTTTTCTCTTTTTTATCACTATGGAACAAAAATTCCATAAGCATCACAAAGATGTCTCTGCAGAGACAGGTTGTCAAGTGATCAGGCGCAAAAAATAAAATAATATTTCTATCGTGTTTGACAAATGGAAAATTTATTCTATTCTAGGTTCGTCCGTTGCAAAAAGCACAACTACGCAACGGGAAAGCCGAAAATCAGAGCGCAGAAAGCGCCAAACAACAGACAACAATATTGCTGAGGGCTCAGTCATGTCAGTCAATCATGCACAGCAATCAGATGCAGAGGCCACCAACGCGGACGAACGGGTTCGTGAGGTGTCCATCCTGAATCGATTGCTCAGCCGACCCGAACTGGGGTCGGTTTCCGGGGCCGTACTGGTCTTTCTGTTTTTCATCATCGTGGCCGGAGACTCCGGCATGTTCAGCCCCGATGGGGTGCTGAACTGGAGCATGGTATCCGCGCAGCTGGGCATCATTGCCATCGGCGCCTGTGTGCTGATGATCGCCGGGGAGTTTGACCTGTCGATCGGTTCCATGATCGGCTTTGCCGGCATGATGATCGCCATACCCACCATGTACTGGGACTGGCCGGTCTGGACTTCCATTATTTTTGCCTTCGCGCTGGCGCTCAGCATCGGCTTTACCATCGGCACCATAGTGGTCCGCACCGGGCTGCCGTCCTTTATTGTCAGCCTGGCCTTCCTGTTTATTCTGCGCGGGCTGACCATCGCGCTGGCCATCATGTTCACCAACCGCACCATTGTCGGTGGCGTGCGCGGGGCCGCCGAAGGTGACCTGCTGGCGGCCGCCTTCGGCGGTGAGATCGGTGGCTGGCTGTTCCAGTGGCTGGCGGATGTGGGCTGGCTGCAGTCCTTCCCCGATGGCACGCCCATCATTACCGGCATTCCTATGATCATTATCTGGTGGTTCCTGCTGGCGACCATTGCCAGCTGGGTATTGCTGCGTACCAAATATGGCAACTGGATCTTTGCCACCGGCGGTGATGCCAAGGCGGCGAAGAATGTCGGCGTGCCCACCAACAAGGTCAAGATTGGCGCCTTCATGTTCACCGCTTTCTGCGCCACGGTACTGGCGGCCTGTCAGGTGCTGGAATTCGGTTCGGCGGCGGCTGACCGGGGGCTGCTGAAGGAATTCGAGGCCATCATCGCGGTGGTCATCGGTGGCGCTCTGCTGACCGGAGGCTATGGTTCGGTCATCGGCGCCTGTTTCGGTGCCCTGATCTTCGGTGTGGTGCAGATGGGCATCTACTTCTCCGGTATCGATTCGGACTGGTTCCGCGTCTTCCTGGGCGGCATGCTGTTGCTGGCCGTCATGTTCAACAACGCCATTCGCAGACGCGTCACCGGCGCTGCTCAGTGACCAGCCAAGACAGACGGAGGAACCGAACATGAGTGACAAGATTCTAGAACTCAAAAAAGTCAGCCGCTACTTTGGCAGCGTCATTGCCCTGGAAGACATCGACATGGAGGTCAATGCAGGCGAGGTGCACTGCCTGCTGGGTGACAACGGGGCTGGCAAGTCGACCCTGATCAAGACGCTGGCCGGTGTACACAAGCCCAGCAAGGGCGAGTATTTCTACGAAGGTGAGCGCGTCGAATTCAGTTCACCGCGTGATGCCCTGGACCGCGGCATTGCCACCGTGTATCAGGATCTGGCCCTGGTACCCCTGATGAGTATTACCCGCAACTTCTTCATGGGGCGGGAAATCACCAGGGGCTGGGGGCCGTTCAAGCAGTTCGATCAGGATCGCGCCGACCAGATTGCGCTGGACGGGCTGGCAGAAATGGGCATCAAGGTGCGTGACCCCCAGCAGGTGGTCGGCACCATGTCCGGCGGTGAACGCCAGTGCCTGGCCATTGCCCGCGCCATCCATTTCGGTGCCCGGGTGCTGATTCTGGACGAGCCCACGGCGGCACTGGGGGTCAAGCAGACCTCGAATGTGCTGCGTGTAGTGGCGCAGGCCCGCGCCAAGGGGCTGGCGGTGATTCTGATCACCCACAATGTCCACCACGCCTATCCGGTGGCCGATCGTTTCACGCTGCTGAATCGGGGGCGCAGCATGGGGACCTTCCTCAAGTCGGAAGTCACCCGGGAGCAGGTACTGGAAATGATGGCCGGCGGCGAGGAAATGGAAAAACTGGAAGCGGAACTGGCCGAGTTCACCCGCAGCGACGAGGCCACCGCCTGACTGGCCCTTAACACTGAAACTGGAGCATCACCATGAAAACCGTCCGCATTGGCCTGATCGGCACCGGCTTTATGGGCAAGGCACATGCCATTGCCTTTCAGTCGGCGCCGGCCATCTTCCCCCTCAGCGCCCGCATTGAATGCGAACTGCTGGCAGAGGTGAACTCCGACCTGGCCGCCCGCAAGGCGCAGGAACTGGGTTTCAGGCGCGCAACCGATGACTGGCAGGCCCTGGTCACCGACCCCAATGTGGACGTGGTGGATATCTGCTCGCCGAACTTCCTGCACAAGGAAATGGCGCTGGCGGCCATTGCCGCCGGCAAGCATGTGTATTGTGAAAAGCCGCTGGCCATCAACAGTGCCGATGCGCTGGAGATGACCGAGGCGGCCGAAAAGGCCGGGGTCAAGACCCTGGTCGGCTTCAACTACGCCAAGAACCCGGCGGCACAGCTGGCGAAGGAAATCATTGCCGCCGGCGAGATCGGCGACGTGGTGCACTTTCGCGGCACGCACAACGAAGACTATCTGGCCGACCCGCAGACGCCGTTCAACTGGCGTCTGAAACGGGAGTTCTCCGGCAGCGGCACCCTGGGTGACATGGGGTCCCATATCATCAATATGGCGCAGTACCTGGTCGGCGATATTACCCAGGTCAACGGCGACCTGCAGACGGTGATAAAGGAACGCCCGCTGCCCGATCAGCCCGGCAAGACCGGCGTGGTCGAGAACGAAGACCAGGCCCACTGCATGGTGCGTTTCGACAACGGTGCCATCGGCACGCTGGAAAGCAGCCGCATTGCCTGGGGCCGCAAGATGGGCCTGACCTTCGAGGTCACCGGTACCCGGGGCTCCATCGTGTTCGATCAGGAGCGCCTGAGCGAACTGAAACTGTATACCGCGACTGACAGCGCCGGCCGGGAAGGGTTTCGTACCCTGCTGATCGGGCCTGACCACCCGGACTATGGCCACTTCTGTGTGGGCCCGGGACATGGTATCGGCTACAACGACCAGAAGGCCGTTGAAGTGCGCGATCTGATCGAGGGTCTGGTCGCCGACAAACCGCTGTGGCCGGACTTCCGGGCGGCAATGGAAGTGAACCGTGTGATCGACGCCCTGGAGCAGTCGCACGCCGAAGGCCGCTGGATCAGCCTGTGAAAGGGCTGTGCCGCAGGCAGAAGAGGATGAGAGCATGAGCAACATTACACCCTACGCTGAACGACCGCTGGATGTCATCTGCCTGGGCCGGGCGGCGGTAGACCTTTATGCCGACCAGGTCGGCAGTCGGCTGGAAGATGTCAGCAGCTTTGCCAAGTATCTGGGCGGCTCCTCGGGCAATATAGCCTATGGTACCGCCCGGCTGGGCCTGAAATCGGCCATGCTGACCCGGGTCGGGGACGAGCACATGGGTCGCTTTGTACGCGAAGAGCTGGCGCGCGCCGGGGTCGACGTCAGCCATGTGGTGACCGACCCGCAGCGCCTGACCGGCCTGGTCATACTGGGCCTGAAGGACCGGCAAACCTTCCCGCTGATCTTCTACCGCAACGACTGCGCCGACATGGCTGTCAGTCCGGACGATTTCGGGCCTGAGTTCATTGCCTCCAGCCGGGCCCTGCTGATCACGGGTACTCATCTCAGTACCTCGGGCACCTATGAAACCAGCCGCACGGCCATTCAGTATGCCAGGGAGGCCGGCACCCGGGTCATTCTGGACATCGACTACCGGCCCGTGCTCTGGGGGCTCACCGGCCCGGGCGAGGGTGAGAACCGTTTCGTGTCTGACGAAGGGGTGACTCAACACCTGCAGACTGTACTGCCCGACCTGGATCTGATTGTCGGCACCGAGGAAGAGGTTCATATTGCCGGCGGCAGCGAAGACACCCTGACCGCGCTGCGCAATATCCGCGCGCTGACCGATGCCACCATCGTGCTGAAGCTGGGCCCGCAGGGCTGTACGGTGCTGGAGGGTGACATCCCGGCCAGCGAGGACGACTTCGAAGTCCACACCGGCGTGCGCGTCGAGGTACTGAACGTGCTGGGCGCCGGAGATGCCTTCATGTCCGGCTTCCTGCGCGGCTGGCTGCAGAACGAACCGCACGAGCGGGCCTGTGCCTACGCCAACGCCTGTGGCGCTCTGGTGGTATCGCGCCATGGCTGCGCCCCGGCCATACCGGATGCCCGTGAACTGGACGACTACCTGACCCGGGCCGAGCAGATTGCCCACCCCGATCAGGACGTGCGGCTGAACCGCCTGCACCGCATCGCAGGTCGCCGACGCCGCCAGTGGGAACAGATCTATGGCCTGGCCTTTGATCATCGCAAACAGCTGTTCGACATGGCGCGCGAAACCGGTGCTGACCCCGAACGGCTGAAAAAACTGAAACAGCTGCTGATCAGTGCCGCCGAACAGGGCGCCGAGCGCGGCGGGGTAGCGCACCAGGTCGGCGTGCTGATCGACGACACCTACGGCCAGGATGCCCTCAATGACGTCACCGGTCGCGGCTGGTGGATTGGCCGGCCGGTCGAATTGCCTACGTCCATGCCGCTGGAGCTGGAAGGCGGGCGCTCCATCGGGTCGCGCCTGCGCGAGTGGCCGATCGAGCATACAGTGAAGTGCCTGGTGTTCTATCATCCCGACCAGCCCGTAGAGCTGCGCCTGCAGCAGGAGCGTCAGGTGAA
Organism: Natronospirillum operosum; assembly: GCF_004768465.1. Taxonomy (GTDB): domain Bacteria; phylum Pseudomonadota; class Gammaproteobacteria; order Pseudomonadales; family Natronospirillaceae; genus Natronospirillum; species Natronospirillum operosum. Next base: position 413,931 of record NZ_SRMF01000001.1, read on the forward strand.
GGAGCTGTACCGGGCCTGTCTGGCCTCCGGTCATGAGTTGCTGCTGGAAGTGATTCCGCCGCGTGACCTGCCGGTCGATGAATGGACCCTGCCGCGCGCCCTGCAACGCTTCTACAATCTGGGTGTGTATCCGGACTGGTGGAAACTGCCGGCGCCCGAGCCTGAAACCTGGCAGCACCTGACCGAGGTCATCCGGGCCCGCGACGAGCATTGCCATGGTGTGGTGCTGCTGGGTCTGGATGCGCCGCTGGACGAACTGAAGCGCGAGTTCAACCACAGCGCCGGCTTTGATATCTGCCGGGGCTTTACCGTCGGCCGCACGCTCTTTGGGGAGCCGAGCCGGGCCTGGCTGGCCGGTGAAATCGATGACAGCGAGCTGATCCGCAGGGTCAGTGACAACTACCATGAACTGATCGAGTGCTGGCAGGCCCGCCAGCCCGAAACTGACTGAGGGAGGTGCTTATGGCTACTCTGCGACTGACCATGGCCCAGGCACTGGTCAAGTACCTGGCGGCCCAGAAAATTGAAACGGAAGCGGGCGTCAAGCCGCTGTTCGAGGGCGTGTTCGCCATCTTCGGCCATGGCAATGTGGCGGGTATTGGCGAGGCCCTGTACCAGGTGCGCGACCAGCTGCCCACCTACCGTGCTCACAATGAGCAGGGTATGGCCCATGCCGCCATCGCCTTTGCCAAGGCCAACCGGCGTCAGCGCATGATGGCCTGCACCAGCTCCATTGGTCCCGGTGCCACCAATATGGTGACGGCAGCCGGCCTCGCGCATGCCAACCGTTTGCCGGTGCTGTTGCTGCCCGGCGATGTGTTTGCCAACCGCACCCCTGACCCCGTATTGCAACAGGTCGAGCACTTTGGCGATCCGGGCATCAGTGTCAATGACGCTTTTCGCCCGGTGAGCCGTTTTTTCGACCGCATCACCCGACCGGAACAGATCATAACCAGCCTGCCGGCAGCCCTGCAGACCCTGCTTGACCCGCAGGACTGCGGCCCGGCCACCCTGGCCCTGTGTCAGGATGTACAGGCCGAAGCCTATGATTACCCCGAGGCCTTCTTTGCCGAAACCGTGCACCGCATCCGCCGCCCGCAGGCCGAGCCCGAGGAACTGCTCAAGGCAGCCGACCGCCTGCGGCAGGCGGAACGACCCCTGCTGGTGGCCGGTGGTGGTGTGCATTATGCCGAGGCCTTTGCAGCCCTGCAGCAGTTTGCCGAACGTCATGGCATACCGGTGGCCGAGACCCAGGCCGGCAAGGGCGCCTTGCCCTGGGACCATCCCCGCGCCGCCGGTGCCATTGGCGTCACCGGAACCAGTGCCGCCAACACCCTGGCCGCAGAAGCGGACGTGATACTGGCCGTGGGTACCCGCCTGCAGGACTTCACCACCGCCTCGCGCACCCTGCTCGAGGGCAAGCTGATTCAACTGAATGTGGGCCGTTTCGATGCGCACAAACAGGGCGCCCTGCCGCTGCAGTGCGATGCCCGGCGTGGCCTGACCCAACTGACCGACGTGCTCGAAGGCTGGCACAGCACTGACGGCTGGACCGACCGCGCCGAACAGCTCAGCGCTGAATGGCATGCCTACTATGACCTGGCGACTGCCGCCACCGGCGTCGAGTCACCCACCGGGCTGCCGTCCGATGCCCAGGTACTGGGTGCGGTCAAGCGGCAGTCGGAAGCCTCCGACATCATTGTCTGTGCTGCTGGCGGTCTGCCCGGCGAACTGCACAAGCTCTGGCGCACGGACCAGCCGGGCGGCTATCACGTCGAGTACGGCTATTCGTGCATGGGCTACGAGATCGCCGGTGGCCTCGGCGTCAAGATGGCCGAACCCGGGCGCGAGGTCATCGTGGTGGTCGGCGACGGCTCCTACATGATGCTCAACTCGGAACTGGCCACCAGCGTCATGATGGGCCACAAAATCATCGTCGTGGTGCTCGACAACCGGGGCTATGGCTGTATCAACCGGCTGCAGAATGCCACCGGCGGGGCGCCCTTCAACAACCTGCTGGAAGACTGCCACACCGCACCGGAAGGCGCCCCCAGGCTCGATTTCGCAGCCCATGCGCGGGCCATGGGGGCCGAGGCGGAGAAAGTGGACAGCATTGCCGGGCTGGAAGAGGCCCTGCAGCGCGCCCGTGCCGCTACCCGGTCTTACGTGGTCACGCTGGATACCGACCCCTATGTCACCTCCGAAGGGGGTCAGTGGTGGGATGTTGCAGTACCGGAGGTGTCCCCCCGGGATGAAGTCGGCGCCGCCCGCAAGGGCTATGAACAGGCCAAGAAGAATCAACCTTATTGAGAGTACTATCATGACTGTACGACTGGGTATCAACCCCCTCACCTGGACCAACGACGACATGCCGGCGCTGGGCGCCGAAACGCCCCTGGAGACCTGCCTGAGTGAAGGCAGGGAAGCCGGTTTCAGCGGCTTCGAGCTGGGCAACAAGTTCCCGCGTACACCCGAAAAACTGGGCCCGATTCTGCAGCAGCACGGCCTGGATCTGGTTTCCGGCTGGTACAGCAGTCAGCTGCTGGCGCGCACTGCAGAAGAGGAAATCGAAGCCATCCAGGACCACCTGCATCTGCTGAAGAGCCTGGGCGCCAGGGCCATGGTGTACTGCGAAGTGACCGACTGTGTGCATGGCAATCAGGCCGTGCCGGTGTCACAGCGCCCCGTCATGACCGACGAGCAATGGGACCGTCTGTGCAGTCGGCTCAATGTGGTGGCCGACCATTGCCTGGAGCAGGGCGTGCAGATCGCCTATCACCATCACATGGGTACCGTGGTGGAAAGCGAGGACGACGTACGGCGGCTGATGGACAACACCCGTGACTCGGTGGGCCTGCTGCTGGACACCGGCCACATGCTGTATGCCGGCGGTGACCCCATTCGCCTGCAGCGCGACTATGCCCACCGCATCGTCCATGTGCACTGCAAGGACATTCGGCCGGAGGTGCTGGCTGATGCGCGCAATCGGGATCTGAGCTTTCTCGATGCCGTGCTGAACGGCACCTTCACCGTACCCGGTGACGGCTGTATCGACTATCCGACTCTGTTCAAGGGGCTGCAGGCCGCTGATTACAACGGCTGGCTGGTCGTCGAAGCCGAGCAGGACCCGGCCGTGGCACATCCGCTGACCTATGCCCGCATGGGTCACCAGGGGCTGGTCCAGGCCTGTGAGCAGGCCGGCCTCGAAATCAGTCGTTAAGGCCCGAGAGCACAGGAAGGCGTTCTTTTATTTGATCATTAATGTAAAATATACTGAAACTAACATCGAAATTCGGAGCGGCTGACCGGTGCTTTTTCCCGGATGCCCCGCAACACAGGACAATACCATGACCACACTCGGCAACTACATCAACGGCCAGCGTGTCGGCAGCAACAGCGGCCGCAGCGCACCCTACTACAACCCTGCAACCGGCGAGGCTCATGGCCAGGTGGCCCTGTCCTCGGCCGACGAGACGCGCGCGGCGGTTGCCGCCGCCCAGGCAGCCTTTGAAACCTGGCGCAAGGTCAGCCCGCTGAAGCGGGCGCGCATCATGTTCAAGTTCAAGGAACTGATAGAGCGCGATGCGGAAAAAATCGCCACCCGTATTTCACAGGAGCACGGCAAGGTCTACTCCGATGCTTTTGGCGAATTGACTCGTGGCCTGGAAGTGGTGGAATTCGCCTGTGGTGCGCCGCATCTGCTCAAGGGTGAGCATTCACTGAACGTCGGCACCGGTGTCGACAGCTATTCGCTGATGCAGCCGGTCGGTGTCTGCGCCGGTATCACGCCGTTCAACTTCCCGGCCATGGTGCCCATGTGGATGTTCCCGGTGGCTATCGCTGCGGGTAATACCTTTGTGCTGAAGCCGTCCGAGAAGGACCCGACCGTGCCCATCATGCTGGCGGAACTGCTGACCGAAGCAGGCCTGCCGGATGGCGTGCTGAACGTGGTCAACGGCGACAAGGAAGCGGTCGACGTACTGCTGACCGATGAGCGCGTCGAAGCCGTCAGCTTTGTCGGTTCCACGCCCATTGCCGAATACATCTATCAGACCGCGTCCGCGCACGGTAAGCGTGTGCAGGCGCTGGGTGGCGCCAAGAACCATATGGTCATCATGCCGGATGCCGATCCGTCGCAGGTGGTCAGTTCGCTGCTGGGGGCCGCCTACGGCTCGGCCGGCGAGCGCTGCATGGCGATCTCAGTGGCCGTCTGTGTCGGTGACGAAGTCGCCGACCATCTGGTGCGTGACCTGACCGCCGAAATCGACAAGATGACCGTCGGCCCGGGTACCGGTCAGAAAACCGAGCCCCACATGGGTCCGCTGGTCACCCGCGAGCATGCCGACAAGGTGCTGGGTTATATCAACACCGGCGTGGAAGAGGGCGCCAGCCTGGTGGTCGACGGCCGCGACTTTGTGGTCACCGGTGCCGAGCATGGCTACTTCGTAGGCCCGACGCTGTTCGATCACGTCAAGGCAGGCATGCGCATCTATGAAGAGGAAATCTTCGGCCCGGTACTGGTCGTGGTGCGCGTCGACAGCTACGAAGAAGCGGTCAAACTGGTCAATCGCCATGAATACGGCAACGGCACCGCCATCTTCACCCGCGACGGCGACACGGCTCGCCAGTACAGCGAAGATATCCAGGTGGGCATGGTCGGCATCAATGTACCGATTCCCGTACCCATGGCCTTCCACAGCTTTGGTGGCTGGAAGCGCTCACTGTTCGGCCCGCTGCATGTGCACGGCCCCGACGGCATTCGCTTCTACACCCGCATGAAGACCGTCACCGCCCGCTGGCCCACAGGCATCCGCGCCGGCGCCGAGTTCTCCATGCCCACAATGAAGTAGGCTGCGATGCACCTGTAGCGAGGGACGCAAGTCCCGATTGGGGCCGGCAGGCCCCTCGTCATGGTGCGGT
>NZ_SRMF01000001.1:418947-497596 GCF_004768465.1 Natronospirillum operosum
GGTTGGCACCACCTGTCGGCACTCGCGTGCCTCGCTACAGGGCTCGTGCCTGGTTGTAGCGAGGGACGCAAGTCCCGAATTGGGGCCGGCAGGCCCCTCGTCATGGTGCGGTTGGCACCACCTGTCGGCACTCGCGTGCCTCGCTACAGGGCTCGTGCCTGGTTGTAGCGAGGGACGCAAGTCCCGATGGGCGGCACCCGCCGCCCGTCTCACCGCTTGAAAAACGCGGCGACGCGCTGCTGAAACTCCCGGCTCTGCAGCCGCTCGGCAAAAACCTCGGCTTCATTCTCGATGGCCTGCAGCGTCTCTGCCTGCGTCGGCGCCCGCATCAGGCGCCTTGCCGCCTGCAGGGCCTCCGGCGGCTGTTCAGCCAGGCTCTGCGCCCATTCCGCAACCACGGTGTCCACACCCTCCGACGCCGCTACCCGGTTCACCATGCCGGCTTCCAGCGCCGCCTCGGCGCCGAATGGCTGGCCGGTGAGCAGCCATTCGGCGGCTTTCGGGTAACCCACCATGCGCGGCAAAATCAGTGACGAGGCAAACTCCGGTACCAGCCCCAGGCTGACGAAGGGCAGTTGCAGCCTGGCTTCAGTGCCCAGGCAGACCAGGTCACAGTGCAGCAGCAGGGTGGTGCCAATACCCACGGCATGACCGTTAACGCCCGCCAGCATGGGCTTGGGGAACGCCGCTGCCGTGCGCAGAAAGCGCAGTACCGGCGAACTGGCAAAATCCTGCACGCCGGCCATGAAATCCTTCAGGTCATTGCCGGCCGTGAAACAGTCCGCCTGCCCGGCAAAGACCACCACCCGCACGCGGTCATCCGTTGCAGCCGCTTCCAGTTCATCAGCCAGGGTCGAGTACATGGCCTGGGTAATGGCGTTTTTCTTGTCGGGACGGTTGAAACGCAGCGTCAGTACAGCGCCGTCGCGCGAAGCAATGATGGCATCGGTCATAATGGATTTGCAGTCTTTGTGTAAGGGTCAGCCCAGCATAATCCGAGGCCGGGCGGGCGTGAAGAGCGGGGCAGGGGATTGATGACCCCGAGGCAAGAATAAGTACCTGCGGCAGGCGTGACGGTGTGGTTGTAGGGAGGGACGCGGGACCCGAAAAAACGCACCATATTTTCCGCCGCCCTGCCTGGGTACATGCGCGCTCAAGACGCTGCCCTGTAGTGAGGCACGCAAGTGCCGACAGGGGCCGGCAGGGCCCCATAAGTTGGCGATTGGCATCGCCCATCGGGACTTGCGTCCCTCGCTACATGTCCCCCGTTAAACCTCGGCGCCGAGCCGTTCGGCTTGGGCCCGGGTGGCAGAGCGGTCCAACTCTGCCAGCGGCTCCCAGCCTTTCAGGTGCTGTTCCAGCAGCGCGCCGAGCGCAAACACATGATCCTGCTCGGCATTCAGGCAGGGAATGTACTGATAGTCTTCACCACCGGCTTCCATGAAGTAGTCGCGATTTTCCTCGCCGATTTCCTCGATGGTCTCCAGGCAGTCGGCGGCGAAGCCCGGGCAGAACATCTGCACCGATTTCACGCCTGCAGCAGGCAGGGCCATCAGCGTGTGGTCGGTATAGGGCTTCAGCCACTCCTCGCGCCCGAAGCGGGACTGGAAGGTGGTCATGTACTCGTCTTTGTTCAGGCCCAGCCGTTCAGCCAGCAGGCGCGAGGTCTTGAAGCACTCGCAGTGGTAGGGGTCGCCGCGCAGCAGATACTTCTTCGGCACCCCATGGTAGGAAAACAGTATGCGGTCGGCGCGGCCGTGCTCGGCCCAGTGGCGCTCGATATGCTTGGCCATGGCATCGATATAGGGCGCGAAGTCATGGTAATGGTTGATCAGCCGCAGCTCGGGCAGCCAGCGGCGCTGCATGAAATCCTGCGCGATGGCATCAAAGGTGGAGGCGGTGGTGGCACCGCTGTACTGCGGATACAGCGGCAGTACCAGCAGCTGGCGTACCCCCTGGTCTTCCAGCTTCTGCAGGGCGGAGGGAATCGACGGGTTGCCATAGCGCATGGCGAACTCGACCACCACGTCTTCACCGTAGCGTGCGTGCATGTAGGCGCGAATGGCTTCGCACTGGTCCTGCGTATGGTACAGCAGCGGCGAGCCGCGCTCGGTCCACACGGTCCGATAGGCCCTGGCCGAGCGCCGGGGCCGGATGTTCAGAATGACCCCGTGCAGAATCAGCCACCACAGTGGACGCGGCACCTCGACCACGCGCGGGTCCCACAGAAACTGCTTCAGGTAACGTCGCAGGGCCGACGGCGTCGGTGCATCCGGAGTGCCCAGATTGGTCAGCAGAATGCCCGTACGAACGGGTTGGTCGTGGCGGAAGTCATCAACACCTTTGAACACAGAAACTCCTTGCAGACGGAATGGCTCAGGTTGCAGCCGGCAGATTCAGCAACGCGGTGGCAATACCAAAATAGATCAACACGCCACAGGCATCGATCAACGTCGTTACCAGAGGTGCACTGGCCGTGGCCGGGTCCCACCCGATGCGCCGCAGCAGAAAGGGCAGGGACAGGCCGGCCAGGCTGCCGAAGATCACCACGGTGACCATGGTCAGGCCCACCGTCATGGCAATGATCTCGCCGCCGCGAATGGCCCCGATGGGGGCAATGGCCAGGGCCATGGTCAGCCCCAGAGCGGCGGCAATCAGCACCTCGCGTCCGAACAGACGGAACCAGTCTCGCATACGTACTTCGCCCGTCGCCAGACCACGTACAATCAGCGTGGCGGCCTGCGACCCGGCGTTGCCGCCGCTACCGATCAGCAACGGCAGGAAGAACACCAGCGCCACCTGGGCAGCAATGGTGTCCTCGAAATGAGCAATGCCGGCGCCGGAAAATATATTGCCGAACACCAGCAGCACCAGCCAGACCACCCGGCTCTTGTACACCGCAAACAGGCTCGAGGTACTCAGCCCGCGGTCCAGCGGCTGTACGGAGGCACCCCGGTGGATGTCTTCGGTGGCCTCCTGTTCGGCCACATCCATGGCATCATCATAGGTCACTATGCCGACCAGTCGGCCGCCGAGGTCGATGATGGGCAGCGCCAGCAGGTCATAGTGTGCAATCAGGTTGGCCACCGTCTCCTGCGCTTCGTCCACTGTGGCAGTGACCACTTCGGTGGCCATTACCTTTTCCAGCCGGGCTTCCTTGCGGGCGAGGATCAACTGGCGCAACGATACCGTGCCCACCAGCCGGCCCATGTGATCAATGCAGTAGATGTCGTAGACGGTTTCGGCGGAAGGTGCCGTCGCGCGGATAATCTCGAAGGCCTGAGCCACGGTAGAGCGCGCCGGCACGGCCACATAGTCGCTTGACATCAGAGCGCCCGCCGTGCCCTCGGCATAGCTGGCCAGCAGGCGCAGATCCTCGCGCTCGTTGTGGGCCAGCAGGCGCATCACCTGCGCTTTCAGGTTGTCTGCCAACTGGTTGAACAGGTCGGCCCGTTCATCCGAGTTCATGTGGGTCAGCAATTCCGCCAGGGTGGCCTGAGGCATCTGCTCGGCCAGCGCCTTCTGATCTTCCGGCTGGAAATACCCGAAGACGCGGGCGCGCTGTTCTATGGCCAGAAAGGACAGCAGCTTGTGGCTCAGGTCGAGCGCCTGCTCGCGCACGAATTCGGCAAAATCCGGCGCTGGCATGTCGTTTACCAGAATGGCCATGGCCTCGCCATCGTTCTGCTCTATGGCCTCAAGCAGTTGCTCGGCGAGGGTTTGGCTGGCGGCTTCCGTGGTATCCGACATTGTCTGCGTCTGTTTTCCCTAATTGCGGCGTCGAGGTGAGTCTTTGGTCGGGGCTGCGTCGTTGCGCGGCTTGTCGATCACCCGGTTCAGGCCGTAGTAGACCGTTACATAGAACGAAACCAGAATAATCAGGTAGGACACATGAAACTCGAACTCCACATAGAGCCAGGCTGTCAGAGAGGACACAATAGTCAGTATGATGACCAGGAGTAACTTCATGGTATCGGCTTCCGATTCTTGTTGGAGTATCAGCACTGAGTATGCCCCGCATTAAACCACAAGCACCTGATGGCGTCATGCACCTGTAGGCCGTGGCCCTCGGCCACGCACAGCGCCAGAACCGCCCGATTGTTCAAATAACCGGCAAAGCCGATTCAAGTGTGGCCCTGTAATGCAGATAATGGCAGGGTAGCCCAACGCTATCGCACATGAGGAACGCATGGCTTATAGAATCTTCTGGCCGGTTGTATTGGTCGCTGCGCTTGCGGCAGCGCAGGCAGTCGCCTGGGAAACCGATGACCACGATTTTCCGCTGGCTTCCCGGCAGACCCAGATCGGGCTGGTGTGGACCACGGATGAAGGCATGACGCTCTACACCTACAGCCGTGACCGAGCCTCCGCCTCCACTTGCACCGGTGACTGTGCCCGCCGCTTCCCGCCGCATGTGGCCGAATCCCGACATCGGCAGTTTCCGCCGGAAGGCTTCTCGGTGATTACCCGCTCCGATGGTCGGCTGCAGTGGGCCTATGAAAATCGTCCGCTGTATCTTTTCAGTGAAGATAACGAGCCCGGCAACATCCACGGCCACGGCTACGAAGACCGCTGGTGGGTCGCCCAGCCGCGGGCCGGTTACGGCCAGGATGACCCGTAGCGAGGGACGCAAGTCCCGACAAATGTGGCAGGGGCCGTGTAGCGAGGGACGCAAGTCCCGATCGGGCCCGAGAGGCCTCTGCCAGCCCCGACAGACCGCGAACCGTGGTGCCTTGTTTCCGGCTGTCGCTGGTTCCCGTCGGGCGGGCCACAAACTCGCTGCGCTCAGACAAGCGGCCCGCTGATCCTCCGGGTCCTGCGCGCCATCCGGCGGCACCACAAATGGTTCGCTTGCCTGCCGGGCCCTGGCAGGAAGCTTTCTCAAGGCCCCGAACACAACCCTGCCTCCTGACTGACCTGTAGCGAGCGACGCAAGTCGCGATAGGCGGTGTAGCGGCCCCTCACGTGGGCCTGTCGGCCCAATCGGGACTCGCGTCCCTCGCTACAGGTTGTTTTCGGGACTCGCGTCCCTCGCTACGGGTTCGGTGGTCACCTCTGGTGCCTGTCGACGCCGAGTGCACCACTCTGGGGCTTGCTCGGCGGGGCGATATCGGGCGACTCTCAACCTCGCGCTTACCCATTTGTTGGTACTTTCCTGTAACTGTCTGATTTAAAACATTTTTCAATATTTTCTTTTGATCAGATCAAATCTGGCACGACGGCTGCAACAGTCACAGTGCACTCACCGGATTCAGGATAGAAGCCGGTTTCTGATTACGGAAAATCATTTGCTGGGCAATCTTTCCCGATGGCTGCAATGCAGCCATCGGGTTTTTTTTGCCTGGTCCGTCGGCCTTGCTGCAGCGTAAGCTGATACACTGTTTTCTGCTCTGCGCAGATATTGATTCAGCCGCCGTATAGAAGGAAGGAAGACGGAATGATTGCAGTAATTACCGGTGCAGGCCGTCGTCTGGGCTATGAACTGGCCAGCCATCTGCTGGCGCAGGGTCACACGGTTATTGGCAGTTACCGTACCCATCATGATGAAGTGGACGAACTGCGCCGGCTTGGCGCCGACATGACCGAAGTGGAACTGACTGATCTGGATGCAGTGGACACCTGGATTAACCGCGTGCTCACCGACTATCCCCATATCAGTCTGCTGGTTCACAATGCTTCGGCCTTCAAGCCCACCGGCAACGACCCGAGAGAGGAGCTGCAGGCGTTTGATCTGTACTGCAAGGTGCACATGCAGGTGCCCTATCTGCTGAATGAGCGCTGCACCGAAGCCCTGCGGCGCTGCCCGGAAGACACCGGCAATATCATTCACATCACCGATATATTTGCCCGCCGCCCGTCCGGCACTTTCCGCACCTATTGCGCGACCAAGGCCGGCCTGCAGAACCTGAGCGACGCCTATGCTCGCCTGCTGGCGCCCGAGATCCGGGTCAACGCCATCCAGCCCGGGCCGCTGGAATTCCTGCCCGAGCATACAGAAGAAGCTCGCCGCCAGGTCATCGCCGAAACACCGTTGCAGCGCATGGGCGGGTTTGCGCCTGTGGTGCGCACGGTGGATTACATCCTCGACAACGGCTACCTCACCGGCGCCAGCATCCCCGTCGATGGCGGTCGATCCCTGTAGCGAGGGACGTGTAGCGAGGGACGCAAGTCCCGATGGGGCCGACAGGCCCCCATGAACACGAAAGGGCGGCATGCGCCGCCATCGGGACTTGCGTCCCTCGCTACAGGGTACGGTGCCTCTTTTATCGGGACTTGCGTCCCTCGCTACGGATATTGCCTCTTCAGAAATCCGAACCACTGACGATACATCACACTGTCGACTTCCAACTTCCAACTTCCAACTTCCAACTTCCAACTTCCAACTTCCAGCTTCCGACAACCCCCATTTTTTTTCTAAAGATCTCAAAACACCTGCCGCCAACCCCAGTGTGCAATGTTGTGCAACGGCGTCTCGGGCGAGCCGCCGGCATGTAACTGAGGAGACAACGTCATGGCACAGATCATCAATACCAACATCGCCTCACTGAACGCTCAGCGCAATCTGAGCAATTCAGGTCAGGCAAACGCAACGGCTCTGGAGCGGTTGTCGTCCGGTCTGCGCATTAACAGCGCCAAAGACGATGCTGCCGGCCTGGCCATTTCAACCCGTTTCGAATCTCAGACGCGTGGCCTGGGGCAAGCCATCCGGAATGCCGGTGATGGTGTGTCTCTGGCGCAGACGGCTGAAGGTTCTCTGGGTACCATCACTGACAACCTGCAGCGTATGCGTGAGCTTGCGGTGCAGTCAGCCAACGGCACCAACTCTGATGATGACCGTATTGCCCTGCAGGCAGAGGTCACGCAGCTGGTTGCAGAAATCCAGCGGACAGCAGAGGAGACCGACTTCAACGGTCGTAACCTGTTCGACGGCAGCTTCGAGGGTATCTTCCAGATTGGTGCCAACGCGGGTCAGACCGTGGGCGTATCCATCGGTGAGCTGACCACGACCAAGCTGGGTGCGGCTGAAGCCGTAGGTGTCAGCGCCATCGGCAGCGGTGAAGCCCTGTCCAATGGTGACCTGAGCATCAATGGTGTAGCCATTGAAGCCTCGCGCTCTGCTGACGACCCGTCGTCTGTAGTCAACGCGGCGGCATCGGCCATTGCCAAGGTGGCGGCGATCAACGACAAGTCTTCAGAGACTGGTGTGACTGCCAAGGTCAATGCCAACGTCGCGGCTGGCGTGGGCATGGAACCCGCCAACACCACGGGTACTCTGACCCTGAATGGTGTGGAAATCTCTCTGGCTACCGGTGGCGTGAATGCCGCTGATGACCGCAGTGCGGTTATTTCGGCGATCAACGCCAAGGCTGATCAGACTGGGGTTACCGCAGTAAGCGCTGGCGATGCCGGCGGTGTCGAACTGGTTGCCGAAGACGGTCGCAACATTACTGTTGATCTCGACGGTGGCCTGACCGAAGAAGCGACCGGTCTGAAGGAAGGCACCAGCTATGGTGGCTACACCCTGATCTCCAATGACGGCTCCAACATCACCATTTCAGGTGGTGACGGTACCGGTACTGGTGATATTGCCAACTCCGGTCTGGTTGCAGGCACCTATGGTGGTCGTGAGGCCACGCTGAACTCTGGTGTGCGCAACGCCGAAACACTGACCGAGCAGACTCAGGGTACTTTCACCACTGGCATGTTCGGTGACCTGACCGGCACGCAAATCAATGCGACCAACCTGGCTTTCGATGTGGCTCTGGACGGTGAAGGGTTCCAGACCTTCCACCTGGACCCGGACAGCGATGTAGGCTCTGGTGCCGGCGTTTATGACGACGTGGAGCAGTTTGCTGATCAGATCAACGCCGCTCTGGCCAACACCGACATCACGCAAAACGATGTTTTCCGCAATGACGATGATGAGCCGCTGTTTGAGGCTGTAGCCAACACAGCTGATGGCACCATTACGTTCCGCAGTCTGGCCGACGGTGATGGTTCTACCATTGTCGCGCGCTCGGGCAGCATTGATATCCCGGGTGGCTTTCAGTTTGCCGATGGTATCGATGGCGGCGAGTTCAATCGCGTCCAGTTCGACTTTGTGTTCGATGGTGTCAACGAATTCGACACAGACGGCAACACCGCCCTTGAGTTTGATTACACTGGCGGTGCTGGCGGCAGTGACGTGTTTGCTATCGCCGATGACGTGTACACCAGTGCCGAGGACTTTGCGGCTGCGGTGAACGCGGGTATTGCTACCAGTGATGCGGCTGGCGAATTGGAGGCTACTGTCTCCAGTGACGGCACTCGTGTCTACATCACGGCTCTGGATGATGCTATCGATAACATCGCCATTGGTGCTGATACTGATATCGAGACCTATGATCTCTTTGACTGGATCCAGCATCAGGAAAGTGGTGACCTGGTCATCACTGATGTCGCTGCCTTCACCACTGCTGCCAACAATGACGGCTTTGTCGGCCTGACCGTGGATGGCAATGCACTGGGGGATCTGGAATTTGATGGCACAACCTTCTCCGGCAACGCAGCTGATTTCGCCGATGAACTCCAGACGTTCCTGGATGACCAGGTAGCGGGCAGTGGCATTACGGTGACTGCTGTTGGTGATCAGGTCGTACTGAGCTCTGATGGTGATCCGGATGCGGCGGGCTACGGGGTTCAAATGGGTCTGCCGAATGATCCTACTGTGGACCCGGTGATTGGTAATGATGGCGCCGTGGTTGCTGTTACTACTCTTGCCGATGTCGAGCTGGATGATCGTGCCGGTGTTGCTCAAACCAGCGCCTACGCGGTGGACAGCGACGGCAACTTCATCTCTGCCGACGGCAACGATATCGATGCCCAACTGAACCCACTGGTGATCGAGACAGGTGTCAACGACACCTTCCGCATCAATGTGGATGACGGTGGTTTCGAAACTCTGACCCTGGCCGCAGGCACCCTGAACAACATGGATGACCTGTTGGGAGCGGTAGAAGACGCCATTGCAGCCAGCCCTTATGATGGTGATGTCTCTGTTGCTCTGAATGGAACCGGTGACGCACTGGTCTTCACCTCAGCGACAGAAGATGCCGACTCTCAGGTTCGCCTGCAGAACGGTACCTTCGCCGTCAGCGGAACCTTCCAGAACGGTGCCAACCTGGTTGAGGAAGGTCAGATTCCGCGCCTCAACAATGGTGACCTGGAAATCAACGGCGTATCCATCCGTGCCGCCATCGCTGAAGACGACCGTGCCTCTGACGGCACCGCGCTCAGCAGTGATGTAGCTGCCAGTGGTATAGCTACCGCTGCCGCCATCAATGCCGCCAGCGGCTCCACCGGTGTGACTGCCGAGGTCAATGCGACTCGACTCAACGGTGGTGATGGTACAGCGGCAGGTGCTGCCGATGTGGGCTCTTCCGGCTCCATCTTCATCAATGGCGTCGAGACTGCTGGTCTCAACATCACTGGTGACGAAGATGTGGATCGTCAGGCGGCTATCAACGCCATCAATGCGATCTCCGGTCGTACCGGGGTGACAGCGATCGACAACGGTCGGACGATGACTCTGGAAGCTGCGGATGGTCGTAACCTGTCGGTTGCCATCAACAACAACCTGGAAGGAAACAGCCAGCTTGGTCTGGATTCGTCCGACTTCGGCAACTCGATTGGTCTCAGCTCCACTATCGTCGGTGTAGGTGAAGGCGATATCAGCGGTACTGAAACCTACGCTGAAGTCGCGGCGACTACCTACTCGACAGTCAAGCTGAGCTCAGCCGGGGCGATCGAGATCTCTTCTGGTAGCAGCGGTGCGGAAGCACTGGAAGCGCTGGGACTGCAGGTGGGTACCTTTGGTGGCGGTGAGTCTGGTGCGTTCATCAGCGATCTGGATATCTCCACCTTCGAGGGCGCCCAGGAAGCCATTGTCTCCATCGACAATGCCCTGAGCACGGTGTCCGCAGTACGGGCTGACCTGGGTGCGATTCAGAACCGCTTTGAATCCACCATCAGCAACCTGGAGATCACCCGGGAGAACCTGACGGCCGCGAACAGCCGGATCCGTGACGCGGACTTTGCCGCTGAATCGGCCGAGCTGAGCCGGACGCAGGTACTGCAGCAGGCTGGTATCTCCATCCTGGCACAGGCCAACCAGCGGCCACAGCAGGCGCTGACGCTGCTGGGTTAATAGCCCGCTGACCCCGAGGGGCAGCCCACCACGGACAGGTGGTCTGCCCCTCACTTAACCGGGGTTTGAAGAGACAGGGTAGTTGGGTCTGATGTGTATTTGAGGATAGAGCCATGGCCAATTCGGTGGAACAATTGAACTCCGGAGTAAGCCAGCCTTCCCAAGCATCTGCCGGAAAGCGAACTGACAGCTCGACTGAAACAGGCAAGTTCTTGCCGGCTACTGCCGGTGACTTTAAACTGACTGGCAAGGTTGGACTGTTGGAAGCCGGGAAACCGGAGACCAAAGTACCTGATTTGGATGAGGCCATAGCCCGCATTCAGGATTATTTTCAGGATACACGACGGTCACTGGAGTTCCGACTGGACGAAACAACAGGTATTACCGTGGTTTCCGTGTTCGATACGGCTACCCAGGAGTTGATTCGCCAGATCCCGAGTGAAGAAGCGGTGAATTTGGCCCGGAAATTGAATCAAGAGGAGCCACT
The DNA here is from genome assembly GCF_004768465.1 of Natronospirillum operosum. GTDB lineage: Bacteria > Pseudomonadota > Gammaproteobacteria > Pseudomonadales > Natronospirillaceae > Natronospirillum > Natronospirillum operosum. The sequence goes on from NZ_SRMF01000001.1 coordinate 429,621, forward strand.
CAGCTTATTCAGAGCACAGGTGTAGGGCGAAATCTGGCAACGAGACAGATGCCGCACGTAGCAGAGATGCAAAAGGCTACATATGCTTACAAAACAGGACCTCAAGTGTAACGACCATTGGCCGTTACACTGAGTGTCCTTTTCTCGTTGTGTGTGAGGAAGATTTGTTATGGCCAGCATTCAGTCACTCGGTATCGGTTCAGGTCTGCTGACGTCCGAGCTTGTCGAAGACATCATCAAGGCCGAGCGTGAAGCCTCCGATCTGCGGCTGGACCGTCGAGAGGAAAAGGTAGAAGCGCAGATCTCCGCGTACGGCGAAATCAAGGCCGCCATCAGCAATCTTCAGTCCAGCGCCTCATCGCTGTCTGATCTCAACGCCATTCGAAGAACCAGTGCCACCTCGAGCAACGAGCAGGCCGTCACTGCGACCACGAACAACCAGGCCGAGACCGGCAACTACACGCTCCGTATTGATAATGTCGCAGAGGCGCACTCGCTGGCCTCGCAGCGTTACAATGCCGTCACCGATACCGTAGGCACAGGAACCCTGACGTTCCGTTTCGGTGGTTATGAATACAACCAGGACGATGACATCGTCGGCTTTACACCCAATACCGATGGCAACGAATTCGAAATCGAACTGTCATCCGGCAACAACACCCTGACGGGTATCCGCGACACGATCAATCAGGCGGATATGGGCGTCAGGGCATCTCTGGTCAACGATGGCCAGGGTTACCGTCTGTTGTTTACCTCGGAAGATACCGGCGAGCAGAATGCCATGGAGATCACCGCCAATGGTGATTCCGGCTTGCAATCGCTGGCGTTCAACCCCGGTCAGAATGACCCGGAAAGCAACATGAGCATGACCCAGAAGGCCATGGACGCCAATCTGTCGGTCAACGGCCTGCAGATCACTTCGGCCACCAACGAACTCACCGAAGTGGCGCGCGGCACCACCATCAACCTGCACAATGCAACCAATGGCAGTACCGTCAACCTCAACATCACCCGTGATCCGGGCGCCATGGTGGAGCGGGTTGAAGCCTTCCTCGAGGCCTACAACGAGTTCAGGGAACTGGCGAAAGAATTTACCGCCTTCGATCAGGGGTCCGGCGAAGCCGGCCTGTTGCTGGGTGATTCTGCCCTCCGACAGGTAGAGAACCAGGTGCGCAGGGCGCTCACGCAGATCGTGGAAGGGCTTGAAGACAGCCAGTACCGCTCACTGGCGGATATCGGCATCTTTACCGACCGCAACAACGATTTCAAGTTGGCACTGAATGCAGAAAAGCTGGAAACAGCCTTCAGGGACAACATTGACAACTTCTCCGGCCTGCTGGCGAGCAAGACTCAGGCCAATGACCCGTTGATCAACTACATCGCCAAGGGCGGTGACACCAAACCCGGCGAGTACGATATCGAAATCACCCAGGTGGCCACGCAGGGGCGGTTTGATGGTCAATCGGTAGCCGCTTTCGACTTTGCCCAGGATGTGGTCATCGGCTCTTCGAACGACAAGTTCCGCCTCAACATCGACGGCACCGCGGCCGATGTACAGCTGGCCCATGGCAATTACAGCTCCGGTGACGATCTGGCGCTGATGATTCAGAACAGCATCAACAACACCACATCCTTCCAGGACCGCGGGCGCAGCGTGACGGTGGAGTTCGATGCCGTTGAGCAGAGCATGAACATCGTGTCCAGTCGCTATGGCAGCCAGTCTCAGGTCTTCTTCGAGACCATGGCGCCCACAGTTGCCAACACACTGGGGTTCACCGAGCCGGGGCAGGGTGGTGTATCCGGCCAGTTCTACAGCAATCTGTCTGACCAGGCCTTTGGCGCCACCACAACACCCGGCAGCCGCGAAGTCTTTGCAGACAACAGCTTCAACTTCAGCAGCAACCCGGTCACCTTCGATCTTGATCTGACCGGAACCAGCGCCGATGGTACCCACACCATCACTCTGGATGAAGACATGTCCAGCCAGCTCGACAACGAAGGCAATGTTGTTGAAGAGCGGACGCGTGATGACATGCTGTCCTATATCAACTCCGAGCTGAACGCGGCCGGGCTTTCCGGTGTGGTGCGTGCAGAATTCAATTCCGGCAATCGCCTGGTGTTCTCCACAGAGGTCGACGGTGGCAGCCAGTCCATAGAATTGAGCGGTGTCACAACGCCGGGCGAAGACGTCCTGGGTCTGGCCAGTGCCGAAGGCGCCTCCAGCTCGGGGGTCACCATAGCTGCGGATACCGCGTTCGAGATCAGCATCGAGAACCGCTATGGCGTGGCGGAATCGCAATCCATAGAGGTGCCTGCCGGCACCTATGAGACGCCGGAAGAACTGGCTCAGGCGATCCAGACCGCCATCAACGACGACCCGAACATTCAGGCTTCCGCCTCCGGAGCGATGACGCTGCCGGGCAGCCGCCCCATCGAGAACGACATCAATTTCGACAATCGGGCCTCAGGCTTTGAATTCGAATACAACGGCCAGCGCCTGTTTGTGGATGTCGATGAAGTAGCCACCACTGATATCAATGGCGACGGCGAAATCACCAACCTGGACAGCATCCAGTTGGCGCTCAACAACGCCCTGGATGACGCCGGCCTGCCGGCGAATTCGGTTCTGGCCCGCATGGAATCCGGCGGCCTGGTGCTTGAAACTGCGGATACCGGCAGCAGCGAAGTGCTGAATGTCATCTCCGATGGACGCGGAGACCGCACCGTGCCCGGCGCCGTGATTACCGGCGGGGAAGACTTTGCGGCCGACCCGGTCGGGTTCACGCTGCGCATGGATGGTGTCGATATCGATGTCGCCCTGGATGAAGACATCAGCGGTGCCGACGCCGATGAAACCCTGGCCTACATCCAGACCCGTCTTGATCAGGCCCTGATCGCCGCCGATGGCGGTGGTGCCTTTATGGCCGGGGACATCAAGGCCCGGCTGAATGACGATGGCGAGCTGTATTTTGAAAGCCAGTCAAAAATGGGCGAGAAGACCAGCGCCACCTATGGTGCCCTGGCTGCGCTGGAAATTACCGACACCAATGCCGCCGCAGAGAATCTGCTGGGGCTCGCGGAAGCTGGCCCGCAGATAGACGGCCGGGATGAATTCGGTCTGCCCAAGGGCGCGGTACCCGGCTTTGATGCCCAGAGTGTCGTTTCATACGAACAGGACAGCAAGGGGCGCGGCAGCTTCAATATCAGTTTTGACAACGAGACCAGAGTCACCATCGAGTCCGTCACCTCGTCAGCCGCTGCCCAGCTGGGCTTTGGTGTCAGCGATGGCAGTGAATCCCAGGTCGTAACCGGCAAGGATGTAGAGGGCACCATCAACGGCACCAAGGCCATCGGTCGTGGCCAGGTGCTGGAAGCGGGCAGTGGCCAGGAAGCCGCAACCAATGGTTACATCCTCGGGTCGCCGGGGACCGACTTCTCGTCTGCGGTAGTGCTGGACAGCACCAACAACAGCTTCCAGGTGACCGTAGATGACATTGCCTCCGGCGACATCGAGCTGGAAGAGGGTGTATATACCACCGGCGCCTCTCTGGCGGCCGAAATGACGCGTGCCATCAACGCCGACCCGGCACTGATGGGCGCCGGCAAGTTTGTGGAAGTGCAGTACGACCCGGACACCAACATCTTCGGTATCTTCTCGACCTCGACCGGGGAAGACTCCAAGGTGCGCCTGAACGACATCGACTCCAATCTGTCGAACGTTACCGGCCTGACTCCCAACTCCGAAACCGTCGATGGCAAGGAAGCCACCGGCGAGGCCGACCCGGCCAAGGGCATTACCTTGCGGGTTCTGGGTGGAGAAACAGGCCAGCGCGGCACCGTCAACTACATTCAGGGCGTGTTCGACCAGTTGAAAGAGACATTCGCCGACATGCTGTCTTCACGCGGCACCATCACCACCAGGCTGGACCGCCTGGATACCCAGATGGAGCAGATCTTCGAAGAGCGCGTGAGTCTCGAACAGCGCATGAACGCTCAGGAAGCCCGGCTGCGTGCCCAGTTCTCTTTCAACGACCGCATCATTGCGCAGTTGAACAACACCGAAAGCTTCCTCCAGCAGCAATTCGAAATCATGAACGGCATGCTCGCCAACCGCAACTGATCGCGAGCCCCAATTGTAGCGAGGGATGCAAAATTCTTGTAGCGAGGGACGCAAAATTCTTGTAGCGAGGGACGCAAGTCCCGACAGGGGCTGCCGGGCCCCTCAAAAAGGGCGGCGTTGCCGTCCATCGGGACTCGCGTCGCTCGCTACAATCGGGACTCGCGTCGCTCGCTACAATCGGGACTCGCGTCGCTCGCTACAATCGGGACTCGCGTCCCTCGCTACAATCGCGACTCGCGTCCCTCGCTACAATTCGTTCGCTACACAGCCCACAACCCGGTCACATTTTTCATCCGTCCGGGTGGTACTGAACCCCTTATCGAACTACCCTTACCTGACGGAATCAATACACCCCATAACGGTCGGGCCCATTTGCCCGGCCTAACTGACTGATCGATCATCAGATGGTCAAAAAGGAGTCAAATCGATGAAAAAACTGCTGCTCGCACTTGTCGCCAGTCTGCTGCTGCCGATTGCCATGGTCCAGGGTGATGATCATGGTTCTGCGATGGACGTTCCGGAACATTCCAGCGGTGAAGTGGCTCGGGCTATCTTCACTGTCGGCATTGAAGACCGTGAGCCCCTGCTCACCCTGAATGCCATCCCCGAAGGCATGAATGAAGTCTATCTGTTCACCGACCTGCGCGACTTCGAAGGCCAGACCGTCCGGCACCGCTGGAACTTTGAAGGCAGCACCGTATCCGAAGTCAGCTTTGATGTCGGCGGCCCACGCTGGCGCACCTGGTCGCGCCGGACTATCGGCGACGATCAGCGCGGCGAATGGAGCGTCGACGTGATTGACGGCGACGGTTACATCGTCGAGTCCTACACCATTACAGCACGGTAACCCTCTGTTTTATCAGGAAAACATTGCAATCTGGTCACGCATCCAGTAAAGTTCGCCGCGTTCTGGCGGCAGCCTCAGCGCCGCCGCCGGAACCAGCGCAGGAGAGGTGGCCGAGTGGCTGAAGGCGCACGCCTGGAAAGTGTGTATGGGAGAAATCTCATCGAGGGTTCGAATCCCTCTCTCTCCGCCAGATTCCGAAAAAGCCGATGGCAATCCCATCGGCTTTTTTTGTGGGCGTGCCACCTGTAGCGAGGGACGCAAGTCCCGATTGCAGCAAGGGGGTTGTAGCGAGGGACGCGAGTCCCGATTGTAGCAAGGGGATTGTAGCGAGGGGGACGCAAGTCCCGATTGTAGCGAGGGACGCGAGTCCCGATTGCAGCAAGGGGGTTGTAGCGAGGGACGCGAGTCCCGATTGTAGCAAGGGGATTGTAGCGAGGGGGTTGTAGCGAGGGACGCGAGTCCCGATTGCAGCAAGGGGGTTGTAGCGAGGGACGCGAGTCCCGATTGTAGCGAGCGACGCGAGTCGCGATGGGCGGCAATACCGCCTTTTTGGAGGGCCCAGCGGCCCCTGTCGGGACTTGCGTCCCTCACTACAGGGTTTATCGGGACTTGCGTCCCTCACTACAGGGTTTATCGGGACTTGCGTCCCTCACTACAGGGTTTATCGGCACTTGCGTGCCTCGCTACAGATATACCGCCAATTCAGGTAAACTCCACCGTCCACATTGATCCACTGCAGGAACTGGCGCGCATGTCCGGCAACACCTTCGGCACTCTGTTTACCCTGACCTCATTCGGCGAAAGCCACGGCCCGGCTCTGGGCGCCGTCGTGGACGGCTGCCCGCCCGGGCTGGCGCTTTCCGAAGCCGATCTGCAAGGCGACCTGGACCGTCGCAAACCCGGCCAGTCGCGCTACACCACCCAGCGCCGCGAAGGCGACCAGGTGCGCATTCTGTCCGGCGTTTTCGAAGGCAAGACCACCGGCACCCCGATCGGCCTGCTGATCGAGAACACCGACCAGCGCTCCAAGGACTACAGCAACATCAAGGACCTCTACCGCCCCGCCCATGCCGACTATGTCTATGACCGGAAGTACGGCTTTCGGGACTATCGCGGCGGTGGCCGCTCCTCCGCCCGCGAAACCGCCATGCGGGTCGCCGCCGGCGGCATCGCCAAGAAGTACCTGCGCGAACATCTGGGCGTGGAGATCAGGGGCTACCTGTCCCAGTTGGGCGATATCGAACTGCCCATGAAGGACCTCTCCGCTGTCAACGAGAACCCCTTCTTCTCCGCCGACCCGGACAAGGTGCCCGAACTCGAAGCCTACATGCAGGCGCTGATCAAGGAAGGCAACTCCGTCGGTGCCAGGGTCTCCGTGATCGCCAGTGGCGTACCGGTCGGCCTCGGCGAGCCCATCTTCGACCGCCTGGATGCCGAACTGGCCCACGCCCTGATGAGCATCAATGCCGTCAAGGGCGTCGAAATAGGCGATGGCTTTGCCGTGGTCGCACAGAAAGGCACCGAGCATCGCGACGAGATGACCCCGGAGGGTTTTCTGTCCAACCATGCCGGCGGCATCCTGGGCGGCATTTCCACCGGGCAGGACATCATCGCCCATCTGGCCCTGAAACCGACCTCCAGCCTGCGCATCCCCGGGCGCAGCATCAACCGCCAGGGCGACGCCGTCACGGTAGAGACCAAGGGCCGCCACGACCCCTGTGTCGGCATACGGGCCACCCCCATCGCCGAAGCCATGATGGCCCTGGTGCTCATGGACCACCTGCTGCGCCACCGCGGCCAGAACGGCACCTCGTAGCGAGGGATGCAAGTCCCCATATTTTGTAGCGAGGGACGCAAGTCCCGATAAACCCAGGCACCATATTTGTAGCGAGGGACGCAAGTCCCGACAGGGGCCGACCGGCCCCCAACAAGGGACGGCGTTGCCGCCCATCGCGACTCGCGTCGCTCGCTACATTCGCGACTCGCGTCGCTCGCTACATTCGCGACTCGCGTCGCTCGCTACATTCGGGACTCGCGTCCCTCGCTACGGGGTTGTTTATCGCGACTCGCGTCCCTCGCTACGGGGTTGTTTATCGGGACTCGCGTCCCTCGCTACGGTGCCTGATGCCCCATGGGGCTTGAAGCACGCTCCCGCCCGGCGGTACACTCGAAAAACCATATCGCGTCCCAAGAGCAGTAAAGTCATGACAATCAGGGAACGAAACAATGACACTGACGTCACCGAGACTGACCCGGCCAGCCAGCAATTGCGCTGGTATCTGCTGCAATGCAAACCCCGGGAATGCTTTCGCGCTCAGGACAATCTCGAACGTCAGGCGATAGACACCTACCTGCCCCAGCACAGCGTCCAGCGCCGCCGGGCCCGGCAGGTCTACTGGAACAAGGAACCTCTGTTCCCCCACTATGTGTTCATTCAGGCTTCCCCGCAGACCAACTGGGCCACCATTCGTTACACCCGCGGTGTCACCAAGGTGGTGGGGTTTGATGGCAAACCGACGCCAGTGCCGGACCACATCGTGATAGGCCTGCAGAAAAAATGCGCCGAACTGGCCGGGCTGGAACCGGAACCGCTGTTTCGTGCCGGCGAGCGGGTCACCATCAACGAAGGCTGTTTTCGGGAACTGGAAGCCATCGTCAAATGTACGCACGGCGAACAGCGGGTGGTACTGCTGCTGGACCTGCTGAACCGCACCCAGCAGGTTGAACTGCCTGCCGACATCGTCAGTCGCCGCTGATGGGGGTACCCATGGCTCTCGAAAACCAGTTTGACCGCATCCAGGCCCTGACCGCCGCCATGCAGGAAAAGATCGTCAGCGAGCCCGACCGGGTGCCGCAGATCTGGGAAGAGCGCCAGCAGATCCTGGAAGACCTGCTCAGCGAGTCCCGCCTGTCAGCGCTGTCGACGCAAGACCTCAACTGGCTGCGCGATGCAGTGGAACAACTGCAGCAGGAAGACCAGCGCTTCCTCGACAGCCTCAATGCATCGCAGAAGGAAATTATCGCCGTTCTGCGCAAGCAGCAGGGCGATGCCAAAGCCATCAATGCCTACCAGAAGCAGCAGGATTCCTGACCCTTTCGTTGCGATTCGCTACCTGCGCAATCGCCGCAAAGCAGACCATGAGCCTACATCCTGCCAGCCGGCTTCCAGCGGCACTACAGCTGCGATCTCCGTGTGTTCCATTACTGCGGTATCAATAGCTGCCGCAGGGCAGTGGGAGAAAGCTCGTGCCTCAGGGCAGACTGCACCCGAGTCATTCCGGCCGTTGTCCAGTGCCGCCTTGCAGGCGGCCAAGATAGCGGGCTCGAAAGCCTGCATTTCGCTCAGGAATGCTGAAGTCCTGAACATGAACATTCCGCTATTCCATAAATAATTTCCGGCTGCCACAAAGACTGCCGCAGTGTCGGCATCCGGCTTTTCCATGAACTGTTCGACCTGAAAGGCATCTGTCGACCCCAATGCTTTGCCGCGCTGGATATAACCGTACCCGGTATGAGGTTCTTCAGGCTGCACGCCGAAGGTGACCAGCAGCCCCGATTCCGCCAGCGGCAAAGCCAACCTAACGGTCGCCTGAAAGGCTGCCTTGTCCGCCACTAGATGGTCCGACGGCAAGGCCAGCAGCACCGGGTCCGGGTCACTTGGCAGAGCGTGCTGAGCATATAGTGCCGCCAATGCGACGGCGGGGGCAGTATTGTGACCTGCGGGCTCCACCAGCAAGGTAGCGTCGTTGATTCCGATCTCCTGCAACTGCTTCTCCGCCAGCGCACGATGCTGCTGGTTGCAGGTCAGCAGAGGGGGGTGATGTTGCAGGCCCTGCAGGCGAAGGAGAGTGTCTTGCAGCAGGGTATTGCGGCTCACGAGCGACAGAAACTGCTTGGGTCGCTGCGGCTTCGACAGAGGCCAGAGCCGCCTGCCCATGCCGCCAGCCATGATGACAGGAATGAACATGGTCTGTGCGACTACCGGATGCCCGTATTGCCCATGCCGCTGTCCAGTACATTCGACAGTGAGCGGGCCCAGTCAATGATATGGGCTCGTCCCATATAGCTGCGGTCTATCTGCAGGCGCACCGGTGAGCCTTCCTCCAGTTCATGTTCTTCCACCAGGTCGGTGCCGGCAAAAACATGCAGGTTCTGGGTCAGCGGGGGCCGCATGGGGTAGCGGTGCGTAATGAAAACCGGTTCCCGGTAGAGCAGGGCAGGCACCACAATACGGCGCTGAATACCGACCTCGACCACCCACTTGGGCCGAAACTTCAGGATATCTACCGTTTTCACCCGCAGGCTGGCCGGGTACACCGTCTTGCCCACCGCCTCGCTGAAGGCAGCCGCAAAGGCCTCCAATTGCGCCGGGTCGCGCGCCACATCCGTGACCACCCGGCCGCGCACGGTCCAGTTGAAAGCACTCTGGTCAAAGTCCGCCTGGGTTGTACTCATCGATTCTCTGCCATTCAGATCAGAGCGCAAGGATACTGCCCCCGGTTCGCATCAGGCAAGCATACCCCCGCTTCATGTCTTGGTTATGCACGAACCCCTGTAGGCTGTGGCCCTCGGCCACGCAGAAAAATCTGTAGGCTGTGGCCCTTGGCCACGCACAGGTGCCTCGCCTCGAATGCGTGAGCAAGCTCACAGCCTACAGACGCCGCCACACTTGTAGGCTGTGGCCCTCGGCCACGCATGGCGCCGCAGGCGCCCCGGCTCGATGCGTGAGCAAGCTCACAGCCCACAACGGAGGCTCACAACTTGTCTAGGATTACAAAAATATGAAGCGTAGAATACAAGGACATGAAACTTATATGACAGGGCTGTCCTGATGACACTGGCCGTGGTCGGTAGCGTACAACTGCGAGATCAGGAACCCATTGCACAGGGTTCTTCGCGGCTGGTGTTTGAACATCCGGACGATCCTTCCCAGTTGGTGAAGGTGCTCAAGCTGTATTGGCCCGTTGCGGCAACCCCTGCCGACTTCCTGCAGTCGCCGGGCAAGCTGTTGAAACGGCGCTACAAATTTGCCCGCTTCATGCGCGAAGTCCGCCAGTTTGTCGATGCCCGCCAGCGTGATGATGACCCCATCAACCTGCATTTGCCCGAATTCAACGGCCTGGTCAGAACCGATATGGGCTATGGCATGGCCGTGCAGGGCTTGCGGTCAGAAAACGGGGAGTTGGCGCCCACCCTCAAGCAACTGATCAAGACCGACCAGTTCACTCCGGATCTGGTCGACCCGCTGGAAGAATTTCTCGACCACGTGCAGTCGTCACCCGTGGTTATCGGCGACATGAACATGAAAAACCTGGTGCTGACCGGCGCCGACAGCGATGAACCCACCCGTTTCGCACTGATCGACGGCATGGGCGACTCCACACTCATCCCTGTGCTGGCCATGAACCGGCGCCTGAACGAACGGCGCAAACAGTACTTTGCCGAACGCATTCGCGGCCGCTATGAACAGACCCTGCGTCGGCTTGCGTTGCCGATGCTGGCGTTCCTGCCCATCCCGCTGTCATTTGTCGGCGGTGACTGCGCCTGCTACTCGATGGTCTGGCTGCAGGGTATGGAAGCGGCCCTCTACGACTAGAAAAGCCTCATTTGTTGTAGGCTGTGGCCCTCGGCCACGCAGAAAAACCTGTAGGCTGTGGCCCTTGGCCACGCACGGGTGCCTTGGATCGAATGCGTGAGCAAGGCTCACAGCCTACAGACCAAACTTGCATCGACGTGTTGACACGATTTGAAGGCGCCGCTAGGATACGCGCACTTTCCCCGATAGCTCAGTTGGTAGAGCAGTAGACTGTTAATCTATTGGTCGCTGGTTCGAGTCCAGCTCGGGGAGCCAGACATCCGAAAACCCGCCCATGGCAACATGCGGCGGGTTTTTTTCTGTTATTATCCCCGCATGTTTTCACCAACCAGGAATCCAGGTTCAGCGTGATCATCCAACGCTACATCCTGCGGCTGATCGCCGTGCCCTTCCTGTTTATCAGCCTGCTGATTACCGTGCTGATGCTGGCAGAGGTGTTTGGCGAGGTGCTGACGCGGGCGCTCGGCGGTACACTGCCCGGGCTGGCCGTGGCGGCGCTGATACTGCTGGAAGTGCCTGCCGTGCTGCAGGAACTCATGCCCGGGGCGTTTTTCCTGTCAGCAGTAATGGCGCTCGGACAGCTCTCCGCCTCCAGCGAGAGGGTTGTCCTGCAGGCCGTCGGCTATTCCGACAACCGCATACTGCGCCTGGTGCTGGGTGTTGCTGCTCTGGTCACTCTGCTGCTGTTGTTTTTCTCGCTGGTTCTGGTGCCCTGGGCGGCGCGCCAGGTCTCAGGGCTGGAGCAGACCTTGTCCGCCCGGCCAGCGGCCGAACTGGTCCAGCCCGGTGAGTTCGCCCCGGTAGGCCCGGATGGCAGCACCCTCTATGCGCGCGGCAGTGACAGCGACTCCGGCGATCTGCTGGGTGTGTTTCTGGCCTATATAGAAGACGATGAGCAGCGCATGGCTACGGCAGACCGGGCCCGTGTCACAAGGCAGGATGGCGCCCAGTACCTGGTGCTTGTTGATGGCGAACTGCTGCGCGAACGGCCCGCTGACGATGAACTGGAAAAGTCACTGTTCGAGAGCCTGCACATTCGGCTGGATGTGCCTCAACCCTCGGGCAGTGTAGGGCGCGATGGCCAGGCGCTGGATGAACTCTGGGCCTCCAGCAACATGCGTGACAAAACAGAAGCCCAGCAACGCCTGATGTACCCCTTCACCGCCATCGTGTTCGCCTTCTGGGCTGTCACGCTCACTCGCTATACCCCGCGTTCCGGCAAGAATGCCGCCGTACTGCCGGCCGTGATCCTCTATGTGGTCTACATGTATCTGATGCGCACGGTGAACATCAATGTGCGCAACGAAGCCTTCCCGCTGTGGGCCAACTACTGGTGGCTGCACCTGCTGGCCATCGGCGCGGCCATGCTGTTCCGGCTCGACTGGAAAGCCCGCCTGAGCATCCTGTGGTGGCAGGCTGTCGGGCGCCTCCGGCCGGCCCGCAGCGGGGGAGGTGAGTCATGAACATCCTCAGCCGCTATATCTTCTTTCGAACGCTCAAGAGCATTCTGATTGTCTTCCTGCTGTTCGGCAGCCTGCTGGGCCTGCTCGGCTATGCAGATGAACTCTCCCGGCGTGGCAGCGAGACCTTCACCAGCTACCACGTGATGGTCTTCACGCTGATGGAGCTGCCCAGCGAGATCTATCGCTACTTCTTCGCCTTTATCGTCATGGTGGGCACCCTGGTCAGCGTGGGCGGCCTGGCGGCCACCAGCGAACTGACCGCCATCCGCGCCACCGGTCTGCCGGCCTCGCGTCTGCTGGCCACCATCATGACCCCGGCCGTGTTTGCCATCGGCCTGCTGTTCGTGATGGGGGAGGTCATAGCCCCCCAACTGCGGCTGGAAGCCAACCTCTACCGGGCTGATTTTATCGGCCGTGACGCCGGGCCGGACTTTGGCGACTGGTATCAGAGCGGCAACCAGATGGTCAGTGTGGGCCAGTTCATCACCGCACAGGATGCCCGCAACGTCTACATTGTTACCCTGAATGATCAGGGCAACGTGGACTACACCCTGTCTGCTGCCGAAGTGGCCCTGCAGGAAGAAGCATGGCAGTTGACTGATGTGGTGGTCACCGAATGGGCCGGCACCGACCGGGAAAACGTCAGCTTCCGGCGTTACAGCGAAGACACGCGCACCATAGCAGCACCGCTGTCGCCGGAGATCATCTATAACCTCGGCACCCGCATGCGGGTGCTGACCCTGCCGCAACTCTACGAGCGACTGGTGTTCCTGCAGGAACGCGCCGTCGCCGACCCTGTGGTGGCGCTCGAATTCTGGAGCCGCCTCAGCGCGCCGCTGCTCACGCTCGCCATCAGCCTGATCGGCATCGCCTTCGTGTTCGGTTCCACCCGGTCCATCTCCATCGGTATGCGTATCGCCATGGGCGTTGCCCTGGCCCTGGTCCTGCAGATCGCCCAGCAGTTCTTCGGCCCCGCCGGGCTCTTTATCGGCCTCACACCCGCCCTCGCCACCCTGTTCCCCGTCCTCATGGCCCTCGGCGTCGGCGCCTGGCTCCTCCGCCGCAACATGTAACGCAGAATGTGTAGCGAGGGACGCAAGTCCCGACACACGAACCACAACACACACCTGTAGCGAGGGACGCAAGTCCCGATAAACAAACCACAACACACACCTGTAGCGAGGGACGCAAGTCCCGATGGACGGCGGCAGCCGTCCCTGTATACGACATCGGCACTTGCGTGCCTCGCTACAATTCAATCGGCACTTGCGTGCCTCGCTACAATTCAATCGGCACTTGCGTGCCTCGCTACAATTCAATCGGCACGTGCCCCACATTGCGGCCACCCGGCATTCGACCTACAATTGGCTCCCAAATCGAACCTGATCCAACTGTCGACTGTCTACCGTCGACAGTCTACTACCCACTGTGGACCTCCGAATATGAAACACCTCGTTACCGGCACCGCTGGCTTCATCGGCTTTCACACTGCCAAAACCCTGCTGGAACGCGGTGACGCCGTGGTCGGCTTTGACAACGTCAATGACTACTACGACACCAGCATCAAGGAAGCCCGGCTCAAGCTGCTGGAAGAAACCGCCCGTGCCACTGGCACCGAGTACCACTTCATTCGGGCCAACCTGGCAGACCTGAGCGCAGTGGAAGCCTGCTTCAGAGACCACAACATCGAGCGTGTCATTCACCTGGCCGCCCAGGCCGGCGTGCGCTACTCGCTGGAAAACCCGCACAGCTATGTGGAAAGCAACCTGGTGGCCTTCACCAACCTGCTCGAAGCCTGCCGCCACGCCGAAACACCGCACCTGACCTACGCCAGCACCAGCAGCGTCTACGGCGCCAACACCACCATGCCGTTCAGCGAGCACGCCGGCGTGGACCACCCGCTGCAGTTCTACGCCGCCACCAAGAAAGCCAACGAAATGATGGCGCACAGCTACAGTCATCTGTACCGGCTGCCAACCACCGGCCTGCGCTTTTTCACTGTATATGGCCCCTGGGGCCGGCCCGACATGGCTCTGTTCAAGTTCACAAAGAACATTCTGGAAGGCAAGCCGATTCCGGTGTTCAACCACGGCAACCACACTCGGGATTTCACCTACGTCGCCGACATCGTTGCCGGCGTGATCAAGGCCAGCGACCAGGTCGCCCAGCCCAACCCCGAGTGGGACAGCAACCACCCCGACCCGGCCACCAGCAACGCGCCGTATCGCATCTTCAATATCGGCAACAACAACCCGGTCAAGCTCAGCGCCTACATCGAAGCCATCGAAGACGCCCTCGGCATGAAAGCCGACAGGGACCTGCTGCCCCTGCAACCCGGTGACGTACCCGACACCTTCGCCGACAGCACCGCCCTGGAACAGGCCGTCAACTACAAGCCCGACACCCCGGTGAAAGAGGGCGTAGCCAACTTTGTGGCCTGGTATCGCGACTATTATCAGGTCTGACAGAGCAACTGATTTGTAGCGAGCGCCGCATCCTACAAAACAACAACATAACCTCGAAAAAACGGGTTGAAGGCCCGCAAACCATCTACTAATATCCATGTTCAACAACTGAACATATTGGCAAGCCACTTCACCCGGCCGGGCGGTAGCGTGTCCGGAGCACAAATCCCTGTAGGCTGTGGCCCTTGGCCACGCACGAACCCCTGTAGGCTGTGGCCCTTGGCCACGCATGCGTGAGCAAGCTCACCGCCTACAAGTACCGCACGTGTGAACAAGGCCCACAACTGTCTACTGTGCACCGTCGACCACCAACTTTCGACTTATAACTTTCGACTCACAACGATCGACTACCCGCTGTGTACTGTCGACCGTCTACTGTCGACTAATACTCATCTCAAGGACCCAACATGAAAATCGCCGTCGCCGGCACCGGCTACGTAGGTCTTTCCAACGCCATGCTGTTGGCCCAACACAATGAAGTGGTGGCGCTCGATATCATCGAAGACAAGGTCAACCAGCTCAACAACCGGCACAGCCCCATTGTTGATGCGGAGATCGAAGACTTCCTGACCAACCGTGAGCTCAACTTCCGGGCCACCACCAACCGGGAAGAGGCCTATCAGGGTGCCGACTTCGTCATCATCGCCACTCCCACGGACTACGACCCGGACACCAACTACTTCAACACCAGCACCGTTGAATCCGTAATCCGCGATGTCACCGCCATCAACCCGGATGCGGTCATGATCATCAAGTCCACGGTGCCGGTCGGCTACACCAGCGACATCAGAGCAGAGCTGGGCAACGACAATATCCTGTTCTCCCCGGAGTTCCTGCGCGAAGGCAAGGCCCTGTACGACAACCTGTACCCCTCGCGCATCATAGTGGGTGAACGCTCACCCCGTGCCGAAGCCTTTGCCGGCCTGCTGCAGCAGGGCGCCATCAAGAAGGATACCGCAGTACTGTTTACCGACAGCACCGAAGCCGAAGCGATCAAGCTGTTCTCCAACACCTACCTGGCCATGCGCGTCGCCTACTTCAACGAGCTGGACACCTACGCCGAAACCCACGGCCTCAGCACCCAGCAGATCATCGAAGGCGTCAGCCTCGACCCGCGCATCGGCAACCACTACAACAACCCGTCCTTCGGCTATGGCGGCTACTGCCTGCCGAAAGACACCAAACAGCTGCTGGCCAACTACGACGAAGTGCCCAACAACCTGATCAAGGCCATTGTGGAGGCCAACACCACCCGCAAGGACTTCGTCGCCGACGCCATCATCCGCCGCAACCCCAAGGTGGTCGGCGTACACCGGCTGATCATGAAAACTGGCTCCGACAACTTCCGCGCCTCCGCCATGCAGGGCGTCATGAAACGCATCAAGGCAAAGGGCATCGAAGTCGTCGTCTACGAACCCGTACTGGAAGAAGACACCTTCTACAACTCACGGGTCATCAAGGACCTGAACGAATTCAAACAGATCAGCGACATCATCCTCGCCAACCGCCTCACCGACGACATCCAGGACGTCCGCGAGAAGGTGTATACGAGGGATCTGTACGGGAAAGACTAGGCTGTTGCAGTCCAGTTTTAAACCGCACAGTCTGTGCAACCCCTTCACACCGTTTAACGTCGAGGTTAATGTCCTCTCTGCCGTGCGCTTATGCAGGGTGAGTTCATTGAAACGGGAGAAAGGACATGAAGAAGGGGTTGTTCAAAAAACGCAGACATCGGATGCTGAGCTTGGTAGGCGGTGTATCGATTTCACTGCTTTCAATCGCGCTTCTGGGCGACACTCAAGTTATAAACATTGGGGATGACAACATAGGTATCGGATCAAACACAGGGACCATTTCCATTGACCAGAGTGTTACCGTTTACCCCGAACCGAACAAGATCTACCGGCTCAGGAATCCGGGCGGAGGGAATCCCATGGTTCTACCGGAACCGCGACTGACAAGTGAATATCAGCCGTGTCGGGTGTTTCAAGGCACTCCCATTGCTCTAACCGGCAGTTCCGAGATGGATCGTTATCTGGAGTTTGTTGAGGTGACTGTTCTGGAAGGCAATTGCGCAGGCCAGACGGGTTGGGTAACACTAGGCAGTGTCAGCATCGAGTAGAAAAAGAAACCTATGGATTGGACGTATGAGCGCGGTGACGGCAGGAAAAAGCACCGCTGGAACAAGGATGTTCCTGGCTTCCAGCCGTCAAGGAAAGGACCTGTCGGTAAGTGCCCCAAGTCAATTGATGAGCAACTGGCGACGGTGATACTGAACAATGGTGTTCCCTATTCCGCGTTCGAAGACGAGCCGGAACAGCCGGACCGGATATACTGCGTCTACCAAGGTACTGTGTACGAGGCCGTGCCCACCCGACCCGGAATCTCGTGGCACGCATACCCCTGGCGTGGTGATCTTCCTGGAAGGCAGGGGTTGCCAAAAAAGGTGGAAGATGCGCTCAGAGACAAGGCTGATCAGGAAGGTTACCTCCAAGAGTTCGAGAAATGGATAAGAAAGTACAGCTAGGTTCAAATACTGGCATTCAGCTTACTCTCAACTACAAGGCTGCGCAGGACGCTGAAGGATTGCTTTGGGCGAAAGGCCGCCTGATCATTGGTGGCGAAGTGGTATGGGCGCTTGAAGACGAGGAGCCGATTGAGTGGACCTGGCTGGATCTGTTCGAATTTCTGGGTAGAGCTTGGCCTTGGCTACTGTTGGAACAGGACTTTCCATTGCCCCTTAAGGCAACGAGTCCGGCCAGCCTGCGCCAGGAAGCTGAGAAACGGTGGGCGACCCTGTCATCAGAGATAGTCAGGGACGAAGAGGAACAAATTCATCGCTTTCTGCATCGCCATGACTTCGCTTCGGCCATGAAGGGGATCTTTCTGCCTAGCGTCTTCCTGCTTCGGCAGGGCGAACGTTTTTTGATCAACATTCCCTCGCGCCACAAGGAACTGATGATGTCCTTTGACAGCGTGGTGGATGACCTGAACTCAATAGGAGAGGGGCTGAAAGGCTTGCTTGCTGAGTCAAAGCATCCAAGGGCCTTGATGGCGCTCAAGCACTGGGATGACCGGCAGGAAAAATTATCACACCGTGCCATTGAGTTGTTGTCAGGTCTCAGACCTGATGAATTATCTCTCATCGAAGCAGATAAGGGCCCAGCGTTCTGGGAGCACGACGCAGAACACCCGACACGAGATAGCGTCATTCTTGCCGCAGCGAGAATGTCCAAGGACACAATGCCTTTCAATCTGCAAAAAGAGCTGCTTGAACTGCTGAAAGAAATACCTGGTTGCACCACTGAAGAGCTCGATTCCATTGCAACTGAAATACTGTCCGAATTCAAAGAAGAGGGGCGCCCTCATGATCAAGGGTACTTGGCCGCTCGCAAGTTGCGCGACTGCTTGAACCTTGACCTGGAAGACCGGGTAGAACCGGAGCAGTTGCTTAGGCAATGGCAGGTTCAAATAAAGAAGAAGGCCTTCCCAGACAGTAGTTTTGAAGCTGTCGCCTTGTGGGGAGAGAACCATGGACCTGCTGTTGTATTGAACTATAGAGCAAGCAAAGCGGCCGCTAATGAGCATCGTGTACGCTCAACCTTGGCTCATGAAATCTGCCATCTTGTTCTGGATCGGCATTCAGCGTTGCCTGTTGCAGAGGTCTTGAATGGACGTACACCAGAAAAACTGGAGCAACGGGCACGAGCCTTTGCGGCCGAGTTTCTGCTGCCCAGAGCTTCGGCCAGTAAAACTCTAAGGCAAAACAGCAACCTGAAGGATGCACTATACAGCTTGAGTCGGGCGTACGGTGTAAGCTTGGAGCTGGCTGCATGGCAAATCCATAACTCGGATGCTTACAGCTCCTTGAACCGTGATGACCTCCTTGTTTTACAACAGGCAATCACAATTTAAACCCATGCGCCTCACCCAAACCCAGATCAACACCATCAAAAGCGAAACCGCCGCCGCTTGGGCAAGACTCATCCAGGCGCTGGAAGTCAGCCAGCGGGAAATTGAGCACCTGAGCTATAGCTGGCGGCAACTGTTCGTTGACCGCACGCCAGACCTCAACTGGGTCAAGGCGCTGACCGAGCAGCCCGATGAAGCCGTCGTGCTGGAAGCGTTCGTATCCCGTTTTGCCCGCCTGCAGGATCAACTGGGGGCTCGAGTGATACCCCGTTGGCTGACTGTTCTGGCAGAAGAGCCCGGCAGCCATCTGGAGAACCTGAATCGAGCTGAAAAGCTGGGTGTTCTGAAAAGTGCCGAAGATTGGCTCACCATCCGCCAGGTCCGCAACCAACTGGTTCATGAATACATGCAGAGGCCCGAAGACCTGGTTCAGGCCCTGCAGAACGCACGCACTGCAACCGGCCTGTTTATTGACACCTACAACCGCATCAGGGCATACACCATCAAGGCATTCCCGGAGAAACAGACCGAACTGCCAACCTCTATTGTAGTGAGGGACGCAAGTCCCGATTGAATTGTAGCGAGGAACCCAAGGCCCGATTGGCCTTGTTCCCATTACCGTCCTCCGTGTACTGTCGACTGTCATCCGTGCACTGTCGACTAACACGCACTTTCGACCAACAACACAACTTTCAACTTTCGACTAACAACTCAAATGACCAACCACGATATCCGCTGGCAGCAACGCTACCAGCAATTCAACAACGCCTTTTCACTGCTGGAGCGCCATCACCCAGAGCTATAATCAGTCAGGGCGCAAATGTTTTATCAAGGTGAATGACCATGTTGATGGATGACATCAACCAGAAAAAAGACATCGTTAACAAACTGGCGCAGCAATGTGGCGCCAGCCATGTCAGGATTTTTGGTTCCGTGGCCCGAAGAGAAGAGACTGCAGACAGCGACATAGATATCCTGGTAGAGCTGCCGAAAGGTTATGACCTGTTCCGTCAAAGAATGAGATTGGCCAGGTCCTATGAAGAACTGTTTGGCCGAAAAGTGGACTTGATCCCAGAGCACGAATTGAACCAACACATCAGGGCGGATGTGATTCGCGAGGCGGTTCCATTGTGAGCAAGGACTGGAAGCCATATGCCCGGCACATTCTTGATTGCATCACCAAGATAAGGCGCATAGAGGACAGGGGTGATATCGCAACCGACGACATCCTTTATGATGCCGCAGTGAGAAACCTGCAAACTTTATCGGAAGCGACCCAGAGGTTGCCCGATGCCAGAAAAGTCGAGTATCCACAAATCCCTTGGAGTGAAATCAGCGGCTTCAGAAACATACTGGTCCACAATTATCTGGGTGATATTGACCCGGAAACAGTCAAGCGCGTGATCAAGGAAAACCTGGAAGAACTGGCCACTGCCGTAAAAGCAATGTTGGATGATTGAGGCAGCTACACTCTCACACTGTGGCCCTTGGCCGCGCATGAACTCGACCAACGACGCAAGTCGTACTTTCACTGTCGACCGTCCTCTGTGCACCGTCGACCAACAGCAAAACTGTCGACTGTCCTCTGTGCACTGTCGACTCACAACTTTCAACTCTCAGACCGTGCTAACCGACGAAACCCGCTACCGAATCCTGAAATCCCTCGAAGCTGACCCCTCCGCCAGCCAGCGTGCTATTGCCCGCGAACTCGGCATCAGCCTCGGCAAGGTCAACTACTGCCTGCAGGCGCTGATAGACAAGGGCCTGGTGAAAGCCACCAACTTCAGGAACAGCCCCAACAAGGCCCGGTACCTGTACACGCTCACACCCCAGGGCATTGAAGAGAAAAGCCGCGTCACCGCCCGCTTTCTCAAACGCAAGCTGGCAGAGTACGACGAAATACAGCGCGAAATCGAAGAGCTCAGAAAAGACCTCTCATAAGAAAACCGTCGACTGTCTACCGTGCACTGTCGACTAAGTTACACACTTTCAACTTTCAACTTTCGACTCACAACTCACAATTTCCAACTCACGACTAAATAACTATGACCAACCAGACCCCCAAACCCCCAGAGCATTACCCATACCCCCATTACGCAGATGACGAAATCTCCCTGGTTGATCTGGCCAAGATCCTGATCAAACGCCGCTGGTGGGTGCTGGGCACCGCAGCCCTGATCATACTGGCCGCCTTCGGCTATACCCGCATAGCCCCCACAGAGCCCGTGCGTCACGAGATGGTCACCTTCTATGAAGTGGCGCAGTACCAGAACGCTGGAGGCGAATACGTGCCGCTGCAGGCCATCAGTGACGTGCTGCAGCGCCTCGAGAATGAGCACTGGCCCTTGCATCAGCAAAGCCTGCGGGACGAAGGCAGAAGCCGCCCGGCTGGTGTCAGCTTTGAACAGCCTAAAGACTCCGTGTTGATCCGCATCGAATCATCGGCCGACCACTCAGCCCAACCAGAGGTCGCCACACTGCATCAGGAACTGCTGACCCGACTGCAGGAAAGCCAGCAGACAGCTCTGGATAACCGACGCGACCTGCTGAGCACGCAGATCGAACGCATCGAAACCAGCCTGAACGAATTCAGCACGGCCAACACATCAGCCTCTGCAGAGTTGGCCGCCCGCTATGGTGACCGCATGCTGGACCTGATGCAGACCCGAGACAGCCTGCAGCCCGGGCGCATAGGGCAACTGGCCGTTCCGGTAGGCTCTACCGGTGGCAGCGGACCCAATACCTCATTGATTCTGGCCCTGGGCATAGTACTTGGCGGAATGCTGGGCTTGATGGCCGGGTTCTTTGCTGAATTCGCCGGTCGGGTTCGCCAGAGCATCCGGGAAGAAGGCGGGGTCTGAATGCTCTCCCATCGGCATCGATGTATTTTCATTCATATCAGAAAGTCTGCCGGGACCAGCATCAAGCACCTGTTTGCCGACGCCAGCAAGGACTTTGATGATGGCGTGCTGGACCCACACTGGCCGCCCACTCAGCCACCAGTGAGCGACTACTACCGGTTCACCGTAGTGCGCAACCCGTGGGACCGCTTTGTATCCGGCTGGAAATACCTGACCAGCACGCGCCGGCTCAGTCTGCATGATGTTCTGCGCAACCTGCCGCAGCAGCGCCCTCTGTACAACGTGCTGGCGCCGCAGGCCCCGCTGAACGTGCGCTGGTCCTACGCGCGCATTGGCAGCCGCCGACGCTTTCAGCACACCCGGTATCGTTTGCTGGCGCCGATACCCGGCCTCAACCCGCGGCGTCCCAAGGCAGATGGCCATGACTACCGACACCTGACACTGCCACTGTGCGACCAGCTGCTGGATGCACAAGGGCAATGGGTCGTACACAAGGTGGTGCCCCTGGAAGACCTGGCCAATGGGTTGTCAGAAGTCAGTGCCAGAACGGGCATCGATATCAGCCACATTCCTCATGCCAACCGCAAGCGCAAGGGCGACGACTACCGCCAATACTTTGATGAAGAAGCGCAGCAATTGTTTGCTCGCCATTTTGCTGATGACATAGAACGGCTGGGGTATCGCTTTGACCTGGGGCCTGGCGTCCCGCCTGTAACAACGCCGTGAAACAGACCTGTGCCACTGGATGCCGAGAATTTTCCGATGACAGAACTCCCCGTTAGCGCCCTACTGAACATTGCCCACCAGGCTGGCGATGCCATTATGGCGGTGTACGCCCGCGACTTTGATACCGAAACCAAGGCTGACAACAGCCCCCTGACAGAAGCCGACCTGGCCGCCCACAGAGTGATTGTGGAGCAACTGCAGGCCCTGACGCCCGACATTCCCATACTCTCTGAAGAAAGCAGTGACATTCCCTGGGCAGAACGTCAGCAGTGGCAACGCTACTGGCTGGTAGACCCGCTGGACGGCACCAAGGAATTCATCAAGAAGAACGGCGAATTCACTGTCAACATTGCCCTGATCGAACAGGGAGAACCCGTCTGGGGCGTTGTTCATGCCCCGGCCCTTGAGGTCACCTATCACGGCGGCACCGCAGTCGGTCAGGCTTTTGTAGGCCGTGGCCCTTGGCCACGCACGGCGTCGTCAGACGCCCCAAATAAATCGGAAAAACCGATTTGGGTAGCCGCACCCCCGGCCGGCAAATCAGGCTGGCGCATCGTCGGCAGCCGCTCGCACCAGAGCGACGAGTTCAAAGCCTTTGTTGAGCAATACGAAGCGCCGGAAATCAAAAGCATGGGCAGCTCCCTGAAAATCTGCCTGGTCGCCGACGGCTCAGCGGATCTGTACCCGCGCCTCGGCCTGACCAGCGAATGGGACACCGCAGCCGCCCACGCGGTACTATTGGGCGCCGGCGGCCGGCTGGTCGAAGCCGATTCCGGCCAGCCGCTGCGCTACAACCAGAAAGAATCGGTACTGAACCTCTGGTTTATCGCCTCGGCGTAGGTTCTCGCCCTGTAGGCTGTGGCCCTTGGCCACGCAGAAACCCTGTAGGCTGTGGCCCTTGGCCACGCATGCGTGAGCAAGGCTCACCGCCTACAACGAAGCCACCTCAGTACGCACCGGCACCATATACTTACTGTCGACCGTCTTCTGTGCACTGTCGACTATCAACGCACTTTCGACTCACAACTTGTCTCTCACAACTCACAGCTTTTTATATGAACCAATCCGACCTGATCGACAGCGACATCGAAGCCTACCTGCACCAGCATGAGCACAAGGGGCTGCTGCGTTTCATTACCTGCGGCAGTGTGGACGACGGCAAATCCACGCTGATCGGCCGCCTGCTGCATGACTCCAAAATGATCTTTGAAGATCAACTGGCCTCCATCACCAAAGACTCCAAGACCATGGGCAAGGCCGGCGAAGGCGAGCTGGACCTGGCCCTGCTGGTCGACGGCCTGGCCAGTGAGAGAGAGCAGGGCATCACCATCGATGTGGCCTACCGGTTCTTTTCCACCGACAAGCGCAAGTTCATTATTGCGGACACCCCCGGGCACGAGCAGTACACACGCAACATGGCCACAGGGGCATCAACCGCCCAGGCCGCCGTCATCCTGATTGATGCCCGCCACGGCGTGCAGACCCAGACCCGCCGCCACACCTTCATCTGCTCCCTGCTGGGCATTCAGCACATAGTGGTCGCCATCAACAAGATGGACCTGGTGGAGTTCCGGCAGAAACGGTTTGAAGAGATTCTCGACGACTACACGGAGTTCGCCCGCCAACTGGGCGTTCAGGTTGGCGCCTTCATCCCCATGTCGGCGCTCAAGGGCGACAATGTGGTCACCCGCAGCCCGAAAATGGGCTGGTATGAAGGCCCTACCCTGACCGAATGGCTGGAACGGGTAGATGTGGATGCCGACTTCCCCAACGCATTCACGCGCCTGCCCATACAGTCAGTCGTGCGGCCCGACCTCAATTTTCGCGGCTTTACCGGCACCCTGGAAGCCGGCTCCGTAAGCCGGGGCGACGAAATAACAGTACTCCCCAGCGGCAAGAAGACCCGCATCGCCAGCCTCTATCTGGCCGGAGAAGAAGCCGAGCAGGCAGATACCAACCAGGCGGTGCTGATCACCACCGAAGACGAGGTGGATATTTCCCGCGGCAACATGGTGGTCCGTGGGGACCACCCGGTACTGGCCCGCCGCTCGGAAGTCGACTTTATCTGGATGAGCGAAGAGACACTGCAGCCGGGCCGGGAATACCTGATCAAGTGTGGCCCTCTGGTTACTCCGGGGCGCGTAGAGCACCTGGACTACAAAACCGACGTCAACACCCTGGAACAGCAGCCGACCGAGCAACTGGGCCTGAACGAAATCGGCCATGGCGTACTCAATACCAACGAGCCGCTCATTTTTGACCCCTACACCACGCTGCGTGAGACCGGCTCACTGATCGTGGTCGACCGCCTGACCAACATCACAGTGGGTGCAGGCCTGCTGCGCGGCAAGGCGCAGGGCGAGCTCAAACACGCCGGCCGCGAATACACAGATGCCGAGCGCGCCCTCAACGCCTACATCCGCGAGCACTTCCCGGAATGGAACTGCAAACCAGTTTAGAACTTGAGTCGACAGCGGACAGTCGACAGAAGACAGTAAAGGCTGCCCAGCCCGCTTTTGCTGTCGACCGTCGACTGTCCTCAGTCAACTAACAAACTCAGAATTTAAAACTACAATGTCTTTAACTCATCTGAAACAACTCGAAACCGAATCCATCCACATCATTCGTGAAGTGGCGGCGGAATTTGACAACCCGGTCATGCTCTACAGCATCGGCAAGGACTCGGCCGTCATGCTGCATCTCGCGCGCAAGGCGTTCTTGCCCGGCAAACCGCCATTCCCGCTGATGCATGTGGACACTACCTGGAAATTCCGCGAGATGATCGAGTTCCGCAACCGCATGGCAAAAGAAGTGGGCATGGAACTCATCGTTCATATCAACGAAGAAGGGGTGCGCCAGGGCATTGGCCCCTTCACGCATGGCAGCGCCGTGCATACCGACGTGATGAAAACCCAGTCGCTCAAGCAGGCCCTGAACAAATACCAGTTCGACGCCGCCTTTGGTGGCGCCAGGCGAGACGAAGAGAAAAGCCGCGCCAAGGAACGCATCTACTCCTTCCGCGATGAAAACCACCGCTGGGACCCGAAAAACCAGCGCCCGGAACTCTGGAAGCTCTACAACGGTCGCATCAACAAGGGCGAGAGCATTCGTGTGTTCCCGCTCAGCAACTGGACCGAACTCGACATCTGGCAGTACATCCATCTGGAACAGATTCCCATCGTGCCCCTGTATTACGCCAAGGAGCGCCCCGTGGTGCAGCGCGACGGCACCTGGATCATGGTGGACGATGACCGCATGCCGATGGAAGCCGGAGAACAGCCACAGATGAAGAGCGTCCGTTTCCGCACCCTGGGCTGCTACCCGCTCACCGGTGCCGTTGAAAGCACAGCCACCACATTGCCGGAAATCATCCAGGAAATGCTGCTCACCAAAACCAGCGAGCGCCAGGGCCGGGTCATCGACCACGACCAGGCCGCCAGCATGGAAAAGAAAAAACAGGAAGGCTACTTCTGAATGTTGGCTAGTAGACCGAGGACTGTCGACAGAAGACAGTGAAGGCGTCCTTGCCTCCTGGCCCGCTTTTACTGTCGACCGTCTACTAATTACTCACAACTTCCTACTTTCAACTTTCAACTTTCGACTCACAACTCACAACTTTTTACTTTCGACTCAAAACTATGACTTCTCCTGAAATCACCTGGCACAACACCGAGGTCACCCCGGCCGACCGAGCCAAAGCCCTGGGGCAAACCCCCAAATGCATCTGGCTCACCGGCCTCTCCGGCTCAGGCAAGAGCACCATTGCCAACGCACTGGATGTCTATCTCAACGAGCAGGGCAGGCACACCTTCCTGCTCGATGGCGACAACGTACGCCACGGCCTGAACAAGGACCTGGGCATGACAGAAAACGACCGCGCCGAGAACATCCGCCGCGTCGGCGAAGTGGCCAAGCTCATGGTCGATGCTGGGCTTATAGTAGTCTGTGCCTTCATCTCGCCCTACAAGCGAGACCGGCAGATGGTGCGATCCACGTTCAACCACGGTGAGTTTGTAGAGGTGTATCTGGAAACACCCCTGGCCGTGTGTGAAGAGCGTGACCCCAAAGGCCTCTACAAGAAGGCCCGTGCCGGCATCATCAAGAACTTCACCGGCATCAGCGACCCCTACGAAGTGCCGGAAGCACCAGAGGTCACCATAGACACATCCAAATCCGACATCGAAGCCAGCATCAAGAAAATCTGCAGCGCCATCTGATGATCAACGACAACAGGCCAACAATCAATCAACTGGACCCACTGCCATTTGTGGACCCGGTGAACCGCTACCTCCTGTTCATCAACTCCAAATGCGGTGGTACCACCATCAAGTACTGGTTCTTCAGGAATGTCGGTGTCATGGGCAACGAGTTCAATCTGCCCTGGCTGACCCGGTACTTCGGAATAAAGTTCGCCCTGCAGTTCATGACCAAGATGGCACTGGAAGACAGAGCAACCCGTTACGACAACAACCTGGGCATCCGCAGCCTGACCAAGATCTATCGCAATCAGTTCTCGGCGCCCTTCATGGCGCGCCACCAGCACCAGGGGTTCAGGCAGGTGCTGGTGTGTCGCAACCCCTATGACCGGGTGGTCAGCGGTTTTATCGACAAGTTCTGTGGTGACGACAAGAACAAGCCCTGGGTGCGTGAAATCATCGAGCACTATGGCTCCGGTGGTGCCATCTCATTCAACCAGTTCCTGGATCACCTGCTAGACGCACCAGAAGAAGCTCACAATCGGCACTGGCGGCGACAGACCTATATCATTGATGGCCAGAACATTGATGCCATGATCCGGCTCGAACATCTGCTGGAAGACTTTGAAGCCAACAGACACCTGTTCGGTGATGCAGACTTCGGTCCGCTTACCAGCAAGTCACAAAGCAATCAATACGCAGCCAGCTTCCCGGCGGACATCAATGTAGTCAACCGGACCAACCTGGAACTGGTCGGCTTGAAGAATGAACACCAGGCGTTTCCGCCCAAAAAGCAGTTTCTGAACGATGAAACCATCGGCAAGATCAACCGCATCTATGCCGAGGACTTTGAGCGTTTGCCGTACTCTCCGACGTGACTCCGGTCAGTTGTAAATCTCTGAAATTACAAGAGCAAGGTGCCATACTGTGCATATGACAGCCTCAATTATGGAAAGAGAGGGAATCATGATTCCTGATGTCAAGGCAGACCAGCAATGCATCCAGTACTGGATCAATGATCTTGAACAGGATGAGGTGATTGGTGCTGTCCTGAAATCCAGGCCTTTTCAGCGCTTGCATCAGGTGTCGTTTCTAGGCGCACTGGACTACGTGGCAACAACCAATAAAGAAAAAAAAGGCCCTCGTTCGCGTGCAGTACACTCCCTGCATGTAGCAGCGCTTGCCAATTTCGTAGCCACGCATCGTGGCTACGACAATGATCTGAAACGCCATCTTGTCATTGCCGGCCTTCTTCACGACGTCGGCCATATCCCGTTGTCCCATAGTGTTGAACCCTATGTTCAGGAGAAGTTCGGGTTTGGCCACCATGAACTCAGCGAAGCGATCATGCGCGGTGAGGTCGATTTCAGCAAAGTACTGGGGGAGACGCTTAAACAGTCGGCCGATCCGGGTTTTCTGCTAGAACTGGTCAATGGCAGGGCCACTCCCGGTGTTGGGGGAGATCTCTTCAGCAGCCCCATCAATATAGATACCATTGACGGCATCATCAGAACCTATGGCTACCTGAGCCGGCGCAGTCATGACCTCGACCCGTTCTCGGTAGCAACAGCCTCATTTCTGAATGATGATGAAAGCAGGTACAGCGTGCTGGACCAATTCTGGCACACCAAACACTTTGTGTATGAAAACCTGATCAACAACAGGCTGGGCCTGTTGGCCGACAACTACAGCAGGCTGTATTTCTCTGAAGAAAAAGTGCCTATGGACGAGAGTGCCCTGCTTGAGCAGGAATCACAGTGGAGAAGAAAGTACGCAACACTGTTCACCGGGCTTAATAAAATCGATGTCGACTCCAGGCCGCCAGACAGTATTGTTGATAAAGTAATATTTTATAAAAAAAGAGTTTATACGGTTGTGGACTCCGACAAATCGATATTGGGTCGGTATCGCAGCGCCCGGACAAAAGCAACGGTCAGATTCAGTGATTCGCAGGCAGAAAGCACTAAGGAGCAAGCCTCACTGTTTTAGTTTGTGGTAACTGTGAAAAGGACTGCCTATGAGTACAAAGGACAGCACATTCCAAGACTTCCCGGAACTTGCAAAACGCTCGGATTTCACTCAAAAGAAACTGAAGACACTGCGTGACAGATTCAAGTCAATAATTGAAAGCAGTGATTACAGTGAACAGATTACTATTGTCACAACAGGCTCCTATGGTCGGGGGGAAGCTTCAGAAGAATCGGATCTGGATCTGTTCATTCTTCTGGATGCAGACGAACCGGTTAAAGAAGCCATACCGGACGTGCTGGATGCTATCAAACAGCTGATTGACGAAGAAGTTCCCAAAAGTACCGGTGAAACCACTACTTTCGGGCCACGTACTGTCATCAAGTTCAGCGAGATGCTCCAGAACATTGGTGGTAGCGAGGACGATAATGAGTCCTTGACCAGAAGAATGCTTTACCTGCTTGAAGGTACCTGGCTCTATGGGCAGAAAAGGTTCGAAAGATACCGTCACAGATTGCTGGAAAAATACATCAAGGAAGATTCGCCAGATCACCAGCTTTCAAAGTTTTTCCTTAACGAAATAATCCGGTACTACCGAACCATAGCAACTGACTTCGAGCACAAAGTCTCCGAAAGAAACAAGGAATGGGGCCTGCGCAGTACCAAGCTGCGATTTTCCAGAAAGCTGCTGTATTTTGGTGGTCTCATCACGGTTGCTGAAGTATCTGAATTGACGCAGGCAGAAAAAGTGGAAAGATCCATATCTCTTTTGGAGAAGCCCGTTTTGGAGAGGGTCGCGGCCCTCAGTGACAGTGAGAGCCAATCCACGCGGGAGATCTTTCGTATCTATGAGCAGTTTCTCACGGCTATCTCTGACCCCGAAATAAGGCAAACGCTGGAACAGACCGATAAAGAAAGCAGACACGACTGTAAGCAATATATGCAACTGCGGGAGTTGAGCTCAGAATTTTCCAACAGGTTGGCAACGTGGATCGAAGAACAGTTCAACAAGGAACATCCGATACACCATTCGCTGATTTTCTGAAGATAGATGGGTAGATCACAACATCAAGGCCGGTGTAAAAACCAAACCGTCGACCGTCATCTGTGCACTGTCGACCAACAAACTCACAACTTTCGACTCAACACTCAAAACTAACCAATGCCCCTCGAAGCCTACTTCACCCTGGCCCTGACCGCCGGCGTACTGATCACCCTGATCACCACCCGCATCGGGCCGGACGTCATTCTCATGGGCGCCCTGGCCATACTGGTGGTCACAGGCATACTGAGCCCGGAGCAGGCCCTGGTCGGCTTTGCCAACCCGGGCGTGATCACAATTGCGGTGCTGTACATTGTGGCCGCCGGCCTGAAAGAGACCGGCGCCATCCAGTTTTTGACCGGGCGCCTCTTGGGCCAGCCCAAAACCACGCGCCAGGCACAGGCCCGGCTGGTGCTGCCCACCTCAATGCTCAGTGCCTTCATGAACAACACCGCCGTAGTGGCCATGCTGATACCCGCCGTGCAGGACTGGGCCCAACGCAACAACATAGCCGCCTCCAAGCTGCTGCTGCCCCTGAGCTACGCCGCCATCATGGGTGGTACGCTCACGCTGATCGGCACCAGCACCAACCTGGTGGTCGATGGTCTGCTGCAAAGCGAACGCGGGGTCTCACTGCACCTGTTCGAGCTGGCCTGGGTGGGTGTGCCGGTACTGCTGGTGGGCGCCCTGTACCTGGTGCTGTTTGGCAACAGGTTGCTCCCCAACCGCCAGAGCGCCGTGGAACAACTCGACCAGGCCCGTGAATACAGTGTGGAGATGAAGGTAACACCCGGCAGCCCGATCAGCGGCAAAACCATACAGGAAGCCGGCCTGCGCAACCTGCAGTCCAGCTACCTGGCTGAAATTGAACGGGGCGGGCACACGCTGTCTGCCGTCGCGCCGGATACACCCCTGCAGGACGACGACCGGCTGGTGTTCATAGGCGCCCCGGAAGGCGCCCGCGAACTGCGCCGCATCAACGGCCTGAAAGCCGCCAACGGCGACGTACAGAAACTCAAGATCGCCAATCACCAGCGCCATCTGGTGGAAGTGGTGCTGGGGCCGGACTTTCCCGCCCTCGGGCAGACCATCAAGGAATCCGGCTTTCGGACGCACTTCAAGGCGGTGATATTGTCCGTATCTCGTCGTGGCAGCCGGGTTCCGGGCAAGCTGGGTGAAATACGCCTCGATGTGGGCGATACCCTGCTGCTGGAGGCCGGCCCCAGCTTTGTGGAGCAGTATCGCTTCCGGAGAGATTTCCTGCTGGTGAGCGTACTGAACGACTCCACACCGCCGGATTTTCGCAAGGCGCCCATCGCGCTTGCACTGCTGGGGCTGCTGGTACTCAGCGCCGCCACCGGCCTGCTGAGCATCCTGGAAGCGGCCCTGCTGGCCGCTGGTGGCATGCTGGTCACCCGTTGCATTACCGCCAGCCATGCGCGGCGCTCCATTGACCTTTCCGTGCTGGTGGTCATTGCCGCATCATTTGCCCTGGGGGCCGCCATGCGTGAAACCGGCGCTGCAGCCGGCGTTGCCCAGTTGCTACTGGGTACCGGCAACCTGTCGCCCTGGCTGGCTCTGGCGCTGGTCTACATCACCACAGTGGCATTTACCGAAACCATTACCAACAATGCCGCTGCCGTATTGATGTTCCCCATCGCCATGGCGGTGGCTGACCAACTGGGCGTCAACTTCATGCCCTTTGCCATAGCCATCATGTTTGCGGCCTCGGCCAGCTTTATTACGCCACTGGGTTACCAGACCAATCTGATGGTGCTGGGGCCGGGTGGGTACAGGGTTTCCGATTATCTGAAGATTGGGTTGCCGCTGAGTGTGCTGATTGCTGTTACAGCGATAGTGCTGATTCCAATGGTCTGGACCCTATGAGCTCAACTGTACTGACTGAGACCAGACAACACAGAAACCTCGTTGAGCGATATTGCGCGAGTCTGCTTCCTTTGTACATTTAATGGGTACGCAATAATTCGAGGCAATGCCATGCAAGTCATCAATGTTCGGGAAACCCGCGAGAAGCTTTCCAGCTTGCTGGACATGGCGGCGGCGGGCGAAGAAATTGCCATTGTAAGGCACGGAAAACCCGTTGCACGCTTGGTTGCACCGCAGGCAGAGCGCGTTCAGTTTATTGACCGCTCTGAATTGAAAGCTTCATTGCCACCTGTAAAAGAGAGTGCAGCAGAAGTCATTTGCAACCTGAGGCAAGAAGAGCGGCAATGATGCTCTATTTTGATACCAGCCCAGCGCTAGAACGCTCGACGCCCTTCATCTGGCGTGTGTAGAGCATCACGGCGCTAGCTTGATAAGTGAAGACGACGCGCTTGTGAGCGCTGCTCTGTTTTTTGGCCTGGATGCGCGACGGGTTTAATCAGACGAGAGGAGCAGGGGCTTGCACAAAGAGCTTTGAAATGAACTTGATGAATAAAGTTCACGATCAGGTGTAGTCAGTGAGAAAATAAATCATGGTAGATATATTGCATCTGTCAGTCCTCTTGGTGAAGGTGAAACTATGGATAGCTGTTGCCCTTTTTATTTATTTTACCCTGCACCTGGCCTGCCAATTGGCATTTCAAATATTAAGGAATAATATCACGCCTGCTGGGGGCTCCAAGGCGCTTCTTCGGACCATGAAAGCGAAGAGCAAGTACGCGGGGAATGACTTGAAGAAATATATACAAAATAATATAGAGTCTATCTATATGTACAGTGTCTATGGCCAACCTGCTGACTTCGAAACCCGAAAAGCCCTTCTTGCTGATTGTGAGAAGTATGAAATATTAGAGTCAGAGGTGATATCGGCTTTACCTTATGTTGTACTGGATGAAAATGGAATAAAGAGTGTAAGCGTTAGTCGTATGTTGGTTGTGAAGGATAGGGTTAACACGTTTATTGGCAGTTGTCTTATAATTAAACTTGTCATTGTGCTGACGTTTACTATGTCATCAGCTCTTTTGTTGCTATTTCAAAAAACTGAAGGTGGGGTTGAATTTATTAATTTTGAGTGGTGGGTTTATAATCTGTTCTTTATGACATTATTCACTGGACTTCTTTTGTTCTATTTGATGGTCGACCACTCCAGAAGAGCCTATAAGGCAAGTGAATTAATAAATAAGTTAATGGGTCAGTCCGAAGGTAGGTTGTCAGCATTAAAACCAAGACACTATATTAGGAAGGCAGATTTTTAATGTTGCCAGATTTGTTCAAATGGACCCTTTCAGTTGTCGGGGTGTTTGATGGCTGGCTATCTATTTCTTTAAGTGCTCTTGTGGTTTTTGCTTTCTTGCTGGTGAGTGTTCTCAAGAATCATAAGGAAGTAACGCAGCTGTCTCAGTTTATTGTATATCCTGTAAATATAATAAGATGGCATCGAGCAACTCATTTCTCAAATTACTTCCCTGAGAGAGGAAGAGAAGAAGTACTAAGGCAGAATTTCAATGACTTAGAGATATCAAAAGGTCTCTGGACAAGAAAGTCAAAAAAGAAAGATGTATTTCTGTTTGTGGACTATTTTGTAAGCCTGAATGTTCCCCATATTACAATTAAGCGCGCGCTTGACTCCAACAGTGTCGTAACTAGTGATGGTAGTTTCTCATTGAAATTTAACAAGGTCGATCGCTTTCTTGAATATCTAATATGGGTTCTTATTGCTATGGCAATGTTGATGTCATTGTTGGTTGTTATTTTGGTTTGTTTGTATGTGGCTTTGTCAGTGTATTTTATGGTTCCCCTGAACCTCTATACGATTTTCGGTGCAATTTATGTAAGTGTTACGTTCCTAGTTATTATGTATCCTTTATCGAATTATTTGGGAGGTGTCAATGCTGCCAAAAAATTATACTATGTATACCATGGCATCGCTATGACAAACAGGAAGTTATTGTTGCCGATAGCTGGTGGTCACAGTTTTGATAAGCCGCTAGATGAATTACCTGTTGATGGGAGAAAGATCGCCATTTCTGCTTTCTGTGAGTCGAAAAATTGAAGCTGATAAGGGTATATAAAAAGGTAAGAAAGTACCTTCATAACACGCTTTGGATTATGGGCGACAAGATCACCAGTCTTGGAGTTGGTTTCCTTGTCACTGTAGTAGTTGCCAGGTATTTGGGCCCGGTACAGTTCGGCACCTACTCTTACGCTATCTCAGCTGCTGCACTTTTTGCTGCAGCGGGGCATATGGGCCTAAGTGGCTTGGTTGTGCGAGAGATTGTAAAAAAGCCCGACGAGAGGGGCGTGACACTTGGAACTACACTTGGCCTCAAGTTTATAGGTATGGCAGGTGGATATGCCATACTCTTGGCCTATGCTGCAGCCTATGAGGGCGTGAACAGCTTGGAGTTCGCAGCGTTAGTGATAGCTGGAGCTGTCCTGCTTTGTAGACCTCTGGATATAATTGATTACTGGTTTCAGGCTTTTGTCCAAGCGCGGTACGTGACCACCGTACGATTGACAGGCCTGGCGGTGTCATCCGTACTAAAATTATTTTTCGTATACCTAGGGTTGGGTGTTCTCTACTTTGTGGCAGCAAACCTTATCCAGGCAATTGTGATTGCATTGATGTTTTTTGCAGTGTACCGACTAAAATCTAGTCTCCAAATATCAGATTGGACCTTCAGTTGGAAGAAGGCCAAAGAGCTATTCAGTCAAGGATGGGTCGTTTATCTGGGTTCAATTTTCGCGGTTATCTACCTAAAAGTGGATCAGGTGATGCTACGTTGGTTTTCTGGATCGGAGTCAGTAGGTATTTACTCAGTAGCGGCACAGCTTTCAGAGGCGTGGTATTTTGTTCCTGTTGCGATAGTGGCTTCGTTCTTTCCGAAACTGATAAAATTGAAAGAAGAGGATCCGGACCAGTTTAACAAACGTTTGCAGCAGCTATTTGACTTGTTGTTTATTCTAGCTCTAGGTGTGGCGATTGCAATGACTTTGCTCTCTGAATGGGTAATTATACTTTTCTTCGGCATGCACTATATTGATAGTGCAGGTGTTTTGATAATACATATTTGGGCGGCCATATTCATTTTTATGCGTGCAGCATTTTCTAAATGGATATTGATAGAAAACGCCTTGGTATTCTCTTTGATAACACAAGGCGCTGGTGCAATAGTTAATATAGTATTGAACTATTTTCTGATTCCTGATTATGGTGTTAAAGGTGCGGCCTATACTACACTGGTGTCTTATGCGTTTGCTTCTTTTTTTTCTTTATCTATATACAGCAAGACAAGGCCAATATTCTTTATGATGTTGAGGTCTATGTTTAGTGTCTTTAGATATTCAAGCTTTAAGGCAGTAAGATGAAATCATTCCTAAAGAGAATACTCCCAGCGTCTGTTGTTAGATTTCTGTTGCGTACTAAGGTCAACCTTGATTCCAGATTCATCTCTTGGGCACAAAGGAGTCGGTTCTACTCGGACCTATATTATTTTGTCAACAATGGCTTTTCCATTGAACATCAATCTGTTCTAAAAGGTCGTAAGGCCTATTATGATTCTTTGAAAGATATTGGAGAAACCTGTGCACTTTTGCGCAGAAACACCCATCGCCTTGAAAAGGGTTTGATAATGCGGCCTAGGCGCACAGTATTTGCTGAGGGATTTATTCGGGAAACGGTTGACTGTTACGCGAATGCTGTAGTGTCTACTAAGTTAGCTGAAGCAGAAAAGAAGTGGGCAACAGATGTGTTGGATGAGTATTTCAATGTAGTTGAATCAACACCCATTATTGAAGAAGCTGCTAATACGTTTGAAAAATCACGTAGAGGCGTGCGTGAAAGGTTAGATCTAACAGCCGAGTTCCCTAGCCGACACGCTGCCTTTAAGCCCTATTTCTACGAGGACCTCAAGTCAAGCAATATTAGTTTTGGCGAACTGAAAAAGTTGTTTATTCGCAGACGTTCAGTCCGATGGTATCAAGATAAACAGGTTCCAATTAAACAAGTGCAAAAAGCCGCAAATATTGCGAGTTTTGCACCCAGTGCCTGCAACCGACAGCCATACCGATTTTTGTTCTGTAACAAGAAAGAAAAAGCAGTTTCTATAGCTAAATGTGCCGGCGGAACAAAGGGTTTCGCTGAGAACTTGCCCGCAATGATTGTGGTTGTAGGAGACCTTTCTGCTTATCCCTATGAGCGAGATCGCCATTTGATATACATTGATGGTTCTTTGGCGGCTATGCAGCTAATGCTTGCTCTCGAAACTCTCGGTCTATCAACCTGCTCAATTAACTGGCCAGAAGTGGATTCTAGTGAACAAAAAATCCGGAAAATTATTAAGCTTAAGGACTATGAAAGAATAGTGATGCTCTTAGCTGTAGGTTATGCTGATGCATATGGCGGCATCCCCTACTCGCAAAAGAAGGAAAGTCAACTGATACTAGAAGATATTAGCCGATGATAATTGAAATAAGAAATGCGGGTTTCATTAACAAGGGCGCCGAGTTGATGCTGCATGCTGTAATGCATCAGATTAAGGACCGCTACCCCTATGCTAAATTGGTGATGGCGCCCAGTCACCCCAAGAAAGGGAGACCATTCTATAAATTTGCTAAACTAGGATTTTATTCAAAAGCTTGGTTTTGGAAATATGGAATACAATGTGGAGACGCTGCAGTATTAGTCCCAAAATTATTTAGGGACATGTATGGCGTAGTGCTTGACCGGGAAGTAAATGTAGTACTTGATATGGCCGGGTTCGCATATAGTGATCAATGGGGTGTAGGCAGCAGCAAGGAGCTGGCACGTTCGAGTAAACGCTGGAAGAGAAGGGGTACTAAAGTCATTCTGTTGCCTCAAGCACTTGGTCCTTACCAAAAATCAGATATTCAATCTTGGGTAATTCAATGGGCAGATAATGTGGATCTTATATTTGCACGTGAACATGAGTCTTACAACCATTTAACTGAGCTAGTGGGTGAGCAAAATAAAATAAAAATTTACCCCGACTTCACCAATTTGGTCAAAGGCACTTTGCCAGATGGTTATGACTCTAGTGATAAGCGTATTGCTTTAGTGCCGAATTATCGTATGGTAGATAAAACAAATAAGGAAGAAAGCGCTGCTTACTTGCCCTTCATGATCCGTTGTGCCAAATATCTGGTAGCTCAGGACGCTAAACCATTTGTTTTGGTACATGAGGGAGCAAATGACCAGATGTTAGCCGATAGGATATCAGAAGCCGCAGGGGGGATTCCGGTTGTAAAAGAAAATGATGCTCTACACATTAAAGGTATTCTAGGAACTTGCGATGCCACCGTCGGCAGTCGGTTTCATGGTCTCGTCAGTGCGCTTTCACAAGGTGTTCCGTCATTGGCAACAGGTTGGAGTCATAAATATATTCGTTTATTTGATGATTATTCCTTTAAGGAAGGCGTTGTCAGTGTGTTGAGTTCCGAACAAGAATTGTATAATAAAATTGATCTTATTTTAAATGTAGAAAAGTTACAGTATATAAGAAATGGAATCATTGACTGCTCAAACAAACAAAAGGAATTATCCAGGAAAATGTGGATGTCAGTTTTTGAAGAAATGGATAAAGTTGCCAATAGATGACCTCCAATGTCTAAGATTCTATTGCTTTGTATTGTCAGCTATTCTTGCGTGGCTCGTGTCTAAGCATTCATGGCATACAGTTGAATTTCGAAAGACAATGTTTTGTGACAACTTATGAAATTATCATATATTGCACCTTATTCTTCTAACTTTCCGTCTCGTGACGCAAACAGTATTCATGTCATGCGAATGTGTGAGGCATTTGTACAGCTGGGTTATGATGTGACGCTTATAGTCTCGTCACGAGGAGCGAGTGAGTCTGAGATTTTTGAATACTATGGCATGGAGCCATGTTTTCCAGTTCGACAGATTACTGTGCCAAGATTTAAAGGTAAAAGTGTTTTATATTGGCCTAGGGCATTTTTAGCGCTATATAGCCTAAAGCCTGACGTAGTGGTGGGTCGGTCGGTGCATGTCTGTGCACTGGCAGCGTTCCGAGGTTTTCCTGTTGTTTATGATACACATGGTCCTGTATGGGAAAAGGGTGGCCTTGAATATCTGGCATATCAATTTTTGCGACGAAGTAGAAATTTAGTTAGGATGACAACCAACTCATCGGCGCTCAGGGATTTATGTATTAGCTCAGGGCAGCAACCACGCTCCGAGATTGTAGTTGCTAATAATGGAAGCCTAGCACTTCCTTTGGATGACATGCCAGATTATTGGCCCGGTAGAGAGGGCTCTTTTCAAGTGGGCTATATGGGCCATCTATATCCAGGAAGGGGGATAGAGAATATTATATTCTGCGCAGAGCAACTGTCCGATATGGATTTCCATGTTGTGGGTGGGACTGATGAAGATATAAGTCTTTGGCGGCGTAAGGCCCCGCTGCCCAATCTTTTCTTTCATGGATTTATAAAGCACTCGGAAACCCATAGATACAGAAATCGCTGCGATGTGCTGTTGGCTCCTTACCAGAGAAGTGTAGCTGTAGCTGGAGGAAAGGGTGACTCCTCTAGATACATGAATCCCATAAAAATAATTGAGTACATGTCTACTAAAACCCCCATCATTGCTTCTAATTTGCCCGCTTTGCGGGAAATGTTGACAGATGGGAACAATGCCTTGCTTTGTGATCCAGAAGATATGACCGCATGGCAGCAGGCATTGGTGAAGCTAAAAGAAGATGCTGGCCTGTCCAAAAGGCTGGCACAGAGTGCCTATGATGATTTTGTGCAGGACTATACCTGGCACGCACGGGCAAGGCGATTGATCAAAAAAGGTGGTGTATGAAGTATAATAATAAAGTGATTATAGTTAACGGTATGCAGAGGGGCGGCACCAATATAGTCTGGAATCTTTTGCAATCACATCCTAAGATTGTATCACCCGGGCTAGAAACTGGTGAGCTCTTATTCCCTGCATGGGCAAGTAACCGTTTATTTAAGCCCTTGAAAGCACCACTTCGCCTATTGCTTTCTGAACACTTTCCTCCGTTGCTGAAACGACTTGACAGGGTGCTGTATGAAAACAAGATGCGAACACTTCAGGATGACAATAATAAATACAAAAACCCCAAAGAAATATACACTAGGGAAGAGTTGGAGGACGCTGCACTTACAGCTAAATCTGTAGGTGATGATATTTTCTTCACGCCAGCTATGTCAGATTATTTTCCACAGGCATATGTTATCTATGTGGTTAGGAACGGATTGGCTGTGTGTGAAGGGTGGGTTCGTCGTGGTGTTACACCTAGTAAGGCAGCTCATGTCTACAAGAAATTGATGGAAGAGGTTGTCCACCAGAGCAACCATCTAGAAAATCATCTAATTGTTAATTTTGAGGACTGCCTCAGTGATCCAATGGGGCAGGCGGTCAGGATGTACAAGTTTGTTGGGCTCGATGCAAAGGATGTGAAGCACATCAGAATAAAGTCAAAAAAGATTATTCAGGACAACGGCACGCACGAGACTGACTTTGCCAAAGCAGGGCAAAAGATATGGCTTGATCCCGAGGGTGTAAAAGATTATTTGGACGCCTCCATCACGCAGCGCCAGATCGACAGGCTATCTGTGCGGGACAAGGAAACGATCGTAAGAATTATCGGCCCGACTATGCAGAAGCTGGGGTATGGGAGTTGAGCTTGGGAGACACTCACAAGCGCGTCATGTTGGTGATTAGCTCTTTAGGCGGAGGAGGGGCCGAAGGAGTTTGTGTAAATCTGGCCAACAGATTGATGGAGCGAGGATGGCAGGTGACGCTGGTAGTGCTTCATCTAAACAACGCGGTGCGCCAAAAAGACCTCAGTCCAGATGTTCGATTGGTGGTGTTGGGGAGAAACCATGCGCGCACGGCAATAGTGGCTCTTTGGAGGCTGTTGCGTCAGTATAAATCCGATCGAATCTTAGTTTTTAACCATCAAATAGCTGTTTTATTGGTACTGCTGCGAGCGTTGGGTGGGTTTGATTTCAAAATAGTTGCTCGAAATATTAGTACTCTTAGCCAGAAAAAGGCTTTAGAAACCTCCTTTTGGCACAAGTATGTAGTGCAGGCTTTGACAAAGATTTTCTATGGTAAGGTTGATCACGTTATCGCTCAGTCAAAGGGTATGGCTGATGATCTGGTAGCATTTTACGGCGTGCAAAAAGAAAAGATTGTTACCGTTCACAACCCAGTTGATTCATCTATAGAAGATTATTCTGAATCCAATCAGAAAAACATGAAAGATTACCTTTTATGTGCAGGTCGATTGGAGTCTGTAAAAGCTTTTCACTATGCAATTAACGCTTTCGCGGCTGTCGCCCCTTGCTACCCATCTTTACGCTTAAAGATAGTGGGCAAGGGACGGTTAGAAGGTGAGTTGAAGATGCAGGCAGAAGCATTAGGCGTGGGAGATCGGGTCGATCTAGAAGGATATCAGACTAGGATGATCCCGTATTACTTGGGAGCAAAAGCCACGCTGCTTACTTCTCTGTATGAGGGGTTTCCGAATGTGCTTGTGGAGTCGATAGCATTGGGCACCCCTGTAGTATCATTTGACTGTCCCAGCGGACCTAGTGAGATAGTGGTGGATGGAGTTAATGGATTTCTTGTGGCACACAAAGACGAGAACCAACTTGCTGACGCCATTCGAAAAGCTATGGAAGCAGACTGGAACCGCGATTTAGTGAGAGTGACGGCGGAGCAGTTTAGTTCGGATATAATTTTGAAGCAGTATGAAAAGGTGCTGGGTTGATGGTGCCTTACTATTTTCTGTTCGCTGGGCTAGTCTTGGCTTCATTGGTATCCCAGGACCGTAAGGTCTATTCGGAAATTGGTGCTCAGGGTCTTTTCTTTATCCTGTTAGCCATGACACTTCTTTTGGGGTTAAGGCATGGCGTGGGAAGTGATTTTCATAGCTATGAAAGAATTTTTTATGGGGTAGGGGATCTTAACAGGTTAGGGCCATTTATTTACAGACTAAGTGAGTCAACACCTATCGAATCTGGTTTTGCTCTTTTGATGCTCAGCGTCAAGGTGGTTGCTAACTCTTATACCCTATTTGTTTTTGTGCTGAGTATTATTTCGATTGCGTTGAAGTATGCTATCTTTAAGAAACTATCCCCCTTTCTAGCTGTTAGCTTCTTGATTTATTTCTCTGACGAGTGGTTTTGGAAAGATCTGTCAGGTGCGCGAGTAGCACTGGCTTCAACATTTATTTTGTTTGGAGCATATTATGCTTATTGTCGCAGAATATTTCTATTTTTTGGGTTTGTTTTTTTGGCGATATTGTTTCATAGTGCCTCAATAATAGCTCTGCCTATTTATTTTATTAGAGGAATTCTGCAGTCGCGTATGTTTTTGTTTCTTTCTCTTCTTGCGTCACTGGCATTAGCTGCTTTTGGGGGTGTTGGCCTTTTGATTTCAGAGGTCGCGACTGCTTTCGGTACTGATGAGTCTTCCAGGTTGGTTAAATATGCAAATTCAAAATATGTAGATGGAATAAGTGCCTTTGGCGGCACTTTCATGATCCATTTAGCTCTTTCTCTATTAATGATATATTTCTACAAGCCCTTGGTCTATAAATGGTCTTACAATAGCATTCTGATCCCTATGTATATCTATGGAACAGTACTTATGTTTTCTCTAATTGACTATGGTATTGTTGCAGGGCGTATTCGCGAGATGCTCTGTGTGCCAGCTTTAGTTATTGTCTTGCCGTCGTTTATTTTGCTTTTTAGAGGAAATCAGAGAATAGTCCCGTATTTTGCAATCGTGGCCTATTGTGGGCTGTGGTTTTATATGATGACGCTGGACCGAGCCCCGTACCAATCAATCCTACATTTTATCTCATAAGAGGCAGTGTGAAAAAAATTCTCTATATTGTCAGCACACTTAATAACTCTGGACCAACAAATCAACTTTACAATATAATAAAATATCTAGATCGCAGCCAGTTTGAGCCAAACCTTATTACGCTCTCTCCAGAGTCAGTCGATAGCCGATGGACAGATTATGAGAAGCTTGGCGTTAATCTATACTCGCTGAACCTCTCTCGCATAGTGGGTGTTTTTTTAGGTAAAATAAGGCTGTCAAAAAAAATTTACGAAATCGGACCAGACCTATTGCACACTCAAGGTATTCGCTCTGATATGTTATCAGCTAGTTTGGAAGTGCGTATCCCTAGGGTAGCAACAATCCGAAACTTCCCGCAGCACGACTACACCATGACCTACGGTAAATCTCAGTCGATGTTCATGCTCTGGAAACATCCCCGTGCCTGGAAGAAGCTCGATTTATGTGTTGGAGTATCTGAGGCTGTTTCAAAAAATTTAGCTGATCAATTTGATATTTGTGATGTAGAAACAGTTCCCAATGGCGTTGATACGGAGATTTACCAAAAAGTAAGTCAGGCTGATAAGATTGAACTAAGACGCAATCTTAAGTTGTCTGAATCAGCCGATATTTGGGTTAGTTCAGGACACTTGTCAGAGCGTAAAGATCCCCTTCTTATTATAGCCACTTGGAAAGAGATTTTTGCTAATGATCCAGCCAGTCATTTGATATTTATTGGTGATGGCTCTGTAAGGGGAGAATGTGAAACGGCAAGTGCGGACTGCCCAAACATTCACTTTTGTGGGCGCGTAAGCAATGTTTCGGATTATTTGCAAGCAAGTGACTATTTTATTTCGGCCTCAAAAGCAGAAGGCTTGCCCAATGCTGTTCTTGAAGCTATAGCGTGTGGTCTTCCCGTAGTTTTGTCAGATATCGCTCCGCACCGAGAGATTTGGGGAATGTCACCAGATATCGGTGAGCTTTTTGATCTTGGCGATAAAGAGAGCTTAAAGTCTGCATTTAATTTAATGAAAGAAAAAAATGCCGACACTCAATATGAGGCTACTCAATCACTAGTTGAAGAGAAACTGTCTGCTCAAGTGATGTCTAAATGTTATCAGAGCATTTATAAGAGACTCATTTCTGGTGAAGCTCAGTGAGATTCTCTGTACTTATTTCTATTTATTGCGAAGAAAATCCTGAGTTTCTCAGTCAAGCGCTTTTGAGTATCTGGGATAATCAAAATATAAAGCCTAACCAAATTGTTCTCGTTAAGGATGGTCCGCTAACGCCAGACCTGAATGCTGAAATAGGCCAGTGGCAGAATAAGTTGGGAGACACTCTGGTCTCGATTCAGTTGGCTGAAAATGTTGGTTTGGGTGCAGCTTTGAATGCGGGTCTAGAAGCCTGTGAGCATGAGCTGGTGGCCAGAATGGATACAGACGATGTATCTATGCCAGAACGTTTCGAAAAACAAGTCAGGTTTATGCAGGCCTACCCTGATGTTACTGCATCCAGTGCTGGGCTTGAGGAGTGGAGTGAAGACTTGAACTCCAGGATAGGTAAGCGGACGCTACCTGTTGATCCTGAACTATTGAAAATATTTGCTAAAAAGCGAAGCCCCTTGAGCCACCCTCTGGCAATGTATCGGAAATCTGCAGTTTTGGCTGTTGGTGGTTACCCGCCTTTGCGGAAATCGCAGGATTATGCGCTGTGGAGCCTGTTGCTGGTTAAGGGCTATAAATTGGCCAACCTGCCTGATGTCCTGTTGAAGATGCGCACCGGGGACGATTTTTTTGTCCGCCGGGGTGCTGGTTTTCTGAAACATGAATTGGCCTTGCTCAGGTTTCAGAAAGAAATTGGCTTTCTTAACATGCGCGAGTTTCTGATTAATTGCCTTCTAAAGTCGGTGTTACGTCTATCACCATCATTTTTCAAGAAATTTGCTTACCGAAATTTGCGTTAATTTAGGGATATATATGTCAGGCACAATACCATTTACCACCTCCTCTTTGAACACCTCAGTTTTTAACCTGGCTGTCATAGGTCTGGGGTATGTTGGACTACCTCTAGCCGTGGAATTTGGAAAGAAACGCCCTGTACTGGGCTTTGATATTAATACAAAACGCATTTCGGCTCTTAAGTCAGGTAAGGATCATACTCTGGAAGTTGATGATACTGAACTTAAAGAGGCAGCCTACCTTAGCTTTAGTGCTGACGTTGATGCCTTGGGTGAATGCAACTGCTATATAGTGACGGTGCCTACGCCGATTGATGAATACAAACGCCCGGATCTCACACCCTTGGTCGAGGCTAGTGAAATGCTGGGGCGGGTGCTGAAGAAGGGCGACATCGTAATCTATGAGTCGACAGTATACCCCGGAGCTACGGAAGATGACTGTGTCCCTGTGCTGGAGCGGATATCTGGTCTGAAGTTTAATCAGGATTTCTTTTGCGGTTACAGCCCGGAGCGTATCAACCCCGGTGATAAGGAGCATCGAGTAACGACGATCAAAAAGGTGACTTCAGGTTCCACTCCTGAGATTGCTGAAGTGGTAGATGCACTCTACCGCGAGATTATTGTCGCGGGTACCCACAAAGCCAACAGTATCCGCGTGGCCGAAGCGGCGAAGGTGATAGAGAACACCCAGAGGGACGTGAACATTGCCCTGATCAATGAGCTGGCACTGATATTCAACAAGATGGGCATTGATACTGAGGCAGTATTGGAAGCCGCAGGCACCAAGTGGAACTTTCTGCCGTTTCGTCCCGGCTTGGTAGGTGGTCACTGTATTGGTGTTGATCCGTACTACCTGACTCACAAGGCGCAGTCTCTGGGCTATCACCCGGAGATGATTCTGGCAGGCCGGCGGCTGAATGATGGCATGGGTCAGTATGTGGTGTCACAATTGGTCAAGGCCATGATGAAGAAGCGCATTCACGTCGAAGGAGCACGGGTGCTGGTGCTGGGTTTCGCCTTCAAGGAGAACTGTCCGGATCTGCGCAACACCCGCGTGGTGGATGTGGTTAACGAACTGCAGGACTACGGCGTCAATGTGGATATCCATGACCCTTGGGTGAACCCTGAAGAAGCTCAGGCTGAATATGGCCTTCAGACTGTCGCCAACCCTGATTCGGCTGCCTATGATGCCGTGCTGATTGCTGTGGGGCATCAGCAGTTCAAGGCGCTGGGGCCAGAGGGCATACGCGCCTTCGGAAAACCCAAGCATGTGCTGTATGACCTCAAGTATATTCTGGCCGCTGAGGATGTTGATCTGCGGCTGTAATGTTGAATCTAACACTGTAAAATCGACCCATTATTCAAGAGGTAAGGAAAGGGAATGGCGCACACTTCGCTCCCCGTCGAGCTATTATATTTTGTCTTCGCGTTCCTGTTCGCAGTCTTCCTCATTACCGTGCTGACGCCGCTGACGTTCCGTCTCGGCCTTACGGATGACCCCTGCAAGCGAAAACGGCACAGTGGCTC
Organism: Natronospirillum operosum; assembly: GCF_004768465.1. Lineage (GTDB taxonomy): Bacteria > Pseudomonadota > Gammaproteobacteria > Pseudomonadales > Natronospirillaceae > Natronospirillum > Natronospirillum operosum. The sequence continues at coordinate 474,119 of NZ_SRMF01000001.1, forward strand.
TGTGCCGCTGGTAGGCGGTATTGCCATGTTTCTGGTGATGGCCGGGCTGACTCTGTTGATACTGCCGATGACCCGCACAGCGGCGTACCTGCTGACCGCGAGTGCACTGGTTACTCTGGTGGGTGCCTATGATGATCGCTTTACCATGTCGTACAAGATGCGTCTGGTGGCGCAGGTTATAGCGGCTTTTGTCATCATCTATGGTGTGGGCAATGTGCTGCAGAGTTTCGGGCAGATCATACCCGGGGTGGAAGTGCGGCTGGGCTACCTGGCGGTACCGGTTACCGTGCTGGGCATAGTGGGCGTCATCAATGCCTACAACCTGATTGACGGCATGGATGGCCTGGCCGGGGGGCTGGCGCTGGTGGCCTTTGTAGGGCTCTTCGTGCTGCTGCGTGGTGAGATCTCGCTGACTTCGGAGATCATCCTGGTGTTTCTCAGTGGGGCACTGGTGGCGTACCTGCTGTTCAACCTGCATGTGTTCCCCAGCTACACCACCAAGGTGTTCATGGGTGATGCTGGCTCAACCTTGCTGGGGCTGATCATTGTCGCGTTTCTGATTCGTTATACGCAGGGGGCCAGCCGGGTGTTTGAGCCGGTAACAGCGCTCTGGCTGGTGGCAGTGCCACTGACGGATATGTGCATTACCTTCTTTCGGCGCCTGCGTCATGGCAAGTCACCCTTCAGGCCAGACCGCACGCATGTACATCACATCTTCCAGCGGGCCCGTTTTTCAAAGAACGCTACGCTGATCATTATCCTGCTTTGGGCGACCTTTTTGGCGGCAGTGGGTATTCTTCTGGAGCGATTGGGCGTTCCGGCATTCGTTTCGTTCGGCCTGTTTATAGTGGCCTTTGCCATTCATGCGGTTTTTGTGGCGCGAGCCTGGCAGATTTCTAAGTTCTTCTATCGGTTGCGGCGCAACTGAGGCCCGGTTGACAAGGGCAATTGCTACTGTTTTAGCGAAGCCTTTGGTGGCTGTGCTTTAACATTATTGTATAGCCCGGAGCCATCAGGACCATGCTGGCATAGACCCCGCTCCAGAAGAACAGATAGGATTCAAACAGGTTCATGATGGCAAACAGCAAGACACCATAGCCAGTGAACGCCAGGGTGTCATTGTGCCCATGGCCAGCTTTCACAGCTTTGCGAGTGCCGATTACAAGCCACCCAAACACCGCGATAATCAACAGGGTAGCAGGCAGTCCGAATGCCAGCGCAAATTCCAGGTAGGAATTGTGAAAGTGGCCAAAGCGTTGCTTTACTCTGTCTGGAAGTACTTCAGAAGTGTTGATTACATCCCCACGAACCCGCCCGCCCCAGCCTGTTACTGGACGCTCGGCAACCCAGCTCATGGCCTCTCGCCAGGTATTGATGCGGATGCCAATGCTTGTGTAGGGGATGTTGTCGAATTCTCCGGAGACGATGGCACTGACTGTGTCGCTTTCTCTTGCCAGTCGTTCCTGAACAGCCTCCTTGAAAAACCAACCGGAGGCGACCAACAACAGCAACACGACAGCACCTGCTGCAAGCCATCGTGGTTGTTTTGCCGAAACATGTCTGGACCGGGCCACCAGCAGAAGTAGCCATACTCCGGCACAGATCAGCAGGCCAAGCCAGGCTGCCCGGGTTTGGGTGCCAAATATGACAAGCAGCGATATGATGATGCCAGCCACTATACTTAGCGTCGCAAGGGCTCGCTGCACAGGGTGCTGTATTCTCAGAGCTCGATGTCCGAAACTCAGGAATCCGATTAACGCGATTGAAAAATACAGTGCAACATGCTGGGCATTGAGAATGCCGAAATCGACTCTTTGGCCAGAAAGCAGGCGCTGAATGGACTGATTGAGTTGTGGGTCGAGGCAAACTGCCAGTAGCAGCCCAAGGAATGCGACAGTCAGCATCCACAATGAGTTTCGTTCCTGGCCGCCCAGCCACCATGCAATGGGCAGAAACAGCATGATGCGAGGCAGGTTTTCCCATCGGGCGTACCGCACAGCCAACTCTGGATTCAACAAGTAGTTGATGCCGAAGAACACTATCGGCATGGCCAGCGCAATGCCAAAGAACCAGATCATAAGGTCGCTTCTGAACAAGGTCCGGTTTTGAAACAGGGTGTAGAAAAAAGCCAGTGTGAATATGACTTCCGGATAACGGTTGATGCTGGAACCCGTGATGAGCTTTATCATCAGGGTAATGGCGATACAGGCCAGACACAGCACCACCAGCCAGGCTGGGCCACGGTGATAAGTGCTTGGGAACCAACGATCAGTAACGGTGTTCAGGAACGACATACTCTACTATCCGGCATTTGAACCGGCGGGATGCTAGCACATGTTGTCCGTAGTGCGTACCGGGCAGCCGTCAAGTTATGTTTGTCATTTGTTGAGCACGCTGAAGCAAGTTTTGCTTTTACGAACAGTGCAGACCAAAGCAGCCATGTTTGTGTACACTTGCTGGCTGGTATATCAGGGTAACTGGATGAAGACTCAAAAGGGTGAGGTTGCGGACGTCAGGGCATTATCTCAACGTCCCGTAGAGGCTTTTCAGAGGGCTGACAATGTGGCAGCCTTGATCAATATACGAACGGATCTCTTGAGAGGGTTCTCATTCCTGGGGTTTCCGTGTGCCTCTGAGTCCTGTCACCCTTTGGTAGCCACAGCAGCTCATTACCATGCGGGCCGCTCCGATCGATATGAAGGCTCACCTCTTGAGCTGTATTACAACCTGGTAAGGCCCCGCTCTGTGGCAGAAATTCTGGGCTTGGAGGGCCGGTTCAGCCAATGGCGTTTGAATTGGTTGCCACCCCTGTTTGCGGATGTGCCCTGGCGGCGAGCGCCCAGTTTTCATGTGTGGCGGCGTAACATAAAAACCATGCGCAGAGACGCAGCCCAGCACGGCGTCCGCGTTACGGGTAGAAGTTGGAATTTTGCGGGCCCGACAGATGCAGAGGTGGCCAGCCTGGAATGGCATCGCGTCTGCTCACTGGTGGACTCTATTGCAGAGCACGGCTATGACGCATCCAAGGCGAATGACCATATTGGCGGGGCCTTGTTGGTTCGAGGTAAAGAGTACTCTCTGCTGGTCAAGGGTGGGCAGCACAGAGCAGCTGCCCTGGCGGCTCTGGGCTATGAGGAGATACCCGTCATCATCCGCCAGGATGCCGGCGTCATCAGGCGTGAAGAAGTGGACACATGGCCTGCTGTCCGTTCTGGCGTACTGACCAGAACGCAGGCATTGCAGGTGTTTGATCGGGTGTTTGAAGGCAGGCACCCGAGGTGTGTTCGGCCCTATTGTGAAGCCCTGACCAGCCTGTTTCAGTAGTCAGGTAAAGGAACTTATGTCTGCTTACGAAGTGGTTGAGCCACCCATTGATGCTGTGGTTACCTGGGTGGACGGGGATGACCCGCAACACAGAGCAAAGCTCAATGAATATCTGGCATCAGTGGGGTGCAGTCCGCGCTCGGCCAGCAGTACCCGTTTTGCTCATGTGGGTGAGCTCGACTATTGTGTGGCTTCTCTGTTGCGCTTTGCACCCTGGTTGCGCCGAATTCATATTGTGACAGACCAGCAGACCCCTGAGCTGGTCAGCCGGGTTGCTTCAAAGTACAACGGTACAGAGGTTGTTGTTGTAGACCATACGGCAATATTCCGGGGTTATGAGAACCATCTGCCTACCTTTAACAGCATCGCTATCGAGACCATGCTGTGGCGGATACCGGGTCTGACAGAGCAGTTCATTTATCTTAATGATGATTTCATGTTGCTCAAACCACTGCAGCCTGGCGACTTTTTTCAAGAGGGGCGGTCGGTACTGCGGGGATGGTGGAACTGGTCGCCTCAAAAGCGCTGGGACAAACGCTTGAGAAGTTGGTTCAAAGGCTCTGCAGAGAGGGCGTCTGGCAGGCCCAAAAACCGGGAAGCCCAGGCTCGTGGCGCTGAAATTGCCGGTTACCGCAAAAAATACCTCCGGGTGCCTCATAACCCCCATGCACTGCTGCGTTCCACCCTGGACCAGTTCAGTGCTGAGCGGCCTGATCTGGTTGAGCATAATATCCAATACCGCCTGCGGTCTTCGGAGCAGTTTCTGATGGATGCTGTTGGGCGGCACCTGGATCTGGGTGCAGGGCGGGCGGTTGTGGATAACCGTTTGCGTACATTGCGTTTGAAACCTGAGGACCACACTCTGCGCAGTCTGACAGGGTTTCTGGAAAAAGCGGAGCGCTCACCAGAAGTGGCATTCGCCTGCGTGCAGAGCCTTGATCAGGTCGATGAGCCGATTCGCAGGGAGGTTTTGTCCTGGCTGGACAGAGTGATTGGGTCGCCGTTTGAATGAGGGCGCCTGGCACTTTACCTGTAGTGAGTGACGCAAGTCGCGATTGGATTTCGGATCGGGACTTGCGTCACTCGCTACGATCCTTTTTCCGAGAACAGGTAGGTCACGCTGCCATCAATGGCGAGGCGGTTGCCTGAAACCTCTACCGTTGTACCATACTGATCCTCCATACGCTCGACTCCCTCCGGCGGGTCTATTTCTGCAGCCTTTAGTCCATGCACCAGGGTGACGCTTCTCTGCGGGCCCTCAAAATGCCACCAGATGGCGCCCTGTTTTTCTTCGCGGTGGGTAAACTGCAGGCCGCTCAAGTGTTTGTGAAACTGCACCAGAGCCTTCCAGCCGGGACGTTCCCTCCAGCCGTTCAGGTCATCCACCAGACCAAAACCGTGATGCGCCAGACGCCACCAGTAGGTGGTCTCGACAGCGCCTGAGCAGGCGGCAATCAGCGCAAAGCGGATCATGTAGGCGGCGCTGGTGTGTTCGTCGACGTGCAGCTCGCTTTCCTTGAGGTCAGGCCGCATGTAGGTGCCGGCAATGGGCGAATACAGGCCGGTATCCTTCAGCGGCCAGTTGATCTCGGTGACGTAGAAGCCGCGCTTGCCCCAGGCATCAGCCACTGCCTTGCCGTAGAGACACTTTTCCAGTGTGGAAAAGCGGCCCTGGAAGTTTTCCGGGGCGCCGCGGCGGTCCACATAGAGGTGGCCCGGCAGGGCATCGACCAGATGCGCGGTGCGGTCCAGCAGTGGCGGGTAGTAGTGGAACTCGAAGTCGTTGATGGCGGGGCCCAGGAACTGGTGCTCAGGGTAGCTTTGGCGCAGTTCGGCAATGCCTTGCCAGATGCGCTGCATGTCATCCAGCGTCCAGAAACCCCATTTGGCACGGTTGACGGCGTGGCCGACTTCATACAGGTGCACGTGAGCGTGGGTCTGCCTGACCACATCCTGCACAAAGGCCTGCCATTGTTCGGGCTGAATCACGGCCCGGCGTGACTGTATCAGCCCCACGGCCACCGGGTGGCCCTGCTTGTGCAGGCGCTGTATGGCCTCATAGCAGGCGGTTCTGAGTTCGGGCCTGTGGTAATACACTCGAACCAGCACCCGCAGGCCCGGGGTCTGTCTGAGCAGCTTGAGCTGCTGGTCTATCTGGCCATCCACCTCCACGCAGACCCCCAAGCGGTTGTCCATGGTGACTGGCTGCTGGTAGGCCTGTGCCTGCCGCGCTTTGTAGTGTCGGCGAATGCGCAGGCCATGACGCAGGTTGCTGACTACGGTAGTGATCAGGTCGCTGGTGGTGCGGTAGCGTTTGCGGTCCTTGCCCTTGAGTACAACAGAAGGCTGGGCAGACCAGGGGTCCCACAGCCAGGCATTCTGTTCATCAGGCTTGCCGCTGGAAATTTCCAGGTTCTTGGGCACCGAGTCCGCTGCCAGCGCCTTGCGCAGGGTGCGAATGGGGTGGCGCCATTTGCGGCTGTGGTAGTGCCACATGATTCTCTGGCGCTTGCGCTGCTCGTGGCGACTGAATGCGGCCGGTACCGCCTGATCACCAAAGTAGATCTGCCGAAAAATGCCCATGAAATGGGATGGGATACGCAGCCGCGCCAGGTCTTCAGCGCGGTCTTTCAGGGTCAGCTCTGTTTTCAGGGCGCCGCGGTTCAGGTCGATAAAGCTGACTTCGCCCCAGTCGATGCCGTCGTTGCTGGCGTAGCGCCGCAGCAGGATGTTCTGCGGGCCCAGATCATTGTGCTTGAAACCGGCGTCATGCATGACCCGACAGGCTTCTGCTGTTACCCGCATCAGGCGTACAAAGTCATCTGCATTTGGGCGCTGGTTGAACAGGAAGTTCATTTCGGTGTAGAGGTCCGAGGTTTCGGGCAGCAACCGTGAGACAAGATAGCTCTCCATCAGCCGGTTGCCTTCATAGCGCTCAAGGTAGCCGATGGGCTCGGTGACACCGGCGCCCCGGGCATACAGGTGTTCGGCATACTGGTGCGCGCGGGCAGCCTTGCTGCCTCTGCGCCGATACCACAGTGAGCGTAACCGGCGTGGCCGCTTGAAAGCCTTGATACAGAGCTGTTCGTCGGCGTTCAGAGGATCGGCAACTCGGTAGATGCGGTTGCGCATGCGGTAGATCAGTTCGGAATCGGGCTGTTGTGCCAGGGCCGAAATGTTTTCCAGCCAGCTTTGGACAGAGCCTTCCAGATATCGGTTGAGCACACGGCCTTCCAGCCGAGCCGGGCCGAAATCGGTGACGTTCTGATAATCCGAGGCCTGGGCCTGGAGCGAGGATGAGTCTGCCGCTGTGCTCATGAATTGCCGTGCTGGTATGTTGACCGCGCATGATAGAAGTGAATGCTCTCGCAGGCAACTGTGAGCACTGGTGCCCAGTGCCATTTTGAGTCAGTGCCTGATACACTTCGTTCGCCTCAGCATCGACAGCCTTTTGCGGCACTTTCGAGTAATTTTGATGGATATACCCTCTCTGCACTTGGCAGGCTCCAGCCCCGTTGGCAAAGGGAAGACCCGTTGGGTGTTTGAACATCCGCATGACCCTGATCTGCTGATAAAGATTCACCGGCATCGCGTCGATACGGCCACGGGTCCGTTCTGGAAGCGTTGGTGGGCCAGAAAGCAGGACCGTTTTCTGTATCGTTCCGGCATCCTGAGAGAACTCTCTGTCTTTGTGGATTCCAGGTACGGCGATCAGCATGCTGTCAACCAGCACATAGTGCCCGTGTATGGTGTGGCAGATACTGACCGGGGGCTGGGGCTGGTAGTGGCTGCAGCGAGAGACATCTCGGGGCAGCTTGCGCCGACTGTACTCAAGTTGCGAAAGTCGGGAGAGATGACGCCAGGGCGGGCCCGCGCACTGGATAAAATGCTGACCCTGATACTGGACACAGACCTGCTGATTGGTGATCTCAACCAGGAAAACATTGTGCTGTCACAGGCTGGCAGCGAGCAGGAAAAGTTCATGCTGATCGACGGTCTGGGTGAACGTACATTGATCCCTATCCAGAGCTGGTGCACTTGGGCCGCACGCCGCCAGAAACGTGTATTCGTGGAGAAGATGCGTCGTCGCCTGCGGCGTGAGGGGCTTTTGTGAGCGACTGCCTGCACTCTACGAAATCGGCTGCTTTTCTGGCATCATAGCCGCCTGTTGATCACTTCATCCTCCAACGTCAGGACACACATGGAACCCGTCAATATTCTCTGCATGAAATGGGGTACCAAATACGGCCCCGATTACGTGAACACCCTGTACAACATGGTGGCCCGTAATATCACCTTGCCGTTTCGTTTTGTCTGCCTCACGGACGACACCACAGGCCTGAAGGATGAAGTGGAGGCTCTGCCGTTTCCGAAGACCGGCTATGAGGCTTTTGACAACCGGGAAGACTGGACCATGCGCTCCGGGGCCTGGCTGAAGCTGGCGACCTTTGCCAAACCGCTGCATGACTTGAAAGGCAAGGCGCTGTTTATTGATCTGGATGTGGTGATCGTCGGCAATATAGATGATTTCTTCACCCATCCCGGTGAGTTCCTGGTGATCAAGGAATGGGACAAGAAGGACGTGACCGGCAATACGTCGGTGTATCGTTTCGATATTGGTGCCCATCAGGATGCCATCGACCATTTCCGGGACAACCCGGACAAGGCGCGTCAGGGTGTGCGCAACGAGCAGGAATACATTACCCAGTATCTGCATCGGCAGGGCAAACTCGGCTACTGGCCGGAGGCCTGGTGCCGCAGCTTCAAGCGCCATTGCGTGCACAAGGGTCTGAAGGCCTGGCGAGTGCCGCCGGAAATTCCGCATGATGCCCGCATCATTGTGTTCCATGGTCTGCCTAACCCGGAAGATGCCGTGGTTGGCCGCAGTGGCAAGTGGTACCGCAAGGTACTGCCGACGCCCTGGATTGCCGAGCACTGGCGTTGAACCAACCCATGAACCAGAAACCGCAGAATATCGGTGTCGTTATCACCACCTACAACAGCCCGCTGTGGCTGACGCATGTGCTGACAGGCTACGAGAACCAGCAGGACAGCGACTTCACCACCATAGTGGCCGATGACGGTTCGGATGAACAAACCGCTGTGGTGATAGAGCAGTTCCGCCAGCGCGGGCGGTTGCGGCTGGAGCATGTGTGGCATGAGGACCAGGGTTTTCGCAAGTGCACCATTCTCAACAAGGCCATTGCCGAAACCGACTGCGACTATCTGATTTTTACCGATGGCGACTGTATTCCCCGGGCGGATTTCATTGGTGTGCACCGGGCCCTGGCAGAGCCGGGCTGTTTCCTGTCTGGTGGTTACATCAAGCTGACCATGCCGGTATCGGAACAGATCACCGAGCATCATATCGAGCAGGGAGTGATTTTTGATGCGGACTGGCTGGTCAGCCAGGGGCAGCCACGCAGCCACAAGTTGTGGAAGCTGACGCGCTCGCCGTTCAAGCGCCGGCTGCTGAATGCGCTGACGCCCACCAGGGCCACCTGGAATGGCATGAATGCCTCTACCTGGCGCGAAGACCTGGTAGCCGTGAATGGCTTCAATGAAGACATGCAGTATGGCGGGCTGGACCGGGAACTGGGTGAACGGCTGTGGAACCGGGGTCTGCGAAGCCGCCAGATCCGCTACAGTGCGGTCTGCCTGCATCTGGATCATGCCCGGGGTTATGCAAAACCGGAGATCTGGGCCAAAAACAATGCCATTCGGGCCGAGGTGAAGCGCAGCGGCGTGAGCTGGACGCCCAATGGCATTCTGAAGGAGCAGCCATGAAGCTCAAGGAGTATCCGCCATCACTGCGCATGATGTGGCGCCTGAAACGGCTGCCTGACGAGCTGATTCAGCGCCGGCCGGATGTCGAAACTGACTTGCCGGTGACGGTGTCTCTGACGTCCATTCCTTCGCGCCTGAATGTGGTGCATCTGACCATTCGCAGCCTGCTGAACCAGAGCCGGCTGCCGCGCAAGATTGTGATGTGGCTGCATGAAAGCCTGGCCGAGCAGCTGCCTCCGGTGCTTAGCCGACTGCAGAGTAAGCGTTTCGAGATCCGCTACAGTGATCAGAACTGCTCCCACCGCAAACTGGTGCACCCGCTCGAACAGTTCCCGGAAGAGACAGTCATCACTGTTGATGACGATGTGATGTATCACCCTGATTGCCTGTCCGTGTTGTATGAGGATCATCTGTCACACCCTCGGGATGTGATTGCTCACGAGTGTCGGGTGATTACCTATGAGCAGGGAGAGTTGGCGCCCTACAAGTCCTGGCCCTGGGAACAACCCGGGCAGTCGCACGAGGGCACCCTGCCCATCGGCTTTGGCGGTACGCTGTACCCGGCTGGCTGCCTGCACCCCGATACCACCCGGTCGGATTTGTATCTCGACCTGGCGCCGCGTTCGGATGACATGTGGTTCAAGGTCATGGCGCTGCAGATGGGTACCCAGGCGCGCCGCTGCAGTGCGCCCTGTCCGCGCCCGCTGCCGATTCCGTTTTCGCAGAAGGTGTCATTGCAAAAGACCAATGTGCGCAAGCAGGGCAATGTGGAGCAGTGGCAGCGTTTGGCCAGCCATTTCGACCTGTAACCGGCTTGCCGGAGCGGGCTTCACTGCAGTGTGAGGCCCAGCATCCGGGCATAGCTCAGTGCCACTTCCTCCTGATCAAAAGCCCCCGCACGCGCTTGCAACTGCTGCCTGGTAGCATCGTCGGCAGGGTTTTCCAGTGAGTCCAGAATCGCAGCGGTCAGTTGCGCCCGGTCTCCCTGTGCTACCAGCTTGCCATGCCGGCCGTGCTCCAGAATGGTGGCAGATTCCCCCGGGCAGTCGGTGGCAATGACGGGCGTGCCGCAGGCCATGGCCTCTACCAGTACATTGGGAAACCCTTCCCGGTTGGAAGGCAGAATGAACAGGTCTGCCGCCCGGTACCAGGCATAGGGGTTGCGGACAAAACCGGGCAGATCAACATGCTCGCGGATACCGAGGCCCTCGGCTTGTTGTTCCAGTGGGCGGCGCAGCTCGCCCTCTCCGAGGATGATCAGCCGCAGGTCGCCGTGAGCTTCCCGGGCTTTTGCGAAGGCTTCTAGCAGCAGCGCCTGATTCTTCTGCGTATGCAGGCGCCCTGATGTCATCAACACCCGCTCGGACCTCTGATCAGCCAGCCAGGGGTGGCCAGGGTCTTCCGCCGCCAGCGCGCTGATACGGGCTATGTGTACCGGGTTGGGGATGTACTGAATCTGCCCCCTGGGTACGACACCATGCTGTTCCAGGTCTTCAATTACGTGATGGGTGTTGGCAATGAGCCCGTCAGCCTGGCGATAGGCCAGCCTGAGTTTGGTCAGGTTTTTCCAGCGCCGCAGCGGATTCTTGCGCATGATGTCATGAATGGTGTTGGCCTCCCGGACCACCAGCCTGTAGTCGCTGTACCAGAAGCGGGATATGCCTACCGCAGTATTGGCCTTGCGATACATGGTGAGAACACTGTCGGGGTTCAGCGCCCTGAGTGTGTGGGCCAGCTTTCGGTAGGGGTTGCGGCTGTGTGTGTTCAGGGCCAGGATCTGCACACCATCGTCGACATCCTGCCGCAACGGGCCTTCATCTCGAAAGACCAGCAGCGTGACCTCTATTCCCACTGCCGAGAAGTGGTTGGCCAGGTTGACACCCATTCTCTCGGCGCCGCCACCCTGAAACAGTGGCATGATGATGCAGAGTCGCTGCATTGGGTTAGGTCCGGTTCGCTACTGGGTTGAGTGGGCTATTCTGGCTGGGTCAAAGACAGGCTGCAATGGCTGTTGGGGATGACGTTGCCACTGGCCGCAGGTACCATAGCGCACCATTGTACATCCAGTACGTTTCAATCCAGCCGGAGACTGCCTCTTTTGAACGTTCAGTACGATCTCGAGATACACCGCCACTCACGCCGCAGGGATCTGTTGCTGCGCCTGTGGAAAGACTACACCCGCCGCCACATGTTCATGCTGCTGATTGCTGTCTGCCTGATAATGGTGGAGGGCAGTTCCCTGGGTCTGATCAGCTACATGATTCAGCCCATGTTCGACAATATCTTTGTCGAAGGGCAGCAGGACTACATTCTGATCATTGCGCTGGCCATTTTTGCCATCTTCATTGCGCGTGCGGTCAGTGGTTTCTTCCAGCGCGTCATTATCATCGGTATCAGTCTGAATATCGTTACCGACATGCAGAAGGACATGCTGGCGCGGCTGGTGCGGCTGGATACCGATTTCTATTCCGAAAACTCACCGGGCGCGCTGATCGAGCGCGTACGGGGTGATACGACGGCGCTGAAAAGCTTTGCGTCCAAGGCCCTGATCAATCTCGGGCGCGACATAGTTACCCTGATTTCACTGGTGACAGTCACACTCATCATAGACTGGCGCTGGACTCTGGCGGCCTTTGTGGGAGTGCCGTTGCTGGTGTTGCCGATGGTGTACCTGCAACGCCTGATTCTGCGCAAGACGCGCCGGGCGCGCGGGCAGTCCAGTGTGATGTCCACGCGGCTGGACGAGATTTTTCATGGCATCAAGGCCATCAAACTGAACAACCTGGCGGAGCATGAAGACGGTCGCTTCCGCAAGGAAACGGACAAGTTCAAGCGATCCGAGCAGAAAGCCCGCATCGGCAAGGCAGCCATGCCGGCTACGGTCGATATTCTTGCGGCCTGCGGCTTTGTGGTCATTGTGGTAATGGGTGGCCAGGAAATCGTCTCCGGGGAGAAAACAGTTGGCCAGTTCATGAGCTTCTTTACTGCCATGTTCCTGCTGTTTGACCCGCTGCGCCGTATCGCCAAGGTGGGTGCCGATATTCAGGTGGCCATGGCGAGCATGGAACGCATCTACGGGGTGCTGGATACGCAGCCGCGCGTGGTTGACAGAGTGGATGCCAGGCCCATTCCGGCCAACCTCGGCGAACTGGATGTCCATTTCAAGGAGATTCATTTCAGCTATGGCGAGAACCCGGTGCTGAAAGGCCTCGACCTGGTGGCACCGGCAGGCAAGATGACCGCCCTGGTCGGTGCTTCCGGGGCCGGCAAAACCACACTGTTCAATTTGCTGACACGGCTGATAGAGCCCCAACAGGGTGAAGTGCTGCTGGGTGACTACAATATCAACGAGTTCCGGGTGGAGGAGTTGCGTCAGTATCTGTCTGTGGTCAGTCAGGATTCGGCCCTGTTCGATGAATCGATTGCCCAGAACATCGCCTTCGGCAGGCTGGATGCTTCGCCGGAAGCGGTGCACAGGGCGGCCGAGGATGCACTGGTCACCCAGTTTACCGACAGCATGCCGGAAGGGCTTGAATCATTGGCCGGGCCGCGTGGGTCCAACCTGTCCGGTGGTCAGCGTCAGCGCGTGGTCATCGCGCGGGCATTGCTGCGTGATGCGCCTATCCTGTTGCTGGATGAAGCTACCTCGGCGCTCGATACGGAAACCGAGAAGCTGATTCAGAAGACGCTGGAACGCATTGCCAAGGACCGCACCACCATCGTGATTGCCCACCGTCTCTCGACCGTGCAGGACGCTGATGTCATACACGTGATGGACAAGGGGGTGGTGGTAGAGAGCGGCACCCATGAGGAGCTGCTGGCCAGAGGTGGCGCCTACAAGCGGTTGTACCGGACCTTCGAACAATAAATTTCAGTTCCGCTTTGGTTTGAACAGTTTGCTGAGCCATTTCAGTTTTTGTTTCAGAAACCTGCGGAACTCCATGGCTTTGAACCCGACCGAGTTCAGGTAACTGCGGTCGATGTAGTTGGCGGCACTGGGTGCAAACTTGATGAGCTTCTCGCATTCGACCCCTTTCTGGGCCGTCGGAAACAGCAGTGGGCGGCTAAGCCGGTAATCGATAATGCACACCTTCTCGTCGGGCATGATGAGAAAGTTGCGCAGGTGCGCATCCCGGCGCAGATAGCCCGCCCGGTGCACCCGTGCCAGGGCATCGCTGATGGCGGCGATCTCGGTTTCGGTTTCCCCTACCTTGCCGGGCACCTTCTCGTAGACGATAAAAGTCAGCGTCGCCAGGCCAAACTGTCGCACCACACCGGTGACCAGAGGCTTCGGTGCCGTAAGACCCAGGTCCTTCAGGACGAGACGCCAGCGCAGAAAACGCAGCACGTCCGGCTGCCGAAACAGGGTGCTGAACCGTTCCCACGCGTTGCGGTTGCGGCCCCGCGGAATCTTGAAGATGCAGTCCTTGCCCTGCATCCGGACATTGGCGACAAAGGCACCCTTGCCATCCTTGATGACGGTCATCCCCTTGCCGAGCTCTTCCAGTAACTGACCGAGGTCGCTGTAGGGTGTGATGGCCTCATCGTGATATTGCAGAGTCAGTTGTGACTCCTTGATGTGCTGCAGTTCCTTCATGGTGTTGCCTTGGTGTCAGCCACTAGCGGGAAGCGGGCATGGTAATTTGAAATTGCGTGGGACTCCAGCACGCCAGAGACAAAAAATAGCTTGGCCAGCCTGTGCCAGGCCACTGCCTGGACTCGAACCTTCTGATAGACTTTGTCGCCTTGCCAGTAGGGAGGAAGCATACATGGGGCGCTCAGCCTACAGACGTTGGCGTGATCGGTTGCCGGAACGCATGCACAGTCGTGCAGGGCGCTTCTGGGCCTGGCTCGACATGATGGTTGTGGACCATGGTTTCATGCGCCCGTTTTTCAATCGCCCGGAGCAGGTGGTGCCCGGCATCTGGCGCTCCAACCAGCCCACACCAGGCCGCTTGCGCCGGCTGACAGAACAGCAGGGGATCAAGGCTGTCCTCAACCTGCGCGGTGAAAGCACACGCGGCGCCTATGCGCTGGAAAAGCACACCTGCGACGAACTGGGGCTGGACCTGATCGACCTGCATCTGGCATCTCGGCGTCCGCCGCATCCGCAGCAGGTGGAAGCGCTGCTGCAGGTGCTGGACTCGGCCCCGCGGCCGTTGCTGTTGCACTGCAAATCAGGTGCGGACCGAGCAGGCCTGGCTTCCGCGCTGGTATTGCACCTGGCCGGTGGCAGCGATGACGCCGTGCGCCGGCAGCTTTCCATGCGCTACCTGCACATCCGCCAGGCCCAGACCGGCGTGCTCGACGACTTTCTGGAACGCTACCTGACCTGGCATGCCGAGACCGGTGGTGACCTGGCCGAATGGGTTCAGCACCACTATGATCGGGCTCAGGTCAAACGCGAATTCAAACCCAGCGGCTGGGCCAACGTACTGGTTGACCGACTGCTCCGCCGCGAATAAAGCTGCAAATGTTGTGTTAGTATTCGACTCTTGAAATTATGGGCACTGACGGCACACCATGATCAATCCTTATATCCGCTGGCGGAAAACCTGGCCCAACAAGATGCACCGGCCTTTGGTGCGTTTCATGGCCTGGTTCGAGTTGCTGGTGATTGACCACGGGATGTTCAGGGCCATATACAACACTCCGGAAGAGATTTCGGAGGGGGTCTATCGTTCCAACCAACCGTCCCCCTGGCGCCTCAAGGCCCTGTCAGAACAGGGGTTCAAGACCATAGTGAGCCTGCGCGGCCGCGGCACTGACGGCCCCTGGGTGCTGGAGAAAGAGGCCTGTGAGCGCCATGGGCTGGCCTTGCACAGTGTGCGCATGAAATCCAAGCGTCCACCGAAGAAAGAATTTGTCCGTGAACTGCACCTTATTCTGGCCACGGCAGAGCGTCCTGTGCTGCTGCATTGCAAATCCGGGGCTGATCGTTCCGGACTTGCGGCTGCGGTCCACATCCTGACCAGTGAAGAAGGCACCATCGAGCAGGCCAAGGCTCATCTCTCCTGGAAGTACCTCCACAGCAGCAGCGCTCGTACCGGCATCCTGGATGCCTTTGTGCGGGAGTATGAGGCCTTCAATGCACAGCAGCCGATACCGTTCATGGAGTGGCTAGAGCATCACTACGAACCGGAAGCTCTGAGAGCCAGCTTCAAGCCGAGCGGATTCGCCAGTTGGGTGATCGACAAGGTGTTGCGGCGGGAATGAACCCCGGAGACTGTAAACCTGTAGCGAGGCACATGTAGCGAGGGACGCGAGTCCCGACAGGGGCCGGCAGGCCCAAAAAAGGCGGCGGGCGCCGCCATCGGCACTTGCGTGCCTCACTACAATTCAATCGGGACTTGCGTGCCTCGCTACAATTCAATCGGCACTTGCGTCCCTCGCTACACGTCCCTCAATTCAGACAAAGTACTTCGATTGTGTTTTCTATCGCAATGATCATAATGATCATAATGATGTTAACGAGGGCATTCCCATGATCACTGAAACCAATGCGGTCCAGTTCCGGCAGAATCTCGGAGAAATGATCAATCAGGTTCAGTATCGACATGACTGTGTTCTGATAAAGAAAGGGGGCAAGCCGGTAGCGGCCCTGGTGGACGCCCGAATGTTCGAGCGTATCCGAAGAATGGAAGAACGATTCAACGCCCTGTCTCAGCGGTTGGAATCAGGGTCTCGCTCTATATCCGAAAGCGAAGGTCTTGCAGAAATTGATGCGTTGGTGATGGAAGAGCGACGTACGCAGAAATAGGGAGCCCGGAAAGCATGAGCAATGGATTGACGGTTGTGCTGGGTACCAATGTGTTGATTTCGGGACTCAGCTTTCCGGCCAGTGTCCCCGGCGCGGTGGTAGCAGCCTGGCGGTCGGGTGGCATTGAGGTCGTGTCTTCTGATTACATGCTGGATGAATTGCGACGAGTGTTGCCGAGATTAAACCATCGGCATGGTATGAGTGATGGTGAAATCGACGACCTGGTCGACATCATGAGCTTCTGGGTTCAACTGGTGGAACCGGTGATTCCTGACACCGTGTCAGTGCGCGATCCATACGATGTGGCCGTGTTGGGCACCCTGCTGGCAGCCAGGGAACATTATGGTGCTGATTATCTTGTCACAGGAGACAAGGATTTGCTGGAGCTGAAGGCGCAATTTCCCATAGTGACGCCGGCTGAATTCTGGCGTCGCCATGGTGGGTTGTAGTTTGTAGGCTGTGAGCTTGCTCACGCATGTTCGACGAAGGCACCTCTGCGTGGCCGAGGGCCACTGTGCATGGCAATCTGCAAATTTTACATGGATAATCGACAAATAACCGATTACCTGTGTAGAATATACACACAATGTTGATGAAATCACTCGCTCAGTTTGGGTCGGTCCCATTCACTCGCGGTTCTCTTACCTCTGTGCTGCGGGATTATCGGCGCCCGAACGATAAAATTGCCCAGTTGATCGAATTGGGCTATTTGCTGCCCCTGAAAAAAGGGGTTTATGTACTGGGTGATAAGATCCGTACCGGTGCCGTATCCATGCCTTTGGTAGCCAATATCCTGTACGGGCCGTCTGTGGTGTCGTCGGATTCCGCACTGGCGTGGCATGGGTTGATACCCGAGGGTGTGTTTGGCGTGACTTCGGTAACGCCACGACGTGCCCGTTCCTATAGCACCCCGCTGGGGGAGTTCAGCTACCAGCACATTCCGGCATCAGTCTATCCGGTTGGTATTCGCATCGAGTCCGGTGAAGGCAACCATCGATTTCTGATGGCATCGCCAGTGAAAGCGCTCTGCGACAAGATCTTGCTGACGCGGCGAGTCAGGCTGACGTCCTTTTCAGCCATGCGGCAGTTTCTGGAAGAAGACCTGCGCCTGGACATGGATGAACTGCAGGGGCTGGATTTGTCGACGGTCAGGATGTATCAGAAAGGAGGGCTCAAGGTGGCAGCATTGACACAGTTGCAGCGGGTTCTGGAGGCACTGGAATGAGTGTGATCGAGCAGATGCTGAGCCGCCATGATAGCTCCGATGATCAGTCCCGACATCTGGCAGTTCGTGAAGTCATGCAGGAAATTGCCCTGGCAGGTCTGCAGCGCGGCGGCTTCTTTGACCAGGCCGCGTTCTATGGCGGCACCTGCCTGCGGATTTTCCATGGGCTGCCCCGGTTCTCTGAAGACCTGGATTTTTCTCTGCTGGCGCCGTCTGCCGAGTTTTCTCTGGAGCCTTATTTTCGGGCTCTGCAGGATGAGTTCTCTGCGTTGGGTGTGGAAGTGTCCATTGCCGCCAAGAAGAAAGTGAACGATTCCGCAGTGGAGTCAGCCTTTCTGAAAGAGGCAACAGGGCGTTACAGCCTTCAGGTACGTGGAATGAGGCCCATCAAGATTAAGGTGGAAGTGGACACGGACCCACCTCTGGCTTTTCAGACTGAGGAAAAGCTGTTGCTTCAGCCCTATTCCTTCTATGTGAAATGTTTTTCCCTGCCGGATCTTTTCGCCGGAAAAATGCATGCCCTGTTGTTTCGGCGCTGGAGAAATCGGGTGAAGGGGCGCGACTGGTATGATTTCGAATGGTACGTTCGGCATGGCCATCCGGTCAGTCTCGAGCATTTCGCGGCCAGGGCAACGCAGAGTGGTGATCTGAGCCAACCCCGCATCAGTGCCGACGAATTGCAGAGGCTGTTGTCAGAGCGCATCGAGTCGGTAGATTTTGAATCTGCAAAGGAAGATATAGCCAGATTTGTTCCGGATCAGCGGGTGCTGGATATCTGGTCGCGAGATTATTTTCACCAGCTGTGTAGCCATTTGAAGACCCAATAGCACGCATGGTACCTGTAGGCTGTGAGCTTGCTCACGCATGGCGCCTATTCGGTTCGGGTGCACTGCCACAGGGCGAGGGCGGCGATGCCCATCAGCACAACGTTGGCCAGAAACACCATGCTGTAACCGGCGAACTGGGCGACGACACCCCCCAAACCGGCGCCGACCAGGCTGCCGACCTTGATGGCGTTGACGTACAGGGTCGAAGCCATGCCCAGTCGTCTTGGCATCAGCCGCTGGAACACGCTGATGCCGACGCCAGCGGCGAGGCCGATCAGCACGCCATTGAAGATCTGCAGCAGGGCCAGCATGGTGACCGACTCGAACAGAAATATGCCCGTATAAAAGACAGCACCGCCCGCAACGGCAATCCACAGCGGGCGCAGCAGCGGCCAGCGGTGTGCCATGGCGCCGCCACCAATCATGATGGGAATCTCCAGCCCGGCGGCCAGGCCCATCAGCAGGCCGGGTACGATGCCGCCAATGCCCAGCGTCTCACGCACATAGAGCGGCATGTAGACGATATACATGGTGTTGGCAGCGAACACTGCCATCATCATCAGAGCCAGCCATTTGATGCGTCGGCTGGTCGGGGCCTCGGCGGGGCTGCTGCCGAGAATGGCCCGGCCGTCCGGCAGGCCGGGCAGCAGGGGCAGGCAGAGCGCGAACATGGCGGCCACTATCCACATCAGGCGGGTAAAACCAACCCATTCGAACATCAGGTAGGCCAGCGGCGGGCCGATGATCCAGCTGGCCGAAAAGCAGGCTCGCAGTACGGACTGGAACAGCGCCGCATCCTTCTCTTGCACCGCTTCCCGCGCCATGGCGAACAGCTGCGGCTGTGCGGTGGAAGAGAGCCCGAACCAGATCATGCCGCACAGCAGCAACCAGCCATACTGGGTGATGTAGGCCAGGCCGAGCGAGCCGAACAGGCTGACGGTGACCGACACCCAGAGAATGCGTACGCGCCGCAGGCCCTGATCCGAGGCCTTGGCCAGGCTCTGGCTGATCAGCACGCCGGAAAGGGTGTTGAGCGCAAAGAAGACCCCGATCCAGAGCGGTGAAATACCCAGGCCGATGGCCAGGTGGGTGCTCAGCACCGGGAACACCCCGGCCCCGGCCAGCCCGAGCAGCAGGGCCAGAATCAGCAGCCGCAGGCGCTGGGGTTCGAACCAGAGGGCTGTCCAGTGTGGAGCGGCATCAGGCTGATCTGGGTTGCCGTAAGCGGTTTCACTGGAGGTCTGGGAGTGCGGGGTCGATGTCGTCATGGTTGTGCGTGCAGGCGTCTCCGGGGTTGGCAGCGGATGTTGGAAATTGGGGTAGAGCGGGGCGAGGTATGATACGCCTGCCGATCGGTCGGAGCAATGGTACCAATATCAAGGCTGTAGGAGGCCAGCCCTCACATACAGGCCGTGGGAGGCCAGCCCCTGGCCGATATGATATATCGCTCGCGGGGCGAGCTCCCACGGCAAGGTGGCCGTAGGAGGCCAGCCCCTGGCCGATAAGCCCCTGGCCGATTGATCAGCCAGGGGTTGCCGGAGTCAATGTGAGGCAATTTCATCGAAGATGGCGGGATTATCCTGAATGGAAGCCAGCACTTTGGCTGCCAAGCCGGTAGGGTTGCGGCGCTTGGATTCCCAGCTTTTGATGGTATCTACACTTGTGCCCATTGCTTTTGCAAATTCTGCCTGAGAGATATGAAGCTTGGCTCTGATGGCCTTTACATCGGCAACTTTGTAACTTGAAGTGCGGCTTGCAACCTTCTTGCCCTGCTCGATGTCTACAGCCTCCTGCAGTGAGGTTTGAAGATCGTCAAAAATGCTCATTGGGAAACCTCCTCTTTGAGTTGCTGAGTAAGGGCCTTGAGATAGGATTTCTCCTCAGGAGTCAGGTCATCCTTCACGTTTTTGGAATAAGCCAGCAGCAGGTAAACCCTTTCTGCAGTTGCAACAAAATAGATGACTCTGGCGCCGCCCCTTTTGCCCTGATGTCTTATCGCCATCCTGGCCTTGCGAAGACCTCCGGTGCCTGGAATAAGATCACCCTTTTCAGGTTGAGCAATGATGCTATTCTGAAACGCTTTCAACTCATCATCGGTTGCAATTGAGCGTATCTGACGAGTGAATGTATGGGTTTCAATAAAATCAATAGCATGGCTCACGTGGGCGCATCCTTATCCTTGGAAGCTAGAGTACAATGTACACCCTTGTTGCCTGTTTTTGCAATACATTCATCATGGGGGCGATTGCCCGTAGGAGGCCAGCCCTCATATTTCAGGCCATGGGAGGCCAGCCTTCATATTTCAGGCCGTGGGAGGCCAGCCCCTGGCCGATAAGCCCCTGGCCGATTCATCGCTCGCGGGGCGAGCTCCTACGGCATGCGGTGGTTGGGCGAGCTCCCACAGCAAGGTGTGGTGGCCGTAGGAGGCCAGCCCCTGGCCGATAAGCCCCAGGCCGCTACATCGCTCGCGGGGCGAGCTCCTACGGCATGCGGTGGTTGGGGCGGGCTCCCACGGGCATTACATCTTCGGTTTCGGTAACTCCGCCGACCAGGGCAGCAGGGTCTGCTGGGCGAGGTCGATGTTGTCATCAAACAGCGTCAGCAGTACGTGCAGCTTGCCGACCAGGGCTTCCAGCGTCATGGTGCCGGCGCCGATCAGGCCGCCTTCACGCAGGGCGGCGGCGGCTTCGTAGCGGTCCATATCCACATTGGCGCGGTAGCACTGGCTGCGGTTGATCAGCAGTGTGCCCTGGTCGGCGGCGTAGCCGAGCAGGTCGCGCAGTTCCTGCGTATCCGGCGCATTGCCGCTGCCGTAGGTGAGCAGTATCAGCACCCGGGGTCGCGTTTCGATCAGCGCCTTGAGGCCAGCCAGCGGGGTGCCGGGCAGGTAGTGGTAGACCTCGATCGCGGCTTCGGTGACCGGAATCAGCCGGGGTGGTGACTCCGGCGCTTCCAGATCGGCCTGCAGTTGCACGCCGTGCGGGGCCGCAAAGGCCTTCAGACGGTCGGTGTTGATCTTGGTGACATGGGCGCCGTGGTACAGCTTGCTGTCAAAGGTCAGGTAGACATCCTGCAGGTCGTCGCGGGCTGCCGTTTCCAGTGCCAGCATGACATTGTCCAGGCCGTCCGTGTGTTCTTCCCATACCGGAATCTGGCTGCCGGTCAGCACCACCGGCTTGCGGGTGCCACGCAGCATGAAGGCCAGGGCCGAACTGGTGTAGGCCATGGTGTCGGTGCCGTGCAGCACCACGAAGCCGTCGTAGTCATCGTAGTACTCGATGATGTCCCGCCCCAGCTCATTCCAGTGCTCACAGCGCAGTTGCGAGGAGTCGATCAGCGGGTCGTACTCGCGCCAGTGCACCTTGTGCGGGAAGTCCATCTGGCGCAGGTGTTCACGGATACGGCCTTCCAGATAGCCTGGCTGAGGCCGCCAGCCGCCGTCGGAGGGCACCATGCCGATGGTGCCGCCTGTGTAGATAATCAGAATAGTCATGAAATCCGCCGCTTTTCATTCACTGGTTCATACTTGCCGTAACCGTCCTGTATACTGATTCGGTGCCGTTCGCACAAGGTTTTGGTCAAGGGAGAAGAACCCGATCTGATGTCTGTCCTCGAAAATTTACTCGCCAACCCGCCCCTGTTGTTCACCATCGCCGGCCTGCTGGTGGCCGCTCTGGCCGCCAGTGTGGCGTTCAATGTGCGTCAGCGCTCCTGGCTGCAGCAGCGGGATGATGAACTGGCAGAATCGCAGGAAGCCCGCCAGCAGCAGGAAGTCATGCTGGGCCGGCAGGAAGAAACCATACAGGGGCTGCGCGAGCAGCTGCAGGGCAGTGAGCAGGCACTGACTCAGGCCCGGCAGGAAGCCCAGCGCGAGTACCAGACCCGCCTCGAAGCCGAACAGAAGCTGGCCCTGGAGCGGCAGCGCCTGCAGTCCGAACGCCAGCAGTGGGAAGAAAAGCAGCGGGTGCTGGAAGACTCGGAAGAGCGCCTGCAGAAAAACTTCGAAAACCTGGCCAACCGCATCTTCGACCAGAAGCAGCAGCATTTTTCGCGCACCAGCCAGGAGAGCCTGCAGAACCTGATGCAGCCCATGCGCGAGCAGTTGAAAGACTTCCGCCAGCGTGTCGAGACGGTCTACGAAAAAGACACCGAAGACCGCCAGAGCCTGCGTTTTCAGCTCAACGAGCTGAAAAAGATGAACGAGACCATGAACGAAGAAGCGCGCCGCCTGACCAACGCCCTGAAAGGCGAAAAGAAAACCCAGGGCAACTGGGGCGAGATGCTGCTCGAACGCATTCTGGAAGAAAGCGGCCTGCGCAAGGGCCATGAATACGATGTGCAGTTCAGCGCCAGGGGCGAGAGCGGCCAGCGCCTGCAGCCGGATGCCATCATCCACCTGCCGGATGAAAAGGACATCATCGTTGACGCCAAGGTCTCGCTGGTCGATTTCGAGCGCTATGTGAACGCCGAAGATGAGCTGGACCGTGCCGCCTCGCTGAAAGCCCATGTGGATGCGGTGCGCACCCAGATGAAGAACCTGTCGGCCAAGAACTACGAACAGATAGACAGCCTGCGCACACTGGATTTTGTGCTGATGTTCGTGCCGGTGGAAGCCGCCTTCCTGGTGGCCGTGGAGCAGGACCCGATGCTGTTCCGCGATGCCTTTGACCGCAACATCATCCTGGTCAGCCCCAGTACTTTACTCGCCGTTTTGAAAACCATTCACAATATCTGGCGTAATGAACATCAGAACCGCAACGCCGTGCAGATTGCCGAAGAGGCCGGCAAGCTGTATGACCAGTTCGTGCTGTTTACCGAATCGCTGAAAGACGTGCAGAAGCATCTGGGCAAGTCGCAGGACAGCCTGGACAAGTCGATCAAGCAGCTTTCGGAGGGCCGCGGCAATGCCGTACGCAGAGTCGAGAAACTGCGTGAGCTGGGGGCGAAAAACAAGAAGCAACTGTCCGTGGATGATCTGTCATGACGCCTGTTGTGCATTATTTTGCCATTGGGTCCAACATTGCGCCGGAGCTGCATGTGCCGCCGGTGATCGACGCCTTCGCCGGCGTGTTTGGCGAGGTGATGCTGGGCCGGCTGTTTCGTACCGAGCCCGTCGGCGTGGCGCTGGAGCAGGGCGCAACCGGCCAGCAGCCGGTCAACAGCCGCTTCCTGAATGCCTGCTTTGCCGTCTCGGTGGAGGAAGTGGCGCTGTCACCCGAGTGGTGCGCCAAGCTGGGCAAGGTGATGGAAGTGCAGCACGGCCGGCCACTGGCGCAGCCGGACCGGCGTCACAGCAGCCGCACCGTGGATATCGACTACCTGTTCAGCAGCGCAGACGATATCAGCGCCGCAGTGGCAGAGCTCGAGAGCTACAGCGTGCTCGACCTCGACCGCCTGCTGCAGCATTTTGACCAGCCCGTACCCGAGCTGCTCGCCCGCACCGAAACGCTGCTGGTCGAAGGCGCTGTCTATCAGGAAACCGGCATCCAGCCCCTGCATTTTCGGCAGCAGCAGAGCATCCGGTTTTTGTGGATGTAAACACCAAGGTTGCCGAG
>NZ_SRMF01000001.1:497692-782231 GCF_004768465.1 Natronospirillum operosum
CGTAGGAGCTCGCCCAACCACCACATGCCGTAGGAGCTCGCCCCGCGAGCGATGATCAGCCAGAGGCTTATCGGCCAGGGGCTGGCCTCCTACGGCCTTGCGGGAATACCGTAGGAGCTCGCCCAACCACCACATGCCGTAGGAGCTCGCCCCGCGAGCGATGATCAGCCAGAGGCTTATCGGCCAGAGGCTGGCCTCCTACAGCCACCATACCGTGGGAGCTCGCCCAACCACCACATGCCGTAGGAGCTCGCCCCGCGAGCGATATCAAGCAAAAATGTGACTGAACTGCACTCAGGGTTATTTTTTCCTCCCCCTGATTGCCACACCCTTGGTGGTAAACCCGCAACTCGCCGCCCAAAATGCCCCACAGCAACCGACTAAGGCAATACAGAACTTCACTGCACGGCCACTTCTACCATGTGGTGACCTCCACGCGTAACCGAGAGCCGGTGTTCAGCAATCTGGCAGCGGCCCGCCAATGCATACAAACAATGCAGGACGAAGATCAGTCCGGCTCAACCAGAACCTACGCCTACTGTCTGATGCCCGACCATCTTCATTGGTTGTTTCAGTTGCAGGGAGAGTCGTTGTCCAAGGTGGTGCGTCGAGTGAAAGCCAAGACGTCTTTGAAGGTAGGACAACCCCTGTGGCAGTCGGGTTACTACGACCATGTCATACGGGCGGAGGAATCGATGATTGAGATAGCGCGTTACATCATTGCCAACCCCAAACGAGCAGGTTTGACTCGCAGTGTCAGAGATTTCTCCCACTGGGACTGTATCTGGATCTGAAGCAGCCTCCTACGGCCACCTCACCATACCGTAGGAGCTCGCCCCGCGAGCGATCAATCGGCCAGAGGCTTATCGGCCAGGGGCTGGCCTCCTACGGCCTGGTTTGGGGGCTGGTCTCCCACCGGCTTTCAGCCTCGATCAAAAAAACCGCTGCTGCCGCGGGCGAGGTTCAGGAACTCCGCGCGGGTGGCCTGGTTTTCCCGGAAGCTGCCCAGCATCACCGAGGTCATCATGCTGCTGTTCTGCTTCTGCACACCGCGCATCATCATGCACATGTGCTTGGCTTCCATGATCACCCCCACGCCTGTGGCCTGGGTGACTTCCTCCACGGCCAGGGCGACCTGACGGGTCAGGCTTTCCTGGATCTGCAGGCGACGGGCGAACATGTCCACGATGCGCGCGAACTTGGACAGCCCCAGAACCCGACCGGTAGGCAGGTAGGCAATATGAGCCTTGCCGATAAAGGGCAGCATGTGGTGCTCGCACAGGGAATAGAACTCGATGTTCTGCACCACCACCATCTCGTCATTGTCTGACTCGAAAACGGCCCCGTTGACGATGGTCTGCAAATCCTGCTGATAGCCCTCGGTCAGAAACTGCATCGCCTTGGCGGCGCGATCGGGTGTTCCCACCAGTCCACCACGTTCCGGGTCCTCACCCAGACCGCGCAGAATAGCCTCGTAATGCTCACTCAGGGGCTTTGTCATTTTTTGGGTCTCTGTCAGATTCCGTAGTGAAGGACGCAAGTCCCGATAATGTAGCGAGGGACGCAATAAAAGGCACCATACCCTGTAGTGAGGGACGCAAGTCCCGACAGGGGCCGACAGGCCCCTTTTATCATTTGGCGGCTGACGCCGCCATCGGCACTCGCGTGCCTCGCTACATTGCTATTTTCAGGACTCGCGTGCCTCGCTACAAATCGGGACTCGCGTCCCTCCATCCCTACAGGGCGTCGATGGCGGCCAGCACATCTTCGTGGTGTGTTTTTGTTTTTACTTTGCCCATCACGTGTCGGATCACACCTTGCTCATCAATAATATAGGTGACCCGGTGCACGCCGTCATATTCCCGCCCCATGAACTTCTTCAGACCCCAGACGCCATAGGCGTTGCAGAGGGTGAGGTCTTCGTCGCTGAGCAGATCGAAGTTGAGGTTTTCCTTGTCGATGAACTTGACCAGGCGCTTGGGTGCAT
This sequence comes from Natronospirillum operosum, assembly GCF_004768465.1. Taxonomy (GTDB): domain Bacteria; phylum Pseudomonadota; class Gammaproteobacteria; order Pseudomonadales; family Natronospirillaceae; genus Natronospirillum; species Natronospirillum operosum. Next base: position 499,680 of record NZ_SRMF01000001.1, read on the forward strand.
CCGGGCTGACGCCGAGCACCACTGTGTTGCGCTGGTCGAAATCGGCTTTGGTATCACGAATGCTGCAGGCCTGGGTGGTGCAGCCCGGGGTCATGGCCTTGGGGTAGAAGTACAGCACGACCTTCTTGCCTTTCAGGTCGCTCAGCGACACCTTGTGCTCGTTCTGATTGAGAGCAGAGAAGTCCGGGGCCGGGGTGCCCGGTTCCAGCAGTTGTGTTCCCATTCTTGATCTCCTTCTGAGGCCTGTGTTCTGTAATGGCGCCTATTGTAGGCGTTGAATTCGGATGACGCACGTGTGGCGGTGTTGTAGCGAGGGACGCAAGTCCCGACAAACATGGCACAGCACCATACCCTGTAGCGAGGCACGCAAGTGCCGATGGCGGCGCACGCCGCCCCTTTCATGTTCATGGGGTCTGCCGGCCCAATCGGCACTTGCGTGCCTCGCTACATGTCCCTCGCTACATTATCCAATACGCAAAAGCTGCTGCGGAGGTTCAGTTCTGTTCAGAGCCCCTCGAGCCTGTGATAACATTGCCGGCTCGCTGAAGGAGTGCCCTTACCACCATGTTTTTTGACCACCACAGTCAGTTTTTCCGCCCCCTGGTGAGCAAGTACCGCGCGCAGGTGGTGGAGTGCCTGACGGCGCTGTATCAGCGGCTGTACGGGGCCGAGGCGGATTACGGCCAGGCGGTGACCCGGCAGCAGGTGATCGAGACTTTTCAGGAGGCCCTGGTGCGGGCGCCGGAGATGACCGACAGCCCGCAGGAAGACAGCGCCGAAGCCGACGCCGAGCGCAGCCGTTTTCGGGACACGCGCGAGCAGGCTGGCTGGTTGCTGAACCAGATGCTGGATGCCGGCTGGCTGGACCGCCAGGTAGACGACGCCACCCTGGAAGTGACGCTGAGCTTCACCCGTACCGGCCGCCGCTTCACCGAGGCCTTTGTGGATGACGAGCGCAAGGCCGGCAGCACCCACCGCTCGCGCCACCGCAATACGCGCAATGTGCGCAATGCGCTGGGCAGCTTTCTCAACCATGGCGAAGTCTATGACCTGCTGGATGCCTGGGACTATTCCGAGCGCATTCTGGCCGACTTCACCGATGTGATCGAAGAGCTGAACGAGCGCCGCCGTGCCCTGGTGCGCGAGATGGAAGGCGCCTTCAATGTCGACCGCGCCAGTGCCGAGTTCTTCGATTTCATGGAGCAGCGCTTCCAGCCGGATATTGCCATCCGCCTGTCGGCCGACAGTGTGGAAAAATACCGCGAGCAGATCAGCGATGTGATCGGCCGTATCCGCCGTCAGCCCAAGGCTTTCAAGGGCGACGCCGAACAGCGTCTGCGGGAACTGCTGCCGGACCAGGTCGAGCCCGGGCAGTCCCTGCTGTGGAGCTTTCTGGACGGCATCGACCGCCGGGTGCGCAATGCCGCCGAGGTCATGCTGCCGGCGCTGCGCCGCTCCCTGCAGCACTTCACCAAGCGGGCGGACATCATCATCCGGCAGATGAACTACCTGTCGAGCCGCAAGCATGCGGATGTGGCGGCCGTGGCGCGCCGGTTGTCCGGGCACCCGCAGGCCGAGCAGAGCCGCCGCCTGGAGCTGGCCGCCGGCGCCATGGCCGGGCTCAGCATGAGCCTGCCCGACCCGGAGCAGATTCGCCTGCATGAACGCCGGGTGGCGGAAGTCACCGACTACAGCCTGATGGATGACTTTGCCGATGACATGGAATCGCGCAAGGCGGTGCATATTGACCAGGCCGAGGCGCAGGCGTTCTATATCAGCCAGCAGAAGCTGCAGCAGTATATTGCCGACCGCCTGGCCGACCACCAGGAGCTGTCTTCGGCCGAGCTGCCGATTGAGACAGCTGAAGACTTCATGGCCGTGGCGCATCTGATCAGCGCCGGCCAACTGGAAGAGTGGACGGTGGAACCCACCGGCCGCGTGCTCAGTGATACCTATTTCAGTCAGCGCGACGAATTTGTGTTGTCCCGCCGCCGCGCTGATACCGCTTTAGCAGGAGACGTTTGATGTTGCACGAGCTTGAGCAGCAACTGGCCGACAAGGACCTGACGCTGGCCGAATTTTCCGAACTCTGTGTGCGCCTGCTGGACTACAGCGTGCTCAGCCGCGAAGACAGCCAGGTGGAACAACAACTGTACGACCGCTTTGTGCGCTGCGAGAACCTGGTGGCGGACTACCTCTCGGTGCTGCACATCCGCTTTCTGCATGACCGCCAGTTCCAGTTTGTGCGCGTCTACCCGCCCGGGGCCGAAGTGCCGGGGCTGGACAGCCAGCCGGATGTGGCCATCGGCGCCCCGCTGCGCCAGCGCCTGAGCCAGCAGGAGGTGGCCGTGGTGCTGGTGCTGCGCACCCTCTATGACCAGGGCGTGCGCGAAGCGCGGGTGGACGAACAGGGCGCCGTCAGCACCACGGTGGAGGATGTCGGCATCTCGCTGCGCAACCTGCTGGGCCGCAGCCTGCCCGAAAATCTGACCGAACGCCGCGCTCTGTGGCGGCGCCTGCGCCAGTGGCGGCTGGTGCGCTTCGCCGACAGCGAAGGCACGGACGGCAAGGGCGAAGACAGCGCCGCCGACCGCCTGCTGCAGATCCGCCCCAGCATTGTCAGCCTGGTCAGTGATCATGTGCTGCAGCAACTGGAGCAGCCCGACAGCCCGCCGGCTGCAACAGCTACGGACCCTGATACAGACACCGACACCGATGCCAGCACCGATACCAGTTCCGATACACAGGCCGCGACGGAGACGCACTGACGCATGTTTCTGAAAAAATTCATCTTCATCAACTGGGGCAATGTACCGCCCCAGGAATTCGAGTTCGGCCCCATCAACCTGTTCAGCGGTGGCAACGGCAGTGGCAAGACCACCGCCGCCGATGCCATCCAGACCATCATGACCGCCGCCCACGATACCCTGTTCCAGTTCAACCCGGGGCAGGAGGAAGCCACCCAGCGCGGCCGGGGCAAGCAGGTGCGTACCCTGGCGTCCTATGTGCTGGGCTGTGACGATGGCAGCTATGCGCGTCTGGAGCCCTCGGTGGGCTATCTGGCGGCGGTGTTTCATCCCACCGAAGGGGAGGGCGGCGAGCCTTTCACCGCCGTGATCGGCCTTTCGGCCCGTATTGACCGTAACGGCAATCAGCAGACTGCCCGCCTGCATGATCAGCAGTACTGGATTGTGCCCGGCCATACCCTGGCACTGAAGGACTTCCTGCAGGCCGGCAAGGGCGACAGTGCGGAAGAGATCATCCCGCTCAAGGCGCTGGCCAAGCAGTTCCAGAAGAACCTGGGCCACAACATTGCCGAGAAGTACGACACCAAGAAACAGTACCTGCGGCGCCTCTATGCCGCCCTGCGCGGGCGTGACGATGCCGTCTCCGAGCGCGAGGCACTGAACGCCGCGCGGGCTTTCTCGCGCTTCATGGCCTACAAGCCAGTGCGCAGCATTCATGACTTTGTGGCCGGCGAGATTCTGGAACCGCGGGACCTGGGCGAAGCCATCCGCAGCGTGTCCGATCTGATGAAGACCATCCACGCGATGGAAGGCGAAGCCAAGCGCCTGCAGGGCGGCATTCAGCGGCTGCGTCATGGCCAGACCCTGGCCGATGGCTATGTGCAGCAGTGGATCGAACGCCATGTGATCGCCTATACCCTGGCTCAGGCGCGTTATCAGCGTGATCAGCAGTCCTATCTCACCGCCAAGCAGGCCCAGACCGACCTGCGCGACCAACTGGATGAACGCACCCGCAGCCGTGAACTGGCCGAATCACAGCGCCAGCAGGTGCGCCAGGACCAGGTGCGGCTGGAAGCCAAGCGCATGGGTATCCATGAACTGAAGGACAAGGCCGAACTGGACCGCCAGCACGGGCTGGCCAGCGAACAGCTGCAGCAGCAGACCCAGACTCTGCTCACCACGGACCAGACCCGGGTGCGGCTGGAACAGGCCCTGCAGATGATCAGCGACCGCTGGACCGACGCCGAAGCTCTGCTGGTGGAAGATGATACCGATGCCCGTCGCCTGCATCAGGCCGTGGACGAACTGCCGGATGCCCGCGAGGCGCTGAGCGGCCTGGGTGATGAACTCGGCCGCCTGCTGAACCGGGACTGGGTCGATCTGGAAGCCATGGAAAACAGCGTGCAGCAGACGCTGGCACTGGAGAACCGCGTCAACCAGTGGGTGCGCCACTGGCAGGAACCGGGCCGCTATGTGCCCGAGCTGAGCCTGCGCGACTGGCTGGCCCGCGTGCTGGACCGCCGGCAGCAGAAAGCCCAGCAACTGGACCGCCAGATCAGCCAGCAACAGCAGGAAGTGCAGGCGCTGGCGCAGTCTCAGGTGTCCTACCCGGCCTTTGTGCGCAATGCGCTGGCGGCCATTGCCGAAGCCTTCCCCGAGTCCGACCCGCAGGTGCTGTGCGAACATGTCACGGTGGCCGAGCCGGAGTGGCAGAACGCCATCGAGGCCTATATGGGCATGACCCGCTTCGGCATCATCGTGGCACCGGAGTACGAGGCCGATGCGGCTCGCCTGGTGCGGCGTCTGCCCGGTGCGGATTCGCGGGCCAGAGTCATTCAGGGCGCGCGTGCGCGCGAAGATGCCGAGCGCCAGTCGCTCAAGAGCAGCTCCATTGCGCAGGTGCTTAAGTTCAGCCATGCCACCGCCGAGGCCTATGTGAAAGCCAGCTTCGGTGCCGTGGAGCGGGTGGACTCGGTAGACGAACTGCGCCGCACGCGCCGGGGCGTCTGCCTCGAGGGCGTCGGCAGCGGCGGCTATGCGCTGTTCCGCTGTGAGCTGAACGAGTCCGACCTGGTATTCGGCCAGGGCGCCCGCGAACGGGCAGCGACGGCGCGGCAGGCCGCATTGCAGGAGCAGAGGCAGTTGCTGGTGCAGCAGGAGCAGGCCTGCCAGACCCTGAGCCAGCTGTATCAGGCGGTCGACAGCCTGGCCAGTCTGCAGGTGACCGAGCCCTACCAGGCGCTGCTGCAGGCGCAGCGTACACTGCAGGAGGCCGAGCGGGCACTGGCCGATCTGGATATCGAGCAGTACCGCTCACTGGACGAAGAATACGAACGGCTGAAGGACAAGGCGACCGAGCTGGACAACCAGATCCGTCAACTGGACGCCGAACTGGGCCGCATCGAGGAACAGCTGACGCAGTGCGACGAGCTGTGCCAGCGCCTCAGCGATGCGCAGGAGAAAACCCAGGCCGCCGTGGAAGACCACGAAAACCGGCTGGAAGACCTGACCCATATCTGGCCCGAGTTCAATCTGGACGAACGGCTGAGCATGGCCGACGAGGAAGCGCGCGACGCCGACCCGGATGCGCTGGAACAGCGTCATGCCAGCGGCCTGAACGATCTGAACCGGCTGGCGCACGACCTCGAGCAGACGGTGCTGGAACACAATCAGCACAGCCAGCCGGGCGATGCCATGGTGTTCGCCGCCGACTTCGGTGATGCCCACAGCCTGGACTTCTTCAGCCAGATTGCCGGCCTGTCACACGAGATCGGCCGCATCCATAACCGTCTGAAGAACAACGTGCTGGTGGAAAAAACCGAACAGCTCGGGCGCCTGCGCGACAGCTTCAATGACACCTTTGTGACCAACCTCTGCCACGCCATCTACCATGCCATCAATGACGGCAAGCGGGTGCTGGAAGAGCTGAACCAGGAACTGGCGCATCACCGTTTCGGCGCCGACCGCGAACGCTACTGGTTCGACTGGGCCTGGGTGCCGGAATTCCAGGAATACTGGCACTTCTTCGAGGAAGTCACTCGGGCGCCGGGGCTGGGCGAGAAGCAGACCCTGTTCACGCTCGAGCTCAGTGCGCGCTCGGCCAGGGTGCGCGACCGCATTCTGTCCATGCTGCTGGATGAAGACGAACAGAAAGCCATGCGCGAGCTGGAGCGCATCTCGGACTACCGCAACTACCGCAGCTACGAGATCTACAAGCAGCCCGACGGCAAGGAACCCATTGCCCTGAGCCAGTACGGCACCGGTTCGGGCGGGCAGCTGGAAACCCCGGCCTACATCATCCGCTCGGCGGCGATCACCAGCGCCTTCCATTTCAACGAGGGCGATACCCACCTGCGCATGGTGTTGGTGGACGAAGCCTTCTCCAAGATGGACGAAGCGCGCTCACGCGAGGTGATCCAGTACCTGACCGAGAGCCTGGGCCTGCAGTTGCTGTTCATCATGCCAACCAGCAAGTCCGGGCCCTTCATGGACCTGATCTCGAACCAGTTCGTGTTCTCCAAGATCCCGCTTGGCAACGGCCAGCGTATCGGCGAACTGAACTCGCGCGTGCTCGTCGACCGCCAGGCCTGCAACCAGGAGCAGATACAGGCCCTGTGGGCCAACCACCGGCGCATCATCCGCCACCAGGCCGAACTCGACTTCATGGACGCCTTCGCCTGAGTCCGCAACTAGGAACGTGTAGCAAAGGACGTGTAGCGAGGGACGCAAGTCCCGACAAAAGAGGCACTCAAACCTGTAGCGAGGGACGCAAGTCCCGATGGGCCCGTAGGCCCCTTCACAACGGACGGCTGGCGCCGTCATCGCGACTCGCGTCGCTCGCTACAAATAAGGCGCAGGCTCCCTCCGGGGCTGAAAGAAAATTACACTTGAGCTAGACTCTGTACCTACCAAGCGTATCGCTTCACTGCCGAGGAGGGCACCATGACCACACTGACCTGTTTCAAGGCCTACGACATTCGCGGCAAGCTGGGTACCGAGCTCAATGAAGAGATTGTATACCGCATCGGCCGGGCCTATGCGCAGTTCCTGCAGCCGGCGAAAGTCTGTGTGGGCGGTGACGTGCGCGAAACCTCGGAAGAGCTCAAGCAGGCCCTGGCCAGAGGCCTGATGGATTCCGGTGTGGATGTGGTCGATCTGGGCCTGATCGGTACCGAGGAGATCTATTTCGCCACCAAGTTCCACAACCTCGACGGCGGCATCATGATCACCGCCAGCCACAACCCCATCGACTACAACGGCCTGAAAATGGTTCGTGAGCAGAGCCGGCCGATCAGCAACGACACCGGCCTGCAGGATATCCGCAAGCTGGCCGAACAGGCCGAGTTCCCGCAGCCTGTGGCGCAGGGTGTGATGACCCAGATGGACAACTCCCCGGCCTATATCGACCATCTGCTGAGCTATCTGGATACCGAAGACCTGCAGCCGATGAAGCTGGTGGTCAATGCCGGCAACGGTGCGGCCTGCGATACCGTCAACCGCATCGAGACCGCGATGCAGGAGCGGGGCATCCCCATCGAGTTTGTGAAAATGCACAACACGCCGGATGGCACCTTCCCCAATGGTATTCCCAACCCCATTCTGTCCGAACAGCAGCCGGTGACCGGCAATGCCGTGCGCGAGCACAAGGCGGACATGGGCATAGCCTGGGATGGCGACTTTGACCGCTGCTTTCTGTGGGATCACACCGGCCGCTTTATCGAAGGCTATTATGTGGTCGGCCTGCTGGCCGAGGCCTTCCTGGTCAAGAACCCGGGGTCGCGCATCATTCACGACCCGCGCCTGATCTGGAACACGCAGGATGTCTGCGCTCAGCATGATGGCACGGCCATCCAGTCGCGCACCGGCCATGCCTATATCAAGGAAGTGATGTACAACGAGGATGCGGTCTACGGCGGAGAGATGAGTGCTCACCACTATTTCCGTGATTTCGCCTACTGCGACAGCGGCATGATCCCCTGGTTGCTGGTGTGTGATCTGCTGTCGAAGAAGAAGCAGAGCCTGTCCGAACTGGTCAGCGAGCGCATGACCCGCTTCCCGTCACCGGGCGAGATCAACAGCAAGGTGGATGATGCCGATGTTGCCATTCAGCGCGTGTTCGACACCTTCCGGGCCGAGGCCATCAGCATTGACGAAACCGATGGAGTATCGCTGGAATTCCCGCAGTGGCGCTTCAATCTGCGCAAATCCAACACCGAACCCGTGGTGCGCCTGAACCTCGAAACCCGCGGCGACGAAGCCCTGATGAAAGAAAAAACAGACGCCATCCTGCAAGTGCTGCGCGGCTGACGCCGCCCCCTGTAGTGAGGGACGCGAGTCCCGATGAGGCCGCCAGGCCCCTTCCCCTGTAGCGAGGGACGCGAGTCCCGATGAGGCCGCCAGGCCCCTTCCCCTGTAGCGAGGGACGCGAGTCCCGACTCATCGCGACTCGCGTCGCTCGCTACAAATGAGGCACAACACGGCCCGAGGTACCTGTAGTGAGGGACGCAAGTCCCGATAGGGCCGCCAGGCCCCTTAAATATGGGGCGGCTAACGCCGCCATCGCGACTCGCGTCGCTCGCTACAAATGAGGCACAACACCGCCCGAGGTACCTGTAGTGAGGCCGGTCCGACGTTTCGGCGCAAGCCTCGACAGGGCCCAGCACAATTCACCGCAAGGCATCTGTCAGGTTGTCGGCCTCCAGAGCCTGGTCAACCCAACGCTCAAGCGTGCTTTCGTCAGCTTCTTTCAAGCGCGCAAGCGTGCTGTCATCCAGCTCGCCAAACCGACGAGTCAGCAACCGCTGCAGCAGCTTTTGTTCTCCTTCCAGTCGACCCTCCAGTCGGCCCTCCAAGCGACCCTCCAGTCGACCCTCCAGTCGGCCTTCGTTGAGCCCCTGTTGCTTCCACTCTTCCGTCCAGCGTTTAACCCTTTCTTCAAGCATGTTCCTGACCTCATCCAGGTCATTCATTTCTTTCAATTGTACGCCCGGCAATCGCGCTGGCAACAATACGTGCTGCATCCAGGTAGCAAAGGCCTGCTTCACCTCCCGCTGTTCCGGGTGGCTGACCCACTCCACGAGCGAATTCAGAACACCTCTGATATCAGATGCGGTGCGGCTGTGTTCAAGACCGAACAGTGCTGAAACCAGATTTCGGGTTTCCGGCAAAGGCGCTTCCCTGAAGTCGCTTTCATCAATCAGCAAGTAGCTCAGTTGTGGGATATATGGCTCGAGCTCTGGCGGTGCTTGACTGACGAGACTCTCCATATTGCGACTGGCACGCCATCTGCGCTCGCCGTTGTACAGCACAATGGGCAATACCGGTGGCAGTGATTGCTCAACGGATACAGCCCCGCTGCGGATCAACTTTTGATAAAGCAGACTGATGTAAGTCATCATCCGCAGCGCCATCCAGCGGTCTGGAGAAGACTGGAACTCCAACAGCAAATAGATGTACAGCCATTGATCTGATCGACCCAGCCAACGGACCCTCCAGATACAGTCACTGCGTTTTTCTGCCAGGTCGTGCGTAATGAAATCCGCTTTCACCGGTTCGAGCGACTGAAAGTCGAGGCTGCTGACCCAGGCCTGATCGACATACCCGCGCAGCAGGTCTGCGACCATTTCCGGTTGGCTGAACAGCAGGCGGTAGCTGTGATCGTGGCGGTTCCCTGCCATGGAGTCTTCCTGTATCAGACGGACGCCTGGTGAGGATACAGATAAAGGGCAGGGCTGAAACTGCCCCTGGGTTTAGAAATGAAGTAGCGGGGGTGGTCCGGCGTTTCGGCGCGAATCCCGAAAATTTCAGGCACCTTCCCTGTAGCGAGGGACGCAAGTCCCGATAGGGCCGCCAGGCCCCTCAACAAGGGCGGCTAACGCCGCCATCGCGACTCGCGTCGCTCGCTACAAATGAGGCACAACTCGGCCCGAGGTACCTGTAGCGAGGGACGCAAGTCCCGATAGGGCCGCCAGGCCCCTCAACAAGGGCGGCTAACGCCGCCATCGCGACTCGCGTCGCTCGCTACAAATGAGGCACAACTCGGCCCGAGGTACCTGTAGCGAGGGACGCAAGTCCCGATAGGGCCGCCAGGCCCCTCAACAAGGGCGGCTAACGCCGCCATCGCGACTCGCGTCGCTCGCTACAAATGAGGCACAACACCGCCCGAGGTACCTGTAGTGAGGGACGCAAGTCCCGATAGGGCCGCCAGGCCCCTCAACAAGGGCGGCTGGCGCCGCCATCGCGACTCGCGTCGCTCGCTACAAATGAGGCACAACTCGGCCCGAGGTACCTGTAGCGAGGGACGCAAGTCCCGATGGGGCCGCTAGGCCCCCTTAAATATGGGGCGGCTAACGCCGCCATCGCGACTCGCGTCGCTCGCTACAAATGAGGCACAACACGGCCCGAGGTACCTGTAGCGAGGGACGCAAGTCCCGATAGGGCCGCCAGGCCCCTTAAATATGGGGCGGCTAACGCCGCCATCGCGACTCGCGTCGCTCGCTACAAATGGCGCTCAGCCTTCCTTCTCAATCACATCCACCATCTGGCTGACGATGGTCTCGCGGTCGGGCCAGGCGCGCAGGCGTTCCTGCAGATGGGTGGCGGCCTTGCGGTAGCGGTCTTCCCAGTAGAGGTTGTCGATGGCCTGTTGCAGGCGTTCGGGTGGCCAGCGGGGGTCGATCAGTGCGCCGGCGCCGTGGTGCTCTATGCGTTTGGCCTGCATCAGATGCAGTTCCAGTGGCGGCATCATCAGCAGGGGTTTGCCGGCCCACATCATCTGCGCGACAAAGGCATTGCTGGCGTAGTTCAGGCCGAGGTCACATTCGAGCGAGCCGATGGCCAGGTCAAGTGGCTTGTCGCTGATGTGCAGGCGTTCGGTCTGCCAGCGGCGGCGCTGTTCAGCAGTGGCGCCGCCGCCGATGTAGAACACGGCTCGCACATTCAGTCGGCCCAGGGTGGTCAGCACTTCATTGACGCCCGGGTAGGAGGCCTGCAGGTAGCCGAGAATGCGCGGCCCGGTGCCTTTGGGCCAGCCGGGCCAGTGGCCATTGCCGCGCCCGAGCGGGAAACCGAAAAAGCGCTCGTCATTCGGGCGCTCGTTGTAATCGTCCAGCTCAGGAATGGTGCGCAGCAGCCGGGTCTGGCCACGCAACAGGGCCGATAGTTGTTCGAAGGGGGCGGCTCCGTGACGGGCGGCTACGGCATTGACGGAATCCAGCACGCAGCGTTCGGCCTCGCGCAGGCGCACCCGGGGCGGAGAGGGCATCCACCAGCGGAAAGCCGGCATGGGGCGGGTATCCGGCGGGTTGTGAAAACCGACACCCAGCGGAAAGGCGGGCAGCCCGGCAATGTGGCTGGCCAGCAGGGCAGTGGGCGCATGGTCGGCGACCACCCGGTCCGCCCCGGTTTCACGATACAGCTCCAGCCAGCGGCCGATCATGCGGCCCAGCAGATCGGTATTCTCATAGCCTCGATACTTCAGCATGCCACCGAAATTCAGCATGGGGGTGTCCATGACAGGCAGCTCAGACTGATCGGGCAACGGAGTCTGATATACCGGCCAGGGCAGGTTGGCCAGATCGTCCGGGCGCTCTTTCAGGCAGAGCGCCACTCGATGCCCGCGATCCGTCAGTTGACGGGCGAGTTCCAGCAACTGGTTGATATGGCCTCGGTTGAGGCCGAGTTCCCAGGCCAGTAATACATTAGCCATGAAGCTGCAAAGGCCTCTGATCAATCAAGGTACAGTGAGAGTCTCATCAGCCAATAATCCGGCTCCAATCAGCTCGTCTATGGTGTTGCCGTCGAGCAACTGCTCCATGGTAAATGAGAACAGCACGCCATCTGCTGTTTCACCGACAAACTGGCCATTGAAAGTTCCTTCCAATGCGCCGCTCGGCCCTTCGATGACCTGCCAATCCCCAGTGAAATCCATTTCCAACAGAAACAGAGAGTCGACTGATTGCATACCTGTATCAACAGAGTAGAAGGTCGATTCAAGGGTATCGTGGAAGCTCATGCTTAAGGCCGCCTCGATACTGGCAAAGTCGACTTCCAAGACCAATCCGTCTCCCATGTAAAAGAAGCTGTCGCCGCTTTGCAGGCTGAAAAAGTCATTAGGCCCAGCCAGTGAGCTATAAGTAATCCGCCCCAGAGAAGACATTTGGGTGACTGATGTCAGGTCATCAGAGAACCAATAGCGAAAATTGGGATCTGTGCCATCGCTATCTGGGAATGTGATTTCTTCACCATCCAGTATGTACGTCGCTTCTCTTGGGTTATTAGGGCCGCTACCTCCCCATTCCCCCCAATATACATTTGCATCGCCAGCCCAAGTAACCGCGTCACCATACTCTTTCCCATCGCTGACTGATGTACCGTCTCCAAACTGTGCTTCAATTATGTATTTCCCATCCTCGTTCAGAGTCAGGACACTGGAACCTTCTAGCTGACGGATCATGCCCCCGAAATAGGCTGAATCGAATTCCTTCCCGTAGCCCTCAAAGCCTCTATAGCTGAATATCCCAACCATCGTCCGAGTTATATTGATATCGGATTCATCCACCGACACCGTAGAACTTGCTGACACCGGATCAACCGACTGGCTGACCAGATCGGGCGCGTCGTCTTCATCCCCATCCTCGTCGTCATCCGGCTCATCAAGCCCGATTTCTTCGATATCATTGTCTTCGTCTTCATCATCATCGCCGTTTTCACCGCCTTCATTGCCATCCAGAATGCCGGCGGGTGGGCGGGGCACTGACGTGGGCAGGGTGTTCTGGTCGACCACGTTGAAGAACTGGCCGCTGTCGAAGTCCTGAGTACCGGCCAGGTTGCTGACGGTAATACCGCCGTCATTGATGCGGCCATAGAGGCCGCCGGCGCCACCGGCATCCACGCAGGCGGCATCACAGTATTGCAGGGCATAGTCGGTGCCGCGAATGCCGATGCTGGCGGGGGCGGTTTCCATGCGGTATTCGTCATCCGGGTTCTGGCCGACAAGGCCGGTGGCGGTGCGCAGGGCGCCGCGGGAGAACTCGAGCACGGCGCTGCCGCCTTCCTCTTCGGTGGGTTCGGCGTAGTTCTCGACCAGCAGTTCGGAGTTGGGCCGCAGGTCGACCAGGCCGTCATCGACAAAGCGGATCTGGGCGCGGCCGTTCTCACCGGTCACCAGGGTGTCACCGATATAGATCTCACTGCGTCGCTGCAGGGCGAGCTCGCCTTCATCCGGGCGTATGGCAATGACTTCGCCGACGGCGGATACCACGCGGCCCACCAGTTCATCGGCGGCAGCGGCTGTGGGCAGGGCAATCAGCAACCAGCAGACAAGCAGCCAGTGGCGCAGTGTTTTCAGGGTATTGGAGGTGGTCTGGGTGATCATCTGTGGCACCTCGGGTTAAAAGCGGTAGCGGGTTTGCAGCTCAGCCACAAACCGGTCATAGGAGTAGGGATCGATGTTGCTGCTGTTGTGCCGGTATTCCATGCGCGGCGTTACCTGCAGCGCAGCCAGTGGTTGCCAGTCGGCAGACAGTGCGACCTGACTGAAATGATCGCGGCGCCGGTCGTTGCCGAACACTATTTGCTGACCACTGTACTGGCTCAGCCGATACTGGCCACGCGTGGACAGCCGCCAGTCCGGTGCCAACTGGACCTGGGCCAGCAGGTTGAACCCGGTCTGAAAGCGCTGGGTGTTGTTCTTTGCCTGAGCCGAATCTTCACGGGCTATCACAGGCCCGGCGAAAGCAGAGACATTGGTCGTGGGGGTCAGCGGCAACTGCGGCCACATGCGAACCTCCCCCACGGAGACAATCATCAGATGGGCATTGCTGTCGTCGTTGTCGTCGTGGTCCAGCAGGGCATAATCGAAGCCGTATGTGGCCAGACGGGTCTCGGACAGGACCTCCTGGGTATTCAGGGAGGCGCCATACAGGGTCTGAAAGCCATCTCCATCAATAAAGAAGCGTTGTGTCCGCAAGGAGAGCGTGCGCGCCAGCGGACCATCGCGCCAGCGAGCTCCGGCTCTGACGCCGACCCGTAGGGTATTGAAGTCGGACTCGTCGAGGTGCAAACGGGCTTCGCCATCGGCCACGGCAAAAGCGGTCCATTGATCGTTGAGCGGGCGCTCCACCCGAGTATCACCAAAGATGCGGGTAAAGACGTCGTCCCTGGGCTTTGATTCGTCCGGTACGGGAGAAGTGCCGGTCAGGCCGAGGAAGTTGATACTGATTTCATCGGCCGAGGTGCCGCTGTTCACGTTGGTGTCGTAGCCCAGACTGGACCCGATCGAGCCACTGAACCGGAATTCCTGCTCTTCAGCGCGCTGATCAATGCGCTGCAGGTAGCGGTCGATGGTGGCGACCACGGTCGGCGGTGGGTCCTGGTTTCGGGCCCGCTCAAAATGATGGCGGGCGCGCTCGTCATCATCGGTCAGGTAATAGCCCCGGGCCAGCTCCAGTCGAGCCCGGGTGTGGCCGGGTCGCTGCATGATGACCCGTTCCAGCGCGAACAGGCCTTCGCTGAAATTGCCGGTTTCGAGTGCGGCCAGGCCATAGGGGAAGTCGAAGCTGACTTCGCCTTCCAGCTCGAAGCGGTGCTCTTGTGCGAGAGCCCAGGCTTCGTCGTACTGCTGCTGGCGTACCAGTTGGTCGAGGTCGCCGGTAACCGCTGTGGCGAAGTGGCTCAGCCCGACCACAAGGCCGACTGTGAGTATTATTCTTTGTAACATCAACATCGTTCTGCGGCCCCTTCCTGGGCTTACTGCCTGGTGATATGACTGTTTTTTGAACACGATTCAGTCTAGAACAATTATTCACCAACGACCTTACAGATCACTTACAAACAGCCTAATAGCAACAAAAAATTACAATATATGTAGCGTTTAGTGCAAGTGGATGTCCCGGGTCGGGCGTTGGACTCCAGGTTCTGCTAGGCTGGAGACATCTGTTCATTATTCCGAGAAGTTGATATGCAGGTCATTGAACATCTTAGCCGTGAACAACAGCACGAGATCCTTTCCAAGGTGGGGTTTTTCCGGCGCTTTTCTGATGACGAGAAGAAAATCATGCTGATGCATGGGCCTGAGCTGCTGGCGTTCAAGGAGGGCGAGTGGGTCATTCGCGAAGGGGATGACGAGGACAACTCACTCTATGTGGTGCTCAATGGCATGCTGAGTGTGTGGCACGGCGAAGACATGGTGGCAGACATCGGCCGGGGGCATTGCTTTGGCGAGGTGGCTTTCTTGCGCCCCATGCCGCGCACGGGCTCGGTGCGCTGCGAGTCCAAGAGTGTCATCTTCCGATTGAAGCGCGATCACATGAACCGGCTGCCGGTTACCGCCCGCGAGAAGATCAAGGACAACCTGATTGCCATCCTGCTCAATCGGGTGACGCAGAGCGTGCAGGCTGGCCGCCCGGCAGAAGTGCCGGACGGCGAGGATTTGTGGCAGTAGTCTAGTAGTCGCCGGAGAAATAGAGGTTGCCAGAGCAGGTACTGATGCCGCTCGAGCCCTCTCTCTGTTCCTCAATGGAGCCTTCGACATTGAAGCTGGTTCTGGAGCTGTTCAGGCCACCGCTGACGTCAGTGGTGCCTGTTATGACCGTGCCGGAACCGTCCAGCATGCGAATCTCGCGACCTGTCATCTGGGAATCGTCTATACGGAAATATGGGGTCCATTCCCAGTTATTATCGCCATAGTTTATGAAAAAGCCTTCGCCGACCGCACGGTAAGTGGTCTGGCTTGTCTGATCCATCGCACAGTCCGGATTGGATGAGGTCAGTCGCATGGTTGCATACCAGGTCTTGTCCCAGGGCGAGTCCCCGAATTCAGCCAGCGCTTTGGTTTCGATCAGCAGGTCATACTGGGCGGAGGTCTGCCCGTTGAAGTTTTCCGGAAATATTTCAATGCGGATGTCCTCGTCGTCGGTCAGCAGATTCCGCGAGAGGATGTGCCCCTTTCTGAATTCATCCGGCAACAGGGTCAGGGTGAAGGCTTCCTGATAGTCGGGCGACCCCTCGGTGCCTTCGTTGACTTCCACGACCACTTTCAGAGTGCTGTCGCTTTCCGGGTTGTCGAAGCTGACATCGACCAGATAGAAGGTGTATTTGCCTTCTGGTGCGTCGAGATAGTAGATGTCGTCTTCTTCGCCGAAGGCATGATACACCCGCCCGATTTCGAGTTGTTCATTGCTGGTTGGGTCTGTGGAGGTACCGAGCGTGTCCGTCGCATCGGGCAGGCTTTCGGCCTCCAGGTTACCCGAGCTGCTGCTCGATGAGTTGTTGCAGCCCGTCAGGGCCAGCAGGGAGATGGCCACGGGGGCCAGTACACGGAAATGAGTACGCATAGTTGTCTCCTTGTCCAATCACGCGTTGCGCAATGGCAAAGCGCTTTCTTGTCCGTAGTAAAGACAGGACTACTGGCCTTTCCGGGCCCTCTGTCTGGGTGGTCAGCCGTATTGACTGTTACAGCTTGTTGCAGAACTGCCGTGCCTGCGGGTGCCATGGAAGCACAGCCGGTCTTACAAATGGCTTACAGCTGATTTGCAGATGGAGGATTGGGGGAGGGAGGTGAGCTCAGGTGTAGGCTGTGAGCTTGCTCACGCATGCGTGGCCGAGGGCCACAGCCTACAGGTTTTGCGTGGCCGAGGGCCACAGCCTACAGCAAACCCTCGCTACGGGGTGTAGCGAGGGGCGCGGTGGGGATCAGGGGAGCCAGAGGGTGAAGCGGGCGCCGCCTTCGGGTTTGTTGACCAGCTCGATGCGGCCGTCCTTGCCGGTTTCCGGGTTGTGGTGCAGGTGCGCTATGCCGCTGGCGAAGTAGATGCCCAGGCCGGAGCTGCTGGTTTTCATGCGCAGGCTGGCTTCGGGGTCCATGCAGTTGATCAGGGCATCCGGGTAGCCGTCGCCGTTGTCGTCAATGGTGATGCGCAGTTCGTTGTCGATGACCTGTGAGGTCAAGCCAATCCAGTCCCGGGTATAGCGGATGGCGTTGGTCATGATATTGGCCAGCACGTGATCCACCAGGTTGGAGTCCATCACCCAGGTTTCGTCTTCGTCCTCGCATTTGATCTCGACGCGAATCTTCTGATGTTCCAGGGTACTGGCATAGCGCATGGCGGCGTCTTCGAGGACATCAAGCACCAGCACTTCATCCAGGGTGGGATGCAGCAGCTTGTTGTCGATCCGGTAGACCCCCAGCATATGGCTGAGGCCGACATTGATGCGGCTGCTCTCCATCTGGATGCGGCTGAGCTTGTCGGCCAGTTCCGGGTTGGTGTCCCGCAGATCAAGCGTGACCTCTTCGATCTGGGTGCTGATCATGCCAAGAGAATTCTTGACGTCATGCACGGTAGAGGCCAATACATCCTTCATATCAATGCCTTCGAGGGCTGACTTGAAGTCCGACATCTCAGATTTCCTCCTTTAGCATCAGCAGGCGCTGCAGCAGTGCCTGGAAACGACCATATTGATAGTGACTGGATGGCAGGTGTTTCAGGCGTTTCAGATAGAGTTCCATGCTGAACACATACTCCGATTTGGGTTCGGCCTGATACAACTTGAAATAGGACTGCACCATGTTGAGGATCAGCCCCGGGTGCCGCGGGGAGAATTCCAGGGCTCGCGAGAAGGCTTTCAGCGCGGCTTCATAGTCGCCATCACGGTAGGCGTCGTTGCCGGCCTTGTTGAATTCGGCCGCACGCAGGCGTGATTCTTCCGATACCGGCTCGCTCTGCACCATCATCAGCTTCTGCTGGAAGGTTTCGTCCTTGGCGTACACTTTGCGCAGGGCGTCGACCCATTGGTCGCCCTGCTGCTGCTTGTCAAAACGGTAGAGCCCGGTGGCGATGTCGGTAGCCAGTGTCTGCGGCACTGATTCGATATGCTGCATGGCCTGGTTGTAGACCTTGTCCAGTTCCTCGTCGCGCGAGGAACTCAGGCCCTGATAGTCCAGTGCATCTGACTGCAGCAGCCGACTTTTCATCTGCACGGACATGTCGTCGGGGAAGCGCACCATCATGCGCTGCGCCACTTCCATGGCCTGGCGGGAGGCCTTGCGATGCTGGCGCTCGGTACCCATGCGAGCACTCAGGTTGAGGGACTCGATCAGGTTGATGTAGTTGGCCGGCTGGTCATGGCGTGTGTTGACGGCCAGGGCCAGGGCCTCGCGGTAGGCCTTGGTGGCCTGCATATGGTCCTGCTGGCGGCGACTGAGCTCGGCCAGCATGCGCTGGCGCTCCAGCTTGCGCGGTGAAATGCGTACCGCCTGCTGCAGGGTCTGCTGCGCCAGATCATACTGTTTGTGGCTCAGATAGCATTTGGCCAGGCTGTCGTAGGCGGGAATATTGTTGGGGTTGGTGCTGATAACTTCTCGCAGCAGGGTGATGGCCGGGTCAATCTGCTTGTTCAGCATCTGGATGCGGGCCTTGTAGAACAGTGCCCAGTCCTGCTGGCGCTTGTTCAGCACCTCGTCCAGGTGCTTGTCGGCGCGCTCCAGGTCACCCATGTCGATCAGGGTGCTGATCATCACCTTGCGCGCCCAGCCGCGGTGCCGCGGTTTGTTGAGAATGGTCTCTTCACAGGCCTTGATGATGGCTTCATTGTCATCGGAATCCATGGCCTTGAGCAGGTCTTCCAGCTCGTAGCGACGCTTGACGAGCTTTTCCACGCGCAGTTTGAAGGCATCGTAGGCGAAGGGCTTGGCCAGATAGTCGTCCGGCTCGTTCTCTACGGCACCCATCACCATGTCGCGCGAGGTTTCAGCGGTGATGATGATCCATTGGGTCAGGCGCGTGGCATTACCGGAATTGCGCAGCTCTTCCAGCATCTGCTGGCCGTCCTGGCCGTCGCCCAGGTTGTAGTCACAGACAACGAGATCGAATTTCTGTTCCTGCAGCAGTTTCTTGGCCTGACCAGCATGGGCGGCTTCAAAGTAATTGGTAACGCCCATCTGTACCAGCATGCTGCGCACCTGCTTGCGGGCGCTGGGAAAGTCGTCCACCACCAGAAAGCTCATCTGGCTGAGCTGTTTATGGGCACCCGCGTTGGAGTTGGGTGATAGTAGTTGTTGAGTCAATGCAAGATTCCCGTAAGTCGAATACAACGCCTGCTTGACGTTCAGTTTACAGGGTCAGTGTAGTGGTTCCGAGTGCCCTGTGCTGTTATTTTTTTAAACCGATCTCCTGATCATGCGAGTTCAGCATGTCATCAAGAGTCAGCGTATAGGATTCCACAAAACGGCTCATGAAGAAATCCACTTCCGGTGCACCGGTGTTGCGAATGCGTCTTTCAATCTGTTCATGGGCGCTGCTGAATTCCCTGTTGCCGGCCCGCAGCTCGGATTCACACTTCAGGTAGGCGCTGATCATGTCGGCATACTTTACAATGCGCTGCTGGTCTTCAGGTATGCTTTCATGCAACAGCAGGCCGGAGAAGTCGGGCTGCAGTGATTCCGGCAGCATACCCAGAATTTCGCGTTCGGCTTCGTCTTCTATGGCCTTGTAGGCCTTGGTAATGGTGGGCGAGTGGTATTTGATCGGGGTCGGCATGTCACCGGTGATGACTTCGCTGACATCGTGGTAGAGCCCGAGCACGGCGATGCGTTCGGCATTCAGGTTGCCGCCAAAGTGCCGGTTGCTGATCAGCGCCAGTACATGGGCAATGGTGGCCACCTGCCAGCTGTGCTCCATGACATTTTCTTCCACGACGTTGCGCTTCAGACCCCAGCGTTTGATCCAGCGCAAGCGGCTGAGATAGGCAAAAAAGTGACTCAGTTTCATGACGTGTCAGCGTACCAGAGCAAGGCTGAACCAGGGAATATAGGTGACCAACAATACCACACCAAGCAGTACGATGAGGAATGGCCAGGTGGCCCGGTACAGTTCCATGATCGGTTTCTTGAAGCGGTAGCTGGCGATGAACAGGTTCATGCCCACCGGCGGTGTGAAGTAGCCGATCTGCATGTTGGCGACAAAGATGATGGCCAGATGGACCGGGTCGATGCCGAACTGCATGGCCAGTGGCAGTACCAGTGGCGCCATGATGACAATGGCGGCAAAGATATCCAGAAAGGCGCCGAGTATCAGCAACAGGATATTCAGCAGCAGCAGAAAGAGCAGCGGGTTCTCGATGCGGTCGCCGATCAGGTTAAACAGCAGGGTGGGGATACCGGCGTCGATCAGCAGGTTGGTGAACGCCAGGGCTGCGCCCAGAATCAGCAGGATGCCGCCGACCATGATCATGCTCTCGCGCATGGCCCGTACCAGGGCCTTGAAGCCCACCTCGCGGTAGACCAGTGTTTCGATGATCAGCACATAGAGGGCGGTTATGGCGGCGGCTTCCGAGATGACCAGCAGGCCGCTGAAGATGCCGCCCAGAATGATGACGGGGATCAGCAGTTCCCAGAACGACTCCTTCAGGGCACTCAGGGCTTCGCGCAGTTCAAACGGTGTCAGCTCAATGGGCTGGCGGCGGTTGGCCCAGAGACCATAGCCATAGAGAGCCAGAATCATCAGCAGGGCGGGCATCAGGCCGGCCAGGAAGAGGTCGATGATATCGATGGCGATGTCCATCTGCTGGGCCACGATACCGAACAGGATCAGTGGTATGGCCGGCGGCAGCAGTATGCCCAGGCTGCCCGAGGTGGTGACCAGACCGAGGCTGAACCGATCATCGTACTGGCTGCTGGTCAGGGCCGGGTAGAGCAGCGCGCCAAGCGCGATGATGGTGACCCCGGAACCGCCGGTGAGCATGGTAAAGAAGGCGCAGGCGAGCAGGGCGATCAGCATCATGCCGCCGGGCAACCAGCCCATGATGGCGCGCGAAACTCGGACCACGCGCTGTCCGGTGTTGGCTTCACTGAGCAGGTAGCCGGCAAAGGCAAACAGCGGCAGGGCGACCAGCACGGTGGAATCGGTCAGTCGATACAGCTCGATGCCGATGATGATGAGGTCCAGATCGGCCAGCGAGAACCCGACGCCGGCAATGGACAGCAGCACCAGAAACAGGGGCATGCCCAGCAGGGCCAGTACGGCAATGCCAAAATAGAGGGTGAGGTTCATGAAGCGGCGTCCTTGTCACGAGGTGCAGCGGTATTCCTGTCTGCACCGGGGCCGATCTCGCGGGCCAGATCCTCGGTGGGCAGGGCGGTCGGGGTCAGCACCGGGAAGAACACCATCCAGGCGTAGCGCAGGGCCATGATGCCAAACGCGATCGGCATGATCAGTTGCAGCTGCCAGACCGGAATGCCGGCTACGGACGCCATGCCCCAGGCCCGCTCATCCTCGACCAGGCGCCAGGTGTGCCAGCTCAGGAGGGCCAGTGCCAGCGCGGCTACCAGAGCCACCAGGCGCTTGATCCAGCGGCCGAGCCAGACCGGCAGCAGTTGGCTGGCCAGGTCGATCTTGATGTGGTTGTCGAGCCGGGTGCCCACCATGGCCCCCAGCAGGGCGATCCAGAGTACTCCGACCCGGTTGAGCGGGTCGATCCAGCTCAGTGAATAGCCGAAAAAATTGCGCAGCACGATCTGGTAGACGGCGAGCCCCAGCATGCCGAGCAATACCATTACGAGCGCTGTGTCTTCCAGGCGCTGAAAGCCCGTGCGCAGAGACTGAATGATGGTGCCGAGTGCCCCGAGAAAGCCGCCTGTGTGGGTGTCCTTGCCCGTTTTCATGATTACCGACCGTTCTGACGATAGTCTTCCAGCGTGCTCATCAGGCGTTCATGCCAGTCGCGGCTGAACTCGCCTTCCCGAATCAATACCTCGTGGGCCAGTCCGGCCTTGTCACGCACGGCTGCGATTTCGGTATCGGTCAGTTGCACGTGCTCCAGACCCTGGTTGAGCAGGGCTTCGAAAGCGGCCCGGTTGTTCTCGCGGGCGTTGGCGTCGATCTGCTCGGTGGTTTCACGCAGAATTCGATCTACCGCCGCGCGATCATCCTCACTGAGACGGGACATGTGCCGATCATGTACATACAGCGTGGCATAGGTATAGATCAGCGGCATGTCGGTGATGTAGTCGACCCGGGTGAACCATTGCAGGGTCAGGGCGGCTGTGGGCGGTGCCATGATGGTATCCACAATGCCGGTCTGCAGCGAGGTCAGCACCTCGGAAATGTTCAGCGTGATGGGAGAGACACCGAAAGCGCGGGCAACCTGCAGTGAAAAGGTGTCATTGGCCGGCAGCCAGACGCGGGCACGCTGCAGGTCTTCCACCGAGCGGGTCGGCTGATGGCCCATGACATAGGCAAAGCCGCCATCAATAAAGCCGAAGGTATGGATGCCGCGTTCGGCCAGTTCGCGGGCGATGTCATCGTCGAACTCGGCGCGCAGACGGTCCGTTTCATCATAGCTGTCGAAGATGAATGGCGCGTTGAGGATCTGTACATTGGGGTAGACTCTGGCCAGGGCACCGGATTGCACCAGAGAGCCGTGCAGCTGACCGGCTCGAATACGGCGTTCTACCGCCTGGTCGTCACCCATGACGCCACCGGGGAAAATGCGCAGGGTTACCCGACCGTCGGTTTCGGCGCTGAGGCGCTCGCTGGCCTGGCGCAGTGCCCTGACTTCGCCGGTGCCATCCGGTAGCAGGGTGGCGATGCGCAGCTCCATGGCCACCGTGCCGGCGGCAGCAAACAGGGTCAGGGACAGCAATAGCAGGGCCAGAGCAGGGCTTCGGGTTCTGTGCAGTCTCATGGTGGCCTCCTTTTGTCAGGCAACAGCATTCGTATCAGAAGAAATAGTCTTCACCGGATGCAAGCAGTTCCCGAGCCAGTTGTTGGGCCCAGGTATTCTGGAGCGTCAGTTGGCCTTCACGTGGATCGGCGGCCAGCACTTCTTGCAGCAGTTGATCATGCAGCTCACGATCAAAGGTTATACGGGCATACGCCTGCGCGTAGTATACTTTTACGATCAGGTTGCGGCCTTCGGATCGTTCTATGGCCTGCTCGAAGTACTGCCGGGCCACCTCCGGCTGGCCACCCAGAGAGGGCGGCAGAATGCTGGCGATTACCGCCAGATACAGCTCTCCCATGGCATGGTTGTAGCCGGGCTTGATGCGCACCTGCTGTTCCAGCAGGCGCTGGGCCTTGGGCAACTGGGCCACGATATTCCAGTCATCACTGTGGGCCTGAATATAGCCGGCCCAGATGGAGCCCAGCAAATAGAGCGTCGGGGCATGGCTGTCTCTGTCCAGGCCATCTATGGTTCGCTCGGCGGCGGTTACCCGCTGTTCGCGAATATCACAGAGCTCGCTGATGTCGCGGCAGGCGGCCTGGCTGGCCAGATCCATGGCCTTGCTGCTGTAGCGCTTCTGGCGCTCCTCGGTGTCCACGAAGACGCCGGCATAGGCGCTGTTCAGTTCGGCCGCAGTGCTGAGCACGCGGACATTGCGCGGATAGGTGCGAACCAGACCGTCCATGGTCAGCAGATAGGTTGGCAGGGCCTGCCCGACCAGTTCCAGATCGTCACTGCTGAGAATCTCTGCCGCCAGGTTGGACGGGATGCGAAAGGTGGCGCACCCCGTCAGCAGCAGGCTGACAGCGGTTATTAACAGGAGTTGTCTGACCATCCGGTGTCCTTGTGTTGTTATCGGGACTTGCGTCCCTCGCTACGGCTCTGTCGGGACTTGCGTCCCTCGCTACGGCTCTGTCGGGACTTGCGTCCCTCGCTACACGTCCCTTGCCTCATTTGTAGCGAGTGACGCGAGTCGCGATGGAGCCGGCAGGCTCCGCAAAAAGGGCGGTGCCCGCCGCCTTTTTACAGCTTTTTCTTCAGCATGTCGTTGACGACTCCGGGGTTGGCCTGCCCTTTGGAGGCTTTCATGACCTGACCCACGAAGAAGCCGAACAACTTGTCCTTGCCGCCCCGATACTGCTCTACCTGATCGGGATTGCTGGCAATGATGTCGTCGATCATGGCTTCGATGGCACCGGTGTCGCTGACCTGCTTGAGCCCCTTGGCCTCGATGATGCTGTCCGGGTCGCCCTGACCTTCCACCATGGCTTCGAACACTGTCTTGGCCATCTTGGATGAGATCGTATTGTCGGTAATACGTTCAATCAGTTGGGCCAGATTGGTCGCCGATACCGGACTTTCGGTAATCGGGGTGTTGGTCTTGTTCAGCACGGCGGCCAGTTCGACCATGACCCAGTTGGCAGAGAGCTTGGGCTCCCCGGTCTGACGGGCCACAACTTCGAAGAAGTGGGCCATGTCCTGGGAGCTGGACAGCACCGCTGCGTCATATTCACTGAGCCCGTATTCGGAATGGAAGCGCTCGCGCTTCGCATCTGGCAGCTCGGGCAGTTCGGAGCGCACCTGTTCGATATAGCTTTCGTCAATTTCCACCGGCAGCAGGTCCGGCTCCGGGAAGTAGCGGTAGTCATTGGCCACTTCCTTGGAGCGCATGCTGCGGGTTTCATCCAGCTCGGAGTCGTAGAGGCGGGTTTCCTGCACCACGGTGCCGCCGTCTTCGATCAGTGCGATCTGACGCTCGACTTCGTGGTTGATCGCCTTTTCGACAAAGCGGAACGAATTGACGTTCTTGATTTCACAGCGCATGCCGTATTCCTGCTGCCCCTTGGGACGCACGGACACATTGGCGTCACAGCGCATCGAGCCTTCAGCCATATTACCGTCTGAAACGCCAATGTAGGTGACAATACTGTGAATTTTTTTCAGGTACGCCACTGCCTCTTTGGCGCTGCGGATATCCGGCTCGGAGACGATCTCGAGCAGCGGCGTGCCGGCCCGGTTGAGGTCGATGCCGGTCATGCCGTGGAAATCTTCGTGCAGTGACTTGCCCGCGTCTTCTTCCAGGTGGGCCCGGGTGACGCCGACGGTCTTGGTGGTGCCGTCGTCCATCATGATTTCAACCTGGCCCTTGCCCACGATGGGGTGATCCATCTGGGTGATCTGGTAGCCCTTGGGCAGATCGGGGTAGAAGTAGTTCTTGCGGTCAAAGGCCGAGTGGCGGCCGATTTCCGCGTCAATGGCCAGGCCAAACGAGACAGCCTTGCGCAGCGCATTCTCGTTGAACACCGGCAGTGTGCCGGGCATGCCCAGATCAATGCCGCAGGCCTGTGTATTGGGTGCTGCCCCAAAGCGGGTGCTGGCACCAGAAAAAATCTTGGTGTTGGTCGAGAGCTGGACGTGTACCTCCAGCCCGATCACGGTTTCCCATTCCATGTTCGTTGCTACCTCTTAACCGAATGCCGGAGTCTGTTGATGCCAGTCAGTGACCTGCTGGTACTGATGGGCCACGTTGAGCAGTTGCGCTTCGGCAAAGTAGTTGCCGATCAACTGCAGGCCGACGGGGAGCCCGTCGACCTGACCACAGGGCACTGACATGCCCGGCAGGCCGGCCAGATTGACCGACAGGGTATAGATGTCTTCCAGATACATGGCGACCGGGTCGTTGCTCTTGGCGCCCAGTTTCCAGGCCGGTGAGGGCGTGGTGGGGCCGGCAATGACATCGACTTCGGCGAAGGCATTCTGGAAGTCGTCCTTGATCAGGCGCCGCAGTTGCTGCGCCTTGTTGTAGTAGGCGTCATAGTAGCCGGCGCTCAGCGCATAGGTGCCGACCATGATGCGGCGCTTGACCTCTTCACCGAAGCCTTCGGCGCGGGTGCGGGTGTACATGTCCAGCAGGTCCGTCGGGTTTTCGCAGCGGTAGCCGAAGCGCACGCCATCAAAGCGTGACAGGTTGGTGGAGGCCTCTGCCGGCGCAATGATGTAGTAGGCCGGAATGGACAGGCGGGTGCGCGGCAGGCTGATTTCCTTCACCGTGGCGCCCAGCTTTTCCAGTTCCTGCACGCCGGCCTGTACGCGGGCGGCGATGTCGCTGTTCAGGCCTTCGCCAAAGTACTCCTTCGGCAGGCCAATACGCAGGCCGTCCAGTGGTTTGTCGAGATCAGCCGTGTAGTCCGGTACGGCGATGTCCTTGCTGGTGGAGTCCTTGTGGTCGAAACCGGCCATGCTGTTGAGCAGCAGGGCTGCATCTTCGGCGGTGCGCGCAATGGGGCCGCCCTGGTCCAGCGACGAGCCGTAGGCAATCATGCCCCAGCGCGACACCCGGCCGTAGGTGGGCTTGAGCCCGGTCAGGTTGCACAGCGCTGCGGGTTGGCGAATGGAGCCGCCGGTATCGGTGCCGGTGGCCACAGGCGCCTGCCCGGAGGCAACCGCCGCCGCCGAACCGCCGGAGGAACCGCCGGGAATCACTTCGGTGTTCCAGGGGTTGCGGGTTGGCCCGTAGAAGGAGCTCTCGGTGGAGGAGCCCATGGCGAATTCGTCCAGGTTGGTCTTGCCCAGCATGACCATGCCGGCATCCTGCAGCTTGTGGGTAACCGTGGATTCATAGGGCGCTGTAAAGTTGTCCAGAATCTTCGAGCCGCAGGAGGTGCGTACACCCTGGGTGCAGAAAATATCCTTGTGGGCGATCGGCACCCCGGTCAGCGGGCCGGCCTGGCCGCTGGCCCGGCGCTCGTCGGCGGCTGCAGCCTGGGTGCGGGCCTGGTCGGCGGTAACGGTGATAAAGGCATTCAGGTCCCCATCGGTGGAATCGATGCGCTTGAGGTAGGCTTCGGTCAGCTCGACGCTGCTGTATTCGCCCCGGGCCAGTCCCTCGGAAAGCTGCTTCAGTGTACTGTTGTTCATCAGGGTGTCCGTGCTCATTCAATGACTTTGGGAACCAGATACAAACCGGCGTCGGTGGCCGGGGCAATGCTCTGAAAGTGTTCCCTCTGGTTGTCCTCGGTGACTTCGTCGGCACGCAGCCGCTGGACGGAATCCAGCGGGTTGGCCAGCGGCGTCACACCCTGGGTGTCGATGGCTTGCATTTCATCGACCAGGTCCAGAATACTGGACAGGGCATCTACGTAGTGGGGCACGTCCTGCTCTTCGATCTTCAGGCGTGCCAGCATGGCAATATTCTCCACTTCCGAGCGGTCAAGGCTCATGCTTATCTCCGATTGTGGCTGTTGGGTGGCCCATGTCCCGGATGGGCGGACACGGGCGGAGGTTCAAAGACCCGCTAAGGTACCATATTTGTGCCTTGCTCAAAATCCCCGCCGCTGATACATTGCAGCCTGATCAAGGCGCGTGGGCAGCGGCGTTCATGCCGCCTGGGGATTTTCAGAAACGGACGGAATACATGTTTAAGAAACTCAGAGGTCTCTTCTCCAGCGATCTTTCCATTGACCTGGGTACAGCCAATACCCTCATCTATGTGCGTGATCGCGATATTGTGTTGAATGAACCCTCGGTTGTGGCCGTGCGTGTCCGGGGCAACCAGAAGGAAGTGGCGGCGGTAGGTACCGAAGCCAAGCGCATGCTGGGCCGGACACCGGGCTCGATTACTGCCATTCGTCCGCTGAAGGATGGCGTCATTGCCGACTTCCAGGTGACGGAAAAGATGCTGCAGCACTTCATTGCCAAGGTGCATGAAGGCTCCTGGTTTACCCCGAGTCCGCGCGTGCTGATTTGTGTGCCCTGCAAATCCACTCAGGTGGAGCGCAAGGCCATTCGGGAATCGGCCTATGGCGCCGGCGCGCGCCAGGTCATCCTGATCGAGGAGCCCATGGCGGCCGCCATTGGCGCCGGCCTGCCGGTGGAAGAAGCCCGCGGCTCCATGGTGGTGGATATAGGTGGTGGTACCACTGAAATCGCCATCATTTCGCTGAATGGTGTGGTCTATTCCGAATCGGTACGGGTCGGTGGTGACCGCTTTGATGAAGCCATTGTATCCTATATCCGCCGCCACTACGGCAGCCTGATCGGTGAAGCCACGGCGGAGCGGATCAAGATGGAAATCGGCTGTGCCTTTCCCGGTGACGAGCGTCGTGAGTTCGAGGTGCGGGGCCGCAACCTGGCCGAGGGCATTCCGCGGACCTTCACTCTGAACAGTGATGAAGTCATCGATGCGCTGCAGGAATCACTGTCGGCCATCGTGCAGGCGGTCAAGAGCGCGCTCGAGCAGACGCCGCCGGAACTGGCCGCAGATATCGCCGAACGCGGCATGGTACTCACCGGTGGTGGGGCGCTGTTGCGTGATCTCGACAAGCTGCTGAGCGAAGAAACCGGCCTGCCGGTGCTGGTGGCCGAAGATCCGCTGACCTGTGTGGCCCGAGGCGGTGGTCGTGCACTCGAAATGATGGACGACAAGATTTTCGAACTGGCACACGACGGCTGATGTGAAAGTTCGCTGGTGCCTGCTCAACAGTATCGTCGACTGCTGCCGGGTTGACGCCGATTCCCGCGGTAGTCAGGTAGTGAACACTCATGAGTAGTTCCCTGTTTCAGGAACGCCGTGTGTACAGCAAACGCCTCGTGTGGGCTTTGCTGCTCGCCGGTTTGATACTGCTGGCAGACTGGCGCTTCACACAGTTGAGTTATGCCCGCCAGGCCGTATCGGCAACGCTGGCCCCGGTGCGCTGGGTGGCCAGTGTGCCGGGCTCTGTCAGCGACTGGGCCTCCCGTTCCATGGTCAGCCGTTCGGCGCTGATCGAGGAAAACGCTCAGCTGCGGGCGCAGCTGTTTGTGCTGGAGCGTCGCTCGCAGCAGATGATCTCGCTGGAAATCGAAAACCGCCGGCTGCGTCAGTTGCTCAATGCCACTGAGGTGCTGGACGACCGCTTTATTTCCGCCGAGCTCATCGGTGTTGATCCTGACCCCTTTACTCATCACGTCATCCTCAATCGGGGTACCCGGGACAATGTGTATGTCGGGCAGCCGGTGATTGATGCGCATGGTCTGATCGGGCAGGTTATCGAGGTGGACCCGTTCACCTCACGGGTATTGCTGATTGGCGATGCCAACCATGCGGTGCCGGTGCAGGTCAATCGCAACGGGGTGCGCACCACGGTCAGCGGTACCGGGGATCTCAGTGAGCTGAGCCTGATGTTCGTGCCGGAAACAGCCGATATTGAGGAAGGCGATCTGCTGGTCACCAGTGGTCTGGGCGGGCGCTTCCCCATGGGCTACCCGGTGGCCGAGGTGACCCGGGTGGAGCGGCAGCCGGGGGCGCAGTTCTCGGAAGTCAGGGCACGGCCGCTCGCCGAGCTCGATCGGACTCGGCATGTGCTGTTGGTAGATACCCAGAATAACGACAGGGGTCGGCGTGGAGATACCCAAGGCGAATAATCTCTGGGTGCCTTATGCAACCCTGATTTTTGCATTTCTGCTCGGTACCTTTGTGTTGCCGGGCTGGATGGTATATGTGGCCCCGGAGTGGGTGCTGCTGGTGCTGATTTACTGGGTGCTGGCCATTCCCTACCGCTTCGGTATCTTCTCTGCGTTATTCATCGGTCTGGTGGTGGACGTTCATCGGGGCCTGCCATTGGGTCTCAATGGTCTGGCCTTCGCCGTTGTAGCTTTCTCGGCGCTGGCGCTGCATCAGCGCATCCGCATCTATCCGCCGGTTCAGCAGGCGGGCATGGTGTTGCTGCTGGTCGGCATCTATCTGCTGCTCAAGCAGACCCTGCGCAGCATGATGGGCATCGGGGTGGGGCCGGGCGTGCTGTACCTGGCGCCGGCGCTGAGCAGCGCCCTGCTGTGGCCGGTCATTTACCTGACCTTGCGTAGTCTGCGTATCCGATACCGGGTAAGATAATCGGATGAAACTCATTCTCGCCTCTGCGTCACCTCGTCGCCAAGAGTTGCTGCACCTGCTGACCGTTCCTTTCGCCGTTGTTCCGGTCGATATCGACGAAACCCCCGAGGCGGATGAACCTGCCGTCGCCTATGTCGAGCGGCTGGCCATCGAGAAAGCCAGAGCGGCTCAGCAACAGGTGGGTGCGCCGCCGGCTACCTGGGTACTGGGTTCGGATACCACCGTGGTGGCGGACGCCGACATTCTGGGCAAGCCGACCGATCAGGCCGATGCCGCACGTATGCTGCGCCGGCTGTCGGGTCGAGCCCATGAGGTGATGACGGCGGTCGCATTGTGTGGCCCGGATGGCCTGGTGCAGCATTGCCGAGTCGATACCCGGGTCTGGTTTCGAACCCTCGCCGATCAGGACATCGCCGCCTACTGGGCCACCGGGGAACCGGCAGACAAGGCCGGGGCCTATGGCATCCAGGGTCTGGGCGGTCGATTCGTGGAAAGGCTGGATGGCAGCTATCATGCTGTTATGGGATTGCCGCTGGAGCAGACAGGGGAACTGCTGCGCCGGGCGGGTTTTGATCTCTGGTCCGGAGCAGTGCGGGTCTCCAGTGACAGCAAGACAGGAAACAGGACAGCATGAATTCCGAGATACTGGTCAACGTAACTCCCATGGAAACCCGGGTGGCGCTGGTTGAGAACGGCGTGGCGCAGGAAATGTTCATCGAGCGCAGCCAGGCGCGCGGCATTGTCGGCAATATCTATCAGGGCAAGGTGGTGCGCGTGTTGCCCGGCATGCAGGCGGCCTTCGTGAATATAGGCCTGGAGCGGGCGGCGTTCATCCATGCGTCGGATATTTCCGGCACCACAGAGAACGTGCCCGGCATTGCCGAGCTGGTTCGCGAGGGCCAGACCCTGCTGGTACAGGTGGTCAAGGACCCGATCGGCAACAAGGGGGCCCGTCTGACCACCCAGTTTTCCGTGCCGTCGCGCTACCTGGTCTATATGCCGGGTACCGAACATGTGGGGGTCAGTCAGCGCATTGATGGCGATGAAGAGCGTGAGCGGCTGAAAGAGACCGTGAGCCGATTGCATCAGGAGCTGGAAATCCCGCAGGGTGGCTTTATTCTGCGTACCGCAGCAGAGGGCATTGGCGAGGCCGAGCTGCGGTCGGACATGGCCTACCTCAAGCGGCTGTGGGCGGCTTTGCAGGAAAAGACCCGCGGGCAGAAACCGCCGTATATCGTCTATGAGGACCTGCCCCTGTTCCTGCGCGTGGCGCGCGACATGGTGCGGGCTGATGTCGACAAGATTCGGATTGATTCGCGTGAGACTCATGCACGCACGCTGGAGTTCGTTCGCAAGTACAATCCCGAAGTTGAACCTGTTTTCGAGTACTACCCCGGCGAGCGGCCAATTTTTGACCTGTTCGGGGTGGAAGAGGAACTGGAGCGCGCACTGTCGCGCAAGGTGGACCTGAAAAGCGGCGGTTATCTGATCTTTGATCAGACCGAGGCCATGTCCACCATCGATGTGAATACCGGCGGCTATGTCGGTCACCGCAATCTTGAAGAGACCATCTTCAAGACCAATCTGGAGGCGGTGGCGACCATAGTGCGGCAGCTCAGGCTGCGTAATCTCGGTGGTATCATCATCATTGATTTCATAGATATGGCAGATGCGGAACACAGACGTCAGGTGCTCCGCATGCTTGAGAAGACCCTCGAGCGGGATCATGCCAAGACCAAGGTCACCGGAGTCTCCGAGCTGGGGCTGGTGGAAATGACCCGCAAGCGCACCCGTGAGAGCCTGGAACAGGTGCTGACCGAGACCTGCCCGGCCTGTGGCGGGCGCGGCCGGATGAAAACGGCACAGACGGTCTGTTATGAGATTTTTCGCGAAATCATGCGTGAGGAGCGCGCATATGATAACCGCAGCTATATGGTACTGGCGTCTCAGGCTGTGGTGGATCGGCTGCTGGATGAGGAATCTGCCGCCGTGGCTGATCTGGAGGAGTTCATTGGGAAACCGCTTAAATTTCAGGTGGAATCCATGTATCAGACTGACCAGTTTGACGTCGTGCTGCTCTGAACGCAGACACTGGAGTTCGGTCTGCTCATGACCATCCACGTCAGCTTTTTCAATCTGCGGCGGGCGATATGGCGTTCCATTGCCCTGCTGGCACTGTTGCTGGTGGCCTACGTACTGGTGGGCCGTCAACTGACCCCTATGGTCGAGCGAACGGTGCCGACAGTGGAAAGCTATCTGTCGGATGTGCTGGAACAACCGGTCAGCATTGACCGCATCCAGGGTGACTGGCGCGGGTTCGGACCAGTGTTCACGGTGCGCGGACTGCGCATCGGCGACAGCTTCGGGCTCGACAACGTGCTGCTGGAACCGGCCCTGCTGATGTCGCTGGTGAACCAGAGCGCCATCTTCAACCGCTTCCAGATCAACGGTGGTCAGATCCGCGTCGAGCATGACGGGGAGCGCTGGCAGGTGCCCGCCTTTGCCATTCTGGAGCGTGATGTCCAACTGCGTGATGTCTTCGTGGGTCTCTACAACCAGTTGCTGGAGCAGGATGCCATTCAGCTGCATGACCTGTCGCTGACGCTGGAGAGCGAAGATCTGGCACTGGAACTGCTGCTGGCCGATGCGCTGATTATCGGCACGCACGAGTACCATGAACTGAGCGGTGAACTGGTGCTGGATCCGACCGGCCAGGCCGTGTCTGCCGGCCTGCAGATCGAAGCCCGCAATACCCGTGATGCCCCCGACATTCATGCCTATCTGCGCCATGATGTATTGGACTTTTCGCGACTTATCGGCGCGCTGCCGGACACGGTGGATGCCCGCCTGAGCAGTCTGGAAGTGGCCGCGCACTGGTGGCTGCAGTGGCGTGACGGCGGCATAGCCTCGCTGCAGGCCGATGTGCAGCGGGCCGACCTTGATTTCCAGGCTGGCCCCGACGCCACGCCGCAGGTACTGGAAGGCTTCTCCGGCGCCGTGCTTTGGGAGCCCGAGGACGATCGTCATCATCTGAAACTGCGTGATATCAGCTTCCGCTACAACGACCTCAACTGGATGCCCTCGAGTCATGATATCTGGTACGGCCCGGATGGCCTGACCGTGGACACCAGTCAGCTGTCCATCGCCACCCTGGGCGCCATGGCCGGCCCCTGGCTGCCGCGTGACATCTTCGCGCAGCATGACATCCGAGGCCAGGTGCACAATCTGTCACTGGATCTGCCGCGCGCCAATAACGGAGACTGGGATTTCGAGCGCGTGCAGCTGAGCGGTGAGATTCGTGACGGTGAATTCGGCACGCTGGGCTTTATCCCCGGGTTTGATCGGGCCGATCTGCGCTTCACCGCCGGCCTGCGCAAGGGCGTGTTGGAACTGGAACCGGGTCCATTGACGGTGGATCTGTCATCCCTGCTGCCCGAGCCCATTGAAATGGATGTGCACTCCGGGACTGTGGTGTGGAATCTGTCCACAGACATGAAGCTGCAGATCGCCAGTTCGGAGATCGATTTCGACTGGCGTGACAGCGGTCGCGCACAGGGGCGGTTTGCTTTCTCGGGCAGCATGGACGGCACCGGTGAGGCCGTGGCCGAACCCATCTTCTCGCTGGCGCTGGCCGGCGATGAACTGCATACCGACAGCCTGCTGGGTGCCCTGCCCATAGCGCTGGCCCCGGCGATTCTCGACTGGATGCAGACCCATCTGCATGATGTGGCAGCCCGTGACTGGGCCCTGATCTTGCCCAATGTGATGGCGCCGGATGTGCGCACCCGTATTGGCATGATGGGCGCGCGGGTCGACAACACCCGGATCACGCTGGACGGTGAATGGCCCGCTTTCGAACAGCTGGGTGGCGACTTCTATCTGGACCATGAGGGCATCTCGGCCAGTCTGGAATCCGGCCGTTATGCCGGGCTGTGGCTGGAAGAGGGGCAACTGAGCCTGCCTTTTGCAGGGCCCGGTCCGCCGGCGGTCAATGTGTCGGCGGCGGCCCGCGGCCTGGGCAGCGACGGCTGGCGCCTGGTGACCCAGACGCCGGTGCGCGACCTGGTGCCCGCAGAGGTGCTGAGCTGGCAGATGGCCGGATCCGTGTCCGGTGATCTCGACCTGCGCATCCCGCTGGCCGAAGAACCTGTGGACCTGGACCTGGCCATGCGTATACAGGACGGTCTGCTGCGCATGCCGGACCTGAACCTGACCTTCAGTGCCATCAACGGGCCGGTCTTTCTGTCGACCCGGAACGGGTTGCGGTCGCCCGGTCTTGAAGGTCAGCTTTTTGATGCCCCGCTGTCGACAGCCATTCAGACCTCGGTCGATCAGGACGACAACTGGCGCCTGGAGTTTCCGGCCCATGGTCGCATGCCACTGGGCCGCCTGGGTGACTGGCTGGATGAGCCCTGGCTGAGCACGCAGTCAACAGAGGTGGATTATTCCGGCCTGGTATCGGTCTCCGGTGGGCGCCTGCAGTTGCAGGCGCAGTCCGATCTGTACGGTCTGGCACTCGACCTGCCGCCGCCGTTCGCCAAGCAGACGGACCAGCGGGCGCCCCTGGCGCTGTCGATGCAACTGGAAGACGATGGGCGGTACTTTGATGTCACGCTGGATGACTGGCTGGATCTGCAACTGGTCACCGACCCCGCCGGCAGTCCGGAACGGGGGGTGTTGAGCCTGGGTGGCGCCACAGGCGCCCGCGCTGCCATGCCGGCGGATCATCTGCGTCTGGATCTGCAAATGGACGACGTGGATCTGACCGAATGGATGGATCTGGCCGCCGAGCTGATGCCGTTGTACCGCCGGGAAGAACAGCTTGATGAGCCCGACTGGGTCGCAGACATGGATCTGGCGGAGGTACCTGTTGCCGAGGATGGACTGGCCCTGCTGGATACGGTGGCGGAAGAAGCCGATTTCGATGCTCATGAGGATGGCGTGCGTCCGCTGCTGGCCGAGCTGCATGGGCTGCGGCTGCATGATATCCGGCTCCGTGCAGAATCCATACGCTTCAATGACACCGCCCTGGATGGGGGCCTGCTGCATTTGCGGCGCGCCGATGCTGGCTGGACAGCCGATGTGGACAGCCGTCGCCTGGCTGGCCGCCTGACACTGCCCGATGATGCCGACGACATAGGCCTGCTGGCGCTGAACTATCTGCATCTGGGTAACCCGGATGCGGTGGAGCTGCCGTCGGAGATAGATGATGCAGTACCGCTCGACGAGGCGGAGATCAGTGTGGCCGAAGCGCGCCGCCCCCGTGAGCCTTACACCTACAATCCGGATACAGACTGGCTGACCGGGTTCGACCCCAGCTGGTTGCCAGAACTCGAGCTGCGTATTGATGATCTGACCCATGATGCCGAGTCCTTTGGCAACTGGTCGTTTGTGCTGCTGCCCAGAGCCACCGGCCTGGCCTTTGAAGACCTGGAAGGCGAGCTGCGAGAGGTGGTACTGACCGGCTCCGTGGACTGGTCCATCCCGGAGGAGGGCTGGCACTCCACCCGCACGAGTCTGCAGGCCAATGCGGGCGATCTGGCCGATGTACTGGTCGCTTCGAGTCTGACTCCTGTCATTACCAGCAACCGGGCGCAGGGGTGGGCGGACCTCGAGTGGTGGGGGTCACCGCTGGCCTTTGATGGCCGGGGCCTGCGCGGGCAGGTAGGCTTCGATCTGCGCGACGGCAGTCTGGTGGAACTGGATGATTTCGATGCTGTACGCGTGATCGGACTGCTCAATGTCACCCGTATTCTGCGCCGCCTGTCACTGGACTTCCGGGATGTGTTTTCGGCCGGTATTTCCTACGATCGCATCCGGGGAGAGCTGGAGGTGGAAGAAGGCCTGATCACCGTGGGTGACCGGCTGTCTCTGGATGGCAGCGGGGCACGGATGTTCTTTGGCGGCGAATACGATATTCTGCGGGATGAACTGGATGCGGAAGGCGTGATTATCGCCCGTGTCAGCAATACTGCCGGCCTGCTGGCTCTCGGGGCCGGCTTTTCACCGCCGGTGGCCCTGATGGTCATCTTTGGCGAGCGTGCTCTGGAGCGCGAACTGGAACGGCTGTTCAGCGTGCGCACTCAGATATCCGGGCCGCTGGCCCGGCCGGACGTGCGTGCCAGTCGGCTGTTTGACAGTGACATCCGGGGTAATGAAGCGACCTTAGAGGAGAGAATGCGTGAGCTCTTCGGACCTGATGCCCGATAAGAATGCCAGTCCCACGGCTGATCAGAACCCGATACTGGGCGTGGCCGGGGTGCAGATGACCTCCGGTGGCACGGTAGAGGACAGCCTGACCCAGGCGGAACAGGCCATAGAACAGGCCGCCTCCGTGGGCGCACGGCTGGTCGTGCTGCCGGAAAATTTCGCCACCCTGGGCACCGGTCAGTCCGGCCCGGTGGCGGTAGAAGAGGCGGCAGACGGGCCCCGGACCCTGACGCGATGGGCCGCAGCGCAGGCCCGCGCCAACGGGGTCTGGCTGGTGGCCGGCACCATACCGGTTCGACAAGCGGGCAGCGGCAAGAGCCGGGCCCGGTCCATGGTGTTCGACCCCGAGGGTGAACTGGTCGCGCAGTATGACAAGATCCACCTCTTTGATGTGGATGTGGGCGATGCCTATGGCAGCTACCGGGAATCCGACTACTACGAACCCGGCACCGATGTGGTGACCTGGGATATTCAGGCCGATGACGGTGAGCCACTGCGGGTGGGGATGTCGGTCTGCTATGACCTGCGCTTCCCGGAACTGTACGCGGCGCTGCGTCGTCAGGGGGCGGATCTGATACTGGTCCCCTCGGCGTTTACTCACCGCACCGGGCAGGCGCACTGGGGCATGCTGCTGCGGGCGCGGGCGGTGGAGCAGGGCTGCTATGTGCTGGGCGTCAATCAGTGCGGCTGGCATGACAGCAAGCGTCGAACCTGGGGCCACAGCCAGTTGGTCGACCCCTGGGGTGATACCCGGGCGGCCCTGGCTTCGGAACCGGATATTCTGGTCGGTCAGATCAGCCGCGAATACCTCAAGCGCATCCGCACCCAGCTCCCCACCCACCAGCACCACCGTTTGTAGCGGGGGACGTGTAGCGAGGGACGCAAGTCCCGACAAACGAGGCACCACAACCTGTAGTGAGGGACGCAAGTCCCGACCGGGCCCGCAGGGCCCCAAACAAGGGGCGGCTGCGCCGCCATCGCGACTCGCGTCGCTCGCTACAACAGAGGTGCAGGGGCGTGTAGCGAGGGACGCAAGTCCCGACAAATGAGGCACAACCCCTGACCCAAAAAAAGGCCCGCATTGCTGCAGGCCCTTGATGTAGAACAGAATTTGGCGGAGGGACAGGGATTCGAACCCTGGGTAGGCTATTAACCTACGCCGGTTTTCAAGACCGGTGCTTTCAACCGCTCAGCCATCCCTCCATACGGGCGGCAGTTTACCGTGCAGTAGATGAAAGTCAATGATAAATGACTGATACTGAAGGTGTTTTCCCATACTTCAGGAGGACACAATATGACTGAAAGTCGACAGTACAAACTGATCTGGTTTGTGCCGGAAACGCACGCCACCGCCACCAGGGACGCCGTGTTCGAGGCCGGTGCGGGGCGTCAGGGCGATTACGAACACTGTGCCTGGCAGTGTCTGGGCCAGGGCCAGTTCAAGCCCAACGCCGATGCCAACCCCTATCTGGGCGAGGCGGACCGACTGGAAGAGGTGGTGGAGTATCGCATCGAAACCCTGGTGCCGGCAGCGGCTCTGAAAGCGGTCATAGCAGCGCTGCGTCGTTCGCACCCCTATGAGGAACCGGCGTTCGAGGTGATCGAGCTGGTCAGTCCCGCAGCCTGGGAATAATGGTGGTGTCCAACAGCGGCAACCGGGCAGGCGCGCGTCCATCCGGACCCAGGTGATCGACATAGTGCCTCAGGGTGGCCAGCACGGTGCGAAAGGCTATGTCGTCCCACGGTATGGCATCGGGTTCGAACAGTGCCACCTCGGAACTTTCTTCCGTGGTGGAAAAGTCCGGTGATACCATGTCGGCCAGATAGAAAATATGCACCTGGTCAAACTGCGGCAGGCTGATCACGGACAGCATCTGGCGCAGTTCGGGCGCATTGCGGGCTTCTTCCCAGGTTTCTCTGGCGGCGCCCTCGGCGACGGTTTCGCCGTTTTCCATAAAGCCCCCGGGCAGCGTCCAGTACCCCCAGCGTGGCTCGATGTTGCGCTTGCAGAGCAGTATGCGGCCATCCAATACTGGCAGGGTGCCGGTGATCACGCGTGGGTTTTGATAGTGAATGGTGCCGCAGGCGGGGCAATGGTAGCGCGGCAGATTATCGCCGGCTGGCACTGAATGCTCGACAGGGGTGGCACAAACACTGCAGTATTTCATGGAGGCTCTTGTCCGCTCTGGTCAGGGCTCCAGTGTAAGCGAAGGCAGGTCTGCCTCCAACCATGCTGCGCCGAACCGGGTCAGCCAGGCCTGTGTTTGCGGGCTGTAAACAGAGGATTGCATGGCCGAACAGCCGTGTATACTGACGCATCGGGAATTTGCAGGAGCACCAAATTGGACAGGGCAGGGGTGATTTCGGAGCAGTGGCAGGAGCGCCTGCAGCGTTATTCTCCGCGTCTGGTCCCGCAGGCGCCCCGGCGGGCATCGGTGATGGTGTTGCTGGCCGAAACAGAGCAGGGTCCGGAGCTGTTGCTGACGCAGCGATCGCTGCACCTGGAAACGCACCCGGGCGAGGTCTCCCTGCCGGGAGGCAGTGTGGAGCTGGCCGATGCCAGCCTGTATCACACGGCACTGCGGGAAACGCAGGAAGAAGCCGGGCTGCGACAGGAGCCCCGCTACCTGGGGCAACTCGACAGTCTCTACGCGCGTTCGGGCATCGAGGTGTCTGCCTTTGTGTCCCTGCTGCCCGAACGACCCGAGCTGGAAGCCTGCCCGGAAGAAGTGGCAGCACTGTTCTGGATGCCGGTGGCAGAATTGCTGGAAAAGCCACCTGAATACAAATGGTTCGAGCGCAATGGCCGCCAGTGGCGGGTGCCCTTCTTCTACTACCAGGGCTGGACAATATGGGGTATGACCGGAATGATTCTGGTCAATTTTGTCAATGTGATTCAGCACAGCCAGTGGCCGGGGTTTCACGAAGAGTGGACCGCGAACCCGATGGACGGCGACTGATCGTCGGGTCGGCGCCAGCGCTGCCGAAGACATGACAAGGAGCCTTTAGCGCCCATGACAAAGCCCTCAGCGTATATGACAAAGCCCCTTGTGGACAATCGACGTTATCTTGCCTGTGTCAGTTCCAATCAATCGGTCGGTGATGCTGTGCGGCGTGATGTGGCGGAGACGCTGGCTGCACTGCAGGTGATTGCAACCGGCTTCAGCTTCCCGGCCGTGACCGATGGCTACCAGTGGAAACTGCAGCAACTGGCGCTGAATGATGCCGACTTCTGTGTAGTGATACTGGGGCGCGACTATGGCCCGGTGTCAGAGTCAGGCGTTGGCCATCTGCACCGGGCTGCAGCCCATGCCATGGCCACCGGCAAGCCGGTGCTGGCCTTGGTCTGTGATGCCCTCAGTGAACCCGCCGACGATACCGACCTGCTGCGCCGCGAAAGCCTGCTGGCGGATCTGCACCGCCAGGCCCAGGTGCTGGTGGTGGATACGCCCGGAGCCATTCGTGATGTGCTCGAACAGGCCGTCGACGACCTGCTGGCGAGCGAGCGCCTGCGCGGCTGGTGCCCGGTTGGCCGCGGCTCTGCCGAGACCGACGTCAAGGCACTGCAGCAGGAAATCCAGCAGTTGCAGACCAGCCTGGACCAGGCCCGGCGCGGAGAGCCCGGCGCTGGGCACAGCCGCCGGGCGCCCCGCCTGAGCTATCGCGTGAAGGTGTTCCGTCACGGCAACCTGACCACGGTCGACCACGAACTGCGCACGGGCTGGAACGAGCTGTTTGCGTGGGCAGCCCCCCTGCTGACCGAGCCCCGGCGCGAAGCGGACTGGAAAAGTGCGCTGGAAGAGCGCCTGCTGGCCCAGGTGCAGCCGGAACTGGAGCAGGCGCATCCGGAGGCGCATGGCTTTGTGTCGCTGCGGCTGGACGGGGTGCACTTCGATGACATCAAGCGCTATTTCCGCAGTCTCGGCTGGCTGTCGCAGACCGAGGGCGTATGGCGCCTGACCACTCTGGGTGAACACGAGTGGCTGCGTTCGGAAGAGCCTTCAGCGCGCAGTTAGAGAAGAGCCTTCAGCGCGCAGTTCGAAAAAGCCATGACAGGGTATTGCGTCAGTTCCAGGAGCATTCACCGCGCGGCGTGACGGGGTCGGGGCCAGCCCGGCCCGAGGCGTTATCCGGGCCCAGTTGCACGCCGCCACTCGCATCGACCACAGCCCAGCAATGATCCGTTACCAGTGCCTGCATCCGCCGCTGCAGCTGCCTTCGGCCGGCGCAATGCGTCCGGCCCTGCGTCCAGCTCAGCTGCCACAGGCCGGGCAGACGACGTTGCCAGTGTCCGGTGCGTGGCGGGTGGCGCTGACTCTGGTCGATGCGGGCATCCAGCGGCAGGCCGGGCGCGGCTGGCCGGCACAGTTGACTGGCGAGCAGACAGGCGGCGCTCGGCGACTCCGCGCTCAGCGTGCGCAATCGGGGCACAGGTCCCGGGTGCCAGCGGTGCAGTTCGGCATGCAACTGGTCGAGTGCCGGCGAGTACCAGGCCGGCGGCCCGCCCTCGGTATGCAGGGTCACAAGGGCCGAGGCCCGGGCAGCCAGATGGGTGGCCATATCCAGCCAGTTGTCCGCTGTCGCCTCCGTGCGCAGCAGTGTCGGCTGCGGTTGATCCGTGTCCGGCCAGCACAGGTTGGGTCCGCTGGCGGCTGTCAGCACTATGACGGCCGGGCTCGGCTCAACTGATCTTGTCCCTGTATTCACACAGATCCTCTATGATGCAGCTGCCGCAGCGGGGCTTCCTGGCCACGCAGGTGTAGCGGCCGTGCAATATCAGCCAGTGGTGGGCATCGAGCAGAAACTCTTTCGGGGTCAGGCGCACCAGCCTGTCTTCCACCTGCCGCACGGTCTTGCCCGGTGCAATGCCGGTACGGTTGGAGACCCGGAAAATATGGGTATCGACAGCCATGGCCGGCTGCCGAAAGGCGGTGTTCAGGACCACATTGGCCGTCTTGCGGCCGACGCCGGGCAGGGCTTCCAGTGCCTCGCGGGTGGCGGGCACTTCGCCATTGTGCTGCTCGACCAGGGCGCGACAGGTTTTCATGATGTTCTCGGCCTTGCTGTTGTACAGGCCGATGGTCCTGATGTACTCCTTCAGCCCGTCCAGCCCCAGATCCAGTATGGCCTGCGGCGTGTTGGCGACCGGAAACAGTCGGCGTGTGGCCTTGTTGACGCCGACATCCGTGGCCTGAGCGGACAGAATCACGGCGATCAGCAGTTCGAAGGTGCTGCTGTACTCCAATTCCGTGGTCGGCTCCGGGTTGGCGGCTCGCAGCCGGGAAAAGATTTCAAAGCGCTTGGCCTTGTTCATGGCCTGTCGGGCCCCCTTGTCGGTCCAGGTCGGTGGTTCAGGTGATCTTGCCGGTGACTCGCACCCGCTTGCTGCCGCGCTCGATAGGCGCCCGGGCACGTCTGGCTTCGGCGCCGCTGTCGATGGCGTTTTTCAGGGCAATCAGCAGCCCGGTCACGACAAAGGCGCCGGGCGGCAGGACGGCAAACAGAAAATTCGGATAGTTGTCGATGGGTGTCCAGACCCAGCCCCGGGCCACATCGCCAAACAGCAGATGCATGTTGGCAAACAGGGTGCCCTGACCGATCAGCTCGCGGATGGCGCCCAGCAGCACCAGCACGGCCCCGAAACCCAGACCCATCATCAGGCCGTCGAGCAGGGCCGGCAGCGGCGGGTTCTTGCGTGCAAAGCCGTCGGCGCGGCCCAGGATGGCGCAGTTGGTGACAATCAGCGGAATGAAGATGCCCAGAATCTGATACAGCTCGTAGGTGAAGGCACGCATCAGCATTTCGGCGCAGGTGACCAGGGCAGCAATGATCATGACAAAGGCCGGCAGGCGCACGGCGTCGGAGACATAGTGGCGCAGCAGCGACACGGCCAGGTTGGAGCCCATCAGCACCGCCAGGGTGGCAACACTCAGCCCCAGTGCATTGACCACGGTGCCGGAAACCGCCAGCAGAGGACACAGGCCCAGCAACTGCACCAGCGCCGGGTTGTTGGTCCACAGCCCGTTGCGTGTGATCGTGCCCGCGTTGTCGGTCATTGTCTGTTCTCCTGACCTGTAGTGAGCGACGCGAGTCGCGATGGCGGCGAATGCCGCCCTGTCTTGCCGGGGCCGTTCGGCCCAATCGGGACTTGCGTCCCTCGCTACAGTGTATGGTGCTGTGCCACGTTTGTCGGGACTTGCGTCACTCGGCCAGCAACCACTCCCGATTGTCGGCAAAGAATTCTAAACCGATGCGCACGGCATTGACCACTGCCCTTGGGGTGATGGTGGCGCCGGTCAACTGGTCGAAGTCGCCGTCATCCTTGCGCACGGCCCATTGCTCGGGCGGCGGCACAGACAGTGAAGTTCCGTCGAACTGCAGTATCCAGTCGCTGCGGTCGGCTTCGATGGCGTCACCCAGGCCGGGCGTTTCCTGATGTGCCACTACCCTGACCCCGAGCAGGGTACCGTCGGGCTCGATGGCCATCAGCAGGTCGATATCACCGGTATAGCCCTGCGGGGCGGTCACCGGCAGCACCACGGCGGTCACGGCATCATTCCGTATGGCTCTGAACGCTGCCCGGTCACGGCGCAGCGACAGTCGCTCCGGCGCTATCGCGCGCGGCGCCTCCAGAATGGAAAAATGGCTGTCTTCAATGGGTGCGGAAAAATAGTCTGCCGGTACCAGTTCATACAGGGTGCGCGCGGCATAGGCCTCGGCATTGGCGGCGGCGCGGTCCCGG
This sequence comes from Natronospirillum operosum, assembly GCF_004768465.1. Classification (GTDB taxonomy): domain Bacteria; phylum Pseudomonadota; class Gammaproteobacteria; order Pseudomonadales; family Natronospirillaceae; genus Natronospirillum; species Natronospirillum operosum. The sequence continues at coordinate 541,969 of NZ_SRMF01000001.1, forward strand.
GTCTGGGTATGCACCACGGCAATCAGCCCGGCCGTGAACACCGCAAAGAGGCCGAGGCCGATGGCATGGCGCAGCATGGGGCTGGTGATCATGAGCGGCCCTCCCCGTAGACGCGCGGGCGCGTGTAGTGGTCGATCAGCGGGGCGGCGAAGTTCATCAGCAGCACGGCAAAGGCTACGGCATCCGGGTAATTGCCCCAGGTGCGGATGACATAGATCAGAATACCGATGCCGGCGCCGAACACCAGCTTGCCCCGGTTGCTGGTGGCCGCAGAGACCGGATCGGTGGCAATGAAGAAGGCGCCAAGCATGGTGGCCCCGCCCAGCAGGTGCAGATCCACCGGCACCCGCAGGTCCGGATTCCAGGAAAACAGCAGGGCCAGCAGGGTCAGGCTGCCCAGCACGGCCACCGGGATGTGCCAGGTGATGATGCGACGCCAGAGCAGATACAGACCGCCGAGCAGATAGAGGCCGCTGACCCACTCCCAGCCATACACCCGCCAGCCGGCACTGAACAGCGGCTCGGCCCGCAGTTCGGCCGCGTCGAGGGTGGCGATGTCGTTCTTGTACACATCCAGCGGAGTGGCCATGGTCATGCCGTCGACCAGGGCCGGGTCCACACGCAGGCCGGCGAAAATCACCCGGGCACTGTCCAGCAGGCTGTGGGCCTCGGTGGCTAGCGCCGCCGGTATGCCCCAGCGTGTGGTCATTTCCACTGGAAAGGAAATCAGCAGTACGGCATAGCCGACCATGGCCGGATTGAAGGGGTTGTTGCCCAGCCCGCCGTACAGATGCTTGGCAAAGACGATGGCGGCCAGGGTGCCGATGACGGGAATCCACCAGGGAGCCAGCGGAGGCAGGGCCAGGGCCAGCAGCCAGGCGGTCAGCAGGGCACTGCCATCACCCAGAAAGAACCACACCGGGCGTCGGCGCAGGCGCAGTATGATGGCTTCCGCCACCAGCGCCGTGGCCACCGCGAGCACGGCATTGATCAGATAGCCCCAGCCAAAGAACCAGATCAAGGCAGCAAAGCCGGGCAGGGTGGCGGCCCAGACCGAGAACATGACCTGTTGCACGGACTGGTTGCCGACGGCGTGTGGTGAGGACGGAGTCAGCATCTCAGGCCTCTCGCTCCGGTCGGTCAGCCAGTTGCTGTTCGGTCTTGTGAATCTGCTCGCGCAGCTTGCTCACCGTGGTTTCCATGGCCTTTTGATGTTCGGGCGCCGCTGCGGCCAGTTTGGCTTCGGCCTTTTCCAGGCGGCGGCGTTGGCTGTCCAGGCGGGCGCTGAGCTGCTCTCTGGTCAACTCCGGCGCCCCCGGGCTGACGGTTGCCGTGGCCCTGCCCGCAGCTGACTGACTGGCCTGCTTTCTGGCCTTGGAGCGGGCCACGGCGGCGGCTACCGGGTCTGCCGGCGAACTGTCGGCCGTGGGCGTTGTGGCCTGTTCGGCCTGCCGGGCCCGTGCCGCCTCGGCACGCTGGCGTCGCCGGGCTTCCTTCTCTGCTGCTTCGCGTTCCAGGCGCGCCTGGCGGGCTTCGAAGCGCAGGCGCGCCCGTTCCGACTGTCGGTGCTCCGCCTGCTCGCGCCGGATGCTGCCCTTGGCAAAGCGGTAATACTGCACGAGCGGAATATGGCTGGGGCAGACATAGGCGCAGGCACCGCATTCGATGCAGTCGAACAGGTGATGTGACTCGGCCTTGTCCCATTCATGTGACTGGGCAAACCACATCAGTTGCTGCGGCAGCAGACCGGCCGGGCAGACCTGTTCGCACTGGCCACAGCGGATGCAGGGTTTGGCCGGGGGCGGAGTGGGCAGTTCCTGTTCGGTGGGTACCAGCAGGCAGTTGGTGGCCTTGACCAGTGGCAACTGGCGCTGGTCCAGGGCAAAGCCCATCATGGGGCCGCCCATGATGATGCGCTCGGCGCGGTTCGGGTCTGGCTGATAGCCGGCCCAGTCGAGGATGGTGCGGATGTCGGTACCCAGGCGCACTTCGATATTGCCCTGCCAAGGGAGCTGATTGCCGGTCAGGGTGGTGATGCGGCTGATCAGGGGCCGGTCGTCGAATACGGCGTCGGCCAGCGCGGCCAGGGTGCCGACATTGTGGCACAGCATGCCCAGGTCGGTGGGCAGACCGCCGGCGGGCACTTCCTGCCCGGTAAGCAGATAGACCAGCTGCTTTTCACCGCCGGAGGGGTAGCGGGTCGGGAAGACGCGCAGCTCGATGCGTGCTTCGAGCTCGGCCGGTATGGCGGTCAGGGCGCGGCGCAGGGCGCTGACGGCATCCGGCTTGTTGTCTTCCACGCCGATCAGAATGCGCCTGAAATCGTACAGTTCGTGGGCGACTTCAATGCCGCGCAGTATCTGCTGCGGGCGCTCGCGCATCAGGGCATGGTCGGCGGTGATATAGGGCTCGCACTCGGTGCCGTTGACGATCAGGGTGTCGACATGATTGCGGTCCGCCGCCAGCTTGACGGCGGTGGGGAAACTGGCCCCGCCGAGGCCGGTGAGGCCGGCATTCTGGATGCGCGCCAGCAGGTCGGTGTGGTGATGGTCCTGCAGATGGGCCCAGGGGGTGCGGGGGCGCCAGGTATCATGGCCGTCGGCGCGGATGATGATGCAGCCTGTGGTCAGCCCGGAAGGGTGCGGCACCGGCCGGTCTTCAATGGCGGTAACGGTACCGCTGGTGGGCGCATGCGCCGGGGCGCTGATAAAGCCCGCTGCTTCTGCGATGACCTGGCCGGTCAGTACCGACTCACCCACCTCGACCACGGGTACCGAGACGGCGCCGATATGCTGGTTCAGTGGCACCACATATTCTTCCTGCAGCGGGAACTCCGCGATCGGGCCGCGCAGGCTCTGGGTCTTGTTCTCCGGCGGGTGGACACCGCCCGGAAAGTCGTACCATTCGGGGGCGTCGGTATCGCCGCGCAACAGCCGCATCAGGTTCATGCGGCCTCCCCGGAGCGGCCGGCATCGGTGGCGATCAGCTTGTAGTCGGGCTGCGGGGCCTGCCAGTGCCAGGTCTGGATGCTGGTCTCGACCGGCACCATGTCGATGCAGTCGACCGGGCAGGGGTCGACACAGAGGTCGCAGCCGGTGCATTCGCTGGCGATCACGGTGTGCATCTGCTTGGCCGCGCCCAGTATGGCATCCACCGGGCAGGCCTGAATGCACTTGGTGCAGCCGATGCACTCGTCTTCGCGGATGATGGCGACCTGCTTCGGTTTTTCTTCGCCGTGTTCGGCATCCAGCGGCAGCGGCTCGACGTCCAGCAGGTCGGCCAGTTCCTGGATGGTGCTTTCGCCGCCGGGCGGGCACTTGTTGATCGGGTCGCCATTGGCGATGGCTTCGGCATAGGGCCGGCAGCCCGGGTAGCCACACTGACCGCACTGGGTCTGTGGCAGGATGTCGTCGATCTGGTCGATGATGGGGTCGCCTTCCGGCTTGAAGCGCACCGAGGCATAGCCGAGCAGGGCACCGAACAGGGCGGCCAGAAAGAGCAGGGCGAGGATGGACCAGAGAATGATCATAACGTGACCAGCCCCGTGAAGCCCATGAAGCCCAGCGACATCAGCCCGGCGGTGACCATGCCAATGGCCGAACCCTTGAACGGGGCCGGTACGTCAGCCACGTTCAGCCGTTCGCGCATGGCGGCAAACAGCACCAGTACCAGCGAGAAGCCGACAGCGGCACCAAAGCCGTACAGCAGGGATTCGATAAAGGTGTTGCCCTGCTGGATATTGAGCAGCGCCACCCCGAGCACGGCGCAGTTGGTGGTAATCAGGGGCAGAAAGATGCCCAGTACCCGGTACAGCAGCGGGCTGGTCTTGCGCACCACCATCTCGGTGAACTGAACCACGGCGGCGATGACCAGAATAAAGCTGATGGTCTGCAGAAAGACGACGTCGAGCGGCACCAGAATCAGGGTGTAGACCAGGTAGCTGAATACGGAGGCCAGCGTCAGCACAAAGGTGGTGGCGAACGACATGCCCATGGCGGTTTCCAGCTTGTTGGACACGCCCATGAAGGGGCACAGCCCGAGAAACTGGACCAGCACGAAGTTGTTGACGAGCACGGTGCTCAGGAGCAGCAGGAAGTAGTCTGTCATGCTGTGACTGTAGTCGCTTTCCGTAGTGTTGTGCAGGCGCGCTATTATGCGGGTTCGGGCGGGCTCGAACAAGGCGGGTGCCCAACCTGTGTAGGCCGTGGCCCTTGGCCACGCACGGCGCCGTCAGGGGTCTTTGGTCTGCCTGTACCAATCGTACCGTCGCCAAGCTCGGGTACAGGCCCTGTGAGACACGCAAAAACGGCATCTATGCCAGCTCGGTTGCGGCCGTCCCTGGCCGCAAACGGTCTCACAGGGCCTGCACCCGGCAGGCGACTCCTGTCGTGCCTTCCGACCCCAGGGGCCTGCGGCCCCATCGCGCACGGGGTGCGCTCCCACGGTGCTTGTGTGGCCGATCGCGCACGGGGCCGAAACGTCGGACCGGCTCTCCCACGGTACGATTGGTGCCTGAATTTCGTGGGAGGCCAGCCCCTGGCCGATGGCAGCGTCAGCCGCCCATTGAAAGTAGCCTGCGATGGTGCGGCCGCCGGGCGGCGGTGCACTGAGCCGCAGACCGTCTCCGCACAGGGATGTGCGGAGTCGAGCTGTCAGGGATGACGTTTTTGCGTGTCTGCGGTCAGTGTACCCCGCCATCAGGCGGCAATGGCACTAAATATTACTCGGCGCCCATCTTACGCATGCGTGGCCAAGGGCCAAAACGTCGAGCTGCACCGCCTACAAGTGAGGCGCCGCCGTTTTCCGTCTGCCTCAACTGATCCGCGTGCCCGGCGGTATGGCGCTGTCGGGTTCGAGAACCCAGAGGTCCTGGCCTTCGCCGGCGGCGAGTACCATGCCCTCGCTCATGCCAAAGCGCATCTTGCGCGGTGCCAGGTTGTAGACCAGCACCACATTTTTACCCTGCAGATCGCTGGGCTGATAATGCGACTTGATGCCCGAGAACACCTGCCGGGTTTCACCATTGCCCACGTCGAGTTTCAGCTGCAGCAGCTTGTCGGCGCCCTCCACATGATTTGCCTCGATCACCTGCGCTACGCGCAGGTCCAGTTTGGCGAAGTCATCGAACTGGATAATACCGGGCGCGTCGTCCTTCTTGCTCGCGGCCGCTGCGTCCCTTTTCTTCTGCTGGTTGGCCGGCTGGGTCGGATCATTGGCCTTGGCCTTGGCAGCCGCCTTGGCTTCATCCGTGACCTTGCTGGCCTCGATCATGGCATCCACCTGATCGCGCTCGATGCGGGTCAGCAGCGGCTTGAACTTGTTGATCGGATGACCCAGCAGCGGCTGCTCGATGGCAGCCCAGGCGAAATCGTCCACATTCAGGAAGGCGGCGGCCTTGTGCGCCATGTCCGGCAGCACCGGCTGCAGCCAGGTCATCAGCACCCGGAACAGGTTGAGCGATTGGGTGCAGACGGCCAGTACCTCGGCGTCGCGGCCCTCTTCCTTCGCCATCACCCAGGGCGCATGCTCCTGAATATACTCGTTGGCCCGGTCCGCCAGATTCATGATATGGCGGATGGCCTTGCTGTATTCGCGCGCTTCGTAGAGCTCGGCAATGGTTTCGCTGGTCTGCAGAAACTCGTCATAGAGCTCCGGATGCGGCAGTTCATCGGCCAGCGAGCCGCCCAGTTTCTTGACGAAACCGGCACTGCGACTGGCGATATTGACCACCTTGCCCACCAGGTCCGAATTCACGCGCTGCACGAAATCGTCCAGGTTGAGGTCGATGTCCTCGACTGTGCTGCCCAGCTTGGCCGCGTAGTAATAGCGCAGGTACTCGGGTGCCAGGTGTTCGAGATAGGTGCGCGCCATGACAAAGGTGCCGCGCGACTTGGACATCTTCTCACCGTTGACGGTCACATAGCCGTGGGCATAAACGCCGCTCGGCTTGCGGAAGCCGGCGCTGTGCAGCATGGCAGGCCAGAACAGGGCGTGGAAGTTGATGATGTCCTTGCCGATGAAGTGGTACAGCTCCGCCTTGCTGTCTTTGGTCCAGAAGGCATCGAAATCCAGATCGTCGCGCCGGTCACAGAGGTTTCTGAAGCTGGCCATGTAGCCGATGGGGGCGTCGAGCCAGACATAGAAGTACTTGCCCGGCGCATCGGGGATCTCGAAGCCGAAATAGGGCGCATCACGGCTGATGTCCCATTCCTGCAGACCGCTGTCGAGCCATTCGGCCAGCTTGTTGGCCACGCTGGGCTGCAGGGCGCCGCTGCGGGTCCACTCCTGCAGCAGGTCGGTGAATTCCGGCAGGCGGAAGAAGTAGTGCTCGGACTCGCGCTCCACCGGCGTGACGCCGGACAGGGCCGACACCGGGTTGATCAGTTCGTTTGGCGTATAAGTGGCCCCGCAGACTTCGCAGTTGTCGCCGAACTGTTCTTCGGCGCCGCACTTGGGGCAGGTGCCCTTGATGAAGCGATCGGCAAGGAACATTTCCTTTTCCGGGTCGAACATCTGGCGGATGGTGCGCGTGGCGATATGGCCATTGTCGCGGCAGCGGGTATAGATCAGCTCGCTGAAATAGCGGTTCTCTTCCGAATGCGTGGTGTAGTAGTTGTCATAGCTGATCAGGAAGTCCTGAAAATCTTCCCAGTGTTCGGCTCGCATGCGGTCGATCAGGGCTTCGGGTGTGATGCCTTCGCGCTCGGCGCGCAGCATGACCGGGGTGCCGTGGGTGTCGTCAGCACAGACGGCGATGCACTGGTGGCCGCGGGCGCGCTGGAAGCGAACCCAGACGTCGGTCTGGATGTGTTCCAGCATGTGGCCCAGGTGGATCGGTCCGTTGGCGTAGGGCAGGGCACTGGTAACAAGAATCTTGCGCGGTTCGGAAGCGGTCATGATCACTCAAAGCCAGGATTTGGGTTGAAAGTCGTGGGACCGCGTATGTTAATGCCTGTGCCCGGGTTTTGCTACCGCCAGGGTGGCTCTGATCGAATGCGTGAGCAAGCTCACGGCCTACAAATGTGGCGCTGTCCTGTAGGCTGTGGCCCTTGGCCACGCATGGGTGCCTTGGCTCGAATGCCTGAGCAAGCTCACGGCCTACTGGATACGGTGGCAGGCTCAGGTGCAGCGGCGGACAGGTCGGCTCTGGGCGCCGATGCCCAGGCTGGCGTTGGGCGAGACCATGAAGGACACGCTGCCGGAGACCTGCACGCCGACACGGGCGGTGTCGAGGGTGAAGGTGAGGCTGTCCTGGGTTCTGACCCGCTGGTAGCGGAAGGGCGCGGGCGGGTCATCACGATACTGCCGGTACAGCGTGATCGTGACCGGGATTTCTCCGGTCAGGGTGGCGCCGGCCGCACGGTCGAGCTGCTGCTTGACGTTCTGCAGGTTGATCTCGATCAGGTCCTGATCGCGCTCGAGCGAGCGCCGCACTTCCCATTCATCGCTGCCGCAGCGAGCCGAGAATGACCACATCAGGGCTTCCTGATCCTCGTTCTCATAGGTCACGGTAATGCGATCACTGGTACTGCGTCGGCTGCCGGCCACCTGCTCCGGGTCTTCCAGAATAAGGGTTTCACCCAGCGGCAGGGTGTGTTCGCCGTGGCCTGCCAGCACCAGAGTATAGGGACCGTCGCCCACATTCAGTTGCAGGCTGTAGTCACCCCGCCGGTCGCCTTCTTCCAGCGGCGTCTCGCGGCCGGAAGCATCGCGCACATAGAACTGCTGACTGTCAGCCCGCACCCGGCGGGAGCCGGAGCCCTGACGCAGTTCTGTTTCCAGCAAGATCTGATCCGGCGCCTGCCGGTAGTCGATATTGGCGCGCAGCCGGTCAGGGTTGGCCCGCTCCAGCGGCACACTGGCGCACCCGATCAGCACAATGGATGCGCTCAGGACTGTCAACCAGCGAACTGGAGAGATGGGGTGCATGGGCGGTTCCTCTTCTTCTGACTTGCTTGAAAAGACGACGATGGTTGGCTGCTCGGGTCAGTCCCATTATAATAATGCCTGACTAAAACGCTTGGTTATTATCAGGCACATATTTACTCGTTCTTGTCAGCATGACTACGGAGTCCACCTTGTCCCAGACAGCCCCCAATCGCGACCAGATAGCCCGCTGCCTGCGCCAGGTCAGCGACCCGCATACCGGCAAGCCGCTGGACTCACCACAGTTGAAGGGGTTTGCGGTAGCGGATGGCACCCTCAGGGTGACACTGGAGCTGGGTTACCCGGCTCGTCAGTTCGGCCCCGGCCTGGCGACGCTGGTGCAGACACAACTGGAGTCGATCTTTACCGGCCCTATCGAGGTTCAAGTGGACTGGCTGGTCGCCCGCCAGCCGACCGCAGGGCAGGCTGCGGCCCTGCCCAATGTGAAAAATATCATTGCGGTGGCCTCGGGCAAGGGCGGGGTGGGCAAATCCACCACGGCGGTCAACCTGGCCCTGGCCATGGCGGGCGAGGGCGCTCGGGTGGGCGTACTGGATGCCGATATCTATGGCCCCAGCCAGGGCATGATGCTCGGCATTGCCGAAGGTACCCGGCCGGATACGCAAGAGGGCAAGTGGTTTGTCCCGCTCAAGGCGCATGGCGTGCAGGCCATGTCGATGGCTTTTGTGACCACGGACAAGACGCCCATGGTGTGGCGCGGCCCCATGGTCAGCGGGGCGCTGCTGCAACTGCTCAACCAGACACTGTGGGATGATCTGGACTATCTGATCGTTGATATGCCGCCCGGCACCGGCGATATCCAGCTCACCTTTGCGCAGAAGGTGCCGGCGACTGGCAGCGTGATCGTGACCACGCCGCAGGATATCGCCCTGCTGGATGCCAAGCGTGGTATCGAGATGTTCCGCAAGGTCAATATTCCGGTACTGGGGGTGGTGGAAAACATGGCCATGCACATCTGCAGCAACTGCGGGCATCAGGAAGCCATCTTCGGTCAGGGCGGCGGCGAGAAACTGGCCCAGGAGTATGACGTCGATATTCTGGCCAGCCTGCCGCTGGACCTGCAGATTCGGGAACAGGCCGATGGCGGTGCGCCGACCGTGATCAGTGACCCGGAGTCCGAGATCGCCCTGCAGTACCAGGTGCTGGCACGCCGGACCATGGCCAATGTGGCGGCGCTGAGCGGCGACGGGCCGGAGATACCGACGTTCAGCGTCACCGATGATTAGACTGGGGTTTAGGCGACGGTGGGGTTTAGTCGACAGAAGACGGTCGACAGATGACAGTGCACAGTCGACAGTGAGGGTTTGACAACCCTTGGAGGTCGTTTAACGATTCTACCGTCTACCGTCTACCGTCTACCGTCTACCGTCTACCGTCTACCGTCTACCGTCTACCGTCCCTACCATTGTGCCCCCGCCCCTGTCCGGCTACTATACGCGGCTATCCCAATAACGCGTCGGAGCACCCTGCATGACAATCAAGTCGGATCACTGGATTCGCCGCATGGCGGCAGCCCAAGGCATGATCGAGCCCTTTGAATATGGCCAGGTCAAGGCCAATGACGAGGGTGAACGGCTGATTTCCTATGGCACCTCCAGCTATGGCTATGATGTGCGCTGTTCCGATGAGTTCAAGGTGTTTACCAACATCCATTCGGCCATCGTCGACCCCAAGGCCTTCGACGAAAAAAGCTTTGTCGACGTCAAGAGTGATGTCTGCATCATCCCGCCCAATTCCTTTGCGCTGGCGCGTACGGTGGAGTACTTCCGCATTCCGCGTGATGTGCTGACAATCTGCCTGGGCAAGTCGACCTATGCGCGCTGTGGCATCATCGTCAATGTGACGCCGCTGGAGCCGGAATGGGAAGGCCATGTCACGCTGGAGTTCTCCAACACGACCAATCTGCCGGCCAAGATCTACGCCAACGAGGGTGTGGCGCAGATGCTGTTCTTCCAGTCCGATGAAGTCTGTGATGTGTCCTACAGGGACCGGCAGGGCAAGTACATGGGCCAGCGCGGCGTGACTCTGCCCAAGACCTGACCGTTACCAGGGCAGCTCTTCGCCGTTGCTGTGCCAGAAGGTGCCGCTGTTGTCGACCGTCAGCGCCTGCAGCCGCTGCAGTATGCCGCGGGCGGCTTCTTCCGGCGTGATCATGCCGCCAAAATTGACCATGCGCGTTTTCACGTAACCGGGGTGCAGCAGCGCCACGGCAATGCCGCGCGGCTGCAGGTCCACCGCCAGTGATTTGCCGAAGGCATTCAGTGCCGCCTTGGAAGCCCGGTAGCCGTACCGGCCCCCGGAGTCGTTGTCGGCTATGGAGCCCATGCGGCTGGTGATCAGGCCGACTTTTGCACCCTTGTTCAGGTGATCCAGCAGAGCTTCGGTGACGCGCAGCGGCGCATAGGCATTGATCTCCATCATGCGACGCAGGCTGTCATAGTCGATCTCCCCCAGTACGTTGTCCTCGAGCAGGCCGGCATTGTTGATCAGCAGGTCCAGCCTGGTTGCGCCCAGTTCGTCGATCAGACGCTGCACGTCTTCCGGGCGGGTGACATCAAGGGCCGTGATGACGCGCTCGGCGGTGGCATCCAGCTCGTCGCTGCTCTGGCGGCAGACACCGATGACCTGCCAGCCCTCGGTGGCCAGTTGGGTGGCCAGCGCCAGGCCGATGCCCCGGTTGGCGCCGGTGATCAGTGCGGTCTTGCTCATGGTGATGTCTCCTCTGGTGATTGTCTCAGCGGTCCGGCACCACCCGCAGTACCGAGCCGCTGGCCCGGTCTGTCAGCAGGTAAAGCGCACCGTCCGGGCCGGTGCGCACATCGCGGAAGCGGTCACCCCGGTCGGCGAACAGCACCTCCTCTTCGGTGGCGTCGCCGTTGTGCAGCCGCACCCGGCGCACACTCTGCCCGGCCAGGCCGCCGATAAAGTAGTCGCCCCGCCAGTCCGGAAACAGGAAGCCGTCATAGCGGGTAATGCCGGATGGGGCCAGGGCCGGTGTCCAGGTCAGAATGGGCGTGGTCAGGCCCGGCAGTTCGGTGAACGGCGTGATGCGAGCGCCGGTGTAGTCGACACCGGTGGTGATCAGCGGCCAGCCGTAGTTTTCACCGGCACGGATGATATTGAGCTCGTCGCCGCCCCGGGGACCGTGCTCATGGGCAATGATGCGGTCGGTGTCGGCATCGTAGAGAATGCCCTGCGGGTTGCGGTGGCCCAGGGTGAAGATTTCGTCCCGGGTGTCGGGGTCGTCCACAAAGGGGTTGTCTGCGGGTACGGAACCGTCCGGGTTCAGGCGTACTATCTTGCCGATATGATTCTGCCGGTTCTGCGCTTCGTTGCGATAGCTGAAGCCGTCACCGAGTGTCAGCAGCAGGGTATCGTCGGGCAGCCGGGCGAGGCGGCCGCCATAGTGTACCGAGCCTTCGCGCAGCGGGTCGGCCCGGAATATGACCTCGACATTATGCAACTGGCGGCCTTCCAGCGTGGCGCGCGCCAGGCAGGTGGTGTTGGCTTCGGCCGTGCCGCAGGCATAGCTGAAATGCAGTTCGCCGCTGTCCTCGAAGTCGGGTGCCAGCAACAGGTCTTTCAGCCCGGCCTGGGCATCCACGTAAATGTCCTCCGGCAGGCCGCTGACGGGCTCGGTGATCAGTACATCATCCTGATTGATCAGGCGCAGCCGGCCGGCACGTTCGGTGACCAGCATGCGATTATCGGGCAGGAAGGCCAGGGACCAGGGATGCTCCAGACCGGTGGTGACCGTTTCCACCGTATAGTCGGTGCTCACGGTCTGGGCGCCGACACTGGCCGCACAGAGCAGCAGCAACAGGCCGGTGAGCCGGGTCAGAGAACGCGGGGTGGACTGCTCAACGGAAACTGACATGGTCTATGCCTCCAGACATGAAGCCGCGACGGCGGCGCGGTGGATTCAGCAGGGCAAAAAAGAACCCTCCGACCAGACCGGCTGCGCTCATGGCCAGCAGCCCGGGGAGGGTCTGGGTGATCACGATGAGTGCCGGCATGGGGGCGAGCCAGTTGGCGGTGATGAGCGCTGTGGCAATGCCGGCGACGCCGGCCAGCGTATAGAACAGGTAGCGCAGTCCCAGCAGGGCGATGATGCCGCGCGCCACGATAAAGGCCGGAATGAAGGCCACGGCCGCCAGGCCTGCAAACACGGGGCCGAAGCCCTGAATGTCCGCCCAGGTGGTTTCCAGCCGCAGTTGCAGCGGTATGTCGACACCCCCGTTGACTGCTCCGATGGCAGTCAGCGCGGCCAGATTGAACTGGGTCTGGATCGCAGCGCCCACGACGCCGGTCAGGGCGGCGCTGAGCGCCAGGGCAAACAGGACTTTCAGGGCAGTGAACATGAAGGGCTCCTGATTCTATCTTGGCATGCGTGCACTTTATCCCGCCGTGACGTTTTTGACCATTGTTGCTATCCGGGGCAATGCTGCAGCGTTTCCTGCCGGTGTCTTGAACTCTCCGGCAAAGGTGGCTGCCCGCTGCAGTCACCAGCATGGGCAGCGGTGGCCAGCATGCTAGACTGCATATTCCTGTCAATTGCCCGAGGATGGAGCCTGTATACCATGTCCGAGACCCTGGCCGAGTTCAAGTCCACCTATCCCGTTATCCTGACTGTGGATCTGCAGTGGGGCGATATGGATGCCCTGTCCCATATCAACAATGTGGTTTATTTCCGCTATTTCGAGAATGTGCGCATTGCCTATATGGGCCGCACCTCGCTGATCGGCAATCCGGCCTGCGGACCGGTGCTGGGGACCACCCAGGCCAAATATCGCCGGCCGCTGACGTTTCCGGACCGCATTCATATCGGCGCCCGCGTGACGGCGCTGCACGAACATGGCTGCGAGCATGAGTATGCCATCTACAGTGAGACGCAGGATGCGCTGACCACCTTTGGCAACGCCCGGATCGTTATCGTGGATGCCAGGACCGGGCGCAAGGCGGCTCTCACCGAAGGCATGAAGGCCGAGATCGAGACGCTGGAAGGAAAGACTTTCGACTTCTGACGTTGGGCTTTAGACTGTAGTCATGGCAAGCCTGTTGTTCAGACTCAACAATGTGCCGGACGATGAGGCGGACGAGGTCCGCCAGTTGCTTTCCGAGCACAATTTCGACACCTACGAGACCACCGCTGGCCGGTGGCAGATCTCCGTGGCTGCAATCTGGCTCAGGGATGACAGCCGCCTGGCCGAGGCCAGGGCCGTGCTGGCTGATTATCAGGCGCAGCGCGCCGATCAGGCTCGGGCCCGTCATGCCGAGCAGGTCGCTCGAGGCGAACAGATGACATTCAGTCGCAAGCTGCGTGAAGAGCCACTGCGTGTGCTGTTCTACATCGCTGTCGGGCTGGTGGTTCTGGGTCTGTCCACGTTGCCGTTCCTGCAGTTTATCGACTAACAGCGCCTTCAGGTATGGGGCGGTGAGGAGTGAGCGTGAGCCGATTCATCTCAGACCGGGTAGCCGATCTCTCACAGTCACCCATTCGGGCCATGACGCAGCGCTGTCATGAGCTGGGTGGGGTCAATCTGGGCCAGGGTATCTGTGATACTCCGCCACCGCCGGAGGTGCTGGCCGGCATCGAGCCGGCGGTGAGAGCAGGTCACAATGCCTATACCCGCTATGATGGCATTGATCGTCTGCGCCAGGCGCTGGCCGGCAAGCTGCAGCGGGACAACGGCATCCAGGCTGATCCGGATACCGAGATCGTGGTCACCCAGGGCAGTACCGGCGCCTTTGTGGCCACCATCAATGCCCTGCTGAACCCGGGTGATCGCGTCATTCTGCTGGAACCCTACTACGGCTATCATCTCAATACGCTGAAAGTGGCTGGCCTGGAGCCGGTCTTTGTGCCGCTGGAACGGGACACCATGGCGCTGGATGTGGCCGCCATCGAGGCGCAGGCTGTCGGCGCCAGAGCCATTGTGCTGAACACGCCGGGGAATCCTTCCGGGCGGGTGTTTTCGCGCGCCGAAACGGCCGCGCTGGCTGACCTCTGCCAGCGCCATGATCTGCTCTGCATCACCGATGAAATCTACGAATACTTCCTGTTCGACGGGCATCGTCATATCAGCATGGCGACCCTGCCGGGCATGTGGGAGCGCACGGTGACCATGGGCGGCTACTCCAAGACCTTCAGCATTACCGGCTGGCGCATGGGCTATCTGGCCGCGCCGGCGCATCTTGCAGAGCCCATTGGCCTGGTCAATGATCTGTACTATGTGTGCACGCCATCGATCGTGCAGCACGCCGTGGCCGATGCCATCGAGCAGCTGAATGCTGACTTTTACCGCCAACTGGCAGCCGACCATCAGCTGCGGCGCGATCGCTTCTGTACGGCACTGGAGCGGTCCGGGCTGACCCCGCGTGTACCCGAGGGCGCCTATTATGTGCTGGCAGATTGCCGGGTGCTGGGGCAGAGCACAGCCCAGGCTGCGGCCATGGTGTTGCTTGAGCGTGCCGGCGTGGCGGGTGTTCCGGGCAGTGCCTTCTGGCACGATGACAGCGGGGAGCACTGGATACGTTTCTGTTTCGGCAAGGACGACGCCACGCTGGATCAGGCCATGCAGAATCTGGAGCAGGCGCAGCTTTAGACTCCGTGCTGTCTGCGGCAACTGGCTGCGGTTTACGATTCGCCGTCATGGTCGGCACTTCTGCTGATGCTGCCAAATCTGTTACATTCATGCTCCCTTGTATCTCAGTCAGGAAGAACGGATATGCGCAGGTTCTCTTTGCTGCTGGCACCCTTGCTGGCAGCTCTTGTTCTCGTCGGCTGTGCGGGCCGGGGTGAAATAGCACCCGAGGATACCCAGGGCACCATCGTCATGATGGGCTTTGCACTGGAAGGCCGACCGGTGCAGCAGTTGGGCTATTATTATGTGTTGAATTTTGTCGACGCCGACGACGAGCCACTGTCGGTGACCATCCGGCCGCGCCACAACAGTCATTTTGTCATCCTTGATGAACTGCCTCCGGGCGACTGGGAACTGGTCAGCTATGCGGCACGCGGGGCGCCTGGTGTCACCGGTTTTGCCAGCCAGTCATTGCGGCCACGCCCGGTGCATTTCAAGTTCCACGCCGAGGAAGGCGTTGTGCAGATGCTGTCGCAGCAACTGACGCTGGAGCATGGTCGAAATTTCCGTGACGAGACCACGACCCGGCCCCGCTTTGCGCCGCTGAGCAGTAATGTGGAAGGGCGCATGTCCAGGCGGGCTGAACGCATGGGCCCGGAATGGCAGTTCAATCCGGAGCCGATAGGCGAGCTGGACCCGCCCGAGCGGCCGGAGCGACGCAGCTTTCTTGATCGGCTTTTTGGCGACTGAACGTCCTTTCCGCCTCGGGTGAGCACAGCGCATTGCCATTGTTGCCGCAGGGGATCAAGTGACGCGGTCGGACGTACATTCTGCCCCGGGGGCTGCTACAGTAGTGGTCTTCCAGAGCTGGAGACAGACAGCAGACGATGTATCACGGAGAACGTCTTAACAGTATCAGCCATCTGGTCGGGGCCATTGCGGCCCTGGCCGGCATGGCTGCACTCATTACCGCCGCGGCCATCGTGGCCGATGCCCTGACCCTGGTCAGTGTGACGGTATACGGTGTCACCCTGGTGTTGCTCTATACGGCTTCCACGCTGTATCACAGCTTTGATGGCACAGTGAAAGAGATCTTCAAGAAGATCGACCATTACGCCATCTACTTCCTTATTGCCGGTACCTACACGCCCTTCACCCTGGTCACCATGGGCGGCGCCTGGGGCTGGAGTATCTTCGGCGTGGTCTGGGGGCTTGCGTTACTGGGCATAGTGATCGAGTTGCTGCCGTTCGACCGCCGGCGCATTCTGCCGGTCATCATCTATCTGCTGATGGGCTGGGTGGTCGTGGTCGCCCTGGGCCCCCTGGTGCAGTCATTGCCGCCATCCGGGCTGGCCTGGCTGGTAGCCGGCGGCGTCATCTATACCCTGGGTGTGATCTTCTACGCGCTGGACAAATGGATACCGCATGGTCATGGCATCTGGCACCTCTTTGTGCTGGGTGGCAGCGTCTGTCATTACGTGACCATCTTTGTCTATGTGGTGCTGGAACCCAGTGGCGTGCTTCAGGTGTGACGTGAACGCGGGCGAATTTCGGACTGGCTGTACAGAAAACATTACAACGATCGTGAGTTGAACATTCTCGTACAGCGTTGTTGACGCGGCCGGGATTTGACCTTGGCTTTCGGTCTGGATAGGGTGATTTGGGTCTCTGAAACCAAAAAAAACAGCAGGCCCCATCATGACAAAGCAATCCAGTAAGCCTCGACTAACTTCTCTGGCGGCCATGGCCGCAATTGCCGGCTTCTCTGCCACGCTGGCAACCGCTCAGGAGCGTGTAGCGCCCATTGAGCTGATCACCACCACCGAATCCTACGACCCCATCCGTTACGAAGCCGCTTTCATGATCGCCGAGCGCTGGCGTGAGCTGGGTTTCGAAGTCAGCGTTGCTCCTACCGAATTCAGCACCGCCCTGGAGCGGTTCTATGACCAGCAGGACTTCGATGCCACCATCCTCGGCTGGAGCGGTCGTGTTGACCGGCTGGACCCGCAGTTCTTCCTGTCCACGCTGGATTCGCGTCAGGCTGGCCTGAGTGGCAACAACCCGGGCGGATATGACAATCCCGACTATGACGCGCTGCTGGACGAACAGTCGCGCGAGTTTGATGTGGACCGTCGCCAGCAACTGGTGCGGGAGATGCAGGAACTCTACAAGCCGGACATGCCGCTGGTGGTCCTGTTCCACCGCGATGAAGTGGTGGCCTACAACCACACCACCTTCGACGGTTTCGAGCCCATGGCGGGTGAAGGCCTCTACAGCGAGTGGGGTCCGATGGAAGCCGTGCCGCAGGGAGATCGTCAGACGCTGCGCATTGGCGGGCCACAGGAGCCGGACAATCTGAACCCGCTGGATTCCACCTCGGTCTGGGGCTGGAAGTGGATGCGTCTGTACTATGATCGTCTGGTGCGTCTGAGTGCTGACGTCGAGCCGCTGCCCTGGGCCGCCGCAGAGGTCAACGCCATTGACGACACAACCGTTGAAGTGGTGCTGCGTGAAGGCATGACCTTCCATGATGGCGAACCGCTGACCGCCGAAGACGTCGCCTTCACCTTCAACTACTATCTGGATCAGGAATACAGTTACTTTGCCTCCTACACCTCGGTGCTGGACAATGCCGAAGTGGTGGACGAGCGCACCGTGCGTTTCAATCTGAACGAGCCTTCGGCGTCCTTTGCCAGCATTACGCTGTCTCAGTTGCCCATCCTGCCGCAACATCATTGGGAGGACATCGAAGACGCCTCCACACTGGCGCCGGAAGACATTCCGATGGTCGGTTCCGGGCCGTTCCAGTTCGAGCGTTTTGATCGTGGCGAGTTTATGGCCATCAGCAGGTTCGAAGATCATTTCCATGCCGATGAAATTGCCGTGGATGGCGTCGAGTTCATCATCTACGCCGATATGGAAGGTGTCTACACCGGCCTGCAGACCGGCGAGATCGACATGACTGCCTGGCGCATGGAGCCGGGTCAGATTGGTCTGGCGGAAGATCAGGACCACCTGACCGTGGTCAGTGTGCCTGACTTCGGCTACTTCCACATGACCTACAACCTGCGTCGTGAACCCTTTGATGACCGCGCCGTGCGCCGTGCCCTGGCCATGGCCAGCGACCGCGAGCGCATGGTCGATGTGTTACTGGAAGGTCGCGGCGAAGTCGGCAGCAGCGTGATTGCACCGGTCAATACCTTCTGGCATGAACCCTTCGTCGAGCGCCTTGATTTTGACATGGACGCTGCGCGCGAAGAGCTCGAGGAAGCCGGTTATTCCTGGGATGACGACGGCTACCTGGTGCACTGAAGCAGAGCGAGTGTCCTGTCTGGTTAATTCGGCGACTCTCTGCGTGCGGTCTGCGGTCTCTGGCCAAGGCGACATCCCGCCGGCGTGGTGGGCCCACTTCAAGGGATGTCAACACAGGCCAGGGGCCGCAGAGGCACGCCCTCCGGGAGCCCCTGAAGCGCTCTGATAGCGGCGTTGCGATGTTTCGATTTGGAGCCACCAGACCTTCAACATCGCGCCTTGCTCTCAGAGCGCTCAGTGGCTCAGAGCAGTGTCGAATTAACCAGACAGGACACTAGTGTCCTGTCGGGGTGAGTGGTCTGCGGACCACCTCACCCCTGTCTGAATCGGCCCCGCCAGCGGCGGGGCTTCTCTTGTACTACCCCGCCTGAACGCCGCCACCGGCGACGCGGGGCCGTATGGTTGACGAGAATCCAGCTATGTCAGCGCGCAGAAACTATATTATCCGCCGTGTCATGCACGGTTTTCTGGCCTTGTTCATCATCGCCACCCTGTTGTTTTTCCTGTTTCGCCTGGGTCTGCCAGACCCGACCGCGGCCCTGATCACCGAAGGCCTGACGCCGGCCGAGCGCGAGCAGATCCGCGCCCGTTTCGGGCTTGAGCGCCCCCTCTGGGAGCAGTACCTGATCTACCTGGGCAATATCGTGCAGGGTGATTTCGGCTTCTCGTTTCACTACCGGGCGCCGGTAGCCGACATCATCTGGGAACGCCTGGGCAACACCATGGTACTGATGCTGCCCGCCATTGCCCTGGCCTATGCCGTGGGTGTACCGCTGGGTGCATGGCTGTCCTGGCGGCGGGGTTCCGGCACCGATACCACGGGTATCTTTGTGGGTCTGATGTTCCGCTCCGCACCCATGTTCTGGACCGGCATGATCGCCATCCTGTTCTTCGGCATCTACCTGGGCTGGCTGCCGACCAGCGGCATGCGCACGCTGCCCTACGAGGCCAGCGGTTTCCTGGACAAGATCTTCACGCTGGATTTCCTGCATCACCTGATCCTGCCGGCTCTGGTGGTCGCTCTGTATTACCTGGGCTCGCCCATGCTGATCATGCGCAACACCATGCTGGAGGTGTACGGCGAGGATTTCATCGAGATGGCCCGCGCCAAGGGCCTGCCGGAGCGGCGCATTCTCTACAACCACGCCGCGCGCAACGCCCTGTTGCCGGTGGTGACGCAACTGGCTGTCACCATTGGTCTGGCTGCCGGCGGCCAGGTGGTGGTCGAGGTTGTGTTCTCCTGGCCCGGCCTGGGGCGTGAAATACTCAATGCCGTGCGCACCTCCGACTTTCCTCTGGCGCAGGCCAGCTTCCTGGTGATGGCTGCCTTTGTGATCACGCTGAACCTGCTGGTGGACATGCTGTATACATTGCTGGATCCGAGGGTGAGCTTCAAATGAGATCATCAATACTGAAAAGCGCCGCCGAGCCGGCGCGGGCCATAGTCAGTGATCGCATTGCACTGACCGGCTTTATCGTACTGGCCGCCATTGTGGCCATGGCCCTGTTTGCACCCCTGCTCGCCACCCATGATCCGCTGCACATCAATGAGCTGGAAGAGGGCACATTGATGCAGCGTACACAGGCAGAAGACGGATCGGTGCGCTGGGTGCTGTCCGAGCCTCTGGGTGATGTGACGGTCTATGACGCCGCCTGGCAGGATGGCGTTGGCATTGCCGTGGCCCGGGGTGGCAACGTATACCGCTACGATGGCCAGTGGGCGGCGCTGGATGCGCCCTTCACCGAGTCACTGCGCGCGGTGGCGGTGAGTGCCGCCGGGCGGGCGCTGATTGTGGGTGAGGGCGGCATCATGGCCCTCTATGACGATACCACCGGTGGTTGGCAGCAAGTCGATGCCCCCGAGTCCGTTGATCTGCATGCGGTGGCCTGGTCGGACGACGATACGGCCTGGGTTGTCGGTGAGGAGGAGACGATCTGGCGCCTGGACCTGAGCACCGACGCCGTCAGCATTGAAACCCTGCAGAGCCCGGTCAACCGCGGGCTGGACCTGAACGGGATCGCTTTTGATGCCGACGGCTCGGGACTGGTGATCGGTGAACGCGGCGTGGTGCTGCAGTTCGACCCTGATAACGACAGCTTCAGCCTGCTGCGGCTGCCCACCAACCGCACTCTGAACGATATCCATCTGACCGCAGACGGCACCGGCCTGATTGTCGGTGAACGGGGTACTCTGCTTGCCCGTGAAGGTGCTGATGCCGACTGGGTGGTAGAGGATGCGCCGGATTCGCGCGCCATCAGGGCAGGCTGGATCGGCAGCGAGGGCGAGGCCATCGCCGTGGCACGCAACGGCATCATCATGGAACGCCATGGTGATGGCTGGCATCTGGCCTCGACGCAGGGCGCGCGCCATCTGCGGACCCTGATGGTCACCGAAGATCACTTCTACGCGCTGGGCTCGGATCGTTTCGTGAACCGGCTGTCACCGCCGACGTCCGAGCACTGGTTTGGTACCGATCATCTGGGTCGGGATCTCTACAGCCAGAACGTCTACGGCTCGCGCATCGCACTGCTGGTCGGTTTTCTCGGCGCGGCGCTGGTCGTTCTGATCGGGGCCAATGTGGGTCTGATCGCCGGCTATTTCCGGGGCCGCACCGAAACCGTACTGATGCGCACCGTGGATGTGATGTACGGCATACCCTTCGAGCCGTTCGCGCTGATCCTGGTACTGCTGTTCGAGCCGAGTCTGCTGATTGTCATTCTGGCGGTATCACTGCTGACCTGGCGTACCGTGGCGCGCCTGATTCGTTCGCAGGTGCTGTCGCTGCGCGAGCGACCCTTCGTCAAGGCCGCCCGCGTGGCCGGCGCCTCGGATCTGCGGATCATGTATATCCACATATTTCCCAATGTCATGCCGCTGGTATTCCTCGAACTGGCCATCATTGTGGGGGTGTCCATCATTGCCGAGGCCACCCTGTCGTTCCTGGGTCTGGGGCCGCCGCAGTCCATATCCTGGGGTGGTATCCTGCACAACGCCCGCCTGTCCGGCGCCTGGCGTGATGCCTGGTGGTGGAACCTGCCGCCGGGGATTTTCATCATGATCACGGTGTTGTCGGTATTCTTCATTTCCAGATCACTCGAGCTGGTGGCCAATCCGAGACTGAGGGCACGTCGATGAGCACAGAAACCATGTTGTCGGTTGAAGATCTGGCTATTCACTATGCCACGGGCTCGGGGCCGGTGCAGGCAGTGGACGGGGTCAGTTTCGATATCAGGCCGGGCGAAGCGCTGGGTCTGGTAGGTGAATCAGGCTGTGGCAAGACCACCGCGGCCAAATCCATGCTGCGCCTGCTGCCGCCCAATGGCAAGACACCGCGCGGCCGCATCGATTTCCAGGGGCGCAATCTGCTCGACCTGGACGAAGAGGGCATGCGGCGGGTGCGCTGGAAGGACATCGCCTGGATTTCGCAGGCGGCCATGAATGCGCTGGACCCGGTCTACACGGTGGGCGACCAGATCGTGGAAGCCATGCAGGCGCATATCTCCATCAGCAAGGCGGATGCCTGGACGCATGGCGAAGACCTGTTCCGACAGGTGGGCATAGACCCGGATCGTCTGAGTGCCTACCCGCACGAAATGAGCGGCGGCATGAAGCAGCGCGCGGTCATTGCCATGGCCCTGGCGCTGGACCCCAAGTTGATCGTGGCCGATGAGCCGACCACGGCGCTGGATGTGGTGACGCAGGCGCAGATTCTGGCCCGTCTGACCCGCCTGCGGCGCGAGCGCGGCCTGGCGCTGATGTTCATCACGCATGACATTTCAGTGGTGGTGCAGACCTGTGACCGGGTGGCGGTCATGTATGGCGGTCATATCATGGAGACCGGGCCGGTGCGGGCCGTATTCGGCGAGCCGTTCCATCCCTATACCATGGGCCTGACCAACGCCTTTCCGACGCTGGAAGGCGCCCAGCGTGAGCTGATCTCCATCCCCGGGGCACCGCCCAACCTGCTCAATCCGCCGGCGGGCTGCCGCTTTGCCGAGCGGTGCCCCTTTGCCACCGACCGATGTCGCAGTGAGACGCCGGCCCTGCAGGATGTGGGCGAGGGCCGCCAGGCGGCCTGCCATTATCCGGAGCGGGCGGTGGAGTTTCGAGTGCAGGCCATGCGCAACGACACCTGGCAGGTGGTGGGTGAGCGCCTGGGGGAATATGTGCAGACCGGGGTGCCGCTGGAAAAGACACAGTCGCGGGACCGCCTGATGCAGGTGGACAGGCTGACCAGGGAATTTGATGTCGATGGCGGTCTGCTGGCGTCACTGCCATGGCGCAAGAACGTTGAGCGCAAGGTGCATGCGGTCGACAGTATCAGCTTTGATCTGTATCAGGGCGAGGTGCTGGGTCTGGCCGGCGAGTCCGGCTCGGGCAAGACCACCACCGGCGAAATGCTGGTGCGGCTGCAGGACCCCACCTCCGGCGACATCCTGTTTGACGGGCAGAATATCGCGGAGATGCGCAAGGACGACCTGAAGCAGTTCCGGCGCAGCGCGCAGATGATGTTCCAGGACCCCTATCAGACGCTGAATCCGCGCTTCACCATCTATGAGATC
This sequence comes from Natronospirillum operosum, assembly GCF_004768465.1. GTDB lineage: Bacteria > Pseudomonadota > Gammaproteobacteria > Pseudomonadales > Natronospirillaceae > Natronospirillum > Natronospirillum operosum. Next base: position 564,375 of record NZ_SRMF01000001.1, read on the forward strand.
GTCTCTGAGCCGGTTTATATTCATAAACTGGAGCCGGACGAGGCGGCGGTGCACAAACGCGTACGGCTGGCGCTGGAACGGGCCGGGCTGAAGCCGGCGGAGACCTACTGGGAGCGTTATCCGCATGAACTGTCCGGCGGCCAGCGGCAGCGCGTGGCCATTGCCCGCGCCATTGTCACCGAACCGCGCTTTATCGTTGCTGATGAGCCGGTGTCGATGCTGGATGTGTCGATCCGGGCCGGTGTGCTCAATCTGATGCGGCGCTTCCGTGACGAGATGGGCATCTCTTTCGTCTATGTCAGTCATGACCTGCCGACCATCAGCTATGTGACGGACCGAACGGCCATCATGTATCTGGGCCAGATTGTTGAAATCGGGCCGACCGAGACCATTGTGCGGGAGCGCAAGCACCCCTATACGCAGCTGCTGATGGATGCCAGCCCAGAGCCGGACCCCTCCGTGGTCAAGCCACCGCTGGAAAGCGCCGGCGAGATTCCCAGTGCCGTGGAGCCGCCGAACGGCTGCCACTTCCATACCCGTTGTCCGCATGCGATGGCCCATTGCGGCTGGGAAGGTCGGGACGTGCTGACGGCAATATCCGAGTGGCGGATCGCCGGTGAAACCACCAGTACGCTGGGACCGGCCCGTATCGATGGGCTGGATGTGGTCTTCAGTCCTGCCGGGGGCGCCAGTGTCGAGGCCATGCAGGCAGAGGCCACGGCCATCATGCAGGCCCGGCATGACGCGCTGGTGCAGGCTGCCGAGTTTGTACCGGAAACGGGTGCGCTGCGTATCCGGTTCGGGCACGTGGATTCGCCCCAGCACCGACTGCTGGCAACGGATCATTCTGTGGCCTGCTATCTGTACGACTGACCGGAGCGCCCGGGCACGCAAGAGGGCACTCCGGTAACCGGGTTGCCCTCTTGCCTTGCCGCGCAATCTGCACGATAGTCAGCAGTATTTCCGTTGCTCGTGAGGATGCATGGCATGTGTCAAACCCCTGCTCGTCGCTTTGCTGATCCTGTTGCCGGCCGTGTGACGCGGCGTTCCCTGATTCAGGGCCTGACGCTGGCCTCGCTGGGCGTGGCGGCGCCAGTCTGGCTGGGAGGCTGTTCAGTGAATCCGGTTACCGGTCGCCGGCAGCTTATGCTGCTGAGCCGGCAGGATGAAATCCGTATTGATCAGCAACAGTCTCCCCATCAGCTGTCTGCCGATTATGGCGTTACGGCCGATGATCGCCTCAACCGGTATGTCGACGAACTGGGGCAGGGCATCGCCCGCATTTCACATCGGCCGGACATGCCGTACAGCTTTCAGGTCGTCAATGCCAACTACATCAACGCCTACGCCTTTCCCGGCGGCACCGTGGGTCTGACCCGCGGCATCATGCTGGAAATGGAGGATGAAGCCGAGCTGGCGGCGCTGCTGGGCCATGAAGTGACCCATGTTACGGCGCGTCATGCCGGTCAGCGGGCCTCCCAGGGCATGCTGGCTCAGGTGGCGGTCGGTACGGCGGTGGCCGGCGCCGGTGAAACGCAGATGGCCGGCGTTGTCGGCGCGGTGGGGCAGATCGGCGCCGGCGCCCTGCTGTCGCGCTACAGTCGTGACAATGAGCGGGAGGCTGACCGACTGGGCATGGATTACATGGCGGAAGCCGGGCACAACCCGGAAGGCATGATCGGCCTGACCGGCATGCTGACTTCCCTGTCTCGCCGCAAGCCGAGTGCGATTGAAGTCATGTTTGCCAGCCATCCGACCGGGCAGGAGCGGCTCGACAATGCCCGCAACCAGGTGCGTGACTTTACGCGCAGTCAGCGCGAGCGTAACCGGCAGAAAGAGCGCTATCAGGACATGATCGCGCCCATCGTGCGCATCCGCCCGGCCATTGAGGCCATGCAGGAAGGCGAGCGGCATCTGGCCCAGGGCGATGCGGCTGCAGCAGAGACAGCGCTGCAGCGGGCGCTCGAGCAGGCGCCGGAGGATTACACCGGGCTCATGCTGATGGGCAAGCTGCAGCTCAGTCAGGAGCGTTTCGATCGGGCGCTGTCGTGGTTCGAAGATGCTGCGGCGAGTCTGCCCGGAGAAGCACAGGCGGTGCAGTATCAGGGGCTGGCCCAGCTCGGCAGCCGTCGTTATGATCGTGCGCTGGATCGGTTCGAGCGCTATGAGGAACTGTTGCCGGGCAATCCGGGCACGGACTTCCTGCTCGGCTACAGCCATGAGAATCTGGCCAATCGGTCTCAGGCCGCAGAGCGGTATCAGCGTTTTCTGCAACAGGTACAGCAAGGCGCCCAGGCGGAACACGCCTATCGGCGTCTGGTGGAATGGGGGTATGTCTGATCGCGGTAACGAGTCTTTTTGCCTCCCTGCTGCTGGTGGCTCTGGGCGGCGGCGCGGGTGGCTGGCTGCGCCACAGTGTAGGGCAATGGGTTGCCGAGCATGCCGGCAGTGAGTTTCCCTGGGGCACCCTGGTGGTCAATGTCAGTGGTGCCCTGGTACTGGGTCTGCTGGCGGGGTTGTTGTGGGCCCCGGCTCTGCTGACCGGTGTCAATCTGACTCAGGTGCCGGTGTGGTCGCTGGTTGTGCTCGGTCTGCTGGGCAGCTATACGACAGTATCCTCTTTCAGCCTGCAGACCCTGGAACTGATGCAGCACGGGCGCTTTGATCGGGCGCTGCTGAATGTGGTGCTGTCGGTGTCACTGTCCGTTGCCGTGGCTGCCCTGGGCTGGGGACTGGGCAGTCTGCTGCGGGGGTTGGCATGACGCTGGCGCAGCGCCAGGGGCTGGCCGTGGCCGCCGGCAGTGCTCTGGGTGCGCTCGCCCGGCTGTGGGTGTCCGTGCTGCTCTACAGCGCCCCGGGGCTGACCTTTCCCTGGTCCACTCTGACCGTCAATGTTCTGGGTTCGCTGCTGATCGGTGCCTGTGCGGCCCTGACCGCGCCGGAGGGCCGCTGGCAGTTGGGTCTGGAAGCCCGCCTGTTTCTGATGGGCGGCTTCTGCGGCGGCTTTACCACCTTTTCCTTTTTCAGTCTCGAAACCCTGCTGCTGCTCGGACAGGGCAACTGGCCGCTGGCATTGCTCTATGTCGGCCTGACGCTGTTGCTGTGTCTGCTGGCTGTGGCTGCCGGATTCCACGGCGGGCAGTTGCTGCAGACACAAAAAAGCCGGTAGTCTCTCTACCGGCTTTCAGGTTTTTCCGATGCCTCCCGGCGGAGGCATCGGTTCTTTCTACAGCAGGGCTACAGCAGGATGCGTCGCAGGTCCTGCAGCGCCTGGCACAGATAGGTCGTGAAGCGGGCCGCATCGGCACCATTCACGGCTCTGTGGTCGTACGACAGCGACAGCGGCGTGAAGGTGCGCGGCTCGAAGCTCTGCCCGTTCCAGTGCGGTTTCACCTGATTCTTCGAGACCCCGAGAATCGCCACCTCGGGTGCATTGACGATCGGCGTGAATGCCGTGCCGCCGAGGCCACCCAGGCTGGAAATGGTGAAGCAGCCACCCTGCATCTCGTTGCTCTTCACCTTGCCCTGACGGCCCCGCTGCGCGAAATCGATGATCTCTTCGGCAATCTGCCAGATGGACTTCTTGTCCGCATCGCGGATCACCGGCACGATCAGGCCGTTCGGTGTATCCACGGCCAGACCGATATGCACATAATGTTTCTGGACCAGATGGGTGCCATCGGCCTTCAGCGATACATTGAACTGCGGGAACTCATGCAGTGCCGCTGCACAGGCCTTGACCAGGAACGCCAGCGGCGAAATTTTCACGCCGCGCTTTTCCATTTCCGGTTTCAGTGACTGGCGGAAGGCTTCCAGATCGGTCACATCGGCCTCGTCGAACTGGGTGACATGCGGAATGTTCAGCCAGTTGCGGGCCATGTTCGCAGCCGTGAGCTGCTGGATGCGGCTCATTTCCTTTTCTTCGACTTCACCGAACTTGCTGAAGTCCTGATCGGGCACGGCCGGTATGCCGGCACCGCCGGTGACTTTCTCCGGCTGGCGCATCTTCTTCTTCACGAAGGCGGCAACATCGTCCTTGACGATACGGCCACGCGGGCCGGTGCCGTTCACCAGCGCCAGATCGACGCCGAATTCACGGGCCAGCTTGCGTACTGCCGGACCGGCATGCACGGGCTTGGAGGGTCGCACGATCTCGTCATCGTCAGCGCCAACAATAGTCGGCGCCTGATAGCCCTCGGTGCCTTGCGGCGCCGAGGCCGTGCTGGCAGGGGCGGGCGTATCCGAGGACTTTTCGGTGGCCGGGGTGCTGGCGGGTTTGGCACTGCCGCCGGCTACCTTCAGCTCGATCAGCAGGTCGCCTTGCTTCACTTCGGTGCCGACCTCGACCTTGACCGAAACCACTTCACCGCCCTTCGGAGAGGGCACTTCCATGGAGGCCTTGTCGCTTTCCAGCGTCACTATGGGGTCGTCTTCGTTCAGCGTATCACCCGGCTTGACGTGGACTTCAATGATATCCACGGCGCCGTCGGTACCGATGTCAGGTACCTTGATCGACTCCACACTGCCTTCGGCTTCGGCGGTGTCACTGTCCGAGGTGCTTTCCGCAGCCGGCGCGGCGGCTTCATCACTGCTGTCAGCATCACCGGCGGCCTTGATTTCGATCAGCAGGTCGCCTTCCTTGACCTGATCGCCTTCCTTCACCTTGACCGCGACCACTTCGCCGGCTTCGGTGGCCGGTACTTCCATGGAAGCCTTGTCGCTTTCCAGCGTCACGATGGGGTCGTCGATATTCAGCATGTCGCCCGGCTTGACGTGTACTTCGATGATGTCCACCGGGTCGTCACTGCCGATGTCCGGCACCTTGACCGGTTTGACGGCGCTGCTGCCACTGCTCTTTTTGGGCGGTGCAGACTGCTTGCTGCTTTCTTTGGTCTCGGCCTTGGGAGCGTCGTCGCTGCTGTCGGCACTCTCCACCTCAAGATAGAGGATCTCGTCGCCTTCACCGATCTCGTCACCTTCGCTGACCTTGACGGTGCTGACCTTGCCGGCCATGGGTGCGGGCACATCCATGGAGGCCTTGTCACTTTCCAGGACGATCAGGGTGTCATCTTCTGCAATCGTATCGCCCGCTTTGACGCTGACCTCGATGACGGTCACCTTGTCGCTGGTGCCAATATCGGGCACTTTGATAATTTCAGTCGCCATAAAAGCTCCTTGTCCCGCCGCCCTGCGCGGGGCGGCCGGAGAGTTATACAGTCACAGGGTTCGGCTTGCCGGGATCAAGATCAAACTTCTTGAACGCCTTGGTCACTTCGCTGGGCTTGATCACGCCTTCATCGGCCAGAGCCTTGAGGGCGGTAACAGTGACCCAGTAGCGATCCACTTCAAAGAAGTGGCGCAGCTTCTGGCGACTGTCGCTGCGACCAAAGCCGTCGGTGCCCAACACGTGGTAGGACGCCGGGACCCAGCCCCGAATCTGATTTGCATAGTTCTTGATGTAGTCGGACGACGCAACGACCGGCCCGGTGCGACCCTTCAGTTGCCGGGTCACAAAGGCTTCCTGTGGCTCCTTCTCCGGATGCAGCAGGTTGTTGCGGTCCACATTCAGGCCATCCCGGGTCAGCTCGTTGTAGCTGGTCACGGCCCAGACATCGGCGCTGACACCAAAGTCATCTTTCAGAATCTTCGCGGCGGCGCGCACTTCATTCAGAATGGAGCCGCTGCCGAGCAGTTGAACGCCTTTCTTCGCCTTGCCGACATTGTCTTCCAGCAGGTACATGCCGCGCTTGATGCCTTCCTCGGCACCCTTGGGCATTTCCGGATGGTGGTAGTTTTCGTTCAGCGTCGTGATGTAGTAGTAGACGCTTTCCTGCTCCTGAACCATGCGGCGCAGGCCATCCTGCACAATGACCGCCACTTCATAGGAGTAGGTGGCATCATAGGTCACGCAGTTCGGGATGGTGCCAGCCAGGATATGGCTGTGCCCGTCCTGATGCTGCAGGCCCTCACCGTTCAGCGTGGTGCGCCCGGAGGTGCCGCCGATCAGGAAGCCGCGTGCCTGGCTGTCGCCGGCCGCCCAGGCCAGATCACCAATGCGCTGGAAACCGAACATGGAGTAGTAGATATAGAAGGGCACCAGCACATGGTTGTTGGTGCTGTAGGAGGTCGCGGCGGCAATCCAGGAACTGAAGGCGCCGGCCTCGTTGATGCCTTCCTGCAGGATCTGGCCGCCCTGGTCTTCCTTGTACCACATGACCTGGCCTTTATCCTGCGGCTCGTACTTCTGCCCTTCCGGGGCATAGATGCCGACCTGGCGGAACATGCCTTCCATACCGAAGGTACGTGCTTCATCAGGCACGATGGGCACGATGCGGTCGCCGATGTCCTTGTCCTTGGCCAGGGTGCTCATGATGCGCACCAAAGCCATGGTGGTGGAAATCTCGCGCTTGCCGGTGTCCTTCAGCAGGCCGCTGAAGGCATCCAGGGCCGGAACCTTGGGGATCTCGTCGGCATTGGTACGCCGCGCCGGCAGGTAGCCGCCCAGAGTCAGGCGACGCTTCTTCATGTACTGCAGTTCCGCAGTGTTTTCATCCGGACGATAGAACGGAATCTTGCCGTCTTCCAGATCCTTGTCACTGATCGGCACATTGCAGCGGTCACGGAAGGCTTTCAGGCTGTCCACATCCAGCTTCTTGAGCTGGTGGGTGGCGTTCTGGGCTTCGCCGGCAGCAACCCCGTAACCCTTGACCGAGTGGGCCAGAATAACCGTGGGCTGACCGGTGCGCTCGAACGCCTGCTTGTAGGCATTGTACACCTTGTAGGGGTCATGCGCGCCACGTGCCAGATGGTAGATCTCATCGTCGGTCATGTCCTTGACCAGCTCGGCCGTTTCCGGGTAGCGGCCAAAGAAGTGCTCACGGGTATAGGCGCCGCCGTGGGCCTTGTAGGCCTGCAGTTCACCGTCGACTACCTCGTCCATGCGCTTCTGCAGCAGGCCGCTCTTGTCGCGTGCAAACAGCTTGTCCCAGCCGCTGCCCCAGACCACCTTGATCACGTTCCAGCCGGCACCGCGGAAGACGCCTTCCAGTTCCTGGATGATCTTGCCGTTACCGCGCACCGGGCCATCCAGACGCTGCAGGTTGCAGTTGATGACGAAGTTCAGATTGTCCAGTTTTTCCCGTGCCGCCAGTGAGATGGCACCCAGGCTTTCCGGCTCGTCGCACTCACCGTCACCCAGGAAGGCCCAGATCTGACGGCCCGGCTTGACCTGTTCGCGGTGCTCGAGATAACGCAGCACATGCGCCTGATAGATGGCCTGAATCGGCCCCAGACCCATGGATACGGTCGGGAACTGCCAGTATTCGGGCATCAGCCAGGGGTGCGGGTAGGAGGAAATACCCTTGCCATCGACTTCGCGGCGGAAGTTGTCGATCTGGTCTTCGGACAGGCGGCCCTCGACAAAGGAGCGCGCATAGATACCGGGAGAAATGTGACCCTGGTAGTAGATCAGGTCGCCGCCGTGCTCTTCGCTCGGGGCGCGCCAGAAATGGTTGAAGCCGATATCGTAGAGCAGGGCGGAAGACTGGAAGGATGACATGTGTCCGCCCAGGTCATCGCCGCTCTTGTTGGCCCGTACCACCATGGCCACGGCATTCCAGTTGATATAGCCCTGGATCTTGCGCTCCATCTCCAGATCGCCGGGGTACTTGACCTGCTCGGTGACGGGGATGGTATTGCGGAAGGGTGTATTGATGGCGAAGGGCACATCGGATGTCGATGTATTCGACACCTCGTTGGAAAGCTGCTTGAGCAGGTACTGGGCCCGGTCGGCCCCTTCATGCCGGACGACTGATGCGAGGGCATCAAGCCATTCCTGCGTTTCAATTGGATCAATGTCTCGTTCCATAGTCCGCTTAACCTCGTCGTCTGCGGGGTTTCAGAAATCGCAACTGCATGGCCACTTTGGCCCTGCATTAATGAATCTGGTTCTTCAGTCGGGGGCGAAATGATGGCAGAGTTTACAAAATATTACCAACGCTGACGATCTTCAGACTGTTGGTGCCACCAAGAATGCCCATGTGATCTCCCTTCGAAATAATGACCAGGTCGCCGTCCCTGACCAGGTCTGCTTTTTTCAGTTCATCTACCGCTGCCTGGTTGATCTGGTTCGGTGCCAGTTGGGTGACGTCGAAGTGCAGCGCCTCGACTCCCCGGAACAGGCAGACCCGGCGTGCCGTTTTCTGGTGCCGGGTCATGGCAAAGATAGGCAACCCCGAGCTGATGCGCGACATCCAGAGCGGTGTGGCACCGGATTCGCTGACGCAGACAATCGCCTTGACCCCGCGCAGATGATTGGCGGCATACATCACCGACATGGCAATGGCCTCATCGGTGCGCCGGAATTCCTGATCGATGCGGTGTGTCGAGTGCATGGCCTGACGCTGTTTCTCCGCCCCGATACAGACTTCGGCCATGGTTCTGACCGTCTCTACAGGATAGGCACCAACCGCCGTCTCTGCCGAACACATGACCGCATCGGTGCCATCCAGTACCGCGTTGGCCACGTCAAATACCTCGGCCCGAGTCGGGTAGGGGTTGCTGATCATGGTTTCCATCATCTGCGTAGCCGTGATCACGACCCGGTCCAGATCACGGGCGCGCTGAATGACCTTCTTCTGCACGCCAATCAGTTCCGCGTCGCCGATTTCGACCCCCAGATCCCCGCGGGCCACCATGACCACATCGGAGGCCAGTACAATGGCATCCAGGGTCGCGGCGTCCTGTACGGCTTCGGCGCGTTCGATCTTGGCGACGATCCAGGCATCACCGCCGGCAGCCCGCACCAGCGCTCTGGCCTCTTCTATGTCCTCGGCACTGCGCGGAAAGGACACGGCGACAAAATCGACCTCGAGCTCGCAGGCCAGTCGAATGTCCTCGCGGTCACGATCGGTCAGGGCGTGGGCGCTCAGGCCACCACCCTTCTTGTTGATGCCCTTGTGGCTGGACAGGGTGCCGCCGCTCACGACCCGGGTCTGCACCTTGTTGCCGTCCACCCGGGTGACTTCGACCCGAATACGGCCATCGTCCAGCAGATAGAAGTCGCCCGGTCTGGAGTCCTGCGCCAGGGCCGGGTAGTCGACACCAACGGCCTCGGCGGTACCCGCCGTGCGGTCCAGGTCGAGATCCAGCGTGAAGGTCTGTCCGTTGCTCAGCATCACACTGCCATCGGCAAAACCGGCAATGCGTATCTTGGGTCCCTGCAGATCGGCCATGATGCCCACAAAGCGCCCGTGGCGGGCACTGAGTTCCCGCACCTGTGCCACGCGTTGCCGGTGGTCGTCAGGGCTGCCGTGCGAGAAGTTGAGTCGTACCACATTGGCCCCGGCCAGTATCAACTGTTCGAGGACACCGGGCGCATCGGTAGCGGGCCCGAGGGTGGTGACGATCTTGGTGCGACGGATGGGCATGAGGCTGTGCAGTGACTACTCCTGTTGCGGCTGGGCAAAGGGGGCGTGCCAGCCCCGCAAGACTGGCACGACCGGACTGACAGACCGCCGTGTTACTTGGCGTTCATCAGTGCAATGGTGGTATCGAGCATACGGTTGGAGAAGCCCCACTCGTTGTCGTACCAGGACATCACCTTGACCAGACGGCCCTGAACACGGGTCTGGGTCGCGTCAAAGGTGGAAGAGTAGGCACTGTGGTTGAAGTCGGAAGAGACCAGCGGTTCATGGTTGATGGCCAGTACTTCCGCCAGCGCCGGGTCAGCCTTGATGGCGTCTTCGATGATGCCGTTGACTTCTTCCGCAGTGGTGTCCTTGCCGGCGGTGAAGGTCAGGTCAACCAGCGACACGTTGATGGTCGGTACCCGGATGGCCATGCCGTCCACCTTGCCGTTCAGCTCGGGAATGATCTTGCCAACCATGGCGGCAGCGCCGGTCTTGGTGGGGATCATGTTCTGCGCCGCAGCACGGGCGCGGTACAGATCACTGTGGTACACATCGGACAGACGCTGGTCATTGGTGTAGGCATGAATGGTGGTCATCAGGCCTTCCTTGATGCCCAGCTTGTCATTCAGCGGCTTGGCGATGGGCGCCAGGCAGTTGGTGGTGCAGGATGCGTTGGAGATGATCTTCATGTCCGACGTCAGGATGTCGTGGTTGACGCCATAAACAACAGCCGCATCCACGTCCTTGCCGGGAGCAGAGATGATCACCTTCTTGGCGCCGGCTTCGATGTGCGCGCTGGCAGACGGGCCGGTGACGAAGAGGCCGGTGCATTCGTAAACCACGTCTACGTTCAGCTCGCCCCAGGGCAGGTCGGCCGGGTTGCGCTCGGAGAAGGTTCTGATGGTGTCGCCGTTGACATACAGCGCCTTGTCATCAAAGTCGACTTCGGCATTGAAACGACCATGTGCGGTGTCGTACTTGGTCAGGTGTGCATTGGTCTTGGAGTCACCCAGGTCGTTGATGGCAACGATCTCGATGGGATAATTCTTCCCGGCTGCCTTGGCTTCGTACAGTGCTTTCAGAACATTGCGGCCGATACGGCCATAGCCATTGATTGCAACACGAATGGTGGACATTGGATGGAGCTCCCTTGTATTGGTGTTTAGAGGCATCAGATTGCCTGTACATGGTATCCGGCTGCCCCAACCGGGGGCACCCTTTGCAAGCAGCCGACCCGGTCACATCAGGGGCCAGCCGTTCGATAGAACCTGTAAATTTGCTACGCAGTTATACACCTTTATGCGCTTTTCATCCAGTGCCGGCGGAAAAAAACGTCCACAAATGTAGTTTTATTACAGCTTCTGGCGGGCTGGAATCAGGTCAGCCGGCGGGTCGAGGCCAGGGCGCCCTTCACTTTCTTGAAATTTTCTTCCACTTCCGACCCCTTGGCCAGCGTCACACCGCTGAGCAGGATGTCGATCAGCGTCAGATGCAGCAGACGGCTCACCATGGGCGTGTACAGGTCGGTGTTCTCCCGCGCCGGAATGCCCACGGTGACGGTGGCCACATCGGACAGCGGCGAGCCGGGCGTGGTCAGGGCGATCACCCGGCCACCGTTGGCGGCGGCTTCGCCGGCCACTTCGATCAGGGGCTGGGTACGACCGGTATAGGAGATCACCACAAAGGCGCTTTCCGGGCGCGCCATGGCCGCCGTCATCTTCTGCATCAGGTAATCGGTAGTGGCTTCCACCGGAATGCCGAGGCGAAAAAACTTGTTCAGCGCATCCAGGGCCACCGGACCGGAAGCACCCAGGCCATAGAAGTGTATGCGCTCGGCGTCACACAGGATGTTGGTGGCCAGCTTGAGGGCGTGCAGGTCGATCTGGCGCTCCAGGTCCTGCAGGGAGGAGATGGTGGAATGGACCACTTTCTCGACCACTGTGCCCATGTCGTCACTGGGGGCGATCTCGCGGCGCACGAAGGAGCCGTTGGTGGCCAGACTCTGTGCCAGTTTCAGCTTGAAGTCGGGGAACCCCTTGCATTGAATGCTGCGGCAGAAGCGGTTGACCGTGGGTTCGCTCACATCGGCCAGATTGGCCATGCTGGCAATGCTGGTGTGGATGGCGGTTTCGGGCGAGGCCAGAATGGCGGCTGCCACCTTGCGTTCCGACTTGGAAAGCTGGTCCAGATGCTGTTGAATCATTTCTAGCACGTCTGTCATGGGTATTCCGTCGCCATCGCTCAATGCTATATTGTAATTTAATTTCAGGTGTCGGCATAGGCTGACCGCAGTTGTCGTTGGTGCTGATCGATCAGGGTGCACAGGGATGGTGCGTTCATCCGGGTTGCCTGTTGCTAAATTACCATTGAGCCTGTATTTATCGACCCCGGAAAACGGGTGATCAGGCCCCAGAACGAAGTGCTTTGAGGAACATAATGACCACTGAATACGGATTGATTGCGGACATCGGCGGCACCAATGCGCGCTTTGCGCTGGCGCCACGGGTAACCATGAATGGGCGGGTGCTGGCGTTGTCCGAGCAGGACCTGGTCGCCCAGCGGACTCTGAACGGACGCGACCACGAGACCATTGGTGCTGCCATCGAGGCCTACCTGGACGAAGTGAGTGGCGAGTGGGGCCGGCCGGATCAGGGTTGTCTGGCCATTGCCTGCCCGACCGATCAGGACCTGATCCGCATGACCAACCATACCTGGGCCTTCTCGGTCAGCGAATTGCAGGCGGCACTGGGTTTTCGCCAGCTGCGCTTTATCAACGACTATCATGCCCTGGCCAACAGCATCCCCTATCTGGGTGCTGCCGGCGCCGTGCAGGTGGGTGGCGGAGAGCCCGCCGTCGGGGCGCCGATGGCGGTGACCGGGCCCGGCACCGGTCTGGGCCTGGCCTGCCTGGCCTTCAGTGACATCGGGCCGGTCACGGTGCAGACCGAGGGCGGGCATGCGCATTTTGCGCCGACGGACGACATCGAGATCCAGGTCCTGAGTTATCTGCTGCAATCGCATGAGCGCGTGTCCTGGGAACGGCTGCTGTCCGGCATGGGTCTGGAGAACCTGTACCGGGCCCTGTGCCATGTTCACGGTGAGACCGCGCAGGACCTGAAAGCGCCGGATATCAGCCAGGCTGGCCTGAGCGGGCAGGACCCGCGCTGCGAGGAAACCCTGCAGCGCTTCTGCGCCCTGCTGGGCAGCTATGCCGGGGATGTCGCGCTGTCTCTGGGTGCCCGGGGCGGGGTCTTTATTGCCGGCGGCATTATTCCGCGCTTCATGGATTTCTTCCAGGCCAGCCAGTTCCGCCAGCGCTTCGAGGCCAAGGGGCGCATGAGTGGTTTCAATCAGCCCATACCGACTGCGGTCATAGTGTCGCAGCAGCCGGGCCTGCTCGGTTCGGCGGCCGTGCTCAATTACGACTGGGCCCGGGGTTGAGACAGGGCGGAGTCGGTGCGGGCCATGATTCCATCCTGAAGAGCGCCGATTCCGCCTTGTGACAGATCCGCCGTTCACGGTATACAGTCCTGCCAAGTGCTATTGTTCCAGAGTGAAGCCGGGCACGACCCTGATCTGATCGTGCCTGCACACTCGGCTAAACAGAGGTATAGGATGGCAAACCCCGACCTGATATCACGCCTGGCCTGGCAGCGTTGTATTGGCGACCGTTTCATCAATTATCTGGGTGAAGAAGAAATTATCCCCGTGGCGCGCAAGGAGCGCATGCTGCGCACCATGGGTTATGACCTGGACGATGATGCCGCCATTGAAGAGGCCATTTTCCAACTGGATGGAGCCCCCTGGACACGGTTGCTGCGGCCGGTTTACGTGCTGACGGCAGACACCAGCGGCAGCGTCGGGCCCGGCGTGGAGTGCCATGTGCCGGATGCGCTGCTGGATACCACCGGCGAGTGGCGGCTGGCGCTGGAAGAGGGGCTCTCCGAACTGGAAGGCGACTGGCTGCCGGCAGAATTGGAGGAAACCGGCGAATACTGGATCGGGGATCAGCGCTATTCCCGTCGCCTGTTACCGGTGCCGGCGGCGCTGCCGCTGGGTTATCACCAACTGACCCTGGCGCTGGGCGCCAAGAGTGCCACCGCCAGCCTGATACTGGCGCCGGCCCAGGCCTACCAGAGCAAGACCATGGCGGCCGGTGAACGCATCTGGGGTACGGCCATCCAGCTCTATACCCTGCGTTCGGAGACCAACTGGGGCCTGGGGGACTTCTCCGATCTGAATACCCTGATTCAGGAAATGAGCGCGCGCGGCGCCGGTTTTATCGGCCTGAATCCCATCCATGCGCTGTATCCGATCAATCCCGAGCATGCCAGCCCCTACAGCCCGTCCAACCGCAGTTTCATCAATCCGCTGTATGTGGACGTGACCCGGGTGCCGGAATTCGAGTTCGCCAAAGCGCTGCAGAAACGCTATCGGTCACCCGAGTTTCAGGCTGAACTGGAAAGCCTGCGCGCAGATACCCATGTCGACTATGCCCGTGTCGGGCCGCTGAAATACGAGTTTTTCGAAGGTCTGTACACCGTGTTCCGCGCACGCCATCTGGAGCGGGATACAGACCGGGGACGTCAGTTCAGGGCTTTTGTGGAGCAGGGCGGTGAAGCCCTGTTCGAACATGCGACGTTCGAAGCACTGCTGGCGCACTTCAAGGCGCAGGACATCAATGCCTGGGGCTGGCCGGCCTGGCCCGAGTCCTATCAGGACCACCATTCGCCTGCGGTGCAGCAGTTTGTCGACACGCACCAGGATGCCATCCAGTATCGGCTCTATCTGCAGTTTATCGCCGATGAGCAGTTGCGCGCGGTCAATGCAGCCGCGGAACGCTCCGGCATGGCCCTGGGCCTGTATCGCGATCTGGCGGTGGGCGCCGATCGGGGCGGGGCTGAAGTCTGGTCCAACCGGGAGATTTTCTGTGGTGAGGCCAGTGTGGGCGCACCGCCGGACGCGCTGGGCCCGACCGGGCAGAACTGGGGCCTGCCGCCGCTGGACCCGATTCGGCTGGAGGCGGAAGCCTACGCCACCTTCATTACCCTGGTGCGCAACAATATGCGCGGCTGTGGCGCCCTGCGCATCGACCATGCGATGGCGCTGTTCCGGCTCTGGTGGTGCCCGCCCGGGGCCGATGCCGCGCAGGGTGTGTATGTACACTACAATCTGGACCACCTGCTGGGCATTCTGAACCTGGAGAGTCAGCGCAACCAGTGCATGGTGATTGCCGAGGATCTGGGTACAGTGCCGGAGGAGGTCATGCACCGCTTCCCGGCGGCGCAGCTCTATTCCAACAAGGTGTTCTATTTCGAAACCTCGCCTGCGGGCACCACCCCGCCCGAACAGTATCCGGCGCGGTCGCTGGCCATTGTGGCCAACCATGACATGCCGACGCTCAGCGCCTACTGGAACCGCTCGGATCTGGAGCTGCGGCGGACCCTGAACATGTTCCCCACGCCCGACAGCTACCATGAAGAGCGCGCGCGCCGCGAAGGCTGCAAGCAGTCCATTCTGGATGCCCTGCAGGCGACCGGACGCTTGCCGGCCGGGGTACCGGAACGGGCAGAGGAGCTGCCGGAAATGACGCCGGAGCTCAGCTTTGCGATCCACTGTTTCCTGGCCTCGGGCAGTGCCCAGTTGGTCGCCGTGCAACTGGAGGATCTGTTGCTGATCAATGATCCGGTCAATGTGCCCGGCACCAGTGACGAGTACCGCAACTGGCGCCGCAAGCTGACGCAGGACACGCGGGGCCTGTTTCGGGCCGAGGGTACCGATGGCTTTGCGCATCAGATGACGCGGGAGCGGAGCTGAGTTGGGTGTTGTTCGCGTGCCTTGGGGTGGAGACGGGTCGTCAAAAGGGTGGAATTAGGCTGGGGGTGGAAGTGTTTTGAGGGCATTTTGCTTGAATCGCTGTGGTCGATTCCGCATAGTCTGATGCGCAAGGCCGGAGGCAGCATTTCCCGGCCCGACTGAATACCGACAACAAGCAACGAGTGGATAGTCCAATGGCTGATATCGAATTCAAGAAAGTCGTCAAGAGCTATGGTGACGTCAAAGTCATCAAGTCGCTCGACCTGAGCATCAAGGACAAGGAGTTCATGGTACTGGTGGGGCCTTCCGGCTGTGGCAAGTCGACCACGCTGCGCATGATCGCCGGTCTGGAAGAAATCACCGAAGGTGATCTCTTTATCGGTGAGCGCCGGGTCAACAATGTACACCCGAAAGATCGGGATGTGGCCATGGTATTCCAGAGCTACGCTCTGTACCCGCATATGTCGGTGCGGGAAAATATCGCCTTTGGTCTGCGTTTGCGCAAGATGCCGAAAGACGAAATCGATACGCTGGTGGACGAAGCGGCCAAGACTCTGGGTCTGACGCCGCTGCTGGATCGCAAGCCCAAGGCGCTGTCCGGTGGTCAGCGTCAACGGGTGGCGCTGGGTCGTGCCATCGTGCGCAAGCCTTCCGTGTTCCTGTTCGATGAGCCGCTGTCCAACCTGGATGCGGAACTGCGGGTACAGATGCGGGCCGAGATCGCCAAGCTGCAGAAGCGTCTCGCCATTACCTCTGTCTACGTGACGCACGACCAGGTTGAAGCCATGACCATGGGTGACCGCATCGCGGTACTGCATGACGGCGACCTGCGTCAGGTCGGCACGCCGCTGGAGCTGTACGATACACCGGCCAACCTGTTTGTGGCCCAGTTTATCGGTACGCCGAACATGAACGTGGCCAAGGGCAATATCAGCGAAGATGGCAGCAAGATCAGCATCGGTTCGATCGAGTTCGCTGTGCCGGCCAAGTGGAAGGATGCCTGCAAGGCCAATGCCGGCAAGCCGATTCACGTCGGTTTCCGCCCCGAACACACGCTGCCCGATGACGAGCATGACTGGAAAAACACTGCCCGCCTGTCCGGCCATGTCGACATCGTCGAAACTCTGGGGCACGAGGTGGTGGTCTATGTCACCATCGAGGGTCTGGACAAGCGCGTGATTGCCAAGGCTGACGTGCACAAGACACCGACTCCGGGCGATGCGATGTCGGTAGACGTCAATCTGGATGAACTGCATCTGTTTGACGGCGAGACCGACGAGCGTCTGAGCAGCTGATTCGACAGCCCTCCCGCAACTGAAAAGCCGGCTTCGAGCCGGCTTTTTTGTTGGGGGCCGCACCAATCCTGCCTCCCAACTCCAGCGAGGCACGCAAGTGCCGATATGGACCGCCGGGCCCTGCCAGCCCCCGACAGACCGCCACCACGTTAAGAGTGAGTGCCAATGCCGCCTGATGGCGGGGTGTGCTGACCGCAGACACGCAAAAAACATCATCCCTGACAGCTCGAGCACGGCCGTCCCTGGCCGTGCACGGTCTGCGGCTCAGCACACCACCGCTCGGCGGCCGCGCCATTGCAGGCTACTTTCAATGGGCGGCTGACGCCGCCATCGGCCAGGGGGCTGGCCTCCTACGGAACATAACCACCATAGGAGCGCCCCCCGGGAACATAACCAACGTAGGAGCGCACCCCGTGCGCGATAGGGCCGCAGGCCCCCGAGTTGGGGAAGGCACTACTGGAGTCGCCTGCCGGGTGCATGCCCTGTGAGACCGTTTGCGGCCAGGGATGGCCGCAACCGAGCTGTCAGGGACGACGTTTTTTGCGTGTCTCACAGGGCATGAGCCCGAGCGTGGCGACGGGACCGGAGGCACCAAGCCATCAGGCGGCCTTGGCAACCAGCTCGGACTCACAGGGCCTGTACCCGAGCGTGGCGACGGGACCGGAGGCACCAAGCCATCAGGCGGCACTGGCACTCACTCTGAGCGTGGCGACGGTACCGGAGGCACCCCGCCATCAGCCGGCATGGACTCGTGCCGCTCAGGTGTCGTGCTTGACCTTCTCCGGCATCAGCCCCTGCGGCGCAAAGCGCAGAATCAGAGTGATCAGCAGCCCGATGATGAACACGCGGGACTGCAGCGCCCGGCTGGCAATATTGCCCGGCGGCTCCCAGGCGAACCACATGTCACCCAGATAGATGACCACCTGCATCACATAGAGCGCCACCGGTTCCGACATCACCCAGATCACATAGACCAGGAAGGCCCCCAGAATGGTACCCAGATTGTTGCCGGGCCCGCCCAGTATGGCCATGACCAGAATCAGGAAGGTATGGTTCAGCGGCAGGTAGCCCTGAGCGTTGAAGATACTGGTGAAGTTGGTCAGGGCAGCACCGCCGATACCCATCAGGATACAGCCGAACACGAATATCTCGAGGCGCCGCTTGTTGATGTCCTTGCCCATGGCCGCAGCCGAGATCTCGTTGTCGCGGATGGACCGGATCATGCGACCCCAGGGCGCCTTGTAGGCCCGCTGCAGCAGCAGGAAGATGGCCAGCACCACCAGCGCCGTCAAGGTCAGATAGAGCGAACGGGCGGCCAGAAAACCGATATCACCCGGGCCGGGTACCGGCCAGGGAATGGGCGATACGGTCAGCGTACCCCGTGTCAGCCATTCCTCGTTGACCATGACGGCCTTGATGATTTCGGCAATACCCAGGGTTGCGATGACCAGATAGTCACTGCGCAGTCCCAGACAGATCCTGCCGATGAAGTAGCCGGCCACGCCCGCCAGCAGACCACCCACCAGCCAGCCGACCAGCGGATGCATGCCCAGACCGCCGATAAACTGCGCTTCGCGCTCGATGGCAGAGGCAATGGGCACAAAGTGGGACTTCATCATCATGTAGAGAATGAACGCCACAATGATGGTGGCCCAGGTGCGCACCTTCTTCGGTACGCCCAAACGATGGATTTGCGATACCCCGATAATGATCAGGATATAGAACACCGCCCTTACAATGGCCCAGCCCAGTTGTTGCGGCAGGTCGGTATTCCAGAAAGCCGCATTCATCGGTACGCTGAAGGCCATGGCGGCATAGCCACCCAGGGCCAGGAAGCCCAGTACGCCGGCATTGAGCTGGCCGGCATAACCCCACTGAATGGTGAAGCCCAGGGCCAGGATGGCGTAACAGGTGGCTTCCACCATCATGCGCACACCGAAGGTCATGCCCTGTGCCATGATGACGCCAATGATGGCGACGACGACAATGCCGGCAACAATGGTTTCGCGGACCGGCAATCGGTTGAGAATGGGTGCATTTGCCAACATCAGATCACCTTCCCTTTAAAGATACCGGTGGGGCGCCAGATCAGCACCACAACGAGAATGAAGAAGGGCACCACAATCTTGTATTCGGTACCCACCAGCGCCAGGTTGCGCGGCACTTCCAGAGCTTCCGGCAGCATGGGTTGCAGCGGGCGCAGCAGGATGGACCAGTTGAATACAGACAGGGTCTCCACAAACCCGACCAGATAACCGCCGGCAATGGCGCCATAGGGCTGGCCGACCCCGCCCACTATGGTGGCGGCAAATATGGGCAGCAGAATAAAGAAACTGAGCTGCGGTTGCAGCGCCACATCCATGGCCAGCATGGTACCGGCCACGGCCGCCAGGGCGCCGGCGATGACCCAGGTCACCATGACCACGGCTCGGGTGTTGATACCCGATACCTCGGCCAGATCCGGGTTGTCGGACATGGCGCGCATGGCCTTGCCGAGACGGCTTCGGGTCAGGAAGAAATGCAGCGCCACCACGGCGACAATGGCGAAGATGATCAGCCAGATCTGGGGGTCGGTGATCACGATGGGGCGGGTAATCCCCTCCATCGGCACCTCCAGACGATAGATTTCCTTGCGCTCGCCAATGTACAGGCTGCGGCTGCTGGTGCCGGCAAACATGCGGATGATGCCCTGCAGCATCAGCGTTACACCCAGCGAGGCGATAACCAGCACAATGGGCTTCACACCCTTGTCGCGCAGTGGCTTGTAGAAGGCATTGTCGAGACCGATGGCCAGCACGGCTGTAATCGCCATGGCAATGGGCAGCATCAGAATCGGCGTCGGAATACCCAGTGCCGCCCCGGAACCCGGGAACATGGCGGTGAATATGAACACCATGAAGGCGCCGAAGGTCATCATGTCCGCATGCGCGAAATGCGCAAACCGCATGATGCTGAAGATCAACGTAATGCCGATCGCGCCCAGAGCATAGATGGAACCGGCCACCGCCCCGGAGATCACGACATTGTTGATAAAGAAAATGAACTCGTTCACAACATCTCTCCTTAAACTGTTAGCCGCCGAGGAAGCTTTTGGCCACTTCCGGATCGTTCAGCAGCGCTTCACCGGTGTCGGTGTATCGGTTCTGGCCTGCGGCCAGTACAAAGCCCTTGTCGGCAATGGCCAGAGCCTGCTTTGCATTCTGCTCCACCATCAGCACGCCCACACCGGCCTTGTTGATTTCCTTCACGCGGTTGAATATCTCGTTCATGTAGAGCGGTGACAGGCCTGCCGTCGGCTCGTCCAGCAGCAACAGAGAGGGTTCCACCATCAGGGCGCGGCCCATGGCCACCATCTGGCGCTGGCCGCCGGACAGTTCGCCGGCCTGCTGGCGACGCTTTTCCTTCAGCGGCGGAAAGAACTCGTAGACCTGTTCCAGCATGGCTGGCACGCGCGCCGGGTGGATGTAGGCGCCCATTTCGAGGTTTTCCTGCACCGTCAGGCTGGGAAAGATGTTCTTCTCCTGCGGTACAAAGCCCATGCCCTGCTGAACCAGTTTGCTGGGCAGGGTGTTCTTGATCGATTGACCGCGCAGGACGATGTCACCCTGGGTGACGTTCAGCATGCCGAAAATGGCTTTCAGCATGGTCGATTTCCCGGCCCCGTTGGGCCCGATGATGACGCCAATCTCATCCTTTTCGATACTTATGTTGACGCCGTTCAGTATGTTCATGCCGCCGTAGCCGCCATGAACATCAGTCGCTTCCAGTAAAGGCATTGTGGTCTCCGGAATTGTTCAGGGTCAGTCGGCGGTTTCAGCGCTGCCGAAGTAGGCTTCAATGACTTGCTGGTTGTTGCGGATTTCGTCGATGTGACCTTCCACCATGACCTGCCCCTGGGCCAGAACGATGACGGGGTCGCACAGGCGGCCAATCATGTCCATGTCATGCTCGATAACGAGAAAGGTGTAGCCCATTTCCCGGTTCAGGCGCTCGATATTGCCCATCAGGTCACCCAGCAGGGTGCGGTTCACGCCGGCGGCGATCTCATCCAGCAGCACCACGCGGGCATCCGTCATCATGGTGCGGCCAAGTTCCAGCAGCTTCTTCTGGCCCCCGGAGAGGTTGCCGGCCAGTTCATTCTTGACGTGCGACAGGTTGATGAAAGCAAGTACTTCAAGGGCCCGCTGGCGCACTTCGGTTTCGCGGTCGCGCACCAGTGAAGGCTTGAGCCAGGCATTGAACAGTGACTCGCCCGGCTGATGCGGTGGTACCATCATCAGGTTTTCCATGGCCGTCATGTGCGAAAACTCATGCGCGATCTGGAAGGTTCGCAACAGACCCTTGTGGAACAGCTGATCCGGGGTGTCGTGGGTGATGTCTTCGCCATCCAGCAGCACCGTCCCTGAATCTTCCGGCAGGTTGCCGGCAATGATATTGAACAGCGTCGACTTGCCGGCGCCGTTGGGGCCGATCATGCCGGTGACGGAGCCTTCCTCAACCTTGATGGAGCAGTCGTTGATCACCTTGAGGCCACCGAAGGCCTTGTGGATGTTCCTGACTTCAATGATAGAACTCATTGGCCCTCCCGACGGATCGGAACATCTTACCCGATCCGCAGTTTTTATTATGGGCCGACCGCGGAGCCCAGAATGCAGGCGTTGTCCGTGGTCGGGGCGAAAAATGGGGTCAATTCTAACGACCCGTTAAGTAAAAGCAAAAGAATTGTGTGGGTGACAAGTCGGTTTTACGAGGCCCTGAAATGTCACGATTTATGTACAGGTCTCTGCTCCACCAGCCGCTCCAGACCTTCACTGTTGCGCAGCCGAATATCCACCTGCTGGAAGGAAATCTCGATGCCGGCCTCCTTGAAGGCCTGGTCGACATAGCGGTTGATTTCATCGATGGCCGGGTTGCGGTCACCCAGTTCCCGCACATGGATGCGCAGCTCGTGATCCAGTGCACTGTCGCCAAAGTTCAGGAACAGGACCTGAGGCTTGGGGTCCTTCAGCACCCGGTCGTTCTCGTCGGCGGCGGCCAGCAGGATATCCCGCGTGCGCTCCAGATCGGAACCATAGGCCACGCCCAGGCGTATGGTGACCCGGGTCACGGTGTCGGTCAGCGACCAGTTGATCAACTGACCGGTGACAAAGGTCTTGTTGGGTACAATGATGTCCTTGCGGTCGAAGTCGGTAATGGTAGTCGCGCGAATGCGGATCTGGCGCACGCGCCCGGACAGGTTGCCCAGGGTCACCACATCACCGATGCGAATCGGCCGTTCGAACAGGATGATCAGACCGGAGACAAAGTTGGCGAATATTTCCTGCAGGCCAAACCCCAGGCCCACACTGAGGGCTGCTACCAGCCATTGCAGGCGGTCCCAACTGACCCCCAGTGCGGACAGCGCCATGATCAGGCCAACGCCGAGAATCAGATAATTGAGCAGCGTGGTGGTGGCATAGGCACTGCCCTGACGCAGATGCAGCCGGGACAGGATCACCATTTCCAGCAAGCCCGGCAGGTTGGCGGCAAAGAACAGGGTCAGGGCCGCGATGGCCAGGGCGGTCAGCAGATCCAGCAGGTTGAACGGAATGCCGGCCGGCAGGTCGCCGGACACACTGACCACACCGAATTCCAGATTGCCCAGGGCCAGCAGCATGTCCTGCCAGATCCAGAACAGCAGGCCACCCAGGATCAGCAGGATCAGGAAGCGCGACAGGCGTCCTGATTGCTGGGTGACCTTGTCGATATCCAGCTGCGGCAAGGGCTTGACGCCCTCACCAGCCTTCTCGTCGGGGCCGACGGCGGCCATCTGGCGCGCATGCTCGGCTTCCTCGATGGCCCGATGCCGACGCAGGGTCTCGGTGGCCAGGGCCAGGCCCTGATGCGCGGCGACGCCGGCAATGGTCCACACGGTCAGAATATAGAAGGTGGCCAGCAACGCATTGGTCAGCTGCAGCACCGTATAGACATAACCCAGTGCGGTCAGGATGACCATGCCCAGTGGCAGCACCACCAGGGCCAGGTGCAGCGCCCAGTAGACAAAGGGGCGTGAATGCAGTGGGTCGGCCTGCCGCAGCAGGCGTCGGGACAGCCAGGCGATGGCGACGCCGGAGGCCATCAGTACCAGCGCACTGAGGCGATCCTGACTGAGGCCGACGGTCTGCTGCTGGGCCAGTGACACCACCACGGTGGTGGGCAACAGGACCCAGGCGAAACCGCTGACAAACTGGTGCACGCCCTGACGCAGGCTGGCCGACCAGCCGAAGTGAGTAAAGCTGATATCCGGGTGGCGCAGGGTTTCCAGCAGCAGCCTGACCACAAACAGGCTGAACCCGAAAGCGATCAGCACCGGGCCCAGGCTGAGGCTGTCGGTGGTGGTCTCGGTCGGCATCAGCAGGCCGGCGGCGATCAGCAGCAGGCTGATGGGTGACTGGCGCAGCGCCATCGAGATCAGCAGCAGTGGCGTCTGCCAGGGGCTGGGTACCGCAGCCGGGTCCGGCAGCGGGGTGTCCGGGGTGTTGTCGGCCGTCTGCGGGTCGGCGTCGGGTGCGATCCTGGTATCAGGCGGGGCGGTCCCGGTGTCGGTCGACTGATAGTAGTCGACCACCTGCTGGTTCAGCCGCTGCTCCTGGGCCAGCAGCCTGGGTCGCTGCCAGCGGGTGACCAGGGCCGCCAGAAACAGCAGGGCCGACAGGCTGAACAGACCCAGTTGTCCGGCGCCGCCGGTGGGCCAGAGCTGCACGTCGGGGCGGGCCGTGGTCAGGCGCTGCCACAGCATCTCGGGCAGCGTGCGCCACCATTGCAGATCAAGCGGCGGGTTGCTGGGCACCCAGAACAACTGCTCCTGCAGTGACTGCAGCAGGACCCGGGTGCGGGTCAGCAATTCGGCATGGGTGCTCTGCAGCGTGATCCCGGTTTCCAGGGTGGTCTGCAGCTGCTGCTGCAGGGCCGCGAAGCCAGCGGGCAGGGCGCTGGCATCTTCCTGATGCTGGCGCCGCTGCTGAATCAGTTCGAACTGACGCAGGCGCAGTTCGGCGATGGCCTCGGACAGGCCTGCCAGCGGTTCCACTCTGGGCAGGGCGGCCTTTTGCTCCTGCAGTACCCGATAGGTGCTGACACTGCCTGCGAGCGCCATGATATGGGCTTCGAGGTCCTCCATGCCCAGTTGCACCTGGGACAGATCGGCACGGCTGCGCTCCAGCTGGCTGCGCCACTGGGTTTCCACCTGCTGCCAGTGCAGGGCCTCGGCCTGCAGGGATGGGGTGTCGTCTTCGGGCTGCTGGGCAGACAGGGTGATCGACAGACACAGCAGCAGCGGGCCCAGAACTCTGGCCAGCAGCGCCGCAGTGGACCCTGAACGGTTCATATACGGCATGCCTTGATAGCCTTCTCCAGTGCATCGATGGCACGTGGGCGCGGAAAGCTGGCGCGCCAGGCAATGGCGACGGTACGCTCCGGCGCCGCGCGGGTAAACGGGCGGGTCACCAGCCAGTCGGCAGAATAGGGGGCGTGCAGATTGGCGCTGCGCGGCAGAATGGTGAGCCCCAGGCCGGACGCGACCATATGGCGAATGGTCTCCAGCGAGCTGCCGTCGGCCAGGGTCCTGACCCGTCCTTCCGGGTCTCGGCTGGAACGGGCGACCGAGGGGCAGGCATCCAGGATCTGATCGCGGAAGCAATGGCCTTCGCCCAGCAGCAGCAGGTCATTGTCTGCCAGTTCCTCGGCCGTGATCGACGCCTTGCGGGCCAGCGGGTGGTCGGTCGGCAACAGCACCTCGAACGGTTCCGAGAACAGGGGTTTGGTCAGCACGTCGGCTTCGGTAAATGGCAGCGCCACAATGGCGATATCGATCTGACCGTTGCGCAGACGCTCGCGCAGCACTGCGGTATAGTTTTCTTCGATATCCAGCGTCATGTCCGGTGCTATCTTGCGCAGTTGCGGAATCATGTGCGGGAACAGATAGGGCGCCACGGTGAATATGGCACCGATCTTCAGTGGTCCGGCCAGTTCGTCACCGGTATTGCGGGCCAGCATTTCCAGCCGGTCGGCCTGTTCGATCACGTTCTTGGCCTGCGCCACCAGCTTGTCGCCAATGGGGGTCACCATGACTCTATTCCGGCCCCGCTCGAAAATCTGCACCTTCAGGCGCTGTTCCAGTTTGCGGATGGCCACGCTCAGGGTGGGCTGGCTGACATGGCAGCGTTCGGCGGCGCGTCCGAAGTGTTTCTCTTCGGCCAGAGAGAGGAGATAACGCAGTTCGGTCAGGGTCATGATAGACTCGTTCTATGCCTTTGGTCATTATCATAGCTCAGAGTGGGAGAGGGCGTCACTGATGGATACTGAATCAATGCCGGCGCTGATGGTGGGCCTGGGTGATCTGGGCAGCCGCATTGCCCGCCAACTGGCTGCCGCCAGCATACCCACGACCGGCGTCCGGCGCCGGACGGAACCTGTGGCGGGGGTGACAGTAGTCAGCCATGATGTCTGCACGCCCTGGCCGCGCGACCTGATGGCCCGGCCCCCGGCGGATGTGGTGTTCTGCCTGGCGCCACCGGAGCGCACCGATGCCGGCTATGAAAAAGCCTATCTGGAGCCCGCTCGAGCCGGGCTGCACTGGTTGCAGCAGCAGGCGCCGCAGGCGCATGTTTGGCTGATTGCATCGACCAGCGTCTATGCCCAGCAGGCTGGCGAATGGGTCGATGAGACGGCCATTGCCGCTCCCTCGCGGTCCGGCGCGGCGCTGATTCGGGCTGCCGAACAGCTTTGGCTGGACAGCCCGCAGCCCGCCACCACCCTGCGCCCGGCCGGCCTGTACGGTCCTGGGCGGGAGTATCTGCTGCGGCAGGCAGAG
This sequence comes from Natronospirillum operosum, assembly GCF_004768465.1. Taxonomy (GTDB): domain Bacteria; phylum Pseudomonadota; class Gammaproteobacteria; order Pseudomonadales; family Natronospirillaceae; genus Natronospirillum; species Natronospirillum operosum. Next base: position 589,748 of record NZ_SRMF01000001.1, read on the forward strand.
CAGGGTTATCGGGTCGCGGACGCGCAGCCGATCTACACCAATCGCATTCATGTGGATGATGTTGCCCGTGCCGTGGCGCATCTGGTGCAGCGTCGTCGTCGTGATGGCGTGGCAGAAGCTGTATTCAACCTGGCTGATCGTAAGCCGGTGGCCCTGCAGACCCTGCTGCCCCATCTGCAGCAACAACTGGGTGTGCAGATGACCGGTGAAGCGCGCCACCTCAGGCGCGGCAGCAAGCGCATCTCGTCCGCGCGCCTGGCAGCCACGGGCTTTCAATGGCTCTACCCGGACTGGACTCTGGGTTATGCCGATCTGATTGCGCAACGCCGGGCCCGGCAGCCCGATTGAGCGCGGGTCATCCCACGCTCAGGCCGCACTGATCCAGCAACTCACCCCATAGTTCGGCATGCTCGCGTGTGGTCTGTTGCAGGGTGTCGAGTTCACCACGCAGCTCAGCCATGAAATCTTCCCAGGCTTCATGTTCGACTGTGGTCGCTGTGGTCAGGGCGCTGAAATCGCCCAGCAGTTGCTCGCCGCGCCGATTGAGAGCAGCGAGATACGGCTGCACCTCACCGATAAAGACCAGCATCAGCACATTCTGCGCGTGTTCGCCGCTGCGGGTCAGTGTGCCTGCAGGGCACAGTCGATTGGCCTCGACAGCGCTCGCCAGCATCTGGTTGGCGGCATCCAGGCCGGCCTGACTGATCTGCACCGAGCGGCGCCACTGGCCGCCGCTGCTGTGCTGGCCGAGGCGCTGATAGAGGTTGCTGAAGGTGGTCTCGTCGGCAATATCAGCGTGCGGCCAGGTGTCGGCCCAGGCCGCCAGCGTCTGCAGGTCATTGTGCAGGGTGGACAGTGACGGCAGGTTGTCGGGACCCCAGCCACTGTAGGCCGCCGACCAGATCTGGCGCACCTCCGGGCTGGCAATGGTGCCGTTCCAGGTGGCTCTGGGCCAGGCTTTCTCCTTTTCTTCCGCCCAGTCCGCCAGTTGCTGTTGCTGATCTTCCCGGGTGTCCTCGTGCTCGCTGCACTCCTGTATGGCGTGCAGCACTCTGGCCTCGTAGCGCCACACCGAGCTGGGTGCGGCCACCCGTCCGAGAATGCTGTTGCGCTCACTGATCAGCCGGAACAGCTCGCAGTGGCGCAGGTTCCAGTACGACAGCGGGGTGACGCGGATATCCGGGATGTCCAGTTGCAGCTCCCGGGAGCGCGGGGCACTCTGGGGTGAAACGGGTTCCGGTGCCACCGTTGCGACGTCCAGCACATTGCTCAGACGGCTCAGGTAGTCGTCATGCAGATCGCTGGCAGACTGGCTGCATCCGACCAATGCCAGCAGACAGAGAAACAGAACGAGCAGCATGAATAGTCGAGACATATGAACCAGCGACATCCGTGGGGCGTATTAACGAAACTTCAGATCAACGCCATACCGAAGTGCACCGAGCGTTGGTCCGTCCCTAGTATAGAAAGGAGTCACTGTGCTGCGACGTATTTTACTGTTGGCCCTGCCGCTGCTGATTCTGGCTGTCGGTATTCTGCTGGCCCGCTACATGCTGGAGAACCGCCGCGAAGCTGACCCTGACGATTCCATGGTGGTCGAGGCCGGGCAGGTCGGTGATGTGGCAACGGTGGAGGTGTTGACCTGGACGCCGGTCGAGGCTCGCCCCGAGATCATTCTCTATGGCCAGTTGCAGCCGGCACGGCGCCTGGAGGCGCGGGCCGCATTTGCGGGCCGGGTGGGCACCCTCAACGTGGCGTCGGGTGATCCTGTTCAGGCCGGCGCCATGCTGGTGCGGCTGGATACGGCTGAACTGGAGCGGCGGCTGGCGCGTGTCGAAAACAGGCTGCGTGAGGTCGAGGCCAGTGAGCGGCAGGAGCACAGAGAGCAGGCCGCCGCCGAGGAAGCGCTGGCTGCCGAACGGGAACTGGAGCGCATTGCGGCGCGTGCCGTGGACCGAATTCGTGATCTCCAGCAGCGCAACCTGGCCGCCACCAGTGATGTCGAAGAAGCCGAACGCGCTCTGCAGCAACAGCGCCTGGCACGCAATCAGCAGCAGTTGCGCGTGGAGGGCCATGCCGACCGCCTGACGCAACTGTCAGTGCAGCGCCGCGAAATGGACTTGGACCTGGAGCAACTGCGCGCCGACCTGGGCGACGCAGAGTTCACGGCACCCTTTGCCGGTGAAGTGGTCGGGGTGGAAGTTGAAGATGGTGACCGTGTCAGCGCCAACGCCCCCTTGCTGACGGTGATTGACCGCAGCCAGATGCGCCTGGAAGCACGCCTGCCAATGCGCATGGCGCCGCTGTTGCAACCGCAGATGCCGGCAAGGCTGGAAACGGAGGCCGGTGAGTACAACCTTACCCTGCAAGGCTGGGAAACCCTGGCCCGCGGCGGCACCCTGCTGCTGCGCTTCGGGCTCGACGATCCGGCGCCGCGGACTGCAGCCGACAGCTATCACCGGGTGCGTCTGCAACTGGCGACTGAACCCTCCGTGGTGGCGTTGCCGGTGACGGCCCTGTATGAGCAGGGTTATGTCTATCGGGTGCAGGACGATCGCCTGCAGCGGGTCGATGTCACGCTGGTCGGTTATCGCGGCAGCGGTGCTGATACCCAGGCACTGGTGCGCAGTGACGCCCTGCCCGCAGGCGCCGAGGTGCTGCTTACCCGGCTGGCCAATGCGGTGAGCGGCCTGCCGGTGCTGGTCAGGGAGAACTGAGCCATGACTTCCGTGCTGGCCGCATTCGCCCGCCACCGGGTGGCGCCCAATGTGTTGATGTTTGTGGTGATCCTGCTCGGCCTGTGGGCGCTGGAGCGCCTCAACACCCAGTTTCTGCCCGACTTCGAACTCAGCATCATCCAGGTCAGCACTGACTGGCCGGGGGTCAGCGCCGAAGAGGTTCAGGACAGCCTGACCATACCGCTGGAGAATGCGCTGGCGGGCAATGCCGATATCGACACTCTGGAGAGCAGCAGTTTCGAAGGCGGTATGACGATGGACATCGCGCTGCGCGAGGGCGTGGCTGACCCGGATCGAACCCTGCGTGATATAGAGCGTGCCTTTGCCGGAGTGGACCTGCCCGCCGGTGCCGACGATCCGCAGGTCACCCCCTTTGTGTTTTTCGAGCGCGTGGCCGATGTACTGCTCCATGGTGACCTCACCTTCGAGGAAATGCGCTACTGGGCCAGGTCGGCCGAGCGGTCGCTGAGCAATGCAGGTATTGCCCAGATAGAAGTGGCCGGCGTGCCGGAACGGGAGTGGCAGATCGGTGTGCCGCCACAGCAGTGGCTGGCTACCGGCCTGTCGCTGCGCGATCTGGCCGACCGCCTGGCCGATGCCAATGTCAATGCGCCGGCCGGCCTGTCCGGTGAGCGGGTGCTGGCCAGTCAGTGGCAACTGCGCAACCGGGAGGTCGACGCGCTGGGGCTCGGTCAGCAGACGCTGCCCATTGCCGGCGAACCCGGTTTCATGGCGCTGGGTGACCTGGGTGACATCACCCGGGTCTATGTCGATGATGACGTGCGGCTGTTCTACCAGGAGCAGCCTGCGGTAAGGCTGACCCTGAGCCGGGCCCGGGGCGAAAACACGCTGGATGTGGCAGCAACACTGCAGGACTGGCGACAGGACTTTGAGCCCGGACTGCCTGCGGGCATTGCGCTGCATCTGTTCAATGAGGACTGGCGCTTTGTGCAGTCCCGCATCAGCATCATTCTGGAGAGCGGGCTTGGTGGCATGGTGCTGGTGCTGCTGGTGCTGTTCATCTTTCTCAATCACCGGGTGGCGTTCTGGGTGGCGCTGGGTATTCCGGTGTCATTCCTGGCTACCCTGGTGCTGATGGAACTGACGGGCAACTCCATCAACCTGATCTCGCTGTTCGGGTTTCTGGTGGCGCTGGGCATCATTGTCGATGACGCCATCGTGGTGGGGGAGCAGACCTATGCCGAGGTGGAACGGGGTGAAGATCCCCAGGATGCCGCAGTGGCGGCTGCCCGCAAGATGCTGCCCGCCGTGCTGGCGTCCAGTGTGACCACCATTGCCGCCTTTCTGCCCCTGTTGCTGGTCACCGGCCAGGCCGGCACCTTCACCATCAGCGTGCCGCTGGTGGTCATCTTTGCCATTCTGGCCTCACTGATCGAGTGTTTCCTGATCCTGCCCGGCCACCTGGCTCACAGCCTGCGTTCACGGGCCGGGGGCGCGCAGCGGGTGCGGGCCCTGCGGCGCGGTTTCGAACGTGGCTTCGACTGGGTGCGGCAGGTACCGTTTCGGACCCTGGTGCGGTTTGCGGTCGACAATCGCCTGACCACCTACAGCGTGGCCCTGGTATCCCTGCTGCTGGCTGTGGTGCTGGTGATCAGCGGCCGGGTGGCCTTTGTGTTCTTCCCTGATATTCAGCAGGAACAGGTGACCCTGAAGGTCGACTTTGCGCCCGGCACATCCGTGGAGCGCGTGGATGGCTTTCTGCGTGACATGGAATCGGCGCTGCTGGAGATTGACCGTCAGTATCCCTTCCCGGTGGTGGATACCCTGGTGCGCGAGCTGAATCGGGGCGCCCGGGAGCAAGGGGCACTGTTCGTCACCTTTGACGGGGCCACCGATCGGCCGGTCAGCAATGCGCAGATTCTGCGCGCCTGGCGGGAGGCGGTCACTGCGCCGCCGGGCATCATTGCACTGCGCTTCGAGCAACCGTCCCAGGGGCCCAGTACCAACGAGGTCAGTGTGCGCCTGCGGGGCGACGACACCAACGAGCTCAAGGCGGCTTCTGAATGGCTGCAGAGCGAACTGAGGGGCTTTGGCGGTCTGCGCGATATTCGGGACAACCTGCCGCTGGGCAGTGAGCAACTGGCGCTGCGGCTGAACCCCGAAGCACTGGCACTGGGCCTGAGCACGCGGCAACTGGGTGACCAGCTGGCGGATCTGACGCGCGGGCGCACGGCCCAGATTATTCCGCAGGACGACGAGGATCTGCGCCTGCGCGTTGTGTTGCCGGGGCGTGATACGGCCACCTGGGCCGATCTGCAGAACATTCCGGTGCTGTTGCCGGACGGCGACTGGCAGCCGCTGTCGGCGTTGGTAACGGTGGAGTTCACCCGCGCCACGGACCGCTTCAACAGAATCAACCGGGAATTGGCAGCAGAGGTCCATGCCGAGCTGGGTGCAGACGGACTGACGCTCAATGACGTCAACAGCTGGCTGCGCACCGACATCCTGGAGCAACTGGAAGACCGGTTTGCGGTCTTTGCCTCGCTGGAAGGCGATCAGGCCGGACAGGCGCAGTTCCTGCAGGATGTGCAGTTCGGGGCCGTGCTGGCCCTGATCCTGATTTTCGGTGCTCTGGCCTGGGTGTTCGAAAGCTGGGTCTGGCCCTTTGCCGTGCTGGCGGCCATACCCTTTGCCCTGACCGGCGCCATCGGTGGCCACTGGCTGATGGGCCTGGAGCTGTCGGCGCTCAGCATCTATGGCCTGTTCGGGCTGTCCGGTATCGTGATCAACAACGGCATAGTGCTGGTGATCTTCTATCGGGATCTGCGCGCTACCGGACTGGCGGTGCGAGAGGCCGTGGTGGAAGCTGCCGTGCAGCGTTTCCGGGCAGTGTTGCTGACGTCCCTGACCACCATCGCCGGTTTGAGCTTCCTGCTCACCGAGACCTCGTTCGATGCCCAGTTCCTGATTCCGCTGGCTGCCGGCATCGTGTTCGGTCTGGCATTCGGGACCCTCATCATGCTGGTGCTGGTGCCGGCGCTGCTGACCAGTATCGAGCTCGGGCGGCAGCGCATGGACCGTTGGAGAGGGCGCCCGCTGGAGGGGACCATGCAGGGGTGACATTAGTCACCTTTACAGTTTGCTCACAGACCAGCATCACGTTATGGTGGAAACCTTAAGTATAGAAACAAGGTTGAACACAAGCGCCATGATTAACGGTTTCAGACGCTGGGGTTATCGGCTGCGTTTTCTCGCCCCCCTCTTTCTGCTGGGCGTTATCGGCACCGGTGTGGTGCTTGGTCTCGGCACTCTCAACAACTGGACCGAGTGGATGTACCCGTCCCTGATCGGGTTCATGTGGAGTCTGCTCGGGCTCTGTTTTGTCTGGTGGTTTCAGCCCCCCGGGCCCAATGCGGTACTGCTGACGACGGCATGGGGGCGCTTCAAGGCCAAGCTTGGCAAGCTCTTTGTAGTGCTCAAATGCTGGGTGTTCATCGTCATGCTGTTTGGCACCATCGGCCTGACGGTACGGTTTGTCATGCTCTGGCAGCAGGGCGTGCCGCTCTAGCGAATCAACCAGACAGCTTACTGGTCGCGCTGCCGGGGCACCGGCGCTTTCACCAGTTGCCACAGGTCGGCTCCCATCAGCAGGTGAGTACCCTCGGGCGCACTGGCCGCGCTGTTGCAGATGGCCTGTGCCAGTTCATCCGCTTCTATGGGCCGGGCGGTGGCCGGCAGCCAGCGCCGAAACGGGGTCAGTGCCAACTGACTCAATTGTTCCATCGCCCGCCCGGGGTGTTCGCCGAGCAGCAGCGAGGGGCGGAAGATCACCAGACTGGGGAAGCGCAGCTTCTCAAGTTCGCGTTCCAGCTCGCCCTTGACCCGATTGTAGAAAATCCAGGATTCCGGGTCCGCGCCCACTGCCGAAACCAGAAACAGCCGCTCGGTGCCGGCCGCGCGTGCCGCATTGGCGAAGCCATAGGGCATGTCGAGATCGACCGCCCGAAAGTCGGCCCGTGAGCCTGCCGTCGCCATGGTGGTGCCAAAGGTGATGAAGGCCTGATCGACTCCGCTCAGGTCCAGGGCTCCGGGGTCGGTAAAGTCGGTTCTGATCCAACTGGCATTGAGGGGCATGCGGGCCGGTTCGCGGCGTCCGAATACGGTCACACGCTCAAACTGCCGCGCCAGTCGGGGCAGCAGGTGGCGGCCGACCAGTCCGGTGGCACCCATGAGTGCGGCATGCCGAAAATGGGGCAGGGCGGTGGTGGGCTGAGGCATGGCGGGCTCCGGTTGGACATCAGCAGGGCATTCGGCCACCATGGGCCGCATTCGTTTTCCGGGGCTGCCCGGTAACAGTCTGCTGCAAGGTTAGCAACTTGATGTCCAGGGTCAAACGACATATTCCTGCCATGCTGTATACATTGCTGTCCCTGCTGGGCCTGGCGCTGCTGCTGGATGGCGCGCTGGGCAGTGACTGGGTGTTCTGCCGGCTGACCTCGGTGCTGTGTGTCAGTGGTCCGGGTCTGGTCGGCACCCTGTTGCTGGCGCTGTACGGTGCCCTGGGCCTGCTGACCTGCGTGGCCTTTGCGGCCATGCTGTACCGGGTGCTGCGCCAGGGCGGCGCCAGGATGGAGGTCAATCATGCTGATCGGCTGCTGGTAGGCCGGGCGATTACCGATATACGCGCGCTCTGCAAGCAGGGCGAATTTGGCAAGGCGCTGCTGCTGGTGGAAACGCTGCGGCGCAAGTATCCGCAGAATCGACAGTTGCGTGAGCTGGAGCAGCGTCTGCACCGGGCGCTGGATGATCAGGGCGTGTCCTGAACCGACTATTTACGTGCTGGCGTTTGACATGGGCGCCGGGGGCCTTTAGAATACGGCACCCGCAACCACCAGCCGTGGAGTGTTGTCTTGCCCAATACCGCTCAACCCGCGCCGACCGAACCGGTACTTGCTGCCCGGCGTTTGAGCTGTGAGCGCGATGAGCGGCTGCTGTTCAGTGATCTGGCGCTGCAACTGGCGCCCGGCGAGGCGCTGCGCATTGCCGGCCGCAACGGCAGCGGCAAGACCACCCTGATGCGGGGCCTGGTGGGGCTCAATATTGAAGTGACCGGGGCCGTGGATTGGGCCGAAACGCCGTCCGGTGCTGTACCCTGGCTCTATGTCGGCCATCGGCCGGGTATCTCGGCGCATCTGACGGTGGTGGAGAATCTGCGTTTTCTGGCTCATCTGCGTGATCTTGACCCTGACCCGGCAGCGCTGGCCGCAGCTCTGGAGGCCGTGGACCTGAGTGCCTTCGATGACAGTCTGGGTCATCAGTTGTCGGCCGGTCAGCAGCGGCGTGTGCTGCTGGCCCTGCTGTATCTGCCCGGCCTGCCGCGCTGCTGGGTGCTGGATGAACCCTTCACAGCGCTGGACCGCCAGGGCGTGGCGGCACTTGAAGCCCATCTGCGCGCGCACTGTGAACAGGGCGGCAGCCTGCTGTTTTCGACCCATCATGAACCCGCAGGTTTTGTGTATCGTACGCTTCAGTTGGACACCCAGGCGGCTGCCGCAGCGGAGGCAGGCTGATGCTGTTTCTGCTGCGCCGGGAATGGCTGCTGAGCTGGCGGCGGCGCGCCGAGCTGGTCAACCCGCTGGTGTTCAACCTGATGGTGATCACGCTGTTTCCGCTCGGCATCACGCCCGAGGCCGAAAAGCTGGCAGTGCTGGCACCCGGTATTCTGTGGGTGGCGGCGCTGCTGGCCACCCTGTTGTCGCTGGATCTGATGTTTCGCTACGACCACCAGGACGGTTCGCTGGAACAGGTGGCGGCCAGCGGTACCCCGCTGGCCGCGCTCATTCTGGCCAAGATCATCAATCACTGGCTGTTCACCGGCCTGGCGCTGACGCTGATGGCACCGCTGCTGGGCCTGATGCTGCACCTGTCGGGCGATCTGATGTTGCTGATGATGCTGGTGCTGGCGCTGGGTACCCTGGTGTTCAGCGCTATCGGTTCCATTGGTGCGGCACTGGTGGCCGGGTTGCGACGCGGCGGACTGCTGCTGTCATTACTGGTCATTCCTTTATATATTCCGGTGTTGATATTCGGCACCGGTACCATCAGCGCCGCCATTGCGGGGTTGCCCTTTGTGGCACCGCTGGCGACGCTGGCTGCGATGGCCTCCATGGCGCTGGCTGCCGCCCCCTGGGTGGCGGGCGCCGCACTGAGGTTGTCGATCAATGACTGAACCCGGAGACGCTGAGGAAGTCGTTATGCAATTGCCCTGGGGAGATGAAAGCTGACTATGGCACTGTCCTTGACTCCGGTCTGGCGCTGGTTTCACCGCTGGACGTCACCACCCAATTTCTATCGCATCAGTCGTCCCTGGGCCCATGGTCTGATGGCGGTGGGAGGCACGGCCCTGTTCGTTGCCTGGATCTGGGGCCTGGTCTTTGCCCCGGAGGATTATCTGCAGGGCAACAGCTACCGCATCATCTTTGTGCATGTGCCGTCGGCCAGTGCCTCGCTGGCGCTGTATCTGACCATGGCCATCACCGCTGTGATCAGCCTGGTGTGGAAGATCAAGCTGGCGGACATGGTGATCCGGCAGTGCATCCCGGTGGGGCTGACGCTGACGGCGCTGGCGCTCATTTCCGGTGCCATCTGGGGGCGGCCGACCTGGGGCGTCTACTGGATATGGGATGCACGGCTGACCTCCATGCTGCTGCAGCTGTTCCTGTTTATCGGCATGTGGGCCATTCATACGGCCATCGATCAGCAGAAGCTGGCGGATCGGGCCACGGCCATACTGGTGCTGGTCGGGTTCGTCAATCTGCCCATCATCAAATGGTCGGTGGACTGGTGGAATACCATGCATCAGCCTGCCACCATCCGTATCACCGGCGAAACCACCATGGTCTGGGAGATGCTGGCGCCGCTGCTGCTGAGCATGGCAGCCACCTATTGTGTGGTCGCAGCGCTGGTGCTGTATCGTACCCGCTGGGAAATTCTGTATAGGGAGCGCAAAACACGCTGGGTGCAGGATGAGCTTGGTATCAGGGGGAAGGCATAATATGGGCTACTTCGACAGCTTTGCCGATTTCGTCCGCATGGGGAACCATGGGATCTTTGTCTGGTCTGTTTACGCAATCACGGTGCTGACCATCCTGGGGCATTGGCTTGGCCTGCGGTTACAGCGGCGCCGGGTCATCAATGAATTACAGCGACTGAAGAAAAGAGGGCACCTATGAACCCGGCGCGCAAACAGCGTCTTATCCTCATCCTGCTGGCAGTGGGCCTGTTCACCGTCTCCGTCATTCTGCTGCTGATTGCCAACCGCAATCAGGTCAACCTGTTCTACAGCCCGACCGACATCGTGGAAGGGGAAGCGCCGCTGGATCGCAGTTTCCGCGCCGGCGGCGTGGTGGTCCACGACAGTGTCTGGCGTGATACCGATACCCTGGCGGTGACCTTTACCGTGTCCGACAACCTGTCCGAGGTAACCATGACCTATACCGGCATCCTGCCGGATCTGTTCAAGGAAGGGCAGGGTGTGGTGGCTACCGGTACGCTGAACGAGAACGGTATCTTCCAGGCCAGCGAGGTGCTGGCCCGGCACGACGAGAACTATATGCCGCCCGAAGTGGCCCGGGCGCTGGAAGAAGCCCGCCGCCGCGGGCAGACCCCGGACTACAACAACGCCGGGGGGTACTGATTCATGCTGCCGGAGTTCGGTTTCCTGGCGCTTATCTTCGCCTTCCTGTTCAGCCTGGCCCTGGGTGTGCTGCCGCTGCTGGGCTATTACCGGCAGCATGCCGGTCTGATGCGCCTGGCCCGGCCGCTCGGGCTGGGTGCCATGGCCTTTCTGATACTGTCGTTCGGGGTGCTGACCTGGAATTTTCTCAATGATGATTTCACCGTGCGCTATGTGGTGAATCATTCGAATTCCATGCTGCCCTGGTACTACAAGGTCAGTGCTGTCTGGGGCGGCCACGAAGGGTCCATGCTGCTGTGGGTGATGATCCTGAGTTTCTGGATTGTGGCTGTGGCCGCCTTCAGCAAAAAGCTGCCGCTGGACATGCTGGCCGTGGTCATGAGCATGATGGGCCTGGTACTGGCGGCCTTCAACGCCTTTCTGATTTTCACCTCCAACCCCTTCGACCGGGTGCTGCCGTTTCCGCCCGCCGACGGGCGGGACCTGAACCCGCTGTTGCAGGACCCGGGCCTGATTCTGCATCCGCCCATGCTGTACATGGGCTATGTCGGCTTCTCGGTGGCCTTTGCCTTTGCCATCTCGGCGCTGCTGATCGGTCGTCTCGACAGTGCCTGGGCCCGCTGGTCGCGCCCCTGGACCAATGTGGCCTGGGTGTTCATGACGCTGGGTATCGCCCTGGGCTCCTGGTGGGCCTACTACGAGCTGGGCTGGGGCGGCTGGTGGTTCTGGGACCCGGTGGAGAATGCCTCCCTGATTCCCTGGCTGCTGGGCACGGCGCTGATTCATTCGCTGGCGGCGACCGACAAACGGGGTGTGTACAAGGGCTGGACGGTGCTGCTGGCCATCTCGACCTTCTCCATGACGCTGCTGGGCACCTTCCTGGTGCGCTCCGGGGTGCTCAACAGTGTGCATGCCTTTGCCAATGATCCGTCGCGCGGCTTCTTCATTCTGCTGATCTTTGCCGTGTTTACCGGCGGTTCGCTGCTGCTCTATGCACTGCGTCTGCCGGCGCTGCAGGCCGGGGCCCGCTTCCAGTGGGTGTCACGCGAGATGTTCCTGCTCGGCAACAACCTGATGCTGACGCTCTATACCGTCATCATCATCCTGCTCACCTTTGCGCCGGTGGTGAATGACTTGCTGGGCCTGCGCACCATCTCCATCGGCCCGCCCTGGTTCAATGACATCACCACGGTGCTGGCGCCGCTGCTGGTGCTGCTGCTGGGGGTCGGCCAGTGGGTACGCTGGAAGAAACACGACCTCAAGCCGGTCATGCGCTGGTCGGCCTGGGCCCTGATCGCCTCGGTGGCGCTGGCGGTGTTGTGCAACTGGCTCTATGCGCAGCACATCAACTGGCGCGTGGTGCTGGGGCTGTCGCTGGCCTGGTGGCTGGCTCTGAGCACGCTGAAAACCCTGTACGACAGCACGCACAAGGCAGCCAACCCGCTGCTGGGTCTGCGCAAGCTGAGTCGTTCCTATTACGGTATGATTCTGGGTCATGTGGGCCTGTTGGTCATGATTGTCGGGGTGACCATGGCCACCCAGTACGAAGCTCACCAGGATGTGCGTATGGCACCGGGTGATCGTTATGCGCTGGGCAACTGGACCTTCGAGTTCCGCGAGTATGACGAACGGGCAGTGGCCAACTACGAGACCCAGATGGCCTTCTTCAATCTGTATCGCAACGGCCGTCCGGCCGGCGAACTGCTGGCCGAAAAGCGCTTCTACCCGGTGGCGGGTCAACTGATGACCCAGGCGGGTATTCTCGGGCAGCTGAATCGGGACCTTTATGTGTCCATGGGTGAACCACTGACAGCGGATCGCGAAACCTGGTCGGTGCGTCTGCATGTCAAACCCTTTGTGCGCTGGATCTGGCTGGGTTCCATCATTATGGCGCTGGGTGCCGGACTGGCGATTCTGGATAAACGCTATCGTCGAATCAAACTGGGAGAAACCTGATGCGTTGGGTGGTGTTTGTACCCTTTTTCGTGGTGATGGTCGCGGCCACCGTGTTCGGCTACATGCTGTCGAACAACGAGCAGGAAGGCAGCGCGCCCTCCACCCGCATCGGCCAGCCACTGCCGGCCTTCGCGCTGGAAGACCTGGTCGACCCGGAACTGCAGCGGGTCAATGAAGACATGCTGGGCGAGCCCTTTCTGCTCAATGTCTGGGGCTCCTGGTGCCCGAGCTGTCGTATCGAGCACCCGGTACTCAACGGCCTGGCCGCTGACGGTGTGCGCATTATCGGGCTGAATTATCGTGATACGCGGGATGGCGGCATCGAATGGCTGGAAGAACGCGGCGACCCCTATGTGTTCAATGTTTTTGATCCGATTGGCGAGTTCGGCTTTGATCTGGGTGTGGTCGGTGCTCCCGAAACCTATTTTGTCGATGCCGAGGGCATAGTGCGCCACCGCCATGTGGGCATTCTCAATGAACGACACTGGGAGAATACGTTGCGCGACGTCTGGGAGTCCCTGTGATGCGCTACTGGGCAATACTGCTGGCGCTGGGGCTGCTGTCGACCCAGGCGCCGGCACAGACCATCGGCGAGGGCACCGGCCTGCTGATTCAGGAAGATCAGTCGCTGGTGGAACCGTTGCGCGAGTTCTCCTCTGCCGAACTGGAAGAGCGTTTCTATCGCCTCAACTGGCAGTTGCGCTGCATGCAGTGTGACAACCAGGCCATCGGGGATTCCAATGCGCCGGTCTCGGCGCAGATGCGCGACCGCGTGGCGCGCCTGCTGGAGCAGGGTTACAGCGACCGCGAAGTCGTGGACTACATGATCGAGCGATATGGCGAGGGTGTGACCTACCGGCCGCGTCTGGGCGGCCACACGATCTGGATCTGGATCGTCGGCTTTGCCCTTACTGCCTTTCTGATTGCGGTGATCGTGGGCATCCGCAACCGCCATGGTGGCGCTGATGATATGACCACCGCGACGCTGAGTGCCGAAGAGCAGGCCCGTTTGCAGGCCTTGCGAGATCAAAACCGGGGAGAGACGTCCTGATGCTGTTGGCGGTAGTATTATCCATGCTGGTCGTGCTGTGCGCACTGGCAGCGCTGTTTCTGCTGTACCCGGCACTGTACGGCAGCCGCAAGCCCATTCGGCTGGCCCGCAATCGTGATCGTCTGGCTGTTTACGAAGCCCGCAGTGCCGAGTTGGCCGAAGAGCGCGCCAGCGGGCTGCTGGAAGAGGCTGACTATCAGGCCCTGCAGGCCGAACTGGACCGGCAGATCCTGCAGGAGACAGCCACTGCCGAGAAAACCATTGATGCGGCCGGGCGGCTGGACTGGCGCTGGTCGGTCCTGACGCTGGGCGTCATGGCGCTGCTGGCGCTGCTGATCTATCAGCCGTTCGGGGCGCGTCAGGAAATGGCACTGTATGAACTGGCCCAGGTGCGCGAACGCAGCCCGGAAGACAAGGTGCGCTTTGTGACCGCGCTGGAAGAGCATCTGCAGCACCAGCGCCGGCCCGATATCGAAGACCTCTACATGCTGGCGCTGGGCTATGAAGAACTGGACCAGCCGCGTGACGCCATTGCCACCTATGATCGGGTCGAGGCCGCCTACCGGGCGCTGGATGAATATGACCCGGAAGACCTCTCCATCGTGATCAGCAACCGGGCCCAGACGCGTTTCATGGCCGATGGACGCCGGATGACGGCCGCAACCGAAGCCGATTTCGAGGAAGCGCTGCGCCTTGATCCGCTCAACCGCCAGGCCCTGGCCACCCTGGGCATGGCGCATATGGATGCCGGCAACCCGGCCCGGGCCATCGAGGTGTGGGAGCGTTTTCTCGAGGTGGCCGAACCGGGTCGCATGCGCGATGCCGTGGCGGGCGCCCTGACGCACGCCCGGCAGCTGACCGGTGAAGCGGCCGACGCCGAACTGGATGGCGTGCAGGTACTGCTGTCGGCGGTGCCGGATGAACTGGACCCGGAAGCCTTCATCTATATAGTGGCGCGCAACACCGAGGACGGCTCCCTGGTGGCCCTGCAGCGCTACACCGCTGCCGAGATGCCGCTGGCGCTGCGCCTGACCGATCAGGACCGTTCCGAGGACATGGCGGCCCTGTCTTCCCGCGACGAAGTCGAGATAGTGGCCTTCGCCACGCCGCCGGGCGCGAGCCTGAACGAAGCCTCGCACGCCTCGCAGGTGGTGCGGGTGCCGACCTCGGGTGAAGATGCGGTGGCCTCACTCAGTCTCGAGGCACGCCGAACCGAGCCCTAATGGCCGTTTGTGTGGCTGTCAAAACCCGATACAATGGCCTCTTTGTTCAGGAAAGGAACCCCGACGCGGCATGCGCCTGAAGAGCATCAAACTCGCCGGCTTCAAATCCTTCGTGGACCCCACGCAGATCCCGTTTCCGTCCAATCTGACGGCGATTGTCGGGCCCAATGGCTGTGGCAAGTCCAATGTCATCGATGCCGTGCGCTGGGTGATGGGGGAGTCGTCTGCCAAGCACCTGCGCGGCGAAGCCATGACCGACGTCATCTTCAATGGGTCCACGCGCCGCAAGCCGGTTGCCCAGTGTTCCGTCGAGCTGATGTTCGACAACAGCGATCACACCCTCAGTGGTCCCTATGCCGAGTACAACGAAATCTCGGTGCGGCGCAAGGTCACTCGTGACGGTCAGTCGACCTATTATCTGAACGGCACCAAGTGCCGCCGGCGTGATATTACCGATATCTTCTCCGGTACCGGGCTGGGTCCGCGCAGCTATGCCATTATCGAGCAGGGCATGATCTCGCGTCTGATCGAGGCCAAGCCCGAGGAACTGCGCGTCTATATCGAAGAGGCGGCCGGCATCTCCAAGTACAAGGATCGCCGGCGCGAGACCGAAAACCGCATGCGCCGCACCTACGAAAATCTGGAACGGCTGACCGATATCCGGGAGGAGCTGGAACGCCAGCTGGCGCATCTGGAGCGCCAGGCGCGGGCCGCAGAGAAGTACCGCGAATACAAGGCGGACGAAAAGCAACTGCGCGCGCAGCTGATCACCCTGCGCTGGCGTGATCTGGATACGGAAAGCCAGCAGATCCGGCAGCGCATTCTGGAAGTCGAACGCGACCGCGAAGAGCAGGTGGCCCAGCTGCGTGACTGTGAAGCGCAGATGGAAGAGTTGCGGCTGACCAATGAAGAGGCCGCCGATCGTTTTCAGCAGGTACAGAAGGATTATTACGAGGTGGGCAACGAGATCACCCGCCTCGAGCAGCAGTCCGCGCATCAGCGTGACCAGGTGCAGCGACTGCAGGAAAGTCAGCAGCGCCTGGAACGCGAGCGGCACGAACTGCAGCGGCACGAAGAAACCGACCGTGGTCGGCTGGAGGAAGTGCGCGACCAGTTGGCGCATCTGATGCCGGAACTGGAGATCTGGCGGGAGCGGGCCGAAGAGGCCGCGCTGGCGCTGGAGGACCGCGAGCAGCAGTTCCGCGCACAGGAAGAACGCTGGCTGGAGCACAGTCTGGGTTCGGCCGAAGCCGCGCGCCAGAGCGAGCGCTGGCGCACGCGCATAGAACAGGCTGACCAGCAACTGCAGACACTGCAGCGGCGGCGCGAAAAACTGCAGCAGGAGCTGCAGGCGCTGGAAGACGACCCGGCCTCGGAAGAGCTGCTGCGCTTCAATGAAGATCTGGAGGCCGCCCAGGCCCGGCTGGAAGAAGCCGAAGCCCAGGCCATGGCCTCCGAGGACGCCCTGCAGCAGCGCCGTGAAGAGCAGCAGCAGCGGCAACAGACGGTACAGACCCTGCGCGAGCGCCTGACTCGCCAGCAGCAGGAAATTACCCGTCTGCAGGCGACCCTGCAGGCGCAGGCCGGTGACAGCAGCGAGGTGCAGGACTGGCTGAGCCGCTGGCAGTTGCAGCGCAGCCCGCAGGCGCTGAATCAGCTGGAAGTCGAGAGCCCCTGGGAACAGGCCGTTGAATGGGTGCTCGGCCACTGGCTGCAGAGCCATATTCTGCCGGCCAGCGGGCTGCCCGACTCGGCCTGGTCGCACCTGCCGGAGGCGCGCATGAGCTGGCTGTCGGAGCAGGCGCCGGGCGCCGCGCCGACGGCCGGTACCCTGGCCAGCGTGGCGCGGGCGCCAGCAGCGCTGCAGCCCATGCTGAACCAGGTGCACCTGGCCGATTCACTGGACGATGCGCGGCGCAAACTGGCCGACCTGCCTGCCGGCCACAGCGTGATCACTACCGATGGCGCCTGGCTGGGCGCCGGCTGGACCCGGCTGTTCCGCAGTGAATCGGACCGCGAAGGTCTGCTGGCGCAACAGGCCCGGCTGGAAGAGTTGCTGGCCGGAGTCGATGAAACCGAATTTGAACTGGAAGATGCGGAGCTGAATCTGGAAGCGGCCCAGCTCGGGCTGGACAGCCTGGAACAGCAGTGGCAGCAGCAGCGGCAGCAGGTTGATGAATGCCGCCGGCGTGTGCACGAGATCGATACCCGCATTTCCGCGCTCAGCGCCACCAGCCAGCAGATGAATCAGAACCTGCAGCGCTATCGCAGCGAACTGCAGGAAGCCGAAGCGGCCTACGAACAGGAGTTCGAAGCCCGGCAGCAGGCTCAGGAAGCCCTGGCCGAAGCGCAGGCGGCGCATCAGGACAAGTCGGAAGACAAGGCCGTACTCAATGATGCCCGTGACGAAGCGCGGCAGGTGCTGGAAGACACGCGGGCCCGGCAGCGTGAAGCCAGCCAGAAATCACATGAGCTGGAGTTGTCGGTCCGCGGTCTGGAAAGCCAGCTGCAGTCGCTGCAGGATGCCGTCAACCGCAACGACAGCCTGCACCAGCAACTGGCGCAGCGGGAGAAAGATCTGCATGCGGAAATGCAGTCGCTGATGGACCCGGACGACGAGCTGAAGGCCGAGCTGGAAGAGAAGGTGGCGCGCCAGTTGGCGCTGGAAAACGACCTGGCCGAAGCGCGGCAGGCGGCGGAGACCTTCCACCAGGGCATGCGGGATCTGGACCAGCAGAAGGTCCGCCTGGAGCAGGCGCTGCGTGATCGCGAACAGACCCTGCAGCAGCACCAGATGGACCGCGAACGGGTGGATACCCGCAAGGCCACGCATGAAGAGCAGTTGCAGGAGCAGAACTATCACCTGCAGACCCTGCTCGAAGCCCTGCCGGAAGACCTGACCGTCGACAGCTGCGAACAGATGATCGAACAGCTGACGCAGCGTATTCAGCGCCTGGGACCCATCAACCTGGCCGCCATTGACGAGTTTCGAGTGCAAAGTGAGCGCAAAGACTATCTGGACCAGCAGAACGAGGATCTGGAGCGCGCACTGGATACTCTGGCGCAGGCCATTCGCCGTATCGATCAGGAAACCCGCAACCGTTTCAAGACCACCTTCGACAAGGTGAATGCGGGTCTGCAGGAGCTGTTTCCACGCGTTTTCGGGGGCGGGCACGCCTATCTGGAGATGACCGGCGAAGATCTGCTGGACACCGGCGTGGCCATCATGGCGCGCCCGCCGGGCAAGAAGAACGCCACCATCCACCTGTTGTCAGGGGGTGAAAAGGCCCTCACCGCGATCGCCATGGTGTTTTCCATCTTCCGTCTCAATCCGGCGCCGTTCTGCATGCTGGATGAGGTGGATGCCCCCCTGGATGATGCCAACGTGACCCGGTTTTCGCGCCTGGTGGAGGCCATGTCGGAGCAGGTAGAATTCATCTATATCACCCACAACAAGGTCGCCATGGAAATTGCACATCAACTGATGGGTGTTACTATGAACGAGCCGGGTGTATCGCGCCTGGTCTCCGTGAACGTAGATGAAGCCGTGGAGATGGCGACAACCTGACCCCGGCGACTGTGCAGCACAACAGGATAGGGTATCGTTCCAATGGGTTTGCGTGAGTGGGTCATCGTACTGGCCATCATTTTCATGGTGGGTCTGGCGCTGGATGCCTGGCGGCGCGTGCGCAAGCAGAAACGTTATCAGGGAGGCTATACCCGGGCCAGGTCGCCGCTGGCGGCCGGACAGACACGGCGGCCGCCTGATCGTCCCGCTGCGCGCACTGAGCCCGCTTTCGACGCCGATACCCCGGAGACTGGCAGCAGTTCGGTCCGGGTGTCGCGGGTGCATGCCGATGACCCGTCATCTGCGGAAACGAAAGACGATGCCTGGTCCGAGTCCGAAGCAGAGGAAGAGCTGGATGACGTCCTGCTGACGTCACAGCGGGCCGAGCCCGAGCCGCCGGCCGCAGAGCCCAAGCCGAAGAGCCGGTCCCGGCCCCGGCGTGCGGCGCGCGCGCAACAGAAAGCGAAACCGGAAACGGCGGCAGAACAGACTGCACCCGAGCCGCAACCGCGACCCGGCGAAAAGGTGCCCATGCTGGTCGATTCGGTGGAGTCGCCCGACGAGTCGCCGGAGTCCGACACCGACGCCCGGGCCAGCCAGTATGCCTTTGACCTGCCGGACCCCGAACCGAAAGCGCCGGCAGCGAGTGCCGACTGGCAGGACCCGCTGTTTATCGGTACTCGCCCCGAAGCAGGCGCCCCGGCGCAGGACGACGAGCCGGCTGCGGAGACGACGGCAGCCGGTGACGACTTTGATGAGCTTGATGACGAGGACTTCGATCGGGCCATCAGCGCCGAAACCGAGGCCGAACCCGCCCGGCGCGACTACACCGACCCCAAGGCCAGCCCGTTTGCCGACCTCTACGAGGAACTGGCGCACGAGCCCACGGAATTCGAGACAGTCAGCCGCAACGCGGGCTACAATCCGCCTTCCTCAGTGGACGAAGACGACGTCTGGGATGAACCCGACGAGATTGATGATCCGGTGCTGGCGGCGGCCGAGGCACGCCAGATGAACGATACCGAGGCCAGTGAACAACTGCTGGCGGAACCGGAGGCGGTGCTGGTGATGACGGTCATGGCGGCCGAAGATGACGAATTTGATGGCACCTCGCTGCTGCAGATCATGCTGGCCTGCGGCATGCGCTTCGGGCGCATGAACATCTTTCACGCCACCGATGATGAAGGCCGGCTGCAATACAGTGCCGCCAATGCCTTCAATCCGGGCACCTTCGATCTGGATGACATCGAACACTTTGCCACCCGCGGCATCACCTTCTTTCTGCAGTTGCCCTGTCAGTCCGACCCCATGGAAGCCTTTGATGCCATGTATCAGACCGCCACCGTGGTCGCGACCAACCTGCGGGGTGACCTGCATGATGACAACCGCAGCGTGATGACTGCCCAGACCCTGACTCATTACCGGGAACGCATCCGCGATTTCCAGCGCAGCCAATTGGTGAAACGAGCCTGAACCCTTCATGAACCCGAGTGAACGCATCGATGCGCTGCGGGCCGAAATCGAGGCCCACAACTACGCCTATTATGTCCTGGACGAGCCTTCGGTCCCCGACGCCGAATATGACCGGCTGTTCCGTGAACTGGAGCAACTGGAGGCAGACCATCCGCATCTGGTGACGCCGGAGTCTCCTACCCAGCGTGTCGGCGCACCCACGCGCGATGGATTCCCGACCGTGACGCACGAGGTCCCGATGCTGTCGCTGGGCAACGCGTTCTCGGCCGATGAACTGGCCCAGTTTGTGCGCCGGGTGCAGGAGCGGCTGGACAAGGCGGGCAATAGCACGACCCTGCAGTTCTGCTGTGAACCCAAGCTCGACGGCATAGCGGTGACACTGCACTACGAACAGGGACGCCTGGTACGGGCCGCCACGCGCGGTGACGGCGCCGCCGGGGAAGACATCACGGCCAATGTGCGTACCATTCAGTCGGTACCGCTGAAACTGCGCGCTGAGGGCTGGCCCGAATGGCTGGAGGTGCGCGGCGAGATCTACATGCCCCGCGCCGGCTTTGAGCACATGAACGAACGCGCCCTGGCGCAGGGCGAGAAAACCTACATGAACCCGCGCAATGCCGCGTCCGGCAGTCTGCGTCAGCTCGATCCGTCGGTGACCCGGCAGCGACCGCTCGAATTCTGTGCCTATGGCTGGGGGGTTATTCGCCAGCCGCAGACCACTCTGCCCGACAGCCAGTACGAGCGGCTGCATCTGTTCCACCAGTGGGGTTTTCGCATCAATCCGGACATGCAGCGCCTGCAGGACCTGTCGCAGTTGCAGGACTACTATGACCGGCTGGCCGCGAAGCGGGATCAACTGCCCTACGAGATCGACGGCATCGTCTACAAGGTGGATGCCATCAGCCAGCAGGATGAACTGGGCTTTGTGTCCCGGGCGCCGCGCTGGGCCGTGGCACACAAGTTCCCGGCGCAGGAAGCCCTGACCGTACTGGACAAGATCGACTTTCAGATTGGCCGCACCGGTGCCGTGACGCCGGTGGCGCGCCTGCAGCCGGTACAGGTCGGTGGCGTGACGGTGAGCAATGCCACGCTGCACAACATGGACGAGATCGCCCGCCTGGATCTGCACGAGGGCGATACCGTCATTGTGCACCGGGCCGGTGATGTCATCCCCAAGGTACTGGGGGCCGTGGTGGAAAAACGACCACCGGGCGCGCGCAAGGTGCCGCTGCCGGAGCGCTGTCCCATCTGCGACTCGACCATTACCCGCCAGGAGGGTGAGGTGGTGGCGCGCTGCACCGGCGGTATCACCTGCGGGGCGCAGCGTCTGGAAGCACTGAAGCACTTTGTCTCGCGGCGCGCCATGGATATCGACGGCGTCGGCGAGAAGCTGCTGCAGACGCTGATCGACAGCGGTCGGGTACTGTATTTCTCCGACCTGTATCGCCTGCAGCGCGACGATCTGCTGCAGCTCGACCGCATGGCCGAGAAGTCGGCCGACAACGTGCTGGCGGCGCTGGCAGCCAGCAAGAACACCACCCTGCCGCGCTTCCTGTTTGCCCTGGGCATTCGCGAAGTGGGGGAGACCACGGCGCGCAATCTGGCGCAGTATTTCGGTGATCTGGACCGACTGCAGGCCGCAGGCGTCGAGGACCTAGAGGCGGTGCCCGACGTGGGGCCCATCGTGGCCCGTCATATCAAGGCGTTTTTCGAGCAGGAGCACAACCGGGAAGAGATTCGGGCTCTGATTGGCCAGGGCGTGCACTGGCCGGCGGAAGCCGCACCGACAATTGACGACCAGCCGCTGGCCGGACAGACCTGGGTCGTGACCGGGCGCCTTGAAGGCGCAACCCGCGACGAGGTGAAGGCGGACCTGCAGACGCTCGGCGCCCGTGTTGCCGGCAGTGTCAGCAGCCAGACCACCTGCCTGATTGCGGGGCCGGGCGCCGGCAGCAAGCTGACCCGCGCCGAGGAACTGGGGGTTGAAGTCATTGATGAGGCTGAATGGCTGCGTCGGCGCAGCCAGTGGCTGGAGGACGATCAATGAGCCTGGACCAGGAATCGGTGGTACATGGCCTGATCCGCACGGTGACGTCGACCGACCGGCTGGAAAGCATGAACTTCCGGCAGGTCAATCGCAATGCCATTCTGTCGCTGGGTACCGAGGACGATTTCCCCTATCTGACGGTGGATATGTTCAATCTGCCCGGTACGCAGGAGATGCAGGGCACCTATCTGACGCCGGTCATTCAGCTCGCCGGGTCCTACCGGGCCGTGGAGTATGAATGGGGGCGCTGGCTGGCCAAGTTCGAGTCTCTGCTGAGTTGCATGTACTGGCGCTCGGCCACGGTCTGGCTGGAGACCGAGCTGAGCGGCCAGCATGTATTCTCCTGGCAGTGCCAGGGCGATTATCATCAGCCAGGCCAGAGAATTCTGCAGGTCTGCTGTGAATGGGAGCATGAAGTTGGATTCGTTCGACCCTGATCCGGATCAGAGCCCTGTGCTCATACCCTGGCAGCACCTGTCGACGGAAGCTTTGGCGGGTGTGGTGGAAGCCTGCCTGGTGGCGCAGGTGGCTGATCAGAATGTCGAAGGCTTTGATCTGAAGCGTGAAGTGACTAAAGTCCTGGCCGGGCTGGACGCCGGTGACTGGGCGCTGGTCTATGACCCGGTCACCGAATCGCCCGCTCTGCTGCCGGCCGACGAGCTGCCGGCACAACCCTGACCGAGGTTTGTCGCCTCTACATCCTGTTGACCTATGGAATGGTTCTATGCTGACGCTGTTGACTGTGCTTGCGCTGTTTATCGTACTGGGCCTGGGCGCCTATGCCGGCTGGCTGCACTGGCGGCTGTGGCAGCACCGACGGCAGATTGCGCAGCAGGAGGCCGGCTATCAGCGCCAGAGACAGGTGCATGAGGACTACCTGATCGACAGCATTCGCATTATTGCCCAGAACATGGTGGAAGAAGATCTGAATATTTCGGAAGGCTCGATCCGCATCCGCTTTCTGCTCGAGGGCATGGAATTGCCGGCTGAGGAAAGAGCTCGCTTTCAGGCCTTTGATGACCTCTATGAACAGGTCAGAGAGCTGGATACGCACCAGGCACGGCAGGCTCTGACACCGCAGGAGCGCCTGCGGCAGGACCAGGTGCGAGAGGCCCATGAACGGGAACATCGCACCCGGGTGCTGGAAGCGGCGCGGCTGATTCGGCGTTATGAATTCGAGGGTTTTGGTTCGGGCGCCGGGTCGGACTGACACCACTCCAGCCAGGCATTGCTGAAGGTGCGCAGAGCCGCCGTCATCAGGTGGAGCCCGGCTTCCCATTCTGCCAGTGCGTCGTCACCGCCGTCGTTGGCTGCCTGTTCGATCAGCTCATCGGCGAACTTGAGGCGCTTCAGTGCACTCTTGTCGTTGATCTGCAGTGTCAGTTGGTCCTGCCAGTGCAGCAGCAACTGACTGGGTCTGTAGCCGCTGGTCAGCAGTTGCTGTACCTCGGCGCTGTCCCACGGCAGTTGCTTGGTGCGTACCGTGGACTCTTCGGCCGGATGCACCAGGGTCAGTTCGTCGGCCACCTCGACATCCGCTGGCAGATCGCCACTGCTGAGCCAGGCCGCCCACACCGGTTCGGGCTGACACAGCGCGCCCAGCGGCACCACCGGCAATTCGCCCAGCACTTCGCGCAGGTGCGCGGTCAGTTCATCGGCTCTGGTTTCGCTGCCGCTCTGGACAAAGAGCCAGCCTGAATCACGATCCAGCACGATCATATGCTGCTGGTTGCGGGTAAAGGCCCGTGGCAGCAGCTCCTGAGTAATTTCGTCCTTCAGGTCCTGACGTTCGTTGCGCCCGACCCGACGGCTCTCGGCCTCCTGCAGCGCTTCGACGCGCTCGGCCAGGGTTTCGTTGACCACACTGGTCGGCAACAGGCGCTCCTGGCGCTGCAGCTTCCACACCAGAATCTGGCGGCTGGTCAGTTGCAGCTCGCTCAGGCCGCGGTGGGGCGGCACCAGACCCAGGCTGACCGGCTGCGTGGGCAGGCAGTCATTGAAGCCATGCTGGGCCGTCAGTTGAGAGGCGGCACAGCGGTCGGCAAATTCCGCGTCGCGAATCTGGTAGATAAAACAACTTTTAAACCACACAATAAGGCTTCCTGCTGATGGCGGGAGCGGTTTTGTATAGGATTCACAACCAAAGTGCAACGACCCCGGAGTAAAGGGCATGGCAACCACGGCCTGGAAACGGTCCCGAAAAACCAATTATCGTCTGGCGCAGGGCGTCACGCCGCTGGTGGTGCTGCTCCTGCTGGTTGCCGGCTGGTGGTGGGCCGATAGCTGGCAATACGATCGCTCGGCACTGCAGGCAGGTGAGTACTGGCGCTGGCTGAGTGCGCATCTGGCTCACGGTACGCCGGCGCACGGACTCTCCAATGCCGTGGCGGTGCTGTTGGCCGCCTTGCTGGCGCCGCTTTGGATGAATCGCTGGCCGGGCCTGTTGCTGGCTGCAGGGCTGATGGCCGGGGTGTCCGCCGGCATCTGGTTCAACAACGATGATATCGACATCTACCGCGGCTTTTCCGGGGTCGGGCACGGCTGGCTGATGGTGGCGTTCGCCTGGAGCCCCTGGCTCGGCGTCTGGCCTCGCTTCGCCATTGTGGTGGCCATTCTGCTCAAGGTGGTCTGGGAAGACAGCGGCATGGCCATGGCGGCCCAGTTCAGTGGTTACTTTGCTGATGCGCCGGTACTGATCGATGCGCACTGGTATGGAGCTCTGCTGGCGGTGCCGGTGGCGCTGCTGGCATTCATTGCATATTACCTGCGCGAGCGCATGCTGCCGCGCGCTTCTTCTCGATTCTGAGCGCTAACGGTGCCTGTTATTGCAGGCTGTCGAGCAGGGCCGAGGCTGCGTTGGACAGGGTTCTCTCGCGCAGGCGGATCACTCCCAGCGTGCGCTGCACCGGCGGAATGTCCACCGGCAGTTGCACCAGACGCTCGTCCAGCATGGAGGCCGGCAATACACTCCAACCCAGGCCTACCGTAACCATCATCTTGATCGTTTCCAGATAGTTCACCGGCAGGGTGGTTTTCAGCGGCAGTTGGCGCTGGGCAAACTGCTGGCGGATCAGTTGATAGGTGGCCGAGCTCTCGTGCGGGAGCACGGCGCGGGTATAGCAGAGTTCGTTCAGTTGCAGGCGGGTCTTGCGGGCCAGAAAGTGATGGCGGGCGGCAACGAACACCAGTGGGTCGGTCCACAGCTGAATCTGTTCAATGGCTCTGGGTGGCCGCGGAATCAGCGTCACGAAAGCAAACTCCACCTCGCGGCGCTGTACCGCCTCATGGGCCACTTCCGATTCCAGAAAGTGAGGGTCCACTTCCACCTCGGGGTGCTGGTCGATGAAGTCGCGCAGCAACTGGGGCAGCCGGTGCAGGCCGATATGGTGACTGGTGGCAAAGGACAGTCGACCGGCCACCTGCAAGGAGAGGTTCTGCAGGGTACGGTTGGCGTTGTCCACCTCCTGCAGAATGCGTTGGGCGGCGGGCAGCAGCGTCTTGCCGGCATCAGTCAGATGGATGCGGCGCCCGACCCTATCGAACAGCGGGCTGCCAATCTGTTGTTCCAGGCTCTGCAGCCGCTTGCTGACTGCGGGCTGAGTCAGGTGGAGGCGCTCTGCTGCGGCCGAAAAGCTGCCGTGTGTGCTGACCGCAACAAAGGCCTCGAGACTGTGCAGATCCAGCATGGGTGCGTTCTCCTGGCAGTTGCATTCCATAAGGTTATGGAATGTATAAAAAAGATGAATTTGTTTTATTTACGTGGAACAGTAAACTGAGCGCATCAAGAAAACAACAGGGGTGCATCACGGTGGCGGGTAAAACGCTTTACGACAAATTATGGGAAGCCCATCTGGTTGACCAGCGCGATGATGGCAGTGCTCTGCTCTATATTGACCGGCATCTGATTCATGAGGTGACCTCGCCGCAGGCCTTTGAAGGGCTGCGCCTGGCGGGCCGCAAACCCTGGCGCATCGGTGCCAACCTGGCCACGGCAGACCACAATGTGCCGACTACATTGCTGGAGCGGCAGGCCGGTATCGAAGGCATCAGGGACGAGGTGTCGCGCCTGCAGGTCAAGACACTGGATGACAACTGCAGCTCTACCGGCATCATGGAGTTCGGGCTGGGTGACGAGCGGCAGGGCATTGTCCATGTGATGGGCCCGGAGCAGGGCGCCACGCTGCCCGGCATGACCATCGTCTGTGGTGACTCGCACACCTCCACCCATGGCGCCTTCGGGGCGCTGGCCATGGGCATCGGCACCTCCGAGGTCGAGCACGTTCTGGCCACCCAGTGTCTGATTCAGCAGAAGATGAAGAACATGCTGGTGCGGGTGGACGGCGAGCTGGGTCCGGGCGTGACCGCCAAGGATGTAGTGCTGCACATCATCGGTGTCATCGGCACCGCCGGCGGTACTGGTCATGCCATCGAGTTTGGCGGTACGGCCATTCACTCGCTGTCGGTCGAAGGGCGCATGACCATCTGCAACATGGCCATCGAGGCCGGCGCCCGCGCCGGCATGGTGTCAGTGGATGACACCACCATCGACTATTTCCACGGACGGCCCTTCGCGCCCAGGGGCGAGCACTGGGATCTGGCCGTGCAGGCCTGGCGTGACCTGGTCAGTGATGACGACGCCGTGTTCGACCGTGTGGTCGAAATCGATGCCGCCGCTATCGAGCCGCAGGTGAGCTGGGGCACGTCGCCGGAAATGGTGGCCGGTATCCGTGGTCGGGTACCCATGCTGGCCGACATGCCGAGTGAAACGCAGCGCCAGGGTCTCCAGCGGGCGCTGCAATACATGGGCCTCAAGGAAGGGCAGGCGCTGACCGATATCCGCCTGGACCGGGTCTTTATCGGCTCCTGCACCAACTCCCGCATCGAGGATCTGCGTGCCGCCGCCAGCGTGGTCAAGGGCCGCAAGGTGTCAGGTTCGCTGAAGGAGGCACTGGTGGTGCCCGGATCCGGACTGGTCAAGAAACAGGCCGAGCAGGAAGGGCTGGACAAGGTGTTCACCGAGGCCGGCTTCCAGTGGCGAGAGCCCGGCTGTTCCATGTGCCTGGCCATGAACGCCGACAAGCTGGGGCAGGGCGAGCATTGTGCCTCGACCTCGAACCGCAACTTTGAAGGCCGGCAGGGTTTTGGCGGTCGCACCCATCTGGTCAGCCCGGCCATGGCGGCGGCAGCAGCCATTGAAGGCCATTTTGTCGATATTCGCGAGTGGGGGAACTGAACATGCAGGCACTGACCGTACACACCGGCCTGGTTGCACCCATGGACCGGGCCAATGTCGATACCGACATGATCATTCCCAAGCAGTTTCTGAAATCGATCAAGCGCAGCGGTTTCGGCCCCAACCTGTTTGACGAAGTGCGTTATCAGGACGAAGGCCAGCCGGGCAAGGACAACAGCAAACGCCCACTGAACCCGGACTTCCCGCTCAATCAGGAGCGCTATCAGGGCGCCAGTATTCTGCTGACCCGGGAAAACTTCGGTTGTGGCTCCAGTCGTGAACATGCGCCCTGGGCGCTGGAAGACTTCGGGTTTCGGGTGCTGATCGCGCCCAGCTTTGCCGACATCTTCTACAACAACTGTTTCAAGAATGGCATTCTGCCCGTGGTGCTGCCGGCCGAGGTGGTGTCCGAGCTGTTCGAGAACCTGTACAGCCAGCCCGGCTTCGAGCTGACGGCTGATCTGGAAAAGCAGGAGATGCGCACGGTCGATGGTCGCAGTTGGTCCTTCGACGTCGACAGCTTCCGCCGGCACTGCCTGCTGAATGGTCTCGACGACATCGGTACCACCCTGCAGAGTGCCGACAAGATCAGGGCTTATGAAGAAAAGCGGCAGGTTGAGGCGCCCTGGTTGTTTGCCGGGTGACAGTTAGGTTTAGTCGACAGTAGACGGTCGACAGTTGGATATAGTCGACAGTAGACGGTCGACAGTTGGATATAGTCGACAGTAGACGGTCGACAGTAGACAGTGAGGGTTCGACAGCCAGCAGTGGTTCGGCAACGATTTTGCTGTCATCTGTCATCTGTCATCTGTCATCTGTCATCTGTCATCTGTCATCTGTCATCTGTCATCTGTCATCTGTGCACTGTCTACTAAAAAACGAAGAGGAATCAAAGTGACAAAATCCGTTCTGGTTCTGCCCGGTGATGGCATCGGACCCGAAATCGTGGCCGAGGCCACACGTGTGCTGGACGCCGTCAACGCCCGGTTTGGACTGGGTATTGAAACCCGGGAAGCGCTGGTCGGCGGGGTGGCCATTGATGCCGAAGGCAGTCCGTTGCCGGACGATACACTGGCTGCGGCGCGTGCCGCCGATGCCATCCTGCTGGGTGCGGTCGGTGGCCCGCAGTGGGATGATCTGGAGATGGCCCAGCGCCCGGAGAAGGGCCTGCTGGGTCTGCGCTCCAATCTGAACCTGTTTGCCAACCTGCGGCCGGCGATTCTGTACCCGCAGTTGGCCGGTGCATCGACGCTGAAGCCGGAGGTGGTGTCCGGGCTGGATATCCTGATCGTGCGGGAACTGACCGGCGGTATCTACTTCGGCGAACCGCGTGGCATTCGCACGCGCGACGATGGCGTGCGCGAAGGGTTCAACACCTATGTGTACAGCGAACCGGAAATCGAGCGCATCGCCCGGGTTGCCTTCGATGCGGCCATGAAACGCAATCGTCGTCTGTGCTCCGTCGACAAGGCCAATGTGCTGGAAGTCACGGTGCTGTGGCGGGAAGTGGTCAAGCGGGTGGCCCGGGACTATCCGGAAGTGGAACTGAGCCACATGTATGTCGACAACGCGGCCATGCAGCTGGTGCGTGCGCCCAAGCAGTTCGATGTGCTGGTTACCGGCAACATGTTCGGTGATATCCTGTCTGATTGCGCCGCCATGCTCACCGGGTCCATTGGTATGTTACCCTCTGCATCCCTGAATGAAAGCGGACAGGGCATGTACGAGCCCATCCATGGCAGCGCCCCGGACATTGCCGGCCAGGGCGTCGCCAATCCGCTGGCCACCATCATATCGGTGGCCATGATGCTGCGTTATTCGCTGCAGGCACCCGCTGCGGCCGACGCCATAGAGCGCGCGGTAGCGGATGTGCTGGACCAGGGGCTGCGCACGGCGGACATCGCGGGGCCGGATGAACAGCCCGTGTCGACACGGGCCATGGGCGATGCCGTGCTGGCTGCTTTGAGCCGCCATTGAATGCACTGACAGTGTGAGGACAACATGTTGAAAGTAGGTTTTGTAGGTTGGCGCGGTATGGTGGGGTCTGTCCTCATGGATCGCATGCGCGCCGAAAAAGATTTCGCGAACATCGAGCCGGTGTTCTTCAGTACGTCACAGACCGGTCAGCCGGGGCCCGATGTGGGCCAGAAGAAAACCACCCCGTTGCAGGATGCAAAATCCATCGAAGCGCTGGCGGCGCAGGATGTCATCATCTCCTGTCAGGGCGGCGACTACACCAACGAGGTGTACCGGCCGCTGCGCGCTGCCGGCTGGCAGGGGTACTGGATCGATGCCGCCTCCGCTCTGCGCATGGAAGATGAAGCCA
Organism: Natronospirillum operosum; assembly: GCF_004768465.1. Taxonomy (GTDB): domain Bacteria; phylum Pseudomonadota; class Gammaproteobacteria; order Pseudomonadales; family Natronospirillaceae; genus Natronospirillum; species Natronospirillum operosum. The sequence goes on from NZ_SRMF01000001.1 coordinate 619,020, forward strand.
AGCTGGTACTGGACCCGGTCAATCGCGCGGTTCTGGATGCAGCGCTGGAAGAGGGTTACAAGACCTTTGTCGGCGGCAACTGCACCGTCAGTCTGCTGCTGATGGCCTTGGGTGGCCTGTTCGAGGAAGATCTGATCGAGTGGGTGACACCGCATACCTATCAGGCCGCTTCCGGTTCCGGTGCCCGGCACATGAAGGAACTGATTCAGCAAATGGGCGCGGTGCATCAGGCCGTGGCGGCTCAGGTTGACGATCCGGCTGCCGCCATTCTGGAAGTGGACCGCCTGGTCTCCGAGACGCTGCGCGCCGACGACTTCCCGACCGAGCAGTTCGGTGTACCGCTGGCCGGCAGCCTGATCCCCTGGATCGACAAGGCGCTGCCCAGCGGGCAGAGCAAGGAAGAGTGGAAGGCGCAGGTTGAGGCCAACAAGATTCTCGGCCGCAGTGAAAAGCCGGTACCGATTGACGGCATCTGTGTCCGCGTCGGCGCCATGCGCTGCCACAGCCAGGCACTGACCATCAAGCTGAAAAAGAACCTGCCGGTGGGCGAAATCGAAGATATCCTGGCCCGGCATAATGACTGGGTCAAGGTGGTGCCGAACGACCGTGAGCTGTCCATGAGCGAGCTGTCACCGGTCAAGGTCAATGGTACGCTGACAGTGCCGATCGGGCGTATTCGCAAACTGACCATGGGGCCGGAATACATTTCCGCCTTTACCGTGGGCGATCAGTTGCTGTGGGGTGCGGCAGAACCACTGCGCCGCATGCTGCGGGTGCTGCAGGAGTACCAGGCCAGATAATGGCCGCCGGGAAGCGGACAGCGGTTCCCGGTATTCTGATCATCTATTTGCAAATGCCACCGCAACCGGTGGCATTTTTTATATATGCGGGCATATTAGCGCTGCTGAGCATATTTCAACCAGTGTCGCGTTATTACAGGCTACGAATCGATTAGTGAATGTGATGAAATGTGAATAACGACAGACTTTTTGGCATAAAAATGTTTTGTCGTGGCAATGCTTTGGGTACATTGGTAGCCGCCACAAGACTGCTGCCGGCTGTTCCGGCCAATAAATACAGATAACAGATGGTTACATCGAAGTGAAAGGAACCCGAAATATGACGCGCGTGCATGCGCTCCTGAGTAAACTGCTGGCGGTAATGCTGCTGATTATGGTCAGTACTGCGGCCACAGCGGTGGGACTGGGTGAAGCCACGCTGCGGTCAGCGCTGACCGAGCCCCTTGATGCCGAGATCCGGATTACCAACCCGGAAGGGTTGACGGCGCAGGAGCTCAATGTGCAACTGGCCACGCCGGAGGACTTCCGGCGCGCGGGCGTGGAGCGGCTGTTCTTTTTGAGTCAACTCGAGTTCGATGTGCAACCCGATGGTGACGCCTTTGTCATTCAGGTCACTACCAGCGAGCCGGTAGAGGAACCCTTTCTCGATTTTCTGGTAGAACTGCGCTGGCCCAGTGGCCGGCTGGTGCGCGAGTACACCCTGCTGCTTGATCCGCCCGTGTTCGCCGAGGGCGACTCGGTCATGGAACAGACCTTTCCGGCCAGTGATCCTTTTCCTGACGAAGATCCGGCCGAGCCGGCGCCGGAACTGCCGGCAATAGAACCGCCTTCGCAGCCCCAGGTCACTCAGCCTGCCGAGCCGCAGCGCCGCATAGAAGAACTGCCGGACAGCCAGTACCGGGTCGCCAACAACGATACACTCTGGGAAATTGCCCTGCGGGCGCGTCAGGATCCAAACCAGACGCCACAACAGATCATGCTGGCCATTCAGGACATGAACCCGGATGCCTTCATCAATGACAATATCAATCGGGTCAAGGCCGGCAGCCTGCTGAATCTGCCCGACGCTGATCAGGTAGCCGTGCGCTCGGTCGCCGAAGCCACGCGCGAAGTGGCGCGCCAGAACGCTGCGCTGGCCGGCACGCCGCCGGCCACGGAAGCCCAGATCGCTGCGACCGACGATACCGCCAGCGGACTGGCTGACGGGGAAGCGGGACGTGATCCGGACGGCTTCCTGGAAGTGATTACCGAGCCCGGCGAACCGGAAGCCGGCGCCGCCGACGGTGCCAGTGAAGCCGAAGTGGCGCGGTTGCAGAACGAACTGGCCATTCAGCAGGAACTGAATGACGAACTGCGCCGGCAGTACGATGAACAGCAATCCCGCCTGCTGGACCTGGAAGAGCAGGTCAATCTGCTCAGCCGCCTGATGGACCTGCAGAGTGAATCTGCGGCGCAGTTGCAGGCGGCGGCAGAAGAGCTGGAGCGGCAGGAACAGGCCCAGCGTGAGCAGGAAGAAGAGGCCGCCGTGCCGGCACCCGGCCCGGATGCTCCGGCCGATGACCCGACCGCGCCCACCGATGGTGATGCGCCGGCAGCCGAAGCAGAAGCCCCTATGGCACAGGATTCCATTGCCCAGCTTCCGGATCTGGACGGCCCGGCCATCACTACCTCTCCGTGGGCGCTGCTGGATGACCTGCTGGCCTGGATTCGACAGCCCATGAATGCCGTGCTGGTGCTTTCCGGGGTACTGCTCATCCTGGCCCTGATCAGCCTGGTGCGGCGCAAGAGAGCTGACGCAGCCGATGCGGATGCACTGGATGTGGATGAAGGCCTGATGGACGATGACCCGGTAGCGGACGACCCTTTTGACGAAGGTGATGACCTGTCGGATGATCTGCTTGCGGAAGCAGATCCATTGCCGGAAACGGCCGCAGAGGGCCAGAATGGCGCTGCGGCTGCCGAAGCGGTCGAGAATGCCGAGCTGTACATGGCCTTTCAGCGTTATGACGAAGCCGAGAAAGCCCTGAAAGCGGCTCTCGACCAGATTCCGCAGGATCCCTTTGTACAGCAGAAGCTGCTGGAGCTGTACGCTGAAACCGGCAATCGCCCGGCCTTCAATGAGTTGGCCGAGCAGTTCACCGGTGCCCCGGAAGTGCTGGACCACCTGCGCCATCAGTTCCAGAGCGGCGGCGAGGATACCCTGGTTGGCGATGATCTCTCCGACGACTTCGATGCCGACGACTTCGATGACCTGGATCTTGATCTGGACCTCGAACTGGATACCGATGAGGCCACGCCGGAACCGGCCAGACAGTCGGCAGCGGCTGAACTGGACGACGGCGTACCCGAGCTGGATGACCCTCTGGACGACCCGAGCGCAGACGAGGGTCTGTCGCTGGACTTCGATCTGGACACGCTGGAGAAGGAGTCGGTCGCCGAGTCCACTTCGGCGATGACAGGTCCTGATGACGACCTGTCACTGGATTTCGATCTGGACACCGACCGCCGACCCGCAGCCGGCACCACCGACGATTCAGCGGCGCTGGACACACTGGAACTGGATGAAGATCTCGACTTCGATTTTGGCGATCTGGACACCGATCTGTCGGGCGCCGATGATCTGAAACAGCCGGAGCGTGGCAGCTTCTCCGGCGCCGATGATCTCGGCCTGGATGATGATCTGGAAGCCGGTGGTCTGGAAGATAAGGGGCCCGACCAGAAGCGCGAGGACATCGACGATCTTGACGATCTGGGTGACCTGCCGGATCTGGAAGACCCGTTCGCCGGGGAAGAAGACCCGTTCGCCGGGGAAGAAGACCCGACTGAAGACTGGGGCGACCTGGAAGAGTCGGCTCCGGAAGCGGAAATGCCGGAACCCGAGGCATTTGATCAGCCAGAGCCGGAAACCGAGACCCTGTCCGAGTCGGAGCCCGAGCCGGTCACGGCCAATGCCGATGACGACGCTACCGGCGAGTGGGACGATGATTTCGACTTCCTGGCAGGCACCGATGAGGTGGCAACCAAGCTGGATCTGGCCCGCGCCTATATCGACATGGAAGACGGCGACGGCGCACGCGATATTCTCAACGAGGTGCTGGAAGAGGGCGATGACAGCCAGAAATCGGATGCACGTAAACTGCTGGAAACCCTGTAGGCCGGGCTTTCCGGGCAGCTGTTGATTCAAACTAAACGATAGTGTTAAGATTGGCGTCTCAGTTACTTGAGATGCCTTTTTTATGTCCGCTTCACCGGCGCCACAATCTGCATCCGCTGGTCAGGCCACCGCACAGCCCGGAGGTCCGGAAGTGTTTGCGCCGGAAACCCCGCAGCGGACACTGCGCTGGGCGGCTGGCGTGGAGTATCAGGGCACCGCCTATCACGGCTACCAGACGCAGGGCGCCACACCGCACACCATTCAGAATTACCTGCAGCAGGCTATCGGTTTCGTGGCCGATCACGAGATCAAGCTGCACTGTGCCGGGCGCACCGATGCGCGGGTGCATGCGACCAGTCAGGTCATTCATTTTGATACCAGTAGCGTGCGCAAGCCCTGGGGCTGGCTGCTGGGCAGCAATACCCGGCTGCCCGACGATATCAGCCTGCAGTGGGTCAAGCCGGTACCGCATACCTTTCATGCGCGCTTCTCGGCGCGGGCCCGACGCTATCGTTATGTGATCTACAACCATCCCGTGCCCAGTGCCCTGATGCGTCATGCCGCCACCTGGGAAAAGTCGCCGCTGGATGAACGGCTGATGCAGCAGGCGGCGTTCAGTTTCTGTGGCCGTCATGACTTCAGTGCCTTCCGGGCCGCCGAGTGCCAGGCCAAGAGCCCGGTGCGTACCGTGACCCATTGTCAGGTCAAGCGTCAGGGCAAGCTGCTGGTGCTCGATATCCGCGCCGATGCCTTTCTGCATCATATGGTGCGCAATATTGCCGGCGTGCTGATGGCGATAGGCCGTGGCGAGGCACCGGTGAGCTGGGCGGCCGAGGTGCTGGCTACCCGGGATCGTCAGCAGGGCGGCGTAACCGCGCGCCCGGATGGGCTGTATCTGATTGCGGCCGAGTACGATCCGGCCTTCCAGTTGCCTGCACCGGCGCTGGGCCCGGCGTTTCTGCCGGTCAATGACCCGATACAGGGGGGACAGACAGAGTGACCCGACCAACACGTATCAAGCTGTGCGGTCTGCGCCGCAGCGAACATATCCGTCTGGCGGCCGAACTGGGCGCTGATGCGGCAGGGCTGGTGTTCTGGCCCCACAGCAGCCGCGCCGTCAGCATCGACCAGGCCGCCGAACTGGCTGCCGCAGCGCCGCCGTTTCTGTCCCTGACCGGACTCTTTGTCGATCCGACCGTGCAGGCGGTGGAAGCCGTGCTCGACCGGGTGGCGCTGGACTGCCTGCAGTTCCACGGCAATGAATCCAATGAGTTCTGTCGCCAGTTCGGGCGCCCCTGGATCAAGGGCGTGCGCATGCACCCTGAGGCAGAGGTGGAGCAGGTACTGACCGAGTGGCCCGATGCCCGAGGCCTGCTGCTGGATGCCTGGCACCCGGAGCAGCCCGGCGGTACCGGCCTGACTTTTGACTGGCAGCGTATACCGGCAGGGTGGCGCGAACGCATTGTACTGGCCGGTGGCCTGACCCCGGATAATGTCGGCGCGGCCATCCGCGCCATCCGACCCTGGGGCGTCGATGTCAGTGGTGGCATCGAGTATGCAGGCCAGAAGGGCGAAAAAGATTCAGCGCTGATGGCGGCCTTTGTGGCCGCTGTCCGAGAGGAGGACGAGAAGCATGACTGAACAACGCGATTACCATCAGGGGCCGGACCTGCGCGGGCACTTCGGGATTCACGGTGGGCGCTTTGCGTCGGAAACCCTGATGAACGCCCTGGAAGAACTGAGCGACATCTATGGTCGCCTGAAAGACGACCCCCAGTTCCAGGCCGAATTCGACCACGACCTGGCGCATTATGTCGGGCGTCCGTCGCCGCTCTACCTGGCTGAACGTCTGACCGAGAAATGGGGCGGCGCCGAGGTCTGGCTGAAGCGCGAAGACCTCAACCACACCGGTGCCCACAAGATCAACAACACCATTGGTCAGGCCCTGCTGGCCAAGCATGTCGGCAAGCGCCGGGTGATCGCCGAGACCGGTGCCGGTCAGCACGGTGTGGCCAGTGCCACTGTGGCGGCCCGCCTGGGACTCGAGTGCGTGGTCTACATGGGTGCCGAGGATGTCGAACGGCAGAAACTGAATGTCTATCGCATGAAGCTGCTCGGCGCCGAAGTGGTGCCGGTGACCTCGGGCACGCGCACCCTGAAGGATGCCATGAACGAAGCCATGCGCGACTGGGTCACCAATGTGGATGACACCTACTACATCATCGGCACCGTAGCCGGCCCGCATCCCTATCCGATGCTGGTGCGCGATTTTCAGTCCATCATTGGTCGCGAAACCCGGCGCCAGCTGCAGGCGCAGGCCGGCGCCCTGCCGGATGCCCTGGTGGCCTGTGTCGGCGGCGGTTCCAATGCCATCGGCCTGTTCTACGAGTTTCTCAATGATCCGTCGGTGGCCATCTACGGTGTCGAAGCCGGTGGTCTGGGGGTCGAGACCGGCCAGCACGCGGCTCCGCTTACCGCCGGTCGGCCGGGCATTCTGCATGGCAACCGAACCTATCTGATGGCCGACGACAATGGCCAGATTCTGGGCACGCATTCGGTATCGGCCGGGCTGGACTATCCTGGCGTGGGCCCTGAGCACAGCTGGCTGAAGGATGAAGGCCGGGCCAATTATGTCTCCGTTACCGACGATGAAGCCATGGCTGCGTTCCGCGAACTGACCCGCATTGAAGGCATCATGCCGGCACTGGAAACGGCGCATGCGCTGGCCTATGCGAAGAAATTGGCACCGCAAATGGGGGTCGGCAAGCGCATCGTGGTCAACCTGTCCGGACGGGGTGACAAGGACGTGCATACGGTGGCCCGTATGGACGGCATGGACATCTGAGGAGTATCCACATGAGCAGATTGCAGAACACACTTGCCGAACTCAAGGCGGCCGGTCGGGCGGCGCTGATCCCCTACATCACGGCCGGGGACCCGGATATCGATACCACCCTGGACCTGATGCACGAGCTGGTCGCTGCCGGGGCCGACGTGATCGAACTGGGGGTGCCGTTTTCCGACCCCATGGCGGATGGTCCGACCATCCAACTGGCCTATGAGCGGGCACTGAAACATGGCGTCGGCCTGCGCGATGTGCTGGCTCTGGTGGCCCGCTTCCGCGCGCGCGACAACCGCACGCCCGTGGTGCTGATGGGTTACATGAATCCGATCGAGTACATGGGCTACGAGACCTTCGTGAATGCTTCCGTCGAGGCCGGCATTGACGGCGTGCTGGTGGTGGATCTGCCGCCGGAGGAGTGCGAGACGCTGACTGGCATGCTGCACGAGCGTGAACTGGACACCATCTTCCTGCTTACACCGACCACGTCCGACGAGCGCGCCCGCGCCATCTGTGCGCACAGCAGCGGCTATGTCTACTATGTGTCGATCAAGGGTGTCACCGGCGCCAACACGCTGGATGTGGACAATGTAAAGCATCATGTGGAGCGCCTGCGCCAGGCCACCGAGCTGCCCATTGCCGTTGGTTTCGGCATCAAGACCGCAGCCGATGCCGCCGCCGTCAGCCGGGTTGCCGATGGCGTCATTGTCGGGTCGGCACTGGTGAACATCATCGCCCAGGCGGCGGACAGACCTGCTGTTGAAATTACCTCACAAGTGTCTGCGCTGCTGTCAGATATGCGCAATGGTATGGATGCCGCATAATCTGCGCTATCATGCCGTGATCAGGAACAGACAGGAGTGATCAATGAGTAGCTGGCTGGACAAACTGGTCCCTTCCATCATTCGGTCCGAGAGCCGCGCCAAGGCCAATGTCCCGGAGGGTGTCTGGGACAAGTGCGGCAATTGTGGCGCGGTACTGTACCGGCCCGAGCTGGAAAAAAACCTGAATGTCTGTCCCAAATGCGAACACCACATGACCCTCTCCGCGACGCAGCGGATCGCATTTTTTCTGGACCCGGACGGACAGGTGGAAGTGGCCGCAGATGTGGAGCCGGTGGATCGCCTGAAGTTCAAGGACTCCAAGCGCTACAAGGATCGCCTGGTGGCCGCCCAGAAAACCACCGGGCAGAAAGACGCCCTCAAGGTTGTCAAGGGTACCGTGGAACAGGTGCCGGTGGTTGTGGCCGCCTTTGACTTCACCTTCATGGGGGGCTCGATGGGCTCGGTAGTGGGCGAGAAATTCGTCCGTGCCGTCAATGTCTGTCTGGAGCACAAGCTGCCGCTGGTCTGCTTTCCCACCTCCGGCGGCGCCCGCATGCAGGAAGCCCTGTTCTCCCTGATGCAGATGGCCAAGACTGCGGCCGCCATCGAGAAGATGCAGCAGGAGCGCCTGCCGTTCATCTCCTGCATGGTCGACCCCTGTTATGGCGGTGTGTCGGCCAGTCTGGCCATGCTGGGTGACCTGAACATGGCCGAGCCCGGCGCGCGCATCGGCTTTGCCGGCCCGCGAGTGATCGAACAGACCGTACGTCAGACCCTGCCGGAAGGCTTTCAGCGCAGCGAGTTCCTGCTCGAACACGGGGCGCTGGATATGGTCGTCGCACGCCAGGACCTGCGGCCGGTGATTTCCCGACAACTGCGGAAGATGATGCATCTGAATGCCGCCTGAAGACTGGCACAACAGCCCCCGCACCCTGGACGCCTGGTTGCAGCGGCTGGAAACACTGCACCCCAAAGACATCGACCTTGGACTGGACCGCATTCGTGCGGTCTGGTCACGTCTGGGCCATGACTTTTCCGCTACGCGTATCGTCACTGTCGCCGGCACCAACGGCAAGGGTTCCACGGCCACGCTCGCAGCCGAGCTGTTGCGCGCCCACGGCTGGACGGTCGGCCTCTATACCTCCCCGCATTTTCTGCATTTTACCGAGCGGGTCGTGATCAACGGCCAGCCCGTGAGCGCTGCGGCCATGGTCGATGCCCTGGCCCGGGTCGAGCAGGTCAGGGCAGAGGTATCGCTGACCTACTTCGAATTCACCACGCTGGCCGCCTTTGATCTGTTTGCCCGCGCCGGTCTGCAGGCACTGGTGCTGGAAGTTGGTCTGGGCGGACGCCTGGATGCGGTCAATATTCTGGCTGCCGATTGCGCCGTGGTAACCACCATCGGCCTGGATCATACCGACTGGCTGGGTGACACCCTGGCTGCCATAGCGCGCGAAAAGGCCGGCATAGCGCGCGCCGGCAAGCCGCTGCTGGTGGGCGCCGACCAGGTGCCCGAGGTATTCACCGCGGTGGCTGCCGAGGTGGGCGCGCAGTTGCGCTTTGTCAGCGTGCCGACGCTGACGTCCGCTGGCAGCTGGCACACCACGGCCGAGCTGGGACTGGGGCAGACGCCATTCAGCTTGCCGGCGCTGCCGCTGCCGTCGGCCAATCTGGCGCTGGAGGTGCTGGCCGAGCTGGGGGTGACCTGTGACCCCGAGCGGGTCCGTCAGGTCTTTGCTGCCACCCGGATGCCCGGTCGCCTGCAACACATACGCTGGCGCGAGACTGACATCTGGCTCGATGTGGCGCACAATCCGCAGGCGGCAGCCTGGGTTGCCGGCCGACTGCGTATGGAGGCACCGCGCTGGACGATAATTTTGGGTATGCTCGGCGACAAGGATGCAAACGCTGTAGTACAATCCCTCGCGATTCTGAACCCGCAGTGGTCGCTGGTCAGCCTGGATGCAGGCACGCGTTCTCAGAGCGCCGAGGCACTGCAACAGCGCAGTGGTCTGGCTGCCACTGAGGTGGCCTGCTACGACAGCCTGACAGCGGCACTGCATGACGCGGCGGAGGCAGGGCATCCGGTGCTGGTCTGTGGATCCTTCTACACCGTGGCCGCTGCTCTGGCCTGCCTGCAAACGGATTGACATGGATTCAGCCCTGAAGAAAAGACTGATTGGCGCTCTGGTACTCTGTGTATTGCTGCTGCTGTTGTTGCCGGTTCTGTTTTCCGGCCAGGGCCGCCTGCCGGAAGCCCGCATTACCGATATACCGCAGGCGCCCGTGCTGAGTGAAGCACCGGTGCTGGAACCCGAGCAGCGGGCGCGGCCCGAACCGGAGCAGGTGGAAGAGATTCTGGCCCCGTCGCCGCCGGTGGAGGCGGAGCCGGAAGCAGAGCCGCCGGCAGCCGCCGAATACGAAACCGATGACGCCGGGCAGATCCAGGCCTGGAGTGTGCAGATGGGCAGCTTCCGTGATGCGGCCAATGCCCGCCGTTTGCTGAACAGCCTGCGCGAGGCCGGTCACGAAGCCTACACCCGGGAAAGTCTGCTGTCTGATGGCAGTACGCTGACCCAGGTCATGGTGGGGCCAGACCGGGACTATGAAGCGGTACAGGCCCTCAAGGACGAGCTGTCGGATACCTTTGACGTGCCGGCCCTGGTCGTGCGGTTTCAACCCTGAACAAAGAACCTGACCGGTCTTTTGCCGGTACACAGGAGCAGCCGAGATAGTTTGACATGGTGGTAGTGGACTGGATCATTCTGGTTGTGGTGGTAGTATCCGCCCTGATCAGCCTGAAGCGGGGGTTCGTCAAGGAACTGCTGAGCCTGGCCAGCTGGGTGGCCGCGCTGGCCATCGCTGTCCTGTTCAGCGAGCGCCTGGCCGGCCTGCTGACCGGTCTTATTGCCACCGAAAGCTGGCGTCTGGCTGCCGCCTTTACCATCCTGTTCATCCTGACGCTGATTGTCGGTGCCATGGTCAATCACCTGATCGGTGAACTGGTCCGCATGACCGGCCTGTCCGGTCTCGACCGGACGCTGGGTGTGGTGTTCGGTCTGCTGCGCGGCATCATCATTGTGGTAGCGCTGCTGGCCGTGGCGCGCCTGTTCGCCCTCGACGGTACCTGGCAGGGTTCCCTGCTGGTGCCCTGGCTCGATCCGCTGGTCAACTGGACCGGCGCCTATGTACACAGTGCGTCCGAGCGCGTCTTCGACGTTCGACGCTAGTCAGCCCCCGGAGAGTAGCCTTAATATGTGCGGTATTGTCGGAATATACGGATACGGGCCAGTCAACCAGTCATTGTATGACGCCATGACGGTCCTGCAGCACAGAGGCCAGGACGCCGCCGGAATCATCACCGAGCAGCAGGGCAAGTTCTACCTGCGCAAGAGCAACGGCCTGGTGCGTGACGTGTTCCGCACCCGCCATATGCAGCGCCTGATTGGTCACAAGGGCATCGGCCATGTGCGCTATCCCACTGCCGGCACCTCCAGTTCCTCGGAAAGTCAGCCCTTCTACGTCAATTCACCCTACGGCATCGTGCTGGCCCACAACGGCAATCTCACCAATGCTGATGCCCTGGCGCCCAGCCTGTTCAAGAGCGATCTGCGCCACATCAATACCACCTCGGATTCGGAAGTGCTGCTCAATGCGCTGGCCCATGAGCTGCAGAAGCGGGGCAAACTGGAGCCGACACCCGACGACATCTTTGCCGCTGTCACCGGGGTTCACGAGCGCTGCAAGGGGGCCTATGTGGCCGTGGCCATGATCTCCGGGCACGGCATGGTGGCCTTCCGTGACCCGCACGGTATTCGACCGGCCGTGTTCGGCCAGCGCACCCTGGCCGATGGCCGGGTGGAATACATGGTGGCGTCGGAAAGCGTGGCGCTGGATGCCATCGGCTTCGAGCTGATCGATGATATCCAGCCGGGCGAGGCCATCTATGTCGACAACGAGGGCAGTCTGCATCGCTATCAGTGTGTGCCGGCTCGTGAGTTGTCGCCCTGCATTTTCGAGTATGTCTACTTTGCCCGGCCGGATTCCATCATCGACGGCATCTCGGTCTACAAGGCCCGTCTGCGGATGGGTGAAGTGCTGGCGCGCAAGATTCAGCGCACCTGGGCGGATCACGACATCGATGTGGTCATCCCCATTCCGGATACCAGCCGCACCTCGGCGCTGGAGCTGGCCAATGAGCTTGGAGTCAAGTTCCGCGAAGGCTTTATCAAGAACCGCTATATCGGCCGCACCTTCATCATGCCGGGCCAGCAGCAGCGCCGCAAATCGGTCAAGCAGAAGCTGAACCCGATCAGCCTGGAGTTCAAGGGCAAGAATGTGCTGCTGGTGGACGATTCCATCGTGCGCGGCACCACCTGTGAGCAGATCATCGAGATGGCGCGGGATGCCGGTGCCAATCGGGTGTATTTTGCCTCTGCCGCCCCGCCCATACGGCACCCCAATGTGTACGGCATCGATATGCCGGCGGTGAGCGAACTGATTGCCGCCGGGCGCACCGAAACCGAGGTGGAGACGGCCATCGGTGCCGACCGCCTGATCTATCAGGATCTGGAAGACCTGATCCAGGCCACCCAGACCAGCAAGGCCGATGTGCGCCGCTTCGAGTGCTCGGTCTTCAACGGCAACTATGTCACCGGTGATGTGGATACGGACTATCTGCAGCGGCTGGAAAACCGCCGCAACGACAAGACGCGTCAGAACAAGGACCCGGTCGATGACTCGGGCCTGATTGACCTGCATAATGACTACTGACTCAGGAACAAAAGGGGAACAGGCCATGAACTGGCAGGACAAGGGGCCCGCCACGGCCGCAATCCGGGCTGGTGAGCCGCGTTCAGCGCAGGGAGAGCACTCGGAAGCGCTCTATCTTACCTCCAGTTTCGTGTTCGAATCGGCCGCCCAGGCCGCCGCGCGCTTTGCTGGCGACGAGCCGGGCAATGTCTATGCCCGCTATACCAACCCGACCGTATCCACCTTCGAGCAGCGCCTGGCGCTGATGGAAGGCACCGAAGCGGCCGTCGGCACCAGTTCCGGCATGGCGGCCATACTCAGCACCTGCATGGCGCTGCTGCAGCAGGGCGATCATATCATTGCCTCGCGCAATATCTTCGGTTCGACCACGGTGCTGTTCAACAAGTATCTGGGCCGTTTCGGGGTGGATGTCACCTATGTCGACCTGACCGACCTGGACGCCTGGGCCGCCGCCTTTACGCCGCGCACCCGCTTGCTGTTCGCCGAAACCCCGTCCAACCCGCTGAATGATGTGGTCGACATTCGCCAACTGGCCGATCTGGCGCATGCCCATGATGCCTGGCTGGCCATCGACAACTGCTTCTGTACCCCCATTCTGCAGCGGCCCGCCGAATACGGGGCCGATCTGGTGATTCATTCGGCCACCAAGTTCATCGACGGCCAGGGCCGGGCCATGGGCGGTGCCGTCTGCGGCCGGCAGGAACAGATTGAGGAAGTCGTGGGTTTTCTGCGTTCGGCAGGGCCCACCATGAGCCCTTTCAATGCATGGGTTTTCCTGAAGGGGCTGGAAACCCTGCAGGTGCGCATGCGGGCGCACAGCGAGCACGCCATGCAACTGGCGCGCTGGCTGCAACAGCATTCGATGGTGGAAACCGTGCATTACTGCGGCCTGCCGGAACACCCGGGCCATGCGCTGGCCAGCCGCCAGCAGTCCGGCTTTGGCGGAGTGCTGTCATTCGTGGTCCGAGGTGGGCAGCCGGCGGCCTGGCACGTTATTGATGCGACCCAGTTCCTTTCCATCACGGCCAATCTCGGTGATGCTAAGACCACCATTACACACCCGGCGACAACCACCCACGGACGGCTGTCAGATGAAGACAAGGTAGCGGCCGGTATCGAGCCCGGATTGATCCGGGTCGCCGTAGGGCTGGAAGATCCGGAAGATATTCAACAGGATCTGGCACGAGGACTGGACTCTCTCTGAGGTCGGTCGCTCGGCCTGCGGGAGCCTATCTTGAAGCTCGAACATACCCTGGAAGAAGCCGCGCGCATGGTGCGCGGCAAACCACGGCAATTGCGCCTGGCCCTGGCTACGGTGCTGGCACGCGGGCATCTGCTGATTGAAGATGTGCCCGGTGTCGGCAAGACCACCCTCAGTCATACCCTGGCCCGAGTGCTGGGACTGAGCTATCGACGCATTCAGTTCACCTCTGATCTGGTGCCGGCCGATGTGCTGGGCGGCGCCGTGTACAGCCCCGAAAGCCGCACCTTCTCCATCGTCAAGGGCCCCATCTTTGCGCAGGTGGTATTGGCCGATGAACTCAACCGGGCCTCGCCCAAGGCGCAGTCGGCCTTGCTGGAGGCCATGGAAGAAGAACAGGTGAGCCTGGAAGGCGAAACGCATCCGTTGCCACAGCCCTTTCTGGTCATGGCCACGCAGAACCCCATGGACATGGCCGGTACCCATGCCTTGCCGGAATCTCAGCTTGACCGCTTTCTGGTGTCGATGAGCATGGGTTATCCCGATGCCGACATCGAACGCGAACTGCTGGCCGGGCAGGCCAGCCGTCTGTCCTATGCAGACATTCGACCCATGCTGTCGGCAGAGTATCTGCTGGACCTGCAGGACCAGGTGCGGCGCATTCATCTCAGCGCGCCGCTGCTCGATTACCTGCAACGGCTGATTCTGGCCACCCGCGAGCACCCCGATATCCGCCTCGGGCTGTCTCCGCGCGCGGCGCTGGGTCTGACCCGCATGGCCCAGGCCTGGGCACTGCTGGCGGGGCGCGACTATGTGCAGCCCGATGACGTGCAGGAAGTGTTCGTGTCGGTAGCACAGCATCGGCTGCAGGCCCGGCAGGGCAATGCCGGCACCCTGATCGCCGAGCAAACCCTGGCCGAAACTCCCATCGGAGCCTGACATGGGCATGCTGCGCGATGCCACCGAAGCCACGCTGGAGCGCTGGATTCGGACCCGCACGCCACCCCGAACCCGTATCCGGCTGGGCCAGCGGCAGATATTCATCATTCCCAATCGCTACGGCATGGGCCTGCTGTTGCTGGTGCTGCTGCTGTTCGTGATGGGCACCAACTATCAGAACAATCTGGTGCTGGCACTGGCCTTCTGGCTGGTTGCTCTCTTTGTGCTGTCCATTCATCTGACCTACCTGAATCTGTCGGGCCTGCAACTGCAGGCCGGTCACAGTGCTTCGGGCTTTGTGGGAGCACCCATGCAGCATGCGGTGCATCTGCACAGCCAGCGGCCCCGCTACGGCCTGCTGGTGTCCGGTGACGAACAGCCGGAGCGCTGGCTGGACGAGCTGGCAGCGCAGGAACATGTGCAACTGAGCGTGCAGACCACCCCGCAGCAGCGGGGCCTGCAGCCGGCACCGCGGCTGCGTGTGGAAACCCGCTTTCCGTTTGGCTGGATCACCGCCTGGACCTACTGGCTGCCGGATCAGCAGGGCATTGCCTGGCCGGTGCCGGTGGACCATGGTGCCCAGCGGACCGCGACTGAAGACCCGGAGGCACAGCAGACCACCGCCTGGCGCAATGACCCGGAAGCGCTGGATGATGTGCGCGAATACAGCCCGGGTGATCCGCAGCGGCGGATTCTGTGGCGGCACTATGCCCGCCGTGGCGTACTGGCGGTCAAGGCACCGCCACCGGCCGGCGGTGAAACCCGCCATCTCGACAGCCGTCAGGTCGTCGATCTGGATCGCGAATCCGGTCTGCAGCAGCTCTGCTGGTGGGTACTGGAATGCGATGCTGCCGGCACGGACTGGTCTCTGCGGCTGCCGGACTACTGGCTGCCGCCCGGGCGGGGCGAGCATCAGCGCCTGCAGGGACTGGATGCGCTGGCGCTGAGCGGGTCGGCGCCAGCGCACCGGTCTGGCAAGAAGAAAGAGGCAGCAACATGACTGAAGCGCGGATCTGGCGGCGCGGGCCGCAACTGAGTGCACCCCAGTGGCAGCGTGTGCTGACGCTGTTGCTGGTGGTGCAGTTCATGCTGATGCCGCCGGTGCTGATGATGCTGCCCGCCTGGTTGGTGCTGATTCCTGTGGTCACCGGCAGTTGGCAATGGCAGGTGCTGCGCGGCCGCTGGCGGCCGCCGGGGCGGGCGGTGCGCTGGTCGCTGGTGCTGGCGCTGCCGCTGTTGCTGGTGTTGGGCGGCATGCACCCCGGCGCACTGGACTTCTATGTCGCCCTGGCTTTTATCGGGGTGGCGCTCAAGCTGTTCGAAATGCGCACCTACCGGGATGCCTGGCTGGTCAGCCTGATGGCCTTCTTCGTGTTTGCCACCCTGTTGCTGCTCGACCAGGGGATCTTCTATAGCCTCTATGTCTTTCTCGGCGTGTCCTTCTGCCTGGCGGCACTGGCGCGGCTGCATGCACCGCGCGGCATCAGCCTGCTGGGGGCCTGGCGCACCAGTGCCCGGGCCGTACTGATAGCCGTGCCCTTTATGCTGCTGCTGTTTGTGGCCTTTCCCCGCCTGCCCCCCATCTGGCAGATGCCAATGGCTTCCGAGCAGGCGCGCACCGGCCTGTCCGATACCCTGAGTACCGGCGGTATTGCCCAACTGGCGCAGAGCAATGAACTGATCTTTCGAGCCCGTTTCGACGGCGCGGCTCCGCCCCAATCCGAACTGTACTGGCGCGCCATGACACTCAATCACTTCGACGGCACACGCTGGACCCAGTGGTCCGGGTCCGGCCCGACGGCGGACCTGCTGCAGGGGGAGCCGCCGGCACCGGCCGCAGCGGCCGAACAGTGGTCCTACGAGATGATACTGGCGCCCACCGCCCAGCCCTGGGTGGCAACGCTGGAACACCTGACCACCTATCAGGCTGCAGATGCCCGCTGGGCCGTGGACAACCGTCTGGTCTGGCGCGAAAACCTGCGCCGTCCGACCGGTCTCACCGCGCGTTCGGCACGCACCGTGGCGCAGGCGGATGAGTTGCCGACAGGGGTGCGCCAGGCAGCGCTGCAGATGCCGTCTGCCGGTAATCCGCAGTTGCGGTCACAGGCTGCCGACTGGTATGCCGAAGCCGACAGCGACCTGGCGATGGCTGAACGCATCATGGATTTCTTTGCCGATGAGGATTTCCGCTACACCCTGCAACCTGGTACCTATGGCGGTGCCGACGGCATAGACGAGTTCCTGTTCGACCGCCGCCTCGGGTTCTGTGCCCACTATGCGGAAGCCATGGTGCTGATGTTGCGCAGCGTCGACATACCGGCGCGCCTGGTCACCGGCTACATGGGCGGCCAGTGGCGTGAGGATGGCAGCTATGTGGTGGTCAGGGCGCGCGAGGCCCATGCCTGGGTGGAAACCTGGATAGAAGGGCAGGGCTGGGTTCGCTTTGACCCCACCGGCGTCGTGGCCCCGGATCGTCTCACCGGTTCGCTCAGTGATGCCCTGACCGACGACGACCAGGCCACTGCCTCCGACAACTGGGGCGACACCACAGCCCCGGGCTGGCTGCAGCGCCTGTACTGGCAATGGGACAGTGCTCAGTACGGCTGGCAGCGCTGGGTGCTGAATTTCGATGCCGATGATCAGTCTTCATTGCTGGAGGACTGGTTTGGCGACCCGGCGCCGGGAGTCTGGCTGTCCTGGATCGGCGGCGGACTGATTTTCATTTTTGTGACGTGGTACGGTGTCCAATATTTGACCGGTCGTGCTAGGCTATGGGGCGCTTCCCGGCTGGAAATGCTCGGTCGTCGTCATTGTCGGCGCCAGTGGCCGGAGTTGCCGCCCAACGAAGGATTGACTCAATGGGCCCGGCGCCTGCACAACCGCTCTCCCGAGTTCGCTGACCAACTGAGTGCGTTTGCCGAGGCGGTGCTGGCGGCCCGTTATGGTCCTCCGGCCGGGCAAAAACAGCAGCGTCGGCTGGCCCGTCAACGGCTGCAGACGCTGCGCAGGCTGCGGGCCCCCAGAGCCCGGGAGACTGATGAGCACCGACAACAAGAAGATCAGGGAACTGCAACAGCACTTCAGTCGTCGCGTGATCAGTGACGCCAGACTGGTGGTGGATCAGTGGTACCAGCTGCATCGACAGCGCTGGCAGAAAGCCTGGTTTCAGACTCTGCAGGATCGGGTAGAGCGGCTGCTGAAGTCCGCCCGACGCTATGAACGCAAGGACATGGAAGCTCGTGTCGAACCGCTGTTGGCCCTGCTGCACCAGTGTGACGAAGCGCGCCCGCCAGGCAGTGAAATGCTGGCTGAACTGGCGGACCACATCGGGCATCTGGGCAAGCTGGCAATCAGGCAGCAGGATCACACCCTGCCCGGGCTGGCGGCCTTTGCCCAGCCGGAAGTCTATGTCGCCATTGAACAGGTTGACCTGGCGGCGGACATGCAGCATCAGCTTGAATCCTTCGGCATCAGTACGGCCCTGACCCCGGACCAGGAATCACTGCAGGAAGCGCGCGCCTGGCGACGGCCTCTGGGCATCCTGATCGATGTCAACTTTCGCCGTCCCGGCGGCGGTTTCGACCTGATCGAGGCCATTCAGTCCGAGGTTGCAGAGCCCATCTCCGTCATCTTCTTTCATCAGGGCCCACCCGATATGGAAACCCGGCTGCGCGCCATGCGTGCTGGCGGCAAGGGCTTTGTGGATGTGGACAGCAGCCTGCTGCGCGTGGTGGAACAGCTGGAACGCGAGAGCCGGGTCAGCATGCCGGAGCTGTATCGGGTGCTGGTGGTGGATGATTCGCGTACCCAGGCTCAGCACGCCGCCCAGACCCTCAACAGTGCCGGCATGATCACCCGTATTCTGGCCGACCCGCTGGCGCTGCTCAGTGCCGTTGACGAGTTCGAGCCCGACATCATCCTGATGGACATGTACATGCCGCGCTGCAATGGTGTCGAACTGGCTACCGTAATGCGGCAACAGCCGCGCTATGACCGGTTGCCAATCATCTTCCTGTCCGCCGAGGAAGACATGGCCAAGCAGATGGATGCCTTGGCCGAAGGCGGCGATGACTTCCTGACCAAACCCGTGCACCCGTCGTTGCTGATCGCGACCGTGCAGCACCGGTGCAAGCGCAATCGGGCCATGCGCTTCTGGATGGAGCGCGACGCGCTGACCGGGCTGTTTGATCATACCCATCTGCTGCAACGGCTGGACCAGGAAGCGAACCGGGCTGCACGCCAGCAGACCCCGCTGTCCTTTGCCATGCTGGATCTGGACAAGTTCAAGGCCGTCAACGACACCTGGGGTCACGCCGCCGGGGACCGGGTGCTGAAGAACCTGTCGCTGCTGCTGCGCCAGCGTCTGCGCAAGACCGACGTGATCGGTCGCTACGGGGGTGAGGAATTTGCCGTCATCATGCCGGAGACCGAAGCCGGTGATGCCTTCGTGGTGCTGTCCGACCTGCTGGAAGCCTTTGGCCGCGTGCGGCACCCGGTGTCCGATGCCAGCGGGCGTCGCTTTATCCATTGCAGTTTCAGTGGTGGCCTGGCGCAGCTCGATACCGATGAGACGCCGGCCGAGCTGGCGGTGCGGGCCGATCAGGCGCTGTATCAGGCCAAGGCCGATGGCCGCTCCCGGCTCTGCATTCTGAACCCCTGACCTCAAAGCACACCCCTGCAACAGCGGTAGCGTTCGGGCGCCTGCCTCCTTATAATCGCGGGTTCCGAAATTCTTCGAACCTGACAACTGAGAGGATCCATGGCCAGAGTCCGCACCCGTGTTGCGCCATCTCCCACCGGCGACCCGCATGTGGGTACCGCCTATATCGCCCTGTTCAACCGCGCCTTCGCCAGAAGTCAGGGCGGAGATTTCATTCTGCGCATCGAGGACACCGATCAGGCCCGCAGCACTCCGGAGTCGGAACAGGCCATTCTCAAGGCCCTGCGCTGGCTGGGTCTGGACTGGGACGAAGGTCCGGATGTGGGCGGTGACGCCGGCCCCTACCGGCAGAGCGAGCGCTCCGAGATCTATCGCAAGTATGCCGACGAACTGGTCGACAAGGGCCATGCCTTTCATTGCTTCTGTACGGCCGAGCGACTCGACAGCATGCGCCGTGAACAGCGCCTGAACGGTCAGCCGCCGGGTTATGACGGTCGCTGCAAGGGCCTGAGCCAGGAAGAAGTGCAGTCGCGTCTGGCGCAGGGCGAGAAATCCGTGGTGCGCATGGATGTGCCGCGCGAGGGTGCCTGTGAAGTGCGTGACATGCTGCGGGATCCGATCGAGATCGAGTGGAAGCAGGTCGACATGCAGGTGCTGCTGAAGTCCGACGGCCTGCCCAGCTACCATCTGGCCAATGTGGTGGATGATCACCTGATGGGGATTACCCATGTGATCCGCGGTGAAGAGTGGATCTCGTCCACGCCGAAACACATTCTGCTGTACCAGTACTTCGGCTGGGAAGCGCCCGTGTTCTTCCACATGCCGCTGCTGCGCAATGCCGACAAGTCCAAGCTGTCGAAGCGCAAGAACCCGACCTCGATCGATTACTACTACCGTCTGGGCATCCTGCCGGAAGCCCTGGTCAACTACCTGGGCATGATGGGCTGGACCATGCCGGACGGGGAAGAAAAATTCACCGTGCAGGAGATGGTCGACAACTTCGACATCAGCCGGGTGTCTCTGGGTGGGCCGGTATTCGATACCGAGAAGCTGGACTGGCTGAATGGCCGCTACCTGCGTGAGAGCCTGAGCGACGAGGAGTTCGCCCAGCGCCTGATGGACTGGTCCTACAACCGCGACTACATCATGCAGTTCCTGCCGCTGGTGCGCGAGCGGGTAGAACGCCTGAGTGACGTAGCACCGCTGGCGGCGTTCTTCTTTGCCGGCATGCCGGATATTGAAGCGGCCGATTTCGAGCACAAGAAGCTGGATGCCGACACGATACTGAAGATCCTGCAGCTCAGCCTGTGGAAGCTGGAGACCCAGCGCCACTGGGACAAGGAACACATCATGGCGGATGTGAAGGCCGTCGGTGAGCACCTGGGCCTCAAGCTCAAGGATGTGCTGTTCCCGATGTTTGTCTCCGTTACCGGCTCGCCGCGCTCGGTATCTGTGCTCGAAGCCATGGCCATCCTCGGCCCCGACATGGTGCGCGCACGCCTGCGCCACGCCATCGAGGTGCTGGGCGGCTACTCCAAGAAGCAGCTCAAGGCACTGGAGAAGGAATTCTCCGAGATCGGCACCTTCCTCGACTGATTGCTCTGGTACAGGCAGAGAGGCGCCAGTCATGTAGGCTGTGGCCCTTGGCCACGCATGGGGCCCGGTCAACGTCGCCCTGTGCGTGGCCACCTGATGGCGGGTGCCGATCGAACCGTCGCCACGCTCGGGTACATGCCCTGTGAGACACGCAAAAAACGGCATCCATGCCAGCTCGGTTGCGCACATCCATGTGCGCAAACGGTCTCACAGGGCATGCACCCGGCAGGCGACTCCAACCGAGGCACCGTATCCGTGTAGGCTGTGAGCCTTGCTCACGCATTCGAGACGAGGCACCTGTGCGTGGCCAAGGGCCACAGCCTACAGCAAAGCCTCCGTTGTAGTGGGCGACGCGAGTCGCGATGGGCGGCGTAGCCGCCCCTTAATTCAGGGCCTTCGGCCCTGGTCGGGACTTGCGTCCCTCGCTACAGGTGCTCCATTACAGATGAAGTCCCTTCATGAGGACGGCACTGCAGGTGCGGCCGCCGGGAGTGGGTGCTGAGTGAGCAGACCGTCTGCGCACATGGATGTGCGCAACCGAGCTGTCAGGGACGACGTTTTTTGCGTGTCTGCTCACCCAGCACCCCGATCACGGCGGCAGGGTCCCGATCAGGACCGTGGCGACGGACCCAAAGGCAATACAGGCGGAACTGGTAACAGGATCAAGACATGGCTGCTGTCGGGAAGGGCCACAGCCTGCAACAGAGCAGGCCACCCCCCATCCCGGTGGTTCGCAAACGCCACAGGGTTTATACTGTCGGGCCTGAACCCATAGACCGGACAGGAAACCTGCCACCATGTTTGAACGCGTGTCTGTCGCCCCCGAAGACCCCATCCTTGGCCTCAATGAAGCCTTCAAGGCTGATACCCGAGCGCACAAGATCAACCTCGGCGTCGGTGTCTTCAAGGATGACCATGGCAACACCCCCATCATGGCCGCAGTCAAGGAAGCCGAACGGCGTCTGGTCAACTCGGAAACCACCAAGGGCTACCTCTCCATCCAGGGCTCGCCCGAATATGGCCAGGCTGTACAGAAGCTGCTGCTCGGCAACGAGAGCCAACTGGTCGAGCAGGGCCGGGTATGCACCGCTCAGGCGCCCGGTGGCACCGGGGCGCTGCGCATTGCGGCGGAGTTCCTGGTGCGTCATCTCGGTGTTCGCACCATCTGGGTCTCCGACCCTACCTGGGCCAATCACCAGAATGTCTTTCAGGCTGCTGGCCTTGAAGTGAAGAACTACCGCTACTACGACCCGGCCAGCCACGGGCTGGATTTCGATGGCATGCTGGCCGACCTGCAGAAAGTTTCCGGCGACGATGCCGTGCTGTTGCATGGCTGCTGCCACAATCCGTCAGGGGTGGACCCTACAATTGCGCAGTGGCAGAAGATTGCGGCTGCCTTGAAGGCTCAGGGGTCGGCGGTGCTGTTCGACTTTGCCTATCAGGGTTTTGGTGACGGGCTGGAAGAAGATGCCCAGGGCCTGCAACTGCTGGTAGAACAATTGCCGGAGGTGTTGATTGCCAACTCCTTCTCCAAGAATTTCGGGCTCTACAACGAGCGGGTCGGCGCGCTGACTGCCGTTACGCGTGACCATGCCCAGACCGACGCCGTGCTGAGCCAGTTCAAGAGCCTGATCCGGGCGATCTACTCGAACCCGCCCAGCCATGGTTCGGCCGTGGTGCACACCATCCTGACCGATCCGGGCCTGACCCGCAGCTGGCAGGAAGAGCTGTCCGGCATGCGCCAGCGTATCAATGGTCTGCGCGAAGAGCTGGTCGCGGCGCTGAAGGCCAGTGGCGCCGACCGTGACTTCAGCTTCATTGCCGCGCAGAAGGGCATGTTCAGCTTCTCCGGCCTGACCAAAGAGCAGGTCGCACGGTTGAAGGACGAGCACGCCATCTACATTGTCGGCTCCGGTCGCATCAATGTGGCCGGTATTCGCTCGCGTGACATGGAGACGCTCTGCAAGGCCATTGCCGACGTGTTGTAACGAAGTGCCTCATTTGTAGCGAGCGACGCGAGTCGCGATGGCGGCGATAGCCGCCTTTTCTGTGCCGGTCTGCCGGCCCTTGTTGGGACTGGCGTCCTTGATCGGGACTTGCGTCCCTCGCTACAGGTTGTTGTCGGGACTTGCGTCCCTCGCTACAGGTTGTTGTCGGGACTTGCGTCCCTCGCTACAGAAATGCCCAACTCGGAGCCGGAATGAGCGATACCTTCAAGGTCGTGTCCAAATACCAGCCCACCGGCGACCAGCCGGAGGCCATTGCCGGGCTGGTCAAGGGGCTGGAAGCCGGCCTGCGCGCGCAGACCCTGCTCGGGGTGACCGGCAGCGGCAAGACCTACACCATGGCCAAGGTGGTCGAGGCGGTGCAGCGCCCGGCCATTGTGATGGCACACAACAAGACCCTGGCTGCCCAGCTTTACGGTGAATTCCGCGAGTTTTTCCCCGAGAACGCTGTCGAGTACTTCGTGTCCTACTACGACTACTACCAGCCCGAAGCCTATGTGCCGTCCTCCGATACCTTTATCGACAAGGACGCCTCGGTCAACGAACAGATCGAGCAGATGCGGCTGTCGGCCACCAAGGCCCTGCTGGAGCGCAAGGATTCGCTGATCGTCGCCACCGTCTCCGCCATCTACGGTCTGGGCGAACCCGAATCCTACATGCGCATGATCCTGCACCTGGTGGTCGGGGATCGTGTCGACCAGCGGGCGATTCTGCGCCGCCTGGCCGAGCTGCAGTACACCCGCAACGACATCGACTTCTTCCGCGGCAACTATCGCGTGCGCGGCGACGTGATCGACATCTTTCCGGCCGAATCCGAAACCGAAGCCCTGCGCATCGAACTGTTTGACGACGAAGTCGAGCGCATGGCCATCTTCGACCCGCTGACCGGCGAGATCATCCAGAAGGTCCAGCGCTATACCATCTACCCCAAGACCCACTATGTGACGCCTCGCGAGCAGATTCTGAGCGCCATCGACAAGATAAAGATCGAGCTCAAGGCGCGCCTGCAGCAACTGCGCGACAACAACCGCCTGGTCGAGGCCCAGCGGCTGGAACAGCGCACCCTGTATGATCTGGAAATGATGCAGGAACTGGGCTACTGCAACGGCATCGAGAACTACAGCCGCTATCTGTCCGGGCGCGAAGCCGGCGAGCCGCCACCGACCCTGTTCGACTATGTGCCCAACAACGCCATCGTGTTTGTCGATGAAAGCCACGCCACCATTCCGCAGCTGGGCGGCATGTACAAGGGCGACCGCTCGCGCAAGGAAACCCTGGTGGAGTATGGTTTCCGCCTGCCCTCGGCGCTCGACAACCGACCCCTGCGCTTCGAGGAATGGGAGCGGCTGGCCCCGCAGCTGATCTTTGTCTCGGCCACACCCGGCCCCTACGAAGAGAAACATGGCGATCAGGTGGTGGAGCAGGTGGTGCGACCCACCGGCCTGATCGACCCCGAGATCGAAGTGCGGCCCCAGGTCACCCAGGTCGACGATCTGCTGAAGGAAATTCACGAACGCGTACCGCTGGGCGAGCGCATTCTGGTCACCACCCTGACCAAGCGCATGGCCGAGGATCTCACCGACTTCCTGATGGATAACGGCGTACGGGTGCGCTATCTGCACAGTGACATCGACACCGTGGAACGGGTCGAGATCATCCGCGACCTGCGCCTGGGCGAATTCGATGTACTGGTCGGCATCAACCTGCTGCGCGAGGGGCTGGATATACCGGAAGTGGCCCTGGTGGCCATTCTGGATGCGGACAAGGAGGGCTTCCTGCGCTCCGAACGTTCGCTGATTCAGACCATCGGCCGGGCCGCCCGCAACCTGCGCGGCAAGGCCATTCTGTATGCCGACAAGATCACGCCCTCCATGCGCCGTGCCATCGACGAGACCGACCGGCGCCGCACCAAGCAGATCGAGTACAACACCGAGCACAGCATCATCCCGACGGCGCTGAACAAGAATGTGCAGGACATCATGGAAGGCACCGTGATTCCCGGCAAGTCCAAGAAGCAGACCGGCAAGCGCGAAAAAGTGCGCCGGGTTGCGGAGCCTGATGCCGGTTATCGAACCCCGACCGAGATTGCCAGGCGTATTCGTCAGTTGGAAGACGAGATGCACAAGGCCGCGCGGGGCATGGAGTTCGAGAAAGCGGCCGCCCTGCGTGATGAAATGCTGGAATTGAAAGAGCGCCTGAAGGTGGTTTGATTTTCAGGCGTGAGCCATGGCGCAATGCGTGGCCGAGGGCCACAGCCTACAGCTTGCTCAAGCTGCCCAACCAAGAAGGAGACTGTTGAATGGTACTGGAGTGGCTGCTGGCCTATCTGGGCCTGGGTGTGCTGGTCGGCTTTTCCGCCGGCCTGCTGGGTGTCGGCGGCGGCGTATTGATGGTGCCGGTGCTGACGACCCTGTTTCTGGCCCAGGGGGTGCCCATCGAGCATGTGGTACACCTGGCGCTGGGCACGTCCATGGGGTCGATCATCGTGACCTCCATTTCCAGCCTGCGTGCCCACAATCGGCGCGAGGGCGTGATCTGGCCCATCGTCCGCACCATCTCGCCGGGCATTGTCGTGGGTACCTTCGGTGCCACCTTTATCGCCGCCCAGCTCAATTCCCTGGTGCTGTCGCTGGTGTTTGCCGTCTTTATCGGTTATGCCGCCGTGCAGATGTTCCTGGACCGCAAGCCGCCACCTGCGCGTGAGCTGCCCGGCAGAGTTGGTCTGCTGGCCACCGGTGCCGGCATCGGTGGTATATCGGCCATGGTGTCCATTGGTGGCGGGTCTCTGATGGTGCCTTTTCTGACCTGGCACAATGTCGATATCCGCAAGGCTATCGGTACGGCGGCTGCGGTCGGGCTGCCCATTTCCCTGGCTGGCACTGCGGGCTATCTGATCAACGGCGCCGGTGTGCCGGTGCAACTGCCCTGGACCTTCGGCTATGTGCACCTGCCGGCGGTACTGGCCATTTCCCTGTGCAGCTATTTTACCGCGCCGCTGGGGGCCCGCACGGCGCACTGGCTGCCGGTGCGGCCGCTGAAGCGCATCTTTGCCATACTGCTGATGCTGCTGGTGGCACGTATGCTCTATTCCGTGATCTGACGGCGAAAAAAGCAGACCGGGGAACCTGCTCCTGCGTACAGAGTCTGAACAGCAGAGCTGGCTACAGGCCGGTCAATGTAGTGCAGACAGGAGTACAGCATGACGCATCAGCATTCTCCCCGATTCTCCCCGCAGGCCTGGTCGCTGGCCGTGCTGCTCGGCGCCGGTGCTCTGGCGAGTGCCGCCCCGGCAGAAACGAGGGTCTTCACCCCGCAAGACATCATCGAGTGGGAGCGCCATTCATTCAACGGCGAAACACAGTATGAGCTGGTCGAGGTCGACGGTCGCAGTGCCGTGCATGCGATCTGCACCGAAGGCACAGCCTCCGGCCTGTTTCTGCAGGATGATATCGACCTGACTGCGACGCCGGTGGTGGAGTGGGAGTGGCGCGTGGACGAGACCTTCTCAAGCATCGATGAAACCACCCGCGCCGGAGACGACTACCCGGCCCGGCTCTATGCCGTGGATGAGCATCGCATCCGCATCTGGAGCACGCGGGCACTCAACTATGTCTGGGCCAGCGAGATGCCGGCCGGGGAGGACTGGCCCAACGCCTATCAGCGCCGTGCGCACATGATCGCCATGCAGTCAGGACCGCCGGAGGAACGCGGCACCTGGGTTACCGAGCGGCGCAACCTGCGCGAAGACTTCAGGCATTTTCATGACCGTGAGCTGGAGCGGCTCAACGCCTTCGCCATCATGACCGACTGTGATGATGTGGGTGAGCCGATCGAGGCCTGGTACGGTGAGATCCGCCTGTTGGCGGAATAGTCTCAGCTGGCCGCCCGGGCCCGCTTCAGGGCCCGCACCCAGAAGGCATTGCTGAAGAACAGCGCCAATACCGACAGCGATGTCAGCACGCCGGACCAGTGCGGTGGGTCGAATGCACCCACAATGCAGAAGGGCAGGTACAGCAGCAGAATATAGCCGAACCAGCTCAGGGCGCGGGTGTGGTGCCGTTTCATGGCGGGGAAAAACAGCCACAGCGGCAGGGTCTGCAGCAGCCAGAAGGTCATGCCGGCCGTGACCACGGGGCCCAGTGCCATGTCCGGTGGTGCATTGGCCGTGGTGTTGATGGCGAAGGTCAGCATGACGAGCCAGAAACAGGCCCAGGTGGCTCGTTGCCAGCTTTCGGCGCGCATTTTTTTCTGATAGGCAGTCATTTCAGTCATGCCGGTGCTCCGTTACGGTCGTTGGCGAGCGCCAGGGCCAGCCGCGCCAGGCGTTTGCCCTGAGCCCGGGCCAGGCGCATCTCATCGCGGCTCAGAGGGCGTCGGTCCTTGTCCCAGTGCGTTGGCCCGTAGGGCGAGCCGCCGGATTCCGTGGTGTGCAGTTCGGCCTCGGTATAGGGGGTGCCGGCAATCACCAGGCCGTGATGCAGCAGGGGCAGCATCATCGACAGCAGCGTGGCCTCCTGGCCGCCATGCAGCGTGCTGGTGGAGGTGAACACACAGGCCGGCTTGTCGACCAGATCGCCATTCAGCCACTGCGGTGTGGTCTGTTCCCACCAGTGTTTCAGCGGTGCGGCCATGGTGCCGAAGCGGGTCGGGCTGCCCATGGCCAGGCCGGCGGCAGAAGCCAGATCAGTGGGTTCGCAATACAGATAGTCGCCGGCCGGGGCATCCCCATCCAAGGGTGGTACCGTGCGCAGACGGGCATCAATGCCGCCCACGGAGAGGATACCATCGGCGATGGTTTCGGCCAGTTCGGCGGTCTTGCCGCCCCGGCTGTAGAACAGCACCAGGATATGAGGCTCGGTCACCACGTCAGAGGACATGCAGCACATTTTCCGGCGGGCGGCCCAGAGCGGCGCCCTTGGCGGTGATCACTACCGGGCGCTCGATCAGTCTGGGCTCTTCCGTCATGGCGGCGAGCAACTGATCTTCGGGGCTGTCCTTGCTCAGCCCGCGCGCCTTGAAGGCCTGCTCCTGGCGCCGCACCAGATCAACTGCACTGATGCCGAGCTGCTGCAGCACTGTGCGCAGTTCCTCTACTGTCGGCACATCGTCCAGATAATGGCGAATCTCCGGTGTGTGCCCTTTCGATTCCAGCAGCTTCAGAGTTTCACGGGACTTGCTGCACCTTGGGTTGTGCCAGATCGTCACCTGCATTCGGTTATCTCCTCTAAACAGCCGACACGTCATGGCCGGCCCGCACACTCGGGTGTCGAGAGGATAACCGTCCCGCCCCTACCTGGCAAACCGCAGACCGTTCAGAGCAGATCAACACCTGAAGCCTGTGGCCCATGCCCGTCGGGCTGCATGATATCCGCCAGCAGGTAGCGGGTTTCATCCAGCGCCGTCACATAGGAACGGCACGACAGCCGGGTATGGACATCCCGATACTGGGCCGAGGCCACAAATTCCCGCTCCTGGGTGCGGCGGGCGGCCAGCAACTGATAGAAGTGAGGTCGCCAGCACCAGTTCACCCCCTGGGGCGAGGCATCCACGGCTACCTGGCCGTCGCTGATTTCGTAGTTGGGCGACAACTGGGTGCCGTCAGCGTTGCAGATATAGTACTTGAGCACACTGACCGCGCTCGACTGGGGCGTGAATGTTGCCGGGTCGGCGTCCAGACAGTGTGCTTTCAGGTGCCGCAGGTTTTCCAGCACCTGCTGTTCGAAATCGAAATACTGGCGCTGTTCGCCCACCTTGCGGGCCAGAAACTCCGCGCGCAGGCGCTGCACCCGGTCCAGATAGTGATGGCGGTCGTGGAAGCGCGCCTCGGCGGGGCCGAACAGGAAGCCCTGCATCCAGGCGGCCCCCAGTTCCAGTCCGAAACTGAACTCCTGTTCGGTTTCCACCCCCTCGCAGACGAGCTGGCAGCCGGTCTTTTCGGCCAGGCGGGAGACGCTGTGCACCAGGTCATAGTGGCGGCCCTGATTGGCCGCATTCTTGAACAGCTTCATGTCCAGTTTCAGAATGTCCGGCTCCAGTTCCATGATACGATGCATATGGGCACTGCCGGCGCCGAAATCGTCAATGGCCACTCGGTAGCCCTCTTCGCGGTAGCGTCGAACGACCTGCTTCATGGTCCCCAGCGAGCCGGGTTGCTCGGTAATTTCCAGCACGATCTGCTGTGGGTTCACGCCCGCCTTGTCCAGCATCTGCAGCAAGGGCGTGGTGGTCCAGGCGGTGAGCTGGTTGATCCAGTCCGGGCTGATGTTCAGGGACAGAAAGCTGTCGGCTGGCAAGTCGTCCAACTGGTCCACCGCCAGACGACGAATCTGCCGGTCCAGCTCCAGCAATTCCCGCGAGGGAATCTGGCCACCAAAAAACAGGTGGCCCAGGCTGTCGAGTGCATTGCTGTTGGGCGCCTGCCGGCGTGCCAGGACCTCATAGCCGACAATGGTGCCGCGTGCTACATCAATGACAGGCTGAAAGCCTGCGACCAGAGACTTCGGATCAATAGACTGCATTGGGATTCCGCCGCTCAATGAAACCAGTGTCCACTGCAAGATAGTTGCCACCGGGGAGTGGTCAACGGCTGCACTGAACCGTAAATGAATTATCGCATTATATTGGGATTCAGGAAAAAATTCCGCAGTGACTGGCGTCGCATCTGCAAGAAGTCATGCGCCAGAACAGTGCAATTCTGCAGACCGACCCGAACCGTGATTCAGAACAGTGCGTTATGCCGAATGATGACATTGCGGCTGACATTGCTCTCGAACAGCACATCGCCGCCGGCCAGTTCCGAAGACACATGACCGTTGGTGGAAATGCCGCGCAGATTGAAGGAGGCCTCACAGAAACCACGGCGGTTGTTGGCAATGAGATCATGCAGCAGTTCATCGACCGGGATATTGACCCGCTGACGGTCTACTGCGTTGAAGGTGCCGTGCAGCTGACTGACGCCTTCATTGCGGTTGCTGCAGCGCAATTCATATTGGCCGTTTTCGGTGGCTATGCCGGTCCAGACCAGGGGGATGGCCGCATCATGCTGGGTATGAAAGATGGCATTGCGCGGCGGGTCCTGGAATTCCGGCGATACCGGCAGATGCAACCTTGTATTGGGGGCAGACGGGTGCTTGCCGGTGCGCTGAAAACTCAGTTGCAGAATACCCTCGGAGTAGGGGACCTGGGTGGAATAGACACCGTTCCAGTGCTCTTCCAGACGATGCTGATCTCCATTCAGGTAGGCCAGCAACTGGTCGTTGCGACCCAGCGTGATGCGCTGCTCGGGATTGTCCTCCGGCGACAGCGTGACCTGAACCAGCAGATAGTCATTGTGGCGCATGGCCACAAGGCTGAGGTTGATGTCCGACGTGGCATAGCGGTTGGACGTCCGGTCGCTGGAACAGGCAGCCAGAGTCAGCGACACCAGGCACGTGGCCAGCACACCAGCGCCTTTCAGCAGCGGGCCCAATGCAGTGCGCCGCCTGTCAAGCCAGCGTCGATCCGTCCATACCGGACTGGTCACCATTCAGAGTACTCCGAGAACCTGTTACTACAAACTGCGTTATTCTGTCGCGCGCACTCCGCTTTGACCAGACGGCGAGTCGCAAATGCGGTGCAAATGACTGCCGGGTCTGATCAGCGGAGTGTGATTGCGTTTCAGCGTCCGTCCAGTTGGGCCAGCAGCTCGCCTTCGATACGGTCGGCGACGTCGTTGTCCACCTGGCAGGTGCCGGCAGCCTCGTGACCGCCACCCCCGTACTGCAGACAGATGGTGCCCACATTGGCGGTGCAGGAACGGTCCAGAATCGATTTGCCGATGGCAAACACCGTGTTCTGCTCCTGCTTGCCCCAGAGGCGGTGAATCGACACATTGCACTGCGGAAACAGCGCATACACGGTGAACCGGTTGGTGGCCCAGATGGTCTCTTCACCCTGCAGGTTCAGCAGTACCACGTTATTTCTGACCCTGGCGCAGCGCTTGATCTGTTCCCGTGCCCTGGTCTCATGCTCTCGGTAGAGTTCAACCCGTTCGGCGACATCCGGCAGCTCGAGTATCTGCTCTATGCTCTTTTCCCGGCACGCATCGATCAGCAGCATCATCAGTTGATAGTTGGAGATGCGGAAGTCACGGAACCGGCCCAGACCAGTGCGGGCGTCCATCAGAAAGTTCATCAGTTCCCAGCCCTGGGGGTTGAGAATTTCCTCGGCGCTGAACTGGGCTGAATCGCCCTTGTCCACAGCGGCCATCAGCTCATCGCTGATTGACTTGAAGCGTTCGCGGCCACCATAGTAATCAAACACCACCCGTGCGGCCGAGGGCGCATCCGGGTCTATGATGTGATTGTCATGCTGTTCATTGCGAATGGTTTCGCTGAAGTGGTGATCAAAGGCCAGGTAGACACCGGGCACATAGGGCAGGTTGGTGGTGATGTCACGTTCCGTGGTTTCGACCTTGCCGTCCTGCATGTCCTTGGGGTGCACAAAGAGGATGTCGTCGATCAGCTCCATCTCCTTGAGCAGTGCGGCGCATACCAGGCCATCGAAATCACTGCGGGTGACCAGTCTGTATTTGGTTTCCATGTCTGCGTTCCTGTCTGCGTGGTTTGTTGCTTATTATGGGCCGTTGTTTATCGGGACTCGCGTCCCTCGCTACACGTTTTGATCGGGACTCGCGTCCCTCGCTACACGTTTTGATCGGGACTCGCGTCCCTCGCTACATATTTTGATCGGGACTCAGGTCAGGCGCGCCGGGTTGAGCAGCTCCTGCAACTGCGCCCGGGACAGGTCTGTCATCTCGGCGGCCACATCCAGGATGGGGCGCCCGCTGGCATAGGCTGCCTTGGCGATTTCTGCTGCCTTATTGTAGCCGACCTCGTTGTTGAGCGCTGTGGCCAGTATCGGGTTGCGTGCGAGCGGCTCATTGAGCGCCTCTTCATCGTACTCGAATTGCGCAATGGCATCATCGGCCAATGCGAACAGGCTGCCGCAGAGCAGCGTCATACTTTGCAGCACATTGTGTGCCACCAGTGGCAGGGCCGTATTCAGCTGGAACTGACCATTCTGCGCCCCCAGTGTCACCGCCGTGTCGTTGCCGATAACCTGCGCAGCGGCCTGAATGACGGCTTCCGGTATCACCGGGTTGACCTTGCCCGGCATGATGGACGAACCCGGCTGCAGGGCCGGCAGGCGGGCTTCGGCCAGTCCGGCCAGCGGGCCCGAGTTCATCCAGCGCAGGTCGTTGCTGACCTTGATCAGCCAGGTGGCCAGGTTCTTCAGGCTGCCGGACAGCGTCAGCAGATCATGCTGGCCGCTCTGGGCGGCAAAGTGGTTGTCGGTACGGGTGACCGGCAGACCGGTGTCGCGGGC
The DNA here is from genome assembly GCF_004768465.1 of Natronospirillum operosum. Lineage (GTDB taxonomy): Bacteria > Pseudomonadota > Gammaproteobacteria > Pseudomonadales > Natronospirillaceae > Natronospirillum > Natronospirillum operosum. The sequence goes on from NZ_SRMF01000001.1 coordinate 651,181, forward strand.
CAGGCGCACGGCTACACGATCACCGAATTCAGGGTGCGCATTGATGCCGGTACCGACCGCAGTGCCGCCCAGCGTGAGTCGCGAGAGGCGCGGCAGCAGACCTTCCAGTTCCTGGCGCAGGTCGGTGAGTACGCCCTGCCAGCCGGCGATCTCCTGATCCACGGTCAGCGGCATGGCATCCATCAGATGAGTGCGGCCGGTTTTCAGCAGTGAGCCCTGCCGCAGGCTGAGGTCGTCCAGTGCCTGCTGCAGATGATCAATGGCCGGCAGCAGGCGGTCGCGGACGCCCAGCGCCGCTGCCAGCTGATTGGTGCTCGGAATGATGTCATTACTGCTCTGGCCCCGGTTGACGTCATCATTGGGGTGTACCGTCAGCCGGCCGCCCTGGGACGCCAGCGTAGCCAGCACCTCGTTCATGTTCATGTTGCTGCTGGTGCCGGAGCCGGTCTGAAAGACATCGACCGGGAACTGGTCGGCATGGTCGCCGTCCATGATGGCCTGGGCGGCGTCGGCAATGGCGTCGGCCTTGACCGGGTCCAGCTCATTCAGCGCTGCGTTCTCCAGCGCGGCGGCCTGCTTGAGGCGGGCCAGCGTGCGCAGCCAGAGTGGCGGCATGGTCTGGCCACTGATGCGGAAGTTGTTGACGGCCCGCTGGGTCTGGGCACCGTACAAAGCCTCGGCCGGTACTTCTACCGCTCCCAGGCTGTCGTGTTCGGTACGCATGGGCATGCGACGAGGTCTCCTTGTAGTCATTTTGTGCTCTGCCGAGAAGGCTGTGAATGAATTTGAACACTGCAAGCTTAGCCAACTATCGCATGATATGCTGCCGCATTGGCTGACCGTCGTGCAAATAACCCCGGGTGATCTATAATGGCGCCGGTTCGCCAGTCTGTGGTTGAGCTCTGGTGAGTGTAGTGGGCTAGGAGACTAAATGACCCAGTTCGACGATATCCGTCCTTTTGAAGATCAGGAAGTACCCGCCGTCATGCGACGGTTGCTGAAAGACCAGGCGTTGCGTCGAACCGCGGTGGCCTTTTTGTTCCCGGGTCTCGCCAGCCGCTGGGGCTGGCTGTTGCGGCCTCTGGTGGGCCTGTATCTGCGCCTCCGCTTTGGCCGGGTGCGCAACGTGGACGACTTCCAGCGTCGCCTGGAAGGCTACCTGACGCGGCTGCTGGACCGTTCGACCGCCGGTTTCACCGTGTCGGGTCTGGATCGGCTGGATCGCAGCAAGGCCTACCTGTTTGTCAGCAACCACAGAGACATCGTCATGGACCCCGCGTTCATGAACTGGTCCCTCTATCAGCATGGTTTCCAGACTGTGCGCATAGCCATTGGGGACAACCTGCTCAGCCAGCCCTTCGTGTCGGACCTGATGCGCGTGAACAAGAGTTTTATCGTCAAGCGGTCGGTACCGGGGCGTCGCGAGAAGTTGATGGAGGCCCGCAAGCTGTCGGCCTATATCCATCATTCCATTGTTGAGGAAAATGCCAATATCTGGATCGCCCAGCGCGAAGGCCGGGCCAAGGACGGGATCGACAAGACCAACCCGGCCGTGATCGGCATGTTCAGCCTCAACCGGCCCAAGCCCCGGCCCTATGCCGACTATATTCGGGAGCTGAATATCGTGCCGGTGGCCATCTCCTATGAATTCGACCCCTGCGACGCCATGAAGGCGCGGGAGCGCTACTATCAGCTGGAGCGGGGCGGTTACAGCAAGGGCAAGGACGAAGACGTGCGTTCGATCGCCAAGGGCATGAGCGGCTGGAAGGGGCGGGTGCATCTGTCCTTCGGAGAGCCGCTGACCGAGTACGACTTCCAGAATGATACCGAGGTGGCGGTGGCGGTGGACCGTCAGATCCACCGCATGTACCGGCTGTTTGAAACGCATGAGACCGCGCATCGCTGGCTGCACGAATGCCCCGAGCAGGAAGGCCCCGCCTGGGTGCCTGTCGAGCTGCGCGAGCGGGTCAGCAAGCAGGCCCCCGAGCTGCGGCCCTATATCCTGGCCCAGTATGCCAACGCCGTGGAGTCACAGCAGAACGCCGAGTAGCGAGGGACGCAAGTCCCGACAAACGTGGCACCACACACCGTCGTAGCGAGGGACGCAAGTCCCGACAAACGTGACACCACATCGTCGTAGCGAGGGACGCAAGTCCCGATGGTCGGCATATGCCGACCCATTTTTCAATAGGCCTGTCGGCCCGAATCGGGACTCGCGTCCCTCGCTACAGGCACGGATGGAGTCGCCTGCCGGGTGCCTGTCCTGTGAGACCGTTTGCGGCCAGGGATGGCCGCAACCGAGCTGTCAGGGATGACGTATTTTGCGTGTCTCACAGGGCATGTGCCCGCGCGTGGCGACGGTAAGGTGCCTGCATTGATCGGGACTTGCGTCCCTCGCTACGGGTAGATCGCCAATCACGCCACCCGGTGTGCGTCATCCGTTTCTTCAACCGCGGCCTGTTTCGCCGGCTTGCCTTTCAGCGGCTCCACCTTCTGCTGCTTCTCGTACAGGAAGCGCAGCACGGCGCTGCGGTACTGGTTGTATTCGGGCTGGTCGGCCAGCTCGAGCCGACTGCGCGGTCGCTCCAGATTGACATCCAGCACTTCGCCGATGCTCGCCGCCGGGCCGTTGGTCATCATCACGATGCGGTCGGACAGCAGCACTGCCTCGTCCACATCGTGCGTGATCATGATCACGGTGTTGCCCAGATCCGCCTGAATCTCCATCAGTGAATCCTGCAGGTGGGCACGGGTCAGCGCGTCCAGAGCGCCGAAAGGTTCGTCCATCAGCAGGACCTGCGGTTCCATGGCCAGGGCGCGGGCAATGCCGACGCGCTGCTTCATGCCGCCGGAGATCTCGTCCGGGCGCTTGTCCCGCGCATGCGTCATCTGCACCAGTTCCAGGTTGTGCTGAATCCACTCCCGCACTTCGCGCCGGCTCTTGCGCCGGCCGAACACCTGCCTGACGGCCAGTTCGACATTTTGATACACCGTCAGCCAAGGCAGCAGTGAGTGGTTCTGGAATACCACGGCCCGCTCGGGGCCGGGGTCGGTGACCTCCTTGCCATTCAGCAGCACACCACCCTGGGTGGCGCAATGCAGGCCGGCGACCATGTTCAGTACCGTGGACTTGCCGCAGCCGGAATGCCCGATCAGCGACACAAACTCACCCTCACGGATTTTCAGGTTGAAGTTCTGCACCGCGCAGAAGGGTCCCTGCGGGGTCGGGAACTCGATGCCGACACCACTCAGTTCCAGATGTGGTTTGCGCTCGGTTGCGGTTGGCGCAGGCTTGGTTTGGGAAGACATAACGATCTCTCCGGTTGCAATGTGTTGCGGGTTTTCAGCGCACAATGGCGCTCTTGTCCCAGTTCACCCATTTCTGAATCAGCAGCATGATGCGGTCGAGCAGGAAGCCGATAAAGCCGATCATCAGCACGGCCACACAGATACGCCCCAGCGAGTTGGAAGACCCGTTCTGGAACTCATCCCAGACGAACTTGCCCAACCCCGGGCTTTGCGCCAGCATTTCGGCGGCAATCAGCACCATCCAGGAAATACCCAGCGACAGCCGCAGGCCGGTGAAGATCATCGGAACGGCCGAGGGCAGCACAATGGTCTTCACATGGCGGAACCAGTTCAGACGCAGCACGCGGCTGACGTTGTTCAGGTCCTGGTGCACGCTGGTGACCCCCACGGCAGTGTTGATCAGCGTCGGCCAGAGTGCACAGAGAGTGACCGTCACCATGGACACAATAAAGGAGCGCGACAGGCCGCCATCGCCACTGGCATAGACGGCACTGACCACCAGCGTCACCAGCGGCAGCCAGGCCAGCGGTGACACCGGCTTGAAGATCTGGATCACCGGATTGACGGCCCGATACAGCGTCTGGTTGAGGCCGATCATGACACCCAGCGGCACCGCAATCAGCGTCGCCAGCCCGAAGCCGCCCAGCACGGTCCACAGGCTGGTCACCATCTGGTCGAAGAAGGTGGGCCGGCGGTTGTAATCGCGCCAGCGTACCGGGGCGTCCGGATCCTGTTCCAGCATCTGGGTGTTGCGCGCCTCCTGCCGTTCATAGAACTCGACTTCACGCTGGTTTTCGGCCAGATGGCTGTTGACCAGATTCTGTGCTTGCTCGGCCACCTGCGCCGGGCCGGGGAAGGTGCCCAGCGAGGTATGGATCTGCTGGGCGCCCAGATGCCAGACACCGACGAAGACCAGCAGCCCCAGTATGGGTGTGATGACCCGGGCGACCAGGTCCTGCCAGTTCTGCTTGAGCCAGGTAGCGGGGTGGGTCTGCCCGCCGCCGGGCAGCAGTGCCAGCAGCGGGCCACGCGACCGTTTCAGCCAGGTGGTTGCAGTACTCATGGGGTGTCATCTCCTGTCAGACCGATGTCGAACTGGTCCAGGTAGTCGTTGGGGAAGCGGGCATCAAAGGTCATGCCGTCGATAAAGGCACTGGTGGCCGGTTTGAAGCCATCTTCGTTGTCGAAGTCGGGGAAGTCGTCGGCGCTCATGATGCCCTCGGCAATCAGGTCACGCGCGGCCTGCTCGTAGAGGTCCGGGCGGTAGATGCTGCGTGCCATCTCCATGTACCAGTCATCCGGCTTGTGCTCTTCGATCTGGCCCCAGCGGCGCATCTGTGTGAGGAACCAGATGGCATCCGAATAGATGGGGTAGGTCGCATGTTCGCGGAAGAACACGTTGAAATCCGGCACATCGCGTACATCACCGGGTTCGAACTCGAAGGTCCCGGTCATGGAGTTGGCGATGACTTCATAATCGGCGCCGACATAGTGCGGTTCGGACAGAATGCGTGCGGCTTCTTCCCGGTTGGCGTTGTTGTTTTCATCCAGCCAGTAGGCCGCGCGAATCAGTGCCTTCACGATGCGCACCGTGGTGTTGGGATATTCCTCGGCAAAGTCTTCCCGAATGCCGAACACCTTCTCCGGGTTGTAGTTCCAGATATCGTGGTTGGTGACCACTGGCACGCCGATCTGCATGAACACGGCCTGCTGGTTCCAGGGCTCGCCCACGTTGTAGCCGCTGATGGTGCCAGCCTCCAGGGTGGATGGCATCTGGGGCGGCGGGGTCACCGACAGATAGACATCGGCACCGATCTGGCCCGAGGTGTCACCCCCGGCCGGGTCATAGTAGCCCGGGTGGATGCCGCCGGCGGCCAGCCAGTAGCGCAGCTCGTAGTTGTGTGTCGATACCGGGAACACCATGCCCATGTTGAACGAGCGGCCGTCATCGGCGAACTGCTCCAGCGCTGGCTGCAGATAGTCGGCCGTGATCGGGTGTACCGGGTTGCCGTCTTCGTTTTCCGGCAGGTGCGGGCGGATGATGTCCCATACCTCGTTGGAGAGCGTGGTGGCGTTGCCGTTCAGGTCCATCGAGAACGGGGTGATGATGTTGGCCTGGTTGCCATAGCCGACCGTGGCCGCAATAGGTTGGCCGGCCAGCATGTGGGCGCCGTCCAGTTCGCCGGAGATGACCCGGTCCAGCAGTACGCGCCAGTTGGACTGGGCTTCCAGTTCCACGAACAGGAACTCGTCCTCGAAGTAACCCCGCTCGTAGGCGATGGCCAGCGGGGCCATATCCGTCAGCTTGATAAAGCCAAAGCTCAGTTCGTCCTTTTCCGGCCAGCCGGTTTCCCCTGCAGAGAGGGTGGTGGCCATCAGTGTGATGCTGGTCGCCAACAGGGCGCCGGCGACGGGTTTGCTCGTCGTCATCATTTTCTCCATGCATAAAAAAAGCGCCAAACCTGAACACACCCACGGGTGCGTCGGGTTTGGCGCCATTGCCAATAATGTCAGCCTGAGGCCGGTTGGTACCGGCGCATACTGCGGCTTCTGTAACCGTGGCCTTCGATGACCACTTGTCATTCACAGGCTGAGTTGCAGGGGCTGTGCCAACTACCACCAAAGAGGTAATAATGGCCGGAAATCAAAGAGTTACCACTAAAGAGGTATTCGGGTGCCTGGTCAGCACCGGAAGGATTGGGCCAAATGAGTGCAGCCCTGCATCAAGATTGAACAGGGTCGTTCTCAATCGGGACTGGTATTCCGAAGGGCATTGTAGTGAGGGACGCAAGTCCCGACCGGCCCGCAGGGCCCCAACAAATGCCGGCTGGCGCCGCCATCGCGACTGTGTCGCTCGCTACAGCAAGCATGTACCCGAGCGTGGCGACGGTATGCAGCCCCAGTTGTCGGGACTCGCGTCCCTCGCTACGGTGTGTGTGGTGGCTCGTTTGTCGGGACTCGCGTCCCTCGCTACACCGTCACCGGGCCGGGGCGGGCGGAGAGCTCCGCTGTGGTCGGCAGGCTCAGTGACTGTGCTGCGGCATCATAGGGCTCCAGCCGACACACCTGATCCAGCATGCTGTCCGGCACCGCCTGCTCCACCTGCTGCCAGTGCAGCATCTGGTCGGCAATCCACCGCATGCGGCTTTTCAGCGGTGCAGTACCGCCATGGGCAAAGAAGTGCTTGTGCGTGCAGGGCAGCAGCGGGCTGCAGTCGGAAGACATCTGGGCCACTGCCATGCGCAGGGTGTCAGCATCCAGCCCCACATACTCCGGGCGGGCCAGCAGGTGCGCCAGTTCCGCCCGGTTGGTCGGCTCGTCCAGCCACTGGCAGGCCCGCAGCAAGGCGCGAATCACCCGGTAATGGGTGTCCGGGTAGCGATCAGCCCAGCTCTCTGTCACGCCAAACACCTTTTCCGGTGCCTCCGGCCACAGATCATGGCCGGTAAAGGCAATACGCCCGGCATCCTGTCGCACCGCCAGCCCATTGTAGGGCTCGCCGACACAGTAGCCCTGGATCTCGCCGCTCTGCAGCGCCGATACCATCATGTCCGGCGGCACCACCACCAGCGACAGCTCCCGGTCCGGGTCAATGCCGCCCAGGCTGAGCCAGTGGCGCAGCATGTACTGGTGCATGGAGTAGGGGAACACACTGGCCAGCGTCAGGCCGGAAGCCGGGTTGTGGTCCAGCCACTGGCGCAGCGCCAGCGCCAGTTCGCTCGGTGACGGCGACCGACCCGCTGTATTGGCCTTCCCACACAGCGACAACAGCTGATCATGCAGGGTGCGGCTCAGCGTCATTGCATTGCCATTCAGCCCCAGGCCCAGCCCCGTCACCACCGGCTTGTTGATCGAGCCCAGGCCCAGCGTGCAGGCCAGCGGCATCGGGGCCAGCATATGGGCGCCATCCAGCAGCCCGAACACCAGCTTGTCGCGGATGCTGCTCCAGGAAGGCTCCCGCTGCAGTTGCACCAGCAGCCCCTCGGCTTCGAAGTAGCCCGCCTCCTGCGCCACTATCAGTGGGGCGCAGTCCATCAGCGGCAGAAAGCCCAGCTTCAGGGGGCGCGGACGGACGGTACTGTGGACAGAAGACAGCATGGTCACTCCTGGGTAATCTCGAACACATCAATGACATTGCGGGCCACATCCACCAGCCGGCTGCTGCGATCCATGGCCAGTTTGCGCAGCGCCGCGAAGGCTTCATCCTCGCTGACCTTGCGGTGCTTCATGATCAGGCCCTTGGCCTTCTCCACTATCTTGCGGTCGGCCAGCTCGCTGCGCGCATCATCCAACTCCTGCCGCAGGGCCTGGAACTCGCGAAAGCGCGCCACCGCCACCGCCAGGGTAGACTTGACGCGCTCCGGACGCAGCCCGTTGGCCACATAGGCACTGACGCCGGAGCGAATGGCCTGGGTGACGAAATCGGCATCGTCCTGATCGGCGTACATGACAATGGGTCGGGGGTTGTCCCGCGATACATGACTCATCTGTTCCAGCACGTCGCGGTCCGGCGCATCAATATCAATGATAACCATGTCGGGCTGGGTATCCGCCACCAAGCGGGCCAGCGGCTGGTTGGGGTCAGTACGCTTGTCGACCGTGTAGCCCGCATCCTTCAGCGCCTGTTCCAGCAGGGCTGCGCGCCCGGGCTCGCTGTCGACCAGCAACACATGCTGCGGGGCTGTTACGGGGCCACTGCCCGCAGGGGGTGGCGCCTTGCGGTCTGCCATAGGACGAACTCTCGGGTTGATACGTGCACTCGAACAGATTGATGCAATTTAAGTGCCTGAATCTGGGGCGATTTTTTCTGCCAGGCAGAACGCTTTGAAAATGACAGTGGAGTGTAAAGCTGACACCCGTGACTGGATTCTTCAGACCAGCACGCTTCAATGGGCTTATCGCAAGCGGCGGGTACCGCCGCTCAGCATCAGAAGAACAGGAGCAGTCGATGTTACAGAAACTCTTTCAGTGGTTCGAACAGGAAGCCGAGGAGCCGGAGAAAGACACCCGGGTGGAACTGGCCGCTGCTGTACTGATGGTGGAAGTGATCATGGCTGACCATGAGGTCTCCGCCGATGAAGAGCAGGTGCTGAAAGAGCGCATCAGCGAATCGCTCAAGCTGCCCGACGACGAAGTCGAAGCCATGATGGCCGAAGCCCGCAAGGAACAGGAACAGACGCTGGACCTCTACCAGTACACCACCGTCATCAACGAGCAGTTCAGCCCCACCGAGAAGTACCTCCTGCTGGTGGACCTTTGGCTGCTGGCCTACGCCAACGGCAATGTGCACAGGTACGAAGACGCCCTGGTGCGCAAGGTCAGCGACCTGCTCTATATGAGCCACAGCGACTTCATACAGGCCAAGCACGAAGCGCGGGATCAGTCCGCCGCCGACTGAGCCTGCTCGGGCCTCGGTGTGCGCCACCAGAACCACAGCAGCGCCAGTATCTGCGCCGCCGCACAGAGCCCGAAGCTCACCTGATAGGCCAGGATCGGGTAGCTGCCGTCCGGCTGCGCCGGCCACAGGCCGATCACCACGCCCAGCAGCCACTGCAACAGGAAGATGGTGACGAACATGGCCAGGTTCAGCGCCGTGTTTACCCGGCCCGCCAATTCATGCGGGAACTGCTGCGTCAGCCCGGCATACATCAGCGAGCCCGCAGACCCGGTGTAGCCCAGAGCCAGCCAGAGCAGGGTGCGGGGCAGGGGCCACTGGAACACCAGAGCCAGCATCAGGACACTGAACAGCGCCGCCGTGGTGATGGCGACCCGAGTCGTGCTGATGCCGAACTGCTGCAGCCAGGTGGCCAGCGCCCCCAGTGTCATGTAGCCCACGGTCATGCCCAGCGCCGTGATCAGCAGCAGGTCGGCCGTGTGCGCCGCACTGAGACCATCCACCTCGCGCATCCAGACCGCCGCCCACAGACCCAGCCAGGCAATCAGAATGGCCTGGTTCATTACGCTGGCCGGCGCCACGCGCAGAAAGCGCGGGTCCACAAACACGCGCAGGCTGCTGCGAATCTGCTCCGCCAGCGGGGTAGGGTTGTCCGACCGCTGCAGAATGGGCGGTACCCGCAAGCGCACCAGCAGTGCCACCGCCAGCGTCAGCACCGCCAGACCCAGAAACAGCCCCCGCCAGCCGGTGACCGGCAGCAGCCACTCCACCGGCACCGTCGCCGTCATCGCACCCAGACCACCGGCCGCCAGCTGCAGGCCATTGACCAGCGGCAACTGATGCCGCTGCAGTGTCGCCACATAGGCCCGGAAAGCCGCCATCAGACAGGCCGAAACCCCGAGCCCGACCAGCCCGCGCCCCAGCCACAGCAGGAACGGCGTCTCCGCCACCGCAAACAGCACCGCCCCCAGCACCGCAATCAGCAGAATGCCCGCCGCCACATTGCGGGTGTCATAGCGGTCCAGCAGCACACCCAATGGCAACTGCGCCGCCGCAAAGAACAGGAAATAGGCACTGCCGATCCACCCCAGCGTGCCCGGCGTCAAGCCCAGCTCTAGCACCATGGGCTCGGCAATGACACCGTTCACCACCCGATAGAAGTAGGACAGGTAATAACCCAGCGCGAACGGCAGAAACACCGTCAGGAAGAAACGGACATTCAGCGTCATCGGTACGGCAACTCCGGTGCACGAAAAGGGTGCATCATGCCATGACAACGCGCGCCAGGACAGTGCACCAGCCCCGTTAACCAAAACACACAAAAAGCGGGTTTGCAGAATCCTTACAGATGATCTAAAAATGAACAGTGAAAGATCCACTTGGCTGCCCTTCACCCGGACGGGCGGTAGCGTGCCAAAACAGCCAGCAACTACCCCTGGAACTGATCCCCTTGCAGGCTGCGGCCCTTGGCCGCGCAAATGCCGATCAAATCGATCCGAAGGAGGATAAACGATCATTCTGACGATCATTAAGGCAGGCATGCGGCATCAAAGCAGGGGTGAACGAGCAGACAGGGCCTTCTGGTCGTGGATGGTGAGCTTGCTCGACGGCTCTTTGGGACCATCCCACCAGGGATGCCCGAAGCACAAAGAAAGCAAATTCCCTAGACAACGAGGTCAGATAGCGGCGCTGCCGTATAACCGCTTATTTGTTTGATTAAAGGAAGAATGGTGCCAATAGCAATCCGAGAAAAGATGAGCTGGGTTCCTTTTCAGATAGAAATAATGTTTGAGAATGAACACTTAGGAATAGGTACGGCATTCGCGTATCTGTATGAAGACAAAACTTGCCTAATCACAAATTGGCATAATGTCTCTGGGCGTAACTCAGAAACACTGAAAGTAATAAACAAAGAGGCCGCCATCCCAAATAAACTGATTTTGCACTACCCCATCGACATGGACGAGGATAAGTCTACTCCCGGAGCTCCTGCCAGAATTATTGTATGGAATTCATTTGAACTGAATTTATATGAAGATGGCGAACCTATATGGTATGAGCATCCTATACATCGCAACAAGGTTGATGCTGTTGCCATTCCATTTAGTTTAGAGGCCAGCAACTTAAAGCCCGCAAACGCGGAAGAGCTAGATCTAGAGAGTATCATCCTACGGCCTAGCTTGGATGTATATGTTTTAGGGTATCCTCGGGGGATGACTGGAGGTGCGAAACTTCCAATTTGGAAACGAGGGAGTATTGCTTCAGAACCAGATTTTGACTTAGATAATCTTCCAAAGTTTTTTATTGATACTGCAACACGAGAGGGAATGTCTGGTTCACCAGTCTATGCTCAACAGAGTGGGTACATAGTTCCAGAAGGAGGTGCAGGTGTCGATGATGCCATATTCGGCGAGGCGAGAAGATTTGCCGGCATTTATTCTGGCAGGGTTGGAGATGACACGTTCAAGGCTCAGCTTGGCATAGTTTGGAAAGAAGACGCTATAGTTGAAATTATTCTTGGGTCGGAGCCTAGTATATCATCATTTGAAATCTAATAATATGGACTTCCCCCGGTACGGTAGACCCTCCTAGGCTATGATTGAGCCATAGGAGAGAGGTCTTGAGCAATCCCAGATTTACCCCAGAGTTTAAAGAAGAGGCAGTCCGGCAGGTAGTGGATCGAGGGTATTCGGTTGCTGAAGTATCTGAGTGCCTGGGCGTCTCCACCCACAGCCTGCACAAATGGGTCAAAGCCATCAAGCCCGACAAGATGGACGAGCATGCCGCGGACCTGCTTGCAGCGAAAACTGAAATCCTGAAATTGAAGTCGCAGCTCAAACGGACTTAAGAGGAGCGCGACATTTTAAAAAAGGCCGCTCGGTACTTTGCAAGAAACCTCGAGTAAAGTACCGATTTATGCTGGAGCATCGATCGCAGGTCGGTCTCAAGACCATGTGCCGGGTACTGAGCGTGGCCCGCGCAGATACTACCTGTGCTGGGATCAATGGGGTCAGAGTCACTGATTGTTGTTTTAGGGTGATGATCGCTCCAAGGTATGTATAAGGTCGGGTGTACCCTTAGGTGTGAGCATTCTAGGATCAATGACTCTGCCCCTCCCCCTTGATACCGACCCCTTTGGTATGATGCTGAGTCGATTAGACTGGATCGCGTTGGCCAAATCAGCTACCTTCGATTACGTCGAAGTACTTTGTAACCGGAAGAGAAGGCACTCCTCTTTGGGCTATCTTAGCCCGGTGGAATACGAGCGCAGATGCGTATAACTGAGTGTCTGCTTTTCGTGGGCGTGACCTGTGAATCGAGAAATGTGGAGAAGCACGGTATTAAAAATCAGGTAACGGCATATATTTATAGTGATCCAATATCCGAAAGGACTTCGAAGAATAGGAGAAATGCTCTGTTTTTTGCTGGGTTGAGCATACTACATTTTTGGAATCCTATAGTGCTTACGGGTTTTGGATTCAATCTGGATAACGGCAGCTCTTATTCCGTTTCATTAATTTTGGTGGTTTTGCTAACGTATTTGAGTATTACATTAATATTCAATATCATAAGTGATCTCACTGAGTCCATTGAAAAAATAGGCGAGTCTGATGAAAAACAAACAAAGCAAAATTGGCATATAGTTTACGAATGGGCAAAGAGCCTAACTGGGTCAGAAGGCGATGGCCCGTATCGCGATCCGACGCTTGATTCTACTAAGACCAATATACAGGCAATGCAGGAAAAAATACCTGAGTTGCTTGCTTTAGAGGCAAGGCACCGTGAAAGTGTTAAGAGAGCAAAGGTCGCACGATTTAGCAGAACAATAGTAGTAGACATAGTATTGCCACTTTCGATTATTCTAGGCGCCTTTATTTGCCATGCAATCACGCTTACGTCATGTACATAGACCACCTAACAAATGCCTGTTATCACCCCTTGGACTTCTCTTCCAGTACAGCAGACACTTCTAGGCTTAGTTTCTACATATAAGCGCTAAAGGAATCATGTTTCAGTCGACTAAAGGTGGAACTGAATTGTGCTGGTGAGATTGGGTCAGAATGGCCGAACTCGCCATATTATATTGAGTTTATATTCCAGAAATAGAAAATTTCGCTTTGGTCTATATTGGCCCGGTGGAATGCGAGCTAATGTTAGAATAGCTAATGGCTTGTCTTTCGTGGGTATGACTAGTGCCTAATGAAAAATTTTATATGACTATAGTTGGGGAGGGTTATGCATATTCGGAATGTTTTTATATCTATTGGATTGATGCTGATGATGATTTATTTATTCGGCTGCGCATCTACTCTGCTAGATCGTGAAGATAGACTTAGAAAACATGAAGTGACTGATGGAAAAGTTGGAATAAATATCACAACAGCTACGCGGCGATTAGCAATCGTTCAACCTAGTGGAAGAACTTGCAGCGAGCTTTCTCCTCCTGCCGTAATTCAAGCAAATACTTCAGGGGAAATTGGTATTAACTCGGGCACCCAAGATGAGATAGTCAGTGCCAGTGGGGAAAGAGACGAGACTGCTGTGAAGCTACTAGAAACGACTGAAAGGATTGAATGTCTACGAATTGCCTTGTTTCATGCGTGTGGTATTGGAGTGCAAAATGAGATGTCAGCAGATGAAGAGAGCAAGCTTCTGCAAAACACAATCCAGATGTGCGGGCTTTGGGGGAGCTCATTTACCATCGAAGAGTAAGTGTTAATTTGAATCAATGGTGTCAGAGTCCTATGGTTCTGATGGAAAGTGATAATCGATTCAATATTTAATGCTAATCTGGGTCGGGTACCCAATTGAGGCTTTGGTGCTGCTGGAGAGTTGGATTAATGGCTCTAACCCTATTATTATGGGCTCTGATCCCATTGATTGTTTCAGCTTAGTGGGAAACCACGAGGCCGAGGGGGAGAAGGCTCAATAAGTATCAAGGCGGCCAACCGGACGCCAAAAAGAGTGCCGCTTTTGATCCCTTCCGCTGTCGCTCCGGCGTCGGTTACCTCAACGTCAAAAAGACGGATATCTTGATGGCATATGACCCGATAAGAATTAACAATGTTTCCAGTAGTTTTCATGTGGCATCAAAGAGATGTATGGAGCAGCGGCGACTGCCCAGCGGAAAGCTTGAAATGCCACTCGTTCCAGCAGTTGTGTGTCAAGCTTTTGCGGTAGAGTTGGGTTTAAAAGCAATTCTGGAGTCAGAAGGCAATTCATGTCGAGGGCATAAGCTGAAAGAGCTTTACGACTCCCTGTCAATAGAGGCGAAAAAAAGTATATCTGATGTGGCTGGTTGTAGCGAAGAATTTATGGAGCTTAATATGGAAAAAATAAGCAATATTTTTGTCGAGTGGCGATATATTTACGAGTCTGACGAGGCAGGCCTAGACCTAGAATTCTTCAATAATCTAGCCAATGCTGTGCATCACGTAGCCAACAAGCGGGTAGAATAGTGCTAACACATAAGAGACTTCCCGGGGCAACAGGCAGTAGCAATTTTTTTGGCAGCGCCAATCGGCCAATATCAAAACCATGAGCGAGCGTATCTAGTTCGTTAGTCTCGGCGGTCTGTCACACTAGGCGCTTACAGCAAACACATATTGAGGCTGACTTACTGTGGCTATCACCACTGTCTGGCCGGCTTGTTCCTTCCGGTGGATCAGGGGCACCAGGGATGCATGGGTTAACCGGCACTGGCACTATTCAAAGCGTGTTGGCTGCCATTGGGACCAGATAGGCTCAGGCTCAGTCCGGGTGTAAACATGCTGGCTCGTGGTATTGATACAAGCGATGGGGTTAGTCAAATCGTCTTGTTGTATGTGAGCCAGGAAATAATAGTAATATATTGATATTGGAAGTTGAAATAATAAAGGGCTGTATGTTGATTTATAAATACACCGAGGAGGTAATAATATGTTGAAAGTGCGGTGGTAATTTTATTTCTTGAAGGCCATTAATTTATTGAAAATAAGGAGAAAAAAATGCCAGTCAGAGTAGTGCCAATTATTTCAAAATATGGACCATATATTAGAGAAGGCTATGAGTTTCTTAAAGACATTGGCCTCTTTTCGCGTGATTCCTCGTCGGTAAATGATGCTATTGATAGCATAAGCCGACAAATCCAGGAAATCAATGGTAGGCTGTCTGAATTAAGCATTAGACTTGATCAGGTACGAGATGACTTGATGCTTTTGATTCAAGAAACTGAATATCATAGAATTGCTGATGATGTACTGTCTACTAATTCCGTGTTTAGAAGATACCTTGAGGTCGGTGATAAAGAGGGAATTGCGCGATTATTGCCATTGTCAGACAGAGAGGGAAGAAACTTAAAGAGAATGCTGGGGGCGGACCATGGTTTTTCTGGTGACCAATATGCTGCATATTTTAATTTATATTTAATACATTCCCAGTCTAAATTTATCATACAGTCAGCTGCGAATGATGTGACTGCCAAGAGCTATATTGAGAAGGTTGATGGAGTCAGGGTTGATATAAATAAATACTTCAAGCGTTGTTTCGAAGAGATAGTTATTTCTGAGCGGCAGAGGTATCAGGTTTCTTATATCCGGATAGAAGGGCCGCCGCAGGATAACTCTCGCGATCCCGTTGTAGGCCCCACTTACAGAATAATGGGCTACTCTTATGATGGTGGCGATCCCGTAGCAGTAACTAGTTACGAATTGCGAAGCGGAGCTTTAAACTCTGTAAGCGAAGGCAACGAAGAAAGAGAGCATGCTGCACTAGATCGAATCGATAAGAAAATAAATGAGATGGTCGAGAAGCATGCTCGCCAAGTTTGCGCGCCATATCAAGAAATAGCTGAATCTATGGCATAGTTATTATTTAATCGTAACGGTACGATGAGGTGATCTTGTTTGTTTGGCGCGTCAAGATAGTATCCACTAAAATTAAGTGGACACTTTTGAACCACTACACGCATAATGGACAAGTTACTTGCTTCACTCGCAATTTGCTGCTAGACGAGGCATAATGAGTATTCAGGTTTGAGTGGTTGTTAACCTGTGTAGTCTCTCGAGATCTATCTTCAAACAGGAAGTTCCCATGGCACCACCAAAAGTTCCAGTGAAACCGCATAAGCGGTCACCGCCTTCAACGCCAGCTAAAGAGTCACCTAAGCCTGGCCCGAAAACTGTTCCGGTGAAACCTCATAAGCGCTCTCCTCCCAAATAGCGGATTCGTTGGTTGGGTTGGTTTAAAAAGGGGTTTTCTAGCTCCTTTTTTTCCGCTGTGACCTGCCCCCAATTTCCTAATGGGTGACCCCATGATTACGACCCGATCCAGGGTTGGTTACAGGCGCCGACGAGCTTCCTTTGCGCTATCGACAAGAGCCTGCACCACCGGGGTGTCTTCATCTTCCTGGCGCCACACGGCGAACTCGCTCAGATAAAGATCAAGATCATCAACAGGCCGCCACAGCAACGAGACCTGTGAGGCTGGATCCCAGAGTTTTTCAGATACGAA
Organism: Natronospirillum operosum; assembly: GCF_004768465.1. Taxonomy (GTDB): domain Bacteria; phylum Pseudomonadota; class Gammaproteobacteria; order Pseudomonadales; family Natronospirillaceae; genus Natronospirillum; species Natronospirillum operosum. The sequence goes on from NZ_SRMF01000001.1 coordinate 667,376, forward strand.
TGTAACGGCATCGCCAATCACGACGAGAGCCATGAGCGCCTCGAGGTCAAGCACCTCGGCAGCGACACGCAGTGTCACGCCGCGCAGCCTTGCAGCGGTGATGAGATCCGCATGCAGCTTCGGATAGAGCTGGCGCGGCTGGAGCAGGATATGCTCGTTTTCGATGTCGGCCAGGTTCAATGTTCTGTTCCTGGCGAGTGGGTGCTCTGGGGAAAGCAACAGACCAAGCCGGTCGCGACTCATCTCCAGATGGCCCAGCGCATCATCGGTTGGCGCGTAGACGCCATAGCCGAAGTCGATCTTTCTGCTGCGCAGCGCCGCCAGTGCGCTCTGCGTTATTGTTCTTGACCGCACCTGTTAACTGGTGCTATTAATAGCACCAAATCGTTGGCCAGGTAATCATTATGCCAGTGAAATTTTCCGAGGATGTCATTCCTCTATCAGACCTGAAGATCAACCCCGGAAAGGTGGTTGGTCGAGCTCAGGATACGCATCGGCCAATTCTGCTTACCAGTCGTGGTCGCGGTATAGCTGTTGTTCAGGGGCTTGAGGATTATGAGAGAACCGCTGAGGAATTGCGGTTTGTAAAGGCAGTGGCGCAGGGACTTATGGATGTTCGCGAGGGCAACACCGTATCGTTGGAGGACGCCAAGAAAACGTTGGGCATCGAGTAAATGGAATTACGCATCGCACAGTCCGCTCTTGAGGACTTACAGGCTATTCAGGAGTATTACAGAGAGCAGGATGTGCCACATATTGGCGATGATTTCGTGTCTGCTATCTTGGAGCATTGTGGAATGCTTCAAATCCACCCTGATGCTGGTCGGGTTGTTCCGGAATTCAATCTGAATCATATTCGCGAATTGATTCACGCGCCATTTCGGGTTGTCTACATCAGGCAGACTAAAGAGCTTGTGCTCATACGAGTCTGGCGGAGTGAGAGGCAGCTCGAATTGCCAGAAAGTGACACATAACCAAACCGTGCATCAATGGGGTCATGAATCAATGGGGGCAGAGTCTCCGATTTTTATGAAGAGTGATGATCGATTCAATGACTCTGACCCCATTGATTCCAATGACTCTGACCCCATTGATTCCTGATCTGAGACCGCTGTTGCGTCAGTCAATAGTCGCAGGGTGCGCTGCATTTGAGACATACCTTGCTGATAAAACGATGGAGTGTGTTGGTGCCGCATTAAAAGCCGACGACATACCAAGACGCCTGCGAGATATTCCCCTCACATTAGGCCATTGGTCGGATATTGAACGGCAGTATTCACGTCGCACATGGGGTATACGCCCCATCGTCGAGGAGGCCATTCGGGAACAAGCGAGCACGGCTCCCAACAAGGTAGGTGAGCTTCTATCTATGATCGGGGTTACAAGGTGGACCAAGAAAGTGGGTTCGACGAGAAAGGTTCCTCACGGCACGAGCGAAGAGCAACTGAAATTGTTGACCTGGCGTCGAAATCGTATTGCGCACTCTGCGGATCGAGCTGGTCAAGGGCGTGCAAATTTAGAAACATCAGAGGCGGAGGCATTCTTGGCGCATATCCGTGATGTGGCTGAGGCTATCGACACTGTCGTTGATGAACACGCCTGTTAGCATTTGATGTATAGTCAGCGCGCCCAACTCATTTGAGCCCTCTCGCAACCAGGGGTGATTCCCTGCCCTGATTCTGGATACCTCGAAATCATCCGTAGGTGTCCCATGCCAAAGTCCAAGCTAGGCTATAAAACCGGTCAGCACAGCTACTTTTTTGCTTTTTCCGCCCAGTGCTTGTTAGTCAACTATTTTCTTTTCTCATCTGAGAAAATGCGCATAATGGCTGAATCAGGTATTAGTGGTGTATGAGGGGGATATATCTATAGAGTAGTCTCGGGGATGGTGGTAAGTCCGTGGATTCTGGTGGTCGTTTGGTCTGTCCCGTATCTGAATCATTCGGCATTTTCGAAGTGGGTCGTCATCAACACATTCGTGGCATTTACCGTATTCTTGGTGACAGCCTCGATTTCACTTCTTATTATTAAGGTGTTTTCTCTATTTAGGTGGTGGCATTATTCGGGGGTCATGTTCTGCGTATGCCTGTTGCTGTACTATGGGTTTTCAACATTTGGTGTTGTTGGTTACAGTGAGTTGTATCACTCACAAACCAAAATTGTTGAAGGTGGCCATATTACAACAGCTGGTCATATTCTAAATTTCAGGACTGCGGTTTCAGGGGCTCTGCTTTCTGCAGCAGTGTTCCTGGTGTATTGGTTTATCGCCGTATGGCAACCTGGTGGTAATGCCAGGAATTCATAGTCAAGATGGTGGTCTGGCCGACAATACTGGGAATTGTAAGTGATCATCGAATATGACAGGCAGTACCGCGAATCAGCCATAGCCCTGATGGCATTGCTGCAGGAGCATGAGCGCCAATTGAGCGATGATCGCCCGCCCGCCGCTGAGGTGTCAGCGGGGCAGCTCGACTACCTGGCAGCCACGACAGAAGAGGCTAAAGGTAAAATATTCCTCGCCATTGAATCAGAACAGGCGGTTGGTCTGATCGTGGTGTTTAGTGACCATGAGCCAACTGGTACACAGCACGTCTATCCGGAGTTCCTGCAGTATGGCCTGGTCACTGATTTTGTCGTGGCGGAGTCTCATCGTGGCACCAAGGTTGCGTCCGAACTTATGCGGCAGGCAGGCAAAACGGGAGAGGGACAGACAATGTGCACTCAGCTTGCGGATGCTGGAATATCAGTCACTGGAAGATCCCGAAGGGAACCAAATACAATTATGGGAATCGGGGCCTTAGGCGAGGGCAGACATGCGATTTGACTTCAGGTTTGCCAGATCCTCCGATGCCACAGCAGTCTGGGCATTGAGGACACAGGCTATACGACTCAAGTGCTCCTCTCACTATCCGGCGGATGTTATCGAATCATGGGCCGCGGCAGAGATGCCCTCTACATTCGGTGCTCTGATCGAGAACGAGCATTTTGTTGTTGCGGAGCAAGGCGGTCGCATCGTGGGCTATGCTGGGCTGAAACCCGCGGAGCAGGAGATAGAGGCGATATTTGTGAGTCCGGACTTCAGCGGCCAAGGTCTGGGTGCCCTGCTTCTGGAGCGGGCAGAAAAGCAAGCCAGGGGTCTCCGGTTCAAAACAGTCAAGCTCCACGCCTCGCTTAACGCGGTAAGGTTCTACCAGCGGGCAGGCTACAGTGAGATGGGCCGGGGTTGGCACTCCAGCAGGAGTGGTTTGGAGATTGCCTGCGTGCATATGGAGAAGAACTTTGATTGAGCGCTCGGAATCAATAGGGTCAGAGTCATTGACTTGGTTCAGAGCGATGATCGAATCAAGGCGTAATAAAAATCCGAAGCTGGCCACACTCTTGGGGTCCTGGTGTTTGGGGGAGAGTTTGGTTAATGACTCTGACCCCATTGATTTCTTGGCAGGCGATTTAAATGAGGAATAACCATTCAATGCACGCGACAAGCGCGTGATTGCAGCGTTATACCTGAAGGAGGCCAGTAATGAAGTCACGTATATCTGTCGTGACATTGGGGGTCGATGACCTGGACAGATCAGTTGAATTCTATCGTGACGGCCTTGGGCTGAAGACGGACGGAGTAGTCGGCAGGGAATTCGAGTACGGGGCGGTTGCGTTCTTCGATCTGAGTGGGGGATTGATGTTAGCTCTGTGGCCTAGGGAGAGCATTTCACATGATTCGGGATTGGCCAAAGGCGCAGCATCACCCACGGATTTCACGATTGGTCACAATGTCAGCTCCAAGGATGAAGTGGATGCTGTTATGAAGCAGGCCAAAAATGCCGGTGCCACCATCGTGAAACCTGCTCATGATACTTTCTGGGGTGGCTATGCTGGGTATTTTCAGGATCCCGATCAGCACGTATGGGAGATTGTATGGAACCCCAGCTTGCTGCCGGAAGATTGAGGTATAACAAGCCCATGCAGCCAACCCTAGCCTAGGAGTGCCTACCGTACCGGGGAAGCCCAGCCGGGAGACCCGTTGTATTTCAATAACTACTCGCTATGTCGAATATCGATCGAGAGGTAACCATGAGAACTATTATCAATCTGTTGTCTATTGTTTTGCTTTTGCCAGCGTGTGCGATTGTTGATACAGACCGCATGGATGGCGTGGGACATTTGGTGACCTGGAAGAAAACTGCAGATATAAAGGCCAGCACAGCGCCAGCCGATTGTGAGAGTCAGTACAACGAAGCCAGGTCAGAAGTGTCAGGTCTGATTGCCACAATCGATACGAGAATTGGCGTGGTCCAGTATGAGCATTTCTCGAAAGTAGATATGTCTATAGAAGTTGTTTCCGATGAAGCGACCAATGCGGTTGCAGGGTTCTTTGATTGTACAGTAGTCAGCGGCTTCGATGAAGAAGAGCTTTTCCCAGAACTAAATGGAACAAAGGAAAAAAGCGCATCCGGAGTACTCATAGCTACAGTGCTAACTGATGTCGGCAAAGAAATACTAGAATTCGGGAGAGAGGCGAACCGTGAAGCACGGATCAGGGGAGGGGAAGTGTTGCGCGAAGCTATATCCGGTGCGTTGTGGGACGCTTGGGACGAGCTTCGAGAGGAGGAATAGGAAGAAAGGGATGGATTGATTCTTGACCTAATGCCAATCCGTGCCTCCCACGGATGGCAATCCCCCCAACTTTCTAATTCACGCTAATTTTAGTAATGCTCATCATCCAGAGATGGTCTTGAGCTCAACAATGTCATCGAGCGGAGTGCGTTACCTGGTGAGTAGCCCATGAATCAGAACCTTGCGGATGAGTTGGTCACGATGATGGCGGCGTGTACCTCCTTGTTGGAAGATGCCGTTGCGAGAAAGGATGTGGTGGGCTGGCAATTGGCATTCCTGCAGGATCGAGTGCGTCCCTTGTCCGGAAAGCCCCAATACTACGGCACCCAGTTTGATGTCGATGACGACGGTTGGCCAGTACCGTTTCCCATTGAGGATTCTGCAAAGGTAAATGAACGCCGGACGCAACTTGGGCTGAACTCCCTGGAAGAGCGCCTGGAACAAATGACTGAGCAGGAACGGCAGCGTCGTGCCAGTATCGAACAAGCCAGTTAACCAGGTGTGGCACTCGGACGCCTTGTCTCTGCGTCGCTGCATCAAGGGCGCTGGCGCCTGGCGCCTCCACTTCGGCCGCATACTTCAGACTTTGTGCAGCTATGAGGATTTAATAGAATGAAAGTCACTACCATCGAATCTGATTCTGCACCGAAAGCTGTTGGTGGTTATAGTCAGGCGATGCTTGTCGAGCAAGCTACGCGGCTCTTGTTCGTTAGCGGCCAGATCCCCGAGACACCGGATGGAGACGTTCCAATGGGCTTTGAGTCGCAATGCCGACTCGTGTGGTCGAACGTTCTTGCGCAGTTGAAAACGGCAGGGTTGTCTGTGCCGAATCTAATCAAGATAACTATATTTTTATCGTCGAGGGAGTATGCGGACCTAAACAGCCGTATTCGGCAAGAAGTACTTGGAGAGCACAGGCCAGCATTAACTATTGTCGTAGCGGATATATTCGATGAGAAATGGTTGTTGGAGATCGAGGCAATTGCAGCGGCTGCATAACAAGAATCAATGGGGAATGAATGACTCTGATCCCTTTGGTAGTATCAATGACTCTGACCCCTTTGGTAGGCCTTCATGGAAGTATCGATCCGTCCCGTACGAGAAAGCGATGCCGCCGACATCGTCGGTATCTACAACCCTTACGTGTTGGGGACATGTGTCACCTTCGAGACTGAGCCCATCCATGCTACGGAGATGGCACTGCGAATTGCGGAAAACCTGGAATCCTCTTTGCCGTGGTTGGTAGCTGAAGCATCGGGCCGGATCGTTGGTTATGCTTATGCCTCGAAATGGAAAGGGCGTTGCGCATACCGCTACACGGTCGAGTCCACTGTGTACTTAGACCCAGCGTATACCGGCAAGGGTCTTGGCCTCAAGCTTTATGCTGCGCTCATTGACGCAATTCGTGCATGTTCCTTGCGTGCTGTAATCAGCGGGATTGCCCTACCTAATGCCTCTAGCGTGGCCCTTCACGAGCGCCTTGGCTTCAAGAAGGTCGCCCACTTTGAGCAGGTTGGCTACAAGCAAGACCGTTGGGTGGACGTAGGCTACTGGCAGCTACTGCTTGAGGCCTAACAATTAATGGACTTCCCTCAGTACCGTTGACTCATCCAGGCCTCACAATGAGGCGGCTTCAAGCGCCTCTGGGCCGACGGCCTCTGGAAGATTGTGGTGTCGCCTTCTGATGGAACCGGATGGCTATCGCAATCAACAGGGTCAGAATCATTGATTAATTTGCGAGCCGAACTAATAAGGCGATAAGATCCTCTCAGAAATCTTTGAAGGCTGGAAGAACCAATGGACTACATCACCACTCGCGAGCAGCTTAGAAGCGCCTTCGAGGCGACCCACGAAGTTGCAATCAGGAAAGTGCTACGATCAATGGATGAGCATTCCCGCCGCTTCATCGAGAAATCTCCTTTTCTGCTGATTGGGTCTCAGGATGCATCAGGTAACGGGGACGTGTCACCCAAAGGAGATTTTCCCGGCTTCGTCAAAATCCTGGATAGCAAGACTCTCGCCATTCCCGATCGACCAGGAAACAACCGGCTCGACACCTGGGAAAATATTATAGAGAACCCTGGCGTCGGCCTCATCTTCATGATTCCGGGCATGAATGAAACTCTTAGAATTAATGGTGAGGCACGTTTGACACTTGATGCGGATCTTTGCTCGAAGATGCAGGTCAATAATCGCCCTGCAAAAGCTGTTCTGATTGTCAAAGTGCGTGAGGTTTACATGCATTGCGCCAAGGCTTTCATCCGATCCAAATTGTGGTCTCCCGACACATGGGCACCTCGGTCTGATATGCCAACACTCGGCCAGATCTTGAAAGACCAGGCTGAACTGACTGGGACGGCCAATGAGTTCGACAATATTCTCGATGAGGCCTACCAAACTTCACTCTGGTAATTGCACGATACTCTCGGTAGTGCACAACGCCGTTGTGCCGACTGTTGCATCGGCGTAATGTTGAATGCCTAAGGAAAAGGGAGAAAACATGATCAAGGCCACGAGGCAGTTGGACGATCCTGCTCCGCTGATTGAACGATTCTGCCATCAGGACCAGTGCGCGACCCCAATCCCCGGGGTAACTCTGCTGCGCTCCTGCACACCGACCGAACCGCTACCCGCCGTCTACGAACCCATGCTGTGTCTGGTCGCTCAGGGCAGCAAACGCACCCTGCTCGGCGACACCGTATTCGAGTACGGCGCCGGCGACTACCTGATTGCCTCGGTCGACCTGCCCATCTCCGGTGAAATCCTCAACGCGAGCCCTGAGTCGCCCTACCTGGCCATGACTCTGGCACTGAACATCGACACGCTCACCGAGCTTTTGCTGGCCCTACCGACCCAGCCGGTCAGCAACCACTTGTCCATCGGCCTGTCCGTAAGCCAGCCGCCGCCAACACTGCTGGACGCTATTACCCGGTTGCTGCGCCTGCTGGAACGACCCGACGACATTCCCATACTCGCCCCACTCGTGGAGCGCGAAATTCTCTACCTTCTGCTGACTGGTGAGCATGGCGGAACGCTGCGCCAGATAGCCGCGGGCGAGGGCCATCTCTGCCGCATTAGCAAAGCCATCGCCTGGATTCGCGAGCACTACGCCGACTCGCTGCAAATCGAAACCCTGGCGGAGATAGCCAGCATGAGCACCTCGGCGTTCCACCGCCACTTCAAGGCCGTCACAGCCATGAGCCCGCTCCAATTTCAGAAGACCATTCGCTTGCAGGAAGCGCGACGATTGTTGCTCGCCAGACACGCGGATGCGGCCAGCGTTGGTTTCACCCTTGGCTACCAAAGCCCATCGCATTTCAGCCGGGAGTACGCGCGGATGTTCGGTGCTCCGCCCCGCAAGGATATTGCCGCCATCCGCCGTGCCGAAGCCGACCGGCACAACGGCATCACTGCACCTGTATAGTCAGCTTGTCGGTATGAGCGAGGTAACTTGGCCGATGCTTGCGGATTACCGCTGCAGTGTTACTCTGATATCCGCTATTCATTTTTCAAAACCGAGAAACCCGCAGGGGCCATCTGTCATGGCGCCCAGTTGCTGGCTGCCGCCATACCACGAGTCCATTGAAGCGGGGCACGAATGAAGCGACTCACCAGCTCTCGCAGCACAACCCAGGCGCTCTGTCTCGTGGTTTTGTGCGCCGTTGGCTCTGAACTGCTGGCCGCATATGCCGACAGTACCGGGGATGTTCCCGCTCTCCTGTTTGCGGTGGTTTTCTTCGGAGCGCTTTACGGCGCTCCGGCGCTGCTGGCGCGCGAGGTCGTCCGACGCGCTGGATGGGGTTGGCCATCGCTGCTGTTACTCGCACTGGCGTTGGGAATCGCTCAAGCTTGTCTGATAGATCAGTCACTCTTCAGCGAGAACTATTATGGATACGAAGGCTGGGCCGAATCTCGCCAGGCCGCATACATTCCCGTGTTCTCTATCAGCGCGGGTCAGGCGTACAATTTTATCATTGGTCACGTGATTTTCAGCTTCGGTGCGCCGATTGCTCTAGCGGAAGCGTGGCGGCCTGATCGTGCTCGGAGGTCCTGGCTCGGACCCGTCGGCATAGCAGTTGCTGTCGTCGCATACATTGGCGCTGCTTTGCTTATCGCGTCCGATCCGGAATCGCAAAGCGCATCCACGTCACAGTTCATAACTTCTGCTGTTTTAGTCATCGTTTGCATTGCAGCAGCCTGGTATGTGGGGAGAGCCGCGGGACGAGCGAAAGCATCAACACTACCAGATCAGGCGTCAATCAAGCCGTTTCCGATCTTCGCAATGACATTCGTACCCGCGCTCTTGCTGGCAAGTGATGTCTTCGGGGAAAGTTGGAGTGGGTTCGTTTTCAATACTGCCATCACCGCTCTCGTTGGTGCGTTCGTCTGGTGGAGAGCAAGGCGACAGGATTGGAGTGTCCACCATACGGCCGCCGTGGCCTTGGCGTTTCTCATTTGCAGAGGCATGCTGGCGTTCACCTACTTTCCGCTAGCCGGAGAGGTGGAGCCGATTGCCAAGTATACTCACAACATTGTGATGCTGGTTGTCGCTGTCGCCGGTTGGTTTGCTCTGCGGCCCTCTTGGGGAAACCACTCGAAGAGCTGATCAGCCTGCCAGCCCGGGTGTCCGAAATCTGGGCACTCATCCGAGCCAGTTCTGCAACTGGCGTGGTCACCGATTTTGTTGTGGCTGAGTCTCATCGGGGCACCGGCGTTGCGTCCGAACTTATGCGGCAGGCGGAGGATTTCTGCCAGTCGCTTGGGCTCTCCACCGTCAAGTTGTCAGTGCTGCACGCAAAATCGGTAGCGCGAGGCTTCTATGAAAAGAGCGGCTATCTGCCTTATGAAGCGGTGTATCGAAAGGTCCTTTAGCAACCAGGAAAAACGAGAGAGGGACAGATCATGGAGAAAGTTACCGGAATTGGCGGCCTGTTTTTCAAGGCCGAGAACCCTGCAGAATTAAGCAGGTGGTATCAGGACAACCTGGGGGTATTCATGCCTCCTGCAAGTTATGATCAGGAACCCTGGCGGCAAGAGGCAGGGCCAACGATCTTTGCGCCCATGAGTTCAGGCTCCAGTCATTTCAAGGTGGGCGCTCAGTTATCTGTCAATTTCAGGGTGGCCGATCTGGACAGAATGTGCACTCAGCTTACGGATGCTGGAATATCAGTCACTGTGGATCCTGAAGTGTACCCAAACGGCAGATTTGCCTCACTGGAAGATCCCGAAGGGAACCAAATACAATTGTGGGAATCGGGGCCTTAGGCGAGGGCAGGCATGGACGGGTAGATACAGCGCCGCGACTTATGCCGTCAATAACCCTGAAACAAACGCCCCAAACCACTTTGTGGGGTCAGCGCGTTGGCAAGGCGCAGGGTCTGCCAGACCGTGACCTGATTGGCAGTCAGTACCGGTTTTCCCAGCATGGCCTCCAGTTGATCCAGCACCGCCACGGTGTGCAGCGCGGTGTCGGGCACGACGATGGCTTCGGCATCGGGGTGGTCACTGGCGGCGACAAACGCCAGCACACGCTCTTTTTCCAGAGTCCCGACTTCTGCGGCGGTAATAATATTCTGCTCTGTAATGGCCACCACCTGTATGCCCGAGGCTCCCAGGAAGTCGGCAAACTTCTCGGCCACGTCCCTGGGGTAGGTGGCTGCAATCGCAACCTGATGAATGTTCAGAGCCTGCAGCGCATCCGCAAAGGCCAGACTGGTGCTGGACGATGGTACCCCGACCGCTTCTTCTATGGCGGCGGCCTGCTCTTTGGCACCGGCTGAGCCGAACACAAAGCTGCCACTGGTACAGGCCCAGATGATGGCAGAGACGCCAGCAGCGGCCAGTTGCCGGGCGCCGGGCAGCAAGCACTCTGGCTGGCCCAGCGCCAGCAATGCATCTACCCGGTGGGCGTCCTCATGAACCGGTGTGTGGACCACGACTGCCTCTGCCTGTGGCTGCAGTAAATGGCACAGCCGTGGCAGGTCGTCGACAGCCGACTGCCCGGGGTAAAGAAACCCCAGCTTCAGAGGCGTGTGCATGTTCCTGTCTCCTGTGTCAGCGCCAACGCCCTTCCTTTATCAACCGACGTTTCACCCAGCTCCGGTATGCCCATGACAGTATTCCTTTCAACACTGGCAGGCTTATTAGCCAGGCTATGGGTTTGAGCCAGGTTATCCGTGAGAACAGCAAAATATAGGCGTCCAGTTCGCGGTGAATGACGTCTTGTTCGTCCTTGACGTGGAGCTCTTTCAGGGCGGCGTCGGGCTCGATGCCCTGGCTCTTGAGCTCGGCCTCGCGGCCGGTGATGTCCCGCCACTCCACCTGGTCGGCGTCTGCACCAGCCATTTGTTCATAGCGGCGACGGTCACGAACACATATGGGGCAGGCGCCGTCGTAGTAGACTCTGAGCTTGTGCTTGTCTGCTGACATGGTGTATCTCCGGTACCATTGTGCCTCCAATGTTAGCATCCTTCTAGTCTGCCCCCGCCTTTACAAACCAACTGCATTGACTGGTTTTATGCGCTATATTCTGACCTGAATCAGACGACTGTTGTCGTATCTTGGCTCCGCCAATAACAAGAATACAGGGAGATAGAACGTTGTTAGAGTCCTCCGGCGGAAGCCACACACAGCATGACACCCACCTGATCAAACATTTGCGTACTTTTCTTGGTGACCTTGAACCGGCGGCCATAGAGTTGCTGGTGGCGAAATTGACCTGGGTCGAAGTGGCCGCTGGCGAAACACTGATGGTGCAGGGTGATCCGGGCGACGCCATGTACATGGCAGTCAGTGGGCGACTGCGCGTCTATGTGGCCGGCGAAAACGGCAAGCTCATGGCAGTGCAGGAGCTGGGCCGTGGTCAGGTCATTGGCGAGATGAGCCTGTTCACCGGAGAGCCACGCTCGGCCACCGTAGTGGCCATTCGTGACTCGGTACTGGTGCGCCTGGACAAGGAACATTTCGAGGAGCTCCTGAGCAGCAGCAATCAGGTGTCCCTGGCGCTGACCCGGCAAATTATCCAGCGCTTGCGGGCTCAGAACCAGACCAACCCCATGCCGACTCCGGTCACTATTGCCGTGCTGCCGGTGACGCCAGACGTGGTGCCGCGTCGTTTTGCGGATGATCTGGCCAGGCATTTGGGCGCCAAGGGCAGTGTTGCCGTGGTCGATGCTGACGTCCTCGACATGGCTCTCGGCGCACCAGGCTCAGCCAATGGCGACAACAGCAATACGGATCTGAATCATCGCATTTCGATGTATCTGGATCTGCTCGAAGCCGAGCATGATTTTGTGCTGCTGGTGGGTGATGCTACCCCCAGTGAATGGACTCATCGCTGCGCCCGGCACAGTGACGAAATGCTGCTGCTGGCAGATACACGTCACCCACCCGTTTTGCACCCTATTGAAACAGATTGTCTGGACCAGTTGCCCGAGCATCTGGAGGCCGCAGAAATCCTGGTGTTGGTGCACCCAGAGGGTACTCATAGCCCGCGTGGTACACAGGAGTGGCTGGCGCGCCGGCCAGTGACAGATCATGTGCATGTTCGCTCGGGGCTGGACCGCGATATGGCGCGCCTGGCCCGTATTGAAAGCCGCACGGCAGTCGGCCTGGTGCTGGCCGGTGGGGGTGCGCGCGGTTTTTCTCACCTGGGTGTTTTTCGTGCTCTGCAGGAGCGGGGCATTGAAGTCGATTTTGTCGGTGGTACCAGCATTGGGGCCATCATGGCGTCCCTGCTGGCCCCTGATCAACCGCTGGAACGCGTGATGGATATCGGGCGCCGGGCATTTCATCAGAATCCCACGGGTGATTACAACTGGCTGCCAATGATGTCACTGATCAGTGGCCGCCGTCTCAAGCGGATCATTGAACAGGCGTTGCACGAACTGCATGGCTTTGCACCGAACATTGAAGACAACTGGAAGAATTATTACTGCGTGACGACCAATTATTCCCGGGCGCGCGAACAAGTCCTGCGCCACGGCTCCATGGCCAAGGCCCTCCTCGCCACTACGGCGATACCCGGTGCACTGCCACCCATGGTGATGGGCGGTGACCTGGTCTGTGATGGCGGGACCTTCAACAACTTCCCGGTGGACGTCATGCGGCAACAACGCGGTGTCGGCAGGGTGATTGGGGTGGATCTGAATTCACGCAAGTCGCACCTGCTTGAGTTTGAAGAGGTGCCGCCTACGGCAACCTTGCTGCGTGATCGTTTTCGCGCCCGGACAAAGCGGCATTATCGATTGCCCAGTATGGTGTCGTATTTGATGAACGTGACCATTCTTTACAGCTCCTCCCGCCAGCGTCATGCACAGGAGCAGACCGACCTGTATTTCAACCCGCCACTGAACCGGGTAGGCCTGTTGCAATGGCGCCGTTTTGATGAAATTGTTCAGTTGGGGTATGAACATGCAGTGGCGGTGCTGGATGGTGCCGAAACCAACGAAGAGGAACAGCCGGGCGGGCAGAAGGCGACACCAGCACAGCCCGAGTTTACGAAGAACGCCTGGCAGAGCGCGACCTGATCAGGCAGAGAGAAGCGGTGAAATGATGTCGGAAAAAGATATTCTCAGCACCTATCTGCATTTCCGCGATGATGCGCGCGCCGACGAGATTGCTGTGTCCGAGTCGTTCTGGGAAGAACTGGGGGCAGGGCAGGCGCCTCATCTGGATCAGGGCCGGCTCATGACGGCTTTTACCTTCTCCGAGCTGTGGTCCATGTGGGAGCGTCATCCTGCTGGTGAAGAGCTGGTCATGCTTCTGTCGGGCGCGGTCACTCTTGTGCTCGAGGTGGCGGGGCAGGAGCAAACGGTCGAGCTGACCAGGCCTGGCTCTTACGTTCTGGTGCCGAAGAATGTGTGGCACACGGCCAGGACTTCGGAACCGGCCACTGTGCTGTTTCTTACGCCAGGTGCCGGCACAGAGCACCGTCCGGTTGGCACCGGTTCCGTATGAGCTTTATCATGTGCTGGCACTAGCCCACTGTAGCAAGAGGTCGAGCATTGGATATCCAGATTCGCAGCGAGAGCCCTGCCGACATCGAACAGATTCACGGAGTCACTGAGCAGGCTTTTGCGAATGCCCCGCATTCTGATCATACGGAGCAGCACATTGTTGATGCACTCCGGCGTTCGGAAGCATTGACGATCTCCCAGGTCGCCGAGGTGGACGGAGAGGTCATTGGACATGTCGCCATTTCTCCGGTCAGCATTTCCAGTGGCGCAATCGGTTGGTTTGGGCTTGGGCCCATTTCTGTGCTGCCTGAGTTTCAGGGGCAGGGTGCGGGGTCAAGGCTGATGAAAAGCGCGTTGGCAGAACTTGCAGCAATGGGAGCTGCGGGTTGTGTCGTGCTCGGCGACCCCGGCTACTATGGTCGCTTCGGGTTCAGGGTTGTCGATGGTCTGGTCTTCCCCGATGTGCCCGCAGAGTATTTTCAGGCAGTATCCTTTGGTGGCAGCTTTCCGCAGGGTGACGTGGCTTACCATAAGGCGTTTTTTTCGACACAGGGCTAACTTGCTCCGTACTTCTAATTGACCAGTGCTGTGGGTGGTGGGGCAGAGCCGTGTGTCGAGTTATGGGATTCCCGTTCGACCAGTTGAGAGTAACGCTGTTGTCGACCTCGTTGTCGCTGACTGACTCTGACTGACTCTGACTGCGAACCGATTGGAGAGACATGCCATGGCCGCAACACCCGATGTACGCCCGGTAGGGGATCTGCCCAACGAGATTGGAAAAACTGCCGCCCGAGAACTTTCCCTTAATGGCATCACCAGCCTCCAGCAGGTAGCTGCCCACTCCAGGAAGGAGTTGTTGGCTATCCATGGTGTTGGACCCAAGGCGGTCGATATTCTGGGCAAGGCGCTGGTTGCCAAGGGCCTCGATTACAAAGGCTCTTAGGTGATCGGCTCTGGCCTATGTCGGTGGGTCGGATTGGTACCGTTTGGCGAGCATCGAGAAGGCTGCTTTGGGGGCCCACTGCTCTGAAGCATGTTCGCTCGCTGGTTGGGTCACCTTGACGATGCCGAAGCTGGCCATGTCAGCATCGGTGAGCGGATCACTGGTGTGTGGCAGCATCGGTTCGCTGAATGCGAACGCAAATGCGCCTGCGGCCCCGGCCGACTCGAAGGCGTCCAGAGATGCGGCGAGATAGTCGGCCTGAACCTGTTCGTCTCGGACGGTGCCGGCGCGAATGCTGGGCGGGTTGCTGCGGTAGTCGAGTACTTCAAAACCGTTCGGCCCCAGATCTGCTGCTCCCTGGTAGGCGCAGCAGCCGAATTCGGTGATCACCACCGGCTTGCCACGACCGACGCGCTGACGAATCTGCTCAGCATAGACGTCTCGGTTGTAGGCAGCCAGGTAGGTGTCCAGGCCAATGTAGTCGAACATCGTCCAGTCGACGGTTTCCCAGTCCCCGGCCCCATAGGTGAGAGGGCCACCAAAGTGAGCCCGGGCGGTTTCGGTGAGCTTGCGCAGCAGGCTATTCAGCTTGCGGTCCCAATACGGTTTGAGCCATAGCATTTTCGGCAGCAGCAGACCCCGACGGTAGAATGATCCCCCGGGTACCATCCCCTTGCTGGAAAGCGTCAGTTCACAACCCACGTTCAGGCAGATCTGATGACCGCGCAGCCGCAGGGTTTCGGCTGCGCCAGCCAACTGCTGTAGATTGGCTGCCACCTCCCGGCCGGAGGCCTCAAAGCGCCTTGGCTGGAGCCAGGCAGATAGTCCCAGTGAGGCTGCAATCTCACCCGCCTCGATCAGGCGTTGATTGTCCGAGGCCATGATGCCAACCGCATTGCAGCCGAGTTGCTCGCGGATCGCAATAAAGTCTCGACGGACGTCATCAAGGCGCCAACAGGGTCTGGAGTGGAAGTCACGGGAGTACCGGACTCCAGCGTCGTAGTTGATGCCACGGATGCGCAGGTTGGTCATACTTGCCTCTCTTGAGAAGGCTGTCATCTGATTTATTATTGACTGACATTGATGGATTTGTCCAGCTGGTTTAATTTTAGACCGGTTGGTCTGTTTTTCGGGGCGAAACATGGGCGTCAAAAACTACTTGATCGAAGGCATTTCCGGCTCCGGCAAGACATCGGTTGCCGAAGAGCTGCAGCGGCGCGGCTATCAGGCTATCCATGGCGACCGGGTTCTGGCTTATCAGGGCGACCCGAGAACAGGTAAGCCCCTGAGCGGTTTTGCCCACGAGCATCATATCTGGGACGTCGACAAGACAAGAGCTATGGCGGCCGACCAGAATCATGCTCTGTCATTCTTTTGTGGTGGCTCCAGAAATTTCGACCGTTTTATCGATTTGTTCGATGAAGTGTTCGTCCTTGAGGTCGACCTGGCTACATTGAACCAGCGCCTTGACGCTCGCCCGGAAGACGAGTGGGGCGGACGAGCTCAAGAACGAGAGTTCATTGTTCGGCTACAGGCAACAGGAGAGGATGTGCCCGGGAACGCAATCACGATCGACGCCACCAGGCCTCTGCCTTGTGTTGTTGACGACATTCTTGGATATATCAGATGACAGATGGTCATTGAAAACGACAAAAGTACCGGGCGTCAGCCATGAAGCCAGGCAGATAGTCCAAGTGATGCTATGGGCCTAGCATTGAGCTGTTGCGCCTTTCTGGTGCACTCGGCCTTATGGTGAAGACAGGTGTTCCATCGTTCTGGCCGCAATGATGGGTGTTGGAGCCTTCGCTATTTCCATTTTCAGAGTGGTGCAGAATTTGCAGTATACGTCCTGATAGCCAAGACCTGCTGTAACGGAAGTCTTCTCTTCTCTGGAAACGTGTAATGCCAACGACTTCGTCAACTCACAGCAATGATGATGTCACCGAATACCTGATGGCTGCATTGCGTTGTGATCTGCTCAGTCTGGAGCAGTTGCACACCATGGGCCAACTCATTGCGCATATCAGTGAGCTGGTGCACTGTCTGCAATATGAACGTGGCGCCTCGAACCTCTATGTGGGCTCGCAGGGCGAGCGCTGCAAGACTCGCCTCCCCATCCTGGTGAAGGCCGCACAGCACGCCGAAGCGGATACCCGGGAATTTCTGGGTCAGCTCGATTTGCGCAGCCATGGCATGTCCGGTGCCAGTCGGCTTCTGAGCCGAATCGCACTTGCCTTGCACGGGCTGGATGAACTGCAGCAGGTACGCTCCGATATCGTCTCTCTGAGAACGGCTCCAGCATCGATCATTGAAGGCTTTTCTTCGCTGATCCAGAGCTTGCTGGCCATAGTCTTTGAAGCCGCAGATACCGCCACCCATGACGACTTGTCGAATCGGATTATTGCCCTGTTTCATCTCATGCAGGGCAAGGAGCTGTGTGGGCAGGAGCGGGCGCTTGGGTCGGCAGGCCTTGCCATGGGGCGGCTGGATGAGAGCTTTACCGAGCAGCTACAGTTCCTGATCGACAACCAGGAGCGTTGTTTCACTATCGTGGAAGAATTTTCCGATGCACAGGCCCGAGCTCAGTGGACAGAGTGCATGGCGCAAGATCAGACGGCTGCTCTGGAGCGGTTGCGGCGCATCGCGTTCACGTCTGCTATCAATGGAGAGGCCGATCGTGACCTCAGTGACACCTGGTTTGCTGTGACGTCCGAGCGTATAGCAGCCTTGCGCCTGCTGGAGCAGGGCATGGAGGAGCGATTGCAGGCGGAATGTGAAGCACGGATCGCCGAAGCACAGAAGCGACTGGATGACCATGAAGTCGATTTGGCTCGAGCGGCCGGACGCAGATCAGTCGCATTCTTCTTTGTGCCTGAAGCGTCAAAGCACCACGAGTTGAGGACTGTGGATATAGGTTGTGTTGGCCAGCAGATTGGTCGCTCGCTGTTTGAGCTGCTGCAGGATCAGTCTCTCCGTCTGCAACAGATGGCGGAAGAACTTGAAGAAGCCAAAATAGCCTTGAACGAGCGGAAGCTGATTGAAAAGGCCAAGGGGGTGATCATGTCCTACCGTGGCTTGAGTGAACCGGACGCGCACCGTTTTCTGCGGCAGGTTGCCATGTCGCAGAATCGGCGTCTGGGAGAGGTGGCGAGAGAAACCCTGGCCATGGCTGAGGTTTTTCCCCCGCCCAAGGACTAGCACTCATTCAGGCACTCCCCTGGAGGTGTGCCCGAGGGCTCTAGCCCACACTCACCCTCTGGTCGGCCTCTGATTGCTTGTTCTCGCTGGCCTCCGGCGTCAGCGGAGCTACTTTTTGTTGTTTTTCATGCAGGAATCGCAGCACGGCCCGGCGGTATTCGTTGTACAGCGGATCGCTGGCAAGCTCAATGCGGTTGCGTGGCCGGTCCAGGTTGATCTCCAGCACTTCGCCAATGGTGGCCCTGGGCCCGTTGGTCATCATGACAATGCGGTCCGAAAGCAATACGGCTTCATCAACATCGTGAGTGATCATCAGCACGGTGTTGTTGAGATCAGCCTGGATGCGCATGACTTCTTCCTGAAGATGCGCCCGAGTCAGGGCGTCGAGAGCGCCGAAGGGCTCGTCGAGCAGCAAGAGTTTGGGCTGCATGGCAAGTGCGCGGGCAATGCCTACGCGCTGCTTCATGCCACCGGATATCTCGGCGGGCAGTCTCGTCAGCGCATGTGACATGCCCACCATATCAAGGTTGTGCAAAATCCAGTCCTTGCGTTCCTGCGCACTTTTACTGGCGCCGAATACCTTGTTGACGGCCAGCGCCACATTTTCGTAGACGCTAAGCCAGGGCAACAGGGAGTGGTTCTGGAACACCAGGGCGCGGTCAGGCCCCGGAGCGTTGACTTCTTTTCCGTCCAGAATCACATAGCCGCTGGTGGCAGTGGTCAAGCCGGAGACAGCGTTCAGCAAAGTGGATTTGCCGCACCCGGAATGGCCGATAATGGAAATATACTCGCCGCGTTTGACCGTCAGGTTAATCGAGTCCAGCACGTGCGTAGCGGTTTTCTTGCTGTGAAAGATTTTATTGACGTTGTCGATAATCAAGTAGCGATCACTCATGATGACTCTCCTGAAATTCCTTGGTTGGGGACTTGCAGCCCATGTATTCCACGCGTCTAGGCACTGGTGCCGCGCGTCACACGTCGGCCGATAAACCCAACCACCTGGTCGAGAAAGTAGCCCACGAGGCCAACGTAAATCAGTGCCAGTACAATGTCGCTGAGCATGGAGGCGTTCCAGGCATCCCAGATGAAGAACCCAATACCAACTCCGCCAATCAGCATTTCCGCTGCAACGATGGCCAGCCAGGACAACCCAATGCCAATGCGCAGGCCGGAGAAAATATAGGGCGCCGCTGAAGGCAGCATGATGCGGGTGAAGTTCTCGTAGGGGTTCAGACGCAGCACCCTGGCCACATTCTGGTAGTCATCCGGAATGTTTCGAATACCGACTGAGGTGTTGATGATGATGGGCCAGATCGCGGTAATGAAAATCACGAAGATGGCCGACGGGTTGCTGGACTGGAACGCGGCCAGGGAGATGGGCAGCCAGGCCAGTGGTGGCACGGTGCGCAAAACCTGGAAAATGGGGTCCAGGCCGCGCATCGCCCAGGTGGACTTGCCAATCAGGACCCCCAGCGAAACCCCGACTACAACCGCCATTGAATAACCGTAAGCAACACGCTCCAGGCTGGCCAGCACCTGCCAGCCCATGCCGACATCGTTGCCACCGTAGTTGTAGAATGGCAGGACTATCAACTCCCAGGTCTCTTGAACGACCTGAGATGGCGCCGGGAGCATGGCGCCCGGCATGGAGCACAAGATTTCCCACAGGCCCATCAGGCCGGTGAGCACGACCACAGGCGGTAGCAGATGAGCAAGAAGCCATTGGCCCAGAGCGGCCAGTTGGTCTTTGTGGAACGCTGCAGAAGGCTGGCGTAGCGCCGCCATGATACCTGTTTTCGGGTTGGATGATTCAGCCGTCATGGTGAGTCTCCCTTTGTAGGTGGGCCTGCCAGGGCTGCTGAGCAGGCGCCGATGAATGGTGTCAGTGGTGAAATTTCACCGACTTACGACATGCGTTTTATCTCGAGGCTGTCGAGATAGGCCTGAGGGTCTTCTGGATCAAAGACTTTGCCGTCGAAAAAGGTCTCTATGCCTCTGGAAGTTGAATCGGGAATGTCTGCGCTGGCGACTCCGAGTTCGGCAGCCGCTTCGCGCCAGATGTCTTCCCGGTTGACTCTGTCGATCAGTGCCTGGTTGTCAAAATCCTGAGGCAGATAACCCCAACGTTGGTTCTCGATGAGAAACCAGAGGTCGTGGCTGCGGAAGGGGTAGGAGGCATGGTCGTTCCAGTAGCGCATCTGGTCCGGGTGGTTTTCTACCACGCGGCCCGTGCCGTAATCGAAGTTCCCCTGCATCCGGTCAATGATGTCGGCATAGGGCGCGTGAATCCAGCGCCGGCGCGAGCAGATTTGTGCAACTTCTTCCTTGTTTTCGGGCTGCTCGCAATATATCTGTGCTTCCATGACGGCCATCAGAATAGCCCTCGTGGCGTTCGGGTTGGCTTCGATGTAATCGTTGCGCAGACACAGCGCCTTCTCGGGGTGGTTGTGCCACAGCTCACCAGTGGTATTGGCGGTGTAGCCGATGCCCTGATTGATCAACTGGTGGTTCCAGGGTTCACAAACGCAGAAGGTGTCCATACTGCCGACGCGCATGTTGGCAACCATTTGTGCGGGTGGTACCACAATGGTGGCAATGTCGGAGTTCGGGTTGATGCCGCCAGCCGCCATCCAATAGCGGATCCACAAATCATGCGTGCCACCGGGGAATGTCATGGCGGCTCGCACTTCGTCGCCGCCGGCACGCTTGGCAGCGAGCGCTTCGGCAAATTGTGAGGTGTCGGTGCCCACCTCCAGATCCAGGTACTCATTGCCCACTGAAATGCATTGGCCTGCCAAATTGAGGCGGGCGATGATGCTGACGTCGACCTGGTCACTCATGGCACCGGAGGACATAAGGTATGGCATGGGGGTCAGTATATGGCCGCCGTCGATTCCGCCCCGGCGCGAGCCCAATACCAGGTTGTCTCGTGTAGCGCCCCAGGAAGATTGCTTCAGGACCTCAACGTCAGGCATGCCATGAGCGGCAAAAAATCCCTTTTCCAGTGCAACAAATAGCGGCGCAGCATCCGTCAGGGCGATGAAGCCGAGTCTTGCTGTTGTCGTTTCCGGGCTGCCGTTGGTGCTGGCCATGGATAGACTGCCCAGGCCTGGCAACAGGCCGCCAATTGCAGTGCCTGCCGCTGCTGCGCTCAGGCCTTTGACGACGTCGCGGCGAGTTATTCCTTGCTGTTTGTCGGTGTGTTTCACTTTCTTGCTCCCAAAAAAAACGCCCATGTGTGATCTGCAATCGTTGCAGTCACAACAGGGGCGTCATTACCAATTTGAGGACACAACCACCGCCATTAGCGCTTGTGCCATTCGCAACCAAGCTGAAGCAGATTGCATGCCAACCCGGGAATGTTGGGATGGTGGCTGTTTTATACCGAGACATCGCTGAAATTCGCACCTTGCGAGTGCAAACTCAGGGTTTTGCTCACCAAAAATGCGCACAAGAAGGCATGCTGCGGTAGCACAGTTGATTGCAGCGCTACATGACTGGGACCCGTCAGCCGCGCGTACGCTTGTAATGAGATCGCGCTTTTTCCCTGTTGCCGCACGTTTCCATAGAGCACCATTTGCGCGCTCCGTTGCGGCTCTGATCCACAAAAAGCCAGCCGCACTTGTGGCCCGGGCATCTCTTTACTCGATGGATGTCAGGCGAGGTCAGAAGGTCGAGGGCTGAGAAGAGCACGGGTAGCTGCAGGTCCCGGCAGAGGTCATCGCTGTGCTGGTATACCAGGGCGCCATCCGCAACCGTTATCGGGTTCGTTCCCTGGCTCGTGGCGAAGGCCGAATTCAAAAAATTTGCATCACCCTGATTCAAGCCCTGGCCTGTCATTACCTTCAGGAACAGGGCACGCAGATCCTGGCGAAAGGCGCTGATGCGCTGAAGAGCCGTGGTCGCATCAGCGTGCTGCACAGGCTTGAAGTGCAGTCCGGCGCGACGGCTCCATGCACTCAGGTCGGCGAGCGTTTCGACATGGTCTGCGACAAGGGTTTCATCCTGCCAATCCGCCGTGTTCAGAAAATCCAGGCAGAGCCTGCCACCGACCAGTTGATGGTTTTGTGTAACAGTCATGGTTTTATTCTAACCGCTATGGTGGTTGACATATAGAGAGGGCTGCGAATAATCTGTCTAACCATCAATAAGGTTAGATTGGGTGCAAATGTTCGATTACACACTAATCCACTGGATGACATTCATGTCGGCGGCAGTGCTTCTCAATATTTCGCCGGGTCCGGACATGGCGTTCATTCTGGGCCAGACATTGAGAAGCGGGCGCAAACATGGATTTGCCGCCATGTTCGGTATATGGACCGGTGCCGCGTTGCACGTAATCATGGCTATTGCGGGCCTGTCCGCCATCCTTGCAACCTCTGCCCTGGCATTTGCTGTTGTGAAGTGGCTGGGAGCCGCTTACCTGATTTATCTGGGTATCCAGATGCTGCGGTCGCGTGGAGAATCTTTTCTGCCGAGTGAGCATGGAGAAAGCGCCAGGAGTACAAGGTCGGTTTACTGGCAAGGCGTCCTCGTATGCGCGCTCAACCCGAAAGTCGCTGTGTTTTTTCTGGCGTTCCTGCCGCAGTTCGTGGTGGCAGGGGCGGGCCCGGCCAGTGCCCAGTTGCTTCTGCATGGTGTCTTGATCATTGCGGTTGCCGCCTGTATTGAGCCGCCGCTCATCCTGGCCGGGTCGAGGCTGGGTACTTACCTGCGCCGGCGACCTCGAGTGGGTCTGTGGATGGACCGGGGGCTGGGCGCACTGTTTGTGGGGCTTGGGGTGCGGTTGGCGGCGAGCACAAGGTAGCAGCATGGGCGGCGCTATGGTTGCTCTGCCGCTCATGCTGCAAGATCAGGTGGCGTTAACCGAGCAGCATGCCGCCATCAATCACCACTGCTTGACCCGTCATATAGTCGGCATCGGCAGATGCCAGGAAAGACACCATCCCCGCGACGTCTTGAGGTCTCTGGACCCGTCCCAGAGGAATCTCTGACATGCCCGCTTTGAACGCATCCCCCCGCTCGAGACCCTCCAGGCTTGTTATCTGCTCGTCCAGAGCATCCCACATTGCGGTGTCTACCAGGCCTGGAGAATAGGCGTTAACCGTTATGCCATGTCGGGCCCATTCCAGAGCTGCTGCTTGGGTTAGAGACCGTATCGCAAACTTCGAGGCCGAGTAATGACCAACCAGAGCAGAGCTCTGGTGCGCGGCGACCGAAGCGGCGCCGATGATTTTTCCGCCTTTACCTTGCCGAATCATTTGCCTGGCGGCCGCCTGGTAGCACAGCAGTGTACCCCGAGCATTGACAGCCATGACCTGGTCCCATTCATCAACAGACAGCTCAAGTAACGGTGAGGCAGTGACTACACCAGCGTTGGCTACCATTACGTCGACGCGTCCGAATCGATCAACGGCCGAGGATACCATGCTGTCAACACTTGCTGGGTAGCGTACATCGGCAGGTGCTACATGTGGTGGCTCGCTATCCTGAAAGAGTGTATCGGCTAAAGCATTGAGTGCTTGCCGTTGTCCTTCGGTGTCGCTAATGACGATATGAAATCCATCGTCCGCCAGCCGACGCGCTATTTCTTGCCCAATGCCGCCTGCTGCGCCCGTTACGATTGCTACTTTCCGCTTGCTCATGATTACCTCTGGTTTTTGCTCATCCAAGGAATGTGCTAGCGTAAACCCTCACACCGATGTCAGTGTCAACAGGGAAATTCCCGGATGAATATTGGAGCGTTTTCACGTCGTACCGGCGTCAGCATTCGGCTTCTGCGTTACTACGAGGAGAAGGGGTTGTTAACCCCCTCGCGGCAACCGAACGGCTACCGCGTTTATCGTGAGGGTGATATCAACGTGGTCAGGCAGATTCGGTCGCTTCTGGCTGCCGGCTTGTCCACGGAGGTAATAGCGGAGTTGTTGCCCTGCGTTTGTGAAGAGAAAGAAAAAGTCGTGCTGTGCGCAGAGATGGCTGAGGACCTGCGGGTAGAGCGTGTGCGCATTGAGCGGCAGATCGAGACGCTTATGGCCTCACGGGATTTGCTGGATGAAGTAATCGCTGCGGCCAGGTAGCGGGTCATAGAGCGATATTCCTTCAGAAATACTCCGGCGGGCGGTGGCGCGCGGTGAGGTGGATGCCATTTTTCTGCCTTTGATTCGGCACCAGCGTTAGCCGATCAGTTGCCGCTCACTGGCACAAGGATGCTCTTGCACCGGCAATGCTCATGTCTCACGAGACCGGCCATTGGCGTCATGTTTGCGGAGAAAGGTTTATGACAAGCATTTTCCCAATTGAAGGCGGTTGCGATTGCGGAGCTGTTCGCTACCGTATGCTTACAGAGCCACTGGTCGTTCACTGCTGCCATTGCCGCTGGTGCCAGCGGGAAACGGGTGCGTCGTTCGGGCTCAACGCAATGATTGAATCCGATCGCGTGGTCAATCTTGGCGCAGAGCCAGAGCTGGTTCAGACGCCATCGAATAGCGGCCTTGGCCAGCGCATAGCGCGCTGCTCCATATGCAAGGTCGCCGTCTGGAGCCATTATGCAGGCAGCGGGCATCTCACGAAGTTTGTCCGGGTGGGCACTCTTGACGATCCGGATGCGCTCCCGCCGGACGTCCATATCTTCACGGCGTCAAAACAGCCCTGGGTGACGCTGCCCTCCAATGCCCGAAGTTACAGCGAGTTCTATGATCGCAAGGATGTCTGGCGCCAGGACAGCATTGACAGGTTCGAGGCATTGCGGCTACAAATTGCCGCTTATCAAGCGTCTTTGAAAGGCCCGCAGGCCTGACCTGTATTGGTGCTCTCCCCGGCTGCAATCGAAGAGAAGTTCAGATGAATTGCTACAAGCCCGGGCCAGGTAACACACTTTGATACCAGGGTGTAAGAAACGAGGCCGGAATATCCGGCCTTTTTTGTTGAAGGTGAGCTGTTTCAGCACACTGCGTCGCTAATCGTCAGCGAGGTAGGCCTGAACCGCCGGCAGTCCATCCTCTCCGTCAACCGTTGTAACGCCGTCGAGCCAATCGGTCAGAGCATCCGGGTTGTTGGCCAGCCATTGGTGAGCGGCTTCATCCGCTTCCAGGCCTTCGTTGAGAATGTCGCCCATCAACTGGCTTTCCATATCCAGCGTGAATTCCAGATTGTTCAGGAGCTGAGTGACATTGGGGCATTCATCGGCATAGCCGTTGCGGGTCAGCGTGTAGACGGTGGCGCCGCCATAGTCGGGCCCGAAATAGTCATCACCCCCGGACAGATAGGACAGTTCAAAGCGCAGGTTCATGGGGTGTGGTTCCCAGCCCAGGAAAACGATAAATTCGTCGCGACGTACCGCTCGATTGACCTGGCTCAACATGCCCTGTTCGCTGGAATCGATCAGTTCCCAGCCCTCGAGCCCGAAGTCGCCGGCATCGATCATCGACTGGATCAGTTCATTGGCCGGGGCCCCGGGTTCGATGCCGTAGATGCGGTGGTTGAATTCGTCAGCATGGTCGGCCAGGTCAGCAAAGCTCTCAACGCCGGCCTCGCGCACGTGTTCAGGCACCGCCAGGGTGAACTTGGCGCCTTCGAGGTTGGCGCGCAGGCGCTCATAGCCATCGGCATATTCATCGGCAAAGCTCTGCTGGGCCGGCATCCAGTTACCGAGAAATACATCAATCTCGTTGCTTGACAGTGACTGGAACCCAATCGGAACGGACAGCAGGCTGACGTGAGTGGAATACCCGAGCCCCTCCAGCAGTTGGCCGGCGACGGCATTGGTGACGCCAATGTCTGTCCAGCCCGGGTCCGAGAACCTGACTGTCTGACAGGTGCTTTCTGTGGCCTGTGCGGTGAGGCCCAACGGGACACAGGCCACCAGAAGGGCCCCTGCCGTTTTCGGCTGTAGCAGTCGCATGTTGTTTCCCTCTCTTTCTTCTATGGTTGTCGTGACGGTCAGATCAGCCTGACACTCTCGGGAAGCGCGCCCGCGCTTCCAGTTCCCCCAAATCCAGCGTGTTGCGCATGTACTGTGTACTGGCGTCTGTCATGGGCTGGTGATCCCAGGACGTCACATGGCCGAGAGCATTTGCCTCTGCGACCAGGCGACGCCGGCGCTGGCTGTCCAGAACCTCGGCATGCAGCTGTTCGAAGTCCCAGCGTTCAGCCAGTTCCTGCCGGAATGCGGTCATGCGCTCGGCTGCATCCGGGTGCTGCGCCAGGTTTTGCACTTCGTGCTGGTCCTGTGCCAGGTTGAACAACTGGTCTGCATCGCCGGGGCAGTGCACAAACTTGTAGTCGCCGCGACGAATCATCACCACCGGGGCCTGGGTGCCTTCGCCCATGTATTCGCCGATCACCTCGTCGTGGCCTTGTTCACCCTGCAGATGGGGCATCAGGCTGCGGCCCTCCAGTGGGGTGGCGTATTGATTCGAGCCATCGTTGCTTACCAGATCAACGAAGGTCGGCAGCAGGTCCATGGTGGACACATTCTCTTTTACCCGACGTGGCTTGAAACGATCTGGCGCATGGACGATCAGCGGCACACGGGCGGCGCGTTCGAACCAGCTCATCTTGTACCAGAGGCCGCGTTCGCCGAGCATGTCGCCGTGATCGCCGGAGAACACGGTGATGGTGTTTTCGTCCAGGCCGGTTTCTTTCAGGGTGCGCAGCAGGCGGCCGACCTGATCGTCCACATAGCTGATGGCGCCATAGTAGGCGCGGCGGGCATTGCGGATCTGCTCATCGGACAGCTCCGTGATGTCAGCCTGGTAAAGCGCGCGCAGCCGGGCCGAATGAGCATCCTGCTCGACGTCGTCCCAGGTCAGCCGGGGGTCGTCGATGTCTTCGGGCCGGTAGCGGTCCCAGTATTCTTTCGGGATGGCGTAGGGATCATGCGGATGCGTCATGGATACGGTGAGGCAGAAGGGTTTATCGCTTGCTGTGCGCGCCTGGTCGTACAGATAGCGCTGCGCATGGAAGATGACTTCGTCGTCATAATCCAGTTGATTGGTACGCACACAGGGGCCAGCCTGAGTGACAGACGACATGTCGTGATACCAGGTGGGGCGTTCTGAGGGGTCATCCCAGTTCACCGCCCAGCCAAAATCCGCCGGATAGATATCGGTCGTGAGCCGGGTTTCAAAACCGTGCAACTGATCAGGGCCGCAAAAGTGCATCTTGCCGGACAGCGCGGTGCTGTAACCGAAGCGGCGCAGGTAGTGCGCAAAGGTCGGTGTGTCGGCGCGCAGTTCGGCGGCATTGTCAAAAGCCCCGATCATTGAGGGCAGGCGCCCGGTCATCAGCACGAAGCGGGACGGGCCACACAGGGGGCTGTTGCAGTAGGCAGAATCGAACACAACACCCTGATCGGCCAGTGTTTGCAGGTTCGGGGCCTGGACCACCTGGCCGCCATGGAAGGGCAACACAGGTGCAGCTATCTGGTCGGCCATAATGAACAGGATGTTGGGGTGGGTCTCGGGCACTGCAGGCACTCCTTTCGATAGCTGGGTTGTGATTAAAAAAATTGATGGTTGCAGCCATGGTGATCCTGCAGCAGAAGCCTGTAAACTGAGCTGTAACTAATGAATGCCATAAGTAATACTAATGTCAGTTTCATCTGCGTTACCGCCCCTGCACCGGCTTGTGGCCTTTGAAGCCGCTGCGCGCCTGGGGTCATTCACGGCTGCCGCGCAGGAACTGGGCAGTACCCAGTCTGCGGTCAGCCAGCATATCAAGCATCTGGAGGCGGACCTTGGGTCGACCTTGTTCCACCGCATGCATCGCGGCGTCGTGCTCACCCGCACGGGCTCTCGGGTGTATCAGTGGACGGAGGAAGGGCTGAAAACGCTGAGCACAGGTTACCGGGAAGCCAAGAAGCCGGGCCGACACGAGTCCATTACTCTGTCGACGGACTATGCGCTGGGCACCTACTGGCTGCTGCCCCGGCTGCGCAATTTCCGACAACGCCACCCGGACCTGGACGTGCGTCTGGTCACCGCCCAGCATTCGGTCAGCCCCGATGAAGGGGATGTGGATATCGGGCTGGCCTTTGGCGATGGCCACCGGATGCACGAACCCACACAGCTGCTGTTTCCCGAGGCGGTAGTGCCCGTGTGCAGCCCCGGCCTGTTGGCGCAGTACCCGGACATGGGGCACTGGAAGGACCTGCCTTTGTTGGAGCTGGAAGACGAGGAGGGCAACCATTGGTTCGACTGGCCCGACCTGTTTGCTGCACTCGGCCTGCAGGAGGCCAGCAAGGAGCCCGAACTGATATTCAACAACTATACTTTGCTGTTGCAGGCGGCGTTGTCGGGGCAGGGCGTGGCCATTGGCTGGTCGCCGTTCGTTGAGCCCCTGTTGGAGACCGGCGCCCTGGTTGCGTTGACGGATACCGCCATGCGTTCGAACCAGGGGTATCAGATCGTGTTTCCGTCAAACCGGGAACTGGAGCCGATAGTACTGGAGTTCATTGACTGGCTGATTGAGGAAGGCCGTCAGACTCGTGAGGAGCGGGCATTGCAGAGCAACTGATGTCGATTTGCTGTTTCACTGTCCGACTATCAAGTGTTGCTGCGCAATCAATCAGGAGGGCATATGTCACACAGTGCGAAGAACACGATCTGCCTTTGGTATGAAGATGCGGCCGAAGAGGCTGCACGATTTTACGCCGACACATTCCCGGCATCGTCTGTCGGTGCAGTGTACCGTGCACCCGGGGATAACCCTTCGGGAAAAGAAGGGGATGTATTGACTGTCGAGTTCACCGTGCTGGGCGTTGCCTGTCTCGGTCTCAACGGCGGCCCCGCCTTCAAGCACAGCGAAGCGTTTTCGTTTCAGGTGGCGACCGAAGACCAATACGAAACGGACCTCTACTGGAATGCGATCGTTGGCAACGGTGGTCAGGAAAGCCAGTGCGGGTGGTGCAAGGACAAATGGGGCATCTCCTGGCAGTTTACCCCGGTTGCCCTCTCGAAAGCTCTTGCCAGCCCTGATCAAGTAGCTGCGAAGCGAGCATTTGATGCAATGATGACGATGAGAAAAATCGATATCGCTGCCATCGAGAAGGCGTTTCGTGGTTAACGGATAGGTTGAAATGCCGGGAGTGCATTGGCGATGAATCAAATGGGGAATTCGGTCTGATGGCTATCTGGTCGTAGGTCGTTGAGCTGGCGCTGAAGTTTCCGGGCATTGAGGAATCCACCTCTTATGGCGAACCTTCCCTGAAGGTCCGCAAGGCGCTTGTTGCACGCTGGCGCACGTCAGATGACAGCATTGTCCTGATGGACGTGGATCGGTTCGAACGCGACCAGATTCTGGCGAACGAACCGGAGGTCTGCTTTCTGGAACCCCATTATCAGGGTTATGACATAGTACTGGCACGATTGCCTGTCGCTGATCAGGTAACAGCAGGAGTTACCGGTCCCAGGGTGGCAGTGGTTGGCATGCGTCTTTCAGCCATTTGATGGCTGCGAGGACCGCAGGGTTATTGCTTCTGGTTTTAGGTACCAAAGCCTTCACCCACATGTTGGGCGGTGGGTAGTCCTCCAGAATGGTGACCAGAGTTCCAGACTCGATGCTGGCGCGAGCAATGTGCTGTGCCACTATGGCCACCCCCAAATCCTGCTCCACGGCGTTGATCAAAACCTGACTGTCATTGACTCCGATGCTTGATCGCACATCGATATCAATGACACCTGCGTCGCTCTCAAAGGCCCAGTGTGTGCCGGTGGCCATAAAAGTGAGACAGGAATGTTCCAGCAGATCGCGAGGGTGCTCCGGGTAACCGGCTTTGGCCAGATAGCCGGGTGAAGCGACCGTAACCCGCCGCATTGGACACAAGGGTACGTCAACTACATTGGCATAAGACGATGGCAGGGCGCCTATTGCGATATCAAATCCTTCTTCCACCGGGTTCACCGAACGGTCCATCAAGACCAGGTCAAGGCGTACACCAGGGTGTGTCACCTGAAATCCGGTGAGAATGGTACCAAAGTGCTGAACGGTCAGCGTAGTGGGGCATTTTATACGCAGACGTTCTTCCAGCCGTGACTGGCTGGCCGCCAGGTCCTCAAAGGCTTCCTGCATCTCTGCATGCGCTGCCAGCAGTCGCGGGTAAAATCTTTCACCCGCCTCGGTTAGCGAGAGCTGGCGCGTAGTGCGCACAAACAGCTTTGTTTTGAGCCGGTGCTCCAGTTGTCCTATGCGTTTGCTTACCACGGACGGCACCGT
This sequence comes from Natronospirillum operosum, assembly GCF_004768465.1. Lineage (GTDB taxonomy): Bacteria > Pseudomonadota > Gammaproteobacteria > Pseudomonadales > Natronospirillaceae > Natronospirillum > Natronospirillum operosum. Next base: position 697,298 of record NZ_SRMF01000001.1, read on the forward strand.
ATTCAGGCCGCGGGCGGCAGCAGAAAAACTGCCACTCTTTACGACAAACAAAAATGTCGCAACGTTTTCCAGCGTATCCATAACGCCTCCGTTGACCGGGATGCCAATCAGTATAGTTCGCGAAGTGCGAAAGCTGCTAGCTCAAAACGGCTGTTTTTCGAGAGGACTCTGTTGGCTATGGTCGATTCAAGTTAACAAGAAAGTTGAGCATTTGGGAAACCAAGCCAAGCCTAAACATGAGGGGTTCAAACATGGCAGAGCATATAACTACAAGTACGCGAGTAGTCCGCAATACCAACAAACAGGCGTATCGTCCGCTAAAAGCAGACGTTTGTGTTGTTGGTGCTGGTATTGCGGGTATGTCCGCGGCCTTGCAGGCGTCCAAACTCGGACGGAGTGTCATTCTGGTGGATAGCCAGCCGGCCCTGGGTGGCCAGGCGGTGAATTCCATCATCGCCACTTTTTGCGGAATGTTCTCCAATGGCACCCATGGTTATCAATTCACTTACGGCATAGCCGATGACATTCTGAACGCCCTGAGTCGCCAGGAAAAAGCGTTGCACTACCGTCACGGGCCGAGCACCACAGTCGTGTATTACGATGAGGTAGCTCTGGGTCGTTGGGTCGAGGAGAGTGTAATGGCGGCCAATATCACCCCCGTGCTCGGCGCCATGCTGCTCAATGTTCATGTGAAAGGGACGCGCATCGAGAGTATTGACCTGATGACTCGGTACGGCGGTGTCCGGGTGGAGGCGGACAGCTTCATTGATGCCAGTGGAGACGCAGCCTTGTTGTGGCAAGCCGGCTTTGCCTGTCGCGAGCCGGAGACGCAGAAAGTGTTTGGCACTCAGATGGTGGTGCTGGAGAACATCAACGAGGACGCCCAGCCAAACCGGAAGGAAATCGGTGCCCGCATGAAAGAGCGCGGTGAACAATACGGTTTGCTGCGTCAGGAAGGCCTGGGGTTCAACATCCCGGGCAGTGGCATTGCGGCCATGAACATGACTCACATAGAGACCCCTCTGGATCCCATCGAGGCCTCGGCCAAGGCGCTGATTGGCAAGGATCAGGCTGCCCGCGCCGTGGATTTCCTCAAACAGGAGTTCCCTGACTGTTTCGGTCAATCCCGTATCCGTTCCTTCGGTCTGCCGGGCATACGTCAAACGCGTTGGATCGTCGGTCGCCATCACCTCACGGTGGAAGAGTTGCGTGCCGGAAAGAAATTCGATGATGCGATCGGTCGCACCGCCTGGCCCATCGAGTTGCATGACCACAGCGATGGTCATCACTGGATCGTCTTTGATGAAGACCATGTGCATTACATCCCACTGGGCAGCCTGGTTCCTGCAGAGTGCACCAATGCCGTGGCGGCGGGCCGCTGCATTGATGCCGACTCGGCTGCGTTGTCCAGTGTCAGGGTGATGGGCCCCTGCATCGCCATGGGGATGGCTGCAGCTCATGCCGTCGATCTGGCCAACGGCGGCAGTGTACATGAGATCGACATGGCCCAGATGCGCGAGCGCACTCGGGACAACGTTGAGAAAAAGACATATCGCTGGGACGAAAAGGAATTAGCGTCTGTTGTCACGGTTTAGTCTGATTGATGGCTGACCACCCATTTAACAGGAAAGAAACCGAGGGTTACCCAGATGCAGCTTACAGATTACGAAAAGTCCTTGCGGGATGGCATGAATGGTCGGGCCAAGGCCCAGGCCATGGATCTGTTGATTCGCTATGGCGAGGCGGTTGGGGCCGAGCGGTTGATTGAAACCAATAATGTCGCTGGAGCTTTCAACGCGTCCTCACCCTCCACCAGGCATATTGTCGAGAAGGGGTTTGACGCCGTGTATTCGGAGCTGAACCTCGACAGTGATGAGGTGGTTGATGTGCCTCATGTGGAGGCCAATACCTGTCAATTGATTACCGGTATCGACAACGATAACTGGGAGCTTCAGGGCGCCAGTCGCGAGATGGTAGAACAGCAACGCGCGTCGGAACGCTACCTGGGGGAGCGTGGTGTGAACATGTTCGCGACCTGCACACCCTATCAGGTCGGCAATGTTCCCGTGCAGGGTGAGCACTGCGCCTGGATGGAATCGTCTGCAGTCATTTACTGCAACTCGGTACTGGGTGCCCGCACCAATGTTGAGGGCAAGGAAAGCACCGGTGCTGCTGCGCTGACCGGCCGCATTCCCTATTGGGGCTATCATCTGACCGAAAATCGTTTTGGCACCCACCTCATCACGCTGGAAACAGCGGTGGAGGACATGATGGACTGGGGGCTGCTGGGCTATTTCATAGGCGAACAGGTGGAAGAAGATCGCCCGGTTATAGAGGGGCTCAGCCACCAGCCAGATCTTATCAAGTTGAAGCATTTTGGCGCCGCCGCCGCGTCCTCGGGTGGTGTTGAAATGTATCACATTCCCGGGGTGACGCCGGAAGCGCGGACGGTAGAAGAAGCCTTCGGCCCCGGTCGGCCCGTGCAGCACCTCCATTATGGCGCAGCCGAACGACGCGCGACCTTCGAAAGCCTGCAAAGTGCCACTGATCGCAAGGTCGATTTCATCATGCTGGGGTGTCCGCATAACTCCATCGAGCAGATGGCGCTGATCGCTCAACTCCTGCGTGGCAAGAAAATTCATCCGGATGTGGCCCTTTGGGTTCATACCCCCCGAGCGATCAAGCAGGTAGCGGAACGCAGCGGCTACTGCGACGTGATTACGCAGGCCGGTGGTGCGGTGATGAGTGATACCTGCCCGGCGATTTCCAGGCGCATGCCCGAAGGTGTCCGTGTTATTGCCACTGATTCGGCAAAGCAGGCGCACTATCTGCCCGCCATTGCCAACGTGCAGGGGTGGTTCGGGTCCGTGCAGCACTGCATTGATGCGGCGCTGACGGGGCAGTGGAACGCGGAGGTATGACCATGACAGCCAATGCAACCGAAGTGATCGTTATCAAGGGCCGGTGCGTCGTCGCCGGGTATGCCGCCGGAGAGGCACTGGTTACCCAGGAAACCATATCGGGTTGGGGCGGAATTAATGAGCGTGAGGGAACAGTCATTGAGCGCCGACACGAGCTCCGTGGCCAATCCTTCGCCAACAAGGTTCTCGTGTTTCCTGGTGCCAAGGGGTCTTCGGGTTGGTCGGCGTTCTTCCATATGACTCGCCTGAACGGTGTTGCGCCATGCGCCATGCTGTTTACTCGAATGACAACCAAGATGGCGCTGGGCGCCGTCGTAACCAGAGTCCCCGCGATGACAGATTTTGACCAGGATCCGCTGACGGTCATTACCACGGGTGATTGGGTGGAGGTTGACGCGAATGCGGGTGAGGTCCGGGTTTCCAGGAATTTAGCCGGCGTATAGGACCGAAATGACTGTGAATAGCTGGATTCAAAAGAAGATGTCGATTCAGGGCCTTCATCGAGCCTGAGTGGGGGTTGTGTAGGCGCTTAAAGCGGAAAACAAAAACAAATTGTGCAATACGTCGAATCAAAGACGTACTAAAGGGGGAAATAAAATGACAACTAAGCCAGTAATTAATAAACACTTTCCGGGGCGCAGTCTGGTAGCCAGTGTGGCACTGGGGGCAGGGCTGCTGCTGGGTAGCGCTGGTACATCGGCCATCGCTGAAGAACACTTCGAGTGGCCAGCCTACTTTAATATCATCACGCCCATCGTTGGCACAGCCAACCATTCCCTGTCTGTGGCCTGGGCTTCTGAATTCTCTGCCGAGACAAGTTCTCGTGCACGGGTTCTGCCATCGCCCAATGGTTATTCCCGTGCCAGCTGGCTGGAAACGGGAGAAGGCAGACTCTACATGGTACAGGCGTCTGATTACTTTGATCAGATGGATGCCACTGAAGGTTTTGCGTCGCGTACAGCAGGTCCTGCCGATACACGGTTACTCAACGTCAATATGGTTACTCCCTGGGGTTACATGGTACGTGGTGACTCGGATATCGAATCCATTCATGACATTGGGCCTGGCACCCGCATCGCGTACACATCGTCCTCGTCGTTTCTGTTGGCGGGCATTGATGCGTTGCTCGAGTATCTGGAGCTTGATCACGATGATGTAAGGCTGGTTGAAACCGGCAACTTCGGTGCCAACACTTCAGTAGTGGTTGAAGGGCGCGCGGATGTGACGTTCACATCCCCGTTGTCCGGGCCTACCTATGAAGCAGAAGCAGGCCCTAACAGTATTCGCTGGCTTGAACTGCCCGAGGAAGATGCAGACCCGGAGGCCATGGCACGCTTCAGACAGATTCACAATGGCTACATAGCGCGGTCCACGGAAGCAGGTGTCAGTACCGCCCATGGAGTCAATATGGATCACGCTTTTCAGGCCAACCACGTCCGTGGTGACGAAGATGAAGAGTTTGTTTATCAGCTCATCAGGTGGATGGATGAGAATCACAGTGAGTATGAAGACGCGTTTACCCACGCCCACATGATGACGATCGAAAACCTGGTTCAGTTCCTCGAGATAGGTGCCCTCCAACCTCTGCATGAAGGCGCTATCCGGTACCTGGAAGAGTTGGGTCATTGGACAGATGAGTTTCAGCGGCGCCAGGACCAATTGGTCGATCTGGCACAGGAGCGGGAGCGTCTGTATCGAGAAGCATTGGATATGGCGACTGAACAGGGTATTTCCACTCAGTCTGACAATGCCGAGTGGCGCGAGTTCTGGGAGAGCCACAGAGCAGAGAATGGACACGCTGAACCCTTTGGTTTGATGGTCATGAACCTGGACTGAACGCTGGCGCCCGGGGCAGCCCGAATGGCTGCCCCGGCCATTGCATAATAATGACAAAGGCCGCGTCATTTCTGTTGGCAGACGGTCAATGCTGTCTGGGTGGAGTGAACTGTTATGACTTCTCGAGTCCCAAACGGTCCGATTATGGCCTCAGGTGGAGTGCCTGAGGAAATCAAGGACCGCACACTGGATCGTTTCAAGACCATGCCTGTTTGGGTTCGGTGGATAACGCTTGCCTTATCCATAGGTGGTGTTGGTATAGCGGTTACCTATATTTTTGGTTTATATCCTCTGCTGGACCTGACTTACTACTTCCTGTTGATGGCAATGTACCTTCCGTTGGTTTATCTGCTGTCACCTGCCTACAAAAGAGAGCAACGTGTTGGCTTCCTGAGCTATTTGCCGGCCATTGCCATATTTCTGGTGATGTTGTTTCTGGCCAGCAAGGGTCGGGATCTGGTTTATCAGTCCTGGGTACCCGCCAGTGAACCCTGGCAGCTCTACGTAGCGGTGGCGGTCTTCTTGCTGGTGCTTGAGGCGGCGCGCAGGTCCGGTGGGCTGATTTTCCTCGGCATCGTTGTGTTTTTGGGATTGTATCCGGTATTCGCGGAACATATGCCGGGTATCTTCTGGGGACCACCTACGAGTATCGAGCGGACCATAGCGTTCAACGTGTATTCCGGGGACGGCATGCTTGGCGTTGTCACCCGGGTAGTGGGTGAAGTGATAATCGGCTTCCTGATTCTTGCGGCTCTGCTGGTTGCTACAGGCGCCGCCGATTTCTTTCTCAAACTGGCCATGTCCTTGATGGGCCACGCACGCGGCGGCGCGGCCAAGGTCAGCGTTCTGGCCAGCGGGTTTTTCGGCAGCCTCAGCGGCAGCATTTTTGGCAATGTGGTGAGCACCGGCTCGGTCACCATTCCGGCGATGAAGAAAGGCAAGTTTCCCGGCTACTACGCGGGGGCTCTGGAGGCCTGCGCCTCTACTGGTGGCATGCTGATGCCGCCTGTCATGGGCGCGGTGGCTTTTATCATGGCAGACTTCACCAATACTGAGTATGCCGTGATCGTCGTTGCGGCCATCATCCCAAGCGCGCTCTATTTCTTTGGCCTTTACTGTCATGTTGATGGTTATGCTGCCAAGGCAGAGTTGAAAGGCATGCCGCGTGAAGAGTTGCCCTCACTCTGGCAAACGCTGAAAGACGGCTGGCCGTTCCTTGTAGTTGTCGCCTTTCTGGTCTGGGGCCTTGTGTTCATGCGTTGGGAGCGTCTGACGCCCTTCTACGCATCTGGTTTGTTGATCGCATTGACCTTCCTGAAGCGTGATCTGATGATAAAGTTTGATCGCATTGGCGACATTACGTTTCAGATCGGGAAGTTGCTTAGCCAGACCATGGGCCTTCTGATTCCCACCTCATTCATTCTGGGTGGTTTGATGGCCACTGGGGTCGCGCCATCAATCTCTGCGGACCTGGTTCGCATGGGTGGGGACAGCCTGATCATGGTTCTGGCGATCGGCATCGGTGTCTGCATCATTTTCGGGATGCTCGGTATGATTGTAGCCGCCTATCTGATGCTGGCTCTAACCATGGCCCCTGCGCTGGAGCAGATCGGTAACCTGAACACTCTGGCGGTTCACCTGTTCATCGCTTACTACGCTACCCTGGCGGCCATTACACCGCCAGTGGCGCTGGCAGCATTTCTGGCTTCACGGATCAGTGATTCGGACCCGATGAAAACGAGTCTGCATGCCGCCCGTCTCGGTATCGTGTTGTATTTCATTCCGATTTTCTTCCTGTTCGAGCCGGCACTGATCTTCCAGGGGCCGCTCCACCTGACCGCGATCTGGCTGTCATTGAATATCGTCGCGATCATTCTGATCGCCGGTGGCTCCGAGGGTTATTTGATGAAATACGGTCGCCTGCGGGGTTGGGCAAGACCGTTAGTCATTATTTCAGGTCTGATGATCGGCTTTCCGGAATGGACCTCCTCGTTGATTGGCGGAGGCATTGTGGTCGCCATTCTTCTCCTGCGCCGGTTTGTTCGCATACCGCAGGCAGAGTTGGACCAGCGGCGACAGTTGCGAGAACAGGCTGAAGCGAGAGTGCAACAGCAGGCCAGTGTTCGCTGAACAAAAATTAAATGGGGAGGTGACGAGAGAGCCGCTCTAATGACTACAAAAGAGGACACAATTATGAGTTTAAAAGTAGAACAGCTGCATCCCTTGTTTGCCGGCGAGGCATCGGGCGTGGACCTGAGCAAGCCGCCTGACCAGGCCACTGTTGATGCTATAGACGCAGCAATGGATGAATACAGTGTCTTGGTATTCCGGGACCAGCCCTTGACCGAAACCGAGCAGCTCAACCTGGCGAAGGCGTTCGGGCCACTGGACCTGGGCCTCAAGAAGATCAAGAAGGGTCAGCCGCAGCGTCTGGAACACTTTGAATTGGCGGACATGTCCAACGTAGCGGATGAGGGCGGTCTGGTGGATCGCACCAGCAAGAAAGTGGTCAGCAACATTGCCAACCAAATGTGGCATACCGACAGCTCTTTTCAAAAGCCCGCAGCGAAGTATTCGATGCTGTCTGCGGTGCGCGTGCCTGTTGATGGCGGGAACACCGAGTACTGTGATCTGCGCGCGGCTTATGATGCCTTGCCGGACAAGGTGAAGGACGAGATCGCCACCCTGGAAGCTGAACACTATGCACTGCACTCTCGTTTTATGCTGGGAGATACGGATTACACGGAAGAACAGAAGGCGGCCATTCCTCCGGCCACCTGGCCGCTGGTGCGAGTGCACCCTGGTTCCGGTCGAAAGGCACTGTTCGTCAGCAGCCATATTTCAGAGATAAAGGGCTGGACGCTTCCGGAAGGCCGCATGCTGGTTCAGGATTTGCTGGAGCATGCCACTCAGCGTGAATTCGTGTATCGCCACCACTGGCGCGAGCACGATATTGTGTTTTGGGACAATCGTTGCACCCTGCACCGTGGGCGCAGATTCGATTTCTCTCAGGCCCGGGAGTTGCGTCGAGCCACCACGCTGGACGTTGACGCGCCGGAGCTGAAGACTGCCTGAAATCAATGAAAGAGTGAGACTGTCATGAGCGACCCTGCACGGTATCGAGTGTTTCTTGAGAGCATTGAGTACCTGCTACCGGAGTCGCTCACGATGTCAACACGTGATGTTGATGCCGAAATTACCGAGCTGGTTGGTCCACAGCTACAACTGCCTTCAGTCTCTAGCTTCCAGTTCCAGCAGCAGGGCCGCCTCAGGGTTCAGCACCGGGAGTTGCAGGCCGGCCTGCATCAGCAGAGCGCCGGAGAATGTGCCGCCACGCTGGGCTTGCAACACAGAGGGCGCAGGGCTGGGGCCGGCGGCCTCTGGGGGCAGCCAGAGTTTCAACTGGTACAGGCGGTCGGAGTCCAGGCCGCTCAGTTGCAGGGGCGGCAGCAGCATCTGTTTCGGCAGGGCCAGAGTGGCGGCGGCGAACAGGGCCTTCGAGCGGTCAGCGGCCACGACGCCATAGGCCTGCAGCGCCTCGTCGGCGGTATCCAGGCGTGTAGTATGGCCGCTGTGCAGGAGGGTCCGGTGGCGCTTGTAGATGTCCACCAGTTCCCGGGTCTGAGCCTTCTCGGCTGCGGTCATGGAGACCACATCCAGCTCCAGCCCCATATGCCCGAACAGCGCAGTAATCAGGCGGAACCCCAGGCTGTGACGGCGCCCGGTGGTGTGGTTGGGGTTGGCACTGATGTGTGAGCCATTGATTTCCGGCGGGAAAAAGTAGGAAAACGAGCGCTGCATGCGCTGGCGTTCCAGGGCATCGATGCAGTCCGAGGTCCAGACCCGTTGCGTGTGCCTGAGAATGCCCATGTCCACACGTCCGCCACCGGAGGCGCAGCTTTCAATCTCTACCTCGGGATGCGCGGTGCGTACCCGCGCCAATAGTGCGTACACCGCCAGGGTCTGGGTGTGGGCGCTGGCCTGACCTGCTGCATTGCCGGGCTGTGTGAGATCCCGGTTCATGTCCCATTTGATGTAGCGAATGTCATAGGTGCGCAACAGGTTGTCCAGACGCTCAAAGAGATAGTCACTGACTTCGGGCCGGGACAGGTTCAGCACGTACTGATGGCGGCCCAGAGGCTGATCATAGCCGGATACGGCCAGCACCCAGTCCGGATGCGCGCGGTACAGGTCAGAATCGGCGTTGACCATTTCCGGCTCGAACCAGAGCCCGAATTCCATGCCCGCTTGCGTTACGGCATCGACGAGGTAACCCAGACCACCCGGATGCTTGCTTTCGTCGACAAACCAGTCGCCCAGGCCCGAGGTGTCGTCGTCGCGTTTGCCGAACCAACCATCATCCAGAATGAAGCGTTCCACGCCCACGGCTGCAGCCTCGCGTACCATGGCCTTGAGCTGTTCCGGCTGGTGGTCGAAATAGATGCCTTCCCAGGTATTCAAATGCACGGGTCTGGGCTTCTGACCGATCTCCGGAGCCAGTATCTGCTGGCGCACATACTGGTGAAAACCTTGTGACAGGCCGTTAAGACCCTGGTCCGACCAGGTGCCGATGACCTCCGGTGTCTGATAACTGTCTCCCGGAGCCAGGGCAATTTCGCCAGGGTAGAACCACTCTCCCAGTTGAATGTGCCGTTCGCCGAGGGATGTTTTTTCGGCCACCAACTGATGGTTGCCACTCCAGGCCAGGTGCAGCCCCCAGACTTCCCCCCGGGTTTCCTGAAAACCGGGCACGCCGGCAATGATGCCTGGGAAGCTGTCGTGCGAGGTGCGACCGCGGCGGTTCTCGCGCACCAGTCTGTCTTTGGGCCAGGCTTTGCGCTCGGTGAGAAATTCCTGAATCCAGCGCCCGTGGAAGGTCATCAATTCATCGGCCCGGGCCGGCAGTGGGAAAGAAAGCCCGAGACGGTCCAGCATGAAGGTCGAGTCGCCCCGGTTGGTCAGGGTGCCCCGTGCACAGAGCACGTCTGTGGCGCCGTCCAGCGTCAGTGTGAGATTCAGGGCCAGTCCGCTGACCGGGTCCCGGGCGTCACAGATCAGGGTGCCGGGGTTCGGCTGTGAAATTGCCTGCGTCTGCAACTGACCGGCCCAGTGCTTGCGGTCGGCCTGACCTTCCAGCCCGGCGGCGCCGAGAAAACCGCGTCCGGCTTCCGGCACCAGACTCAGCGGCGGGTGATTGTCCAGCGTGCCCCCGTGGGCCGGTTTGCTGTGCAGCAGTCCGAGCGCCTGCGTATCGGTGTGCTCTGGCAGTTTCGCACCCCAGTATATGATGGCAGGCAGTCCGTCGTCCGGGCAGGAGAGAACGAGACTGCTGCGCACGCTGTGCAGGTGATGATAGTGGATTGAACTCATGTCGGTGCTCCTGCTGATGATTCGGCATAGGAAATGGGGGTGCTGAAGGCCCCGGCACTGGCAGAGACCTCGATGATCAGCGGGTGGCAGCCGGTAAGGCGTTCGTAGTCGGCTTCCACGGCGGTGATCAGTTGCGGAATCACCGCGCTGGGTGCTATGGCGATAACGCAGCCGCCAAAGCCGCCGCCGGTCATGCGGGCTCCGGCCTGGCCTTGCCCGGCCTGTTCGATCAGTTGGACCAGGGTGTCGATCTCCGGCGTGGTGATGGCGAAGTCATCGCGCATGGAGGCATGGGAGTCCAGCATGGCTTTGATCAGGCGGTCCAGCTTGCCTTCCTTCATGGCGGCTGCCGCTTTTACCGTGCGCGCGTTTTCCGTCAGTACATGGCGGGCACGGCGGTACACCTGCTCCGGCAAGTCGGCCCTGGCCTCGTTCAGGGTGGCGAGCTTCAGGTCGCGCAGGCTGTCCAGCCCGAAATGCGCTGCTGCTGCTTCGCACTGCTGGCGCCGCTGGTTGTATTCACTGTCCACCAGGCCGCGGCGTACCCCGCTGTGTACGATCAGTATGCGCCAGTCCGCGGGCATGGCAACGGTCTGCGAACTCAGGTCACGGCAATCAATGAGCAAGGCCTGATTGCGCTTGCCTCGAGCCGATATCAATTGGTCCATGATGCCGCAGGCGCAGCCCACGAAGTCATTCTCGGCGGTCTGGCCCACCAGGGCGGCATCGGTGGGTTCTATCGACTCACCGCTCATGGCCAGCAGGGCCCGAATCAGCGCCAGTTCCAGGCTGGCCGAACTGCTCAGCCCGGCCCCGGAGGGTATGTTGCCCGTGATCAGCAGCTCACCGGGCGCCAGTTGGTAACCACGTTTCTTCAGTTCCACGATGACGCCCCGCAGATAGTCTGACCAGGGTGCTTCGGCGTCCGGGCTCTGTCTGGCCTGCAGGGGTACAGAGACGCATTGCTGGTCAAAGTCCTGCGCCACTACGGTCAGCGTGGGTTCGTCTCCGGTCTGTCGAAAGGCCACCCAGGTGCCCGGATCAATGGCTGCGGGCAGCACAAAGCCCTGATTGTAATCGGTATGTTCGCCTATCAGGTTGACCCGTCCGGGTGCGAATGCAACGCCAGTGGGCGCATGGCCGAAGGCTTGGGTAAAAGCCGCTCGGGCAAACGATGAAGACGTAGGGCTCATGGGCACTGATTCCTGAATACTGTCGGTTTAAAGAGCGGTTGTGGTGCGAAAGTGCTGCGTGGGCTGATCTCGCAACTGTTGGGCTGCTTGCTCTGGCGTAATGTCGCGCTGACTTTCGGCCATCATTTCATAGCCCACCATGAACTTGCGCACACTGGCGCTGCGCAGAAGCGGTGGAAAGTAATGGGCATGAACTTGCCAGGGAGCGGGGTCGCTCTGATCAAAGGGTGCACCGTGCCAGCCCATGGAGTAGGGGAAAGAGCACTGAAACAGATTGTCATAGCGGGTGGCAAGCCGTTGCAGAATGGTCGCCAGATCGGCTTTCTCGGCATCAGACAGGTCCGTCAGCCGGGGGCGATGGGCACGCGGCAGCAGCAGGGTTTCAAAGGGCCAGGCGGCCCAGTAGGGCACCAGTGCGACCCAGTGTTCACTTTGGTCGACAAGGCGTTCTTCTTTTGTCAGTTCTCGGGTTACGTAGTCCAGCAGCATCGGTTTTTTGTGAGTCTGCAGATATTCTGTCTGATGAGCGTGCTCACGAGCGACCAGGGCAGGCAGGTGAGGCTGGGCCCAGATCTGACCGTGTGGGTGGGGGTTGGAGCACCCTATCATGGCGCCCTTGTTCTCGAATATTTGCACCCAGGGGTACCGGGCGCCCAGCTCTTCGAGCTGTTCGCACCAGGTACGGACCACGGCGTACATCTCCTGCTGGTTCAGCAAGGGCAGAGTCTTGCTGTGGTCGGCGGAGAAGCAGATTACCCGACAAGTACCGGATTCCGAGGCGAACTGGAACAGGGGGTCATCAGAAGACGCTGCTGGCGTATCAGCGGTGAGGGCTGCGAAATCATTGTCAAAGACAAAGGTCTCGGTGTAGGACTTGTTCGTCATACCATTAGCGCGAGTGTTGCCCGGACAGAGGTAGCAGTGGGGGTCATAAGACGGGCTGTCTTCCCAGTGACTGTCTTCCGTCATGCCCTGCCAGGGCCGTTTGGCCCGGTGCGGGGACACCAGTACCCAGTCGCCGGTCAGCGGGTTGTAACGCCGATGGGGGTGGTCGCTGAAAGAGAATTGGGTTGTTGCCATGACGAGCCTTTGGTACGGGTATTGTGTATTTGTAGTACGGATGAATTATGGATGACTTAGAAAACGTTTTCAAGATTGCTGGTAGTGCTATGGTTCAGGATTTCCAGGTACTGGTTGAGTTGTTGCCTGAATATTCCAGCTATTGCTGTGAAAACATTTGCCTACTAAACTGAAATGCTCAGTTCCTTACTCACAGAATAGAGATCGGTGTTCCTTGGCAAATATAAAAGATGTGGCCCGTGCTGCGCAGGTATCGGTGTCTACCGTGTCCCGGGTGGTCAATGGCTCAGCACGCGTGGCGCCGGAGAAGCGCAAAGCGGTGCTGGAAGCGTTGGATACACTGAACTATCAGCCGAACAGCCTGGCCCGGGCACTGGTCAATCGGCGCTCCAACACCATTGGCTTGATGGTGGGCGAACTGGGTTCTCCGTTTTTCTCTCAATTGATGTCCGGAGCTGACCAGGTCGCTGTTGAAGGCGGTCGCAGCCTGATGATGATGTCCGGTTTCAATGACGCTGAGCGCGAGGAAGCGGCACTCAGCGCTCTGCAACAACGCCAGTGTGATGCTCTGATCATTCACGCCAAGGGGCTCAGTGACGAGCGGCTGCAGGCCGTGGCCAAGGGGTCGACACCGGTGATTTTTGTAAACCGTCTGGTGCCCGGGTTCGAGCACCGGAGTATCTATCTGGACAATGTGCACGGGGCCTACCTGGCGACCCGGCATCTGCTGGGCCGCGGCCATCGAAAAATCGCCTTTATACGCTCGAATCTTGACCATGTGGCCGATGTGAGCGAGCGTCTGTCAGGCTATCGCAAGGCGCTGGAAGAATTCGACGTTACCTATGACGAAGCCTATGTGGTCAGTGCTTTTCCCAATGAGGATGGCGGCAATGAGGCCATGAGTCATTTGCTGGAGACGCATCAGGATTTTACTGCCGTCATGGCCTATAACGATGTGATGGCGGCGGGTGCCATCGGCTTGCTGCTCGACAGCGGTTTTGAGATTCCCAATGATGTATCTATTGTGGGCTTCGATGACGTGGTTATCACCAAGTACCTGCGGCCGCGCCTGACTACCATCCATTATCCCATTGAGGAAATGGGCCGCACGGCTGCCCGGCTCGCATTACAGATACTGGATAACAAGCCTGAACTGAAGCCGGAGCAGCTCAAGTTCAACCCGCGCCTGGTGGTGCGCAATTCGGTACGCACTCAGCGCTAGCGAAGCCTCAGGCGTCTCTGTACCCACTGGGGTTGGCTGACTGCCAGGGTCGGTCAGGCGGCGTCACTCACCATGGCATCCAGAGCATGGGCGGCTTTCCAGTTGAAAACCTTTTCCGCTTTGTGCGTGCCATTAGATGGCATTGTGCCCATAAAAATGGGGTGCCTGAGCACCCCCTCCAATCAATCATTTGAGCGTTGAACTCAGCGGAATGCACGTTCGCGAGTGCGTTCCAGGCGCTGCAGAATCTGCTCCAGACGATCCGGGTTGACCATGAACTCCTGGAAGGCCTCCATACCCACCGAGTGCATGTCGGGTATGGTATCCCGGTCATAGAACTGGGCGGTGCCATCTGCACTGCTCAGCGTTTCCAGGCCGGCGCGCAGGAAGGGGTCGTCGGCGACTTCAGCCTGGCTGTGGGGCGGCAGTTGGTTCAGCGCCCGGTTCAGTTCGGTCTGAATTTCTGGCTGGGCAATGAACGACAGGAAGCGGCGGGCGTCTTCCTTGTTGTTCGCGCGGGCCGGGATGTGCAGTGTATCGGTGGGGGCGTCCTCATACATGCCGATGTCCGGGTTCATCTGCGGGAAGCGGAAAAAGCCGAAGTTGCCGTCTTCCGGGAAGTTTGGCGTGATGAAGTTACCCATCAGGTACATTGCCGCCTGGCCGTTGTACAGAAACGGCTGTGCTTCCTGCCAGGAATAGGATGCATGGTTGGCGATAAAGAAATCGCGCTCAACCAGCTCGCCCCAGTGCTCGAAGACATTGCGTACGCCGTCGTCGGTGTAGGGAATTTCACCATCCATCAGGCCGATGTGATAATCCAGCCCATTGAGACGCAGGTTGAGGTAGTCAAACCAGCCGGCAGCGGTCCACAGGAAACGTGTGCCAATGGTCACCGGAGTTACGCCGTTTTCCTTGAGTGTTTCGCCCAGTTCAAGGAACTCTTCCCAGGTTTCCGGCTCACTCAAGCCGTGTTCATCGAACACGTCCTTGTTGTAATAGAAACCCCACTGGTAGTAGGACCAGGGTACGCCGTACTGAGCACCGTCCACTGACATGGACTCGCGAGTGGAGGCCATGTGCTCGTGCAGGTTGTGCTCATCCCAGATGTCGGATACGTCCTCAAAAAGGCCACGATCAACAAAGAAGCGCATGCGGTCACCGGCAAACCAGAATGCCACATCAGGCGGATTGGTCACCAGCCAGTTGCGGATGACTGTTTTGTATCCCTCGTGGTCGTATTCATTGAAAACGACATTGATATCCGGGTTCTCTTCCTGGAAGCGATCAACCAGGTTGTTGAATGCTTCTCTGGGTGCCGGGTCCGACTGGTTGGAGTTGATAACCAGAGTGCTGGCCAAGGCACCGCTGAATGCCAGAGAACTGGCCCCGATGGCGGCGGCAATTATGCCTATTGTTTTTCTCATAGTAGATGCCCTCTTGTCAGGGTGTGGTTTGAAAACGTTTGCTAGCCTGGTTGGTGATCTCCCAATTCAGGGAGGGCAGTTTTCAGGTTGCTGACGTCCTGTCTTGTTATTGTCTTTTTTTCAACATCTCGCTAAAACAATAGCGCTGCAAAATACGTTTGGCAACGTTTTCATGAAACTTTTTGGCAGTGCAACTGACGGCGGTTCAGATGCCTGCTTCGCCTGTGCGAGCGAGAGGGGGCCTGAACCGCATCGGTGTATGTGTCATCCCTTGGTGGCGCCCATCGTCAGTCCGGCAATGAAGTGTCTCTGCATCAGGAAGAAGAGGAACACTGGTGGCAGAGCAGCCACGATGCTGCCGGCAGAAATCAATTGCCAGGATGAAATCCACTGACCGCTGAGGGCAGCCAGGCCGGCCGTTACTGGTCGTGCAGTATCACTTTGCACCAGTATCAGGGCCCAGAAGTAGTCATTCCATATAAAGGTGAACACCAGTACCGCAAGCGCCGCCAGGGCAGGGCGCAGCAGGGGCAGGACAACAGTCAGGAATATTCTCAGCTCGCCGGCGCCTTCCATGCGAGCCGACTCGATGATCTCGTCGGGCACGGCCATCATGAAATTGCGCATGAACAGGGTGCAAAAACCGGTCTGAAAGGCGATATGGAACAGCACCAGCCCGGCAATGGTGTCGTACAGGCCGGTACTGATGGTGAGGTCACGTACGGGGATCATCAGAATCTGAAAGGGAACAAAGTTGCCGGCAATAAAGATGGCAAACACCACAAGGTTGCCCCGAAAACTGTATTTGGCGAGGGCGTACCCGGCCAGCGCCGACAGGGCCACTGCGCCGGCCATGGCTGGCACGGTGATCATGACCGAATTCCAGAGGTATTGCGCCATGCGGGTGCGCCGGAATACCTCTGTGTAGTTTTCCACCAGCATCCACTGGCTGGGCAGACCCCAGTAGTTGCCTGCATTGATATCGGCCATGCCGCGCACCGAGGTCATCATGACGGCGGCCAGGGGCAGCAGCCAGAGGGCCAGTGCAACCAGCAGTGCGACACGGTAGGAGCCCTGGGCAAAGGGAGATCTGGTTCGAATATCAGTAGGGAACATGGCTATTTCTCCGTCCGCAGCATGCGCCACAGGAAAAAGGCGATATAGATCATCATGATGGCGAAGAGCACTACGGCTATCGCCGCCCCGTAACCGGCGCGATAGCTGAATATGCTCTGTTGATACATGAAGTGGGCCAGCACGTTGGTGCTACCATAGGGGCCGCCGCCGGTCATGGTGGCTATCAGGTCGAAGCTGCGCAGTGAGCCGATGACGGTCACTACGACGGCGATGAAGGTGGCGGGGCGCAACTGCGGCAGAACAATCCTGGTCAGCATGGTCAGTTTCTGCGCACCATCCATGCGGGCTGCTTCGAGCTGCTCCTGATCAAGATTGTTCAGGCCGGTAAGGTAGAGAATCATGCAGTAGGCAATTTGCGGCCACAGGCCGGCAGCGATAATGCCGTAGGTGGCCAGATTCTCGTCACCCAGAACGTTGATGCCTCTGATGCCGAAGAAGCCGAGTATGTCATTCAGTAGGCCGAAGCTGGGGTCATAGAACCAGGTGAATACCAGGCCGACAACAACCTGGGAAATGACAAACGGAAAGAAGAACAGAGACTTGATGACCCGGATGCCGAACACGGTCTGATTCAGAAAGAGCGCCAGTGCCAGTCCGAACACCGGGGCCAGCATGAAGAGCACGAGCCAGCGCGCATTGTTGAACAGCGAGGTCCAGAAGCGCTCGTCGTCCATCAGCTCACGATAGTTGTCCAGCCCGATGAAGGTCTTGTCCGGGCTGATGCCGTCCCACGAATAGAAACTGAGAGACATGCTTTGGACGATAGGGTAGAGCACATAGATGATGAACATGACGGCTGCGGGCAGCAGGAACAATGCTGGCGCCAGCAACGAATATTGTCGCCCGGTTTTCAAGGTGTGTCTCCTGATGTTGTTTTTGTCAGCCACGCTTGCGAAACTCAAGTTTGCAAACGTTTTCTCAGTAGATGAATAGTAATGTCTTGATATCGGGCTGTAAATCCCTGCGTGGGCCAAATCAAGGGAAATCGCCCGAGTTTGGGTTGTATGTAGTATGGCGGGGCGCCGAAACGCGCCCTGGGCCAGTGCTCTTTGGCTTGGTGAGCCTCACGGGTGACGGGCTGGCGATTCTTGGTTAGACTGGATGCAGTCATTGAAAACGTTTCCAAAAAGGGCGCCCCAGGTTGCCTGCCAACCGGGCTACGAATAACAGAGGAGCCGAAGACATGTCAGATCTGGCACACATCATTGCCCGGCGCGATTGGGAAAACCCGGCGGTGGTTCAGGTAAACCGGATGCCGGCGCACAGCCCGCTGTTCAGCTATCCCAGTGTGCAGGCAGCGCGCGCCGGCACGGACAGCAGGCGTCGGCTTTTGAACGGCGACTGGGCGTTCTCCCTGGTCGACCGGCCCGAATCCGTGCAGACCGATTTTATTGAACAGCCGGGCTGGGTCGGCGATGGCTGTATACCCGTGCCCTCCAATTGGCAGTGCCAGGGCCATGATCGGCCCATCTATACCAATGTGCAGTACCCCTTCCCCAATACGCCACCCAGGGTGCCCGAGGAAAACCCCACGGGTTGCTATCAGTGTGAGTTTTCCCTGTCTCGTGAAGAACTGAAGGCACAGGTACGGGTGGTGTTCGAGGGTGTGAATTCCGCCTTTCATCTGTGGTGCAACGGCCACTGGGTAGGCTACAGCCAGGACAGTCGTCTGCCGGCTGAGTTTGATCTGTCGGATTATGTGACAAAGGGCGACAATCGGATATCCGTTATGGTCATACGCTGGTCCGATGGTTCCTGGCTGGAAGATCAGGATATGTGGTGGCTCAGTGGCGTCTTTCGGGACGTCTTCCTGCTGTTCAAGCCCGACCGGCGTCTTGAGGATGTGGCTCTGACGTCCAGCCTGGATGCGGACTACCGTGACGGTGAACTGGCTCTGATGGCTCGAGTGTCTGACCCGGAAATCCGGGTTGAAATGCAGCTGTACGATGCCGAGGATCGCCTGGTGGGCGAGCCTGTATCGGCTTGGCCAGGCAACCGGGAAGTGGACGAGCGCGGCGGTTTTCGTGATCGGGCATATGCTCGTTTGCCGGTAGAAGCGCCTCGTCAGTGGTCGGCAGAAGATCCCTATCTGTACCGGGCGGTTGTCAGGCTCGTCGATGCGGATGGCCAGACACTGGACTGCGAGGCGTATGCCGTGGGTTTTCGCCAGGTCGATATCCGTGATGGCCTGTTGCGGGTGAATGGAAAACCGGTATTGATACGAGGCGTCAACCGCCATGAGCATCATCCCGAGCGCGGCCATGCGGTGACGCTGGACGATATGGAAGAAGATGTGCGGCTGATGAAACAGTACAACTTCAATGCCGTGCGTACCGCCCACTATCCCAACCATCCGGCTTTTTATGATTTCTGCGATCGTTATGGTCTGTATGTGGTGGACGAAGCCAATATTGAAACCCACGGTTGCGACCCGTCGTCTCAGTTGTCTGACGATGCCGCCTGGTTTCAGGCTTACAGCGAGCGCGTAACACGCCTGATCCAGCGGGATCGCAATCACCCCAGTGTGATCATCTGGTCACTGGGCAATGAATCCGGCCTGGGCAGCAACCATCATGCGCTGTACCAGTGGGTGAAGCAGACCGACCCCAGTCGCCCGGTGCAATATGAAGGCGGCGGTGCCGATTCGGCGGCCACCGACATTATCTGCCCCATGTACGCGCGGCTGGATACTGACATCACGCAGCCAGTATCTGTGCCCAAATGGTCCATCAGGAAATGGATTGGGCTGCCAGGGGAGCATCGGCCGCTGATTCTTTGTGAGTACGCCCATGCCATGGGCAACAGCCTGGGCAACTTTGCCGATTACTGGCAGGCGTTCCGCCAGTACCCGCGTCTGCAGGGTGGCTTTATCTGGGACTGGGTGGACCAGGGGCTGACCTGTACGGATGAGCAGGGGCGCAGTTACTGGGCTTACGGCGGTGACTTTGGCGATACGCCCAATGACCGCCAGTTCTGCATCAATGGTCTGCTGTTTCCGGACCGCACGCCTCACCCGTCTCTGCTGGAAGCCAAACGGGCGCAGCAGTTTCTGCAATTTGATCAGGCGGACACCGAATCCGGCGTGGCCGTATCGGTAACCAGTGAGTACCTGTTCCGCATCACGGATAATGAACGTTTGCTGTGGTCGGTGACCGATGACGGCCATACCCTGTGCTCAGGTGAACAGGATTTAATTCTGGCCCCGGGAGAAACACAGACCCTGACGCTGACCGATAGGCTGGAGGCGCCCAAACCTGGCGTTGACCGCCAGTTGAACCTGAGGGTTGTCCAACCGCAGGCCACCTCCTGGTCGGAGGCTGGGCACATCAGTGCGCAGGCTCAGATCGAGTTGCCCAGGGCAACAGCGTTGCCGGCCCCCGCTGTATATGCCGGGATGCCGGAATGGTCTGACACGCCGGAGGCCATTCGGGTCACCTGTGGGTCACAGACCCTGGTGTTTGATCGGGCCTCGGCAACCCTGAGCCAATGGTTGGTTCAAGGGCAGGATCGGTTGTTCCAGGCGCCGGTCGACAACCTCTGGCGAGCGCCGCTGGACAATGATATCGGTGTCAGTGAATCGACCCGGATCGATCCCAATGCCTGGAGTGCCCGCTGGACGGCGGCCGGGTTGGATCGATTGCAGCGCGTGGCCGAGGGGCTGGCTGTCTGGGACGCTGCAGATCACCTGGTGATCGAAACCCGTCAGAGCCATGCTCACGATGGCTTGACCGTGGCACGATCACGGTGGTTGTTCAGTATCGATCAGAACGGCCGGGTCGAACTGGACATCACCCTGTCAGCGTCATCGGGCCTGCCGCCCCTGCCGCGTGTGGGTATTGAGCTGGGGCTTGCTGATGTGCCGGCGCAGATTGTCTGGTACGGGCGCGGACCGCACGAGAATTACCCGGATCGATTGCTGGCCGCCGACAGGGGGCGATACGAGTTGCCCACTGACGAGCTGCACACGGATTACATATTCCCTTCCGACAATGGGTTGCGCTGTGATACCCGCACCCTGACCGCAGGTGGGCTGACGGTAAATGGTCACTTCCACTTTGTGGCCAGTCGTTTCAGCCTTGCCAATCTGACGGCGGCTCGCCACACGGTGGACCTGGAGGCGCAGCCAGGGCTATACCTGCGTCTGGACGGTTGGCATCAGGGGGTAGGCGGTGATGACTCCTGGAGCCCCAGTGTCCACCCTGAGTATCGAATCGAACCGGGCGATTTCCGCTATGGCCTGACACTGACCATGCAGTCCTGAGCCTGGCAACCGGGGAACTATGACCGGTTGTACCTCAGTGTTCGCCACCAGGCTACCTGGGTGTCTTCCAGTTCATGCACGACATAGTGCTTGCCCGCCCACAGGGTGGCGGAGACTGCGAGTGTGACCATGACCAGAGCAAGAATGCTGTCTGTGCTGAGCCCGGTCTGGTACCCCTCCAGCAATGACCACAGGATAAACCAGCTTCCCGCCAGTACCAGCCCTGCCATGATCAGCAGTGCGGTGACCGGCACCAGCACATGGCGCAGTCCGAAATAAGTCCAGTCCAGAACAGCCACCCAGCGTCTCACCACAGGGTGGCGGTTCAGGCCGCTGTCACGCAGCCGGTCGGCGCCGTAGCCGCCAAAGGTAAACAGTGCCAGTATGCCCAGCATCACCCACATGGCTCCAATGGCGCCGCCCGGCTGAAACAGGCTGACCAGCAACAGCAGAGTCACCACGCACATCAGGGTGACTCCGGCAGCCGATATGGATCGGATACGCGGCCGGCTGTCTATCATGCGGTCAATCTGTGGGTGCTGGTAGCAGGTGTTGCCGCGGCCCCGATGTATGCCGTAGAAGACCAGGGTGAAGTCCTGGTCCGGTACGTCGCTGTAGGTCCGTTCCAGCCGTCGCCAGCCAAACAGCCGGTCCAGGCGGGCCAGATCGGTGCTGGGCACAGTAAGGCTCGGGCCCGTGAGCGTTCGGCGGCTGAGCGTATTGTCTGAGAGCCAGGACAGAATCGGGTAGCGCAGCGCTGCTATATTGTTGAGGTCCAGCAGAGCAGGATGGGCTTCCAGTTGAGTCAGGCAGGTTTCATCGCGAAAGCCGCTGTGCTTCCAGTCCTCCAGCAGACTGAGCAGATCGGTCAGGGCGTCGGTCAGATCACCCGGCTCGGGTGTGGGGTCGGTCACTGAGGCGGTTTGGGGCGGCTCCGGCTCGCGTGCAGGCTGTCGGCTGAGCGGAGTTTTCGGTGTATCAGGTCTGTGCACTGCGGTCGAGCGCGCGGTTTCATAGGCCTCGCGGATGCGGGCGAAGGTGTCCGGTGCGTCGTCCGGCCGATGAATCTTGATCAAGCGGCTGTAGGCCTGCCTGATGGTTCGCTTGTCCGCATCGGGCGGTACGTCCAGCACCTGCCACCAGGGGTCTGACCGACTCATTGCCACCGCCTTGTTTCGAATTCGTCCAGCCAGCGTTGGAAAGCCTCGCGGCCCTGGGTGATCATGTCGTCCTGCTGTGAGGACAGCACCTGATGAAAATGGTCCATCTGTTTGCTCAGGGCAGCTCTGGATTCTCCGAGGGATTGTTCGTAAAGCCGCTCGGCCCGGGCCAGCAGCACCCGGTTGATCTGGTTGTCTCTGGGGTGGACCTTCAGTGTGGCAAGCCGTGCCAGTGCCGCCTCGATGTCCCCCGGCGACATGCGGCCGGGGTGTTGTTCAATGATCAGCCGTTCACTGTGTACTGGCTCCCGGGCCGTGCCCGAGATCACAATGACTTCCAACAGGCCGCTGGTATCATAGGTAAAGCGGATATCCACACTGCGTTGCTGACCGGCCTCCGGCAGGGGTATGCGCAGATCTCCGAGAAACAGGTTGTTACGCACATATCGGCTTTCCCCCTGATAGACCTGAACCAGTATCTCTTGCTGATCTTCATGGACCGGAAAGAACGTCTTCACCCGACTGACCGGCACCGTCTGGTTGCGCTCGATAATGGGCTCGAACAGTTTGTTGGTGACCTGATGGGCATTGTGCACGGCGATACCCAATGAATAGGGCATGACATCGGTCATGACGATGTCTTCCAGTGCCTGGTTGCGGGCCAGCATGCTGGCCTGAGTGGCTGCGCCCAGGGCGACCACTGTATCCGGGTCAAGCGTCTGACGGGGAATGCGCCTGAACAACCGTCCGATGAATTTCTGCACGGCGGGCATGCGGGTAGCGCCGCCGACCAGCACGACATCATCGAAGGCGGCAGGAGTCAGGCCTGCATCCTGAAGCCCGCTCATTATGGGTTCGCGCAGGCGCAACAACAGGGGCTGGGTCAGACTGTCAAAGTCATCCCGTGTCAGCGTGAGGGTCAGTTCAGGTGTGACCGTCAGGCGCACTGACTGTTCCTGCGTCAGCACACGCTTGGCCTGTTCGGCCAGTTGATACAGGCGGGCGTCTGTCGGCGCTTTTGTACTTTTTTTTGTCTTGCAGGCATCGCGTAGCCAGTCACGGACCGCCAGGGTGAAATCCTCGCCACCCAACTGGTTGTCACCGGCACTGGCGTGTACTTCAAACACGCCGTCGAAGAATTCCAGCAGGGTCACATCAAAGGTGCCGCCGCCCAAGTCCAGAATCAGATACCGATGGTCGTCCTGCCGATCGTGTAGACCATACACCAGTGCCGCTGCCGTGGGCTCATTGATCAGTCGGGTGACTTCCAGGCCGGCCAGTTGGGCCGCATGTACGGTGGCGCTGCGCTGGGCTTCATTGAAATAGGCCGGCACACTGATCACCGCCTGGGTCACGGTCGTACCCAGAAACGCTTCCGCATCGGCCTTGAGTGCGGCCAGCACCAGAGATGAAAGCTCTTCAGCCCGAAACCGATGGGCGCCAAGCACCCACTCCCGATCAGAGCCCATCAGTCTTTTGAAGGCATGCACGGTGAGGTTGGGATGACTGATCAGACGTTCGCGGGCCGTCTGACCGACCAGCAATTCTCCGTTGTCATCCACACCGACCACCGAGGGTGTCAGCCAGTGACCCAGTGCATTGGGGATCAGCTCCGGCTGGCCGTTGCGGACAACTGCAATCGCACTGTGAGTGGTGCCAAGATCAATACCAATTTCCATTGCTCTGTCTTATGCTGGCCTGCGCCCTGCACAAATTACAGAGCCGGAACAGATTGAGCAAACAATCCTTCTGTTGGTGCCACCACGACTTTGAGCACCACATGCTTGACTTTAAGCTAACTTGAAGTAATAGCCTGCCTCCCCGGGTTCATCAATCAGAAGGAGGCAATCATGAAAATAGCAGTCATCGGTTCTACCAGTGCAACAGGGTTGCACCTGGTCGCAAAGGGCGTTCGCCGCGGACATGAGATTACGGCCTTTTCGAGACGCCCCCAGAAGTTGGCAGGCATTCAGGGGTTAGCCAATGTTGTGGCAGGGAATGGTCTTGATGCCTCCGATGTCAGCAAGGCCATCGCAGGGCAGGATGCCGTGATTGCGATAGTCGGCTCCAACCCGAAAAGCAGAACAAAAGAAGCCACAGAAGTGATCAGGAATGTGATCAGCGAGATGAGAACGGAAGATGTCAGACGACTTCTGTTCGTCAGCTCGTATTTGCTGGAAGCCACACGTCCCCGGATCATGATGCCTGTAATACGATGGTGGCTCAGAGACAGCCTGGAGGATTTGAAATCTGCCGAGGAGCTTATTACGACCAGTCAGATGAAATGGACGGTGATAAGGCCCACCGAATTGAATGACAAGCCCGAGACGAATAAGGTTCGACTGGAGCGCAACAGCCACTTTTCTTCCGGCCCTTATGAAATTTCCAGAAGAGACCTGGCCAATGTCATCCTGGATGAGCTGGAGCAGGAAAAGTATATCGGGACCAGAGTAATGGTTTCCTGGAGTTGACAGTTCAAGGGGTGGGCTCAGGCCCCTTTGCTCTTGTCCAGCATGAACTTCACGAATGCCTGCACCTTCGCTGGGAGCTCGCGGCGAGAGGGATAGAGCACGGCCAGCACAGCGCTGGGTGCGTTGCTGTCTTCCCACAAGGGAACCAGTTCCTCGCGGCGAATTGCATCCTCCAGGAACAGTCTGGGCATGCGCAGTATGCCCAGACCATCGATGGCGGCCTGGCGCAACAGGTGGTCGTTGCTGCTCAGGATACTGCTACTCACGCGTACTGCATAGCGGCTGCCATCATCGGCGAGATAAATCCAATCATGTGCGCGTGGGCTCCCAGTGTAAACAAGGCATTCGTGTTCATGCAGTGCATCGGGTGTGCGGGGCTTACCGTGGCGACTGATGTAGGCGGGGGAGGCACAGGTGACCATGGAAATGTCCTTCAGTTTGCGCATTATCAACGAGGAATCCCTTGGCGCTGATATGCGGATGACAGCGTCGAATCGCTCTTCAACGAGGTCTACCATGCGGTTGCTCAAGTCGAGATCCAGGCTGATGTCCGGGTAACTGCGTCGGAACTCACCGAGGTATCTCGACAGGATTTCGGCGCCGTAGAAGGGTGGCGCACTGATTCGAAGGCGTCCCCCTGGTCGGTCCGCATGCTCCGTCACCTCCTGCTCCGCTTCCAGAAGTTCAGAAAGCGCTCGTGAAGCTCGCTTGTAGTAAGCATCGCCGGCTTCGGTTAATGCCAGCCGACGGGTAGTTCGGTGCAGAAGTCGAGCGCCCAGCCGGCTCTCAAGGCGGCTTATGTATTTGCTGACCGCCCCTTTTGATAGCTCGAGCGCATCGGCAGCCGCAGTGAAACTCCCCGTCTCCACCACCCGGCAGAATACTGCTCCATCCGATATCTGTGGAATTTTCTGTATTGATTGTTTCTGCATGGAAACGATCCTATTACGTGGGGATAGTTTATGGCAACTCGGGAAACTAATAGGCTGCTTCTGTCGAGCCGCAAGAGGCCGAGTTTCAATACCTTGATTTTTCAGGAGCAAACATTATGAGTTCACTCGAAGGAAAAGCTGTGCTGGTCACTGGCGGAAGCAGAGGGATCGGAGCGGCCATCGCCATGCGTGCGGCAGCCGAGGGTGCCGCAGTCGCTCTTACCTACAACAGGTCCCCCGAACAAGCCAGGAAAGTCGTCCGCTCTATCGAGGAGGCTGGGGGCAAGGCATTTGCGCTTTACGCCGACGTGGCTGACCCAGAGTCGGTCTCCTCGGTGGTCGACCAGGCTGCTGCCCGTCTGGGTGGACTGGATATTCTGGTCAACAATGCCGGGATATTTCCGTACGGTATGATTGATGAGTTTACCCTCGAGGATTACGAGAACACCATGGCTATCCATACCCGTTCGGTATTCGTCGCCGTACAGGCGGCTCTCCGTCACATTGGTGAAGGCGGGCGCATCATCAGTATCGGCAGCAGCCTGGTGGAACGGATCCCCTATCCGGGAATCAGTCTGTATGCCATGAGCAAATCGGCTCTGGTCGGCTTCACCAAGGGTTTGGCTCGAGATCTGGGTCCACGAGGTATTACCGCTACAGTGGTTCATCCGGGTTCCACGGATACCGAAATGAACCCGGCGGACGGTGATGGCGCCGATGAGGAACGCGCGTTGACGGCTCTGGGCCGCTACGCTACTGCCAACGACATCGCCGCCACGGTTGTCCACCTGGCAGGTCCCGGGGGTGCTTACATCACGGGTACCGCCATCACCGTTGACGGCGGTGTGACGGCATGACCTTCGGTCAGGAGACCGGCCACCTGCGAGAGCGTAAGGTTGACCGCCATGCAGGCCCGGGCCGAACGCGAGCCTGGGCCATCCTGCTGGCGGCTGGTCTGCGCGCTCCGGAAACTGCCGGTGGGCACGGCCTATGCGGTCTGGGTGGGTATCGGTGCAGTTGGGGTTGCCGCTGTTGGTATGATATTTTTTCGCGAGCGAGTGTCTGCTGGGCGACTGATCAGCCTGGGTTTGATTGTTGCGGGTGTCGGCGGGTTAAAGCTGATAGGTGGCTGACTGATCCAGCAGTTGGTTGGGTATTGTGAAATAACTAGGCGAAGCTGTCATGAACAAGGAAGTTGATCGCAGGCTGTTGGCATATATTCAGTACGAAGGCTCCTCAGAGGTCTGTATTGATATTGTGGAAATCTCCAGGAGGAGCACTTCGTTTCATTATCAGGGCATCGCCTGGAACAGACCACCCAATTTCATCGGCCAGGACAACTGCACGGATGCGCATGGCAACAAGTGCAGAATTGCACCGCTCAACCGGAACCACACCCCAGTTTGGGCAGAAAGTGCAGATGTTGTGGTGAATGACAATGCCAAAGGACACTACCATCTGTGGCTGGCAGGCAAGATCAAGCCTGCAGGCAAGGAATGACATGCCTGATTCTGCCGAGGGAAAACCACCAGCCATGAGGCTGGTCCCGAAAGACAAGGGCGACTTGGAGGCCTGTGACAATCTGCAGATGGCGTCGGATGCAGAGCTGACTCCCTATCTGACTGAACTGCTCGAATGTCTGCAGGACATCAATTGGCCGATTGCTTTCCCGGTCTCGGTTAGGCTGTCTACCATGGGCGTGGAGCTGGTGAAGCCGACTCTGGACATACTCAATAGCGACGACGAGGTGTGGAAGTACTGGATTGTCTCCCACTTTCTGCACCAGGTGAGGCCTGCAGTACTTGCACCGCTGAGATTCAAGCTCAATGCCATGAAGTCAAAACCGACCCGGCCCGAGATCGAGGAAGAGGTATTCGATGCTGTGTGTGAGTTGCTTGCAGAGAGACCTGACAGGCGAGGTTCATAAAATGCCCTTAGAAGTCCGTCAAGTTGTCAATCTCTTCCTGAAAGTCATCGATACCGTAGTTCACATATTGGCCGTATTTTTCCAACAACCCATGGAACTCGATTTCTGATGTACCAAGAATTTTCCCGCCCTGGACGCCATTGATTTTCTTTGCCTTGTAGAGGCAAACCGACAAAAACTCCAGCATCTCGCTGTCGTCAAATCCGGTAGTATCAGCCACTGCATCAGGAATCTCCAGCTTCATCGTTGCCTCACCTTGGTCCCATCAGCTCACCGATTGGGTTATGGGTAGTGGAAAGGAGGCCCGCCTGCAAACAGGGGCGGGCTTTTTTGTGAAGCGGTTGGCTTTGTTGGAGGCAGCGTGAGATAGCAACGGCTAATCGAAACCATCGGCGTTGACTGCCATCCAACCCGATGACACAGTGCTTTGGATTTTTCAGCCCAGTTTCCCCGCAGGCAAGGAGCCCCGCCATGACCAAACGTATTGTCACTGAAATGTACCGTGCTGTTGCTGACACATTGTCGACGCTGCCCGAATCCGAAATCGCTGACATCTACGCCCTCTCGTTCTTCATCTACGATGAATGCGACGACCCCCGACATCCGACACTCACACTCGGCTATAACACCCAGAACCAGTGGCGCAGCGAGCTCTCCGAGGATTCAGACCCCGAGGCTTCAGATTCGCAGGAAGCCAAGTGGAATTATGCCTTCTGGATACAGAACACTCTCCTTGTCTTCGGGGAGGAGGGGCAGCCATCGGCAGACACGGTTACCCGCTGGGTGTCCGAGCTTGGATTGTTGTACACGGATGCCGACGAAGAAGCAGACTTTGAGCGGTGTCTGGAGATAGGTCGTGACATCACGGAACACTTCGTTCAGGTGGTCTGCGAGGTGGCTTCGGCCCTGCACGAGCAGGGTGTGGTACGGAAAGTTTTCGGACGGAATGTGCCGATCATCATTCATGAGCTCGAGTATGATGAACAGATCGCCGCGCAGACCGAGCGCTCGAACCCGCCCGGGGTCGCTGCCGAGTTCGTGAACTGGGTTCGATACGACTGGATATGACACCGTGGTGAATGGAATGACGAAAAACACCTACCAGTATGGCAATGCTCGAGCCGAGGTGGAAGACGCCTCCGGGCTTTCCGGCGTATTGTGCAAGGACGTCGACGGAGACTACTTCTTTCGGGTGTACCAGCCGGATCACTCGTACACCGACTACGAACTGAACCATGACGACCTGCCCGTCACGATAGATCAGAACGCCCTGGCATCGCTATACAAAGTCGAGGGCCATCACGTGCTGGATCACAGCCCGGAGGTTCTGGGGCTGAGCAAGGTCTGAGCATTGGCAGCCCTTGAACCCGCCAGGGGGACATGATGGAAAGCTACCATATCGAGCTTGCTGAAGCTGATCAGATTGCCTGTCTGCAGGCGATAGAGTTGGCTGCTGCCCAGCGGTTTCCGGAGCCATTGTTGCCGGCATCGGTGCGAGAGCAGGTATCGTCGCGGCAGGAGTTGATGGACGCCCGGCGTCGTGGCCAGTTATGGGTGGCGGCAGGTGCCGGCCGCCAGCCGGTCGGCTTCGCCATGGCCTCTGTTGCCGACGATATGGCCTTTCTGATGGAGGTGGATGTGCATCCGGATCATCAGGGGCGTGGCCTTGGGCGGGCTCTGGTCAATACGGTTGTTGGCTGGGCGTCGGGCCTGGCCTTGTCCGGTGTAGTGTTGACCACCTTTCAGAATGTGCCCTGGAATGCGCCGTTTTACGAGAAGCTGGGGTTTCGCATGCTGACAGAGAACGAGATGCCCGAGTGGCTGCGGCAGAAGCTGGAAGAAGAAAGAACGCTGGGGTTGAAGGAACGCGTTGCAATGAAGCTTTCCTGTTGAACCGCCATGCAGCGAAAACAGGACAGCATTGCGCCCTTGAACAGCACTGACACTGTTCAATTTTATCTGGACAGATCATCGGCCAGCGCCTAGCCTCAAATCAATGATAACCGGAATAAGGCACGTTCGCTGATGAAGTCAGTGTCTGCAGTAGGGTATCAGCCGGAACTGAGGCGGGTGCTGAATGATGCGGTCACGCGCCGCACCTGCCCGATTCCGGAAGATTTGTCTGCGCAGTATGCAGAACATCTGGGTCGCAAGAACCGGGCCTATATTTTCTCTGTCATTCTGATAGGGGCTGCTGCATTTGTGTCATTCGCCATTGCTGATTATCTGGTGGTGCGCGATGTAATCCTGCAGTCGGTGACACTGCGTGTGCTGTTTTCAAGCACAGTGCTGCTGCTTTCACTCTGGCTGTTCAGGCGGGGTCTTGGCATCTACTGGCTGGAGTGCCTGCTGCCGATCTATGTGCATCTGGCGGTACTGATCTGGCTCTATCTCCTGGTTTCAACCGAGGTCCCGAATGTATCGGAGTTTGCCTATGCCTCGGTGATCTTCATTCTGCTGTTGAATGTGGGCATCAGGGCCCGTTTTACGACAGCGCTGATCAGCTCCATGACGCTGTCTGTACTTCTGTTCTGGTGTATCTGGCTGATTACGGGCGGCAGTCGGAGTTCCCTGCTGATGTATGCCCTCAATTATTCGCCAGTGCTGTTGTTCAGCCTGGTTATCAGCTGGTACAACGTCTTCAATGAACGCCGCCTCTTTCTGTGGAACCTGATTGATGAACTCAACAATGCCGAACTGCGTGATGTCAATCAGCGCCTGTGGCAGCAGTCACACACGGATGAACTGACGGGTCTGCCCAACCGAAGCCTGCTGCAGGACCGCATCGTGCAGGCCATGCTGGGCGCTGAGCGCAATGGCACCCGGGCGGCTCTGATGTATGTCGACCTTGACGAGTTCAAACCGGTAAACGATACCCACGGTCATGCAGTCGGTGATGTGCTGCTGCAGGAAGCCGCCCGGCGGATGTCCGAGGTCATCCGTGCTACGGACACCATTGCCCGCTTCGGCGGTGATGAATTTGTCGTGGTGTCGCCGGAACTCGAAGGGGAGCAAGAGGCTGTGCTGGTGGCGAACAAGCTGATCGCCGCATTCAGGGAACCATTCAAGGTCAAGGGTCTGGAAATTGTCATTGGTTGCAGTATTGGCATCGCGCTGTTCCCCGATCATGGTGCCAGTGCAGACGATCTGCATCGACAGGCTGACCGGGCGCTGTACAAGGCCAAGACCGGGGGACGTAACCAGGCTGTGGTGGCGGGAAGCCCCTCCGATGACCAGACGCGGGGCCAAGGCTGACCTCTTGAATTCGACAGCAAGAGTACCCAAAACATTGGCAGGAAGTGGTGTCAACTTAACCTGTGAATGGAGGTGGCAATTATGGAACTCAGGAAATTGTCGACTTCAAAACTGGCGCCATGGAACTGGTTCCGCCATGAAGACGAAGGCAGGGATCTGGAGATTCAGCGCGTAGCTGATGCCCCGACTTACAGTCACCCGCTGACCCGGATGCATCGGGAAATGGATCGACTGTTTGACGAGACCTTTCGGGCGGTCGGGTTTCCCGGCCTGTTCGAGAATGAAAGCCTCGGGCGCAGCGGGGACCTGATGCTGCGCCCCAGCGTCGATATCATTGAACAAGATGATGGCTACCGGATCACGGTGGAGGTGCCCGGTATCAGGGATGATGACCTGCAGATTTCATTGGAGCAGGACCGGATGATCATCAGTGGCGAGAAACGCCATGAATATGAGGATCATCAGGAAGGCAGACTGCATCGTGTGGAGCGCAGCTATGGTCGTTTCCAGCGCGTACTGTCGTTGCCGCAGGATGCGCTCGGTGATCAGGCCAGAGCCCGTTTCAATCAAGGCGTACTGACCATCACTGTACCCAGAGACAGCAGTCGGCAGGAGAGCCGGCGCACCATAGAGATTGAACAGGACAGCCATTGATCCTCAATCTCCGGATTGCCGGTGCAGGGATGCACCGGGCTTCTCTTCCGTCTTCCCCTGTACAGTTCACGGACAACAAGTGCTGCGACCGTGGTTACAGTTATTCGAAAAATGTATCTATACTGCCTATAAACAATAAAGACAGCGTCTATGAGGACATTGCCCCCGCTCAGGCTAGTGTGGTTGCCGGCTGTGGCTTTGCTGTGTGGCCTGCTGATCACGGTACTGCTGGTCTGGCATGCGCGGCAGGCCGACTTTCGCCTGTGGGAGCAGCGGGCGGTGTCGGAGGCCGAGCGCCTGAGTTCGGAACTCGGTTATCGGGTGACTCGTGCGCGTGAGCCATTGGTCTCGGCGGCGGTGCTCTATCTGGGGTCGGAAGAGGTCACACAGGAAGAAATTGTCGCCGCCTATGACCAGTTGATGGTTGCGACAGAGCGCCAGAACGGTCTGTCTCTGGCCTTTGCTCAACCCGATGGCGCTGGCGGCTATCGCGTGTCCCAGGCCGCGGGCGATCTGGCGTTGCTGCCTGAAGGTCCAAGCCCAGGCATCCATGAAGTCCTGATTCCACCCCTGGAAGCGGCCCGTCGGGCCTACCCGAACCTGGTGACCGGCCCTCTGTTCAGAACCAACGGTACCAGTTATCTGACCATGACGATTGAAGTCACCAATGCCGGTGAACCGGGCGTATTGATCAGCCTGATTGATTTTTCCAGCCTGGTGGATGAGGTGATGCAGGATTTGCTGGTGCCCGGTACGCGGGTGGAAATCTATCATCCCGACGAACCCAGGGTGGATCATGCCGACTTGCCGCCGCTGCCTACAGCTGCGGAGGTACATCATGCGACTACTCTGGACATGGATGGAGACGTCTGGTCACTGCAATGGAGCTTTGATGCCGACTTTGAAACGGTGGAGGACCGGCGCCTGATCTGGTCCGTACTGGTCAGCGGTAATCTGATCTCGCTGTTGCTCGCGCTGGTTCTGTACACGCTGATTCGACAGCACTGGCTGATTCAGCGCGAGGTGGACGAGAAAACACAGGAACTGATAGCAGCTCGGGACCTTGTGGTGCAGCGGGAGAAGCTGGCCGCTCTGGGCGGGCTGGTGGCAGGTTTTTCCCATGAGCTGAATACGCCGGTCGGCAACGGTCTCATGGCGGCAACCACCCTGCAGGAGCAGACGCAGGGTCTGAAGCAGCGGCTGGATGACGACCAGCTCAAGCGTTCTGAACTGGAGGCGTACCTGGTGTTTGCACAGGAGAGCGCGTCCATCCTGCAGAGAAACCTAGACCGTTCGGCCAGACTGATCAACAGCTTCAAGGATGTTGCCATCGATCAGACCTCGGAGCGCCGTCGAACCTTCTCACTCAGGGTCGTGATTGATGAGGTGATGGCTACCCTGGGGCCCAGCATCAGGCGGGTAAATCTGGAACTGGAAACGGATATTCCCGACACCCTGCAGTTGGACAGCTACCCGGGGCCTCTGGAGCAGGTGATTGCCAACCTGGTCACCAATTCACTGGTGCATGCGTTCCCTGAAGGTGGGGGCGGCCGATTGACAGTAATGGCGCGACCGGTATCTGGCAACTATATTGAAGTTCAATATATGGACAATGGTGTCGGCATGCCTCAGGAATTGGCCCGCAAGGTTTTTGAACCTTTTTTCACCACTCGGATGGGGCAGGGCGGTAACGGTCTGGGGCTGCATATCGCCTACAACCTGGTGCATTCGGTGTTGGGCGGCAGTATAGAGGTGACCAGTCAGCCGGGGGCCGGCACCCGGTTTGTCATCAGAATTCCGGAGCGTGCGCCAGACAGCATGCATGCCGGGGAGGACGAGCATGACTGAATGGTCTGATGAACTCCTGTTCCAGCCGGAAACGCCTGCAGGCCATGAGACGGACGCATCCACGAGTCGCGGGTGGCAGATTCTTGTTGTTGACGATGAGCCGGAAGTGCATCAGGTCACTACGCTGTCACTGGCGCAGACCCGGGTGCTGGACCTGCCACTGAGTTTCCTGCATGCCTATTCGGCCACGGAAGCGGTTGAGGTATTGAATGAGCATGCCGGCATTGCTGTGGTCCTGCTCGATGTGGTGATGGAAACCGACGATGCCGGACTGTCACTGGTGCGCACCATTCGCGAGACTCTTGGCCGGTCCGAAGTGCGCATCATCCTGCGTACCGGTCAGCCCGGGTCGGCACCGGAAGCCAGTGTCATCCGTGACTTCGACATCAATGACTACAAGACCAAGAACGAACTGACGCATCGCAAGTTGTTGACAGCAATAACGGCAGCCATCAGGTCCTATCAGCAGATCCGCACTATCAACCAGAACCGGATCGGGCTGGAAAAGATCATTCATGGTGGTGCCACATTGCTGGAAAAACGCTCGATGGAGGCTTTCGCCGATGGTGTCCTTACCCAGATTGCGTCGCTGCTCGGACTGAATGCCGAGGGCATCCTGGCCGCGCGCGCCCTGGAGGACGGCGGTGAGGACATCTACATTTTCGGGGCCGCTGGCCACTATACCCGCTACATGAACCGGGCGTTGGATACACTGGACAACCAGGCCATTCAACAGAAGATTCGCCAGTGTCTGGATGAACGGCGCCATCTGATTGGTGACAACGAGGCCATCTACTATTTCGGCAGTCACCAGCACGCTGCCGCAGTTTACCTGGAGTCGGGGCAGCCCATGGAGGCGCCGTACCCGGAGCTGCTTGAAGTCTTTCTCAGCAATGTGTCCATTGGCTATGACAATGTGGCCCTGTTTCAGCAACTGAGCCGTGCTGCGTTCGAAGACCCGTTGACCCGCCTGGCCAACCGCAATGAGTTTATCCACTTGCTGGAATCCGAACGCATTCCCAGTGCAGGCAGTACGCTGGTATTGCTCGATATTGATCATTTTTCCGACTTCAATCATGCACTGGGTCAGGATCTGGGCGATGAAATGCTGATTGCCGTGGCCCAGCGTCTGCGCAGACACTTTGGCGAACAGGTGGAAATAGCTCGGATCGACGGTGATGTATTCGGTCTGATCGGGGCCGAAAACGACCTGACTCCCGAGTCCTTCTACCAGGCATTGGCAGATCCGGTACGGCTGGATGGCAATGACTTCAGAGTCATGGTCAGTCTTGGCTATTGTGCTTTTCCCGGTCAGGTGGACCGGGGGTTGCAACTGCTGAACAGAGCCTTCATGGCCCTGCGCATGGCCAAGAACAGCCCGTTTCGCTCGGTGGCCTGGTTTACCCCGGAAATGGAAACCCGGGTACGGGAGCGGCTGGGTGGCATCAGAGCCCTGCGGGAAGGCTTTGAACAGCAGGAATTCGTGTTGCACTATCAGCCGCAGTGGGATCTGGAACAGGGCTTGGTGACCGGGGTCGAAGCCCTGCTGCGCTGGCCCAGGGCTGACGGCAGTTCAGTCTCGCCGGCCGAGTTCATCCCGCTGGCAGAGCAGTCTGGCCTGATAGTCCGCATGGGGCTGTGGGTGATCGAACAGGCCTGTCGCCAGTTGGTACAGTTGTGCGAAGCTGGCCATGAGGGGGTGCGGATTTCGGTCAATGTCTCGATGCTGCAATTTCGCAATGCCGGCCTGGTGGATTCGGTGCGTACCCTGATCAATGAATATCGGATCGCCCCCGGTCAGTTGACGCTGGAAATTACCGAGTCTGTCGTCATGGATGAGCCCAAGCTGGTGCTGACCACGCTTGGCAGCCTCAGCGAAATGGGTGTCCGAATCTCGCTGGATGATTTTGGCATGGGCTTCTCGTCACTGGCTTACCTGCGCCAGATGCCATTGCATGAACTCAAGATCGACAAGTCCTTTGTGCAGGACATGGACTCGCCGCAGGGGGTGGCGGTAATCGAAAGCATCATTCAACTGACCAGTCGGCTGCAACTGGACTGCATTGCCGAAGGTGTCGAAACAGACAGCCAGCAAGCCAAACTGCGCCAGCTGGGTTGCCACCGCGCCCAGGGGTTCCTGCACGCGGCGGCCATGCCGTCGGACCGTCTGCTGGCCTATCTGTCCTGATTCACTCAGGCGGTAATGGCGCGCAGGCTGGCCAGCGTCTGCTGGCAGGCTTCGGCGGCTTCCCGGCCCTTCTGCACAAAGTGGCTGCTGAAGAACTGCGCATGGGTTTCATGTTCGTGGAAATGATGCGGTGTCAGCACGACGGAAAACACCGGCGTCTCGGTGTCCAGTTGCACGCGCATCAGCCCGTCAATGACGGCCTGGGCCACAAAGTCATGACGGTAGATGCCGCCATCGACCACCAGGCCGCAGGCGATGATGGCGCTGTAGCGCCCGCTCTTGGCCAGCAGTTGGGCATGCAGTGGAATTTCGTAGGCGCCGGGCACACTGAGACACTCGACCTGATGGCCTGACTGCTCGAGCTCGGTCTTGATGGTGTCACTGGCCTGGCTGACAATGTCAGCGTGCCAGGATGCGGAGAGTACGGCAACGCGGGGGGATTGCAGGGTCTGATTCATGGATAGCCTCAGTTTTCAGATGCACCAGAATCAGGGCGAGCGTCAGCACCGAACCAGACACAATGCCCGTACTCCGAAGCGGAGACGGCATGAACCGGCAGCAGTGATGTCGCGATCTCTTTCATCCGGACTGTAACCGTCGGCTCTGGCGTCGCACCAGATCTGCTGACCCCGGCCCCAGGCCGGGCGCTCGCGGGCTCCTGCCGGTTCAAATGGCAGATACCGCCGGTGGGGAATTACACCCCGCCCTGAGAACGCGCCGGTCAAGTCCGACCGGCAGCCGGATAATAGCATGTCCAACCGGCATTTGGATCACTTCTCGCTTGGGCCTGACACCGACTGCGGCTAGAATCACTAATTTGCATTCGCCTGTAGGGAGCATCATGCCGTCCACCGACACCCTGATCGATCTGAGAAGTGATACCGTGACCCGGCCGACCGCAGCCATGCGTGAGGCCATGGCGGCGGCCCCGGTCGGAGACGATGTCTATGGTGATGACCCCAGCGTCAATGCGCTGGAAGCCCGGGTGGCCGAGATGACCGGCATGGAGGCGGCCCTGTTGTTGCCCACCGGCACCCAGAGCAATCTGGTGGCGTTGCTCGCCCACTGTGAACGCGGCGACGAGTATATCGTCGGACAGAGCTATCACACTTATCGCTATGAGGGCGGTGGTGCCGCCGTTCTGGGCAGCATTCAGCCGCAGCCCATACCGGTACAGGACGACGGCTCGCTGGCCCTGGAAGACATCGAAGCCTACATCAAGCCTGATGACCTGCATGTTGCCCGCAGCCGCCTGCTGGCGCTGGAAAACACCTGCAATGGCCGCGTGTTGTCGGTGGACTATGTGCACAGTGCTGCGGCACTGGCGCGCCGACATGGCCTCAATGTGCATATGGACGGCGCCCGCCTGTTCAACGCCGTGGTTGCCGCCGGGGTCACGCTGCAGGACTACACCGGCGCCATGGACAGTGTCAGCCTGTGTTTCTCCAAGGGCCTGGGGGCACCGGTGGGCTCCATGCTGGCCGGTTCGCAGGCACTGATTCATGCCGCCCGGCGCTGGCGCAAGATGACCGGCGGTGGCATGCGTCAGGCCGGTATCCTGGCGGCAGCGATAGACCATGCACTCACCCATCATGTGGCTGATCTGGCTCATGATCACCGGCGCGCGGCCATGCTGGCCGAAGGCCTGTCTGCGCTGAACCGGGTAGAGGCAGTGACGGTCAATACCAACATGATCTACATGACGCTGCCGGATGAGCAGAGCGGCGGTGCGCTGCAGGCACACCTGGCAGAGCAGGGCGTGCTGATCAGTGGAGGCCGGCGGATACGGCTGGTCATGCACCGGGACATCGATGACGATGACGTGCAACGGGTGCTGGATCTGATCGGGACCGGGCTGGCAGCCTGACCGGTACGCCATCAAAGCAGAAGCAAGACCTGAACTGTACTCTCTGTGCAAAGACCGGCTCATACTTTGCAATCCGGGCCTCTGGTAGTCTTTAATGTCAGGTGTCACCCGGTCAGGAGAAGCAGTTATGCGCACCCTTATTCTGTCAATTGCCCTGTTGTTGACTGCTTCTGCAACTCTGCAGGCACGGGAGCCCATGGAGGACCCGGATGACCTGGTGGCCGTCGAACTGGCCACGGTCGGGGTGGATCCGATGTCGGGCACACCCCTGGTGATACTGCGTGAGCCCGGCTCGGGCGATGTGGTGCCCATCAGCATCGGCCCGGAAGAGGCCCTGGCCATTATCCGGGCTCTGGAGTCGATACAGACACCACGCCCCATGACTCACGACACTGCCGTGGAAGTGATCAGCGCCCTGGGTGGCACCCTGAATCGGATCATGGTCGATGCCCTGATCGACAACACCTACCATGGCGTGCTCGATATTCGCCGTGATGGCGACCCCGATACTCCCGTCTATGTCGATACCCGGCCATCGGACGCGCTGGCACTGGCTGTGCGCACCGGAGCCACCATTCTGGTTGCACCGGAGGTGCTGCAGGCCACCCGCGGGCGCGACTTCGAGGGCCTGGGCGATGATCAGTCGGTGACGGCGCTGGGTATTACCGTGGGGATGCTGTCGGACGAGATTCGGGGCGATCTGGATTTTCCCGATGACCCCGGTGTAGTGGTCAACCGGGCAGTAGGGCAGGCGCAGGAAGCCGGTATTGAACCCGGTTCCATGATACTGTCGGTGAACGGCGAGGCGCCGACCACGCCGCTGGAATTTCTGGAGCTGGTACAGCAGACAGAGTCCGACGAGCCGGCCGTGATCCGCTTCTGGTATGATGGTGAAGAGCGGACCATCGAGCTGGATACCGATGTACCTGCTCCGGAGCCGCGTCGCCGTACCGCACCGGGCGATATGGGCCCCACAGTCTGATCAGCGGGCTCCGGCAGAGCCCAACAGGACGGGAAGCCGCATGATGCAGTTGCAACAGGTCGATCATATCGCCCTGATCTGCTCCGATTACGAGCGCAGCAAGGCCTTCTATACCGAGGTGCTGGGCTGCACTGTGGTGCAGGAACAGTATCGGGCCGAGCGTGACTCCTGGAAGTGCGATCTGGCCCTGAATGGGCGCTATCTGCTGGAGCTGTTTTCATTTCCCAAACCACCCCCTCGACCCTCGAGTCCGGAAGCCTGCGGCCTGCGCCACCTGGCCTTTCAGGTGGCAGATCTGGATGCGGCCATCAGTGACCTGATGGCAAGAGGCATCGCGGTTGAACCCGTGCGCCATGACGAGACTCGCAACGGCGCCCGCTTTACCTTTTTCAAGGACCCTGACGGCCTGCCTCTGGAGTTGTGCGAGGCTGCTGTCGACTATACTGCAGCGCATACCGAGCGCTTACAAGGAGGCCGGGCATGATCGGAGATCGCAGCGTCATCGTGTTTCATGATGAGCGAATGCTGGAACACGCTCCGGACGCCGAGGCACCCTTTGTACCGGGGCGGCTGGATCGACGTATTCGCGAGATCATAAGCAGCCTGGGTGTACAATGGAAATACCCCGAACACCCGGGGCGGCTGACCGCAGTGCATGATTTGCTGACCAGAGAGCCGATCGCCGGGGTCGAGATCAGACCAGGACAGGTAGCCACCCGTGAACAACTGGCACGGGTGCACACCAGCAGCTATCTGGATGCCATAGAGTCCGTTCGTGGCAAGAATGCCTGGCTGGATGTCGATACCACGGCGGTGTCCGCCGGCAGCGTGGATGCAGCCGATGTGGCTGCCGGTACTGCCGTTGCCGCTGTGGAGGCAGTGGTCAGGAAGGAGGCCGGCAGCGCCTTTGCCCTGGTTCGGCCGCCCGGGCACCATGCGGAACCGGTACGGGCCCGCGGCTTCTGCCTGTACAACAATGTGGCCGTCGCAGCGGCCCATGCGCAGGCCGCACTCGGCTGCGAGCGGGTGCTGATCATCGACTGGGATGCCCACCATGGCAACGGCACGCAGGAGATTTTCTGGGCTGATCAGGATGTGCTGTTCTTTGATACCCACCGGGCCGCCCCCTTTTATCCCGGGTCCGGTCAACTGGAGGAAGTCGGGGCCGGGCTGGGCGAGGGCACCACGGTCAATGTGCCGCTGCCGGCCGGTACCGGTGACCGAGCCATGCTCAAGGCCTTCAATGACATCCTGGTGCCGGCGACGGAGCACTTCAAACCCGACCTGATACTGGTGTCGGCAGGCTTTGATGCCCATCACTTTGATCTGGCCATGAATGTCAGTTTCGGCGGCTTTGCCGCCATGACCGCCATAGTGCAGGAACTGGCGGACCGCCATTGTGACGGGCGGCTCGCGCTGGTGCTGGAAGGCGGTTATCATCTCGACTCCCTGTCGCAGGGTGTACATGCGGTATTGGAAGTGCTGGCCGGGGGCGAGGCCCCGATTCCCGATGAGTACGGGCTGGCGGAAGTACAGGCTGCCGCCGAGTTTCATCGGAATGCCTTCCAGGCCGATCAGGAGCCAGACAGTTTGGGAGAGAACAAGCGGTGAAGATCTGGGTAGATGCGGATGCCTGTCCGAATGTGGTGCGGGAGATCCTGTTCCGGGCTGCGGATCGGGCCCGGGTCGAAGTGACACTGGTGGCCAATCAGCCGCAGCGGGTACCGGCTTCCAAATGGGTCAACAGCGTGCAGGTCGCGCAAGGGTTTGATGTCGCCGACAACGAGATTGTGCAGCGTCTGAGCGCCGGTGATCTGGTGATCACGGCAGACATACCGCTGGCGGCAGAAATCGTCGAAAAAGGCGCCCATGCGATCAACCCGCGCGGCGAACGCTATACCGAACAGAACATTCGCGCCCGCCTCAATATGCGTGATTTCATGGAGACCCTGCGCGCCAGCGGAGTGCAGACGGGCGGCCCGCCAACGCTGAATCAGACCGACCGCAAGCGCTTTGCCGACCAGCTTGACCGTTTTTTGGCCACCCATCACCGCCCACAGTCAGACTAGAAGTTCAGACCGTATTTCAGCGTCAGCAGTTCCGTGCCCGGGTTGTCGTCGGCCAGCGAGGCATTGGAGATATGGCTGAAATGCAGGCCCATACGGGTACTGTCCGGGAATTCATAGTCGATACCGACACTGGATTTGAACTGTAGCGGAAACCCCAGATCCGTGTCGCTGTTGCCGCCATGGTGGTACAGTCCCGGCGCGAAACCGACCAGCAGGGCCGGCCCCAGGCCATCCTGGCGTATCGCGGTGCGCCGCTGCACCCCCGCATAGAGCATGTGCGAGGCATGCCGGGTACGCAGCAGACCGACATAGGGCGTCAGTTCAAAGCGGCTCCAGCGCTCGGCACTCTGCCATTCCAGCCCGTACTGGGAGTCGGCTTCGTCCCGCCCCACATCCACCTGGCCAATAAAGATGCGCAGATAGGCTGCCGTGCGGTCATTCGCTGTATCGGCCTGAACGGGGTCGGCCAGCAGCGTCAGGGTCAGCAACAGGGCAAGGACTCTCATGCTCAGGCCTCGCGCGCAATCTGTTGCAGGGCGTCCTTGAACACGGAAACCGGCTGCGCCCCGGTCAGACTGAACTGATCGTTGACAATGAAGGTCGGCACCCCGCTGATGCCGAGGTCCCGCGCCTGGGCCAGCTCCTGTTCCACCTCGCCCCGATACTGGTCGTCTGCCAGTACCTGCTCCAGTTCGGCGGCATCCAGGCCCGCGTCCTGCGCAGCCTGCAGCAGTGTGGCTGTGGCGCCCGGGTTTTCGCCGTTGGTAAAATAGGCAGTGAAGAGCTGTTCGGCCATAGCCGTGGCACTGTTCTTCAGACCGGCCCAATACATGGCACGGTGCGCATCAAAGGTGTTCCAGGTGCGAAAGTCATCGGTAAAATTGAACGTGAAGCCGGTCTCTTCTCCGAGTGCGGTAATGCGCCTGCGCATGGCCCGTGATTCCGTTTCCGTCGAACCGTACTTGTGGCGGATATGCTCATGGAGATTTTCCCCTTCGGCAGCAATATGCGGGTTCAGTTGAAAGGCCTGCCATGAAATCCGGGCTTCGATATCGGGCTGCAGTTCGTCCAGTGCCGCGCGCAGATGGCGATAACCGACCAGACACCAGGGGCAGGCGATGTCCGAAACGATGCGGATGTTCAGTTCTGTTGCCGACATGTCCGGGGACTCCTGTGCAGATGGATTGAGCTTGTACATCAGTTCCGGTAGTTTACACCTTTAAGTATGGAACGCCCCAGGGAATGAGCTCAGAACAGCCTGCATCCAACACCACAATGAACTCTGCGCAGACCTGTCTTACCGTCGCCGGCACCTGGGCCGGGTTCCGGCGCATGGCACCGCTCAGCCTGTTCGTGATCGTGTTCGGCATGGCCTTCAGTGTGGCCGCCATGCAGGCCGGGCTGACCAGCACCCAGATCATGCTGATGAGTGGCCTGGTCTTTGCCGGCGCATCCCAGTTCGGGGTGCTTGAGGTCTGGGCCTCGCCCATCTCGCTGGCCACCGTGGTGGTGATTACCTTCGCCATCAATTCCCGGCACCTGCTGATGAGTGCCTCTCTTTACCCCTGGCTGCGCGAATTGCCGCCTCGGCAACGCTACAGTACGCTGTTCTTTCTCAGTGATGCCAACTGGGCGCTGTCGCTGCAGGACTATTATCAGGGCTTCCGCGATGTGGGCGGCCTGCTGGGCGGCGGTCTGGCGCTGTGGAGCGCCTGGATGATCGGCACCGCCATCGGGGTGGGCCTGGGCAGCGGCTTCGACGACCCCGAACGCTGGGGGTTGGATGTGATCATGAGCTGCTTCCTGCTGGCCATGATTTTCGGTGGCAGCAACAAGAAGCAGATGATTCTGCCCTGGAGCGCTGCCGTGCTGGCTACCATGGCGGCGCTGCAATGGTTGCCCGACAACACCCATGTCATCGTTGGGGCCCTGGCCGGCGGCCTGGTCGGGATACTGATTCCGGAGCGGAGCGAGCAGAAGGAGGCGGCATCATGACCATTGCACTGACCACTGCCACCGGTTTTCTGGTCATCGCCGTCATGGGCCTGGTGGCCTACCTGACCCGGATCGGCGGCGTGCTGATCATGGCGCGCATGAAGATCGGGCGGCGTACCGAGCGCTTTATCTATGCCATGTCCGGCTCCGCACTGGTGGCCATTGTGGTGCCGCTGGCCGTCGAGGGCGACGCCGCTGCCCGGGCCTCGCTGGTCGCCACCTCTGCGGTCATGCTGACCACCCGCAAGACCCTGCTGGCCATCGCTGCCGGCATCCTGGTCGCTGCCGGCTGGCGGGCCCTGTTCGTTTACTGAGCCGGCCGTCGCATCAAGGCGAAACGGGCTCTCGGTGTGCTTGCGGTTGTTGCGCACGATAGAGAAACAGCCGCGCCGTCAGCAGAATGCTGGCGCAGACCAGACCCACGGTCAGACCCACCCAGAAGCCCGGCGCCCCCTGCGCCGGCAGCAGCCAGTCGGTGAAGGTCAGGACATAACCCAGCGGCAGACAGATGCCCCAGAATGACAGCAGCATGATGAACAACGGAATCCGGGTGTCGCGATAGCCACGCAGCGCACTGATGGCGGTAACCTGAATGACATCGGCGATCTGGAACAGGGCGGCAAACAGGATCAGCTGCCGGGCTACGGCGCGTACCGCTTCATCCTGCGTATAGAGGGCCGCAATGGACCCCCGGCCCAGAAAGAGCGCGCTGGCAAACAGCAGCGCCACCGCCAATGCCAGCAGCAGCGACGACCGGGCCAGCAGGCGTGCCGTGTCCGGTGTGCCGGCTCCGATCAGGTAGCTGATGCGCAGCGTCAGAGCCAGGCCCAGACTGAGCGGTACCATGAACACCACCGAGACCACATTCAGCGCGATCTGATGGCCGGCCACAATCACCGGCCCCAGCGGAGCCAGAAACAGCGCCACCACCGAGAACATGCTGGCCTCCACAAAGATGGTGACCCCGATCGGGATGCCCAGCCGCAGCAGGCGGCTGATCTCGACCCGATTCGGCCGCTGGCGCGAGGGCCAGTAGTGGAACTGTCGGAATACCCGGCTGCTGTTGAGATAGATCAGCAGGGCCCCCAGCGCCAGCCACAGCGAAATGGCCGTGGCCCAGCCGCAGCCGACCCCGCCCATGGCAGGCAGACCCAGCTTGCCGTAGATGAAGATGTAGTTCAGCGGCAGGTTGATGCCCGCCTGCAGCAGCGAGAACACCATGATGACCCGGGTATGGCCGAGGCCGTCGGTCAGGCCCCGAATGGCAATCATCAGCAACAGGGCAGGTATGCCCCAGGCAAAGGCGCGCAGATAGCCCTGCGTAATACCGGCGGTGGTGCTGTCCAGTTGCAGCAGGTCGAGCACCGCGCGCACCTGGGTCAGCAGGGCAATCATCAATACCGAGCAGCCCAGCGCCACATGGATGCCCTGCCACGCCACCGGCATGATGCGGTGCTGGCTCCGGGCGCCGTTGTGACCCGAAATGATGGGCTGCAGGGCATTCAGGGTGCCCATGAACAGCAGGAACAACGGCGCCCACAGGCTGGAACCGATGGCCACACCGGCCAGGTCCGTGGCACTGGCGTTGCCGGCCATCACGGTATCGATGACCCCGTTGGCCATCTGCGCCAGCTGTGCAATCAGGATGGGGCCGCCGAGCACGGCCAGGTTGCGCCATTCGGCCAGGGTGCGCTGCGTCAGCGAGCCCCGGACTTCCGGTGGCGGCTGCGCCACGCTCTCCTCGCCCGGCTCGCGCAACAGAGCTGATGATTCATTCAGCGAGCTTTGTTCACTCATGGCCGTGTTACCGGCACCGTTGGTTTGCGCAGGCGGATCAGGCGCGT
The DNA here is from genome assembly GCF_004768465.1 of Natronospirillum operosum. Lineage (GTDB taxonomy): Bacteria > Pseudomonadota > Gammaproteobacteria > Pseudomonadales > Natronospirillaceae > Natronospirillum > Natronospirillum operosum. Next base: position 740,937 of record NZ_SRMF01000001.1, read on the forward strand.
GGTGATGGCAGTACCCAGCAGGGTAATCACCATGCCGATGACCATCTGTACGGTCAGGGTTTCACCCAGCAGTACATAGGCCCAGATCAGGGCCGTCACCGGCACCAGAAAGGTCACGGTGGAAGTGGCCGTGGCGCCGGCGCTGGCAATCAGACCAAAATAGATCAGGAAGGCCACGGTGGTACTGAACAGGGCCAGGCCGAGAGCATTGCTCCAGGCCAGGGTGCTGATCGGCTCGGTCGGCCACAGCAGCAGCCCGGGAATCAGCAGGATCAGTGCCGACATGGTTACACTGCCGGCAGCCAGTACCCGCGCCGGTAAATGTGACAGCCGCGTCTTGGAATAGTTGGTGGCGACACCATAGCAGAAGGTCGCGCCCAGCGCGGCCAGGATAAACCAGCCATCACCGCCGACACCAAAGTCCAGCCGGTTCGCGGACAGCACATACACTCCGAACAGGGCCATTGCCAGGCCGAAATACTGCTGGCGGGTGACCGGGGTGGCAAACAGCAGGGCACCGATCAGGGCCGTGAATATCGGTGTGGTGGCATTGATCAGCGAGGTAAAGCCCGCCTCCAGCTGCATGGTGGCCAGGGCCAGCAGTGTGAACGGCATGACATGGTTGATCAGGCCGACAATGAACAGCCGGCCCTTGTTGTCCCAGAACAGCCGCAGGTAATGCCGACTCATGAACAGCAGCGGCGCCAGGCAGAGGGCGCCCACGCCCATGCGCACCAGTATCAGCGGAATGGGGCCGAACTCGGGTACGGCCACGCGCATGAAGATGAACGACAGCCCCCAGAGGCTGGACAGCAATATCAGGCGCAATGAATCGGTGGTGGTCAAGGCATCAGTCCTTTTGCTGCACAGGCGGCGCGAGAAAACAGAGCCGGCTAGCCTAGCGTTTATGGGTCGGCAAGGGAACACTGAATCGGCTGCAATCGGACCTCTGACTGGCAATCAGGGATGACGGTATCTTTACCACCGCGACCGCCGCGACCACCGCGACCGCCGCGCCACCGTCAGTACCGCCCGCCTGCCGGTGTGCTCACAGCAGCAGAGAGACGGCCACCAACATCATGATCAGGCCGATCAGGCAGTCGAAAATGCGCCAGGCCCGCTGCGACTGCAGGCGCGGCCCCAGCAGCTGTCCGCAGAAGGCCAGACTGAAGAACCAGACGGCCGAGCCAAGGGCCGCTCCCAGCACAAACACGAGCGGCGCTGTCTGCTGGGCACCCACACTGCCGACCAGCACCAGAGTATCCAGATAGACATGCGGGTTCAGCAGCGAAATGGCGGCCGCCTGGCCGGCCGTTTTCCAGCGGCTGGCGGCCCGGGTTGCGGCCGTCGGCTGTAGACGGCCACCGCCCTGCCAGGCCCGCCAGAACGCCTGCATGGCCAGAAAGGTCAGCAGCAGCACACCCAGCAGGGTCATCACCGGCACCAGTGCCGGCACGCGCTGCTGAATCGCATCAATGCTGAAGGTGCCAATGCTGATCAGGGTGGCATCAATGCTGAAGCAGACGGCAGCGATGATGGCCGGGTGCTCACCGCGCATGCTCTTGTTCAGTACCCAGGCATTCTGGGCTCCGATCGCGACGATCAGGCCCAGGGCAATGCCGAAACCGGTCAGAAAAGTCAGTACCATTTGTGCGGGCTCATGAAAGACTGTGCCGGGCAGCTTATGGTCGCCTCTGTTATTAATCCAACGAATATAGCTGATGTATAATAAGAATATCTTATAATACAAAGACCCCGAAACAGGAGGCCTGATCATGCTGGACTACCGACTGCTGGAAGCCCTGGGGGCAGTGATAGAAACGGGCGGCTTTGCGCGGGCGGCCAACAAGCTGCATCTGACCCAGTCGGCGATCAGTCAGCGCATCCGGCAACTCGAATTCCTGCTCGGTCAGCCAGTGTTGCTGCGCAGTACACCGCCGGTGGCAACACCCATGGGGCGGCGCCTGAACAACCATCTGCAACAGGTCAGGCAACTGGAGATGGACATAGAGCAGGTGGCTCAGAACGAGCCATTGCAGATCCGCCTGACCGTCAATGCCGATTCCATGGCCACCTGGCTGGCGCCGGCACTGGCGTCCTGTGAACTGAGTGCACGCATGGCGTTTGAACTGGTGGTGGAAGATCAGGAGGTCGGTCTTGATCGCATGCGCAACGGGGAGGTCATGGCCTGTATCTGCAGCGAGGCGCGTGCGGTCAACGGCGGTGCGGTCAGGGCGTTGGGCGTGCTGCGTTACCGCGCCCTGGCCAGCCCAGAATTCGTCGCCCGCTATCAGACCCGGGAGCGGCCGGAGCATCTGGTCGAGGCGCCGTGCCTGGTGTTCAATCGGGATGATCAGCTGCAGCACCGCTTTCTGGCCAGCCAGGGGCTGCCGGCACCCAGGCGGCAGCATCATTGCCCTTCATCAGAGGGCTTCGTGAAGATGGCCCTGGCCGGCATGGGCTATGGCATGTTGCCGGAGCTGCAGGTTGAGCCGGAATACCGCGCCGGCACCCTGGTGGAGGTGTGGCCCGAGGCCAGCCTGGATGTGCCGCTGTACTGGCACTACTGGCAAACGGAAAGCTCCGCCATGAAGGCGCTGCGCCAGGCTGTGACCACCCATGCCCATCAGGTGCTGGTGCAGCCGGACTGAGACCTGTTCGGGTTCAAAGCCCCCACAGGCCACTGACCCGGCGCACCCGGGTATTGACTGCTTCCTGAAACAGCCCGGCATCGCCGGCCAGCAGGGTAAAGCGCGATCTGGCCCGGGTAATACCGGTATAGATCAGCTCCCGGGTCAGCACCGGCGAGCGGTAGGCCGGCAGCAACAGGGCGGTATGGTCGAATTCCGAGCCCTGTGACTTGTGCACCGTCATCGCATAGACGGTATCGACGGTCTGCAGACGGCTGGGCAGCACCCAGTGAATGGCCTGCGAGCCGTCACTGGTCGGAAAGGCCACCCGCAGTTGGTACTGATCACCGGCGCCGCCCAGCGCTGGGCCCTGTAGCGTGATGCCGATATCACCGTTCATCAGGCCCAGGCTGTAGTCATTGCGGGTCACCATCACCGGTCTGCCGGCGAACCAGCCGTGGTCGGCCTGCACCAGCCCGGCCTGATGCAGGGCCCGGGTCAGTTGCTGATTCATCTGATCGACCCCTTGCGGGCCACCACGCACCGCGCACAGCAACTGGAAGTCGCTCCAGCGGGCCAGTACCGCCTGTGCCCAGGCATCGAATTCGGCGCGCTCGGCATCGGGTGGCGGCTGATTCGCGGCCAGCCATTCCAGTGTCGGGCGCAACCGGTCGACGCACCAGTCGAGCAGGGCTTGGGTATCCCGCCCCAGACTCTGTGGCCAGGCGATATCCGCCGCCTGATCTGCCTGTTGCAGTTGCTGCAGGGCGGTTTGTCCGTCTCCCTGATTGACCGCCCGGGCCAGTTGGCCGATGCCGCTGTCGGCCCCGAAACGATGGCTGACGCGCAGCATGGTCACGGCCTGATCAAGCGGGCGCCCGGCAGGGTCGGTCAGCTCTGGCGGCAGCTTGCAGCCGGTGACGGCCTGTACCCATGCCGCCAGTTCGGGTTGATAGTGTGCCTGTTCGGCGCGCTGGCACAGGTTGCCCAGCACGGCACCGGCTTCCACCGAGGCCAACTGGTCCTTGTCGCCGAGCAGGATCACCCGGGTCGCAGCCGGCAGGGCGTCCAGCAGGCGTGCCATCATTTCCACATCCACCATGGAGGCTTCATCCACCACCACCAGGTCCAGGTGCAGCGGATTGCCCCGATGATGGCGAAAATGGCGGCTGTCCGGGCGCGCGCCGAGCAGCCGATGCAGGGTGGTGACCTCTTCGGGAATATGGTCGCGCAGGCTGTCGCTTTTGGGCAGGCCGCTCAGATCCAATTTTTCCACCTGGCCGCCAATGGATTCGTTCAGCCGGGCGGCGGCCTTGCCGGTGGGAGCCGTCAGCGCAATGCGCATGGGGGACCCATCCGCGTTGCCCATGGCCTGGGCCTGCAGCAGAGCCAACAGGCGCACTACGGTCGTAGTCTTGCCGGTGCCCGGGCCGCCGGTGATGATGGCAAAGCGCTGGCGCGCAGCCAGCGCGCAGGCGATGCGCTGCCAGTCCGGCCTGTCGCCGCTGACCGGCGTTGCAAAAAGGGCACTCAGGCCCTGTGTCAGTTGGCTGTCGTCAACAGGCACGGGTGCGCTGAGGCGCTGCTGCAGGGCCGACTCGATCTGGCGCTCGTACTGCCAGTAGCGACGCAGATACAGCAGGGGTGAGCGTCCGGGCGTATCCGGCACGGTCAGTACCAGTGGCCCGGGTTCTGCGGCTGCAGTCTCATTGCTCAGGCCGGAACTGTGCAGCGCCGCGATACAGTCTGGCACTGTCAGCCCCAGCAGCAGATCGGCAGGTGTGGGCGGCGGGTCGTCGAGTGGTTCGTCATCGGGCGGCAGCGACAGTACTCGATCCGGCTGTGCCTGCAGATCGGCCAGATCCAGACAGACATGCCCCCGCCCCACCTGGTGACTGGTCAATGCCACCAGCAGCAGGGCCAGGGGGGAGGCCTGGGGGCACTGCTGATGACAGAAGCGGGCCAGTGCCCGGTCCAGCGGGCGCAGCCAGCCGCGTTCGGTCCACCGGGCGAGCAGTTCAAGCAATTGCTCGGCCGTGGCCTGCCCCCGCAGATCCGGCTGCGCAGCAGGGGAGGGGCCGGGGGGTGGTGCAGAAGACGTTAGCCTGGAGGGTTCGGAATCCGGTGCGCCGAAGAGATCCGGGGTATGCGGGTCGCCGCTCATGGTCGGACCTCCTGTGCCGGTGCCGGGTGGTGAGTATGGCCCTGAAACAGCTGGTCCAGTTGGTCCAGCAGAGTTTCAGCCGGCCGGCAGGTCCACAGACCACTGGTAGGCGCTTCGATGCCGCGCAGGAACAGATAGGCCGCACCGCCCAGATGCTGCGCCGGCTCATAGTCGGGCAGGCGTACTCGCAGCAGCCGGTGCAGGGCCAGCGTATAGAGCGCGGCCTGCAGGTCGTAGCGCTTGGCCATCACCGCCTCGGTCATGGCCTCGGTGCTGTAGGCCCCGGCATCCGGGCCCAGCCAGTTGGATTTCCAGTCGGCCACGTAGTAGCGCCCCTGCCAGCAGAACACCAGGTCGATAAAGCCCTTGAGCAGGCCGTTCAGATGCTGTGCCTGCAGTGTCGGCCGAGGTCGCTCCGGCATCAGGCCGGTGCGCACGACATGGTCGATCTGCTCGGCACTGACACTGTGTGTGGACAGCCAGAACTCGAGTTCCGGCTGGTGGTCCCGAATGTCGAGCAGGCGCGGTGGCTGGTCGGCGCCCAGACCGGTCCAGGGCTGCTCCAACAGCGCCACCAGCCAGGCATCCAGGGTGTCGACCCAGATGTCCCAGCCCCGCAACTGGCAGCGCCGCTCGATCAGGAGGCGCCGCGCCGTATCGTCCTGACGGGCGGCGGCAAAGCCCTGAACCAGGCCCTGATCGGTGCTCAGTCGATGCCCGGCGGCCCATTCCAGCAGACCGTGCAGAAAGGTGCCGGGCTCAGGCCCGCGCGGGAACCGATGCAGGCCGGACAGGCGGCTGCTGGCGGGCACCGCTGGCACGACTTGATAGTCATTGTCGGTCAGTGCCTGCCATTCTTCGCGCTGCAGTTCGTCCAGCGCGATTTCCGGCTCGGCGACCGCTTCGGCACTGCCCAGTTCCGAGCTGAGCGCGGAATAGCTGGCCACCCACCAGGGCTCCAGCCGCGCCCGCTGAACTCGCCGTGCTGCCTGCCAGGGCATGGGCGCAGCGGCTTGCCAGCTGTCGCTGCCGGGTTCGGGCGGCGGCGTGATGGCAATGGTGTTGTGAGAAAGCTTGTTCAGGGCCTGTGCAAGCGCGGCCGGGTCCAGTTCGTCGCCACCGCCGAGCAGATAGCCCAGGGCGCTCTCGTGCAGCAGGGATTTTCTGGCCGAGCCCCGGTTCAGCGCCCCGACACCCATCCAGACGCCGTGGCGGGCCCGGGTCAGGGCCACATAGAGCAGGCGCAGGTCTTCGCGCAGGCGCTCCGCATCGGCCTGAGTCCAGGCGTCGGGCGCCTGCTTGCTGCCGGCGATTTCCAGCGCCGTGCCGTCCAGCCAGGGCACGCTGACCATGGGGGTGCGGCCGTCGACCTGACGCCAGGTACCGGCAAAGGGCAGCATCACCAGTGGGTATTCCAGCCCCTTGGACTTGTGAATGGTGACCACCTTGATCAGGTCGGCATCGCTTTCCAGACGCAATATCTGCTCATCGCCGGCGCTGCGCGGGTCCTTGATCTGTTCGCTGAACAGGCGCAGCAGGCTCTGCTCTCCGTCGACCCGGGCGCTGGCCTGCTGCAGCCATTCGGCCAGATGCAGCAGGTTGGTCAGGCGCCGTTCGCCATCGTCCTGGCGCAGCAGCCGGGCCGGCAGATCATGGTCGTGCAACAGGCGGTGCACCATGGCCAGCACGCCCTGGGTACGCCAGCGGCGGGCATAGTCGCGGAAACGCTGGTTCTGTTCTTCACGCAGCAGTTCATCGTGATTGAGCCGATCCAGCTCTGCCAGCGACCATTGCAGGCTGTCGGTTGCCAGCGCCGTGCGCAGCAGTCGTTCATCACCGGGTTCGGCACAGGCCTGCAGCCAGTGCAGCAGGTCACGCGCCTCGCGGGTGTCGAACACCGAGGCGCGGTCGGACAGATAGACGCTGGGCAACTGCCGCCGGCTCAGGGCCTGGCGCACAATGTCGGCTTCGTTGCCGCTGCGCACCAGAATGGCGATGTCGGCCGGGCGCAGCCGCTGCCAGCCGTCGGGGGTGTCAAAGCCGCTCTGGTCGTCATTGAGCCACTGTACCAGGGTGGCCGCCGTGCTCTCGGCCATCTGGCGCTGATAGGCCTGCCGGGACAGCCACTGGGCGCCGGTCTTGTCGTTCTCGCTGTCCGGGGGCTGCAGCCAGATATTGAGTGGCTGCACGGTCTGCCCCTGCAACTGCAGTTGCGCCTGCGTGCCCTGGGCTTCGACGGGCTGAAAGGGCAGCGGATCATCGTCAGCGGTGCGATAGTGAAAGGCGCCCTGATGCCATTGTTCACCGGTCTCGAAGAGCCGGTTGACGGCCGTGACCATGGCTTCGGAAGACCGGAAATTGCGCCCCAGCGTATAGTGACGACCGGCCGTGGCGCGCCGGGCGTCCAGATAGGTGCCGATATCGGCGCCGCGGAAGGAATAGATGGCCTGCTTGGGGTCGCCGATCATGATCAGGGCGCGGTCCGACGCATTGTCGGCGGGCTCGTAGATGGCATTGAGAATGCGGTACTGCAGCGGGTCGGTATCCTGAAACTCGTCCACCAGAGCCACCGGGTAGCGGCTGCGCAGTCGACGGGCGAGGGCACCGGTCTCGTCCTGCTGCAGGGCCTCATCCAACAGGCGCAGCATGTCATTGAAGCCGATTTCGGCGCGGCGCTGCAGGGTCTGGTGCAGCCGTGCGGCCACCCAGTCACGGGCATGGGCCAGCAGCAGAGTATCCAGATCACTGCCGCTGTCCTGACCCGGCTGCTGCTCGTCATGGTCGATCAGCCGGGCGATGGCCTGAAAGGCGGCGTGTTCGGGCTCGGTGCCGACCTGTGCCTGCTTGACCTTGAACCGACCGGACGCAAATTTGGCTAGCCAGGCGGGGCTTGGTCCGCCATCTGCCCAGGCCTGCAACTGTGCCAGCCGCTCGGCAAGGGAAGGCCCCTTGCTGGGGTCGTAGTCGTTCTTCAGCAGCTTGGGCTGCCAGTCCAGCAGCAGCGCTTCGAGCTGTTCGGCGTCTTGGCGCCAGAGTCGGCGCGCCTCTGCTTCGAGTACTTGCTGTTTTCGCTTCCAGTCTTCCAGTTCAGCGAACAGCGCACCCAGATCGGCCGGTGGTTCCACCAACTGCCCTTCGTACAACAGGGGGGGCTGGCTGACTCCGAGCAAGCCGCGCAGACGCCGGGCCAGCGCCTCGGGATGCTGCAGGGCTTCGGTGACGATATCAGCCAGCAGCGGGTTCAGCGGGTAGAAGTGAATGCGCCAGTAGTCTTCCACCACGGCCTGCAGCAGGTCGTGGTCGTTTTCGAGCAGGGTCTGACGGAACAGGTTGCCGGTATCAAAGGCATGTTCGCGCAGCATGCGGTAGCACCAGCCATGGATGGTGGAAATGGCGGCTTCGTCCATCCATTCGGCGGCCAGCTGCAGCAGACGGGCGCAGCGTGGCCAGTCGGCCGGGTCGTGTTCGTGACGCAGGGCCAGCAGCGGATCGCTCGGGACCCTGCTGGAGTCCACACTGGCCGGGTCGACCAGAAAACAGTCGGCGGCCTCGACCAGGCGCTGGCGAATGCGGTCCTTCAGCTCTTCGGTGGCGGCCTCGGTAAAGGTAATGACCAGGATATCCGGCGGGGTCAGGCTGCGCGCGAAGGCATTGGCTCCGCCATGCTGCAGAATGAGCCGTGCATAGAGCAGAGCGATGGTGAAGGTCTTGCCGGTACCGGCACTGGCCTCGATCAGGCGGCTGCCGTGCAGCGGGAAGCTGGGGATGTGCAGGGTCTGGCTCATGCGCGGCGATCCCCTTCGGCTTCGGCGCTGCTGTCCTCGGACTGCGGGCGCAGCGTCTGCTGCAGAGGCTGGTACAGCCGTTCGGCCAGCCGGCTGAAATCGGTCTGCTCCAGCAACTGGTCATAGTCGGGCCACAGGCGCTGCAGTACTGCGGATTCTTCCCTTTCACCCCGGTGCTGAAAGCCGCCATTGTAGGTTTGGGCCGCCTTGTGCTGTTCCAGCAGCCAGGCAAAGCCGGTCCTGCAGGCCAGCGGCAGGGGCGCCTGCAGCGCCTCGGCCCAGGCTGCCAATTGATCCTGCAGCCAGGTCTCGGCCTGGTCGGCGGCCACCGGCGGCATGATGATATCCGAGCCCGGGCCCAGCAGACGGGTTTCGGTGGGCAGAATCAGTTGTGCTGCCAGATGGCCGGGCCAGTAGCGGATCAGGTGGTACCACTTCAGGGTGTCGCCGCTGTAGAGCTGACTGGGCTGCAGTATCTGGCGCCGGCCCTGGCCAGAACTGTCGACACGCAGATCGCTCAGCCAGTCTTCCAGCACCACGGAGACACTGTTGTCAGGCCGAGTGACCGCAAGGCGGATCTCGGCCGGGTCCAGCGGGCGGGTCTGGATCAGACCATCCTGCCAGGCCGTCAGTGCCGGCAGCAGGTCGGTTGCCAGATCGGTTGTAGCTGCGTCGTCAAAGGGGGGCAGGGGCAGTTCGCCGCTGCCGCGCAGGTGTTCGACCGCAGCTTCCAGTTGTCGCTCCGGCGGCGTGTCGGCCTGTCTGTTGTCGATGATGTCCGGTTGCAGCAGAGACAGCAGGCGCTCATTCATTTGCCAGCGCGCCAGACCGTCGAGGGCAAAGGTCTCGTTGTCGGCTACCTGGACTTCTTCGAAGCCGAACCGGGCCCCCAGACGCAGGGTAAAAAACAGATGCGCCGGATGACGCAGAAAGCGGCTCAACTGGGTCAGGCTGACCGGCTGGTCGGGCAGCCAGAACGGCAATTGAGTCGTGGCATCGGCATCGGCTGCAGTCCTGTCGGCCCGCGCGGCGGCCCATTCGCTGGCATAGGTGAAGACAGCAGGCGCCTGGGTTGTCGAGTCCGGCCGAAAGTACTGGCGGCTGAATGGTTGCAGCGGATGCAGAGTGGTCAGCGCATCCGTCAGCGGCCGGTTGTCGCCGGACTGCCAGCCGGCATCCAGATGATCACGCAACTGACCGACCAGTACCGAGGGCGGGCGCTCGGTATTGTCGCGCACGCTGCGCGCTATCCAACTGATGTACAGCTGCTCGCGGGCCGACAGCAGGGCTTCCAGAAACAGGTAGCGATCATCCTCGCGGCGGGAACGATCGCCCGGCCGGTAGTCGTTGCCGCCGGGTACGCCGCCGGGCCGCATCAGGTCGAAATCCGGGCGCTGTACCGGGCGCGGATAGTCACCGTCGTTCATGCCCAGCAGGCAGATGCGCCGGAATGGAATGGCCCGCATCGGCATCAGGGTGGCGAAGTTGACCGCGCCGGCCATGAAACGCTGGGTCAGACCGGGCTGGTCCAGGGGTGCCAGCACGGCTTCGCGCACCACGGTGGCCGGCAGTTCGCTGTCGAGCCCGGCGCTGTGGCAGTCTTCCAGCCAGGCTTCAAGGCTGCTGTCGAGCTGGGCCAGCAGCCGTGTATCCTGTTCGTCCACGGGCAGGAACAGGTCCTGTTGCAGCGCCGACAGCCGCTGCGCCCAGACCACCGGTGTGGCGGGCAAGGCCAGTTCGGTCAATTGGCGGTCCAGACGTTCCAGTAACTGGTCCAGCGCGCCCACGAGAGCCGCTTCCAAGCCGCCGATCTCGTCATAGGGTTCGATGGCCTGCCAGCGCTGGTCTCCGGCCATATAGCCCAGCAGCATGCGGCGCAGGCCGAACAGCCAGCTGTTCTGCTCTCCGGCCGCCCCGAGGCCCAGTCGTGCCCGGTGCGGCTGATGCAGGCCCCAGCGGATATTGGCGCCGTGAATCCAGCGCTGCAGCGTCGGCACCGCCTCGGCGTCCAGCCCCAGGCGGGCGCGCAGGGCCGGAATGTCGAGCAGATCGAGCAGGTCGGTCACGGTCAGGCGCAGTTCGTCGGTGCCCAGCAGGCGATCCAGGCCGAGCAGCAGCGGTTGCTGGCGGCGCTGGCCCTGATCGGACAGGGTGAACGGAACAAAGCGCGGGTCGTCCCGGTCCAGGCGGCCGAACACGGCCCGGATATGGGGCGCGTACTGATCGATATCCGGCACCATGACCAGGATGTCGCGCGGGTGCAGGGTGGGGTCTGCATCCAGGGCGGCGCGCAACTGATCATGCAGTATATCGATTTCCCGCTGCGCGCTGTGAGCCCCATGGAAGACCAGGCTTTGATCATGTTCAGCATTGACTGGCGGCCAGTGGGCACGGGACTCCGGCAGTGGGCGCAGATGCTGGATGTCGTCCTGCAACTGGCCCAGCAGGTGCTGTGTCTGCGGCGCTTCAAACAGGTCGATGGCCAGTTGTTCGGCCTGAAACAGGGGCTCGTAGGCCTGACGTTCATCATGCTCATCGAGCAGGCGCAGGTAGTCGCGCCCCTGTCGGCCCCAGGCCGCGAGCAGCGGATGAGCCTGGGCATGCAGGCTGCGCGCATCGGCCAGATCGGGTGTGGCCCCTGCGGCGGCCTGGCGGCGATAGGCGTGGCGGAACAGGTCGCGGCCTTCGATGATGTCGCCCCAGTAGAACTGACAGGGGTTGTGCACGCAGAGCAGAATCTGGGTGCAGCCGGCCAGGGCGGCCAGCACTTCCAGCGTCTGGCGGGGCAGTGAAGACAGGCCGAACACGATCACCCGGCGTGGCAGGTCCGGTGGCCGGTTGTCTTCCGTCAGCGTCTCGGCGGCGCGCAGAAAATCGCGGTGTACCTGTGCCCGGCTGCGGGTGTCCGTGGTGCTTGCGGCTTCGATGTCGGACACCAGACGCCGCCACAGGGCGGGCTGCCAGAGCTGGTCGTGGGGCAGGGCCGGCCCGTCGACGGTGGACTGACCCAGAATGGGCAACTGGTTCAGACCTTGCTCCCAGACGGTCAGCCAGTCGGCCCGATAGACCTGGTACTGGTCAAACAGATCGGCCAGTTGTTCGGCCAGTTGATGCTGCTTGCGCAGGCCCTGGTCATCCTGCAAGAAACGGCGCAGGGAGGTGAACTCCGGGTCCGGCAGCAGTTCGGGCAGCAGGCGCATGATGCGCCAGGTCAGCGGACTCTTGTCATAGGGTGAGCGCTCGGGCAGGGCATCGCCCAGTACTGCACGGTAGGCCTGCCAGAGATAGCGCCCGGGCAGGCGTACATCCAGCGCGGCCGCCACGCCCAGGCCACCCTGTTCGGTATCGGCGGCCAGAGCCAGTTTGAGCCACTGCGCAATGCCGTTGCTCTGCACCAGGATCATTTCGTTTTCCAGCGGCGTCAGCGGCTGGCGGCGGGTCCAATCCACCAGCAACTGACGCAGGGCTTCCAGGCGGTTGCCCTGAATCACCATGAAACCCGGCTGCGGGTCCGGTTGCCGATGGTTGCGCTCCGACCTTTTCATGCTGACTCCCTGTGACAATCAGCTCATGGTATCAGGCCATGGTGGCGCGGCAACTGTTAACCGGTGGTCCTTTTGCCTATAATCCGCGCTTTCTGTAGTACAAAACAATCCATCACATGCAAACGGATGCTCACAACTGTGCAAGCCATTGACGAAATCGAACGTAAACTGGAGACCTACAGGGAAGAGCTGGCCCGGCTCGAACAACAAAGGCAGGACGCAGAACGCAAGCAGGCGGCGCTGGAGAATATTCCGCGCTGGCTGGATGATTACTGCCGACAACAGGGGCTGGAGCGCGCGGATATTTACCGGACGCTGGAAAAAGACATCGAGAAGTGGATCAAGTCCCGCCGTGGTGAAGCAGAGGGCATTCACCAGCACCTGAAGTCGTATTTTGCGCGAGTGCTCAGTGAAGGCGACACCGTGCCGGAACGGCGTCAGCAACCACCGGAGCCGAAGCTGCCGGCCGGCCTCTACACCAATCCCTACAACGGTGAACAGGTGATCAAGAAAACCCGGGCCCCGCGCGAACTGCGCGAATGGGTCCAGCGCTACGGCCTGGGTGCCGTGGAAACCTGGCGCAAATAAGTACGTGCACGGGGGTCAGGCCGCTGCGGAGTGTGCAGCGACCCGACACTTAGTGTCTTACCGTCGCAACGGCTTGAGTTCGTCGGCCAGCAGGAACGCCAGTTCCAGCGCCTGGTCGGCGTTCAGGCGCGGGTCACAGTGGGTGTGATAGCGATCGGCCAGATCCGCTTCGCGGATATCGAACGACCCGCCCACGCACTCAGTCACATTGCGCCCGGTCATCTCGAAATGCACGCCACCGGCGTGCGTGCCTTCGGCCTGATGGATCTGGAAGAACTGCTTCACTTCGGACAGGATGGCGTCCACCCGGCGCGTCTTGTAGCCGTTACCGGCCTTGATGGTGTTGCCATGCATCGGGTCCGAGGACCAGACCACATTGAAGCCTTCCTGCTTGACCAGGCGCAGGAGACGCGGGAAATGCGCCGCGATCTTCTCCGCTCCCATGCGCACGATCAGATTCAGCCGGCCCGGCTCGTTGTGCGGGTTCAGGATGTTGATCAGTTGAATCAGATCTTCGTCGCTGGTGCTGGGACCGACTTTCAGCCCGATCGGGTTGTGGATGCCGCGCGCAAACTCGACATGGGCGCCGTCCGGCTGGCGTGTGCGGTCGCCGATCCAGATCATGTGCGCCGAGGTGTCGTACCACTGGTCGGTCAGTGAATCCTGCCGCGTGAAGGCTTCCTCATAGGGCAGCAGCAACCCTTCGTGAGACGTGTAGAACGAGGTCTCCCGGATCTGCGGCGTGTTGTCCGGGTTGATGCCGCAGGCGCTCATGAACGACAGGGTTTCATCGATATGATCCGCCATGTGCTGATAGCGTTCGGCATTGGGCGTCTTGTCGATAAAGCCCAGATTCCAGCCATGCACCTGGTGCAGGTCGGCCAGGCCGCCCTGGGCAAAGGCGCGCAGCAGATTGACCGTGGCCACGGACTGCTCATAGGCCTTGTACATGCGCTCCGGGTCCGGCGTGCGGTCGGCTTCGGTGAAATCGATGCCATTGATGATGTCGCCCCGGTAGCTGGGCAGTTCGACGCCGTCGATGGTTTCGGTATCGGCCGAACGGGGCTTGGCGAACTGGCCGCCCATGCGACCGATCTTGACCACCTTGCGCTGGCCGCCAAAGGTCAGTACCACGGCCATTTGCAGCAATACGCGAAAGGTATCGCGAATCTGGTCGGCGTGAAATTCATGGAAGCTTTCGGCACAGTCGCCGCCCTGCAGCAGGAAGGCGTTGCCATTGGCCACTTCGGCCAGTTCGGCACGCAGTTGCCGTGCTTCACCGGCAAATACCATGGGCGGGCGGGTGCGCAGGCGTGACTCGACAGCGGCGAGAGCCGCTGCATCGGGGTAGGTGGGCATCTGTCTGACGGGCTTGTCCCGCCACGAGCTGGGGCTCCAGGTCATTCCGTTTCCTTGCTGATTGCTGTCTGTCATTGGGTATGTGCTGGCGCCGAGAGCTGCTGCTTCAGTGCACTCAGCGGGTGCGGCAGGGTAGCGCCCGACAGGCGCTGACTCTGTGTGCGGCATGAATAGCCGGAAGCCACCAGGCGGCCGGCATAGGCGGGGTTCTCTACCAGCGTGCGCCATGACAGGTCATAGATGGTCTCGCTGGTCTGCCGGTTGCGTGTTTCGTGGCCAAAGGTGCCGGCCATGCCGCAGCAGCCGACACTGAGTGTTTCCAGCTTCAGGCCGGCGGCCGCAAAGACCTGCTGCCACTGGCGGATGCTCGGCGCGGCATTGGTGCTTTCGGTGCAGTGGCCGAGCAGATAAAAGGTCTCGGTGCTGGCTGCCTGGGTAGCAAAAAGTGCCTGCTGTTGCGCCAGATACTCCTGCGGCAGCAAGACATCCGGTACCGCAGCGTCGCCGAGCAGCTTGCGGTATTCGGAGCGGAACGCCAGCACCATGCTGGGGTCGATGCCGACCAAGGGCACATCATGCGCCGACAGGCCGCGCAGCCACAGGGCCTGCTGTTTGGCGGCCTTTTCGAAGGCATTGTGAAAACCATGTACATGCAGCGGCTTGCCGTTGGGCAGGAAGGGCATGACCAGCGGCGTGAAGCCCAGTGCGCGGAAGCTGTCCAGCACATCGATCACGGTATCGGTATCGAAGAAGCTGGTGAAGGCATCCTGCACCAGAATCAGCGCGCGTGCCCGTTCTTCATCGCTCAACTGGCTCAGCGTCTGCACCGTGGCCAGCGGGATACCGCGTTGGCGCAGGGCGCGTTTCAGGCTGGTGCGGCTCAGCAACGGGCTGTCGACCATGCCGGCACCATGCTGCAGCAGCCAGCGCACGGGCCGGCTGCGCATGGGGATATTGTACAGGGGTCGTACTTTGGCCAGCCAGGGCACCACATATTCCAGACCCCCGATCAGATAGTCCTTCAGCGGGCGCAGATGGCGGCTGTAGTAGACCTCGAGGAACTGGGCGCGGAAGGTGGGCACATCCACCTTGACCGGGCACTGGCCGGTGCACGACTTGCAGGCCAGACAGCCCATCATGCTGTCATGAATGGCCTGATTGAAATCCTGTTCGTTGCGGGTCAGGGTGCGCCAGGCGCGGCCGGGCAGGCTAAGCAGGAAATTCTGCTGCCGTGCCTTCTCTGTCAGCTCGGTGCTGTCCAGTCCGCGCGCGCCGAGCTGGCGCAGCCATTCGCGCACCAGCGAGGCACGACCCTTGGGGGTCTGGCGGCGGTCGCGGGTGGCCTTCCAGGACGGGCACATGTAGTCATTCGGGTTCCAGTTGTGGCAGGCGCCGTTGCCGTTGCAGTACATGCCGTCGGCGTACTGGTCCCACATTTGCACCGGAATGGTGCGGTCCAATTCGCCTCTGGTGGTCACGGCGTCGATTTTCAGCAGGGCGGAGCTGTCATCCGGCGTGGCAATCTTGCCCGGGTTGAGCTGGTTGCGCGGGTCGAACGCGGCCTTGATCTGCTGCAGTGCCGGGAAAAGGTCACCAAAGAAAGCGGGTGCAAATTCGGAGCGCACGCCCTTGCCGTGCTCGCCCCAGAGCAGGCCGCCGTACTGCTTGATCAGGGCCACCACTTCTTCGGTGATTTCACGCACCTGCCTGGCCTGTGCGGGGTCTTTCATGTCCAGTGCCGGGCGTACATGCAGCACGCCACAGTCGACATGACCGAACATGCCGTAACGCAGGTTGCGCCGGTCCAGAATCTCGCGAAAACCCATGATGAAATCGGCCAGATGCTCGGGCGGCACGGCCGTGTCCTCGACAAAGGGAATAGGCCGGGCTTCGCCCTGCACATTGCCGAGCAGACCGACGGAGCGCTTGCGCATGGCCCAGATCTTGTTCACCTCACCGGTGCCGCGGGCAATCGTGTAGCCGGTGCACTGGCTGGGTCGGCCCTGTACCTGCTGCAGGTGCTGTTCGATCACGGCCAGTTTGGCTTCCAGTTCGTCCGCGCTGTCGGCCGTATACTCGACCAGGTTGACGCCCCGGATCTTCCTGGCACCGGCCGGGAAGTAGTCGGCCACGGATGACCAGACAAAATCGCCCTGCGCCAGCTCCAGCACGATGTCATCGACCGTTTCGATCGAGGTGGGGCCCTGGGCCATCAGCGCCTGCGCATCACGCAGTGAGGTTTCGAAGCTGTCATAGAACACATTGACCAGCGCCGAGGTTCTGGGGATGGGCAGCACATTGAGGCGGGCTTCGGTGACAAAGCCGAGCGTGCCCTCGGAGCCGCACAGAATATTGTTCAGATTGAAGCGGCCTTCATGGTCGCGGATATGGGCCAGGTCATAGCCGGTCAGGCAGCGGTTCAGGGGTGGGAAAATGGCCCGGATCTCGTCCTGCCGGGTGTCGTGAATGGCGCGCACGGTACGATGGATGGCGCCCACACGGCCCTCCCGGGCACAGCGCTCGGCCAGTTCCTCGTCGGTCAGCGGGGCCGTGCGCATCAGGCTGCCGTCGCCGAGCACGGTTTCCAGTTCCAGCACATGATCGCGCGTCTTGCCGTACAGGACCGAGCCCTGACCGCTGGCGTCGGTATTGATCATGCCGCCAATGGTGGCGCGGTTGCTGGTCGACAGTTCCGGCGCAAAGAACAGACCATGGGCCTGCAGCGCCTGGTTGAGCTGGTCCTTGACCACACCGCACTGCACGCGAACCCAGCGCTCATCGGGATTGATCTCGAGAATCTCATTCATGTGGCGCGAGGTGTCGACCACGATGCCGTCGGTCAGGGACTGACCATTGGTGCCAGTGCCGCCGCCGCGCGGACTGAGCACGATATCGGTAAACGGGGTCTGATCGGCCAGGCGGGTCAGAATGCGGATATCATCCGCATTGCGGGGAAAAACGACCGCCTGCGGCAGGCGCTGATAGATCGAATTGTCGGTGGCCAGCACCGTGCGGCTGGCATAGTCGGGGCTGATTTCACCCCGGAAACCGGCCTGCGCAACGGCATCCAGATAGGCGGTATAGCGGTCGGCGGGCGCGGCAACGTCGGCCAGGCTGGGCAACATGGTTATCAGGGATCGCTTACTTTGATTTGGGAGTCAGTAGTCTACTGAAATGCGAGCGGGAAGCACAGTTGCTATGTTAGTTGACGGTAGACAGTCGACAGAAGACAGTAGTTTTAGTTGACGGTAGACAGTCGACAGAAGACAGTAAATATAGCCCTATTGGAGCCTTCAGCTATTGGCCGCTTTTTCTGTCTACTGTCATCTGCTTAACGCGCCTCAAACAACGCCCGCAGCACGTCATTGCGCCGAATCTCGCCCAGCAGCTTGCCGCGTTCGATAACGGGGTAGATCTTGGGCTTGGGGCCGGACATCATCTGTGCCAGCTCGACGATATCCATGCCGGGGTCGACGCTGAGCACAGGTGTGCTCATGACATCCTTCACCTGCTTGGTTTCGGCACGGTGATAGCGGTTTTCCAGCATGTGGCGCAGGCAGTCCTGCTCGGAGACAAAGCCGATGACCTTGCGGGTGTCATCGACCACGGCACAGCCGGGCAGACCAATTTTTATCAGCAGGCGCACGGCCTCGGACACAGTGGCTTCACAGTGAATTGTGGTGGTGCTGTGCACCATGTAGTCGGCCACGGTTTTTTCATCGGTCTTGATCATTGTTCTCCCCTTTCGGACTTGCGCCGAGCCTGTGCAACGCTTCTGCGGCGTCGTTCAATTTGACCTTTATTCAGAATAGCAGCTTTACCGGGTCTGCATAGAAGATTCACGTTCCGCTTACCAGATTCCCGAGGCGTGCCACTGTGTCGGCCAATGGCCATTCCTCCCGATCTGCGGCCCGGCGATACTTGTATTCGATCTGGTCATTCTGCAGGCTGCGGTCACTGACCACCAGTCGATGCGGAATGCCGAGCAGTTCCATATCGGCAAACTTGACGCCCGGGCTGGTCTTCTTGTCCCGGTCGTCCAGCAATACCTCGTAGCCCAGGTCGGTCAGTTCGCTGTACAGGCGTTCTGCGGTTGCCATGACCTCGGGTGACTTGTGGGCATTCAGCGGCACAATGCCGACCTGGAACGGCGCCATGGCTTCCGGCCAGATAATGCCGTTGTCGTCGTGGTTCTGTTCAATGGCAGCGGCCACGATGCGTGACACCCCAATGCCGTAACAGCCCATGGTCATGGCCTGTTCGCGGCCGTTTTCGTCCAGCACCCGAGCACCGAGGGCTTCGGCATACTTGCGGCCCAACTGAAAGACGTGGCCGACTTCGATACCCTTCTTGATCTGCAGTGTGCCCTGGCCATCCGGGCTGGGGTCACCGGCCTGCACACTGCGCAGGTCGGCCACCTCGGGCAGCTCGACATCACGGCCCCAGTTGATGCCGAACCAGTGCTTGTCGTCTTCGTTGGCGCCGGCGCCGAAGTCGCTCATCAGGCTGACAGCGCGGTCAATGATGACGGGGATGGGTAGCTTGACCGGCCCCAGCGAACCCGGGCCGGCGCCTATCACTGCGCGAATACGGGCCTCCGAGGCCATGGTCAGCGGCACCTTCACCTGCGGCAGTTTTTCCGCCTTGACCTCGTTCAGTTCGTGGTCGCCCCGTACCAGCAGGGCAACCAGGCCGCTCTCTGTCTGGCCCTCTTCGGCTTCCACCACCAGTGTCTTGATGGTTTTCTCGATCGGCAGATCGAACTGCTCGACCAACTGGGCAATGGTCTTGGCCTCCGGCGTGTCCACCAGGCGCAACTCCTCGCTCGGCGCGGCGCGCTCACCGGCCGGCATGACGGCTTCGGCCATTTCGATATTGGCAGCAAAATCACTGCCGTCGGAGAAGGCGATGTAGTCTTCGCCTGAGTCGGCCAGCACCTGGAACTCATGCGAGGCGGCACCGCCCATGGCGCCGGAATCTGCAAGTACCGGCCGATAGTCCAGACCCAGGCGATCGAAGATGCGGCAGTAGGTGCGGTACATGTTGTCGTATTCTTCCTGCAGCGAGTCGGCTGTCAGGTGGAAGGAGTAGGCATCCTTCATGATGAATTCGCGCGCCCGCATGACCCCGAAGCGGGGGCGGAACTCGTCGCGAAACTTGGTCTGAATCTGATAGAAATTGACCGGCAGTTGCTTGTAGCTGGTCAGTTCGTTGCGGGCGATGTCGGTGATGACTTCTTCGTGGGTCGGGCCGAAGACGAAATCACGCTCGTGGCGGTCCTGCAGATGCAGCATCAGCGGGCCCATGTCGTCATAGCGGCCGCTTTCCTGCCACAGCTCGGCCGGCTGGACGCAGGGCATGAAGACTTCCTGGGCGCCGGCGCGGTCCATCTCCTCGCGCACTATGCGTTCTACCTTGCGCAATACACGCAGGCCAGTGGGCAGCCAGGTATAGAGGCCGGAGGCCAGCTTGCGGATCATGCCGGCCCGCAGCATCAGGCGGTGGCTCACAATAACGGCGTCGGCTGGGGTTTCTTTGACCGTGGCGATCAGATACCGGCTGGCTCGCATGCAGGAGGTTTCCCTATGTCTGTGTTCGATGAGGCCGGTATTGTACGTCAGTTTTTGCGTGGCTTGCCACAGCCTGAGCAGGGACATCTTGACAGAGGGCAGTTGGCGGACAAAGATGCGCCAGTTGCGGCAGGGAAGTAGTGCGGCAACCCGACAACCGCCACCAAGGATTAATGGCATGTCCACTGAACACCATCACGCCGATGCATTTCTGGCCTCGCTGCTGCAGGACCGGGATGCGGACACCCTGCGGGCGCGCCTGCACCCGGACTTGACTGCGCCTGTCGTGCCCCGGCTGCCCAGGTCGCCCCGCCTGTCTCCCGCCATGATAGAGCGCCGGCTGAAAGCGCTGGCCAATGGGCCGGAATTGCGCGCGCACCTGCTTGACCCGCATACGGAAGCCCATCTGGAGGCCTACGCCGGCAATATCGAGTATGGCCTGGGCACGGTGAAAATGCCCGTTGGCGTGGCCGGGCCGCTGCGCGTGCGGGGTCTGTTTGCCGGCGGTGACTATCCGTTGCCGTTGGCGACCACTGAGGCTGCCCTGGTGGCGTCCTACCATCGCGGCGCCCTGGCCATCAATGACGCTGGTGGCTGCACCTCTGTGTTGATTGACGAAGCGGTGTCGCGGGCGCCGGGTTTTGCCTTTCCATCGGTCAGAGACTCGGGTGAATTTGTGGCCTGGGTACTGGGACAGCTCGAGACCATGAAAGCGGTTACGGGTCAGACCACACGGCATGGTGAATTGAAGGGCATGAAGGTCACCATCGAAGGCAACCATGTCTACCTGATCCTGCAGTTCCATACCGGCGATGCCTCGGGCCAGAATATGGTCACCCTGGCTGCCGAGGCGATCTGCCAGTTTATCCTGGAAAACAGTCCGGTAACGCCTGATTACCATTTCGTGGAGGCCAACCTGTCCGGCGACAAGAAAGCCAGTGCGCAGTCCTTTACTTCGGTACGCGGGCGCAAGGTGACCACCGAGGTGGTGCTGTCGCGCCAGATTGTCGAGCAGCGCCTGCAGACCACACCGGAGCGCATGACGGACTACTGGCGCTTCTCGGCCATGGGTGGGGTGCTCAGCGGCACCATGGGCGTGCACGGCCATTATGCCAATGGCCTGGCGGCGCTCTATATCGCCACCGGCCAGGATGCGGCCTGTGTGGCGGAGTCGGCTGTCGGTACCACGCGTCTGGAACTGACCCCGGATGGCGGGCTCTACGCCACCCTGACCCTGCCCAACCTGATGCTGGGCACTGTCGGCGGCGGTACCGGCCTGCCCAGCCAGCAGGCCTGTCTGAACATGATGGGTCTGGCGGGCACGGGCAAGGTTCGTGCGCTGGCGGAAGTCGCCGGGGGTCTGATTCTGGCAGGCGAGCTGTCGATTATCGCCGCTCTGTCCGCTGGCCACTTTGCCCGTGCGCATCGCAAGCTGGGGCGCGAGCGAGGCCAGGAGGACACGGATACATCGACCGGGCAGGGAGATCAGCCATGACTGCCTTGCCTGATGAGTCGGGCCTGACACTGCTGCAGCGGGGCTGGCGCTATCAGCAGGAGCGTTTCCCGCTGCTGGTCCACGGGCCCCTGATTGCCGTGATGGCGTTCGGAGCCTTTGGCTATGCGATTTCGGTCGCTGAACTGCAACCAGATTTATACCGTTATCTTTCATGCTGGGCCGGGCTACTGGCCTTTTTCTTCCTGCTCCGGGTCGCCGACGAGTTCAAGGATTATCAGACCGACTGTGCGCATCGACCCTACCGGGCCGTGCCGCGCGGGCTGGTCAGTCTGCGCGCACTGGGCATTGCAGCTGCAGTGGCACTGGGCCTGCAGATACTGCTGATACCCGTGGTGGGCCTGTACCTGCTGGTGCCACTGATACTGACCTGGGTCTGGCTGGGGCTCATGACCCGGGAGTTTTTTGTCGGCACCTGGCTGGAGGCGCGACCAGTCCTTTATCTGTTCAGCCATATGCTGATCATGCCGCTGCTGATGTTCTATGCGCTGACGCATTTCGGGCCGGTCCCTCTGGCTCAGGTCTGGCTGCTGCTGCCGCTGGCGCTGGGCGTCGGCCTGTGTCTCGAACTGGGTCGCAAGATTCGGCGCCCGCAGGATGAAGAAGCCGGGGTAGAAACCTATTCGGCGCTATGGGGGC
Source organism: Natronospirillum operosum (assembly GCF_004768465.1). Taxonomy (GTDB): domain Bacteria; phylum Pseudomonadota; class Gammaproteobacteria; order Pseudomonadales; family Natronospirillaceae; genus Natronospirillum; species Natronospirillum operosum. The sequence continues at coordinate 762,730 of NZ_SRMF01000001.1, forward strand.
CGCGACGCGCTGCGTTGGCCTGGTTCGCGGCCGTTCTGTTTACGCTGGTCTGGTTGTTTTGGGCGCTGCGCCCAGTGGCGCCGGCCGTACTGACCGTCGGCGTGGTGGCTGTTGCCGGGCTGTTGGCACTGGCACTGCTGGTGGTGCACGCCAGGCAACCGGAGAGTCGGGCGGCCAAAGGGTTTGAAGGCCTTTCGGCGCTGCTGATTCTGCTCTCCTATGGCGCGCTCGGGGTGACACCATGGCTTTAAGGAAAAGCGGCGCTGCGGGCAGCAAGACATCGGCCCGTATCTGTCATGCCGGCAAGGCCCCGGCAGATCGTCTCGGCGGCAAGGGGCGGTCGCTGCAGGCACTGGCGCACGACTTCCCGATACCGGATTGGTTCGCGCTGATTCCCGTTGCCGGTGACCAGAGTGATAAACTCGTGGTGCCGGACCTCAAGGCGGCACTGAAGCGGCTGGATGGCGGCCAGGGTCCCTATGCGGTGCGGTCTTCCGCCCTGGACGAAGATGGCAGCGCGCATTCCTTTGCCGGGCAACTGGAAAGCCACCTCAATGTGACGGCGGAGGATGTCGCGGCAGCGGTGGAATCGGTATGGGCCTCGGCGCGTGAACAGCGGGCCCGGAGCTATCGGCAATTGCGGGGTCTGGACGGCGAAACCGATCTGCCGACCGTGCTGGTACAGCGCATGGTGCCGGCAGAGTGGGCCGGCGTCGCCTTCAGTGCGGACCCGGTCAGCGGGCGCCGTGATCAGGTAGTCGTTGCCGGTCTGGATGGCCTGGGCGAGGCCCTGGTGTCCGGCGAGCGCAGCGGCGAGACCGTGGTGTTTGCCGGCACTGATCTGCAGGGCGCCCCGGTGCAGGCGGACCCTGATCTCAGGATGCCTCTGGAAGTGGCTCGGGCTGCGGCCGAGTTTGCCATCAGGGCCGAACATCTGACCGGGCGACCGCAGGATATCGAATGGGCCTGGGCAGAAGGGCAGCTCTGGTTGCTGCAGTCGCGCCCGGTGACCACCCTGACCAACCTGCCGGATCCGGACGGCGCCCCGGTGCTGTGGGACAACAGCAATATCGCCGAAAGCTACAGTGGCGTCACCACGCCCATGACATTCTCTTTTGCGCGCTATGTCTATGCCGGTGTGTATCGGGAATTCTGCCGCCTGCTGCGGGTGCCGGATGCGGTGATCCGTGACGGTCACGAGGCCTTTGACAACCTGCTGGGTCTGGTGCGCGGGCGCATCTATTACAATCTGCTCAACTGGTATCGCTGCCTGGCCATGCTGCCGGGCTTCAGGTTCAACGGCCCCATGATGGAAAAGATGATGGGGGTGGATGAAGCATTGCCGGATGAACTGATGGCTCAGGTCCAGGTGCCGGCTTCCGGCCGCTGGCGCCGCTGGGGTGATCTGCTGCGCCTGCTGTCCAGTCTGTCTGCCATGGGTTTCAGGTTGTTCCGGTTGCCGCGCGATATCCGGCGCTTTCATGTCCGTCTGGACACGGCGCTGGCTGCCGATGCGTCTTCGTTGCAACGCCAGCGGCCGGACCAGTTGGTCGCGCACTATCGAGACCTGGAGCGGCAGTTGCTGGCGCGCTGGGATGCGCCGCTGGTGAACGACTTCTTTGCCATGATTTTCCACGGCCTGCTGGAAAAGCTGTGCGCACGCTGGTTGCCGAATGCGGCGGAGCAACAACTGCACAATGAACTGCTGGCCGGTGATACCGCCATCATCAGTACCGAGCCGGCGACCCGGGTGGCTGCGCTGGCCGATCAGGCGCGCTCGGCGCCGGTACTGGTCAGGGCCCTGCGACAGGATTCGGTACCCGATATCCGGGCGCTGCTGAATGATCACCCCGAGTTCAAGGCCGAAGTGACGGCCTATCTGCAGCGTTTTGGTGACCGCTGTGTGGAGGAACTCAAACTCGAGAGCCGCACCCTGAACGAGGACCCGTTGCCGCTTTTCCGTGCCATCGGTACCCGGGCCGCAGCCCCTGAACGCACCGACATCTCGGACCCGGGCGCCTTGCGCAGGCAGGCCGAGCAGGCGGTGGCAAAACATCTGCGCGGCAGGCCTCTGCGGCGCTGGCTGTTCCAGCGCGTGCTGGGGCAGGCGCGGGCAAGAGTCAGGGAACGGGAAAACCTGCGTTTCGAACGCACCCGCCTGTTTGGCCGGGTGCGGCAGATCCTGCTGGAACTGGGCAAGCGGCTGTATGCGCTGGATCGTCTGGATGCGCCGGAAGATGTGTTCTATCTGGAACTGGAAGAGGTGCTGGGCTTTGTCGAAGGCCATGCCACCAGTACCGATTTGAAAGGACTGGCCGCTTTGCGAAAAACCGAGTTTGCGGCCTGCCGTGAGGGACCGGCACCGGCGGATCGCTTCATGACCCGTGGCGCGGTGCATGTGGGCCATAGCTATGAACGGGCGATGCCCGCTGCTGATGAAGACATGACCGCCGACCTGTCCGGCACGGGTTGCTGCGCCGGTGTGGTGCGCGGCCCGGTCAGAGTGGTCACGGACCCGCGTGCGGCCACGCTGGAGCCGGGCGAAATTCTGGTGGCCGAGCGCACCGACCCGGGCTGGATACTGCTGCTCTCTGCCGCGACCGGTGTCATCGTGGAGCATGGCAGTCTGCTGTCGCATGCGGCTATCGTGACGCGGGAACTGGGTGTGCCCTCTGTGGTGGCTGTGCCCGGTGCGACCCGATTGCTGGTCACCGGCGAGTGGGTGGAACTGAATGGCGCCACCGGGGCCATCCGGCGCCTGGCGGCAGAGGAAAGCACCAGTGATTCCGGTCAGGGCGAGCCGGCAGATACCACAGAGGAAAAGGCATGAGCAGCAAAAGCCAGATCCAGGACCGGGCCCGTTTCGACCAGATCCGCTATGCCCAGTGCTGGGAAGATGCCGACCAGTTGGTAGCAGCCCTGCAGGGGCCATCCGGGCGGACTTTTCTCTCGGTCGCTTCGGCGGGTGACAACAGCCTGGCCTTGCTGACGCTGGACCCGGCACGGGTGCTGGCCGTGGACCTCAATCCGACGCAGTTGCATTGTCTCGAATTGCGCGTGGCGGCCTACCGTCATCTGGATCACGCCGGTCTGCTGCGGCTGCTGGGGTCCAGGCCTGCAGACGACCGGGCAGAACTTTATGCGCGCTGCCGGCAAAGCCTGTCGGCAGAATGCCGCGAGTGGTGGGATGCCCAGCCGGACCTGATCGCCATGGGGATTGGCGCGGCCGGGCGCTTCGAGCGCTATTTCCGCCTGTTCAGTCAGCGTGTCTTACCCCTGGTGCACAGCCGCAAGACCGTGCAGGCGCTGCTGCAGCCGCGCGACCCGGCAGCACGGCGCCAGTTCTACCAGCAAAAGTGGAACACCTGGCGCTGGCGCCTGCTGTTCCGCCTCTTTTTCTCGCGCTGGGTGATGGGGCGTCTGGGCCGCGATCCGGCGTTCTTCCAGCATGTCGATGGGGCGGTCGCCCCGGTTATTCTGGAGCGCACTCGGCATGCGCTGGCCGAGCTGGACCCGTCCGCCAACCCCTATCTGCACTGGATCCTCAACGGCACCCATGGTGAAGCGCTGCCGCTGGCCCTGCGCCCCGAGCATTTCGACACCATTCGCAATCGGCTGGATCGCATCGAGTGGCGGCTGGCACCGGTCGAGGCGGTGGCCGAGGAGGTGTCAGGCGTTGACGGCTACAACCTGAGCGACATTTTCGAGTACATGGACATGCCGGCCTACAGCCGGTTGCTGCAACAGTTGGCCGAGCGCATGAACCCGGGCGGGCGACTGGTGTACTGGAATCTGTTTGCACCCCGTACCCGACCCGAGGCGCTGTCTGATCTGCTGCAGCCGGAACCTGAGTTGGCGGAGCAGCTGCACGGCCAGGGCAAGGCCTTCTTCTACGGACGGTTTGTGGTGGAGACCCGCAAATGATCCAGCCGCCTCTGTCCGCGCAGGATTTTCTCTGGCTGCCGGTGCCCTTGCTGGTCCTCACGGGGTTGGGCCTGAGCCTGTGGCTGCTGCGTCGGCGCCTGGATCTGCATCCGGAACTGCTGCGCAAGGGCATGCACATCGGTACCGGTCTGATCTGCCTCTGTCTGCCGCTGTGGTTTGCCACCCCCTGGCCGGTACTGACTCTGGCTGGTGTGGCGCTGCTGGCCCTGCTCGGCCTGCGACTGTTGCCTGCCGATGGCCAGGGATTGGCGTCGGTACTGCACGGCGTCGGGCGTCGTTCGGCAGGTGAGCTCTACTTCCCGCTGTCGGTGGTGGTCCTGTTCCTGTTCAGCGGCGACGAGGTGGTCTTTTATCTGATCCCGATTCTGGTGCTGACCCTGGCCGACGCAGTGGCCGCACTGGTGGGGCTGCGCTATGGCCTGTCCCGCTATCGGGCGGAAGAGGGTTACAAGAGTGCCGAAGGCTCCATGGCCTTCTTTCTGGTCGCCTTCATGGCCACCCATGTGCCGCTGCTGCTGTTCACAGACATGACCCGGCTGGATACGCTGCTGCTGGCGCTGATCATCGGCCTGCTGGTCATGATGCTGGAAGCCATGGCCTGGCGGGGCCTGGACAATCTGTTTATCCCCCTGGGTACCTGGGCCTTGCTGCAGACCTATCACGAGGCCAACTCGGCAGCCCTGATCGAGGTGCTGGTGGTCACGGTATTGTTGATTGTCGTGGTCATGGTCTGGCGTCGGCGCACGACCCTGACCGATTCCAGCCTGTTTGCGGCCATTCTGGTGGGTTATGCCGCCTGGGCGGTGGGTGGCCTGTTGTGGCTGCTGCCGCCGCTGGCCCTGTTTCTGACCTATACCGGCCTGGTGCGGTTCGGACACCAGCGGGTAACGCATGATGTCCGGGCCGTGGGCGCCATTACCGGCGCCGGGCTGATCTGCCTGCTGGCGCAGGTACTGGTGCCGGGGGAAAGTTTCTATGTGGCCTGGGTGGCGGCCTTTGCCGCCCAATTGGCCATGATCGGTATTGCTCGCATACACGGCAATACCGAGCACGGTCATCGCGGCCGTATCTGGGCCCAGGCGACACTGCAGGGCTGGGGCATCGTGGTGGTGCCGACAACCCTGCTCGGCAGCAGCGGGGCGGAAGTCTGGCAGTATCTGTTGGGCGGTGCGCTTCTGACCGGTCTGGCTGCCGGGCTGTTTCAGCATCTGCAGCCGCAGATCGAAAACTGCCCGCGGGATGCTGATCGCTGGTGGCGCCAGGGTCTGCTGGGCGGTCTGGCGGCCCTGATCGCGGGTATTCTGATGTTTGCAGGAGCGCCGTTTTGGACCTGATCAGCGCTACAGACTGGCACAGCGCTGAGCTGCATGACCTGGACTGGGGCGACCAGTCGCCGCCCTCGTCTGCATTGGCCCCGGAGCGCGTGCTGGTGGTGGTTGACGGGAGCTCGGGCAGGGTGCTGGCCCGGTGCGCGTTGTGGTGGCAGGACACCCCTCCGGCAGGCGAGGCAATACCCGGTGTGGTGGGGCAGTTCTGGTCCTGTGATCAGGGGGCTTCCACCATGCTGCTGGCTCATGCCTGCGAGATGCTGGCCCGGCAGGGGTGCCGGCTGGCGCTGGGGCCCATGGATCGCAACACCTGGCATGCGCATCGGCTGGTTACCTGGTCCGACGGCACGGCGCCATTCCCGCTGGAGCCCGAGCAGCCGGCAGCATGGGTTCAGCACTGGCAGGCGGCCGGATTTGTACCGACCTGGCACTATCATTCTTCTGCGGCCGTGCCGACACCGGGTGATGACCCGCGCAGTGAACGCATTCGAGCCCGCATGCAGGCCCAGGGCATGCAACTGCGGCCCTTGCAGAAGGACCGGTTCGAACAGGAGTTGGCCGCCATCCATCAGCTCAGCCTGCAGAGCTTTCGGCGCAACCTGCTGTATCAGCCCCAGAGCTGGGACACCTTCCGGCAGCAGTATCAGCCCCTGAAAGCACTGCATGAACCCAGGGCCACTGTGGTGGCGGAAGATCATCATGGGCTGGCCGGGTTTTTGTTTGCCTATCCGGCCCCGTCGGTGACAGCAGACGGGGCATCCCGGCTGGTGCTCAAGACCATCGCCGTCAGGCCGGGCCGGGACTGTGCCGGGCTGGGACTGCTGCTGGCCGACCATGCCTATCAGGCGGCCTGCGAGGCCGGTTATGGTGAAGTCATTCATGCCCTGATGCAGGACAGCAACCGGTCGGCCCTGATGCGCTCCGAGACCGCTCGTGTGTTCCGGCGCTATGCGCTGTTCTCGCGCCGTCTGGACCAGACGACCCGGCGCTCCAGTGGAGGTCTTTCATGAGTGGTGCCCAGAGCTCCGACCCTGCGCAGCCCGGCAACAGTTCCAACATTGTGGCGTTGTTCGATACGCAGACGGCCGCTCAGCCGGACGCAGCCGCACTGCTGGATGGTCGACAGTATCCGCAGCAGCCCATCAAGACGCACAGCTTTGCCGATCTGCAGCGGCTGTCACTGGCCTGGGCTGACACCCTGGCGCAATCGGGGATAGGGCCAGGCGACCGGGTGCTGGTGGCATTGCGGGTGTCACCGGCGCTTTACGGGCTGTTGCTGGCCCTGTGGCGTCTGGGTGCGGTGGCCATCCTGCCCGATCCTTCGGCGCCCAGAAGCCAACTGGATGATACCTGCCAGCGCCTGCAGCCATCGGCCTTTGTGGGGATACCCGCAGCTCATCTGCTGCGTCTGGGTTATGCCAGTGTTCGACGCATACCGCGACATTTCAGCGTCGATGCCTGGTTGCCCTGGACGACGCGGCTTGGAGGCAACCCGACCGAAGCTCCGCCCCGCGACGCATGGAAAGCGCCGGCAGACAGTCCGGCCCTGATCACCTTTACCAGTGGCAGTACCGGTCGACCCAAGGCGGCCTGTCGCAGCCACGGGTTTCTGCGCGCCCAGTATCAGGCCATTCTTGGTACTCTGCACCTGCAACCGGGCGATGTGGATGCCACTACACTGCCGGTCTTTGTGCTGGCCAACCTGGCCGCCGGTGTCAGCACGCTGCTGCCACCCGGCGATATTGCCCGGCCCGGGGCCATCGAGCCCGTGCCGGTATTGCAGGCGATGCAGGCCTGCGGTGTCACCCGGGCCAGCGGTTCGCCGGCGTTCTTTCGTCAGCTCTGTCAGGGCCTGAACGAAATGGCATCGCCGCAGTTGCAGCACCTGCATACGGGTGGCGCGCCGGTCACGCCGGAGATGATGCTGGACTATGCGCAGTTGGTGGCCTCTGGGCGCAGTGTGACAGCGGTCTACGGCTCCACCGAGGCCGAGCCCATTGCCGAGTTGCCCGCCACCGAGCTGAATGAGACTGCGCTGGCCGGGCCCGAGGCGGGCTATGGCCTGCCAGCAGGGCGTCCGCTGGCGGCTGTCCGGTTGCGCATTCTGGCGGTGACAGAAACGCCGCCGCCATTTCGCCTTACCGCAGCAGAACTGGAAGAACGCTGTATCGGCCCGGGCGAGATTGGTGAAATCACCGTGGCCGGGGCCCATGTGCTGGGCGGCTATCTGGACGGCGAAGGCGATGAGCAGACCAAGTTGGATGTCGAAGGCGTACGCTGGCATCGCACCGGCGATGCCGGCTATCTGGATGCGGAAGGTCGCTTGTGGCTGGTGGGCCGGGTGTCGGCGGCAGTTACTCTGGGCGGACGATGCCTGTATCCGTTTCAACTGGAATATCCGCTTCGGGCCCAGCCCGGCGTGGCGGCGGCAGCCGTGCTGACGCATCAGGGTCAGGCCTGCCTGGTGATCGAGCCCAAGCCGGGTTGTCAGCCTGATGTCGAGCAACTGGTGTCTGCCCTGCCGGTCGGCATCCCGGCCCAGTCAATACGGCTTGTAAAGCAGATCCCGCTGGACCGAAGGCACAATGCCAAGATCGACTATGGTGCCCTGCAGGCGCTGCTGAGCCGGCCCTGAAAGCCGCTCAGCAACCTGCCTGCAGACGGGACGGGTCGGGTTCAGATGTCGCCCCGGATATGCTGGCGTACTTCGGCATGATAGAACTGGAACAGCGTATCGTGCAGTTCATCCGCTAGCGGTGGCAGCGCAGAGGCGGCCGCATTGGCAGTGACCTGCTCCGGTCGACTGGCACCGGTAATGATGCTGCTGACACCCGGCTGGTCGAGCAGCCAGCGCAGGGCCATCTGCGGCAGGCTCATGCCGGTCGGGCACAGGGCCTTGAGGCGCTCGGCCAGTTCCACGCCGGTATTGAACGGCAGGCCGGCAAAGGTTTCGCCGACATAGAAGGCCTGGCCGTCCTTGTTGAAGTGACGCTGGTCGTCTTCGGAAAATTGCTGATCTTTCTGCATTTTCCCCGACAGCAGGCCGCTGGCCAGACCCAGCCGCACGATGACGCCAACGTTCTTTTCCTCGGCGCGCGGCAGTACCTGTTCGGCCATGTCCTGGCGCAGCAGGTTGACGATCAGCTGCAGACTGGCCACGTCAGTGTTTTCCAGACACCAGAGGGCATGCTCGACGGTCTCGACACTGGCGCCGTAGTGGCGGATCAGACCGTCCTGCTTGCACTCGTCCAGCCACTCGAACACCTGTCCGCGTTGCAGTTCGGCATAGGGAATGCAGTGCAACTGCAACAGATCCAGGCAGTCGGTCTGCAGGCGTTCACGCGAGCGCTCGATGGCGGCGCGCAGCTTGTCCCGGGTATAGCCTTCGCCGTAGAGTTCCGGCGTGCGTCCGGCCTTGGTGGCAATGATACGCGGCGGTGCCGGGTGTTGTTGTGTGTAGGCGCCGATCAGCTGTTCACTCTGGCCGCCGCCATACACATCGGCGGTATCCCAGAAGGTGACACCGCTTTCATCGGCTGCGTTCAATATGGCATTGGCCTGCGCGGTGGGCAGGGCACCCCAGTCACCGCCGAGCTGCCAGCAGCCGAGGCCAACTTCCGATACCTTGAAACCTGTCTTGCCCAGTGGGCGTTGTCTGACCGTCATTACCATTCTCCCGTGTTGTCCATGGATGCCCAGGGTTCCTGCGGCGGCAGGGCCTCGCCTTTCTGCAGCAGTTCTATCGACTGCTGGTCCGGTGAGCGCACAAAGGCCATGTGTCCGTCCCGTGGTGGACGCAGTATGGTCACGCCATGGTCCATCAGATGCTGGCATTTCTCGTAGATGTTATCCACCGCAAAGGCCAGATGCCCGAAGTTGCGGCCACCGGTCAGGGTTTCCGGGTCCCAGTTCCAGGTCAGTTCGATTTCCGGCTCACCGGGCGCGGTGGCCAGAAAGACCAGCGTGAAGCGACCCTTCTCGACCTCCTTGCGCTTGGTTTCCACCAGGCCCAGACCGTTGCAGAAAAAATCCAGTGAGGCATCGAGATCCTCGACGCGGAGCATGGTGTGGAGGTATTTCATAATTACTCCTCTAAGTTGTGATAGAGAGGTCGACAGTAGACAGTGCACGGTCGACAGTGAGCCGTGAGCTTCCGCTGAGTCTCGGGCTACTGTCGACAGTCGACTGTCTTCCGTCAACTGTCTTGGGCCTTGAACGGCAACAACGTCTCCGCCTCGGCCATATAGGCATCGATATGAGCCCGCTCCTGCCGCACATGGCGGCGCACCAGTTCATGGAATTCCCGGTGCGCCAGCCAGTGGGCGCTCCAGGTGGCGACGGGCTCGAAGCCGCGCGGTACCTTGTGCTCGCCCTGCGTGCCGGGGTCGAAACGTTGCAGGCCTTTGGTGATGGCGTACTCGATGCCCTGATAATAGCAGACTTCGAAATGCAGACAGTCGATCTCCTCGATACAGCCCCAGTAGCGACCGTACAGCGTCTGCTGATCATGGAAGAACAGGGCGCCGGCAATCAGTTCGTCATTGCGGAAGGCCAGGGCGAAGCAGACCGAGTCGGCCAGGTCGGTGACCAGGGCGCGGAAGAAGGTCTGCGTCAGGTAGCCGTGCATGCCGCGTTTCAGATAGGTGCTGTGGTAGAACGCATAGAAACGCTGCAGCCAGTCGGCCCGCATCTCCGAGCCTTCCACCATGCGGATCTCGATGCCGGCTTCGGTCACCCGGCGCCGTTCCTTGCGGATGGTCTTGCGGCGGCGCGCGGTCATGCGTTGCAGGAAATCATCGAACGTCCGGTAGGAGCGGTTGTGCCAGTGAAACTGGCAGCCCTTGCGCAGAATGAATTCCGGCTCGGCAAAGCGGCTGAGCAACGCGGTATCCGGAAACAGCAGGTGCCAGCCGGAGGCATCGTGCTCGGCGCAGGTGTGGGGCAGGGTGTCTATCCATTCGTCCATGGCAGGCAGGGCTGCTGCGGTGTCGACATCCAGTACTCTGGGGCCCATGGAGGGCGTAAAGGGGATGGCAGTGACCAGCTTGGGAAAGTAGTTCAGGCCGGCACGCGCATAGGCATCGGCCCAGGCCCAGTCGAATACATATTCGCCATAGGAGTGATACTTGCGATACAACGGCAGCAGGGCGCCCTGATCATGGCGCTGATGCGCCGGTTCCCAGCCGCTCTGGGTGTTGCAGCAGCCGGTCTGTTCAAGGGCATGCAGAAAGCGCCGCTGCGCAAAGGGGTTGTCCGGGGCCGGCGCGCCGGGTTTGGGCGGCGGGCATTGATCGATCAGCGTCCAGGTCATGTTAGTGTCCTGAAAAAGGAACAGGGGTCTGACGATGCAAACCGTATGTGCAGCGTTACGCAGTCTGCCGCTCAGCAGTTCAGCGATTCCTGCGGCCTGAACTGGGGCCGGGTTTCGGCTATACTGCCGGAGTCGCATTGTCCTGAATCAAGGAGGCTTCTGTCGAGCCCATGTTCGAACTGGATTATAGATTGCAATCTGACTGTGTCTGGGTGGGCGACTTCATGCTCAGCCGCGTGTTGCTGATGAAGGATGCCAATTATCCCTGGGTGATCATGGTGCCCAAGCGTGAAGGTGTGTCCGAAATATATCAGTTGGACACGGACGATCAGGAGCAGTTGATCTGGGAGTCTTCGTTTGTTGCCAGCGCTATGGCCGAGGAATTCGGGGCTGACAAGATGAATGTGGCGGCCCTGGGCAATGTCGTCAAGCAGTTGCATGTGCACCATGTCGTGCGTCGCCGGGATGATCCGGCCTGGCCCAACCCGGTATGGGGCCGGGTGCCGGCGCGGCTCTATACCAATGCCCAGTTGCGTGATCGGGTGCTGCGTCTGCAGCGGTGTTTCACCACCAGCACCTTCAAGCCCAATGAAGACGTGCAGGCCAGTTGCTGAGGTAACTCCTGATTTCAGCGCCTGGCGTTGGTCGCGGCAACCGCCGGCAGAACTTCAGTCTGCTGTGTCAGCACCGCATGGAACTCCGCCAGCGGCATGGGCTCGCCCATCAGGAAACCCTGCAGGAAGTCGCACTGGTGAGCAGCCAGCCAGTCGCGCTGGGCGCTGTTTTCCACCCCTTCGGACACCAGTTGCAGTGACAGGCCTTCAGCCAGGCCCATGATGGCCTGCACCATGGAACAGACATCCTGGTCGTTGGGCAGATCTGCAATGAAGGAGCGGTCAATCTTGAGCTTGTGGAAGGGCAGATACTTGAGTCGGGCCAGGGAGGAGTAGCCGGTGCCGAAGTCATCAATGGACAGCTGAATGCCCATCTCCGCCAGCCGCTGCAGATTGGTGGCCACGGCAAAGGTGTCACCCGTGGTGGCTTCCTCGGTCACCTCTATGCCAATGTCCTCTCCGCGCACGTCATAGCGGCTCAGCAGGTCCTGCAGTTGCTGCGGATAACGGCTGTCGCAAAGCTGCTGGCCGCACAGGTTGATGGCCACCCGGCAGGTCAGCCCGCGGCTGCGCAGAGAGCGCAGATCCCGACAGACCTGTTCCACCACATAGTAGTCCACATCCACCATCAGGCCGGCGCGCAGGGCCATGGGCAGAAACTCGCCCGGTTGCAGCAGACCGCGTTCCGGATGCTGCCAGCGCACCAGGGCCTCGGCGCTCTGCAGACTGCCATCAGCGGCGAATATGGGCTGATAGTGGACAACCAGCTCCCGGTGATCGAGCGCCTTGGTCAGTTCACTTTCCAGCAGCAGGCGCTGAGCACGCTGGCGCTGCAATGCCGGGGTGAAAATGACCGACTGATTGCCGCCATGCGTCTTGGCTTCCAGCATCGAGGCTTCTGCTTCCTGCAGCAACTGGGCCGCCTCCTGGGTGTCATACTGCGAAATGCCGATGCTGGCGGTCATCATGATGCGCTGGCCGCCGATGTGCAGCGGGCGTCGCAGCGCCTGCCGGATGCCGTCGATACGCTGCATGGCACCGGCGTTGTGGGCGCTGGGATGTACGAGTATGAGAGCGAACTCGTCCTTGCTGAGTCGGGCCGTCATTTCCCGGGGCTGATCGGCGAGTGTCTGCAGGCGCGACGCGAGGGTACCGATTATCTGATCGGTCTGCTCCGAGCCCAGGGCATCGGTCACCGACTTGAAGCGATCGATATCTATCCACAGCATGAATACCGCATGGCCCTGCGGCGGAGCCTGCAGCAAAGCTTCCAGATGGCTGCGCATGGCCTGCTGGTTGGGCAGGCCGCTGATGTCGTCATGCTGGGTCAGAAATTCGAGACGGGCGCGGTCCAGCAGCGCATCGGAATGCACATTGACCAGCGAGACGGCTTCCGCCACACAGGCTACCTTGGCGCGTTCGAGTCCGAGTTCCTGCGCACAGAAGTTGATCAACCTGTTGAGCTTGTCGTCACTGCACAGAGGCTGAAAGTCCTCGCCATGCAGAAGCTGCAGGAGTTGCTGGTGAAAGGCTGTGTACTGCTCGCCTTGCTGCATGACAGGGGGAAGCTTTGGCTACTGAGGCGGGAATCATCGCATTACAGATACCACAATGTCCACCCGTGACACCTGCGGCAGGGTTGCCTTGGGCCAGTCTGATCGGGCAGGGCCAGCCGAAACGCCCGCAGCATCTGGCTGTCGCAGCATTGAAACTGTATTTTCTTTTTGCGACTCCGTGTGCCGTACAGATATATTTCCCGCCGATAAACTTGAGGTTTCCTGCTGCCTTGTAAATAATGCTTTACAAGCTGGCAGACAACTACCACAAGGCCATCATGCGCATAAGAATTCAATGTGAAAACAGGCTGGGCATCGCTCAGGAAGTGCTGGGTATTCTGGTCAGTCACGAAATCGACCTCAAGGGTATCGAGACCGACACGGATGCCTACGGGGAGATTTTCCTCAGTATTCCGACGCTGGAGTTCGAAACCTTTCAGCAGATCATGCCCGAGCTGCGGCATATTCAGGGGGTGCATGATGTCAGTACGGTGGCCTTCATGCCCATGGAGCGGGAAAAGGAAGAGCTCAATGTGCTGCTGGCAACCCTGCCGGAGCCGGTGATCAGTGTCGACACCACAGGCCGGATACTGGTCAGCAACAAGGCAGCTCAGGCCATTCTGCATCTGGATGCAGACGAATTGCGCGGCCGCGGTCTGCGCAAGTTTCTGCGTGGCTTCAATCTCGGCCACTGGTTGAAGGAATCCAGGCACAGCCATCAGAGTGCCTTCGTGCAGATGTCGCGTCAGGCCTTTCTGATGGATGTCTATCCGATCTATATCGCGGATGACCAGGGCCAGCCCCAGTTTGCGGGGGCCGTACTGACCTTCAAGTCACCCATGAAGCTGGGGCGTCAGATCGAAGCCTACAGTCAGACCCAGAGTGAACTGTCGGCCATGGTGGCCGAAAGCCGGGTGATGCGTGAGCAGATGCGGCAGGCTCGCCGTATGGCAGTGCTGGACGCCCCCATTCTGATTACCGGAGAGACAGGCACCGGCAAGGACCTGCTGGCGCGCGCCTGTCACAACTACAGTCTGCGCAGAGACAAGCCCTTTGCAGTGCTGAACTGTGCGTCCTTGCCTGAAAATGCGGCCGAAACCGAACTGTTTGGGGTGGCAGATGGCGCCCTGCCCGGGGTGTCGGCACAGGAAGGTATCTTCTCGCGCTACAACGGCGGCACTGTCTTTCTGGACGAGGTCAGCGCGTTGCCCGCCAGCGTCCAGGCCAAGTTTCTGCGTCTGTTGCATGAAGGCCGCTTTCGCAAGCTGGGGGGTGAGCAGGAGCTGGAAGTCGATATCCGCATTATCTGCTCGTCACAGCAGGACTTGCAGCAGAAGGTCAACGATGGCGAGTTCCGGCAGGATCTGTTCTATCGCATCAATGTGCTGAGTATTCATCTGCCGCCGCTGCGCGAGCGGCGGGCCGATATCGAACCGCTGGCACGCCATTTCGTGCAGCGTCTGGCGGAGACCAGCCGGCGCTTTGTGTCGCTCAGTGACGAAGCGGTGCGGCTGCTGAAACAGCAGACCTGGCCGGGCAATGTGCGTGAGCTGGAGAATACGCTGTATCGGGCGGTGTCACTGGTGGATGGTGATGAAATTCTGCCCGCCCATCTGGGCCTGCCCAGTGTGGATGACACCCTGGCGGTGCAGGTCAGCGAGTTCACCGGCACGCTGGAACAGTCGGTAAAGGAGTTCGAGTCCCGCCTGCTGAAGGCCCTGTATCCTGCCCACCCCAGTTCCCGGCAGTTGGGCAAGCGCCTGGGGCTGTCCCATACGGCCGTGGCCAACAAGCTGCGCGAGTACAATATCGGGCGTCGTCGGGCGTAGATACGGTGGGGTTGTGCCAGTGGTATGCCGCCGTGGTCGGGGCACCAGGTGCTCAGACACGCAAAATACGTCATCCCTGACAGCTCGACTCCGCACATCCCTGTGCGGAGACGGTCTGAGCACCTGGTGCCCACTCCCGGCGGCCTCACCATCACAGCCATTTGGTTGGTCAGCGGCGCGGATCCAGCGACTTGAGCGCCCCGAACAGGGTGTTGAGTTCCTTGCGCGTGGGGCGCGCGCGCTTGAACAGGGTGCGCAGTCGTTCCATGGTGCGGCCGGGCTGCTGGGCGGGGATGAACCCCGACTCGAGCAGGCTGTGTTCGAGATGGCTGTAGAAATGCTCCAGCGTGGCGTGGTCCGGGTAGTCGGCGCCGCCTTCCTGCAGGTCCGGCGCGGCGCTTTGACGGGCCAGGAAGCTCTGGTACAGCTCGTAGCAGATCACCTGAATGGCCTGGGCAATATTCAGCACCGGATGGTCGGGGTGTGACGGGATCATCATGTGGCCATGACACTGCATGATGTCTTCGTTGTGCAGTCCCATGCGCTCGCGACCGAACACAATGGCCACCGGGTGCTGCGTGGCTTCGCTGATGATGTCCGGCGCCCAGGCTGCAGGTGTGCCCTGCGGCAGCTGGAATTCCCGCCCCCTGGCCGAGGTGCCGATGACCCAGCCGCAATCGGCGATGGCTTCGGCCAGACTGTCGACCACCACCGCGCGCTGCAGAATGTCCTCTGCGGTGCCAGCCCTTGCGGTGGCGTCCGCGTCGGGAAAGCGGCGTGGGCGCACCAGGGTCAGTTCATGCAGTCCCATGTTCTTCATGGCCCGGGCGGCAGCACCGATATTGCCCGGGTGAAAGGTCTGCACCAGAACGATACGGACATGGTCGATACGCGGGGCGCCGGTCGGTTCGGTCATGCTCAGAGTTCACGCAGTTTGGCTGCAGTGATGGTGTTGTTGCTGACTTGCAGAATCTCGACCTGGTAACCCTCAATGCGCAGGCTCATGTTGGCGTCGGGAATGTCTTCCAGTTGCTCGATAACCAGTCCGGACAGTGTCTTGGCGCCGTCGGCCGGCAATGACCAGTCCAGGATGCGGTTGATATCCCGAATGCTGGCCGCGCCGTCAATCAGGTAGGAACCATCACTCTGCGGATGGATGTCCTTGTTGTTGTCCGCCACATCCGTGGTGAACTCGCCGACAATCTCTTCCAGAATATCATCCAGCGTGACCAGGCCCTGCACGTCGCCATACTCATCCACCACCAGGCCGATGCGGATCTTCTTGCGCTGGAAGTTGACCAGTTGAGTCTGCAGTGGCGTGGTTTCGGGGACAAAGTAGGGCGCGGTGGCCTTGCGCGACAGCATGACCTTGGTGGGCTGGTCCGAGGTCAGGAATTCGGCGGCATCCCGAATATGCAGGAAACCGATGACGCGGTCCAGATCGCCCTTGTAGATGGGCAGCCGCGTATAGGGGGTGTTGTTCAACTGGCTGCGGATGTCCTCGACCTTGTCATCCAGATTGATACCTGCCAGTTCGTTACGCGGGATCATGATGTCTTCGACCGAGACGTTGTCCAGATCCAGAATGCCCAGCAGCATGTTCTGCCGCTTGGCGGCCAGGCTGCTGCCGGAGGCGCTCACCATGGTGCGCAGTTCGTCGGCATTCAGGGCTTCGTGATTCTGCGGTGTGACACGGACCTTGAACAGCCACATGATGCCGCGCGACACACTGTTGACGAAGACGACGGCCGGATAAAGCACGACCAGCAACGGGCGTAGAATCCACGACGCGGGGTAGGCAATACCCTCGGGGTGCTTCTGGGCCATGGTTTTCGGTGTCACTTCGGCGAAAATCAGCACGATCAGCGTCAACATGCCGGTGGCAAAGGTAATGGCCAGGTTGGGGTTTTCCGGATAGAGGCGAATGGCAATCACGGTGGTGAGCGCACTGGCCGCGATATTGACCAGGTTGTTGCCGATCAGAATGACGCCAATCAGTCGTTCCGGCATCTCCAGCAGCATGCGCACACGTACCGCTGAACGGTGACCACTGTCCGCACGATGCTTGAGACGATAGCGATTGATCGCCATCATGCCGGTTTCGGAACTGGAAAAAAACGCGGAGAGAACCAGCAGCCCCGCCAGAGCGGCGAACAGCAGGCCTATGGGAACCTCGTTCAAGAGTGTGTCTGTCCCTGGGTCACAGTCATAGAGCCGTTGTAAATCCGCGCCTGACAAAAGTCAAGGCAAGCACCGATAACAGCGGGTTTATTCTGGTACAGATTCATCAGACTCCGTTCCCCAGAATGAATTCGAGTACCACTTTGGGCCCGATGAAACCGAGCGACAGCAGAAAGTAGCCGGCCAGCAGGCCGCGCAGTGTCATGACGGCCCGCCAGCCCCAGACATGGTGGCCGATAAAGAGGCCGGCAAAGAGGCCCCAGGCCAGGGCGGTCAACAGGGTCTTGTGGGCCACCTGCTGGCCGAGAAAGGATTCCAGGGCCACATAGCCGATGATCATGGCCAGCGTCAGCAGGATAAAGGCCACCCAGGCCAGCTTGAACTGGGTACGCTCCATGCTCTGCAGCGGCGGCAGGCGCTTGACCAGCGTCGACAGATGGTGGTGCTTGAGCGCCCGCTCCTGCGCCTTGACCACCAGTGCATAGACCAGAGTAACCGTGAACATGGCGTAGGCCAGCAGGGCGAACAGCACATGGACGGTAAGGCTGAACGACAGGCTGCGTATCTCGTACTGGCCGCTGACCGCCACGCCGAGCACCGCCGTTGCCGCACAGACCGGCAGCAGCCAGGCGCCCAGATTGACCGCACCGCGCTGCAACTGATTGAACAGCACCAGTACGGCCAGAATCAGCCCCAGTACCGACAATACCTTGAACAGCCCCAGATCCAGGCCGCCGGACTGCCACACGGCCTGCTGCAGACCCAGAGTATGGCTGACGACCGCTGCGGCCAGCAGCAGATGCAACAGCCAGGGCGGGGCCGGAAAGCGCTCCCGCAGCCAGAACAGCAGGCTGACCAGCAGGTACAGGATGGCGGCTAGAACAGACAACTCGAACACTCCCTATGCTTGTTCAATGCAAAGACCGGCAGACGCCGGTCCCTGTTGGTAGATGGACGCAGTGCAGATCAGTATACTGCACGGCCTGAATCAGGTGAACGTTGGATCAAGCATGTTCGGTACGTTGACAGACCGCCTCGGCGCCTCGCTGAAGAAAATCTCCGGCCAGGCGAAGCTGACGGAAGACAATATCAAAGACACGTTGCGGGAAGTCCGCATGGCGCTGCTGGAAGCCGACGTGGCCCTGCCGGTTGTCAAGGACTTCATCAGCGGTGTGCGTGAGAAAGCACTGGGCACTGAAGTCTCGCAGGCTCTGAATCCCGGTCAGGCCTTCCTGAAAGTGGTCCAGCAGGAGCTGGAGCGGGTCATGGGAGAGGCCAACGAAGGCCTCAGCCTGAATGTTCAGCCGCCCGCCGTGATCCTGATGGCGGGCCTGCAGGGTGCCGGTAAAACCACTTCCGTGGGCAAACTGGCGCGTTTTCTGCGTGAGCGGGAAAACAAGAAAGTCGCCGTGGTCAGTGCCGATGTGTACCGGCCGGCTGCCATCGGTCAGTTGGAAACTCTGGCCGGGCAGGTCGGTGTCGAGTTCATTCCTGCTGATCCAAAAAAGAAACCCGAAGCCATCGTCAAGGCCGCCCTGGCCCATGCGAAGAAGGGTTTCTTTGATGTCCTGATCATCGATACGGCCGGTCGTCTGGCCGTCGATGAAGACATGATGCGGGAGATTCGGGCCCTGCACAAGATCGCCAACCCGGCCGAAACCCTGTTTGTGGTCGATGCCATGACCGGCCAGGATGCGGCCAACACGGCCCAGGCCTTCAACGAGGCACTGCCGCTGACCGGTGTGATCCTGACCAAGGCGGATGGTGATGCCCGGGGCGGGGCGGCGCTGTCCGTGCGTCATATCACCGGCAAGCCGATCAAGTTCATGGGCATGGGCGAAAAGCTGGATGCGCTCGAGCCTTTCCATCCGGACCGGGTGGCTTCGCGCATCCTGGACATGGGCGATGTGCTGTCGCTGATCGAGGAAGTCGAGCGCAAGGTCGATCGCAAGAAAACCGAGAAGCTGGCGCGCAAGATCAAGAAGGGAAAGAGCTTTGACCTGGAAGATTTCCGCGATCAGTTGCAGCAGATGAACAACCTGGGTGGCATGGCCGGGCTGATGGACAAGATGCCGGGCATGGGCCAGATGAAGGAAATGGCAGCCTCTCAGGTGAACAACAAGATGTTCAACCAGATGGAAGCCATCATCAACTCGATGACGGTGCTGGAGCGCCGCTACCCCGACCGCATCAATGGCTCGCGCAAGCGTCGCATTGCCGCCGGTTCCGGTACCCAGATTCAGGACGTCAACCGCCTGCTGAAACAGCACAAGCAGATGCAGAAGATGATGAAGAAGGTGGGCAAGAAAGGCGGCATGCAGAAGATGATGCGCGGCATGGAAGGCATGATGGGCGGTGGCGGCGGTATGCCCCCCGGTGGCGGCATGCCACCGTTTGGGCGCTAGAGCGTCACCCGGCAGGCGACTCAATCAACGCCTCCCAACCCTTGTAGGCTGTGGCCCTTGGCCACGCAAGCGCTGTTTTGGCCGCTGCTTCTGGTGCTGGGTGGGGAAAGCCGCCTTCTGCGGGTCAGGGTACTACCGCGCGGCGGCCGCACCATCAACCTCCCTTGTAGGGAGGGACGCAAGTCCCGATTGGGCCACCAGGCCCCCACAGGAGGACAGCTGGCGCCGCCTGTCGCGACTCGCGTCGCTCGCTACAAATGAGGCACCCATCCCTGTAGGGAGGGACGCAAGTCCCGATTGGGCCACAAGGCCCGCACAGGAGACGGCTGGCGC
>NZ_SRMF01000001.1:782330-845508 GCF_004768465.1 Natronospirillum operosum
CCGCCTGTCGCGACTCGCGTCGCTCGCTACAAATGAGGCACCCATCCCTGTAGGGAGGGACGCAAGTCCCGATTGGGCCACAAGGCCCGCACAGGAGACGGCTGGCGCCGCCTGTCGCGACTCGCGTCGCTCGCTACAAATGAGGCACCCATACCTGTAGGGAGGGACGCAAGTCCCGATTGGGTCACCAGGCCCACACAGGAGGACAGCTGGCGCCGCCTGTTGCGACTCGCGTCGCTCGCTACAGGGAAATCAATTGAACAGCGTATCGCGGAACTTGCGCTCGCAGTAGTGGCAGCGCAGGGCGACGTGGCCGCCTTCCTGCAGCACATGGAAGTGTGACTGCACCGGCTCGTTGTGCGAGATGCAGTTGGAGTTGGGGCAATCGAACACGCCGACCACGGTGTCCGGCAGTGACATCTTGAACTTGTTCACCACCTTGTAGTCATCAATGACGTTGATGGTGGCTTCCGGGGCAAACAGGGCCAGTTCATAGGCCTGCTGTTCGGTGAACAGCCAGTCATCCACCTTGATCAGATCCTTGCTGCCCATGGCGCCGCTGGGCAGGTTCAGGCCCACGGTCAGCCGTGCCGTGGGCGACAGCTTCTGTACCCGATGCACGATCTTGATGCCGTTGCCGGCCGGCACATGGTCGATTACCGTGCCGCGGCGGATGGCCTCGACCTGCAACTGGGACCGCTGGGTACCGGGATCAGTCATGGGTCAGGCCTTCGAGTCGTTCGTTCAGAATCAGGGCCAGCAGCGCCATGCGCGCATAGACGCCGTTTTCGGCCTGGGTGAAGTAGTAGGCATGCGGGGTCTGGTCCACCGATACATCGATTTCGTCCACCCGCGGCAGCGGATGCAGTATCCGCATGTGTGGCTGGGCGGTGCTCAGCATGTCGGCGCGCAGCACATAGTCGGAGGCCAGATGCATGTATTCGGTCGGGTCAAAACGCTCTTTCTGCACCCGGGTCATATAGATGATGTCGACCTCGGGAATCACCGATTCCAGATTGGTCGCCCGCTCGTAATAGACGCCGGCAGCGCTGAGTTCTTCCAGCAGATAGTCGGGCATGGTCAGCGCGTCAGGCGAGATCAGATGGAAGCTGCAGCCGAAGCGGGCGGTGGCCTGGGCCAGTGAATGCACAGTGCGTCCATACTTGAGGTCGCCGACCAGCGCGATGCGCAGATTGTTCAGCCGCCCCTGGCACTCGTAGATGCTGAACAGGTCCAGCAGCGTCTGGGTCGGATGCTGATTGGCCCCGTCGCCGCCATTGATGATGGGCACGGTGGAGAATTCGCTGGCCAGGCGGGCGGCGCCTTCCTGCGGATGACGCATGATGATGGCATCGGTGTAGGAGGCGATCATGCGGATGGTGTCGGCCAGGGTTTCGCCTTTCTTGGCCGAGGTGCTGCTGCTGTCGGCAAAACCGATCAGTTCGCCGCCGAGGCGGTGTACCGCCGTTTCGAAAGACAGTCGGGTGCGGGTGGAGGCTTCAAAGAAACAGCTGGCGAGAACCCGTCCGGCGAGCCAGTGTCGGACGGCGCCGCCCTTGATCTGTTCTGCGGTCTGGACAATGAGTTCCAGGGCTGCCGGTGACAGATCGGAAATGGAGACGATGTCCTTCTGGTAGAGCAGGTTGGTCATGCAACGCATCCAGTATCGATTCGCGACAGTGTACATCGGTGACCGGAATTTTTGAAACGCGCATTGTGGGCTTGGAAAAGTCGTTTTTGGGCCTCGGTTTGACCCTGGGGGCAGTTTCAGCGGGGGCAGGGCCGTCTAGAGTGGTCATCGGTCAGCAGAGACCGGAACGCTCAACCTATCGAGGACTCATACCATGAAACCAATTGTGCAACATCTTATCTGCAACAACCCCCTGTATCTGCCTGCTCAACGCTGGGGCAGTCTGGCCGTCTGTCTGCTGCTGGCGGTCGGGCTGACCACAGTGCCGGCGCTGGCCGATGATTATCCCGAACCGGGCACCAATGCCGATCTGGTGCTGGAAGTGGATATCAACAGCGCTGATGCGGATACCCTGGCCGAGCGCCTGGATGGCGTGGGACCAAACCGGGCCGCGGCCATTGTCGACTGGCGCCAGACGCACGGCCCCTTCGAATCACCCGATGATCTGCTGTCCGTGTCCGGTATCGGGCCAGCCACCCTGGATACCATCCGTGATCAGATCGTGATCGACAGTGCGGACGTGGCGGCAGAATAGCCACGCCTTTGCGTTCTAGCCTGCAGTTCAACCCGGTTCCGTCTCTCTGCTGGCCGCATCATGTGCCGTTGACGGTATCCAATACCTGGCCCAGTGGTCCGGCCCAGCGTGGGTCAGGCGCACAGGCGGCCACAAACCAGGGGTTTTCCAGCTCGGTCCGCGTGTTGTAGCGCAGCGGCTCAAGGGTGTAGGCGTTCAGTACCTGGCCGCCCGCAGCTTCCAGGATTGCCTGGCCGGCGGCAGTATCCCATTCACTGGTCGGGCCGAGACGGAAATACAGATGACCGCTGCCCTCGGCAATCCGACACAGCTTCAATGAACTGCCGACACCATCGACCTGATGCGGCCCGATAGCCTCCGACAGCAGAGCCGAAGCCCGGGAGCGATGGGTGCGGCTGCCCAGCTCTATCCAGTCGGCAGTGTCCGCGGGCAGGGCTGTGGCCCGAATGGCACGCACCGGTTGACCCGCCGGTTCTGCACTGGCGCCAAGGCCGCGACCACCCCACCAGTTGTCACCACTGGCCGGCGCATGGATCAGGCCCAGAATGGTCTGCTGCTGGTGGACCAGGGCGATATTGACGGTGAAGTCATGGCTGCCCCGAATGAATTCACGCGTGCCGTCCAGCGGGTCAACCAGCCAGTAGGTGGTCCAGTGGCGTCGTTCGGACCAGGCAATATTGGCGTCTTCTTCACTCAGTACCGGCCATGGGAAACGCGCCTGCAGGGCCTGCACAATCTCTGCACTGGCGGCCTCGTCGGCCTGCGTAACCGGGGTGTTGTCGGCCTTGGTTTCGACCGCGAAATCCTGCGCAAACACGGTCATGATCTGCCGGCCGGCAGCTTCCGCAATCTGCTTCAGTTCGGTGATGGAAACGCTGGCGGCCAGTTTTTCCGGGGTGCTGTTGTCTGGGTAAGGCGTCATCGGTCTGTTCCCGCCCCTGCAGGGCCAATTGTCGGCAAAAACCCCTTAGGATTCAGTTGCTTATTTAACACAGTTCCCTATAGTAAGCGAAAACGAAACCCATTGATTGAGACCCGCATGGAAAATCTGGACGCTCTGGTAGCAGAAACCCTGGATACCATTGCCAAGACCGAGGATCCCGCAGAGCTTGAGTCCCTTCGTGTCAGCAAGCTGGGCAAGAAAGGTGAGCTGACCGCATTGCTGAAGCAACTGGGCAAGTTGCCTGCGGAAGAACGCCCTGCCGCCGGGGCCCGTATCAACGAGGCCAAGCAGCAGGTGGCCGAGGCGCTCGGGCAGCGCAAATCCGCTCTGGCCGAGGCTGAGCTGAATCGTCGTCTGGCCGAGGAAACCATCGATGTCACGCTGCCGGGCCGCCAGGTCGCCCCGGGTGGTCTGCATCCGGTCACCCGCACCATTGAACGCATGACTGATTTCTTCACCCGCATCGGTTACAGCGTAGCAGAAGGGCCGGAAGTTGAGGATGATTATCACAACTTCGAAGCCCTGAATATTCCGTCGCACCACCCGGCGCGGGCCATGCACGATACTTTCTACTTTGATGCCACGCGGCTGTTGCGTACCCATACCTCGCCGGTACAGGTGCGGGTCATGGAAGAGCAGCCGCCACCTTTGCGCATTGTCTGCCCGGGGCGCGTCTATCGCTGTGATTCGGACCTGACGCATACTCCCATGTTCCATCAGATGGAAGGGCTGCTGGTGGACGAGAACATCAGTCTGGCCAATCTCAAGGGCACGGTGGAAAGCTTTCTGCGCGAATTCTTCGAGCAGGAACTGGCGGTGCGTTTCCGGCCCAGTTATTTCCCGTTTACCGAACCTTCGGCCGAAGTGGATATTGCCTGTGTGCACTGTGGCGGTGAAGGCTGTCGGGTCTGCGGGCATTCCGGCTGGCTGGAAGTCATGGGCTGCGGCATGGTGCACCCCGAGGTGCTGCGCTATGCCAATATAGACCCGGAGCGCTACAGCGGCTTTGCCTTTGGCATGGGCGTGGAGCGTCTGGCCATGTTGCGCTACAGCGTGAATGATCTGCGCATCTTCTTCGACAATGATCTGCGCTTCCTGAGCCAGTTCAGATAACCCGGATACTAGACAGAAGAGCATTATGAAATTCAGCGAACACTGGTTGCGAGAGTGGGTAAATCCGGATCTGGATGCGGACGCCCTGATGCATCTGGTCACCATGGCCGGTCTCGAAGTGGATGGCAGCGAGCCTGCAGCAGGCGCCTTTACCGATGTGGTGGTCGCCGAGATTCTGCATGCCGAACAGCATCCGGATGCCGACAAGCTGCAGGTTTGTCGGGTCAGTGATGGCACTGCGGAGCATCAGGTGGTCTGCGGCGCGCCCAATGCACGGGCCGGTATTCGGGTCGCGCTGGCCCGGGTCGGCGGCACACTGCCTGGTGACATCAGCATTCGCCAGGCCAAACTGCGCGGCGTGGAAAGCGCCGGCATGATCTGCAGTGCCCGCGAACTGGGCCTGTCCGATGATCACAGTGGCATTCTCGAGCTGGCTGCAGATGCGCCGCTGGGTGTCGATCTGCGCCAGTACCTGCGTCTGGACGATACGCTGATTGAAATCGATCTGACGCCCAACCGTGCCGACTGTCTCGGCATCCGTGGCATTGCCCGCGAAGTGGGCGTGCTGACCGGCACTTCGGTAACAGCACCGGTGATCGAGCCGGTAGCGGCCGAGATCGACGACACCTTCCCGGTGCGGCTGTCGGCACCGGAAGCCTGCCCGCGTTATCTGGGCCGGGTTATCCGGGGCATTGACCCCACCGCCACCACGCCGCTGTGGATGCAGGAACGCCTGCGGCGCAGCGGCGTGCGCAGCATTGATCCGGTGGTGGACGTCACCAATTACGTCATGCTGGAACTGGGCCAGCCCATGCACGGCTTCGATCTGAACCGCTTGCAGGGCAGCATTGATGTGCGCCGCGCGCGTGCAGGTGAAGCCCTGACACTGCTCGATGAGCAGACCGTCGAACTGCGCGAGGACACCCTGGTGATTGCCGATGAGGGGCAGGCTTTGGCCATGGCCGGCATCATGGGTGGCGAGGCCTCCGGCATTCACCAGGGCACCGAGGATATTTTCCTCGAATGCGCCTTCTTTGCACCTCTGCATCTGGCTGGAATAGCCCGCTCCTACGGCCTGCACACCGATTCATCGCATCGCTTCGAGCGCGGTGTTGATCACCAGTTGCAGCGCCTGGCCATGGAGCGTGCCACCGGCCTGCTGCTGGATATTGTCGGTGGTCGGCCCGGCCCGGTCAGCGAGGCCGTCGACACGGCGCACCTGCCAGTTGGCGGCACGGTATCGGTATCCCATCAGGCCATTACCAGCCTGCTGGGCGCGGAGATCGAGCCGGATACCATTACCCGCATCTTCGAAGGCCTGGGGTTTGCCGTCACGGTCGATGGCGGCCATTGGCACTGCGCAGTGCCCAGTCACCGTTTTGATGTGTCGATTCCAGCAGACCTGATCGAGGAAGTCGCGCGCGTCTACGGCTACAACAACCTGCCGGTGTCAGCCCCTCGGATGGCGCTGGAGATAACACCGCTGCCGGAAGCCATCGAGAGCGAACGCCTGGTCAAGCGGCGGCTGCTGGCCCTGGGCTACCAGGAAGCAGTGACCTACAGCTTTGTTGAACCCGGGCTGCAGCAGTTGCTGGAGCCCGAACT
This sequence comes from Natronospirillum operosum, assembly GCF_004768465.1. Taxonomy (GTDB): domain Bacteria; phylum Pseudomonadota; class Gammaproteobacteria; order Pseudomonadales; family Natronospirillaceae; genus Natronospirillum; species Natronospirillum operosum. The sequence continues at coordinate 788,217 of NZ_SRMF01000001.1, forward strand.
CAAGCCGCTGCCACTGAGCAACCCCATTTCCGAAGAACTGTCGGTGATGCGAACGTCTCTGGCTGCAGGCTTGCTGAATGCGCTGCGCTACAACCTGAACCGACAGCAGGACAGGGTGCGACTGTTCGAGGTGGGTCTGGTCTTCCGGGGCGAACTGGACACCCTGAGCCAGACCAAGCAGGTCGGCGGCTTGCTGTATGGCCCGCGTCAGGATGCGACCTGGCTGGGTACCGAGGGTACCGACTTCTATGACCTCAAGGGCGATGTGGAATCTCTGCTGGGTCTGTCGGGGGGGCGTGAAATCCGCTTCGAGGCCCTGTCGGATCAATCCATGCTGCATCCCGGACAGTCTGCCCGTGTGCTGGTGGATGGTGAGCCGGCTGGCTGGCTGGGGCGACTGCATCCGCGTGTCGAACAGGCACTGGAGTTGAAGAAGCCCGCCTGGCTGTTCGAGTTGTCGATGACCGCAGTGGCCCGGCGCGCAGTGCCCACCTATCAACCGCTGTCACGCTTCCCGGCGAGCCATCGGGATGTGGCGCTGGTGGTGGAAGAGAATGTGCAGGCCCAGCGGGTGCAGGAAGTGGCCCGTGCTGCGGGCGGTGAATGGATGCAGGATGTCCATCTGTTCGATGTCTATGCGGGCGATTCGATTGGTGCGGGCAAACGCAGCCTGGCGCTGCAGCTCAGCTGGCAGCATCCCGATCGCACGCTGCAGGACGACGAAATTGCAGGCTTCATGAACTCGGTGATTGAACGTCTGCAGCAGGAGTTTGATGCCGTACTGAGGAGCTGATCCAATGGCACTGACCAAGTCCGAAATGGCGGAACGCCTTTATGAAGAACTGGGCCTGAACAAGCGAGAGGCCAAGGAAATTGTCGAGCTGTTCTTTCAGGAAATTACTGACTGCCTGGTGCATAATGAACAGGTCAAGCTTTCGGGCTTCGGGAACTTCGAATTGCGGGACAAGCGGGAACGTCCTGGCCGGAATCCCAAAACCGGAGAAGAAATCCCCATTTCAGCCCGCCGGGTGGTTACTTTCCGCCCGGGACAGAAGCTGAAGGTGAAGGTGGAAAACTATGAGGGAGACGAGCGCAAGGGTTGAAGTCGCCGCCGATGACATACCCGGCAAGCGTTACTTCACCATTGGTGAAGTCGCCGACCTGTGTGGCCTGAAGGCCCATGTGTTGCGCTATTGGGAACAGGAGTTTCCCCAGCTCAATCCGGTCAAGCGGCGCGGTAATCGCCGCTATTATCAGCGCGAAGATGTACTGCTGATTCGCACCATCCGCACCTTGCTCTACGAAGAAGGTTTTACCATTCAGGGTGCCCGCCAGCAACTGGAACGACAGGCGCGGGAACAGAAGCAGGCACGGCAGAAACAGTCCGTGCTGGCGACGCTGGATGATGATTTTCCATCTGGTCCACCAGTCTCCGAAACTGAACCCGGTGCGCCGCCTGGAGAGCTGCTTGCGGAGCCGGCTCCACGTGCGAGATCCGGGATCAGTGCCGAGCAACTGCGGGAATTGCGCGAGGTGGCGGAAGAGGCCCGAGAATTGTTGCGCCGCCCTTGACGCAGATCGCAATTAAGCTTGTAATTTCAATCGGTTAGGGTATCATTCCGCAGCAAGTCGGGCATTAGCGCAGTCTGGTAGCGCATCGTCATGGGGTGGCGAGGGTCAGAGGTTCAAATCCTCTATGCCCGACCAATAATTCCTCGAAAAACAGCCACTTACGGGTAACGCCGAGTGGCTTTTTTCTTGCTTGAAATTAATTGGAAACAGGGCGGCCAATCCGAAGTCGGTGCGATCATCAGAACCTGGGCGCTGACCTTGCCTCGTTGATGGTTGATATGACAATTGTCATGAATCCATTCTGTCTGCGGTAATTTTCTGCCATGCATCTGTTTTGGTGCTAAGCTGAAAGACTGTTGTTACGGAACTCAGGGCGAGTATGAAGTACCCTACGCCACCTGTTCCCGAGCTTTCATTCCTGATCGATCGGCTGGCCGAATTGGGCGTCAGCATGTATCTGCGCGGCTACCTGGCGAGCAGGGAAGGGGTTCCGGATCTGCCTTTCGTTGATATCTGCCATGAATGTGCTGCCAGACTGCAGAGTCGGCTGCCCGTCGGTCTGCGCCTGATCTACCCGTTCCCGATGTCCTCCCAGGCCTGTATTGATGGCCAGCCTGACCCGCTGCAATGCCAGTGTCAGGATTTGCCAGGCTCGCTGCGAGAGCATCGGCCGGCGGGCTATCCGCCGGAACTGTTCGAAAGCTGTTTTGAAGGGCTGGTTGACCAGGCACGCTATGTGACTCAGCATGCGCCATCCAGGGTAGTGCTGACCGGCGAACTGCCGGCAGGGGACTGCCTTGAACGCTGGCTGGCTCAACTGGGCGTCAAGGTGAATTCCTGAACGCCCCGGGTCAGGTGGCTGTGACCTGATTGCGACCAGACTGCTTGGATTGATAGAGTGCCTCGTCGGCACGGGTGATCCAGTCTTCAATGGTCTGCATGTTCTGCTCGAGTTCGGCGACGCCGAAACTTACTGTAATGCTGACACTGTTGTCGCCGATCTGGATGGCCTCTTCTTCGATCAGTCCCCGCAGGCGCTCGGCAAAGGCGAACGCCTTTGGGCTGTCCGTTTCCGGCAGGATGATGCCAAACTCCTCGCCGCCATAGCGGCCGGGGATGTCCGTCTCGCGAACATTCTGCCGTATGGTTCGACTGAGGTGACGCAGTACCGCATCGCCGGCAGTGTGGCCATGGGTATCATTGACCGGCTTGAAATGGTCAACGTCGAGTAAAATCAGACTGGCCGTATGCTGGTGGCGCCGGCACCGCAGCAGTTCACGGTACAGGCACTCTTCCCAGTAGCCCCGGTTGTACAGCTGAGTCAGGGCGTCCGTTCTGCTGATGCGTGCCAGCTCGCTGTTGGCCTGCTGCAGCGCCAGCTTGTTGGTGGCGACATCAGTGACATCGAAGATGACGATGGCGATGTACTCGACTTCACCCGAGGTGTTCTCCAGCGGGTACAGCATGCTGTTCTGATACATGTACTCGGCGGTGCTGGTGATGGGGTGGTAGGTACGAAAGCGGAACAGGTAGGGGCGCTGCTCCCAGGTGGTGAAGGCCCGGATGTTGAGCTCCCGGACCGTGTCCACTTTCTGGCAGAACCAGGTGTGCGGCAATTCGGGAAACACGTCGAACAGGTTGCGGTTCTGCACCTTCTGCGCCCTGTGACCCGAGTGGTTTTCCATGAAACCGTTCCAGTTCTGAATTTCATACTCGATGTTGATCACGACCAGGCCTACATCAATGGTCTGCAGGATCTCCAGCATCCAGTGAATGTCGCGTAGGCTTTGGTCACTCATATCAATCATCCAGCAAGTAGGCGACTTTCTGATTCATGATCCGTATGGAATCTTCGGTAAACAGCAGCAGCAGGTCACAGTTGACCGGGTGATCTTCCAGTGAATAGGTGATTTCAATGGCCAGTGTCTGTTGCCAGGGCTGTCGAGAGGGTTGCAGTAGGTCGCGAACCAGCTTGTGCTGTCCGAGCACCATGGGATGGCCGTGGCTGAATGTCAGGTCCATCTGGTTGGCCAGACCCTTGAGAAAGGCGCCGATCAGGATGTTGGCCACATCCATCAGCAGCTCCACATGCATGGCTTCCGACTGCTCGCCTGAATAGTTCATCAGTTGCGCAATGTCTTCAAAGTTGGAGTCATTGAAGATGATCAGGGCTTCACCGGTAATGCCGTCACCGGCGAAGCCCTGGCATACGGCCGAGGCGGCCTCGTCATGGTCGAGTGACTGCAGCGCCATATTCAGATCGGCCAGTTCGAACAGATTGACTCTGGGGATGGGCAGCTTGATGAAAACGCCCAGCAGACGCGACAGCAGCGCCGCTGCCTGGCCCATCGCGATGTTGGCTATCTCCTGGTAGCAGTCCCGCTGCTCTTCGGTGAGCTCCTGCGGGAGGCCTGATTCCTGGGCGTGGTCGCTACTCATAACAGTCCGTACTGGGTCAGTGCTGCCAGTGTCTTGTCAGGGTCGATGGGCTTCTTGATGAACTCGAGTGCGCCCAGCGATCGGGCACGGGCGACCGCTTCCGGCTGCACATCGCCGGAGACCACAATGACGACGGTGGGCAGGTCTTCACGGCGGATATGCTCAAGCACCTCATAGCCGTCCATGACCGGCATGGTCAGGTCCAGAAAAAGCACGTCGGCCTGGCCAGCCTTGATGGCTGCCAGCGCCTCTTCACCATTGGTGGCATAGGAAATGTCGACCTCCCACTGCCGGGGCAGAGCGCGTGCCATCTGTTTGCGGGCAAGGCTGGAATCATCGCAAATAAGTACGGAAGTGGGCATTGGTATTGTTCTACTTATGTCGGAAACTGCTGGGTGACATGACTCTATTGTGCACAAAAAAGCCCCGCAGTGCAGGGCTTTTTGCAGTATTACCCCCGCGCAGCGCTGTGCGGGGTTCAGGCTGGTTCGAGATCAGGCCGCGTCAGTGGCAATCACTGAACTGGCTGCGTCCACGAACTCCTGCATCTGGTCGAAGTTCATGTAGCGGTAGATCTCGCCCGACATGCTGTCAATTCTGCCGGCATATTCCAGATACTCGGCCGGTGTCGGCAGCTTGCCAAGAATGGAGGCGATGGCAGCCAGCTCGGCAGAGGCCAGATACACATCGGCACCATCACCCAGACGGTTGGGGAAGTTCCGCGTCGAGGTGGAGACCACCGTCGAGTTGGCGGCGACCCGCGCCTGGTTGCCCATGCAGAGTGAGCAGCCCGGCATTTCGGTGCGCGCACCGGCGCGCCCATAGATGTTGTAGTAGCCTTCTTCCATCAGCAGGTGCTGATCCATCTTGGTGGGTGGCGACACCCAGAGGCGGGTATTCAGTGTGCCATTGTGCTGCTCCAGCAGCTTGCCGGCAGCACGGAAGTGGCCGATGTTGGTCATGCAGGAGCCGATGAAGACTTCATCGATGGTGTCGCCCTGAACGTCAGACAGCATTCTGGCGTCATCCGGATCATTGGGTGCGCACAGGATGGGCTCCTTGATCTCCGACATGTCGATTTCCAGCACATGCGCGTACTGGGCGTCCTTGTCGGCACGCATCAGCTTCGGGTTGGCCAGCCACTCTTCCATGCCCTTGGCACGACGCTCCAGAGTACGCGGATCGCCGTAGCCGTTGGCAATCATCCAGCGCAGCATGACGATGTTGGAGCGCAGGTACTCGGCCACCGAGTCTTCACTCAGCGTGATGGTGCAGCCGGCAGCCGAACGCTCGGCCGAGGCGTCGGACAACTCGAAGGCCTGCTCGACGGTCAGTTCTTCCAGGCCCTCGATCTCAAGGATGCGGCCGGAGAACTCATTGATCTTGCCTTTTTTCTCGACCGTCAGCAGCTTGTTCTGGATGCCGTAGTAGGGGATGGCATGCACCAGATCGCGCAGCGTGACGCCGGGCTGGCGCTTGCCGGTGAACCGCACCAGAACGCTTTCCGGCATGTCCAGCGGCATGACACCGGTCGCTGCCGCGAAGGCCACCAGGCCGGAACCGGCCGGGAAGGAAATGCCCATCGGGAAGCGGGTATGGGAATCACCGCCGGTGCCGACAGTGTCGGGCAGCAGCATGCGGTTCAGCCAGGAGTGAATGATGCCGTCACCCGGACGCAGCGACACACCGCCGCGGTTCATGATGAAGTCGGGCAGGCTGTGCTGGGTGTCGATATCGACCGGCTTGGGATAGGCGGCCGTGTGGCAGAACGACTGCATGACCAGATCGGAGGAGAAGCCCAGGCAGGCCAGGTCCTTCAGTTCGTCCCGGGTCATGGGGCCGGTGGTGTCCTGCGAGCCGACCGTGGTCATGCGCGGTTCGCAGTACTGATTCGGGCGCACCCCTTCCAGGCCGCAGGCCTTGCCGACCATCTTCTGCGCCAGTGTATAGCCGGCGGTGCTGTCCTGAATGGCGGCCGGGCGACGGAAGACGTCGGACACCGGCAGGCCCATGTGCTCACGCGCGCGGTCGGTCAGGCCGCGACCGATGATCAGCGGAATGCGGCCGCCGGCGCGTACTTCGTCCAGCAGCACTTCGGTGCGCAGGCTGAACTCGGCGACCACCTGGCCGTTCTTTTCGACCTTGCCGGCGTAAGGGAAGATGTCGATCACGTCACCGGTATCGATGTTGTCCACATCGACCTCGATCGGCAGGGCGCCGGCATCTTCCATGGTGTTGAAGAAGATGGGGGCGATCTTGCTGCCCAGAACAAAACCGCCGCTGCGCTTGTTGGGCACATAGGGAACGTCGTCACCGGTATGCCAGAGTACGGAGTTGGTGGCTGACTTGCGTGAGGAGCCGGTGCCGACGACGTCGCCTACCAGGGCGATCGGGTGCCCCTTTTCCTTCAGTTTTTCCAGCGTGGACAGCGGGCCGATCTCGCCGGCCTTGTCCGGTGTCACGCCATCACGGGCCATCTTGTACATGGCCAGGGCGTGCAGCGGGATATCTGGCCGTGACCAGGCATCCTGGGCGGGAGAAAGATCGTCGGTGTTGGTTTCACCAGTCACCTTGAACGCAGTCAGGGTGATCTGCTCGGCCAGCGGCTTCCGGTTCAGGAACCATTCGGCATCGGCCCAGCTCTGCATCACGCCCTTGGCATGGGCGTTGCCGGCGTCGGCTTTCTCTGCCACATCGTGAAAGGCATCGAACACAAGCAGGGTTTTCTTCAGTTGTTCGGCGGTTAGTTCGCCCAGAAGATCGTCATCCAGCAACTCCACCAGGGTGGCGATGTTGTAACCGCCCAGCATGGTGCCGAGCAGTTCCACCGCCTGCTTGCGGTCGATCAACGGGCAGTTGATTTCGCCGCGTGCAATGGCGGACAGGAAACCGGCTTTCACATAGGCAGACTCGTCCACGCCGGGTGGTACCCGATGCGTCAGCAGTTCAACCAGGAATTCCTCTTCGCCCGCGGGTGGGTTTTTCAGCAACTCGACCAGTTCGGTTACTTGCTCCGGGCTCAGAGGCTTGGGGGGAATACCTTTGGCGGCCCGTTCGGCCACGTGCTCGCGGTAAGCTGTCAGCATGATCACTCCACTGTCGTTACGACTGTCGTTTATTCGCAGGCGAAAAATCGGCGCAAGTGTAGTGGAAACGGGCTCTGAAGTTAACCCGTACAGGGCATAAGCATGATGAATAACGGGTATTTGTTTGACAAATATTGTTCAGTCAATGTGCAGTATCTTGTGGCTCTGCAGCGTCAGCTTCCACTGTGGATGGGCCAGGCAATAGTCGATGGCTGCCCTGACTGCCGGGCTGTCCGTGCTGATGGTGCCATCGGGCGGGTTCATGGGCGAAAGGTAGAAATTACGCGCTGCAATCCGGCTGAAACGCTCCGGGGGCGCCTCCGCCTGCGGGTAGACCAGCTTCAGTTCGTCGCACTGCTCGATCACCACGTTGGTGGCGCCCTTGGGCGACACACACAGCCAGTCGATACCTGCCGGAGCGGGCAGGGTACCGTTGGTCTCGACGCCGATCTCGAAGCCTCTGGCATGCAGAGCCTCGATCAGCGGGGCGTCCAGTTGCAGCAGAGGTTCGCCACCGGTGCAGATCACATAGCGATGCCCCTGATCGGCGGGCCAGAAGCCGGCAATGTGGTCTGCCAGTTCGGTCGGCAATCGAAAGCTGCCGCCATTCTGGCCGTCGGTACCGACAAAGTCGGTGTCACAGAAGTTGCAGCGCGCGACGGCTCGGTCCTGTTCCCGACCGCTCCAGAGATTGCAGCCGGCAAAACGGCAGAACACGGCCGGGCGACCGCTGTGGGCGCCTTCGCCCTGCAGGGTGTGGAAGACTTCTTTGATCTGGTACATGGTTCGGCTCGTGCTGCAATCTGCGGGTTGTGGCGGCAGATCAGCTCAGGGTTGGTTCAGGGTGGCAGTTGACTGCATCAGATCGGTCATGTCCTCGCGTGACAGGGGGCGCGCATAGAGGTAACCCTGATAGCGCTGACAGCCGGCCTGCTGCAGAAACGCCAGTTGCTCAGTACTTTCCACGCCCTCTGCAATGGTGCCGAGGCTGAGGTGGTTGGCCATGGCAATGATGGCTTCGACGATGGCGGCATCACTGCTGTCGGCAATGATATCGTGAATGAAGCTCTGGTCAATCTTGATCACGTCCACGGGCAGTTGCTTGAGATAAGTCAGGGAGGAGTAGCCGGTGCCGAAGTCATCAATGGAAAAGGTGATGCCCAGTTCGCGCAGGGCATGCATGCGCTTTATGGTGTCATCGACCGACTCGATCAGCATGCTTTCGGTAATCTCGAAATCCAGCACCTGTCCGTCGACCCCGGTGGATTCCATGGCCTGGCGCACACTGTGCGTCAGACTGGCATCCAGGAACTGGCTGGCGCTGACATTGATGCCGACTTTCATGCCGTCGCGCCAGATACCCAGTTCCTGCCAGGCGTGGATGGCCTGACAGGCATCATGCAGCACCCATTCGCCGACATCCTTGATCATGCCGGTGGCTTCCAGTACGGGAATGAAGGCCATGGGCGATACTACGCCGCGTTCAGGGTGGCGCCAGCGGATCAACGCTTCCATGCCGATGATGTGGCCCTGTTCTATATCGATCTGCGGCTGGTAGACGAGGAAGAACTGATGTTCGTCGAGAGCTGCCCTGAGGTCGTTCTCCAGCAGCATGCGACGACTGGCCTCATCGGTCATGTGCTGCTGGAACAGTTCATGGGTGTTCTTGCCTCGGGTCTTGGCCGCAAACATGGCAATGTCGGCATTGCGGATCAGGTCCGCAGCGGGCAGGCTGCCCTCCGGGAACAGGGTGATGCCGACGCTGGCAGACACAGTCAGGCGGTGGCCCTGATACCAGATGGGCACCGACAAGGCCTGGCGAATGAAGATGGCGCGGGTTTCCGCGATCTGCAGGGCCTCCTTGCGGCTGGCCGCAACCTGGTTGAGACAGAGCAGAAACTCGTCTCCGCCCATGCGGGCCAGCAGGTCTCTCTCGCCAGCCTGACGGTGCAGCCGCAAGGCCACCTGACGCAATACATGGTCGCCGGCCGGATGCCCCAGGGAGTCATTGATAGTCTTGAAGTTGTCCAGATCAACAAACATCAGCACACTGATCTGGCCCTCGTTGCGGGCCGCAGTGAGGGCCGTTTCGAGCTGCTCCAGCATCAGATTGCGGTTGGGGAGATCGGTCAGGGAGTCGTGGTAAGCCAGGTACTGGATGCGTTCCGACGAACGACGGAGCTCCTGTTCTGCCAGGTCCCGTTCCAGCAGCAGGCGCTGTACCGTGCTCACAAAGCGTTGGGCGCTGCGCGCCAGATCACCCAGTTCGTCCTGTTGATGGGCTCCGCTGACTCGGAGCTCCACGCCCTGGGGTCGGCTTGGGTCCAGTCTGCGAAACTGCTGACTCAATGCCACCAGTGGCCGGGTGATCTGCCAGTGGTAGACCAGGAAGAAGAACAGAACCAGTGACATGGTGCTGAGCGTGGTAATGCCCAGGGTTTCCCAGGCCCGGTCCACAACCGGCTGCAGTGCCTTGTGCAGATCAACCTGCAGCAGCAGTTCGCCCTGTTCCGGGGTGCCGACAATGGAAATGGAGCGCGAGGCGTCCTGAAAGCGCTCAGTCAGACGCTGGAGCGGAGCAGCGGCTGTGATCTGTTCGGGGGGACGCTCACTGAAAGCCAGCGTATTGCCCAGTTCATCGCGGATCTCAGCACTGATCAGAAAGTGATAGGTCAGCAGCCCACTGGCCACTTCACTGGCCAACCGGTCATCCAGGTTGTGGATGGCCCGCTGTGCTGCAGGCTCATAGGATATCAGCAACTGACGTACCACCTGATCGATGTTGCGCCGCTCATTGCTGTAGTCCGACCATACCTGATAGGCACTGAACAGACTACTGACCAGAAGCGCAATGCAGACTGCGCTCAGAGCCAGTTTGAAGGCAATACGCTGACGGATCGACATGGGCACCGGAACCCTGACTACTCAATATCTGACACTGTAGTGGACTTGACCTATCAGGTACAGCCGCAGTTGCCATTGTTGTAGCGCCCGTGGCGGCTGGAGCCGGACGCTGGCTGTGTGCGCCAGCTTCAGCTTCGACTGCTCTGAAACCGCAGGTGGGGCCAGCGCCAGGCCAGATACCAGCACAGCAGCCAGTTGCCCATGAACAGGAAAATCAGGCCGAAAACCACCACGTAGAGGCGCCGCGGCTCGAGAAACCAGAGCAGAATCAGAGCCACGAAAAATCCCAGATAGAGATCCACCAGGGTAACGCGGCCCCAGATCAGCTCCATGATCAGGGGCCCCTGTTCAAACAGACCCACCTGCAGTGAGGCGTGGATGATCTGCAGCAGAAAACCCAGCCCGGCCAGGGCCAGAGCGATGCGGATCACGGACTGTCGACTGGGCATGTTCAGGCTCGACATGGCAGGACCTCACTGAGCATATTCATAGTGGATGTCGGCTTCCACCAGATCACCGTCACGGCGGAAGTTGGTGATGCCGGTGAAGCGAATCAGGCGCGGGGCAGAGCGCGCGTATTCCAGCTCAATGGGGTCGACGAACCAGCGGATGACAGTGTTACGCGGGCCCACTTCGATCACCACGGTATCGTCATGGCGTGCCGTGACTTCGGCCTGAAAGGAATAGGTGCGCCCGGCGCTCAGCGACAGAAAATCAAAGCGCAGACGGCCCTGCTCCAGTAACTGGTCGAAATGATCGGTCAGATACTGGTCGAAGGCGGCATCAAAGGCGACCTTGTCCGGGTCACCCAGACTGGCGCGCTCTTCGTCATTGCGCCCGGGCGCCCGAATGGTCTGATAGTAGGTGTCGCCGTCCAGCCAGCCTTCGATGGTGGTGTCCGCTTCGATGTCTTCCCATTGCAGAGAAGGTACATAGGGGTAGGCGGTGTCATGGGTCAGTATCTTGCGGGCAAAGCGCTCCCCGTCCGGGCGCAGGTAGTCCACACGTCTCGAGCGAATGCCTTTGTCATCCGTCTCGACATAGTGTTCTTCCAGATATTTGATCTCCCCGCTGTCCGGGTCATGTGCTGTGCCGCGCAGATCCCAGCCCTGCACCGGCAGGCTGAGCATGGCCAGCAGTCCAAATACCCAGAGAACCGAAACGGTAGTGCCGGAATTGGCTGTTCTGTGCGGCAATCGCCACATGACTGGACTCCAGGTTTGATGCTTCAGAACACCAGGTCAGGGTCGGGACCACTGAGTCCGGCCCTGAGCAGGCCAGCGCTTGCGCAGCGCCACAAAGGCCGGAAAGGCAATGGCCCACCAGATACCAAAGGCGATCAGGCCCTGAGTGCTCAGCGGTTCGGCAGCACCCAGTACCGCGCCACCATAATAGGACAGCGGGCCAGAGACTGCACCCAGCAGGGCCTGCAGCCAGACGCCGGGAATCCTGTACAGCAGATGCCAGATCACGTTGGCAAACGCCAGCCACAGCACCAGCAGCCACAGCGGACCCGCGGCGGTGTTGCCGTGGAAACTCACCCAGCCCATGGCCTGCAGGGCGAGGTCAACACCGTAGCCGGCGAGACCAACGGTGGCGACAAAGGCCAGCGCTGCAGGCGGCTGGCGCCAGATCAGGGTGAAGGCCAGGGGCAGAGCCCACAGCAGGGCCCAGACATTGCCCAGCAGCACGGTGACAAACCAGGTCAGTTGGTATACCACCGCATGCATCCAGGGTTTCATGGCAGTATGGATTCCCGGCGGTTCTGCGGCTTGGCCAGTACGAGCTGGGCGACCCCGATATTGTGTTCCCGGAAGCCACCTTCACAGTAGGCCAGATAGTAGTTCCACAGGCGCTGGAAGGATTCGTCATAACCCTGATTCAGCAGCTGTTCCGAATTGCGGTTGAAGCGCTCGCACCAGTCGCGCAGGGTGCGCGCATAGTGCTGACCGAAATCTTCCAGGTGCTTGACGGTCATGTCGGTAGCGCGGCTGATCTCGCCGGCCAGTTGGGAGACGCTTGGCAGGGCGCCGCCCGGAAAGATGTACTTCTGGATGAAATCCACATTGCGTCGATAATGGTCGTAGCGCTGGTCGGCAATGGTGATGGCCTGCAGCAGCATGGCGCCATCGGGTTTCAGCAGGTCATTGCACTTGCGAAAGTAGGTGGACAGATACTGGTGCCCGACCGCCTCGATCATCTCCAGCGAGACCAGCTTGTCATACTCGCCTTCGAGGTCACGATAGTCCTGCATCAGCAGGGTGACACGGTCTTCCAGCCCGGCTTCCCGCACACGCTGCTGAGCATAGTCGAATTGCTGCCGGGATATGGTGGTGGTGGTGACCCGGCAGCCGTAGTGGCGGGCCGCAAACAGGGCCATGCCACCCCAGCCGGTGCCGATTTCCAGCAGGTGATCATCAGGCTGCAGATCCAGCTTCTGGCAGATGCGGTGCAGACGGAAGGTCTGGGCATCTTCCAGCGATGCATCACGGCTGGGGTACATGGCCGCCGAATACATCATGCTGGGGTCAAGGAAATGCTCGAACAGATCATTGCCCAGGTCATAGTGTGCGGCAATATTGCGCCGCGCCTGGTTGATGGTATTGCGGTTCAACTGGTGGTCGAGCCAGGCCAGCGTCTTGCGCAGGGTGGCCAGCGGACCACCACGCTGCAGCGTTTTCAGGTTGCGCGCAAAGACCTGGACCACACGGGTCAGGTCATGAGAATCCCACAGCTTCAGCACATAGGCTTCGGCCGCGCCCAGACCGCCGCCCAGCACAAACTCCCGATACACGGCCGGGTCCCGTATCTCAACGGAAGCACGACAGTCACTGGCCGGGTTACCGAACGCCCAGGTCTCGCCATTTTCTTCGATGACCAGATAGCCGTCCTCGATCTGCTCCAGCGCACGGAACATCAGTCGGCGCCATATCCCGGGTGCAGATCCGGCAGCTACAGCTCGGTCTCCGGTAATTCTCATTATTTCACTCCTCCGGGAGGGTGCGCAAAGTAGGGCACCCGCTTCAACCAAAGTTTCAGGGCGTTGAGATAGATGCCCCAGAGCACAGTCCAGGTCATCATTGGATACTGTCGAAGTACGCGCCCAAGATTTTTTCGGTTCACTTCATGACGCTGCAGGGCCATGGTGGCGACAAAGATACGGCCCTCGCTGTCGTTGTTCTGCAGGTGCATGCGCAACTGCCTGCCGGGTACGCCGAACTGCCAGTGGTAGGTATGATCCAGAGGGAAAAAGGGACTGACATGAAACGCCTTGTCGACCTCGTAGTGCCACAGGCCGTCGTTCTGTTCGACCGGGGGCACGCCACCGTCCAGCGGGCGCGTGGTCAGCACGTACTGGTAGCGATCGTTCCAGGGGGTGTTGGTTACCTCGGGAATGATGGCCACCGGGGTGTGATCATCATCAGCATCAAACAGGTAGTAGAAGGTGACCGGACTGAAGCCGACACCCCAGGTCCGCCACTGGGTCAGCATGCGGATGGCGCCGTCCGGTCGATAGCCGGTGCGCTCTTCCATCAGGTCCAGCAGCGCTGTGGCCAGCGGCTGTGCCGGGTCACCATAGTAGTCGGCGCGACGGAACCACGAGAGGTTGCGCCGGCCCTGACTCCACAGGGGATGGCGGGCAGTGATCTGCTCCAGCTCGGCCAGATCGGTGTACATCATGTACACCCGATAGGACAGGCTGTGTTCGCGTGGGCGCCAGCGCCGGTGCGTGACTATGCCCTCGTACAGACCGCTGTGCAGATGCTCGCTCATCAGGTCACCAGTCTATGCCGAAATCGCGCGCAACCCGCAGTGCGCTGTTGACGCCGTCTTCATGAAAGCCGTTGAACCAGTAGGCACCACAATAGTGGGTTCGGTTGTGGTTGCTGATCTCATGAAAACGGGCTTGAGCAGCCATGCCCCCGGGCGTGAAAACGGGGTGGCTGTAGCGGAAGCGCTTGATGATGCGATCCTCGGCGATAGGACCCGTGTAGTTCAGAGTGACACAGAATGTTTCCGGCGCGGCGTCGAAATTCTGCAGGATGTTCATGTTGTAGGTCACCGCGACCGGGGTCCGGCCCGCTTCGGCAATATGATAGTTCCAGGCCGCCCAGGCTTTCTGGCGGCGCGGCAGCAGGCTGGCATCGGTATGCAGCACCACGTCATTGTCGGTATAGGGGATGGCGCCGAGAATTTCGCGTTCTTCTGCGGTCGGATCCTTCAGCAGGGCCAGAGCCTGATCCGAATGGCAGGCCAGAATCACCTGGTCGAAGCCTTCGGTGCCACTGTCGGTGGTGATGCGTACCTCGCCCGCGTCCCCGTCTGGTCGTTCGATGCTGCGCACCGGCGTGTTGAGTCGGATGCGGTCGGCGAAGGTCCGGGTTATGGGTGCCACATAGCTGCGCGATCCGCCGACCAGGGTACGCCACTGCGGACGGTTCCTGACCGACAGCAGGCCGTGGTTGCGAAAGAAGCGGATAAAGAACAGCGCCGGGAAGCGCAGCATGTCGTCTTCACCCGAAGACCAGATGGCCGCGCCCATGGGCACGATGTACTTGCTGACGAACCAGTCGCCGTAGCCATAGGTCTGGAAAAACTCGCCCAGCGTCATGTCAGCCGGCAGTTCACCACTGTTGAGCAGCTCCATACTTTCGCGATTGAAGCGCAGAATGTCGCGTACCATGCGATAGAAGCGCGGCCGGAACCAGTTGCGGCGCTGGGCGAACAGTGTGCCGATGGTGGAGCCGCAATACTCCAGCCCGGACTGCTCGCACTTGACCGAGAAGCTCATTCGGGTCGGTTCGCTGTCCACTCCATCCAGCGCCGCCATCAGGCGCTCGAAATTGGGATAGGTCCAGTCATTGAACACGATAAAGCCGGTATTCACCGGCCAGGTCCGACCGCCGGCCTGTACATCCTCGGTATTGGTGTGGCCGCCGATATAGTCGTTGGCCTCGAATAGCGTGATGTCGTGCTGTGGGTGCAGCAACCAGGCGCTGGTCAGGCCTGAAATGCCGCTGCCGATAATGGCAATACGTTGGCGCATCGAATCTCCTTTAGCGCTGGGCGCGATTGCGACTGAGCCTGCTGTTCAGGGCGTACTGCCAGCTCAGCGGGAGCAGGCCGAACAGACGCAGCAGCAGGGTGAACCGGCGCGGAAAATGAATATGTGTCTGCTGACGGCGCAGGCCGCGAGCGATGCGTTGTGCTGCCTGTTCACTGCTGAGCAGGAAGGGCATCTTGAAGTCATTGCGCTGGGTCAGCGGGGTGTCGACAAAGCCCGGTGATACCACCTGCACCCGAATGCCCTCCGGTTTCAGGTCGGCGGCCATGGTACCCAGCCAGTAGCTGAAGGCGGCCTTGGAGGCGCCATAGGCCTGGGCCCTCGGCAGCGGGGTGAAGGTCACACTGGAACTGATGCCGATCAGGCGGGGTTCCGCGCTCTGGCGCAGCAACGGCAGGGCTTCGTGAAACAGCCGCACCGGGGCCAGGAAATTGGTACCCAGGACCCGATCATAGAGCTCCAGGTCCAGTGCTTCCTGTGCCATGTCCACGTATTCGCAGGTGCCGGCATTGAGCACCAGCCAGTCCAGGTGGCCGCCTTGCTCGCGAATGGCGGCCAGAGCCTGCGCCCGGGCGTCGGCAGAAGTCATGTCCATGGGCAGTGCAATGACGCGCGCCTGGCCGGCCCGGTTCAGTTCACTGGCCAGGCTCTCCAGTCGGCCGGCAGAGCGGGCACTGATAAAGAGGGTGTCGGCGTCGGCGACCAGTTCGGCGGCCAGATGGTAGCCGATGCCGGTGGATGCCCCGACCAGCCAGATTGCACGCTTGTTGCCGTCGGGTCTCATTGTCCCATCCTTTTCTTGATTGCGTTGATGATGCGGCCGATCAGCGGCAGGTTCTCGTAAAGCATCTGTCCGCCATCGAAGTAGTCCCGGTGGCGAGCCACCTGTCCGTCCCTGATCTCGAAACAGGTACAACCATCGACCGTGACCGGTTCGCCGCCGCGCAGTCGGGGGTGCCGCACGGTCATGGTCCACTCCATCATGATGTGCTCATCCTGCTCGACACTGTGCCCGTAGTGGAAGTCGATGGATTTCACATTGCGGTACAGGTGGGCAAAATAGGTTTCCAGCGCCGGTCGCCCCCTGATGTGGTGGAAGGGGTCGATGAACTCTGCATCCTCGGTGTAGAGGCGGCGCAGAATGCCATCGTCCAGGCTGTCCCGGTTGATGGCCTGATAGGTCTTCTGAATATGTTCAATCATGCTTTGACCTGATAGGTGGAGGCGTGGTCTTTTGCTGCCTTGAAGGCTGTCTTGGTACGTTCTGCTGCCTCGCGATGGATCACCAGGGGTGGCGGGTATCCCGCCTGCTGTCGGGCCTGGCTGTCGGGGTTCAGTATCTGCTTGCCTTGCAGGTGCGCCAGTTCCGGCACCCAGGTGCGAATATAGTCGCCGTCGGGGTCAAAGCGCTCGGCCTGCCGCTGCGGGTTGAAAATGCGGAAGTAGGGCGCGGCGTCGACCCCGGTGCTGGCACCCCATTGCCAGTTGCCATTGTTGACGGCAAAGTCGGCATCCAGCAACTGGTCCAGAAACCAGGCCTCTCCCTTGCGCCAGTCCAGCCGCAGGTCCTTGGCCAGAAAGGCGGCCGTGAACATGCGCGCGCGATTGGGCATCTGGCCGGTGGCCCTGAGCTGGCGCATGGCGGCATCCACCACGGGATAACCGGTGCGGCCATCCTGCCAGGCCTGCAGGTGCGCATCGTTGTGCATCCAGGCCACAGCGTCAGTCCAGGCCTGCAGCGGGCGGTGACGATAAACATCGGGAAAATGGAAACCCACGGCATAGAAGAATTCGCGCCAGATCCACTGGCTGAGCCAGGTGTCGGCTTCCAGCCGCGCTGCGGCCGCTTCGGCGCAGGCCTGGCGCGTGGTCAGCAGCCCATTGGCCGCCCAGGGTGCCAGGCCGCTGACCACGGGCCGGGACAGGTCATTGCGCTCGTCGTCATAGGCGATCAACTGGCTGTCGACATACTGCTGCAGGGCATCGATGGCGCTCTGCTCGCTGGGCGGCAGGTCCTGCACCCAGTGTGGCCGGGCAAAGGGCGCCCTGGGGTCGGCCTGCCAGCGCTGCCGCCAGGCTCTGCGAAAGGCACTGAATACCTGAAAGGGTTGGCGCTGCTGGGTCAGCAGGCTCTCCGGGGCATAGGTCAGACGATCATCGACCAGGTTCAGGTCAATGCGGTCGGCATTGAGCCGCTTGCCGAGCCAGGCGTCCCGACGTCGTTCATTGAGCCCGTACTCCCGGTCGGCCCAGAGCGCATCAGCCTGCAGGTCACGGGTCAGGTCCAGTACCCGGGTTGCCGCCTCTCGATAGGTCTCGCAGGGCAGCCAGTGCAGTTGCAGGCCGTGTCGGCGGGCCCACTGTGCCAGGTCGTCATGCTGCTGGTGCAGGGCGCGGATCTTGCGCTGGCCATAGCCATGCTGGCGCCACTGCTCCGGCACCGGGGTCAGTATCAGGTGGATGTCCTGCGGCACCTGCCCCGACGTGGCAGCCTGATGCCACAGTGGGTTGTCCAGCACGCGCAGACTGGTGCGCATCCAGATCAGGTTCATACGGCATTCCTCAGCCCGAGCTGCTCCGGATAGGGGTTCAGGAAGAACTGACGACGGATGTAGGTATCGTCCTTCCAGTGGGTGTCGAGGTGATGCTGCAGCAGGGTCAGCGGCACTATCATGGGCACCAGGCCGGCCTGGTACTTGTCAATGACTTCACGCAGCGACTGCCGCTGTTCCGAACGCAGGTGTTCTCTCAGGTAGCCCTGAATATGAAGCAGCACATTGGTGACCTGACCGCGCGGGGCAGGGTGGGCCAGCGCCTCGGCGACCCGGGTCTGGTATTCCCGCGCCACCTTGGCCGGGTCGCGCTGTGACAGATCTGACAGCAGTTGCCCCAGTGTCTTGTACGCACTCTGGGAATGCGCCAGGATCAGGTACTTGCTGCGACTGTGGAAATCGATCAGGGCCGCAGCGGACTGCGCCGGGTTGCTCTGCCGCCAGCGCTGGCGCAGAAATACCCGGGTCAGAAAATTTTCGCGCAGATGACTGTCGTTCAGCCGCCCGGCTTCTTCCATCGGCAGCAGGGGGCTCCGGCTCTGCAGGCGTCCGGCAAAGGCGCCCTGGGTACTGTTGGTTGGAAAGCCCCGCTCATCGTACAGCTTGACCCGGAACAGGCCGCAACTGGGTGAACCCTGCATCAGTATCAGTCCGTCCCACTGCTCGGTTTCCGGCACATAGTCATCGGCAAGGCGACGCAGCGGGTCTGTAAAGTTTTTGCTGCCATCATGGGTTTCGGCCTGCACGGCGCCATCCCGGCTGACCAACCGGATGGGCTCGCGCGGAATGCCCATGCCGATTTCATATTCCGGACACAGGGGCCGGAAATCCACATAGTCACCCAGGCAGTCCGTCAGCCAGCGATGACGCTTGTGACCGCCGTTGTAACGGACTTCCTCGCCCAGCAGACAGGCGCTGACAGCGATGCGAGGGCGCTGGGCCGAATCGGTCATGGTACGGACTCCTTGCAGATGTGTCCTGTTATACGCAAAATGGCGCGCAGCGGTTCAGCCTGACTGGTGTTTCGTACCCGCTCATTACCTCTTGAGCCCGGTCGCGTCAGCAGGTATAGTCCGCGCCTCGGGACTGACTGGTCAGTCCCACATTGTTATGGTGGCCCGTTCGGTCCCCCCGCAATGACCAACCACGAACCCCGCCAGGCCCGGAAGGGAGCAACGGTAGTGGTGACGTTATGTGCCGGGGTGTGGCTGTTCGGGCCATCTCCATTTCCGGCCCCTGTAAACGGATCCGGCGAACTGGCTTCTCTGGTACTGATTGCACCGAAAAGGTAGCATAGCGGGCTGATGCAACAGCAGACCCATATCGCATGAGCTATCAGGTTCTGGCCCGCAAATGGCGGCCGCAGCAATTCACCGAAATGGTCGGGCAGCGCCATGTGCTCAAGGCACTGGTCAATGCGCTGGATCAGGATCGGCTGCACCACGCCTATCTGTTTACCGGCACCCGAGGTGTGGGCAAGACCACACTGGCGCGGCTGTTTGCCAAGAGTCTCAATTGTGAAGAGGGCGTGTCTTCCACGCCCTGTGGTGTCTGTTCGTCCTGTGTCGAGATTGCCGAAAACCGCTTCGTGGATCTGATCGAGGTGGACGCGGCCTCGCGGACCAAGGTGGAGGACACGCGGGAACTGCTCGACAATGTTCAGTATGCGCCCACACGGGGCCGTTTCAAGGTGTACCTGATTGATGAGGTGCACATGCTGTCCAACCACAGTTTCAATGCACTGCTCAAGACACTGGAAGAACCACCACCACACGTCAAATTCCTGCTCGCCACCACTGACCCGCAGAAACTGCCGGTCACGGTGCTGTCGCGTTGTCTGCAGTTCAACCTGAAAAGCATGACGCCGGACATGGTGGTCGGTCATCTGCAGGATATTCTCCAGCGCGAACAGATCGAATTCGAGGCTGCGGCCCTGCTGCATCTGGGCAAGGCGGCCCAGGGCAGCATGCGTGACGCCCTCAGCCTGACCGATCAGGCCGTTGCCTATGGTCAGGGCGCAGTGCGCGAAGCCGAGGTGGCGGAAATGCTCGGTACCGTCGACACCCGGCAGGTGCTGGCTCTGATCGAGGCGCTGTGCCGACAGGATGCGCGGGCCCTGTTGCAGGCCGTCGAGCGGCTGGCGGAATTCACCCCGGACTGGCAGGCCATGATGGCCGATGTTCTGGCGCTGCTGCATCAACTGACCATCATGCAACTGGCGCCTGATTATCGGGCTCCCGCCCATGATGAGAGTCTGCGCGCCCTGGCCGCCCGGTTCGCGCCGGATGATATACAGCTTTACTATCAGCTCGGCCTGCAGGCGCATCGAGACCTGGAAGCCGCACCGGAGGCCCGGCAGGGCTTCGAGATGGCGCTGCTGCGCATGCTGGCCTTCGCCCCGGAAAAACCGACCGGTGCGCTGACACCGGCCGCCGGTGCTGCTTCGGCAGCTACCGATGGCGGCGCTGAAACAGGGGCCGCTGTCGAGCGTGCAGACGAACCCGCAGTACCGGCTCCCGGTGCGCAGGCGAACGCAGCCACCAGCGCCGATGAAGCAGCTCCGGAGGCCGCACCTGAACCGCCCGCAGCTGCTTCTGAACAGCCTGCAGCCCTTGTATCTGCAGCGGATCCGGAGCCGCCTGCGGCCATGTCGGAAGCGCATCCGGCTGCGGTGGAGCAAGCCCCCGAGCCGGCTGAACCGGCCGCCGAAGACACTGCCATGGCGACGGCCGAGACCACAGCCCCGGCAGTTGACGATTTGCCCTGGGGCCCCGATGCCGAGCCCGAGATCCAGTCCGCGCCGGTAACGACCGCCCCCGAGCCGGAGCCGCAGGCGCCTGAGCTTGAGTTGGCGTCGGCACAGGCCGAACCGCCACCGGTTGCAGAAATGCTGCCGCTGCGCTTTGATGTGGCCACACAGCGCGCTCTGGATCGCCTGGCCGACGAGCCGGAAGCACTGCCGGATTGCTGGCTGGATCTGATTCCGGCGCTGGAACTGAGTGGCGTCATGGAGAACATGGTCCGGCATGCCGTCGTCACCGCTTTCGAGGACGGCTTGCTGCGTCTGCATGTGGACCCCGAGTATCAGCGTCTGTATGAACCGCATTACAGGGAGCGCCTCGAAGCCGCCTTGCAGGCGCTGGGTATCGAAGTACTGCAGGTCAGTATCGAATTTGCCGAGGCAGATACGGAGACCTTTCACCAGCGGGCGCAGCGGGAGCGTCGGGAAGCCCTGGCGGCGGCCCGGGCCTCATTGGAAAATGACCCTCTGGTCATGACGCTGGTGCAGGACCTGGATGGCCAGTTGTTGCCGGACACGGTAGAGCCGGTTACTGATGGCTCGCGCACGGCCTGATGACGGGAAGAGAATTCAAATCGTAGCCAGACAGAGAGCACGACCATGATGAAAGGTGGAATGGGCGACCTGATGAAACAGGCGCAGCAGATGCAGGAACAGATGAAGAAGGCACAGGAAGAGATTGCCAGCATGGAGGTCACCGGGGAATCCGGGGCAGGCATGGTGCGCATCACCATGACCGGGCGTCATGATGTACGCAAGGTGGAGCTGGATGACAGCCTGCTGAGCGATGACAAGGAGATGCTGGAAGATCTGATCGCTGCCGCCATGAATGACGCCGTACGCAAGGTGGAAAGCGAATCGCAGAGCCGGATGTCCGGTCTGACCTCGGGCCTGAACCTGCCGCCCGGCTTCAAGATGCCGTTCTGACCATGGAAGCACTGGAGCAGTTGATCGTCGCCCTGCGGCGGTTGCCGACCATAGGTCCCAAGACCGCTCGCCGTCTGGCGCTGCATCTGTTGCAGCGTGATCGCGCCGCCGGGGCGGAGCTGGCGCGCAGTCTGAGTACTGCTCTGGATACCCTGCAGCCCTGTCGGCAGTGTCGGCAGCTCAGCGCCACCGAACTCTGTGGCATCTGCGCCGATGACGAACGCGATCAGCAAATCGTCTGTGTGGTGGAATCGCTGGATGAGCTGTACCAGATCGAGCAGACCGGCGTATTCAACGGGCGCTATTTTGTCCTCAATGGTCACCTGTCGCCGCTGGACGGTATCGGCCCCGAAGAGCTGGGTATACCGCAGTTGCTGGAACAGGTGCGTGGCGGTGGCATTCGGGAACTGATCATGGCCCTCAGCACCCAGGTGGAAGGCGAGGCCACGGCGCAGTACATTGCAGATCAGATCGGCCCCGAGGTCAGCCTTTCCACCCTGGCGCAGGGCGTTCCCATGGGACGCTCGCTCAATCACCTGGACCCGGCTACGCTGTCGGTGGCGCTCAGCAGCCGGGTTGCACGACAGACGGATGCCGAATGACCGATTACACCTGGATCAACACCCCCGAGGCACTGGCAGACTGTGTGACGCGTCTGCGTCGGCAACCCTTTGTGGCCATCGATACCGAATTCTTTCGTGAGCGCAGCTATTACCCCGCGCTGGGATTGTTGCAGATCGCCGATGCCGAGGGCTGCATGCTGATTGACCCGCTGGAGCTGGACGGACTGGCTGACCTGCTGCGCCCCTGGCTGACCGACCCGGCCTGCGAGAAGGTGTTTCACTCCGGCGAGGAAGATCTGGAGATTCTGGGCCGCCTGCTGGGTGAGCCGGTGCAGGGCGTCATGGACACCCAACTGATACAGGGCTTTGTCACCGGCGAGGCGTCCATGGGCTATGCCCGCATGGTGGCCGAGCGGCTGGATATCGAAGTGCCCAAGGATCAGACCCGCAGCAACTGGTTGCAGCGGCCGCTGAGCGAGCAGCAGTGCCAGTATGCGGTGAACGACGTGACCTACCTGTATCGGCTGTATCCGGCCATGCGTCAGGCGCTGGTTGATCTGGATCGACTGAGCTGGCTGCAGGAAGACACCGACCGCCTGGCCAGTCGGGTCCTGCAGCGTGATGACAGCCAGTATTATCTGCAGTTACGGCAGGCCTTCGAGCTCAATGGCAACCGGCTCTGGCTGCTGCAGCAACTGGCGCAGAAGAGGGAAGAGCGCTGTCGGATACTGGATCGCAATCGCAAGGCCGTGGTCAGTGATCCCGATCTGGTCACGCTGGCGCAGAAACGACCCGACAGTCTGGACCGCATCAGCCAGGTTACCGAGATCCGACCCGGAGTACTGCGGCATGAAGGTGACTGGATGCTGGCTCTGATTCAGGCCTCGCATACGGTCGACAGCAGCCAGTACCCCGAGCGCATTCAACCGCCGTTGCCGCGCGCGCTGACGGATCATTTCCAGTCCATGCGCGCGGTGCTGACAGAGCTGGCCAAAGAGCAGGGCCTGCCCCGCGAATATCTGACTCGCAAGCGGGATCTGGAGCGCTTCGTGCTGGAACGGTCACAGGGGCATGCCGCCTATGTGCCCGCAGCCTGGTCCGGCTGGCGCTGGGCCCTGTTCGGGGACCTCCTCAGTGAGCGCCTGCAGCAGCGGCTGCAGATTTCGGTGGAGCAGGAGGACTGACATGGAACGACAACTGGTCCGTATCTATCGCTCGCCACACAAGCCGGAAATGTATCTCTACGTGATCAAGGCCAGAGGTCTGCAGGACGTTCCCGAAGACCTGCTGGCCCATTTCGGCAAGCCGAAACAGGTCATGGACATGCTGCTGACGGCCGAGCGTCGTCTGGCCCGGGTGGAAGCGACGCGGGTGCTCGAACAGTTGGCCACCAGGGGCTACTACCTGCAGATGCCGCCGGCCGGTGATGACTACATGCTGGACCTGTACCGCGACACCGCTGACCGGTATCGGGATATTACATGAGTTCCGAGGCGCCTTTCTGGCAGCGCAAGACGCTGTCCGAGATGACCACGGATGAATGGGAAAGTCTTTGCGACGGCTGCGCCAAATGCTGCCTGCAGAAACTGGAAGACGCAGACAGCGGGGAGGTCTGGTATACCCGTCTTGTCTGCCGCTATCTGGATGCCAACTGCCGGTGTCGGGTCTACAGTGAACGGCAGCAGAAGGTGCCCAACTGTATCTGGCTGACCCCGGATGATCTGGACCAGCTGTTCTGGCTGCCGGATACCTGCGCCTATCGGCTGTTGCACGAGGGCCATGACCTTCCGAGCTGGCATCCGCTGCGAACCGACAAGCCGCTGTCGACGCTGAAAAAGGGGAAATCTGTGCAGCAGTGGCCTATTATGCCCGATGACAGCGTGCCGGAAGACGAGTGGGAAGACCACATCATATTCAAGGTGAACTGATGGAAGACTACACAAACTACATGCTGGGCTGGGTCATTTACGGGGTGGTTGGCACGCTGCTCTATGTGCTGCTGTGGCTGGGCATTCGCTGGATGCCGGGTCGCAACATGCGCTTTTTCCTGCGTGCCACCCTGCTCGCCATCCTGGTGGTGCCCTGGCGGGGCGAGGATCCGGAAGTGTATTTCGCACCAGTGATCATTGTGGGGGCCTTCGCCTTCATGGATACTGGCCCGAGTGCGGCTCTGCTGGAGTTACAGCCCCTGCTGGCCGTTATACTGGTTATTGCAGTGGTGACCCTGGTCAAGGAAATACTTGAGTTCGGTTGGCGCTGGCGTCGCCGGTCCGCCGATGATGGCACCGACGAGAAGAATAAAGACGAGGTTAAGGAGTAAGTCGAAATGGCAAGTCATGTTTTGGTTCTGATTGCGGTCATGCTGATGGCCGGGGTGTTTGGCGGGCTGGTGAATTACTACCTGCACGGCCAGCACGACCCGGAAATCGTCAGCCTGCCGCGCAGCCTGGTGGTCGGTGGTGCGGCCTCGTTTCTGATGCCGGTGGTGCTGAGCCTGCTGGGCAGTGATCTGGTCAACCAGAGTCAGGGTGATCCCGGCCAGTTGGTACTGTTTGCCGGTTTCTGTCTGATCGCAGCCCTGGCTTCCCGAGTGTTCATTGTCAGTACGACTGACCGCATCCTGCAGGTGGCCCGCGAAGCGCGTGAACGTGCCGAGACCCTTGAAGTGGGCATGCACAACTTTCAGTTGCAGATGAGCCCGCTGATCGAAAGCGAAACCGAAAACGAGTCGACCGAGGATGATAACCATGGCGTCATTCCGGAACCCGACGAAGTTGATGTCACGGCCACCAATGTCTTAAAGAGTCTGGGCAGCGGCCGATACATATTCCGTTCCTTGCGTGGCCTGTGCGTTGATACCGACTATGACGAGGGCACGGTCACCAAGACACTGAATCTGCTGGTATCGCGTGGCATGGCCGGCCGGGTCAATGGTATCAAGGGCGTGCGCTGGTATGTGACCGAACAGGGGCGGCGTTTCCTGCAGCAGATTATCTGACCATCGGGCGGTACAGCCGCCCTGCTGAATTGAGGAGTGTTAGGGCAGATGACGGCAGCCTGGAAGTATCGCATCGGTTGTATTGTGCTGGCACTGGTGCTGGCCCTGCCGGCCTGGGGGCAACAGCAGCCTCCTTTCGATCTGCGCATACTGGTCGATGTGTCCAGTGACATGGCAGAGAATGATCCGGACAATCTGCGCCTGCCCGCAGCCCATCTGCTGTTTGAACTCATGCCGGAAGGCAGTCGCTCCGGGCTCTGGACCTTCGGCCGCTACGTCAACATGCTGGTGCCCTATGGCACGGTGAATGCGGACTGGCGGCAGCGCGCGCGGGCGCGGGCGCAGGAGATCGGCTCGCCCGGCTTCAACTCCAATATCGGCGGCGCCTTCGAAACCGCCAGTTTTGATCTCGACTGGAGCACCGGTCACAACCCCAAGACCTACATCCTGCTCAGTGACGGCCTGGTCAATATCGAGCCCGATGCCGCCGCCAGCCGCGCCGAGCGTACCCGCATTCTGGAAGAGATTGTGCCGCGCCTGCGTGAGCACAACAGTGTCATTCATACCATTGCGCTGAGCGAGTACAAGGACCGCACCTTCATGGAGCAGGTGGCGAGTCAGACCGGTGGTCTCAGCGCTGTGGCAGAGCACCCGGAAGACATGCTGGCGCTGCTGATGCAGATTCTGAACATTTCGCTCGGGACGCAGGAAGAAGTCGGTATCGACGAAGATCAGCGCTTTCTGATCGACAGCACCATCAGTGAAATGACAGCGGCCGTGTTTCATGAAGGTGACCAGAACATCGTACTGATCAGCCCTTCGGGTGAGCGTTTCGAGGCGGACAATCCGCCGCCCCATACCCAGTGGGTCAGTACCGACAACTATGACGTTATTACCATCCGCACGCCGGCGGCGGGCGAATGGCAGGTTGAGGGCACGCTGGGACCGCAGTCCCGGGTTACCGTGGTCAGTGAACTGTCGCTGCAACTGGATGCCATTCCGCTGAATGTCGGGCCGGGCGAAACCATCCCCTTGCGGGCCGTGATGAATGATGCCGAAGGGCAGGTGACCGACAGTGACTTCCTCGACCTGATGACGGTCGAAGCCAGTCTGCTGCAGGAGGGTGAAGTTAGGCGCACCGTGTCATTGCAGCGTGGCTCGCCCGAGTTTGTCGGCCAGTTGACCATGCCCTCGGACGCCGGCAGCTACCAGCTTCGGGTTGAGGTCGATGGTCAGAGCTTCCAGCGCCGCCGGGTGTTCACGCTCAATGTGCGCCAGCCGCTCAGTGCCGAAGTGTCGGCAGGGGAGGCGGCCTACGAGATCCGTCTGTACCCCAATCTGCCGGATATACCGGCAGAGGTCGGGCGTATCGTGGCCCAGGTCACCGGCCCGGATGGCAGCACCCGTCTGCAGGCGTTCGAGCGCCGCGAAGCCGGGCACTGGTCGGTCGAGATCGAGCCGTTTGCCGGTGAGGGGCAATACAGTGCCGAAGTCGATGTGCAGTTCACCGGCGCCAGTCGCTGGACCGGTGGCATTCAGGTTGCACCCGTGGATCTGAGTTTCCCCGGCCAGGCCGGAATGCCGGTAGAGGTGTCCACGGTTGCACCGGTGCCGGTGCCGGAGCCTGAGCCGGAGTCCGTTCCCCCGGTGGCACTGGA
This sequence comes from Natronospirillum operosum, assembly GCF_004768465.1. GTDB lineage: Bacteria > Pseudomonadota > Gammaproteobacteria > Pseudomonadales > Natronospirillaceae > Natronospirillum > Natronospirillum operosum. Next base: position 814,781 of record NZ_SRMF01000001.1, read on the forward strand.
ACCGGTACCCAGTCTGGATGATCTGATGGCGCCGCAAGAACCGGCTCGACCGGAGCCTGAGCCGCAGCCTGAAACTGTACCGGCACCGGAAACGGACGCTGATCCGGTGCCTGCCCCCGAACCCGAGCCAGAAGAGTCGGCGGTGCCGGATCTGGACACCGAGCCACCACCAGCCGAGGCCGTCGACTGGATGCCCTATCTGATCGCAGCCGGCAGTGGTCTGGCATTCGTGCTGGTCTTCTACGCCATCTACAGAAAATTCGGTGGTGGTCGTGATGACGATGATCCCAGATTGCATGATGAGCTCAGCCGCAGTCAGCGTGCCGTCCTGAGCGAAGTTGAAGGCAAGGGCGCAGCCGATGACGAACTGGATCGGGAGCTGCGTGCCATGGCTGCGGGCGCGCCTGCGGCCAGCGATATACCGACGGTCAGTGATGTTGAAAGCGAAGACGAACTGTCCGTGCTGGATGACGACTTCGATCTGGAATCACTGGGTATCGGTGATGACAACGAGGGTGAGGACGGTGGCGCGAAGCAGACAGCACAGGATGCGCCGGAACGGCAGGGTGGGGTTGATCCTCTGGAACAGGATGACCCGTTTGCCGATGACGAGTTCGACATCAGCGATGATGATATCGACGACATGCTGGACGATACGCTGGCGGATGACAACAGGAAGGACGAGGAAGACAAACCCTGAAGGTCTGATATTACCCCGGCACTCCTCAACAATGCAGGCTCACGGCCTGCATTGTTGTTCTGGGTCCCCGAATCAGCCAGGGTAGAGGTTCACGGGCTTCAAGATGGACTGATAAGCCTCTAGACTACAGGGAGCCTAAACAACAGACAGGAGCTTCTATGGCCGCCAAGCTGCCGCAAGTGACTTACCCCGAGGGAATGAACGCAACCATCGACCTGAGTCAGTTCCAGTCGGTGCCTCAGTTGCTGGACAGGAGTCTGAAGGAGTTTGCAGACAAACCGGCTTTTTCCTGTATGGGCAGAACGCTGACCTATGGTGAGCTGGATCGCATGAGTGCGGATTTCGGCGCCTGGTTGCAGAACCATACTGATCTCGAACCGGGCGATCGAATCGCCGTGCAACTGCCCAATATCCTGCAGTACCCGGTGGTGGTGTTCGGGGCCATGCGGGCTGGCCTGGTTGTCGTTAACACCAACCCCCTGTACACCGAACGGGAAATGGAGCATCAGTTCAATGATTCCGGTGCGCGTCTGCTGGTGGTCTATGCCGGCATGGCGGACAAGGCGGTTCGGGTCAAGGGCAAGACACCGATAGAACAGATCCTGTGTACCGAAATCGCCGATTTTCATCCGCCGCTCAAGCGCCTGCTGATCAATACCGTGGTCAAGAAGATCAAGAAGATGGTGCCGGCCTTCGACCAGAGTGCCGTCACCCCGCTGCGCCAGGCCCTGGCCCAGGGCGCGGCCAGCCAGTTCAATCCGGTGGAACGTACCCAGGATGATCTGGCGGTGCTGCAATATACCGGCGGCACCACCGGCGTGGCCAAGGGCGCCGAGCTGACCCATCGCAATCTGATTGCCAACATGCTGCAGTGCTATGAGTTCTTCAAGCTGGCCCTGACCCCCGGGGAAGAAACGCTGGTTGCACCGCTGCCGCTGTATCATATCTATGCCTTCACCGTGCATTGCCTGGTGGTACTTGAAACCGGCAACCACAATGTGCTGATTCCGAATCCGCGCGACATACCCGGCTTCGTCAAGGAACTGCGCAAATGGCAGTTCAGCGGCTTTGCCGGTCTGAACACCCTGTTCGTGGCGCTGATGAATAACGAGGATTTTCAGCAGCTGGATTTCAGCAAGCTCAAACTCACCATCTCCGGCGGCATGGCCCTGACCCGCAATGCGGCCGAGCGCTGGGAAAAGATGACCGGCTGTACTGTCAGTGAAGGCTACGGACTGACCGAAACCTCCCCCGTGGTGTCGTTCAATCCGCCGGGCCATGCCCAACTGGGGACCATTGGCCTGCCGGCCCCCGACACCGAGGTGCGGGTGGTCAATGATGCCGGCGAGCCGCAGCCGGTCGGTGAGCCCGGCGAACTCTGTGTGCGCGGTCCTCAGGTCATGCGCGGTTACTGGAATCGACCCGAGGAAACCGAAAAGTCCCTGACCAGCGACGGCTGGTTCTCCACCGGCGACATTGCCGTGATCCAGGAAGATGGCTACATGCGCATCGTCGACCGCAAGAAGGACATGGTGGTGGTGTCCGGGTTCAACGTGTACCCGAACGAGGTGGAAGACGTGCTGGTGCAGCATGAGGCGGTCGTCGAGTCGGCGGTCATCGGTGTGCCGGACGAGAAAACCGGCGAAGCCGTCAAGGCTTTTGTGGTGACCAACCGTGAAGTCAGCGACGAGGAGCTGGTCAGGCACTGCAAGGAGCACCTGACCGCCTATAAGGTACCGCGCCTGTTCGAACGCCGTGATGAGCTGCCCAAGACCCCCGTGGGCAAAGTCCTGCGCCGCGAGCTGCGCGACGACTGAGCGCGAGCGTGACACCGAAGGCGCCCCCGACGCTGGCTAGGCAGGGGGCGCCTGCCCTATAATGCCCCGCATGTCTGAATCTTCCGCTCAACCCACTGCAACCACACCCTTTCAACCCGACTGGCGGCAGGCCCGCCAACTCACCGACAAGGTACTTTCGACCGACCGGCACCGGCTGGGGCGCCGCTTGCAGACACTGGAGCAGGAGGCGCGCTGCGGGGCTGACATACGGGCTGACTTCGAGCGCTGGCTGGACGCGACCGAGCGCAGCCTGCAGGCCGTGGTACAGCGTCAGCAGCAGACGCCGCCCGCCCACGTGGACGAAAGCCTGCCGGTGGGCGCCGAAGCGGACCGAATCAGGGCTGCGATCGAGGCCAATCAGGTGGTGATCGTGGCCGGGGAGACCGGCTCCGGCAAGACAACACAGTTACCCAAGATCTGCCTGCAGGCCGGCCTGGGCCAGCGCGGGTTGATCGGCCACACCCAGCCCAGGCGTCTGGCTGCCCGCTCGGTGGCCAACCGCATCGCCGAAGAGCTGCAGGTGCCGCTGGGTGAACAGGTGGGCTATCAGGTGCGCTTCACCGACGATACCGGGCCCTCCACCCAGATCAAGCTGATGACCGATGGCATCCTGCTGGCGGAAACCCAGCACGACCGCTTTCTGAACCGCTATGACACCCTGATCATTGACGAGGCGCACGAACGCTCGCTCAATATCGACTTTCTGCTCGGTTACCTGAAACAACTGCTGCCGAAGCGCCCTGATCTCAAGGTCATCATCACCTCGGCCACCATTGATGTGGACCGCTTCTCGAAACATTTCGATGATGCACCGGTATTCGAGGTCACGGGCCGGACTTATCCAGTCGAGGTGTTGTATCGACCGCCCATAGAGCACGAGGACTATGCTGCCGGTGGCCCCGAAGCCATAGTGGCGGCAGTGGAGGAGATTGCCGAACTCGAACGTGCCGGTGCAACACCACAGAAGGGTGGGGATATCCTGGTGTTTCTGCCCGGCGAGCGTGATATCCGCGAAGCGGCACAGGCGCTGCGTCACGCCAGTGTGCCACATCTGGATGTGGTGCCGCTCTATGCGCGCCTCAGTGCCGCCGACCAGCAGCGCGTCTTTCGGCCCGGCAAGGGGCGACGGGTGGTGCTGTCGACCAATGTGGCGGAGACTTCCATCACGGTGCCGGGTATCCATTATGTGATCGATAGCGGGGTGGCCCGCATCTCGCGCTACAGTCCGCGTTCCAAGGTACAGCGCCTGCCTATTGAAGCCATTTCCCAGGCCTCGGCCAACCAGCGTGCCGGACGCTGTGGCCGCATTGCGCCCGGGGTCTGTCTGCGTCTCTACAGTGAAGAGGATTTCAGGCAGCGCCCCGAGTTCACCGATGCGGAGATTCTGCGCACCAACCTGGCCGCTGTCATCCTGCAGATGCTGCACCTGAAGCTCGGGCGGGTGGACGAGTTCCCGTTTCTCGACCCGCCGGACAGCCGTCAGATCAAGGATGGCTATACCCTGTTGCATGAACTGCAGGCCGTCGATGAACAGCAGGGCATTACGCCGCTGGGCCGCCAGTTGGCCCGGTTGCCGGTGGACCCCAGGCTGGGCCGCATGCTGCTGGAAGCCGAGCAGCAGGGCAGTCTGGAAGAAGCCCTGATTGCGGTGTCCTTTCTGGCCACGCAGGACCCGCGCGAGCGCCCGGAAGGCAAGCAGACCCAGGCCCAGCAGAAGCACGCCCAGGATGCAGATCGGGACTCCGACTTCGCCACCGTCATCCATCTGTGGAACCGCTTCGAGACGCAGCGGCAGGCGCTGGGCAGCAATCAGCTCAAGCAGTTCTGCAAGCGCGAGTATCTGAATTTCCTGCGCCTGCGCGAATGGCGCGAGGTGCATCGTCAATTGCGCCTGATGTGCCGCGATATCGGATTGCGCTTCAATACCGAACCGGCGGGCTACGAGTCTCTGCACCGGGCCCTGCTGGCCGGCTTGCTGAGTCAGATCGCGCAGTGGAAGGAGGGCAAGGAATATACCCTGGCGCGCGGGCGGCGGTCGATTCTGTTCCCCGGCTCGCCGTTGTACAGGAAGCCGCCCAAATGGCTGATGGCGGCGGAACTGGTGGAAACCACCCAGCTCTATGCCCGCATGGCAGCCCGTATTGATCCGGCCTGGTGCGAGGCGCTGGCGCCGCATCTGATCAGGCGCAGCTATTCAGAACCGCATTTTGTGGCCAGGCGGGCGCAGGTGATGGCCTGGGAGCAAGTGACGCTGTATGGCCTGGTCATTGTCGGCCAGCGGAAGGTCAACTATGGCGCCGTCGATCCCCGTGATGCGCGGGAGATTTTCATCCGCCAGGGCTTGGTCGAGGCGCAGTACCAGACCAGGGCGCCGTTTTTCCGCCACAATCAGGCCCTGCTCGAAGCCGTGGAGACGGTCGAGGACAAGACCCGGCGCCGCGATCTGAAGGTCGACGACGAGGCTCTGTTCAGCTTCTATGACGCCCGCTTGCCGGAGGGCATCGTCAACGGCAAGGGATTCGAGAAATGGCGCCGTGAGGCGGAGGCAGAGCAGGCCGATACCCTCTATTTTGACGAGTCCATTGTGTGGCAGAACGAACCGGAAGCCGTGGCGCAGGCTTACCCCGACGAGTTTCGCCACAATGGCCTGGCCATTCCACTGGATTATCGCTTCGAGCCCGGGCAGCAGCATGATGGTGTCACTGCCAAGGTACCGCTGGCGGCCCTTGGTCAGTTGACGCAGGACCGCCTCGACTGGCTGGTACCGGGCCTGCTGGAAGAAAAGGCCATTGCGCTGGTGCGCGGTCTGCCCAAGGCCATTCGGCGCCAACTGGTGCCGGTACCGGATACAGTGCGCAAGGCTCTGGAAGGCGTGGAGGCCGATGATGTCGGCCTGACCGAAGTGCTGAGCCAGCGGCTGCTGCGCCTCAAGGGCGTGCGCATCCAGCCGGAAGACTGGCGCCGCGACCATCTGGAGCCCCACCTGCAGTTCAATGTGCGGGTGGTCGACGAGGATGGAAAGACGCTGGCCGAAGGACGGGATCTGGACCGGTTGCGGGCCGAGGTGGCACATGTCGAGGTGCGCCCGACCCAACGCGAGGCGTCGGCCCTGGAGCAGACAGGACTGACGGACTGGACCTGTGGTGACCTGCCGGACACCTATGGTGTCAAACAGGCCGGCATGACCATCAGTACCTGGCCGGCGCTGGTCGACAAGATGCATTCGGTGGCGGTGGAACTGTTCATGGACGCCTGCTATGCCGAACGTCAGCATGCTTTCGGCGTGGCGCGGCTGGCTCGTTTTCGACTGGCCGAGCAGCTCGACTGGCTGACCGGTCGACTGCCGAAGTTCAAACAGACGGCGCTCTATTTTGCGCCCCAGGGGCAGGTCCGGGATCTGCAGGACGACCTGCTGACCGCCATCCTGCTGGAAGCCGTGGCCGAAAACGGGCAGGGTGATTGCACTGTTCGCACCCAGGCCGGCTTCGAACAGGCCCTGGAGCAGGGGCGGGCGGAATTGACCGAGCATGCCGAGCGCCTGGCGCTGGAACTGCACGAGATACTGGCGCTCAAGCATCAGGTCAGCAAGGCGCTGAAGGGCAAGGTCAACTTTGCCCTGGCCTTCATGTATGCCGATATCAAGGCGCAGTTGGAACAGATGGTCCATGCCGGCTTCTTCAGCCGCACACCGCGGCGCTGGCGACATGAACTCAAGCGCTATCTGGAAGGCATGCAGGTGCGGTTGAACAGGGCCAGCGGCGTATCGCCGCACGAGCAGATGTATATCGAGGAACTGAACGGCTTCTGGTCCCGCTATCAGGCCAAGGCCGAGAAGCTGCAGAAGGAACAGCGCTACAGCCCGGAACTGGAAGATTTCCGCTGGCGTATCGAGGAGTATAGAATCTCTCTGTTTGCGCAGTCACTGGGCACGGTGGAAACCATTTCGGCCAAGCGGCTGGAAAAATACTGGTCTGAAATCAAGGGCCTGTGAACAGCACCGGGGTAATGTTGTATGACCCTGCTGCCATGGTCGACTGTGTTGCCCCGACTGTCTAAACTGACGGGCAACTTGCCAAAGAGAAGAAGAGGTCATGTCCCAGCACAATACAGAACATCCGATCAGTGCCGTTATCAGCGGCGTAGGCCTCTGGAACCCGGAAAACACCCTGACCAATGTGGAACTGGTGCAGGTGCTCAACGCCTATGCCGATCAGTTCAACGAGACCCATGCGGCAGACATAGAAGCCGGCAAGGTGGAACCGGTGGCTAAATCCGACCCGGATTTCATCGAGAAGGCCAGTGGTATCCGCCAGCGTTATGTCTACCGGAAAGACGGCATTCTGGATGTCGACCGCATGCGGCCCCGTATTCCCAAGCGCCGCGATGACGAGCTGTCACACCAGGCCGAAATGGGTCTGAACGCCGCGCGCAAGGCACTGGCAGCCGCCGGCATAGAGGGCTCGGACCTGGATGCCGTTATTGTCAGCTGTTCCTACACCGAGCGTGCCTATCCGGCCATTGCCATCGAACTGCAGAGTGCACTGGGTTGTGAGGGCTTCGGTTTCGACATGCTGGTGGCCTGTTCGGCCGCCACCTTCGCCCAGCACCGGGCCTATGACATGATCAGGTCCGGCAGCGCGCAGCGGGTACTGGTGGTCAACCCGGAACTGACCTCACCGCAGGTCAACTACCGGGACCGTGACAGCCATTTCATCTTCGGTGATGTGGCCACGGCGGTGGTTATCGAGCGCGGTGATCTGGCGCAGAGCGCACATCAGTACGAGATTCTGGGCACACGCGCCAAGACGGTGTTCTCCAACGCCATCCGCTCCAATTTCGGCTATGTCTCGCGCACGCAGGATGTCGACCCCTTCGACCCGGACGCGCTGTTCCATCAGGAGGGCAGGACGGTATTCAAGGAAGTGTGCCCGATGGCGGCAGCACACATCACCGGACACCTCGAAGCCCATGACCTGACTCCGGCCGATGTGACGCGCTGGTGGCTGCATCAGGCCAATATCAACATGAATCAGCTGATCACCAAAAAGCTGCTGGGCCGACCGGCAGACGGTGACGAGGCACCCATAGTGCTGGACCGATACGCCAATACGGCCTCGGCTGGGTCCATCATTGCCTTCAGTCTGTATCACGAGGACCTGCAGAGCGGGGATTACGGCGTGATCTGCTCCTTCGGTGCCGGCTATTCGATTGGCAGTCTGGTGATCCGTAAGCGGTGAAGATAACCCTCTCAAAATTTATACCGTTATCTGTAGCGATGCTCATTTTCACTGCCTGCGCGCCCGAGCCTGATACGGATTTTGATCTGAGCAACGCCCACATCATCGACACCCGGGAAAGGCCGCAATGGGCCATACGGCATGTGGAAGGGGCGCGGCATATAGACTGGGACTGTATCGTGCTGGGCGTGCAGGAACTGGGCATCGGGGAGAGCGAATCCATAGTACTGTACGGTAGCAGTGCCTCGGCCGCCGGGCGGGCCGAGACCAGCCTGCGCAATATGGACTACGTGAAGGTGCGCAATGCCGGCAGTCTGGACCAGGCTGCAGATTTGCTGGGGAGGCCCATTGTGCGGCCGGAGGTCACAGCTCCGGATGCGGATGATGAGGCCATCCATGCCGCCTGCACAGAGCGCCGCCAGATACGCGGCGGGCTCTAGTCAGCTCCACAGCTTCAGAGAGTCAGGCCAGCAACTTGAGGCCGACCTTCTCGCAGCGGTCGCCCTGCATGTCACGTACGACCAGCTCGATGCTGCCCAGCCTGACTCGATCACCCACCACAGGACGATCGAACTTCCGGTTCAGATAGGAGTGCAGGGTATGGCCCTTGCTGTCTTCCGGCAGAGGGAACCCATACATCATGGCCAGCGCCTCCAGCGAGGTGTTGCCATTGAGCACGAATTCGCCGAAGAACTTCTTGTCGCTGAGGCGGCCGGGCACCTTGACGGTCACAAAGACCCGGTCCAGCAGCGCAATCTGTGATTGCGGGCAGGCCAGGTAGATGGTGTCGCCCAGGTTCAGGGTGCCGCATTCGTAGACACTCATGACGCGTTTTTCCCGTACCAGCAAGGCCGGCTTGACGCCTTCCGGCAACGTCAGCTCGGCCGGCGGGCGGTTCAGTACCGGGCTTTCACCGGTAATCTGATAGCCCACCAGTTCGTACTCGGGCTGCCCGGGAATATCCAGCTCGACCCGCTGTACCATATTGGCATTCGGCGGAATGTCGACCTGCAGCCAGCGGGCCACGAAGGGCAGACTCCAGCCCTGCAGCACCAGCGACACCAGCACCACGAAGAAGGCGACATTGAAGAAGGTGCTGGCACCTTCGGCGCCCATCAGGAGCGGGAAGATGGCCAGGATGATGGGCACTGCACCGCGCAGACCCACCCAACTGATGAACAGCTGTTCGCGCCAGGCAAAACGAAATGGAAACAGGCTGATCACCACCGCAATCGGGCGTGCTATGAAGATCAGGCCCAGGGCGATGATCAGTGCTTCCAGACTGGTCGGCAGCAGCTCGCTGGGAGTGACCAGCAGGCCCAGCATCAGGAACATGATGATCTGACTCATCCAGGCCATGCCGTTGTGGAAGCGGCGGATGTTCTGCGCCGACTGCATCCGGCTGTTGCCCATCAGGACACCGGCCAGGTAGATGGCCAGGAAGCCGCTGCCGCCGGCAACCGATGTGGCACCGAACAGGGTCAGCCCCAGAGCCAGTGCGAGCAGTGGATACAGCCCTGGCGACAGGGGCAGGGCATTGATGGCGCGGGCGGCCACCCAGCCGCCGCCAATGCCGAGCAGAGCCCCCAGGCCCATCTGACGCAGGAACTCGAACAGCACCATCAGGTCGAGGCCGGTCTGACCGGACAGAATCAGCTCCAGTAATACCACGGTCAGGAAAATGGCCATGGGATCGTTGCTGCCGGACTCGATCTCGAGCGTTGCCGCCACCCGCTGCTTCAGCTCCAGCTTGGCCGTGTGCAGCAGCGAGAATACCGCCGCCGCGTCGGTGGAGCCGACGATGGCACCCATCAGCAGCCCGTAGAGTGGCGGCAGACCCAGCACCCAGGTTGCCAGCAGGCCGGTCAGCACAGCCGTCACCAGCACGCCAACGGTGGCCAGCGACACGGCAGGCTTGAGGCCGACCCGGAAGTTGTTGCGGTCCGTATGCAGGCCACCGTCGAACAGGATCACCGCCAGCGCCAGGCTGCCGATCAGGTGGGCGAGCTGAATATCCTGAAACATCAGGCCCAGGCCTTCTTCGCCCAGCACCATGCCGATGACCAGGAACACCAGCAGCAGCGGGGCACCAATGCGTGCAGACAGAATGCTGGCGGTAATGCTGACCAGAAACAGCAGCCCGACAAACAGAATGATCTGGTTACTGAGATCCATCGAGTGGCAGGTCTCCCCAATCCGTTACTGCAGCATTGTAACCTGTTTGAGTCGCCCTGTGGGTTCAGGGATGTCCTGGATAATACAGGAACCCTGTTGTGCGGGGGTGTCAGCCGTCCAGATGCTGGCGCACTCTCAGATAGTCCCGCAGCAGTGTGGTGGCAGAGAAGTGGACCATGCCATGTTCGGAATAGGCGGGCTCGAACACCGCCTGCAGGCGACCCCCTGGGTTCAGCAGGTAGACCTTGACGCCATGGTTGACCGGATAGCTGTCATCCGGATAGGGCTCGCCAAAACGATCGAACTCGGGAATCTCGTAGACGATGCCCAGGCTGCGCTCGAACGCTTCGAAGCGATTGTATACATGGCCGTTGAGGGTCAGCCCGGTGGCCCGGGGATGAAAGAAGGGCACATAGTCGGCGAGCGCTGACGCCGTGTCACGCTCGGGATCAACAGTGTAGAACAGCAGGTCCAGATCATCATAGGGACTGCCATCCTGCTCCAGTTGACGCACCACGGAGGCCATGGCCGCCAGGGTGCCGGGGCAGATGTCGGGACAATGGGTGAAGCCGTAGGTCAGCAGGTGCCAGCGGCCCTGCAGGTTTTCGTTGCTGAAGGGTTCCTGCCGGTGATCGGTCAGGGTGAACTCGGGCATCGCGGCCGCCCGGCCCATAACGACTCCCTGTACCTCGGGCAATGCCTGGGCTCGGTAGATCAGCCAGCCGGTCACTGCAAGCCCCAGGCACAGGCCGAGGGACAGCAGGACCAGCAGCAGTCGGGTACGTGGCGTCAGCGTAGCCATGGTGTCGTCACGTCATGTTCAGCGGAAGAAGAATTCCAGCCGCAGATTGTGGATGTAATTGCCTTCAATGGCAGAAATGGCAACCAGCACAAAAATCACCAGTGTGGGCAGCCCAAGCAACAACTGGAGCGACAGTCGCTCCCATTTGACGTGCATGAATACACGCAGGATTACCCAGGCCTTGAGCACCATGAAGAACAGCACCAGGGTCCAGCGCCAGAAGCCTTCAATACCGATGTATTCCACCAGATAGGAGAAGAAACTGAGTACGAAGAGCAGGCCCCATACCTTGAGAAACAGGCTGATCGGCGGCGTATGATGTGTTTCAGTGGTCATGTCTGCCTCCTACAGCAGGTAGAAGAATGCGAATATGAATACCCACACCAGGTCTACAAAGTGCCAGTAGAGACCAGTGATCTCGACGACGGCATAGCCCTTCTTGTCATATAGGCCTCGGTGTACTCTGATTGCCATCACGATCAGCAGGATCACCCCGCCCAGCACGTGCAGGCCGTGGAAACCGGTGACCATGAAGAATACGGCACCGAACTGGGAGGCTCCATGCGGGTTGCCCCAGGGCCGGATATCGTAGTGGACGATCAGCTGGTACCACTCGAAGACCTGCATGCCGAGGAAAGTGGCGCCGAGCAGGGCTGTCAGCCCCATGAACATGACCGCCTTGCGCTTGTCTCCCCGATAGCCGTAGTTGACCGCCATGGCCATGGTGCCACTGCTGGTGATCAGGATGAAGGTCATGATCGCAATCAGCAGCAGCGGGAACTCGTGCCCGAACATGGTCATCGTGAAGATGGCTTCGGTGTCGGGCCAGGGTTCGACAGCGGACATTCTGACCGCCATGTAACCGATCAGGAATATGCCGAAGATGAAGGTATCCCCCAGCAGGAAGATCCACATCATCAGCTTGCCCCAGGGCATGGCAAAGGTTTCCTTGTCTGCCGACCAGTCGGCTACCACGCCGTCCCAGGTACTCTGCACCTCTGATTTATCCGTTTTCGCTGTCATGGTTCTGTCACCCCAAACCGCAAAGAATGGCTATGGTTCTGTAGGTTTCCGGAGACCGGGTCAGCAGCACGAACAGGACGAGCCACAGACCCAGCAGATAATGCCAGTAGGTGGAACAGAGCTTCAGGCTGCGCTCCAGCCGCTCGATGGCCGCACGGCGCCAGATCAAGACCAGTGCTCCGAGCATGATAACCAGGCCGCCCGCCAGATGCAGTGCATGCACACCCGTCATCAGATAGAAATAGCTGTGCGACGGGTTGCTGACCAAGGTATGGCCCATGCTGTGCAGATCGCGCCACAGCCACAACTGGGCCAGCATGAACTGCAGCGAGAAGAAGGCCGCCACCAGCGTGAAACCGATCGCCTGGCCCATCTGGCCCTGGCGCGCCCTGGTCAGGCCCAGATGCATCATCAGGCTGGCGAGTACCAGTACACCGGTGTTGATCCAGAGCTGGGTGGTGCTGGCCAGAGGCTTCCAGGGTTCACCGGTCAGGGTTTCAAAGCCCGGATACTGCGAGTGCGCGATGAATGTCAGGAAGAACAGCATGAATATCACGCTGACAATCACCAGAAAGATATGCAGCATGGTCTGGCGGCCGGCAAAGACGTCCTCGGGTCCGGTAGCCGAGGCTGCTGCGGCAGCGCTGGTGGCCGGATCCCAGGAACGCTCGGTGAGACGTGCGATCAGGTTCATGACGACTTGCCCTCGGTCTGCCCGGCGGCGGATTTCTCCAGCATCTCACCCTGCGGCACCGTCTGGGGAATGAAGTCCTGCGTCGAATTGGGCACGCTGTAATCATAGGCCCAGCGATGCACCACCGGCAGCTTGTCACCCCAGTTGCCATGTTTCGGGGGCACATCCGGGGTCTGCCACTCGAGCGAGGTGGCACCCCAGGGGTTCTTGCCCGCCTCGCGGCCGTGCCTGAGCGTCCAGATCAGGTTGAGGATAAAGACGGCCTGGAAGGCAATCAGGATCAGCGCAAAGACGGTAATGCTGGCATTCAGGGCATGGGTGGATTCCGGCATGAAGGCCGTGTCACCCATGGCGAAATAGCGCCGGGGTACACCCATGAAGCCCAGATAGTGCATTGGCAGGAAGACGGCATAGGAACCCAGGAAGGTGGTCCAGAAGTGAACTCTGGCCATGCCTTCATGCATCATGCGGCCGGTGATCAGCGGATACCAGTGATAGATGGCGGCAAAGATGACCATGACGGTGGAGACGCCCATGACCATGTGGAAATGCGCCACCACGAACATGGTGTCGGCCAGCGGCACATCAACAATCACATTGCCCAGGAACAGGCCGGTCAGCCCGCCGTGGATAAAGGTGAAGATGAAGCCGATGGCAAACAGCATGGGCGGGGTCAGCCTGATGTTGCCCTGCCACAGCGTCAGCGTCCAGTTGTAGACCTTGAGTGCCGTGGGTACGGCGATGATCAGCGTGGTGGTGGCAAAGAAGAAGCCGAAGGGCAGGTTCATGCCACTCACATACATGTGGTGCGCCCAGACCAGGAAGCTCAGGGCGCCAATGATGACAATGGCCCAGACCATCATGCGGTAGCCGAAGATGTTCTTGCGCGCATGTGTTGCCAGAACATCGGACACCATGCCGAAAGCGGGCAGGGCGACGATATAGACTTCCGGGTGGCCGAAGAACCAGAACAGGTGCTGGAACAGCAGCGGACTGCCGCCGCTGTGGTCAACAGCATTCCCCAGCGACACCAGGGTCGGCATGAAGAAACTGGTGCCGAGCAGCAGGTCCATGGCCATCATGATGGCACTCACCAGTAGCGCCGGGAAGGCCAGCAAGCCCATCCAGGAGGCAATGAAGATGCCCCAGATGGTGAGCGGCATCCGCATCAGGGTCATGCCGTGCGTACGCGCCTGCATGATGGTGGTGACATAGTTCAGGCCGCCCATGGTGAAGGCGACGATGAACACGGCCAGCGACAGGATCATCAGAATGATGCCCCATTCATTGCCGGGCGTGCCGGGCAGAATGGTCTGTGGCGGGTAGAGCGTCCAGCCGGCCCCTGTCGGGCCACCGGTCACGAAGAAGCTGGCCAGCAGAATAATGACCGAGACAAAGTAGAACCAGACACTCAGCATATTGAGGTAGGGGAAGGCCATGTCCCGGGCCCCCACCATCAGCGGAATCAGGTAGTTGCCGAACCCGCCCAGCAGCAGCGCCGTCAGCATGTAGACCACCATGATCATGCCGTGCATGGTCATGTACTGCAGATAGGTATTGGGGTTGATGAAGCTGAAGGTATCCGGGAAGCCCAGTTGCAACCGCATGAAGGCCGACAGAATCAGGGCCACCACGCCGACGAAGATGGCTATCACGGCATATTGAATGGCAATGACCTTGTGATCCTGACTCCAGACATACTTGGCTACGAAGCTGGTCGGATGGTGATCATCCATCGGTTGATCAGCAATTGGGACATGGGTCATGTTAATTTTCCTCTGCAGACGGTCACTGGCCCGATTGAGTGACGGGTCCTGTTATTCTTAATCGCTGTCAGGTTCAAGGCTGTTGATGTAAGCCACCAGATCATTGACTTGCTGTTCGGTCTGCACGCGCTGCGCGAACAGCCGCATCTGCATGCCGTACTGATCGGACTCATGAGCACCCCGGACCCCGGATTTGAAATTCTCGATCTGACGTACCAGATAGCTGTCCAGCTGCCCGGCCAGGCGGGGCGCGCGCGTATAGTAGTTGCCTTCAGCGCTGGTACCATGACAGTCCGCACAGCTGGCGTAATACTGTTCACCCCGGCGCAGGTCACCCACTATGGTATTTTCCGCCGGCTGGTCGGGCAGCGTCATGATGTAGGCCGACACATCCCGAATGGCCTGCTCATCGGGCAGGGTGGCCATCATGCCGGCCATCTGCTGACCCAGGCTGTCGTCTTCATGCGCCCCGCGTACGCCATCCCGGTAGTATTCGAGCTGTCGGATCAGGTACTGCTGGCCGAGCCCGCTGACCTTGGGTGCATTCATGGCCGGGTTGCCTTCACCGGCAGTGCCGTGGCAACCGGCACAGGTCTGGTAGAGGGCTTCGCCATTCTCGGGGTTACCCCAGTGATGCTCGTCCAGGGTCTCGGCAAAGGTGGGCTGGTGATCCAGCCATTGCTGGAAATCATCCTGCTCCTGCACCACCACGCGGCCCCGCATGGCGTGGTGCCCCATGCCGCAGAGCTGCATGCAGACCACTTCAAAGTTGCCGATACGGGTCGGGGTCAGCCACATGCTGGTGACCATGCCGGGCACCATGTCCATCTTGGCACGGAACTGCGGCACGCCGAAATTGTGCAGCACGTCCATGGCTCGCATCTTCATTTCCATCGGTTGATCAACCGGCAGGTGCAGGATGTTGCTGAATACAAGAATGTCATCCTGGCCGGCCGGGTCCTGAGGGTCCAGGCCGAAAGGGTTGTCCGGGCTCACAAAGCGCGGGTCGGTAGCCCCGAGCACGCCGTCATCGCCGGGGAAGCGGTACAGCCAGTGCCACTGCTTGCCCAGCACCTCCACGGTCTGGGCGTCATCCGGCTTGCTGATGAAGCTGGACCAGGCGAACAGGCCGGGAGCGAGCAGGGCTGCAATACCCACCGCCGTGATGCCGGTCAGCCAGATTTCCAGTTTCTTGTTTTCCGGCTCGTAATCAGCCTTGCGATCCTTGCGATAGCGGAACTTGTAGATGGCATAGGCCATGAACAGGTTGACCAGGATAAAGACGATACCGGTAATCAGTATGGTGATGCTGATGGTGCTGTCTATGGCAGTCCAGTTGGAGGCCAGGGGGGTGAAGGTCCAGGGACTCAGGAAATGAAAGAGTACCGTCCCGACGACTAGCAGCACGATGGCGATCACGATAATCATAAGACCCTGCTCCGGCTCGATGGTGTTGTTCTTGAACTGCAGTGAGGTGACTGCGACATGTTGCTGCTACGTGGCAAAACAGGGATACGAGGGGACAGAGGATGTCCGTTGTCGGGAATAGCACGCACCGACAGTGACTCAGCGTCGCCTCCGGATCGACCATCGATCACCGAGACAACAGGCATGGTCCGGACATGTAAAGTGTCGTGATTCGACAAATTGCTCCCTCAATCTCTGTTGTTGTTGTGCGTTTGAGCAACGTCCGCAAATGTTCCGTCAACTTAAATTGAATAGTAGATCAGCGCAACCTGTGGAGGGGGGCGTTTATTATCTTGATTTGCTATATGTAACCGGTTTGTAAACTTTTTTGGTTATATGGTGTGCAGTTTCACTGCATGTCGACAATGGGTGTGAGCAGGGCCGGCACTTCTTCCGGGCGGATCAGGCCGAGGTGAAAACCCACGATCCGGCCTTCTGCATCGACCACAAAGGTATGGGGCAGCCCCAGTTCATCACTGCCCAGCAGGCGGGTAACGGTGCGTGCATCCGCGTCGCCCACCAGCAGCGGATAGTTGATGCCGAACTCGCGGGCGAATGCGGAGACCGGTGCGGGGTCATCCATGCTCAGACCGATCACCGTCAGTTGGTCACCATGTTCAGCCTGGATGTCGATCAGCAATGGCACTTCTTCCCTGCAGGGGCCGCACCAGGTGGCCCAGACATTGATGATCATCGGCTGGCCGACCCATTCTCCAATGGCGCGCTCACGGCCCGACAGGTCTTCCATGGTGAACGCCGGCAGGGTGTCGACGATCTGATCACGGGCCCAGGCCTGCACTCCGGGACCGGGCTCGGTGCCGGCGAGCGGACGATCTTCGGCTGTGCCACCGGTCAGAGCGAGGTAGCCCAGAATCAGCAGGGTGCCCGTCAGCAGGGACAGCAGTGCGGTCAGTGACAGCAGCAGGGTAGGTTGCCTCATGAGTATCTGGCGACTCTGGCTGGAAAAGTGAGTGTGGGCACAGTATAAACGAGGCAGGTGTACTCAGGGAGATGTCCATGCAGGTTTCAACGCGGCTGATGACACGACTGGTCCTGTTGCTGTTGCTGGTTCTGTTCATGGCGCCGATCTTCTGGGCTCAGATAGCCGTGCAGCGTGGCTGGCTGGAGAATACGGAAAAGACCACCAACTTTGGTGAGCGCCTGAAGAAACCGGTGGCCTTTATCCAGTTGGGGCCAATGCTGGACCACGGCCGGCTGGAGCCGCAGGAACTGTCGGCTTCCTGGTGGCTGGTCTATGTGCTGCCGAACCCCTGTACTGACAGCTGCAGGGTCCGTCTGACGCAGATCGAAGACATACTGGCGGCGGTGGATGCGCCAGCCGGGCGTGTACGGGCGCTGCTGCTGGATCCTTCTCCGGGCCGGGCCGAGGCGCTGCCGGTCGCCATGTCGGACTCGGTCGTGCATCTCGATGCCCACGCCAGTGCGATCAATCGGGCGCTGGGCAGCTCGGAAGCGGTCGCGGTCCATGAGCCGGCAGGCGAGGCGGTGCAGGCACTGTATCTGATGAACCCGCAGGGCAGTCTGATGATGAAATACAGTGCAGAGACAGAAGATGCCGCCCTGGTGGGCGGCATACGCAGTGATATCGAACGATTGCTGTAGCAGGAGGGCGGGCCGGAGCCCGCCCGGTTCAGGTGGCCAGTACAAAGACCAGAATCGACATCATCAGTGCATAGACGACAATGCCGCCGGCCAGCATCCAGAGCGGATAGTTGCGGCTGACACTGGCCTTGGTGCTGGCGGCCATGTCGTGCAGCATGTCGGGCCAGGTGTAGGACACGAAATCGCCCTGAGTAAATACTTTCTGCAGGCGTTCGTTTTCGTCGACGACAGGCAGACGGCGGAAGCGCTTGTTTGACATCAGGCGCAGGCAATCCACTACATTGTCGGTTTCATGAGCCACATAGGGCTCCCGGGTCATCACTTCGGATACGGGAGTGGTGGCGGGGTCCTTCTTCTTGTTGACCAGACGGGTCATGATGTCGCGTTCTGACAAAATGCCCTTTACTGTCTGGTCGTCATCAACAATGACGATACAGCCAAAGCCCTTGGCGCACATGGCATCCACGGCCTCCTGCACCGTGGTTGTGGCACTGCAGGTCAGTGGTTTGGGCATGTTCTTGAATTCAGGACGGTCGCGAAGCTGTCTTCTTATATGAATTGTATCTGCCATGTATGGCCGCTCCTTATAGCGTCTATGGGACTCTTGTCTCGTCTGGCGAACGCCGCCGGCATTGACTCAGATCAATGCACTCTGTGACGTCCATTGACACTTTCAATGTAGCTGCAAATATTTCAATCGGCAAAAAAGCGGAGTATTGTTCGCGCCGTTCAATAACCGCATCGAGAGGAGATCAGGGTGTCTGCAGTCGATGAACTGGCCAGGCCGGTAACGGAATTTCTGGGTGGTCCCACGCCGCAGGCCTGGATCAACTGGGCCCTGCAGCATCAGGACCTGATGCTGATCGATCATGCCCATTGCGAGAAGAAGGCGGCCTCGACGGCGCTCAGCCTGATGTATCGCTATGTGGATGATTCGGCCTTCCTGAATCGGCTGAGCAAGCTGGCCCGTGAGGAACTGGTGCATTTCGAGCAGGTATTGCGCCTGCTGCGCCGGCGCGGCATTGCATATGACCATCTCAGCGCGGCCCCCTATGCTTCCGGGTTGATCGCCGAGGCCCGGCAGGAAGAGCCCTGGAAGCTGATTGACCGGCTGATCATCAGTGCCTTTATCGAGGCCCGTTCCTGTGAGCGGTTTGCCGCTGTGGCACCGCATCTGGACGATGAGCTGGCCACCTTCTACACCGGGTTGCTGCGCTCCGAGGCGCGGCATTTCGAGATCTATATTCAGCAGGCAGAGCGGGTGGCCGGTCAGGCCGGTATCAGCACCGAGTCAGTACAGGGCAGGGTGGCCGAGTTTCGCCAGCGGGAACTGGCACTGATCCAGGCTCCCGCTGACGAGTTCCGGTTTCACAGTGGCGTGCCGAGCGAGGCGTCGTCCGCTGCATAATTGAGGCGTTTGAGCACCGGGGCACTGTTGTTGTCCCACTGACAGATCACGGCTTCGCCGTTGCGCCAATCGCCCAGCACATAGCGAGTGCCGTCCTCACCGAGCGGATGAAAAGCCGGCCGATGCGTATGACCGTGAATCAGATCCAGAGCCCCGTGGGTGGCCACCTGCTGCACGGTATACTCCTCATTCACATCCATGATGTCTTCCGGTTTGGTGGCGTTCTCGGTGGAAGACTGCTGGCGGGCCTGCTGGGCCATGGCCAGGCGTTCTTCCACTGTCTTGCCGAGAAAGTCCTGCTGCCAGCTGCGATTGCGCACGATCTGGCGGAATTGCATATAGGCCCTGTCATCGATGCAGAGGTGGTCGCCATGAATCAGCCAGGTGGGCCGGCCGTTGATGACCAGCATCTTGCCGTCGTGGTGAATCTGGATGTTGGCCAGCTCTGCAAACTGCTGCCCGACCAGGAAATCCCGGTTGCCAGGCACGAAATGCAGTGACACGCCTCTGGCGTGCAGCGGACGCAGCGCCTTGATCACGCCTTCCGCCACCGGGTTGGGGGCGTCGTCACCAATCCAGAAATCGAACAGGTCGCCCAGAATCCACAAGCTCTTGGTGGCCTCGGGCAGGCGCATGCACAGACGCTGAAAGCCTGCCAGCAGTTCGGGGTGCTCGGGGCTCAGGTGCAGGTCGGAGATCGCAAAGTGCATCAGTCTTCTTCTACCTTGACGGTTTCAATAACGACAGGCTCGGTCGGCACGTCATCATGCGGGCCGTTGCGACCAGTAGGCACGCTCTTGATTTCGTTGACCACATCCATGCCATCCACCACCCGACCAAAGGCAGCATAGCCCCAGCCCTGAGGTGATTCATTCTGATGGTTCAGAAAGTCGTTGCTGCCTACGTTGATGAAGAACTGGCTGGTTGCCGAATGCGGGTCCATGGTACGTGCCATGGCTATGGTACCGACTTCGTTGTCGACACCATTGTTGGCTTCGTTCCTGATCGGCTCGCGCGTCGGTGTTTTCTGGTTCATGTCGGTGTCGAAACCGCCGCCCTGAACCATGAAGTGGCTGATGACCCGGTGAAAAATCAGGCCGTCGTAGAAGCCCTCTTTGGCATACTGGACAAAGTTGTCGACGGTCTCCGGGGCCTTGTCGGCATAGAGCTCCAATGTAATGGTGCCCTTGGAAGTCTGCATAATGGCTTTCATGAGTTGGACTGTCCTGGCTGTATATCTGGCTGCGCATGATGCCTCAAACCGCCCGCGACTGCCAGCCGGAGCAGTTGAGTCCGTGGCACGAGGCGGCGCATCAGGGCTGGCCCAGCCCATGCAGTGTCGTGGCCGCGATATAGGTGTTCTCCATCAGAGTGGCCACCGTCATCGGGCCCACACCGCCGGGCACCGGCGTCATCCAGGCGGCGCGGCTTTGCGCCACCTCGAAATCCAGGTCACCCTTGAGGGTGCCGTCGTCCTGCCGGTTGATGCCGATGTCGATCACGGTGGCGCCGGGCTTGATCCAGTGCGCGTCCACGATACTGCGGTTGCCGACAGCGACGACCAGAATATCGGCCTGCTCGACATGGTGTTGCAGGCTCTGCGTAAAGCGATGGCAGACGGTAATGGTGCAGCCGGCCAGCAACAGCTCCAGGGCCATGGGGCGGCCGACATGATTGGAGGCGCCGACAATCACCGCATGCTTGCCCGATACATTCTGCCCGGTGGCCTGCAGCAGGGTCATGACACCCTTGGGGGTGCAGGATTCCAGCATCGGAATGCGCACCGCGAGGCGCCCGACATTGTAGGGATGAAAACCGTCTACATCCTTGTCCGGGCGAATACGTTCGATGACCTTCTGTTCATCGATCTGTTCCGGCAGCGGCGACTGCACCAGGATGCCGTCAATGGTGGCATCGGCATTCAGTTGGTCAATCAGTTCCAGCAGCTCGTACTGGCTGGTGGTGTCCGGCAGGTCATGCGATACCGACTTGAAACCGATCTCGTCACAGCTGCGGCGTTTGGCGCCCACATATACCTGGCTGGCCGGATCGGCCCCGACCAGAATGACCGCCAGTCCGGGCGGGCGGTTGCCGGCGCTGGTCAGCTCTGTGACCCGGGTTTTCAATCGTGCTTTCAGGTCAGCGGCAATCTGCTTTCCGTCGATCAGCCTGGCAGTCATGGTAGGGCATACTCCTGAATCAAGACGGGGCGTAGTTTCGCATGGCCTCAGCGCCAAGTACAAACTGTGGGCGTCAAAAACAGGCCCATTCGTATCCATTTGTTTTTGTTAATTTTTTTAACAAAACCGGAGGCGTGCCATTGACGACCACCCAAGCCCTGAGTATTATGCGCCGCACGCTGAACAGAGCGACACGTCGGAGCATAGCGCAGCCTGGTAGCGCATCTGGTTTGGGACCAGAGGGTCGGGGGTTCAAATCCCTCTGCTCCGACCAGCTAACCCAGCGGCAGTTACTCGAGCGCTCGTAGCTCAACTGGATAGAGCACCGGCCTTCTAAGCCGGGGGTCGCAGGTTCGAGTCCTGCCGGGCGCGCCATTCGGTGTATTGTCCGTTTCAGCAAACAGTTATGGTGGGCGTAGCTCAGTTGGTAGAGCCCCGGATTGTGACTCCGGTGGTCGTGGGTTCAAGTCCCATCGTCCACCCCATTTTTGAAAAACGCTGCGGCCGGCGGGCTGCGGCGTTTTCCGCTGTGCGGATGTGGTGAAATTGGTATACACGCTGGATTTAGGTTCCAGTGCCGAAAGGCGTGTGAGTTCGAGTCTCACCATCCGCACCACCCTTGTTTTAATGAGGGTTATCGGAACCGGACTGTGCTCGGTTGATTATTGGTATCAGCAGCCTTAAAGTTCCCGCCCCGAAGCATGTTCAGTCAGAATACAGTGAGGATTTCCCATGCAAGTGACCGTTGAGACGACCTCCGGTCTGGAACGCCGGATGACCATTAATGTCCCGGCGGACAAGGTCAACGCTGAAGTAGACAAGCGGGTCAAGGATACCGCGCGTCGTGTGCGCCTGGACGGTTTCCGCCCGGGCAAGGTGCCGGCCAGTGTGGTCAAGCAGCGTTTTGGCCCCAGCATCCGCGCCGAGGTGTTGCAGGATGTGGTACGGGAGTCCTATGTGGAAGCATTGGACCAGGAGTCCATCACGCCAGCAGGCTACCCTCGCTTTGAAGACGTGAAAGATGAAGGCGAAGCGGTCCAGTTTGCCGCCGTGTTCGAAGTCTTCCCGGAGATCAGGCTGGGTGACTTCAGCAAGGTTGAAGTCGAGCGGTCGACAGTCGAAGTGACCGACGAGAACGTCGAGCAGATGATCGAAAGCCTGCGTCAGCAGCGCGCCGAATACAATGATGTCGACCGTGCCGCGGCCAATGACGACAAAGTGGTTGCAGACTTTGTCGGCAAGATCGATGGCGAAGCATTTGACGGTGGCAGTGCCGAAGACCAGGAACTGATTCTGGGCAGCGGCCGCATGATTCCGGGTTTCGAGGAAGGCATTGTCGGTATCAAGCCGGGTGCGGAAAAGACCATAGAGGTGACCTTCCCGGAAGAGTATCAGAACAAGGATCTGGCCGGTAAGAAGGCCACCTTCGACATTACCCTGAAGAAGGTGCAGGCGCCGAGCCTGCCGGAACTGAACGAAGACTTCATCAAGGAACTGGGCGCCCGGGAAACCGATGTCGAAGCCTTCCGCCAGGAAGTGCGCGAGAACATGACGCGTGAAGCGCGTCAGGCCGTTCAGAGCAAGGTCAAGAATGACGTCATTAATCAGCTGATCGAAGCGTCCGAGTTCGATGCGCCGACGGCTCTGGTTGACCAGGAAATCCAGCGTCTGCGTCAGGAAGCCGTGCAGCAGTTCGGCGGTGGCCAGCAGATGGACCCGAACCAGTTGCCGCGTGAGCTCTTTGTCGAGCAGGCCGAGCGCCGGGTGCGCACGGGCCTGATCTTCTCCGAAGTGGCCAAGAAGCATGAACTGGAAGCGGATGACGAGTCCGTGCGGGCCCGGGTGGAAGAACTGGCCAGCGTCTATCAGGAACCGGAATCTGTCGTCAACTATTACATGAACAACCAGGAACAGCTGGCTCAGGTGCAGTCACTGGTGCTGGAAGACAAGGTAATAGAGCGTATCCTGCAGGATGCCAAGGTGACCGAGGTCCAGGCTGACTACTATGAAGCGGTGAAGCGCGACAATTAAGCCGCTTCTCCGTCGGGCAGAAGGTTGAAATAAGAGCGGTCGTCCCAACAATGTGGTGACCGCTTTTTTTATGGCAGCTTTGTGGACACGCCGGAATGGCATTATGCTGTGAGGGTGTTCATCGCAGGTACAGGAGTTCCCGTTTCATGACCTCATACAATCAGGCAGAGGAAAACGCCATGCAGACTTCAAACGCTCTGGTCCCCATCGTTATTGAACAGACATCCCGGGGCGAGCGCTCGTTTGATATCTATTCGCGTCTGCTGAAAGAGCGTGTCATCTTCCTGACCGGTCAGGTCGAGGACCATATGGCCAATCTGATAGTGGCTCAGATGCTGTTCCTGGAGTCAGAGAATCCGGACAAGGATATTCACCTGTACATCAACTCTCCAGGGGGCGCTGTGACTGCCGGCATGTCGATCTATGACACCATGCAGTTCATCAAGCCGGACGTGAGCACCATGTGTATCGGTCAGGCTGCCAGCATGGGCGCCTTCCTGCTCGCGGCAGGGGCCAAGGGCAAGCGCTATGTGCTGCCGCACTCCCGGGTCATGATTCACCAGCCGCTGGGTGGCTATCAGGGCCAGGCGTCTGATATCGAGATTCACGCCAAGGAAATCCTGAAGATCAAGAGAACCCTCAACGAACGTCTGGCCGAACATACTGGGCGTGATCTTGAGGACATCGAGCGCGATACGGATCGCGACAATTTCATGGATGCTGAAACAGCCAAGGACTACGGTCTGGTTGATGCAGTGTTGAGCCAGCGCGACTGATTGGCGAGCAGATGTACCCGACTGGCAGGAAATATTCGCTCAGTCCTGCAGTCTGACTTGCAAATTAGCAGTCGCCGCTGCATCTTTATCGAGTAACACGCGTACCGGAGTAATTTGATGGCGGATGACACCAAGCAAAAAGACGACGGCAAGCTGCTGTACTGTTCCTTCTGTGGCAAGAGCCAGCATGAAGTGCGCAAGCTGATTGCCGGCCCGTCTGTGTTTATCTGTGATGAGTGTGTCGATCTGTGCAATGACATCATTCGCGAGGAACTGCAGGACGCCGAGATAGAGCCGGAGCACGATCTGCTGCCCACGCCGGCGGAGATTCGTCAGACTCTGGATGAGTATGTCATCGGTCAGGAGCAGGCCAAGACAGTGCTGGCCGTAGCAGTCTACAACCACTACAAGCGCCTGCGTCACGGTGAATCAGTCAAGGGCGAGGATATCGAACTCAGCAAGAGCAACATTCTGCTGATCGGCCCCACCGGTTCCGGCAAGACGCTGCTGGCGGAAACCCTGGCCCGCTTGCTGAACGTCCCCTTTACCATTGCCGATGCCACCACCCTGACCGAAGCCGGTTATGTGGGTGAGGATGTCGAGAACATCATTCAGAAGCTGCTGCAGAAGTGCGACTATGATGTCGAGCGCGCACAGCGCGGTATTGTCTATATCGACGAGATCGACAAGATCAGCCGCAAGTCCGACAACCCCTCCATCACCCGCGATGTCAGCGGTGAGGGCGTGCAGCAGGCCTTGTTGAAGCTGATCGAGGGCACCGTGGCTTCGGTGCCGCCGCAAGGTGGCCGGAAACATCCGCAGCAGGAGTTCCTGCAGGTGGATACCGGCAACATGCTGTTTATCTGTGGTGGCGCCTTCTCCGGCCTGGAACAGATCATTCGGGACCGCAGTGAAAAGAGCAGTATCGGCTTTTCGGCTCCGGTTCATTCCAAGGACAACACGCAGAACGTCGGCAAGACGCTGTTGTCCGTGGAGCCGGAAGATCTCGTACGCTATGGCCTGATTCCCGAGTTCATTGGCCGTCTGCCGGTGGTGGCTACCCTGTCCGAACTGGACGAGGAAGCGCTGATCGAGATTCTGCGCGAGCCCAAGAATGCTTTGGTCAAGCAGTATCAGAAGCTGTTCGAGATGGAGTCGGTGGAACTGGAATTCCGTGAATCCGCCCTGCGCGCTGTGGCGAGCAAGGCCATGGAACGCAAAACCGGTGCCCGTGGTTTGCGCTCCATCCTTGAAAGTGTGCTGTTAGACACCATGTATGTCATACCGTCGGAAGAAAACGTGGAGAAGGTGGTGATCGACGACAAGGTCATCACCGGTGATTCGGAACCGCTGCTGATCTACAGCTCCCAAAAGGAGAAGTCGCTGAGCGCCGCCTCCGGTCGCGACTGACACGCTCTCCGACAGTGCAGAATACTGTCCCGCCGGGGGTTGTCCCCCGGCGCAACCTGACCAATCGTTTGGATTAGCATGACTGACGCACCTGTTTCCTGCCCGGTACTGCCACTGCGTGATGTGGTGGTGTACCCGCATATGGTCATTCCGCTCTTTGTCGGGCGTGAACGCTCCATCAATGCCCTCAATGCTGCCATGGACACCGACAAGAAGGTGATCCTGGTGGCCCAGAAGCACGCCTCCGAAGACGAGCCCAAGGCCGAAGATATCTTCGACTTCGGCACCCTGGCGACGGTCCTGCAACTGCTCAAGCTGCCCGACGGTACCGTCAAGGTGCTGGTGGAAGGCGTGTCCCGCATCAGCCTCAGTGATATCGACTTCGAACATGAAGACTATGTCGTCGCCTCCGGCGCACTGATGGAAGAAGAGGACATGAGCGAGCGCGAGGAAGAAGCGCTGCTGCGGACCCTCAACAATCAGTTCGAGAAGTATGTTCAGCTCAGCAAGAAGGTGCCCAGCGAAGTCCTGACCTCACTGGAGAGCATTGACGAGCCCGGTCGCCTGATCGACACCATCGCCGCCCATATGGCGCTCAAGCTGGAAGAAAAACAGCATATTCTCGAAATGCCGGCTATCCGCGAGCGCATTGAACATGTGCTGACGCTGCTGGAAACCGAGATCGACCTGCTACAGGTCGAGAAGCGCATTCGCGGTCGTGTCAAGAAGCAGATGGAAAAGAGCCAGCGCGAGTACTACCTGAATGAGCAGATGAAGGCCATTCAGAAAGAGCTCGGCGACATTGACGACACGCACAATGAAGCGGAAGGGCTGGAGAAGAAGATTGAAGAAGCGGGCATGCCCAAGGAGGCGCTGGACAAGGCTCAGACCGAGCTGAAGAAGCTCAAGATGATGTCTCCCATGTCGGCCGAGGCCTCCGTGGTGCGCAGCTATATCGACTGGCTGCTGTCCATTCCCTGGAAGAAGCGGACCCGTTCGACCATCGACCTGCCGAAGGCACAGAAGATCCTGGACGAGGATCACTACGGCCTGGAAGAGGTCAAGGAGCGCATTCTCGAATTCCTGGCCGTGCAGAAGCGGGTGCGCAAGATCAAGGGCCCGATTCTGTGTCTGGTCGGCCCGCCCGGCGTGGGCAAGACATCTCTCGGGCAGTCCATTGCCCGGGCCGTCAATCGCAAGTACGTGCGCATGGCCCTGGGCGGGGTACGGGACGAAGCGGAAATCCGCGGTCACCGCCGCACCTATATCGGCTCGCTGCCCGGCAAGGTCATCCAGAAGATGTCCAAGGTCGGCGTGCGCAACCCGCTGTTCCTGCTCGACGAGATCGACAAGATGGGCATGGATCATCGCGGTGATCCGGCTTCGGCCCTGCTGGAAGTGCTGGACCCGGAGCAGAACAACAGCTTCAACGATCATTACCTGGAGCTGGATTATGACCTGTCGGATGTCATGTTCATCTGTACCTCCAACTCCATGAACATTCCCGGCCCGTTGCTGGACCGCATGGAGGTCATTCGTCTGCCCGGCTATACCGAGGAAGAGAAGACCAATATCGCCCGCAACTATCTGGTACCCAAGCAGCTCAGGGGCAATGGTCTGAAGGCCGATGAGCTGGATATTCCGGACGCCACGCTGACCGACGTGATCCGCCACTATACCCGGGAAGCCGGGGTGCGTGGTCTGGAACGCGAGATCGCCAAGATCTGCCGCAAGGCCGTGCGTCGTATTCTGGAAAAGAAAACGGAAGAGAAGCCGCTGGTAGTGCGGCCGGAGGATCTGGAGGATTTTCTCGGCGTCATCAAGTTCCGCTTTGGGCGGGCTGAGGAAGACAATCAGGTTGGGCAGGTCACCGGCCTGGCCTGGACTTCGGTCGGCGGTGAGCTGCTCAACCTCGAAGCCGCGGTGACGCCCGGCAAGGGCCGGCTCAACCGTACCGGCAAGCTGGGCGACGTGATGCAGGAGTCGATTCAGACCGCCATGACGGTAGTGCGCAGCCGGGGGCAGGCACTGGGCATCCTGCCCAGTGCCTTCGAGCGCCAGGACATTCATATTCACGTACCGGAAGGGGCAACGCCCAAGGATGGCCCCAGCGCCGGTATCGGCATGTGTATCGCTCTGGTGTCGGCTCTAAGCCGGATACCGGTGCGGGCGGACGTGGCCATGACCGGTGAGATCACCTTGCGCGGTCAGGTGCTGGCCATTGGCGGGCTGAAGGAGAAGTTGCTGGCGGCCCACAGAGGCGGCATCAAGACAGTGATCATTCCCGAGGAGAATGAGCGGGACTTGAAGGAAGTGCCCGACAACATCCTCGAACGTCTGGAAATAAAGCCAGTCAAGTGGATTGACGAGGTGCTCGATATAGCCCTGGATGGCACACCAAAACCGTTGACGGATGAGCAGATCGAAGCCGATCTGAAACCTGCGGCGGGCGTCTCGACCCAGGAGGACAAGCGGCCCAGTACACATTGATCGAGAGCCAATTCAGGATGGCGGAAAGCCTTTTGTGATGCGGGGTCCCGAGTAAGGGCAAGAAAACCTAGGCTTTGCTTGACAGTGTTTTCGCTGTGCTGGTATAAAAACGCAACAGTACTCGCCGTGCAAGCATACTAAAACTCGGTCATGGATGTCCGCTCCCGCTGCTCCCGGAGTTTTTCGGGAGAAGGCGCGACGGATGAAGGCCGAAACTTCCAAATAAAAAGGGGATTAGCGTGAACAAGTCTGAACTGATTGATGCTGTCGCTGCTTCGGCAGACATTCCTAAGGCGGCGGCAAGCCGTGCACTTGATGCCATGATCGACTCTATCTCCGGCGCACTTAAAAACGGTGACCAGGTTGTACTGGTCGGGTTTGGTACCTTCTCTGTGAAAGAGCGTTCTGCGCGTACCGGTCGTAACCCACAAACTGGTGCTCCGATCCAGATTCCGGCCTCCAAGGCGCCGAGCTTCAAGCCCGGCAAGGCCCTGAAGGATGCTGTCAACTGATTGAACAGTGGTATTCCAGAATGGCGAGTGGGTACCACTCGCCATTTTTTTTGTCTGAACAGTTTTTTGCCTGATTTTGACCCCGGTCTGTACATGCCGGGACGCTTGCTGATCGCGGAGGATCAATGTTAGAGGGTATTCGTAGTGGTGCCAAAGGCCCCATGGGCAAGGTTCTGGTTGTCGTCATTTGTCTGGCGTTCGGCCTGTGGGGGGTGTCTACCGTTGTGCCGCTGGTATTCAGTGGCGGAGCTCCGGTGACGGTAAACGGCGAGGATATCTCGGCCAATGAGATTCAGCGCCGCGTGCAGCAGGAGCGGCAGCAAATGATCCAGCAGTTTGGCGACGGCATTGACCCCTCCATGATCACGGAGGAAATGGTGCGCCCGCAGGTGATCGAGCGTCTGGTACAGCAGCGTCTGGTCGCGCAGGCGGCGCAGGATGCAGGCTTTGTCCTGACCGAGCGCTCCTTGGATCGCGTGCTGGCTCGTGAACAGGCGTTCCAGCAGCAGGGCCAGTTCAGCTCTGATGTATTCGCCCGCATTGCCGCCCAACAGGGCATGACGCCACGACAGCTGCGCGATGCCATCGGCGACAGCGAGATCACCAACCAATGGGTGACTGGCCTGCAGCGTACCGAGTTTGTCCTGCCTTATGAAATGAGTCAGTACGGCGAGTACAGCAATCAGCAGCGGGATGTGGACTACGTCATCCTGGAGGCCGAAGATTATCTTGATCAGGTCGAGATCACCGATACCGATGTCGCCCAGTACTACGATGCCAACCAGGGTGATTACACCACGCCGGAGCGGGTGGCAGTGGACTATGTGATCTATCCGCGTGAACGTCTCGAGGCCGATGTCGAACCCTCGGAAGAGGACATCGAAGAAGCCTATGCGCGCTACCTGGCAGCAGAAGGCGGGGATGCGACGCGAGAGATCTCTCATATCCTGATCACTGCCGACGATCGCAGCGATGGTGAAGCCCGTGTCCTGGCCGAAGAATTGCGCCAGCGGGCAGAAAGCGAGGATTTTGCCGAACTGGCCGAAGCCTATTCCGATGACCCGGGCAGTGCCTCTGCCGGTGGCAATCTGGGCACTTTCCAGTCAGGTATCTTTGCAGAACCCTTCGAGCAGGCTGTTGAAGGTCTGGAAGAGCCGGGCGCACTCAGCGGCGTGGTTGAGACCGAGTTCGGTTTCCATATTATCCGCCTGGATGATATCGAAGTGGCTGACATGCCGAGCCTGGACGAGATGCGTGACGAGCTGCGGGCAGAACTGGTCGAGCGTGAAATCGCCTCGCAGCCGGTAATCCGCGACGAGATCGCCAATATCGCCTTTGCCAGCCTGGATCTGCAGGAACTGGCAGATACCTTCGAGCTCGACATCCAGTCGTCAGACTTTTTCTCCCGTGACGGGGGCGAGGGCTTTACCGCTGAAGACGACGTGGTCAGCGCCGCATTCAGCAGTGATGTGCTGAACGAAGAGATGAACAGTGATGTGATCGCGCTGGACGACATGAGCCTGGCCGTGCTGCGCAAGCGGGACCATCAGCCACCTGAAGTCATGCCACTGGAAGATGTGGAAGACGAGATCCGTACCATGCTGCAGCGGGAAGCGGCGATCGCCCGGGCGTCTGAAGAAGCAGAGTCTCTGTACAGTACCCTGAGCGCGGGTGAAAGCCCGGATATCAGCCTGCAGAGACTGAGTGGCATTACCCGCTTCGATTCGGACCTGGCGGACAGCCTGCTGAATGAAATCTTCCGTGCTCCGGCGCCGGAAGGCGAGGGCAGCAGTGCTTTCCGGGCAGAGACAGCCAATGGCCAGTGGGCTGTGGGTCGTGTGGTCTCCGTGACCCCGGGTGAAGTTGCAGAAGACGAGGAAGAGGACGTCAGACAGTTCATGACGCAGAACCTGCGCAATGCCGCAGTGGAATCTGTACTGACTGATCTGCGGGAGTCCGCTACCATTCGGATTCGCTGATTCCGGCCGCACAGGCAGGGAGAGACAGGGCGGCCGAGAGC
This sequence comes from Natronospirillum operosum, assembly GCF_004768465.1. GTDB lineage: Bacteria > Pseudomonadota > Gammaproteobacteria > Pseudomonadales > Natronospirillaceae > Natronospirillum > Natronospirillum operosum. Next base: position 844,933 of record NZ_SRMF01000001.1, read on the forward strand.
CGCCCTTTTTGTTGGTAGCCGGTACACTTGCCGGCAGGAGATGACCCCGATGAAGATTCGCTTGATGGTCCTGGATGTCGATGGCGTACTGACAGACGGTCGCCTGTACTACACCGACCAGGGCGAGACCCTGAAGGCCTTTCATGTGCATGACGGCCTTGGCATCAAGGTCGCCCAGGCCAACGGTATTGATATTGCAGTGATTTCCGCCCGGGACTCGGGGCCGCTGGTGAAGCGACTGGATGACCTCGGTGTGAAGCATCGGTATCTTGGTTGCAAGGACAAACAGCAGGCCTTCAGGGAGCTGCTGCAGGCGGTACAGGTGCCGGCAGAGGAAGTGGCCTATGTCGGCGACGATGTGATTGACCTGGGCGTGATGCGCCAGGTGGGTTTCCCGATTGCCGTGAACAATGCCCAGGGCATGGTCAAGGCCATAGCGCGGCACCGCACCCAGCTCAACGGCGGCGAAGGCGCGGTCCGCGAAGCCATCGACTTCATTCTGCGCCAGCAGATGGGGCTGGAGAAGGCCTACCGCAACTTCATGTAGCGGGCCCCTGATGAAGGGCGGCTGACGCC
>NZ_SRMF01000001.1:845603-845794 GCF_004768465.1 Natronospirillum operosum
ACGCCGCCATCGCGACTCGCGTCGCTCGCTACAAATGAGGCACAGCCTGTAGTGAGGGACGCAAGTCCCGACTGAGGGGCGGCTGACGCCGCCATCGCGACTCGCGTCGCTCGCTACAAATGAGGCACAGCCTGTAGTGAGGGACGCAAGTCCCGACTGAGGGGCGGCTGACACCGCCATCGCGACTCGCG
>NZ_SRMF01000001.1:845892-1386867 GCF_004768465.1 Natronospirillum operosum
CGTTGCTCGCTACAAATGAGGCACAGGCCCCTGTAGCGAAGCACGTGTAGTGAGGGACGCAAGTCCCGACTGAGGGGCGGCTGATGCCGCCATCGCGACTCGCGTTGCTCGCTACAAATGAGGCACAGGCCCCTGTAGCGAAGCACGTGTAGTGAGGGACGCAAGTCCCGACTGAGGGGCGACTGACACCGCCATCGCGACTCGCGTCGCTCGCTACAGAATTAGGTCCGTCAGCTAATGTGCAGGTCTTCAAACCCCTTGATCAGATCATCCAGCGCCTTCATCTGGCGCAGGAACGGCTTGAGCTGATCCAGCGGCAGGGCACAGGGACCGTCGCACCTGGCGTTGTCCGGGTCGGGGTGAGACTCCAGAAACAGCCCGGCAATCTTCTGTGACAACCCGGCCCGAGCCAGTTCGGTTACCTGCTGGCGACGCCCATCGGCCGAGTCACTGCGGCCGCCGGGTCGCTGCAGGGCATGGGTGACATCAAAGATCACCGGATAGTCGAACTGCTTCATGATGCCGAAGCCCAGCATGTCGACCACCAGATTGTTGTAACCGAAGGCACTGCCGCGCTCGCACAGAATCAGCTGGTCATTGCCAGCTTCCTCGCACTTGTGCAGGATGTGACGCATCTCCTCCGGGGCCAGAAACTGGGCCTTCTTGATATTGATCACGGCACCGGTGCGGGCCATGGCGACCACCAGATCGGTCTGCCGGGACAGAAAGGCCGGCAACTGGATGACATCGGCCACCTCGGCGGCCGGAGCGACCTGGTGCGGTTCATGCACATCGGTAATGACGGGCACCCCGAACTCGGCCTTCACATCGGCCAGAATGCGCAGCCCTTCCTCCAGGCCGGGGCCGCGAAACGAATGCATGGAAGACCGGTTGGCCTTGTCGAACGAGGCTTTGAACACATAGGGGATATCCAGTTCCGCGCAGACGGTCTTGTACTGCTCGGCCACGCGCAGCGCGAGGTCCCTGTTTTCCAGCACATTCATGCCACCAAACAGGGTGAAAGGCTGGTCATTGCTGACGGGGAGATTCTGTACCTTGATGGTTCTGGTCATTCGCTGAGCATCCTGTGCAGTTCAGTCGTGCGGGTTCATGTTGATCAACACCTGCACAGTGCCTGAGCGCCTTGTCCGGCCTGTTCCTGAACCTCGGCACAGGGGTCCCTGACATGGATTCCTGATACACTGTCGCACCGGTATCGATCAATGGCTCCTATGTTAACAGATCAACAGAAACAGCTCATTCAGAAGGCCTATCGGGATTATCTGGCCGCCCGGGAACTGCGTCCGCGCAGTGGTCAGCGGCACATGATCGCCCACATTGCCCGCCGCCTGGGCGGTGTTGCGCCTGAGGCGGCAGCAGAACCCGTTCCGGCCTCCACCGAAGAAGCCTCGGCGTCCGCAGAATCCGATACAGCCGTGGCCGACCGCATTGCGGTGGTGGAAGCGGGCACCGGCACAGGCAAGACGCTGGGCTACCTGATTCCGGCGCTGATTATCGCTGCCGAGGAGCGCAAGCAGGTGGTGCTGTCCACTGCCACCGTCGCCCTGCAGGGGCAACTGATGGACAAGGATCTGCCCGACCTGCAGGCCTATACCGACCTCTCGTTCGATTATGCCCTCGGCAAGGGCCGCGGCCGATTCTTCTGCGAGGTCAAAGCCGAGCAGGCGCGCGGCGAACTGGGCACAGAAGCCACTCTGTTTGATCGCGCTGCCGCCACCAGCCAGGCGCTGATGGAGCGCATTGACGGTCTGACCGAGGCCTTTGCCAGCAAGCAATGGAACGGCGACCTGGATGGTCTGGAAGAGCAGCCTGACCCGGCGCTGCGCCGGGCCATCACGGCAACCAGTTCGGACTGCCTCGGATCCCTGTGCAGCCGCTACAACGAGTGCCCCTATTTCAGTCACCGGCAGCGCCTGAAGGACGTGGATCTGCTGGTGGTCAATCATGATCTGGTGCTCAGCGATCTGGCGCTGGGCGGCGGCGTGGTGCTGCCGGACCCGGCAGATACGCTCTTCGTTTTCGACGAGGCGCACCATCTGCCCGAAAAGGCGCTGTCCCATTTCACCCTGCGACTCGAACTCAGTGCCTTCAGCCAGTTTATCGAGCAGGTCAATCGTCACGCCACCAAGATGGTGTCGGAGCTGCAGGCCTATGATGATCTGGGCGAAGGCCTGGCTGATCTGGAATTTCAGGCCCGTGAGACCCGGGACCAACTGCGTCAGATCAGCGCCATGCTGGATCTGGACTGGCAGGGGCAGGGCGGCGGGCGTCCCGGCTACTACCGCTTCCCGCTGGGGCAGGTGCCGGAGCCGCTGCGCGTGGCCCTGGTCGAGCTGACTCAGCACCTGAAGCCCATCATCGATTTTCTCAACCGCGCACAAAAGCTGATCAATCAGCAATTGCGGGCTGCCAATCCGCCGGCGGGACTGCCGGTGGTGCAGAGCTGGTCACAACAGATCGGCCAGGACCTGGAACTGGTGCAGGCCGCCATCGACCTGTCACGCCAGTATCAGCAGGCTGACGCCGACACGCCCAATGCGTTCTGGGTGGAGAAAGCCGAAGGCCGGGATGATCTGGCCCTGATGTGCAGCCCGTTTCTGGCCGGCGGAGTATTGAACCATTACCTCTGGAACCGGGCCTGGGGGGCTGTGCTGACATCCGCCACACTGAGTGTCGGTGGCGATTTCAGCCGCTTCCGGGTGCATTCCGGCATTCATGACGAGAGTGCTTATCTGCGTGTCGACAGTGCCTTTGACTATGCCCGCCAGGGCGTCATCTGGTTGCCTGGCAATGCAGCCAACGCCGGCCAGCAGGATCAGCACACCCGGGACCTGGTGTCCCGCCTGCCGACGCTGCTCACCGACCATGCGGCGACCCTGGTGCTGTTCTCTTCACGGGCGCAGATGGAATCGGTATACGAACAGCTGCCTTCCGCAGTGCGAGAGGCCATTCAGTGTCAGGGCCAGAAAAGCCGGGAAGCCATTATAGATACCCACCTGCAGCGCCTGGAGCAGGGCAGGAACAGTACCATCTTCGGGTTGGCGAGTTTCTCGGAGGGCATTGACCTGCCGGGCAAGGCGCTGACGCAGGTGATTATCGCCAAGTTGCCGTTCAGCGTGCCGGATGATCCACTGCAGTCGGCTTCGGCAGAATGGATAGAACAACGCGGCGGCAACCCCTTCATGCAACTGACGCTGCCCGAGGCCATTATCCGGCTGACGCAGGCCGTGGGCCGACTGATCCGGCAGGATGACGACGAGGGCAGGGTGGTCATTCTCGATGCCCGGGTGCGCACCGCGCGCTACGGCAGCCTGGTGCTGAATGCGCTGCCGCCGTTCCGGCGCGATTTCTCGTGATGCTCAGGTCCGGTGCGCCGTCTGCTGGGACAACAGATGCCGCGCCAGTTGCTGCCGCATGGGTTCGGGCATGTCCACAAAGGCGGCATGCAGGTTGTAGCCACCGGTGTCCGGCTCACAATTCACGATCTCGGCGCGCGGATAAATAGCCAGATAGGAAGGGGAAAATACCAGTGCCATGGCCACCCGGTCCCCGATCTTGTAGGCCTGGTGCGACCAGAAGCTCAGCCCGCCTTCACTGACGGTAATGGTCTGCGGGTCTTCATCAAGGCGGTCCAGTTGCTGGATCAGCAGATTCTGCCGGAACAGGTCGATTTTGCGGTTGAGTGCCCGCACATAGCGGCTCAGGGCTTTCTCATCCAGGTGCTCGCTCAGCTCCTTCAATTCCTGGTCGACTGCCGCCAGGGCGTTCTCGGCCGTGACATGGCGCAGTTGCGGGAAGTACTCCACCACACTGGGCCGGTCCTCGGCGAATGATGCGGTCAGCACCCAGGCGACATCTTCGATGCGGAAGTAGGCTCTGCGGTCGTATTCCATGGCGGGTCCTGCTGCTTTACCAGATGATGTCTTTACAGACAGAAAGGCCAGCCAGTAGACTGGCTGCCGTTTATCTCTTTCCTGAACTATAAGTGAACTTCCGGATGTTACAAAACCTTTCCGTTTTTATCGGACGACGGTACATCGGAGCCAAACGGCGCAATCACTTCATCTCTTTCATTTCCACGGTCTCCATGATTGGCCTTACCCTGGGGGTAATGGTACTGATCATCGTGCTTTCGGTCATGAATGGGTTCGAGCGTGAACTGCGCGAACGCATTCTTGGCATGGTGCCGCATGGCACAATATCCGGTGTGGAGCCGGTCGAGAACTGGGAGGCCCTGCGCGAGCAGGCGCTGGAACATCCCGAAGTGCGGGGTGCAGCACCCTACATCAGTGATACCTCCATGCTGATTTCACCCCGGCAGAGCCGTGGCGCTCTGGTCACGGGTACAGACCCGGCCTATATCGATGAGGTATCGATACTGCGCAATCACATGGTTTCGGGCAACCTGGACGATCTGACACCGGGGAACTGGAACATTGTGCTGGGGCAGTCCCTGGCGCGCCAACTGGGCGTGCAGGCGGGCGACCGCATCAATGTCATGGTGCCGGAAGTGTCGGTCAACATCATGGGTGTGCAGCCACGCTTCAAGCGTTTTACCGTTTCAGGCATTTTCCAGGTCGGCGCTCAGTTGGATGCGGATACCGCCTTTGTGCACATGGAGGACATGGCCACACTGAAGCGCATGCCGGGGGCTGTGCAAGGCATCCAGTTGTCGATGAATGATCTGTTCCAGGCGCCCCGTGTCACGCGGCAGCTGGCCATAGACATGCCCGGCCAGTACCAGTTCTCGGACTGGACGCGTACCCAGGGCAATCTGTTCCAGGCCATTCAGCTCGAGAAACGCATGGTGGGTCTGCTGCTGTTCATGATTGTGGCTGTGGCGGCTTTCAATATTGTGTCCAGCCTGATCATGCTGGTCACCGAGAAACAGTCCGATATCGCCATTTTGCGCACCATGGGCGCACGGCCCAGCCAGATCATGGGCATCTTCATGGTACAGGGCGGTGTGGTCGGCGTGGTCGGCGTGAGCATCGGCATCATACTGGGTATTCTCGGTGCCCTGACCATTGACCGCATTGTAGCCTTTGTCGAAAACCTGTTCGGCTTCCAGGTGCTGGACGGCAGCGTTTATTTCATCAGCTATCTGCCTTCTGAACTGCGCCTTGATGACGTGATCCTGGTGGCCTGTGTTTCGCTGGTGGCCAGCTTCCTGTCGACGCTGTATCCAGCGTGGCGGGCGTCCCGAACCCTGCCTGCGGAGGCCCTGCGCTATGAGTGAATCTGTGCTGTCATGCCGCGAGCTGACCAAGTCCTACCAGATCGGGCCTGAACCGGTATGGGTATTCGATGGTCTCAATCTGGACATTCAGGCCGGGGACATGGTGTCCATTGTCGGTACCAGCGGTGCCGGCAAATCAACCCTGTTGCATCTGATGGCAGGGCTGGATCTGCCCAGCAGCGGTGCGGTCACCGTCGATGGCGAGGATCTGAGCCGCATGAGCGAGCGTCGGCGCAGCCAGGTACGCAACGAGACGCTGGGCTTTGTGTTCCAGTTTCATCATCTGTTGCATGAATTCACCGCGCTGGACAACGTCCTGATGCCGACCCGCATTCGGCGCAAGCCCAATGCGCAGGATCGGGACTATGCACTCAGCCTGCTGGAAGGCGTGGGTGTGGCGCATCGCGCCGAGCACAAGCCTTCGGAGTTGTCGGGCGGCGAACGCCAACGCGTGGCCATTGCCCGGTCGCTGATGAACCGACCGCGTCTGGTGCTGATGGATGAACCGACCGGCAACCTGGACACCCAGACCTCCGGCCAGATTCAGGAGTTGATTCTGGGCCTCAACAAGACCGCCCAGTGCAGCTTTGTGGTGGTGACGCACAACCACGATCTTGCCGCCCGCATGCCCGTGCGCTATCGGCTGGAGCAGGGGCGTCTGGAGGCCTACTGAGGCGGTTGATACCGCTCAATCGGGACTTGCGTCCCTCGCTACCATGAGGCACAGCTCCCTGTCGGGACTTGCACTGCTCGCTACGAAAAAACCTATCCCTTGGGACTGCCCACCGAAACAGGGCCCCTTGATTTAGGCTCGGGGCTGTCTTGCTGGCTCAGGGAAGAGATCATGAAGCCGGATATCCATTCCTGGCGGGCCTCCTGGGGCATGGGTGGTTTTCTGCTTGGGGCGGCACTGCCGGTACTGTTCCAACCTGTCTGGTGGGCTATCGCTGCGCTGGCCGGCATTTTGGTATGGCGGTTGCGCTCGGACCTTGTTTGCGCTGCCCTGGTGGGCGTCCTGTGGACGCTGGGGGCGGTACACGGCAACGTCAGTCAGTTGCTCAGCGAACCCCGTGCGCTGGACCAGATGCCGCTGCAGATCGAACGCTGCTGGTCCTCGGACTGGTCAAGCCGCTGTCTGGTGAGACAACAGGGCGGTGGCCGCTACTACCTGAACTGGCGCACCGAGGGAACCCCAGAGCCCGGACAGACCGGTATGGCGACCGGGTCGCTGCGTCCCTGGCGAGCAACAGTCAGCCCCGGGCAGACTTCCTTTGCTCTCTGGATGCTGCGCCATCGTATTCAGGCACAGGGCCAAATAGACGACTTCGAGCAGACAGAACCCCGCGCGCTGAACCGCTGGTTGCTCAATCTGCGGGACCGGGTTCGTCAGCGCCCGGTATCGGGTCAGGCCAGAGGCTTCTACGAGGCCCTGGTGCTGGGTGATCGAGCTGCCATGGATGCGCAGGTCAGAGGGCAGGTTGCTCGCACCCAGACACAGCACCTGCTGGCCCTGTCCGGTTTGCATATCGGCAGCCTGGCCCTGTGGGCCTACTGGATAGCAGGCTGGGTCTGGCGCCTGCACCCGGTTGGTGTGCGCCAGGACTGGCAGAAACTGGCGGCACTGGTCATTGCTGGCGGCCTGCTCTGGCTCGCATTGCCGGCAGTGAGTCTGTGGCGGGCTTTTCTGATGGCGTTGCTGCCCGGACTGGCCTGGCTGTATCGCCGCCGTCTGGCGGCCCATCACCTGCTGCTGATCATCGGTTGTCTGATGGTCATCGGCGATCCGCTGCTGTGGCTGGACCTAGGTGCCTGGTTCAGTTGGTGGGCCACTCTGGTGCTGATCATGCTGGCACGCCATATCGGGCACTGGCCGGGCTGGCGGCAACTGGTCGGTATCCAGTTGAGCCTGTCACTGCTGCTGGTGCCGGTGCATGCGCTCTGGTCGTTGCCCCTGTTTCCCGCCGGCATGATGCTGAACCTGCTGCTGATTCCGCTGGTCAGCTTTGTGGCGTTGCCGCTGGCCTTTCTGGCCGCTCTCGGCGTGCCGCTGGCCGCAACCGGGTTTGGCCTGGCGGCCGACCTGTGGCGGCTGTTGCTGGTCCTGTTCGATCAGCCCTGGGCCTGGTTGCCGGTACTGGATCCGCTGCAAAGCCTGTTGCTGGCTGCGGGCTGTGCTCTGGGCCTGCTGGTTCGGGCCAGATGGATCTACTGGCTGCTGCTGATCGCGCTGGCCGGCAGTACCTTGTGGCACCAGAGCCGCGGGCCGGCGCTGGCTCTCGGGGAGTTTGAGCTCTGGGTGCTGGATGCCGGCCAGGGGCAGGCTGCCATAGTGGAAACTGCGGCTGGCCGGGTGGTCATGGATACCGGTACCGGGCCACCGGCAGCACTGAACCTGAGTCAGACCCTGTTGCGCTGGTTCTGGTGGCGCCCCCGCGGGGACTGGACCACGCTGGTGCTGTCGCGCCCGGGCCGGTTTACCGAGGGCGGCCTGGGGTCACTGGCCACCATGGGGTTCGCGCCCCAGCAGGCGTTCTCGGCCCGACCACCCAGGTTCTGGCCAGCCGACTGGTCGGAGCCTCGTTTTTGCGACCTGAATGTGCAGTGGCAGCAGGGCGGGGTGCAGTTCCGGTTTCTGCGTCCGCAGCCAGGCTATCAACCCGAGTCGACCACCGAAGGCGCCTGCATGCTTGAAGTGCGCAGCCCGCATGGGGCCGTGGTGATCTCCGGCGGGGCCGGGGCCACCACCGAGCATGGCCTGCTGTTGCGACAGCAACCGGCCCCGGTCGATGTGCTGGTCAGTAGTCGGGGCGGTACGGCGGCGGCCAATACCCGGGCCTGGCTGGAGGCGCTGCGGCCGCGCCGGGTGGTCCACAGTGCGCAGCGGAACCCTGCCGGTGAGGTTCAGGCCCGCATCGCCGCCGTGGAGGCGGAAGCTCATTGCACCTGTGGCCGGCACAGTTGGTGGTACCGGTTCACGGAATCGGGATTAATGGAGCAGAGCTATGGCCTAAGGTTGCTCCCATGGCTTAGAATCCCAGCGCATCAACATACTTAAAGCGCAGGGAGAATATCAGTGTTCGAGATCGTCAAGGCCGGTGGCTGGCTTATGGTCCCCATTATCATCTGTTCGATCCTCGCCATCGCCATCACTATCGAACGCTTCTGGGTGTTGCGGGCCGATCGGGTGGCCCCGCGCGACCTGCTGCCAGCAGTCTGGAAACAGTTGAAGGACAATCGCCTGTCGGCGGAGTACCTGAAGAACATGCGGCGTGAGACCTGGCTCGGCAGCATTCTGGCGGCGGGCCTGCAACAGAGCCGTATGGGCCGTGAAGCCATGAAGGACAGCGTGCAGCAGCAGGCCAGCCATGTGGCCCATGAGATGGAGCGTTTTCTGAACACCCTGGGCACCATTGCACTCATTTCGCCGCTGCTGGGGCTGCTGGGCACTGTACTGGGCATGATCGAGGTGTTTACCGCCATCATGCTGCAGGGCACCGGCAATGCCGGCGTGCTGGCCGGCGGTATTTCCCAGGCGCTTATTACCACGGCAGCGGGCCTGCTGGTGGCCATACCCGCCATGATCTTCTACCGGGCACTGCGCCGCCGCGTCGACACCATCCTGATCATGATGGAGCAGGACTGCGTCAAGCTGATCGATGCGCTGACGGCCGAACCCCAAAACGCCCAGTCCGGGCAATGAGGCAGTCATGAGTCTCAATTTCCGCCGTGCCCAGGAAGACGATGTCAGCATCAACCTGACGCCATTGATTGATGTGGTCTTTCTGTTGCTGATTTTCTTTATGGTGACGACCACCTTTACGCGTGAAACCCAGCTCGAGGTCGAATTGCCGCAGGTACAGTCGGAACAGGCTGTCACCGATAATTTCAGAGTCGATGTTGTCATTGATGCCAGTGGCAATATAGAGATCAATGGCGAAATGCTGATCAACAGCCAGGCAGATACGCTGCGCCGGGCGCTGGACACCGTGCTGGATGCCGGCAGTCAGCAGGTGGTGGTCATCACCACTGACCGGCAGACGCCGTCTCAGGCCCTGCTGACCGTAATGGATGTAGTCGGGCGCATGGGACACAGCCGGATTGCGTTTGCGGCCCAGATCGATGCAGACTGAAGCGCGAGTCTCCGCCCGATGAGCTGGCCGGCTCACTGGCAGCAGGTGACGCCACTGACGCGCCTGGCCCGCCCGCTGGCAGCTCTGTACGGACGCCTGTCCGCGCTTCATCAGCGCCAGTTGCTGCGCCGACGTCAGCCGTTGCCGGTGCCCGTTATCGTGGTCGGCAATATCGTGGTTGGCGGTACCGGCAAGACTCCCATGATCGGTTGGTTGGCCGATTGGCTGCGCGCTCAGGGGCACAATCCGGGCATCGTCAGCCGGGGCCATGGTGGTCGGGAGCGCGGTCCCAGCCTGGTACAGCAGCAGGACAGTGCGGCCCGGGTCGGCGATGAACCCCTGCTGTTGGCGCACCAGACCGGCTGCCCGGTCGCTGTCGGTCGGCGCCGTCCCGAGGCGGCGCGCCATCTGCTGCAGAAACACCCGGAAGTTGATGTGCTGATCAGTGATGACGGGCTGCAGCACCTGGCTCTGGACCGGCAATGCGAGCTCTGTCTGTTTGATGCAGAGGCAGGCTATGGTAATGGCGAATTGATCCCGGCCGGTCCCCTGCGGGAGCCGCTCAGCCGTCTGAACTCGGTGGACCTGGTGATCTGCAAGGGCAGCACCCGGGCCGCCGCCAGCAGCGCTCTGGCGCCCTGGCAGCCGTTGACCATGGCACTGCAACTTGGTGCTCTGCGAGCCTTGTCTCCGACGGCCAGCAGACCGGTCCCGACGCCAGCCAGTCAGACCGAGCCCGTGGTGGCCCTGTGCGGTATCGGGCAGCCAGAGTCCTTCTTCCGCCTGTTGCGGGCGGAGGGCTGGGCACTGGAGCCACTGGCGCTGTCGGATCACGGGGTGTTGTCACAACGACAACGCGCGGCCCTGCAGGGACGCACTGTGCTGATGACCAGCAAGGACGCGATCAAGCTGCAGGCAGACCCGTTGCCTTGCGCGGCCTATGAAGTACCATTGCAGGTGCAGTTCAGTCCGCTCGATCGGGAGCGCCTGGCGAGAACGCTGCAGCCAGTATTGAACCGACCGACTGCCTGACCGGTAGTCGCCAAGCCGATTGTTCCATTGAAGAGTCTCCGATGACAGCCAACTTGCCCGCTTTCAAGGTAGTGATCCCCGCCCGTTACGCCAGCAGCCGTCTGCCCGGCAAGCCATTGGCGGATATTCACGGTCGCCCCATGATCGCCTGGGTGGCAGATGCCGCTCGGCGCAGTCAGGCGGAGGAAGTCTGGGTGGCGACCGATGACCCGCGCATAGAGTCGGCGCTGCAGGCGATCGAGCTGCCCGTGGTGATGACTGCAGCAGACCATGAATCCGGTACCGATCGACTGGCCGAGGTGGCCAGGCTGCGCGGCTGGTCTGACGACACCATAGTGGTCAATGTGCAGGGTGATGAGCCTGGCATGCCCCCGACCCTGATCAATCAGGTTGCAGCATTGCTGGCGGCGCATCCGGAAGCCGGAGTGGCCTCGCTCTGTACCCCGATAGAGACCCTGACCGAATATCGCAACCCCAATGCCGTCAAGGTGGTCACAGCGGGCAACGGGCTGGCCCTTTATTTCAGTCGCGCCTCCGTGCCGTACCTGCGTGACAGTGCCGACACGGTTCCCGATCTGGCCCGGCGTCATCTGGGGATATATGCCTATCGGGCCGGGGCCCTGCAGGCCTTTACCGGCTGGTCGCCGTCACCGTTGGAGCAGACAGAGAAGCTGGAACAGTTGCGCTTTATGGAGCATGGCGTTGCGATCGCCATGGCCGAGGCCTGCGAGCCGCCACCCAGCGGAGTGGATACACCGGAAGATCTGGAGCAGATCCGCGGTCTGCTGAAGGGAGGTGTTGTGTGAAGCCTGTACGTGTGCTGTTTGTCTGCCTGGGCAATATCTGTCGTTCACCCACGGCCGAGGGCGTGTTCCGTGCGGCGGTGGCCCGGGCCGGCCTGTCAGATCGCATAGAGACAGATTCGGCCGGCACCGGTACCTGGCATGTGGGTAAACCGCCTGACTCCCGGGCGCGGGCTGAAGCCGCTGCGCGAGGCATTGAACTGGACGATCTGCGAGCACGCCAGGTGCAGACGGATGACTTCACCGCCTTCGACTATGTGTTGGCGATGGATAAACAGAATCTGCGGGATCTGGAAGCGCTTTACCGGGACAGCGGAGCTCAGGGGCAGGCTCCGGTGCTGTTTCTCGATTTTGCACCGCACCAGGCCCGACGTGAAGTGCCCGATCCCTACTACGGGGGTGAAGACGGTTTTCGCGATGTGTTTGATCTTTGTACCGAGGCGGCCGAAGGCCTGTTGAAGCACATCCAGGCACGCATGATGCAACAGCCAGGGTCCGACTCCTCGGAGCGCAGCGGGCCTGCCTTGTGATCCTGCATGATTTCAATCTCGGGCGGCTGCAGACCATGGCCTGTGCCAGTGTGGCGCAACACGCGGCCCCGGTTCGATCGCTGGCGGATCTGGAGCAGGCCCTGGCCTGGGCCAGTGAACACGATCAGCCGGTGCGCATCCTGGGGCAGGGCAGCAATGTGCTGGCGGCCGAACAGGTCGATGGCCTGACCCTGATCAATGAACTGTCCGGTCTGCAGGCTCTGGCCTGGGATGAAGACAGCGTGACGGTAGCGGTGGGCAGCGGTATCAACTGGCACTGGTGGGTGCGGTTCAGCAGCGCCCAGGGGTGGTATGGGTTGGAGAATCTGGCCCTGATTCCCGGTACGGTTGGTGCGGCGCCGGTACAGAATATCGGTGCCTATGGGGTAGAGGTGGAAAGCTTTATCGAGCACCTGGAAGCCGTCAGCCTGCATAGCGGAGAAATGCGTCAGTTTGCGCGCGCCGAATGTGCCTTCAGCTATCGGGATTCAGTGTTCAAACACGCCGAGGCGGGCCGCTGGTTTATCACCCAGGTAGTCTTCCGGCTACCGCGCCGGTTCCGTCCGGTGCTCACCTACGGACCTCTGCAGCGGCTTGTGCAGCCGACACCGAGGCAACTGATCGAACAGGTCTGTTCCGTACGACTGGAAAAGCTGCCGCAACCCCGGGCCGTCCCCAATGCGGGCAGTTTCTTCACCAACCCCATGGTTACCAGCAGCCATGCTGCGGCTTTGCAGGAGCGCCATCCTGATCTGCCCATGTTCAGGTCCGCTGATGGTCGCACCAAGCTGGCTGCAGGATGGCTGATCGATCAGGCTGGCTGGAAAGGCTGGCGTGATCCGGATAGCGGGGTGGGTACCTGGCATCAGCAGGCACTGGTGATCATCAATCCCCAGCGGCGTCCGCGCAGCGATGTGCTGGCAGTGGCGGGGCGCATTCAGGACGACATCGAGCAACGGTTTGGTGTGCGCCTGGAGCGGGAGCCCCGCCTGTTCGGCTGACTGTCGATTGGACGGATACAAAAAAGGCGGCCCGAAGGCCGCCTTTTTTAGGCTGGTGCAAGGTCAGACTCAGGAGTCTGCCTGCTGACGCTTGCGCATCTCACGCGGGTCGTTGGGCGCTCGGCCCGACTTCCGGCCCGAAGAGGCTTCTGCACTGTCCTTGTCGTTTGCCGGCGCCGATTGCTCTGCGCTGGTGGCAGCCGGTGGCGCTGCGGCCTCAGGCTTTTCCACCTTGGGCGGTTCGGCTTGGGGTGCTGCTGTCACGGGCGCTTCGGCCTTGGGCTTTTCGACCTTCGGTGCCTTGGCGGCCGGGACTTCAGCTTTTTCTTCAGCAGCCAAAGCTTTGGGGGCTTCTGGCGCCGGTTCAGGCTTGCTGTCTGTCGGCGCCGCAGGCTTTGCTTCCGGTTCGGCCTGCGCAGTAGCCTGATCCTCGGCTGTCGGTTTGGCCGGTTTTCTGGCTCTGGAAGCGGCTTTTGGCTTGTCGGCCTTGGGCTTGTCGGCCTGGACAGGAGCTTCCGCCGGCTCGCTGTCTGCTTCAGGTGCTGCCTGTGCGGCAGCAACCTTGGCGTCGGTCTGCGGCTGCTGGTCGGTCTGAGCATCGCTGTCAGTAGTTGCGGTGCCTTTCTGGTCCCCGGACTCGGACTCATTGCCGGCATCCTGGCCGCTGCTTCTGGAGCGCTTGGCGCCGCCACGGCTGCCGCGCTTGCGACCACCTGACTTGGGCTTGCTGTCTTCGTCGCCGCTGGCGCTGTCCTGGCTGTCTGCCAGTTGGTCCGCCTTCGCTTCTGTGGTTGCTTCCGCGTCTGCCGGTGCATTCTGTGCCTGCTCGGCCTTGCGCGGGGCCCTGGGCTTGCTCTCTTTCTTGCTGTCAGTAGCGGCCTGATCGCTGGCTGCTTTCTTTGCAGGGGCCTCTGCCGCAACATTGCCCTTGGCCGGTGCTGACTGTTCGGTGGCCGCAGTCTCCGTAGCCTGCTTCAGTTCTTCAGGGCGTTCATCACGACGCTCCTTGCGGTTCTGGCCCTTGGCGGCCTGACCTTGTTCACGGCCGGGACGCTTGCTCGGGCTCGCCATCGGTGCAGTGTCGTCTTGCGGCTGCTCGGCCTGATCATTCTGGTCTTTCTGCCGGTTGCCACTGCGACCGCCACGGCCTCTGCCGCCGCGAGCGTCATCCTGCTGACGACCACCGCGACCCCGGTTGCGCTCACCGGTGCCGCCACGCTCATTGCTGCGTTCGCCGTTGCCACCGCGCTCACTGCTGCGTTCGCTGTTGCCACGCTGGTCATTCTGCTGACCACCCTTGTTGTCGGTATTGGTGCCGCCCTTGCCACGACTGCCGCGACGACGATTATTGCCGCCCTGGCTGCTGTCATCGCTCTTGTCGGTACCACGGCCGCCACGGTTGTCAGCCTGATTCCGGTTGCCGCTGCCGCCGCGGGTGTTGTTACGCCCCCGGCTGTCGGCGCTGCGTCGCTGTTGAGCGCCACCGCGAGTCTGGGTGCCGCTGCGGCGACGGTCACTCTGGCGACCGCCCCGACGATTGTCATCGTCATTGCTGTCACTGCTGAACAGGTTGCTCAGCCAGCCACCCAGGCGGCTCATGACGCCGGGCTCTGCTCTGGCTGCTGCCGGTTTGGCCGCAGGGGCAGGGGCGCTGGGCTGCTGCGCTGCCGCAGGGGCCGGTGCAGGCGGTGCCATGACACCGGAAATGGCCGCTTCCTCCGGCTTGTGGCTGCGCTCCAGTACCGCTTCCTGCTCGGTGGTGGAATTGTCTTCCAGCTTCAGGGCGTAGGAGGGTTCATCGGTCAGGGTTTCATCGTCATCCCGCACACGGGTGACTTCATAATGCGGGGTCACCATGTCCGGGTTCGGAATGACCACCACCTGAACCTTCTGTGTGGCTTCGATACGTGCCAGATTCTCCCGCTTTTCGTTGAGCAGGAAGGTCGCTACCGGCATAGGTACAATGCACCGAACCTGAGCGGTGCGGTCCTTGAAGGATTCTTCTTCCATCAGACGCAGAATGGCCAGTGACAGCGACTTCACATCGCGGATCACACCATGGCCTTCACAGCGCGGGCACACGATACCGCTGGTTTCACCCAGAGAAGGACGCAGACGCTGGCGAGACATCTCCAGCAGCCCAAAACGGGAGATGCGGCCAATCTGAACACGGGCCCGATCGGAATCGGTGGCGTTTTTCAGACGGTTTTCCACTTCCTTTTGATTGCGGCTGCTCGACATGTCGATAAAGTCAATGACCACCAGGCCACCCATATCGCGCAGACGCAACTGGCGGGCGATCTCGTCGGCCGCTTCCAGGTTCGTGTTGAGTGCGGTTTCCTCGATATCACCACCCTTGGTGGCGCGTGAGGAATTGATGTCGATGGCGACAAAGGCTTCGGTCGGGTCAATAACGATGGAGCCGCCGGAAGGCAGTTTCACTTCGCGCTGGAAGGCGGACTCGATCTGCGCCTCGATCTGATAGCGGCTGAACAGCGGCACCTGATCTTCATACAGCTTGAGCTTGGCCTCGAAGTGCGGCATGACCTTGCGTACAAAATCCATGGCGTGTTCGTAGACTTCCTTGTTGTCGATCAGCACCTCGCCGATATCCTGGCGGAGATAGTCGCGGATGGCACGGATGATGACATTGCTCTCCTGCAGAATCAGGAAAGGGGCCGGGCGTTCACTAGCCGCGCCGTCAATGCTCTCCCAGAGTTGCATGAGGTAATCAAGATCCCACTGCAGTTCTTCCGAGGTACGGCCAATACCGGCCGTGCGCACGATGACACCCATGCCTTCGGGAATATTCACTCCACGCATGGCGTCTTTCAGGTTGGAACGTTCCTCACCCTCGATACGTCGGGAAATACCTCCGGCGCGCGGATTGTTGGGCATCAGCACCAGGTAGCGACCAGCCAGACTGATCAGGGTGGTCAGGGCGGCGCCCTTGGTGCCACGTTCTTCCTTGTCCACCTGCACAATGACTTCGGTGCCTTCGGCAACCACTTCCTTGATATTCACCCGTCCCTGAACATTCGGGTCCTTGAAATAGGTGCGGGCGATTTCCTTCAGCGGGAGAAATCCGTGGCGCTCGGAGCCGAAGTCGACAAAGGCGGCTTCCAGGGAGGGTTCTACGCGGGTGATCTTGCCTTTATAGATGTTGGCTTTTTTCTGCTCGTGGGAACCGTTTTCGATATCCAGATCGTAGAGGAATTGACCATCGACGAGGGCGACCCGAATCTCTTCGGACTGGGTCGCATTGATCAGCATTCTTTTCATAGAGAATCTGTACTCTTTTCCATGATTTTACGGAGTAGAGCCACAGTCTCAGTGCCTGAATGAAGCGTGCTCATGGGAGCAGACAGTGTCTGACCCGAGCAGGGCAGGTGGTACAGGCGGCACCCAACACAGGGGCGGGCCCGACCAACAGCGGGAATACTTTTGGGGACGGTATTGATAACGGCACAGCTCGGGGCTGTTTTAACCTGCCGGGCTCCGGGATGTCAGCGCGCCTGCCCGACGGCCTTGGCCGTCGCGGGGAAGAAACGATGTTGTCCAATTGACGTGCAATCCGGCTGCGAAATCTGGCTTAGGGCCGCAGGAAACCGTGTCTGACCGTCCAGTCTTACATTCAGTGAACCGAAGACTTGTCGCTCGGTTTTGGGTGGCCCGGCTCTTCTGAAGCCGCACACACCACTAAAATTGCGTCGCGTTTTCGTGTCAGCAGGGCAAGCCGGCATGTTCTTGGCCGGGGCCTCTGCGACTCTACGCAATATATCAGAAAATGGCGATACAGCAAATGCCTGCCAATGGTTCCTCCGCACGCAGGCTGATACCATACGCGCCATGACAGACTCCTCTCCAATCAATGCTGCGGCCGACACCACGGCCGATCAGCCGTACCGCGTGCGTCATGTGCGTATAGATGCCGGCCACGAAGGCCAGCGGCTGGACAATTTCCTGCTCCATGAACTGAAAGGCGCCCCCAAGAGCCTGATCTATCGCATTATTCGCAAGGGTGAGGTGCGCGTGAACAAGAAACGCGCCAAGCCTCTGCAGAAGCTGTGTATTGGCGATGACGTGCGGGTGCCACCGGTGCGTCTGCAGCAGAGTGATACTCCGCCGCCACCCTCGGCACAGCTCAGCCGCACGCTGCGCGAACGCATACTGTGGGATGATGATGCCTTCATGGTAATCGACAAACCCAGCGGTCTGGCCGTGCATGGCGGCAGCGGCATTACGCTGGGTCTGATCGAGAGCCTGCGGCAGATCTACCCCGACTATCATCACCTGGAACTGGTGCACCGGCTCGATCGCGAAACTTCCGGCTGTGTGATGATTGCGAAAAAACGCAGCGCTCTGCGTCAGTTGCACGCCATGCTGCGTGAGCATCATATCGACAAGCAGTATCATTGCATCGTGCACGGGCGCTGGCCGGACCACCGCACCCGCGTCAATGTACCGCTGCGCAAGCAGGTGCTGCAGTCGGGTGAGCGCATGGTCAAGCCGGAAACCGAGGCCGGTGACGGTGCCAAGCGGTCGGATACCCGCTTTGCCGTGGAGCAGGTTCTGAGCGGGCCGGGGCTGACGCTGGTCAGGGCCAGCCCCAGGACCGGACGCACACACCAGATTCGTGTGCATGCGCAGGTGGCCGGCCACCCCATTCTGGGTGATGACAAGTACGCCACCAGCGAGCAATTGGCAGAGGCGAGAACACTGGGCGTTAAACGGCTGCTGTTGCATGCCAGCGCCCTGAATTTCCGCCACCCGCTGACCGATGAGCCAGTGGCTATCGAAGCGCCGCTGCCGGAAGCCTTTACCCGGCTGCTGTCGTAGCGAGGGACGCAAGTCCCGATCAATTTCGACGCCTGACACCAGGCGCAGACACAAGACAAAGGAAGACACACCATGGCAGATAACAACGAAACCTGGGACCGCCGTCCACGCCCCGAAGGTGACAGCTCCGGTCAGAACAACCCTGGCAATAGCCAGGACAGCCCGGCCAGGGTCTCGCGCCGCGAAGCCAAGGAATGGCAACTGATCGAGAAGATCGTGCTGACCCACAGCAACGAACTGAAGCGCAGCCGCCGCTGGGGCATCCTGTTCAAGTCGCTGACCTTTATCTATCTGTTTGCATTGCTGTACTACCTGGTCATCGCGCCTGGCGTCATGACCCGGGGGCCGGTACAGACCGGCGGCCATATTGCCGTGGTCGAAATGCACGGCCAGATCGCGGACAACTGGGACATCTCCATGGAGACCCATCGCGAGCCGCTGCTGGATGCCTTTGCGCATCCGGATACTCAGGCTGTGGTGCTGGATATCAACTCGCCCGGCGGCAGCCCGCTGCAGGCGCATCTGCTGTATGAACTGATCAATGACCTCAAGGCCGACTACCCGGACATCCCGGTGTACGCCGTAGTTGGCGAGATGGCAGCCAGTGGTGGCTACTACATTGCCGCTGCCGCCGATGAAATCTATGCCGGCGGCTCCAGCCTGGTCGGTTCCATCGGCGTGATTTCCGGCAGCTTTGGCTTTGACCGCGCGCTGGAAGAACTGGGTGTGGACCGCCGCATCTACACGGCCGGTGAAAACAAGGCCTTCCTGGACATGTTCTCGCCCGAGAACGAGGAGGCCGTGGCGCACTGGCAGACCGTACTCGACAGCGTGCACGAGCAGTTCCTGGAAGCCGTCATTGCCGGCCGGGGCGATCGACTGGATGACAGCAACCCCGATGTGCTCAGCGGCTTCCTGTGGTCCGGCCGGCAGGCTGTCGACAATGGACTGATCGATGGCATCGAATCCATCTACAGCCTGGCCAACCGGCTGGAGATCGACGAATTGCTGTATTTCGATCCGAAACGGGACCCCTGGCGCCAGATTCTGGACGACCTGGGCATCGCCGTGGGGCAGGGTATTGGCCAGGCCATACAGGCCGACCGCTGGTTCGAACTGCGCTGAAGCACCAACTGGCTCAAGCCTGACTTGCCCGGACTGCAGCTTGCAAATCCGGGCGGGTCAGCTATACCTAGAGTCAGGTCCGAACAGGCTCCACCCCAAGGACCCCACAAACCGAAGGCACAAACCGAAAGATTGGACAGCCACCTCACCCGGCCGGGCGGTAGCGTGCCCAGACTCCTTGTAGCGAGGCACGCAAGTGCCGATCTGGGGCCCTTGGCCGCGCACACCACGACTACCGCACCTCGAGCGACGCTACCTTGTGACTGACGCCCGAAGAGCTGCTTCGGCGCTTTCTGCTGCATGTCTTGCCCAAGGGCTTCATGCGCATCCATCACTATGGTTTTCTGGCCAATGCGGTCAAACGGCGCTGCCTGTCGCTGATCCGCCGGCAACTGCCGGGCCAGCAGAGGCAAAAAGACAAGATCACGTCGGCGTCGACGGACAGGCCTGGCGCGCACTGCCCGAATTGCGGCCACCAGCCGGTGGCGTGTCTGGGTGAGGATCAACCTAGTGGGCACCGGATGCCCAGGCACAGAGTCACACAGAGACTGGATAGCAGTTAGCAGCCGACAGAACGGAATCAAAACCCTTGCTTTGGGGTGGGCCCGAGGGGTGGCCTTGTCGCAGGGGCAGCAGGGGTGTACGACCGGACAAGGTCTTCTCGTCGTGGATGGCGAGCGTGTTCGACGGCACAGTCGGACCATACCCCTCGCTGACGAGCAGGGACGCCCGAGGCAAAAAAAATTCCCTAGACAACGAGGTCAGGCGGCGTTCAACATGCGGTTGTAGCGGCGCTGCGCTGCCGTATAACCGCTTATTTGTTGGGCGGCAAAGCTAGGCAGCCACCAGAGCATTACACACACTATCAGGGAGTAAAACTTGCGCGAAGTTAGTTTCAAAGAGGCGCTGGCCGTTTGGATTCGAATTGGGTTTCTGAGTTTTGGCGGACCAGCGGGGCAAATTGCCTTGATGCATAGGATTCTAGTCGATGAAAAAAAATGGCTGGATGAATCCCGCTTTCTGCACGCGCTCAATTACTGCATGCTCCTTCCGGGGCCGGAAGCCCAGCAGTTGGCTACCTATGTCGGATGGTTGCTGCATGGGGTAAAAGGTGGGATTGTCGCTGGCGTTCTATTCATCCTTCCGGGTGCAGTCGCCATCTTTGCGCTTTCCTGGTTGTACGTATCTCTTGGTGATCTGGCGGTGGTTGAAGGCGTCTTTTTTGGCTTGAAGGCTGCTGTGCTCGCTATCGTCGTACAGGCATTGATGCGCATTGGCCGCCGAGCACTTAAAAATACATTGATGCCGGTATTGGCGGTGGCGGGATTCATCGCCTTGTTCGTATTTGACTTGCCGTTTCCGCTCGTGGTTCTGGGCGCGGGGGCCATTGGCTATACCGTCGCAAAGAGGATGGCGATGCAGGGTAGACTCCAATCGGAGCCTGATATCAACACGGAAACTGTCGTTCGAGCTGGAACCAAACGAGCGGCCGTGGTGTGCTTGCTGCTGTGGCTGCTGACCGTGGGTGGTTTGCTGGCATTATTAGGCTACGACAACGTATTCTCCCAAATCGCAGTTTTCTTCTCGAAGATGGCGACGGTAACATTCGGCGGCGCGTATGCGGTACTTGCTTATGTCGCCCAGCAGGGGGTAGAAAACTTCCAGTGGCTTGAGCCCGGCGAAATGCTAGAGGGGCTTGGCCTGGCCGAAACCACGCCAGGTCCCCTCATTCTGGTAACCCAGTTTGTTGGGTTCCTTGCCGCTTACCGAGAGGCCGCTATTGAGCCTAGTATTTTTTATGCATCAATGGGGGCATTGCTGACTCTCTGGGTGACGTTTCTGCCTTGCTTCCTTTGGATTTTTGCCGGGGCACCTTATGTGGAGAAGCTGCGAGCAAATCAATCACTTTCCACAGCTTTGGCGGCAATCACGGCCGTTGTGGTCGGTGTGATCGCAAATCTGGCTTTATGGTTTGCTATCAATGCGTTATTTGCAGAGCAGCACCGAATTTCAGGATTCGGCGTGGATATGAGTTTGCCTGTTCCAGGGAGCGTGGATCTTCCAATGTTGGCTTTATCAGCGGTCGCCTTTGTTCTGGTGTTCAGGCTGCGGTTGGGAATTCTGCCCTTGCTCGGCATTTCGTCAATGCTCGGTGCGCTGTGGGTTCTTTGGATCGCATGAATCGGTCGAACCTTTTCAGGGCGCCCAACACATATGAGACGTCTCGGCACAACAGGCAATAACGATTTTTTTTTGGCCGCGCCAAGCGGCCACTATCAAAACCATGAGCGAGCGCATCTACTTCGTCAGCCTTCGTGGGCTGTCGCACCAGGTGCTTACAGCAAACATATATTGAAGCTCACTTATTGTGGTTCTCACCACTGCCTGACCGGTTCGTTCCCTCCTGTCGGTCAGGTTACAAAATTCCACTTATCACCGCGATGGTTTTTAGGGGGGATTACCTTCTATGTTTTGGATAATATTAGTGAAATTTAAAGTAGTTTTTTCTTGCGCTGTTTTATTTTCTTCCTCATATTTGATTGCCGATGAAGGTCTTCTGATTAGTGAGATCGAACGTATTGAAAGCCATCTTGATGCACGCGTCGGCTTTGCCGCATACGACACGGAATCAGACATGAGATGGGAGTACAACTCCGAGCAACGCTTTGCACTAGCTAGCACATTTAAAACTCTAGCATGTGCGGCACTATTGGCGCGAGTAGACGCAGGAAGCGAACAGCTGACAAGGAGCATAAGTGTTTCATCATCGGATCTGGTAACTTACTCGCCAGTTTTAGAAGAGTATGCTGACAACCGTAATATAAATCTTTCAGAGCTTTGCGAAGCTACGATGACAATAAGTGATAACACAGCGGCCAACCTTATTTTACAGAGTTTAGGCGGGCCAGAAAGTGTCACAGCATTTGCTAGACAGCTAGGCGATGATGTTACGCGTTTGGACCGCTGGGAAACAGAGCTTAATGAAGCAGTGCCGGGTGATGAGCGAGATACAACGACACCAAATGCAATGATTGGCAACCTTGAGCAGTTGCTACTTGGTAATGTTTTAACAGAAGAGTCTATAAATTTATTAAAGACGTGGTTGATTAATAATCAAGTTGCAGATGATTTGTTTCGGTCGGTCAAACCCGATGGCTGGATCATTGGCGATAGAACTGGCGCAGGTGGATTTGGATCTAGAGCTATTACTGCAGTTATTTGGCCTCCCGAACGAAAACCGATCTTCGTAGCATTCTATATAACAGAAACAACAGCCTCATTCGAAGAAAGAAATGCTGCGATAGAACAGCTTGGGCGTGTTCTTATGGAATCAATAGAGTCAAGCGAATAAGTGCATGACAAGGCGCAGCAGTTCGCCACTGAACCTGCCCCGATAAAACGGGCACCCCAAAATTGCCCGAAGGTGTCCCATGCCAAAGTCCAACCTGGCCAAGAAAACCCGTCAGTACAGCCTTGAATTCAAGTGCAAGACCGTTGAAATGATGCTCAACCCGGAAGTCCTGATCAAGGACGTCGCCTAGCGCATGGGCATCCATCTGTTCATGCTGTCACGGTGGCGCAAGGAATACAGAGAAGGCCTGCTGAGGAGAACCAGAACCGTGGCCCCGAAGA
Source organism: Natronospirillum operosum (assembly GCF_004768465.1). GTDB lineage: Bacteria > Pseudomonadota > Gammaproteobacteria > Pseudomonadales > Natronospirillaceae > Natronospirillum > Natronospirillum operosum. Next base: position 868,246 of record NZ_SRMF01000001.1, read on the forward strand.
AGCCCCGCAAGCCCAAGCCAGAACAATAGGATAGCGCTGTGGCAGCCCCTCTCTGTCAACCTAGTTGTCCATTCGGCGATTTCGCCGTTTAGCTCCTCGAGAGGGTGCTTTGGACAACGCTATGCCACGCTATTCAAAAGAGCGGAAAGCCGACGTGCTCAGCAGCATGAACCGACCAGGGCACTGTACTGACAACGGCTATGCCGAATCGTTTTTACACTCGCTGAAGGCCGAATTAATACATGGCACAACCTATAACACCGACCATGGGCTGTACACCGCAGTCCGTGACTACATCAATGACTTCTACAACACGCAGCGCCTGCATTCTGGCATCGGCTACCGAAGCCCGATAGAGTATGGGCAGACCGTTGCCTAACAGAAATGTGTCCGATTTATCGGGGCGAGATCACAGCCTTTCCGTTGCGGCTTCGCCTGCACTCCAAAGCTGCGCGTGTTGGGGACGTTGTGTTGATTGGGGCCAGCGATGCTCTCAAAAGTCATAAGTGGTGGACAAACCGGCGCCGACCGGGCGGCTCTTGACGCCGGTCTAGAGGCAGTCTTCCCAATTGGAGGTAGTTGCCCAGTGGGGCGAATGGCGGAAGATGGGCCGATCAGTAGCGCATATACTTTGACAGAAATTGGTGGCGGCTACCGACAGCGTACTAAGCAAAATGTCGCGAGTTCTGATGGTACCGCAATTTTTTATGAATCTTATGTGCAAGGCGGCACTGAAACTACGGTTCTCTTTTGTATTCGGCAAGGTAAGCCCTACAAGTTGATTGATATTGAGCTAGTTGAGCCCGATCGCGCAGCAGAGCTTTTGACTTCTTTCGTCCGTCAGTACAGCGTCGATGTTTTGAATGTGGCAGGACCCAGATCAAGCAGTTGCCCTAGAATTTATGACTATGTGAAGCAGGCCATCAGCCTGGTCATACAAAAATCAACATAGCCAGTGCAGGCACAGCGACGTCCTTTCCATTGCGCCTTTGGCTCCATTCCAAGGCCGCGCGTGCTGCAAACGTTATGTTCCATTGCGACCCTTCTTGCCAACATCACAGCTCAGGAGTGCACTTGGACGTACCATTAAGCGTACATAAGTGATTGCCATGTCAAAAATTCGCGTCGATGAAGATATTCGCCCCCTGTCTGAGTTTCGGGCGGGAGTCGCTACATTTGTGAAGCAGATCGATGAAACCCGTCGCCCTATGGTGTTAACTCAGAGGGGGCGCGGAGTTGCCGTGCTGATGGACATCCAGGAATACGCGAGAATGGAAGAGCGCCTGGAGCTGCTGGAGGATGTTGAATGGTCAGCTACTGCGGATATCTGAGTTTGGTGATGCAGTGGCTAAAGAGCCCCAGGCGGTCATAAAAGCATTGAGTGCATAGCGCAGATGCTGACAGTCCAATTCTTGTGCCCTTTGTGGAATCAGAGTCCAATCCGAGGAGGCCGGCGCAATGTCTACATCCGAGTGCAATGACATGTTGCCACCCTGGCTTCAGTATCCTGACATTCCGCTGGGGTCCATGGGTTGGCGCATGGGCCCGGGCGAAGAGTACTGGTATCAGTTTGTCGCCTGGCTCGGTGAGCTCAGTGCGGCGGAACGAGAAGCCTACAAGAGGCGGCACCCCAGGCCGGAAAGCTGGGCGGTATTCTGGCCCTACGTCCCTGAACAGCTGGCGGCCTTTTTTGACACGGAGGCATGAAATGGCGGGCCGCAGGGTAGAGCAGGGGCGGCAGTCTTGATTGATGCTTGACCAGTCAATCATTTCATGTATATGATTGAGCTATCAACTATCAAGCAAGGATCTTCCGCATGCCCGTTTCATCTCAACCGGCGCTGCTGCTCAAGCTGGTCGCTCTGCACTCGAAGATACAGCGGCAACTGGCCGGTCAGCTGTCATTTCATGGGATCAGTTTTACCGAGTATCTGGTACTGCGGCAGTTGCATGAAGCACCCGGCAACAAACTGCGCCGGGTCGATCTCGCGCAACGTGTCGGGCTGACCGCATCAGGCGTCACCCGCTTGCTGAACCCCATGCAGAAAACCGGCCTGATCGACAAGGAAGATGCGGCGCGCGATGCCAGGGTCAGCCTGGTGACGCTGACCAGCGCCGGTGCAACCATCTTCAAGGATGCCGATGTTTCGTTCACCGAGGTTGCACAGTCATTCTTTGAGCCATTGGCGGCTGAAGATCAGCGTGACCTGCTCCGAATGACAAGTGCCCTGATCTGACGCTGCGAACAACCACGGCGCTCAACGGTGTCAGGGCTATCGACATGCTGTTCGATATTCTGTGATTCATGTCGTATAAGAGACCTGTTACACAAGGCATTGAATCGTTTGAAATTTGACCGCCACCCGGCTTCAGACTAGTTTCTGACTAATAGCAGACGCCAGGACTGAGGGTATAAGGTGAGCTCAACGTTAAGTGCCAGCCAGGCAGATTCCAGAAATGTGACGCTCATGTCCGGCCGGGAGTCTGATTCAGACGGTTCTGTGACGGCACATCATCAACTGAGTATTCTCCTGATTGAGGACAACCCGGGTGATGCCGATCTGTGTGAGTCCTATCTGCATGAGGCCTTCGGTCCGCGCATTGAAGTTGTTCAGCTTGGCCGGCTCAGCCAGGCAGAAGCTATGCTGGAACAGCGGCCCTTCGATATAGTCCTGCTGGATCTGGGGTTGCCGGACAGTTCTGGCATTGACTCGCTCATCAGTCTGAGATTCAGTGTTCCCTCCGTACCCATCATCGTATTGACCGGTAATCGGGACAGTCGCATCGGCATCTGCGCGATTCGTGAGCATGCACAGGATTTCTGCGCCAAGCAGGACCTGAGTCCGGGAATGCTCTATCAGTCCATTCGCCATGCCATGGAGCGTCACCGTCTGCAGGAACAGTATTTGCGGGTTCTTGAAACGAACCCTGATGGCATGATTGTCCTTGACCGGCAGGACTGCCTTCTTTTTGCCAATCAGGCGGCTTGTCATCTGCTGGATATCAGTTTGCCTCAGGACATTGGGCATCGACTGTCGCTGGATATCATGCGGGCAGATGGTACAGAGCTGGCATTGCCTGCAGAGCGCTATGTAGAAATCCGCACGGCACACCTGGATTGGAACAGATCACCTGCAACGCTGATTGCCTGCCATGATATTACGGCGCGCAAGGAGGCCGAGCAGAAACTTGTGCAGATGGTGCAGGTAGACCAACTGACTGGTCTCTCCAGCCGCAGTTATTTCTTCGACTATTTGCAAAGGCTGCTGCCGCATGCTGACCGGGAAGGCGGCACAATTGCCATACTGTTCATCGACCTTGATCGTTTCAAGCACGTGAACGACACCCTGGGTCATGTTGTGGGCGATGAGTTGTTGCGTCTGGCCGGGGAGCGACTCCGCGCCAACTGCCGCCGCAGTGACTTTGTCGCGCGCATGGGCGGAGATGAATTTGCCATTGCACTGCCGGATGTGAAAGGCCCTGATGATGGTGCTCATATGGCAGAGAAGCTGATTAAAGCGTTCCGACAGCCCATAGACATTGGTGCATCCAGTGTCAGTATTGGTCTGAGTATCGGGATTGCCACCTACCCGCATTGCGGCACTGATGCTCAAGGGCTGTACGCTGCTGCTGACACGGCCATGTACCAGGCCAAGACTCAGGGCCAGAACCACTATCAGTTCTTTTCCGAGAAACTGCAGCATGAGGTGGAGGTTCGTTTGCACCGAGAGCAGATGGTGCGCCGTGCTGTTGCAGAGGACCGGCTCTGGCTGGCATTCCAGCCCCAGGTGTGCGCCAGAACCGGAAAAACAATGAGTTTCGAAGCCTTGTTGCGCTGGCCGAAAGGCTGGGGCACGCCGTTGTCACCGTCAGAGTTTGTCCCGGTGCTGGAAGACACAGGCCTGATCGAGCAGGTGGGCTTTCAGGTCCTGATGCAAGCTGCGGTATTTGCAAAAGAACTGGAGCGTGTAACAGGTGCTGCATACCGAATGGCGGTCAATGTGTCCATGCGCCAGCTATATGGTTCCGGGCTTTATGAGCAGGTGGCACAAGTGCTCGCTGCCACTAATCTGGCCCCGGATCGCCTCGAACTGGAGCTCACAGAGAGCGCGACCATGGTTGATCTGGAAACCACGGTCAAGACACTGACTTCTCTGCGCCAACTGGGCATAACGATCGCCATCGACGACTTTGGAACCGGCTACTCTTCGCTGAACTATCTGCGCCGTCTTCCTGTTGATGCGCTGAAGATTGATCGAAGCTTTGTCACCGAGATAGGCAACAACAGAGAGACGGAAGCGATTCTGCACAGTCTGCTGAGCCTGGCGCGAGCGCTACGCCTGAAAGTCATTGCCGAGGGGGTGGAAAATGCCCGGCAGGAGAAATTCCTGCGCAAGGCGGGCTGTGATCTGTTGCAGGGTTATCGGATCTGCAGGCCAGCGCCCACCGGGACCATCCTCGACTGGTTGGAACAGCAGAAAGATTCCTCTGAGGAACATTCATGACCGACCAGACAGGCAGTGTCAAAAAAAAGCATCTGGCCCGCAGCGCTGAGCACCAGCACCTGTCTGCCGGCTGTTCCCCGCAGGAAGCAGAATTGGAGGCAGAGCGTCGCCGCTACCGGGATATCATAGAAGCTTCGCCTTCGGCCTTGATTCTGGTTGGGCCTGACGGAGGTATTGTGCTGGTGAACCGCGCCACCGAAAGGCTTTTCGGTTACAGCCGGGACGAGTTGCTGGGCAATCCGGTCGAGATGCTGATCCCGACGTCTGTGCGCACTGGTCACAAGAAATATCGCAAGAGCTACTTTGCTGAGCCTCAGCCCAGAATCATGGGGCAGGGCAGAGATCTTTACGGGCTGAGCAAGAATGGCGAGGAGGTTCCGATAGAGGTTGGCCTGACACCGATTCAAATGCCCAACGGGATTCATGCACTCAGCGCCATCATTGACCTGACCCGACGCAAGCAGGCCGAAGATGCCCTGGCACTCCAGGCTGATGAACTGGCACGTTCCAACGCGGAGCTGGAACAGTTTGCCTATGTCGCCTCTCATGACCTGCAGGAGCCTCTGCGCATGGTGCGCAGTTATACCGAGCTGATGCAGAAGCGTCTGCCTGATGATCTCGATGCAAGCGCCCGCAAGGCCATGAAATATGTGGTTGAAGGGGCAGAGCGAATGCAGCTGTTGATCGACGATCTGCTCCTGTATTCCCGCGTTGGGCGAGCAGACCTGGCGATTGACCGGGTAGATGTCAATGCGGTGGTGGATCATGTGATCAACCTGGTCAGTGTGAGTCTTGCGGAACAGCCGGGTGCCTGTATTACCCGTGATGAACTGCCGACAATACGGGCATCCGAATCCATGCTGGTACAGCTGTTCCAGAATTTGATTTTCAATGGCCTCAAGTTTCACGGCGAAGAGCCGGCGCGGGTCCATGTCAGCTGCAAGGAGCTGAAAGACCGCTGGGATTTCTCGGTTCAGGACAATGGCATTGGCATTGATGCAAAGTATGCAGAACGGATTTTTCAGGTCTTTCAACGCTTGCACGAACGAGAGCGTTATCCGGGGACCGGCATCGGTCTGGCCATCGCCAAGCGCATTGTCGAGCGCCACGGCGGTGAAATAGGGTTCAAGTGCAAAGTGGGAAAAAGGGGCACCCGGTTTTACTTCAAGTTGCCCAAGGATCCTGCTGGTAGAAGGGGGGGCTCCCATGAAACAGCAGTCGAGACCGATTGAAATCCTTCTGGTGGAAGATAATCCGGCAGACGTGGATCTGACGCTGGAAAGCTTTGCCGAGATCAGCACCCGCAATCGACTGCACCCGGTCAAGGATGGCGAGGAAGCTCTGCGCTTTCTGCGCCAGCAGGGAGAATATACCAACGCTGTCCGACCCGACATGATTATGCTGGACCTGAACCTGCCGCGCATGGATGGCCTCGAGGTACTGGAAATCATAAAGAGTGATCCGGAGCTCAAAACCTTGCCGGTGCTTGTGCTGACCTCATCGCATTCGCAGAAAGACATTCTCGCCAGTTACAGCCTGCACGCCAATTGCTACCTGACCAAACCGCTCGGACTGGACCGGTTCTACCAGATTGCACGCGCTGTAGAGTCATTCTGGTTCGACCTGGTGGCACTGCCCAGGACAGAACGTCCGGGTTGAGAAATGTCGCCCATAGACACCGTTCTGTTGGCACAGTAGCCAACTTCCATGCTCTATCAGGCTTCGCTAGCCGATGCTAGAATGCGGTCGCTGTGTATTGTCCAAGCCGCATTTCCCGAGAACAGGTTTGTACAGCGCCCTGTCGAGCAAGGAGAATCTTCATGGGTATAGCGATTGCTCTGCATACTCTGGCCGCAGTGATCTGGGTCGGTGGCATGTTTTTCGCCTACATGGCGATGCGACCAGCGGTCGTGGAGACTGTGGAGCCTGCTGAGCGCGGGCTGTTGTGGCATCGAACACTGAACCGTTTCTTTCTGTGGGTCTGGGTTTCGATCGCTGTGCTTTTGCTGACCGGCTACTGGATGGTGTTCAGCGTCTTTGGAGGCATGGCTGGTGCCGGGTGGCATATCCATCTGATGCAGGGCCTGGGTATCGTAATGATGCTGGTCTTTCTGCATGTCTATTTCGCGCCATTTCGGCGCTTGCGGCTGGCCATAGCCGACAGCAATCCCGAGGAAGCAGGCCGGCGGGTAGGCCAGATTCGCAAGCTGGTGGCGTTCAATCTGGTTCTGGGGGTGATTGTCGTGCTGGTCGGTTCCGGGGGACGTTTTTTCTGAAGCAAAAGGGATTTTATGAATTTATCGCTGCTTACGTCATTGCCCGTCATGGGCGCGCTCATGGTAGGGGCGACAGTGGTCGGCATTGCCTGGGCTCTGGTAGTGATTCTGACCAGTGATGACCCGCTGGCGTTGATACTGGTCCCCTTGATCGTCGCGCCGTTTGCCGTGCCGCTTCTTCTGGGCACCTTCCTGTGGCTGGGGCATGGCTGGGCCCTGATGGCGCTGCGGATAACCCTGGTACTGCTGATGGCCTGGGCCCTGTTTCTGGACCGGGCCTACGCGCTGAACCTGTTCGTTGTACTGCCCTTGATGAACTATGTGTTCGTCTTCTATGTGGCCTGGCTGTTGCTGTCGTTTGCCTGAATGAATAGACAACGTATTGCTGTGATTGGTGCCGGTACTGCTGGTCTTGCGGCGGCAACCCTGCTGGCACGCCAGGGGCACGACATCACCCTTGTCGAGCGCGCCAGCGCGCTGGAGCCAGTGGGTGCAGGGTTGCTGCTGCAGCCTTCGGCCATCGCAACCCTGGCGGACATGGGTTGTCTCGAGCACCTGCTGCAGTACGGCCAGAGAATCGATGCTCTCTATGGCTGGACCGGTGGTGGCCGGGCGATCATGCAGGTTGAATATGCCCACCTGAAAGACAGCAGCGAGGTGTTCGGGCTCGGGGTTCACAGGGCCGCACTGTGCCATGTGCTGGACAGCGCCCTGAGCGCGGTGCAGCATCGACGCTGGCTGGGCTCTGAGGTGTTGTCGATCGAGCAGGGCGAGCGGGAGGCCATAGTCAGCTTCCGTTGCCAGGCACAGGTCCATAGCGAAGCGTTTGATGCGGTGCTGGTGGCCAACGGCAGCGCCAGCCAACTGCGACCGCAATCACTGGTGCGTCATGATCGCCTGTACCCCTGGGGTGCGATGTGGCTGATTCGCCCCTTGACGCACAGCCTGTCAGCCCTGAACAAACCCTGGCTGCAGCAGAAATATGATGGTTCTGCGGTGATGCTGGGCGCCTTGCCCACAGGATGCATGCCGACGGATACCGCGACACCGATGCTGAGCCTGTTCTGGAGCCTCCCGGTCGCGGCCATTCCTGACTGGCAGGCCGGGTATCTGGATCTGGCGCAGTGGAAAGAGCGCGTAGTGACCTTGTGGCCCGACCTGCAAGGGCTGATCAGTCACATTGAAAGTCCGTCCGAGTTGCTGCCGGCCACCTACCGAGATGTCATCCTGTCGCGCTGGGGGGAAGGGCGCACCGGCGTGATCGGAGACGCTGCACATGCGATGAGCCCGCAACTGGGGCAGGGGGCCAACATGGCGTTGCTGGATGCTGCTACTCTGGCGCGGGCAGTACAGAGCAGTGCAGACTGGGACAGCGTCTGGGCACAGTTTCATGTGGCCAGGCAGGGTTCCATTCGCTTCTATCAGCGCATGAGTCGCCTGCTGACGCCGCTTTTCCAATCCAGAATAGTCGGTGCATCATGGGCGCGCGACCTGGCGTTGCCGCTGTCACACCGGGTTCCCTGGATGCGTCGGCAGATGGCAGAAACCGTCGCTGGCAGAAAGCAGGGCTGGTTACTGAAATGAAAGGAATTACAGAGGAGGTTGTGCCTCATGGTTGAACCATTGACCCCGGATCATGTGAAGGCGGCGCTCGAAGCGCTGGGTTTGAAGGTGTCGATAGAGCATTTCGACAGTTCAACGGCGACATCGCAGGAAGCAGCCGATACGCTGGGGACGGAGCTGGGCAGTATCGTCAAGAGCCTGTGTTTCCTGATCGGCGACGAGCCGATCATGGTGCTTGGTGCCGGCGACCGGCAGATGGATGATCGCAAGCTGGCAGCATTGCGTGGTGTGGGTCGCAAGAAAGTCAGGATGGCCAGACCGGAGCAGTCCATCGAGTTCAGCGGTTACGCGCCCGGTGGGGTGCCGCCGATTGGTCACCGCGTGAGCATGCCGATCTATATCGACGACACGCTGGCCCGATTCGAGACCGTATACGCAGCAGCAGGGGCCTCCGATACGATATTCCGGATCGCCTACAGCAAGTTGCTGGAGGTTACCGGGGGCGAGGTAGTGGATGTGGCTCGCAATGTCTGAGGGCGCTCACTGATGTCGACCTGGTCGCAGAATTTATGGGTGAAAGCAACTCCGGTGCTGTTTGTGTTGCTGTGGAGCACGGGCTTTATCGGCGCCAAGTACGGTCTGCCCTATGCCGAGCCCTATACCTTCCTGTTCGTGCGCTTTGTGTGCACGCTGTTTCTGCTGTACCTGCTGATTCGCCTGTTGGGCGAACACTGGCCCACCGAGCCCAGGCTCTGGTTCCATATCGCCGTGGTCGGGGTGCTGGTGCACGGCATCTACCTGGGGGCGGTGTTTACCGCCATCAAGCTGGGCATGCCGGCCGGGGTCACGGCGCTGATCGTGGGCCTGCAACCGCTGGTAACGGCAGGTCTGGCGCGCTCCTGGCTGGGTGAGCGCATCAGCGGCCGCCAGTGGATCGGAATAGTGCTGGGTCTGGTCGGTATTGTCATGGTGATGGGCGAGAAGCTCGACCTGGCCAACCCCGAAGCACTGTTCGTCGGTTTTGGCTGGGCGGCTGTGGTGTCGGCATTTTCGGCGTTGTTGGGTATCTCTGTGGGTACTCTGTATCAGAAGCGCCACTGCACCGGCATGCCGCTGGTCACCGGCACCTTTATCCAGTACATGGGGGCCATGGTGGTGCTCGGCGTGGCCGCAATGCTGTTCGAGACACGAGAAATTGACTGGACTCCTACCTTTGTTGCGGCCTTGCTGTGGCTTATATTCGGGCTCTCCATCGCCGCCATCCTGTTGCTGATGACGCTGATCCGCCGCGGTGAGGCGTCCCGGGTGGCCAGCCTGTTCTATCTGGTGCCACCAGTGACCGCACTGGAGGCCTGGATACTTTTCGGGGAGCGCCTTGGTCCCATGGCCCTGGTAGGCATCGCAGTGGCTGTCAGTGGTGTGGCACTGGCCAACCGACGGTAACAGATATGAATGTCATCGAAGAGTCGATCCGCCTGCACGACCTTGCTTGGCGCGATCACAGCCGGTTCGCCGAGCATCTGGAGCAAGCTGCGAAGCTGCTGCGGGCGGAGTACGAGGATGGTGAGCGGGACTCGTTGCTGATCAACAACTATGCGGCAGTGCTGCTTGATCTCCATAGGGATGCGGAAGCACTGGCGTTGCTGCAGTCATCAGTGCCTGATTGTGCCGAGCATTGTTTGAACACTGCCATTGCCATAGCGAAATCAGCTTATGATCTGGCCCGGATCAGACAATGGAATCTGGCAACTGCGGACTATCCGCGCCGGCAGGGTGCTCTGGTGGCCTATATGGACTGGCAGGGACTCTGATCGCAGTGTCGGCTGGGCGCTTTATCAGGCCAACAGAATGGCCGCAACCGGACTGAAACCCTGAACAGAGAGGAAGCATGACATCATGAGCGAAATCGCCCAGACCCCGAAGCCGCCCTACTATGCGGTTATCTTTACCTCCCTCCGCACCGAGGGGGACCATGGCTATGGTGCCATGGCCGACCGCATGCTGGCCCTGGCCGCGCAACAGGAAGGCTTTCTGGGCATTGAGTCGGCACGCGAGGGGCTGGGTATCACGGTATCCTACTGGGACAGTCTGGAAGCCATCAGAAACTGGAAGCAGCACAGCGAGCACCAGGAGGCGCAGCAACTCGGGCGTTCAACCTGGTACTCGGCATTCAGGGTGCGGATCACGAAAGTCGAGCGAGAATACGGAGCCTGAACAGGCTCCGTTCCTGTTCAGTTCAGCCGTCGGTAGCGGTAGCGCGTACTGTAGTCATCCTGCGAAATGCACTGGAAACTGCCGTCAGGCTCCCTGCGCACCACTTCACAGCGCACAGGCTCTGCTTCCAGGACCTCCCAGGGTGAGAAATCATCCTGGCAGCTGTTGCGTTCGCGGGCTTCACGCGGTCCCCAGATCAGGGCGCGGTTGTCCGCCGACCACTCGAAACGTTCTTCAAAGACACTGCAGTTGCCTTCAATCTCGGCGTATTCGGCCTGTCCATCCGTGCCCAGATAATCCTCACCAATATCGAACCAGCTGCATTCCTCGAAATAGGAAAGCTGGTACCGGCCGGGCTGGATGGGCATGCCTGCCGAAGCAGATGGCTGCACCTGCAGCGTCTGGGTGAGGGCCAGACCGTCTGGTGCCATGCCCAGCCAGCCGCCGATATCGAGGTGTTCCAGATGGTTGGCCATGTCGGTCAGGTTCATGAGGGCATCACAGTTGCCGGCCATGTCCATGCCGCCGGTGGCGGGCTGCGGGTAGCTGTCCATTGGCAGGTCTTCCAGATGGCGCACGAAGCCGGGCAGATCCATGGACCCGGCGAACAGCGCATTGCGGTGCTCGACGGAACCCAGGACCAGCGCACGATTGCGGGCCTGTTCGCCATGGTAGACCACCAGATAATCACCGCTGATACGCACCTGCATCGGCGCGTCTGGCAGGGGCAGGGTGGCCGAATCTCCGCTGTCCGGTACCTGAAAGCCTGGCGGCAATTCCAGGGCTTCGGCCAGAATCATGGCCAGCCGCTGCGGGTTTTCGGCCCGTATGGCGAGCAACCCGTCGAATGATGTCCAGTCTTCCTCCTCTGCTGCCTGCAGGTCCATGTCGAACAGTTCCAGAATCAGGCCCTCGGCTCCCTGCGCCATGGCGGAGCCTGCGAGGACAGCAGCCATGTTGATGTCCGCCAGATCGGACTGCAGTTCCACCAGGGGTGGACAGGTCCAGTCGGCATTGATGGCCCGGTTGCGCCAGGCCAGCAGGGTGTCTCCCAACTGATTGACATTCAGGGTCAGGCCCATGCGCAGCAGGCTGTCTCCGGGCTGGTCCAGATCGACCGGTAGACGGCCTTCCAGAGCGGCGAGCTCCTGCAGCACCTGGGCGTCGCTCAGTGTCAGCACGCCAAATCGGTCCAGTTGCAATTGCCCGTCCTGCACGGTGAGGTCGCTCATACCCCAGAGTATCTCCGGGGTGACCTCGGCGAAATCGATCAGCTCGGCCCTGCAGAGCGCCATGTCCGGATCGTCCATGGCCGTCCGATACTCGGGTACAAAGCGTTTCAGGTCCTGGGTCAGTGACGGGTTGTCGGCGGCCAGCACAGCGCGGGTCAGGCCGGCATAATCGAACCACCAGAAATCCGATCCGGTCAGGCTGTGCCGGCTGATCAGATCGTCCACCCGACCACTGTCGGCGAACGAAGGGGCCTGAAGGCTTTCTTCCAGACGCTCTGCGATCTGAGCTCCGGTCATCTCGCCGGGGCTCATCATGAACCGGGCAGTATCGGCAGACACCCAAAGATGGCTGTGAATCGGCACAGCGGGATCATTGTTCAGCGGGTAGAGCCGGCCGCCGGCGGTTTCCTGGACTGCGTTTGTCGCTACCGGCAGGCCCTGCTCGGACAGCCAGCTCAGCAGTTGGGTGTCCGAGGTCAGGTCAACCCGAATCACTGCCACCAGGCCGGCGTGGTAGGCCGTAAGCCAACCTTGCGGGTCAAGGCCCAGAGTGGACTCCACCGTGTCCGGGCCGTCGGCAAACAGGCGCTCCACTTCAGCCTGCAGGCGCACGAACAGAGGAATGTCCTCCGCTGCCAGGTCCTGCATGGTGCTGAGAAAAGTCTGCTGCCGGATGTCACCCATCAGACTCTGGGTGGCTACCAGATCATCCAGCCGGGTCTGGTAGTGAAACAGGCTGTCCGCAGGTATATCGGCAAGATGGGGGTTGGTGTCCGCGAGCAGCGCCTGAAATCCGGTGGCACTAAGCAGGGTAGCCAGCACTGCGGTGCTGGCGAGGCGAGAAATCAGAGTCATAATGCTTCCTTTCTGAAATACAGAAGTCCTGAAGAAGCGCATTTTGGACAATGTCCCGCCCGCTGGCAACTGTGGCAGTGCCATAGAGTGACAAAGATCACGGCGTCGGCTCTGCCGGAGCGCGGTTACTCGAGGCGGAAGCCGATCTTCACCACGACCTGGAAGTGGGCAATCCTGCCGTCCTCGATATGGCCCCGTGACTCGATCACTTCATACCAGTCCATGTTGCGCACACTCTCCGAAGCCTTGGCGATGGCATTGCGGATGGCGTCATCGGTCCCGGTGCTGGACGATCCGGCGATTTCTATGAGCTTGTAGACATGATCGGACATTTCTTCTCTCCTGCTGGTCGGCTTTGACATGGGTGTCGCTGACAGTGTAGACGCCTTGCGCCGTCTTCGCGGCCCGCAGGCCGTAATCTGCACTGGCTCACAAACTGGCCCGGCTGCGGTTTGTCTTTTCGCTGCAAGGCGATACCCTGAGCGCTGACAGGCGGGATGCCGCATGGAATCCGACTATTCAGACAGGGAGATCGGGATTGTGCAAGACGATAGCAGGGAACGCCTGAAGGCGGTTCAATGGAAAGACCTGTTGCAGCTTGGGCCGCGGGATGTAGTCCATGAAATGACACTGTCGCTGCCCTGGCTGCTGGCCTCCTGGGTAGCGGCGGCATATGGCCAGTACGTGGTGGCCCTGGCTTGTTCCTTCATGTTCTTTCTCACCGGGCTGCGCCAGGTGCACAATGCCTACCATTATGCTCTGGGGATTCCCCGCCGCAGTACCGAGTGGTTCATGGGGGTATTCAGCGTGCTGATGCTGGGGTCCATGCATGCGGTCCAGATCAACCACCTGCGCCATCACCGCCACTGCATGGACGACGAGGATGTGGAGGCCATGAGTGCCCGCATGCCGTGGTGGAAGGCGTTGCTGTTCGGGCCGCTGTTTCCGTTGCTGCTGCACCGCAAGGCGCTACAGGTCGGCCGGCCCCGACAGCGCCGCTGGATACTGGCCGAGCTCGCGGCCAACCTGGTGTGGATCGGACTGGTCTTCGGCGTACTGGACTGGACCTGGCTGCAGTATCATGTGGTCGCCATGGCCATTGGCCAGTGTCTGACCGCTTTCTTTGCGGTCTGGCTGGTGCATCACGGCTGTGAGCCGGGTGGCGTTCTTGCGCGCACGGTGCGGGGCAGGGCAAAGGCCTGGCTGACCTACAACATGTTCTTCCATATTGAGCACCACCTGTTTCCGGCCGTACCGACCCGCCGCCTGCCCGTGTTGGCAGAAAGAATCGACCGGCAGCGGCCGGATCTGGCGGCGAAGCGGGTGTTCTGAGCTGTTGCAATCAGCCGATCAGTAGATCCAGCTCAGCCCGTACAGCCACAGGCTCAGAAAGACCAGACAGAACAGCAGGTAGTGGCCATTCCAGTAGTAGGCCAGGTAGCGCGGAGAGACTCGGGCCAGGCGGGCGGTGACAGCGACCGAGATGGTAAAGGGAGAGGAGTTGACCGTCAGACTCCAGGCCGACATCAGACCCAGCGCCAGCAGCTCCTGCGTCAACCCGAACAGCTCAACTGGCTGCAGTGCTGCTGCCAGCAGTGTTACCGACACGATCGGGTTGAACCCGACCTGACCCAGCAGAATGGTCAGCACCATGGCTGCAATCAGCAACGGCACCCCCTGCAGGTGCAACAGGTTCAGCAACCAGACGACCTGGTCCACACTGATCAGCGCCGTGGTGACCGAGCCCAGAAAACCGGCAGCCGCCAGCAGCCCGACCTCGCCGCTCAGCGGCACAACCTGCCCCGGCACGGTTTTGCGCAGGCGGCGGGCGGTCAGCCGCGGAGCCCAGGCCCAGCCGGCACGTCGGCCCTGCCAGACAAACCAGGCCAGACTGAACAGCGGGCTCAGCACCAGCACGGACATGGGCAGGTTCAGCACGGTGTTGCCTTCCAGCATGAAGGCGGCCCCTACCAGAGTTGCGATCAGTGCGATCAGTTGCACGGCGGCCTGCCAGGCATCGGCCGGCGGTCGTGCGCGCGGGCCGGGAGGGTGGACATTTCTGTGCTGGTAGTGATCCAGTATCCAGCCGATCAGGATCAGCAGCACTGCGGTAACCAGGCCAATGGGCAGTATGGCCTGCCAACGCAGATCTGGAATCATGGTCAGCAACACGATCAGCGTTACCGAGAACGGCGAGGCCAGGGGCAGGGCGGCAAAGCCACGCAGCATGGCCTGGCTCATGCGCTTCTGACGCAGGCGCTGAATGGACTCCTGCCCCCAGGCCGCAACCAGGCTGTTGCCGCGCAGCACCATCAGACCGAGCAGATGCAGGACACCAAAATTGAGGATGGTGCCAAACAGGGCAGTGGCATAGCTGAGCATGCCATAGCGCCGACCCGGCGGCTGGATGACAGCCCATTCGCCGCACCGCCGGATCATGCGTGACTGCTGTGCGGCCAGGCGCAGAAAGGTCAGAGAAATCAGAAAGGTAGCGAAGTAGCCGCCGCGCTCGAAGGCTTCGCGCAACACACTTGCGGGTGCGTCCAGCCAGGGCAGGGTCAACGCACTGGCTGCGGCCAGGCCGATGAGAATGCGTGGCGAGTTGGACATGGCATGCCAGCGCAATACGAGGAAAGCCAGGATGGCCGGACTCGCCAGCCACAGCCCCCAGTCCAGGTCAGCCAACTGGTACAGCAGGGTGCCGATGAAGATAAACGCCAGCGCCACCAGCGGCAGGATTCGGTCCGTCATGACATGCTCGTTGAGAATAGTGATGCCCTTTGCTGCACTGGCTCGACTCACCACATCAGGTCGTCGGGAATCGGGAAGTCCTTGTAGGGATCGTCCTCATCCACCTCATTGGCTTTGGGGTCGGCAAGGAATATCAGTGCTTCCGGAAAGCGTTCCGCCACCTTCTCGGCAATCGTCTTGGGCACGACAACATACTGGTCGTCGGTGGCGCAGATGGCGAGACGCCCCTTGGCCAGTTGGTCCTGAATCTCGCTGGTTACATACAGACGCTTGATCTTGTTGATGCGCGGGTCGGTGAAATTGAAGCGGATATCACCGTCCACCGGCTGGCGGTTGTGTTGCAGCATCTGCTTTGCCTGCGCCTGCATGGCGCGGGCTTCTTCCGCCGCCTTGCGCTCCCGGTTCAACTGCCGGTCGCGTTCGACTTTTTCGGCCTGCTGCAGCAGTAGCCGGGCGCGAGTGTCGTCTTCGGCAGCCTGACCCTTCAGTTGCTGCTTCTTCTGCTTGCGTTTTTCCTGCTGAATCTTCTTGGCTTTCTTGTCGTCCACCAGCCCGGCGCTTTTCAGTTGATCTGCCAGTGACTTGGCCATGACACGGAATTCCTGTTGGTCGAATTGAGAGGCGGCCAGTTTACGCAACCGAGAGGCAGGTGCTCAAGTGATAAAAGCTAATACTTAGCTGTTGACCTAACTATTGTTATGGGTTAATACTTAGGCACATGACTAACCATGAAGTGGAACTCAATCAACTGTTCAGTGCGCTGTCGGACCCCACCCGACGCGGCGTGCTGGCCAGACTATGCGAAGGGCCCGGCACGGTCAGCGAACTGGCCAGGCCCTATGACATGACTTTGCCTTCATTTACTCAGCATTTGAAGGTGCTGGAACGCAGTGGTCTGGTCAGGTCGCACAAGGAGGGCCGGTCTCGCCTCTATCAGGTGGAGCCTGAACAGTTGAAACGGGTCGAAGGTTGGCTGGAGCAGCAGCGCCAGGTCTGGGAGCAGCGCCTGGACAGGCTGGATGACTATCTATTGCAGATGAAGGAGAAACACTGATGAGTGCCAAATTGCCCTTTACGCCGAATCCCGAAACCGACCTGGTGCTGGAGCGGACGGTCGATGTGCCACCCGAGTGGGTCTGGGCTGCCTGGACCAACCCGGAGCACCTCAAGCACTGGTTCTGCCCGCGGCCCTGGTCGGTCGCCGAGTGCAAGATTGATCTGCGTCCCGGCGGTGTGTTTCGAACGGTCATGAAATCTCCGCAGGGTGAACTGATGCCTGCCGGCGACGGCTGCATTCTGGCCCTGGAAGAGAATCGGCGTCTGGTCTGGACGTCGGCCATGGAACCCGATTTCCGTCCTGTCGAGTCCGGCGAGGATGCTTTCCTGTTCACCGCCCATATTCTGATCGAGCCTGACGGAGCCGGCACGCGCTATGTCGCTATAGCCATGCACCCCGATGAAAAGGGTCGTCAGAAGCATGAGCAGATGGGGTTCCATGAGGGCTGGGGTACGGCGCTGGATCAGCTTGTCGAATACATGCAGTCTCGTGCTTCCTGAGAACAGGATTTGGACAGTTTTCCCGGCGCACCAGGATTCAAAGCAAAGAATCTTCAATAAAGATACTTGACTGTCAAGATAGTTGCATGTGATGCTGGGCTCGTCAACAGAAGAGGGCTCACATGGATGAATTTGGCTGGGTGTCGGTGATCGTGGTCTGGTGGCTGGGAAGGATGCTGGCCATGCTGCATGCTCGGAGCTACAACTTCTCGACGCGCTCCCGATGGGCGCGCAGGAATGCCTGCGAGCGTCTGAGATAACCAAGAATGAGTTTCAGTTCATCCTCTGAATAATGGTCCAGCAACGACACGGCCTCCTCGGCCAGAGGGCCCCAGATCGGCTCGGTCCTCTGGCGTGCGTGGTCGGTCAACTCCACAAAAACCCGCCGTCGGTCCTTGTCGTCGCGACGACGCGTGGCATAGCCGGCGCGTTCCAGGCGGTCGAGCAGGGTGGTAGTGGAGCCCGTCGTCAGATGGGCTGCACGGGCCACAGTTGATGCAGGAACAGGGCCCATGCGGTCAAGAATGTCCAGCACCCGCAAGTCAGTGAGATGAATCCCCAGGTGTCTGGCTGCAGCCTCGTCAAAGGCCTGCGTGATTTCCTGCTCCTGCCGCACGGCTTCAAAAAACTGTCCGAGCAGCTCTACTCTACTATCGCTTGACAATCGAGATACCCTTGTGTGAAGCTAAATTGGTCTAGTGAAATGTACATCAGAACCATAGGTAATCCAAGTTGAATAGCAGGAGTGGACAATGAGTGAATGGATCTGGGTGTCGGGTATTGTAATGGGTGGTCTGCTGGCGATGGTTTTTCTGTGGCAGATTCTGGAGATAGGGAAGCAACATTCGATCAGGGAAGCACCTGGCTCCGGCCAACTGCAGAAAGAGGTGGAAAGCCTGGCCGAACGTGTCAGCCGGCTTGAGCAGGAGTTGGCCTCGAAACAGTCCTGATGCATCCGACAGGAGGGGCCATGGCACATTCCGCTTGCTGAGGGTATAACGGTGCATGGACCCATAATGAATCCGTCGACTATCATGGAAAAACCGTTTTCCCAGGCCTGCGAGAACAACAAGGCCCCCATTCTCGGGATTTTGCAGCAGGTTTTGCCGGAGCCGAAATGGCGCGGAACCCGGGTGCTGGAGATAGGCTCAGGCACTGGTCAGCACGCCGCCTTTTTCGCACCTCGGCTGCCCTGGCTGCACTGGCAGCCGACCGATCAGGCCCAGTATCTGCCGGGGTGCCGACTGTGGGTGGAAGACGCTCGCGCAGCCGGTGCTGATAATCTGCTGGAGCCACTGGTGCTGGATGTACTGACTCCCGAGTGGCCGTTGTCGCAAGCCGATGCGGCCTTTTCCGCCAATACCGCCCATATCATGCACTGGCCGGCGGTGGAGGCCCTGTTTCACGGGCTGGGGCAGCGACTGCCGACAGGTGGTCTGTTTTGTCTCTATGGTCCGTTCCGCTATCAGGGCAGACATACCAGCGACAGCAATGCGCGCTTTGACCGTCATCTGCAACAGCAGGATCCGGGCATGGGCATTCGGGATCTCACGGCGGTGGAACCATTGGCTGCGAACGCCGGTTTCCGGTTGCTGGCGGATCACGCCATGCCGGCCAACAACCGAACCCTGATCTGGCAGCGCAGCCCCTGATCTACCGCAAATCAAGGATGTTCAGCGCTGTCCGAGTGCGTTAGATTAGCCGCCCAATCAGATTCGGGTCAGGAGCAGGGCGATGATTTACTGGGTACTGCTGGCGGTCGCCATTGCAGCCGAAGTGGTGGCCACGTCGGCGCTGAAAGCCAGTCAGGAGTTCTCCCGCTTCTGGCCGTCAGTGATCGTGGTGGTGGGCTATGGTATTGCGTTCTACTGTCTGGCGCTGACACTGCGCGTCATTCCCGTGGGCGTGGCCTATGCGGTCTGGGCAGGTCTGGGTATCGTGCTGATCGCGCTGGTGTCCTGGCTGGTTTATGGTCAGCGCCTGGATCTGCCGGCCATCATCGGCATGGCCCTGATCATCGGTGGCGTAGTGGTGATTCAGCTGTTTTCCCGGACCAGCGCCCACTAGTGTCCTTGCCAGGGGCGCTGTCCGAAGTGCCAGGGCAGTCAGAGCGGCTTGATGGGGCTCGTCTCTGCAGGGCGAACAGCAATCGGATTGCGCAGGGCCCGGCCAAAGGGCTCTGCCTCAATCTCGAAGATATCTCCCGCGCGTGTTTCAATGCTGTCGGCAAAGCTCAGCGTGGCGGTGCCGAAAAAGTGCAGGTGAGCATCGCCGGGCTGCCGGAACAGTTCGTATTTGAAGTGATGATGCTCCAGGTTGTCCAGGCTGTGGCACATGTTGTCCTCGCCGCTGAGAAAAGGCTTCTCCCACAGGATCTGCCCATCACGCCAGATACGTGAATACCCCTCGATGCGTGCCGGCAGCTCGTCAATCAGCAGCTCGGGCCCGATCGAACAGGGGCGCAGCTTGGAGTGCGCCAGCAGCAGATAGTTCTGACGCTCAGTCTTGTGGTCGGAAAATTCATTGCCCAGAGCATAACCAATGCGCCAGGGCTGGCCCTTGTCGTCATTGACATAGCAGCCGGCAATTTCCGGCTCTTCTCCGGCGTCCAGAGCAAAGTCGGGAGAGGGCAGCGGTGCCTCCGGAGCAACCACCGCCGTGCCGTTGCCCTTGTAGAACCACTCCGGCTGGGCGCCGGTCTGACCGGCCTCGGGCTTGCCACCGGCCACCCCCTGCTGGAACATCTTCATGCTGTCGGTCAGGTCAGCTTTTGCCGTATTTTGGGTCTTGGCGTGCATGCTGGCCCGGGTGTCCGCACTGCCCAGGTGAGTCAGGCCAGTACCGGTGACAAACAGCCGCGACGGTTCCGGATGCGTGAAGGGAGACAGCAGGCGACCTGACCGGATCAGATCATCGTAACTGAGGGTCTCCCTGCCCAGGGCCCGGGTTATTGCGGTCTTGAGTGAAATGCCCTCGCGCAGGGCACCTTGCGCCAGCGCATAGACACTGCGGACGGAATCGAGAACCTGTATCTCGGTGGGAGAAATGACCTGGCCGACGGCGGGCGTATCGGCAGCGGACAGAAACTGTATCAGACGCATGGTTGCTTCCTGTTTTTATATTAGTCATACAATAGTACCAGAAAGCTTGGCGCAGTAAATGCTGCCGGGCAGGTCGGACGGCCTGGTGTTGTCGTCAGAGTACGGCGATACCCTGACGGCGCAGACATTCACAGAGCGCAATCAGCGGCAGGCCGATCAGGCTGGTAGGGTCGGCGCCCTGGTGGCGCGCAAAGAGGGCGCTGCCGAGACCTTCGGACTTGAAGCTGCCGGCACAGTCCAGCGGCCGTTCCTTCCTTATATAGGCTTCTATTTCAGCGTCGCCCAGATCGCGGAACTGAATCTCGTAGCGGTCTACCAGCAGTTCCTCGGCACCCGTCTGGGTATTGAGCACACAGAGGCCGGTATAGAACAGCACCGTCTTGCCGCTGGCAGCACGGAGCTGCTCAAACGCCTTCTCTTCGGTGCCGGGCTTGCCTACCGGGGTCAGGTCATCCAGGGTGGATACCTGATCGCTGCCGATGATCAGGCTGTCGGGAAACCGGGTACGCAGGCTGGCCGCTTTCAGGTGTGCCAGTCGACCGGCCAGTTGCTCCGGCGTCTCGCCCTGCAGGGGTGTTTCATCGGCGTCCGGGCGGGCAGTCTTGAAGTCCAGTTGCAGTCTTGTCAGCAGTTCGCGTCGATAAGGTGACGTGGATCCCAGTACCAGTTGCATAAAATCATGATTTCGTTTTGACAGTGACAGGGCGCGAGCATATCATACCGCGCCTATGACGAACCCGCAGCTCCCCGAATTTATTGCGCCCTATCGGTTGGCTGACCGTGAAGGTGTGTTGGAAGGGGTTGTAGGGCCCGAAGCACTGCCCCGATTGCAGGCGGCAGTACTGGGCCTGGAAGCCGTTGAAGTCATGGCGCGTTTCTGGCGCAGTGACGACGGCGAGCGACTGGCCGAGGGTACGATCAGGGCAGAGGTCCGGATGACCTGCGAGCGCTGTCTTGGCCCCATGACACAGGTTCTGGCTACAGAGTTCCTGCTGGTGATGGTTACTGAAGAAGCACAGTTGTCTTCAGTGCCGAAGAAATACGACCCCTGGCTAGTGGCGCCGGGGGAGGATATACCCATCGCCGAGCTGCTGGAAGACACCATGCTTCTGGCCTTGCCACCGTTTCCGATGCACCCGGAAGGGGAGTGTCGGATAAAAACGTCTTTCGGCGGCGCCGATGATGCGGAGGAATCCGCTTCGGGGTCGCCAGAGAAAACCAATCCGTTTAGTGTGCTGGCCGAACTGAAAGGCGGCCGGAAAAAACAGGAGTAACACCATGGCTGTTCAGCAGAACAAAAAGACGCGTGCCCGCCGCGGCAATCGTCGTTCTCATGACGCGCTTGGCACCGCCACGCTGTCCGAGGATTCAGTAACCGGTGAAAAGCACCTGCGTCACCACGTGAGCCCCGATGGTTTCTATCGTGGCCGCAAAGTGGTCGACAAGGGTGACGAGTAATCCAGGTCAAGGTTGACCCTTGATTCGGCTGGCGGTGGATATTCATGGCGGTGACCAGGGTCCCGCTGTGATTATCCCCGCTGTCCTCGCTTTTCTTGAACGCCATTCGGACGTTCAGGTCACTCTGTTCGGCGATACGGCCGAAAACCAGGCCTGGCAGGCCATAGAATCCCGCGCTGACACTCCCCGTCTGCAATGGCAGCATGGTCGTCATTATCCGGCCACGGCGCTGACATTGCGCGAGCTGCTGCAAGCTCCTGCTGCGGATGACGCACTCGCACGCATGCTGCGCGAGCATCAGCGGGGCGATTCGGATGCGGTGGTAACCGCTGCGGATACGCGCACCCTGTTGCTGCGCTGCCGGCAGATACTGGGCCTGCAGTCCGAGGTTCGGCGGCCGGCTCTGGGCGCCTGGATACCGGCACAGACCGGCCAGGTGCTGTTGCTGGATGCGGGAGCCTCGGTGGCGCCGCGAGCAGACGATCTGGTCCGCCTGGCAACGCTGGGCCATCGCTTTCTGCAGGCCCGGCACTACAATCGCAGACCGCGTCTCGGTCTGCTCAATATCGGTACCGAAGAAACCAAGGCCAAACAGCGTCTGGGACCGGTGGCAAAGCGCCTGGCCGCTGATGAGCAGTTTGACTACCACGGCTTCGTCGAGCCGGCGCAGATTTTCAGCCATGCGGTTGATCTGGTGATCACCGACGGTTTCAGTGGCAACATTCTGCTGAAATCCATGGAAGCCAGCGTCGAGTTCGCCCGCCAGCGCATGACGGAAGTGCTGACCGAACACTGGCATGGCCGTCTGCTGAGCCTGCTGATGGTCAGCCTGTATCGCAAGCGCCTGCGGGCCCTGGCGCCGGAAACCTACAACGGGGCGCCACTGCTGGGCGTGCGCGGCTGGGTGGTCAAGAGTCATGGCAGTGCGCGCATGGCGGCCTTTCTGCAGGCCCTGGAACAGGCGCGCTCACAGGTCAAATCGGGGGTGCCCCAGCAGTTGCTGTAGGGGCATTGTTTGCATGTGGTTGAAAGTCTTTTGCTGACCTGACCTTGGCAAGCCGACTTTGGGGCACCATAATGTCGCGCACCAATTTTTAAACAGCTATCGGGAACACAGACCATGACCGATCACAAGCGCGCTTTTCTGTTTCCTGGCCAGGGTTCTCAGGCCGTAGGCATGCTGGGTGACATGATCGCGAATGCAGACGTGGTCAGGGACACCTTTGGCGAGGCCGGGGAGGCTCTGGGCTATGACCTGCTGGACCTGGTCAGCAATGGCCCGGAAGACAGCCTGAATGCCACCGAGCGCACGCAGCCCGCCATTCTGACTGCCAGTGTCGCTCTGTGGCGCCTCTGGCAGCACAAGGGCGGCCCTGTACCGGATTATCTGGCCGGGCACAGCCTGGGCGAGTACAGTGCGCTGGTTGCTGCGGGTGTGCTGAAGTTTGCCGATGCAGTGCGACTGGTGGAAAAGCGCGGACAATTGATGCAGTCTGCAGTGCCGGCAGGCGAGGGCGGCATGGCCGCCATTATCGGCCTGACGGATGAGCAGGTGCTGGAAGCCTGTGCCGCCGCCGGGACCGATGTCTGTGAAGCGGTCAATTTCAATGCGCCGGGGCAGGTGGTTATCGCCGGCAGCAAAGCGGGTGTCGACAAGGGCATGGCCGCAGCCAAGGAACTGGGTGCCAAGCGCGCCCTGCCACTGGCGGTCAGTGCGCCAAGTCATTGCGTGCTGATGAAACCTGCGGCAGAGAGCCTGGCGGCAGAGCTGGCCAGCATTGATCTGCAGCCGGCGCAGATTCCGATCGTGCAAAACGTGGATGCGCGAGCCTATACTGAGGTGGCTATTTTGCGTACCAATCTGGTCGAACAGCTGTATCGGCCGGTGCAATGGGTACAAACGGTGCAGAATCTGGCCGCAGAAGGGGTTGGTGAAGCCTTCGAGTGTGGCCCCGGCAAGGTACTGGCCGGTCTGGTCAAACGCATAGAACGCAGCATGACGGTGAGCCCTCTGGAGCAGCCGTCTGCTTTTGAAGATGCCGTGAACGCGGCCCGCAACTGAAACAGAAAAGGGATGCAATACGCATGACAGACACAACGACAGCCCGGGTAGCTCTGGTCACTGGCGCCAGCCGTGGTATCGGCAAGGCTATTGCCACGCAACTGGGCGCGCGCGGCTTCATTGTTGCCGGTACTGCGACCTCGGACAGTGGTGCGGAACGTATTTCCGCCTATTTGCAGGAAGCAGGCGTGCAGGGCAAGGGGTACAATATGAATGTCACAGACAGTGACAGCATTGCCGCCGCCCTGCAGCAGATCAAGACCGACTTCGGTGATCCGCTGGTGCTGGTCAACAATGCCGGCATCACGCAGGACAACCTGTTCCTGCGCATGAAGCAGGAAGAGTGGGATGGTGTCATCGAAACCAATCTGAGCTCCGCCTTCCGTGTCGTCAAGGCCTGCATCAAGGCCATGACCAAGGCGCGCTGGGGGCGGGTGATCAATGTCAGTTCCGTGATCGGCTCCATGGGCAATGCCGGTCAGGTCAATTATGGTGCTTCAAAGGCCGGCATCGAGGGCTTCACGCGCTCGCTGGCCCGCGAGGTGGCAACGCGCAACATCACCGTGAATGCGGTGGCACCGGGTTTCATCCAGACCGACATGACGGATGAACTGCCGGCAGAACATCGTGACAAGATTCTGGCCCAGGTCCCTCTGGGTCGTCTGGGACAGCCGGAAGAAGTGGCAAAAACCATTGCTTTTCTGGCCAGCGATGACGCAGCCTACGTGACTGGGGAAACCCTGCACGTCAATGGCGGCATGTACATGGGCTGATTGTGAAATTTCTGCAAGTGTTTTTTGACTTGCGGGGGCTTCAGGCCTTTTACTACACTAGCGCCTGTTTAGGTGCTTACAATTTCTAGGGAGCATTACAATGAGTACTGTTGAAGAGCGCGTAAAGAAGATCGTCTGCGAACAGCTTGGCGCCAAAGAGGAAGATGTGACACCGCAAGCTTCTTTCGTTGATGACCTGGGCGCTGACTCACTGGACACTGTTGAGCTGGTAATGGCTCTGGAAGAGGAATTCGAAACCGAAATTCCTGATGAAGAAGCCGAAAAGCTGACCTCTGTTCAGGATGCCATTGATTATATCAATGCTCACCTGCAGTAATCTGCTGAACCGCTAAAAGGGTTTCAGAAAGCCGTATTGTGAACCCACAGTACGGCTTTTCTTTTTTCAGACGAAACAGTTGATTGAGGGGACGATACAGTTATGTCTCGACGTCGTGTAGTGGTCACCGGGCTGGGAATGCTTTCTCCGCTGGGTGGAAATGTGAAAGACACCTGGGAAGGCATTCTGGCCGGCAAGAGTGGTATCGGCATGATCGAACACTTTGACGCCAGTCCCTTCAATACTCAGTTCTGCGGGCGGGTCAAGGGGTTCGAAGCCACGGACTATATTGACCGCAAGGATACCAAGAAGATGGACATGTTCATCCAGTACGGTATTGCTGCGGCCATCCAGGCCGTGGAAGATTCCGGTCTGGAAGTGACAGCAGAAAACGCCGGTCGTATTGGCTGTTCCATCGGCTCCGGTATCGGTGGCCTGGAAACCATTGAACGGAATCACACCACTCTGGAGAAATCCGGTCCGCGCCGTATTTCACCGTTCTTCATTCCTGCCGCCATCATCAACATGATTGCCGGCAACCTGTCGATTCGCTACGGGCTCAAGGGCCCCAATATCGCCATTACCACGGCCTGCACCACAGGCAGCCATTCCATTGGCTATGCGGCGCGCACCATTGCCTATGGTGATGCCGATGCCATGGTGGCCGGCGGTGCCGAGTATGCCTCCACGCCGCTGGGCATTGGTGGTTTCTCGGCGGCACGTGCATTGTCATCGCGCAATGACAACCCGCAGGGTGCCAGTCGGCCCTGGGATCGCGACCGGGATGGCTTCGTGCTGGCCGACGGTGCCGGGGTGGTGGTACTGGAAGAGTACGAACGCGCCAAGGCGCGTGGTGCCAAAATCTATGCCGAGTTGACCGGCTTTGGCATGAGCGGCGATGCCTATCACATGACCTCACCACCGGAGGACGGTGCGGGTGCTGCGGCCTCCATGCAGAACGCGGTCAATGACGCCGGTCTGAACGCCACGGATATCGACTACATCAATGCGCATGGCACGTCGACCCCCAACGGGGACAGAGCCGAGAGCCAGGCCGCCAAGTCTCTTTATGGCGCGGACTACAAGCAAATTCGCATGAGCTCGACCAAGTCGATGATCGGCCACCTACTGGGTGCTGCGGGTGCGGTGGAAGCCATTTTCTCGGTGCTGGCCATCCGTGATCAGGTGGCACCGCCGACCATCAACCTGGAAAACCCGGATGAAGGCTGTGACCTTGACTATATCTCCGGCAGTGCCCGGGACATGCCGATTCGCCATGCCATGAGCAACTCATTCGGCTTTGGCGGTACCAACGGCACCCTGGTGTTCAGCAAGCTGGATGACTGAACCAGGCCTGCAGTTGCGCCTGCTTGATGGGCAGTTGCAGCCGTCCGGGGTGCCATCCCGGGCGGAGCTGCTGGGTCAGGGCCTGTTCGAGACGCTGTACTGGAATGGCTCGACGTTTCCGCTCCTGATGCAGCACGAGCACCGCCTCAAGCAGAGTGCCGAATGGCTGGGCTATGACGCTGACCAGGTATGGTCGGCTTTTTGTTCGCAATGGGCTGCCCACGGCAAGTCTGCCTGCGACGGCATGCAGGCCATGGTGCGCTTCCAATGGACTCACCAGCAGACCGCCCGTGGCTATGGTTCATCTGCCGGCCCGGCGGTGACGCTGTGGCAGGTCAGCCAGACCACCGCTGATCCCGTGCAGACACTGGACAGGCTGGTACTGGCCGCACGGCCGATGCCTGACAATCCCGGGCCACCCTGCAAGCACAGCAGTCGTGTCGATCAGGTGGTGGCTGCTCGCGAAGGCGGCTCGGACCAACTGCGCTGTGATCAGCACGGCTTTCTGCGCGAGGGCCTGAGTGGCAACCTGGTCTTCTGGCGCCATGGTCACTGGTACACCCCGGGACTGCAACGCCACGGTGTGGCCGGTACTCTGCTGGCCTGGCTGTGCCAGCACTGGGCGGATCAGGACCAGCCGGTATTGAGTGGCGATTTCCCGCCCCGCATACTGCACAGTGCCGAAGTCGTGCTGCTGACCAATGCCCTGGGTGCAAGGGTGGTTAACGACTTTGAAGGTGTCCGGTACAATCGCGCCCATCCGGTATTACAGACAACGCTCCAGACAATCAGACAATTATATTCATGAAATGGTTCAAACGTTTTCTGGCCATCAGTTCCCTGCTGGTCATTGTTGCCATCGCCGCCGGCGGTGGCTGGATCTACTCCCTGTATCAGACCCCGACACAAAATCAGGTCGAACAGATTGTCGATATTCCTCGCGGCACCTCTTTCAGGGCAGCGACCCGCATGCTGGCCGATAAAGGGGTCTACCCGCATGCCGACTTTCTGTACTACTGGGCTCGTGTGACCGATCAGACGACACTGCAGGCCGGTGAGTACTCCATTTCACCGCAGCAGGCATTGCCTGATCTGCTGGCTCTGCTGGCCAGTGGTCGTACGGTGCAGTATCGGGTGACTCTGGTGGAGGGCTGGCATTTCAGCCAGTGGCGGGATGCTCTGGGTCGGCTGGACAATATCGAGCAACGACTGCCTGACATGACGGATGAAGAGGTGGCCGAGTTTCTGGGCCTGGAAGAAGACCACCCGGAGGGCTGGCTTTATCCTGAAACCTACTCCTATACCCGGGGCGCGACGGATCTCAGCATTCTGCGCCAGGCGCATGAGCGTATGCAGCGCGTGTTGACCGAGGAATGGGCAGCCCGATCAGATGGCGCCGTGGTCGAGACCCCCTACGAAGCCCTGATTCTGGCCTCCATCATCGAGCGGGAAACCGGTGCAACCTGGGAGCGCGAAGACATTGCCGGCGTGTTTACCCGGCGTCTGCAGCGGGGCATGCGTCTGCAGACAGACCCGACCGTCATCTACGGCATGGGTGACAGCTATGACGGGCGTATCCGGCGCAGTGACCTGGAAACCTCGACGCCCTGGAATACCTACCGCATCTCCGGCCTGCCACCGACGCCCATTGCCATGCCGGGGCGCGGGTCCATTCATGCGGCGCTGAACCCGGCGCCGGGTTCGGCCCTGTACTTTGTGGCCCGGGGTGACGGCACGCATCATTTCTCTGATACTCTGGTCGAACACAATGCGGCAGTGCGACGCTATCAACTGCAGCGCCGTGAAGACTACCGCAGTGCACCACCGACCACACTGCCCGAGGAGGGCTCATGACAGCGAGTCGACCAGGACGCTTTCTGACGCTCGAGGGGCTGGAAGGTGTCGGCAAAACCACCAATCTGGCTTTTGTCGAATCCTGGTTACAGCGCCATGAAATCCCGTATCTGGTGACTCGAGAGCCCGGTGGCACGCCGCTGGCCGAAGAATTGCGGCACCTGCTGCTGAACCCGCGCACGGAAGCGGTCGACCCCTGGTGCGAACTGCTGATGGTGTTCGCCGCCCGGGCTCAGCACCTCAATACCCTGATCCGCCCGGCGCTGGCCGCTGGCACCTGGGTACTGAGTGATCGTTTTACCGATGCCACCTATGCCTATCAGGGGGCCGGGCGCGGCCTGCCATTGCCGGATATCGAGGTGCTGGAGAATCTGGTCCAGCGGGAACTGCGGCCGGACTGTACCTTCCTGCTTGATGCACCGCCGGAAGTGGGTCTGTCCCGGGCCCGTGATCGCGGTGAGCTGGACCGTTTCGAGCGGGAAAAAGTCGACTTCTTCGAGCGCGCGCGCCGGATCTACCTGGACCGCGCAGCAGCGGCCCCGGAACGCTACCATGTGCTGGATGCCACACAACCTCTGGCTGCCGTACAGCAGGATATGGCTGCACGGCTGGAGGCCTTGCGCCCATGATCGGACTGCCCTGGCTGGAAGCCGCCGGTCGCCAACTGCGCGACCAGTATCGACAGCAGCGCCTGCCACACGGCTTGCTGATCGTGGGCGGGAGCGGACTGGGGGCAGACAGGCTGATTCAGTGGCTGGAAGGCGTGCTGTTGTGTCAGCACCCGGATCGGGCGCCCTGTGGCCAGTGTCACAGCTGCAACCTGCGCCTGGCCGGCAACCATGGTGACCTGCTGCACCTGCAGCCGGAAGGCAAGGGACAGCAGATCAAGGTAGGCGCGGTCAGAGAACTGGTCAGTTTCAGCCAGGGCAAGGCTCAGTACGGCCAGAATCAGGTGGTGCTGGTACAGCAGGCGGAACGTCTGAATCTGGCTGCGGCCAACGCGCTGCTCAAGGTGCTGGAAGAGCCCCCGGCGGGCACCTATATGCTGCTGCAGAGCGCCGATCCGGCCCGCCTGTTGCCGACCATCCGCAGCCGCCTGCAGTGGTTCCGCTGTCCGGCGCCGCCAGTGGCTGAAGGGCAGAGCTGGCTCGAAGGGCAGGGCGTGGAGCAGGCGGCCGCCGAGTTGGCGCTGGCGCTGGCGGATCATCAACCCTGCAATGCACTGATGCTGGCGACCGAGGACTTCATGAGCCGACGCCAGCGCTGTCTAGAACTGCTGCGCGGCCAGATCGAGCGACCTTCGCCCAATCTGGAGGTGCTGACCGGATTGCTGGAACAGGAGCCCGCGCAGGTGCTGTCGATCTGGCGGCCCTGGCTGGCCGATGCAGCCCGTCTGGCTCAGGCCGGCACCAGTGTACCCCTGCGCAATACGGATCAGGCAGACGCCCTGCAGTCACTGGTAGGCCGGTACCCGACAGCAGCGCTCTGGCTGCGACTCTATGATGCGGTGGAGCAACTGCGCATTCAGGTCGAGGCCGACAATAACCTGAACTGGCAATTGCTGTTGGAGCAGTTCTGGCTTAGCATTCCCCGAGAGATCAGACGAACGGCTTAGGAGCAGCACATGGGCCCCGGCAGCGGAATATTGCAGCTCACCATGAAGGACAAGGCGGTACTGTACGCCAACTACATGCCCTGGGTGAGCGGTGGCGGCCTGTTCATCGCCACCAACAGGAAGTTCGGTCTGGGTGATGAGGTGTTCCTGTTGCTCAACCTGATGGACGAGCCGGAAAAGATTCCGGTCACCGGCAAGGTGATCTGGATTACGCCCAGAGGTGCTCAGGGCAACCGCGCGTCCGGCATCGGCGTCCAGTTCGACACCAAGAGTGAACTGGCCAAGGACAAGGTGGAAACCTATCTGGCCGGCGCCATGAAATCCGATCGTCCCACCCATACACTCTGACCTCCCTTAATCATGCGCACTCCGGCCTACCACAACCCGGGCCTTCCGGCGCCGGAAATGACGTTGCTGAATGCGGCGCTCAATCTGATGATCCGCAATGACCCCGACAGCATTACCGTGACCCAGATCTTCCGTGCCGCCGGCGTCAGCAAAGCCACCTTCTATCAGTATTTCTCGGGGCGGGAAGATCTCTGGTGCGGCATCCTGCTGGAAGAAGAACGCTGGCGGCTGGAAGGGCTGGAGCAGGTGGCACCACAGGACGACCCGTGCGCCTGGGAACTGTTGTTTCGTGATATTTTCCAGTCACCCGACAAGCTGGCCGCACTGCAGTTCATGGAATCACGGCTGCGGGCTGCGCCACCGGATATTCGACGCTATCATCACTGGCAGGCCCTGCGTTCCACCATGCTGGACCGGATGGTGACCGTGGTCAATCGCGTGGCCGGAGCACCGGTACCCAAGAGCCAGCAGGTCGTGGCCAGCATCTGGTGCCAGATGGATGGCTGGCTGCGCGTGTATCGGGACCCGGAGTTTGCCGGTCTGAGCGGGGGACGCCGCCAGTTTGCACGCTGGCTCGCCAGCGACTGTGCACGGAGGATGACCCAGTATGTTGAATCTTGAGTCCATCGGGCGTGAACTGCCCCCTGGCCAGCCTTTCCGGCGGCCGCCCACCGAACGCTGGCAGCCTGAACACTGTGGTGATATCGATATCCGCATCGATGCTCAGGGGCAGTGGTTTCACGAAGGTCTACCCATTCGCCGCGCCGGGCTGCTGCGTCTGCTGGCCAGTGTGCTGGTCAGGGAAGAGGGCAACTACTGGTTGAAGACACCGGTGGAGAAGATGCGCATCCAGGTGGACGACGCGCCCTTTGTGGTGCAGGAACTGAACCGCACTGACACCGGGGTGGCCATGGTGACCAATGTGGGTGAAGTGCTGGCACTGAGCAGCCCGTGGACTCTGCAGGAGGACCCGGACGGAGAATTGCGGCCCTGGATTGCGCTGACCGATACCCTGGGCGCACGGCTGTCGCGCAATCTGTTCTATCATCTCAGCCATGAGGCGGTGAATCAGACCCCTGACGCCAGTTCGGGCGATATTCTGTACTGGCCTGCCGGCGGCCAACAGTGGCCGCTGGGGCGCCTTTGAGCACCTGCCAGCGACCACTGTCGAGGTTCTGGTGCTTACATATTGGGGTAGTTCGGGCCACCGCCGCCTTCCGGCGCCACCCAGTTGATGTTCTGACTGGGGTCCTTGATGTCGCAGGTCTTGCAGTGCACACAGTTCTGCGCATTGATCTGGAAGCGTTTCTCGCCGTCTTCTTCCACCACTTCATAGACCCCGGCCGGGCAGTAGCGCTGGGCCGGCTCGCGGAACTGCTCCCAGTGCAGGCCGGTGGGCAGTGCCGGGTCCGCCAGTCTCAGATGCACCGGCTGATCTTCCTCGTGATTGGTGTTGGACAGGAAAACCGATGACAGCTTGTCAAAGCTCAGCTCGTTGTCCGGTCTGGGGTATTCGATGGTGGGTTGCTGATCGGCCGGCTTGAGGCTGTTGTGATCGGCCACCGGATCACGCCAGGTCCAGGGCAGACGACCGCCGAACAGATTCAGGTCGATAAACGCATAGGCGGCACCGAGAATGTTGCCGAAGCGATGCATCGCTGGCCCGAAATTGCGCTGCTGATACAGTTCCTGCCAGGCCCAGGAGGCCTTGAACGCCTCGTCATAGGGCAGGGCGGCACCGGCACCGGCACCGGCCCAGTCCTGCTGCGCCTCCTGCCAGACCACTTCCGCCGCCACCATGCCGGACTTCATCGCCGTATGGCTGCCCTTGATCTTGGCAAAATTCAGGGTGCCGGCATCACAGCCGATCAGCAGGCCACCGGGGAAACTCATTTTCGGCAGCGACTGAATGCCGCCCTTGGCAATGGCGCGCGCGCCATAGGATACCCGCTTGCCGCCCTTCAGCACGCCGGCAATGGCCGGGTGATGCTTCATGCGCTGGAATTCATCGAATGGCGACAGGTGCGGGTTTTCATAATTGAGGTCGGTGATCAGACCCAGTACTGCCTGACCGTTTTGCAGATGATAGAGAAAGGCGCCGCCGTTGGCGCCATGTTCGCGCAACGGCCAGCCGGTCGCATGCACCACCTTGCCGGGCTTGTGCTGAGCCGCAGGGATGTCCCAGAGCTCCTTGATGCCCAGACCGTAGTGCTGCGGGTCACAGCCTTCATCCAGGTTGAACTCGCGGACCAGTTGCTTGCCGATATGGCCGCGGGCACCCTCGGCAAACAGGGTCACCCGGGCGCGCAGTTCCATGCCCGGCATGAAGCTGTCCTTGGGCGTTCCGTCGGCGGCCACGCCCATGTCCCCGGTCAGCACACCCACAACCTTGCCGTCTTCGATCAGCGGCGACTGGGCGGCAAAACCCGGGAATATTTCCACACCCAGAGCTTCGGCCTGTTCGGCCAGCCAGCGGCACAGGTTACCCAGCGAAATGATGTAGTTGCCATGGTTGTGCATGGTCCTGGGGGCCAGAAAATTGGGTACCTTGAGCGCCGATTCCGCATTGCGCAGCAGGAGGATGTCGTCACTGTCAACCGGGGTGTCCAGCGGTGCGCCTTGCGCCTGCCAGTCCGGCAGCAGCTCATTCAGCGCGCGCGGCTCAAAGACCGCGCCGGAGAGGATGTGTGCCCCGACCTCGGAGCCTTTCTCCAGCACGCAGACATTCAGTTCCTGATCCTGCTCTGCGGCAAGCTGTTTCAGGCGGATGGCGGCACTCAGGCCAGCCGGTCCGGCACCTACAATCACTACGTCGAATTCCATCGACTCCCGCTCGATTGCCGTATCCTGAACGTCGTTGGCCATGATCTTTGCACCTCTAATTGTTTTGAGCAGGCGGTACTATAACCTGCACGTTCATAAATTCAAACGAGTGTTTGAATTCGTGTCTGGAAAGTCTCATGATAAGCGCTACCTGAATACATGACTTTGCTGTTAACGTCATGAGTCTGAACTGGATAGACAACAGAGAGCCCTGATATGAAAGTTCTGGTCGCGGTTAAGCGCGTCATTGACTACAACGTCAAGGTCCGGGTCAAGCCGGATGAAAGCGATGTGGATCTGGCCAACGTCAAGATGGCCATGAATCCGTTCTGTGAAATAGCGGTCGAGGAAGCCGTGCGCCTGAAAGAGCAGGGCGTGGCCAGCGAGATCGTGGTGGTGTCGATCGGCCCGGCGAAAGCCGAGGAGCAGATTCGTCAGGCGCTGGCACTGGGCGCGGATCGCGGCCTTCTGGTGACCACTGAGGACGATCAGAGCCTGACCTCGCTGCAGGTGGCCAAAACGCTGCAGGCGGTGATGGCAGAAGAGAAGCCTGATCTGGTGATTCTGGGCAAGCAGGCCATCGACAGTGACAACAACCAGACCGGACAGATGCTGGCCGCGCTGACCGGGCTGCCGCAGGGCACCTTTGCTTCCAGAGTCACGGTGGAAGATGGCAAGGTCGCGGTCACCCGTGAAATCGACGGCGGTCTGCAGACGATACGCCTGTCCCTGCCGGCCGTGGTGACCACGGACCTGCGCTTGAACGAGCCGCGTTTTGCCAAGCTGCCCGATATCATGAAGGCCAAGCGCAAGCCCATGGACAAGAAGTCGCTGGCTGATCTCGGTATCAGTATGGACAGCGGTGTGACCATCGTGAAGGTGACGCCACCGGCCGAGCGCAAGGGTGGTGGCAAGGTGGCCAGCGTGGAAGAGCTGGTCGACAAGCTGAAGAATGAAGCAAAGGTGATCTGATCATGAGTATTCTGTTAATTGCCGAGCATCATCAGGGCGAGCTGTCCGAAGGCACAGCACATGCAGTCACCGCCGCCAGGGCCATGGGGGGCGATATCCATGTGCTGGTGGCCGGCGAAAACATGGACGCTGTGGCACAGGCTGCCGCCTGCCTGAAGGGCGTCCAGCAGGTGCGGGTGGCCGACCATGCTGTCTATGGGCATGCCCTGGCAGAGCCGATGGCAGATCTGGTGGTCAAGCTGGCGGCGGACTATGAGCACATCGTTGCCCTGGCCACTACCGGGGGCAAGAATTTCATGCCGCGTGTGGCCGCCCTGCTGGATGTGGATCAGATTTCCGACATCATGGAAGTGCATGCTGCCGACGAGTTCTCGCGTCCCATCTATGCCGGCAATGCCATTGCCCGGGTCAAAGTCTCCACCCCGAAGAAGGTAATCACGGTGCGTGGCACCGGCTTTGATGCCACCGGTGAGCAGAGTGCCTGCGACATTGCCACCGTGGACTATGTGTCCGATCTGGCCCTGTCCGAATTCGTGGGCGAAGAACTGGCCCAGTCTGACCGTCCCGAACTGACCGCCGCCAGGGTGGTTATTTCCGGTGGTCGGGGCATGGGCAACGGCGAGAACTTCAAGCTGCTGGAAGGTATTGCCGACAAGCTCAATGCCGCCATCGGGGCTTCCCGCGCCGCAGTTGATGCCGGCTTTGTACCCAACGACATGCAGGTGGGTCAGACCGGCAAGGTAGTAGCGCCCGACCTGTACATTGCCGTCGGCATCTCGGGGCAGATCCAGCATCTGGCCGGCATGAAGGACTCCAAAGTCATTGTGGCCATCAACAAGGATGACGAAGCACCCATCTTCCAGGTGGCCGATTACGGCCTGGTCGGTGACCTGTTCGAGCTGGTACCGGAACTTGATAAAGCACTTTAACAGAGTGTGATGAATGGGCGGGCCGCGCAGCGCGTGCCCGCTCCATTCCGAAGAATGGTTCATCCCGTCCCGCGCCTGCGGTATGCTACGCCTTTCGGCCCGATGGCACACAAGGACACAGCACCGTATGCAATGGGAGCGCCTGCCCGACAACAGCATCCAGAAGAAGCGCAGCCTGCTGCGGACCATAGACCGCGAGATCTCCCGCCAGGGGCGCATCAGTGTGTTCGGGCATCTGCTGGTCTTTCTCTATGTCGAATGGCTGATGGGCTTCGATGCGCTGTCGCCGGTGCAGAGCTATGGCATTGGCCTGCTGTTGCTGCTGGTCGCCATCTGGCGGCTGGTCTATCTGCTCCAGTTCGATCATTTCTACGGCCGGGGTCCGAAGCGCTGGCGTAACCAGTACGGCATGGTCACCCTCGCCGGGGCCGCCCTGTGGTCGTGCTATCTGACCCTGACCATTGTGCTGCCCAGCTATGATGCCTCCCTGACCTTTATCTGGGTCTATACGGCGGCGGTCTGCGCCACCCATATCTATATTTTTGCACCCTATCCACGCATGGCCGAATGGTACAACCGGATTCTGCTGATCCCGCCGGCCATTGCCGGCATCCTGATGTTCGAGCTGGAGTACAGCACCCTGGGGCTGGGGGTGTTGCTGTTCTATGTCTTCATGAACCGGGTCGGGCGTCGCATCAGTCGCCAGCACTGGGAATCGCTGGAAAACCGTGAACGGCTGGAATATGAGCTCGGCAAGGCCAGCGCGTCCGAACAGCAGGCGGCCCTGCGGGCGGATGATTCGGAGCGTTTCATGGCCAATCTGACCGCCATGATCAAGACCCCGCTGAATGGGGTGCTCGGCATGCTCAGCCTGCTGACAACGGCCAGGCTGCGCAAGGAAGACCGCAAGCTGGTGGAAGTGGCCTCACAAAGCGCCCATTCTCTGGCTGAACTGGTCGACGACTTTGATACCTACCTGCGGGTGCGCGGGCATTTCCTCAACGAAGAAAAGAAAGTCTTCAATGTGGCGCGCCATCTGGAAAGTGTCATGGAGAATCTGGGCCCGGTCGCGCACGAACGGGAAGTCGAACTGAGCTATACGATGCGGCCGGATCTGCCGGAACGGGTCAATGGCAGTCCGCGCCAGATCACGACGCTGTTCAAGCAGCTCACCACCTTTGCCGTCAGCCTGTCGACAGGGCCGGAAGTCAGCATGAAGGTGCAGGATGCCATCGAGGGTGAGGGTATTGATGTTTCTGTGCGTTTCCAGGCCGACATAGACGAGCAGACTCTGGAAGACATGCAGACTCTGCTGCGCACCGAGCGGGGTTTCGAGGCTCTGGGGCATGTTGATGTCACTCTGCTCAGTCTGGTCATCATAGCCAGCCTGGTCCGCCAGCATGACGGCCGTATCCGCCTGAATGTGCTGACCACAGAAGGGCACAGAATCTACCAGGTCAGTATCCGGTTGCCGCTGGAAGCCTCCACGCAGGGCGGGCGGGTGTTCAGCGCCAGCAGGCATTTTGCGGGCAAGTCGGTGCTGATGACCGGCTTTCCGGAATATGGTGCCCAGGCGGTGGGGGCAGAGCTGGAAAGCTGGGGCATGAGTGTCACCCGGCAGGAACTGGACGAGCAGGCCATTCCCGGGCCCGAGACTGCACCCGAGCAGGACTACTGGATCATCAACGTGCCGGTGCGCCTGACCAGTGATGCTCTGGGCGTGCTGGAGAAGATCGCCGCCTACTGCCGCGACCACGACACCCTGCGCCCGCTGCTGATGGTGACAGCGGCCCAGCAGACCCTGCTGGCGGACTGGTTTGAAGAGGATCAGTTGCTCAACAAGCCGGTGCCCCGACGCACCCTGCATCGCTGGCTGTTGCGCAAGCCCATCGATCGGCAGGATGATGACGATGTCAACGAGATCACCGAGCGGCTGGCCGGACGGCGGGTGCTGGTGGTGGAGGAAAATGCCGTCAATGCCATGGTGGCGCGCAAGATACTGCAACGGCTCGGCATCGAAACGGTGGTGGTGGGCAGTGCCAGGGCAGCCCGCGAGCGTTTCCGGGCCGACAGCTTTGACATGGTCTGGGTAGATCAGGAACTGGCAGACATGTCCGGCCATGAAGCGGTGGCCCTGCTGCGCAATGACGAACGGGAAGAGGGCGCTGAGCCCGCTGTCATCCTGGGTATCACCACGACTCGTTCGCCGGCGGTTGAACGCAACTGCATGGCGGCCGGCATGGATGATATTCTGGAAAAACCACTGAACCTGAACCAGGTGGCTGAGACTTTGCAGCGCCATTTGGTGTAACCTGAGCCGCGCATGACTATGAATCACGATCCGGCTGATCAGATGGCAGCAGCAGAGCCAGGGAAGCAACCTGCCGAGGCGGCCGGACTCGCCCGTATTCCCTTTGCCTATGCCAAGCGCCACGGTGTGGTTATCGACCGGACTGCCGATGGCGTGTGCCTGTTCGTGCGCCAGGATACCCCGCCCTTTGCGATTCAGGAGGCCATGCGCCTGCAGGGTGATACCCTGCCATTCGATACGTTGGCTGATGATCAGTTCGAGCAGCGGCTGAACCTGGTCTATCAGAGTCAGAATGAAGATCGGATGCAACAGGCGGAGGAGTTCTCGGACCTCGACCTGATGAGCCTGGCCGAGTCGGTACCGGAAACCGAAGACCTGCTGGAACAGGAAGATGATGCCCCCATCATCCGCCTGATCAATGCCATTCTGACCGAAGCCATTCACGAGTCGGCCTCGGATATTCATGTTGAAACCTTCGAGAAAAAGCTGGTCATCCGGTTCCGCGTGGACGGCGTGCTGCGCGAGGTGCTGCAGCCCAAACGGGCCCTGGCACCGCTGCTGATCTCCCGCATCAAGGTCATGGCACGTCTGGATATAGCGGAAAAACGCCTGCCTCAGGATGGCCGTATTGCGCTCAAGGTCGCGGGGCGCGAAGTCGACATTCGGGTGTCCACACTGCCTTCCAGCTATGGCGAGCGGGTCGTGATGCGTCTGCTGGACAAGCAGGCCGGGCGCCTGACGCTGTCGCATCTGGGCATGGAAAGCGCCGACGAGCAGCGTTTGCGCGAACTGATTGCGCGCCCGCACGGCATTATTCTCGTCACCGGGCCCACCGGCTCCGGCAAGACCACCACGCTGTACGCGGCGCTGGAGCATCTGAATTCAGCCGCCCGCAATATCATGACCGTGGAAGACCCGATCGAGTACTCGCTGCCCGGCATCGGTCAGACCCAGGTCAACCCGCGCATCGACATGACCTTCGCCCGTGGCCTGCGAGCTATACTGCGCCAGGACCCGGATGTGGTCATGATCGGTGAAATACGGGATTCGGACACGGTGCAGATTGCCGTTCAGGCCAGTCTGACCGGACACCTGGTGCTGAGTACGCTGCATACCAACTCTGCCGTGGGTGCCATTACCCGTCTGCAGGATATGGGCGTTGAGCCCTTCCTGCTGTCATCCAGCGTGATCGGTGTGCTGGCTCAGCGTCTGGTCAGAACCCTGTGCCCGGACTGCAAGGTGGCAGCGACGCCCGACCGCGCCGAACGGGAATTTTTGGGTCTGAATGCATCCGAGTCGGCCACCATTTATCACCCGCAGGGGTGCAAACAGTGCAAGCACACCGGGTACCGTGGTCGTATGGGTCTGTATGAACTGGTACAGGTGGATGAAGCCATGCGGGTCGCCATCCACGAAGGTGCCGGCGAGCATGAACTGAATCGACTGGCGCGCGAGCGCACCACCGATATGCTGGCCGACGGGGTGCGCAAGGTGCGGGCCGGCCTGACCACCATCGAGGAGGTCATGCGGGTGAGCAGGAACCTCTGATGGCAGCCTTCGAATATGTTGCTCTGGATGCATCGGGACGCAGCCGCAAGGGTGTGATCGAAGCCGACAGCCCGCGCCAGGTCAGAGCGCAGCTGCGCGACAAGGGCTGGGTGCCGGTAGAGTTGCGGCAATCCGCCGAACGTCGGGGACGCACCGGGTTTCTTGGCGGCCCGGGTCTCAGTGTCAGCCAACTGGCCATGGTCACCCGTCAGATGGCTACGCTGGCGGCCTCCGGTATGCCGCTGGAGGAATGCCTGCAGGCCGTGGCCGAGCAGAATGAACAGCGTCGTATCCGCTCCATATTTCTCGCCGTCCGCGCCCGGGTACTGGAAGGTTACAGTCTGGTCAGGGCTCTGGAAGCCTACCCCAGAGCCTTCAACCACCAGTTTCGAGCCACCGTGGATGCCGGTGAACAGTCCGGCAAGCTGGATCTGGTGCTGTTGCGACTGGCGGATCATATAGAGGAACAGGAAGCCACCCGGCGCAAACTGCAGATGGCCGCCACCTATCCGGTCATACTGACGCTGGCCGCCATCGGTATCGTGGTCTTTCTGCTCAACAGCGTGGTACCCCGGATTCTCGATATCTTCGTCAGCAGCGGGCAGCCCCTGCCGGCGCCTACACGAGCCCTGATCTCGGTAACCGACTTTATGCAGACCTGGTGGCTGACCCTGATCCTGGGGTTGATTATACTGTCGGTTCTGTTCGTGTTGTGGAATCTGCAACCGGCCCGACGCGCCCTGACGCACCGTCTGTATTTACGGTTACCTTTCATTGGCCCTCTGATACGCGGCTTCAGCACCGCCCGTTTTGCCAGTACAGTGGCCATGCTGACCAGCAGTGGGGTGCCGCTGGTGGAAGCCATGCGCATAGCCGGCTCGGTGATCACCAATTTGCCGATCAGAGCCGCAGTGCGCACGGCAACGCAGAAGGTAACAGAAGGTGGGTCGCTCAGCCGGGCGCTGGCTGAAGCCGGTTATTTCCAGCCGATGATGATTCACATGATTGCCAGCGGGGAGGCAAGCGGGGGTCTGGATGACATGCTGGCTCGTACCGCACGCAATCAGGAACAGAACCTGAAGGACATTATCAGCACGGTGATGGGGCTGCTGGAGCCGCTGATGCTGGTTATAATGGGTGCCATTGTCATGGTGATTGTGCTGTCGGTGGTGTTGCCGCTGACGCAGATGAACACCATGATATGAATGGATTCATGAACACTGCAATTTCTACGAGAGTAATGGACACATGCTGAGAAATGGTCGTTCCGCTGCGGGTTTTACATTGATCGAGTTGTTGATTGTACTGATCATCATTGTTGTGATTACCGGCCTGGTGGCTCAGAACTTCACCGGCCGAGACCAGGCGGCCATGCGCCAGGCGGTGCAGGCAGACTTCAATACCATCGAGAATGCGCTGCAGATGTACCGCCTGGAAAACTCGCATTACCCCAGTACTGAACAGGGGCTGGATGCCCTGATGAACGAGCCCTCCGGGTCACCGGCGCCGCGCAACTGGCGTGGACCCTACCTGCGCTCTGCACCCAGAGACCCCTGGGGCAATGACTATGACTATGTGAACCACGGCAACAACCGCATTGAAATCATCTCCTACGGCGCCGATGGTCAGCCGGGCGGGGAGGGTGACGATGCCGACCTGTCCAGTCTGGATGATGACGACCGCTAGGGGGCCTTTGAACCTCTCTCGGCATGCTCCGCGTGCGCGCGGTTTTACCCTGCTGGAGCTGCTGACGGTACTCGTTATCATCTCCGTGGCCATATCCCTGGTGGCGCTCAGCATGGCGCCGCC
Source organism: Natronospirillum operosum (assembly GCF_004768465.1). Taxonomy (GTDB): domain Bacteria; phylum Pseudomonadota; class Gammaproteobacteria; order Pseudomonadales; family Natronospirillaceae; genus Natronospirillum; species Natronospirillum operosum. Next base: position 908,486 of record NZ_SRMF01000001.1, read on the forward strand.
GAATCGCGAGCGCGATCACGAACGCTATCTGCCGCGCCTGCACAGCTTCGTGCTCGAAGCCTATACCGACGCCCGGCTGCAGCGGCAGGATCTGGGACTGCACTGGTTCAGTGACCGTATCCAGCTCTATCAACTGGGTACGGAGCTCGATGATCAGGGTGACCCCCAGACAGTGCTGGATCCGCTGCGGCACTGGATCCTGCCCGACAGTCTGGAATTCAGGCTCGGCCTCGGCAACGATACCCGTCTGCTCCCGCTGTGGACCGAGCAGCACCCGGAACCGGCCGAGCTGCACCTGCTGATCAGACCAGATGGCACGGGCGACCACCCATGGCGGCTGGAACTGGCCTGGGCGGACGATGGCGAGCCCTGGCAATACCTGGTGTCCGATGGCTTCAACCGACCGCAGTGGCGTTTGGCCCATGAGTAGATCGACCATTCCACAGCGGCCCGGGCGCAACCGCGGTTTCACGCTGGTCGAGGTCATGGTCGCCCTGTCCATATTCGCGGTGATTGCCACCAGCCTGATGTACACCGCCACCCAGAGTATCCGCAATACCGAAATTCTGCAGGAGCGCACACTGGGGCGCTGGGTGGCCGAAAACCACCTCAGCGAACTGCGCCTGAGCGACGCCCCCGCAATCAACAACTACACCGATGACGTCAGCAACTTTGGTCGTGACTGGGTCATACGGTGGTCGGTGGCCGACCCTGAATCGGAAACCTATGGCGCCCACCTGCGGCGGGTGACCGTATCAGTCTACCTGGCCGATGGCGAAACCCCAGTCGATGAACTCATTGCCCTGATACCGGTGACCCTGTGAAGCCGGGGCACAGCGTTCACATGCGTGGCTTTACGCTGATGGAGCTGATGATTGCCCTGACGGTGACAGTGATCCTGGCCGGCGGCACCCTGACGCTGGTCAGTCAGTTCGTGACCACGCGCGAACGGGTGACCGAGCGGCTGCATGATCTGGAGCGCCTGCAGGCGGTACAGGAGCGTCTGCGGCAGGATCTGGAGCAATACACCCCCCAGCGGCCAGTGGCCGACGAATTCAGCAACCTGCAGCCGGCACTGATCAGCAATGACCAGACGCTGCTGGAACTGACCCGCCATGGCTGGCTGCGTTCCAGCATTGACCCGGAGTTGCGCTCCGATCTGCAGCGGGTGGTCTATGAGCTGGTTCCGATCAGCAGTGAGCGGTGCCGCATGGGGCTGACCTCGGAACAGTGGGCCCAACGGGATCAGTTGGAAGGCGACTGCCTGCTGCGCCGCTTTCGTCAGCACCTGGAAGCGGAAGCCGAAAACCCCTGGCGCGAGCAGGTAGTCATGGCACCGCTGCGCGACATCAGCCTGAGTTTCATTGGCCTGGATGCCGACGGTGACCAGAACAGCTTTGAGCAGTGGCCGCCCAGTGACGTGATTGCCGGCGAGTTGCCCGGCAGCCTGCGCGCCATTGAAGTCACTCTGGATGGGGCCGGCTATGGTCCGGCCCGGTTTCTCTGGAACGTACCCGGTCGGGTGCTGGAAGACAGCGACGAGGAGAGCCTGTGATGCGCGCGGGTGCCGGTCGCAGGCTGCAACAGGGGGTGGCCCTGATTCAGGTGCTGCTGGTCTTTGCCGTGCTGATGGCGCTGGCCGTGCATCTGACCTGGCGCCAGCAGCTCACCATCTCCGGCACCCAGCATGTGCTGGAGAGCAGCCAGGGCTATGCCTGGCTGCACAGTGTCGAGGCCCTGGGTCGGGCCGAACTCAAGCGGGACCATCAGACCCCGCTCCCGGCTTCGGCCTGGGGCGAATGGTCCGACCCGTTCGAGCTGGAGCCGGGTGAAGCCGTGTTTCGGGTGCGGCCGCTGGATGGCTACTACAATCTGAACTGGTTGCATGACTCTTCCGGTGTCAGCGCCGCGCCGGCACAGGTCCAGCGCCTGTTGTCGGATCAGGGCCAGGAGGGCGCCTGGTTGCAGCGGCTGGCGGACTGGTTTGATCGTGACAGCGGTGCCGAGTTCGAATACAGACTGGTGGAACCCGGCTACCGGCCTTCCTTTGCGTCCATCGCGGATGCCTCCGAGCTACGCCTGCTGCAACCGCAGCAGCAGACTCTGGCCCCGCTGGAGATCGAAGGCTGGGCCGTGTTCCTGCCGGCCCAGTCAAGGCTCAACCTGCAGGTTGTCACCGAGCCGGTGCTGCGCGCCCTGCATCCGGACATGGGCGAGCCCCAGTGGCTGGCCCTGGAGCGGGCCCGTGAAGACGGTCTGGACAGCGTCGACGACTGGCTGACCCGAGAGGATGTCGAGCCGCTGCGTGAAGAACTGCCAGCGGGGTGGTTCAGCGTGCGCGGGGAGTATTTTCTGCTGGAGGCCGAAGTCGACTATCTGGATCAGACTCTGCATCTGACCAGTTGGCTGCGCCGGGACGAAGACGGCGCCGTTCAGGTAATACAGCGCCATTACCTGCCGCTTGCGGTGGACAGGGCTGACCCGGATGATGACAATGGCACTCCCGATAACTGACCGGTACTTATGAAAGCGCAGACGGTGTTTATCTACCCGGACGCCCGGGTTCGACATTTTGACTGGCTCTGCATCGAGCAGGGCGAGCGGCAGGCCGTCCAGTCCGGGGACGAGTCCGCGCTGCGGGCCGCCCTGCGCGACATGGCCCCGCTGCACCTCTCGGTGGTGCTGATACTGCCGGTGGAAGGCGCTCTGCATACCGCGGTCTCGGTGCCGCAGCGGCAACGTCGTTTTCTGAGCCGTTCGCTGCCCTTCATACTGGAGGCGCAGACCGCGCAGGATATCGAGGAACTGCATATCGTACCGGGCCAGTCCCTGAGCGGTGACCAGCTGGCGGTTTATGCTGTCCCGCATGCACGCCTGCGCCACCTGCTCGAGCTGCTGGCCGACAGTGAACTCGCTGCGGCTGCTCTGGTGCTGGATACTCAGGTGCTGGCTCTGCATGATCAGAATGCAATCTGTATCGCCTGGCAGCCGGGCACTCAGGACCGCGTGCTGGTCAACACGGCCGGCTGCGGCATGGCCTGCACCCGGCAGAATCTGTCAGCTTGGCTGGACCGGCTGGCGACTGAGGCACAGGGTCAGACCACGAGCCTGCTGCTGGCCGATGATCTGGCCGGTGAGGCCGATACGCTGGCGGCGGAGGTGGAGCAGTTCAGTGCCGCCCGGCCCGGGGTGGCGCAGGTGGCCAATGGCTGGCTGCCCATGCTGGCCGACCTCTGGCTGGCGGCCGGGCCACGCCGGCGCAGCCTGACCAATCTGCTGTGTGGCCCCTACGAGCAGGTCGATGCCTTCAGTCGCTGGAAGCATCTGCTGCCCGGAACTGCCCTGGCGGCAGGCCTGCTGGCCGTGGCCGGCGGGCTCTACTTTATCGCTGATCTGCGCCAGACCGAGCAGCGGGCAGAGGCGGTCTGGCAAGCGACGGAAGCGCTGTTTGCCGAGGCGGTAGGCCAGGAACTGACCCTGCAACGCCAGCGGGCGCTGCAGCAGATGGAAGAGCTGGCCCTGAGAACGTCCGACAATGGTGCTCAGCAGGGCCCCTTTCTGAGCCTGCTGGCCCGCTTTGACGAGGCCATGGCCACTCAGCCCGTGGCCCTGGAAGAACTGCGTTTTACCGCTGACCGGGCAGAACTCCAGGTGCAGGTCGAGGCTGAATCCACGCAGACACTGGAAGCCCTGCGCAGCGCCCTGGAAGAGCATGCGCTGACCGTTACCTATTCGGCGAGCCGCGTCAGCGACGGCTTTCGCGGCAATTTCAGGATACAGGGGAACACGGAATGAATGCCTTGATGGAGTCATTGCGGGCTCGCTGGCAGGCCTATTCCACCCGTGAAAAGATAGTCTGGGCCGGGTTGGCGGCAGCCCTGCTGGTGGTACTGCTGTGGCTCTATGTCTGGCAGCCGCTGGCTGACCGCCGGGCCCAGGCCCAGGCTGAACTGGCTCAGGCCGAGCAGGCCCTGGCCTACTTGCAGCGGGCGGCGCCACAACTCAGGGTACAGAACCTTGCCGGCGATGATGGCGCGTCGCCGGTACAGAGCATGACCAATCTGATCAGTCGTACTGCGGCGCAGCAGTCGGTGGATCTGACGCGCTTTGAGCAGAGCGGCAATGACGGCCTGCGCCTGTGGCTGGACAACCAGCCCTTCGATCGCGTCCTGCTCTGGCTGGCAGACCTCGAAAGCCAGGGGCTGACAGTGGATCAACTGACACTGAGTCAGGGCAACAGCACGGGTCAGGTCAATTTGCGTGGCGTAGTCGTCAGGTACTGAGCGGCCAGCCCGTATCGTTCAAATGAAGAGGTATCTCCATGGATTATGATCTGTTTGTCATAGGCGCCGGTTCCGGCGGCGTCCGGGCTGCCCGCATGAGTGCCCAGATGGGTGCGCGCGTAGCCGTGGCCGAGGTGTCTGATCTGGGCGGCACCTGCGTCAACCTGGGCTGTGTGCCCAAGAAGCTGTTTGTCTATGCCGCCCAGTTCCGACGCGGCTTCAGAGATGCTGCCGGGTTTGGCCTGGCGGTGACTGCACCCGAGCTGGACTGGTCCACCTTGCGCGGTAACAAGGACCGCGAGATCAGCCGTCTCAATGACATCTACGGCAATCTGCTGACAGGGGCCGGGTGTACTCTGTACCGGGGGCATGCGGAAATCACCGGGCCCAACCGGGTCCGCGTCGGCAATGAAGAGATTACCGCGCACAGAATTCTGATTGCCACCGGCGGCTGGCCCTTTGTGCCGGAAGTCCCCGGCAAGGAGCACATCATCACCAGCAATGAAGTCTTTCATCTGGAACAGTGGCCAGAACGGGCCGTGGTGGTGGGCGGCGGCTACATTGCTGTCGAGTTCGCCGGCATTTTCAACGGTACCGGTGTCGACACCACGCTGATACATCGCCGCGATCTGGTGTTGCGCGGCTTTGATCAGGATGTACGCCGTTTTGCCCAGCAGCAGTTCCAGGAAGATGGTGTCACCCTGGAACTGGATGCCGAGCTGGCCTCGGTGGAAGCCATTGCTGGCGGCTACCGGGTGACGCTGACCAATGGCAAGGTACTGGATACCGATCTGGTGCTCTGTGCCACCGGCCGGCAACCCAATACCCGAAATCTGGGCCTGGAAGCGGTGGATGTACGTACCGATGATCGAGGCGCCATCATCGTGGATGATGAATATCAGACCACCGCCGAAGGTATCTATGCGATTGGCGATGTGGTTGGCCGGGCCGAACTGACACCGGTCGCGCTGGCCGAAGGCATGTTCCTGGCTCAGCAGTGGTTTGGCGAGGGCGGCCGCCCGGTCCGCTACGACGCCATTCCCACGGCGGTATTCTCCGAGCCCAATATCGGCACTGTTGGCCTGACCGAAGAGGAAGCCCGGCGCAACTACGCTGTTACGGTGTACGAAAGCGAATTCCGCCCCATGCAGAACACCCTGTCGGGCAACCCCTTGCGGGCCTACATGAAACTGATTGTGGAAACCGGCAGCGAACAGGTGCTGGGCGCCCATATGGTGGGGCCCGACGCCGGCGAGATCATGCAGGGCTTCGGGGTAGCCTATGCCATGGGCGCCACCAAGGCCGATTTCGATCAGACCATCGGCATTCACCCGACCTCCGCCGAGGAATTTGTCACCATGCGCACACCAAGGAGCAACAACTGATGAAACGTGATCTGGCCCTGCAGTTTTCCCGGGTCACCGAAGCCGCCGCCCTGGCTGGCCACAAATGGCTGGGCCGGGGTGACAAGGACGCCGCAGATCAGGCGGCCGTATCCGCCATGCGTGCCCTGTTGAGCACCAGTGATATCGATGGCGAGATCGTTATCGGTGAGGGTGAGATAGACGAGGCGCCGATGCTGTATATCGGTGAAAAGGTCGGTCGCGGGGGCGAAGCGGTGGATATCGCCGTGGACCCGATCGAAGGCACTCGCATGACAGCGCTGGGACAGTCCAATGCAGTGGCCGTGCTGGCGGCCGGCGAACAGGGCTGCTTTCTGCAGGCACCGGACATGTACATGGAAAAGCTGGTGGTGGGACCGCAGGCCAGAGGGCTGATCGATTTGGAACAGCCGCTGGAAGACAACGCCAGGGCGGTTGCGGAAGCGCTGGGCAAGCCGCTGCGGGAGCTGACCGTGGTGACCCTGGAGAAACCCCGCCACCGGCCCATGATCGAGCGCCTGCAAGCGCTGGGCGTCAAGGTATTCGCATTGCCCGATGGCGATGTGGCCGCCTCCATTCTGACCAGTGTGCCGGAAAGCGAGGTCGACATGATGTACTGCATCGGCGGCGCGCCGGAGGGCATTATCTCGGCGGCCGTGATCCGGGCTCTGGGCGGCGACATGCAGGGCCGCCTGATACTGCGCCATCAGGCCAAGGGTGACTCGCCGGAGAACAGCGCGGCCGGCGAGCGTGAAGCCGAGCGTTGTCGCCAGATGGGGGTGGTGCCGGGCCAGCGGCTGCGGCTGGAAGACATGGTCCGCTCCGACAACCTGGTGTTTTCGGCCACCGGCATCACCAAGGGTGACCTGCTGCAGGGCGTGACCCGGCAGGGCCTGCTGGCGACCACGGAAACCCTGTTGATCCGCGGTCGTTCACGCACGGTACGGCGCATTCAGAGCACCCACTATCTGGATCGCAAGGATGATGAGGTGAGGGCCGTTATCCTCTGATCAGGTGCCGTGGTCAAGATAGGTGTCGTCATCCATGCCTGCCTGCAGCCACTGCAACAGATCCTGCCGCTCGGACGCCTCAAGGCTCGAGTTGTCCACCTGTGTCTGCAGGGCGTCGAGCAGACGGTCAGGATCAAAGTTCACATAGCTCAGTACCCGGCGCACACTGTCGCCCTGCTGGCAGTTGGTCAACTGGAAGCCGCCGTCTTCTTCCAGTATCACGTCGGCTGAATGGGTATCACCGAACAGGTTATGCAAATCCCCCAGTATTTCCTGGTAGGCCCCCACCAGGAAGAACCCCAGGATGTCGTGCGGCGCAGACAGGGGAGGGGTGGGGAGGGTAGCCTCGACACCCTCCCCGTCGACATATTGATCTATCCGGCCATCGGAATCACAGGTGATATCACGAATGACACTGCGGCGTCTGGGCTCACGATGCAGGTTCTGTAGCGGGAGCACCGGGAATATCTGATCGACGCCCCAGGCATCGGGCAGCGACTGGAACAGGGAGAAATTGGCAAATACCTTGTCAGCCATCTGCTCATTCAATTCATCCAGTATGGCCCGATGGGGTCGGCGCCCCGGATCCAGGCGCCGCATCAGTTCCAGCGCCATGCCTTTCAGCACCTGCTCGCCCTCGGCGCGCTGGGCCAGCGTAATCTGCCCGGTGGCGAAACTCTGATTGATGTCATGACTGAGGGCGACCAGATCATGGTGCACCTCGGTCAGTCCCCGGCGCCGCTCGGCCAGACCCTGATAACTGGCCCAGATGTTGTGCAGCAGCAGCGGGCTGTCCTCGGTCGGCGCCTCAATATGGCCGGCCTCCACACGCTCGACGCCGATTACATTGGTCAGCAGCATGGCGTGGTGTGCGGTCATGGCGCGGCCGGACTCACTGATGATATCGGGCTGCGGCAGATCATGCGCCAGGGCCGCATCGCGGAAAGCATGCACCACCCGCTTGGCATACTCGTCAATGGAGTAGTTGATCGAGCAGGTGCTGCGTGACGCCGTGCCTTCATAGTCAACCCCCAGACCGCCACCGACATCCGCCACCGTGATGGGCACGCCGAGCAGCCTGAGTTCGGCGTAGAAGCGGGCCGCCTCACGCAGCCCGACCTGAATGTCCTGAATATTGGCAATCTGACTGCCCAGATGGAAATGCAGCAACTGGAACGACTCCAGGGCATTGCGCTCGCGCAGACGTTCCACCGTGTGCAGAATCTCGCTGGCCGACAGCCCGAACTTGGATTTGGGGCCACCGGTGTCCTGCCAGTTGCCGGTACCAATGGTCGCCAGACGAGCCCGAATGCCGATACGGGGCTGCACGCCCAGTTCCCTGGCCACGGCCAGCACTTCTTCCAGCTCGGTGCGCTTTTCCAGTACCAGATAGACCCGATGCCCGAGCCGCTGACCGATCAGTGCCAGGCGGATATAGTCCCGATCCTTGTAGCCATTGCAGACTATGGTGGAGCGTCCGGGCTCGGACAGCGCCAGCACCGCCAGCAACTCCGGTTTGCTGCCGGCTTCCAGTCCCATGTGGCCAGCCAGTGCCAGTTGCTGTCCACGCACGATCTCGCGGACCACGCCAAACTGCTGGTTGACCTTGATCGGATAGACCGGCGTGAAACTGCCTTCGTATTGCTCGGCTTCGATTACCTTCCGGAAGCTGCTGACCAGGCTGCGCACCCGGTCATGCAGGATATGCGGAAAGCGCACCAGAACCGGCAGGGACAGGTTGTGTTCGCGCAGGGCCGCAATGACCGCCGGCAGACTGACGGCCTGACCGGTGTCAGGGTCACAGACCTCGACATCGCCGGCCTTGGATACATTGAAATAACCGGCGCCCCAGCGGTCGATGTTGTACAACTGCAGGCTGTCCTGGGCGGTCCAGTCGGGCATGGGAAGGGTCCTGATAGGTTACGGATCATTTCAGTGGACAGTAGACGGTAGACAGTAAAGAACTTCAGCTCAGTTTGTCCACGCAGACGCTATTATCGCCACGAGTTGTCATAACCCGCAACTGTCTTCTGTCGACTGTCCTCTGTCATCTGTCGACTCGACAAAGCCTTGAATTCCCCGCCGCCACCCCCATTTTCCGTGCCATTACACCCAAGAGTTCCGCAATGGAGGATGGATGGCATCATGACCACAGCAACCACCGAAAAACGTGAGTTTCAGACCGAAGTCAAGCAGTTGCTGCACCTGATGGTGCATTCCCTGTACAGCAACAAGGAGATATTTCTCCGCGAGCTGATCTCAAACGCGTCCGATGCGGCCGACAAGCTGGCCTTTGCGGCGCTGGAGGACGACAGTCTGTACGAGAATGACGGTGACCTGCGCATTCGCATCGATTTCGATGAGAAAAAGAAAACGCTCACCGTGACCGACAACGGCATCGGCATGACGCATGACGAAGTGGTGTCCAACCTGGGAACCATTGCGCGTTCCGGTACCGCCGAGTTCCTGCAGCAGTTGAGCGGTGATCGGCAGAAGGACTCCCGCCTGATCGGCCAGTTCGGGGTGGGCTTCTACAGTGCCTTTATTGTGGCCGACAAAGTTGAAGTGCGCACCCGCAAGGCCGGCATGGCACCTGCCGAGGGTGTGTTCTGGTCCAGTGAGGGCAGCGGCGAGTTTGAAGTCGGGCAGGTAGAGAAAGCCGAGCGCGGTACCGAGGTGAAGCTGTTTCTGAAGAAGGAAGAGAAAGAGTTCCTTGATGAGTGGCGCCTGCGCAACCTGGTCAGCAAGTACAGTGATCATATTTCCGTGCCGGTCATGATGGAAGTTCGTGACTACGAAGCCGAAGCGGCAGAAAAGGGCGATGACGAAGACAAGAAGAAGGTCGAGCCGAAATACAAGCTGGAAAAGATCAATACGGCCACGGCACTCTGGACACGCGACAAGTCCGAGATCACGGAGGAGGAATACCAGTCCTTCTACAAGCACATTTCGCACGACTTCAACGAGGCGCTGACCTGGAGCCACAACCGCGTCGAGGGCAAGCTCAACTACACCTCGCTGCTCTATGTGCCGAGCAAGGCGCCGTTCGACCTGTGGAACCGTGACGCCCAGCGCGGCCTGAAGCTTTATGTGCAGCGCGTCTTCATCATGGACGACGCTGAACAGTTCCTGCCGCTTTATCTGCGTTTCATGAAGGGTGTGATCGACAGCAATGACCTGTCGTTGAACGTGTCCCGGGAGATTCTGCAGAACGACAAGACGGTCAGCTCGCTGAAGACAGCCCTGACCAAGCGCACGCTGGATATGCTGGAAAAGATGGCGAAGAAGAAACCCGAGCAGTACCAGCAGTTCTGGGATGAATTCGGGCAGGTGCTGAAGGAAGGTCCGGCGGAAGATTTCGCCAATCGGGAGAAGATTGCCGGTCTGCTGCGCTTTGCCTCCACGCATACGGCTGACGAGACCCAGAATGTCGCCCTGAAAGGCTATGTCGAGCGCATGAAGGAAGGCCAGAAAGCCATCTACTATGTGGCCGCCGATTCCCACAATGCGGCTCTGGGCAGCCCGCACCTGGAAGTGTTCCGCAAGAAGGGCATCGAAGTACTGCTGCTGTCAGACCGGGTGGATGAGTGGCTGATGGGTCATCTGAACGAGTTCGAGGACAAGCCGTTCCAGGATATTGCCAAGGGCGAGCTGGACCTGGGTGATCTCGAAGACGAAGAAGAAAAGAAGAAGCACGAGGAAACGGACAAGGCCTTCGAAAGCCTGACCGCGCAGATTGCCAAGGAACTGGAGGATGACGTCAAGGACGTGCGCACTACGCATCGTCTGACCGACTCACCGGCCTGTCTGGTGGTGGGCGAGCACGATATGGGTGCCCAGATGCAGCGGCTGCTGGAGGCTGCCGGTCAGCAGGTGCCGGCCAGCAAGCCGACACTGGAAATCAATCCCGAGCACCCGCTGGTCCAGCGTCTGAACAGCGAAACCGACGAAGCCAGAAGCCGCGAACTGATCAGCGTCATCTATGAGCAGGCACGTCTGGCGGGCGGCGATGGCCTCAAGGATCCGGCGGCCTATGTGAAGCGGATCAACAAGCTGCTGCTCGATCTGGCGGGCTGAACCCCGTCAGCGGATCGTATTGGCCGTCGCGGGGGATGAATTTCTCCCCCGTTGCCGTTAAAATGCGCCGCAGTTTAAAGGAGTTTCATGCGGATGCTGAAATCAATGACACGAGCCGCAGTTGCGGCTCTGGCCCTGGCCTGGGCCGCACCTGCTTTTGCGGGCGGGTCAGTGGATGTTGCACTGACCCATGAATCCATTCGCGGCGAACATGGCGCGGTACGGGCAGGGACAGCGGCGTACCTGACTGTGGGCGGCTGGTATCACCTGGACAACGGTCAGATGATCAATGCCGGCTTTCACGCTATTGACCCTCAGAACTCCCGGCCGGAACTGGTTGCTGGCCTGGGTGGTAAAACCTATCTGTTCAAGGCCTCTGGCGAAGATACCAGTGTGGCGATCGGCCTCGGCGGGTTTGCCCGCTATCAGCCGCCCAACCTGAATGGTTTCGGCGGCGAAGTGCAGGCCTATTATGCGCCTCAGGTGCTGGCCTTCTCGTCACTCGATCAGTTTCTGGATCTGCAGGTAAGGGTGTCCTATGAGGTCTTGCCTCAGGGTCGGCTCTTTGTCGGCTACAGCCATATTCAGGCAGATTACAGCGACAGTGTGGCGGAAATGGATTCGGCCCTCACGCTCGGCTTCAGAGTCCGCTACTGACCGTGCGCGACGTCAGGCGTCTGCTGTTCAGGTATGATGCGTTGCAGGCCCTGCCTGCGGACGCTGACGGAGCGCAAACAGCACTTGAGGATGCCTCCCGCCTGTTGCTGTGGCGGGCCTGGATAGCGCTGCTGCAGAGCCTGTGTGCGGATTATCGTCTGCGCCCGGAGGCCGCCACCGATAGCATGAGCGAGGCCCCGTGGCTACACAGTCTGCGCACCTTCAATCCCGACATGGCCGAACTGCAACAGATCGAACTGGCGTCACGGGACCCTGACCACTGGCTGCCGGCCTTGCGCAACTGGTGGAGCGGCTACTGGCAGCCCGGCCTGATTCCTCCGGCACGGCTTGCGCCAGCCGCCACCATTGCCCGCTCTGCGGCCGACTGGAGCCAGGATGCCCGGGCCGGTCTGGCCGCGTGGGCAGATCTCTGGGCACAGCACAGCCAGACCAACTGACCCAACCAACCGACAGGCATAGAGGTATTGCATGTACTGGGAAATCATTGAACTGGAAGACGGCGATATCGCCCTGGTGCGCGAGGACGAAGAAGAACCCGTGCTCACCATCGGCTTCTCGGCCGAAGCCAAGGAGCGGCTGGCCAGCAATCATATGGAAGTGGCCAAGGCCATGATCGGTGCGGGTATGGATGCAGTGGAGCACTTTACTCTGGAGCTGGAAGAGAGCGAAGAAGAAACCCTGATGGCTGAAAGCCGGGATGCCTACACGGTCATTCACTGATTTCCAGTGAACCGCTTTCGAGCAGCAGGCCCAGCATGCGGCGGGCCGTTGCGGAGTGGGCCCTGGCGGCCAGTTCCTGCCAATACCACTGGTCCTGCTGCAACAGGCAGTCTATCAGCGGCTGATCGGCCGCAGTCAGCGCAAAAGCGCGTCCGTTGACATAGAATTGATGCTCAAACGCGGTCATGCGCGTCGGCAGGGCCTGACGCACCAGCGTACCCTCCGGCGGCGCAGTCTGCTCCGATACCTCCGACCAGTCGAACAGGCCATACTTGTTCTGCGTCATGTAAGCCCCCAGCCAATCGGCCAGCAGGTCATCGCGCGCCAGCACGGTACTCAGGGTAGCCCGCAGGCGACGCAGGCTGTCCTGACCGATCTGCGCGGTCAGCGCCTCCTGCGGCGTCAGATCGGTATCGCTGTAGCGCATGAAATCGACGGCCGAATCCAGCTCGGCGCGCTGGGCCAGCCCCTGCAGCGCTTCCAGCACATCCGGCGCCCGAAAACCCACCGACCAGGTCATGCAGGGCGTCAGGGCCACACCGTGATGCGCCAGTCTGGGCGGCAGGTAGAGGATATCGCCGGGCTCCAGCGTCCAGCGCGCCGAGGGCTGACCGATGCCGTCGGCCAATATGCTCAGCGGGACGCCTGCCAGCAGCGGGGTATCTGCATCACAGTAGCCGCCCAACTGCCAGTCGCGCTGGCCTTCGGCCTGCAGCAGAAATACATCGTACTGATCGAAATGCGGTCCCACACTGCCACCCGACGGTGCCAGGCTGATCATGATGTCGTCCAGCCGCCAGGCGGGCAGAAAACCGAACTCATCGAGCACGGCGCGTACTTCCGGTACCCACTGATCGACCGCCTGTACCAGCAGGCTCCAGCCGCTTTCCGGCAGGCCGGACAGGTCGGTGTCGGTAAAGGGACCGCACTCGACCGCCCAGGCCGGCCCCGATGCCGGCGCTTCGCGTACCAGTCGACTCTCGATGTCGGCTTCCAGCGCCAGGCCGGCGACTTCGTCCATGCTTAGCGGCGAGTCGAAGTCGGGCAGGGCCTGCCGAAACAGACAGGGTTTTTTCTGCCAGTAATCGCGCAGAAACTCGGCCAGCGGCATCTGCCCGAACAGCATGGGCCCGGAAGTCGTCATCTCAGACCCGTCGTGCCTGTTCAGCGGCGTTGCCGATGTAGGTGGCCGGCGTCATGGCGAGCAGACGTTCCTTCTCCGGTGCCGGCAGATCCAGACTGCGCACGAATTCGATCATGCTGTCCCGGGTAATGGCCTTGCCGCGGGTAAAGGCTTTCAGCTTTTCATAGGGTTCCGGGATGCCGTAACGCCGCATGACGGTCTGTACAGCCTCGGCCATGACTTCCCAGGCCTGATCCAGATCACGGTCCAGACGCTCCTGGTTGGCTTCCAGCTTGCTGATGCCTTTCAGCGTGGCCTCATAGGCAATCAGGCTGTGAGCCAGGCCGACCCCCATGTTGCGCAGCACTGTGGAGTCCGTCAGGTCTCGCTGCCAGCGTGAGACGGGCAGCTTGGCGGCCAGATGGGCCAGAATGGCGTTGGCTATGCCCAGATTGCCTTCGGAATTCTCGAAATCGATCGGGTTGACCTTGTGCGGCATGGTGCTGGAGCCGACTTCGCCCTCCACGGTACGCTGCCTGAAGTAACCCAGGGAGATGTAGCCCCAGATGTCACGGTCGAAATCGATCAGTACCGTATTGAAACGGTTGATCGCATCATAGAGCTCGGCAATGTAGTCATGCGGCTCGATCTGCGTAGTGTAGGGGCTCCAGGTCAGGCCCAGCGACTGCACGAACTCACGCGCATTGGCTTCCCAGTCGATAGCGGGGTAGGTGGCCAGGTGGGCGTTGTAGTTGCCCACGGCACCGTTGATCTTGCCCAGGTACTCGATGCGTTCGATCTGCCGGTACTGCCGCTCCAGGCGCGCCACCACATTGGCCAGTTCCTTGCCCAGAGTGGTCGGTGAAGCAGTCTGCCCATGGGTGCGTGACAGCATGGGCTGGTCAGCCAGCCCGTGCGCCAGTTCCCGCAGGCTGGCGATAATGCGCTGCATGACGGGCAGCAACACATCCTGCACCCCATGGCGCAGCATCAGAGCATGCGACAGGTTGTTGATGTCTTCCGAAGTACAGGCGAAGTGGACGAACTCACTGACCGCAGCCAGTTCGTCCATGTCGGCAATCTGTTCCTTGATAAAGTACTCGACCGCCTTGACGTCATGATTGGTGGTCTTCTCAATGGCCTTGATGCGTTCGGCGTCGTTCTGGGTAAAGGCCTCTGCGAGACGATTCAGGCGCTGATTGGCGGCGTCTGAGAAGGGCTTTGCCTCGGTGATACCGGGATGAGCGGCCAGGCATTGCAGCCAGCGAATTTCCACCAGCACCCGGTAGCGGATCAGGCCGAACTCGCTGAAATGTTCACGCAGGGGCGCACACTTGCCGGCATAGCGGCCATCTACCGGGGAAAGAGCGGTCAGTGTCGTCAGTGTCATGGCTTCCATGGGTCTCGTCACTTGCAAGAATGGGTTGGGCGTCAGTCCTTTCGGTGATCGCTGTCCGGACTGGAGGAGGGCGCATCGGTATCCGACTCGGCATCATGCTCGGCGCCGGTTTCCTGTTCCGCCTGCGGTGGCTCTTCAGGTGCAGGACTGTTGTTCTGGTGCAGTTGCACGGGTTCATTGCCGGTCAGCAGGTTCTGAATGGCCTGCAGCAACCGGCGGCGGCCCAGCAACAGCTGCAGACGCCGACCTCCAAGTTGGCGCCAGAGCAGGGCACTGCGCACGCCGAACAGCAGCAGCATGCGGATCTGGTCTGCATGCCGCTGTTGATTGAGATAGCTGGGATTGCCGGTGACCTGGATACGGAACTGCAACTTGCTCAGGGTGTCCTGATAATTGCGCGCCAGGGAACCGACTACAGCATCATGCAACGGGTCCTGAAAGTACTGCTTGCGCTCCTGGCTCTGCTGAATCAGTGTGCCCAGCGTAGTCAGCATCTCCGGGTGCTTGCGCAGCTTGCTTTCAAGGTGCAGCAGACTCATGGCATAGCGGATGATGTCATTGTGCACCGCGCCGCGTTGCCGACTGAGCAATTGCCGCAGCGTGGTCAGGCCATCACGCAGGTTGGCCACGGAGCCGAAAACATCTTCGGTCGAGCTCGGATTGGTGTTGAGCAGGGCATTGACCGCGGTCGACATGTCCGAGGCGGGGCACTGACCCTGACGGGCAATGCGCTCGACCATTCTGGCCGCCTGAAATACGCCGGCCAGGGCGATTGCCTGCTCATGCACGTCGTGTTCGCTCATGATGTGCGCCAAGCCTCCTCGATCACGCCGCCACCCAGGCAGACGTCATGCTGATAAAAGACGGCAGACTGACCCGGAGTGACCGCACGTTGCGGCGCTTCGAATTCAATCTGATAACCTCCGGCTACAGGTACCAGCCGACAGCTCTGGTCACCCTGCCGATAACGATGTTTGCATTTCAGGGGCTGCGCCAGATCCGGTTCTTCACCGCTGATCCAGAACAGATCACTGACCCGGGCGGCATGGCTGAACAGCAACGGATGGTCCGTGCCCTGCACGGCAACCAGCACATTGCGCTCCAGATCCTTGCCGGCAGCAAACCAGGGTGCCTCGGGATGATTCTTCAGGCCACCAATGCCCAGCCCCTGACGCTGACCGATGGTATAGTACATCAGGCCCATGTGCTCGCCTATGACTTCGCCGTCCGGCGTCTCGATCAAACCCGGCTGCGCGGGCAGGTACTGGCGCAGAAAATCACTGAAGCGGCGTTCACCGATAAAGCAGATGCCGGTACTGTCCTTCTTGTCGTGGGTCACCAGGCCATGCGCTTCCGCCAGAGCCCGCACTTCCGGTTTTTCGACTTCACCGACAGGGAACAGGGTTCGGGCCAGTTGCTCATGTCCGACCTGATGCAGAAAGTAGGACTGGTCCTTGTTGGGGTCCAGTCCCTTGAGCAAAGTGGTCCGGCCGGCACTGTCCTGGCCGCGCCGCACATAGTGGCCGGTGGCGATCAGGTCCGCGCCCAGCATCAGTGCGTAGTCCAGAAACGCCTTGAACTTGATTTCTCGGTTGCACAGGATGTCCGGATTCGGCGTTCTGCCGGCGCGGTACTCGGCGAGAAAGTGCTCGAACACATTGTCCCAGTACTCGGCAGCAAAGTTGGCCGCATGCAATTTTATGCCCAGGCGGTCGCACACGGCCTGGGCATCGGCAAGATCCTCTTTCGCCGTGCAGTACTCGGTACCGTCATCTTCCTCCCAGTTCTTCATGAACAGGCCTTCAACCTCATAGCCCTGGCGCTGCAGCAGCAGCGCACTGACCGAGGAATCGACACCGCCGGACATGCCGACGATTACTCTGGGGGTACCGGAAGCGGACATTGCTGGCATTTCAGCCGTTGGAACCTTCATGTATCAGATTGAGCGGATAGGCCTGGCCGGCCAGGTCATCTTCGATCAGCTTGAGTACCAGAGGCGACCGCAGCTCGCCCCGATTGTGCAGCGCCTGCATTTCTTTCAGGGTCAGCCAGTGTACCGCCACGATGTCCTCGTCAAGCGTATGCCCGGTTTCTTCCAGCGCTTCGGCAGCCAGTCCAAACCGATAATAGGTCACGCCATTGGGCGCCTTGTAGACATAGACCCCAATCAGGTGAGAAGGGCGCACGCGCCAGCATGACTCTTCCAGAGCTTCACGGGCACAGGCTTCCACCACGGTTTCTCCGGCTTCGACATGGCCGGCGGGCTGATTGTAGACCTTACGACCGTCGTAGATCTCTTCCACAATCAGATAGCGGTCCTTGCGCCGGACCAGAGCTGCAACCGTAATATGGGGTTTGAACGTCATGCTGAACCACCCGAAAAATGGGACGGTATCCTAACTGAATGCCGTCATGATTGAAACCGGAAGCAGGCTGTACTTCAGCCTGCTTCTCCCTCTGCACTGCTGTCCGCATGGGTCGCGGCGGGCAGCAGATGACGCTCCACCACGTCGGCCAACTGGCGAACATACCGTCCGCCCGGTGATGGCGGGTTGGGGCTGGAAGTCACTACCACCGTCAGCTCGACTTCCGGCACCACCCACAGCACCTGGCCACCAAAGCCACGTCCATAATAGGCAGTGTAGCCGCCAAGATCGGTAATGAACCAGCCATAACCGTACAAATCTCCGCTCCAGCGTGAGGTGCCGCGCGGCTCCCAGGAGCGCTCAACCCATTCGGCACTGACCACCTGACGGCCATCGAGGGTGCCGCCCTGACGGTACATCTCCCCAAAACGGAGCAGGGCGCGCGGCGACATCAGCATATCATTGCCACCAAAATAGATGCCCTGCGGGTCGGTCAGCCAGTGTGGAATGCGCACATTGAGTGGCACGGAAAGCCAGCTCTGGGCCAGTTGCCAGGTCGACTGGCCGGAGGCATCCGTCAGCGCTGCAGACAGAATATGAGAACTGCCGGTTGAATACAGTCGATCTTCTCCCGGTTCGGACACGAAATCCCTGCTCAGGGCATAGCCAACCCAGTCATTGCTGACGACCCAGCGCCCGTAATTGGAACCCGAGGTGCGCTCCAGGCCAGCCTGCATCGACAGCAGGTTGCCAATGGTGATGTGCTCGACACGTGCATCCGCTGCCGGGGGTACCCGGTTGTTGAGTACCTCCACCACGGGCTGGTCCACTGATTCGAGCACGCCCTCTTCAATGGCACGCCCGACCAGCGCCGATAGAATGGTCTTGGAGAGTGACTTGATGTTGACCGGTTCGAAGGGCCCCGGGCCGCCCCAGCTTTCCTCGAAGAAAATCTCGCCCCGATGGGCCGCAATCACGGTATGCAGACGGTCAAATTGCGCGAACTCGGCGCGGGCCTGTTCCGGCGCTGTGCCCGGCGGGCTCGCCAGGACAGTGCCGACAGACAGGGACAGCGCCAGAGGCAGCATAAGAAAAAAGGACTTCAAGCCGGTGGTCTCCTGCTTCATTTCTGGTAGAGGGATTTCCATTCTTCGTACGGCATTCCGTAGATGTATTCGCGCGCGGCCTCCTTGCTGATGTCGATGCCCTGTTCGGCTGCCGCTTCGGCATACCACTTGCCGAGGCAGTTGCGACAGAAACCGGCCATTTCCATCAGCTCTATGTTCTGAACATCCTTGCGGCTGTCCAGGTGCTGCAACAGGCGGCGGAACGCGGCGGCCTCCAGAGCTTGCTGAGTCGCTGGGTCCATAGTGTATCTCCCGGGTTGTCTGTTGGATCTGCAGTTTACGCACCATGAAATGGCAGGGCCTGGGCAGGCACGCACCATCTCGGACCGCACCTGTGAAAACGCTGAGAAACACAGCGATTTTCAATACCTCACAAGAGGTATAAAAAAGTAAATAAAAGCTCCAAAACCGCGCCACAGCGCCATTTTGAATCTGGTCTGCTCCTTGCTAACTGCTCTTTGCCATCAGCATTGGAGGACACCAGCCCATGAGCAACCAGACCCTGAATATTCTCGATTTCTCGCAGGGCAGTATACGCACCCTGCATCTGACGTGGTTCGCTTTTTTCCTTTCCTTTGTACTCTGGTTCAACATGGCGCCACTCGGCCCGCTGTTGATGGACAGTTTCAACCTGACGGATGACCAGTGGAAAGCCCTGGCCGTGCTCAATCTGGCCCTGACCATTCCGGCTCGCATTGTGATTGGCATCCTGGTCGACCAGTTCGGGCCGCGCCGGGTGTTTTCCACCCTGCTGATCACAGCCGGTCTGGTCACACTGGTGTTTGCCCTGGCGCAGACTTTTCAGCAACTGGCCATACTGCGCTTTCTGATGGGCTTTGTCGGCGCCGGCTTTGTGATCGGCATTCGCATGGTAGGCGAATGGTTTCCGGCCCGTCAGGTCGGGCTGGCAGAAGGCATCTATGGCGGCTGGGGCAACTTCGGCTCGGCGGCGGCGGCCTTTACCCTGCCCACCATTGCGCTGTTGTTCGGTGGTGATGAAGGCTGGCGGTACGCGGTGGCCCTGACCGGCGTCATTGCCATACTCTACGGACTGCTGTTCTATCGCCTGGCGCGCGATACCCCCAAGGGGTCAACCTACTTCAAGCCCAAGCGGGCAGGGGGGCTGGAGGTCAGCACCCGGGCTGATTTGTTGTTCTACATGCTGATGAACATACCCATGTATCTGGTGCTGGGTGTGCTGGCCTGGAAGCTGTCGCCAGCCGATATCGGGTTGTTGAGCCAGACGCTGACACTCAGCCTCTATGGGGTGCTGGTCGTCATGTTCGTGGTGCAGTTCTGGCAGATCATGAAGGTCAATCAGGACATGCTGCGCGACGGCACACCCGAGCATGACCGCTACCGGTTCAAGCAGGTCGCCATACTGGGCTGGGCCTACTTCGCCACCTTTGGCTCCGAACTGGCCGTGGTCTCCATGCTGCCGATCTTCTTCTATCAGACCTTCGAAGGCGTGAGCCTGGCCATGGCCGGCATGCTGGGCGGTGCCTTTGCCTTCATGAATCTGGTCGCGCGCCCCAGTGGCGGCTGGTTCAGTGATCGTTTCGGGCGCCGCAAGACGCTGACCATCACCATTTTCGGTCTCGCCATCGGCTATTTCGTGCTGGCCACGGTAGACTCCCAGTGGCTGCTGGCACTGGCGGTACTGGCGGTCATGAGCTGCTCGTTCTTCGTGCAGGCCGGTGAAGGCGCCGTGTTTGCCATGGTGCCTCTGATCAAACGCCGCATGACCGGGCAGATTGCCGGCCTGACCGGTGCCTATGGTAATGTGGGGGCAGTGACCTTTGGTACCTTCTACCTGTTTGTCGATGCCAGTGCTTTCTTCCTGTTTATTGGCCTCTGTGCGCTGGTGGTCCTGGTGCTGGTCCAGTTTCTGGATGAACCCCGAGGCCATATGACCGAAACCCTTCCCGACGGCACCGTGCAGATGATCGAGGTCAGTTGATCATGATGAGCCCGGACTATCTGCAGCCCCATATGGTGGTGCAGGCAGGGCAGGTGTCCGTCGCCGGACGCCGCCCCGACAACGAGGACTGTATCGGCATGCGGCTGCCGGAAGGCCTGCTGCAGGCCACCAAGGGTTACGCCATGGTGCTCGCCGACGGCGTGTCGGCGGCAGAAGGCGGGCAGGAGGCCGCTCACAGCGTCGTCACGGGCTTTCTCAGCGATTACTACAGCACACCGGACACCTGGAGCACCGTGCATTCGGTACGCCAGGTACTGCTGTCGCTGAACAGCTGGCTGCATGGCCGCAGCCTGAACCGGCATCAAAGCCAGCTGTCCTACCTGACCACGCTGACGGCGACCGTGATCAAGGCCCGTACAGCGCATATCTTTCATATCGGTGACTGCAGGCTCTACCTTTACCGCACTGGCGAGTTGCTGCCGCTGACCCGGGATCACCGCGTGGCCACGCGTGACGGTACCCAGCTGACCCGGGCCATGGGCATGGATTTCAGCCTGGACATCGACTATCGCAAACTGGTGCTGGAGGCCGGTGATATACTGCTGACTACCTCGGACGGCCTGCACGACACGGTAGGCGATGATCTGATTGCGCGCCGCTGCGGCGAGTGGGTGGCGGACCCGCAGGCACTCTGTGACAGCCTGCGCGCCGATGCGGAGCAGGGCGGCAGCACCGACAACATCAGTGTGCAGGCGCTGCTGCTCAGTTCTCTGCGCGACCCGACACCGGAGGAAACCTGGCTGCGCCTGTCCGAGCGGGCCTTTCCGCCGCTGCTGGAACCAGGCCAGTGCGTGGACGGTTTCCGGATCGAGGCCGAACTTCATGCCAGCGAGCGCAGCCAGGTATACCGCGTGATCGAAGAAGACACGGGCCAGCGTCTGGTCATGAAAACCCCGTCGCCGCTGTATGCCGATGACACTGACTATATCGAGCGTTTTGCCCTCGAGCAGTGGATGGGCAGCCGGCTGCAGAACCAGCATGTGGTGCGGGTGCTGCCACAGCCTGAAGGCGCCCGCTTCCTGTACTATCTGACCGAGTATCTGCAGGGGCCGCCGCTGGAAAAAGCCATCAGGTTGCAGGCGCCGTTTGAGGTCTCGGAGGCGCTGCGCATACTGGAAGAGATGATTCGTGGCCTGCGGGCCTTTCATCGCCGCGACATGCTGCACCGGGATATCAAGCCGGCCAATGTGCTGCTGACCGAGCGCGGGGCCGTCTGGGTCGACTTTGGCAGTGCCACTGCGCGCGGGGTAGCCGAACTCGGTTCGCTTGCCGCGCGTGAACTGGCGCAGGGTACCGCCGTCTACTCGGCACCGGAGGTTCATGCCGGCGAGCCGGCGTCCCGGACCTCGGAGCAGTTTTCTCTGGGGGTCATCCTGTACGAGATGCTCACCGGCCGTCACCCCTATGGTGATACCTATGCCGAGCAGGCCCGCCGCCCGGACAGGCTGCAATACCAGCCCGCCGCCCGTTTCAATCCGCTGGTGCCGGCCTGGCTGGACCGCGTCATTCTGCGCAGTGTCGACCCGCTGCCGGCAGCCCGCTATCCGGCGCTGGGAGACTGGCTGCATGACCTGCGCAACCCGCGCATCGCGCATGATCTGCCGGCGGCCTCCAAGCGCATCGACATGCCGGGTGACTCCCTGTGGCTGACCCTGCTGATCGTCAGTGGGCTGGCCAATCTGGCGTTGTTGTGGCTGCTCTGGCAGAGTTAGAGCGTTGCTGAACAATTCCGGAGTAGAAAAGGTGTCCCTGGATCTCTTGCTGCTAGCCCTCGGAGTCAGCCTGGCGCTGTCTCTGGTCTGGAGTACTCTGCGCTCCGGCATGTCGCCCATGCCCAGTTCCCGGGCCGCGCGCGCGGCCATGCTGGAGGCCCTGCAGGGCACAGAAGGGCCGATCGCCGACCTGGGCTCCGGCTGGGGGCAACTGGGCCTGGCTGCGGCCAAACGCTTTCCGGCCCGCCAGGTCATCGGCTACGAGCTATCCTGGCTGCCCTGGCTGTATTCCGTTGCCGTCGCCCGCTGCCTGCGCTGCCGCAATCTGACCTTCTACCGCCGTGATGCCTTTGCCGCCCTGGCCCGGCAGGACCCGATGCCGGTGCGTACTGTAGTCTGCTATCTGCACGGCGAAGGCATGGCCCGCCTGCGCCAGACTCTGGATACGGGTGAGCACAGCTGTCGCTGGATCATCAGCAACAACTTCGCGCTGCCGGGGTGTCAGCCCGACCACCAATGGCGTCTGCGCGATTTCTACCGCTCACCGGTCTATCGATATCGCTGGCCAGACTGCCTGCAGTAATGCGACCCTATCTCAATACACTTGTGACCAAAGCGGGTTCAGATTCTCGGGCCGGGCCCGTAAACTAGCCGCACAGGACACTATCACTGGATACTCCGGGGAACTCACAATCATGATCATCAAGCCCAAAGTCAGAGGCTTTATCTGCACAACAGCGCATCCGCTTGGCTGTGCAACCAATGTCAGCGAACAGATTCACTATGTGCAACAACAGGACATCAGCGGTGATGGCCCGAAGAACGTGCTGATACTGGGTTGCTCCACCGGTTACGGCCTGGCCTCCCGCATTGTCAGCGCGTTTGGCTATGGCGCCGCCACGCTCGGTGTCATGTTCGAAAAGCCGGGTACGGAAAAGCGCACCGCGTCTGCCGGCTACTACAACACCCTGGCCTTTGAAGCCGCAGCCAGCGAAAAGGGCCTGTATGCCCGCTCGCTGAATCTGGATGCGTTCTCCGACGAAGCCAAGACAGAAGTCATTGATGCCATCAAGGCCGACATGGGCAAGATTGACCTGGTGGTCTACAGCCTGGCCGCGCCACGACGCCAGGACCCGAAAACCGGCGAGGTCTACAACTCCGTACTGAAGCCGGTCGGTGAAGCCGTCACCCGCAAGACGCTGAACACCGACAGTGGTGAAGTCTCCGAGATCACGCTGGAACCGGCTCAGCAGGAAGAGATCGACGCCACCATCAAGGTCATGGGCGGTGAAGACTGGGAACTGTGGATGGAAGCGCTGGATGACGCCGGTGTGCTGGCCGACAACGTCAAGACCACGGCCTACACCTATATCGGCAAGGAACTGACCTGGCCCATCTACGGCCACGCCACCATCGGCAAGGCGAAAGAGGACCTGGACCGTGCGGCGCAGGCCATTACGGCCCGGCTGTCCAGCCAGTATGGCGGCGAAGCGCGGGTATCGGTATTGAAGGCGCTGGTCACGCAGGCCTCCTCGGCCATTCCGGTCATGCCGCTGTATATCTCGCTGCTGTATCGCGTGATGAAAGAGCAGGGCACGCATGAAGGCGCCATCGAGCAGATCTACCGGCTGCTGGTCGAAGAGCTCTACAATCCCAACCGGGAGCCGGTGCTGGATGAAGCGGGCCGGGTGCGGGTGGATCTGAAGGAGCTGGATGACTCGGTACAGCGCCGGGTGGAAGAGCTCTGGCATCAGGTCACCACCGACAATGTGAAAGCCATTTCGGACTTTGAAGGCTATCAGGAAGAATTCTTCAAACTGTTCGGTTTCGGCATCGCCGGCGTTGACTATGAAGCCGAGGTCGACCCCAGAGGCTGATCGCCGCACGGGTTGCACTGCATAGTACTGGGCGGCTGCGGCCGCCCCGGTCTGGTCTGAACACCAAGGAGAGATTGTGAGCCGGGCTGACGAAGCCATATCCAGTTTTCGGGCACTGGGTCGCCTGATCCGTTATGCGCGCGGTTACCGTCGGCGCATCATTGCTGCGGCCAGCTGCTCGGTGGTCAACAAGCTGTTCGATATCGCCCCCGAGATTCTGATCGGCATCGCCATCGACGTGGTGGTCAACCAGGAAAACAGCTTTGTGGCCCGCCTGGGCTTTCAGAGCCCGCAGGAACAGATCACCATCCTTGCCGTGCTGACCTTCTTCATCTGGGCCGGCGAGTCCATTTTCGAATATCTGTACATGATTCTGTGGCGCAATCTCGCGCAGCGGCTGCAGGCCGACATGCGCCTGGATGCCTACACCCATGTACAGAGTCTGGACATGGCTTTCTTCGAGGCGCGCAGCTCCGGTGATCTGGTGGCGGTCATGAACGATGACATCAACCAGCTGGAGCGTTTTCTGGACGGCGGCGCCAATGATCTGATTCAGGTCTTTGTGACCATAGTCGCCGTGGGTGCGGTGTTCTTTGTGCTGTCGCCGCTGATCGCGCTGCTGGCTTTCACGCCCATCCCCATCATTGTCTGGGGCGCCTTTTATTTTCAGAAGCGGGCAGCGCCGCTCTACAACGAAGTGCGGCAGAAAGTCGGCGCGCTCGGCAGTCGCCTGTCCAACAATCTGGGCGGCATGGCCACTATCAAGAGCTTCACCGCCGAACTCCGGGAAGCCGAGCGGCTGCGTGTCGACAGTGAGGCCTATGTGCAGGCCAATCGACGGGCCATAGCAGTCAGTTCTGCCTTTATCCCCATCATCCGCATGGCCATTCTGGCCGGTTTTCTGGCCACCTTTGTCATCGGCGGCATGATGACCCTGCGCGGAGAACTCAATGTCGGTGCCTACGGCGTGCTGGTCTTTCTGACCCAGCGCCTGCTGTGGCCGCTGACGGGACTGGCCCAGACCATAGACCTGTTCGAGCGAGCCATGGCCAGTACCCGGCGCATCCTTGACCTGCTGGCGGTGCAGCGCCAGGTGCACGATGAAGGCACCAGGACGCTGCCGCAGCCGGCGCGGGGCGAAGTGCTGTTCGATCAGGTCAGCTTCCGCTACCCCGAATCGGGTGCCGGCGTGGAGCAGATCAGTCTGCAGGCTGATGCCGGCAACACGCTGGCTCTGGTGGGTGCTACCGGATCCGGCAAGTCGACGCTGATCAAGCTGCTGCTGCGCTATTACAGCCCCGGTGCCGGTCGGCTGCTGATTGACGGCATTCCGGTGGAGGAGCTGAGCATGCACAGCCTGCGCCAGGCCATAGGCCTGGTCAGCCAGGATGTGTTCCTGTTTGAAGGGTCGATTCGGGACAATATTGCCTATGGCCGACCGGATGCGGATGACGCGGCCATTGTCGAAGCGGCCCGGGCGGCGGAAGCCTGGGAATTCATAGAACGCCTGCCCAATGGTCTGGACACTCCGGTGGGAGAGCGTGGCGTCCGCCTGTCCGGCGGTCAGCGCCAGCGGCTGTCACTGGCGCGTGCCCTGCTCAAGGATCCGCCCATTCTGGTCCTGGATGAAGCCACCAGTGCGGTGGACAACGAGACGGAGGCGGCCATACAGCGTTCCCTGCGCAAGATCGCCCATGGGCGCACCATCATCATGATCGCCCACCGGTTGTCGACCATAGTGCATGCGGATCGCATTGCAGTGATCGACCAGGGGCGCCTGCGGGAGCAGGGCACCCACAGGGAGCTGATCGAACAGGATGGTCTCTATGCCGCCCAGTGGCGAGTGCAGACGGGTGCGGTGTCAGAAGGCGCCAGCGCCGTGGCCGATTGAGATCAGCACGGTCGATTGCGGGCAGATATAGACCATCGGCTAAGCCGCGTGTCGACCGGAACGCTATCAGCCCCGGACAATTTTCGGTATACTCCGCTCCCGATTTATTCACCGCCGGGATCGACCACAATCGTCGATTCCCGCGGCCAGAGGAACGCCCTTAAATCGAAACTGGAGCGACAAATGGCCTATCAGAAAATTCAGGTTCCATCCGAAGGTACCAAGATCTCAGTCGGTGCCAACGGTGCACTGAATGTACCGAACGACCCCATCATTCCCTACATCGAAGGCGATGGCATCGGCGTTGACGTGACCCCGCCGATGATGGCGGTACTGGATGCCGCCGTGGAGAAAGCCTATGGCGGCAAGCGCAAGATCGTCTGGATGGAAGTCTACGCCGGCGAGAAAGCCGTCAGTGTCTATGGTGATGACACCTGGCTGCCGGAAGAAACTCTGGAAGCGCTGAAAGACTACAAGGTGGGCATCAAGGGCCCGCTGACCACGCCGGTTGGCGGTGGTATCCGCTCGCTGAACGTGGCCATCCGCCAGAAGCTGGACCTGTTTGTCTGCCAGCGTCCGGTACGCTGGTTCACCGGTGTGCCCAGCCCGATGAAGAAGCCGAACGAAGTCGACATGGTCATCTTCCGTGAAAACTCCGAAGACATCTATGCCGGCGTCGAGTGGAAGGCCGGTACTCCGGAAGCGAAGAAGGTCATCAAGTTCTTCACCGAAGAAATGGGTGTGACCAATATCCGCTTTACCGACATGTGCGGTATCGGCGTCAAGCCGGTCTCGGAAGAGGGTACCAAGCGTCTGGTTCGTCAGGCCTTCCAGTATGCCGTGGACAATGACCGTGACTCGGTCACTCTGGTCCACAAGGGCAACATCATGAAGTTCACCGAAGGTGCCTTCAAGGACTGGGGCTATGAGCTGGCCAAAGAGGAATTCGGTGCCGAACTGCTCGATGGCGGCCCCTGGATGCAGTTCAAGAACCCGAAGACCGGCAAGAACATCGTGGTGAAGGACGTGATCGCTGATGCCATGCTGCAGCAGATCCTGCTGCGTCCGGCCGAGTACGATGTCATTGCCACCCTGAACCTGAACGGTGACTACCTGTCTGACGCCCTGGCGGCAGAAGTGGGTGGTATCGGCATTGCGCCGGGTGCCAACCTGTCTGACGAAGTGGGCGTGTTCGAAGCCACTCACGGCACCGCACCCAAGTACGCCGGCCAGGACAAGGTCAACCCGGGTTCACTGATTCTGTCCGGCGAAATGATGCTGCGTCATCTGGGCTGGACCGAAGCGGCCGATCTGGTGATCAAGGGCACGGAAGGCGCCATTGAAGACGGCAAGGTCACCTACGACTTCCACCGTCTGATGGATGATGCCGAGCTGGTGAAAGCGTCCGAGTTTGGCCAGTGCATTATCAATCGCATGTAAGTGACTGATAAGCCAATAAAAAAGGGGCCTTTGGCCCCTTTTTTGTAGCCTGCCTTGTGGTGTCAGCCGTTACCGGCACGCCGGGTAGTGACCTCCTGATGTTCAGGCTGTGATACAGGAGCTTCGTCCTGTGACTGTTCCATATCCAGCGCCACTCTTATGGCCTCCTCTTCGGAGTGGCAAGGGTGGATATTGACGGCATGAATGCCCTTGGCGGCTTGCAAGGTATCGAATGCCACCGGCTGACCGGCCTTGAGTGTCTTGTAACCGTCCATGACGATTGACGAGTAATGAACGAAGAGATCTTCATTACTGCCATCTGCCAGGATAAATCCGTACCCTTTGGCGTTGTTGAACCATTTGACTTTCCCTGCGGGCATAACATCACTCCTGTACAACTGATATGGTGTAAAATAGAGGCTGGACTGGATTTTCACTCCGTACTGGCAACGTGCCATCCGCGCTCAAATCTTGACCAACGCTTCCAATTTAGAAGTCGGGCCGGAAAAGAGTCAAGTTACTCTTTGTGAAATATGATCCAGGCCACACTTTTCAAAGTAAATAATCCCGAAGGTCGTTGATTTTCGGTCATGGACCCCTTAAATCTGAGTCAACAGTAACATGTCTTCAGACTGGAGAGACCGCATTTTGGCGAGTCGCGAGACCGACAGCCCGGTAATCAAGCCACGCACGGCTGACCCTCAGCTCAAGCAGCCGGACATGTACCGGGTGGTTTTGCTGAACGATGACTATACCCCCATGGAATTTGTGGTGGAAATTCTCACGCTTTTCTTCAATATGGACCGTGAGCAGGCGACCCAGGTGATGTTAGCGGTACATACCAGGGGCAAAGGCGTCTGTGGTGTCTATACTAAGGATATTGCTGAAACCAAGGCTGCGCAGGTCAATCAGTGTGCACGTGATCACGAGCATCCACTGTTATGTGAAGTCGAACCGTTGGACTAGCGAGCGAGGTGGCTTATGTTAAGCAAAGAACTCGAAAGTACGCTCAATCAGGCTTTTAAGGAAGCTCGTGACAAGCGGCATGAATTCATGACCGTTGAGCACCTGCTGCTGGCTCTGCTGGACAACGCTGCAGCAAACGAGGTCCTCAATGCCTGTGCTGTCGATGCGGATCGACTGCGGCGGGAACTGAGCGAATTCATTGATGCCACCACCCCCATCATTCCCGAACAGGATGATGACCGGGACACCCAGCCCACGCTGGGTTTCCAGCGCGTGCTGCAACGGGCGGTGTTTCATGTGCAGTCTTCGGGCAAGAGTGAAGTGTCCGGGGCCAACGTACTGGTGGCGATTTTCAGCGAACAGGAAAGTCAGGCCGTCTACCTGCTGCGGCAGCAGAATGTATCCCGCATCGATGTCGTCAACTTCATCGCGCATGGTATTTCCAAGGTGGAAGGTGGCAGTGCCGAAGATCAGGGTGCCGACCATTCGGACGCCGCTGCGGACGAACCGGTGGATGCCGAAACCGGCGAGGGCATCGAAGGCTTTGCCACCAATCTGAACGAACAGGCACGCGAGGGTCGCATTGACCCGCTGGTCGGCCGCGATCGTGAGGTGGAGCGGGTGGTGCAGATTCTGTCCCGGCGGCGCAAGAACAACCCGCTGCTGGTCGGTGAATCCGGCGTGGGCAAGACGGCCATCGTGGAAGGGCTGGCCAAGAAGATCTATGACGGTGAAGTGCCGGAGATCATCCAGGATGCCGAGGTCTTCTCTCTGGACCTGGGTTCACTGCTGGCCGGCACCAAGTATCGCGGTGACTTCGAGAAACGCCTGAAGGCGCTGCTGGCACAGCTGAAGAAGCGGCCGAAGGCGATCCTGTTCATCGACGAGATTCATACCATCATCGGCGCCGGTGCGGCATCCGGTGGGGTCATGGACGCCTCCAATCTGCTCAAGCCCATGCTCAGCAGTGGCGAGTTGCGCTGCATCGGCTCCACGACCTTCCAGGAGTTCCGCGGCATCTTCGAGAAAGACAGCGCGCTGACGCGTCGGTTCCAGAAGATCGATGTGATCGAGCCGAACGAGGATGACACCTATCAGATTCTGAAAGGTCTGAAGTCCAAGTTCGAGCAGCACCACGACATTCGTTACACCGACAAGGCCCTGCGTACTGCGGTCAAGCTGAGTGCCCGTTACATCAATGATCGGCACATGCCGGACAAGGCCATCGATGTGATCGACGAAGCCGGTGCAGCCCAGCGGCTGCGCCCGGTGAGCCGGCGCAAGAAGGTGATCAGCGTGGGTGATATCGAGGAAATCGTGGCCGTCATTGCGCGCATTCCACCCAAGTCGGTATCGCGTAATGACAAGGAACTGCTGCAGAATCTGGAGCGCAACCTGAAGATGACCGTATTCGGTCAGGATGAGGCCATCGACACACTCAGCAGTGCCATCAAGATGGCACGGGCCGGGCTGCAGGAAGGCAACAAGCCGATCGGCTCCTTCCTGTTTGCCGGTCCGACCGGGGTCGGCAAGACGGAAGTGACCCGTCAGCTTGCCGAAGCGCTGGGTGTGGAGCTGATTCGCTTCGACATGTCCGAGTACATGGAGCGACACACGGTATCACGCCTGATCGGCGCGCCTCCGGGTTATGTCGGCTATGATCAGGGCGGATTGCTGACCGATGCCGTTACCAAGACGCCGCATGCAGTGCTGCTGCTGGATGAGATCGAGAAAGCGCATCCGGAAGTGTTCAATATCCTGCTGCAGATCATGGATCATGGCACCCTGACGGACAACAACGGGCGCAAGGCTGACTTCCGCAATGTCATTCTGGTCATGACCAGCAATGCCGGGGCGGAAGACATGGGACGCCGTTCCATGGGCTTCACCAAGCAGGATCATGCCACCGACGGTCTGGAAGCCATCCGGCGCATGTTTACACCGGAGTTCCGCAACCGTATTGATGCCATCATCCAGTTCAAGGCGCTGCCGGTGGAAGTCATTCTGAATGTGGTCGACAAGTTTCTGGTCGAGCTGCAGGCGCAACTGGATGACAAGAAGGTACACCTGGCGGTCAGCGATGATGCCCGGACCTGGCTGGCCGAGCATGGCTATGATCAGGCCATGGGTGCACGCCCTATGGCGCGCCTGATTCAGGATGAGATCAAGAAGAAACTGGCCGATGCGCTGCTGTTCGGAGTGTTGAGCTCCGGCGGCGAAGTGGAGGTATCAGTGAAGGATGATCGGCTGCACTTCATGTTCAAGGAGTCCAAGACCGGCAAGGTACTGGAAGAAGCCTGAACCGAAAGCGAGCGGTAGAAAAAAGAGAAGGGCTGTCCGGGAGGGCGGCCCTTTTTTTGTCCGCGCAGCGGCGGCGGGGCCCTCCCGGTCTGGCAGGAACGCAGCGTCTACTTGGAGCGGTAGACGATGCGGCCCTTGGTCAGATCATAGGGCGTAAGCTCGACCTTGACCTTATCGCCGGTCAGAATCCGGATGTAGTTCTTGCGCATCTTGCCGGAAATATGAGCGGTAATGACATGGTCGTTTTCCAGCTTCACGCGGAACATGGTATTGGGAAGGGTATCGAGAATCTCGCCTTCCATTTCAATGACGTCTTCTTTCGCCATAATAGAGTATTGCTAACCTCGGGTTGGAACTGTGGCGCGGAATTCTGCCTCAATTCCCGCTAAAGTGCAAAGATTATCCAGCCCAGGCAGCAGCTCTTTCAGCCCTGCCGGATCAGTCGCTGCCAGTGCTCGTTGCGATAGACTTCGGCCGGCGCAAAATCGGCCTTGTAGTTCATGTTCGGCACGCTGTCGATCCAGTAGCCGAGGTAGAGATAGGGCAGATCAAGTTCCTGGCAGATCTCGATCTGACGCAGAATGGCCAAGGTGCCTGGCGAAAGATCGGCGAAATCAGGGTCAAAGAAGGTATAGACCGCGCTCAGAGAGGTGGTGAAGCGATCTACCACTGCCACCAGCACCAGATAGTCACCATCCCAGGCCTCCAGCAGGAAACCGTACTGGGTTTGCTGCAGCAGGAAACGATAGAAGTCTTCCTGGTTGGGCGGGTACATGTCGCCTGCGCCATGGCGCTGCTCGATATAGCACGCATAGAGTGTCCAATACCGCTCTTCGTAGTGCACAGGCACAGCCTGCCAGCGCAGGTGCGTGGCCCGTTTCAGTACCCGTCGATGCCGGCGCCGCGGCTGGAACTCCTGCACCACCACCCGCAGCGACTGGCACTTGCGGCAGGCACGGCAATCCGGCCGGTAAAAATGCCCACCGCTGCGGCGAAAGCCGATCAGGTTGAGCTTTTCATAGAGTTCAGGCGGCACTGCAACAGCCGGGTCCACAAACACAGTGGAGGCCTCCCGGTCGCCCAGGTAGCTGCAATCATGCGGCGATGTCTTGAAGAAACGCATGCAGATCGAACTCCCAGCCTGCAGGGGGTAAGTTGACAACGGGCTCATTAACCCAGGTGTCCAGTTTCTGCTCGAAAGCCTGTCGCAGCAGCAGGGTAGCTCCCATGCGCATCAGATGCGGGCTCTCGACCTGGGCATCCAGCAACTGCCAGCGGCCCTGGCGACAGAGCCAGTCAACGGCCGCCAGCGCAATGCGTGAGCCATTGGTGCGGGCAGAGAACATGGACTCTCCAAAGAGTACTCGCCCAAGCGTGACACCGTAAAGCCCGCCCGCCAGTTCGTCACCGTACCAGACCGCAATGGCGGTGGCGGCACCCTGTGCATGCAGTTCCCTGTAGGCGGCCTGCATGCCCTCGGTGATCCAGGTACCCGGCTGCCCGGGGCGTTCAATACGGGCACAGGCCATCAGCACCTGCTCAAAGTCCCGATGCAGCGTAATACGCAGATCACTGCGCTGGCGGATGAAGCGCCGCAGGCGACGCGACACATGCACCTGGCCCGGCAGGAACACACATCTGGGCGTCGGCGACCACCAGAGCATGGGCTCCTGCTCACCGAACCACGGAAAGATGCCATGGCTGTAGGCCAGCGTCAGCCAGTCGGGCGTCAGGTCACCGCCTACTGCCAGCAGTCCATTGGGTTCCGGCAGGGCCAGATGGGTGGGCGGGAAAGCAGGAGGCGCTTCCGGATCGAGCCAATACAACGCCATCTTATGTTAGGCCTGTGAAGTCCATGGTGATATAGTAACTGCTTCTGAGAAATTCCCATAACCTGTTGATTTAACGGCCATTGAATGACATTCAACGCCCGCAAGGAATACCAGTCTGTACGCCGTCGCCTGCTCAATGAAGGGGTTGCGATCGTGCTCGCTGTGGTCTCACTGCTGAGTGGCATGGCACTGTATTCCTTCAGTCCCGCAGACCCTGGCTGGGCCTCCAGCGGCCGCGGCCAGATCGAAAACTGGGCCGGTTATGCCGGCGCCTGGTTTTCGTCATTGCTGTTGTCTCTGCTCGGCTGGCTGGCCTGGCTGGTTCCACTGCTGTTTGCCGGCATGACCTGGACCGTGATCCGCCTGCGCCGCTCAACCGAACTCTGGTTCTGGCCGCTGCTGGCCCTGCGGGGCGTCGGGCTGATGCTGTTTGCCATCGGTTCCTGCGTGCTGCTGACCCTGCATTTTTCGTCCACACTCTCGTTCAGTGCTGGCGGTTATCTGGGCATAGCGGTCAGCGAATGGCTGTACCGATACCTGGGTCTGGTGGCCACTTCCATGGTGGCCCTGGCCCTGTGTCTGATTGGTCTGACACTGGCCACGCGGCTGTCCTGGCTGCGGCTGTTCGAATGGACCGGGGAACAGGTTCTGCGCCTGTGGCAGCGCGTGCGCGCCGGCCGGCCTGAGCGCCAGGCCCGCAGCTCGGCAGCGCGGGCCGAGGCCATGGCACGGCGGGACAACCTGGAAGCCTATATCGAAGACCCGGCTGACCAGGCGGCCAGATCGGGTCGCAAGCCCGCCTACACCCTGCGCCAGAAACGTCGTGCCAGCTCTGAAGAGGCACCGGCGAAGGCAACTGCTGCCGCCCGCCCGGCTGACCAGAAGACGGTCAGAATCGAACCCCTGAAGTCGGAACAGAGCGCTGCAGCACAGGCTGCCGAAGACAAGGCGCTGCGGCAGCCGGCCACGAACAAGGCACTGCTGGCCACCATGCCGAGCCTGTCGTTGCTGAATCCGCCGCCGCATCAGCCCGAGGCCGGTTATTCCGAAACCAAGCTGACCGAGATGTCACGGCTGCTGGAAACCCGTCTCAAGGACTTTGGCGTGACCGCTGAAGTGGTGGCGGTGTGCCCCGGCCCGGTCATTACCCGCTTCGAAATCCAGCCGGCGGCCGGCGTCAAAGTCAGCAAGATTTCCAACCTGGCCAAGGATCTGGCGCGTTCACTGGCCATGGTCAGTGTACGGGTGGTGGAGATCATTCCCGGCAAGTCCGTGGTCGGCATCGAGATACCGAATGAAAACCGGGCCATTGTCAGCCTGCAGGAAGTACTGGCTTCGAGTCAGTTCGATGATGCCCGCTCGCCGCTGACGCTGGCCCTGGGGCACGATATTTCCGGCACCCCGGTGGTGGCCAACCTGACGCGCATGCCACACCTGCTGGTAGCCGGCACCACGGGGTCGGGTAAGTCCGTGGGCGTCAACGCCATGCTGCTGAGTATCCTGCTCAAGGCCAGTCCGGAGGAGGTCAGACTGATTCTGATCGACCCCAAGATGCTCGAACTGTCGGTCTATGATGGTATTCCGCATCTGCTGACACCGGTCATTACCGACATGAAGGATGCCGCCAACGGCCTGCGCTGGTGTGTGGCGGAAATGGAACGACGCTACAAGCTGATGTCCAAGATGGGCGTGCGCAACCTGGCCGGTTTCAACCGCAAGGTGCGCGATGCAGCGGCTGCCGGCCAGCCCCTGCGGGACCCGCTGTGGAATCCGGAACTGAGCATGGACAGCGAAGCGCCGGTGCTCGAGCCACTGCCGTTTATTGTTGTGGTAATCGACGAATTTGCCGACATGATGATGATTGTCGGCAAGAAGGTGGAAGAGCTTATCGCCCGCATCGCGCAGAAGGCGCGCGCGGCCGGCATCCACCTGATTCTGGCCACGCAGCGTCCGTCTGTGGACGTCATTACCGGCCTGATCAAGGCCAATGTGCCGACGCGTATTGCGTTCCAGGTATCGTCCAAGGTCGACTCGCGCACCATTCTGGATCAGGGCGGCGCCGAACAGCTGCTGGGCCATGGTGACATGCTCTACATGCCACCGGGCACCAGCCTGCCCATGCGCGTGCACGGAGCCTTTGTGGATGACGATGAGGTACACCGCGTGGTGGCCGAGTGGCAGAAACGCGGCGAGCCCGAATATATTGAAGAGATTACGGCTGGCGAACAGGAGAACAGCGGCATGCTGACCGGCCTGATGGAAGAGGGCAGTGGAGATGATTCCGAATCGGACCCGCTGTTCGATGAGGCAGTCGCCTGTGTCACCGAATCCCGCAAGGCTTCGATTTCGTCAGTGCAGCGAAAATTGCGTATCGGATATAACCGCGCCGCCCGTTTAATAGATGGCATGGAGGCGGCTGGTATAGTGTCGTCACCCAGTCACAATGGCAGCCGGGAAGTACTGGCACCGCCGCCACCCGATCGCTAGAGTCACTACAGGAGTTACTATGTTTTGCCGACGCAGAAAGCTGCTGCGGACACCCGCTGTTGCACTGGTGACAGCCCTGATGCTGGTCCCGATGATGGGCGCCCAGGCCGAAGAAGACACCACCGAGCCGGGTCTGGAGTCATTGATGGACCGACTCAGCGACCTGGAAACCCTGCGCGGCGAGTTCCGGCAGAACACGCTGGACGGGTCCGAGCGCCGCATCCAGAGTCAGCGCGGCGAGTTTCAGCTGGCCCGTCCCGATCGCCTCTACTGGTATACCGAGCCGCCCTACGAGCAGGCCATCTATGTCGATGATGACATCATCTGGAACTATGATATTGATCTGGAGCAGGCGACCCGGCAGCCCGTCACGGACCAGTGGGAGCAGTCACCGGCGCTGATCCTGACTGGCTCGCGCGAGCAGATCGACCAGCGCTACGAGGTCGAGCAGACCTCCGAACGGGGCGATTATGCAACCTACACGCTGACGCCCCGCGTCGGCGACGGAACGGTCGAGTCGCTGTCCATCTCTTTCGATGGTCTGGTCCCGGCCAGCATCCGTCTGGTCGACAGTTTCAACCAGACCACTGTGGTCAATTTCGAGGGTCTGGAGCGCAACGTCAGCCTGGATGAAAGCCGCTTCCGCTTTGAGCCGCCTGATGGCGTGGATGTGCTAGAACAGATGGGGTCATGACAGACGATCTTTTCAACGCGAACAAGCCCTATCAGCCACTGGCGGAGCGAATGCGCCCGGCCCGGCTGGAAGACTACCTGGGGCAGAGCCACCTGCTGGGGCCGGATGGCCCCATCAGCCAGCAACTGGCGCACCACACCCTGCACTCGATGATTCTCTGGGGGCCGCCCGGGGTCGGCAAGACGACCCTGGCGCGCCTGCTGACCAAGGCCGTCGATGCCGACTTCATGCAGATTTCCGCCGTCATGTCGGGCGTCAAGGATATTCGGGAAATCATCGATCGCGCGCGCATGGCCCAGCAGCGGGGCCGTATCACTGTATTGTTTGTCGATGAAGTCCACCGCTTCAACAAGTCACAGCAGGATGCCTTTCTGCCGCATGTGGAAGCCGGCACGGTCATCTTTATCGGTGCCACCACCGAGAACCCTTCTTTCGAGCTGAACCGGGCCCTGTTGTCCCGAGCCACCGTCTATCGTCTGCAGCCCTTTAGTGAAGACGAGCTGACTGCCGTGCTCGAAAGAGCTTTAAAAGAAGATGTGCAACTGGCCGGCCGGGCCGAACGCTTTGATGCCAATGCCCTGCAGCTGATTGCCCGCGCGGCGATGGGAGATGCCCGGCGCGCGCTGAATGCGCTGGAGTCGGTCTGTGCCCAGGTCAATGATGATGACTCGGTCATTGATGCAGAGCGGCTGGCAGACCTGCTCGGCGAACAGATCAAGGGCTTCGACAAGGGCGGCGATGTGTTCTACGAGCAGATCTCGGCCCTGCACAAGTCGGTTCGGGGCAGTGACCCCGATGCGGCCCTGTACTGGCTCTGTCGCATGCTGGAAGGCGGCGTCGATCCGCTCTATGTGGCTCGTCGCGTGGTACGCATGGCCTCCGAGGATATCGGCAATGCCGATCCCCGCGCCCTGCAGTTGGCCATCAACGCCTGGGATGTACAGACCCGGCTCGGCTCGCCGGAAGGGGAACTGACCATTGCCCAGGCCGTTATCTACATGGCCTGTGCGCCCAAGTCCAACGCGGTCTACAGTGCCTACAACGCGATGCGCAAGACCGTCGCCGACACGCCGGATCACGAAGTGCCCATGCATCTGCGCAACGCCCCGACCGGCCTGATGAAGGATATGGGCATGGGCGAGGACTACCGCTATGCCCACGACGAACCCGAAGCCTTTGCCGCCGGGGAAAGCTATCTGCCCGAAGCGCTGAAGGATCTGCGTCACTATTCGCCCGTGGACCGTGGTCTGGAAAGCAAAATTCGGGCAAAATTGGACCATCTCGCGGCGCTGAACCGTCAATCCGATCGCCAACGCTATTCGGACTGACAGCCACAGGGTCAAGACACGGCATCCGAGATTCAGAACCGACTTACTCCACCTGTTCCAAAAGGATTGATCACAATGCTTGATATCAAGGCCCTGCGCCAGGATCCCGAAGCCATTGCCACGCAGCTCCGTCGCAAGGGTTACACGCTGGATGTGTCCGCGTTTCAGGATCTGGAATCCCGACGCAAGTCGCTGCAGGTGGCCACCGAAGAGAGTCAGGCAGAAAAGAAAAAGCTGTCCAAAAGCATCGGGCAACTGATTCAGCAGGGCACCCCGGTGGAAGAGGCCAAGGCGCAGGTCGCGCGCGAAGTGGCCGGTCTGGATTCGCAGCAGGAAGAACTCGAGCAGACGCTGAAAACCGTGCAGGCCGAGTTGAACGACCTGCTGCTGGACATGCCCAACCTGCCGCACGAATCGGTACCCGAGGGCACCAGTGAAGACGACAATGTCGAGGTGGCACGCTGGGGCGAACCGACGAATCTGGATTTCGAACCCCAGGACCACGTGGACATCGGGGAGCGCCTGGGCGGCCTGGATTTTGATCAGGCCAGCAAGCTGACCGGCAGTCGTTTCGTCGTCATGCGCAACCAGATGGCCCGCCTGCACCGGGCCCTGACGCAGTTCATGCTCGACACGCACACGCTGCAGCATGGCTATGAGGAGGTCTATACCCCCTTCATGGTCAATGCCGACACATTGTATGGCAGTGGTCAGTTGCCCAAGTTCGAAGAGGACCTGTTCAAGATTCCCTTTGGCAACAGTCACTACTATCTGATTCCGACCAGCGAGGTCACGCTGGCCAACCTGGCGCGCAACGAGATTCTGGATCTGCCAGCCGACGGCCAACTGCGCCTGACCGCCCATACGCCCTGTTTCCGCAGCGAAGCAGGTTCCTACGGCAAGGATACCCGGGGCATGATTCGGCAGCACCAGTTCGAAAAGGTGGAAATGGTGCAGATTGTGCGCCCGGAC
Organism: Natronospirillum operosum; assembly: GCF_004768465.1. Lineage (GTDB taxonomy): Bacteria > Pseudomonadota > Gammaproteobacteria > Pseudomonadales > Natronospirillaceae > Natronospirillum > Natronospirillum operosum. The sequence continues at coordinate 946,132 of NZ_SRMF01000001.1, forward strand.
CGCTCCTGGGATGCGCTGGAAGAGATGACCGGGCATGCCGAAGCCATTCTGCAGGCGCTGGAATTGCCGTATCGCAAGCTTGCCCTCTGCGGCGGCGACATGACCTTTGGCGCCGCCAAGACCTATGACCTGGAAGTCTGGCTGCCGGCGCAGGGCACCTACCGGGAAATCTCCAGCTGTTCCAACATGACGGATTTCCAGGCGCGGCGCATGATGGCGCGCTGGCGGAACCCGGACACCGGCAAGCCGGAACTGCTGCATACGCTGAACGGCTCCGGCCTGGCCGTGGGTCGTACCCTGGTGGCCGTGCTGGAGAACTATCAGCAGGCCGATGGCAGTGTGATCATACCGACCGTTCTGCGCGCCTACATGGGTGGCCTGGAGCGGCTGCAGCCGGCGGCCTGACATGGATTTCCTGCCCCTGTTTCATCAGGTCGGAGATCAGTCTGCACTGATCGTGGGCGGCGGTCCGGTGGCCGCGCGCAAGGCCCAGTTGCTGCTCGAAGCCGGAGCCAGTGTGACTCTGCTCGCCCCCGAACTGGCAGCGGCCAGTCAGATCCTGGTTGATGAGGCCAGGGTGCTCTGGATTAATGCTGTCTACGAGGCCAGGCACCTGCAGCAGATGGATCTGATCGTGGCGGCTACCAACGATCAGCAGGTCAATCATCAGGTGGCGGCGGATGCGCGGCAACTGCGTCTGCCGGTCAATGTGGTCAATGACCCGACGGCCGGCACCTTCATCTTCCCGGCCGTTATCGACCGTTCGCCTGTGGTGGCTGCCGTCAGCAGCAGTGGGGCAGCGCCGGTACTGACACGCCTGATGCGCGGGCGTATCGAGAGCCTGCTGCCAGCCAGCATGGGCCTGCTTGCCCAGTTGGTGGGGCAGTACCGCAAACAGGTGCAGGAGACTCTGTCCGGCAGTACTGCTCGGCGCCGCTTCTGGGAGCGGGTGCTGAACGGCGTGATTGCCGACAGGGCCATGACCGGACAGAAAGAGGCCGCCGGCCGGTTGCTGGAAGAAGAACTGCAGCATTTCCGGCAGGGCGATCACGGGCGCGGAGAAGTCTATCTGGTCGGTGCCGGGCCGGGTGACCCGGACCTGCTGACCTTCAAGGCCCTGCGCCTGATGCAGCAGGCCGATGTGGTGCTGCATGACCGCTTGGTCAGCCCGGAGATCCTGGCCCTGGTGCGCCGTGATGCCGAGTTGATCTATGTCGGCAAGCGACGCAGTGAGCACGCCGTACCGCAGGAAGGCATCAACGAACTGCTGATTCGCCATGCCCGCGCCGGCAAACGGGTCTGCCGGCTGAAGGGCGGTGACCCCTTCATCTTCGGCCGCGGTGGCGAAGAAATCGAACAGCTCGCTGCCGCCGGCATCGAGTTCCAGGTGGTGCCCGGCATCACGGCCGCTTCGGGCTGTGCTGCCTACAGCGGCATCCCGCTAACGCACCGGGACTACTCGCAATCGGTGCGTTTCGTGACCGCCCACCTGAAAAACAACACCAGTGACCTGAAATGGGACGAACTGGTCACCGCCGGCCAGACTCTGGTGTTCTACATGGGGCTGGTGGCGCTGCCGGAAATAGCCCGCCAGCTGTGTGCCCACGGCTGCTCACCGGACATGCCAGTGGCGCTGATAGAGCAGGGCACCACACCCCAGCACCGTGTCTTCACCGCCACGCTGAGCACCATCTGCGACCTGGTCGACCAGCATGATGTTCAGGCGCCGACGCTGATTATCGTGGGCGAAGTGGTCAAACTGCATCACAAGCTGAACTGGTTCAAACCGGCTGTCGAGGGCTGATGGCCGCTGATGGCTTGTTTTACATGAATTCACAATACAACCTGTTGACTTAAAGTTAACTTCAACATCTAGGCTGCATCTGAAATCACGACAGAGAGGAGACTGTCATGCGACAGATACAGCCCGATGTATGGGAAACCGATACCGAAGCGCCATTCCCCGGCCTGACCACTCACGCTTACCTGCTGACCCGAGAGCAGGGCAATGTGCTGTTCTACAATACGCGCCATAAAGCCGATATTGATCAGATGGCGGAGCTGGGCGGTGTGGACCATCAGTTGCTCAGTCATGAAGACGAAGTGGGGGAGGGCATGAACCATCTGGCGCAGCGCCATGGCACCCAACTCTGGGGCCACGTCGCCGAACAGGCGGCCTTTGCCAGGGTACGCACCCCCGACCATACCTTTGACCAGCGCCAGACTGTGCTGGGCAATATCGAGCTGATCCCCACCCCCGGCCACAGCCCGGGCAGCACCTGCTTTCTGGTGGAATCTCCGCTGGGGCAGCGCTACCTGTTCACAGGGGATACGCTGTTCATCAATCGCCAGAACCGGTGGACCGCAGGCTTTATCGCCAGTGTTCATACGGAGGAGAACCGGACTCTGCTGGCCGACAGCCTGCGCTTGCTGCGCACCCTGGAGCCGGATGTGGTCTTCGGCAGTGCCTTTACCGGTGATCACGGTTTCGAGGTCATGACCGGAGACCGCTGGCCAGAAGCCGTTGATCAGGCACTGGAACGCCTGCTTCGATAACCACGGGGTCGAAGTCGACCTGAAAACCCCCGCCATGGACGGCGATCAGCTTGGCAATATTGGCATCATGGCGGACTGTCAGACAGGCCGTGCTTTTTCATGCGGTACGCCAGTTGCGGCCGGGTCAGGCCAAGGCGCCGTGCCGCCTTTGACAGGTTGCCGCGGGTACTTTGAACGGCATTCTGTATCAGTTGTTGTTCCAACTCATCCAGACTCAATTCAGCATCGCCGTTCTGAAACGCCTCCAGATGCGCAGACAGAGTGTTGTCCGATAGCCCAGTCGATTGATTGTTTGTGCTCAAGCCCCCGGATCTGTTCAACGAATAGATCATGCTGTCCGGAATCTTTTCATTGCGAAACAGATGGGGCAGGTCGAGGGGCTCGTTGTCTTCTGAAGCAATCACGCCTCGTTCGATGATATTTTGCAGCTCTCTGATATTGCCGGGGAAGTCGTAGTTGAGCAGGGCCATGGAGGCTCTCTGCGTAATGCCGTTCGGATGGCGATCATGCTGCGTACAGAACAGATTGAAGAAGTGACTGATCAACAGGGGAATGTCACTGCGTCGCTCGCGCAACGGCGGAATAGTGATTGGAAAGACGTTCAGACGGTAGAACAGGTCTTCGCGGAACCGTCCTTCGGCGACCGCCTGGCGCAGGTCGATATTGGTGGCCGCCACGATACGAACATCCAGTTTTATCGGGTGTGTGCCACCAACACGTTCAATCTCGGATTCCTGCAGGGCGCGCAGCAGCTTGCTTTGGCCTGCCAGATCAAGCTCGCTGATTTCATCCAGAAACAGTGTGCCACCGTGTGCACGTTCAAAGCGTCCGGGTCGGCTTGCACTGGCCCCGGTAAAGGCCCCTTTTTCCACACCGAACAGCTCTGCTTCCAGCAGGTTGTCCGGAATGGCGGCACAATTGAAGGCCACAAACGGCCCGGAACTGATCGGGCTGGTGGCATGCAGGCGCGAAGCAAAAAGCTCCTTGCCCACGCCGGATTCACCAATGAACAGCACGGTGGCCATGGTACCGGCCACCTTGTTCAAGGCGTGATTGGCGGCCGTAAAGGCGGCGGAACCACCGATCATTTGCCGGCTGTTGGTTGGCTCAAGTGATACCAGTGGCGCGGCGGACTCGCTTCGGCGCGGTACATTCGCCTCGCCGGTCGAGATGTTGATGTACTTCAGGTCTTCTTCGGGGTCGGGCCACATCTCAGCAGATTTCCCGATAACCCGGCACAGGGAATGCCCCATGGACCGGCACTCCACCTCGCGAAAAATCACCATGGAGCCTATCAGGCCGCTGACATAGCCCATGGCATAACCCAACTCCATCCAGCATGCGGGGTGCACACCGACCCCGTAGCTGGCCAGATGTTCGTCATCTTCGCTGCTGTGGTACCAGAGAAACTCGCCATCGTAGAGGCCCTTTTCGGAATCGAATTCGAAACGTACGGTTTCCACCTGTACGGCACCTTCCAGCGCATGAAGCTTGGTGCCCGCAAAGAAGATGGACTCATGGTCGGCCGAGGGCCACTGAGTCCTGACCAGGTGGGCATCGCGGGCACCTGACACATAACCAGTGCGGGTCAGCAGGCCACGGGTTTTCTCCAGCCCGATCATGTCGATGAGCTCACGCCTCATGGAGCCAAAGGAACTGGCATGCACGAGCAGCATTCGCTGGTCGGTCAGCCAGATACGGCCATCTCCAGGAGAGAACTGCAGGCATTCGCTGAGCTCGTCCAGCGTGGGTGAACTTTGGTTGTTCAGGTGATCGGAATGGCCCCTGAACGGCTGGCCGCCGGCTTCCCGGACGATTTCAGCAAGAGAGATTCGGGATGATGTCATTGCTGTGGCTCTGTTTTTGTAATTCGCGGGTTTTGTATTTCTTATATGGTCATCTCTATATTGGGCCGACTTGATCATATCGTCAAATCCGACCCAGGCCACCCCTTCACGCCGCCCCGGCGGCCCGGCCGAGACCGCAAATTATTTTCTTTCTACTCAATGACTTAAGGCAGATTTCAGACCTTTTCAGATAGCTTCCTGCCAGTGGGCACACCTCTTGCGATGGCGATGCTGTGGTTAACCACGATCTCTTACAACTCTCTACAACAACAAGACAGGAGATTTAGCATGTCCGTCTTTACTGAAACACATGAATACAAATGGCAGAACAACATATTTACCGGCGAGTGGGTATCTGCTTCCGGGGGTGGGCGCAATGAGGTGCTGGAACCCGCCACTGAACAGGTGCTGACGACCACCGGCCTGGCCAGTGGTAACGACGTTCAACTGGCCTGTGCCAGGGCAGCCGAGACCCAACAGGACTGGGTCAAACACACACCACGCGAAAGATCAGCCATTTTCCTCAAAGCGGCCCGCTTTCTGGAAGACAATGCCGAAGAGCTCGCGCTGCTCATCGCACGCGAAACGGGCGGCATCATTCCCAAGGGCCAGCATGAGGTGAAGGAAGCCGCGTTCATCCTGCAACTGGCATCGTCCATCGCGGTAGAGGCCGATGGCCATACCCTGGCCTCGACGCCAGACCGTCAGTCCTACGCGAAACGGTTACCGCTGGGAGTGGTCGGGGTGATCTCGCCGTTCAACTTCCCGCTGATTCTGTCAACTCGCGCTGTTGTGCCGGCACTGGCAATGGGCAATGCCGTGGTGTCCAAGCCAGACACTCAAACACCCTTGTCAGGCGGCATGTTGTTGGCGCTGGCACTGGAAGAAGCGGGTTTGCCGCAGGGTGTTTACCAGGTACTGCCTGGGGGCGCAGATGCAGGCGAGGCGCTGTGCACAGCACCTGAAGTGGCCATGGTGGCCTTTACCGGCTCAACCGACACCGGCCGCAAGGTGGGTGAGCTGTGTGGTCGCAACCTGAAGAAGGTGTCACTGGAACTCGGCGGCAAGAGCCCGCTGATTATTCTGGCAGATGCCGACCTGGACGTAGCGGCCAGCAACATCGCCTGGGGTGCCTATTTTCACCAGGGCCAGATTTGCATGGCCTCCGGCCGGGTACTGGTGCATGAGAGTATCGCCGACGAACTGGCGCAGAAACTGGTCGAGAAAGCCAGGCACCTGCCCGTCGGTGACCCTGTCAGCGGTCAGGTCGCCCTGGGGCCATTGATCAACCGTCGCCAGGTGGAGCGGGTTCATGCCATTGTTCATGACTCCGTCAAAGCCGGTGCGGTGCTGCAGGCTGGCGGTGAATATAAAGGGTTGTTTTACCAGCCTACCGTGCTCTCGGGTGTGAAGCCGGGCATGCGTGCCTATGAGGAAGAGGTGTTTGGGCCGGTGATCAACCTGACCACGTTCAAAACCGACGACGAGGCGGTCAGGGTCGCCAACGACACCGAATACGGTCTTGCCGGTGCCGTCATCTCGGCCGATCTCGCGCGCGCGCAAGCCATCGGTGCGCAACTGAAAGTGGGCATGCTGCACATCAATGACCAGACCATAAACGACGAGTGCACCAACCCCTTTGGTGGTTGCGGGCAGTCCGGCAACGGTCATGCGGTAGGCAGCATTTCCGACTGGGATACCTATACGCACTGGCAGTGGGTGACGGTCAAGCAGGCAGCGACACCATACCCGTTCTGATCAAGCCACAAGACAATGCAAAAGTGAGCAAAATACTATGAACCTGACCAACAAGACTCTGCTCGTTACGGGTGTATCTTCCGGTATCGGTGCCGATGTGGCCCGCCTGGCACGGGCGCAGGGCGCCCAAGTGATCGGCATGGATCGCAACGAGCCAAATGTGTCCATGCATCAATTCATTGCAGTGGATCTGGGCGATACCGAGGCCATTGATGCAGCTGTGGCGCAGGTCCCCGGAAAGATAGATGCACTGTGCAATATCGCAGGTGTTCCGGGTACTGCGCCTGTCGAACTCGTGGCTCGTGTCAACTATCTGGGTTTGCGTCATCTGAGTAAAGCCATACTGCCCAAAATGAACGAAAGGGCTGCAGTGGTCAATGTCGCCTCTATCCTGGGGATAGAGTGGCCGGAACGACTTGAGGCTCACAAGGCCCTGGCCTCCACCGGCAGCTTTGCGGAAGGCCAATCCTGGCTGTCCGATCATCCTGTCCGGCAGGACATCTGCTATCAGTATTTCAAGGAAGCGTTGATCGTCTGGACGTTGCAGGAGGCTTTCCCATGGTTCAGGGACCACAATGTGCGCATGAACTCGGTTGCCCCCGGCCCGGTCTTCACGCCCATTCTGGGTGATTTCGTGAGCATGCTGGGCGAGGAAAGGGTGCAGAAAGATGCCGCACGAATGAAGCGCCCTGCGTATTCGGATGAAGTGGCAGAAGTGATCGCCTTTCTCTGTTCGGACCAGGCCCGCTGGGTGTGTGGGGCCAACATTCCCGTCGATGGCGGACTTGCTTCAACCTATCTGTAACAGACACTGAACAGTGTTTATGGCGCTCTGGCTGCTGTTGTTTTCCTGCCAGGGCCAGGGCGCCTGTACCGGGTTGATCAACGAAGTTCACTAAATCATCAAAGTATTCCTGCCCTTTGTCCTGAAGTTTATCTAATGATAAGCCGGATGCAGTGCCTGCCATCCTCGCCAGCCGACGATAAAAAATATTTCACTAGGGCAGGGAGTGATTGCATCGGCTCGCGGCCCATACCCTTTGCGGCAGGTCAAACGTGCCGGCTAGTACAGAGACAGGGCCAGCAGGATGCCCAGTTCGGGCGCGCAGTGACCCAGAAAGGCTGGCCACAGACTGCCCGTCAGCGCCCGAATCCAGCCCAGTACCAGGCCCATGACAAAAGACTGGGCCAGCCAGGCCATATCGAGCGTGATGCCCAGCCCGCTGCCAGTACCGGTCAGCAGGCTGGATTCGGTATCAATCGCTACCCCGTGTGCCAGGCCGAACAGCCAGGCGGTAATGATCACGCCCCAGCCCATGCGGGCGCCGAACAGTGTCCAGTTGGGTCGGAATACGCGGTCCAGCACGGCCAGCAACAGGCCGCGAAACAGTATCTCTTCGGCCAGGTTGGGGTGACTGATGTCAAACAGCAGGCGCTCCAGGGTCAGGTCCGTCCGCGCCAGTTCAACCGGATCGCCAAACATGCCCTGACGCGTGATCAAAAACCCAATCGCTCCCCACAGCACGATATTGATGGCCGCCGCAGACCCTGTCCCGGGATAGATACGCCACTGCCAGCCCAGTTCCCGCCGCAGGGGCCCGGGTAACAGTACAATCAGCGTCAGCAGCCACAGCATATCCAGTGTCTTGCCCTGCCAGTTCCAGTCCAGATACTGAAACGGCCCGACTCTCGGCAGCATCAGTGCCACCATGGTAATGGACAGCAGGGTGCCGACCAGCATCAGCGCCAGGGCTATATCAGTCAGTTCAGGCGCTGCCTGGGCCCATGAGGCTTGTTTTCCGATTCGAGCCGACCACAGTGGCAGCAGGAACAGAGGCACGGACAGCAACAGCATGATCAATACCGTCACCAGGCCCACCGGTGCAGTCTGCCAGATGGCGCTCAGAGTCGTCAGCGGCGCCACAAACACCAGAACAACAGCCGCCAGAAGAATCAGAGGTACCGCAGGTACCGTCCAGGGCAGGGCGCGCAGGTCGCTGAAGACAGACTTGCGAAGAAGCCGCATCAGCGCGCTCCCGCAGGAGAGACAGCCTGCAGACCATGGTCGAACAGCGCCACTATTTCGTCGCCATAGGCCAGCAGGTTCAGATTGGGATTCCAGGCCCAGTCTGTCAGTGCCGCTTCTATGGCCTTGGATACCGTCAGGGCCATGATCCGACAGTCGAAGGGGCGAAACTCGCCTGTGGCCTGACCCTCGGCCAGTATCTGCTCCAGCAGGCCCAGTTCGTCCTGCGTGGCCGCACTGATGTAATCTGCCCCGGCACCGTCTCCGCCATGGTTGTATGCCAGCTGACCGATGGCCAGCAGGGCAGAGCGGTGCTCGGCCATGTAGCGAATCTGCAAGGTAATGTAGGTGCTCAGACGTTCCCTCGGGGAGCCGGCAGTCTTGATATGGGGCATGATATAGAGGCCGGCATCCTCGACCACCTGCCGGAATACCTCAGCAAAGAGCTCGTCTTTGCTTTTGAAGTGATAGGTGATGACACCCTTGGAGATCCCCGCATGGGTCGCAATGCGAGCCAGCGAAGTGCGGGCATAGCCTTCCTCGGCAAGCACCTCGATGGCGGCGTTGACGATCTGGGTACGACGGGTCTGTTCAATAAAACTGAGCACTAGGCGAGATTCCACTTTAAACAATTTGTCCAATCGGTTTAAAATTAAACCGAGCGGACAGATGTGTCAATACTGACCAATGATGTATGGTTAGACTGATGACGTATCAAAGGAGAAGAGCGGCATTATGAAGATCAGCTATCCGGAAGCCTGTGGCAACTCGCCGCGAAAATGTTTTCTGATTGAACTGCATCGCGCCTATGCGGAAGGCAATTTCGAATTGCTGGTGGAAAGCGCCCATGCCGACATTGTCTGGTGCCTGGCTGGCCAGTGGCAGGTCGAGGGCAGGGCAGACTACGAGGCGGCCCTGCGTAAAAGGCGGGCTGAACCCGTGGATGAACTGATCATCGAGCACGTGATCACCCATGGGCGGGAAGCGGCAGTGTCCGGGCGCTATCGAATGGCCGACGACTGGTACTGCTTTGCCGATATCTATGTGTTTACCAGCACCACCAGCAGTACCCTGAAATCGGTGCAGAGCCTGGTGACGGCCGATACCGCAACGACCGCCGCCCAGTGAGCGCAAAAACCACTAGCTGGCAAACAGCTGCGCCGGGTCCTTGAAGGCCTTGAACTCCAGCGCATTGCCGCAGGGGTCCAGCAGGAACATGGTGGCTTGTTCACCGACTTCGCCCTTGAAACGTACATAGGGTTCGATGACAAATTCGGTCCTGAAACTGCGCAGACGCTCGGCCAGGTCTTCCCACTGTGACCAGGTCAGGATCACGCCGAAGTGGGGCACGGGTACATCATGGCCGTCAACCGGGTTGGTATGTGCCTGTTCCTGCGCTGGCGTTCTGGGATGTTCGTGTATCACCAACTGATGGCCATAGAAGTTGAAGTCCACCCACTGGTCGCTGGAACGGCCTTCCTCCAGACCAAACACTTCACTGTAGAACTGTCGGGCCTGGGCAAGATCATGAACGGGTATGGCCAGATGAAACGGCTGCAGACTCATGGCGAACCTCCTGTGGGAGAGCAGAATGAAGAACAAAGATCAGTATAAGCGACTCAGATCACTGAAAAAACACGCCATCCAATTAGTTGAGCATATTCTGAATTTCTGCAGTTCCTGTACTAATCTGATAAAGCGCAGACCTGCTTTTTCGGTAACAGGATTACGCAAAGGCTGACAGTCCCTGATTGTCTGCCGCCCCGCAAATGGATACTGCAAGGCTCTTCTGTGCAGAAAAATAATAAATATAACCAGCAAAGGGGAGTATGTATCATGATGGCATTGCTGAAGCCGGGGGTGGTTCTGTTGAATCGTCTTCGGTACCCACAGAAATTTCTTCTGATATCGCTTGTTATTCTGCTGCCACTACTTGGTGTTGGATTTGCCCTTCAGTCGGAAATGGCAGACCGTGTGGAATTTATCAGTCAGGAACGACAAGGGGTGTCTGATATGGAACTTCTGGCGAATCCGTTACGTCTGATGCAGCAGCACAGAGGACTTTCCGCTGCCGTGATTGGCGGTGACGAAAGCGCAAGGCCAACGCTCGAGAGCATCGGTCGTGAGGCGGAAGGGGCATTGAGCCAGCTCAATGTACTGGTAGCCCAGTCACAGGGGGCTGATGGCAACATCCAGCGCCGGATCGAAAGGCTCCAGGCAGACTGGCATGCTTTGATGGGTCAGTCCACAAGCCTGTCCGGTGGCGAGAGCTTTGCTCGGCACACTGCGTTGATAGACGACCTTTTCGACATTGTCCGTATTGTTGCTGAACGGTCCAATCTGATCATGGACTCCATGCTGACGACACACTATATGATTGACCTCGTCATAAATCAGCTGCCCCGGCTCACCGAGTCCATGGGTCAGGCTCGAGGCCTGAGCGGCGGTGTGGCCGCAGCAGGAGAGCATTCTGATCGATCGTGGCTGGAGATTGGCATCCGGCAGAGCCAGGTCCAGAATCAGCTCACGGCTTTTGACTACAATATCACGCGCATCTTTGAGAGCCAGCCCGAGCTGGAGGATCGCCTGGGACCGCTTGCGGACAGGGCACATCAAAGTATTACCCGTTTCAATGATCTGCTGGTGCAGGAATTCTCCGACCCGGATCACGTTCAGGTTTCGGCCGGCGAAATCATGGCTGAAAGCACGACGGCCATTGATCAGGTTTTTGAGATCTTCGGTCAAATCGTGCCCATACTTGATGATATTCTGGCCCAACGTCAGGCGCATGCAGCCATGGTCCGCAATATGACAATAGGTACCATGGGCATTGTATTGTTGATTATCACCTACCTGTTTTCCGCATTCTATCGGGGCGTTCTGGGCAGTATTGAATATTTCCAGGAGGCAACGGTCAAACTGGCCGACGGAGATCTGACGGCCCGCATACAAATCAACAGCAGGGATGAACTCGGTGATGTCGGCCATGCGCTCAACAGAATGGTGGAAGGTTTTGAACGAGTAGTGAAGCATGTAATGCTGTCCACCGAGCAAGTGGCGCAGGCATCTGAAGAACTGTCGACCGTTACCGAACAGACCACCAGTGGCGTGGCCCGCCAGCGTTCAGAGACTGAGCAGGTGGCCTCGGCCATGAGCGAGCTCGTGTCAACGGTGCGCGAGGTTGCCAACAATACCAGTCAGGCCGCTGAGGCGGCGACGGGAGCCAACAGCGAGGCGAGAGAAGGGCAGGCAGAACTGGAGAAAATGATTGCCCTTATTTCTGCCCTTGCCGATGCCCTTGAGAATGCGGGTACCGTTATCAGTGAACTCCAGGAGTGCAGTGACGAGATCGGCAACGTCCTGGGGGTGATCAGTGATATTGCTGATCAGACCAACCTGCTGGCACTGAATGCAGCCATCGAGGCTGCCCGAGCCGGAGAGTCCGGCCGCGGATTTGCTGTAGTGGCAGATGAGGTACGTTCTCTGGCAGGACGAACTCAGAACTCGACAGAAGAAATTCAGGACACCATCGAAAGACTGCAGCAAGGTGCGGGCAAGGCCGTGTCGGCGATCGAACACAGCCGCACCCAGAGTACAGAAAGTGTCGCAATGGCCGGATCAACCGGGCGTTCCCTGGAATCGATTCTGCGCCAGGTGACCGCTATCAGCGAGATGAATGTACAGGTGGCCACCGCCACCGAACAGCAGTCGAGTGTTGCGGAAGAAATAAATCGGAATGTGACCAGCATTTCCGAGGTGGCTGAAGAAGCCGCCACTGCATCAGCACAAACGGCAGCATCGAGTGAGAACCTGTCGCGACTGGCGCAGGAGCTTCTTGAGTCGGTCTCTCATTTCAAGGTTGCCTCCTAGAAGAAGAGCATACCGACTGATCTTGCGGAGTAGTAACTGGCAAACAGGGCGGCGCAGTGTTTGCGCCGCCCACCTGGATGACATTCGTAATCTCCGATAATTATTATTATCGGTATTGACGGTACAGGCCGAAAAACGCATGATCTGAAGCACTCTTGTCCAGTTATCGAGTCCATCGACCATGGCCACCACCCAGTCCACACGCCAGCCGCCACCTCCCATCTTTGATCAACTGGCGCACCTGCCGGACCCGTTTGCACGTCAGCCTGAGCCAGTGCCATCCCATTTGCCGGCGGCGGCACGCACCGTCCATGAAGACGACTTCTGGCACGCGCTGCGCTTCCTGGCCTCTTATGAGGGCTCCACGGCCACCTTCAATGCCTATCGACGTGAACTGGAGCGCCTGCTGCAATGGAGCTGGCTGGTGCAGGAAAAAAGCATCCGTGAGCTGAGGCGCGAGGATATCGAACAGTTCATACGCTTCTGTCAGGACCCGCCCAGAGCCTGGATCGGCACCAAGAACTGTGCGCGCTACCGGGGCCCTGAAGGTGAACGCAAAGCGCACCCTGATTGGCGGCCCTTTGTGGTCACGGTCAGCAAGGTACAGACGCGAGCCGGAAAAACCGCCGATCCGGGCAGCTATGCCAGCAGCCAGGCCTCGATCAAGAGCCTGTTCGCCATTCTGTCGAGCTTTTTCAATTTTCTGATTCAGGAAGAAGCCGTGACCAGTAATCCGGTGGCGCTGATCCGGCAGAAAAGCAAGTTCCTGGTCAGTGGTCAGCGTCGCGAAGTCAGGCGGCTGAGCAATCTGCAATGGGATTTCGTGCTGGAGACAGCCGAACTCATGGCGGCAGAAGATCCGGATCATCATGAGCGCACCCTGTTCGTCATGCAGTGCCTGTATGCCATGTACCTGCGAATTTCCGAACTGGTGGCTGATGAGCGCCATGTACCCACCATGTCAGATTTCCATCGCGACAGCGACAACAACTGGTGGTTCGAGGTGGTGGGCAAGGGTAACAAGGCACGCTCGGTCAGTGTGTCCAATGCCATGCTGGCGGCGCTGAAGCGGTATCGCCTGCATCTCGGTCTGACTCCCCTGCCCGTGCCTGGCGAACGCACGCCATTGGTGCCGGCGCTGGGAGGCCGGCGGCCGGTAACATCCACGCGGCACATCCGGGCCATGGTGCAGAACTGCTTTGACCAGGCGGTTGAGCGCATGCGCCTCGAAGGTCTGGCTGACGAGTCATATGAACTGCAGGCGGCGACGGTGCACTGGCTGCGCCATACCGGCATTTCCGAAGATGTGAAGGTGCGCCCGGTTGACCATGTGCGGGATGACGCCGGCCATGCCAGCAGTCTGACCACGGACCGCTATATCGACGCCGAACGGCGCGAACGGCATGCCAGCGCGCGCAACAAGCCGATGAAAACCGACTCCTGAAAGCGGCCTGGCGCTATCGATCAACGGCCTGAAACATGTCCTTATTCGGATAGACAACACGACACGGAGCGCTATTTTTTCCCGAAAAAGCACAGAAACGAGGGCCTTTTGCATCCTGAGTGGCGCTATGACAGTTTCCGGATAGACCGGATTCCTTTTTTGCAGTTTCTTGAACTCCAGATGTTACTGATCTGGAGTATGACCTTTGAAGTTGAGAAAGGAACAGGTACCCAGCCTGCATGCGTACAATCGGGTTCTGGATGCCACCCCCATGGAGTGGCTGGGCGCACTGGACCACTTCGCACCCGCCGGACTGACCCCATTGCCCGTCAGCCAGTGTGCCACCATGACCGGCCTGAGCCACCTGGCCGTACGCTCCGGCAGTATAGCCTCGTTGCGGGGCCTGAGTTCTCAGCCAATCAGGATTGCCTGTACAGATGACCACCCCCTGCTGATCATCTTCTGCCGTAATGCAGAACCGGGTCACCCACAGTCCACCGAGATTCATACTGCCACCCCCGACGCCGCTATAGAGGTCAGATGCCACGCGGGCTCCGAGCTGGTGATTGTCCAGTTCCAGGCCAACTTCCTCGCCTCCGGAACCTGCCTTGAACTGGATGACGAGCGCCGGGAAAGTCTGGACGCCCTGCTGACCGGTTATCTGCACGATGCGGATTTCTTTCCCCGGCACCGAACCGCCGTGGCGGTGACAGTCCAACTGCTGCAGGCCCTGCAACAGGTGCTGCTACAACAGCAGCCCCGGAATTCGACAGTCCGCCCTGCCAGAGCCCGGTCCGATCATGACAGCCGCGTTATGCGAGTGGTCAATTTCATGCGTACGAACCCGGACTGGAGTTACAATGTAGGGGACCTGGCCGCCCTGGCGCATACCAGTGAGCGCAATCTGTACAAGCTGATGGCGCTGACTCTCGATCAGACCCCTTACCAGCTCTATCGACGCCTGCGCCTGCTGCTGGCTCGTGATGCACTGCTGCGCTGTGATCCCTTTGAAACAGTGATCTCGCGTCACGCCGTGGATCACGGCTTTCTTCATCTGGGGCGATTCTCGGCCCAGTACCGGGAGCATTTTGGTGAGCTGCCGAGCCAGACTCTGACCCGGCGCAAACGCCTGATTCGACGCGGTTCAATGCTGCTCAAGCAGGCATCAAACGCCGCCCGGCACCCTTCAGACTGACATTGCCTATACCTCTTATTTGCGCCCGCCAGACGGACGCCACAGTCAGGTGCAGTTATAAAGAGCCATCTGTCACCCCCACCTCTGGAATCCCCCACCCTTGATATATTCACCGTCCGCATCTGATCGGGTGCTGGAGACCTGTGCGCGGGTGATAGATGCACCCCCTGCCGAGTGGTCTTGTGCTCTGCTGAGTCTGACCGGTCTGACCAGACTCAGGGTCAGCCTTAATGGTACTTCAAGGCGCTCGGGCAGCCTGGCTCATCTGGCGCTGCCCAACGGGAGCATCAGTTGCGTGCGCCTGCATCAGAGGACAATAACCGACTCGTTCAATGGCCCTCTGCCCACACTGGTCATGCTGCGGCTGGGGGTTGTTGATCTGTCAATGCCCGGGCGCTCACGGCTGCCTGGACAGTCGGATATCTTCCTGCTGGAGCCGGGGCAACGCCTGGTCAGTCTGGTCCCTCATGAAGCTGAAGGTCTGCTGATACGCTTCCAGGCGATGCCGGAATCGGCGCCATTGCGGCTGGCTGACTATGCAGTCGAATCGATACGTACCGAGGTGGGTCAGTTTATTGCCGACACGCGTTATGTCATAGACCATGCGGTGCTGGTCAGACGCGCCATTCTGTTGCTGGAGCGCCTGCGCGCATTGCTCTCGGGGCGCTGGTTACCATCCCTGCCCTCGCCCACCAACAGCTCGGACCCACGGGTGGAGCAGGTGCTCCGGTTCATTCAGGCCGAGCCCGACTGGACATTCTGCATGGATTTTCTGGCAGCCAGGGTGCATACCGGGGCCCGCAATCTGTATCGACTGATCCGCCGGCAGACCGGCATCACCCCCTACGCCTGTTACCAGCGCGCACGCTTGCTGCGGGTGCGCGAAGACATTGCCCGCCTGGTCGACCCTGGAGCGACGGTGTCCTGGTACGCCACGGGACATGGCTTCACCCACCTGAGCCGGTTCTCCGGTGACTACCGAAGGCTCTTCGGGGAACTGCCCAGCGTGACTCTGGCACAACGCAAGGCACTGACCGATCCCCATCAGGCGCCGCTGCTGGATGGACGCATCAACCTGAAAATCTCCTCCACGGATGATCAAGCGCTGAACTAACCTCGGGCCGGCAGCACGATCAGATGGCAGACTGCCAGAAATAGCGGATGGCCATGGCCACGCAGACAATGACGATCAGGGGGCGTATCCACTGCACGCGGCCGCGCACGATCATCTGGCTGCCCAGCGTCGCGCCAATCAACTGGCCCAGAATCATGACTCCGCCGGCCAGCCAGACCATGTGCCCGCCCAGCGCGAACAGCAGCAATGACACCACATTGGAACCGAAGTTCATGATCTTGGCCCGGGCGGTGCTGTCCAGCAATGAATCACCGCGCAGGGTGTTGCGCGTAAAGGCAAACAGAGAGCCGGTGCCGGGCCCGAAAAAGCCGTCATAAAAGCCTATGGCAGGCGCCACTGTATTGCGATAGGTCGGTTCACCGATGCGGGGCTGCGACGCCTCGGTTGTATCCGGCGCCAACAGGTAGTACAGGGCCATGCCGATCAGTACCACCGGGATCAGTATATCCAGAATACTCGGGTCTACCCGCTGCACCAGCAGGGTGCCGATGGCCGAGCCGATGACGGCGGCCCAGAACAGCCCGCGCACATCACGCCACCGGACCATCCGGCTGCCCACCATCCGCCAACTGGCGGTCAGGGTGCCAAAGGAAGCCTGCAGCTTGTTGGTGGCCAGAGCCGCCACCGGCGGCACCTGAGCCAGGAGCAACGCCGGCAACGTGATCAGCCCACCGCCACCGGCCAGCGTATCGACAAACCCGGCCACTATGGCGGCCACAAACAGCATTGCGAGTAATTCCGGACTGGCCAGCCATTCCATTGTCTACAGACTCCACGGACCTGCTAGAATGGCGAACTTTACAGAACCCCGGTTCGGAAACCAACCACAGCAACAGAGAACTCCGCATGCGCATCATATCCTTCAATATCAATGGCATCCGCGCTCGCCTGCATCAGCTGGAAGCCATCACCCAGCGGCTGCAGCCGGACATTCTGTGTCTGCAGGAAATCAAGGTCCACGATGACCAGTTCCCGCTGGCAGCGGTCGAAGCCCTGGGTTATCAGGTGTTCCACAACGGCCAGAAAGGCCACTATGGCGTGGCCACCCTGTTTCGGCAGGACGCGGAACTGGTGGCACGGCGCTTCCCGGCCGAGGCCGAGGACGCCCAGCGCCGCCTGCTGATCAGTCGCCACCCGACGCCCGGCGGGCAGCAGCTGACCGTCATCAATGGCTATTTCCCGCAGGGCGAGAACCGCAATCATCCTGACAAGTTCCCGCTCAAGGTGGCCTTCTATGACAACCTGCAATTGTGGCTGGACACCCATCACAGTCCGCAGGACCCCATCGTGATCCTGGGTGATTTCAATGTCGCGCCCGAGGACACGGATATCGGCATTGGCGACCACAACGCCAGACGCTGGCTGCGCGAAGGCAAGTGCGCCTTCCTGCCCGAGGAGCGGGTCTGGATCGAGCGGCTGAAGAACTGGGGGCTGCAGGACAGCTTCCGCCTGCACCATCCGCAGCGCAATGATCGCCTCAGTTGGTTCGATTATCGTTCGCGTGGTTTTGAGGACGATCCGAAACGGGGTCTGCGGATCGATTACCTGCTGGTAACCTCACCCCTGGCAGATGCCTGCAGGGCTGCCGAAGTGGACTACGAAACCAGAAGCATGGAGAAACCGTCCGACCATGCCCCGGTCTGGGCGGACTACGAGATCTGACTATCGGCCAGGGGAGGGGTATCCCTCCCCTGCCCGTTCAGAGCTCAGTCAGGTCCATGCCCCAGGCTTTGCACTGGTCGCGATTGTCGGCTCCGGTAACCACGGCCCGGGACCAGCGGCTCGAATCATCAAAATGCAGATAGTCGGCCGCCACCCGCTTGAGATCATCTTCCCGCACCGCCAGAATCCGTTCGCGCAGCGTTTCCCGGAAGGCCAGATCGCGGCCAAAGAGCCCATCGAAGAAATGCCGCCGCGCTTCCCCGGCCGGTGACCCCGGCTTGTCCATGCCGGAAATAAGACCCAGCACGGCCTCTTCTACCGGCTGATAGCCGAGATTCTGTTCCAGCAACCAGTCCATGGAGCGGGCAAAATCGACATAGGTCTCTGCCAGGCGAGGATCGCGATAACTGTAGAAGCGGAATACGCCATTGCTCAGGTCATAGCTGGCTCCGCCGCCATAGGCCCCGCCCTGTTCACGCACGGCCCGGTGCAGAAAGCCATTGGACAGCACACCGGCCAGCACCGCCAGGGCGGCCGCATCCGGGTGATTGACCGGCACTGCCGGGAAAGCCTGGGCCAGGTAGTTGACCGGACTGTCGGTAATCCAGGCTGTAAGGCTGGACTGTGCGGGCAATTCATTGCTGCCGGTGCTGGCAGTCAGTGGCTCCGTTGCCCCCCAGCCGCCGAGGATTGAAGTCAGGTGCTGATCCAGCCAGTCCTGCTCACCAATGGCCAGCAGGTGCCCGGGTTGCCTGGACAACTCATTATGCAATGCTTTCAAAGCAGCCTGCAAATCACTGATATAACTGGTTTTTTCGTCTTTAACCAGGGACTTCAGCCAGGCCAGACCGGAGAGCCCGCTCTGCCAGTGCTGCTGCGCAGCGCCAGTGGACCAGACGGCACTGGCCGCTGTCATGGCCAGCGCATGGCCGCTGCCAGTCACCCCTTGCAGGCGTCGCAGCAACAGCGTCTGCAGCAGTTCATGCAGGCGGCTGCCCTCGTCAAAGCGGGCGGTGGTAACGGTTTCCTGCAGCAGCTCGTTCATGTCACTGCTGTAATGCGTCAGCGCCTTGCTGTTGACTGTCAGGTAGCGCTGTACCGAAGCCGTATCATCAACGGCACTGCGTGCCGACAGGCCTGCGCTGACCCCGCCCGAGATGCGGGTCTGCCAGCGCTGCACATCGCCATAGTCCCGCGCGCCCAGCCCCACTTCCGACAGCATCATGCTGTACAGCGGCAGCCAGCGCTGCTGCTCCGGGCTCAGATCGTTCAGCGGCCGCAGCCAGGACAGATAGGTCAGGCCATTGGTGCCTTCCGCATAGGCGGTGACGGCATCATCCTGGCGCACTGGTGTGCGGTCCTTGAGGGCCTTGGGAATGTCATCCAGCGTGACCTTGGGTAACTGATCCAGGTCAGGCTCGGTCTGCTGATGGGCTTCCAGTTTTTCGTTCAGATCCCGGATGGCGGCACGCTGATCGGTATCGAGCGCGGCGGCAATACGGCGCAGACGCTCTTTCTCTTCCTGTTCGGCGCGCTCGTTGTACTGCGGATCGGCCGCCAGTGTCAGGCGCACCCGATGCGGGTTGTCCAGCAGCCAGCGGCCAATCAGCTGGCGCAGGTAATCCGGGTCCTGAATCTGCTCGCGCATATGGTTCAGTGCCTCATCGATATCCAGCGCCTGATGCACATCGCCCCGGTGCACAGCGGTGGGCAATACCGACATGATCAGTTGCAGCCCGAACGGCATGCCGTCACCGCCGATTTCGCGCTGCCCCAGCTCGATCTGATGCAGCACGGCTGTCTGGTCTTCCAGTGGCACGCCCTCTGCCACCACCTTCTGCAGGGTATCCAGAATCAGTGTTTCCACCGCCGCAGCCTGCTCGGCCGAGGTGCCTTCCACGCCACAGACGAACATCATCTCGCGGTTGGAGTCCTCGACGCCCATCAGCGGCGAGGCGGAGGCCGACAGTTCTGTCGTTTCCAGCGCCGCCCGCAGCGGTGACGAACTGTTGCCCATCAGCACCTCGGACAGAAAGTGCGCTTCCAGTTGCGCCTGCAGGTCAGTGCTGTCGCCCAGCAACCAGGCCATCACCACATGATCCTTGTTCTGTGCCGATTCGGTTGCTGCAATCGGGTACCGCTCCGTGACCTCGATGGGCGCCAGATAGCGCTGTTCGTGGGGCACCGAGATGGGCTGGACCGGGTTCTCGAAGCGGTGCAGAACCTTTTCCTGCAGCTCGGCCTGGATGCGCTCGGGGGCGACCCGGCCAAAGGTCAGAAAGACCGCATTGGAAGGATGATAATGCTGCTGGTAGAACCGCTTGAGATCCTCATAGCTGAGACCGGGTATGGCCTGCGGCTCACCGCCGGAATTGAAGTGATAGGTGGTATTGGGAAACACATAGCGTGTCACGGCCTGGAACAGGCGCGCCGTGGCCGAACTCATGGCCCCCTTCATCTCGTTGTAGACCACACCGCGAAATTCGAGTTCCCCTTCCGGGTCGTTGTCACGAAAGGCCAGGCGATGACCTTCCTGGGCAAAATCAAGCGGGTCCAGGTTGGAGAAGAACACTGAGTCCAGGTAGACATCCAGCAGGTTGAAGAAATCCCGATCGTTCTCGCTGGCGAAGGGATAGGCTGTCCAGTCGCTGGAGGTAAAGGCGTTCATGAAGGTATTCAGGGAACGCCGCATCATCAGGAAGAAAGGGTCGCGCACCGGATAGCGTTCACTGCCACAGAGCACGGTGTGCTCCAGTATGTGGGCCACCCCGGAGTTGTCCTGCGGGTTGGTGCGCAGTGCCACCATGAAAACCTTCTCGTCATGATCGGTCGCCAGATGGTAATGTTCCGCCCCGGTAGCCGGGTGGCGAAAATGCTGCAGTTCCAGCGCCAGGGACTCAATGGGGCGGCGGTCGATCAGTTCGAAAGCGTTGGTCATGCTATCCTCTCGCGTGAAAGCGGTTGGGCCCGAATGCAGGCTGGGTACGAACAGGTTACAGAAATCTCCCCGGTCATGCACAGCAGTTGCAATTCAATGACACTATGTCTTAATACGCATAAACAACAACAGTCCGATTACATGACACAATCCATAGAAGCCTCTCTCCACAATGGTGTTGCCAGCATCATTTTCAACCGTCCGCAACAGGGCAATATCTATGATGAGGATGTGCTGTGCGCCTTCATCGTGGCCCTGGACGATTTTGCTCAGGATGACAGCGTGCGGGTGCTGCATATTCGGGGTACCGGCAAGGATTTCTGTCTGGGCGCCGACCCGGAATGGATGCGCCGCATCGGCGACTCACCACGTTATGAGTCCACGCTGAGTGCCAGCCAGATCAGCCGCATGCTGGAAACGCTGATGCATTTCCCGGTGCCTACCCTGGCCGAGGTGCAGGGCAAGGCCCAGGCCGGTGCGCTGGGTATTCTGGCCTGCTGCGACTATGTCATCGGCACCGAGAGCAGCTGCTATCACATGAATGAGATTCATCATGCGGCCATGCCGGTCATTTCCACCCCCTACCTGATCCGGGTCATGGGTGAACGCACGGTAAGAGCATTGATGCTGACCGGTGCCGAAATCGACTCCGAGACCGCGCTACGCCACGGTCTGATTCAGGAGCGGGTGCCGGAAACTGTATTGCGGGAACGGGTACAGGCCCGCATCGACCACTGGCTCAGTCTGTCTCCGGTCACGCTGCGCCAGGCCAAGATCGTACTGACACACTCGACCCCGGAGAACTTCGACCCCGACCGGAGTGATGAGCTGGCGGATCTACTCGCATCCACGCGGCAGAGCTATTACGCACAGCAATAAGTCGCGGCCTGATCAGTGATCCCTGTCTTCACTCAGGGCGTTGGCCACAAAGGGCACCAGCTTGTCGAGAATGTTTTCCAGCGTATTGTCCTGATGCGTGTCATTCAGCGCCATGGCGCGCAGGGTCTCCACATTGCCCATGGTGAACACGGCGGCCCCGACGGCAAAATGAATGCGCCAGAACAGCTCATTGGGGCTGACATGCGGCGTGCTCTGATGGATCAGCAGAATGAAGCGCCGATAGGTGGCGTCGTAATGTTCGCGCAGATAGTGCCGCAGGTGACCCTGGGACTGGGTATAGGCCAGACCCAGCAGACGCATGAAGATGCTGAGCTTGTTGTCATTGCGGGCCGACTCCACCCCCGACAGCATATTGCGGGCCAGTACACCGAACACCCCTTCCAGGTTGGGCGTAGTACTCTGCTCCGACCTTGCCATCAGCTCGTCCAGTGCCTTGTCGAGCCGGCGACAGAAAGGCGTCAGAAAACGTTCGAACACAGCCTGAACCAGTTCTTCCTTGGACCCGAAATGGTAGTTCACTGCAGCCAGGTTGACCTTGGCCCGGGCCGTAATGGAGCGCAACGAGGTTTCCGTGAACCCCTGTTCGGCAAAAAGCGTCTCGGCCGCATCCAGAATGCGGGTCGCGGTTTCATTGTGCTCTGTCATGCGCTGATTCAAACAACCGTTTCAAACGACTGTTTATTGTATCTCAGCCCCGTGACTTTGGCGAGTCCGGTATTGAATCCGAGTGCTGCAGACGCGATAGGGAGCGGTTTTCGATATGCGGGCTTGTAATGAACCCGCGAGACTCTATATATTAGACACCAAGTGTTTAGAACCGGGTGGCGATGTCGCCCTGTGCCTGTAATATCGATAATCTGGAGAAATAACCATGGCTGAATATCGTGAGACAGTTGCCCACTCTGGCAGTGGGATTCTGGCCACGCACAAGGTGTTGCGCAACACCTATATGCTGCTGGGCATGACCCTGGCGTTCAGTGCGGTTACGGCCTTCTTTTCCGTGGCCATGGGCATGCCGCAAGGTATGGCCCTGATGTGCCTGCTGGGTGGTGTCGGCATCAGCTGGTTTGTGCTGCCCCGCACCTGGGACAAGTCCAGCGGTCTGCTGTGGACCTTTGTCTTCACCGGCCTGCTTGGCGCCTCTCTGGGGCCGATCCTGAACGCCTATCTGGCTGTGGCGCCGACCATTGTCTATCAGGCGCTCGGTGGTACTGCCTTCATCTTCCTGTCACTGTCCGCCTATACCCTGATTACCCGTCAGGATTTCGGCTTCATGGGTGGCGCGCTGATGATCGGTATCCTGACCGCAGTCGTGCTGATGGTCGGTGGTCTGATCTTCCAGATGCCGGCAGTCAGCCTGGCCGCTTCCGGCATGTTCATGCTGATTTGCTCCGGCCTGATCCTGTGGCAGACCAGTGAAATCGTGCACAACCGCGAAGACAACTACATTCGCGCCACAGTGATGCTGTACATGCAGATCTACAACCTGTTTGTCAGCCTGCTGCACATCCTGGGCGTCATGAACGACTGATGCCGGGTCAGTACCCTGCAATGAAAGCCTCGCGCCGCGGGGCTTTTTTATACCTGCCCGTTGCCGGAATTGCCTAGTGACTCACTCAAACCCGACCACTTTCGCCCTTACCCTGACTGCATCGCCTTTCACCAGCGACCAGCATG
The DNA here is from genome assembly GCF_004768465.1 of Natronospirillum operosum. Lineage (GTDB taxonomy): Bacteria > Pseudomonadota > Gammaproteobacteria > Pseudomonadales > Natronospirillaceae > Natronospirillum > Natronospirillum operosum. The sequence continues at coordinate 969,140 of NZ_SRMF01000001.1, forward strand.
CCCGGGCGCTGCGCTTTGGCCAGGCGGTCGTGGCCGCCGGCCATCGTCTGCAGCAGGTATTCTTCTATCAGGATGCCGTCATGGCTGCGCAGACTGCCGCCAGCTGTCATGCTGACTGGGCCCGGCTGGCCGAACAGGCAGGCTGTCCGCTCTATGTGTGCGTCTCGGCAGCTGAACGGCGGGGGGTTGTCGAAACTGCTGCGCCCTGGGAAATTGTCGGTCTCGGCGACTGGCTGAATGGTCTGCAGGTGCAGCGACATCTGCATTTCGGAGACTGAGCATGACTGATCTGTGCTTTGTGGTCACCCGCGCGCCACAGGCGGGCCATCTGGGTCAGGAAACCTTTGATCTGGCCGTGGCCGGCGGTGTCTTCGACCAGCAGATCGAAGTGATCTTTACCGGCTCGGGATTGCTGCATCTGGCTGCCCACGAACCGCTGCCCGGCCACAAGTCACTGGTCAAGCTCTGGCAATCGGCTTCGATGTTCGGGGTTGAACGCTTCGTCGTACCGGCGGCGGAGGCCGACCGCTACCGCCAGCTGCAAGCCTCCCCGCTGACCGATCGCATCGAGTTTCTTGATGCCGCAGCGATACAGGCACTGCTGCGCAGCAGTCGGGAGGTCATGGTATTATGAATTCGACACCCGCAGCCAGCGGACGCCTGCACCTGGTATTGCAGGCCCGCCACTGGCCGAACATGCTGCAGCTGACCACGCCGGGTGACCGCCTGATACTCGGTGGTACTGCCCTGCTCCAGGCTGCGCTGGCTGCGGATTCACTGCCCGAACTGGTACAACGGCATGGTATCAGCCAATGCCAGGTGCTGGCGGCGGACTGTGCTGCCCTCGGGCTGACCATGCCGGCAGACATGGCGGCACTGGACGATCTGGCGTGGGTCGAGGCCATTGCAGTTGCGACAGGAGGCGTCATACAGTGGTAATGGCACTGCAACTGGACAACCGAACCATTGCCCTTGATAACGACGGCTTTCTGCGTCACACCGACGACTGGACGCCCGAACTGGCGCATCTGATTGCACGCGAACTGGTCGGCGTCGAATTGGGCGAGGACCACTGGCCCGTGCTGACGCTGCTGCGCGAGCTCTACTTCGACTATGATCTGGCGCCGGCCAACCGCCAACTGGTCAAGGCAGTGCGCGAGCGACTGGGCCGGGACAAGGGGTCATCCATCTATCTGATGTCCCTGTTCGGCGGCAGCCCGGCCAAGGATGCGGCCCGCATCGCCGGGTTGCCCAAACCCCCGCACTGCCTGTGACAGGCAGTACCAGACAAGATCGGAAATCATGACCGAAGAACATCCTTTCACATCCTATGTACGCACTCTGGGCCGCGGCAAGACCAGCAGCCGAAACCTGACGCAGCAGGAAGCGCATGACGCCATGCGGCTGATCATGCAGGGCGACGTGCACCGGGAGCAACTGGGTGCTTTTCTGATGCTGCTGCGCGTCAAGGAAGAAACTGCCGAGGAGCTGGCCGGTTTCTGCACCGGCGTACAGGCAGCATGGACACCACTGCCAGAGCGCAGTGTGGATATCGACTGGTCCTGCTATGCAGGCAAGAAACGCCAACTGCCCTGGCTGGTACTGGTGCAGCTTCTGCTGTCCGAACTGGGCTACCGACAGTGCATCCATGGCACGCGCGGACATACGCCGGGCCGGCTGTATGTACAGGATGTCTATGCAGAGCTTGGCTTTCCGGTACTGCCTTCCCGCACCGAACTGGACGCCTGGGACCCATCCGACCTGGCCTTTCTGCCGCTGTCGGTGCTGGCGCCACGGCTGGAAGAGATCATCCAGTTGCGCCATATCCTCGGTTTGCGTTCACCGGTACACAGTTTCTGCCGGCTGCTTAATCCATTTGCCGCCCCCACTGTTCTGCAGGCCATATTCCACCCCGGCTATCATGTGCTGCACCAGGGTGCGGCGGCGCTGCTGAACTACCCGGTGTCACTGGTGATCAAGGGCGACAGCGGTGAGTTCGAACGCAACCCGCATGCAGACCTGACGCTGTACTGGGCCCGTGGCTCACAGACGGAAGAAACCACCCTGCCCCGGGTATTTTCCGAGCGGGCGGAGCGGCCGGAAACACTGGATATCAGAGACCTGGTGCAGGTCTGGCGTGGCGAAGCCAGGGACCGCTATGGCGAAGCGGCGGTCATCCATACGCTGACCCTGGCGCTGATGGCGCATCTGACGCTGGCTGAACCGGAGGCCCGGATGCAGGCTGAAGTGGCGTGGCAGGAGCGCAATCGGAGTCTGCTGTAGGTTTTCCGGCGCGCCCGTTTACGGCTCCGGTCTCCATTAAAGGCTTTCCAGCCAGCCCTGCTGGGCCTGCAGACGGGCCCTGAGTTGCGGCCAGACTTCGGCCTTGCGCAGCCCGCGCGGGCGCAGGTCATGGTTGCCGTCAGCCACCCAGTCCACACTGATGCCATCAGGCAATGCGAGGGCCTCGACGGTATCCCGGTCACCCATGGGGTCTCGCGTGCCCTGCACGATGCGCAGGGGGGCACACAGAGCCGGAAGATGTTCTGTCCGCAGCCGATCCGGCTTGCCGGGTGGATGAAACGGGTAACCCAGGGCCAGAATGCCGGCCGGCCGCGAGCGCTGTGATGGCCAACGTGTGGTCGTGGTCAGCATGGACAACAGACGACCCCCCATGGATTTTCCGGCCAGAACCAGCGGTAGCTTGTCTGTGACAGGCAGCGCCGCCAGTATCTCTGTCAGTTCCGGCAGCAGCCGGTCTGCCCGTGGTGGGGGCCGCCGCCGACCGTCTTCACGACGGCGGGCCATATACTCGAGTTCGGTGCGCATGACCGACCAGCCCAGTGCACATAAAGCGGCTGCGGCCTCGTTCATCCAGTCACTGTCTGCCGGAGCACCGGCGCCATGCAGCAGCAGGATCTGCCCCCTTGGCTGCGCCGCCCGGTCATGCCACCACTTCATTCCAGATCCCGCACCAGGCGCAGGGCGAATTGCTCATCCCGGTCCCGATGAAAGGAGCCGCCGCTGCGGAAAAACACCCCCAGGCTGCCAAAGGACAAAAAGGGGCTGGGCGAGTAGGACCAGAACATGACTTCCGGCGTTTTGGGGAATACCTGAGGCAGGATGGTCGGGCTCAGAAAGGCACCGTCACAGCGGTATCCGCCGTCCGTATTGTCCGGTCCCTGGCGGCGCCCCGAGCTGCAGTGGACCAGATCCCGAAGCTCGTGAATGGTGGGCATGCGCCAGTCGTCATGACCGGACAGGGTGCTGGTTCTGGCGGCATGTCTGGCCTCGTTCCAGGTCAATTGCTCGGGTTCACCCACACAGTCGTCATCGTCCCAGGTCTGCCCCAGTGCACAGACAGCCCACATCAGGCCCAGCCGTTCATCGGTCACCGTGCCGTCACCATGCCGGGTGAACTCCTCAACCTCCCGCGTGGGCTCATGCGCCTGCGCATTACCCAGCAGGGTCAATGGCAGCGCAACAGCCATCAGGGCACATCTCAGGATAGCGGTGTCGATGCGATCCGTTACCTTCATTGATGCCAGCATTGAAGTATTATTCCTGTCTGTAGTCTGATCGGTAGAAAGAACGAGTCTGACGCCTGGCATCAGACCAGACCATCGTATAGCGCATGCGTATATTGTGCCAGCATTGCGGGCCATTCCCAGTGCTCTATCGAGGGCGCGGGAGGCCGCTGGTCCGGGTTCTCCAGCCAGTTCCCAAGCTGCTGTACCAGCGCTTCCACGGACCCCTGATAACGGTACTGCGGACCATAGAACTCCGGATAGCAAAGGCGATCCGGTACCAGCGGGATGCTGCCGGCCTGCACGGCCTCCAGCATGGCCAGACCCTGAAACTCGTGCAGTGCGGTCGAGACGACGATGGCCGAACGCTGCAACAGGGCTTCATAGTCCGCCCGTGGCTGATGCCCCCATGCCTCAATTCGGTGCGCGAGTTGCAGCTGCGCCTGCGCAAACACCTCCGGCTGCTGGCGGAAGGTCTGGCCAGCCACAGCCAGACGAAAGTCGAACCCTTGCCGGTCCAGTTCCGTGCAGGCCGCGAAGAAGGCCTTCGGCTGCTTGTCGTATTCCCAGCGGTGGTTCCACAGAATCAGCGGGGCTGCATCAGGGTCGGCTAATCCGACGTCTGCCCGGTTGGTACGGGGTTCCAGCGGCACCGGCAGGACTCGGGACCGAGCCGCCAGCTGTTCGATGAATGACAGGTCCAGACGTTCCGGCATGCGTCGCATGAACTGCTCCAGACCACACAGATAGGTATCCCGGTTGTAGACCGAATTGAACAGCAGGCAGTCGGCCACCAGGCCGGCATAGAGACTGACCATCAGTGGCTCGGCGCGACGCTTCTGCCCGGGTGACAGTGGATACTCGAACTGATTTTCGTGGAAATACAGTACCTTGCGGGACTTTCCCAGATTCGGGTAGAGGCCGATCAAGGTGGCCAGGTCGACCATGGAGGTGGCCAGTACCAGGTCATAGTCCTGCTCCAGCACTGCCCCGGACTCGGTGTGCCAGTGCAGCGGGTTGCCGCGCATGCGCCAGGCAAAGTGCCGCCCGGGCAGCTGCAGCAGCGTCCAGTCGACCTCATCCAGCCAACGCATGACGCCAGCGGCCCAGCGGCGGTGGCTGTCGGTATGATAGGCAGAGAGCAGCAATGCTCGCATCAGGTTTGCTGTGTCCTCCGTTGTTCTAACATCGCCAAGCTTGTGTGGATGCCTTCACTCTATAGAGCATGTCGGACCGTCGCCAGGCTCGGGTACAGGCCCTGTGAGTCCGAGCTGGTTGCCAAGGCCGCCTGATGGCGGGGTGTGCTGACCGCAGACACGCAAAAAAACGTCGTCCCTGACAGCTCGAGCACGGCCGTCCCTGGCCGTGCACGGTCTGCGGTTCAGCACACCACCGCCCGGCGGCCGCGCCTGCAGCGCCAACTTCTGGAAGGCACTCAATTTACGCGAAGCAAATGTAGCGAGGGACGCAAGTCCCGATTGGGCCGACAGGCCCACGGGAGGGGCGGCTGCGCCACCCATCGCGACTCGCGTCGCTCGCTACAACCGAGGCTCTTCTGCAGGCGGTGCGACCCGACGTTTCGGGGCTTACTCACGCATGCGTGGCCGAGGGCCACCGCCTACAAGGGTAAGGAGGTACGGTTCGATCAGCACCAAACCCACCGACAAAAAAGGCGCCCGCAGGCGCCTTTCAATCAGGTTGCACAAGGCGCCCTGAGGATTACCAGCCGGTGGCGGCCTTCAGGCCTTCACCGATCTCGGCCAGGCTGCGCACCGTCTTCACGCCGGCATCTTCCAGCGCCGCGAACTTCTCGTCCGCTGTGCCCTTGCCGCCGGAGATGATGGCACCGGCATGACCCATGCGCTTGCCCTTGGGCGCCGTGACGCCGGCAATATAGGCCACGACAGGCTTGGTCACATTGGCCTTGATGTAGGCCGCAGCTTCCTCTTCAGCGGTACCGCCGATCTCGCCGATCATCACGATGGCTTCGGTCTGCGGATCATTCTGAAACAGCTCCAGAATGTCGATGAAGTTAGAGCCCGGAATCGGGTCGCCGCCAATACCCACACAGGAAGACTGGCCGTAGCCGAAGTCCGTGGTCTGCTTGACCGCTTCATAGGTCAGGGTACCGGAGCGCGACACAATGCCGACCTTGCCGGGCTTGTGGATATGGCCCGGCATGATGCCGATCTTGCTTTCGCCCGGAGTGATCACACCAGGGCAGTTGGGGCCGATCAGGCGCACACCCAGCTCGTCACACTTGACCTTGACGTCCAGCATGTCCAGTGTCGGGATGCCTTCCGTGATGCAGACCACCAGCTTGATGCCGGCATTGGCGGCTTCGAGGATGGAGTCCTTGCAGAACGGCGCCGGTACATAGATGACCGAGGCCTCGGCGCCAGTCTGCTCGACCGCTTCGCGGACCGTGTTGAACACCGGCAGGCCGAGATGCGTCTGGCCGCCCTTGCCCGGTGTTACACCACCAACCATGTTGGTGCCGTACTCGATGGCCTGCTCGGAGTGGAAGGTACCCTGGGCACCGGTAAAGCCCTGACAGATGACCTTGGTGTCCTTAGTCAACAAAACGCTCATTACGCACCCTCCGCTGCTTTAACCACTGACTGGGCAGCTTCCGTCAGACCGCTGGCGGCAATGATGTTCAGCCCACTGTCAGCCAGCTTTTCTCTGCCCTTCTCGGCGTTGTTGCCTTCCAGACGCACCACGACCGGCACCTTGACGCCGACCTGCTCTACCGCACCAATGATGCCTTCGGCAATCATGTCGCAGCGCACAATGCCGCCGAAGATGTTGACCAGCACCGCCTTGACGCTGTCATCCGACAGGATGATCTTGAAGGCCTCGGCCACACGTTCCTTGGTGGCGCCACCGCCGACATCCAGGAAGTTGGCCGGCTCGCCGCCGTTCAGCTTGATGGTGTCCATGGTACCCATGGCCAGACCGGCGCCATTGACCATGCAGCCGATGTTGCCGTCCAGGGCCACATAGTTGAGTTCCCAGGAGGCGGCTTCGGCTTCACGCGGATCTTCCTGGCTGGGGTCACCCATGGCCTGCAGGTCCTTGTGGCGATACAGCGCATTGGAGTCGATCACGATCTTGGCATCCAGACAATGCAGGTTGCCCTGATCGGTGATGACCAGCGGGTTGATCTCCAGCAGGGCCAGATCCTTGTCCTGAAACAGCTGTGCCAGACCCAGGAAAATCTTCGTGAACTGCTTGATCTGTTCACCCTGCAAACCCAGTTGGAAGGCGATATCTCGCGCCTGATAGGGCTGCGCGCCGACCAGCGGATCAACCTCTGCTTTCAGAATCTTTTCCGGTGTCTCTTCAGCCACCTTCTCGATTTCCACGCCGCCCTCGGTGGACGCCATGAACACGATGCGACGGGTGGAGCGGTCCACCACCGCACCCAGATACAGTTCCTGATCGATATCAGTCAGACTTTCCACCAGAATCTTGCTGACCGGCTGACCGTCTTCATCAGTCTGGTAGGTGACCAGGCGCTGGCCCAGCCACTTGTCGGCGAAAGCGCGGATCTCGTCTTCGCTGTTGACCAGCTTGACGCCGCCGGCCTTGCCGCGACCACCGGCGTGCACCTGAGCCTTGACAACCCAGGCAGTACCGCCAATCTTGCGGGCCGCTTCTGCAGCCTCGTCTGCGCTGTCACAGGCATAGCCCTCTGACACCGGCAGACCATAGTCACGAAACAGCTGTTTGCCCTGATATTCGTGTAAGTTCATACCTTTAAAACCGTTAGTTGGCTGGCCTCACCAGGCAGCGAGGCCAATGACAGAAAGGCACCCGAAGGTGCCTGCGTTTCCGGCTACGGCGCTTTCCTTGACTCAGCGCTTCTTGCGGTTGGCGACATGCAGCGCCTTGTTATCAACTGCCAGGGCGGCCTCATGGACCGACTCCGACAGGGTCGGGTGTGCAAAGCACATCAATTGGAGATCTTCGGCCGAAGAACCGAACTCCATGGCGATCACACCCTGCATCACGATCTCGGAAGCATGCAGACCAAAGACATGCATACCCAGAACGCGATCGGTTTCTTCATCGGCAACGATCTTCACCATACCCGTGGTGTCGTTGGCTGCCATGGCCCGGCCATTGGCCGCAAACGGGAAGGAGCCGGCCTTGTACTTGACGCCTTCGGCCTTCAGTTCTTCTTCGGTCTTGCCCACCCAGGCCAGTTCCGGATTGGTGTAGATGACATTGGCAATGGTGTCGTAGTTCATCTGGGCCTTGTGGCCGGCGATGATCTCCGCCACCATCACGCCCTCTTCCGAACCCTTGTGGGCCAGCATGGGGCCACGCACCACGTCACCCACGGCGAACACACCCGGGGCCGAGGTTCTGCACTGGTCATCCACAAAGATAAAGCCGCGCTCGTCCAGCTTGACATCACAGTCATCGGACAGCAGACCGTCCGTGTAGGGACGACGACCCACCGATACAATCAGCTTGTCAAAGGTCTCGGACTTTTCACCATCGCCATCGGTAAACTGCACAGTCACCTTGCCACCCTTGACTTCAGAGCCGGTAACACGGGCACCCAGACGAATATCCAGACCCTGATCCTTGGTGAAGGACTTGTAGGCGGCCTTGGCCAGTTGCTGATCGGCAGCAGCCAGGAACTTGTCCTGCGCTTCCAGTACGACCACCTCAGAGCCCAGACGCTTCCAGACACTGCCCAGTTCCAGGCCGATCACGCCGGCCCCGATGACACCCAGTTTCTTGGGTACAGCATCGAACTCGAGGGCACCTTCGGAGTCGACGATATGCTTGCCGTCGATCGGCGTCGGGGGAATGTCGATGGGTACCGAGCCGGAGGCCAGAATGACATTCTTGGCTTCCAACTTCTGGACCTTGCCGTCATGCCCGGTGACTTCGACCACCTTGTTGGCCAGCAACTTGCCAGTGCCTTCAATGGAGGTCACGCCATTGGACTTGAACAGACCGGCAACACCCTGGGTGAGGTTCTGCACGATCTTGTCCTTGCGTCCCATCATGCCCTTGACGTCCATCTTCAGGCTTTTCAGGCTGATGCCGTGATCACCGAAGCTGGTTTCCGCCTGGTGATAGTGCTCGGAAGATTCCAGCAGTGCCTTGGAAGGAATACAGCCGACGTTCAGACAGGTACCGCCGTATGAAGGCTTGTTGTCACGGTCCAGCCATTTCTCGACACAGGCGGTTTTCAGGCCCAGCTGAGCTGCCTTGATGGCGGCAACATAGCCACCGGGGCCGGAGCCAATTACCACGACATCGTATTGATTTGCCATTGATCTTTCCTATGGATAATCAGTGAATTTCGATTCAGTTCAGGTCATACATCCAGCAGAATACGGGCCGGATCTTCAAGCAATTCCTTGATGGTGACCAGGAACTGCACCGCTTCCTTGCCGTCGATCATGCGGTGATCATACGACAGGGCCAGATACATCATGGGCAGGATTTCGACCTGACCGTTTACCGCCATCGGGCGCTCCTGAATCTTGTGCATGCCCATGATGGCGGTCTGCGGCGGATTCAGAATGGGCGTGGACATCAGCGAGCCGAACACACCACCATTGGAAATGGTGAAGGTACCACCCTGCATTTCGTCAATTGAGACCTGTCCTTTCTGCGCCCGCGCACCGAAATCACGGATCTGGGTTTCGATTTCCGCCAGGCCCATGGAATCTGCATCGCGCAGTACCGGCACCACCAGGCCACGGTCGGAACTGACCGCAACACCGACATCGTAGTAGCCATGGTAGACCACGTCATCGCCGTCAATGGAGGCATTGACGTCGGGGAAGCGTTTCAGGGCCTCGGTAGCCGCCTTCACGAAGAAGGACATGAAGCCCAGGCGTGCGCCGTTGTGCGTCTTCTCGAACAGCTCCTTGTAGCGTGAGCGCAGCTCCATTACCGGCTTCATGTTGACCTCGTTGTAGGTGGTCAGCATGGCTGCGTTCTGCTGCGCTTCGACCAGGCGCTTGGCAATGGTCTTGCGCAGGCGGGTCATGGGCACGCGTTTTTCGGTGCGTTCACCGCCGTCACCGACGGGTGCTGCACCGGAGAACTGGATGTTCATGCCGGGTGCGGAGTGACGAGGACCTTCGTCTTTCGGCCGATCCGGTGCATGCTGAGCACTCTGATAGGCCATCACATCCTCTTTGGTGATGCGACCGCCCTTGCCGGTGCCCTTGATGCGAGTAGCATCCAGGCTGTACTCATCGACCATCCGGCGCGCCGCCGGGCTGAGCAGCTTGTCGGCTTCCTCGGCGCTCAGCCTGGGGCCATCGTCGGCCTTGTCCGATGACTTGTCGGCAGCGGACTTCTCAGCGGCCGCAGCACTGCTGTCTTCTTTCTTCTCTTGCTTGTCCTGCTTCTGCGACTTGTCGGATTCTTTCTTGTCGTCCGCCCCCGAATCACCACCGTCACCGGCAGCGCCTTCCTCGAAGGTGGCAATCACCATTTCGCTTTCTACCGTGGCACCTTCGTCGTGCAGGATTTCCTTGATGACACCGTCAGCTGGCGCGGTGACTTCAAGTACCACCTTGTCGGTTTCGATGTCGACCAGCAGGTCGTCCCGCTTACAGGTTTCGCCCGGTTTTTTGTGCCAGGTAGCGATACTACCGTCAGCAACAGACTCCGGAAACTGCGGGGCTTTGATGTCGATGGGCATGCTCAGTTCCTTAAATCAGTTACGCTACGCTTCGATGCTTACTTTTTGGGGTATATCAGGGCGTCTTCGATCAGCCGCTTCTGTTGTTCCAGGTGCAGCTTCATATAGCCCGCAGCCGGGGCTGCTGATGCTTCGCGGCCGGCAAACCCGAGGTAGTTGTCCGGATTGTGGCGCGACACGACATAACGCATATGATGCTGACTGCTGTACCAGGCACCCTGGTTCATCGGCTCTTCCTGACACCAGACCACGTCCTCGCAGTTGCGGAACGGAGCAAGGGCTTTCTGCAGGGCCTCTTCCGGGAACGGGTACAGCTGTTCGATCCGAATGATGGCGACGTTGGTGATGTTCTCACTGCGTCGATATTCGACCAGATCGTAGTAGACCTTGCCGGAGCAGAACACCACACGCTGCACGTCTTCCGGCTTGATGCTGCTGTCGGTTTCACCGATTACAGTGTGGAAGTGGCCCTCGGCCAGTGCTTCCAGATCCGACACCGCAGCCTTGTGCCGCAGCAGGCTCTTTGGCGACATGACCACCAGCGGTTTGCGCAGATTACGCAGCACCTGACGGCGCAGCATATGATAAACCTGTGCCGGCGTGGTGGGAACACAGACCTGAATGTTCTGCTCTGCACACATCTGCAGGAAGCGTTCAAGGCGGGCTGAAGAGTGCTCTGGGCCCTGCCCTTCATAGCCGTGCGGCAACAGCATGACCAGGCCGCACAGACGGCCCCACTTGTGTTCGCCGCTGGTGATGAACTGATCGATCACCACCTGGGCCCCATTGGCAAAATCACCAAACTGGGCTTCCCAGATTACCAGGGTGTCCGGCTTGGTGGTGGCATAGCCGTATTCAAAGGCCAGTACGGCCTCTTCCGACAGGAAGGAGTCATACACCTCGAATACAGGCTGCCCTTCATAGAGGTTCTGCAGCGGCACATATTGAGTACCGTCTTTCGAGTTGTGCAGTACCGCATGGCGGTGGGCAAAGGTGCCCCGGCCTGAGTCCTGGCCGACCAGACGCACCGGAACCCCCTCCTTGAGCAAGGTGGCATAGGCCAGTGTTTCGCCGTAGCCCCAGTTGATCGGGGTGGCGCCGGCCGTCATCTTGTCCCGGTCGCTGATGATCTTCTGCACCTGCTTCTGCACCGGGAAGCTCTCGGGGATGACGTTCATGTCACGCCCGATCTGCTGTAGTTCCTTCAGCTCAATTGAGGTGTCGTAATAGTCTTCCACCGGCTGGTTCAGATAGGGCGCCCAGTCGACAAAAAGCGACTTGTTGGGCTCCTTGACCAGTGCCTTGGCCACATGTTCGCCGTTGTCCAAGGCATCGCGATAATTGTCGGCAAAGGTTTTGACGTCACTGTCTTCCAGTACGCCTTCATTCACCAGTTGCTGGGAGTACAGGGCCAGCGAACTCGGTTGAGAACGGATCTTGCTGTACATGACCGGCTGCGTCATGGCCGGCTCATCGGCTTCGTTGTGCCCGCGGCGACGGTAACAGACCAGATCGATCACCACATCCTTGCGGAAGGTGTTGCGGTAGTCGACAGCCAGTTGGGTCACAAAGATCACCGCTTCCGGGTCATCCCCATTGACATGGAAAATGGGCGCCTGGACCATTTTGGCCACATCCGTGCAGTACTCGGTCGAGCGCATGTCTTCGCGCCGGGAGGTGGTAAAGCCAACCTGGTTGTTGATGATCAGGTGGATGGTACCGCCGGTGCGGAAGGCTCGGGTCTGCGACATCTGGAAGGTTTCCATGACCACGCCCTGCCCGGCAAAGGCAGCGTCACCATGAATATTGACCGGCACCACCAGCGAACCGCCCGGATCGTCACGACGGTCCTGGCGGGCCCGTACCGACCCGACCACTACCGGTGCTGCAATTTCCAGGTGTGACGGGTTGAACGCCAGCGCCAAGTGAACTTCTCCGCCTGTGGTCATCACGTTGGACGAGAAGCCCTGGTGATACTTGACATCGCCTGAGCCCATCTCGAGGAAGGACTTGCCCTCGAACTCGTCAAAGAGATCGCGCGGGCTCTTGCCCAGAATATTGACCAGCATGTTCAGCCGGCCGCGGTGGGCCATGCCGATGACGATCTCGCGCGCGCCGTAGGAGCCGCAGCGCTGAATCAGCTCGTCAATGGCCGGAATCAGGGTTTCGCCGCCTTCGAGACCGAAGCGCTTGGTGCCCGGATACTTGGAGCCCAGATATTTCTCCAGCCCCTCGGCCGCGGTGAGGCGTTCGAACAGATGCAGACGGGCATCCTGGCTCAGTTTGGGCTTGGAGCGCACCGACTCCATGCGCTGTTCGATCCAGCGCCGTTCGGTGGTATCGACAATATGGGTGAACTCGGCACCGATGCTGCCACAGTAGGTGTCGCGCAGGGCCTGCACGATTTCCTTGAGGGGCGCTTCTTCCTTGCCGATATAGAGGTTGCTGCAGTTGAAGACGGTGTCTTCATCGGCCTCGGTGAGGCCATGAAAGCGCGGGTCCAGATCGGGAACCAGAGGTCGTTCCAGCAAACCCAGCGGATCCAGATCGGCTTCCTGGTGGCCGCGAAAGCGGTAGGCGGTACCCAGTTGGTGCACCAGTACCTGCTTGCGCTCGTGTTCCGAGGTAATACTCGGCGCAACAGTACCGACACGGCCACCGGTGCGGGATTTGCCCAGCAACAGAAAATGGTCCCGGATCGGTTTGTGCGGTGTATCCGTGCGAACCTGATCGTTGACACTGGGGAGTTTGTCGAACTCGTGACGCCACTCTTCAGGCACCGCATTCGGGTCCTGCAGATAGGTCTCGAACAGCTCTTCGAGGTACTTGTGATTACCTCCCGCCAGGTGGGACAGCGCCCACTGCTGCTCCATGGTGCGTTCAGTCATTGTGCTCTACCTTGCGATGCGATAGCTGCAACCTGTAATTCAGGCATAAACCCAAAAAGAAAGCGACCCGTCAGGTCGCATTCTTCAAAAGCATGGAACGAATGTGGCCAATGGCCCGGGTCGGGTTCAACCCCTTGGGACAGACGTTCACACAGTTCATGATACCGCGACAGCGGAATACGCTGAAGGGATCATCCAGTTCCGAAAGACGTTCTTCGGTGGCGTTGTCCCGACTGTCAGCCAGGAAACGATAGGCCTGCAGCAGCCCCGCCGGCCCCACGAACCGCTCCGGATTCCACCAGAAAGACGGGCAGGAAGTGGAACAACAGGCACAGAGTATACACTCATAAAGGCCATCAAGCTTGGCCCGGTCTTCGGGCGACTGCAGACGCTCAATGGCCGGCGCCGGCTCGTTGTTCTGCAGATACGGCTTGACCTTCTCGTACTGCTGGTAGAACAGCGACATGTCAATCACCAAGTCACGAATGACCGGCAGGCCGGGCAAGGGCCGCAATACCAGCTTTTTCTTGCCGTTCAGCGCCTCTGACATCGGCGTAATACAGGCCAGGCCGTTACGGCCGTTGATGTTCATGCCGTCGGAGCCGCAGACACCCTCCCGGCAGGAACGCCGGAAGGACAATGTCACGTCCTGCTCTTTCAGCAGGTTGAGTACATCCAGAACCATCAGATCCTTGCCTTCCGGCAGATCCAGCGTGTAGTCCTGCATGTAGGGTTTCTGATCCGTTTCCGGGTTGTAGCGATACACTGATACCTGCATGCCTGATACTCCTAGTAGGTCCGAATCATGGGTTCGAACGTCTCGACCGTGGTCGGGGCAAAGTTCACATCACGCTTGCGGATAGACTTGTCGGCCGGGTAGAACATGGTGTGACACAGCCAGTTCTCGTCATCCCGCTCGGTGTAATCTTCACGGGCGTGGGCACCGCGGCTCTCGGTGCGCACCTCCGCTGCAACCGCGGTGGCTTCCGCCACTTCCAGCAGGTTGGTCAACTCCAGCGCCTCGATACGAGCGGTATTGAAGGCCTGACTCTTGTCTTCCAGCACCACGTTGTTGACCCGCTCACGCAGCTCTTCCAGTTTCTTGCGGCCTTCCTGCATGCTCTTGCCTTCGCGGAACACGCCGAAATAAAGCTGCATGGTGTTCTGCAGATCCTTGCGGACATCAGCCACTTTCTCGCCTGTCTTGCGGCTCTCTATCTCCTGCAGGCGGGCTGTGGCAGCATCAATGTCGCTCTGTGAGGCCGCGCGGGATTCATAGCCCTCGCGCAGAGACTTGTCGATGGCCAGACCGGCAGCGCGTCCGAAGACCACCAGATCCAGCAGCGAATTGCCGCCCAGACGGTTGGCGCCGTGCACGGATACGCAGGCCGCCTCACCACAGGCATAGAGACCATTGATGATCTGGTCATTGCCGTCCTTGTCCTGCATCAGCGCCTGCCCGCCGATATTGGTCGGGATGCCACCCATCATGTAGTGACAGGTTGGCACCACCGGAATGGGTTCCTTCACCGGGTCGGCATGCGCAAAGGTGCGTGACAGTTCGAGAATGCCCGGCAGCTTTTCGTTCAGAACCTTCTCACCCAGGTGATCCAGCTTCAGGTACACATGGTCGCCGTCCGGACCACAGCCCCGCCCTTCCAGAATTTCCAGAATCATCGAACGAGCGACGACGTCGCGGCCGGCCAGATCTTTGGCGTTGGGCGCGTAACGCTCCATGAAGCGCTCGCCATCCTTGTTGATCAGATAGCCGCCCTCACCCCGACAGCCTTCGGTGACCAGGGTGCCGGCACCGTGGATACCGGTCGGGTGGAACTGCCACATTTCCATGTCCTGCACCGGGTAGCCGGCGCGCAGCGCCATGCCGATGCCGTCGCCGGTATTGATCAGCGCATTGGTTGTGGAAGCATAGATGCGCCCGGCACCACCAGTGGCAAACACAGTCGCACGTGCCTTCAGGTAGACCTGCTCGCCGGTTTCAATACAGATGGCTGTCACGCCCACTACGGTGTCATCCTGGTTCCTGACCAGATCGACCGCATACCATTCATTGAGGAAGTTGGTGCCGGCCTTCAGATTGCCCTGATACAGGGTATGCAACAGGGCGTGACCAGTCCGGTCGGCAGCGGCACAGGTACGGGCAGCCTGCCCGCCCTTGCCGAAATCCTTCGACTGACCACCAAAGGGGCGCTGGTAGATGCGGCCATTCTCCGTACGGGAGAACGGCAGCCCCATATGGTCCAGTTCGAACACCGCCTGCGGGCCGACACTGCACATGTATTCGATGGCTTCCTGGTCACCGATATAGTCGGAGCCCTTGACGGTGTCGTACATGTGCCAGCGCCAGTCATCATTCGGGTCCGAACTGGCAATGGCACAGGTGATGCCGCCCTGGGCGGAAACAGTGTGTGAGCGGGTCGGAAAAACCTTCGACACGACCGCAGTCTTGAAGCCTGATTCCGCCAATTGCAGGGCTGCACGCAGGCCTGCACCACCACCGCCCACGATGACGGCGTCAAAATCCATGGTTCTGATATTGCTCATGTCAGTTACACACCCCAAACTGCGTCGAAGGTAACAATCAGATAGATAAAGAGCACCAGAATGACAGCCAACTGCACCAGGATCCGCACAGCCGTATTGCTCTTCAGATAATCTGTGGTGGCGGTCCAGATGCCGATCCAGGCATGCGCTACAAAGGAGAGCACGGCCAGTACCGTAAAGATCTTCATCCACCCTTGGGCAAACAGGCCACTCCAGGCCTCATACGACCATTCCGGCAGAGCCAGAAACCAGACCACAAGAAACAGCGTGTAGGCGGCCAGGATAACTGCAGATACGCGCTGTACCAGCCAGTCGGCCACACCATTTCCGGTAAAACTGGTGATGTTCTTTACCATACCCAGACTCCTGCCAGAACAATGAGAACGATGCTGATCAGCACGGCAAGCTGAGACATCAGTTTGCCGCCTTCGAGGGTTTCACCGATGCCGGTGTCCATGATCAGGTGCTTGATACCCATCACGAAGTGATAGGCCAGAGCTGCCAGCAGACCCCAAAGGATCAGCTTGCCCAGCCAGTGCTCGGCAGCCGCAGTTGCGGTCGCGAAGCCTTCGGGGGAAGACAGGGATGCCTGCAGAAACCACACGGCAAAGGCAGCGCCTACAAAAAAGGCAATACCGGAAATTCGATGCAGTATGGAAGTGATGGCAGTGATCGGGAAGGAGATGGTCGTGAGTTCAAGATTAACGGGTCTGTCTGCTTTCACGGCTGAAGACGCTCTCTCTCTTTTTGGGTGAGGGTGCCGCACACCTTTCGGTGCCATGCACACGAAGCCCAGGGGGGCCAGGACCGCCCGAAACCCCTGAGTAAGTCGGGCTTTCAGGCGGGGTCCAGAAAACTGGGGCGATTATAGTGCCCGCCCCCGGCAATTACAAATGCCTGACGAACGCCTGCGACCAAAGTGGCACCTGGACCAGGGTGCCGCATGACCAAAACGGTGCAAGGCATCAGGGTTTGCACCGCTGGGGTGCTCGTTACCATAGCGCGGCACTATGCACCCTATGCGGTTCTACCAATGACTGATTTGACAAACGGAGGCCTGACTCTATAGTTGTGCGGATTTTTCAAAGCTCTGTTGTCAGATTCTGGTAGAATTCCGGCGACACAACGACTAGAAGAGCCTTAGGAGGCCCCCATGGCAGATAAGAAAGCAACGCTGACCATAGACGGCATGGAGCCCATTGAACTACCCGTCTACTCGGGCACGATGGGTCCGGACGTCGTGGATGTCAGAAACCTGGTCAAGAAAGGTCTGTTCACCTATGACCCTGGCTTCGTTTCCACCGCGTCCTGCGAATCCAACATCACCTATATTGACGGCGGCAAGGGCCTGCTGCTGCACCGGGGATACCCTATCGAGGAACTGGCAGAGAACGCCGACTATCTCGAAACCTGCTTCCTGCTGCTGTACGGAGAGCTGCCAACGGCCGAGCAGATTGAAGAATTCCGTTCCACCATCACCCACCACACCATGGTGCACGAGCAGATTCACAGCTTCTTCCACGGTTTCCGTCGCGACTCGCACCCCATGGCCATCATGGTGGCGGTAGTCGGTGCCCTGGCAGCGTTCTACCACGACTCGCTGGACATCACGGACCCGGAGCACCGCGAGATCACTGCCCACCGCCTGATCTCCAAGATGCCGACCATTGCCGCCATGGTGTACAAGTACACCATCGGCCAGCCCTTTGCCTATCCGCGCAATGATCTGGACTATGCCAGCAATTTCCTCTACATGATGTTCTCCAACCCCTGTGAGGAATACCAGGTCAACCCGGTGCTGGCCAAGGCCATGGACAAGATTTTCATCTTGCACGCAGATCACGAGCAGAACGCCTCCACTTCCACTGTACGGCTGACCGGCTCGACCGGGGCCAACCCATTCGCCTGTATCTCGTCGGGCATTGCAGCGCTCTGGGGGCCAGCTCACGGCGGTGCCAACGAGGCGGTACTGGCGATGCTGGAAGAAATCGGCCATGAAGACAATATCGAAACCTTTATCGAGAAGGCCAAGGACAAGGATGACCCGTTCCGCCTGATGGGCTTCGGGCACCGGGTCTACAAGAACTACGACCCCAGGGCCAAAGTGATGAAGCAGCACTGCGACAACGTGCTGGCCGAACTGGGCGTGCGCAATGACCCGCTGCTGCGGATTGCCACCCGGCTGGAGAAGATTGCGCTGGAAGACGACTATTTCGTCGAACGCAAGCTGTTCCCCAATGTCGACTTCTATTCCGGCATTATTCTGCGTGCCATCGGCATTCCGACGTCCATGTTCACGGTCATCTTTGCCATCGGGCGTACGCCGGGCTGGATTGCCCACTGGAAGGAACTGGTAGAAGGCAAGTATCGTATCGGGCGTCCGCGTCAGTTGTACACGGGCGAGACGCAGCGACCCATGCCGAAACGCTGACGACAGCCAGCCTGTCGCGCAACAAAAAGCCTCCCTTGCGGAGGCTTTTTTGTGTCTGTCGGTGCCACTCGGCCCGGACGGACTCAAGTCAGGTCAGGCGGTCGACTTGCTGGACCCCTTGCCCGTGCTCTTTCTCGCAGTTGCCTTTTTGGCTACAGGCTTTTTCTTCGCTGCGGCCTTTTTCTTCGGCTTCTGTTCTACCCAGCGCCCGTTCTCGCAGAAGGCGCGCCACTTGGTATCCTTGCCTTCCTTTTCGGAAGACAGGTAGTGTTCCTGCGTTTTCCTGGCGTAGCGGATCAGCGTCGGGTTGCCCTGATCATCCTCGGTCGGGCCGGAAAACAGATAGCTGTATTTCGGATCGATCTCGTCCTTGTGCGGCAGAATCTCCTGCAGCAGCGGTGCCCGGGTTTCCCGGTTCTTGGGAAACTGGCTGGCGGCCAGGAACAGACCGGCGGCGCCATCACGCAGCACATAGGTGTCATCCACCTTCTGGCACTGCAGCTCCGGCATCGGCACCGGATCCATCTTGGGTGGTGCCGGCTCTCCGTTGCGCAGCAGTTTGCGCGTATTCCTGCATTCGCTGTTGGTGCAGTCGAAGTACTTGCCGAAACGGCCTGTCTTCAGCTGCATTTCGGAGCCGCACTTGTCGCATTCCAGGGTCGGGCCGTCATAGCCCTTGAGCCGGAAGCGCCCGGTTTCCATCTGGAAGCCGTCACAGTCCGGATTGTTGCCACAGATGTGCAGCTTGCGGCCTTCGTCCAGAATGTAGGCATCCATTGACGCTTCGCACTTGTGACAGCGGCGCTTCTGCCGCAGTTCACGGGCCTCTGCCTCGTCATCGTTCTGATCTTCCACGAAGTCATCGGCCGGCAGGAGATTCAGCGTCTGCTTGCAGCGCTCCTTGGGCGGCAGGTTGTAGCCTGAACAGCCCAGGAACACACCGGTACTGCCGGTGCGGATCATCATGTGTCGGCCACAGGCCGGACATTCGATATCTGTCGCCGTCGGCGCATTGGCCCGCATGCCCTGCTCGGCGCTGTCGGCGCGCTCAAGCTGCTGGCTGAAATCGCGATAGAAACGGTCCAGTTCTTCTTTCCAGTTGCGCTCGCCATTGGCAATGCCATCCAGCGTCTCTTCCATGCGCGCGGTAAAATCGAAATTCATCAGGTCGGTAAAGCTTTCGGCCAGACGATGGGTCACGATCTCGCCCATCTTCTCGGCATAGAAGCGCCGATTCTCAAGCTTGACGTAACCCCGGTCCTGAATGGTCGAGATAATGGAGGCATAGGTCGACGGGCGACCGATACCGCGTTTCTCGAGTTCCTTGACCAGCGTGGCTTCGGTAAAGCGCGCCGGCGGCTTGGTAAAGTGCTGCTGACTGTTGATCGCATCCACGGCCAGGTTCTCACCCACCTTGACGTCGGGCAACTCCTGATCTTCGTTGCTGCGTGGTACCGACATGACGCGGGTGTAACCGTCAAACTTCAGAATACGGCCCTTGGCGCGCAGCTGATAGCTGCCCGCTTCAGCCGTAATGGCGGTGCTCAGGTACTGGGCCGGGGTCATCTGGCAGGCTACAAAGCGGCGCCAGATCAGGTCGTACAGGCGCAGGGCATCCTGTTCCATATCCTGCAGGGCAGCGCTGCGACGCGTGGCATCCGTCGGACGAATGGCTTCGTGAGCTTCCTGGGCACCGTCCTGACTGCTGTAGCGATTCGGCTTTTCCGGCAGATACGGCTGACCGTATTCATCCCGAATCAACGTGCGCACCGTTTCCACCGCATCCGCACTCAGATTGGTGGAGTCGGTACGCATGTAGGTGATGTGGCCGGCCTCATACAGGCGCTGCGCCATCATCATGGTTTTCTTGACGCTGAAGCCCAGGCGGTTGCTGGCCGCCTGCTGCAGCGTCGACGTAATAAAGGGCGCATGCGGACGTGACTGGGTCGGACGATCGGAACGATCGGCAATGGTCAGCGCGCCGGCCGCCCGCAGCGCCTCCTCGTGCTGCCGTGTATCGGCTTCATTGGTGGGGCGATAGTCCTCACCCGCAACCTTGTGCACCTTGACCTGCAGCGCGTCCTGTCCGGCCGTACGGGTATCCACCAGGGTATCCCAGTATTCTTCCGGCACGAATTTGCGAATGTCCTGCTCTTTCTCGACGATCAGGCGCACGGCCACACTCTGCACGCGACCGGCCGACAGCCCACGTGCCACCTTCTTCCACAGCAGCGGCGACACCATGTAACCCACGATGCGGTCGAGAAAGCGACGTGCCTGCTGGGCATTCACGCGACTGACATTGAGATCGCTGGGGCGCGAGAAGGCTTCCTGAATGGCTTTCTTGGTGATTTCGCTGAATACCACCCGCTTGTAGGGAGCCACATCGCCAATGGCTTCTTTCAGATGCCAGGCAATAGCCTCTCCTTCGCGGTCAAGGTCCGTCGCCAGATAGATCTGGTCGGCATCCCGGGCCAGGCGACGCAGTTCGTCAACGACCTTTTCCTTGCCGGGCAGTATTTCGTAGCGGGCTGACCAGTTGTTGTCCGGATCGACACCCATGCGGGCGATCAGCTGTTCATGCGCTTTCTTCTTCTTGTACTGCTCTTTCTCTTCCGGCGGCAACGCCCTGGTCGCCGCAGCCTGTCGCGCGCGCTCCTTGGGGTCGGCCTTGCTGCCCTGCCCCGAAGTTGGCAAGTCCCGAATATGACCGACACTGGACTTCACGACAAACTGATTGCCCAGGTACTTGTTGATGGTCTTGGCCTTGGCCGGCGACTCGACGATGACTAGCGACTTTCCCATAAATGCTGACAAATGCCTTTGCTTGGAATGGTCTGAAGTGCAGATAATGCCCCTGAAGGCGGCGAGATATAACGGTTTGCAAGGCTGAGGTCAAGCACCAGACTTGTCGAATTGCAGACTGGACAGCTAAAGATGCTAGACTGAACAGGCCTCTGAACAACCTGACAGGGACCTTCTATGTGGTTTTTTCTCTTCACGATGCTCCTGGTCGTGATCCTGGTGGCCGCAATATGGATGGGACGCCAGGCCGCCGAACGCGAACGGGAAGAACTGGAGCAGCGACAACAGGCGCGCCAGTTCAAACACCGACTCGAAGAAATCAATGACGTGGCCCAGGCCCTGATTACCTATGACGGCGACAGCCTGCTGCTGGAAGCCATTGGCCAGTTTCGAATCAACCAGATCAAATCCCGGCTCGATATTCTGGGGGAAGTCGAGGGCGACCCGAACGGGGAACTGGCCACCGCCCAGACCTTCCTGACCGAACTGCCCGAAACGCTGGAAAAGCAGAAATCCAGACTGCCCGATGAAGAGCATGAACTGAACCAGATGAAAAAACTGCTGTTCAAGGGTATCAAGCTGATCAAGCTCATGCAGTCACATGGCGAGATCAGCGACAGCGAAGCCCTGGATCATGCCAGGCGCCTGCGCATCCGCCTGCTCAAGGCGGAGGTCAACGCCTATATCCAGCAGGGTCGCTCGGTGCTGGAGAGTGGTGAGCGCTCGAAAGCAGCCGCCTACTTCAAGCACGCCAAGGAAATGCTCGTCGCCACCAGCCTGAGATTCCCGGAACGGGCCAGCATGATCAAGCGCATTTCCAGAATGATCTGGGGCATCTATTCTTCCCACGAGGATGGTGACGAGCTGCAGGAAGATCTGGATCTGACGGAAGACGAACGACCGGACGCTGATGAGTCCGCCGAGGATATTGTCGCCCGGGAAAGTGCTTCACTGGCCACTGAGGCAGGCACCTATCAGGGGCAAAGCGAAACGGAACCGGCGCCGCAGGCAGCCGCACCCAGGGGTGCGGAGAAACCCGGGGACACGAAGCAGGACCCCCCGGCAGACAGTCCGGCGCGCAAGCAGCAGTCGACTGGCAACTAAACACGGAGCGCCAAAAAACGGCCCGCAAGGGCCGTTTTCAGCTATCGCTCATGGTCCAGGTTCAGTTCAAACGCTCGATCACGGTACTGATACCCTGCCCCAACCCAATACACATGGTGGCCAGACCCAGTTGGCCATCCTTTTGCTCCATGACATTCAGCAGGGTGCCGGTAATACGCGCACCGCTGCAGCCGAAGGGATGGCCCAGCGCAATGGCGCCGCCGTGCATGTTGACCTTGTCAGTCATGCTGTCGAGCAGCTTGAGGTCCTTCAATACCGGCAGCGACTGGGCTGCAAAAGCTTCGTTCAGCTCCACATAGTCGATGTCACTGATCGACATGCCCAGCTGCTTCAGCGCCTTCTTGGATGACGGTACCGGTCCGTAACCCATGATGGAAGGGTCAACACCGGCGAGGGTCATGGCCCGCACCACCGCGCGCGGCTTGATACCCAGGCTTTGCGCCTTCTGCCAGGACATGATCAGCATGGCAGAAGCGCCGTCGCTGATCTGCGAGGAGGTACCGGCGGTCACGGTACCGCCTTTCGGATCGAATACCGGCTTCAGCTCTGACAGCTTCTCGACCGTGGTATCTGCCCGAATGGTTTCATCGTGTCGTACCAGATATGGCACGCCATCGGCGTCATGGCCTTCCAGGGGCAGGATTTCCTTGCCAAAAGCACCCGACTCGGTGGCCTGATGCGCCAGTTGATGGGAGCGGCAGGCAAATTCATCCTGCTGCTGGCGCGTAATGCCATGCATCTTGCCCAGCATCTCGGCGGTCAGCCCCATCATGCCGGCGGCCTTGGCAGCCTTGCGGCTCAGCATGGGGTTGGGATCAACCCCGTGCATCATTTCCAGGTGACCCATGTGCTCCACGCCACCGATCAGGAACAGCTCACCATTGCCGGATTGAATGCCCTGAGAGGCAATGTGCAGCGCCGACATGGATGAACCACAGAGACGGGAAATGGTCTGAGCCGGCACAGTATGTGGCACCCGGGTCAGCAACTGCATCATGCGGCTGACATTCCAGCCCTGTTCCAGAGTCTGGTTCACACAGCCCCAGATGATGTCGTCGATCTCGGCCGGGTCGATATCCGGGTTGCGGTCCAGCAGGCCGTCGACCAGGGCTGCACTCAGGTTCTCCGCACGGGTGTGACGGAAGCTGCCGCCTTTCGAACGCCCCATGGGCGTGCGCAGGAAATCGACAATTACGGCGTCATTTGGTTTCAGATTCATGATTCGGTTCTCCTCAGGCTTGCGGGTAGTAGGTGTCGCCGTTCTTGGCCATCTCGCGCATGCGGTCGGTTACCTTGTACAGGTTGCCGAGGTCCGCCTGTTTGTCGGCGCGCGCGACGATTTCAGCCATACCCACATCGTCCATATACTTCAGAATGCCACCCCGGAACGGCGGGAAGCCCAGGCCGTAGATCAGGCCCATGTCCGCATCGGCGGGCGAAGCCACGATGTCCTCTTCCAGACAGCGCGCCACCTCGATGCACATCGGAATCATCATGCGGTTGATGATGTCATCCGCGTCCATCTCCTGCGGGGCTGCCGAAACACTGTTAACCAGTTCAATGGCTTCTTCATCCACCAGCTTTTTCGGCTTGCCTTTCTTGTCCAGCTCGTAGCGGTAGAAGCCCTTGCTGTTCTTCTGCCCGTAACGCTCCTTTTCGTACATCAGGTGCATGGCAGAGTGGAAATCCTGCTGCATGCGGTCCGGAAAGCCTTCGGCCATGACGCTCTGGGCATGCACGCCGGTATCGATACCGACCACGTCCAGCAGGTAGGCCGGGCCCATGGGCCAGCCGAATTTTTCCATCACCTTGTCGACCTTCTGGAAGTCGACGCCATCACGCACCAGCATGGCAAAGCCGGCAAAGTACGGGAACAGCACCCGGTTGACATAAAAACCCGGGCAGTCGTTGACCACGATGGGTGATTTGCCCAGCTTGCGAGCATAGGACACCACGGTGGCGATGGCTTCATCGGAGCTCTTCTCGCCCCGGATAACCTCGACCAGTGGCATGCGATGAACCGGATTGAAAAAGTGCATGCCGCAGAACCGGCTCGGGTCCTTGACCGCCTTGGCCAGGCTGTTGATGGAGATGGTGGAGGTATTGCTCGCAATGACAGCATGGTCGGGCAACGCAGCTTCGACTTCTTTCAGCACGGCATGCTTGACCTTGGGGTTCTCCACCACGGCTTCCACGGCGATATCCACATTGGCAAAATCGCCATAGCTGAGCACCGGACGAATGTCGTTCAGCACATTGGCCATCTTCTCGATATCGATCTTCTTGCGATCTACCTGCTTGCGCAGTAGCTTCGCCGCTTCATCCAGGCCGGCTTTGAGCCCTTCGTCATTGATGTCCTTCATGTACACCGGCGTGCCCTTGGAGGCACTCTGGTAGGCGATGCCGCCGCCCATGATACCGGCGCCGAGTACAGCGGCTTTCCTGATCTCGCGGGCCTTGTCGTCCCATTGCTTGGCAGTCTTCTTCAGCGCCTGATCGTTCAGAAACAGATTGACCAGGTTCTGTGCCACCGGTCCGCGCGCCACCGAGGCGAAGTTCTTCACCTCGACCTTGATGGCGTCATCCCGCGTCATGCCGGCGTGCTTCTGAATGGTCTTCACCGCCAGTACCGGTGAGGGGTAGTTCGGCCCGGCCTGGCTGGCCACATAGCCCTTGGCGGTTTCGAACGACATCATGCTTTCGATGTTGTTCAGTTCCAGCGCGCTGGTCTTGATGCTGCGGCGCTGTTTGTAGTCCACTTCACCCTCGGCGGCGCGGTTGACCAGATCAATGGCGGCAGACAGTACCTTGTCGTGGGCGACCACGGCGTTGACTGCACCATCCTTCAGGGCGGCATCGGGACGCTTCTCGCTGCCGGTACAGATCCACTCGATGGCATTGTCGGCGCCGATCAGCCGGGACAGACGCACGGTACCGCCAAAGCCGGGGAAGATGCCCAGCTTGACTTCGGGCAGACCCACCTTGGCTTTCTCGCTCATGACCCGGAAGTCACAGGACAGACAGAATTCGAAACCGCCGCCGAGCGCCAGGCCGTTGATGGCCACTGCAGTCGGGAATGGCAGGTCTTCCAGGGCCGAAAAGATGGCATTGGTCTTGACCAGGCCGTCGATCAGCACTTCCTCTTCGGCCTTGAACAGGGTCACGAACTCGGTGATGTCGGCCCCCACCACAAAGGTATCCTTGGCACTGGAAGCCACCAGACCACGCAGACCTTCTTCCTTCTGAATTGCCTTCAGTGCCGCATCCAGGTCTTTCAGCGTCTGCTGATTGAACTTGTTGACTGATTCTCCTTTCAGGTCCAGCACCATATGAGCGATATCATCGCTCCGGCGCTCCACCTGAATCGCTTCACCCTGAAAAATCATAAGGTTGCTCCGTTGTCGACGTTATAGGGTACGGGGCTGTTGCCCACGCCAAACGCATGATTTAAACGCTTGTTTGAATTCTGGCTACAAGATGCTCCGAGCCGGCGGGTCGGTCAATGCCTGCCGGGCAGTCCTGTCAGTATAGCGAGCAGATAAGGGTTGTCAGACCGGATTTGATGAAATTACTTCATAAAGATCCTGCAGCGTCTCGGCAAACACCCTCTGCAGCGCCTGGATCCTGTTATCCGCATCCCTTTCTTCAATGCACAGAGCCACGCCGTCGGGCAGCACCACCAGACAGTCGACCCAGTCCGGCAGCGCCTGCAGGGCCGCACTGAGCCGCTGTTGCTCGGCGCCCCGCAAGCGGAACGTCGGGTCTTTCCAGACCCAGCCATAGGGCAGGCCCATGCCACTCTCACCGGTGCTGCGCACCACGGTCAGCTCGGGCAGGCTGGGCCGGGTGCTGCCCCGTACCCGTTTCTTGTAGGCCGTCAGCAGGCGGGTCTGCCCATCGATGCGGCCGCGCTCACTGGTGTCGGGAACGGATACCGTGGTCACTGAAAAGCCGGCCTGCATGGCCTGCTGACGCATACTGGCCCGGCGCCGGTCACTCTTGCTCGGCTGCGCCCAGAGCAGCGAGCCCACAGCACTGAGTATCAATATGGCGGCAACCAGGGAGGCGGTCATGGCAGGCTCGACTCCTGGTTGCTCGGGCGTACACCCTCATAGGGTGAAATATCCGATTCCGCCATGAAAGCATGTCGGACCTTCTGCAACTGAGCTTCCAGTGAATAGGACACACTGGACGCCATGGCAAAGAAACTGAGCAGCGCTTTCAGGTTGGATTCGCCTTCACAGCCGGCGTTGACCCGCTGCCACATGGCCTGATTCACCAGTTGCAGTTCGTTGTTCAGTTCCACCAGACCGTGCAGGGTCCAGTCAGCCTGATGGTCGGCCTGATGATGGAAGTACTGCCGCAGCAGATAGGTGCCCACGCTGCGGATAATGAACTCCTCCTGCGATGCAAACGGCAGATGCGTGTAGGCCATGGGCTTGAGCTTGTTCAGAATCGGACAGGCGCAATTGGCCATCAGCAGCCCCATCAGTGAGCGCAGCCCTTCTTCCAGCCCGGTGATCTTGTGATATTGCCGTGCCGGAGACTCCACAGTGACAGTAACCCGCTGCGTCGCCGGCAGGGCACTGAAATCCTCAACCACCTGCTGAATATCCACCGCCGCCGGACAGCGGGCATCCTGGTCCTTGTCCAGCGGGCAATTGGAACACTGGTGATAGGCCAAACGGGTCCAGCGGGCAGGCTCTGCTGCGCGCGTGGTACCGGTCTCGCCCTGCCCTGTTGCAATGATGTACTCCAGGGGCTGCGCCTGGTCCGCCAGCTCAAAGCGGTATCGAATCGCCATAACTACCTCGGTTCTTGTTGTCTTTGCAGCCTCTATCCCGAAACCTGTTCCTCCAGTTCCAGCCAGCGCTCCATGGCAGCATCAAGCTGAGCCTGATATTCACTGAGCTGTTCGAGTACCGAGTGGACCTGGTCGGGATCACCCTGATAGAAGGCCGGATCCGCTACCACCTGTTCCTGCTCTGCAATCAGTTGCTCCAGCTGCTCTATGTGCGCCGGCAACTGGTCATATTCACGCTGAATCTTGTAACTCAGTTTGCCGGGGCGCTTTCCCTTTCTAGCATGGTTGGAGCCCTCAGACCGACTCTGGCGCGACCCTACAATCGTATTTTGTGTAGTTTTGTGACCCGTGACACGCTGACGCTGCAGCCATTCCTGCCACTCCCGGTAGCCACCCACCAGCGGCACCACCTCGCCACCACCCGGCAGACCCCAGACCCGTGTTGCCACATTGTCGATAAAGTAACGGTCGTGACTGATCAGAATGACGGTACCGGAAAACTCGGTAATCAGTTCTTCCAGCAGTTCGAGCGTGTCGATATCCAGATCGTTGCTCGGCTCGTCAAGCACCAGCAGGTTGGCTGGCTGACTGAACAGCCGGGCCAGCAGCAGACGATTGGCTTCGCCCCCGCTCAGCGTCTTGACCGGACTGCGCGCCTGTGCCGGGCTGAACAGAAAGCGCTCCAGCCAGCTGATGATATGCACCCGCTGGCCGTTGATATCGATGAAGTCGCGGCCCTCTGACACCGTGTCCATCACGGTACGCTCAGGGTCAAGCTGATGGCGCCCCTGATCGAAGTAGGCGACCTCCAGCCCGGTGCCCGCCCGCACCTGTCCGCTGTCGGGTTCCAACTGCCCCAGCAGCAGCCGCACCAGGGTGGTCTTGCCAACCCCGTTCGGCCCCAGCAGAGCCACGGTGTCACCACGCATCACCTCGGTACTGAAATGGCTGACAATCGGCCGCTCCGGGTAGGAGAAACTCAGATCCTTCAGTTCGAACACCAGGCGACCGCTGCGTTCGGCCTCGGCCAGGCTCATGCGGGCGGAGCCGCCGACCTCACGCCTTTCAGCCCGCTGCTGACGCAGTGCCTGCAGGCGGCGCACGCGGCCTTCATTACGTGTTCGCCGGGCCTTGATACCCTGACGAATCCAGACTTCTTCCGCTTTCAGCCTGCGATCAAACTCGGCATTCTGCTCGGCCTCGATGCGCAGCCGATCCTCCCGCGCCGCCAGAAAGGTTTCATAGGGCGCCGGATATCGATGCAGTGTGCTGCGATCCAGTTCTATGATGTGGTCGGCCACGGCATCGATAAACTGGCGATCGTGACTGATAAAAATCACCAACCCGCGAAAATCGCGCAGCCAGTTTTCCAGGCCTTCTATGCTTTTGATATCGAGATGGTTGGTCGGTTCGTCCAGCAGCAATACATTGGGGTCCAGGATCAGGGCACGCGCCACCAGCGCCTTGCGTCGCCAGCCACCGGACAGCTCCGACAGCCGCGTGTCGGCCTGCAGTTCAAACTGGGTCAGAGCCGATTCCGCCCGCTGCTCCAGATTCCAGGCCATGTGATCATCGAGCCACTGCTGCAGCCGCTCAACGGCTTTCGATTCCGGGTCCTGCCGCAGCGCGGCCTGGTAATCCAGCAGTTTGCGGCCGGCTTCACCGGCGCCGGCCATGATGAATTCGTACAGCGTTTCCCCGCTGGGCTTGGGCAGTTCCTGCGGCACATAACCGATGACGGCATCTTCAGACCAACCGACACGCCCCTGGTCCGGTGTTTCCACACCGGCCAGCAGCCGCATCAGGGTACTCTTGCCCTCCCCGTTGCGGCCGACCAGGCACAGGCGTTCATCAGTGGACTGCTGCCAGTCGACGCCTTCCAGCACCGGTGCCGACCCATAGGCATGATGCAGGGACTGTAAAGAAAGTGTCAACATGATAAGTATCAGGATTCCGAATTCATACAGCCCCATATACTAGCGCGACTATGCCTTCAGTGTCTGTGGTTCGGTCGCGAAGCCCTCTTATTTTGAACGGAAATTCTCCATGAAACGATTCCTCGGCCAGGGCGCGGCCATTCTGATCATGTTGCTGTTGACAGTGTGGATGTACTCGGGTCTCGATGCAGATCTGGCTCCCCCTGATTCCGTACAGTCCCCGGGTGATGATCAGTTGTCCCGAGTACAGGTTCGTACCTTGCTGGCCGAAGACACAGCGCGCACGCTGATCGTCAATGGCGAGACCCGCGTCAATCGCGAGGTATTGGTACGCGCTCAGGTGACCGGCACCATTGATCAGATTGCGGTCAGCCAGGGCGATCAGGTCAGCAGCGGCGACCTGCTGGCGGTCATTGATGAAGGTGACCTGCCCGATCAGTTGCTCTCGGCGCGCGCCCTGGAGCGTCAGCGTGAAGCGGAACTCGACGGCGTGCGCAGGCTCGTGGAACGCGGTCTGCAGACCACGTCGGATCGGCGGGCAGCAGAAGCTCTGTTCGAGGATGCCGTGGCCAACCGGCGCAGTCTGGAACGGCAACTGGAGCGCACTCGCATCCATGCCCCCTTCGGTGGCGTGATCGAAGAGCGCTTTGTGGAACAGGGCTCCTATGTCAGCACCGGCGGCGAAGTCGTGCGCATACTCGACTATTCACCCCTGAAGATTCGCGCGCAGGTGTCCGAAAGCAGAATCGGCAGCCTGGCGTTGGGCAATGATGCGGAAATCACTTTGGTTACCGGTGATCGATTCATGGGGCGCATCAGCCATATCGGCACCCGAGCTCGGCCCGAGACCCGCACCTTTACCGTGGATATCGAAGCTACGGAAGCCGCTCCGGCAGTGGCCGGGGTAACGGCCGAGATTCGCTTCCCACTGGCGGCAGTCCGGGCGCACTTCGTGTCCCCTGCCCTGCTCAGTCTGAACGAACAGGGGGATCTCGCGCTCAAGCATCTGACTGCCGACGACCGGGTCGTTTCCTCTGCAGTGGAACTGGTGCGATCGTCCACCGATGGCATCTGGGTCACCGGACTGCCTGACGTGGCGCGGGTGATTACCGTGGGCCAGGGCTTCGTGGCCGTTGGACAGACAGTTGACGCGGTCGAGGCCAACTGAGCATGGAAACCATCATCAATGCCGCGCTGAACCGGGTCAGAACCGTCTTTCTGCTTTTCACGCTGGTCGTGGTCGCCGGCGCCTACGCGTTCAATACCATTCCCCGGGAATCCGAGCCGGACATCACCGTCCCCTGGATTTATGTCTCGGTGGGGCTGGAAGGCATTTCACCGCAGGACGCCGACCGCATGCTGGTCAACCCGATAGCCCAGGAAATCAGGGGACTCGACGGCCTGCGCGAATACACCTCTGTGGCCACTGAAGGCCATGCCTCCATCATCATGGAATTCCGTACCGGAGTGGACATTGATCAGGCTCTGGATGATGTCAGGCGCAAGGTCGATCGGGCCAAACCCAACCTGCCCAGCGGCGCCGACGACCCGACCGTCAACGAAATCAATCTGGCGCTGTTCCCGATTCTCAATGTGAATCTGTTCGGTGAACTGGATGATCGCATCCTCTACACCATCGCCGAGCGTCTGCAGGAGGATCTGGAGGCACTGCCCGGAGTTCTGGAAGCGCCCATCATCGGCATCCGGGAGGAACTGGCCGAGATCATCGTCGATCCGGCCATGATGGCCAGCTACAACCTGTCCAATGAAGAACTGGTCGACCAGGTTCGGCGCAACAACCAACTGGTTACTGCCGGCAGCCTGGATACCGGGGCCGGTCGCTTTTCGGTCAAGGTGCCAGGGCTGATAGAGACCGAGGATGACATTCTCAATCTGCCCATTCGTTCGACGCAGGACGCCGTGGTGCGATTCCAGGACATTGCCATCGGTCAGCGCACCTATGCCGATGCCACCCAGTACTCCAGAGTCAATGGTCAGCCGGCAGTGACGCTGGAAATCACCAAGCGCGTGGGCGAAAACATCATAGACACGGTGCGGGATGTAAAAGCCGTCGTGGAAGCGCAGCAAGGCGAATGGCCGGAAGGCCTGCAGGTCAGCTTTACCGCCGATCAGTCCGTCATGGTTGAAGAGACCCTGTCCGACCTGTTCAACAGTGTTGGGCTGGCCACCCTGCTGGTGGTCATTGTCATGCTCTGGACACTGGGTATCCGCACCTCCATTCTGGTCGGCATCTCCATACCCGCCTCGTTCCTGTGCGGCATTCTGCTGCTGTCGATCATGGGCCATACCCTGAACATCATTGTGCTCTTTTCGCTGATTCTGTGTGTGGGCATTCTGGTGGACGGAGCCATTGTGGTGACCGAGTACGCCGACCGGCGGATGAGTTCAGGTGTGCCCAGGCTGAATGCCTTTCGGGAGGCGGCTACCCGGATGGCCTGGCCGGTCATATCGTCCACTCTAACCACGCTGGCCGTTTTTGCACCGCTGCTGTTCTGGCCCGGCATCGTTGGGGAATTCATGGGCTTCATGCCGGTCACCGTGATTGTGACGCTGGGCAGCGCACTGGTGGTGGCCCTGATCGTGATGCCGGCGCTGGGGTCGGTCATTGGCAAGCCTGCGGTCATTTCCCAGCGCAAGGCAAACAACCTGATTGCCGCCAACCAGGGCAATGTAGAACGGATGACCGGCGCCGCCGGGCTCTACATTCGGGCGCTCAGGCAAATGCTGCGCGTGCCTTTGCTGGTGCTGGCGAGCGTCATCTTCATCATCGCTTCGCTGGGCTATTTCTATGCCCAGTACGGTAAGGGGGTGGAATTCTTCCCCGAGATTGATTCGGACTTTGGCAGCATCGTGGTGCGCGCACGCGGTAACCTGTCACTCGATGAACGCGATGTGCTGGTACGACAGGTCGAGAATCACATCTTGCAGATGCCGGAAGTGCGTTCCGTCAACACGCGCACCTCGGCCTTTGAAATGCAGAACCAGGCAGCCGATACCATCGGTGTATTGCAGCTCGAACTGGTATCCTGGGAACACCGACCCACGGCACTTCAGGTCATGGACCAGATTGTGCGCGAGACCCGCCATATCCCGGGGATTGTGGTCGAGCGACAGGCGCTGGCGATGGGGCCGACGGCTGGGGTCGATATTCAGTTGGATCTGGTCTCCAATGACCTGGCAGCACTGACGGAAACCACCCGGGAACTGACTCGCCAACTGCAAAGTGACGGCCGCTATGTCGAGGTATCCAACAATCTGCCGCTGGAAGGGCTGGAGTGGCGGATCGACATAGACAGACAGGCAGCGAGTCGCTTTGACGCTGACCTTGCATCTGTCGGGGCGGCCATGCAGATGCTGACCACGGGCCTGACCATCGGTACCTATCGCCCGGCTGATGCCGATGAAGAACTCGATATCCGATTGCGCTACCCGTTCAGTGGTCGCGATCTGGACATGATCGACCGGCTGACCGTCACTGCCGGTGGCCAGCAGATTCCACTGTCCAACTTTATCGAACGTCGTGCGCAGAGCCCGGAGGGAGACTTGCGCCGTACCGACGGCAATCTGACCTACCGCATTGAAGCCAATGCAGCCCCCGATTATCTGGTGGCGGACCTGGTCGATGACATGAGCCGTCGGTTTGCAGAGATGCGAGCTGCAGGTGAGATTCCCGACAGCGTGGTGCCCCGCTTCCGGGGCGATCAGGAAGAACAGGATGAGGCAGCACAGTTCCTGTCCCTGGCCTTCATGGTGGCCATTTTCCTGATGTTCGTGATTCTGGTAACGCAGTTCAACAGCCTGTATCAGGCGTTGCTGATCATGAGTGCCATCGTGTTTTCTTCGGCCGGTGTGTTGCTGGGTCTGCTGCTCACCGGACAACCCTTTGGCATTGTCATGGTGGGTGTGGCCATCATTGCTCTGGCCGGTATTGTGGTGAACAACAATATCGTATTGATCGACACCTACAATGTGATACGTCGCCAGGGGGACAGCCCGACCAATGCCGCCATCAAGACCGCGGCACAGCGTCTGCGGCCGGTGCTGCTGACTTCAATAACAACCGTGCTCGGGCTGTTGCCCATGGCCCTGCAATTGAATATCGATCTGCTGGCGCGGACCATAACCGTTGGCGCTCCCGCCTCTCAGTGGTGGGCACAGCTGTCAACAGCCATCGTGGGCGGACTGACCTTTGCGACGATTCTTACTCTGGTTCTGACGCCCTGTTTACTGGTGGGCGGGGATCACATGATCGAACGCTTGCGGGCTTTCAGGTTGCGGAAACCCGTTGAGTCGAGCGCGTCACAGGACGCATGATCTCTCCCAGCATCAGGGGTGACTCTGCCAGCCCGGCCATGGCATTGACACCGAACACCGGTTTGCCGCCGATGGCATTGTGCGCCAGGATATGGCGCAGCACTGTCGGCGTGCGCTCCTCAGTGCCAGGGCGCAGGGTGACCACGGCGCAGCGTTCGCAGGGTTTGACCAGGTTCAGGCGATGCTGGTCGCTCTCCAGTGCCGCCCAGTCATGCTCGGCCCAGGGCTCGCCGCCGCTGACCACCACATTGGGTCTGAAGCGGGCCATTTCCAGTGGCACGGGTGCATTCTGATTGAGTGCCTGCAGAGACTCTTCATGGCAGACCAGAAGCGGAAACCCATCGGCAAAACCGACCTGCCCCCGAGCCCATTGCGCATTCACCGCTCGTGGCGCGTCAGTACGATAACGCACCAGTCGAACCGGCGTATCCAGATAATGACCAAGCCATTGGTTAACTGCCTGCGATGCCACTGACACCTGCACGGTATCGTGCCAGACCGTCACCTCCGTATCCTGAGTACAGTCTTCCGGGTTGACCGGGCACTGCTCTCCATCGGGAGCGGTGATACGCAACTGCTGCCCGAGCAGACTGGCGTGAAAGAGACCCAGCACAGGGGTTTTGCGCTGCGACATGAACTGCCCCTGCGCATCGACCAACATCCAGCGACGGTCGTCGACTGGACCAGATTCATCGAAACGAAGTGAAGCGACCGGGTTGCCAGCCATACCCTTGACGGGATAGGTCCACAACCCGGTAACCAGCAACTCCCTCACTGCGGGCTCCTCCGACATGGGCGAGCCAGCAGAGTATCACAAATCCGCGACGGCGCGAATGCGCTCCTGAACCAGTTTGGCCAGGTCTTCCGGATGGAATTTGGACAGGAAGGCGTCACAGCCAACCTTCTTCACCATGGCCTCGTTGAAGCTGCCGCTCAGGGAGGTATGCAGGGCAATAAAGAGATCCCGCAGTTGCGGATCCCGGCGGATTTCAGTAGTCAGCATGTAGCCGTCCATCACCGGCATTTCGGCATCGGTGACCAGCATCAGCAATTTTTCCGCTACATTCTCACCGGCATCAGCCCAGGCGCGCAGACGCTCCAGACCCTTGGCCCCATCGGTGGCCTGGTGTACCACAATGCCGATACTTTCAAAGGTTGCCTTGGCCTGGGCCAGTGCGGTCAGCGAATCATCCACCATCAGTATCTCGCGCCCTGACGCCTGCGCCAGGACCTCTTCTTCCAGCACGCCGGCCGGAATATCGGTGACCGCCGGCTGTACTTCTGACAACACCTTCTCTACATCGATAATCTCGACAATGCGGTCTTCGTCATGGGTGATGGCCGTCAGGAAATGGTGGCGCCCGGACCCGCTGGGCGGCGGTTTGATGTCTTCCCAGTTCATGTTGATGATGCGATCAACGCTGCCGACCACAAAGGCCTGCACGGCACTGTTGTATTCGGTCACAATGATGGTGGAATCAGGATTGATGTCCAGCGGGCGCAGTCCAATAGCCCGTGACAGATCATACACCGGCACCGCCATGCCACGCAGATGAACCACCCCGTGAATATTGGGGTGCTGATGCGGCATCACCGTAACCTTGGGCAGCGGGAGCACTTCCCTGACCTTGAACACATTGATGGCATAGGCCTGCTGACCTCTCAGGCTGAACAACAGCAACTCGAGCCGGTTCCTGCCGACCAGGTTGGTGCGGCTGTCAACGGAGCTGAGCAGATTGGACATGGGTTTGACTCCCCTAAAGACAACCGCAGTATCGGTCTACTGGCACTACAATACCGCACAGCGCTTCCATTCGCAGCACTACCGTCGACGATCAGTCGCCAACTTGAACTGTCAGGGCAGCGTGTACCGCCTACTCCTGCAGCAGTCGGGCCACGGCAGACGAATCAAAGGGCCAGTCCAGCGTGATCCCTGTCGGCCCATGCCGCAGGACCGGTATTCGGGTACCGTACAGGGTCAGCAGGCTTTCATCCTCGGCAATATCAATCAGCTCAACCTGACACTGACTGGCAGCCACGAATGGCAGCAGAACAGCCTCAGCCTGTTCGCAGAGATGACAGTGCGACGTCCCATATAAGGTGAGCTCGATGGGCAAGCCTGGTTACTCCAGCCAGGTGATCAAGGCCGCCATTATAGCGACCTCGGCAGCCGGGGTCAGCCATCCAGTCTGCCCAATAGGACTTCAGCAAAATTCTGCTGTTCCGGCTTCTGCTTGGGATGCGCATTCAGCGCTTCTATCAGCGACTTGCTGTTCCAGTGATCGCCCTGGTTGCGCTGCAGGTCGCTCAGAGCCTGACCATACTGGCGGATCGGCATCATCCAGTCTTCGGCCCGGCCACCCGTCATTTCATCACCCATGGCAGCCATGCTGCTGTACTGCGCCACAGCCATGGTTTTCTGGGTCATGTTGAGGCTCATGGAGACCAGCGCATCGCCCTCCAGATCCAGCCGCTGAGCCTTGTCAAAGGCGGCTTCATACTGCCCGCTGTAGAACTTGTCGGCGATCTGGCCGACCTCTTCCAGCAGTGACTCGATAGCCGCCATTTCTTCATCGCTGAGGTCACCTTCAACCATCAGCGAAAACTGTTCGCCCTGCCTGTCCTGCCAGGTCGCTGCCAACTCGCGTGCATTTTCGCCCTGAGACTGAATCAGCTCCAGTGACTGGGACTGCGACCGGGCGGCGCTGATGGTAACAACGTCACCTTCGGCGGTCGTTACCGAGAACGAAAAACTGTCCTGCCGGCTGCTGGCCCCGGCGAAACGTGCCGACTCGACACCCTGGGCGGCCTGAGTGCTGACCAGGTCGGCCAGGCCCTGCGCGAAATCATCCAGCCGCGTATTGATGCCGGCACGGGCGTCGTCAATCACCGCGCCCAGTTCATCCGACATCAGACCCAGGCCCTTGATAATGTCCTGCGCATCACTGAAACCCTTGTCGATGCCCTTTTGCGCGGCCTCTTTCATGGACGCCAGTTCTTCTTGCGAGGCACCCTGTGCCGCCGCCCGCTCGAGCGCCCGCTCGATCACGCTGCTGACATTGTCCACCACTGCCTGTGGGTCAAAGTTCTTCAGCACCTGATCGGGCGAGTCATAGCGCGACTGAATGCCATTGCCCAGCGTAACCTTGTCTGCAGACTCTGCAGTGTTCCTGTTCTGACCGGGTGCCGCTTCCCGCCCTGAACCTGCTCTGTCAGCACCATTACCGGTTCCGGGTCCGGAAGCGGGGGGCAGTGGCGCCTGCGCCGCATTAGGAATTCCAATCATTGTCCGACTCCGCTATCGATCTCTTCGCTTGTCTTTAACGGCAGCGAAACAACAGACTTGACCCCGGCGGATGTAAAAAAATGTAGCGTCCTGACCGCCTGTCCTGCCAATCGCAAAACATCGGGACAACCCGGAAAAAAATTCATAACTGTGTGTAGTCAGACCATATTAGCTGCTATGATGCGCGCTTTCTTTACACATTCATCGGATAACCAGAGAGAGCCATGGCCCGACTTGATTCCCTGGTGATATTTACCACTGTCGTCAAAGCCAACAACTTCACCAATGCCGCTCATTCCCTGGGCCTGACGCCATCCGCTGTCAGCAAGCAGATCAGTCTGCTTGAAGACCGTCTGGGGGTCAGGCTGCTCAACCGGACAACCCGCAGTGTCAGTCCGACGGAAGCAGGCCAGCTGTTCTTCAATCGGTGCAACCGGATTCTGGAGGATCTGGAAGAAGCCGAGCATATGGTCAAGGATCTGGACACCAGCCCCAAGGGGACGCTGAAGATCACCGCGACCCCAACCTTCGGGCGGGCCATGCTGATGAAGATATTCAGTGAATTCCTGCACGAGTATCCGGATGTCAATTTTGATCTGGTGCTGGCTGACAAGAGCCTGGACCTGGTGCGTGAAGGCATTGATCTGTCCATTCACCTCGGATCATTGCAGGACAGCCGGCTGGTCGCGCGCCCGGTGGCCAAGCAGAACGTGATCATGTGCGCCACCCGACGTTATATCGAACTGCATGGCAGGCCCGATTCACTGCAGGATCTCAACAACCATCACATGCTGATGGTGTCAGGCATCGACTATGCCGAGCCACGCTGGATCAAGCGCTTCATCAAGGAAGCCAACCTGCAGGACAAGGAGCGGCGCTTTACCGTCAACGACCTCGACACCATGTGTGAGGCCTGTCTGCACGACATGGGCGTGGCTGCCCTGCCCACCTACATGATTCAGCAGGAACTGGATCAGGGCAGCCTGGAACACGTACTGCCCGAGGTGGTATTCCCCAAGCGCACCATCCACATCGTTTATCCGGAAAACCGGTATCTGTCAGCCAAGAGCCGAGCCTTCATCGACTTCATGGCAGATTACTTCGAGAAAAACGCACTACGCTGACGTCTCCGCGTCAGCCCATAAAAAAACCGCCGCAGGGGGAATCCCGACGGCGGTTTTTTTGTCTGGCTGTCAGTTGCCGATGGGCCATCAACGGCGCAGGAAGGTGTGCACGCGCTCGTCACGAATCAGACGATCCACGCTGCTGTTCAGCACTTCTTCCAGAAACTCGCGGTTGTTGTCAGCTGTAGGCCGGGTAACGCGGGTCTGGTTCTGGGCTGAACGATAGCTGCGTTCAAGGTACCCGCGCGCGTCTTCGAGGCGCAGATCCAGTTCGGAAACCACCCGCACCTCGGAGCTCACGGTGCCGGTCTCGCGCTCATAACGCAGCGTGTTCAGATTGACACGCATGGTGAAATCGGCATTGGATGATGACACCGTGTAACCGGCATTTTCCAGCTTGGTGGTCAGCAATGCTCTCAGGTCGGCGGCAATGTCATTGCTTGCCGTCAGTTTGGCCGACTCATCATAGGTACCACCCAGGGTGCCCAGATCGGTGGACGAGCGCCGATCGTTCACGGACAGATTAACGACCATGCCGCTGCGATCTGCAGACGGAAACTCTTCGCCGGAGGATGGTTCAATAGCCACTTCCTGCGGGGACACCGCACAGGCTGCCAAAAACAGTGTGGCGCCCAGCGCGGATAGAATTCGGGTCAATTTCATACAAGACTCTCCTGATTGCTCACGCGTCCTTACCGACGCAAAAATACCCATTGGCCCCCTTCCTGCGAGGACTCCGGGCTGTAAGTGTAGTCTTCAAGATTGAAGTTTTTCAAATCTTCCGGATCGGAAATCCGGTGTCTGGCCATATACTGTACCATCAATCCGCGTGCTTTCTTGGCATAGAAGCTGATGACCTTGTATTTTCCGTTCTTCCAGTCCTTGAATACCGGCGTAATTACCTGAATGCCATCCAGATGTGGTTCGATACTGCGAAAATATTCGTTTGATGCGAGATTGATCAGGACCGGCTCCTTGTGCTCTGCCAGCGTGGCCCGAACATGTTCGGCCAGACGCCGGCCCCAGAACTGATACAGATCCGAGCCTTGTTCGGTTGGCACCTTCTTGCCCATTTCCAGACGATACGGCAGAATCTGATCCTGTGGCCGCAGAATGCCGTACAACCCTGACAGTATACGCAGGTGCTGCTGCAGATAGCTGATGGCCTTCTGGTCCAGTTCGTAGGCGTTCAGGCCGGCATAGACATCACCCTTGAAGGCGAACATGGCGGCCCGAGCCTCTCCTGTGGGAAACGGCCACTGCCATGCACTGAAACGCTCCGCGTTCTGTTCGGCCAACTTGTCCGAGATGCCCATCAGGGATTTCAGATCAGCCGGCGAGTATTGCCGCATGACATCGACAAGCTCTGCTGAAGCCTGCGGAAACAGCGGGTCTGTTGGCTCATGGGGCGGTGTCGGCGTCTTGTAGTCCAGCGTTTTGGCTGGTGAAATCACAGCGAGCATGTTATCTCCGGTTCAAGGCAATCGTCTCAGGCGTTAATATCGGGGATGATGTACGCAGTCGCAAGGGGTCTGAGCACTATGACACACTTAGTTCATCGCTATTTCGTTCCGGACAGCCTCCGGAACTACAACCATCTGGTCATTGCCGGGTCGCAGGCAGCCAGCATTGACCCGTTCAACTGGGCACTGGCGCTGCAACAGGCTCGTTCTATGGGCGTGGAGATCACCGAGATCTGGCTGACCCATGGCCACGGCGATCACATCGCCGGTGTGCCCGAGCAATTTGATGGCCCGGTGCGCGGCCACCCGGACATTGGCAGTCGCTGCCAACTGACGCATCAACTGGAGGGTGACAGCCGGTTCGAGTTCAACGGCTATCCGGTGCAAGTCATCGCCACGCCCGGTCACACCTTCGACCATGTCTGCTTCTTTCTGCCTGCCATTCCGGCCCTGGTGGCCGGCGACACCCTGTTCAATGCCGGTGTCGGCAACACCCGCAGCGGTGACACCGATACACTCTATGCAAGTATCGAGCGACTGAAGGCTCTGCCGGCCGCAACCCGGCTGTACAATGGCCATGACTACATGCCCACCAATGTGCAGTTCACCGAATCCATAGTGGGCCCAACCGAAGTCACCCGCCGCTGGCAGGAGGCCTGTGCCAGTACCGATGAGCACTCCCGACCAGTGACCACGCTGGGCGATGAGCAGGCACTCAACCTGTTTCTGCAACCCGAATCCGGCCAACTCAAGGCTGCCCTGGACCTGCCCGCTGACAGTTCCCCGCAAATGGTATTCCGGAGTCTGCGTCAACGGCGCGACCAGTGGTAAAGGCTACCCCTCCCCAAAGACAGCCGGCCTCCACCCCCGGGGATGGATTCCGGCCTCCACCCGTGGTGCGGCCAGCCCGGCTGTATTAAAGTTGCATAAAGACTACCCGATAAGACAGACAACAACCTGCGTTTATGGTGGCGCTCTCAGGGAAGAACCAGATCAACGATCAGACTACAGCCGGACCTGCCGCCATAACCAATTACACACAATATGACAAGGTAGTTCGTCCATGAGAATGACCGTAGTGCGCCGCACGGCTCTGGGGTTCATCCTGATCCTGGCCCTGATGACCGTCATAGCAGGTGCCGCCCTGCAGACGCAGCGTGCCACGGACCAGGGCATGAATGAAATGACAGATCGGGTTCTGCCCCTGTTGCAGACCAGTTACAACCTGTTGATCACGGCTCAGAACATCAACAAGGCCATCTCCCAGCACGCTGCCGAAACCGGCTCGGAAGCGCTGACCACCTACGAACAGGAGTTCGAGCAGGAGGTGGCTCAGTACGACAACCTCTATACCGGGGTCGACTCCCAACTGAACACCCTGCCCGGCATGCGGGAGGCTCTGGTCAGCGCTGACGAGTATGTGCGCGCCATGGTGACCGATGGCGAAGAGCAACTGACGACTCATCGTGCCGCCCTTGACGCCCGCTCCACCTATCAGGAAGAGGTGCAGACTGAAGCCTCGCGCTGGCTGCGCTTTCCCAACGACATGCAGATTGTCGATCGCGTGATCGAGGTGCTGGGTCAGCAGCAGGACCCGCAGGCCAGCCTGATCGCCGGCGATACCGGCTATGTACGGGAAAAAATCGACCTGGTGCGCACTGATCTGTCGCGTGCCGCTCTGATCATGGATGTGGAGGAACTGGAAAACATCCGCCGTCGCCTGCAGCAGGAAGTGGCCAACAGTCAGATCCGCATCGACCGGCTGGAGGAAAACAACGACATCATCTTCCAGCGCCTGTCGCCCTATGTCGAGGTACTGGACCGTGCAGTCAATGACGATGCCGGTACTCTGGCTCTGCAACTTGAACTGCTGCGCCTGGAAACCCGCAGTCGCAACCTGCTGAACCGGATTGCCAGCGATATCAATGACGGCGTCGCCGGCCTGCAGGCGCTGACTGCCAGCATCGCCAGCCAGTCGGACCGCCTGCAATCGGATATCCAGCAGCGCAGCCAGACTGCCAGCCTGACCATTGCCGGTGTGTACGTGGTGTCACTGGTGCTGGCCATACTGACCATTGCCGGCCTGATTCGCAGTATCCGCAAGCCACTGCAGAGCATCGTTACCACTCTGGAAAACATCGCCGAGGGTGACCTGACACAGGCCATCACTCTGCGGGGTCGAGACGAGTTTTCCGATATTGCAGGTGGCATCAATACGCTCCGACAACGCCTGCGCGATATCCTGCACAACATCGCCACCACCTCGTCCCGGGTGTCTGCAGTGACCGAACAGGTCAGCGCTACCACCGAAGGCAACCGGGAGCGTCTGCGCAGTCAGAAGGAGCAGACCGACACTGTGGCCACAGCGGTGACCGAAATGGAATCGGCGGCGTCAGAGGTAGCCACCAGCGCCGCCAATACGCTGGCTGAAGTGGAAAAAGTGCACACAGAAGCCCTTGACGGGCAGCGCAACATGCGCCTGAGCGTAGACGCCATCCAGTCACTGGAAAATGATCTGGAACGGGCCAGCCAGGTTATCAATGACCTCAATACCGAGTCCGAAAACATCGGCAGCATTCTCAATGTCATCAAGGGCATTGCCGAGCAAACCAACCTGCTGGCGCTGAACGCAGCCATCGAGGCGGCCCGGGCCGGTGAACAGGGGCGCGGCTTTGCCGTTGTAGCCGACGAGGTGCGAGACCTGGCCAGCAAGACCCAGAGCTCGACGGAAGAGATTTACGGCATGATTGAGGCTCTGCAGGGGCGTTCACAGGAAGCCGTGCAGATCATGGAAACCAACCGCCAGCAATCCCGCACCGTGGTCAGTCAGACGGAAGAGACCAGCCAGTCCATAGAAGCCATCCTGTCGGCACTGGGGCGCATCAATGACATGACCAGCCAGATCGCCACCGCCGCAGCAGAGCAGCAGACGGTAGCCGAAGATGTGTCCAGCAACACCGTGCTGATCGCTGACATGTCGGACGAAGTGGTGGTCAATGCGGCCCGCAATTCCGAGGCCTTCCGGACACTGGCCGAGCTGACGCGGGAGCAGGAGGCCCTGCTCGGGCGCTTTCGCTTTGCCGATGCCGAGCTCGGCACCGGCGAATCCGCCCCGGACCTGGATGCCGAGGTTTCAGCAACCGGGGAAAGGGACCCTCACCAGCAGTGATGACCCCGGCCAGCGCCCCGATAGTGGACGCCGGCCGGTACCCTGTTTCAGGGGCAGGGATTGGGCTGCGACAGATGTATCCGTTCGATCTCGGCCCGCACCTCATCGCTGAGGCGCAGGTCGGCTGACCCGATGTTGTCCTGCAGCTGTTCCACACTGGTGGCGCCGATGATATTGGTGGTCACGAAGGGCTGATCGTTGACAAAGGCCAGGGCCATCTGTGCCGGGTCCAGACCATGCTGCCGCGCCAGATCCACATACTGCCGGCTGGCGTTCTCGGCGACCTCCGAGGTATAGCGGCTGAAGCGGTCAAACAACGTCAGACGCGCACCGTCAGGCTTCCTGCCGCCCAGGTACTTGCCGCTCAGCACGCCGAAGGCCAGCGGCGAATAGGCCAGCAGACCCACCTGTTCCCGCATGGCCATCTCGGCCAGGCCCACTTCAAAGGTTCGGTTCAGCAGGTTGTAGGGGTTCTGAATCGATACGATGCGCTGCCCCTGTCCGGCTTCACTCAGGCGCAGGTACTCGTGCACACCCCAGGGCGTTTCGTTGGACAGGCCGATATGGCGCACCTTGCCGCTGCGCACCAACTGGTCCAGAGCCATCAGGGTTTCTTCAATCTCGATGGCATCTTCATCGGTCTGGTGCTGATAGCCCAGTTGACCGAAAAAGTTCGTCTTCCGCTCCGGCCAGTGGATCTGGTACAGATCCACATAGTCCGTCTGCAGGCGGCGCAGGCTGTCGTCCAGTGCCTGTTGCAACTGGGTGGCATTGAGTCTGGGGCCATCACGCAGATAGGGGAAGTTGTCCGAGCGCCCGGTCACCTTGGTGGCCAGGACCACCTTGTCACGCTGTCCGCGCCGGTGCAACCAGCTGCCCAGGTAACGTTCCGTGGCGCCCTGCGTTTCCGCCCGGGGCGGCACCGGGTACATCTCGGCTGCATCAATGAAGTTGACGCCCCGGTCGAGCGCATAGTCCAGTTGCTGATGTGCTTCAGCCTCGGTGTTCTGCTCACCCCAGGTCATGGTGCCCAGGCAGATTTTGGACACCCTGATGTCGGTATTGCCCAGCGTCCGATATTCCATGCCTACTCCGTTCGTTGGTAAAGGTGCTACTATAAAGCAGCCCGAAATTTGTTTACAGGATTCCGCTTACGCATGTCGAGAAAGAAGAAGACCCGCAGTCTCAAGGACAAACTCACGGTCAAGACCGGCTCCAGGAAAAACTTTCTGAAGCCGGGACAGAAGGGTCAGATACCTTCCAAGAACAAGCTGGCCAAGCACACTCAGCGCCAGAAATCAGCTTATGAGAAATTCCTGGAGCAGCAGGCCCAGCAGGAGAATACGGACGACATCGAGAATGGATCCGCAATCGATCCTGGCGATGAGACCGATCATGAGCAATGAGTCTGACCATTCCGACCCCGAGCTGGCGTCATTATTTTGCCCTGAACCCGGATTCTGACCGGCGCTATCCCCTGCCCGACATCCTGCGCGGT
Organism: Natronospirillum operosum; assembly: GCF_004768465.1. Taxonomy (GTDB): domain Bacteria; phylum Pseudomonadota; class Gammaproteobacteria; order Pseudomonadales; family Natronospirillaceae; genus Natronospirillum; species Natronospirillum operosum. The sequence goes on from NZ_SRMF01000001.1 coordinate 1,012,782, forward strand.
GTGGCCATCGTGCTGATGATGCTGTTCCATGGCTGGTATGACCTGTCGGTGTTCGGTTTCGTCAGCATGGATTTTCAGGACCCGCTGGTCCGTGGCGTGCGCGGCATCATTGTCGGCCTGTTCTGTACCATGGCCGGCGCCAGTCTCTACTGGACACATGCCCGTGATTTCCGCTGGCACGCCCTGCTGCGACGGCAGGGCCAGTTGATACTGGCTGCCCTGCTGCTGTCACTGTTCAGTCTGCTCGCCTACCCGGAGGCCTGGATCTACTTCGGCATCCTGCATTTCTTTGTGGTGGCTCTGCTGATCTCGCTGCCGCTGGTGCGCTGGCCCTTGCTGGCCGGGGTGCTGGGTGCCGCACTGGTGCTCGCCGAGCGTCTGGGTCTGCCCGGCAGCGACCCTTGGCTGCACGACCATCTGCAACCCATACTGGGCCTGCCTGACGGCAGCATTGACCGCATGTATCTGCTGCCCTGGCTGGGCGTGGTCTGGATCGGCATCTGGCTGGCTCGGTTGCCACTGCTGCACAAGCCCATTGCTCCGGCTCTGCACCGCCAAACCCGCTGGCTCCGCTGGATGGGCCAGCGACCGCTCAGCCTCTACCTGATCCACCAGCCCATTCTGTTCGGGCTGGCCGCCCTGCTCTGGCTGTTGACCCGGTAAACCTTGCTCAGTCGCCCTGAAGGGTCTTGGAGACAATTTCGTAGACGCCATCCGACAGGCCATCCGGAGCCAGAATACGCTCCAGTTCCGCCTGCATGGCCGCCTGCACCGCCGGCACATAGCGCCGCCACTGGGTGAACGGCGTGCACAGCCGGGCCGCAATCTGCGGGTTCATGCCATCCAGTTTCAGTATGGCATCGGCAAGAAAGCGATAACCACTGCCATCTGCGGCATGAAAACCTCGCGGATTGCGCATGACAAAGGCACCGATCACGCTGCGTACCCGGTTGGGGTTATCCCAACTGAATGCTTCGTGCTGCATCAGTTGGTTGACCCCAGCCACAGTCATGCCCGGTCTCTGGGCACAGATACCCAGCCATTGTTCCACCACCTGGGCATCACTCTTCCAGCGCTGCCAGAACTGCTCCATGGCCGTATCCCATTCGGTATTGGCCACCTGTGACCAGAGCCGCAGGGCGCCCTGCTGCTCGGTCATGTTGTCGGCCCGCTCGAACAGCTCCCGGGCTGCCTGCCAGCCCGAATCATCGGCCAGCACTGTAGCGGCCAGCGCGCACAGATGCAGGGCGCGGCGTCCCGCCTGGCGGTGCTCGAAACGGTAGGGTTCATCGGCGCGCGTGGCGCTCAGCACCTGCTGCCATTCGGCAGCCAGTTCACAGGCCAGCCAGGTACGCAGTTCGGTGTGTACCTGATCCAGTTGCAGCGGGTCCACCGGGCTGTATTGCTCGGCAATATAGGCCTGCGCCGGCAATTGCAGAATACGGGCCTTGACGGCCGGATCCAGCAGGCCGTCTGCCAGCACGGCACTGGTCGCAGACAGCAATGTCTGGCGCAGTTCGTCGGCCTCGCCTGCAGCCTGCTGCACCAGTGCCACCAGCGTGCGGGTGGCCAGGGTCTGCATGGCGCTCCAGCGGTTGAAGCTGTTGTCATCGGCAATGACCAGCAGCTTCAGATCCTCACCGCTGTACGGGTAGTCGCAGACCACCGGCGCCGAAAAATCACGCAGCAGTGAAGGCACGGCCGGTTCGGTGACGTCGGACAGCACCAGACTGTCTTCTTCCGCGCGCAGGCTGAACACCTGGTTGGCAGCATCGAAGCCCGAGTGCTCGGTGGTGAAGCTCAGCGGCAGCCGGCTCTGTCGGCCCAGCAAGCCCAGTTTGACGGGTATATGGAAGGGCGCCTTGTCCGGCTGACCGGGAGTGGCCGGACAGGACTGGGCAAAGTGCAGCGTCAGCGTCTGCGCCGCGACATCATACTCGCTGGTCACATCCACCCGGGGCGTACCGGCCTGTTCATACCAGCGCCGGAATTGGGTCAGATCAATGCCGGACACCTCCGCCATGCAGGCCACAAAGTCCTCCACCGTGACCGCCTGCCCGTCGAAACGCTCGAAATACAGATCGGAACCACGGCGGAAGGCTTCCGCCCCCAGCAAGGTGTGCAGCATGCGCACCACTTCGGCCCCTTTCTCGTACACGGTCAGGGTGTAGAAGTTGTTGATCTCGATATAGCTGTCCGGCCGTATCGGGTGCGCCATGGGGCCGGCATCCTCGGCGAACTGCTGGGTTCGCAGCAGGGTGACATCGTCCATTCGCTTGACTGCCCGCGCATGCATGTCGGCGGTAAACTCACTGTCACGGAAAACGGTAAAGCCTTCCTTCAGGCTGAGCTGAAACCAGTCGCGGCAGGTCACCCGGTTACCACTCCAGTTGTGGAAGTACTCGTGGGCCACAATGGCCTCGATAAGTTCAAAACCACCGTCGGTGGTGCTGCTTTCATCCGCCAGCACACAGGCCGAGTTGAAGATGTTGAGACCCTTGTTCTCCATGGCGCCCATGTTGAAGTGATCCACCGCGACAATCATGAACAGGTCCAGATCGTATTCGCGACCATACACCTGCTCATCCCAGCGCATGGCCCGCTTCAGCGCTTCCAGCGCAAAGCGCGTCTTGTGCCGGTTGTGCGGCTCGGTATAGAGCTTGAGATCCACAGACTTGCCGGAGGCCGTGGTAAAGCTGTCCTCGGTGCAGTCCAGAACGCCGGCGACCAGCGCAAACAGATAGCTCGGCTTGGGGAAGGGATCATGCCATTCGGCAAAATGCCGGTTGTTTTCCAGCGGCCCCATGCCGACCGGGTTGCCGTTGGACAGCAGGCAGTCGTACTCGGACGGGGCCTCGACGCGGGTGGTGAAGACCGACAGCACATCCGGCCGATCCGGATAGGGCGTGATCTGCCGAAACCCCTCCGCCTCGCACTGGGTGCAGTACATGCCACCGGATCGATACAGGCCTTCCAGGCGGGTGTTCTGATCCGGCAGCAGGCGCACCCGCGAGCGCACTTCGAAGTGGCTGGCACTGATGGCAGGCAGGATAAGGCTCTCCCCTTCCCGCACCGGGTCGGCCACCGCCGCACCATCGACTTCGATATGCTCCAGGGTCACTTCATCTCCGGCGTTCAGGATCAGGGCGCCGTGTTTGTCCAGCGCCGGGTTCGGGCGCATGACCAGGCGTGCTTCAACCAGTGCATGATCATCGAATATCTGTACACAGAGATGAGTTTCATCGACCAGGTAGGCTGGCGGTGCATAGTCCTGCAAGCGGATGGGTTGATGCATGTCTTCGCTGCGCATGGTGTAACACCTGTTCCTGCATGATGGATGGAATACTGCTTGGATGGCCTGCGTTCAGGCCGCCTGTTCGAACCGTACCTCGTACCCGGTATAGCGGCGGATATTGATAACGCCCGTGTCCAGTATCAGGTACTGCCCCTTGATCCCCAGGAGCACACCTTCAACCAGCGGGGTTTTGTCGAGGTTGAAAGACTGAATCTTGTCGGGGTAGCTATTGACCGGATAGATAACGGTATAAATACTGGCATTCTGAATCAGCTGAATCGCCTGTACGCCATGCTGGTTCTGCAAATCCGTCAGCTCACTGCGACAACTGCTGAACAACTCATCACGCACCGCCGCCAGATCGGCCTGTTCTGCCGGCCCCTTCAGCATCTGCCGCCAGTTGGTCTTGTCGGAGATGTGCTGCCCCAGCAACACCTCCAGCAGCCCGGCCAGATAACGTGAGCGCACCCGAGCCACCGGAATCGCCGCTTCGGCGCCCTGGTCCACCCAGCGTGTCGGCACCTGGGTACCGCGCGTAATGCCCACCTTGACCTGGCCAGTATTGGCCAGATAGACAAAGTGAGTCTGGAAACAGTGTCTTTCGCCCCACTCCGGCTCGCGACAGGTGCCCTGATGAAAATGACACTTCTCCGGGCTCATGATGCAACTGTCGGCCTGCGCCAGCGTCATGAAATGGTCATAGCAGAAACCCTGGTAGCTCTTGCGGGTTTCCTTGCCGCAATACTGGCACAGAATGCGGCCGCTGAACTGCAGGCGCAAACGCTGCCCCAGCAACGGATTCAGATGTGTGCGGCTGTCACCCGCCTCCAGCCAGTAGTCCACGCCCTCCGGCCCTGCCCTCACCGGCATCTTGGTCAGGGGGCCAGACCCCAGTACCTGCCAGTCCTGCTGGCTGAACAGATCAGTGCTCATATCGCTTCACCGCTGGTATTTCCGCCGCGCCGGAACCGCAACTGGAACGATCAATGTAACCGGTACGCTGCTCGGGGGGCAGGTGAGCCGCCTCCCAGGTCAGCACGGTCTCCATGGTGGTCTGCTGTTGCTCCGGGGTCAGCACCTGCCCGTCCGGCCAATGCCCCAGAGCGAGTGCTTCGCGCATGCGGTCAATGATTTCACGCGGCAGTTGAGTCGCCGCCTCCGCAAAGGACGTCATGATGATATTACCTCAGTCAGTGTCGTCACCCAGGCGTGAGCCCCAGCCGAGCTTGGTGCGACAGATTTCGTAATAGTTGTGCTGCTGCGGGTGCAACAGATGCAGTCTGTGTTGATGCTTGCCAATATGCAAGCGGTCACCGGGCCGGGTCTGCATGTGCTTTTGCGCATCACAGGCCACATGTGGTGACTCTTCATTGCTCGCGCCCAGATCAATACGGATACGGGCATTGCCGTCGATCATCAGCGGCCGACTGGTCAGGCTGTGTGGAAACATGGGTACCAGCGAAATGGCATCCAGGCCCGGTTGCATGATGGGGCCGCCGGCCGACAGGGCATAGGCGGTAGAGCCGGTCGGCGTGGACACAATCAGCCCGTCCGAACGCTGCCGATAGACAAAGTGTTCGTCCACGTAGAGGTCGAACTCGATCATGCGGATCGACTGCCCCGGGTGCAGCACCACATCATTGAGCGCGGTCTCCCGGCCTATCTCGACGCCATCCCGTTCCAGCACCGCTTCCAGCAGGAACCGGTGCTCCAGCAGGTAGCGGCCGTCCAGTACCGCGCTGACTTCGGTTTCCAGATCATCCGGCATGATATCGGTGAGAAAGCCGAGACGACCCCGGTTGATTCCGAGCATCGGTCTCTCGAAGCGCGCCATGTCGCGCGCCGCCCCCAGCAACGTACCGTCCCCGCCGACAACAATGATCAGGTCAGCCCACTGCCCCAGCAGGGCCTGGTCGGCAAACAGCTCGGCCGGGGTGTCAGCAGGCAGCATCTCCACCAGTGAAGACTCGAACCGACAGGAGCGCCCCTGCGCCTGTAACCAGGCCTGCAGCCGATGCAGCGTGGCCCGCACACTGTCACTGCCCAGTCGGCCCAGTACCGCTATGTGGTGGAACGCCTGCGTTGCCAATACAATGCTCCCGAATCAGCGCCAACCCCAAGAGGGGAAAGGATAGCAGAATGCGCGAACCGACGGATAGCCTGCCCCCAGTTTTGCGCGACCTGTACTGGGCCATCAGCAGCCCGCCACCCATAACGCTGCCTGACGGATTTCCCTGGCCGGACGAGCGTGCATTGCTGGGGCAGATGCTGAGCGACCCCGCTCAGGCCCGGCTCCTGGCAGCAGAGATCGAGCCCTGTCGTCAGCAGCGTCTGGGGCCCTATTTCGAGGCGCTGTGGCTGGCCTGGCTGCGTCATCATCCGCACTGGCAGTTGCGCCTGCACCACCTGCCCATCCGCAGTGGCGGCAGAACCCTGGGCGAGATTGATCTGGTGGTCGAAAACGCCGCCCGTGAACTGATCCATCTGGAACTGGCGGTCAAATTCTATCTGCGTGTGCCTGCATCGGAGTCGACCGATGCTCTGGCACAATGGATGGGGCCCGGACTGAAGGATACCCTGGCCCGCAAGCACCGGCATCTGCTGCAACACCAGTTGCCGCTGGGGCGTCATCCGCAAGTCATCAGCGCGCTGGGGCGTGCCCCGGATCAACATGCCATGCTGCTGCGCGGGCGCTTCTTCCAGCCCTGGTCCGGCCAGCCGCAGGACCTGCAGCAGGCGCCGGTCTGGATGACGCTAGGTGACTGTGGGCAGATCCCCGTGGATCGACGTATACTCACTCTGGAACGCAAAGACTGGCTGACCGGGCCGGATCGGATACACTGGCTGCCAGGACCGGACTGGCAACAGCAGATGGCAGACATGACGCGCCCGGTACAGGTCTGGATCGAAGCCCCGGAGCAGGCATCCGGCCAGCTATGGGCCTTTGTGGTGCCGGACAGCTGGCCTCGCCAGGCCCGCCAACTGCTGGCTGCAGACGGCGCCTGATCATTTGCACCCGGCTCACCCCACCGCAGGAGCCTGCAGATGGCTGACGACAGACTGCTCGCCCACTTGGACATCATCCTGCGCGAGCACCGCACCGGGATCAGCGAGTATGAGCTGATGCAGCGTCTGGATGCAGAACCGCAAGCACCCTTCACCCGACCCGACATGCTGGACAGCTGGGTGCTGTTTCGCAGCCACTTCTGGCTGTTCCATCATCTGTACCTGCTGAAGCTGCAACTGGGCAGCGTGGGCGAAACTCTGGACATTGTGGCAACGCGAATCTGCCGTTTTCACACCCAGGATACGGCCAGCACGCAGACCGAGGTGGCCCCGGCGGACCCCATGCAGGAATACTATCTGGATCTGGACAACCTGGTGCGGGAAACGCCGGACAGTCTGCAGGCCAAACTGGATGCCTTCTGGCGCGGTCTGCAGGCGCCCGACAAGGTGCATGCCGACTGGGCCCTGTTCGACCTGAAACCGCCCGTCAGTGCACCAGCGCTGCGGCAACGCTACCGCGCCCTGTGTCAGCGCCACCACCCCGATCGGGGCGGTGACGCCGTGCAGTTTCAGCAGGTACAGGCGGCCTATGCCCGCCTCAAGCCACTGGCAACCTGATCAGTCCTGATTCTTGGCCAGGAACAGCCAGGTGTCGAGCACCGAGTCCGGGTTCAGCGAAACACTGTCGATGCCCTGCTCCATCAGCCAGCGCGCCAGATCCGGATGATCGGACGGCCCCTGACCACAGATGCCGACATACTTGCCGGCATCCTTACAGGCCGTAATGGCCATGGACAACAGCTTCTTCACCGCCGGGTTGCGCTCGTCGAACAGGTGGGCAATCAGGCCAGAGTCCCGGTCCAGGCCCAGTGTCAACTGAGTCAGATCATTGGAGCCGATGGAGAAGCCATCGAAGTGCTGCAGAAACTCGTCGGCCAGCAGGGCATTGGACGGCAGCTCGCACATCATGATGATGCGCAGCCCGTTGTCGCCCCGGCGCAGACCATTTTCCGCCAGCAGCTCGTTGACCTGACGTGCCTCGTCCACAGTGCGCACAAAGGGCACCATGATCTCGACATTGGTCAGCTTCATCTCATCGCGCACACGCTTCAGCGCCCGGCACTCCAGCTCGAAGCAGCTTCTGAAGCTGTCGGCGATATAGCGCGACGCGCCGCGGAAACCGAGCATCGGGTTTTCTTCATGCGGCTCATACTCGCTGCCGCCCAGCAGGTGTGCGTATTCGTTCGACTTGAAGTCGGACATGCGCACAATCACCTTCTTGGGGAAGAAAGCCGCCGCCAGCGTGGCCACGCCTTCAGTCAGCTTGTCGACAAAGAAATCCACCGGCGACGCGTAGCCGGCAGTGCGTTCACGGATTTTCGCCTGCAGCGCCTCGGGCTGCTGATCAAACTCGAGCAGCGCCTTGGGGTGCACACCGATCATGCGGTTGATGATGAACTCCAGGCGCGCCAGGCCGACCCCGGCATTGGGCAGAAACTGAAAGTCGAAAGCCCGGTCCGGGTTGCCGACATTCATCATGATGTCGAATGGCAGCGACGGCAGGCTGTCGAGATTGTCGCTCTTGTGCTCGAACTTCAGCAGACCGTCATAGATAAAACCGGTATCCCCTTCGGCACAGCAGACCGTTACATCCTGACCACTCTGCAGTTTCGCCGTCACGTCACCACAACCGACAATGGCCGGAATGCCCAGCTCACGGGCAATGATGGCAGCATGGCAGGTACGCCCACCCCGATTGGTCACGATGGCGGCGGCCCGCTTCATCACCGGTTCCCAGTCCGGGTCGGTCATGTCGGTAACCAGCACGTCTCCGGCCTGTACTTCATGCATGTCATCCAGGCTGGCCACGACACGCACGGTACCGGCACCGATGCGGTGACCGATGGCGCGGCCCTCGGCCAGCACCCGGCTTTTCTCTTCCAGCCGGTAACTCTCGACGGCGGCGCCCGCCTCGACCTGACTTTTCACTGTTTCCGGGCGCGCCTGCACGATATACAGCTGTTTGTCATCACCGTCCTTTGCCCACTCGATATCCATCGGACGGCCGTAGTGCTTTTCAATGGTAATGGCGATACGGGCCAGTTCCTCGGCTTCCGCATCCGTGATACAGAAACGATTGCGATCGGCCTCATCCACCTCGACGGTTTCCACGGCATTGCCGGCACTGCCCTCTCCGGTGCAGATCATCTTGATGGCCTTGGAACCCAGGTTGCGGCGCAGAATCGCCGGCACGCCCTGACGTACCGTCGGCTTGTAGACATAGAACTCGTCCGGGTTGACCGCACCCTGTACCACGGTTTCACCCAGCCCATAGGCAGCCGTGATGAACACGGCCTGATTGAAGCCGGATTCGGTATCCAGTGTGAACATGACCCCGGAAGCACCGGTCTCGCTGCGGACCATGCGCTGGATGCCGGCCGACAGCGCAACCTGGCTGTGGGCAAAGCCCTTGTGTACCCGGTAGGAGATGGCCCGGTCGTTGTACAGGGAGGCAAACACCTCCTTGATGGCATGCTTGATATTGGCCAGGCCCTGAATATTCAGAAAGGTTTCCTGCTGACCGGCAAAGGAGGCGTCGGGCAGATCTTCGGCCGTAGCCGAGGAACGCACCGCTACCGGCATGTCGGCATCAGCGCCGGCCATGTGGGCAAAGGCCTCATCAATGGCCGCATTCAGGGCCGGGTTGAAGTCAGCCTCCATGATCCAGCTGCGGATGGTCTTGCCGGTCTCCAGCAGGGCCCGGGTATCATCCACATCCAGCGCATCCAGACGCTCGTTGATGCGATCGGCCAGGCCGTCATGGCGCAGGAAGTCACGGTACGCCTCGGCGGTGGTGGCGAAGCCGCCCGGCACACGCACACCGGCATCACTGAGCTGATGAATCATCTCGCCCAGCGAGGCGTTCTTGCCACCCACCTTGTCGACATCCGTCATGCGGGCCTGTTCGAGGGGGATGATGTAATTCTGTTGCAAGGTAGTGTCTCCGTAGTGAGGTCGATTGAGTAGCCTGATTTGCCGCATGCGTGGGCGCATGTCTCGTTTTTGGGGAAACCGGGCGGATTACCATGCTCCCGCTTGTAACCCCCACTTTCATTAGCCTCCCGAAGCCCGATGATAAAGGACGCTGGCGTAAAAATACATTGACTCCGGCCGTTTATATGAAAAACTGGAAGCGAATTTTCTGTCTTGTTCCGGATTTATGCGCAGAACCGCTTTTTTCCTTTCCGATGGTACCGGTATCACCGCCGAAACCCTGGGCAACAGCCTGCTGACCCAGTTCGAGGGCGTCCAGATCGAACGGGTTACCATCCCCTATGTCGACAACCCGGACAAGGCAGAGCTGGCCGTGGCTCGAATCAATACGGCAGCAGAACGGGATGGGGCGCCACCCCTGGTTTTCGACACCATCGTCAAGCAGGATATCCGCAACAAGATCATGGCCTCCCGGGCCGTCTTCTTTGACGTGTTCGATACCTTTCTGAAACCCCTGGAGCAGCAACTCGGCATCAGCTCTTCCTATACTTCCGGCAAATGCCATTCCATCAATGAATTCAGCACCTATCATCGGCGCATAGAGTCGGTCAATTTTGCTCTGGACAACGACGACGGTGGTCGCCAGCAGGACTACGGCAAGGCCGACATCATCCTGATCGGCGTGTCGCGCTGCGGCAAGACTCCGACCTGCCTCTACATGGCCCTGCAGTTCGGGATTCGCGCCGCCAATTATCCGCTGACGCAGGAAGATCTGGACCGCCCCGGCCTGCCGGATATCCTGCTGCGGCACCGGCACAAGCTCTACGGCCTGACCATCGACCCTTTCCAACTGGCCTCTATCCGCCATGAGCGCCGCAACAACAGTCGTTATGCCTCGCTGGATCAGTGTGAATGGGAAGTCGACGAGGTGGAGCGCCGCTTTCGCGAGTTCGGCATCACCAGCATCAACACCACCCATTTCTCGATCGAGGAGATCGCCACGCGCATCATGGATGACGTGGGGCTGGTACGGGGCGTAGCCTGAGAGTAGAATCGCGCGCCGATTCCATAGTCAGGAGCCCTTGCAATGTCCGATCGTCCCGGCCAGGTGTACCCCGATCAGTACCAGGCACAACTGACCGCCAAAAGCGCTCAGTTGCGGGATGAATTTGCCCCGTTCTGGACCGGCGAACCCGAAGTCCATGCCTCGCCCACGGCGCATTTTCGCATGCGTGCCGAGTTTCGTGTCTGGCATCAGGGCGAACGTACCTTCTTTGCCATGTTCGATCCGGCCAACCCGCGCGAACCCATCGAGATGCCCGATTTTCCGGTCGGTTCGGAACGCATCAACGAGCTGATGGAGAAGTTGCTGGAGGCCATTCATGCCGAGCCTGAATTGCGCTATCGACTGTTTCAGGCCGAGTTTCTGACCACGCTGTCCGGTGATGCCCTGGTGACGCTGATCTACCATCGCAAGCTGGATGAGCAGTGGGATGCCGTCGCGCGACCGCTGGCTGCTCGGCTGCATATTGGGCTGATCGGGCGCAGCCGCAAACAGCGCCGTGTGCTGACGCGGGATCATGTGGACGAAGCACTGACCATCGACGGTCGCCAGTGGACCTTCCGCCAGATCGAAAACAGTTTCACCCAGCCCAACGCCCGCGTCTGCGAGCACATGGTGACCTGGGCCTGCGCCCGTGCCGCCGAATTTCCCCGGGGAGACCTGCTGGAACTGTATTGCGGCCTGGGCACCTTTACGCTGCCGCTGTCGCGGCATTTCAACCGTGTGCTGGCCACCGAGATCTCCAAGGTGTCGGTACGGGCCGCGCAGCACAATATCGAGGTCAACGGCATCGACAATGTGGTCATTGGCCGCATGTCCGCCGAGGATTTCAGCCAGGGCTGGCGCACCGGCGAAGGTCGGCGCATTCTCGACTATGATCTCCCTGGCTACCGGTTCTCCACCGTCTTTGTGGACCCGCCCCGGGCCGGACTGGATGCGGATACTGTAGAACTGGTCCGGCAGTTCGAGCGGATTCTCTACATTTCCTGCAACCCGGAAACTCTGCGCGCCAATGTCGAAGCCCTGCAGGACACTCATGAACTGACCCATCTGGCCCTGTTCGACCAGTTCCCCTACACCCATCATCGTGAAGCCGGGGCGGTACTGCAGCGCCGTGGCTGATCTCGCGACCGCAAGCAGAAGGTTCGACGCCTCCCGCCTGCACTGGCTGGACCTGCTGCGTGGCAGCGCCGTACTGGGCATATTCTGGGTCAATGTGTTTCTGTTTGCCTGGCCCGAAACAGCGCTGGATCGCCCCCGGCTTTGGCTGGCTGATGACACTGTCGGCTGGTGGAGCTGGGCTGCCATGCATGTACTGGCCGAACAGAAGTTCATCAATCTGCTGGCGCTGGTATTCGGCATGTCACTGGCGCTGTCTGATCAGCGCCATGGCACAGCCGAGGCAGATGCCCGGCAGCGCCGCCGCATGACGATACTGGCAATCCTCGGGCTGCTGCATGCCTGGCTGCTCTGGTGGGGTGACATCCTGTTTACCTATGCCTGTGCCGGCATGCTGGCCTGGTGGCTGCGTCACCGACCTGCCCACCAGTTGCTGACCCTGGGGGTACTGTTGTATGCCGTGCCGGCGCTGATGATGCTGGTGCTGGACCTTGCCGGCTTCTGGCACGCAGATACCCTGCCGGCCCCGGACCCGGCAGACTGGGCCGCCGAAATTGCGCTCTACCAGAGCAGCTGGTGGGCCCAGATGGCACACCGGGCGCCCACTGCCCTGCTCTGGCAGACCACCGGGCTGATTACCGCTAGCCTGTGGCATGCGCTGGGCCTGATGCTGATCGGGCTGGCCCTGGTCCGGCTGCGCCTGTGGGCGCAATTGCCGGCAGCACGTCACTGGCCCTGGTCACTGGTGGTTGCGGGGGCACTGTTGATGACAGCCTCCGCCTACTGGCTCCGGCAGAGCGATGACCTGCAGTGGCGGCCGCTGCTGCTGGCTTTTCAGGCTCAGTACTGGGGCAGCCCTCTGATGACGGCCGGCTATGCTTGGCTGCTGTACCGCTGGTCCCTCAGCGGGTCCGCCCACAACCTGCAGGACCGCCTGAGCACGGTGGGGCAACTGGCGCTCTCGGTTTATCTGCTGCAGTCTGTACTGGCTACCCTGCTATTCTACGGGCATGGCCTGGGTCTGTTTGGACAACTGCAGGCCATCGAACTGTTGCTGGTCGCTTTGGGCATGACGTGGCTATGGCTGTGGCTGTGTCCGCTGTGGCGGCGGCACCTGGGTACTGGCCCGGCGGAACGACTCTGGCGTTATCTGGCCCACTATCGGATGAAAGAATGAAACTGCCCCCGCTGCTCTCCATTCCCAAAACAGCACTGGTACTGAGACTGAGCCGTTTCAGTTGGCGCGTCAGCCGCAACTTCATTCGCAACCACGGCCTGCTGCTGGCCGGCGGCGTGGGTTACAACGTGCTGCTGTCCATCATCCCGATGCTGGGCCTGCTGGCGGTACTGATCACCCAACTGGTACCGGAAAAGCAGCTGTTCGCAGTGCTGTCCACTCAGGCCCGTCACATTGCGCCGGCACACTCCGGACTGATTCTTGATGCCGTACAGGCTTTTCTCGATGCCCGCGAGCTGATCAGCATCGCCGGTTTCCTGCTGCTGGTGTTTTTCAGCAGTTTCGCCTTCCGCATGCTCGAAAGCGCCATAGCTGTCATCTTTCATCGCCCGCAGGAGCCGCGTCAGCGGCGGCGTTTCTGGGTCTCCGTGGTGCTGCCTTACGCCTTCATTCTGGTAGCCGGAGCAGCACTGCTGGCGCTGACCCTGCTGTTTACGCTGCTCAATACCCTGACCGACCAGATCAATGAGTGGCTTGAGGTCGAACTGCCCCTGACCTGGGCCATGGAAGGCATGGTCAACCTGTTCAGTTTTCTCGGCATGGTGGTACTGTTCAGTGCCATCTACAAGGTACTGCCGGAAATACAGGTAGCCTGGCGCCGGGCCGTGATCGGCGGCCTGGTGGCGGCCCTGCTGTGGGAAGGCGTGCGGGCCCTGCTGGTGTTCTACTTTACGCAGATTTCTTTCGTCAGTGTGATCTATGGCTCTGTCACCGCGCTGATCATCATCCTGCTCAGCCTCGAAATTGCAGCTGTCATTCTGCTGCTGGGGGCTCAGGTCATTGCAGAGCTGGAGCGCAGTGAAGATGCAGGCCTGCCCTGGCATCAGGAGCCAGAGCAGAAGTAGCGCCGGCAGCAGCAGCACCGGTGCAGGAACGCGGTCAGAGCGCGCCTCTGTTCAGCAGCGCCACCGGGTCCAGTTGCTCGATGGGCACAGGCCGACCATAGAAATAACCCTGATAGGCCCCACAGCCGTAGGAAGCCAGACAGTCTCGCTGCTCCCTCGTTTCGACACCTTCCGCTATCACCTCCAGGCCCAGGCCGCGGGCCAGAGACACTATGGTACGGGCGATATCGGCGTCATAAGGGTCGGTCAGCAGGTCACGCACGAAGGATTTGTCGATCTTGAGCTGATCCAACGGCAAGCGTTTCAGATAGCTCAGTGAAGAGTAGCCGGTGCCAAAGTCATCCAGCGCAAAGCGCACGCCCAACACCCGCAGACGCATCATCTTGTCGATACTGTCGTCGACATCTTCCAGCAGCATGCTCTCTGTCAACTCCAGCTTCAGCAGGCTGGCATCAATGCGATGGCGCTGAATCACCTGCCCTACCTGATCGACAAAATCGGCCTGATGCAATTGCCGGGCACTGATATTGACCGCCAGTGTCAGGTCCTTCAGACCCGGCTGATGACGCCAGCGCGCGAGCTGAGCGCCGGCAGCATCCAGGACCTGGCGCCCCAGTTCGATGATCTGTCCATTGTCCTCGGCCACCGGAATGAAATCGGCGGGTGCAATGATACCGCGTCGTCCGTGGTGCCATCGAATCAACAGTTCGAACCCGACCAGCTTTCCTGCTGCATCCACCTGCGGCTGGTAGTAGGGTATGAACTCGCCGTCCTCCAGGCCTTTCCTCATGTCACTGGCCAGCGCCACATACTCCAGCACCCTGGCCTGCATGCGCGGATTGAAGAAACGGCGGCCGTTGCGCGCCTCCTGCTTGGCCTGATACATCGCCAGTTCAGCCTGTTTGAGCAGGTCATCAACCTGTTCCACCTCACCCTGAAACAGCGTGATGCCCATGCTGGCATGTACAAAATGCTGCATGCCATCGACATCCAGAGCCCGATTGATGGCCTTCTGCAACAGGTTCACCACCCACTCTGCCTGCTGCAGGGCCACAGTATCGGAGCTGCCCAGATCTTCCAGAATCAGACAGAACTCGTCGCCGCCTATCCGGGCAACGGTGTCATTGCGCTTGATGCAGTGAGCAAGCCGCTCCGCCATTGCCTTCAGCACCCGGTCACCCAGTTCGTGCCCGCGGGTGTCGTTGATGGTCTTGAAGTCGTCCAGATCAATATGAACCAGGGCCCCGTACTGAGTGCTGTCTGCCGACTTGAGCATGGCCTGATCAAGGCGCTCACGCAGCAACTGACGATTGGGCAGGCCTGTCAGTTGATCATAAAAGGCGAGCTGTTCAATACGCCGCTCGGCTTCACGGGTTTCGGAGGTATCGATCAGCGTGGCCACATGGTTGGTAATGGTTTGCCCGTCACGGCCCAGTACCGCCGTCACGGAAAACCACAACGGGAATGACTCGCCGCTGGCACGGCGACTCCAGACCTCTCCCTGCCAGGACTGTTCTGCTTGCAAACCAACGGCAATCTCGCCATGGACACTGATATCCTGATCGAACAGCTCTATCACCGTCAGGGGATGACCGATCACGGACTCGGGCCGATGCCCGGTGATTTCAACAAAGGCCCGGTTAACCCGCAGTATGTTCTGTTCGGCATCGGTCACGACCATGCCATCAGCCGATTCAAACACCGTGGCCGCTATGTTCAGGTCTTCCACCATATTCTGCATGGCAAAGCCGACTGTGTTGTATTCGTAGACGCCGCCAGGCTCGTACTGGGCGTCCCGTCGACCTGACTGGATCAATTGAATGAATCGGGTCAGGTTGCCTATGGCGCGCGAATGATTGAGATTGAGCAGCATGGCCGCCAATAGCAGAAGCAGCAGAAAACCACCAGACAACAGCAGGAAAATACGCCAGTAGCTGTCAAACACCGCCGTAAACCGATTGTCCGAGAGCCCCACTGTAAGCCAGAGTGGAGCATTGACGCCTTCGATGGATATGGGCTGACGCAGGAAATAGTAGTCTCCGTCATGCACAACCTCGCTGCTGCGCAACAGATCGAATTGACTGTAATCATCCATCTGGGCAATCAGCGGCCGCTGGCCATTGTCGATAATCAGCCGATCCAGGTCGGCACGGTCGGCCAGAAAGTTGATAAAGGACTGGTTGTCGCCGATGGCCAGCCCAACAAAAAGATAGCCGCGCAGGCGGATAGTGGCCGGGTCGAAAATGGGTGTGGCGCGCAACAGCACAGACTGCTGCGAAGCTTCGATCAGGCGCCAGTGGTTGGTGTAGAGAATCGGTGACCGCAAATGTTCCAGCAGCGGGCCGATATCATAGAGCGGCAGGCCGGCATCGATGAGCAACTGGCTCTCATGATCCAGCAGAAACATGATGTCAAGATGCGCCCCCATGGCAGAATCCTGAAACAGGAAGGCCAGTTCGGAGGCAAAATCATCAAATTCCATCGGCTCGGCCGAGACCACATCGGCAAAAACGCGGTTGGCCGAAGCCCCCTGCAGGTAGACATCCAGCAGGTTCAACCGGGTTTCCAGCAGGCTTTCCAGAGTCCGGTGCTGTTGTTGCAGACTGTTCTCGATTTCCGCTTCCAGACCCTTCTGTGCAGTCTGCAGCGACCAGGCCATGGTGACCGCCACCGCCAGCAGGCTGAGCGCACCAAACAGCAGGCCGATGCGCGTGGTAAAGCGCAATTCCCAACGCGGTCTGCGTGGTCGTGCCGGGACGGGTGAATTACTGGTCATCATACGAAGAATCAGCCTCTGCTACAGCCTGACAATGCCACTTCCCGATGAAGAATCGACCCTGTGAGCGACCCGGCTACTGCCTTGAGTGTAGATAGCGCCTCCCGAACTGTCCAGATCATGCAAAGACACAGCGTTTGTCTGCTGTCTGTCATGGGTGACGAATCTGCCAACACTGGTGAATACGGCTGCGGCGCTGAAAATCAGGCGGGATGGAGGCCTGATGCCAGTCTTCCACTGCATACGCAGTCCTGACCTCTTCTGCCAGCCGGAAGCGCCGGAAGTTGTTGGAAAACAGCAGCACACCATCCGGTGCCAGGCGCGCCATGGTCAGTTGCAGCAGATGCGCCTGATCGCGCTGCACATCAAAGTCATGGTTCATGCGGGCAGAGTTGCTGAAGGTGGGCGGGTCCAGAAAGATCAGATCCCACTGTGCGTTCTGCTCGGCCAGCCAGACCAGGACATCCGCCCGGTGGAAGCCGTGTCGGTCAGCCGCCAGACCATTGTGCGCAAAGTTGCGCCTGGCCCAGTCCAGATAGGTGGCCGAAAGGTCGACACTGTCCACGCGCCGGGCCCCGCCCACTGCCGCATGCACACTGGCCATACCGGTATAGCAGAAAAGATTGAGCACCCGCAGGTTGCGGCTGTGCTGCTGAATCCAGAAGCGGGCCGGGCGATGATCCAGAAACAGACCGGTATCCAGGTAGTCGAACAGGTTGACCTCAGCCCGCACACCATGTTCACGCACCAGTACCGTCTGACCGGTCTGATCCTGACGCTGATACTGAGCACTGCCCTTTTGTGGTCGCCGCTGCTTGAGCGATATTCTTGCCGCCGGCACCTCAAGGGTGGCGCTCAGCGTGGCCACGGCATCTTCCAGCCGGCGGCGCGCCAGTGCGGGTTCGATGGTTGCCGGTGGCGCGTATTCCTGTACGTGCAGCCAATCCCCATAGCGATCCACAGCAATGGCATACTCGGGCAGGTCGGCGTCATAGAGCCGATAGGCATCGGTCACATCACTGCGCACAAACGCCTTGAGTCGACGCTGATTCTTGCGCAGTCGATTGGCCAGGTCCGGTATCACCTGAGGTTCACGGGTTTCCCGCGGTTGCAGGGTGTCGAAACGATACAGGGCACAGGCCAACTGACCATTCATGAACGCATGGCGGTGGTTGTAGAACAGCCCGGTGGCGCGTGCATCGGCGGTTTCCGGCAGCAATACGGCGCCACTGAACCGGGCCGGCAATTGCTGCATCCAGTCGCCCAGTGCCCGGTACAGCGTCGCCAGGTCAGAATCGGCACCCAGGCGCTCGCCGTAAGGCGGGTTGACGATGACCAGCCCCTGCCCTGTCTCCGGATGCGCCGGCATCTGACGGATATCGGCCTGGGTCCAGCGTGCCTCCGGCAGCCCCAGTTCACGCCAGCTCTGACGCGCCTGCGCGAACACCACGTCTGCACGGTCGTTGCCCCAGAACTCGAAGGCCTCCGCCCGTTGCTGGAGGGCCAGATCGCGGCGCGTGCGGGCTTCTTCGACCAGACTTTGCCACAGTGCCTCGTCATGACCCGGCCAGCGCGCATTCAGGCTGTCAGTGCGCAGCAAACCGGGTGCCCAGTCAAAGGCAATCAGGGCGGCTTCCAGCAGCAAGGTGCCGGAACCGCACATCGGATCAATCAGGGTGACCTTCTGCACCCCCTCTTCCGGTATTTCCTGGTCGCCGGCGCGGGCGCACCAGTCGTGCCAGCCGGCACGCTGCAGCAGGGCTGCGGCCAGCGATTCACGCAAGGGGGCTGCGGCCGACTGCGGCCGATACTCCCGCGCATGCAGACTGCGCCCGGTCAGTTCCACCCCCAACTGCACCTGGTTCCGGTGCAGAGTCACCACCACCGTCAGGTCCGGATCATCACTGACCGAGGGGCGCACGCCGGTGCGCTCGCGGAACACGTCCACGATCTGATCCTTGACCCACTGGGCACCGAAATGACTGTTGCGGAACGTATCGGAGCGCCCGTTGAAACGTACCTTCAGGGTGCCCTCCGGTCGCATGTGCTGTGCCCAGTCCTGCACCCGGAGCAGTTCTGTCAGGACAGCGGTTTCCGGACTCTCACTGACATCGGCTGCCGACGACGAGAGCGCCTTGCCACGGCCCAGTCGGGCCTGCCCCAGTTGCAGGGTGATGCGGCTGGCCAGGCGACTCCAGAGAACCACTCGATAGGCAACTGCCAGGTCGCCCTTGAAATGCGCGCCGGCGCGGCCCGGACGGACCGCCTCGGCGCCCAGACCGAGCAGTTCGTCGGCCAGCAGCGGCTCCAGATTGCGGGCACAGGCCACAAACCAGGTGGAATCGTCAGTTATTAGATGCATTGGGAATCAAAAAAACCTTATAAATAGTTCAACGGCATAAAAAGCTCACATCGGCATTTCCGCCGTACCTGCCCGGAGCCCCGGCACAGGCCCCTGCGGGTCCAATATGAAAGCACCCTGATAAAAACTCAAAATAAACAGTGATTGTCTTATAACAATTTGATTCTCGACAGCACTGCAGTGCCGGGGTACAAAAAACTCAGGACAGACGCATGCAGTACCGACCCGGTACCCTTGCCTGACTGTCTCCGGCAGCCGTTGTTCTGGCTGTCCCAACACTGTGTCCGTACACAGTTCATCACAGCAGGGATCAGGAGGAGTATACAGGAAGCACTTCAGATACGGCACGTACAGCCTTGTTTTGCTGACGCTGCTGTGACCCATGATTCGTCCTACAAGCCAATGAGGTCGACCTTATGAAGCGACAGAAACGGAACCCAATGGAAAGAGCCTATCAGCGCGGATACCTGGCTGGACTGGAGGGGCGCTCGAAGTCCCGATGTCCCAAGCCCGATGGCGCTGAACATCAGGAATGGATGAATGGCTGGCGCGAAGGCAGAGAAGATATGTGGAGTGGTTATCAGGGAGCCAGCGCAATCCATAAGGTGAACCGAGTCGTGTACCATCAGATCCATGATGGCTGATTGTTCAGACCCTTGAACCCAAGCAGGCCGCTGCGCGGCCTGCCGCAGTACCCCTAGCGAGCCCCCAGAATGGCCACCTGAGCCTCCCGGATCAGCGCCGGCCCCTGATAGATCAAACCCGAATAGAGCTGCACCAGCTGAGCGCCGGCCTGGACCTTGCGTGCGGCACCTTCGCCCTGGACCACACCACCCACACCGATCACCGGCATGCGGCCCTGCAGATGACCGACCAGATCGGCCAGGGCCCGGGTGCTCAGGTCCAGCAGAGGTGCACCGCTGAGGCCGCCGGCTTCATCGGCATGGGGCTGACCGGCCACCAGGCTGCGTTCCACCGTGGTGTTAGTGGCAATAGCACCATCAACACCACTGTCCAGCAGTGTCTGTGCGACCAGTTCCAGCTCACCGGCGGTCATGTCCGGGGCAATCTTGACCAGCAGTGGCACCCGGCGCTGGTGGCGACCGTCAAGTTGATCGCGCCGTTCAACCAACCGCCCCAGCAAGCGGGCCATGACCTCGCCAAACTGCAACGAGCGCAGGCCCGGCGTGTTCGGAGAAGACAGATTGACGGTGATGTAATCGGCATACGGATGCACCGCCTGCAGACAGGCCAGATAGTCGTCAGCCGCCTGCTCCACCGGAGTGTCGATGTTCTTGCCGATATTGACCCCCACAATGCCCTCGAAAGTGCGGCGCTGCAGATTCTTGACCAGATGGTCGACACCCCTGTTGTTGAACCCCATGCGGTTGATCAGCGCCTCGGCGGCGGGCAGACGAAACAGGCGGGGCGCCGGATTACCGGGCTGCGGTCGTGGCGTCACGGTACCCACTTCGACATGGCCGAAGCCCAGCGCCCCCAAGGCGTCAATATAGTCACCGTTCTTATCCAGACCCGCCGCCAGACCGACTCGATTGGGAAAGGACAGGCCCCACAGGTTGACCGGGTCTGCCGGCACGCGATCCGTGACCAGGCCGGTCAGGCGCAGTCGATGCAGAGCGCCCAGCCAGTCCAGGGTCTGTTCATGAGCCAGTTCCGCATCCAGACGAAACAGCACGGGGCGCAGCAGTGAATACATGGGCGACCGATCCTTCACTTTCCACCGGCGATGCGGGATGCACCGCCGTGGAGCGCATTATAGTGGCTACAGTGAAGCCCGTCACCCGAGGCGGTCAAACAGGCTGCTGCTGCCGCTCCAGCAACGTCTTCAGTTCCGGGATGCAGCTGCCGCAGTTGGTGCCACAGCGCAGGGACTGACCCAGCGCCTGCACCGACCGGCAACCCTGCTCGCCGATTGCACTCTGAATCTCGTTGCGCCCCACCTGATAACAACTGCAGACGATGGGCCCGGGATCCGCTACGCCGCCACTGCGCCCGGCCAGCAGATCCCGTCGATCGGCCGTTTCCAGCTCCGCAGCCAGCAACTGGTCCACCCACTCCGGATTGACTTCCGGCAGCCGGGGCTGCAGCCAGATGACCGCGCTCAGGCGACCGTCCAGAAATGCCGCAACCCGTTCCGTCTCGGCATAGGCATCCACAAAGCTCTGGAACTGGGCCGCCGGCCAGCGCTGCTGCAGCCACTCCCGGCCGGAGAACGCCTCCACCGCTATCTGATAGAGGGTGCCGCCACTCAGGTCACGGCGAATCCAGGCAGGCCAGGGCGGGTCAGCCAGAGCTTGCGGCAACCAGCAGAAACCCTGACGGCTCGGTGTCCAGGGGCTCACACTGACCACCGCATGCTTGAGCTCCGGCTGACCGGATATTGGGTCCACATGGCCTGGCACCAGGCTGCTGGCTACGGCCTGACTGGCATATTGACGCGTCCAGTGGATGGGCACGAAAAGCTCGCCGGGGCGCTGGTCGCGGGTACAGTCAATGCGGGCACAGAATTCACTCGCAGTCTTCCCGTCAGCGCCCGAAGTGCCACTCCCGCGAATACTGACCCAGTCGCCATCCTGCAATTGCTCACGCGCCGCATCATCCGGGTGCATGCTGACCCTGGGCTCACTGATGTGGCTGGTCAGGCGGGCCGCGATACCGGTACGGGTCATGGTGTGCCATTGGTCGCGCAGGCGGCCGGTATTGAGTCGATAGGGTTGCTGCGCGTCCTGGCTCGACTGCGGTGTCCGCGGATGAATGGGTATCAGCCTGGCCCGGCCATTGGGAGTATGGAACTGGCCGTCGGCAAAGAACCGGGGCCGCCCCATGGGCCACTGCGCATTGACCGGCCACTGCAAAGGCGTCAGTGCATCGTATTCGGCTGCGGTGATATCGGCCCAGGCACCCAGATCCAGGTCGCGCTGGCCTTCATTCTCGTAGGCCGTCAGTTGGGCATGCTCGCGGAACACATCCACCGGCTGCCGGTACTGAAAGCGATCGCCCCAGCCCATGGCCGCGGCCACCTGCGACATGATCCACCAGTCGTGGCGGGCCTCGCCGGCGGCCGGCACCAGTGCCCGCTGGCGCGAAATACGGCGTTCGCTGTTGGTCACCGTGCCGTCCTTTTCGCTCCAGCCGGTGGCGGGCAGCCGAATATGAGCCAGATCCAGCGTGTCCGTATGGGCCATGCAGTCCGAGACAATGACCAGATCACACTGCTGCAGCGCCCGCCGCACCCGGTCGGCCTCAGGCATGCTGACCACCGGATTGGTGGCCATTATCCAGACCGCGCGAATCTGCCCCTGCTCGATGTGCTCGAACAGTTCGGTGGCAGTCGCCCCGGGGCCGCTGGCCATACTGGATGCCCCCCAGAAACGCGCCACGCGCTCGACCGCCGCCGGGTCATCCCACTCCATATGCGCCGCCAGCTGATTGGCCAGCCCGCCCACTTCACGGCCACCCATGGCATTGGGCTGACCGGTAATGGAAAACGGTGCTGCACCCGGCTTGCCGATACGACCGGTGGCCAGATGCAGGTTGATGATGGCATTGGCCTTGTCGACCCCACTGGTGGACTGGTTGATGCCCATCGAATAGAAGGTCACGGTGCGCGGCGTTGCCGCCACCCAGCGGAAGAAGGTCTCCACCTGCTCCAGCGTCAGGCCGCACTGTTCGGCTACCGACGCCACCGACGCTGCGGTGCGGCGAGCCATCGAGAGCGTGGCGGTGAGCCCCTCGGTATGCCGGGTCAGGAAATCCTCGTCCAGATGCCCGTGCTCGGCCAACCAGGCCAGCAGACCGTTGAACAGTACTGCATCGGTGCCCGGTCGCAGGGGCAGGTGCAGATCGGCACTGCCGGCGGTGGCGGTGCGTCTGGGATCAATGACCACCATGCGCTTGTCGGGATGTTTCTGCCGTGCCGCCTGCATGCGCTGGAACAGTACCGGATGCGTCCAGGCGGCATTGGAGCCGACCAGAATCAGCAGATCCGCCTGTTCGAGGTCCTCATAGTTGCCGGGCACCGTATCGGTGCCAAAGGCACGCTTGTAGGCCGACACCGCAGAGGACATGCAGAGGCGCGAATTGGTATCGATATTGCCGCTGCCGATAAACCCCTTCATCAGCTTGTTGGCCACATAGTAGTCTTCGGTCAGCAACTGGCCCGATACATAGAAGGCCACGCTGTCCGGCCCGTGCCGCCGAATGGTGTCCTGCAGGCCCTCGGCAACCGCCTGAATGGCCTGTGGCCAGTCGACCCGCTGCCCCCCCACTTCGGGGTGTAGCAGGCGCGCGGAGTGATCCAGCGTCTCGTGCAGGGCCGAACCCTTCACGCACAAGCGCCCCCGATTGGCCGGGTGACCGGGGCTGCCGGCCACGGCGATAACGGCATCGTCCTGCACCGTCGCCTGTACGCCACAGCCGACACCGCAATAGGCACAGGTGGTTTCCTGCTGTCTCTTCATGCGGCCTGCCGACGGTGACTCCGACCTGTCACCGGAACTTCAATCTGTACCGCAGAGCCGAGAAACCGGGCCGGGTAGATCTGCAGCCGATGTTCGGATTCCTCGAGACAGCGTCCGTCCAGCAACGAGAAATGTTGCTTGTACAGCGGCGTGGCCACGACCGGCTCGCCACCGACATCACCCACTATGCCGCGCGCAATCAGGTGCACGCCGGAGATGGGGCAATAGTTGCTGACCGCATACAGGGTATCGTACAGCTCCGGCAGCCAGAACACGGCGACCTGCTGGTCTCCGACCAGAGCACCGACACCGCTGCCCGGTATCAGGTCACTGCGTTTGCCCACGGTCACCCATTCCCGGGCCTGGGCCTTGCCCGCCTGGTGTGCTTCAACTTGCAGAGCTTCTGCCATGATATGTTCTCCTCTCTGTGCGCTGGGCATGCGTATTCAGATATCGACCGACGGAATCAGTCGGGCGCGTTCGGTGTCATTGGCGGGCCGGATCTGCCCGCGTTCTTCCACAAACACCACATTGGGATCGTCCTGATCATTGTTGATCAACTGACGGAAGCGCTTGAGCCGCTCCGGGCTCTCCAGTGTTGTTTTCCACTCGCACTGGTAGTGTTCGATCAGGCGTGCCATCTGGGCATCCAGATCGGCATTGATACCCAGGGAGTCATGCAGGATGACGTCCTTGACGTAATCCAGACCACCCTCCAGATTCTCCAGCCAGCGCGCAGTGCGCTGCAGGCGATCGGCGGTGCGGATATAGAACATCAGGAAGCGATCTATGGTGCGAATCAGCGTCTCGGTATCGAGATCGGTGGCGAACAGGTCGGCATGACGCGGGCGCATGCCGCCATTGCCGGCCACATAGAGGTTCCAGCCCCTTTCGGTGGCGATCACGCCAACATCCTTGCTCTGGGCCTCGGCGCACTCGCGCGTGCAGCCGCTGACGGCAAACTTGAGCTTGTGCGGTGCCCGCACACCCTTGTAGCGGTTCTCCAGATCGATAGCGAGACGCACGCTGTCCTGCACACCGTAGCGACACCAGGTGCTGCCGACACAGCTTTTGACCGTGCGTACCGACTTGCCGTAGGCATGGCCGGTCTCGAAACCGGCATCCACCAGACGCTGCCAGATGGCCGGCAGCTGATTCAGTTTGGCTCCGAACAGATCGATGCGCTGGCCACCGGTGATCTTGGTATACAGGTTGAAGTCGCGCGCCACCTCACCCAGCACGATCAGCCGCTCAGGCGTGATCTCGCCACCGGCCACGCGCGGCACCACGGAGAAGGTGCCGTCCTTCTGCATGTTGGCCAGGAAGGTGTCATTGGTGTCCTGCAGGCCCACATGCTGATCTTCCAGCACATAGTCGTTCCATACCGAAGCCAGAATGGAGGCCACAGTCGGCTTGCAGATATCGCAGCCCAGACCCTGGCCATAGCGTTCCCGCAGGGTCTGAAAATCGCGGATTTCCTCCACCCGGATCAGATGCTCCAGCTCCTGCCGCGAGTAGGCAAAGTGCTCGCAGATATCCGTGCTGACCTCCATGCCCAGCGCCGCCATTTCATGGTCAACCACATCCTTGAGCTGGGCAGCACAGCCGCCGCAGCCCGTGGCCGCCCGCGTAGCCTCTTTCACTTCGCCCAGCGAGGCCTTGCCATCATGAATGCACTGGGTGATGTCGCCCTTGGTGACGTTGTGGCAGGAGCAGATGCTGGCCGTATCCGGCAGTGCATCAATGCCCAGGGCCGGCGCCCCGCCCTCGCTGACTGGCAGAATCAGGCTTTCCGGGTCGGCCGGCAGGTCCAGACCATTGCTGTAATACTGCATCAGGGTGTCGTAGTAGCTGTTGTCCCCGACCAGCATCGCACCCAGCAGACGCCTGCCATCGGCAGAGACTACAAGCTTGCGGTAATGCTGTTTAACTCCATCAAGATAACGGTATAACTTTGTTCCGCTGGATTGATCGCCATGGGCGTCGCCAATGCTGCCCACGTCCACACCCAGCAATTTCAGTTTGGTGCTCATGTCGGCACCGGCAAAGGTCCGTTCGCCTTCGGTCAGGGTGTCCAGCGCCGCCTTGGCCATCTGATAGCCGGGACCAACCAGGCCGAAGATGCTGTTGTTCCACAGGGCCACCTCGCCAATGGCGAGGATGGACGGGTCACTGGTGCGGCACTGGTCGTCGATGACCACTCCGCCCCGCTCACCCATGTCCAGCCCGGCTTCGCGCGCCAGTTCATCACGCGGCCGAATACCGGCCGAAAATACAATGAGGTCGGTTTCCAGCACCTTGTCGTCCTGAAAGACCATGCGATGACGGCTGGCTTCACCATCTTCGATGCGCTGGGTGGCACGACCGGTCAGCACCTGCACGCCCAGCGACTCTATCTTGTCCTGCAGCAGGGCTCCTCCCTCGGCATCAACCTGCATGGGCATCAGGCGCGGAGCGAATTCGACCACAGCCGTATCCAGATTCAGCCCCTTCAGGGCATTGGCCGCTTCCAGGCCCAGCAGACCGCCGCCAACCACCACGCCGGTGGTGGCCTGTTCGGCTTCGGCACGAATCTGATCCAGGTCATCCAGGGTGCGATAGACCAGGCAGCCGGCCCGATCATTGCCGGGAATGGGCGGCACAAACGGATAAGACCCGGTGGCCAGCACCAGATGGTCCCAATTCAGCACTTCGCCGTTATCCAGGCTGACTGTTTTTTGTGCCCGATCAATGGCTGCGGCCCGGGTGCCGAGGCGCAGTTCAAAGCCCCACTCCTGATACTGTACAGCCGTGCCCAAAGCCAGATCCGCAGCCGACTGGCCGCTGAAGTAGTCGGACAGATGCACCCGGTCATAGGCCAGATGCTGTTCTTCACCCAGCACCGTGACCGCAAAGCGCTCACAGGCAGGTGACGCCGCCAGCTGTTCAAGAAAGTGGTGGCCCACCATTCCATTGCCGATGACGATGAGTTCAAGCTTTTGCATGCCAATAGTCCTCTGTCTTGGCAGGCCGGCCTCAGGCCGCTACCTGCTCTGGAATCTCAATTTTCTGTGCCGGCAGCTCGGTGCAGAAGGCGGCCCCGAACACCAGTGTCTGGCGAACAGTGCTGACATCCACCTGGCGCTCGATCAAGTCCTGATAGAACTGCCCATCGCGCACATCGCCGAACAGCACGGCGCCGACCAGGCGGTTGTTACGCAGGATCAGCTTGCGGTATTCGCGGTGGGCCTCGTCACGCCAGACAATCAGATCGTTGGGGTCTTCGGCCTCCACCGCGCCAGCGGAAAACACCGGCACGCCACTGACTTTCAACTGGGTTGACACCGCCGAGCCGGTATAGCTGCCCTGACCGGTCACCAACTGGCGCGCCAGCACCCTGGCCTGCTCGTACAGCGGGGCCACCAGGCCATAGCCGGTGCCTCTGTGTTCGGCGCACTCGCCCAGCGCGCAGATGGCCGCATCACTGGTCTGCAGCCAGTCATTCACCACCACACCGCGGCCAACCTCAAGGCCGGCATCCCGGGCCAGATCGACACGCGGCACTATGCCGATGGCAGGCACCACCACATCGGCGGGCAGACGCTCACCGCTGACCAGATCAACGCGGCAGGCGGCGCCCTCCGGCTCGATAGCAGCGGCCTCGGTGTTCTTCAGGAAACGCACGCCCCGTTGCGCCAGCGCCTCTTCCAGCCAGTCCCCGGCCTGCCGGTCCAGCTGTCGGTTCATCAGCCAGCCTTCGCGGTGGACCAGAGTCACCTCGACACCGCGTCCGGCCAGACCAACCGCGGCCTCCAGACCCAGCAAGCCACCACCCAGTACCACCGCGCGCGACCCCGGCGCCACCGCCAGCAGGCTGCACACATCTTCGACCGTACGGAAGGGGCGTACCTGGGGCAGATCAATGCCCGGCACGTCCGGCAGGCGCGGTGCCGAGCCGGTAGCCAGAAGCAGACGGTCGTAATGCAGAATGTTGCCATCCGCCAGCGTCACTCGCTTGCGGGGGCGATCAATGGTGACCACCCGACCGTGCAGACTCTGGATGTCATGGCGCTCATACCAGTCCGTTGCCACATCCTGCAGACTGTCGATGTCACGCTTTCCGGCCAGTACATCGGACAGACCGATGCGGCTGTAGCCGGGCAAGGCTTCCTCGCCGATGCAGACCAGTTGAACCTGTTCCGGCCGCAGCGCCACGATCTCACGCAACAGGCGCATCGCTACCATGCCATGACCGACTATGATCCATCGTTGCCGCATATCCGCTCCCATCAATTGCAAGACCAAAAAAAAGCGCCCGACCCATGGGTTCCATTACTGAAACCGATGTGTCGAGCGCCTTTGCTCGTCAGTTGCCATGCACCCATAAGGCTGTACATGGCACCTTTGAAATGTCGTCAGCCGGCCGCAGCCCGCTGTGCAGTGCTATTGCACAAGATTTACTGTACAAGACCTTTGCACAAGCTGTGCCAAGGGTGGGTGACGGGTCATGAGGCGGGAGCTGCGGCTCAGAACAGGGCATTGGAGACCCATCCGGTCAGCCGCCGACCAGGCCGACGCACCAACAGCGTGCAAGATGCACCAGAACAAGTCAGGCCGAGAGGCGTTCTATCTGCTCGAAGCGGCCATCCTGATACCAGATGCGAAAGGCGCCCCTGATACCGTCACGGGTAATGAACGGCTGCAGAATGCGTAACGGGAAGGACACACTGCGACCGTCAGCGGCCACAGTGTAGACACTGCGTGCAGAGCCGTCATACAGGCGCTGCAGCTCCTCGGGGGTGATGGCGAAACTGACAATGATGGATTCTTTCATGGGCACTGATCCGTGATCAGTGCCCATGATGCGCCAGGCGAGCTCAGTTTTCCAGCATGGCGCCGCCACTGGTGGACTGCGACAGATCCAGCAGTTCCCGTGTGGCGACGCTGTACATGCTGAACTCCGGTTCACTGGTGGCCAGTATCTCGCGCACAATACGCAGCCAGCGATCCACCAGCGGCTGATGCAGCTGGGTCCAGCGTTCCAGCGTGGCCTCCAGATCACCGCCGTCATCCTCGTTCAACACGCCCCAGGTCAGCCGCTGTTGCTGTTGCTCGAGATCATCGCGCAGGGCCTCACGTGCCATGGCCTGCCAGTGCGTGCCCACCGGCATGGCACTGAGGGCACCGCCGAACTGGTTCAGCGCCAGCTTGTCACCCAGCAGGAAGAAGGTCTGCGCGGCGCGCTCCAGTGACACCTTCAACTGACTGGCCACTCCGATGATGGCGATGCCGTGGTAGAGATGATCACAGGTGGCCAGCCGGGGGGCCACCGCCTGACTGATGCCGGCCTGCATGAAGCTGTCCACCGCCTCATTGTGACGGCTGGCCATGTCCCCCTGCAGGAACTGCGGAATGGCCACTGCCAGCTCGTTGATGGAACCCTGATAGCGCTTGACCAGGGTGGCCACTTCCAGATTGAGCCGATTGTTCTTGATCAGCGTACGGCTGGCGCGGCGCACCATGCGCGACAGCCGGGCCATCATGTCCATCTGCAAGGCGCTGTCCACCCGGTAATCCATCGACTCCACGGCAGCCCACAGCTCCGACATGCCAAAGATATCACGCGCTGCCACGTAGGCCTTGACCACCTCCAGTTCCGAGGCCCCGGTGCTCTCACGCAGGCGGTGCATGAACACGATGCCCATGTGGTTGAACAGGTCGTTGGCCAACTGCGTGGCCACAATTTCGCGCTTCAGGCGGTGATGCTGTATCTGCTCGCCGAACTGCTTGACCAGGGTCCCGGGAAAGGCGGTAAACACCTCCTGTGCCAGATAGTCATCGTCGCCCGCATTCTGGTGAATCAGCGCTTCTTTCAGGTCGCCCTTGCTGTAGGAAATCAGCACACTGAGCTCGGGCCGAACCAGCCCCTGCCCCATGGCCTTGCGCTCGGAGATCTGCTCGTCATCGGGCAGGAACTCCAGCGCCCGATCCAGCTTGCCGTCTGCCTCGAAAGTGCTGATATGGCGCCGATACTCTTCCAGTCGCTGCGCCGCCTCCCGCGCCGCTATGCTGATGGCCTGCGTCTGCCTGTAGTTGTTCGACAGCACCAGACTGGAGACCTCCTCGGTCATCTTGACCAGCCACTGGTTGCGGTGCTTGACGGTCAGATCGCCGCTCTTCACCAGTTCGTCCAGCAGAATCTTGATGTTGACCTCGTGGTCCGAGCAGTCCACGCCACCGGCGTTGTCGATGAAGTCGGTGTAACAGCGTCCGCCCTGCAAGGCGAACTCCACCCGCGCCAGCTGAGTAAAGCCGAGGTTGCCGCCCTCACCCAGCACCCGGGCCCGCAGATCACGGGCATCGACCCGCAGGTTGTCATTGGCCTTGTCACCGACCTCGGCATGGGTCTCGGTCGAGGCCTTGACATAGGTGCCGATGCCGCCGTTCCAGATCAGGTCCACTTCCGCTTTCAGAATCTGACTGATCAGCTCCGTCGGCGTCATCTTGTCCCGCCTGATACCCAGCAGCTTCTTCACTTCCGGGCTCAGATCTATGGACTTGGCATTGCGGCTGAAAATGCCGCCACCCTTGGAAATCAGCTTGCGATCATAGTCGTCCCAGCTGGATCGCGGCAGTTTGAACAGCCGCTCTCGCTCCCTGAACGATTGCTCCGGGTCCGGATCCGGGTCGAAGAAGATGTGCATGTGGTTGAAGGCCGCAACCAGTTTCAGGCAGCGCGAAGACAGCAGCCCGTTGCCGAACACATCACCGGCCATGTCACCAATGCCCACCACCGTGATCGGCGATTCCTGCACATTGATATTCATTTCCCGGAAGTGGCGCTGCACGCTGACCCAGGCACCCCGAGCCGTGATACCCATCTTCTTGTGGTCATAACCATTGGAACCACCGGAGGCAAAGGCATCACCGAGCCAGAAGTTGTAGCCCTGGGCCACTTCGTTGGCAATGTCGGAGAAAGTCGCGGTACCCTTGTCGGCAGCCACTACCAGATAGGGATCATCCTCGTCATGCCGGATAACATCAGTCGGCGGCACCACATCGCCGCCAACCAGGTTGTCGCTGATATCCAGCAGGCCCTGAATAAAGGTCTTGTAGCAGGCTATGCCTTCAGCCATGAAGGCCTCCCGATCCGACGGATCAGGCAACTGCTTGGCCACAAATCCGCCCTTGGCGCCCACCGGCACAATCACCGCATTCTTGACCTGCTGTGCCTTCACCAGCCCCAGCACCTCGGTACGGAAGTCTTCCAGCCGATCCGACCAGCGCAGACCACCCCGCGCTACCTTGCCGCCACGCAGATGCACGCCCTCCACTCTGGGTGAGTAGACGAAAATCTCGTACTGTGGTCGTGGTTTCGGCATGTCCGCAATCACATGCGGGTCCAGCTTGAAACTGATATAGGACTTGCGCCTGCCCTTTTCTTCAGCCTGGTAGAAGTTGGTGCGCAGAGTGGCCTGCATCAGTTCCATGTATTTGCGCAGAATCCGGTCTTCATTGAGGTTTTCCACCTGCTCCAGACCTTCCTCCAGCTTGGCTGTGTACTTGGCCTGCAGCTCGGTGCGCTTCTTGCGCACCGGGTTGAAGCGGGACGAGAACAGGTAGGACAGCATCTCGGTCAGTTGCGGGTGCCGAATCAGGGTGGTGGCAATGTACTCCTGGCTGATACCGAAGCGGATCTGTTTCATGTAATGCGCATAGCCGCGCAGCATGGCGACCTCACGCCAGGTCAGGCGCGAACCGAGAATCAGCTGGTTGTAGGCATCGTTTTCCGCCCGGCCATACCAGATATTGATAAAGGCATCGTGGAAGATCTCCCGCAGCTCGGCCGGTTCCAGATCCGGATCGGCCTGATACAGCAGCGTGAAATCGTAAATGTAGACCCGCTGACCATCTTCCCGCTCAACCGGATAGGGGATCTCGTCTACCACGCGCAGACCGAAGTTCTCCAGCACCGGCACCAGGTCGGACAGCATCAGCTCCGAGTCCTGATGGAAAATCTTCAGCTTGAGGTTGGTCTCCGACGGTTCCTGGCTCAGATAGAAGCTCAGAGTCAGCTGATCTTCCGGATTGGCGAACAGCGACTCCATGCGCTGAATATCGGTCACTGCCACCCGGGCCGAATAGCTTTCCCGATAGCCGGACGGGAAGGCTCTGCGGTAGGCTGCATGCAAATCCACACCCTTTTCCTCACCCAGGGTTTCGGTCAGGGCTTCCGCCAGTTCATCCTCCCAACGGCGGGCCATCTGCACGATCGTGCGTTCCAGGTCGGCCGTATCCAGGGTTTCCTTGAGCGGCGAACTCAGTTTGAACACAAAGCGAATACGCGCCAGCACCGACTCGCTCAGATAGATGCTGAAATCCGAGCCTTCCACATCCATGCGGCTGGCCATCAGTTGCTGGATCTGGGTGCGAATTTCGGTATTGAAGATTTCCCGCGGCAGGTAGACCAGGGCGGTGACAAACTTGCCATAGGGATCGCGCCGGGAGAACACCCGGATCTGCTTGCGCTCCTGAATGGACAGCACCGACATGGTCGTACTGAGCAACTCCTCCACGGTGGACAGAATCAGCTCGTCACGCGGGAAGGTGTGCAGTATCTGCGCCAGCTCCTTGCTGTTGTGGCTGCCTCTGGTAAAGCCCGAGCGGCGCACCACCTCGTCGATCTTGCGCCGCACGATGGGAATGCTGCGCGGCGAGTCATTGTAGACCGCAGAGGTATAGAGCCCGAGGATACGATAGCCGCCGGTTACCTCACCCTTGCTGTTGAATTCCTTGATGATGACATAGTCACTGTAGGCGGGCCGATGCACCGATGAGCGGCGGCCGGACTTGGCAAAGGTGATGATGCGGGGGTCGTAAGCCGAGGCGGCCATCTGATCACCGGACAGATCAATATGCTCCGCCGCGGAACGTCGCGGCTGGCGAAACAGACCGCGCTCGGAATCGGCCACGGTGATGACCTTGTTGTCCCTGATCTCGTAACGGTCACAGGCCAGGAAGGTAAAGTGATCATCCAGCAGCCAATCCAGAAAAACGCGGCTTTCCTCGACTTCCTCTGCCGGCAGGCTGCTTTTGGCCAGCTTCTTTACACCGTCCCGGGCGTGGCTGACAACCTCGGTGATGGCCGGATAGTCATCCACCACCAGATTGACCTCGCTGATGACCCGGAGCAGCTCACGCTCTGTCTGGCGGCGCTCCCTGGCCTGCGAGATATGGTCGATCTCGAAGCACACCAGCAATTCATTGTCAGACGGCCCCGGCGTCGACAGTGACTGGATCTGACCACTGGCCGTGCGCTCGGTCTGGAAATCGCCATAAAACAGACGGTGGATATTGGCGCCCAGGCGATTCAGGGCCAGCCGCGCCGAATCGACGACAAACGGAATATCCCGCGCCAAAATCAGCACGCAGGTATGACCGCTCTTCCACTCGTGTTCTTCGACATTGGGGTTGAAGACCTGCACTCTGGCTGCCTGATCGGACTGGGGCCACTTGTCGACATGCCGCCAGAGACTCACCGTCAGCCCGGCCAGATCCGCCATGTCATAGGCCGCCAGGTCATTATAGGCGGCGTGGTCAAACACTCGATGAATCAGCTCGGCCAGCGTTTTTTTCTGGCCCTCCCTGACGTGTTTCTGCAATCTTTCTTTGAGTGTTTCTACGATGTCCGACTGCGGCGGCAGCTTCTTTGCGGGCATGAGCAGTAGTCCCTTTATACTTTATATTTTCAGATGGATTCAGCCTTCTCTCGGAGCGTCTGTAACTCCGTAATGATAAGGTAACGCATCAGCCGGATTTCGCCAGTGCTTTCCCTGCAATGTCGCATTTGCAATAGACTTGGCGCAGACACAATATTGACCGGCAGCCGCCCCGGCGCCGGGGCAGTCACAGCCATACCGAGGACCCGATGACCTTAAGCAGATTTCAGCAGTTGCAGTCCTATCTGAGCAGTTCCGTCATTGGCCAGGAACAATTGATCGAAGCCCTGTTGCTGGGCCTGCTGACAGATGGCCATGTATTGCTGGAAGGCCCTCCCGGTCTGGCCAAGACACGGGCCGTCAAGGCCCTGGCCCTGGGCGTGCGCGGCGAGTTCCAGCGCATCCAGTTCACGCCGGACCTGCTGCCTTCCGACATTACCGGCGCCGAGATATTCCGTGCCGACCAGCAGTCATTCGAATTTCAGCCCGGCCCCATCTTTGCCAACCTGTTGCTGGCCGACGAAATCAATCGTTCTCCGGCCAAGGTTCAGGCCGCCCTGCTCGAGGGCATGTCGGAGCGCCAGGTATCGGCCGGTCGTGAAACCCGTGCCCTGCCCGACCTGTTCATGGTGGTCGCCACGCAGAACCCGCTGGAGCAGGAAGGCACCTACCCGCTGCCCGAGGCGCAGTTGGACCGCTTTCTGCTGCATGTGCGCATTCGCCATCCAAGCCCGGACACCGAGCGCGCCATATTGCGCCTGACGCGCCACGGCGACCGTCTGCAACCGCCGCCTGCCGACCCCTTGGGCTGGCCCGATATCCAGGCCGCACGCACCGAGGTGGCGCAGATTCATGTCTCGGCGTCCATTGAGGACTACCTGGTCCATCTTGCCGACGCCACCCGTCGCCCGGCTCGCTACAGCAACGAGCTTGCCGACTGGCTGGCCGCCGGTATCAGCCCGCGCGCCACCATTGGGCTGGAGCAGGTGTGTCGGGCCCAGGCCTGGCTGGAAGGTATGGATTTCGTGACCCCGGACCTGGTGCAGCGCCTGTTGCCCCTGGTCTACCGGCACCGGCTCAGTCTGGATTTCCGGGCCCAGGCGCAGGGCGTCAGCATCGACCATGTAATTGATGCCCTGCTGCACGCGGTCCCGGTCAGTTGAGGCTCTGATGCTGAACGGCACCGAAGTCAGTCTGGAGCAACTGCTGCAATTGCAGCAGCCGGCACGGCGCGACCACACGCGCAGCTTCGCACACCTGGTCGGCCTGCGCGAAAGCCGACTTGCCGGCAGTGGTCTGCAGATGCGCGAACTGCGGGCCTACCAGCCGGGTGATGACCTGCGCCATCTGCACTGGCGTGCGACCGCCCGCCTGGGCGAACCTCTGACCCGGGTATTCGAACAGGAAAACGAGCTGACCTGGCTGCTGGTCCTGGCTCTGACCCCGGGCATGTATTTCGGCAGCCGCAGTGCCTACAAATCAGTGCGGGCCATCGAGGCGGCAGCTGCGCTGGGCTGGTCCCGGCATGATGCCGGCGATGCTGTCGGCAGCCTGATCCTGTCACCGCATGGCGTCGAGGTTCTGCGCCCGGCACGCACGCGCCAGCGCTGGCTGGCCCAACTGGATGCCTGGGCACGCCACAGCCGTCTGGTGTACAAACCCGCTCTGGGGCACCAGCAATTTGTGGAGTTCCAGACCGAACTGCAGCGCCTGGCGGTACCCGGCCGGCCACTGGTGATCTTTGGCGACCTGCTGCCACCGCATGACTGGGGCGGCTGTCTGCAGACTCTGGCGCGCAGCCCAGTGACGCTGGTACAACTGCAGGACCCTCTGGAAGCGGACGTGCCCGCCAGCGGCCAGTATCCCGTCAGCGGGCAGGACGGTACCTTCCTGATCCAGGGTTCGCGGCGTACCCGCGAGCGCTATCAGGCAGCCCGTGATGCCTGGTTCGCCAATCTGTCCAGCCAGGTCGACCGCCTGCGCTGCCAATGGGTACGCCTGAGCACCCTGGATGACCCCGCCCACTGGCAGTGGCAGGAAGGACGACCCCAGGAACCTGCTGCCAGCAGTACCAGGGAGCTGTAACGGATGTCGCCGCTTGAACTGCAGGCCCGACTGGCACCCAACCTGGCACCGGACAGCCTGTCCCTGTGGCCGCCGGCTACCGGCTGGACCCTGCTGGTCAGCCTGCTCCTGCTCATCGGGCTGGGCTGGCTGGCCTGGTACAGTTGGCATACACCCTGGTGGCGGCGCCCTGCCCTGCGCCGATTGCAGAGGGCCTATCTGCAGGAGCTGAACCACCTGGTCGCTGACCCCGAACCGGAACTGGCGGCCGGACACTGGCTGCGCAGCCTGGCACGTGACGGCCAGGGCGTGCCGACCCAACTGCCGCCAGCCGCCTTTCTGCACACCTGGCGCCAACTGAGTCCGGCACCGCTGCCACCGGTCGTGGACCAATTGTTGCGCGATATATACCGTGGTCGTGATGTGACCCTGCTGTTGACTACACATCACGCAGAACTGGAACACCTATGTCTGAACTGTCTGCACTTACATTCGCCTGGCCTTGGCTGATCATCCTGCTGCCCCTGATCTGGGTGGTCTGGTGGTGGCTGCCGGCAGGCCCGCAGTCGGCGCCCCGCGTGCCCTTTGCGGAAGCCTGGCGCAGTGCGGCAGGCGCCGCCTCCTGGCACCAGATGCTGACGCCCCGCAGCCTGATCCTGCTGCTGGTCTGGCTGTGTCTGGTACTGGCCGCCATGCGACCTCAGGTGCCGGGCGAGCGGGATGATATTCTGCTGTCGGGACGCCAGATGATGCTGTTGGTCGACCTGTCGCTGAGCATGTCGATCAACGACATGCGGGTGAACGGTCAGCAGACCGACCGCCTGACCGCAGTCAAGCACATTCTGGAAGACTTCATTCCCGGCCGCCAGGGTGACCAGATTGGCCTGATCGTGTTTGGTAGTCAGGCCTATGTTCATGTACCCGTCACACCCGACCTGGCCATGCTGACCCAGTTGGTTGACGAAATGGAAATCGGCATGGCCGGCCCACGCACGGCACTGGGCGAAGCCCTGGCACTCGGGGTCATGCACCTGGATGAAACCCGGGAAGCCAGGGCAGATGATGAGCGGGTGATCATACTGTTGTCGGATGGCGCGCAGACGATCGGCAATGTCTTCCCCCGTGAAGCCGGCATCTTTGCGCGTGATCACAACATCACCATTCATGCCATCGGTTTCGGCAGCGATGATGGCGGCCCGGGCGGCAGCCCCTCCGATATCGACGAACCGGCTCTGATCGCCATCGCCGAGACCACCGGCGGGCAATACTTCCGCGCCCGCACCAGCACCGACCTCAGCGCCATCTATGCGGCCATTGATGAACTGGAACCCACTGACAGCCAGCAGCGTTTTGTGCGTCACGCCAGGGATGTATTCTACTGGCCGGCGGGCCTGGCCCTGGTTCTGCTGCTGGGCATGGGCTGGCTGCCGTCGCTGTGGCC
Organism: Natronospirillum operosum; assembly: GCF_004768465.1. GTDB lineage: Bacteria > Pseudomonadota > Gammaproteobacteria > Pseudomonadales > Natronospirillaceae > Natronospirillum > Natronospirillum operosum. The sequence continues at coordinate 1,049,163 of NZ_SRMF01000001.1, forward strand.
CCGGGGCCGGAAGGAGGTACCATGACACTACTGCGACCCGAATGGCTGCTGCTCTGGCCGCTGGTCATATGGCAGGTCTGGCGCTGGCACAGGGGCACCGGGCAGCAGTGGCAGCAGCATATCGATGCCCCGTTGCTGAGTGCACTGATGCAACAGGCCGGTGGCCTGCGTACCCGCTGGCTGCGCCGCACCGGGCTCGGAGCCCTGCTGTTGCTGCCGCTGGCCCTGGCCGGGCCGGCTCTGGAGCGGCCCACTGACGACGGACTGCAGGAGCGACCGGTCGTCATCATACTGGATCAGTCCCCGACCATGCTGGCGCGCGACATCCCGCCCAACCGGCATACCCGGGCCCGGCAGAAGGTTCAGGACTGGATGGAAGCGCACCCCGGTCGGCCCATGGCACTGGTCACCTACTCCGGCAGTGCCCATGTGGTCACCCCGCTGACCTTCGACCACCATGCCGTCGACACCCTGCTGCGCCAGTTGGACCCGGAAATCATGCCGCGCCCGGGCAATCATCCGGTCGCTGCGCTGACGCTGGCCAACGACCTGCTGGGCGACCAGGCTGGCGACATTCTCTGGCTCACGGCGGCGCTGTCGGCGGAGCAACGTACCCGCCTGCCGGAACTGTCCGCCAGCCAACGACAACTGGGCATCATTGCCGTGAGCACCGACATCGGCGGCCCACTGCTGCGCCAGGACGGCACGCCAGTGCGCGATGGCACCGGCAATCCGGTCGAGCATGCGCTGGACCCTACCGAGTTTTCGATACTGGCCGATGCCGGCAATATCCGCTGGCATACTCTGACCGCAGATGATACTGATTGGCAGTCCGTGCTGCCGCCCAGCCCACTGGCCGAAGGTACAGGCAGTGAAGACAGCACCGTTACCGTTGATCTCGGTCTGTATCTGCTGCTGGCCCTGCTGCCCGGGCTGGCGTTGCTGTTCGGTCGCGGCCAGTTGGCGGTGGTATTGCTCGCTCTGGGCCTCTGGCTGCCGGCGCCGCCGGTAAGCGCCGAGCCCGCCGACTGGTTTCGCAGTCCGGACCAGCAGGGCGCCACCCGCCTGCCGACCGATCCGGAAGCGGCCATGCACCTGTTTCACAGTCGGGACTGGCAGATCTACGCAGCCCTGGAAGCTGGCGCCTGGCAACAGGCACTCCAATGGCTGGGCAGCCCTGAAACTGCGCGCGACCATTATCATCGGGGTAATGCACTGGTGCATCTGGAGCGCTATGAAGAGGCTCTGGAAGCTTACGAGGCCGCACTGGAACAGGAACCGGACTTCGAGGAAGCCGAACACAATCGTGATCTGGTAGAGGCCTTTCTACAGCAGCAGGCAGAAGCCGGCGGGGCCGAACAGGATTCACCGCAGGTCCCGGCCCAGCCCGGCGACGGCAGCGCCCGTGCGGGTGACGGCGCGCCCACGCAGCCAGGTGATGGCAGTGGTGACGCCGGCGCCGCAGACGATGGCGCCCAGGCGCTGGAGGACAGTATCCGCCGGCGCATGCCGGAAACAGACGCCAGCCTGCTGCAACGCAAGTTCCGCCACCAGTACGAAGCGGACCCCGACAACATTGATGACACAGGACCCGTATGGTGAGCCCGGCAACTGTTCACCCCAACCTCGGCAGGCCAGCCTGTCTGTGGTCTGTGCTGATGGTGCTGAGCCTGCTGCTCGGCCTGTACCTGACGGTCATACCGGCCACGGCGCAGACCACGGATGCGCTGGCCAGCGTCAACCGCACCACAGTGGTAGAGGGCAGCACCCTGACCCTCAGGGTGCGCACCCGAGTGGACAATCACGAGCTCAACCTGGCACCGCTGCTGCGTGATTTCGAGGTCATAGATCAGCGCTCATCCACCAACAATCCCGCGCTGCATGAGGCTCTGGGCCGCGACTTTCAGGAATGGGAAATCACCCTGCGCCCACGTCAGACCGGCCACCTGACCATCCCCGCGCTGCAGGTCGGCACAGCCCGCACGCACCCCATCGAGATCACGGTACTGGCCGTCAGTCCGGAACAGCGGGCCGTCATGGACCGCAATGTGGAACTGGATGTGGCGGTCAGCAATCGTCGGCCCTATGTGGGCGAATCGATACGGGTCACGCTGACGCTTTATTACAACGTCAGCGTCAACGGCGCCTTTGCCGACGTCACCCCGGAGGACAGCGAATGGACCGCGCTGGGTGACGCTCTGACGGGTGAAACACAGCGCGCCGGCAATACCTACAGCTACACCCGCTTCCACTATCTGTATACGCCGCTCTCGCCGGGAGAACGCGAGCTGCCGACGTTCCGGTTCGAGGGCGACTATCGAACCCACAGTCTGGCCCCGCGCCAGCCACTGCGCGATGTGCGCAGTGACCCAGTGGCGCTGGAAGTCAGGCCGGTACCGGCAGAGTTCCCTGGCAACCATGCCTGGCTGCCGGCGCGTGATCTGACCCTCACCCAGACCTGGTCCGGGGTAACCGACAACCCGCAGGTCGGAGACCAGTTCACGCGCCATACCCGTGTGCAGGCCACGGGGCCCGATGGCGCCCGTCTGCCCCGGCCGGCCGAAGCGGACAGCCTGCCGGCTTCGGTGCGGCGCTATGAGGGTTCCGCGCGCGCAGAGGAAAATCTGGATGCAGAGCAACGGGTCAGCACCCGCCACGACGAGGTGGCCTACCTGCTGCGCCAGCCCGGCAGCCTGGAGTTGCCGGCGCTGCGCATTCCGTGGTGGGACCTGGACACGGACTCACTGCGCTGGGCAGAAGCGCCGGGACGCAGTCTGGATATCGCCCCCGGGCCGTTGCAGCCAACACCCGATCTGGTCGAGCCGGAACCCGCAGCGGAGGTGGCAGACGATGCTGGCCCCGGCCTGACGAGCCGGATCATCATGGCGGCCGCCGGATTCCTGGTTGCACTCGCGCTGGGGTGGCTGCTTCATCGGTCAGGCCGTCGACTGTGGCAGCGAATCGCGCACTGGTGGGCAAGGCGATCCGCCAACCCGGACAGGCCCTCCAGGCCTGCCCGCGCCAGTGAAACAAAAGCTGAACCACGGGTAAGAACAGCCCGCAAGACTGCTGCGGGAGCGTCCGCCAAGCAGCCGCGCCGGGCCAGACGACCGTCAGCGGCTCCGGCCTGGATCCAGGCCGTGCGTCAGGCCACCGACCAGCAGGACTGGGCGCGCCTGCTGGGCCTGCTGGCGGAGCACCGGGACCAGACAGGCTGGCCGGATCTGGAGCGGATGGCCCGGATATCGGGCCAGCAGGAAGTGCCGACCCTGGTCAGGGATACCCAGGCCATGCAGTATGGTCGCCCGGAGCAGCAACCGGACCCGGTCGCACTGGGCGAGCGCTGGCTGCGCTGCCTCGATCAATGGCCGCAAGCCGGACCCGGACAGACCGACAATGCCGGTCCGGACCGGTTGTATCCCGACTGAACGGGCGACTGTTCAGACAGTGCCAGCCAGATGATCCAGCACAGCCGCCGAGGCGACCATGCCAAAGGTGGCCGTCACGGCCATGGAGGCACCAAACCCGCCCGCGCAGTTCATCCGTGTGCCGCCATCAAAGTGCTTGCTGGCACAGACACTGCCGTCCGGCTGCGGGTATACCAGAGGCTCTTCGGACCAGATACAGGGCACGCCCATCTTGTTGCGCCCGCGCTGGTCCCCTCTGGGATAGCCGTGCTCACGCCGCAGCCACTGGCGCACCCTGGCCGCCAACGGGTCCTGCGTGGCCTGCGCCAGGTCACCGCGTCGAATACGCGTCGGGTCCCTCTGGCCGCCGGCGCCACCGGTCATCACAAAAGGCGTGCCCGCCGCTTTCAGCGCCAGGATCAACGCCACCTTGACCGCCACACTGTCGATGGCATCCACGACGAAGTCATGCGCCATCAGGTCGGTTTCAGCCAGATTGTCGACAGTCACAAAGGCCTGCCGGGCGTTTACAGTCAGCTCCGGGTTGATGGCCCGACAGCGCTCGGCCAGCACATCGACCTTGAACTGACCCAGCGTATCCCGGGTAGTGTGCAGTTGACGATTGGTATTGGAAACACAGACATCATCCATATCCCACAGTGTCAGCTCGCCGATCCCGGAACGGGCCAGGGCTTCCACTGCCCAGGAGCCGACACCGCCTACTCCAACAACAGCCACCCGGGCGTGCCGAAAACGCTCCAGAGCAACAGCGCCATACAGGCGACCGACGCCGCCAAAGCGGTCCAGATAAGGGTCAGGCACCGGCATCTGATCGTCAAGTGACAGAGAGGTCGTCATTGTCTTCAGAGAAACTCCAGGACATTGATATCTTTCGGCAGGGCCGAGGCCTCGAGCACTTCGAGAATGCTGTCGCCCGCATAGGGTTCGGCCAGATCCAGGTCTTCTGCCCCCAGGCGCTGCCCCCGTTCCGGATCATACATCAACCGGACCACTGGGGACTTCTGCTTGATGCGGTTGGATGATACCACGACGCCGATGCGGCCGCTTTTCAGCGCCACCACCGACCCCACCGGATAGATACTCAGACAGCGGATCAGTTGATAGACCATTTCCTTGTCCAGATCATGTTCCGTCAGGTCTACCAGGCGACGCATGGCCACTGCCGGCGATACACCCTTGTGGTAAACCCGATCCGCCGTGATGGCATCATAGACATCGCAGACTGCGGCCATGCGTGCATAGTGGTCGAGTTCAGTGCTGTCCAGGCCCAGAGGATAACCGGCGCCATTGAGACGTTCATGGTGCTGGCGGCAGATACAGAGCACGATGGGATCGATGTCACCCAGTGACCTGAGGTATTCGTACCCGTAGTCGACATGGCGCTTCATTTCTTCCCATTCTTCGGGGTCCAGCTTGCCGGGCTTGTTGAGAATCGCATCCGGCACCAGAATTTTGCCGATATCATGCAACATGCCACCTGCGATCAACTTGCGAATCACATCCTGATCATAGTGCAGAGACTTGCCCAGCAGTCCAAGCAGCACGCCGACATTCAGGCTGTGCTCCAGCAGGTAGGCATCCTTCTCCCGAATACGGGCCAGGCAGGCAAAGCCATTCTCGTTCCTGAACAGTGAACCCATGATGCTATCGGCCACATCGTCCACTTCACTGATATCGATGGTTTCGCCCGCGCGCACCCGTTCCATGACGCTGTCGACCAGTTGCAGGCCTCGGCTGTGTACCTCGCCGGCCTGCACGCGCTCGGTTGCCAGCGTCACCGAGGGTGCAGCGACACCGGACTGCTCCTGCTGACGGGCGATGACGGCTTCGGGTTCAGCCTCGGGCCGGACTTCTACGCCACTGGTGTTCGCAAAGCCCTCCGTCGCTGTTTCACCTCTCACCGCCGCCAGTTCCTCCGCTGTCGGCTGACGGGCTTCCGGGCCATCCAGACCGCGCTCGGTATCGATAAATACCTCGCTGATGCCCAGACGCCGAATCTTGTCGATGGTGCCCTGGTGCGTCAGCATGCCAGAGCGGGATTTGTTGCGACTGGGCACCCAGCGGGCATTCTCTTCCGAGATATACATGCCAACCCGCAGCGCTGTTACAGCAATAATCTTGATCACCTACCGCCCTCTGTCAGTCAACAAGACATCCGCACTACTGGTCCGGAATCCGGCTCATCGCAATGCCCCAGACACCTGCGATCATACATTGTTATATTCTCAACTACAGATGTTCGATAAAGTATGGCAAAGCTAATGGGAATTACCAGAATACGCCCAATTTGTCTTCGACGATCAGTGACAGGGCGCACGGCAGGCGCAATGAGTCGGGCGCTGCCGCAGTACCCGGACGGGTTCGACTGTCACTGGCACATTCCAGTTTCTCGGCAGTGACCGGATAGGGCTCCCAGTGACCGCTGGTACCGCGAAAATAGAGCTTCCAGCCGGCGCCGTCAGCCCCGCCCTTCAGCAAGGCCAGTGGCAGTCGCACCACCCTGTCCTGGTGTACCGGATGGGCCTGCGCTTCATAGAACTCGATAGACCAGCCGCGCATGCGCATGCGCACTTCACCGGGTCCTCAATGCAGTCTGGGCACGTCCTCTTCCAGAAAGGTCTTGAGCAGGCGCTCGTTGCGTCGCCGTTCAAACTCACTGAGGGTGCTGGAATTTCGTTTGAAGTCACTGGTGTCGACCACTAAACTTCCGCCTCATTGTTATCTCTCTCAATCATAAATGAATTCCCGGAGTGTTAGAACTGATGAGCTTCAAAGCAGGCCAACGCTGGTTCTCGCAAACAGAGCCAGAACTGGGACTGGGCCTGGTCGAAGCCGTGGAAAAGCACCGCATCGCGGTCAGTTTCCCGGCTACCGGTGATTCCCGAGTCTATGCGCAGGATCGTTCACCGCTCCAGCGCCACCTGGTCAAGCCGGGGCAACCACTGTACACCACAGACGGTGATGAACTCATTGTGGAGGCAGTCGAGGAACGGGAAGGCATTCTCTATTATCAGGTCAGCGGCCCCGACGGCACGCCGGAAATGCTGCCGGAAATGCTGCTCGCGCCGGAACTCAGACTGGACAGTGCGGACCGCCGGCTGCTGTCCGGTCAGGTCAACCAGCTGTCCTGGTATCTGCTGCGCCGCCGCCTGCGTGAGCAGTATGCCCATTACCAGCAGCAGCCGGCGCGCGGCCTGCTGGGAGGGCGGTTGCATCTGAACCCGCACCAGTATCATGTGGCGGCGCAGGCGACACGAGCCGGCCTGCCCAGAGCCATGCTCAGCGACGAAGTCGGTCTCGGCAAGACGATCGAGGCTGGCCTGATTCTGTGGCACTGCCAGGCCAGCGGGCTGGCCGAGCGGTTGCTGGTCACGGTACCGGATCACCTGCTGCACCAGTGGCTGGTGGAAATGATCCGCAAGTTCGACCTGCCCCTCAGCATCTTTGATGACAGCCGCCTGGAAGCGGCACTGATGGAAGACCCGGACAACAACCCCTTTGGCAGCGCACAATGGGTGCTGGTACCACACAGCCTGTGGACCCGGCCGGCGGCAGCGGCCCTGGCTCTGGAAGCCGGCTGGGATTGCCTGGTAGTCGATGAAGCCCATCACCTGCATCCGGATCCGGAAGACCCCGAGGCTGCCGCCGCCAGTCAGGCCGTCTGGCAACTGGCCGAGCAGACCCCGGGCGTGCTGCTGCTGACGGCAACCCCGGAACAGGATGGTGCCCGCGCCCATTTCGAACGCCTGCACCTGCTGGACCCGCAGCGGTTCACCGATTACGAGAGTTTCCAGGCCACCACCGATCAACTGGTGCAACTGAGCAGTGACCTGCGCCCCTTCATGACGCTGGAAGACGGCAAGCGGCCGGATACCGAAGCGCTGCGGGACTGGTGCCAGGACCCGGAATCGGAACGCCTGCTGACGGCCGTCAGCGCTGCGGCGACAGACACTGAGTACGAAAGTGCGCTGGAGGCTCTGGTCTCCCACCTGATCGACACCCGAGGCATCGGGCGTCTGCAGTTCCGCAACAGCCGCGAACGCATTCGTGGCTTCCCCGAACGGGAGCTGTCTGTACATACCCTGGAGGCCCCTGCGGACTACCCCCTCCACCACCCCTGGCCGGAACGGGCACAGCCGGATCAGGTGCGCACCGACCCCCGCACCCTGTGGCTGCTGAACTGGCTGCAGTCGGCAGACGCCGCCGCCGAGAAGGCACTGGTGATCTGTCATGACCTGGAGACCGCCGAGGCGCTGGAGCTGCATTTGCGTCTGAGCGGCGGCATTGCCTGTGCCCTGTTCCACGAAGACATGGATCTGGTGGAACGCGATCGGGCTGCCGCCTGGTTCGCCGAGCCCAATACCGGTGCCCAGGTACTGGTCTGTTCCGAGATCGGCAGTGAGGGACGCAACTTCCAGTTCGCGCACCATCTGATCTGCTTTGATCTGCCGCCGCACCCCGACCTGCTCGAGCAGCGTATCGGCCGCCTGGATCGCCTGGGCCAGACCGAAGTGGTACAGATCCATGTACCGGTGCTGGCCGGTTCGCGGCAGCAGCAGTGGCTGCGCTGGTATCATGAAGGCCTGAATGCCTTCACCCATACCTGTGACATCGGCGGTGAAGTACTCGCCACACTGATCAGTGAGCAGGCCATCGACCTCGGGCAGGACAGGCCCCTGCCCCATGCTGAGCCAACCTCGGTAAACCTGACTCTGGTCGAGTGGCCGCAGGGCGCTGCCTTCGAAGCACTGCTTGCGACCACCGCCGAGCGGGCAAGCGCAGCCCGCCAGCGCGCCCGTGAAGGCCGCCACAGGCTGCTGGAATGGCAATCCTTCCGACGCCAGGCGGCCGAGGATCTGGTTGAGCAGATCGCCCACTTTGAAACCAGCCACTCGCCCGAGTCCATCGTGCTGGAACTGCTGGAGTTGCTGGGCATCGAGTGTGACGATGCCGGGCATGGCCTGTTCGAGGTCCGTCCCGGTGAGCGCGTGATACCGGACTCGTTGCCAGAGATGCTGGACAGTGGTTGCCTGCTGACGTTCCGCCGCTCGGTGGCCGTGGCACGCGATGACGTCCGCTTCATCACCTGGGAGCACCCGCTGATCCGCTTCCTGCTGGATACTCTGGACCAGACCGGGCTGGGCAGCGCCGGGGTTACCCTGATCCGGGTACCCAGCCTGCCGCCCGGCAGCCTTTATCTGGAAGCCACCTGGCGCCCGCTGATGCAGCACCGGGCGGCGCTGATAGCCAGCCAGTTCCTGCCGGAGTCCCTGTTTCGCTGCGTGGTCGACCAGCGCAGTCAGGATGTCAGTCAGGCTTTCGCCGCCATTGACCTGCGGGACCTGGAACAACGACTGGACAAGCCGACGCTGCTGGCCATCATCCGCCAGCAGGAAGACCGGGTGGAAGCCCTGGTGGAAGCCGCCCGGACGCTGGCCCGGCCCCAGTTGGACCAATTGCGAACAGAAGCCAGGGAGCAAGCCATGCAGCATTTCACTCATGAACTGGGTCGCCTCGACACCCTGTCAGCGCAGACCGGACAGGCCGACCGTCACGCCCGCAACCAGTTGACCACGCGGCAGGCAGCGGTGCTGGAGGCCATTGATCAGGCCGAGCTGCACCTGGACAGCCTGCGCCTGATCGTGAGCAGCTGACCATGACGCTGAGTCAGTGGCTGTCACTAAGTCTGATCTGCTTCTTGGGCGCGGCAACACCCGGCCCCAGTCTGATCGTGATCATGCGCATTGCGCTGGTCGCAGGTCGGCTGCAGGCCCTGCTCGCGGCCTGGAGTCATGCGGCTGCAATCGGTCTGTATGCGCTGCTGTCGCTGCTGTTCTTCACCAGTGCCCAGGCTCTGGGCGGGCCCTGGTTCTGGGGCGTGGCGATCGGCGGCCAGTGCTGGCTGCTGTATCTGGGTATCAGCATGTTGCGCAGTGCCCTGGCCCTGACCCCGCAAGGCACCGACGAGGCCGAAGCCGGTTCTGCCCACTGGTATCAGGGCCTGATCATCGGCCTGTTCAACCCCAAGATCTGGCTGTTCTTTACTGCCGTGTTCAGTCCGTTTGTGAGTGACATGACGGTGCCCTGGGCATTGGCCCTGCTGCCCTTCGTCATTGACGGGCTCTGGTACAGCCTGATCGCCTGGGGTGTCACACGCGGGCCCATCGCCGCCGGACTGCAGCGCATCAGGCGCTATTTCGAGGGCCTGATGGCCGTACTGCTGATCGGACTGGCCCTGTTTGCCCTGCAGGACAGCCTGCCCCTGTTTCTGGATGCGCTGTGAAGCGGCTGGGCTGGTACCTGACCATAATGCTGGCGGCCCTGACCTCGGCCGTCATGGCAACCCTGGGCTATCAACGCTGGGGGCTCGATTTCATGCTGTTCCCCGGGGTGGTGCTCGGGCTCCATGTCTTCCTGCTTTCGGCCTGGCGGATCGATCTGGACCTGGCCCAGGCCACGCGCCATCTCTTTGTAAGTATCGCTCTGATCAGCGCCGGCTGGCATCTTGCAGTCAGGCTCTATCTCATGGCATTTCGGGAGCTGAGCGCCCTGAGCGGTTTGCCGGTTCAACTGACGGACGTTTCCGGGCCGGCACTGGTACTGGCCGCGCTGTCCGGCCTGGCAGCGGGTCTGCCCGGTGGTCTCGCCGTCGGCGGAGCACTGCTCACGGCAACTCCATCCCGGCTTTACTGGCCCATCATCTGGCGTGCCATGCTGATGGGCGCACTTGCCGGCGCCACCGCCATCGTTGCACATCAGACAGTGACCGGGCTGAATCTGGGCAACTTCACGGCGGCGGTTGTCCTGTTTTTCGTCTGGCAGAGTCTGGTATTGTTGAGCCTTTACTCTGTAGTAGAGAGCGACTGATATGGGCCTTCGACGCTGGGGGATTCCCTGGACACCCCTGATCCAGGTTTCCCGAAGCACAGTCTCGGTGTTTGTGCGCCTGCTGCGACGACACTCCGGCATCATGGCCGTGATCGGGTTCAGTGCCGGCCTGGCCAGTTTCCTGCTGGTGCAGCGCCAGGCTGACGCCTCTCGGGTCATCGCCATCCTGATGCTGCTAACCTGGGTCTGGCTGGTGCTGGAAAAACCCATCCGCCACCTGCTGGTGGTGCGTCTGGGTTTCAAGCTGTCACCCTATGCCATCAAGTTTGCGACCCAGATGGTGCATCAGGAAAGTCTGTTTTTTGCCCTGCCGTTCTTTTTCATCACCACCACCTGGGGCGCACCCCAGATGCTGTTCAGCGCCCTGCTGATGGCTGCCGCCGCAGTCTCCATCATGGACCCGATCTACCACAAGCGCATAGCCGCCAATCGCTGGCTGTTCCCACTGTTTCACGGCTTTTCCCTGTTCGCCCTGCTGCTGGTCGCCCTGCCCATTCTGCTGCACCTGACCACGACCACCAGCTACAAGCTGGCTCTGGTCGTGGCGGCACTGGTGTCGGCGCCGGCCGTGTTCAGGGCTATTCAGGCGTCCGGCTGGTGGGTGCTGCCGGCGCGCCTGTGCCTGCTGATCGCACTGGGGCTGGCCGGCTGGAGCCTGCGCCCCTGGGTGCCGCCGGCCACGCTCTGGGTGACCGACATGACCTTCACGCATGAAGTCAGCCCGAACCGGGAACCCCGCGAACGGCTGTTCAATGTGCCGGCGGCTGATCTGCAGGCACAGGGGCTCTATGCCTACACGGCTGTACGCGCACCACTGGGCCTGGAGGAAACCATCTATCACGAGTGGCACCACAATGGTGTGGTGCTGGACCGGATTGCCCTGCAGATCAATGGCGGCCGCGAAGCCGGCTATCGCTCCTGGTCGCGCAAGGAGAACTTTCCGTCCGAGGTCAAGGGGCGCTGGGATGTGCGGGTGCTGACCGAAGGCAATCAGTTGATCGGCCAGAGGACCTTTGTGGTCGGGCCCTGAGTTCAGGCTGTCAGTTGCTGATACATCACATAGGCATCCACATCGCCCTGCTGCGGATGCCTGAACGCGCCCGGCAGCGTGCCCACGATCTCGAAACCGTGTTGCTGCCACAGGCGCACAGCGCCGCTGTTGGTCGACGCCACAAAGTTGTATTGCATGGCGTCATAACCCAGTTCCCGCGCCAGTTTCATACTGTGCCGGCAGAGTGCCGATGCCACCCCCTGACCGCGCGCCGCCGCAGCCACGATATAGCCGCAGTTGCAGACATGGCGGCCCGGGCCCGGCTGGTTCGTCTTCAGGTAATAGGTGCCAAGCAGGCTGCCGTCGTCCCCGGTCATGACCAGAGTCCGTCGCGGCAGGCGGGTCCAGTAGGTCTGTGCGTCCTGTTCGCTGATGGCGGGCTCGACGGCATAGGTATCGCCGGCCCGAAACACAGAATGCAGAATGGGCCAAAGGGCGGGCCAGTCTGCATCCTGATAGTCGCGTATCGTCATCGATGGTCCAGTCAGTCTGCGGCCAGTTGATCCGTGCGGGCAGCCATCACGAAGTCATTGCGATGCAGCCCCCTGATCTTGTGGCTCCACCAGGTCACCGTGACCTTGCCCCATTCCAGCAGAATTTCCGGATGATGCCCTGAGTCTTCAGCCGCATCGGCGACCCGGTTGGTGAAGGCCTGGGCAGCCCGGAAATTGCGGAACTTGAATTCACGTTGCAGCATCAGGATGCCATCGCGGGTGATGGGCGTCCAGTCCGGGATATCACGGATCAGCTCGCGCAGTTCCGCCTCCGAGACCTTCGGCGCATCGGCCCGGCAGGCTTCGCATTTCTCTTCGTGCAGTGCGGTCATTGGTATGTCTCCTTTCGCTTGTCATGGCCAGCACCGCGCACGATGGTGGCTTGTTTGTGGGCTGTGGAACATGCCGCCTTTTGGTCTGGCGCTAATCGGGCCGTCGCCAAGGTCAGTGTCGTAGCCCATGCCGCCTGATGGCGGGGTGCACTGAGTTGCAGACACGCAAAAAACGTCGTCCCTGACAGCTCGACTGCGCACATCCCTGTGCGCAGACGGTCTGCAACTCAGTGCACCACCGCCCGGCGGCCGCGCCATTGCAGGCTACTTTCAATGGGCGGCTGACGCCGCCATCGGCCAGGGGGCTGGCCTCCTACGTAACATAACCACCGTAGGATAGCCGGTCCGACGTTTCGGCCCCGTGCACGATGGGCCACACAGGCACCGTAGGAGAGCCGGTCCGACGTTTCGGCCCCGTGCGCGATGGGGCCGCAGGCCCGAACCACAATAGGAGTCGCCTGCCGGGCATAGGTCCTGTGAGACCGTTTGCGGCCAGGGACAAAATTGCCGGGAGCAATTTTGCACGAGCGCAGCGAGCCCGCAGGGTCAGGCCCAGGGACGGGCCTGATACTCGCCGCAACCGAGCTGTCATGGATGACGTATTTTGCGTGTCTCACAGGACCTATGCCCGAGCGTGGCGACGGTCCGACTGACACCAAGCCATCAGGCGGCCTTGGCAACCAAATCGGACTCACAGGACCTGTATCCGAGCGTGCCGACGGTCCGACTGGCACCAGGCCATCAAGCTGCGTTCCTGGGCGGGAACCTGGGCTCGTACAGCCCCAGTTCCATGGCCTGGTGCACCAGCTTCATGATGTCCATGTCGGCAATTTCGAACAGCTGCTCGACATGGCTCAGCGTATAGTAGATCGGCTGCATGATGTCGATGCGATACGGCGTGCGCAGCGCATCCAGCACATCCAGCGGACAGCGCTCCGGCTGGTCGCTTTCCATCGCATACAGCGTTTCGCCCGGCGAAGACAGAATACCTCCCCCGTAGATGCGCCGCCCCTGCGGCGTTTCCAGCAGCCCAAATTCCACAGTGAACCAGTACAGCCGGGCCAGATAGGCCCTCTCCTTGGGCTCCGCATGCAGCCCCAGTTCACCATAACGGGCGGTAAAGTGCCCGAAGGCAGGGTTGGTGAGCAGCGGGCAGTGACCGAAGATCTCGTGGAAGATATCCGGTTCCTGCAGGTAGTCGAACTCCTCCCGGGTGCGGATAAAGGTGGCCACCGGAAACTGCCGGTTGGCCAGCAGACGGAAGAACTCGTCGAACGGGATCAGCGCCGGCACCTGAGCCGTTTCCCAGCCCGTGGCGGCGCGCAGTACCTTGTTGACCTCCTCCAGTTGAGGAATGCGATCCGGCGGCAGATCGAGCAGCTCCAGTCCGCGCAGATACTCGTCACAGGCCCGTCCCGGCAGATTGACCTGCTGGCGGGCCATCAGGTCGTGCCAGATCCGGTTCTCTTCGTCTGTCCAGTCGATAAAGCCATTGGCATCCGGTGTCCTGGATACATACTTGCTCTGCTTACCCATGGTCATGGACCTCCAGTTAGCGTTGTCTCGGCACCCCCGCAGCGGCTTTCACCACCTGCTGGTCAATGGTGCCAAAGATGTTGTTATTGTTTTCGTCACGCATCTCGATACGAATGCGATCGCCAAAAGTCATGAACGGCGTCGCCGGCTTGCCGTCGCGAATGGTCTCGATCATTCGCACCTCGGCAATACAGCTGTAGCCGACCCCCCCTTCGGCAATGGATGTGCCGTACTCCGTGCCCTGCTTGTTGGACACGGTACCGGACCCGATGATGGTGCCTGCACCCAGTCGACGCGTGCGGGCGGCATGCGCCACCAGCCGGGCAAAATCGAAAGTCATGTCTTCACCGGCGTTGGGGCAGCCGAATGCTTCGCCGTTGTAGGTTGACAGCAGCGGCAGATGTACCTTGTGACCTTCCCAGTGCGGCCCCAGTTCATCAGGTGTGACCGCTACCGGCGAGAAGGCCGTCGCCGGTTTGGACTGGTAGAAACCGAAGCCCTTGGCCAGCTCGTTCGGGATCAGTCCGCGCAGCGACACGTCATTGACCAGCATCAGCAGGCGAATATGATCTCCTGCCCGCTCGGCGCTGACGCCCATCGGCACATCATCGGTCACCACCGCGATCTCGCCCTCGAAATCGAGCCCCCACTCGTCGGACAGGCAGTCAATGGGCTCCTGCGGGCCCAGAAAGTCATCCGAACCGCCCTGATACATCAACGGATCTTCCCAGAAGCTGGGCGGCATCTCGGCGCCGCGCGCCCGGCGCACCAGTTCCACATGATTGACATAGGCACTGCCATCGGCCCAGTGATAGGCCCGCGGCAACGGCGATGCACAGGCGCTCTGGTCGAACGGCTCGGTACCATCGACACGACCGGCATTGAGGTCGGCATAGACCGCCTCCAACTGCGGCGCCAGCGCCGACCAGTCATCCAGCGCGGCCTGCAGGGTGGGCGCGATCTCCGGCACGGGCACAGCCCGGTCCAGATCCTGACTGACCACGACCAGTTCACCGTCACGCCGCCCATTCATTCGGGTTGCCAGTTTCATTTGCGGTCTCCTTCCAGCCAGCTGTAAACGTACTGCTCATCCTCGACCCCATGCAGCGCCGGGGCGACATCCAGGGCATCCCGTGTGTCCAGCATGACGGCGACATCATCGGCAAAGGTCTTGGGTTTCTCCTGCGCGGACCTGAACGCCTTCGGATGCGGCCCGTGGGTGAACCCGGCCGGATGGAAGGTCACCATGCCGGCTTCGATGTTGTCGCGGCTGAAGAAATCACCGGCGTGATAGAACAGCACTTCGTCATAGTCGTCATTGTTGTGATAGAACGGCAGCTTGAGCGCACCCGGGTCACTCTCGACCGGTCGCGGCACAAAGGTGCAGACCACAAAGCGCGGCGCTACAAAGGTGGTATGGGCCGAAGGCGGCAGATGGTAGCGGTGGCTCATCAGCGGCCGAATGTCGCGCCAGTTCAGTCGCACCGGCGCCAGATCACCGTGCCAGCCGACCGCATCCAGCGGGTTGAACGGATAGGTGATCACCGACACCTGATTGTGCCGCTTGACCTGAATCTGCCAGGTGTCTTCGGAATACTGATCACGGAAGCGATCGTTGATCTCGGGCACATCCAGGCAGGCCGGATCGAAGATGGCATGGTTGCCCACCAGGCCCTTTTCCGGCAGTTGATAGCCACCGTTGGTCGCCTCGATCATCAGGATCTGCATGGCCTGTGACGGCTCCAGCCGCCAGGCCGTGGAGCGCGGCAGCACGCAGTAGTCGCCCGCGCGCAGCGTCAGATGTCCATAGTCGCAGAACAGCTCGCCTTCACCACTGTGCACAAACAGCAGATCATCACCATCGGCATTGCGCACCAGAAACGGCATCGCCGTCGCGCAGTGCCAGAGCCGATAACGACAGTGGGCGTTGAACAGCAGATCCGGCGCCTCCCAGGGCGACTCCCGATCGACCCCCAGCAACTGGTTCAGGTCAAAGGCACGCGGGCGCAGCGGGCCGGACCAGTCGATCCAGCCGGTCGGTGCATGCCGATGGTGAAAATGCGTTGCCGGCCCGAAGAAGCCACTGCGACCGGCTTCGCGCTCGTAGATGGCCGCGTCGGGAAAATCGGCATGGGCCTGCCGCGAGGCCGTGCCCTGGCGCAATGGAAAGCTGATGGGCTTACGCATCGCTCAGCACTCCCCGGCGGATCTGATCTTCCTCGATGGACTCGAACAGGGCCTTGAAGTTGCCTTCACCGAAGCCTTCATTGCCCTTGCGCTGAATGATCTCGAAGAAGACCGGACCGATCACCGTCTTGGTGAAGATCTGCAGCAGAATGCCGTCCTTCAGCGGCGCCCCGTCGATCAGGATCTTCAGCTCACGCAGGTCTTCCAGCGGTTCGCTGTGGCCCGGCACGCGGTTCTCCACCTTGTCGTAGTAGACATCCGGCGTATCCATGAAGTCCATGCCGAGCTGACGCAGATCGCGCACAGTCTGGTAGATGTCGTCTGTGCTCAGGGCGATATGCTGAATGCCCTCGCCGTTGTATTCACGCAGATACTCGGCGATCTGCGACTTGTCGTCGTGCGACTCGTTGATCGGGATGCGGATCTTGCCGCAGGGCGCCGTCATGGCCCGGCTCAGCAGGCCTGTCAGCTTGCCTTCGATATCGAAATAGCGGATCTCGCGGAAGTTGCCGATGTCTTCGTAGAAGCCAGCCCACTTGTCCATGTTGCCGCGATGCACATTGTGCGTCAGGTGGTCCAGCGTATGCAGGCCGACCTGATGGCCTTCCATCTTTTCTTTCCAGCCGTCATGGAAGATAAAATCGACATCATAGATGCTGTCACGGCCGTAGCGGTCGACAAAATAGAGCACACTTTCACCGATACCGTAGACCCCGGGAATATTCAGTTCCATCGGGCCGACTTCGCTCTGGAACTTCTTGGCGCCCTTGGACACGGCATATTCCAGCGCATGAGCAGCGTCCGCTACCCGGAATGCCATACCACAGACACTGGGTCCGTGGACACGGGCGAACTCTTCCGCCTGCGATTGCGGCTGCGCATTGATAATGAAGTTCACATCACCCTGCTTGTACAACCAGGCCTGCTTGGAGCGGTGCCTGGCCACCTCGGTGAAGCCCAGCTTTGTGAACAGATCCTTCAGGTCGGCAATGCCCTTGTCATCGGCCGCTGTATACTCGACAAATTCGAACCCGTCGGTACCCAGCGGATTGATATTTTTTTCTTGCGCCTGGTCAGTCATAATCCGCAACCTCTTGCTGGCAATGGAACGTACAGTTGATACGAGTGATTTCTCTCTATTTAAGTCATTCGGGCTGCACATTGCATGGGGTGACCTCATGACGAATGATCAGCCTGAGGCGTCAATCGTAAACCTGGGGTTACAGCAGCACCCCAGGCAGGGAACACACCGAATTCTCAAAAAACGTACATAATTGTTAACAAACAGACACAGGGTTGCGCTCTGCGACTCGCCTGAGAGGCCTATGACCACCGACACAGCATCCACAGCAGCCAGCACAGCACCAGGTGGCGGCCCCCGCCACCATGTGCACCGGGACCAGACCGACTACACCCTGCTGGGCACCGCCCACGTATCCAGGGCCAGCGCGGAAGAAGTGAGGGCGCTGATTCGCTCCGGCGAGTTCGATGCGGTTGCCATCGAGCTCTGCCCCAGCCGCTATCAGTCCATGGTGGACCCGGATGCGCTGGCGCGACTGGATCTCTTTCAGGTGATTCGCCAGGGCAAGGCCGGCCTGGTGGCGGCCAATCTGGCGCTGGGCGCCTTTCAGCAGCGTGTGGCCGAGGAATCCGGCATCGAGCCGGGTGCGGAAATGAAGGTGGCCATCGAGGAAGCCCGGACCGCCGACCTGCCGCTGTGGCTGATCGACCGTGATGTCGGCACGACACTGCGGCGCGTCTACCGCAATGTGCCCTGGTGGCAGCGTTCCGGCCTGATCATGGGCCTGCTGGGCAGTGTGATCTCGCGCGAGAAGATCACCGCAGAGGATATCGAGCAGTTGAAGGAAGGCGATGTACTGACCTCGACCTTCCGCGAGTTTGCCGAGGAAAGCGAGGCCATTTATACGCCGCTGATTACCGAGCGTGATGAGTTCATGGCCCTGCGCCTGCTGCAGGAAAATGCCCGGGGCGAGAAACAGCGTGTGCTGGCGGTGGTCGGTGCCGGGCATCTCGAAGGCATGCAGCAGTTTCTGCGTGACAGCCCTGCCGGGCCGCATCCGGCACAGCGCATCAGCCAATTGAATGAACAGCCCCGTTCCAGTCGCTGGCCCAAGGCCATCCCCTGGGTAATTGCAGCCCTGATCATCACTGGCTTTGTCATCGGCTTCAGCCGCAGCTCCGACCTGGGCTGGCAACTGATCACCGACTGGTTCCTGATCAACGGCACCCTGACTGCGATCGGCACCGCCATCGCCCGCGGACACCCGATCACCATCCTGGCCGGTTTTCTGGCCGCGCCCTTTACCTCACTGAACCCGACCATTGGCGCCGGCTTCGTGGCGGCAGCGGTGGAAATCATGGTGCGCAAGCCCAGAGTGCATGATTTCTCGCACCTGCGGGAAGATGTGGTTCACTTCACCGGCTGGTGGAAGAACCGGGTATCACGCACTCTGCTGGTGTTCATCTTTGCCTCTCTGGGTTCCATGGCCGGTACCTATGCCGGCGGCTTCCGCATTGCCGGCCTGCTGACTGGCGGCTGATGCTGGCGGCAGCTCGGGCAGACCTCTCAGGTCACGGCATTGCGCTGCCGGTATCGGGGGTCATCCCAGTGCCGGTAGTCCATGATGTCGCCCAGGATTTCCACCGCGTTGTGGATGTCCTCGAAGCCGACATAGAGCGGCGCCATACCGAAGCGGATGATGTCGGGGGCGCGGAAGTCCCCGATCACACCCCGATCGATCAGCGCCTGCATGATGGCATAGCCTTCCGGGTGGTGGAACGACACCTGACTGCCGCGCATTTCCGGATCGCGCGGTGAGGCCAGCTCGAAACCGGCTTTGGGGCAGCGGCGCTCCACCGCTTCGATAAACTGCTGTGTCAACTGCTGGGATTTGCGCCGCAGCACCGCCATATCGATATCGGCAAACAGCACCAGACCGGTTTCCAGCGCGCTGGCGCCCAGCACGGCCGTGGTGCCGGTCAGCACTTGGCGCAGCCCCTCCGCCGGCACATAGTCATCGCTCATGGCAAAGGGGCTGGCATGGCCAAACCAACCCCAT
Organism: Natronospirillum operosum; assembly: GCF_004768465.1. Lineage (GTDB taxonomy): Bacteria > Pseudomonadota > Gammaproteobacteria > Pseudomonadales > Natronospirillaceae > Natronospirillum > Natronospirillum operosum. The sequence continues at coordinate 1,068,159 of NZ_SRMF01000001.1, forward strand.
ATGGGCTGATTCAGACGCTCGTGATGTCGCTTTGCCACCCAGGCAAAGGCTGGCGCTCCCGGGCCGCCATTCAGATACTTGTAGCCACAGCCCACCGCCATGTCGGCACCACAGCCGTTCAGATCCACCGGCAGGGCACCGGCACTGTGACTCAGATCCCACAGCATCAGGGCGCCACAGGCCCGGGCCTGCTGCGTGATGGCAGCCATGTCGTGCAGGCGTCCGGACTTGTAGTGCACATGGGTCAGCATCACCAGCGCCGTGTCCTCATCAATGGCGTCGGCAATCTGCTCGGCCGGCAGAGTGACCAACTCCGGCTGCTCCTGCAGGCTGTCGGCCAGCCCCTGCAGAATATAGCGGTCGGTGGGAAAGTTGCCCGGTTCGGTGATGATACGCCGCCGTCCCGGCTGCATGCGTACCGCTGCCGCAGCCAGCTTGTACAGGTTGATGGAGGTCGAGTCGGTCATCAGCACTTCGTCCGGCTCGGCACCGATCAGCGGCGCAATACGGGCCCCGACACGCTGCGGCAGATTGATCCAGTCGGCATCATTCCAGCTGCGAATCAGCCCTTCGGCCCATTCCTGCTCCACCACCTGGCGCAGTCGAGCCGCCGTGGCCTTGGGCATGCAGCCCAACGAGTTGCCATCCAGATAGATGGTGTCCGCCGGGATATGAAACTGATCGCGGCTGGTTCGCAGCGGGTCCCGGGCATCCCGGGCCCGGGCTTCTTCAAGAGTGGTGGGTAAGGCAGTCACGGTTGGCTCCTTAATATTTTTCTGTTCTGGTTTACAGGGCATTGTGATACGTCCGCCGCCCGATTTATCCATTTTTACGCATGAGGTAGTCTTTCACACACGAGGCAGCCCGCCTGTTGGCGGGGTACACTGACCGCCGCCCGGCGGCCGCGCCATCGGTGCCAACTTCAGGACGGCACTCGATTCAAGCGAAGCAAATGTAGCGAGGGACGCAAGTCCCGATTGGGCCGACAGGCCGGAGGGGCGGCTGCGCCGCCCATCGCGACTCGCATCGCTCGCTACAAATTCGGCTTGCGTCTCATCATCGGGACTTGCGTCCCTCGCTACAGAAGTTGGGAGGCACGGCTGGAGTCGCCTGCCGGGTGCATGCCCGAGCGTGGCGACGGTATCGAAACCACAAACCCGAAAGGCCATGATTCGAAACGCAGGGAGCGCACCCGTCATCCGCTTTCCAACCGAGCCATGCCCTGCCTGTAAAGGACCCATGCGGTCACTCCGGCCAGCAGGTTGCCGCTCAGGGCTCCGGTCAGCAGCCCGGGCAGCCCGCCCAGCCAGGCACCGAGCCACAGGCACGGCAGGTAGAAGGCGAACAGGCGCAGGCCGGATATCAGCAGGGCCCGCAACGGCATGCCGAGGGCGTTGTTGACCGACACCATCAACATGCAGATACCCAGTGCCGGATAGCTCAGCGGCACCCGGTACAGATAAGCCTGCAGCACCGCCGCAACCGAGGCGTCGGCACTGACCAGCGGCAGGACCCAGTCCGACAGCGCAATCCACAGCAGGCTGACGATCAACTGCCAGCCCAGCACAAACAGTGCCGCCAGTCGAATCAGACGTCTTGCGGCAGCCAGCTCGCCGCTGCCGACCAGACGGCCGACCATGGGCGGCATGGACATGGTCAGCGCCAGCACCACAACCAGAGAGAAGAACTCCAGCCGGGTGCCCAGCCCCCAGGCGGCGACCGCCGCAGCGCCAAAACCCGCCACCAGCCCGGTGGCCAGCATGGCCGACACCGGCGGCAGCAACTGGCTGACCATGGCCGGTGCCCCGATGCTGCTCAGTTGGCGCAGCGTGGCCAGTACCGGGGTCCAGTCCAGGTCGAAGGCAATCCAGCAGCGCCTGAACAGCCTGGGATAGGTCAGCAGGCAGGCCAGGCTGAACGATACTATGGTAGCCCAGGCCGCGCCGCGCAGGCCCAGTTCCAGGGTAAAGATGAACAAGGGATCCAGCCCCATATTGAGTACACTGGCCACCAGCATCATCAGACCGGGGAAGCGGGTATCGCCCTGCGCCCGGTGCAGGCTGTAGCCCAGATACATCACGGCCCCCAGCCAGGCCGATACCAGCCAGATGGACCAGAAGCTGTCCACCACCGGCCGTATCTCCGGCCCGGCCCCGAGCGCCGTCAGCAGCGGTCCGCGCAGCCACCAGAGCAACAGGGCCAGCACACCGGCGGCAGCACTGCCCAGCAGTACCACCACACCGCCCTGCCGCTGTGCGATGGCCGCATCATCGGCCCCCAGGGTGCGCGAGATGATGGCCGTGGCGGCAATACCCAGGCCGACCTGAAAACCGGTGAAACTCTGCTGCACCGGCACGGTAAAACCCAGTGCGGCAAGTGGCTCCACCCCCAGCCGGGCGATCCAGAAGGCGTCCACCAGGTGGTAGCTCATCAGCGCCAGCACGCCAAAGATCATGGGCCAGGTCATCTGGAACAGACTGCGGGCCAGGCCCTGTGACAGCATGGTGCGGCTGTCCATCAGCCGGTTCCGTGCCGCATTCGACAGGCTGACTCGGCCGCCGGGGATCGCTGGTTGTTCAAGGTGCCGACACCTTCTCCATCTTCTGCGCCAGCGCGAAGTCTTTCTCCGAGATGCCGCCGGCATCATGGGTGGTCAGTTGCACCCTGACCGAATTGTAGACATTGAACCATTCCGGATGGTGCCGCTGTTTCTCGGCCCAGATCGCGGCCTTGGTCATGAAGCCGAAGGCATCGATGAAGTTGCGGAAACGGAAGGTCTTGGTCAGCTTGCCGTCTGCCAATGCCCAGGGCTCACTCAAGCCTTGGTTCAGTTCAACCAGGGCCTTGTCGATATCCGGCCCGGACAGCTTTTCGATCTCCATGCGGTCCTCCTGCTGCAAATACAAGGAAGGCGACAGTGTAACCATTCCTGGCGGGCAGTCACGACCCCGAACGGATACAAAGCCGGGCCTGGTCAGGCTGTACAATGTCATTGAAAGCTGACAGTCGGCCCACATATTCAGCATATGAACTCACATCGACTCCGGTCCTGGAAGCTGCGGCATCAACTGCAGGGCATGCTGCTGTTGCTCGTCATGGCCCTGCTGATGGCCTACCTGGCGCGCCTGATTGGCGGTGACACCCTGGCCTGGGTGGCGACCGTCATGGTTGTACTGCTGTATCTGTTCAACCCGGTGGCCCATCCCGACCTGGTGCTCTCGATGCACCGGGCCCGTCCGCTATGGCCCCGGGAGGCACCGGATCTCTATCACACTGTCAACGTACTGACCGAGCGTGCAGATCTGCCCACCGGACCGCAGCTGTATTATCTGCCCTCGCCCCTGCTCAATGCCTTTGCTGCCGGTACCGGACACAACGCGGCCATTGCCCTGTCGGCCGGGTTGCTGCGCACCCTCAATCAGCGTGAGCTGACTGCGGTCATCGCGCACGAGATGAGCCACATTGCCAATGACGATCTGCGCACCATGGCCTTTGCCGGTCTGGTCGGTCACCTGACCCGCATCCTGAGTCTGATCGGTCAGGTCCTGCTGCTGTTCGGCCTGCCCTGGTGGTTGCTGCAGGGCCAGGCGCCGCCCCTGCTGCCGATACTGGTGCTGCTCGGGGCACCACTGATCACGGCGTTGATACAGCTGGCCCTGTCACGCAACCACGAGTTCGAAGCGGACCGGCGGGCAGTGGAACTCTCGGGAGACCCGGAAGGCCTGGCTTCGGCACTGCTGAAGCTGGAGCGGCACAACCAACCCTTCTGGGAACAGTGGCTCTGGTTCAGGCGGCAACCGACCCGGCAGCACAGCACCGGACTGCATTGGCTGCGCACCCATCCGCCTACGGAGGACCGGGTCGCACGCCTGCGTGAACTTTACGCCCGCAGTGATTTGGTCTAGTTTAGCGGCTATGCAGCGTCAGCGTTCCACCAAGCACAGCGCGGCTGGAGCAGACCGGTCCGGCGGCGTCATCAACTGGAAATCAGGCATTCACTGGGGGCTGCTGTCGGCGCTGGTCTGGGCCCTGCTGTCCGGTGGTTCCGGCTGGTATCTGGGCCTGCCGGTCATTCTGGCCGCCACGGCCACCGCGCACTGGCTGCGTCTGCCGGCTCCTGACCCGCGGGTGGTGCTGCGCCTGCCCCGTTTTTTTGCCTTCTATCTGCGTACTCTCTGGCAGGGCGGCTGGGACGTGGCCCGACGCGCCCTGTCACCGAGCCTGCCCATTGACCCGGCCTGGACGACCTACGAGTTGCAGCGGCGCTACCGGGATGACCCGTTGTATCCGCGTCTGCGCCTGCTGATGTCGGCCCTGATCGGGCTGCTCCCAGGCACTCTGTCGGCCCGTTATCAGGCGCATGAACTGCAGGTGCACGTACTGGACCAGCAGCAGGACTGGGTATCGACTGCCCGCCGGCTGGAAGACGAACTGGCGCGGCTGCTGGGAGTCAAGGCGTCATGACCCTGCTGGCATCGGTGCTCTTGCTGACCATTCTGGCCGGTCTCTGGCGCATTCTGCGCGGACCGACGAGCGCCGACCGCCTGCTCGCCATGCAGCTGTTCGGCACCACCGGGGCCGCCTTCCTGCTGGTGCTGGCTTTCGCCACCGACAGTCCGGCCCTGATCGATGCGGCTCTGGTGCTGGCGCTGCTGGCCGCTGTGGCTTCTGCCGCCCTGGTGCAGTACCTGCGCCCGCGCCGCCGCGCCGCCCGCGCAACCGACAGCACAGATGGAGAGCAGAGTCGATGACAGCCTGGCTGGATCTCGTGTTGACGCTGCTGAGCTGGTCTTTGCTGCTCTGCGGTGCTTTCTTCTTTATAGCCGGTACGGTAGGCCTGCTGCGGTTTCCGGATATCTACTGCCGACTGCATGCCGTGACCAAGGCGGACACCCTGGGGCTGGGCCTGCTGCTGCCCGGACTGGCCCTGCAGGCAGACAGCCCGGACAGGCTGGGTACTCTGCTGCTGGTCTGGTTGCTGGTTATGGGCTCCGGTGCCACCGCCTGTCAGATGCTGGCCCGCTATGCCCGTGAAACGGAGGCCCCTGTCGATGATCCATGAGTGGTTGCTGGACGGCAGTCTGGCCCTGCTGATTCTGACTCTGGCGGTGGCCGTACTCTATGTGCGCAGCCTGTATGCGAGCATCGTGCTGTTCATTGCCTTCGGCCTGCTGCTGGCCCTGATCTGGGCTCGCCTGGGCGCGCCGGATCTGGCCCTGGCCGAAGCCGCCATCGGAGCAGGACTGACCGGCACCCTGTTGCTGGCCGCACTCGGTCGCACACCGGTCAGTCAACGTGCCGAACCCGCTTTTTCCGGAGCCCGACAGTACGTGCGCAGCGGGCCGGCAGTGGTACTGAGCCTGCTGATTTTCTGGATTCTGCTGCAGGCCGTGCTGCCGCTGCCGGAGCAGTCTTCTGCGGTGGTAAGGGCTGCGGAACAGCATCTGGACGCCGCCGGCGTTGCGCATCCGGTTACCGCTGTGCTGCTGAACTTCCGGGCCTGGGATACGCTGCTGGAGTTGCTGGTGCTGTTGCTGGCCTTCATGGCGGTGCGCCAGTTGCTGCCTTCACTGCCGCGTGCACCGGAAGCCTGGCCTCTGCTGCTGGGTTGGAGCTGCTTGCTGGCACCACTGATCATTCTGATCGGGGGCTATCTGCTGTGGCGCGGCAGTTCCGACCCCGGCGGTGCATTTCAGGCCGGCGCCCTGCTGGCCGCCGGGGCTATCCTGTTGCGTCTGACCGACCTGCTGCCGGCCATGGGCTGGCATCATGCCTGGGTACGCCTGCTGGTGCTCGGTGGCTGTGCCTTCTTTCTGCTGGTGGGGCTGTTCACGCACTGGCTCGGCGCCGGTTTTCTGGCTTATCCCGAAGGCTGGGCCGGGCCGCTGATCATTCTGATCGAGGTGGCCGCCACGCTGTCCATCGCCATCACACTGACCCTGCTGGTGATCGGGGAAACCCGGGAGGTGCGGGGCTGATGACCCAGGTGCTGTTCTATCTGATTCTGGGTGTGGCCCTGTGGGTGCTGGGTCTGCATGGTCTGATTCGCCTGCACCAGCCGATACGGCGCATCATCAGTGTCAACATCATGGGCAGCGGCGTGTTCATGGTCATGGTCGCTCTGGCGCGGCGCTCCGAGGACCCGGATCCGGTCATGCATGCACTGGTGGTGACCGGCCTGGTGGTGGCCATCAGTGCCACCGCCTTTGCGCTCCGCCTGGCCGTGACCGGCCAGCGGTCCGAGGAGGACAGGGAATGACGGCAGCACTGGCGGCATTGCTGATCCCCCTGTTTACCGCTCTGGGGCTGCTGCTGCTGCGCAGTCGCTCCGGGCCGCTGGTCATTCTGACCAGCCTGGCCACGCTGGCGGCCGCCTGCTGGGCGCTGGTCGAGGTCACCACCAGTGGCCCCCAGAGCCTGCATCTGGGTGACTGGCCCGAACCCCTGGCCATCCGGTTTCAACTGCAGCCCATCACCGCACTGCTGCTGGTGTTCACGGCCCTGATCCATCTGCTGGTAGCGGTCTATGCCGCACGCAGCCGCCACTGTCGCACCCGGGATACTGACTATTGGCCCCTGTCCTGCCTGCTGCAGGGCAGCCTGAATGCACTCTGGCTGTCCAGTGACCTGTTCAACTGGTATGTGACCCTGGAACTGCTCGGTCTGGCCGCTGTGGCGCTGGTAGCCCTGTCCGGCCGCAAGGCGTATGGACCTGCACTGAACTATCTGCTGCTGTCACTGGGTGCGTCGCTGGTCTATCTGCTGGGCGTGGCGCTGATCTATGGTCGCTACGGGGTGCTGGATATTACCCTGCTGGCAACCCAGACCGAGGCCGATCAGAGTACCCGGGTGGCTTTCTGGCTGATGACTCTGGGTCTGATGCTGAAGGCGGCTCTGTGGCCGCTGCACCTGTGGCTGCCAAAGGCGCACGCCAGCGCGCCCACAGCGGTCAGCGCCCTGCTGTCGGCACTGGTGGTCAAGGGCCCCCTGTTCATACTCTGGCGTCTGTGGTCGGAGGCTGCACCGGTTGAACTGGCCATTGAAACCGGCCCATTGCTGGCCATCGCCGGGGTGGCGGCATTGCTGCTGGGCGGCTGGTCGGCCCTGCGCACACCCTGGCTGAAAAGTCTGGTCGCCTATTCCACCGTGGCCCAGCTCGGCTATGCCCTGATGGCCCTGGGGCTGCTGATGCACTGGCAGTTGCCGGCGCTGGATGCGGCCCTGTGGCTGTTCGTGCTGGCCCACGGGCTGGCCAAGGCATCGATGTTTCTGGCCGCCGGGGAACTGCAGGCCACGCTGGGCAGCAAGCGGGTCTCGGCGCTGCGTGGCACTACAGAAACCATGCCGGTGGCCATGTTCGCCTTTGCCGTCGCCGGGGGCAGCCTGATCGGCCTGCCCCCGAGCGGCGGTTTTCTGGCCAAGTGGATGCTGCTGGAGCCCATGCTGGGCCAGTCCGAACACTGGCCCTGGGTGGCCGGTATTCTGCTGGGAACCCTGATCAGCGCGGGCTATGTATTTCGCGTCGTGGCGCTGGCCTTCGATCGGGCTGACCCGGTGCCCCCGGATTTCAAACCCGACCGTTTCGCCCACTGGCTGGCCATGCTGCCGGCACTGGTGGTCTGGGGGCTGGCGCTGGTCAGCCAGCCGCTGATCGCCTGGCTGACGGGGGCCACACCATGATCTGGACCAGTCTGCTCCCACTGTTGGTAGTTCTCAGTTCGCTGGTACCGGGTCTGCTGATCTTCACGCTGCGCGAAGATCAGGTACGCCTGCGTACCACCCTGAACCTGGTCGGTGCCGTGGTAAAGATACTGCTGGTCGGCCTGATGCTGTGGGGCGTGGCCAACGGGCTGGAATTCCGGTTTGCTGTGCCCTTTATTCCCAACGGCGACCTGGTGCTCAAGGGCGATGCGCTGTCGCTGCAGTTTGTCACCCTGTCGGCCGTGCTGTGGCTGACCACCACCATCTATGCCATCGGCTATCTGGAAGGGGCGCCACTGCGCTCGCGCTTCTTCGGTTACTTCAGCCTCTGTGTCAGTGCCACTGTCGGCCTGGCCCTGGCCGGCAATCTGGTCACCTTTGTGCTGTTCTATGAACTGCTGACCCTGGCCACCTTTCCGCTGGTGGTGCACCGGGGCACGGCGGCAGCGCTGCGCGCGGGGCGCATCTATCTGGCCTACACCCTGGGTGGCGGCACACTGGCCCTGCTGGGCGCCGTACTGCTGCATACCCAGGTGGGCAGCCCCGCCTTTATCCCGGGCGGCTATCTGCAGGCCACCCTCGGTGACGACCGGGTCACCCTGACTCTGGCCTTTGTCCTGCTGATTGCGGGTTTCGGCGTCAAGGCGGCGCTGTTCCCGCTGCATGGCTGGCTGCCGACCGCCATGGTAGCGCCGGCTCCGGTCAGTGCCCTGTTGCATGCGGTCGCTGTGGTCAAGGCCGGGGCCTTTGGCCTGGTGCGGGTGATCTACGATGTATTCGGCGTGAACCTGATGACCGAACTGGATCTGGCCACACCATTACTCTGGCTGGCCGCCTTCACCATACTCTACGGGTCGGTCCGGGCCCTGTTCCAGACCGATCTGAAAAGGCGGCTGGCCTTCTCCACGGTCAGTCAGGTGTCCTATATCACGCTCGGCATCGCGTTGCTGGGCCCCATTGCTGCCGTGGGCGGGTTGGTGCACCTGGTGCATCAGGGCATGATGAAGGTCACACTGTTCTACTGTGCCGGCAATTTTGCCGAGACTCTGCACATTCACAAGATCAGGGATCTCGACGGGGTCGGCCGCCGCATGCCCCTGACCATGGCCGCCTTTACCGTCGGCGCTCTGGGCATGATCGGGGTGCCGCCGGTCGCAGGTTTCATCAGCAAATGGTATCTGGGTCTGGGGGCTCTGGAGGTGGGCGCGGACTGGGTGCTGCTGGTGCTGGCTGGCTCCGGGCTACTGAATGCGCTGTATTTCCTGCCACTGCTGTATCGCGGCTGGTTCGGCCCGGCCCCCACCCACTGGCCCCACGACGAAAAGCTCGGCACAGGGCGGCCGGGGCTGGGGGAGACCCACTGGATGCTGCTGTGGCCGGCGCTGACCACGGCCTTTCTCGCGCTGCTGATCGGTATTCTGGCCGGCACCGGACTGAGCCCGCTTAACTGGGCGCAACTGACCGTGAATATGGAGTTTGATCTGTGATGGCCTGGCTCTGGTTACTCGTTCCGCTGACGCCCCTGTTGCTGATCCTGCCAACACTGTACTGGCAGCGGGCGACGCGCTGGATCTGGCTGGCACCGTTGCCGGCAGGGGTACTGGCCCTGCTGCAACCCGACAGCCTGCGCTTGCCGGGGCTGTGGCCAGGTGCCCGCTGGGGCCTGCCGGATGATACCGCACTGGCGCTGCTGGTGTTCACTGCCGGGCTCTGGCTGCTGGCGGGTCTGTTTGCGGTCTGGAACCAGGCTGCCGACTCGCGGCGACGGCGCTTCTGGCTGTTCTGGCTGCTGGCTCTGAGCGGCAACCTGCTGCTGCTCATCGCCCAGGACGGGGCCAGCTTCTATGTCGGCTTCACACTGATGAGCCTGTCGGCCTTCGGCCTGGTGATACACAGTGGCAAAACCGAAGCCCGGCGCGCCGGTCGGCTGTATCTGCAACTGGCGATCATGGGTGAACTGCTGCTGTTCATGGGGTTGATGCTGCGCGTGCACGAAGCCGGTGGCGACATGGAGCTGGCTGCCTGGCAAGGCACACCGATCGGCACCGCCACACTGATCTGCCTGTTGCTCGGCTTCGGCCTCAAGGCCGGTTTCTGGCCGTTGCATATCTGGCTGCCCGCCGCTCACCCGGCAGCACCACCGGCGGCCAGTGCAGTACTCTCCGGTGCCATGATCAAGGCTGGCATACTGGGCCTGTCGCGCTTTCTGCCCGAATCATCGGAGTTGATCGGTGGCTGGCTGCCGCTGCTGGCGGGCATCGGCCTGATCAGTGCGTTTTTCGGTGTTGTGGTCGGTCTGCTGCAGCGCCGGGACAAAACAGTACTGGCCTATTCGTCGGTCAGCCAGGTGGGCTACCTGCTGTTTGTGCTGACCCTGGTGCTGACCGCCGACACTCCGGCTCTGGCCGGCCTGCTGCTGATGCTCTATGTGGTGCATCATGGCCTCGCCAAGGGTGCGTTGTTCCTCGGTGCCGGACTGGTACATGAACAGCGTCTGCCACGCTGGGGCTGGGCTCTGATGGCCTTGCCAGCGCTGGCGCTGGCTGGTTTGCCGCTGACTTCGGGCGGCGCGGTCAAGACCCTGCTCAAGGATCAGGTGGAACAGGCCGGCATGGCGCAGTTGATCGGGGTGCTGACGCTGGGCTCTGCCAGCACCCTGCTGCTGGTCAGCCGGGCCCTGTGGCTGATGTGGCACAGCCAGCCCGCAACCAGACCGACTGCACCACGGCTCCCGGTCTGGCTCAGTTGGGGCCTGCTCTGCATCGCCCCGGTGCTGCTGCCGTGGCTGTGGCCCGAGCTGCGCCAGGCCATGCTGAACAGCCTGAGTATCTATGCCAGCTGGGCCCTGCTGTGGCCGCTGCTGCTGGCCACACTGCTGATGGCAGTGGTGATTCGTTTCCGGGTCTACCGCTATTGGCAACACCTGCGGCTGCCTCAGCCGGGCCTGCGATTCTCGCTGTGGGCCCGTCGCTGGCTGCAGACCCGACCTCTCAGTGCCGATGCGCCGAGTCTGTCCGCGCAAATGTCGACAACGGTCCGCTTGCGCGCTCTGGAGCGTCGCTGGAATCGACTGGGTGAGGATGTGGTATCAGTATCGGTCTGGGTGATCGCTTTGGCCGTTCTCTGGCTGTTGATCTGATTTTCGAGTCGCGCATCCCCGCACAATGCCTTAACCTAATAATGAACCCTGAACAAAAGAAGAAGAGTTTTCACATGACTATGCGCACTTCACTCATTGCATTGGCCGCCGGCGGCCTGCTGAGCGTGGGCCAGGCCTTGGCCTCGGAAGACTGTGGTCGGGTACAGATCGCGGACATGAACTGGGATTCGGCGACCCTGCTGGCTAATGTCGACCACTTCATACTGACCCACGCCTATGGCTGCGACGCCGAGCTGGTGGCCGGGGATACCATTCCGACCGGCACCTCCATGATTGAACGCGGACAGCCCGATATCGCACCCGAACTCTGGACCAATTCATTCCCGGACGCCCTGGACCGGGGGGTCGAGGAAGGTCGCCTGCGTATCGCCGGCTTGTCACTGAGTGACGGCGGCGAAGAGGGTTTCTGGGTGCCCACCTATATGGTGGAGGAAAACCCGGAGCTGGCCACCATCGAAGGTGTTATCGCCAATGCGGACCTGTTCACGCATCCGGAAGATCCGTCGCTGTCGGCCGTCTATGGCTGCCCGGCGGGGTGGACCTGCCAGATCACGGCGGCCAACAACTATCGTGCCCTGGATCTGGAAAGTGAAGGCTTCGCGCTGGTGGATCCAGGTTCAGGCGCTGCGCTGGCCGGCTCCATTGCCCGTGCCGTGGAGCGTCAGGAGCCCTGGTTCGGCTACTACTGGTCGCCGACTTCCGTATTGGGACGTTATGACATGACCATGGTCGATCTGGGTACCGGTGTGGATGAGGAGCACTATCTGAACTGCACCTCGCAGGAGGACTGTGCCGACCCTCGCCCGACCATGTGGCCAAGCTCTCCGGTGCAGACGGTCACCACCAACGACTTCGCCGAGCGGGCCCCCGCAGCCTATGCCTACCTGGAAAGCCGTTCATTCACCAATGACGAAATGAACGAGATGCTGGCCTGGATGGACGAAAATCAGGCTGACGGCGAGTTTGCGATGGAGTACTTCCTGCTCTCGTATGAAGACATGTGGCGCAGCTGGCTGGACGATGAAGCCGCCGACCGCGTGGCAGCAGCACTGGGACTCTGACACCCACCGGCTGGGCAACACCGAGCAGAACTGAGGTATCCGGTATCCGGCTGCCTCTTTTTTTGGGTGCACGGCCCTGACATCAATTGCTACGGAGACTGCCGACATGTCCTGGCTGACCGAAATGCCTCAGATGAGCCGCGCCGACATGCTGACGCTGCGGCAGACTCTGGACGGAGCCTACCGCACGTTTTCTCGCCAGTACGGGGATTCGATCGAGGCCTTTTTCAATCCGCTGTTGCAATTTCTGATCGGCTTCGAGCGCCTGCTGCTGACCACGCCCTGGTGGCTGGTGCTGGGGGTCATCACGGCGCTGGTCTATGCGGCCAGCCGGTCCTGGAAGCTGTCTCTGGGGGTCGTGGTCGCACTGATGCTGATCGGCTGGTTCGGCATGTGGGAAGACACCATGCGGACCATGAGCATCATCATGGTCTGCACGCTGCTGGCCATCGCCATGGGCATTCCCATCGGCATCTTGATGGCTGCTTCCGATCGTGCCCGATCCGTCATTACGCCGGTGCTGGATGTCATGCAGACCATGCCGGCCTTCGTGTATCTGATTCCCGTGGTCATGCTGCTCGGCATCGGCCGCATACCCGGTGTCATCGCCGTGGTGATCTATGCCATTCCACCGGTGATCCGCCTGACCAACCTGGGTATCCGCCTCGTCGACAAGGAGGTGCTGGAAGCCGCAACGGCCTATGGCGTGTCGCCACTGCAGCGCCTGCTGGGCGTTCAGTTGCCTTTGGCGATGCCCAACATAATGGCCGGCATCAATCAGACCATCATGATGGCCCTGGCCATGGTGGTGATCGCCTCCATGATCGGTGTGCAGGGGCTGGGCCAGCCGGTGTTGCGCTCCATCACCAACCAGTATTTCACGCTGGGGCTGCTCAATGGCCTGGCCATCGTGGTACTGGCCATCATCTTTGACCGGGTGTCACAGGCCTATGCTCGTCGCGCCCAGCGGCACATGGGAGTACGGGATTCATGAGCGAGTCATCAAGAGCCGACGTACAGATTCGCGTAGAGGGTCTGTACAAGCTGTTCGGAGCAAAAGCGAAAACCACCATGGCGCGCGTCCATGCCGGTGAATCCAAGACCGAAATTCTGGCTGCTACCGGCCATACACTGGGTCTGCGCGACATCAATCTCGACATCCGGCGCGGCGAGATATTTGTCATCATGGGACTGTCGGGCTCCGGCAAGTCTACTCTGATAAGGCACTTCAACCGGCTCATCGACCCTACAGAGGGGCGCATCCTGATTGAAGGCACTGATGTGATGAAGCTGCCTCCGAAACAACTGCGCGAATTCCGCCGACACAAGATGTCGATGGTCTTCCAGCGCTTTGGCCTGCTGCCCCACCGCAATGTGCAGGACAATGTCGCCTTCGGCCTGCGGGTACAGGGCGTGAAGCGCCAGCAGCGTGAAGAGGAAGCCCGCCGCTGGCTGAAGGATGTGGGCCTGGATGGCTACGAAGAACAGTTTCCAAGCCAGTTGTCAGGTGGGCAGCAGCAGCGGGTCGGGCTGGCCCGGGCACTGTGCACCAATGCCGACATCCTGTTGATGGATGAAGCCTTTTCGGCGCTGGACCCGCTGATCCGCAGCGAAATGCAGGATCAACTGATCGAACTGCAGGCCCGGCTGCAGAAAACCATTATTTTCATCACCCATGATCTGGATGAAGCCCTGCGCCTGGGTGACCGCATCGCCATTCTGCGTGACGGGGCGCTGGTTCAAGTCGGGGAGCCACGGGATATTCTGCTGGAACCTGCCGACAACTATGTCGAGTCCTTCGTGCGGGATGTCAATCGGGCTCGGGCGCTGACCGTGGACGCGGTCATGAAGCCACCGCGCTATCGCATTACTGCACACTCCATTGATGAAGCCCTGGCCCAGATGCGGACCCTGAAGAGCGACTGGGGTTATCAGGTGTCAGACAGCGGCGCCTATCAGGGTATTCTCAACAGAAACCGGCTGGAGGCAGCACAGCAGTCCGGGGGCGACCAGACACCGCTCGACCAGTTGCTGGAATCTGTACCCGGCATCAGCGGCAAGGTGGCCCTGGAAGAGGTATTGCCGAAAACATTGAATACAGAGTATGCCCTGCCTGTGGTGGACGAACAGGGTGAGCTGCAGGGCGAGGTATCCAGGCGGGAAGTATCCCGGATACTGTCGCGCCAGCAGCAGGACCCGGAGGCCGCGCCGGAGCACTGAAGACCAGCGGCGGCTCAAGGCTTTCTGTCAGGTGGCAATCAGCAGGCAGTTGCGCCCCTGTTGTTTGGCCGCTCGCAGGGCGCCATCGGCCCGTTCCAGTGCGACTGCCATGCTGGCGTCATTGACGCGCAGTTCGGTAAGCCCGAGGCTGATTGAGCACTGCCCGGCCTGTTCAACGGCAGCGCGCATCTTCTCCGCTACTGTATAAGCGTTTGTCTCTGTGGTGTGTGGCAACAGGGCGACAAACTCATCACCACCGAAACGAGCCAGAATATCGCTTTTGCGGAGCACGGACCGCAGATCCTTTATCAGCCCAACCAGAACCTGATCACCAAAATGATGACCGTGGTTCTCATTGAAGGCCTTGAACTCATCAACATCCAGCATGATAACACTGAGGGCGGTCTGATGCCGACGAGCCCGTTCAAATTCGGCCTGGCCCAGTTCATTGAGTTTACGCCGGTTGTAGACCAGGGTCAGAGGGTCCTGGGTAGCCGCTTCGGCCAGGCGCCTGTTGGTGGCTTCCAGTTCTTCGGTACGCGCGGCAACGCGGCGTTCCAGTTCCTGATTCTGGCGTTCCAGGGCCCACTGGGCTTCATAGAGGTTGGTAATATTCTGGGATATGCCAAACAGTATGCTGAACCGGCCTTCCTGGTCCCGCAGCGGCACCAGCAGCGTAGACCAGACGCCAGACTGTCGTTCTCCGGCGGCATCCTCGTAGTCCACCTGTTCCTCATACCGCACCGGTTCACGGGCTGCCAGGCATTGCTGGTAGTGTTTTCTGATCACCGCATAGGTATCGGCAGGCAACAGGTTCGACAGCCACTCGCCTTTCATGTCGGCTACAGTGCGCTCGAAAATCCTGGCTTGTGCCGGATTCAGCGCAATGACTCGGAATTCGCCCTCCACCTCTTCGCGGACCATGAACATGCTCTCCGGGAAGTAGGCCCAGACAGCACCGAACAGATCCATCAGGCGGTCTGCCGTCACATCCGGAAACTGCTGCAATAGTTGAGTGGCATACTGGCCGTTCAAGTGCGACTACTCCTTATTGTTAGGGCTCGAACTTGCGAGTTCTGCTGTTCATATCGAACCGTGTTCCATTTACTTGAGTCTATCACTGGTCAATATCGAATGCCCAATATCTCGATAGGTACCTGCAAGCCACTGTCCTCAGGATAACGACAGAACCGCAAAAAGGTACATCTGACCAGCGTCCATGATGCTACTCCCGACTGGATAGGAGTCGCTGCTGCGACTATGCTGCAAGCAGTGCTAGCCTGGCCTGGATGCTGGGCTGCCCCGGCCACAGGAGTACACAGGTTGTACCAGCACCCTGACAAGAACAAAAAATGGCCAGCCCTCGGCCTGATCATGGCCCTGCTGCTCGGCGTTTCGGCGCTGGCCGATGAGCGGACTGAGGTCACGCTGCTTTTGCCCTGGTACCACCAGTTCCAGTTCGCCGGGTACTACGCTGCGGAGAAACGGGGCTACTATGATGCTGCCGGACTGGATGTCACCATAGTGCCATCCTTTGTGCCGGGTGAACTGCCACGAAACCCCATTGAAGAAGTGGTGTTCGGGCGGGCAGAGTTTGGCGTGGCGCGCACGGACCTGCTGATACATCATGCTCAGGACCTGCCGGTGGTGGTACTGGCCAACATCTTTCAGCGCTCACCACTGATTTTCGTGACGCTGGAACGCTATGGGTTCAGCCGCCTGGAGGACATTGGTGACCGCCCGGTCGCTCTGACGCTGCCCACCGGCCAGCCCGGTGAAACCATCAGCGCCGAAACTCTGGCGACACTGCGGCAGGCCGGTATCGAACCGGACAGCCTCAACAACGACCGGAGCCACTGGCAACTGGATGATCTGATAGAGGGTCGTACGGAACTGATTCCGGGGTTCACTACCGACACCCCTCATATACTCAGGCAGATGGGTGAAACCCCGGTGGTGATCTCGCCGCGGGATTATGGCGTCGACTTCTACGGTGGCACCCTGTTCACCTCGGAGGCGGTACTGCGCGAGCAATCGGGACTGGCAGAGGATTTCAAGGCGGCCAGCCTGAGTGGCTGGCGTTATGCCATGGCCAGTCCGGAATCGGTCACGGACTATCTGCTGGAGCATTATCCGACACGCAGCGAGCACCATGACCGCACCTTCCTTTTACAGGAAGCAGCAGCCATGCATGACTATATCCAACCCGACCTGATCGAGATGGGTTATATCAACCGCCAGCGCTGGGATCAGATTGCGACTGTCCATCAGGACCTGGGGCTGATCACCCGATACGACCTGGAGCGGTTCCTCTATCAGCCCGAGTTACCGGGCACCCGGTTGCGCGATCTGATACCCCTGTTCGGCAGCCTGGCTGTCGTGCTGTTTCTGGTATTGGGGCTGAGCAGTTGGCTGCATGCAAAGAACCGGCGCCTGCAACTGGAGATCGCACGACGCCGGGAAGCGGAGGACTCGTTGCGGGTGCAGGCCGAGAAGGACGCCCTGACCGGCCTGGACAACAGGCACCAGTTTCACCATCAGATTCATACCGCTCTGGCAGAGGCCAGAGATCAGGGGCTGCCCCTGTCGCTGATCATGATGGACGTCGATCATTTCAAGGCCATCAACGACAGCCACGGACATCTGCTCGGAGACAGGGTACTGCGCGACATTGCACACGTGGCGTCACAGGAGATTCGCGGCAGCGACCATATCAGCCGCTTCGGGGGTGAGGAATTCGCTATCGTCCTGAACAATACACCGCTGCAGGAGGCCCGCCAGATTGCCGAGCGCATTATGCAGGCCTGCCGTCAGCACAGGGTTCATCTGGACGATGGCAGCCTGCACTACACGGTCAGTATCGGTATCGCCGAACTGCAACCCGACGACAGCACCGTCGAAGACCTGATCAACCGCGCCGATCGCTGCCTGTACCAGGCCAAGCAGGGCGGTCGTGATCAGGTCCGGTGCTGAGTACCGACAGACGGAGGTTCAGGCCGACAGTTTCTGCTGCTGCCAGCGCTGCAGCTTCTCGCGGGCACCATTCTGCGTGGGGTCCGTTTCCTGCGCATGCGTTTCGGTCGGTGCAGTCAGCTCGATCACATAACCATTGGGGTCGCGGAAGTAGATCGACTCTATGAAGTCGTGATCGGATACCCCCCGAACCTCCATGCCCAGATCTTCACCCTTCTTCTTCATTGCCATCATGTGATCGCGGTCGACTTCGATCGCGATATGCAGGTCGAAGTCATGCCAGTCCCGAAACTCAAACGGCATGTCCGGGGCTTCGAAGAACGCCAGGAAACTGCCGTCATCCAACTGGTAGAAGGTATGCAGATGCTGACAGCTGCGGCCGGTCTTGGTTTCACCCAGTTCCAGAGTGACCGTCAGGGGCAGGCCCAGGAAGTCCTCGTAGAACTTGCGAGTTTCTTCGGAATCACGGCAGCGATAAGCATTGTGGTGCAGGCCCTTGAGGCCACTTGCGTTATGAGTGTGCACAGTCATGGTGTCTCCTGTTCATCTGGTTATGGGTGCAGGCCACGAGCAAAAAAAGGCGCCAGCGCCAGGCGTTCTTGCTCTGCGATCTCATGTCCACCCGGGTGCCAAAGCACTTCGATCCGACTGCCCTGTGTCTTGAAATAGTCCATCAGACGCTGCGTCTCTGCGGCGTCACAGATACCGTCCTGCTCACCTGCCGTGAGCAGAATCGGCTTGCCTTTCAATTGCGACTGGGGCGCAGGTGCCCACGGAATCAACGGGTGCATCAGGGCTGCGGCATCGACCAGGTCAGGCTGTTCGAACAGCATGGTGGCCAGAATATTGGCCCCGTTGGAGTACCCGAAAGCTCCCACCCCGGTTGGCGCCACACGTGCCACCTGCTGCCGAACAAATTGCGCCAGCCGGACAGCCCGCCGGGCCAGATCTTCCATATCGTAGACGCCCTCGGCCTGACGCCTGAAATAGCGCAGCGAACCATGCTCCGACACGTCCCCGCGCACGGCAATCAGGTGAGCCTCGGGCAACTGCTCACGCGCCAGGTCGAAAAACTGGTTCTCGTCGCCGCCGGTACCATGAAACATGAACACCAGCGGTGCCCCCGCCGGCGCCTGATGTTCCCGATACTGATAGTCTCCCATCAGGCTGCTCCGTTCAGTTGATAAAGGTTTGATCGTGCAACGAACCGGCAAAGCCGTCAATGACCTCGCTGACCGGGTTCCAGTTGGGCAGCGCCTTCATGCGTGCCAGCC
The DNA here is from genome assembly GCF_004768465.1 of Natronospirillum operosum. GTDB lineage: Bacteria > Pseudomonadota > Gammaproteobacteria > Pseudomonadales > Natronospirillaceae > Natronospirillum > Natronospirillum operosum. The sequence continues at coordinate 1,086,548 of NZ_SRMF01000001.1, forward strand.
AGGCCGTGACATTCGGATACGGGGTAAGATCGAAACGAATGATTTCGCCCAGCGCCACATAACCGGCGCCCATGTAGTCGGCGATGGTCATCTGGTCACCGACCAGCCACTGGCTGCCCTGCCCCAGATAATAGTCGTTCAGTACGGACAGCCAGAACTGTGATTTCTCGCGCCCCCATTCGATGGTAACCCGATGACCTTCTTCGGACGGGCGCTTGTGGTGCGGGAAAATCTGCGGATAGACCAGATTGTAGGCCCAGTCTCTGTAGAAGCCGGTATTGAGCCAGTCCATCACTTCATTGACGCGGGCACGCTGTTTGAAGTCAGTGGGGTATTCCGGTAATTGATGCTTGTCAGCCAGATACTTCAGTATGGTCGAGCACTCGGTGATCTTGAGGTCTCCGTCGACCAGTACCGGCACCTGCCGACTGGGATTGAATGAAGCAAAGGGCTCTTCATGATGAGCGCCGATCATCAGGTCAACCACTTCCTCCTGTACCGGCAACTGCTTTTCTGCCGCCAGCAGGCGGATGGGACGGCTGGTCTGCGAGACCGGGTGCATATAGAGTTTCATCAGGCTCCTCCAGACTTGCTCTGCATGGCAAGTCGCTGTTGTTGTTGTGGCGTGAAGAGAAACTTACTGCGTTTCCTGATGATGATACGCCCGTCAGCCCAGAGGAGAGCACCGCTATTGTATGATTTTTATACATGTGACTGATCGACTGCATCGATCGATCAGCCACAAAGCACAGATCAGAGGGCGCGCAGAGCCTCGGCTGCAATGGCGAATGAGCGGCAGCGCGCTTCATGATCATGGATCTGCCCGGTAATCATCAGTTCGTCTACCCGGGTACGCTCCACAAAGCGCTGCAGCCAGGCATGAACGCTGTCTGCCGAACCGACTGCCGACTCGCTAAGGGCCTGCTGGGCCTGCGCCCGTTCCATGGGCGTGCCGATCTCGTCTGGATGATCGACCGGCGGTTGCAGCCGCCCCGGGTTGCCCCTGATCAGGCGCACAAACTGCTGTTCCACAGAGGTCATCAGACGCCGGCCCTCGGCATCAGAATCGGCGGCGAACACATTGATGGCAGCCATGGCATAGGGCTGATCCAGATACCGGGAAGGCTGGAAACGCTCGCGATAGACGGCCAGAGCCTGACCCAGCATGGTGGGCGCAAAATGGGACGCAAAGGCAAACGGCAGCCCCAGCGCTGCCGCCAACTGGGCGCTGTACAGACTGGAGCCCAGCAACCAGAGCGGTACCCGCAGGCCAACACCCGGCACCGCCCTCACCTTCTGCCCCGGTTCGGCCGGTTCGAAATAATGCAGCAATTCCCGCACATCGTCCGGAAAGTTGTCTGCTGCGTGGCGCGGGTCACGCCGCAGGGCCTGCATGGTGGCTCCATCTGTCCCGGGAGCCCGCCCCAGGCCCAGATCAACCCGATCCGGATACAGCGTGGCCAGCGTCCCGTATTGCTCAGCAATCACCAGCGGCGCGTGGTTGGGCAGCATGACGCCGCCGGCACCGATACGAATATGCTCCGTGCCCGCGGCCACAAAGCCCAGGGCCACCGAGGTAGCTGCACTGGCGATACCCGTCATGTTGTGGTGCTCGGCCATCCAGAACCGCTTATAACCCTGCTGCTCTGCCCTGCGCGCCAGGTCACGGGCATTGAACAGGGCCTCCCGGGCCGAACTGCCCTCGGTGATCACCGCCAGATCAAGCATGGAATAGGTCTGCACAATACCCCCTCGGCAACTGTTGCCTCGAATTCCAAAAAAGGACCCATGGTCCTGACGGAAGGTGGGTGCGGACCCGGTGAATTGCAAGAGACCGCCTGTACCGAACCCCGTTGATGCTCCGCTTGTACCTGCTTTGGATTAGAATATGCTAAGGTTTCAAGCAGGTTTCTTGCATTTTTGCCCAGGGGAGCCACGCATGGCGATTGATCAGAAGTCATCCAACCTCAATGCTGCGGGCCAGAACCGCCTTGAACTGCTGTTGTTCAAGGCCAGTGGCAATCAGATGTATGGCATCAATGTGTTCAAGGTCCGGGAAGTGATGACACTGCCCGGCATGACCAGGATGCCGGGGCAGCACCCCAGTGTGATCGGGGTAGTCCATCTGCGCGGCCAGACCACACCGGTATTTGATATGGCGGTGGCGCTCGGCCGCCCTCCGGTGGACAAGCAGGAAGATATCAAGCTGCTGGTGACCGAATTCAACGGCAGTGCCCAGGCCTTCAAGGTCAGCTCGGTGGAAAAGATCATCAACCTTGAATGGAGCGCCATGAAGCGCCCCCCACCGGGTTCGGGACGGTCCAATTTTCTCACTGCCGTGGCCGATGTTGACGGCGTCATGGTCGAGATTATCGATGTCGAACGTATCCTGGCTGCGGTGCAGCCGCCAAACACCCATGTCCCCGCAGACAGCATTGATCAATCCATCATGGCCTTTGCGGATGGTCAGGAGATTCTGATGGTGGACGACTCGACCACAGCCATTACCCAGACCCGGCGCACACTGGAGCCGTTCGGACTGAAGATCCACACTGCCAAGGATGGCGCGGAAGGCCTGCGGGCTCTGCGTGAACTCGCTGACGACAGCACGCCTGTTCACGAGCGGCTGCTTTGTGTGATAACCGATGCGGAGATGCCGGTGATGGACGGCTATACACTGACGCGCAAGATTCGTGAAGACGAATCACTGCGCCACCTCTTTGTTATTCTGCACAGTTCCATCGATGGCCGCTTCAACCGCAGCATGGTGGAAAATTCGGGCTGTGACACCTACCTGACCAAGTTCGACCCACAGGCTCTGGCCCTGATCATTCAGGGCCGACTGGGATCGGCCCTGGCTTCCTGATCTGCTCCACTCCGGTGCGGGTTACAGGAGATCCTGTGACAACGCATACCGGACCAGGTCGGAGATGCTCCCGGCTTCCAGCTTTTCCATCAGCCGCGCCTTGTGGGTGCTGACGGTCTTGGAACTGACATTGAGCTTGCGGGCGATATCGCCGACAGTCATGCCTCGGGCCAGGTCAAGGAATATGTCATATTCGCGTCGGGTCAACTGGGCATGAGGTTGTTGTCCCCCACTGCCGGTGATGGACTCCATGGCCAGCATGTTGGCCAGTTCTGCCGTAATGTAGACTTGGCCCGCTGCCACCTTGCGCAGGGCATCAAGAATCTCTTCCGGTGGCCTGGTCTTGGTTATGAAGCCATGGGCGCCCGCCCTGATGGTTCGAGTGGCATAAAGATCTTCCCGGTGCATGCTCAGCACCAGTACACGTGTCTCTGGTACCCGTCGTCGTACCTTCTCGATCAGTTCCAGACCGGAACAACCGGGCATGCTCATATCCATCAGCAATACCGCAGGCTGGCAAGACGGAACTTCCTGCAGGGCAATGTCGCCGTCAGGAGCCTCCCCCACTACATCCATATCCGGGGCTGAGGAAATCAGGGCCCGCATGCCTTCACGAACAATACTGTGGTCATCTGCGATATAGACTCTAATCATCAGCCTTGCCTTCCATGGGCAGTTCCACCTTGATGCGGACGCCCCGGCCAATGGCCGATTCGACGTTCAGAGTGCCATCCAGCATCGCCACGCGCTCGCGTATGCCCAGCAGACCAAAGCCGAATGGCCTGCTCTGCCCCGGATCAAACCCCTCGCCGTTGTCATTGATCTCAAGCACGGCGCTGCCTGCCCTCTCTGTATAGTCAACAGTTACCGAGCTGGCATTCGAATGACGGCTGACGTTGGTCATGCACTCCTGCAGGATGCGAAAAAGGGCGGTGGCAACCTCCCCTTTTGCCCGACCTGTGCCCGCCGTTCCTGACCACCAGCGCACTTCCAGGCCGCCACGATCCGTACACTGGTTCAGAAACCATTCCGCAGTGGCTTCAAAGCCCAGGTCGTCCAGCATTGCCGGCCTCAGGTTGGCGGCGATTTCTCTTACTTTTTCCACCGCGCCATCCACATGACCAATCAAGCCTTCAAGCCTTTGCAGGCTTGCCTGCGGCACCTCTGACAGGTCGCTCAAAGTCAGGCCCAGGTTCAACTTGAGTGCTGTCAATGTCTGGCCCAGCTCATCATGCAGATCTCTGGCAATACGCCGTCTTTCCTGCTCCAGCATGCCTTCCTGTGCTCGACTGAGACGTCTTAACTCCTCCTGCGATTGCCGCAGTGCCGCCTCGCGCTGCTTGATCCGGGTGACATCGCGCTGTACAGAAGCAAAGTATGCCTTCTGCCCGGGATTCCCGGCCGCAATGTGCACAATCTCTATTTCGTTCCAGAACGGCTCGCCATCCTTGCAATAATTGACCACCACCTCCTTGATGGGCTTGCGGGCTTCCAGTGCGGCCCGAATCCGATCCAGGGCGGCGCGGTCCGTATCGGGTCCCTGCAGCATGCGGGGGGTCCGCCCGAGCACCTCCTCGGGGCTGTAGCCGGTCACGCGTTCCAGGCCTTCATTGGCATAGATGATCCTGGGGCCCGGTTCATCCAGGGGGTCTGCCTCTGTGATGAAGATGACATCCTGCACCTGTGCCATACAGGCCTGCAACAGGCGACGACTTTCTTCCAGCCGATACCGCTCTGTCTTGTCGCGCGCAACACAGAAAATGCCGGCTACCTGATCATTAACCAGTATCGGCATGTAGGTTACCTGGATCACCAACTTGCGCCCGCTCCGGTTCCTGATTTTGCACCGGTGGCTGCAGGGGTTGCCCACCAGGGCAGCTTCAAAGCAGGTTTGTGCGGCCTCACGATCCGCTGTATCCACAAGAGACACCCAGCGGTTCCAGCGCAATTGTTCCAGCGCATGGCCTGTCAGGTGTTCGGTGGCATGATTGCACTCAACGAGACGCCCCTGCAGATCGAGGCTGCAGACCACATCCGGGTTCTGGGTGAACAGCGAGCGGTATCGTTGCTCGTTCATGGCAATCTGTTCCGACAATGAACGGTATTCCGTGATGTCGGTGATCTGCACAAAGCGGGAACAGTCAGAGCACGCTCTGGCCGCGATCGACAACCGATAGCGCCTGTTTTCGGAACACACTTCGATCTCTCTGGCCTGTTCCGGAATCCGATACTTCGCAACCAGGCGGGATGCCAGTTTTCCCCAGTCTGCCGGGGCCAACAGTCTTACCAGTTGCTGCTCTGGAGAAAAGTGAACGCCCAATTCTCTGCCGGCGTCATTGATATCAATGATCCGGCCGGAGGGGTCAACTCTGAGCATCGCCCCTGGAAGGACATTGATTTGCGGCACCATGAAGCACCCTTTTCCCTTTATCATGTGGCCTGATTCACTGTAGCAGTTAGCCCGCTTTTTGACAGGTCGGTCAGCCAACTTCCTGCCCGCATGTGCTCCGGCCGATAATGGATGCGGCCATGGCCGACAGTGGTAAAGTCTCGATGGCAGCGCCACGTTCAATGGCTTCGCGCGGCATGCCGAACACCACGCAGCTGTCACGGTCCTGAGCAATGGTATGGGCTCCAGCCTGGCGCATGGCCAGCAGCCCCCGGGCACCATCATCGCCCATGCCGGTCATGATGATGCCCAGCGCATTACGGCCGGCCACGCTGGCCACCGACCTGAACAGAACATCCACCGAGGGTTTGTGCCGGTTGACGGGTGGTCCGTCGACCACACTGACCCGGTACTGGGCACCACTGCGGCGCAGCTGCATATGCCGGCCACCGGGTGCTAGCAGCACCAGGCCGGGAATCACCCGGTCGCCATCCACCGCTTCCCGAACCTCGCAGCAACACAGATGGTTGAGTCTATGGGCGAAGGCAGCGGTAAATTTTTCCGGCATGTGTTGCACGATCACGATACCCGGGCAGTCTGCCGGCAACCGGGTCAGCACTGCCTCCAGCGCATGGGTGCCGCCGGTGGATGTACCCAGGGCCACCACCTGGTCCGTGGTGTGACTCATGGCTTTGGGTACAGAGGCTGGCAGCGGAGACTGCGGCGCGGCACGCTGGGTGTGCACCGGATCAAGCCTGGCGCGAGCGGAGGCCTTGACCGCCTGCAGCATCTGGTGGCTGCCCGACTGCAGGAAGTCCTTGAGACCAATTTTGGGTTTGGTGATGATGTCGACTGCTCCGGCCGCCATAGCCTGGAGGGTTGTGTCGGCACCCTTTTCAGTCAGAGTGGAGCAGATGACAACCGGTGTAGGGCGTTCCTGCATCAGTTTACGCAGAAAGGTGATGCCATCCATTCGGGGCATTTCCACATCAAGCACAATGACATCCGGCCAGTCGCTCTGCATTTTCTGCAGTGCAAAAATGGGATCCGGGGCCACGCCGGCAATGCGGATACCCGGGTCCTGCCCCAGCACCTGAGTCAGTACCTGCCTGACAACGGCAGAATCGTCAATGATGAACACGCTGATCGGACCCGTCATGCCACGTCTCCTGAAACCGAGCCCGCCTGGACCTCCTCGGTTCGACCTTCGCCCTGCCGCAGCCAGACATCACCGGTGGCAATATCGAATACCAGTTGCCGATAGCCGGAACCGCCGAGGCTGCGGGCCAGCACACTGAGTCCATGGTGCTGCACCAGCTCCTCGGCCGCCATGATGTTTCTGCGGGCTACAGAGCTTCCTCCCGGACCTGTCTCAAACATGCTGGCGCCCCCAAAAAGCTTGGCTTCATAATTGCTCGGGTGGGTACCCTGGCGTCCGATCTCGGCCATCAGCAACTGCAGCGCATCATGACCGTACCGGGCATTGAGTGTCGCCCCCGGTTGCTCCTTGCCAGGCAGCATGTAGTGGCACATGCCGCCCAGTTTCAGTTTTGAATGCCAAAGCGTGACCGCCACGCAGGACCCCAGCGTGGTCTGGATGCGCGTATGCCGATCACCGAAATACCACTCTCCCGGATGCAGAAAAATGTCGATACCCGAGTGCGAAACCGTCGTCATGGCCTGGCCCGATAAATGGAGGGCATGACCACCTGCAATCCGCTCTGCAGACCGTTGAGCGTCTCGGAATGACCGATGATCAGGTACCCCCCGGGCTGCAGGCATTTCTGCAGCCGGGCCACGATCTGCTGCTTGGTCTCGGCATTGAAATAGATCATCACATTGCGCAGGAAGATCAGGTCAAACAGGCCTGTATCCGCCGGCAAGGCCGTATTCAGATTGATCTGCCGAAACGCCACCCTGGCGCGCAGAGCCGGCTCTATCATCAGGGTCCCTTCGGCCTGACCGATGCCCCGCAGGCAATGACGTTTCAGGCTGTGCTGCGGGATCTTGTCGGTTCTCGCCATGGGATATCGACCCGTTCTGGCTCGGTCCAGCATCTGGGTACTGATGTCGGAAGCCAGAATCTCCCAGCCGGTGCTGCCCAGACACTCGGTCAACACCATGGCTGAACTGTAGGCTTCCTCGCCGCTTGAACAGGCCGCGCTCCAGAGTCGGAACGGACGCTGCCGAGATTGCTCCGGCAGTATTCGGTCACGCAGAAACTCGAAATGCCTGGGCTCCCGAAAAAAGTAGGTCTCGTTGGTGGTCAACAGATCCACTGCAGTCTGCTTTTCGGCTGCGTCCATGCGCAGGCACTGCCAGTAGTCACCATAGCTGCTCAGTTGCAGTGCCTTCAGCCGCCGCGACAGACGCCCGGCGACCATGGTCTTTTTGCTGGCCGGCATGTGAATGCCGGCTTCCGTAAAAATCATCTGCTGGAACTGCCGGAATTCAGCATTGCTGAATGCGGACACCCCACTCGCGACAGGGACTGGCCCCGTTTCAGCTGTCGTAACCATCTCGCGGCGCATCCACAGTTGAGTCCAGTTCGGCCAACTCCCTGGTGTTCAGGGCCTGGTCAACATTGAGCAGGATGACAAACTGACCCTGCACCTTGCCCATGCCGGCAATGAAGTCGGCCCGGATTCGGGCCCCGAAACCGGGCGCAGGCTCGATCTCGGTTGGAGGAATTTCCAGCACCTCGGAGACGGCATCGACAATGATGCCGACTTCCTGCAACTGGTCTTCGTCCCCTGTGCTGCCCTCCACTTCCAGGATGACGATACAGCTGCGCCGGTTGACGGTACTTTCTCCCCGGCCGAACCGGGCCGACAGGTCGATCACCGGCACCACACTGCCGCGCAGATTGATCACACCGCGCACAAATTCCGGCATCATGGGCACGGTGGTGAGGCTGCCGTATTCGATAATTTCTCGAATGTGCAGTATGCCCACCGCAAACATCTCGTGGCCAATCTGGAAAGTCAGATACTGATTCTGATCGCCCGAGGACTCCGCAATGCGGACATCCTCGGCGCTTGTTTGTGGCTGATTCATAAAACCCCCTGCTCAGAACCGCACGTAGGTGGATGCATCGAACTCGTCGCCGTCAACGGTCGGCTCAGCCTCTTCCCTGGCCTTGCGCGGGCGAGCTGCCTGGCTGTTGCTGGCCGGTTCCAGCCGGGTCGGTTGTGCATCGTTCACCCGGAAGAAGCCCATGGCCTGCTGCAGCTGTTCCGCCTGTGAGGACATTTCCTCGGACGTCGCCGCCAGTTCCTCGGAGGCTGAAGCATTCTGCTGGGTGATCTGATTGAGCTGTTCCATGGCGCCATTGATCTGTTCCACGCCGGAAGACTGCTCACTGGAGGCTGCAGCAATTTCCTGCACCAGGTCCGATGTCTTCTGGATCGACGGCACCATTTCATTCAGCAGGCGCCCGGCACGCTCGGCCAGTTCGACCGACGACCCGGCCACCTCACCAATCTCCTGCGCGGCGATCTGACTGCGTTCGGCCAGCTTGCGCACCTCGGCAGCGACCACGGCAAAGCCCTTGCCGTGCTCACCGGCGCGGGCAGCTTCAATGGCGGCGTTCAGTGCCAGCAGGTTGGTCTGGTAGGCAATGTCATCAATGATGGAGATCTTTTCGGCAATGCTCTTCATGGCAGTGACAGTCTTGTCGACAGCCTCCCCGCCTTCGCCCGCCTCTTTGGCGGCCTTGCTGGCCATGCCATCGGTCATGGACGCATTCTCGGTATTCTGGCTGATGGAAGCCGTCATCTGCTCCATGGAGGCACTGGTTTCCTCGACACTGGAAGCCTGCTCACTGGACGCCTGGGACAGGGACTGGCTGGTTGCGTTGACTTCTTCCGACGCCGAAGCCAGATTGTCTGCTCCGGCCCGGACTTCGCTGATCACCTGGGACAGTTTCCTGACCATGGCTTCCATGGCGGCCAGCAACTGGCCGGTTTCATCACGGCTGGTGGCATTGATGCGAACAGTCATGTCACCGTCAGCCAACTGGCGGGCAGCATTGACAGCAACGGTGAGCGGCCGGGTGATACCCAGGGTAATCAACCAGGCGAAGGCCAGGCCAATCAGCAGCGCAATCACGGACAGTACCGCCACAATGACCATTGCTACTTCCACCAGACGCGTCGTGGCCACGCCCGCCTCTGCAATCATCTGGTCCTGGAAATCCAGGAAGTGCTGAATGGCATCCACGTAATGGTCGAGTTCATAGGCGGTTTCAGTAATCCACAGGCTTGAGGCCGCCTCGCGATCGCCACTGTCCAGCACATCGAAGACCTGCTGTCTGCTTTGAGCATAGGCCTGACGAGCGTCCTGCACCGCATTCAAGCGGGCCCGCCCTTCGGGAAACACAGTCAACTGATCCAACTCGTCGTAAGCGGTATTCATGCGCCCGGAAACCTCGGCAACCTGCCGATTCAAACGGTCCACTTCATTCGGGTCCGTCGTCAGCAGCAGGTTCAGCGAGGCCCGGGCATTGTTCAGGTTCATGACTCGGATCTCGTTGCCCAGATCAACTCGAGTCATTTGCGGACCGGTAAGGTTCTCCACCATCCTGTCGACCGTGAGCAAACGCTCGGCAGACACCACAGCGACAGTTGCCAAAAGCAGCAGCACAGCACCAAAGGCAATGCCCAGACGTGTGCCTATTTTCAGATTCTTGAACATTTGTGTTTCTCCACAATACAACGTTTAAGACGCCGACAGCCGGGGCCGGGCGTGGGATTGAAAGCCGCGATTTGCGGCGTCTTCTTGCCGGGCGACCTGCTGTATCAGCGTCGGTACGTCCAGGATCAGTGCCACCTGACCATTGCCCAGAATGGTGGAGCCGGACAGTCCTCTGAGATTGGAGAAGATGCCGCCCAGCGGTTTTATAACGGTCTGGTTTTCACCCAGAAGTTCATCCACGATCAGACCGGCCTTCTGGCCGCCGTGACGAACCACGATGATGTTCTGGCGCTTTCGGAGCTCACCGGACAGTTTGAAATGTGCACGCAGTCGTATCAGTGGCAGCACCTCCTGCCGCAGGTTGATGTAGTGCTGCTCCGCACCGAGTTGCTGCTCTGCACTCAGTTCCGTGCATTCCACGACCATTTCGAGCGGCACCACATAGGTGGCATCTCCGACTCTGGCCATGAAGCCGTCGATGATGGCCAGCGTCAGCGGCAACCGGATGCGGAAGGTGGTCCCCCCGAGCACACCCGGAGACACCAGCTCGACCGTGCCGCGCAGGGATTCGATATTGCGACGCACCACATCCATGCCGACACCACGTCCGGACAGGTTGGTCACCTGCTCTACCGTCGAGAAGCCGGGTTCAAAGATGAGGTTGAACACATCCTGATCGGTCAGTACCGCATCCGGTCTGACCAGTTCACGTTCCATCGCCTTGGCCAGGATGCGCTCGCGGCTCAGACCACCGCCATCATCGCTGACTTCAATAATGATGGAGCCGGACTCATGGTATGCATTCAGATGTACCCGCCCCCGCGTTGGCTTGCCCTTCTGACTGCGCGCCGCCGGTGCTTCCACTCCGTGGTCACAGGCATTGCGGACCAGATGGGTCAGCGGATCGCCGATCTTTTCCACCACCGTCTTGTCCAGTTCGGTGTCGGCACCGGTGACTACCAGTTCGATGTCCTTGCCCAGTTCGGACGCCACATCCCTTACCACGCGCTGAAAACGCTGGAAGGTCTCACCGATCGGCACCATGCGCAGATCCAGTGAACTGTCGCGAATGGCTTCCACCAGCAGGTTGAGATTGGCTGCAGATTCCCGAGCCGGAGTATCACCCGACTGTTCGGCGCCCAGAGAGACCGCCGCCGAAGAGATCACCAGTTCGCCAACCAGATTGATCAGGTTGTCCAGCTTGTCGGCCTGGATGCGGAAATGCTGTACCTGCTTGCGGCGTCGGTTCTGCTGTGACGTGTCGGCCTGCTCTTCGGCCCCCGGCGCCGCAGACTCGACCGACTCATCTGTATCGGGCTGTGCTGGCAGCGGTGCTGCTACCGGGTCGACCTCGGTAACCGGACACTGATCCTGCACCTCTATCTGGTACAGGTCACTGGCCAGTTCAAAGATGTTCTCGATGGCAATTCGATCAGCCGAGGTCACCAGGTCAATCTCGAAATCCAGATAGCAGGTCTCGGGATCCATATCCCCGAGGACGGGCAGCTTCTCTTCCAGCGTGCGCACCGCAGCCACATCACCCAGCGTGCCCAGAAAACGAATAAAACCCAGGGGGTCCATGCCATGACGCAGCGCATCGGCATGAATGCGAATGTCGATCCGGCATTTGCGGCTGGCTTCTGCGGCAACGGGCTCTGTGCTGTCAGTCTGTGCGTGAGAGCTGCCCGCACAGGAATGGAATGGTTCCAGACCCGCCAGCAGCACAACCCCGCCGGGCTGCAAGGCAGCGGCCTCTGAAGGCTCCGGCACTTCTACCAGCAGGCTGATATGGTCCCGACAGCGCAACAACAGGTTGGCCAGATCTCTGCTCAGCGCGATCTCGCCTGCGCGCAGCCGGTCCAGTACATTTTCAACCACATGCGTGAAGTCCACCACATGATCCAGACCGAACATGCCGGCCGAACCCTTGATGGTATGCACGCAACGAAACAGGGCATTCTGCAACTCCGGCTCACCTGAGCGGGACTCCATGGCCAGCAAAAGAAGTTCCATGTCGGAGAGCAGCTCCCGGCTTTCGTCCAGAAAGGTCTGCAGTGCTGTGGCCATTGTCGTCATGACGACACCTCGATACCCGCCAACGCCAGGGCATCACACACCGGCTCACTGTGATTGGTCAGGGTCACAGGTTCGCCGTCATTGACCGTCAGGCGGGCGGCGACCAGCAACCATTGCAGACCTGCCGCATCCAGTTCGGTGACCGCCGCCAGATCAACATGGCGCAACTGCCCCGAGGCAAACGCCGAGCGCAGTCCTTCAGCCGCCGCCTTGGCCTGATAGATGGTCAGTTCACCCACGACCGCAAGGCAGCCGGACTCGGGACTGAAACGCAGAGTATCCTTCATGGCCCCACCAACTTGTTGACGGCAACCAGCATCTGCTCGGGCTGAAAGGGTTTGACCATCCAGGCCTTGGCACCACCGGCCTGACCCTGCATCTTCTTGTCTTCAGCCGACTCGGTAGTCAGCATGATCACTGGGGTGAACTTGTATTCCGCACGCGCCTTCACCTCCCGCAGGAAGGTCAGGCCATCCATATTCGGCATGTTCACGTCCGAAATCATCAGATGCACCCGCTGGCCGGTGAGCTTGTTCAGTGCGTCCTGGCCATCACAGGCTTCGATGACATCGAAGCCGGCACTTTTCAGAGTAAGGGACACCACCTGCCGTATGGAGGCAGAATCATCAACGATCAGAATACTTTTACCCATAACTACAACCTCACTGTCTGCCGATGTGTTCCGGTCAAAAATGCCGGCGCAATCGATCGAATACTGCGGCGAAACCGCCTAGAAAAATGTGATCTCGCCTGTTGCCACCGGCGCCGCGACATGTCGCCCGCCCTGGCTATGGTTATTGCGCTCTTCTGCCATGGCATAGGATGCTTCCATGTCGTCCATGACGGCTGTCACATCCAGCACCTGGCCATCGCGACTGCCAATGCGTTGGGCAACACTCTCCATGCTGGCCACCACATGGCTCAGTATCTGGCCAGTGCGATCCTGAAACTGAAGCTGTATCAGTGAACTCTCGACCTGGGACCTGACCTCCTGGTTGCTCTGGCGCAGTGACTCTGCCGAGACCACCAACCTGTTACCCAGGCTGCTGAAATTGGTCAGCACCTGTCCTATGGTGGCTTCGGCCGTGTCGACGGATTTGCCGTCCCGGCCCCGCGAGTCCTGCGCAGCGTTGACCGCAGCGCGAATGGCATCACCGATATAGCGCACCTTGGTACTGATGCGCTCGCCGGTTTCTGCGGACAGGCTGGAGAGCTTGCGCACCTCATCGGCGACCACGGCAAAGCCCCGCCCATGCTCGCCGGCCCGGGCGGCCTCTATGGCCGCATTCAGCGCCAGCAGGTTGGTCTGGCCGGCGATGGTGGCTACGTCCTGCGCCATGGTGTCCAGTTCGTCGACAAAGGTATCCAGACCATTGATCTGTTTGAGGAGACCATCGCGCTCCTCAAGTGCATTCTTCAGACTGTCGACGACCGACTGCAATGACTTTTCCGCCTGACCAAAGGAACTGCCCATCCCGCCTTCCAGCGATTCGGCAACTTCGCCCGACATCTCGGTGGACAATCTGAGTTCGGTGGCCAGTTTGCCGAAGCAGCCGGAGAGATCGTTGATGGCATGTTCGGTCTGGCTGCGAGCGGTTTCGACGTGCTGGGCCCAGGTGGGCAGCAGTTGCCTGCCCAGGGCCACATGAGCTTCACGGACAGGGGCAGAGGCTTCTGCCACCCGCTCAGCATCAGCCTGCTGACGATCCAGCAGCGGCCGGTAGTATCGTCTCACGAGGGTGCGAGCCGAAACGACGGCAACAGCGGTTGCCAGACCCAGAGCCAGCATGGCGCCAAGCCGAGCCCACCACCCGGGCAGAAAAAACAGCACAAGGCCCATGGCCAGCAGGCCGGGAGCGGCTGTAATGACCATCAGTGTTCGATCGGGAAAACGTTGACTACTGCTCACGGACAACCCCTTCTTGAATGGCGCCATCTTCTCGCCAGGGGGAAATCTCCACAATCGCCCGTGACCGATATTTCACTAGGGCGCCCGGTCAGGGGGCGTAGGGGAAGGACTACCGGCAGGGGAACACCAACCCGGCCAGGTGTTTTCAGCGTTGTATACCCGTAATCAGGACAACTATACTGGCAGCCTCTGTTTCCAGTTTACAAGGCAGGCGCCCATGGTCGAGAAACCGGCTTATATCCGATTGCTGGGCATGGCGCGACGGCATGCCAGGCGACCCGATGAAGCGGAGGACATAGTACAGGATGTGCTGGTCGCGGCTCTGGCGGCCGGACGGTACGACTTTTCTTCACCTGACGATCAGCGCTGGATGGCCGGGGCCATCAAGCGACGTGCAGCCTTTGATGCGCGTTCGGCGCTCCGACGGCAACTGCGCGATACCCGCTGGCAGGCCGAGCGCCCGGAGGCAGCGGATATGCCCGACGCTACCGAGTCTGTCGCTATCGGCCCCCTCCTCCAGAACCTGGCACCTGCCCTCAGGATCACAGCGGCCCTGGCCTTGTCCGGCCATACCAGGGCTGAAATTTCCTATCTGCTCGATATCTCGGATACCGCTTTGCGCCAGCGCATCCGCAGTCTCAGAAAAGCGCTTGTACGTATTGGGGTCTCGATCCCTGCAGACATGACCAGCCTGAATCTGGATCTGGCTTACGGAACCATTCGACAGGCCCTGCAACCTTTTCTGCGCCGCCATGGTGGTACCTTTGCCAGTCATGATCCGGATGGACATCTTTTTGTTATCAAGAGCTCACAAAAGCACTGAGCGCGGCAACTAGTGTCCTGTCATACCCATAACCGGAGAGGAATTCTCAATGCTGCCCAAACCACACCGCGCTTCCATCGTCTTCTATGTCTCGGACATTGCCCGAACCGAAGCCTTTTACAATGACGTTCTCGGTATTGGTCTCGTCCGCCAGGAAGGGGCTGAACCCTTCTGGCTTCTGGGCAGCCTTGATCAGGGGCTCGAGGTCGTGTTTTTCCAGATGGATGCCGAGAGAGGGAACACACCCGCATTGATTTTCGACCTCGCCGAGGGCGGCATCGACGACATTGTGGCGCAGCTCTCTGCAAAAGGGGTGACGATCGTGACCCCTGTCGAAGAAGCGCCGGGCGGCTGGAGTGCTGATTTTTCCGACCCGGATGGGTTCTGCATGGGGCTTTGGCAGTCGGCCGAAAAACCCAGAAGCCTGGAATAGCCCCAGGGTTGATATGCACTCGTCATGAACGCTGCCCTCCGGCAGGTCAGACCCCGGGAAGGGTCTGACCTCATCGGGCACGGCAGCTCAGATATCCGGTTGTTCCATGGCGTTGTAGAGCCTATCAATGGCGCGACGCACCTCGGGCAGAGTGCGGTCGTCCTGATGGGTCACCAGCCATTGGTCATGGCCCAGTTCGGAGATGATGCCGCCCCGGCGGCGCAACTGAGGCTGTGCTGCGCCGATAAAGGTCGGCAGCAGGGCGATGCCCTTCCCGGCCAGCGCCAGATCAAGGCTGTTGCGCGGGGAATTCACTTCACAGATGGCATCGGTACCAACGGTACGCTCCAGCCAGCGGGCCGAAGGCGTATCGGCCACCACCTTGATCCAGCGATCCTGACTGCCTTCCATGGCATACGGCGCAAACTCCACCCGCCACAGTTTACGACAAACCAGTGCTTCCTCGGTTGGTCGGCGATTGCGAAAGCCTATCGTCACTTCGCGATGCGAGATGTCCAGCACCGCCTCTGCCGAAACAAACCGCAGCCGCAGGTCAGGCGGCGTGCCGGTCAGCTGGTCGATAAACTGCACCAGATGGAGAGTGGTCCAGGTGCCGGCAGATACCTTGACCAGCGGTCGAGTGCCCTGCCTGGCCGGGGCCGTCAGGCGGTAGATTCGAGGTTCGATTTCCGTCAGTGATTCCAGTAGCGCCCTGCCCTCAAAAGTCAGTTCATAACCACGGTCATGCCTGACAAAGAGATCACGCCCCATGCCCCGCTCGAGCGCAAGCATGCGCCGCCCCAGTGTGGCGGCGCTGCGTCGGGTTGATTTTGCGGCCGCCGACAGCCCACCCTCTCGCGCCACCGCCAGGAACAGCTGCAAATCGTTCCACTCCACCATCGTTTCATTCATGAAAAGACCTGATCATTTCGTTTCGTTCTGTTAATCAAAACTATCCGGTACTCTGATCCCAAGTCAACAACTGGATGATCGAAATAAGCCTGAAACTCATCATTTTTGGGGCAAAAGGTTAACGGACATGTCGATTGCCGAATACCTGACCCGATTATCCAGAGACTGCCCAAGGCCATTTCAACAGCTGAATAAACCAGGAGACCATCATGAAAGATAATGAACCACTAGGACTGGGATTCGGTCAGGTACCGTTTCCGCAGGGCAGGCGGACCCGCGAGCAGATTGAGGAAGATCACTTCATGGAATTCCACGGTTCGAACTATTGCCGCCTGTGCCACTGGATCATGAAGGTCATTCGGGCAAGCGGAAAAGCCTTCCGGGGAATGATGTGCAGACTTGATCACGCTTTGCGGCAGGAACGCTCGGAGTAGTGAACCAGATAGCATTCCCCGGAAACCACACTTGCAAATGGAGCGCTGAACGGCTAAATCTGGTGCCCTGTTCAAGGGCACCACCGCGACAAGGCGCGTCGACAACTGCACCGAAGGATTGGCAAGCCATTTCACCCGGCCGGGCGGTAGCGTGTCCGCCGCACAACCCTTCCTCATGCCCCTGTAGCAAGGCACGCGAGTGCCGACAAGGGGTCTGTCTGCACACACCTGTCAGCTAAGCCCCTTGCCGGCGCCATACATCAAGGAGAGTTCTGTGACCAATCCGGTGATTCAGGAAGAGACAACAGGATGCGGCATTGCATCGGTTGCCAACATTCTGGGCAAAACCTATTCGGAAATGAAGGCTATAGCAAATGCCATGGGCATCCATGCTGACGATCAGTCACTGTGGTCCGATACCCGGCATGTGAGGCAGATGCTTGCATGGGCCGGCATTGAGACATCCCCCACCGAAATTCCCTTCGCGTCATGGCGCGAGCTGCCTGACCTGGCACTGCTGTCGATAAAGCACCATCAGGAGAACGGCAAAGACTTCTGGCACTGGGTTGTCTTCAAGCGTGCAGATGGGCAGGACCTTGTCCTGGATTCGGCAAGTTACCTGCCTTCCAATGTTCGCACCGATTTCAATGAAATGAAGCCAAGGTGGTACATTGAGGTCAAAGGTGCCTGAGAAGGCCTGTGTCAGCGTTCCCGTTGCCGGCAGCGGCCTCGACACTGAAGGCGTGGCCAATCACCCGGAAATAGCCTCGGCACTCAACAGTGCATTGGAAGAGCTTGTGCTTGTTATCAACGAGACTTCTGGTGGTCAGCCGGATCTGACACGGAACTGAATGAAGTTGCAGAGAAGCTTCCGTTCATTGCCGCAGGGATTGCCCTGCATCAAGGCCACCTGTCCGAGGCCAAAGCGTACTTGGAGCAATGCATCTATCAGAAACCCTTGGCCAAGTCGCGAACTATAGCCTTGGGGCAACAAGCATGGCCTGTGCACCCCGGGCACGGCGACATCGCCCCCTGCCGCATACGTTGATATCTCAAAGCACAGCGATGGAATGTTGCCATGTCATATTGGAACTATCGGGTTATCCGGAGATACCACGAAGAAAGTGAAACAGAGACCTTTCACATCCATGAGGTCTATTACAGCGACGACCATAACATCGAAGCCTGGACGGCGTCAGCCATTGCCCCAATGGGCGAAACACTTCCAGAGCTGCAGGAAGATATAGAGTTCATGGCAAAGGCCTTTGAAGGCCCTGTGCTGGTGGAGAAGTCAGAAAGCGGCAAGGAAATACTGGTGGAATTCGAGGAGGTCATTCATGAAGAGAAGCGCCAGAAAAGAAGATATTGAATCAGTCTTCTCCATATATATGGATGAAGCGGTTAATCCATATCTCGGCCATGATCCGATGAAAATGGACCAGTTTATTGGGGTCTATTCGCAGTTACTGAGTAGCAAAGCGTTCTACGTGTACGAAACGGACAACAGTATCGCAGGCTTCTATAAAGCAGATCGGTATCCGGGCAGGGCCAGCCATGTGGCATACATAGGTACCTTCGCAGTGGCACCAAAGCATCACGGAACAGGTATGGCGAAGGAAATGCTTGAAAATGAAATAACTGAACTGCGCAACCAAGGCATACTGCGGATTGAAATCATTGTGGAAAGCGACAACGAAAAAGCTGTTCGTTTCTACAAAAAGATGGGGTTTGAGTATGAAGGGACACTCCGCAAGTTTTACAAGCGCTCATCTTCACCCAACTATATTGATGATTACCTGATGGCCTTGGTGTTCTAGACATTATCCGGTTCCCTGTTCAGGTCGGCCGGTAAAGGTCGACCCGAGCCGCCAGGCCCCAGGAAGTGGCCGCTACCGCCAGGCTGGAAAGCCAGATACCCAGCGCCATGGGCGTGGCACTGCCGTTCATGGCCTGACCGAGCCACTGGCCGATAATGAACGCCCCCACCACCATGACGAATGCACTGAGGGCAGAGGCTGCGCCGGCCGCCTTGGGGAAGGGAATCATCACGCTGCTCTGAGCACAGGGCTGGTTGATACCATGACTGATCATGTAGAGATAGAACGGCAGCATGAGTGCAGCGAGGTTGTGCCAGCCTGCAAGCGCGAACAACGCCATCAGGGAGCCGCCGGTTATGGAAAGCAGACCACCCAACGCCACAGTGCGCTGTACCGAAAGTCTCAGCAGCAGACGCCGGCACAGCAGCGTACCGCCGATGTAGGCGATCGCCGTAGAGAACATGAGTACCCCGTAGGCGGCAGTACTCATGCCCAGATACTCGATAAACACGAAGGACGAGGAGGCCAGAAAGATAAACAGGCCACCGTAGCTTGCGGTCTGCAGCAGCGAGAAAGACCAGAAGGTGTGGTTGCCGAGTATGGTGGACCAGGTGCGCCAGAGCCTCGCAGGTCGCAGTGAATCATGATCCGGCGCGCGCAGGGTTTCGTCGATGCGCCAGGCAATAACAGCCAGAGTAATCGCACCCATGATGACCAGAAACAGCAGTGCCGCCCGCCAGCCCAGCCAGGCTGTGATCAGCCCTCCGATGGGGGTGCTGACACAGGCGGCCACACCGAGCCCGGTCAGGGCCTGGCTCATGATGCGGGCGGCTTCCACCGGGTTATCATACAGGTCCCTGACCAGAGCGCGGGCGCACATGACGACCGCACCCATGGCTGCGCCTTGTACGACCCGCCACATAATAAGCAGCTCCATGGAGGGGGCCAGCGCAGCGGCAATGGCAGCCAGAGTGTAGGCAGCCAGCCCGACCAGCAGGATGGGGCGGCGTCCGTAGCGATCGGATACCGGCCCCCAGATCAGTTGCGAAGCCCCGAACGCCATCATCAGTGCCGACAGTGTCAGTTGCGACTGGTTGAGGCTGGCTTCCAGGCTGCTGGTTATGAAAGGCAGCGCCGGCAGATACAGATCAGTCGTCAGTGGCTGCAAGCCCAGCAGCAAGGCGAGTATCAGTACCAGAAACCGGGGTGAAGCGGACATGAAGATTTCCTGTGTCAAGATGCAGCCCAAAGAGGGCTGCCCCACTGTCTGTTGCCGGAAACGAAAAAGGCAGCCGCTTGGCTGCCTTTTCGAATTTGGATTGGGACGAGACTCAACCGGCCGGCGCCCCGGTCGTGACCCCTTGGGGTCGCTATGATCAACGAAAACCGGTTCGAGACCGACTTTACTAATTTGGAGCGGGAAACGAGACTCGAACTCGCGACCCCAACCTTGGCAAGGTTGTGCTCTACCAACTGAGCTATTCCCGCAATGGCGTCCCCTAGGGGACTCGAACCCCTGTTACCGCCGTGAAAGGGCGGTGTCCTAGGCCACTAGACGAAGGGGACGCAACCCTTCAACGGCTGCGAAGTTTACGAGGCAGGCTGGCAGCTGTCAATGGTTTTTCAGCATGAGATGAATCAAATCAACAACTTACCTGATTTCTGATAGCGCATCGGCTGCAGGGTTTCCCAGCGCTCACATTGCGGGCAATGCCAGTAGTGAGCTGCCGACTCGAACCCGCAGTGGGAGCACTGGTAGCGATTCTGCTGCGCGAATGAGGCTTTCAGTTCCTCGCTCAGACGCTTCAGGTCTTCATCACCGGAGCAATGAGCCAGGTGGTCCAGTCGCCATGCCAGCGTGTCTTCATTCAGCGGCACACTTTCCACCAGTTGAATGCCCTGATCACTGAGACCGGACTCAAACAGCAGTTCACCCTGCAACAGGCGAACCTCCGGCTGATGGTTGTACTTCTGCAATGTATTCAGCAGTGTGCGCTGTTGTTCCGGATATTGCAGAACAGCGTTTCTGGCGATAGGCCGAAACAGGTCTATTCGGCTTTCCGGCTGTGTGAGATAGCTTTGTACCAGCCGATTGAACTCGCGCCACCGCTGCTGCTGCATGGCCAGGCGCATCAACAGCAGCACGGGTCGCTGCGAGTCTTCCAGCACCTGAAGCGCCTGCCGCGCCATCACCCGAGCTCGATCAGGCTGCCGGAGCAGCATTGTTTCGGCCTGCTCGCACAACATGTGCACGTGCTCCCAGCGCAGGTCACCCTGAGCCAGGCTGCGATGGCTTTCAAACAGCTCTACCGCCTCTTCCCAGTCCTGCTCCTGCTGATAGATTTTCAGCAGCAGCCGCACGGCCTCTTCGGTCTGTTCGCCATTCTGCGCCACCAGAGAGCGCAGCAGGTCCTCTGCCCGGCCCAGTATGCCGGCCTGGAAAAAATCCCGTGCCAGCTCGAACTGGGCCCGCTGCATATTGCGCCAATGCAGGCCCGGCCGGCCGTAGAGAGACTGGTGGATATCGATTGCACCCTGGATGTCACCCTGGCGCCGATAGGTATCCGCCAGCTCCAGGCTTTCATCAAAACCCAGTTTGCCGGCATGGAACTGTTCCTCCAGCACTCTTGTGGCGGGCGTTTCATGGGAACGGGGAAAAAGGCGACCTGCAGGCTGCTGTTCCGGCGGCTTCAGGTTCCTGCGCCAACGGGCTCGACTGCTCGCGGCCACATAACCGATCACCAGGCACAGGGCACAGAGCAGAAGGACCTGGGTCCACTGAAATAAGGGCACGCTCACCTCAGACAGGTAATCACTGGGTTGTCTCAGCGCCGATCAAGCGCCTTGTTGAGTCGCTTGATCTCGCGCCGCAGGGCTCTTTGCCGGAGCCATGCCAGCATACCACTGAGCAGGGCGCCCAGCGCAATGGCCAGCAACAGCCAGACAAAAAATGGCAATGCCGGCGTGGACAGACCCATAAAACTGAGTGGGACCGGTGTCGTATTAGACAAGCCCAGGCCCAGACCTGCAAGCAGCAGGACCACCAGAGCCAGGGCACCAATGACAGATTTCATGAATTACTCTTGGCTGATGGACAGATTGACGGATTCACGCAGATCCTTGCCGGGTTTGAAATGGGGTACATACTTGCCGTCCAGCAACACGGCTTCACCGGTCTTGGGGTTGCGCCCCTGGCGGGCAGAGCGATAGTGCAGTGAGAAACTGCCGAAACCGCGTACCTCTATCCGTTCACCGTCGGAGAGCGCTTCTGCCATATGTTCCAAAATGGTCTTGATCGACAATTCCACATCCCGGGAAGAGAGGTGGGGTTGTCGTTCCGTAATGCGTTCAATCAGTTCCGATTTGGTCATCTCGCCTCCTGAAGCGGATGATTCGGACACCCGGATTTCGGGGTCCGCCTAATCTGTGTACAGACTAATCGCTTCCCATGACAAACGCAACCTGTTCATTTGCAAGCAATTTTTTCGGAATGGGCTGTTTTTCCGACCACCGGGAAAGAGCATCCATAAAAAAAGCCGGCATAAAGCCGGCTTTTCCTGACAGGTAACGCGGCGCAGTTTTACTGCTCGCGGTCCTGCATTTTCTGCTTGATCAGATCACCGATAGTGGTCGGACCAGAGGCTTCCTGAGTCTTCTCTTTCAGCTCACGAACGGCCTGCTTCTCGTCGGCCATGTCCTTCTGCTTGATGGACAGACCCACAACACGGTTCTTGCGATCCACGTTGATGATCTTGGCTTCGACTTCTTCGCCTTCATTCAGTATGTTGCGTGCGTCTTCCACACGGTCACGGCTGATTTCGGAGGCTTTCAGTACCGCGGTAACATCTTCAGCCAGCTCGACCGTAGCGCTCTTGGCGTCCACTTCGATGATCTTGCCGGTTACGATGCTGCCCTTGTCATTGATGGCCACGTACTCCGCGAACGGATCGCTTTCCATCTGCTTGATACCCAGGGAGATACGCTCACGCTCGGGATCAATGGACAGGATGACGGTTTCCAGCTCATCGCCTTTCTTGTACTTGCGTACAGCGTCTTCACCGGACTCGTGCCAACTGATGTCGGACAGGTGCACCAGACCATCGATACCACCTTCCAGACCCAGGAAGATACCAAAGTCAGTGATGGACTTGATGGTGCCGCTGACGCGGTCGCCCTTGCTGTACTTCTGCGAGAAGGCTTCCCACGGATTGGTCTGAGTCTGCTTGATACCCAGAGAGATCCGGCGACGCTCTTCATCGATGTCCAGTACCATGACTTCAACATCATCACCGACCTGAACAACCTTGGACGGATGGATGTTCTTGTTGGTCCAGTCCATCTCGGAGACGTGAACCAGGCCTTCGACACCCTCTTCCAGCTCGGCAAAACAGCCGTAGTCGGTCAGGTTGGTCACCTTGGCAGTCACCACGGAGTCTTCCGGATAGCGGGCCTTGATGTCGACCCACGGATCTTCACCCAGTTGCTTCAGACCCAGGGAGACACGGTTACGCTCACGATCGAACTTCAGTACCTTCACATCGATCTCGTCGCCGACGGCAACGATCTCGGACGGGTGCTTGATGCGCTTCCAGGCCATGTCGGTGATGTGCAGCAGGCCGTCAACGCCACCCAGATCAACGAAGGCACCGTAATCGGTGAGGTTCTTGACGATACCCTTGATGGTCTGACCTTCCTGCAGGTTGGCCAGCAGCTCTTCGCGTTCTTCGGCGTTGGCTGACTCGAGCACGGCCCGGCGGGATACCACAACGTTGTTACGCTTGCGGTCCAGCTTGATGACCTTGAATTCGAGTTCCTTGTGTTCCAGGTGCGTGGTGTCACGAACCGGACGTACGTCGACCAGTGAGCCCGGGAGGAACGCCCGAACAGTCTTGACGTCGACGGTAAAGCCACCCTTGACCTTGCCGTTGATCACACCCTTGACGACTTCGTCATCTTCATGGGCTTTTTCCAGGTCGATCCAGGCCTCGGCGCGCTTGGCCTTCTCGCGGGACAGGCGGGTTTCACCCCAGCCGTCTTCAACCGCATCCAGCGCTACCTTGACTTCGTCACCCACGTTGACTTCCAGATCACCTTCTTCGTTGATGAACTGGTTGCGTGGCACAACACCTTCAGATTTGAGGCCTGCATGGATAGTGACCCAGTCATCGTCAATGGCGACTACAACGCCGGTAACGATGGAGCCAGGCACCATCTCAATAGTCTTCAAGCTCTCTTCAAAGAGTTCAGCAAAGCTTTCGCTCATGTGTTATCAGTTCCTAATCGATCAACGGCTTGTCTATGCAAGCTTTTCCGCACGCCAGCTCGTCCGGGTCAATCCAACAAAGCACCGGTGCCTGCTCATTGCTGGATAAGAGCAGACAGGCACACCAATTCCTCCCCTGCAGGAGAGAAGGGGCGTATTGTACAGATTATGGGCAAGATTGAAAGGGGCTATCCGTTGCCTGAACGGTCACTGAAAACCAGGCCCTGTCGGCTGCAAACCAGCCAGTGCGTGCAGTTGTTTCAAAACAGGCCGCGGGCGCGCGCCTGCTCCATGATGGCTTCCAGCACGGCTTCCACATTCAGATGCGTGCTGTCGACGGTAATGGCGTCTGTAGCTGGTATCAACGGCGAGTCCTTGCGGTTGCGGTCACGCTCGTCACGGGCCTGCACATCGGCCAGCACGGCCTCGAAGTCGGCTTCGCCGCCACTCTCTCTCAACTGGGCCACACGCCGACGAGCACGCTCTTCGGCACTTGCGGTAAGGAATATTTTCAGCTCGGCATCCGGAAACACTACCGTGCCCATATCGCGCCCGTCGGCTACCAGCCCCGGCGCCACGCGGAAGGCGCGCTGGCGCTCGAGCAGCGCCTGGCGCACCTCGGTATGGGCCGCCACGCGGGATGCCGCACCGCCGGTCTCTTCCGTTCGCAGCACCCGGGTCACGTCATCGCCTTCCAGCAACACCTGGCCGCTGTCGGGATCAAAATGAATATCCAGGTGCGCGGCAACCAGAGCCACGTCTTCGGCACGATCAAGATCGATGCCGTGGCTCAGCGCCGACAGTGCGGCCAGACGATACAGCGCCCCGGAATCGAGAAAATGCCAGCCCAGGCGGCTGGCCATCAGTTGGCTGAGCGTCCCCTTGCCGGCCCCGCTGGGACCATCGATAGTCAGCACGGGTGCCTTGTCTTTTGCATGACCTGCCATGGTATCTACCCTGCTCTCTCGTCCAGTAGACGGGAAAAATAATCTCGTGCATGTTTGGCCCGGCTGAATACCCCGGACAATGTCTTGCCGTCCCGCTGTGCCAGAGCCTGCCTGACAGTTTGCAGATGGTCCATATAACGGTCCAGCACGTCCAGTGTGGCCTCGTCATTGGCCAGAAAAATGTCGTGCCACATGGTCGGATCACTGGCGGCTATACGGGTAAAATCGCGAAAACCACCGGCCGCATAATGGAAAATCTCGTACTTTTCGGACTCCTGCGCCAGGCTGTCGACCAGAGCAAAAGCCAGCAGGTGCGGCAGATGACTGGTCGCCGCCAGCACTTCGTCATGCCGGTCTACCGTCATCAATTGCACACTGGCACCCACCTGCTCCCACAGCCAGCGCACCGCTGCCGTGGCTTGCGGGTCGGTATCGACTTCCGGCGTCAGAATGACCTGGTGGCGATCGTAAAGTGACGGGTCCGCCGCGTCCACACCGCTGTATTCGGAGCCCGCTATCGGATGCCCCGGCACCAGCCAGGCAGGCAGGGTGCCGAACACATCCAGCGCCGCCTGACGGACACTGCCCTTCACACTGCCGACATCAGTCAGCACGGTAGTGCCATTGTGCAGTGTCGGCGCCAACTGTTGCATCAGCGCCGGCAGAGTCAGCACCGGCGTCGCCAGTACCAGTACATCAACCCGGCTGCAGAGTTCCGGCAGGGCGTCGACCACCTCATCTATATAGCCCAGTGCCAGGGCCTTCTGTGCGGATTCGACATGGCTGTCCGTGCCCAGCACCCGCAGGGGCACGCCACGCTGACGCAGGGCCGAGGCCAGTGAAGCCCCGATCAGGCCCAGACCGACAATGCCCAGTGTATTGATCTGCTGCGGCTCTGCCTGTGTCATGTCAGTGCCCGGCCAGAATCTCTTCCAGAGCGCTCAGGAATACCCGATTCTCCTGCGCGGTGCCAATGGTCACACGCAGCCCGTCGGGAATATCATAGCTCGCCACCGGCCTTACAATGATGCCCCGGCGCAGCAACTGATCATAGATTCGTGCGGCATCATCAACGTGGAAAGTAATAAAGTTGCCGACCGAGGGAATGGCACTGAGGTTCAGCGTGCGCAGGCCTTCGGCAAGCTGGCGCATGCCCTCCCGGTTGACTCTGCGGCTTTCGGCCAGAAAGTCGTTGTCGCGCAGGGCGGCAATGGCGGCCGCCTGGGCATAGGCATTCACATTGAACGGTTGCCGCACCCGGTTCAGCAGGTCGGTAATGGTGGCCGACGCCACGCCGTAACCCACGCGCAGGCTGGCCAGACCGAAAATCTTGGAGAAGGTTCGGGTCACCACCAGGTTGGGGTGCCGGTCGAGCAGGGTCAGGCCGTTCGGGTAGTCAGCCTCTTCCACATATTCGAAGTAGGCTTCATCCAGCACCACTATGACCTGTTCCGGCACTGCCGCCAGCAGTTGCTCCAGCACCCCGCGACCAACCCAGGTACCGGTCGGGTTGTTGGGGTTGGCAATGAACATCAGCCGGGTACGGTCGGTCACGGCGGCAGCCATGGCGGCCAGGTCATGGCCATAGTCCTGCGCCGGCACCATAACCGGCCGGCCGCCCACGGCCTGTGTTACCAGCGGGTAAACAGCAAAGGCATGCTGGGAGAAAACAACTTCGTCGTCATGGTCGACGAAGGTCCGGGCCAGCAGCTCCAGAACATCGTTGGACCCATTGCCCAACGTCAGACACTCGGACGGCACATCCAGAAAGGCCGACAGCGCTGCCTTGAGCGCAAAGCCATTGCCATCCGGATAACGCCCGACATCTTTCCACACGCGCTGCAGCGCTTCCGACACTGCCGGGCTGGCGCCCAGCGGGTTCTCATTGCTGGCCAGCTTGATAATGCGCTCCAGCCCCAGTTCACGCTGCAGCTCTTCTACCGGTTTGCCGGGCACATAGGGTGCCAGTGTGCGCACGCCTGCTCGAGCCAGCGCTCTGAAATCTGTGGTCATACATCACCTGTTGTCTTCTCGGGCAGCGTCCTGCTGCGTATCAGAGTACGGCCATGGGGTAGGACCCCAGCCGCTTGACTTCCACCGCTCTTTCTTCAACATCCCGCAGCGCCTGCTGCACATTGTCGTCGTCCATGTGGCCCTTGAAGTCGATAAAGAACACATAGGCCCAGGTACCGCTGGGAGCCGGCCGGGTTTCCAGCCGGGTCATGTCGATACCATGACGATTGAAGGGCTCCAGCAGACTGAACAGCACCCCGGGGCCATTGCGCATGGACACGATGATGCTGGTCTTGTCCTGCCCGCTGCGGGGCACGGACTCGCGTCCGATGATCAGGAAGCGGGTCGAGTTGTCCGGCTGGTCTTCGATCTTGGGCGAGATAATTTCCAGATCATACAGTTCGGCGGCCATGCTGCCGGCAATGGCGGCGGCATTCCACTCGGTATTGACCCGCCGCGCTGCGTCCGCATTGCTGCTCACCGGCACCC
This sequence comes from Natronospirillum operosum, assembly GCF_004768465.1. Lineage (GTDB taxonomy): Bacteria > Pseudomonadota > Gammaproteobacteria > Pseudomonadales > Natronospirillaceae > Natronospirillum > Natronospirillum operosum. The sequence continues at coordinate 1,113,614 of NZ_SRMF01000001.1, forward strand.
GCTCCACGTGCGGCAGGTGGGCGTCCAGCCACTTGCGGCACTGCGCCAGCGACTGCTGATGCGAATAGATGCGGGAAATGGCCTCACGCCGGGTATTGGGCCCGATCATCAGGTGCTGGTGGATGCGCAGTTCCACTTCGCCACAGATCTTCAGGTTGGAGTTGAGGAAGGTATCCAGGGTGTGGTTGACCACGCCCTCGGTCGAGTTTTCGACCGGCACCACGCCATAGTTGACGGCGCCGGCTTCTACATCGCGGAATACTTCATCGATGGCGATCAGCGGGCGGGTCTCCACCCACTGGCCAAAGTGCTTGATCACGGCCTGCTGGGTAAAGGTCCCCTCGGGCCCCAGGTAAGCCACCTGCAGCGTATTCTCGAGCGCCAGGCAGGCCGACATGATCTCCCGGAACAGGCGAGCCATGTCTTCCTGGCCCAGCGGACCGGTATGGCGCGCCATCACGCGTTGCAGCACCTGGGCCTCACGCTCTGGACGATAGAACAGCGGTGGCTCATCGCCCTTTTGCCGGGCCCGGGTTTTGACTTCGGCAACACGCTGGGCACAGGCTGCCCGGTCACTGATCAGTTGCTGGATCTGTTCGTCCAGTGCGTCGATCTGATCTCTCAGCGCCAGCAGTTCCTCCGTATCCGCAGAGGATTCCGTGCTGGCCGAGGGTGCCTTTTTCTTGTCCGCCATTTTCGTGAGTTCCTGCTATCGACCTTCAGTCATCGGTGTCATCAGAGGGCGCCTCACCATCGTCGGTGTCATCCACCGTGCCTGGCTCCCCGTCCAGAGAGGCTACTGCGCCCTCTTCCTCCATTTCGTCCACTTCTTCCGGCTCTTCTATGCGATCCACGCCCACCAGTTTCTCATCGTTGGACAGCCGTATGATGCGCACGCCCTGGGTATTGCGGCCCAGTACCGAGATCTCTTCGGCTCGGGTCCGCACCAGGGTGCCCTGATCGGAGATCAGCATCACCTGATCGCCGTCCACCAGCTGAATCGCCGACACCAGAGGCCCGTTGCGTTCGTTGACCACCATCGAGATCACGCCCTGAGTGGCGCGGCTCTTGGTCGGGAAGTCACCGGTGGCGGTACGTTTGCCGTAACCATGCTCGGAGACCGTCAGCACAGTGGCAGCATCATCAGGCAGCATCAGGCTGATTACCCGGTCATTGTTGCCCAGGCGGATGCCTCTGACCCCGCGTGCGGTGCGGCCCATCTCGCGCACGGAGTCTTCAGCGAAGCGCACGGCCTTGCCCTGGCTGGAAAACAGCATGATATCCTGGCTGCCATCAGTGATGGCGGCCTGTACCAGATGATCGCCCTCATCCAGGCCCAGCGCAATCAGACCATTGCTGCGGGGGCGCGAAAAAGCTTCCAGACTGGTTTTCTTGACCGTGCCGTTGGCCGTGGCCATGAACACGAAACGGTCTTCCGTGTATTCACGCACCGCCAGTATGGTGGTGACGCGCTCGGCTTCTTCCAGTTGCAGCAGGTTGACCAGCGGTCGCCCACGCGACTGGCGGCCGGCCTGCGGAATCTGATACACCTTGAGCCAGAACACCCGCCCGCGGTCGGTGAAGCACAGCAGCGTATCGTGGGTGCTGGCCACCAGCAGCATGTCGACAAAGTCCTCGTCCTTCACGCCCAGAGCCGACTTGCCCCGACCGCCACGGCGCTGAGCCTGATAGCTGGCCAGCGGCTGGGTCTTGGCATACCCGGTGTGCGAGATGGTAACGACCATGTCTTCTTCATTGATCAGATCTTCCACGGAGAAATCTTCGCGGTTGTCCACGATCTCGGTGCGGCGTTCATCGGAATACTCATCGCGCACGGCGACCAGCTCTTCTTCAATCACTTCCATCAGGCGGGCCTGGCTGTTGAGTATCCGCAGCAGTTCCCCGATGTTCTCGATAATCTGCCGATACTCGTCCAGCAGCTTGTCGTGCTCCATGCCGGTCAGCTTCTGCAGACGCAGGTCCAGGATGGCCTGAGCCTGGTCGGGCGACAGGTAATAGCGGTTGTCGTGCACGCCCAGTGCCGGGTCCAGATCATCCGGACGGCAGGCGTCGGAACCGGCCCGTTCCAGCATGGCGCTGACATCACCCAGTTCCCAGGAACGCGCCAGCAGGCGGTCTTTCGCCTCCTTGCCCGAGGGTGAGGACTTGATCAGCTCGATGACCGGGTCAATATTGTTCAGCGCAATGGCCAGGCCTTCCAGGATATGGCCGCGCTCTCTGGCCTTGCGCAGTTCGTAGATGGTGCGTCGGGTCACCACTTCGCGGCGGTGGCGAATAAAGGCTTCCAGCAGCTCTTTCAGATTCAGCGTCCGCGGCTGGCCATCGACCAGCGCCACGGTGTTGATGCCGAACACGGATTCCATCTGCGTCTGCGCGTACAGGTTGTTCAGGATCACGTCCGCCATCTCGCCACGCTTGATTTCGATGGCAATGCGCAGCCCGTCCTTGTCGGATTCGTCCCGCAGCTCGGAAATGCCTTCTATCTTCTTCTCTTTCACCAGCTCCGCGATTTTCTCTATCAGGCGCGCCTTGTTCACCTGATACGGCACCTCAGTCACGACCAGAGTTTCACGCCCGGTCTTGTCGTTGGTCTCCACATGCGTGCGGGCACGCACGTAGACTCGGCCACGACCGGTGCGGAAGGCATCGACGATGCCCTTGCGACCATAGATAAAGCCCCCGGTGGGAAAGTCCGGGCCGGCCATGTACTGCATCAGGTCGTCGACCTCCAGTTCATGGTCCTTGATCAGGGCCAGGCAGGCATTGATCACTTCGCCCAGGTTGTGCGGCGGAATATTGGTCGCCATCCCCACGGCGATACCGGACGAACCGTTGACGAGCAGGTTCGGAATCCGCGTGGGCATTACTTCGGGAATCTGTTCCGTGCCATCGTAGTTGGGCACGTAGTCCACGGTTTCCTTGTCGAGGTCGGCCAGCAGTTCATGCGCAAACTTTTCCATGCGCACCTCGGTGTAACGCATGGCGGCGGCCGAATCACCGTCAATGGAACCGAAGTTGCCCTGGCCGTCGACCAGTGTGTAGCGCATGGCAAAAGGCTGGGCCATGCGGACTATGGTGTCGTAAACCGCCGAGTCACCATGGGGGTGATACTTACCTATGACGTCACCCACCACACGGGCGGACTTCTTGTACGGCTTGTTCCAGTCGTTGCTGAGTTCCTGCATGGCGAACAGCACGCGCCGGTGCACCGGCTTCAGGCCGTCTCGTACATCCGGCAGTGCCCGTCCGACGATGACCGACATGGCATAGTCGAGATACGACTGCTTGAGTTCTTCCTCTATATTGACCGAAAGAATTTCTTTGGCTAGATCGCCCATCTGATGCGGTTCCTTTATCCTTTGGTGCCTGCGGCAGGCCGAAAGCAGGAGATTCTAAAACCGGCGAATCATACCATAAATCAATGCCTTGGGGCACTCTGCAGCGACGATGAAAGCGCTCGCTCCCGGTGACCCTGCCGGAGCCGAGCGGATGCGCTTCAACTGCGGACCAAATGGTCGCAACAGGCTGACAGAAACACCGTCAGAGGCTATCCTTGGCGACCTCCGCCCCCGGATTCAAATTCGCCTAACCGCAGGGAGACCCCATGTCCGCCAATGCCCAGGTTGATACGCTCATTCACGCCGGCTGGATAGTGACCGTCAATGCCGAACGTCAGATACTCACCGAACACAGTCTCGGCATTACCGATGATCGCATCAGCCACCTGCTGCCGACCGCGACCGCGCGCCAGCAACTCAGCGCCGACCAGATACTGGAGCTGCCCGAGCATGTGCTGATGCCCGGGCTGATCAACATGCACGGCCATGCGGCCATGTCGCTGTTTCGCGGCATGGGAGATGACCTGCCGCTGATAACCTGGCTGCAGGACCATATCTGGCCGGCCGAAGGCCGTTTTGTCAGCCCTGAATTCGTGCGTGACGGCACCGAGCTGGCCATAGCCGAGATGCTGCGCTGCGGCACCACCTACTATGCGGACAACTACTTCTTCCCGGAAGACACCATAGACATCATTCGTCAAAGCGGCATCCGCAGCCAGATCTGCTTCCCGATTCTGGATTTCCCCACCAACTGGGGTGATGGTCCGGATACTTTCCTGCACAAGGGGCTGGCACTGGCGGCCCAGTTGAAAGGCGACCGGCAGATCATGGTGTCACTGGGTCCGCATGCGCCCTATACGGTGTCGGACGAGCCCTTCCGCAAGATCATTGCCGCCAGCGAGCAGCATGATCTGCTGATTCAGATGCATGTGCATGAAACCGCAACCGAGGTGAGCGACAGTGAGCGCGACCGCGGGCAGCGGCCGCTGGTTCGGCTGCGTGACCTGGGCCTGCTGAGCCCCAGGATGCAGTGCGTGCACATGGCCGTGCTGAACGATGACGACATCCGCATCGTGGCCGACAGCGGAGCCACAGTCGTGCACTGTCCGGAATCCAACCTCAAGCTGGCCAGCGGTTTCTGCCGCGTGCATGACCTGCAGCAGGCCGGCGTCAATCTGACGCTGGGTACCGACGGCGCGGCGTCCAACAATGACCTGGACATGTTCGGTGAGCTGCGCACTGCAGCCCAGTTGGCCAAGGCCGTCAGCGGCAATGCCGAGGCCCTGCCCGCTCATGCGGCGCTGGAGATGGCTACCATCAATGCCGCCCATGCCCTGCGCCTGGCTGATCGACTGGGCTCACTGGAAATAGGCAAGCAGGCCGACCTGATTGCGGTCGATTTCAGTGGCCTGGAAAGCCAGCCGCTGTACGATCCGGTATCCCATCTGGTGTATGCCACCAGCCGGGATCAGGTGCAGCATGTCTGGGTGGCCGGCCGGCAGTTGGTGCGCAACCGGGCGCTCACCACCCTGGATACGGATGCCATACGCGCGCGGGCCAGACACTGGCAGCAACGCATTATTGACGGGCAACAGGAGGCCGCAGGCCAATGAGCACCGAGCAGCGCAATGTCGACCCGGAAGAAATAGCACGCTTTGACCAGGTCGCTGCCCGCTGGTGGGACCCCGCCGGCGAGTTTCGCCCTCTGCATGACATCAATCCGCTGCGGGCCGACTACATAGACCGCCACACCAGGGGTGTGGCCGGCAAAAAGCTGCTGGACGTCGGTTGCGGCGGCGGCCTGCTGGCGGAAGCCATGGCAGTCAGAGGCGCGCAGGTACTGGGCATCGACCTCAGCACCATAGCGCTCGACGTGGCCCGGGAGCATGCCCAGGCCGGCGGGCTGAACGTGGATTACCGCCACAGCGCCGTGGAAGAACTGGATGAGCAGGATTTCGACATTATTACCTGCCTGGAAATGCTGGAGCATGTGCCGGCGCCGGAAGCCATCATCGCCGCCTGCGCGGAGCGCCTCAAGCCCGGCGGTGATCTGATTGTCTCCACCATCAACCGCAGCCCCACCGCCTTCGCCACCGCCATTGTCGGGGCCGAGTACCTGCTGGGCCTGGTACCACGCGGCACCCACGAATACGCCCGACTGATTCGCCCCAGCGAACTGGCGGCCTGGTGCCGCCAGGCTGGCCTGAGCCTGCGCGACGAATGCGGACTGAGCTACAACCCGCTCACCCATTCGGCCCGCCTCACAGACCAGATTTCTGTCAACTACATGATGCATTTCAAACGGGAGGCTGCATGACGCAGGTCACCAGCATTGATCTGAGTGCTTTTCAACCGGAACCCGACCTGCTGCGGGACCGGGTCATACTGATCACCGGCGCCGGCAGCGGTATCGGTGCCGCCACCGCCGAGGCCTGTGCGGCCAGCGGTGCCACGGTGATTCTCCTCGGCCGCACTCAGGAGAAACTGGAACAGGTAGACGACCGCATTCGGGCGCGCATCAAGGATGCCGAACCGGTGCTGATGCCGTTTGATCTGGAATCCAGAGAACACGAGTCCTACCACCAGATCGCCACCGCCATCGAACAGCAATTCGGACGCCTGGATGGCCTGGTGCACTCCGGTGCCGTACTGGGCCAGCGCACGCCCATCGAGCAATACAATCACGCCGCCTGGGAACGGGTTTTCCAGATCAATGTACATGGCGGCTTTCATCTGACTCGGGCCCTGCTGCCCCTGATGAAGCGCGGCCCGCAGGGGCGCATCGTCTTTCTTAGCTCGAGTGTCGGGCGTCAGGGTCGGGCCTACTGGGGCGCCTACGCGGCCAGCAAGTTCGCCGTGGAAGGCCTGTCCGAGACTCTGGCCGACGAATTGAAGTCGCAGGCCGATTTCTGTGTCAATGTGGTCAATCCCGGCCGCACCCGAACGGCCATGCGGGTGTCTGCCTACCCGGCGGAAGACCCGGCCACCGTCCCCACACCCGAATCGCACGTACCGCTGATGCTGTACCTGCTGAGCCATCATTGCAGCGGCCAGACCGGCCAAAGCTTTGACGCCCAGTGACCGCTGGCAAGCGCCCGCGCTGACAGTGACATAAATTTGTCGCGCGCTCTCGAGGGGCTTTTTTCATATCCTGTTAGAAGCTCCTAACTCACTGTTTTAAAACACTTTTTTAAAGAAAAGTCCAGGCTGGCACAATTCTGGCTTTACTAGTTCTAAATCGTCAAAGTACGGACTTGAAAATGGCCTACCAGTCAACGCCGGAACAGTTGTCCAGCAAGCGGAAGAAGGTCACGCCGCTGGAAAGCCGTCGCACCGCGAAGAGCCCCACTGAACGCGGCAGTGCCTTCCTGCAGGAGTTGCGGCTGCGCATCTCCAGCCTGCTGCAGACCACGCTTGATGCCGAACGCATCGTTGACTATTTCTATCAGGAAGTGCAGTCAGCGGTTGCCGTTGATGGCCTGTCCTACCGGCATGAAGTTGCCGCTGTCGAGATCAGACAGGGTATGCGCGAAAAGCATCGGGCCCATTACCGGCTGAGCACCAATGAGGACTACTTTGGCGAAATCGAATTTACGCGTCGGCATCGGTTTTCCGAAAACGAGTTGATCAAGCTGGAATCCCTGCTGGACCTCTTTGTCTACCCCATGCGCAATGCCATGGCTTACCAGGAAGCGCTGCGCTGCGCCGTGACTGATCCGCTGACGGGAGTGGGCAATCGTCTGTCGCTGTCCAATGCGCTGCGCCGGGAACTGGAACTGTGCCGACGCTATGATCAGCAGTTGTCCGTACTGCTGATGGATATTGATCGCTTCAAGAGTGTCAATGACCTCTACGGACACAGTGTGGGCGATCAGATACTGCAATCGGTGGCGCAGATCACACGGCGCTCCCTGCGGGATGCTGACAGCATCTACCGCATGGGCGGAGAAGAATTTCTGGTCCTGATGGCCAACACCAGCCTGGCCGACGCCCGCCTTATCGGCGAGCGCATCCGCGTCAATATCGCCCAGTCTGATCTTGATCTTGGGCCGGAGGCCAAACCCGATATCACCGTCAGCATTGGCGCCGCCGAGTACCAGGACGGTCTGAATCCGGACACCCTGGTGCAAGCTGCAGATCAGGCCATGTACAAGGCCAAGCGCAACGGTCGCAACCAGGTGCAGGTGCTCTGACCCGGGTCGGTCAAGCTGGTGCCCTCTGTCAGCGGCGCACCTTTATCAGCCAGACTAGCGGCGTACCTTGCGCCGCGCCGACCCAGGCCCCGACCTGCCGGCAGCATTGCGCAGACGGGCCTTGTGACGCTGGCGATCCGGCTTGCGTGCCGCCCCGACACCACTGCGCTTGCGCTGCTTGCGTTCGGTCTGCTCCTTGAGCTTGCCACTCAGGGCCGGCACCGGCACTGAAGGCAGGTCTACCTGGGCGGCCAGAGCATCCACTGCCGCCTGATCAAGGTCCTTCCATTGGCCCATGCGCAGATCCGCATCCAGAAACACATTGGCAAAGCGGACCCGCTTGAGGCGGCTGACCTTGACGCCCTGCGATTCCCACAGGCGGCGCACTTCACGATTGCGCCCTTCCATGATGACCACATGGAACCAGATATTGGCCCCGGAGCCCCCGAATTCCTGAATATCGGTAAAGCGGGCCAGCCCGTCTTCCAGCATGACGCCTTCATGCATGGCCTTTACCATCTCCGGTTTGACCTCACCCAGTACCCGCACCGCATATTCGCGCTCGATCTGGGAAGACGGATGCATCAGGCGGCTGGCCAGTTCACCGTCCGTGGTCAGCAGCAGCAGGCCCGAGGTGTTGACGTCCAGCCGACCGACGGAGATCCAGCGCCCGTCACCGGCCGGCGGCAGTCGATCAAAGATGGTTGGCCGTCCTTCCGGGTCATTGCGGGTACAGACTTCGCCCTCCGGCTTGTTGTACAGCAATACCCGGCGCACATGGCCGGGCACGGCCACCGCCTGGCCGTCAAAGACCAGATGATCTTCCGCAGTGACACGATCGCCCAGCCGCGCCGGCAGGCCGTTGACCTCGGCTCGCCCGGCGCTGATGGCGGCTTCCATTTCACGGCGCGAGCCCAGGCCAGCCCGGGCCAGCACCTTCTGCAGTTTCTCACTGCCAGCCTGTGCACCGTCAGACTCTGGGGCTTCAGCCTTCGTCTGGGCCCTGGCTTTGGCGGGACGTTTGCGGGTCGGTTTCTGTGTCATCGTCGGTACCATCTGACTGAAGTAAGTTGGCCTGTGCGGCCAGTTTGTTTTGAATAATGGCCAGTTGCTCGGCCTCGGTAAGTTCGGCTTCCCGGGCCGCGCTATCAGCATCCTCTGCATTGGCCTCTCCGGCCGCGGCGGGGTCGCCAGAGGTCGCATCCGCAGCGTCGGCACTGTCGTCAGGCTGCTGCCGCAGACCGGTCTCGAACTGGTCATTGAGTTCGTCCAGCGTCTCCCACTGCTCGCTCAGCTCGGCGTCAAGATTGCCCTCTTCGCTGTCACTGTCTTCATCCTGCAGCCGGGACAGCATGCTGGCAAAGGAACTGCTGTCCGCTTCACCCTCCAGCCCGGTTTCCAGATCCAGTTCCGGTTCCAGTTCGGCCATGGACTTGATCTCTGACAGCGGTGGCAGCTCATCCAGGCTGCCCAGACCAAAGTAGTCAAGAAACTGCTGCGTGGTGGCGAACAGTGCCGGCCGGCCAGGCACATCGCGATGCCCCACCACACGCACCCACTCGCGCTCCAGCAGGGTGCGAATGATGTTGCTGGCCACGGATACCCCGCGCACATCCTCGATTTCGCCCCGGGTAATGGGCTGCCGATAGGCAATCAGGGCCAGCGTTTCCATCAGCGCCCGGCTGTATTTCTTCGGCTTTTCATCCCACAGACGGCTCAGCCAGGGATGCAGGCCGCGCTTGGTCTGAAAACGGTAGCCGCCCGCCACCTTGACCAGCTCCACACCGCGGCTTTCATTGCGTTCCTGCAGGCGCGCGATAATGCCCCTGATCTCGGTTTTCGATATCGGCGCTTCGTCGCCGAACAGCACCTGCAGACGCTCCAGACTGAGTGGCTGAGCACTGGCGAAGAGGGCGGCTTCCACCACCTGTTCGCGGGCGTTGTCGGCGTCCGGGAAACCTTCAAACTGGCTGTCGGCCATGCTGCTGTCGTCACTGGTTGCTGTCATGCTCTCGCTTCCGTCATCACGGGGTCTGCTCGCTGAACACGCTGCTGTCCAGCGCAGTCAGGTCGGCATCTTCACGCACCTGCAGATAGATGGGCCCGTAGGTATCACCCTGCACGATCTCGATGATGCGCTCCTTGGTCAATTCCATCATGGCCAGAAAACTGACCACCACACCGGCCCGGCCCTCCGCACGCGTGAACAGATCGGACAGGCGGACCTGTCGACGCTGCCGCAACAGGCCCAGAATACTCTGCATGCGGTCACGGGTGGACAGGTTCTCCCGGCTGACCTGATGCTCCTCGAACATGGATTCGCGCAGCAGCACATGCTTCATGGCCAGCATGACCTCGATGAACTCCACCGGCGGGTGCTGGGCCGGCGCGCCCTCGATGGACTCGCCCGGTGTAACAAAGAACTCGCGCCCTTCCCGCGGCAAGGCATCCAGCGATTCGGCTGCGGCCTTGAACTGTTCGTATTCCTGCAGGCGCCGTATCAGTTCGGCGCGCGGATCTTCCTCGGCATCCTCTTCTTCCTGCCGCCTGGGCAGCAGCATTCTCGACTTGATCTCGGCCAGCACCGCAGCCATGACCAGATAATCACCGGCCACATCCAGTTCGAGATTCTGCATCACGTCCACATACTGAATGTACTGGCGCGTGATCTCGAACACATTGATATCCAGAATATCCAGGTTCTGCTTCTTGATCAGATACAGCAGCAGGTCAAGCGGCCCCTCAAAGGCCCGCAGAAACACTTCCAGAGCCTCCGGCGGTATATAGAGGTCACGCGGTACCTCGGTTACCACCTCGCCCAGCACGATCGCAAACGGCAGCTCACCCTGCTCCTGGCGAGCCGTTTCACGCAACGCGGCCAGACCGTGAGGGCGCTGCTCCGCCGCGCTCTCCGCAGGCGTCGCTGACTGCAATTCACCCGGCTGTTCGGATTCGGTCATGCAATATGTCCTGACAAGGCTGTACAGCGACAGTATTTCCCAGTTTCGGGGCCCGGATCAATCCGCCGGTCAAATCGGCGCCGCAGCAGCACCGTTTCATTGTTCAAAGGGGGCCGGGTCGCCCGCGCCCTCTCGCACTACGGTCGGTATCTCCGCCAGCAGGCTGATCACGGTGGTGGGCACGAACCCGCAGTAGCCGCCGTCAATCACCAGATCGACGCTGTGCTCCAGGGTCTCGCGAATGGCCCAGGGTTCGACCATGGGCTCGTCCTCTCCGGGCATGATCAGCGAGGTACTCAGCAACGGCTCGCCCAGTTCGGCAAGCAGCGCCTGGGTGATGGGGTGCTCGGGGATGCGCAGGCCGATTTCCCGCTTTTTCGGGTGCATCAGGCGACGCGGCACCTCCCGGGTGGCATTGAGCAGGAACGTATAGGGGCCGGGCGTGTTGTTCTTGAGCAAGCGAAAATCGGTGTTGTCGACCCTGGCGTACAGCGACAGTTCGGACAGATCAGAACAGACCAGCGTCAGATGATGGCGGTCATCAATCTGGCGGATGGCTCGAATCCGGTCCGCAGCCTGCTTGTCGCCCAGATGGCAGCCCAGAGCATAGGCCGAATCGGTCGGATAGGCGATCACTGCGCCGGCACGGATCATCTCCACCGCCCGTTTGACCAGTCGTGGCTGCGGCGTCTCGGGGTGGATGGAAAAAAACTGACTCATAACGCAAATCGCTCCCAAACGGGTTGCAGACCAGCCGGCAGCGGCGGCACCTGGCCCAGCGCCAGCCACTGCTGGCTGTCATGGTGAAAATCACTGCCCGCCGATGCCGCCAGTTCATGGGTCTGACACAGCTCGGTAAACAGCATGCGGTCATTGGGTGTCATCCCGGGCACGCCTATCTCCAGGGCGCTGCCACCGGCCGCGGCGAAATCCGCCACCATCTGCCGTTTCTTGCGGCCGGTCAGGCGATAGCGGTGCGGATGCGCCAGCACGGCCTGGCCGCCGGCCGCCCGCACCCATTGCACCACTTCTTCCATGGTCGGCCAGTGGGTTTTCACATCGCCCAGTTTGCCAGCGCCGAGAAAGCGACGAAAGGCCAGTTCGGCACTGCGGATCTGCCCACTGTCAACCAGAAAGCGAGCGATATGAGGGCGCCCGGGCGCTGTCGGAGCCTGCTCGGACCGCACCCATTTTTCAACCCCTGCGAAACCGTTGCGGTCCAGCTTGTGAGCAATGCGCAGGGCCCTTTTGGCCCGCGCCTCGCCCTGTCGCTCGGCCGCCTGCAGACTGTCGGGATGAGCCGGATCAAAATCAAGCCCCACCAGGTGTACCAGTATCCCGTTCCAGACCGCCGACCATTCCACCCCGGTGACATAATGCAGGCCATCATGCCCGGCAGCCAGAGCCCGCGCCTCGGTCTGGCCGGACAGGGTATCGTGGTCGGTAATGCTGAACCACTGCAGGCCGGCAGCACCGGCTCGCGCCACCAGCGCATCTATGGTCAGGGAGCCGTCTGAACAGGTACTGTGACAATGCAGATCGGCCCGTTCGTAACGGCGTGATCCGGACCGATAGACAGGGTCTGCATCGCTGTTTAAACTGTCGGTCGTCTCGGTCATGTTACTCGGCCATGCAAAACGGCGAGTATACGTGACATCGAGCCCAATTTCTCGCCCGTGTTGGAAGGATAAAGCATGTATTATGCGATCATGTCGGAAGACGTGAACGACAGTCTGCCGCTGCGCCGTACCGCCCGCCCGGCTCACCTGGCGCGGCTGGAAGAGCTGCGTGATCAGGGCCGACTGCTGATAGCCGGCCCGCACCCCGCAGTGGACACTGAAGACCCGGGCGAAGCCGGTTTCACCGGCTCACTTGTAGTGGCTGAATTTCCCTCACTGGAAGCCGCCCGCGAATGGGCGGAGTCCGATCCCTATGTTGAGGCGGGTGTCTATGCCCGCACCACAGTAAAACCTTTCAGGAAGGTATTGCCGTAACCATGATGACAAAAAAACACTCCGCACTCTGCCTGCTGCTCTCCCTGCTTGTAGCGGGCGCTCTGCTGCCTGCTGCAGCGACAGCGCAGACCACAGATGACACCCGTTATATCTCCGACATTCTGCTGGTGCCTCTGCGTACCGGGCCGTCGCTGGAATACCGCATTGTGAACGCCGGGCTGCGCAGCGGCACCGAAGTGGTACTGCTGGAAAACGACCCTGATACCCAGTGGTCCCGCATCCGCGTCGGCCAGCAGGAAGGCTGGTTGCCCACCCGTCACCTCGCTACCGAGCCGGTGGCCCGTGATCAACTGGAAAGCATGGAAGCCGAAGTCGCTGCCCTGCGGGAAGAGAACGAACGCCTGCAGCAGCAGTACAACAACATGCTCGATGAGACCATGACTGCCGACGAGATCTACAGCTCGATCGAGGCCGAACGTGACCAGGCCCAGGCAGAGCTGGAGCGTGTGCGCGAGATCTCCGGCAATGCCATCATGCTGGACGAACGCAATGAAGAACTGCTGGCCCGCAATCGGGTGCTGGAAAACGAGAACGAGCAGCTGCGCTCCATCAACGAAAGTCTGGAAGGCGATACTCAGCAATGGCGCATGATTATCGGCGGTGGCCTGGTGGTTCTGGGGCTGTTGCTGGGTCTGCTGTTGCCTGCGGTCTTCCGTCGTCGCGGCAGTGACGGCTGGTCCTGATGCCGTGGAAGCAGGTTACCATTGAACGTCCGTTTGAACCGGAAAGCCTGCTTGAGCTGTTGCAGGAGGGAGCCCGCGGCTCCCTCTCCCGCTACACCCACTTTGATATTGTGGACTGGTCACGGCGCTATGCCGAGGACCTGCAGCAACAGGCCCCGCTGGATGAAGAGGGCCTGCTGCTGTGGCGCATAGCCGATGACATGGCCTTACGCTGGGAACTGCATATGGCCAGCACCTATACCATTGATGACATGAAACGCTTCTCCCAGGTCGATATTCTGCTGCCCAAGCACTACTTTCTGACCTGGCTAGCTGAACTGGACGCCTGACAATGCCCCGATCCAAGCTTGCACTGCTCGCTGTTCCCCTGGTCCTGCTGCTGGCCGCCTGTGCCGGCTCCGACGAGCCCGAGACAACCGCTGCACCGTCGACGCCCGCTGCCGATGGCCCCAGGGTGATACTGGAAACCTCTGCCGGAGACATTCAACTGGTACTGCACGCCGAGGCAGCCCCGATCACGGTAGAAAACTTCCTGCGCTATGTGGATGAAGGCCATTATGACGGCCTGGTATTCCACCGGGTGATTGACGGCTTCATGATCCAGGGCGGCGGTTTCGATGCCGACCTGGTGCAGCAGAGTACGCATGACCCCATCCGGAATGAAGCCGACAACGGTCTGAACAATGTGCGCGGCACCATTGCCATGGCCAGAACCCAGGCGCCCCACAGCGCCACGGCCCAGTTCTTCATCAATCTGGCTGACAACAACCAACTGGATCAGCGCGGCAATCAATGGGGCTATGCCGTGTTCGGCGAAGTGGAAGCGGGCATGGAGGTTGTCGAGCAGATTGGCGGCACCCGGACCGGCACTCGCCCCACCCCCATGGGCGCCATGGGTGATGTACCGGTCGAGCCCATTGTCATTGAACGGGCTCGCCGCGACGACTCCTGAGCAGAGGCTGGGTCCGCATGGAATTTGCCCATCTCGATCCGGCACACGGCGACCCGGTTTCGCGCGATTTTGACGATGTCTATTTCAGCCGGGACGGCGGCCTGGCTGAAACGCGCCATGTATTCCTGGCCGGCAACGACCTGCCCCGCCGCCTGTCACAGCACAGCCGCCCCTGGTTCTCCATCGGGGAGACCGGGTTCGGTACCGGGCTGAACTTCCTCGCTGCCTGGCAGGCCTGCAGGGACCAAAGCCCCGGTCTGCGTCTGCATTTCATCAGCACCGAACGCTATCCCATTCACCCGGATCAGTTGCCCGCTCTGCTGGCGCCCATGCTGGACGACCTGCCGGTGGGCCGGGAATTCCTGCGCGCCTGGTCGCATCTGGTGCCCGGCTGGAATCGTTTCAGCTTTGCGGATGCAGAACTGACCCTGTGGCTGGGCGATGCCACTGCCGGCTTCGAAGACTGCACTGCCCGTATCGACGCCTGGTTTCTGGACGGCTTCTCGCCGGCCCGCAACCCGGACCTGTGGCAACCCGATCTGTTCCGGGTCCTGGCCCGGCTCAGTCATGCGCAGACAACGTTCGCCACCTTCACCGTGGCCAGTCTGGTCCGCACCGGCCTGAGCGCCGCCGGCTTTCGGGTCGAGAAACGTCCCGGATTCGGCCGCAAGCGCCACTGCCTGCAGGGGCAGTTCATCGGCTTTCACGGCCCCCTGCCCTTTTCTGCCAGGCACTACTGGTGGCCTCGGCCAGCGCCAGTGGGCGGCCACAGCGTCGCCATTGTCGGTAGCAGTCTGGCTGCGGCCGAGCTGGCCGTGCGCTGCCGGCGCCGCCAGTTGGAGGTTACCGTCTATGCGCCCACGGACGCCGCACAGCCCTTCCCTGACACGGTGCAGGGTGCCGTCTATGCGCGCCCGGGGCTGGAGGCCGACCCGGCCACCTGCCACTATGCTGCGGCGCTGTCCTACCGCCTGCGCCAGTGGTCGACCGAGGGCGCGCACTGGCCGGGCCAGCGCACTGGCCTGCTGCAACTGATGCCGGCCGAGCGCTGGGACAGATTACTGAACAATCTGGCGGCCCATCCCTTTGCGCAACTGGTCCAGCCGCTGGCGGCCACCGCAGCCTCGCAGCGCGCCGGTGTCACGCTGACTCAGCCCGCACTCTGGTTCCGGGATGCCGGCTGGATCGCGCCGGCGGCCTATGCCCACCAGCTTTTGCAGGACTGCCGACAGATCAACGACCGCGTGCAGGCCCTTGAATACTCGGACGCCGGCTGGGCAGTCACCACCGCCGGCGGCAGCAGACACCGGCACGACGCCGTGCTGATCGCCGCCGGCGCCCGCTCGGACCAGTGGGCACAGACGGCGCACCTGCCGCTCAAACCCGTACGCGGGCAACTGACGGCCGTGGCCGGCGGTCAGGGTCCGCACTGCGTGGTCTGTGGCGAACGCTATGTCACCCCACCGGACAGCGAAGGCCGATGGCACTTCGGTGCCACCTTTACGCCCGGTGATTCAAATGACACCCTGCGCGCCAGCGACCGGCAGGACAACCTAGAAGCCCTGCGTTCACTGAGCGCCGAACTGGCGCAGCGGGCCGCAGCATCCACCGCGGCAGATCATGCCGCCGTCAGAGCCACCACGCCGGATTACCTGCCGCTGGCCGGTCCGATCCTGCAGGCTGATATCCGCGACCACGCCGACCCTCGCCACTGTTACGCGCCCTGGTCAGCGCTCTACTCCCCGGGCCTTTTCGTACTGACCGGTCTCGGCTCCAAGGGCCTTGCCTCGGCCCCGCTGCTGGCAGAGTATGTGGTCTGCCAGTTGACCGGTGAGCCGTTGCCATTCGGGCGCCAGCATGAAAGCCGCGTGCATGCCGAACGCCACTGGCTGCGCAACGGTCTGAGCGGGCGCCGACCGGTCACTGACCGCAGCAGAAAAAAGAAAACCGAGGATAAAGGGAACCCATGAGTCGCTACCGCCCGCCACGTGCCCGCCGCACCCCCATCATCACGCCGGAAGGCGAGCAGCTGTTGCGCCAGGAACTGCAGACCCTGTGGCAGGATGAGCGCCCCGTGGTGACGCAGGCCGTCTCTGATGCCGCCAGGAACGGCGACCGGTCGGAAAATGGCGACTATATCTACGGCAAGAAGCGACTGCGCGAGATCGACAGCCGGGTGCGCTTCCTGCGCCAGCGTCTGGACTCACTGCAGGTCGCCGGGGAGGTGCCCGCCGACCCCGCGAAGATCTATTTCGGCGCCTGGATCAGGCTGCAGGATGAAGACGACCAGACGCTGGTCCACCGCATCGTG
This sequence comes from Natronospirillum operosum, assembly GCF_004768465.1. Taxonomy (GTDB): domain Bacteria; phylum Pseudomonadota; class Gammaproteobacteria; order Pseudomonadales; family Natronospirillaceae; genus Natronospirillum; species Natronospirillum operosum. The sequence continues at coordinate 1,130,087 of NZ_SRMF01000001.1, forward strand.
GGGCCGGATGAATTCGACCGCCAGCCCGAGTTCATCAGCATTGACGGGCCCCTGGCCCGGGCGCTGCTGGGCAAGTCGCGTGATGACGAAATCACTGTGCAGACCCCAGGGGGAGAACGGCTGTTCTGGATCGACGCCATCGACTACAGCGGCGAACAGCGGCCTGCAGGCTGGTGAAAGCCGCCTGACATACCTGTAGTCCGCTGGGCAAACGCGGTACAATTCAGCCGCCCGACACCACCGTCTGAACCACAGGGAGCCCAGCGCATGGCGAGCCTTTTCGTCAACAATCTGACCGTGATCGACTTCAGCTATCTGGATGCTGAACGCGGCATTGTGGGAGAAAGCTGGATCGTCGATCTGGAACTGGGCGGCGAACTGAACGCTGAAGGCATGGTGTTCGATTTCGGCCATGTCAAGAAAGCCATCAAGACCGCGCTCGACAACGGTATGGATCATCGTTTCGTGATTCCCCTGCAACTGGACGGGTTGGAGGTCGAGCAGGGTCCCGAGTACAGCCGCATCCGGCGCCTCGCCGCAGATGGCAGCCTGATGCTGGATTACCGGGCTCCCAACCAGGCCTTCTACTGGCTGCAGGCCACAGCGGTTACGCCGCAGACTGCCCTGCGGGACCTGCAACAGCAGGTCCGGGCAGTGGTGCCAGCCAATGTACAGCAGATCAAGCTGTCACTGCGTACCGAAGACCATCAGGACGCCTATTATCACTATTCGCACGGGCTCAAGAAGCACGACGGCGACTGCCAGCGTATGGTCCACGGTCACCGCTCCCGCCTGATCATCGAGCAGGATGGCCGTCGTCAGCCGGAACTTGAACAGCAGTTCGCCAGGCACTGGCAGGATATCTACCTGATCACCCGCGAGGATATCCGGCAGGAAATCAAGGTGCTGGACACCCCATGTTATGCTATGAGCTATGAGGCCGCGCAGGGCCATTTTGAGCTGACCCTGCCGGTGACGCGCTGCGATGTGCTGGACACGGATACCACGGTGGAGCTGATTGCCCAGCACCTTGTGCACCGCCTGAGCGCCAGGGCACCTGACAGCCACTGGTGTGTGCGCGCCTTTGAAGGCGTCAACAAGGGTGCCATCGCCGCTCATCCGGCGGCCACAGCTCAGGCCCTCTGAACCCGAGCCAGCCACAGACAGAAGTCAGTCATTTGCAAACAGGACACTGCATGTCGATCCAGATATACAACTCTCTGCACAATCGCAAGGAACCCTTCCAGCCCCTGGACCCGGAGCGTGTGACCCTCTATGTCTGTGGCCCGACCGTGTACAACTACGTGCATATCGGCAATGCCCGGCCGGCGGTTGTGTTCGATACCTTTGCCCGCGTATTGCGCCTGTTCTATGCGCGCGTGGACTACGCCCGCAACATCACGGATATCGACGACAAGATCAACAAGGCGGCCCATGAAGCCGGCGAGGATATCGGCACCTACTCGCGTCGCTTCACCGCGGCCTACCATGAGGACATGGCCGCGCTGCACAACCTGCCGCCCACGATAGAGCCGCTGGCAACGGACCATCTGGACGTCATGCAGGAACTGATCGGCAATCTGATTCGGCGGGGCTTCGCCTATGAATCGGCAGGCCATGTGCTGTTTCGGGTCGAGGCCATGTCGGACTACGGGCGCCTGTCCAAGCGCCGCACCGAAGACATGATCGCCGGCGCCCGCGTGGAAGTGGCCGACTACAAGGAAAGCCCCATGGACTTTGTGCTGTGGAAGCCTTCCACGGAAGCCCATGAACCCGGCTGGGACAGCCCCTGGGGCTACGGACGGCCGGGCTGGCACATCGAGTGCACGGCCATGATCAACCGACATCTGGGGCCCACCATCGATATTCACGGCGGCGGTCATGACCTGATGTTCCCGCACCATGAAAACGAAGTGGCCCAGGGCACCTGCTGCCATGACGAGCCGGAAGACTATGTGCGCTACTGGATGCACAACGGCATGATCAATGTCGAGGGCGAGAAGATGTCCAAATCACTGGGCAACTTCATTACCGTGCGTGATCTGCTGACCCGCTATCCCGGCGAGCAGTTGCGCGTGGCCCTGCTGTCGGCCCAGTACCGCTCGGTCCTCAACTGGTCCGATGACCTGCTGGCGCAGGCCCGGCAGACTCTGGATCGATTCTATGGCGCCCTGCGCGACACCCAGAGCCTGCCGGCAGCGGATCTGAGTCCGGCCGAGCTGCGCGACAGCCCGGTGGTGCGCGCCCTGTGCGATGACCTGAACACGCCCCAGGCGCTGGCTGAACTGCATCAGTTGACGCACCGCATGTATCAGACCGGTGCTGCTGATGCAGAGCGCGCCAGGGCCCGTGCCGAGCTGCTGCAGGGGGCCCGCTTGCTGGGCCTGCTGAACCACAGCCCGGAGCACTGGTTCAAGGTACTGGCCGGCACTGCCAGCAGTGGCAATCAGGCGCTGACGCCGGAGCAGATCGAGCAGGCCCTGGAAGACCGCAAGGCGGCCAAGAAGGCGCGGGATTTTGCCCGCGCCGATGCCATCCGGGAAGAACTGGATGCGGCCGGGGTGGAAATACAGGACACCCGTGAAGGCACACGCTGGCAGTGGAAATGAACCCGGACATCAGCAGCGGAAATCGATCATGATCAAGCGTCTACTGTTACTGTTGATTCGCGGCTATCAGCGCTTTATCAGCCCGTTTACGCCGCCCCGCTGCCGCTTCTACCCGACCTGTTCGCAATACGCGGTGGAAGCCCTGGAAACCCATGGCGCCCTCAAGGGGTCATGGCTGGCGGCCAAGCGTGTGGTCAAATGTCATCCGCTGCACCCGGGCGGCATTGATCTGGTGCCCGGCACCAGCCGTAAGGAACCACAGCAGGATACAACCGAACCAGCCGGGACATCCGAGGACAGTCCGGATACGACCAAACAGAGAGAACATCGACATGATTGACGCCCAGTTGCTGCATATCCTGGCCTGCCCGGTGACCAAGGCGCAGGTCTATCTGAGTGAAGACAAGACCGAACTGGTCTGCCTGGCCAGTCGCCTGGCTTATCCGATTCGGGATGACATCCCCGTCATGCTGGAAGAAGAGGCCCGCCCCATCGAACAGGCGGAATACGACCGGCTGCACAAGAAATATCGGTGATACATGAAAGCACTGTTACTGGTTGCGCACGGCAGCCGGCTGCAAAGCAGCAATGAAGAATTCGACGCCCTGGCTGGGCGCGTCAGGGCCACTGTCGGCAACGATTATGATCAGGTCGCCACGGCTTTTCTGGAATTGACCGAACCCGGCATCGACACCACGCTCGAACGGCTGGTGGCCGAAGGTGCAGTGTACATCCGGGTTCTGCCCTGCTTTCTGCTGGCCGGCACCCATGTGCGCAACGATCTGCCGCGTCTGGTGCAGGCCGTCCGTGCACAGCACCCCGAAGTCCGGATCGACCTGTTGTCGCATCTGGCCGCCGATACCGGCTTTGTGGATTATCTGACCGGTCTCTGCAGGCCCTGAGCCCTGCTCACGCATTCGGGCCAAAGCACCATGCGTGGCCAAGGGCCACCGCCTGCAGGTTTTTGCGTGGCCAGCGCTCAGCCGGCAATCTCCAACTGGATATTGCGCTGTTCCAGATCAACACTCTGCACCTTGACCTGAACCGGCATTTCCAGGCGGAACACGCCTCGCCCGGTATGATGCTCCTGCAGCACCGGGTCAAATTCCGCCTCCCGATCCCGCCAGCCCTTGACGTTGACAAAGCCACTGATGCCAAGGCCATCGAGTTGTACTGAAAAGCCGTTCGGCGTGACATGCTGAATGCTGCCCGCCAGCACTTCACCTTCACGCGGCTTCAGGTAGATGGTTTTCAGCCAGTGCTCGGTAAAGTTGGCAATGGCTCGCTGAGTGGACTGCCCCGCCTGCAGCAACTCCAGTTGCTCCGCACCCAGTTCGGGCACGGACTGGCCCCGCCACAGCGCCTTTAGCTGGCGGTGCAACATCAGGTCCAGATACTTACGGATCGGGGAGGTCACCGTGGTGTAGTGACTGAAACCCAGCCCCCAGTGCGGACGCGGCCTGGTGCCCAGCTCGGTACGCCGATAGAACTTGCTCAACAGCCGGTCCAGCGGCAAGTCCTGGCGCGCACGGGCTTCCTGCAGCACCGGTAGCATGGTGCTGAACTCGGTCAGGTCCTGCGGCGCGCTGCCCAGTGTCTTTTCCAGCAGCGCACGCACGGTCTCCTGCTGATCGTCCCGGAAGCCGTCGTGGCAGAGGAAGAGCCCCACACCCTGCTCTGCCAGATAACGCGCCGCCAGATGGTTGGAGAGCAGCATGACTTCTTCCACCATCTGCTGGGCCCGGTTGCGGGCTTCCTCTTCGATCGCACTCACATGCCCCCGCTCGTCGAGGTGCAGACGGTAATCCGGCCGTTCCGGCATCACCATGCAGCGCTGCTGACGGAAATCACTGAGCCGTGCGGTCAGGCGATCCAGCGCCTGCAATCCGGCCAGCAGGTCGTCTGCGGACAGCGACACCTCGCCGTCCGGCGCCGGCAGCACCTCGGTGTCGATGACCTGCCCTGCAGCCAGCCAGGCACTGACAGCGGTATAATTCAGTTTGGCCCGAGAACGGATGCGGGCAAAACTGAAGCGCGTATCGGACGCCGCCCCCGAGGCCTTGTCGACTCGGGTCTGCAGCAGCAGCGCCGGGCGCTCCACGCCGGCCTGCAGCGCACACAGGTCCACGGCGACCTCCGGTGGCAGCATGTGCAGTGTTTCACCGGGCAGATAACTGCTGCTGTGGCGGCGCAGTGCTTCCTGATCCAGTGCACTGCCCGGCGCCACAAACAGGCTGGGGTCTGCAATGGCTATACTGAGCTGCCAGTGATCATCAGCTTCGGCGACACAGACGGCATCATCCATATCCTGCGTCTGACGACCATCTATGGTAACCAGAGGCAGGTCGGTCGCATCTTCGTAATCGTCCTGGGCCGCCAGCATTGCTGCCGGGTCCAGCGCTGCCACTTCACGCTGCACTGCTGCCGGAAACTCGGCACCGGCATCAAAGCGGGCCTTGGCCACCAGATGCTCGATGAAGGGGGTATCATCATCACCCAGTATGGCATCGACACGCGCCAGTGCGCGGCCGTCTTCATAGGGGTGGCGTTTCAGTGTGCAGCGGATCCAACTGCCCACAGGGGCCGTCTCGGCACCCTTGTGGACCAGTGCGACCCAGCGATTGAACCCATGCAGATCGGGCTTTACCCATTTGCGCCCGTTCTTTTCCACCAGCCTGCCGACAAACTGTTGCAGACTGGAATCGAGCAGTTGCTCCGGCTGCGCCTGCGAGCGGCCATCCTGCTCCACCAGGCTGAATTCGATCTGGTCACCGGGCAGCAGCTTTTTCATGGCCTCCGGGTTCAGAAAATGACTGTCCCCTTCTTCGGTGACCACAAAGCCGTAGCGGTTCTGGGTTCCTCGAACCCGGCCCGACAGCAGCACCTTGGCTTCATCAAACTGGTTTTTCAGCGCCGCGAGCTGCGACAACGCGTTGGGATCAAGCATGCAGAGAGGGCTCGTGTACAGTGGGAAATGGCAGAATGCGGCGCCATTATACCGATTTGCAGCAGCCGGGAACACCGTTGGGCGCAGGCTGGCCCAACGGTTGTTCCCGCAGCGGCGATCAACTGCTGTGCTTCGAGCGTTCGGGGATCAGACCGCTGGGGGCAAAGCGCAGCACCGTGAGCAGAATCAGCCCCATCAACACATAACGCATATAAACGGCGCCGGAAATCAAATGGTTGCGCAGCCAGTTGTCCTCGCTCATGGCCATGGTCACATTGGCCATGAACCAGTGGCCGAAGGGTTCGGACTGAACCCACACGAACCAGATGATGAAGCCGCCCAACACCGCGCCCCAGTTGTTGCCGGAACCGCCAAGAATGACCATGACCCAGATCAGGAAGGTATAGCGCAGCGGTATATAGGTAGTCGGCGTCAACTGGCCGTCCAGCGTGGTCAGCATGGCGCCGGCCACACCGACCACCGCACAGCCCAGCACGAACACCTGCAGATGCCGATGGGTGACATTCTTGCCCATGGCCGCTGCCGCGTCACGGTTGTCGCGGATGGCTCGCATCATCCGCCCCCAGGGCGACTTCAGGGCACGTTCCGAGAACCAGAAGATGGTGACCAGGACGATCAGGAACAATACGACGTAGATCACCTTCAGCGCCAGCGCGATCGCGGCCCGGGTTTCATCCATGCCAAAGAAGTCGTTTATGCTGACAAACCAGTGGGCCAGCATGACCTCCGTCTGCGGCGGCGCGGGGCGTGGCAGGCCGGTCACATTCTTGACGCCGCGGGTCAGCCAGTCTTCATACTTCAGGATGGCGATGATGATCTCGGCAATGCCCAGCGTGGCAATGGCCAGATAATCGGCCCGCAGGCCCAGCGCTACCTTGCCGATCAGCCAGGCTGCGCCGGCGGCAACCAGGCCGCCCAGCACCCAGGAGATGATGATCGGCAGGCCCAGACCGCCGAGGAAGCCAGTTTCCCCCGGGTTTACCGCTTCTATCCGATCGACTGCCGGCAGGTAGAACACCCGGATCAGGAAGAAACCGGCAATGATGAGTACCACCGTGGTCAGCGTCTTGTATTGCGCCGGCACCTTGCGACGAGCCACCATCACGGCAGCAACCGTGGCAAGCAGCAGCAGCAGGGAAAGCATGATGCCACTGCCACCGGCGGCCCAGGCCTCCGGCACGGGAGGGTAGGACACCAGCATGGCGGTAAGCCCGCCCAGGGCCGTGAACCCCATCACCCCGAAATTGAGCAGGCCGCCGTAGCCCCACTGGATATTGACCCCCAAAGCCATGATTGCGGAAATCATGCACATCATGAGTATGCCGAAGGCGACATTCCAGCTCTGAAAGATGCCGGTGCCAATCAGGACCACGGCCATAATTGCGAAATAAAGTGCGCCCCGTGATGTCATCGTTCAATCACCTTACCGCGAATAATCCCGGTTGGCCGCACCAGCAGCACAACCACCAGAATGATGAAGGAAACCGCGAATTTATAGTTGGTCGACATCAACTGCAGCATTGAGTCGGGTACCCAGTCAGCCGGACCCAGCAAGCCCACAACCTGGCGGAAGGCATAGGTCACCATGACCTCCGAATAGGCCACCACGAAGGCACCCAGAATGGCGCCCACGGGCTGGCCAATGCCGCCGAGAATAGTTGCAGCAAAGATGGGCAACAGCATCTGCAGGAATATGAAGGGCTGATAAACCTTGTCCAGCCCGTACAGCGTGGCTGCGGTAGCTGCCAGTGCGGCTGTGATCATCCAGGCAATCATGACCACGCGATCCGGGTTGATGCCGGACAGCAGTGACAGGTCCTCATTGTCTGAATAGGCGCGCATGGCCTTGCCGGACTTGGTCTTCTGCAGGAACCAGAACAAGGCAGCCATCACAACCAGTGCAACGACGAAGGTGATCACCTGCGTCTGACGAATGGCAATGCCCTGACTCAGGCCGGTGAGTTCACGAAACTCGAACGCAGAAATCAGGAAACGCTCGCCATCTGCAAAATGCTGATGCTGAGGTCCGATAATAAAGCGAATCAGGCCCGCCAGCAGAAACATCAACCCGATTGATGCCATGGCGAAAGTAATGGGGCTGGCCCGATTGTGCCGGTAGAACCGGTACACAAAGCGATCCGAGAGCAGTGCCACAGTGATCGCCGCCAGAATGCCTACGGGCAGGGCCAGCAGAGCCGTTGGCAGCGGGTGGATGCTTACGCCCATTCCCTGCAGACCCCAGGTGGCCAGAATGGTTGCCATGGCACCGAATGACATCAACTCGCCATGGGCAAAATTGGCAAAACGCAGAATACCGAATATCAGCGTTACGCCCAGAGCACCCAGAGCCAGTTGCGCACCATAAGCCGTGGCCGGAATGAGTACAAAATTCGCAAACATTGCGAATGCATTCAGGATGTCCATCTACCCCCCCAGGAAAGAGCGCCGAACTTCGGCATTGGCCAGCAGTGCTTCGCCGGTATCGGTAAAACGGTTCTGGCCCTGCACCAGCACAAACCCCTGGTCGGCAATTTCCAGTGCCTGACGGGCATTCTGTTCAACCATGAGAATGGCGATACCGGTTCGGGCCACTTCGATGATGCGATCGAAAAGATCGTCCATGACGATGGGTGACACACCAGCCGTTGGCTCATCCAGCATCAGCAGCTTGGGCTGTGTCATCAGCGCCCGGCCGACTGCGACCTGCTGGCGCTGCCCACCAGACAGCTCACCTGCAAGCTGGTAGCGTTTTTCATACAGGACGGGAAAGAGTTCGTAGACCTGCTCCATGGTTGGCGCGATGTTGTCCTCCCGAATGAAGGCACCCATTTCCAGGTTTTCCTGCACTGTCATCAAGACAAAGACATTCCTGTTCTGTGGCACCATGGCCATGCCTTTCGGCACTCGGTCCTGAGGTGGCAGATGCGTTATGTCCTGACCATCCAGCAGCACGGAACCCTCGGTGAGATTCAGCATGCCGAAAATCGCCTTCATCGCGGTTGATTTGCCGGCGCCATTGGGGCCCACGACCACGGCAACCTCGCCGCGCTCCACCGTAATGGAGCAGTCCTCGATGATATTGGCCCCGCCGTAGCCACAGGTCATGTGGGTTGCTGCCAGATAGCTCATGCGGTGGACTCCTTTTTGCGTCGGCGTTTGCCACCCACGCCAAGATAAGCCTCGATCACCTCTTCGTTGTTCTTCACCTCTTCCACCGTGCCCTGGGTGAGCACCCGACCCTCTGCCATGACAATAACCGGATCACACAGACGACCGATAAAATCCATGTCGTGCTCGATCATGCAGAAGGTATAGCCGCGCTCCTGGTTGAGGCGCTGAATCGAGGTGCCGATGGTTTGCAACAGGGTCCGATTCACACCGGCGCCCACTTCATCCAGAAAGACAATCTTGGGATCGACCATCATGGTGCGACCAAGTTCCAACAGCTTCTTCTGCCCGCCGGACAGGTTGCCTGCAACCTCGTTTTCCAGATGTGAAATCTCGAGAAAATCGGCCACTTCACGAGCCTTTTCATATACCTGCCGCTCCACTTCCAGTACATGCCGGAAGTTGAACCAGCTGTTGCGCAGGTCCTCTCCTGGCTGATCAGCAGGCACCATCATCAGGTTTTCCAGCACGGTCAGCGAAGAAAACTCGTGCGCAATCTGAAAGGTCCGCAGCATGCCCTTGGCGAAGAGCTCATGCGGTTCCAGCCCGGTAACATCCTCACCATTGAGAAATACCGACCCGGATGTAGGCTTGTGCACGCCAGCGACAATATTGAACAGCGTCGTCTTGCCCGCACCATTGGGGCCGATCAGCCCGGTGATGGTGCCTTCCTCGATAGTCAGGGAAACATTGTCAACTGCGTGAATGCCGCCGAAGTGCTTCGACAGATTCTGTACCGAAATCATTCATACCTCCGCGAGAATAGAATCGATCAGGGAGGAGCCCTGATCGATTCACTGCGTTGTTGTCGACTCGCGGAATTTTAGTGGTATTTGACGGTTTCGAACTGGCCGCCACGGACGACGGTCTCACGGAAGTTGCCCGCAGACTCGCCCGGCTCGATCAGTTCGACAGCACTGGCACCGATATAGTTGATTTCGCCGCCATTGACGAGAATTTCCAGCGCCTTGGCCAGTTCGCCCGGATAGATTTCCTCACCCGGTGCGTTGGCAATGCTCATGATGTGGTCCTTGTAGACCGAGCTGTCGGTGGAGTTGGCAGACTGCATGGCCAGCAGAATCAGGGCCGACGCATCATAGGCTTCCGGAACAAAGGGATCGTCACCGGCATAACCTTCGGCAGCGCTGATCTCTGCCATCAGGTCCACGCCCGGGCTGTCGGAACCGGGGTTGGTACCGATGGAACCGTCAATGGCAGAGCCAAAGTGGTCAGTGAGAGATGAGCCGACCATGCCGTCAGGCAATACGAAGCGCTCGAAAGCACCCGTATCCAGAGAAGCCTGAATAATGCCGCGACCACCCTGATCCAGGTAGCCGGCTACAATCAGTACCTCACCACCGGCGGCTGCCAGCGAAGCGACTTCCGAAGAATAGTCGGCACGGCCGTCTTCGTGCGAGGACATGGTGGTAATGGTGCCACCCTGATCTTCGAAAGCAGACTGAATCGCATCGGCCAGCCCACGCCCGTAGTCGTTATTGGTATAGGTCAGAGCTGCAGACGAGATGCCCTGTTCACTCAAGATTTCGCCGATAATCACACCCTGACGGGCATCGGAGGGTGCTGTACGGAAAAAGTAGCCGTTGTCTTCAATGGTGGTCAGCGCCGGAGAAGTCGCTGACGGCGAGATTGTCACCACGCCGGCATCGGCGATGACGTTATTGATCACGGCAGTGGTCGGACCCGAGCAGGTCGGTCCGTTGATGCCGTGCACGCCATCTGAAGTTACCAGACGCTCAGCGGCGGCTACCGCAGCTGCCGAATCGATACAGGTGCTGTCGGCGCGGATGATTTCCACCGTGCGACCGCCCAGAAAAAGACCACTTTCCGAGATCTCCCGGATCGCATGCTCACCACCTTCGGCCATAGGCCCGACCAGTGATTCGGTAGGGCCCGAGAAGCCCTGCAACATGCCGATCTTCACGGGTTCGTCTGCAAACGCCGTAACCGACCCTGCGGCGCATGCCATGGCCACCAAAATTCGCTTCATCATTGTGTAGTACCCCCTTCTGCCTTGTTGGCTTTTTTTTGTCTCACTGTCCCGGTGAGCCAGCATTTTCAGATCTGACTGCGTGCTGAAAACGTGGCTTTACACGAACTATTCATGAGTCGATCATGGTTTGAATCTCATGTCAACTTGATTACAGAGCAGAAACCGGACAGCAGGCCGCTCAAGGGCGCGCCCCGGACGGCTCTGACATCAGGTGAACACTGCCCTGCAGAAACACCGACCAGCAGGATGACGGCAGTGCCGTCACTCGTTACTATGGCGCCTTCAGTCTCGGGAAACCGCAGATACTTTCATGCCCGACATCTTTGACACCTTCTGGTTCAACCTGCTGCAGCATTTTGTGGTGGCCCTGGCAATTCCGGTGCTGGTGGGTCATTTCTGCGCCTCACGTTCATCCTGGGAACGCCTGTCCATCATCGTGATCTGCTTTGTTGTGCTGTGGGTACTCTGGACCGCCATGCTCACCATGCAGGTGCATGCCGATCTCGCCCTGCTGCTGTCAGCCATTGCCGTTTATACGTTCATACGCAGCGTGGCGCGACTGCGCCGAACACCCGTGGAGAAAGAGGGAAAGGAAGACAAGGGAGAAAACAGCGAGGCGTCCTGATTGCCTGCACTCGCTTACAGACGGAATGCGTGCGCCTCACCGGTAAACGGACACTCGAACTGCAGTCCGATCAGGTCCAGCTGCACCAACTCCAGCGGGCTTTCATCCGCTTCCTCGGGTGGCGCCAGCAGCTCGGTGGCTGTCATCAGTTCGCCCGCGGCAGGCAGGCTGACACCCAGTACTTCAGCCCAGCGCAACAACTGCTCCGGAGACAACCCCGCACCCTCAATTTCAACCCGGGTTGTGCGCGTCGCAGCCTGGTACTCCAGACGGTGCAGCACCAGGGCAGGCAGCCCTGCCGCCTGCGCAGCTTCAGCCATCAGCGGTGAGGCGCTGCCGTCGGCACTGCGCAGTCGTGGCCCCTGGTCACCATGCATCAGCAGGCGCCAGCGCGTCTGCATATCGCCCTGATCCCACAGCGTCTGCAGGCCGGCACTGGCCCTGCGATGATGACTGACCACCACCAGGCCACGTGCAGCTGCCGGCACCCGGTTGCACAGCCATACCGGGCGCTGTTTGTGAAAATGCAGCTCGGCCTGCCGCTCCAGGCTGTTGTGATCCCCCCAGTCGGAACCTGCAGCAAATGCCCCGATCGGTTTCTGCCAGACAGAATATATGTCCTGATCATGCAGGCACTGACATGGGCGCAGAGGCTGATCCAACAGCGCCTCGTCGTAATAGACTTCCAGGACATCACCGACCCGGAGATCGCTCATGGCGCGCCGCAGTCGGTAACGGGGGGCTTCATCCCGACGCAGCCAGACACCGCCGGCATTCATCAGTTTCTTGAGCCGGGATTTGGACAGATTCACGCTGTCGAGCAGAAAGTCGATGGCAATCAGTGCATCGGTGTCTTCCACTTCCAGTGCCACGCTGGTACGCAAGGTGGTCTCCCGCTTCAGGGTTTTCAGGGGACGCCGATTATGCGTTGCGACCGCCGGCAACTCAACCATCCATGCGACCGCAAGGGACGTATAAACGCAGTATAGGAACTACAATGACACCACCCCCCCACTAATATGAGGCTGGTTCAAACCGTGCTCGGACACCCCACCATGCGCAAGACTCTCCCTGCATTGATCGCCGTTGCGCTGCTGGCATTGGGCTGGTGGGGCTATCATCAGTTGACCACTCAGCCTGACACGCCCCGTGCCAGCGGTGGCGGCAGCGCACGTGGGCTGATGGGCGGGCGCGTCGGCGCGGGCAACATGAATACCACCGAGCCGGTGGTACAGACTCTGCGCGCCGAATTCTCGGATCGTCAACCGGCACTGCAGCTCTATGGCCAGACTCTGTTCGGACGCAGTTGGCAGATCACCAGTGATCTGGGCGCCCGCATAGAGCAGATTCACATCAGTGAGGGTGATCGAGTCGAGGCCGGAGATGCACTGGTGAGCCTGGACGCCCGTGAACTGGAACGCAGCCTGAGCCGAGCCCGCGCCGAGGCCACCGAACTGGCTGCCCGCATCCGCCAGGAGCGTCTGCAGGGCGAATCGGATGCGCGCGCCCTGGCGCTGGAAGAAGAACTGCTGGCCCTGAACGAGCAGGCGCTGAGCCGGATTCAGGGGCTGGCCGAGCGCAACCTGGCCGCCGCCGCTGATGTCGAGGCGGCACGGCGCAACGTGATCACGCAGCAGCAAAGTATAGAGAGCCGTCGGCTAGCAGTGGACCGGCTCGATGACAACCTGGATCAGCTCAATGCCCAACTGGCCAGCCTGCAGCAGGACATTGCCGACCTGGAAGAAGACCTGACGCTGACCAGTATCACGGCGCCGGAAACCGGCCTGGTTGAAACCATTCTGGTGCAGCCCGGCCAGCGCATCAGCGCCGGTACCGAGCTGATGGTACTGCAGAGTACGGACAGCTTTCAGGTCCGCGCCACCCTGCCCGCCTCCCGTGCCGGCCTGCTCAGCAGAGAAGAACCGCTGACCGGCGTCATGACCTGGCAGGGAGACACCACCGAACTGAGCCTGCAGAGCTGGGGTATTCGCAACGAAGACGGCGGCATACCCGTGACCTTTGCGCTGACCTCGCCTCGGCCACCCTTGCTGGCTGGCCAGTTCGGCACGCTGACCGTCATGCTGCCGACCGTGGAGTCGGTGCTGGCCCTGCCCTCGGGCGCCATCTATGGCAATAATCGGGTCTATACTGTGGACCAGGGTGACCGTTTGCAGGGTCATACGGCCCGAATCGTGGGCCAGGACCCGCAACATCCCGGCGAGCGCTATCTGGTGACGGCGCCGACAGTAGCAGACGGCGACCGCCTGCTGACTACCCGTCTGCAGCGCCCGGAGACCGGCCTGCGGGTACAGCCACTGCGCACCAATGATCGCCCCGAGACCCTGGATGCCCCTGACCGGCCCGGCGCCATACAGGGTTCAGCACCACTGGGCGGCCCACAATGAAGGACCTGATTGCCTATTTTGCCCTGCATCGCGTGGCGGGCAACATTGTCATGTTCCTGACCATTCTGGCCGGGCTCTGGGGCTTTCAACAGCTCAACTTTCAGCTCTTTCCGACCTTTACCTTCAGTTCCGTACAGGTCAATACCAACTGGTCCGGGGCGGCGGCGGAGGACGTTCAGGAAGCCGTCACCATTCCGTTGGAAACCGCCTTGCTGGCCCTGCCCGAAGTCAGAGGCGTACGCAGTACCAGCACCGAGGGTCGGTCGCAACTGCGGGTGACTCTGTCCGAAGGTCTGGAGTTCGAAGATGTGCAGACCGCACTGACGGAAACGGTCAATGGTGTCAGCCTGCCCAGTGACGCCTCGGAGCCCACGGTGCGTCAGGGTGCCTTTCGAGAGAACGTGGGCAGCATTCTGATCTATGGCGATGCGCCGGTGGCCCGGCTGTCGGAGCTGGGCCAGCGCTATGCACGTGAACTGCGCCTGGCCGGTATCGCCGAGGTGAGTCTGGACGGCACCGTCAGCGAAACCCTGACCATTCATGTACCGAGCGAACAGTTGCTGGCGGTGAACCTGACGCTGAACGAACTGGCCCAGCGCATCAGCCAGCAGAACATCAACGCGCCGGCCGGCACGCTGGAAGCCGATGGCCAGACCCTGCAGTTGCGGGCCCAGGGCCAGTCCATGCTGCTGACCGAATTGGCGCGCCTGCCGGTGCGTCAGACCAGCGGCGGTGGTGCCATCCTGCTGGGCGATATCGCCACCTTCGAATCGGAAGTCGAGCGCAACCAGAGCTATTACTTCAGGGGCCAGCCCGCGGTGCGGCTGAACCTGTCACGACAGGAAGACGACAACTCGCTGGAAGTGGCCCGCATCATGAACCAGTGGCTGGAACAGACACGGCCGGGCCTGCCACGGGGCGTGGAGCTGCACACCTACCGGGAAAGCTGGCAGACACTGATGTCACGCCTGAACATGGTGGTGGAAAACGGGCTGTTGGGCATGGTGCTGGTGATCACGGTGCTGTTCATCTTCCTCAACAGCCGCCTGGCCTTCTGGGTCGCCGCCGGCATTCCCATCTCGTTCATGGCCACTTTCCTGTTCATGGGCCTGAACAACATCACCATCAACATCATTTCGCTGTTCGGCTTCATGATTGCCATCGGCATCATAGTGGACGATGCCATAGTGGTGGCCGAAGATACCCAGGCCCAGCGGGATCAGGGTGAAACCAGCGGCCGCGCCGCAGTCAATGCGGCCAGGCGCATGTTTCCCCCGGTGCTGGCGTCATCCCTGACCACCATCGCGGCCTTTCTGCCGCTGACACTGGTTGGCGGTCGTTTCGGCAGCCTGATGGTGGACATACCGCTGGTCGTGGTCTGTGCCATTGTCGCCTCGCTGATCGAGTGCTTCATCATCCTGCCGGCACACCTGCATCACAGTCTGAAAAACACCGATGGCAAGCCACCCAGCCGCTTTCGCCAGACCATCGACCAGGGCTTTCTTACCTTCCGCGAACGCTGTTTCCGGCCCACGGTCCGTTTTTCGGTGCGCCATGGGCTGATCACCGTCAGCGCCATGGTGGCGGCGGTACTGCTGACGCTGGGGCTGATCCGGGGTGGTGTCGTGCCCTGGACCCCGTTCCCGAACCTGGAAGGCACCAGCATGAATGCCCGGGTCAGCTTTACCCCGGACTCCACCCCGCAACAGGTGGAAGACTATATGCGCCAGCTCGAAGCGGCACTCTATGAGACCGAGCTTCTGCTGGACTACAACTTTGTGGACACCGCCGTCTACAGCGTCAATCGGCGCGGTCTGAGCGGTCGCATCGATGTCGAACTGGTGGCCGCCCGTGACCGCCCCTACTCGACCCTGGAGGTACTGAACGCCTGGCGGGAGCAGATGCCCATGGTCTCCGGGCTGGAGCAACTGGCCTTCACCCGCGTGCGTGGCGGCCTCGACAACCCGGATGTCACCATCCAGGTGAGTGGCGACAACGCCGACATTCTGAAGGATGCCTCACTGGCACTGCAGAACCGCCTGTTCGAACTTGGGGGGCTTAGCGACATCGAGGATGACCTGCCGTTTGGTACCGAACAGTTGCGCTTCCGCCTGTCCCAGCAGGGCCAGGCGCTGGGCCTCAGCCTGAGCGAGGTCAGCACCTATGTGGCCAATCAGTTGCAGGGGCTGGAAGTGCAGCGCTTCATTGTGGCCGGCGAAACCATTCCGCTGAATCTGCAACTGCCCGAGCAGGAAACACGCAACTTCAGGGCCTGGGAGATTCTGCCCTATCGCCTGCCCAATGGTGGCTGGGCACCACTGGGCGAGTTGCTGACGGCCGAATATGGCGAAGGCATCGACCGACTGCAGCGCACCGATGGCCGTATGGACATCGAAGTCTATGCCAGCTTCGTGGACGACAGTGAACGCGCCGCCCTGCTGAGCGAAATAGAACAGCAGGTATTGCCGGAGATGTCGGCCGCCACCGGCATCGCCATGACCCTGACCGGCGAACGGCAGGAAGAAGAGGAGACCGCCCGTGACATGCTGCTGGCCCTGGCTGCGGCGCTGGTCACCATGTATCTGATTCTGGCCTGGGTCTTCAGCGCCTGGACCTGGCCTCTGGTGGTACTGGTAACCATCCCGTTCGGCCTGACCGGGGCCATATTCGGTCACTGGGTACTGGACCTGCAGCTGTCTTTCCTGTCCCTGTTCGGACTGTTCGGCCTGTCTGGCATTGTGGTCAATGATTCCATCGTGCTGATTTCCTTCTACCGCCGGCTGCGGGATGAAGGCCATACCATGGAGGACGCAGTGGTCGAGGCGGCCTGTCAGCGCCTGCGCGCAGTCCTGCTGACGTCCATTACCACCATTGCCGGCTTGTCGCCGCTGCTGTTCGACAGCTCGATCGACGCCCAGTTCCTGCAGCCACTGGCGGCCGGCATCGTGTTCGGCCTGATGTTCAGCACCTTGCTGATTCTGCTGCTGGTCCCTACCCTGTTACTCTGGATGGAGCGCCTGAACCAATGGATTGACCGACTGAGGCATCGACCGGACCATGCCGTTGAACCTTTCTGACCGACCGTTATGGCTGTTGCCGCTGCTGCTGATCACCGGCTGTGCGTCCCTGACCACGCCCGATTTCGGCTCCGAACTGGCCCTGTGCCAGGAGCAGCTGCTGGCTCGCCCCGGCGATGGTGACATCACCCGTGACAGCAGCGTCTACCGGCCCGCCGAGCAGCCCTATTTCGGCATCAGCCGCGTCAACGCAGCCTTTGCCGTCGACAGTCTGGATGGCACTGCCTTCGCAGAATGGAAGACGCGCGTGGTGCAGGACAGCTGGCAGGAACTGGCCGCCCACCAGCAGCGTACCCTGGGCACCGAGATGACCTCGAGCCGCAGCTGTCTGGTGGCGCTGGCCCAGACCACACCGCAGGCCGACTGGGCGGCCTATGCTGACAGTGCCCGTGACCACGACCTGTATCGGGACTGGCAGCGCTGGGTTGGGCTCTACCCCCTGACCTCGCTGGTGGTCAGTTCCCGTATCCGCAGCGCCCAGGCCGACTGGCGGCGCGATTATGGCGGCCCCTTTGCGGCAGACGGCCACATCTACCACCCGGCAACCGAACACCAGACTGACCCCGACACCGTGCGGGACTGGCTGCAGCAGGCCTATGACAACAGCCCGCTCGACCTGCCGCACCTGCCGACAGAACAACTGCAGGCCCTGCAACAGCAACATGCGCCCGCATTCAAGGTATTGCAGGACTCGGCGGCTGACCAACTGGGCAGTGTGACCGCCATGGACGGAGAACCCAGCTTCACAACCGAGCCGGCAGTGGCCTATATCGACCATGGCTACACACGTTTCGAGGGTCAGTGGCTGCTGCAGCTGAGCTACACCCTCTGGTTCAGCGAGCGCCCGAAGGGTCATGCACTGGATATCTACGGCGGCCCCTGGAACGGCATCACCTGGCGCGTCACCCTGGACACGGCAGGTCAGCCCCTGTGGTTCGATGCCATCCACAACTGTGGCTGCTACCACCAGATCTGGGTCGATGAGCGCCATCTGGCACGTGATGACATAGGACGCGAAGAGCCACTGTTTCTGCCGTTCGACTGGCAGGGCCGACCACGGCTGACGCTGCTGCCCGGCACGCACTACATTCGGCGCGTGGTGGACGCCGAGCAGGCGCCGGAAGGCGCCATTACAGGCCAGTCCGACTATGAACTGGCGGCTTATGACACCCTGCTGACGCTGCCGGATCAGGGGTCAGCCGACAGTGTACCGGTGTCGATGTTCAGGCCCGACGGTCTGGTCGCCGGATCAGAACGGCTTGAACGTCTGCTCCTGTGGCCCTTTGGCGTGCAGTCTCCGGGGGCCATGCGGCGCAACGGGACGCACGCCATTGCCTTTGTCGGCAAGCGTCATTTTGATGACCCCGACCTGTTCGAGCAATTGCTCGAACCGGTCAGGGACTGAGCGCAGCGCTATTCGCCACCCTTGGTCTGAGAGGCCTTGCCTGTGGTCCCGGTTTTGCCGGTGCCGCCGCTCTTCTGCACTATCTTGCCCAGACCCTCACTAAGATGCCCCAATAACTCCACCGGCAACGGGAACACGATGGTGGAATTCTGCTCGCCGGCAATGTCGATCAGTGTCTGCAGATAACGCAGCGTCATCGCATTGGGGCTCTTCGACAGCTCTTTTGCCGCATCCGTCAGCTTGGCCGCCGCCTGGGATTCACCCTCGGCATGGATGATCTTGGCGCGCCGTGAGCGCTCGGCTTCGGCCTGCCGCGCGATGGCGCGAATCATGCTCTCGTCGAGATCCACATGCTTGATCTCGACATTGGTGACCTTCACACCCCAGGCATCCGTGTGTTCATCCAGAATTTCCTGGATATCCGAGTTGAGCTTGTCACGTTCGGACAGCATCTCGTCCAGTTCATGCTTGCCCAATACCGACCTGAGCGTGGTCTGTGCCAACTGGCTGACCGCGTCATAGAAGTGCTCGACATTGATGATGGCTGCTTTCGGGTCCACCACGCGGAAGTAGACCACGGCATTGACCCGCACCGAGACGTTATCCTGACTGATCACATCCTGAGTGGGCACATCCATCACCACGATGCGGAGATCCACCCGCTCCATGGTCTGAATAAACGGAATGATGATCACCAGGCCCGGGCCCTTCACACTCTGGTAACGCCCCAGCAGGAAAACCACACCGCGTTCGTATTCACGCAGTATGCGGATGGCATACAGCAACAGCAGGACAACAAAACCCACCAGTACCGCTATGGTATAGAAGCCGATCATGGACATCAGTTCTTCTCCCCTATGGTTTCTGGTCGGCCGCCGGCTCGTCCAGCGGCTCGACTTGCAGTTTCAACCCCTTCTGTTCAGTCACCCGGACCGCCTGGCCCGGCTGCACGACACCCGGCACAGACGCCCGCCACAGCTCACCGTTGACCAGCACCTGCACCACATCACCCTGCGCACTGCGTACCACACCACGCAGACCCACCATGGCCTGATCACTGGGCACCGTCTTCATGCGCAGCACCTTGCCGACAGCCAGCACAATATAAAGCACCACGATACCGCTGACGGCAGCTACTGCACCTATGACCTCGTATGGCATTTCCATCCCCGGTACATCCGTATCAATCAGCATGATGGAGCCCAGAACCAGCGCCACCACACCCCCAATGCCCAGTATGCCGAAACTGGGCACAAAGGCTTCCGCCACAATCAGCAACGCACCCAATGCCATCAGTGCCAGCCCCACATAGTTGATGGGCAGCATCTGCAGCGCATAGAGCCCGAGCAGAAGGCTGATTGCGCCGATCACACCCGGCACCAACGAGCCCGGGTTGTAGCCTTCGAGAATCAGGCCGTAGATGCCGATCAGCAGCAACAGATAAGCAATCTGCGGGCTGGTGATCAGGGCCAGAAATTCGTTTCGCCAGTCCGGATCATAGTCCAGTATGGGCAGGTCTGCCGCCTCGATGATCTGAGTGCTGTGCTCCATCTGCACCACACGGCCGTCGGCCTGGGCAATCAGATCCTCGATATCGGTCGCCACGATATCCACCACATTCTGCGCCAGGGCCTCACTGGCGGTCAGGCTGACCGCCTCCCGTACCGCTCGTTCAGCCCAGTCCGCGTTGCGACCATGGCGTTCGGCCAGGCCGCGGATATAGGCCACCGAATCATTGATGACCTTGCGCTCTGCGGCACTGAGGCCCTCGGTTTGTTCCTCGGCTTCGGCGGCATCCTCTTCTTCGCGTGCGGTTTCATCCGCAGCCTCTTCGTCATCGGGCAACAGGTCATCCACTACCGGCACATCGGTCTGCAACGCCAGGCTGCCGCCCATCTGTACCGGAGTGGCCGCCCCCAGGTTGGTCGACGGTGTCATGGCCGCAATATGGCTGCCATAGAGAATATAGGTGCCGGCGCTGGCCGCACGAGCCCCGGCCGGGTGCACATAGGTGGCCACGGGCACCGGTGACTGCAGAATGGCCTGGATGATGTCCCGCGTGGCCGCGTCCAGGCCGCCGGGCGTATCCATGCGAATCACGATCAGACGGGCGCCGTCCGCTGTGGCACGCTCCATGCTGCGGGTGAGATAATCCGTGGTGGCCGGACCGATGGCACCATCCAGCGTCAGTTTGGCCACATGCGCCTGCCCGGTTTCATCCGCCGGCACCGAAGACAACAGCAGGCCCAGACCCAATGCCAACAGGCCGCCGAGACGCAGTGCGTGTCGCCTGAATGTCCGCTCTACCTTCATCTGCACGATAATTGCCACTCCATACCCTGCGCCCACTCCTGATGGCGGTGCGCTTGGAACAGTGCCACCGGGCCGTTGCACAACCCGTCAGACTCTCTCCAAGAGTATGGTCCGCGCAGCGAAGAATTCAAAATTCTGTACACTTTAATTTGGATCAGGGCAGGCGGCTTACACCGTGAGACTATTTTGACTCATTGCTTGAACTGGGCGGGTTCTTTTGCCATTCTGAAGCAGGAAAGGATGGTGATGATTGTTGTTCGCTGGCATTTTTTTGGCGTTGCTCCGTGCAAGGTCGGTTCACCACCTTTCCCCTAGGGAAAGCCAAATCAATAAAGAGCATATATAGAGGAGCGGTAAAGCGCTTCCACAGTAACGAGGGTAAAACAATGACGTTGAAATCACTGATCAAGACATCCGGCATCTCTGCGGTGGCACTGGCCGTGGGCTTGTCGTCCTTCGCCGCACAGGCGCAGGACGTCTGGCGGTATGCACACGAGGAATTCGAAGACGACGTGCAGGACGTCTTCGCCTACAAGTTCAAGGAATACGTGGAAGACAATTCTGACCATACCGTGCAGGTTTTCCGCTTCGGTGAACTGGGTGAGTCCGATGACATCATGGAGCAGACCCAGGCCGGCATTCTGCAATTCGTCAATCAGTCGCCCGGTTTCACCGGCTCCCTGATTCCGGAAGCACAGATCTTCTTTATTCCGTATCTGCTGCCGACCGATGAAGAAACCGTGATCGACTTCTTCAACAACAGCGTGGCCATCAACGAGATGTTTCCGGAGATGTACTCCGAGCAGGGCCTCGAACTGCTGCAGATGTACCCGGAAGGCGAAATGGTCATAACGACTGACGAAGTCGTCCGTTCACCGGAAGACATGCGCGGCAAGAACATCCGCACCATGACCAACCCGCTGCTGTCCGAAACCTACCGGGCCTTCGGCGCCTCGCCGACACCACTGCCCTGGGGTGAAGTCTATGGCGGTCTGCAGACCGGCATCATCGACGGACAGGAAAACCCGATCTTCTGGATCGAGTCCGGCGGTCTGTATGAAGTGTCGCCCAACCTGCTCTTCACCGGTCACGGCTGGTTCACCACGGCCCTGATGGCCAACCAGGACTTCTACGACGGCCTGTCATCTGACGACCAGCAATTGGTGCAGGATGCGACTGAATTTGCCTATGATTACATCATTGATCACATTTCAGGGCTGGCCGACGACATGCTGGAAGCCATCCTGGAACGCAGTGATGACGTCACCGTGACGCGTCTGGATGAAGATGAAATCCAGGCCTTC
Organism: Natronospirillum operosum; assembly: GCF_004768465.1. Taxonomy (GTDB): domain Bacteria; phylum Pseudomonadota; class Gammaproteobacteria; order Pseudomonadales; family Natronospirillaceae; genus Natronospirillum; species Natronospirillum operosum. Next base: position 1,151,972 of record NZ_SRMF01000001.1, read on the forward strand.
CGTGAGCGTGCACCACAGGTGGAAGAACGCTTCCTGGAAATGACCGGTGATCGCGGCGCCGAGCTGCTGGAGCAGTTCAAGGCCGATCTGGAAGCCGTCTCCAACTGATAGCCGCTCGCCAAGAGCTACTGTCAGAATAAAAACTAGAAACGGACTGCCTCCTCCGGGGGTAGTTCGACCTGGCATCCGGGCTGCAGTTGCATGTGGCCCGGGTGTTGGTTGGGCAAGGCTGAATGGAGCACTCATCCCATGTCTGATTCACCCACTCAGGAGCACAGATCTTCTCTGCCTGGCATCCTGGGGCATATTGATAACTTTCTTGCCAAGGCGGAATCCCTGATTCTGGCGCTCGGCGTATTGCTGATGGCGCTGAATACCGTTGCCAATGTCGTCAGTCGTTTCACCTTGGGCGAAAGTCTGCACTTCTCGGAAGAAGTGAACCGTATTCTCATTGTGATGATCACCTTCGCCGGCATCGGTTATGCCGCCCGTCATGGTCGTCACATCCGCATGTCAGCCATCTATGACGCGTTGCCGTACAGCGCGCGCCGCGTACTGATGATCATCATTGCAGCCATTACCGGCACCATCATGTTCCTGCTGTGCTACTGGTCCATCGGCTATGTACATGGCAACCTCCGTACCGGCAGGGTCCTGCCCACTCTGGGCTACCCGATCTGGTTCATTTATATCTGGGTTCCCATCGGCCTGGCCGTCACCGGGATTCAGTACTGGATGACCGCCATCAAGAACATCACCACCCGTGATGGTGAAATCTACCTCTCCACGGCTGTCACCGACGGTTACGACGAAGAGGAAGAAATGCTGGCGGAACTGCAGGACGAACTGGCAGAGAAACAGGACAAGCCAGGTACCCGGTCCCAACAAGAAAAAGACTGAGCCGTTAACCGGAGGGAATACAGATGGCCACCATAATGATTGTTACCATGATCGGGCTGCTCCTGCTGGGCTTCCCGATGATGATCCCGCTGACCGTCGCCGCCATTATCGGCTTCTACATGACGTTCAACGGCTTTGGACAGATGGGCACCATGATTCAGCAGATGATGGGTGGTATCCGCCCCACTGCCCTGATCGCGGTCCCCATGTTTATTCTGGCCGCCGACATCATGACCCGAGGTCAGTCGGCACAGCGCCTGATCAATATGGTCATGGCCTTTATCGGCCATATCAAGGGCGGGCTGGCGGTCAGTACTGCCGCTTCCTGTACGCTGTTCGGTGCAGTTTCGGGTTCTACCCAGGCCACCGTGGTGGCCATTGGTTCACCCCTGCGCCCACGCATGCTGAAAGCAGGGTACAAGGATCCATTCTCACTGGCACTGATCATCAATGCCAGTGACATTGCCTTCCTGATTCCGCCCAGCATCGGCATGATCATCTACGGCGTCATTTCCGGCACCTCCATCCGCGAGTTGTTTATCGCCGGCATCGGACCGGGCATCCTGATCCTGTTCCTGTTCTCGCTGTACTGCATTGCCTATGCCTACATCAACAAGGTGCCGACGGAACCAAAGGCCACCTGGGGCGAACGCGGCCAGTCCATAGTCCAGGCCCTGTGGCCTCTGGGCTTCCCGGTATTGATTGTGGGCGGCATCTATGGCGGCATCTTCAGCCCCACAGAAGCTGCCGCAGCCTGCGTGCTCTACGCGCTGATTCTCGAGTTTGGTGTATTCCGGTCGTTGAACACACGGGACATCTACAAGATTGCCAAGTCCACCGGTCTGATCACGGCCGTGGTCTTCATTCTGGTCGCCGTGGGCACCGGTTTCTCCTGGATCATTTCCTTTGCCCGCATTCCGCAGACCATGCTGGAGGCGATAGGCATCATGGATATGGGGCCGAACGGTGTGCTGATTACCATTGCCATCGCCTTCTTTATTGCCTGCATGTTTGTGGACCCCATTGTGGTGATCCTGGTGCTGACGCCCATCTTTGCACCGGCCATTCAGGCCTCGGGTCTGGACCCGGTCCTGGTCGGTGTCATGATCACTCTGCAGGTGGCCATTGGCTCGGCCACGCCACCCTTCGGGTGTGATATATTCACCGCCATAGCCGTATTCAAGCGACCGTACTGGGAGGTCATCAAGGGCACACCGCCCTTTGTGTTCCTGTTGTTGTTGTCCGCAGGGCTATTGGTGGTGTTCCCGCAGATAGCGCTGTTCCTCCCTGAACTGGCGTTCAGATAGCACCGCTGATCGGGCAGGTTCGCCCTGCCCGGTCCTCCCTGCCCCACTGCCATACACACCCGAGGAGAGAGCGAGTCCATGAGTGCCAAGGCATTCGCCATTCTGATGACTCTGCTGGCTATCGCGCTGGGCTCCTGGTCCGGTTATCAATACAACCAGTCCGTTGCCCGTGCCGACACCCTGGATGAACTGCGCCAAGCCAACGCCGAGCTCACCACCGCCAACCGCCAACAGGAACGCGATCTGGACCGGCTGCGCGCGGAACGCGATCGTCTGGTAGCTCAGTTGGATGACCTGTCCGCAGAACAGTCTGATATCGCAGGTAGTCTGACCGCACTGGAACAGCAGGTGCTGGACCTGACCGCCGAACGTGATGAACTGGCAACTGAACTGGCAGACACCACCGGGCAACAGGAGACGCTGGATGGCGACCTGGCCAGTGTGCGGGCAGAACGTGATGAGTTGCTGGCTGAACGGGACGAATTGCACGTGGTACTGGACGAACGGGAGGCCGAGCTCGCTGCCCTGGACGCAGAGCTGGCCGAACGCGAATCGTCGCTGGAGCAGACTCAGGCCCGACTCAGTGGTCGGGAAGAAACCATGGAAGAACTCGAGTCCCGTCTGACACGGGAACAACAGGCACTGGATGACCTGCAATCACGTCTGAATCTGGCCGAGGAAGAGCGCCAGCAACTGGTGGACCAGCGACACAACGGGCAGACCCTGATCCAGCTACCGGAGCGGATTCTTTTCCCTACCGGGTCGGCGACATTGAACGAAGAGTCCGTGCAGGTATTGCGGGAGGTTGCAGTGGCTCTGGAAAGCTTTCCGGACTACACCCTGTCCGTGGTCGGTCACTCGGATACCCGCTCCATCAGCTCATCCCTGCAGGCCCAGTACCCCACCAACTGGGAGTTGAGCGCCGCCCGGGCCTCGGCAGCAGTCAGGGTGCTGGCGTCACTGGGTATCAGTGAACAACGCATGAAAGCCACTGGGGTTGCCGCCACTCAGCCGCTGGTAGAGGAAGTCGATGCCGCCAGCCGCCAGCAGAACCGGCGCATAGAAATCATTCTGGAGCCACCGTTGCCGGTGGAAACACTCTGAGTGGCACCAGCGAACGGTCGACAGCGCGCCCGGGAGGCAAACCTGTCGACCGTCATCTGTCTACGGCCAGTTACATATAGGCGTTTTCGGTAACGGAGTGGTCAGTGACATCACGAATGCCTTTCAACTCCGGCAAACGCTCCATCAGAGTCCGCTCCACACCCTGCTTGAGCGTGATGTCCACCGCACTGCAGCCCTGGCAACCGCCGCCGAACCGCAACACCGCGACATTGTCTTCCGTCAGTTCAGCCAGTGACACCTCGCCACCGTGCGCAGCCAGCCCGGGGTTGATCTCGGTCATCAGTACATAGTTGACCCGCTCCGGCAGAGGGCTGTCTTCATTGACCTTCGGCATCTTGGCGTTGGGCGCCTTGATCGTCAGCTGGCCGCCCATCTTGTCCTCCTGGAAATCCACTTCGGCTTCTTCCAGATAGGGCAGACTGTTCTGCTCCAGATACAACCGGATGTGCTCCAGTTCCACATATTGATCGGTTTCCGATTCCTCACCCGGGCGACAATAGGCCAGGCAGGTTTCGGCGTAGCGAGTACCGGGCTGGGTGACAAACATGCGCACGGCCATGCCGTCCACATTCTGCCGCTCCAGCAGGCCAGCCAGATACTTTTGTGCACTCTCGGACACGGCTACAACAGAGTTGATGTCATCAGTCATTTCGGGTCCCGGTCTCCACTCGAATGAGTTACTGTAAGCCGAGTATAACGAAAGCCGTGGCACAACTGAATACCCTAGTGTTTTACTAGGTTATTAATCACGACTGTCAGACGCCAGACTGGCAAATATTCGACACAGCTGATAACCTATATCAAAGTTTTTTGATATACTTCCGCTCGTTTGATTCCAACACCGATTGCAGGACCTCGTCAATGGCCGACCGCAGTACTCGAATTCAGCAACTTCATGATGCCGTACAGGAACGTATACTGATTCTGGATGGTGGCATGGGTTCGCTGATCCAGTCACACCAACTGGAAGACCGGGATTATCGCGGCGACCGCTTTGCCGACCTGCCGCAGAATCTGAAAGGCAACAATGACCTGCTGTCGCTGACCCGGCCCGACGTGATCACCGGCATTTACAACGCCTATCTGGATGCCGGCGCGGACATCATCGAGACCAACACCTTCAATGCCACCCGTATTTCCCAGGCTGACTACCAACTGGAAGAACTGGTCTACGAGATCAATCTGGAAAGCGCTCGCCTGGCCCGGGCAGCCGCTGACGCCAAGACCGCCGAAACACCGAACCGCCCGCGCTGGGTGACCGGAGTGGTCGGCCCCACCAGCCGCACCCTGTCGATCTCCCCGGATGTGAACAACCCGGCCTATCGCAATGTCACCTTCGAAGAACTGGTTGAAAACTATCAGGAAGCCACCCGGGCCCTGATCGAAGGCGGTGCGGACCTGATCCTGATCGAGACCATTTTCGATACATTGAATGCCAAGGCGGCCATCTTTGCCATTCATTCGGTGTTCGACGAGGTCGGTTTCGAGCTGCCGATCATGATCTCCGGTACCATTACCGATGCCTCCGGGCGCACCCTGTCCGGGCAGACCACCGAGGCCTTCTGGTACTCGGTGAAACATGCCCGACCCTTCTCGATTGGCCTGAACTGTGCCCTGGGCCCGGAAGAACTGCGCCCCTATGTCGAGGCACTGTCAGAGATCGCCGATACCCGGGTATCGGCGCACCCCAATGCCGGCCTGCCCAACGAATTCGGCGAGTATGACCTTGACGCCGAAGGCATGGTCAAGACCATCCGCGACTTCGCCGCCAGTGGCTTCGTCAATATCGTCGGCGGCTGCTGCGGTACCACCCCGGAACATATCCGGGTGATCAGCAACGCCATGCCGGACTACAAGCCGCGCCCGATACCGACCATCGAGCCGCGCCTGCGTCTCAGTGGGCTGGAGCCCTTCGTGGCCGAGGACAACATCGTCTTCATCAATGTCGGCGAGCGCACCAATGTCACCGGGTCCGCCCGCTTCAGGCGGCTGATCAAGGAAGACGCCCTGGACGAAGCGCTGGACGTAGCCCGTGAACAGGTCGACAACGGCGCCCAGGTGATCGACATCAACATGGACGAAGGCATGCTGGACTCGGCCGCCGCCATGGAGCAATTCCTGAAACTGATCGCCTCCGAGCCGGACATCAGCCGGGTGCCCATCATGCTCGACTCTTCCAAGTGGGAGATTCTCGAAGTCGGGCTGAAGAATGTGCAGGGCAAGGCCATCGTCAATTCCATCTCGCTGAAGGAAGGCGAAGCACCCTTTCTGCGTCAGGCCCGCCTGTGCCTGCGCTATGGTGCAGCGGTCGTGGTCATGGCCTTTGACGAAGACGGCCAGGCCGACACCCAGGCACGCAAGATCGAAATCTGCGCGCGCAGCTACAAGCTGCTGACCGAACTGGGCTTCCCGCCGGAAGACATCATCTTCGACCCCAATATCTTCGCCATTGCCACCGGCATCGACGAGCACAACAACTATGCGGTGGACTTTATCGAAGCCACCCGCTGGATTCGCAAGAACCTGCCGCATGCGTCAGTCAGCGGCGGCCTGTCCAATGTGTCCTTCTCCTTCCGCGGCAACAATGCGGTGCGCGAGGCCATTCACTCGGTGTTTCTGTATCACGCCATCAAGGCCGGCATGAACATGGGCATCGTCAACGCCGGCCAGTTGGTGGTGTATGACGACATTCCGGAAGCGCTGAAGAAGGCGGTGGAGGATGTGGTGCTGAACCGCACCCCCGAGGCCACCGAAAATCTGCTGGCGCTGGCCGAAAGCTACAAGGGCGACGGCCAGACCGCGCGCAAGGAAGACCTGGCCTGGCGTGAAGCACCGGTCAACAAGCGCATCGAGCATGCACTGGTGAAGGGCATCACCCAGTTCATCCTCGAGGATACCGAAGAAGCCCGCCAGCAGGCTGACCGCCCCATCGAGGTGATCGAAGGCCCGCTGATGGACGGCATGAATGTGGTTGGTGATCTGTTTGGTGCCGGCAAGATGTTCCTGCCCCAGGTGGTCAAATCTGCCCGCGTCATGAAGCAGGCGGTGGCGCACCTGATTCCCTATATCGAGGCCGAGAAGACCGAAGCCAGCAAGCCGAAAGGCAAGATCCTGATGGCCACGGTCAAGGGCGACGTGCACGACATCGGCAAGAACATTGTCGGCGTGGTGCTGCAGTGCAACAACTTCGAGGTGATCGACCTCGGCGTCATGGTGCCGGCAGAGAAGATCCTCAAGGTGGCCCACGACGAACAGGTCAACATCATCGGCCTCAGCGGTCTGATCACGCCGTCACTGGATGAAATGGTGCATGTGGCGCGCGAGATGCAGCGGCTGGATTTTCAGATTCCATTGCTGATCGGTGGTGCCACCACCTCCAAGGCGCATACGGCCGTGAAGATCGAGCCCCAGTATCACAATGACGCCACCATCTATGTGACCGATGCCTCGCGGGCGGTATCGGTGGCCGCGAAACTGCTCAGCGACACCCAGAAACCGGACTATATCGCCGAGATCAATGCCGAATACGACAAGGTGCGTGACCGCAACAAGAACCGCAAGGCGCGCGCCATGATCAGCTATGAACAGGCCATCGACAACGGCCTCGAGCTGGACTTTTCCGACTACACACCGCCCGAACCGCGTCGCCCGGGCAATCATGTGCTGGAGAACTACCCGCTGGAAAAGCTGGTCGACTACATTGACTGGACGCCCTTCTTCATGACCTGGGAACTGCACGGCAAATACCCGCGTATTCTTGATGACAAGGTCGTTGGTGAGGAGGCACGCAAGCTGTTTGCCGACGCCCAGGCCATGCTGAAGAAACTGATTGCGGAAAGGCGCCTCAAGGCCAACGCCGTGTTCGGCCTGTGGCCGGCCAACCGCACGGCGCCGGATACCATCACGGTCTATACCGACGAGTCGCGCACTCAGATAAAGAAAGAACTGTTCCATCTGCGCCAGCAGAGCCAGAAGCCCGAAGGCCGACCCAACCAGTCACTGGCTGATTACATCGCCCCGCCGGGCACACCGGACTATATCGGCGGTTTTGTGGTCACCAGTGGCCTGGGTGCCGAAGAGCTGGCTGCCGAATACGAGGCGCAGCATGACGACTACAACTCGATCATGGTCAAGGCACTGGCCGACCGTCTGGCCGAGGCCTTTGCGGAAAAACTGCATGAACTGGTGCGCAAGGACTACTGGGGCTATGCGGCAGATGAACAGCTCAGCAATGACGAGCTGATTCGCGAGCGCTACCAGGGCATTCGGCCGGCACCCGGCTACCCGGCCTGCCCCGATCACACGGAAAAGGCCACCCTGTTCGAGCTGCTGGAGGCGCCCGCCAGATCCGGGGTGTCACTGACCGACAGCTTTGCCATGACCCCGGCTGCCGCCGTCAGCGGCTTCTATTTCAGCCATCCGCAGGCCGACTACTTCGGCCTGGGCAAGATCCAGAAGGATCAGGTTGAAGACCTGGCCCGGCGCAAGGGTATGGACCTGCCCACGCTCGAGCGCTGGCTGTCGCCCGTGCTGGGGTATGAACCGGGTTGACTCCTCGGCCACACACGGGAGCCCCGGTTCGAATGCGTGAGCAAGGCTCACAGCCTACGGTACGGCGGCTCCTTTGTAGGCAGTGGCCCTTGGCCACGCATGGATGCCCCTGTTCGTCTGCAGCGGTGCTTCATTCTGAAAGGACACTGGCAGAACAAATCATCTGGCGGTACAGTACCGCCCTGCCCCGCCTATTGATTTGAGAGAGATAACATGGCCGAACAACCCGACAACACCCAACCTGAAAACAAGCGTGATAAAGGCGTGGTTTTGAGCACCATCAAGAGTGTGCTGGCCGCTTTTCTAGGGGTGCAGTCAAAGAAAAACTGGGAAAAGGATATGGAAACGCCTTCCCCATTGCGCTTCATATTCGGCGGCCTGGTTCTCGGCTTTCTGTTTTTTGCCACCATCTTTCTGGTGACCTGGATTATTTCCTCGTACATTGTTTGATTTGGAAGTTGTGAGTCGAAGGTTGGAAGTTGAAAGTCGAAAGTTGTGAGTCAAAAGTAGGCAGTGCACAGTCGACAGCTGGGTTTAGTCGACAGAAGACGGTAGACGGTAGACGGTAGACGGTAGACGGTAGAATCGTTCCAAACCACTGAAGGCTGTCAAACCTCCACTGTCTACTGTGTACTGTCATCTGTCGACTAGAGCCCCACTGTCGACTTTCAACTTTCTTCTTCCGACTCAAACAAAAAACCGCAGCCTTTCGGGCTGCGGTTTCAAGAGGTTTGCGTAAAGCTTGTCTGACTCGGATCAGGCGCCGGCCACCCAGTAGATTGCCGTTGCTGCCAGAATCACAATGATGGCGACCGCCGCAATGGCGTCGGCCTGTTCATCAGAAAAACGCGAAGGTTTTGCCATTTCAGTTACCTGCATAGAATGCACCCCAATAAGTTGCTGCGTATGATACTGTGCCGGCCTGCAACGTCAAGCACCGCAGGCTTGTAAGACCCAAATGATTGTCCGACAATGAGCACCTCAAGAGCCGCAAGCCACTCACGGTTTTTAATAACCAGATTCTATCTCAGTATAAGTATTTAATATTTTTTCGCATAAGCCCTCTCTGTTATTCTCGCTGCCTGACAAGCTCCTACCTCCCAATCCGGACAAGGTGTAATGTACGTTTACAACGATTATGACCAGCAGTTGGTCAATGACCGCGTCGAACAGTTCCGCGAACAGACGCAACGCTACCTGGCAGGCGAACTGGAAGAATCCGAGTTCCTGCCCCTGCGCCTGCAGAACGGCCTCTATGTGCAGCGTCATGCCCCCATGCTGCGCATTGCCATCCCCTACGGGATGCTGTCCTCTCTCCAGTTGCGCAAACTGGCCGACATCGCGGATGAATACGACCGCAGCTATGGCCACTTCAGCACCCGTCAGAATATCCAGCTGAACTGGCCTGAACTGGAGCGCGTGCCGGACATTCTGGCCGAGCTGGCCACGGTACAGATGCATGCCATCCAGACCAGCGGCAACTGCATTCGCAACACCACCACGGATCAGTTTGCCGGCGTGCTGGCCGACGAGATCGTGGACCCCCGTCCGTATTGTGAACTGATCCGCCAGTGGTCGACATTTCACCCGGAATTTGCCTTCCTGCCGCGCAAGTTCAAGATTGCGGTAAACAGCGCCGAGAGTACGGACCGGGCGGCCACCCGGGTGCATGACATTGGCGTGCAGATCATCCGCAACAACGCCGGCGAGCTGGGTTACCGAATCTATGCCGGCGGTGGCCTGGGCCGTACTCCGGTCATTGGCCAGGTAGTGTCCGAGTTCGTGCCCGAAAAGCATCTGCTGACCTATCTGGAAGCCATAGTACGCGTCTACAACCAGCACGGTCGCCGGGACAACAAGTTCAAGGCCCGTATCAAGATACTGGTACGCGCCATGGGTATCGAAAAGTTCCGCGAAAAGGTCGAAGCCGAATGGGCACACCTGAAGGACAACGACAGTACCCTGACCGGCAACGAGATCAAGCGCATGCAGGCGCATTTCTCGGAACCGGACTATGCGGACCTGCCCGCGACCGACCCGGCGGTGGAACAGCTCAAGGCCGACAGCAAGGGCTTTCGCAACTGGCTGGAACGCAATGCCACCGCGCACCGGGTGCCCGGCTATACCGCCATCACCCTGTCACTGAAAAAGACCGGCGTCGCACCGGGTGATATCACCTCGAAGCAGATGCGGGCGGCGGCTGATCTGGCCGAACGTTACAGCTTTGGCGAAACCAGAGTCAGCCATTTCCAGAATCTGATTCTGGCCGATGTGCGCGTGAGCGACCTGCCTGCCCTGTGGGAAGAGGCCAAGGCCAATGGATTTGCCACCCCGAACATCGGCACCCTGACCGACATCATCTGCTGCCCGGGTGGTGACTTCTGCAGCCTGGCCAACGCCAAGTCGATTCCGATTGCCGAGCAGATTCAGCGCCAGTTCGATGATCTGGACTATGTCTATGATCTGGGCAATCTGGACCTGAACATCTCCGGCTGCATGAATGCCTGTGGCCACCACCATGTGGGCAATATCGGCATTCTGGGCGTCGACAAGAAAGGTGCCGAGTTCTACCAGATTTCTCTGGGCGGTGACTCGGGTCTCGATGCCTCGCTGGGCAAGATTCTGGGGCCTTCCTTCAATGCCGAGGAAGTGCCGAGCGTGATCGAGAAGATCATCAATGTGTATGTCAAAGAGCGCACGGAAGAGGAAGAGTTCATCGATACCGTGCGCCGGATCGGCATTCAGCCGTTCAAGGAGCAAGTCTATGCCTGAGTTGATCGTCAATCGCGAAGTAGTGGCCGATACCTTCAGCTATCTGACCGTAGAAGATGCCGTGCCCGCGACCGGTGATGTGATCGTGCCACTGGCGGTCTGGCAGGATCAGGCCGACAGCCTGCTGGCACGCGGCGGCCGCACCGGCGTCTGGCTGGCCAGCGATCAACTGGCCGAGGATCTGGACGAGCGCGTTCACCAGGCCGATGTGGTGGCCATCGAGTTCCCGAAGTTTGTTGACGGGCGAGGCTTTTCCACCGCCTATCTGCTGCGCAATCGGTTGAATTATCAGGGTGAGCTGCGCGCCATCGGCGATATTCTGCTGGATCAGCTGTTCTACTTGCAGCGGGTCGGTTTCAATGCCTTCCTGCTGCCCGACGGCAAGCCGGCGGCCAAGGGGCTGGAGCTGCTCGAGCCCATCTCCGTGCGCTACCAGGCCTCCACCGACACCCCCAGTCCGCTGTTCCGGCAGTTGGAGAGCGCCTGAGAACCTTCCCCGCAGTCACCTCGGGGCCCCGTGCCACCTGAGTTTCCGGTGCTCAGTTGCCGTCGCCAGGCTCGGGCACATGCCCTGTGAGACACGCCAAAAACTCATACCAGGCCCGTCCCCGGGTCTGACCCTCCGGGCTCGCTTCGCTCATGCAAAAACGCTCCCGGCGTTTTTGTCCCTGACAGCTCGGTTGCGGCCGTCCCTGGCCGCAAACGGTCTCACAGGGCATGCACCCGGCAGGCGACTCCAACCCTGCCACCAGAACCCTTGTAGTGAGGGACGCAAGTCCCGACCGGGCCCGCAAGGCCCTATGGAGGGCGGCTGCGCCGCCCATCGAGACTCGCGTCGCTCGCTACAAATATCGATTTATGCCACATCATCATCGAGACTTGCGTCCCTTGCTACACGTGCCTCACTTGTATGTTAAACCCAGTCAATGATGAAGCGTTGAACCGGTTTCGGGGGGAGCCTGACGCCTCGCGGAGGATCCGGAGGATCAGCGGGCCACTTGTCTGAGCGCAGCGAGTTTGCGGCCCGCCCGACGGGGACCAGAGACAGCCGGAAACAAGGCACCACGGTTCGCGGTCTGTCGGGGCTGGCAGGACCTGTCGCCCCTATCGGCACTTGCGTGCCTCGCTACGCGATCCAGCCCAAACCAAGCGCCAGAGGTACGGCCGCCTACAGGGTCGGCTGCAGCCAGAGGCACTGGTAGGGGCTGAGTTCGAGGCGGCCGTCCTGTACCGGAGCCGGCTGATCGGTCAGCCTGTCGGTCAGCGTCTCGGCTGACAGCACGCCGGTCAGAAACGACTCTGAAACCGCCTGCGGGTACTCCGAAAAATTGGCCAGCACCAGCATCCGCTCACGCTCGGACTGGCGGACAAAACCGAACACATGCACATTGTCGGTCTCGACAATCTGTGTCTCACCCTCACCTCCCAGCAGATCAAACGCCCGTCGCTTCGCCAGCAGCGCCTGCAGACCATTGTAGACCCGACCGTGCGGCGTCTCCGGCTGCTTGCGCAAGGCCAGTTCCTGCGCCCCGATCCGCACCCGGTTCACCCAGCGGCTGTCATCCTGCTTGTCGACGTCCTGCTCATAGCTGTAGTCATTGAGCAAAGCCAGCTCATCCCCGATATAGAGCACCGGCATGCCGCCAATACTGAAGATGATGGCATGCAGCATCAGAATGCGCTGAATCGCAGCCTCGATGGCCTGCTCATCCTGCTCTTCAATGGCCTTTTCCAGCCCCGTCAGCGACGCCAGTTGACCGGCTACACGGCAGTCTCCGGTGTCCTGGTTTTCCTGAAAGGCCACGCCGCGGGCAAAGCTGCCCGGGAAGCGTCCGGTATAGAACTGATTGAGAAAATCCCGGTGATCATGTGGGTTGATGCCCAGTTCCCAGGCCACCTCGTCATCAAAGGTCCAGCCGACGTCATCATGACAGCGAATGTAGTTGACCCAGGCACAGTCCTGCGGAATGCGGAACCGGTGCTGCAGCGAACGGGTCATCAGCCGCACCTTGCGTGTGGCCAGGCTGTTCCACAGCATGGCCATCAGCAGCGGGTTGTAGGACAGCTGGCATTCATCACGGTCGATGTACCTGACCACCTCATCCGGGTGCACAATAGCCTCGGACTTGAACAGCACGCCGGGCGCGGCCATGCGGGTCGCGGCGTTGAAGGCCTGAATCAGCAGGTGCGCCTGGGGCAGGTTTTCACAGGAGGTGCCCTTCTCTTTCCACACAAAGGCCAGCGCATCGAAGCGCAGAATGTCGGCCCCGACGTTGGCCAGATACAGCAGCTCGCCCAGCATGGCGTTGAAGACGGCCGGATTGCGGTAGTTCAGATCCCACTGGAAGCTGTTGAAGGTGGTCCAGACCCAGCGCTGCATGTCCTCGCGCCAGGTAAAGCAGCCCTTGCGGATTTCCGGAAAGATCTCGCGCAGGGCATGACCGTACTCATCAGCTTCCGATTTGTGCTCGAAACAGAAGTAGTAATCCATATAGTCCGGGTCACCCTGTTGCGCCCGGCGCGCCCAGTCGTGTTCATCCGAGGTATGGTTGAACACGAAATCCAGCACCATGCAGATCCCCACCTTGCGCAATGCCGCAGCCAGATTCTTCAGGTCCTGCATGGTACCCAGTTTCGGGTCGACCTGCCGGTAATCAGACACCGCATAGCCACCGTCGCTGTTGGCCTCGGGCGCCTTGAACAGCGGCATCAGGTGCAGATAGGTCAGCCCCAGCTCCTGAAAATAGGGAATCCTTTCCTGCAGCTGTTTCAGATCCCCGGCAAACAGGTCCACATAGACGGCCGCACCGACCATGCTCTGATCCTGATACCAGGTCGGACTCTTCTGCCGTCGGGCATCCTGTCGCTTCAGTGTTGCGGTGCGGCTCTGCCAGGCCGAGAACACGGTCTGCAGAACCTGCTCCAGATGCCAGAAAAAGTCGTACTGATCCCCGTACAGTTCACGCAGCAGTGCAAACAGCCGTGGAAACTGCTCCTGCAGATGGGGTTCGAACCGCGACCACTCGGCGGCATCCTTTGCCCGGGCCTGCAGGCGCGGAGTCAGGCGTTCGAGTGTGCGCTGTACATCACGATCGGGAAACTGCAGTTCCGGCAACGTCATTCAGCCCTCTCCGGCTTGGTTCATACAACAAAATCAAGGGGTTGCAACGATCTGGGAAATTAACACGATGCCCGGAAAAAATCTTCTTAACCACATCTTAAGCCGTCAGGACTTGACCCGAAGGATAATACTGTATAAAAATACACTTACTGTATATAAAAACAGTGGAGCAACCACCATGACCGTACAGCAGCACAACTGGCAACCGGATCACACTGCCGCGCCGCACACCATGACCACAGACTTGGAACAGGTTCTCGAGCAGGGCCAGGTCTGGCGCGGCCGACACTGGCAGAGCCGGGACGACCAGGCTCTGAGTACCGGTCATCCCGCGCTGGATACACTGCTGGCGGAACAGGGCTGGCCGCAGAACGCGCTGACCGAAATACTGTATCAGCAGCACGGCATCGGCGAAATGCACCTGCTGGTGCCCACCCTGGCGGCGCTGAGCCGGCAGGAACGCTGGATCATGCTGATTGCACCCCCCTTTGTGCCCAATGCCGCCGCTCTGGAAGCCGCCGGTGTGGATACATCCCGCCTGCTGGTGGTCCAGCCCGGCTCGGTGCGGGATCTGCTGTGGACCATCGAAGAAAGTCTGCGCAGCGGCACCTGCAGCGCTGTTCTGGCCTGGCCGCAGCAACTGGATATACGCACGGTACGGCGTCTGCAGTTGGCCGCCGAAACCGGCTCCTCACTGGGCTTTCTGTTTCGCCCCGAACAACAGTCCGACGAGTCTTCCCCGGCCGCCCTGCGCCTGCATTTGAGTGCGGCCAGCCGGGGTCAGACCGAAGTCACGGTGCTCAAGCAGCGCGGAGGCTGGGGACATGCCCCGGCGCAGATGGACCTGGGGCTGGGCACGCAACTGCCTGCCACCGCTCCGGTCACCTCCGCAGTGGCCGACGTTATTCAGGGCCCCTGGGAGCCCAGATAACCGGTCGCTGCAGCGGCAATATCGGTACCCAACCGCCAGTACAGAGGCAATCCGAGACGACTGATGATCTGGTTGTATCTGCATTTCCCGGCGCTGCAGCCGGACCCGGACCACCCCGGTGAACAGCGGGGCCGCCTGCTTGAGCGGCTGGCTCTGCGCGCCTACCGCCGGGTTGCTCATGTGGCCCTGCAGCCGCCTGCCGGGCTGGTCCTGGAAGCCGGCAGCATGTGGCGGCTGGAGACGCCGGAACGGCTGCAGCAGAGCCTGTGTCACGACCTGCAGGCACTGGGGGTCAGCGTTCAGGCCAGTCGTGGGCAATCTCCCCTGGCGGCTCGCCTGCTGGCCGAAGCCGGCGGCCAGCCCCCCGATCTGACCGCTGAACAGCAGCAGGAACGGCTGGCTGCCCTGCCCCTGCAGGCCTGTGGGCTGGATGAAGCCAGCCGCATTGCCCTGGCGCGACTGGGGCTGCGCACCTGCGCCGACCTGCTGGCCCTGCCCACCGCCGCTCTGGGGAGGCGCTTCGGCACCGAGCTGCTGCACTGGCGCGAACGTCTGCTGGGTCGGAGCGCAGATCCGCAGGACTGGTTCACGCCGCCAGCCTTCTTTGATCAGCACCAGGAGCTCAACGAAGACATCGAACACCTGCAGGGGGTGCGGTTCCCGCTCGCACGGCTGTTGCAGGCGCTGGAAGACTATTGCCAGCAGACGCAGCAGGCCACGGATGAACTGGCCCTGCGGCTGCATCACCGCGAACGCCCGCCCACAGACCTGAGTCTGGGCAGTGCGGTACCGGAAACCCGGGCCAGTGCCTGGGAGGAACTGGCGCGGCTGCACCTGGAGCGCGTCACGCTGTATGCCCCGGTCACGGCCATCAGTCTGCGCTGTCGATGCCTGCAGCCGCGTACCGCCCAGTCGGCGGATCTGACCCGGAGCGCCGCAACCACCACCGATGAGCCACACCGTTTACTGGGTCGCCTGCAGGCACGCCTGGGGCGCCAGGCCCTTTATCGGTCGGCATTGCGGGCCGACTACCGGCCGGATCAGCGCAATGGCTGGGTCCCCGCCCATGGTCGTTCGATCAGGACCCGCGGCATGACAGCCCCTGATGACAGCACAGGACATCCACTGTGGCTGCTGGCTCAGCCACAGCCGGTGCAGCGCCAGCGCCTCCAGTTGCTGTCCGGTCCGGAGCGCATCCAGACCGGCTGGTGGGATCTGCGCGGCATCAAGCGGGATTACTATCGGGCCCGCCTGCTCGAGCACGGTCTGGCCTGGGTGTTCGAGCGCCCGGACGGACAGTGGTTTGTAGCCGGCTATTTCAGTTGAACCTCATGTCTGGTGTCACTCCACCCTTCGCCGAACTGCATGCGCTGAGCAATTTCAGCTTCCTGCGCGGGGCCTCGCACCCCGAGGAACTGATCATGCAGGCAGCAGAACTGGGCTATGAAGCCCTGGCTCTGACTGATGAATGCAGTGTCGCCGGCGTGGTCCGGGCCTGGCAGCGCAAACGGCAGCAGCAGCTCTCCATCCGCCTGATTGTGGGCAGTGAGTTCCGGCGTGATGACCTGCATCTGATCGTGCTGGCCAGCAACCGCGAAGGCTATGCTCAGCTGTGCCGGCTGATCACCCGCTGCCGCCGGCGCGCGCCCAAGGGCAGCTACCAACTGCTGGATGAAGACCTGACGCCCGAGGCCCTGCCCGACTGCCTGGCACTCTGGTACCCGGCCGGCAGTACCGAGACCGGGCAGGACCGGGCAGCCTGGCTGGCCGCTGTTTTTCCCGACCGCCTGTGGATTGCGCTGCGGCATCACCTCAGTGCCGGTGACGACGCACGCTGCCGGCAGGCGCGCCAACTGGCCGCCGTCTCCGGCCTGCCACTGGTCTGTGCCAATGATGTACACATGCATACCCCGGAGCGTCAGATGCTGCAGGATACCCTGACCGCCATCCGCCACGGCTGTACCGTACAGACCGCCGGCTACCATTTGTTCCCCAACGCCGAGCGTCATCTGCGCTCCATGGAGCGCCTGCACAGCCTCTACGGCGAGGCCCTGCTGACCGAGTCGGTCCGCATAGCCCGCCGCTGCACCTTCGAACTCGACAGCCTGAGCTATGAATACCCCAGTGAGTTGGTGCCGCCGGGCATGAGCGCCGCCGACTACCTGCGCCAGCTGACCCGGGAAGGCGAGCAGCGACGCTACCCTCGGGGTACACCCTTGCCGGTGCAGGCCACGCTGCGCAAGGAGCTCCAACTGATCACCGACCTTGGCTACGAACACTTTTTCCTCACCATAGAAGACCTGGTCCGTTTTGCCCGCAACCGGGGCATCCTTTGTCAGGGGCGCGGTTCTGCCGCCAACTCCGCCGTCTGCTACTGTCTCGGCATCACCGAAGTGGATCCGACCAAGGCCACCCTGCTGTTCGAGCGCTTTGTCTCGAAGGAGCGCAATGAACCACCGGATATCGATGTCGACTTCGAGCATGAACGGCGTGAAGAGGTCATGCAGTACATCTATGTGAAATACGGCCGGCATCGTGCCGCACTGGCGGCTACCGTCATTACCTATCGCGCCAAGAGTGCCATCCGTGATGTCGGCAAGGCGCTCGGCTACCCCACGACGGATCTCGACCGGCTGATCGACGGTCTGGACCGACGCGACCGGGACAACCCCTGGTACGACCAGTTGCAGCAGCAGTGCCAGAGCCGGGAAGACAGGCTGGCGGCCCGCTTTGCCCGACTGGTGGGCGAGATCCGGCATTTTCCGCGCCATCTGTCACAGCATGTGGGCGGTTTCGTCATTGCTGCCGACAATCTGGACCGGCTGGTACCCACCGAAAACGCCGCCATGGCAGAGCGCACCGTCATCCAGTGGGACAAGGACGATCTGGAGGCGCTGGGCCTGCTCAAGGTGGATGTGTTGGCTCTCGGCATGCTGACGGCGATTCGCAAATGCCTGCAGTCATTGCAGCAGTTTCATGGCCGTCCGTTTCGGGTCGAGGATATTCCGCCGGATGATCCGGCCACCTATCGCATGCTGCAGCAGGCCGACAGTGTCGGGGTATTTCAGGTGGAGTCCCGCGCTCAGATGAGCATGCTGCCCCGGCTGCGCCCGAAAACCTTCTATGACCTGGTGGTGCAGATCGCCATTGTCCGCCCGGGGCCGATACAGGGGGACATGGTGCACCCCTATCTGACCCATCGGCAGGACCCGGACAGTGTCACCTACCCCAACGAGGCCATCCGCAAGGTGCTGGAACGTACCTATGGGGTGCCCATATTTCAGGAGCAGGTGATCGCCCTGGCCATGGCCGCTGCCGGTTTCTCACCGGGGGAAGCGGATCAGCTGCGCCGCGCCATGGCCAGTTGGAAACGCCACGGCCACATGGAAGAACTGCAGAGCCGACTGATACAGGGCATGCTCGACAATGGACACAGTGCCGACTTTGCTGACCGCCTGTGTCGGCAGATTCAGGGCTTTGGCGAGTATGGTTTTCCCGAGTCCCATGCCGCCAGTTTCGCGCTGCTGGCCTATGTGTCTGCCTGGCTGAAATGTCATCACCCGGCCGCTTTCTGCTGCGCCCTGCTCAACAGCCAGCCCATGGGCTTCTACTCGCCCTCCCAGTTGCTGCAGGATCTGCGTCGGCATGATGTCACCCTGCTGCCGGTGGACATCAACCGGAGCCACTGGGACCACAGTCTGGAGCCCGACCCCGAGCAGTCGTCCACACCCGCGCTGAGACTCGGTTTCCGGCAGGTGAAGGGCGTTAATCGGGAGCGCCTGCAGGCGGTACTGAGTGCCCGCCCGGAGGGCGGCTTCGCTGACCTGCTCGGCATCCGCAGGCTGAACCTGCTGCACCGGAGTGACTGGGCGGCGCTGGCCTCGGCCGACGCCCTGAGCGCCCTGGCCGGGCATCGCTATCAGGTACGCTGGGATGTCATGGGCCAGGTCGAGTCGACGCCGCTGCTGCAGTCCGAACTGTTCGGAGAAGAGCCGCTGTCTCTGACCGCGCCGGCAGAAGGCGAGAGCATTCTGGAGGATTACCACAGCCTGGGACTGACCCTGGGGCGCCATCCGCTGGCCCTGCTGCGCGAACGGGGGCATCTGCCCGGCGTGCTGACGGCCGACAGCCTGCAGGACGAAGGTCTGTCTCCGCCCTGTGCAGTGACCGTCTGCGGCCTGGTAACCGGCCGGCAGCGGCCCGGTTCGGCTTCCGGTGTGACCTTCGTGACGCTGGAGGATGAAACCGGCAATGTGAATGTCGTGGTCTGGCTCGACCTGGCCCGGCGCCAGCGCCAGGTGCTGCTGGCCAGCCATCTGCTCAGGGTGCGCGGCAAGCTGGAGCGGGAAGGCGATGTCATCCATGTGATCGCCCATCATCTGGACAACTGCAGTGCCTGGCTCAGCGAGCTGAAGGTCAAGTCACGTGATTTTCACTAATCGACTGACCCGCTTTCCGCCTGCTCGGCCTGGCGCAGGGTGCGATGGCCATAGACCAGCCGCATCACGGTGGTCAGCACGCAGAGCGCGGCAAAGGCTGCGGCGATGACGGGAAAATGCCGGGGCCAGATACAGAAGGCGACAAACACCAGTATGGTTTCCGTGCCTTCTGCCAGGCCGCCCAGGTAGTGCATGGACTTGTTCGGATAGGCCGGGCTCTCGATCCGGTGCTTCTCGGCCAGCGCCGCAAAGGCCAGAAAGCTGACCCCCGTGCCCACGAAGGACAGCATCAGCAGCAGTGCCCAGACGGTATTCGCCGGGTCGGCCAGGGCAAAGGCAAACACCACGGCCTGATAGAAGATGAAGTCCAGTGTGATGTCCAGATACCCGCCTGCATCCGAGGGCTGGTCCAGTCGGGCCAGTTCACCGTCAATGCCGTCGGCAACCCGGTTCAGCACAATGCAGATCAGCGCCAGCCAGTAGGCATTGAGCATGATCAGCGGCACGGCCAGAAGACCGATGGCAAAACCCGCCACAGTCACCTGATCGGCGGTCACACCACGCTCACGCAGCGGGCGCGCCAGCAGGCGCAGGCCCGGTTTGAGCACCGGCAGCACATAACGATCCAGCATCAGGCCAACCTCCCTTCCTGCAGCAGATAAACGGGGCCGTCACCGCAGTCCTCGACATCATGCGTGACCTGCAGTGCCGGTATGCCCCCCTCTTTCAGTGTTCCGAACACCCAGTCGCGAAACTGCCCGCGCAAGGCCGTATCCAGCTTGCTGAAGGGTTCGTCCAGCAGCACCGCACGCGGCGCCGCCATCAGGGTGCGCAGCAGGCTCACTCGCGCCCGCTGCCCGCCCGACAGGCTGGCCACATCACGGTCGGCATAGCCTTCCAGCCCGGCCAGGGCCAGATAGTCGGCAATTCGGGCCCGCCGTTCCTGGCGCGGCATGCCTGCCGACAGTGCAAACCCCAGATTCTGCCCCACATTCATGTGCGGAAACAGCAGATCGTCCTGATACAGCAGACCGATGTGACGCTGCTCCATGGGGTAGTTCAGCAGCGACTGGCCGCCCAGAACAACATCGCCGCTCAGACTGAACACCGGTGCCAGATCGCCCACAACAGCGGCCAGCAGAGTCGACTTGCCGCAACCGCTGGGCCCCATCACCGTGGTTACCATACCCGGTTCCACACGCAGCGACACCGGCTCGAACAGCTGGGTGCCATCGAAGCGGACCGTGACCTGTTTCAATTCCAGTGCCAAAACGCTCTCCTCGGAATCACTGTACTTGGATTGTTCATTGCAGGCGCATACCGCGGCGATGGCGGAAACACCAAGCCGGCACCAGCAGCGCCAGGCTGTAGATCAGCATCGGCAGCAACCACTGCGTCAGGGCATAGACCCCGACCAGGCGCCGATCGCCACCCCCGGCGATGCTGACGGTTTCTGTCGTCAGCGTCGCAAAGCGGCCACTGCCGACATAGAGTGTAGGCAGATACTGGGCCAGACTGACCGCAAACCCCAGTGCCGTCACATAGCACAGGGGCCGCAACAGCATGGGCCATTTCACCCGCGACAGGGCGCACCATTCACCACCGTGCAACAGCATGGCCTGACGCACATAGCGGTCATCAAAATTGCGGTAGGGCCCCGACAGACTGAGAAACAGATACGGCACCACGAACATCAGATGTGACCAGAGCAGCGCCAGCCAGTTGCCGTCCAGATTGAACCAGACCAGCACCACCTGAATACCGAACAGAAAGGCAATCTGCGGGACTATCAAGGGCACATAAATCAGCCAGAACAGCTTCGGGCCGGTAAAGCCTGGCCGCCGCCGGCGCAGCGTGACCTCGTGTTCCAGGCACCCCACGACCAGCACCAGTCCGATTACGGCGGCAGCCAGACCGGTCCACAGTGTCAGCCAGAAGGGTTGCTGCAGGCGCGTCCAGCCCCGTTCCCAGAAGCGCAGCGTCCAGGACTGCGGCAGCGGGTCCGGAAAACCCCAGCGAAAGGCAAAGCTCCAGACCACCAGCACCATGAAGGCTGCCAGGGCAGACCCGATCAGCAAGAGGCTCAGGCCTTCGGCCGGTCGTGCCAGCCAGTGCAAAGCGCTGCGGCGCTGCCCGGAATCCCAGTGCGGACGGCTCAGGCGGAGCCACAGTTTCTCGAGCAGCCACCACAGCCCCAGGCTGAGCACTGTCAGCACCAGCAACAGGGTGGCACCGGCACTGCCGGGCAGCCGGCGCAGGATGTCAGGATGATTGAACCAGCGGTCCACCAGCACCGCCAGCGTGCTCGGGGCACTGGGCCCGACGATCAGCGCCAGATCCACCACCGAGACACCGTAGGCGAGTACCGCGAACAGGGGCAGCCGCAGCAGCGGCAGCAACTGTGGCAGTATGATACGCCGCCAGGCCATGAATTCGGTATAGCCCAGACTGCGCCCCATCTGCAGCGACCTGCCTACCTGCAACTGCTGCAGCGCGGCCAGGGTCATGAAGATGATGAAGGGGGTCTCCTTGAGCGCCAGTACAAACATCAGGCTGATGGCCCAGGGGTCGCGCACCAGGCTGAAGATAGGCGGCAGCTCCCAGCCGGTCAAGGCCGGCGAAGCCAGCTTGATCAGCCAGCCCGAAGGCGCCAGCAGTGCCACTATGCCAATGGCGAACGCCGCATGCGGAATGGCCAGCAGACCGGACAGGCTGCGCCGCAGCCAGCGCAGCGTGCGCGAGCGCCAGGTCAGGGCCAGCAGCGTCAGCGCCGCCAGCAGCGACAACAGCGTCGACCCCCAGGCCGAAATCAGGGTATGACGGGCGGCGGTCGGCACACTGGGATGCGTCAGCAGGTATTCCCAGTGGGCCCAGGTCAGGCGTTCAGCCCCCAGAGCGGGCAGATAGCCGAACGCCGGCAGCCAGGTGCCGATGAGCCCGATGACCACCGGCACGATGAACACGGCTGCCGTCACGGCCGGAAAGGCGGCCAGGCATCTTCTCAGCATCTGTCTGCAGACCGGACTGGTTCAGCGGGCATAGCGCCGCTGCCACTCGTCCTCCAACAGGGGCACCCAGGTCGCATGGGGTTCCAGCAACACGGCTTCCAGCGCTTCGTCTGACAACCCCGCCGGCCCGCGCTCGATATCATCGAACAGCTGTTGCTCATCCCGACTGAGCTGATCTATCGCCAGCACCGTGGGGTCGCCCCAGATCTCGATATCGGCCTTGCGCGCCTGGGCTTCCGGCGACATCAGGAAGTTGGCCACCACCATGGCGGCCTCGGGTGCACTGGCATTGTAGGGTATGGCCAGAAAGTGGGTGTTGCCGATGGTGCCACCGGAGTGCACATAGGTGCGCACCGTGTCCGGCAGTTCGCCGGTGAGGATGGCATTGGAAGCATCGTTGGGGTTGAAGGACAGGCTGAGCAATATCTCCCCGTCGTTGAGCATCTGCTTCATCTGCGGGGCATCCTGCGGGAAGGCCCTGCCCTGCTGCCAGGCCACCGCATGCAGTTCATCGAGGAAGTCCCACAGGGGCGCCAGTTCCGCCGCCGGATCCTCAACGGCATTTGCAGACTCGTAGAACACCGACGGGTCATCCGTCAGTTCCAGCATGGCCTGCTTGACGAAGGTGGTGCCGTAGAAGCTTGGCAGCGCCGGATAGGTCACCCGGCCCGGGTTCTCCTGCGCAAAGGTCAGCAACTCTGCCATGCTGTCCGGCAGCGTATCGACCCGTGCCGAGTCATACATGAAGGTCAGTTGGGCCATGCCCCAGGGCGCTTCCATATTGTCGACCGGGGTCGAGAAATCCATGGTCAGGGTCGGCTTGTTGTCGAAATCCAGCAGCTCATAGTGCGGCAACCGATCGGTCCAGGGACCGTAGAGCAGGTCCTGTTCCTTCATGGCGCGGAAGTTTTCACCATTGATCCACACCAGATCGACCGAACCGCCTTCGTCACGCCCGGCCGCACGCTCGGCCAGCACCCGGCTGACCACATCACCGGTATCGCCCACCTTCACATGTTCCAGCACGATGTCGTAACGATCGGCTATTTCATCTGCTGCCCACAGCAGATAGTCATTGATCGGCTCGGAACCGCCCCAGGCATTGAAAAAGACCTGCTGGCCGCGAGCGGCGTCTTCCAGGTCATCCCAGGCAAGAGCGGCAACGGGCAGTCCGGCGGTCAGCACAAGGCTGGCCACCAATGGCATATGGCGTAGGGTTTTGAACATCCTGATAATCCTTAAACGGGTCTTGGTCATTTCAGCACCCCTCTGACTCTCTGCGCAAGCCAAGGTTCCCTGCCGAATCAGCAGGGGTACATTTCTTCAGGCCTTGGTCTGCAGTGCCTGTGGCAGGTCCGCAGGCGGGTCACCCGGGTTGGCGTAAGCCTTGCGCGCAACCAACTGGCCCCGATAGTAGCTGTCCAGTCCGGCCACACTGAGGATGTCATGACTGTCCAGGCGCATCCACCCGCCAGTGTTGCGTACATCTTCCGGCAGCCGCACTTCAGTCACCTCTCCCACCATCAATACGGTGCCATTGTACGCCAGAGTCTGCTCTTCAACCTTGCGCAGCCCGATACCAATCGGGCTTTCTGCAACATAGGGGGCAGCGTGACCATCCGAGTACCAGGGCGTCAGGCCCGTATGTTCGAACTCGGACTCCCCGGCGTCCCATTTGGCACTGGTATGATGCGCCGCATCGAGCATGGCACCGGTCACCAGATTCAGGGTGAACACCCCGGTCTGCCGGATGTTCTCGAACGAATTCCGGCGCACCGTCAGCGGCCGGAACAATACGGCCAGAGCTGCCGGGTTGGCGCCGACATGCAGCACCGAGTTGAAAATGGCCAGATTGGCTGCGCCTGCCGACGAAACAGACCCCAGCAGGTGTACCCCCTTGATCCCGCTGAGCAGGTTGACCAGATGTGCCCGCTCGCGCGACGGCATTGCATTCAGATCCTGTGCAGAAAGCAGCGGCATGACAGCAGATTCCCTGAACCGGTTGTGTGAGAGCTATCCATCAGATACAGCCTGAGGGGTTTACTGGATCAGTGTTACCCGGGTAACACCAGAGGTTTCCATAGGTAACAGATTAACCGTTTCTGACCCCGCATCACCATACGAAAAAATCATAACTTATTGTTTTTTCTAAATTTTTTAAAACTGGCACAGCACCTGCTATTAC
The DNA here is from genome assembly GCF_004768465.1 of Natronospirillum operosum. Lineage (GTDB taxonomy): Bacteria > Pseudomonadota > Gammaproteobacteria > Pseudomonadales > Natronospirillaceae > Natronospirillum > Natronospirillum operosum. The sequence continues at coordinate 1,176,311 of NZ_SRMF01000001.1, forward strand.
AGTAGTGAGTATCTGAAGAAGATATGAAGGCCCCAAAACAAAAACAACAACCGGGCGACCAGAGATTCCGGCGCTGCCCAAAAACAACAACAAGGCGCCGCGACAGTCGAACAGATACAAGAACAACAAAAACCGGTTCCACTGGTCCAAGTACTCAAGCCGGCCCTCGAGGCCGGCTTACTTCTATTCTGTTACCCTGCCCCTTTGTTACCCGCTGCTATCATTTTTTCGCGCACTCTGCCGATGCAGTGTCTATTGGCAGATCATGCCAGCTCACAGTAAAGTGTATATAACACAGGCACAGTGCAACTGTGGCACAGGGGGCCAGCATGGCCAAAATCGACAGTGTCGGCCGGATGCGACTGCCACCGGATTCCGGTATCCGGACGCAGGCTCATTCCGAGCGCGAGCATGCCACATCCGAGCCGGTCAAGCAGGCGTTGTCGGAATGGTTTCAGGTCATCCGTCAGGGTCACCAGGATGGCTCTGATACAGCCCTGACCCGTGCCCTGCAATCCATTCTCACCGAACGTGCAGAGCGGGGAGAGTCAATCCCCAGACTCCTCCCGCTGCAGGTGCTGTCAGCTCAGGGGCAGGATGAACGGCAGGGTTTTCGCTATCAGGTGCAGCTCGGCCAGGCCCTGCTGACGCTGAGCAGTCGCACGCCCCTGCAACCCGGCCAGACCCTGGCCGTTACTCTGAGTGAGCGCGGACCGGACCTGCTGGTACCACAGAACAGCACTCAGCAGCGACTGCTGCTGACACTGATACAGCAGCAGCAACTGACGCTGCTGCCAGCGCCGCAGCGTATTCAGTCCATCGCCCCCCTGCAGTCTCTCGGTGAGCTGTTGCGGACGGCTCCGACTCCGGTGTTTCTGCAACCCACGGCCAGCCCATCGCCACTTGCAGCCAGCCAGCCACTTGCAGCCAGCCAGCCACTTGCAGCCAGCCAGCCACTTGCAGCCAGCCAGCCACCTGCAGCGAGCCAGCCACCTGCAGCGAGCCAGATTCAGAGCGCGGTCAGCCCTGCAGCCAAGGCGCCAACGACGCCCTCGTCAACAGCCCAGTCGGGCGCGGCGGCAGTACCCCAGAGGCAAACGGCGGCGGCCAGTTGGCTGGCCCAGCTTCTGCCCGTGGCCCTGCAGGCATGGCGTGCGGCCATGCCAGCGGCACCTCAGCACCAGACTCCCCCGACCACCGGCTCCGTCAGCACTCAGGCCACCCCTTCCGGCCAGCCAATGCCGGCAGCTCAGACTGCAGCAGTGATCTCGGGAGCAGAAAGCACCCAGGCACCGACACGCGCAGAGCGTGCGGAGACTGTGCCACTGTCAGGCGCCCGTTCCGATGCCAGAGTCATGCTGAGTCAGCACTGGATTCCGCAGCTTATCGAGGCCACGCGTCAGCAACATGGCACCCTGACGCCGCAGGCACTGCGCGCCACCTGGCAGGGCTGGCAGCAGGCCGCTGCCGCGCGCATGCAGGAACTGCCCATGCCGGACCTGTCCCGCGTGACGCTGACGCCGCAACCAACATCGCCGTCAACTCAGTCCTCAGGGCCCATGGCGCAGCCGGTGCCGTTGATGCCTGCCGCCAACAGCCACAATCCACTGCAAACCACCCAGCAAGCGGCCCAGACTGTAACGACAGCACAGACGGCGCCGACAGCAACAACGCAGGCCGCACCGAGTGGAGCAGCCACCGGCCACCAGCCCGCCACAACCACACCGGCAGCAGAACCACCCACGGCGGAAAACCGCTCTCAGGCTGCGGCCCGGCCGGCGGATGCACCGGCGGCGATGGACCCGCTGCGTCTGGTGCCACTGCTTCGAATCAACTCTGCGCAGTCGGCAGACCAGCCCGCACCGGTCCGTGAAACACAGACTCGCGCCGTCCCGGCTGATGTCTGGCGTCTGGTGGCAGAACAGGTGCTGGATCAGCGTCTGCAGCAGTTGGGGCAGTCCGGAGCACCCACGCTGCAGGAACAACTGCAGCGTCGGGCCGAGCAGTTGCGCCTGCAGCTGACCACGACCTACTCCCCTGACCGGTTACGTCAGCAACTGGGCCAGCGTCAGGCCATGGGCGGCGAGAATACTGCCGCCAGCACTGCCGTACAGGAGCAACAGGCATTGCTGCAATTGCGCCAGACTCTGGAGCAGGTGGGGCAACAGCAACTGGTCCGCGTGCTGCAGTCGGTACTGCCGGATAATCCGGCCGAATCACCCAGACTGCTGCAGGGGATTCCGGTGATGTCGGATCAGCAACTGTTCTGGTTCGAACTGGAGCGGCAGACGACAAGGGAAGAAAACGCAGAGTCCGACGCGGCGCCGACTTCCCGCTGGGTGCTGGACCTGCACTTCCAGTTGCCGCCGCTGGCGCCTGTCTGTGCCCGCCTGAGCTGGCAGGGGCAGGAAGCCGGCCTGACGTTTCTGACTGATGACACGCCGACACTGCGGGCCTTCCACCATCATCTGGACCAACTGGAACAAAGACTGCAGGAACTGGGGCTGCCGGTGTCGGAGGTACTGTGCCGCTATGGGCTGCCCAAACGCGAAGCGAAAACTCATTCAGTGAGCAGTGGGCGGGAAAACGGCCACAGCCACAAGATCGATGTCCGGACCTGAGGCAATTATGGCGGAGCAAGAAAACAGCAGCGCGGCAGTTGCCCTGCACTATGATGGCGATCGGGCCCCCACCGTTCTGGCTTCCGGACAGGCTGCCATTGCCGAAGAGATACTGGCCATTGCCCGGGAACACGAGATACCAATCTATGAAAACCCGGACCTGGTCAATCTGCTGACCGCCCTGTCGGTGGGGGAAGAGGTACCACCCGAGCTGTATCGCATCGTGGCCGAAGTGATTGCGTTCGCTTTTTATATCCGCGGCATCGTCCCGGAAGACTTCCAGCCCGATGCCGTTTCAGAAGTGGAACCCTATCGTCGAACCTGAATCAGTGTCTTGAGGTCGGCTCCGGGCCCAGCCATTCGACCCGATACAGGTCCGCTCGACGGTCCTTCAGGTTGGTTACCGAGCCTTCATTGCGCAAGACCTTGAGCTTGTCCAGATCCAGATCCGAGAACATCAGCATTTCGGTATTGGGCGTTGTCTCGGACAATACCGAGTCATGCGGGAAGGCAAAGTCGGAAGGCGAAAACACCGACGACTGCGCATACTGCACATCCAGGCTTTCCACACTGGGCAGGTTGCCGACGCTGCCGGCGATGGCCACATAGCATTCGTTCTCTATGGCGCGCGCATGGGCGCACTGACGAACCCGCAGATAGCTGTTCTTGGTATCGGTCCAGAACGGCACGAAAAGAATCTCCAGCCCCTGCTGAGCCAGAATACGCGGCAGTTCCGGGAATTCGACATCGTAACAGATCAGAATTCCGATCCGGCCGGCATCGGTATCAAACACCTGCAGCCGGTCACCGCCTTCGATTACCCAGTCATTGCGTTCGTGCGGCGTAATGTGAATCTTGCGTTGCTCTTCCCAGGTGCCATCGCGCCGGCACAGGTAGGACACGTTGAACACCCGGTCGTCCTCCAGCAGCGGCATGGAACCGGTGATGATATTGATGTTGTAGGTGACCGCCATGCGCGACATTTCATTGCGGAACTGCTCGGTAAAGCTGGCCAGAAAACGGACCGCATCGGTCTGACTGGACTGATCGGTCAGCCCCATCAGCGGTGCATTGAAGAATTCCGGAAACAGTGCGAAATCACTCTGATAATCAGACAGGGCATCAACAAAGTACTCGACCTGCTTGAGCATCTCCTCAGCGGACTGCACGGCACGCATCTGCCATTGAACCGCACCCAGGCGCACACTGGACTTGCGCGTCTCGACCACCAGAGCTTCCGGCTCGTAGAAGATATTGGTCCATTCGAGCAGGGTCGCATAACCGGCGGACTCTTCATCCTCGGGCAGATACTGGCGCAGCACACGCTTGACCTGAAATTCGTTGCTGAGCTGGAAGCTCAGAATGGGGTCGTGCACTTCCTTGCGGCTGACCGCCTCGATGTATTGCGCCGGGTTCATCTCACCCCGGTACTGGTGATACTGCGGAATGCGTCCGCCAGCCAGTATGCCCCGCAGGTTGTACTGCCGGCAGAGCTCCTTGCGCGCATCATAGAGCCGACGCCCCAGCCGATAGCCGCGATAATCACTGTGAATCAGCACATCCAGCCCGTAGAGCGCATCGCCATTGGTCGACTGACCCTGAATACGCTCATGACTGTCGACAATGTCATCATAGGTATGCGGGTCGCTGAAGCGCGCGTAATCCACCAGCACCGTGAGCGCCACACCCACCAGTTGCCCACCATCCTCAATGCCCAACTGGCCTTCGGGGAACTCCCTGATCAGTTGGTCGATAGTATGCTGGGGCCAGGCACCGCCAAGGTCGGTGTAGACCTGGTTCATCAGGGCCTCGATCTGAGGATAATCGGCCCGCGTCAGATTGCGCAGGTTGAGATGCAGTTCTTCATGATCCATCAAGACTTAGGCCGTTTCCTGTTCCTGTAACAACGTCTTTTCCAGATAATCGGCAATGGCATCGGTATCACAATCGCCAATCACCGTGTTGGCGGCCTCTTTCAATGGCGACACCGCATTGCCCATCGCCACTGCAACACCCGCTATCTCCATCAGGCGGAGATCAGGCATCTCATCAGCAAATACCATCATTTCCGAGGGATGGGTCTGGAAGCGTTTGAGCACGGTAACCACGGTAGTCGACTTGTCTATGGAGCGCGGCACAATGTTGACCACGGTATTCTCGAGCACGGGAATGAAACTGAATTCGGGGAAATCATCGGCCCAGTCGATCAGGAAATCCAGTGGCTGCCCCTGGCCGTCCGCGGTCACCTTGCTGATCCAGCCGTAATCGATCTGCTGAATGGTTTTGAGCATCGAGAAATCGGCATGCTGCTTTTTGCGCAGTTCCTCTTCAGTGTACTCGCGGTTGGTGGCGAAATCCTCGCCCCAGCACTCAGCAGTAATCTGCACGGGCACCTCACTGTCAACCATGCGGCTGATCAGTTTGCGTGCATTGAGGCCCATGCAGGACATCTGCCATTGGTGGCCACGCGTGAACTCGTGCACCACTGCGCCGTTCAATGTAATCAGCGTACAGCGTCGCAGCAGTTCTTCCGGTACAAAACTGCGCACTGCCCGCACCGGACGGCTGGTGGCAATGATGAGCTGGTAACCCATGTCGTGCGCCCGCACCAGGCTTTCCAGCGTCCGCGGCCGCACCGTTTTATCCCGGGTCAACAGCGTAAAATCCAGATCCAGTACTATGGCTCGGATAGCTGACATTAACTTCTCCCGGCAGTTGCTGATGACCTTGCTGCACAGACATAATTTTGAATTGGAGGAGTACAGCGATCAGCAACCGCATTAAACTTGACTCGTCTGAGCCCCTCTATTCTGTCACAACGGCCCCACCGGTGCCACAGACAGCGTGCAAAGGCCGGTGAAAGAACCCCAGCGCATTAATAACCAAAAAGAATATCTCATAAGTTTTTAATATTTTATCTTTTGCTCCGACTACTCTAGCCTAGCGCTCTCATTCCTGCTGGAAGCCCGTCTGCATGACCTGGCAAGCGCTACTCACTCTGGCCGTCATAGTCAGCGTACTCGGCACCATGATGCTGACCCGAATTGCCCCACACTGGGTCATGATGGCAGCACTGACGGTACTCAGTGCAGCGGGCATCCTGAGCCCGGAGCTGGCCCTGTCCGGGTTCAGCAACCCCGGCCTGATCACTGTAGCCGCCATGTTCATCATTGCCACCGGCATGTATCAATCCGGCGCTGTTGATCAGGTGGTCCGGCATGCTCTGGGGCATCCAGGGTCTATCCGTGAGGCGCTGCTGCGGATCTTTCTGCCGGTCATTTCCCTCAGCGGCTTTCTCAACAACACGCCCGTGGTCGCCACCATGATTCCGGCCATTCGGGCCTGGTCGAAGAAAATCGGCATTTCGCCTTCGCGCCTGCTGATGCCACTGAGCTATGCGGCCATTCTCGGCGGCACCCTGACCCTGATTGGCACCAGCACCAACCTGATCGTCAACGGCCAGTATCAGGCGCTGACGGGAGAAGCCGGCTTTTCCATCTTCAGTATTACCTGGCTGGGCCTGCCGGTGGCCATTGTGGGTGGTTTTTTCATGTGGCTGGTGTTCCCCCGCCTGCTGCCGGAGCAGCCCAGCAAGGAACTGATCGAGTCCGTGCGCGAATTCACGGTGGAAGTGCGGGTTGATCCCCAGGGGCCTCTGGTCGGCAAGAGTGTGGCCGCAGCCGGTCTGCGCCACCTGCGGCAGCTCTATCTGGTGGAGATCGAACGCGACGACAGTGTAGTCACCGCCGTGCCGTCGGAAGAACGACTGCAGGGCAATGACACCCTGGTTTTTGCCGGTGAGACCGAGGCCATCACCGAACTGTTGCGTATTCCGGGTATTCGCCCCGCCAGTGAAATTTCGCCCGGCAGCACGCTGACCAAGGACCGTGAGGAACGGCGCCTGGTCGAGGCCGTGGTGTCGCCCAACTGTGACGGCATCGGGCAGACCATTCGCGACAGCCGCTTTCATGACCGCTATGGAGCCATCGTGCTGGCCGTGGCCCGCAACGGCAAGCGCCTGGATGGCAATCTGGGCCAGATCAAGCTGGCTCCGGGGGATGTATTGCTGCTCGAGGCGCGCCCGGCCTTCGTCAGCCGGCAACGCTATCAGCGCGATTTCCTGCTGATCAATGACCTGCAGGAGCAGGCCCCGCAGCATGACCGCCACCGCCTGGCCTGGCTGATTCTGGTGGGCGTGGTTCTCAGTGCTGCCACGGGTCTGGCTTCGATGCTGAACGCCGCGTTGATCGGTGCCGGGCTGATGATCGCGCTGAACTGCTGTTCCTTTGCCCAGGCCCAGCGCAGTCTCGATCTGTCGGTGATCATCACCATCGGTGCTTCCTTTGCACTGGGCAATGCCATGCTGGAAACCGGACTGGCGCAGAGCCTGGCCATGTGGACGGTGGAGACCAGCCTGGGCAAACCCTGGCTGCTGCTGATTCTGACCTATCTTGTGGTCTCGGTACTGACCGAGAGCATCACCAACAACGCCTCGGCCATTCTGATGCTGCCGATAGTCCTGGCGGTTACCGGGGAGGCCAACCTGAATGCCGAGCCCTTTGTGTTTGCCATCATGATGGCGGCCTCGGCCAGCTTTGCGACACCTCTGGGCTATCAGACCAACCTGATGGTCTATGGCCCCGGCAACTACCGCTTCACGGACTTCCTGCGCCTCGGGCTGCCGATGAATCTGATTGTCGGTGCCACCGCCGTCTCGCTGATTCTGTGGCGCATGCCGCTGGCGGCCTAGTAGCGAGGGACGCAAGTCCCGATAATGAGGCGCAAGCCGAATCCGGAGCGAGGGACGCAAGTCCCGATAATGAGGCGCAAGCCGAATCCGGAGCGAGGGACGCAAGTCCCGATAACGCGATGCCCAACCAGAAAGTGCCACCTACCGTCGCCACACGGTACAGGCCCTGTTAGTCCGACCTGGTCGCCAAGGCCGCCTGATGGCGGGGTATGCTGACCGCAGACACGCAAAAAACGTCATCCATGACAGCTCGAACACGGCCGTGCACGGTCTGCGGCTCAACGCACCACCGCCCGGCGGCCGCGCTGCCAACGCCTCCCTGGGAGCGCACTCCGTGCGCGTTTTTGGACCCAGCACGCAGTCCGACCAGCCAGCAACCCGCGAACTGTGGCGCCTTGTTTGTAGGCGGTGGCCCTTGGCCACGCATGCGTGAGTAAGCCCCAAAACGTCGGACCGCACGGCCTGCAGAAAAGCCTCTGTTGTAGCGAGCGACGCGAGTCGCGATGGGCGGCGCAGCCGCCCCTTCGTTCAGGGCCTGTGGCCCTGGTCGGGACTTGCGTCCCTCACTACAGGTTCTGGTTTGTCGGGACTTGCGTCCCTCACTACAGGCCCCTTGCTACATGAGAGTTCGAAGGCAGGAGTGGTGCGGCCGCCGCGCGGCGGCATTCCTAGGAAACGTACCCGGGCCTGAGGCTCTTTGCCGGAACTTTCCTGCAGGCAAAAAAAAGCCGCATCCTTTCGGATGCGGCCGGTATCTGGTGGAGCTAAGCGGGATCGAACCGCTGACCTCCTGCATGCCATGCAGGCGCTCTCCCAGCTGAGCTATAGCCCCAGATCTCTGAGATGGCGCGTATAATAGAGAGGCAGTGCCCGGGTGTCAACCACTTTTTTCAGCAATTTCAAAGGGTTGCACTGCCCGCTCTGACGCCGTCTGCAGCGCTCTTCAGACAGCCGTCTCAGACCTTCCAGCCACGAACCGTCTCGAAGCCGTGCTCCTTGATCCATTCGTCCAGAGTCTTCGGGTTGCGCTTGATCTTCTCGATTTTTTCACCGGTCTTCGGGTTCTTGTAGGTACCCACTTCCAGCTTGGGACCCTTGTTGGCCTTCTTGGCCGGGCTCTTGCGAGTGGTGCCTTCACGGGCAATAACGCGGGCGAAATAGGCTTTCAGTTCGTTATAGACTTCCGGCCGCTCGCCAAGCTTGCTCAGTGATTTAACCCAGTCGACAATATAGTCACCCTGCGACAGAAACAGCTCTTCGCGCGAAACACCGAAATCACGGCAAACTTTCTGAATGTCGTTCTCGAATGCAGTAAAACCTTCCAGCTTTTTCGCCTGGGCGGCGCGTTCGGCTTCCAGTTTTTCGATTTCCGACTTGAATGCTTCAATCTTCTTGTCAATTTCCTGTACAAACATCGAGTGTTTACTCCTGTTATGGATTATGGCCTGATAAATTCTTCATGAAATATGTGCAGACCCGGCCCATAGTTAATTAATGAACCCGGCAGCACTATATACTGGCTATAGCTTACTATAGTTTACTGTGTTAGCACGATACAAATAGCAGAGGAAAATATCAAAAGCAAAATATTTATAAACGATTTTCTGAACACAGGTCTCGTTTTTGAAATAATTTTAAAAGCCCGAATAGCAACATGCCATTCGGGCTTTCGAACCGGATACAACAGACGTCAGATTTGACTGCGCGGTTTCATGTGCGGAAACAGAATGACATCCTTGATGGTCGGCGCATCGGTAAAGAACATGACCAGCCGGTCTATGCCAATGCCCTCCCCCGCCGTCGGCGGCAGACCATATTCCAGCGCCGTCACGAAGTCTTCATCATAGAACATGGCTTCGTCATCACCGGCCTCTTTCTCGGCCACCTGAGCCTTGAACCGTTCTGCCTGATCCAGCGGATCATTGAGCTCGGAAAAGCCGTTGGCCACTTCGCGGCCACCGAGGAAGAACTCGAAGCGGTCGGTTACGCTGGGGTCATCATCACAGCGGCGTGCCAGAGGTGATACTTCGGCCGGATAGCGGGTAATGAATACCGGTCCCTGCAACTGCTCTTCCACGGTATGCTCGAACAGTTCGGTCAGCACCTTGCCGTCGCCCCAGGGCGCCTTCACACTGACACCCTTGCGCTGGGCCGCAGCGCGCAGGCGAGCCGAATCGGTCAGTTCATCAAGGGTCAGATCGGCGTTGTACTTGAGTACCGCATCCTCCATTGACAAGCGCTCGAACGGCTGTCCCAGGTCATATTCCTCACCCTGATAAGACAGTGTGGTTGAGCCCAGCACACTGCGCGCCATACCGCGCAGCATATCTTCGGTAAGGTCCATCAGATCCCGATAGTCGGCAAAGGCCTGATAGAACTCCAGCATGGTGAATTCCGGATTATGCCGTGTCGAAACACCCTCGTTGCGGAAATTGCGGTTGATTTCGAATACACGCTCCAGCCCACCCACGACCAGACGCTTGAGATAGAGTTCCGGCGCAATGCGCAGGTACATATCAATATCCATGGCATTATGGTGGGTAATAAAGGGACGTGCGGTGGCGCCGCCCGGAATTACCTGCAGCATGGGTGTTTCCACTTCCATAAAGCGGCGCTCGGAGAAATAGGCTCGGATAAACTCGATCATGCGGGCCCGTATCTGAAACGCATCGCGTGTCTTCTCGTTGACTATCAGGTCCACATAACGCTGGCGATATTTGGCTTCCTGATCGGCCAGACCCTTGTGCTTTTCGGGCAGCGGTCGCAGAGTCTTGTTCAGCATCCGGGGTTCCGACATGTCGACATAGAGATCGCCCTTGCCGGATTTCTGCAATGTGCCACGGGCTCCGACCCAGTCACCCATATCCCATTTCTTGAGCTGCCCGAGCGTGTCCTTGTCCAGCGCCTTGCGGTTCACATAGAGTTGAATCCGCCCCGTCATGTCCTGCATGACCATAAAGGCCCCGCGATTGAGCATGATACGACCGGCCACACAGACCGGAATCTGCAGCTCGGCCAGCTCTTCCTTGGTTTTGTCGCCATACTCGGCCTGCAGATCGGCCGCATAATGTTCGCGCCGAAAATCACTCGGATAGGCGTTGCCAGAGGCTTTCAGCGCCTCCAGTTTCTCCCGTCGCTGAGCAATCAACTGGTTCTCTTCCTGCAGGGCGTTGTGCGCTTCTTCAGTCATGAATGGGTTCCCGGATTACAAACCTTTTTTCAGTGATGCTTCGATAAAGGGGTCCAACTGGCCGTTGAGGACCGCCTGGGTGTTGCGGGTCTCGACCCCGGTGCGCAGATCCTTGATGCGGGCATCATCCAGCACATAGGAACGGATCTGACTGCCCCAGCCGATATCCGACTTGGATTCCTCGACCTCGGCCGCCGCCTCGTTGCGCTTCTGCAGTTCCAGCTCATAGAGCTTGGCCCGCAGTTGTTTCATGGCCTGGTCCTTGTTCGCATGCTGTGACCGACCCTGCTGACACTGAGTGACCACACCGGTCGGCAGGTGGGTGATGCGCACTGCAGACTCGGTCCGGTTGACGTGCTGCCCCCCGGCGCCGGAAGCCCGATAGACATCAACCCGCAGATCGGCCGGATTGACGTCGATCTCGATGTTGTCATCGACCTCGGGCGATACAAAGACGGAGGCAAAGGAGGTATGGCGACGGCCACCGGAATCGAAGGGTGACTTGCGCACCAGGCGATGCACACCGGTTTCAGTGCGCAGCCAGCCGAAGGCGTACTCGCCCTGTACATGGACGGTGGCGCTCTTGATACCGGCCACTTCGCCGGGCGAGGCTTCCATCAGCTCTGCCTTGAAGCCTTTTTCCTCACACCAACGCAGATACATGCGCAGCAGCATTTCGGCCCAGTCCTGGGCTTCGGTACCGCCGCTGCCGGCCTGAATTTCGACAAAGGCCGGGCGCGCATCCATCTCGCCGCTGAACATGCGACGGAACTCCAGGTCCTCCAGTATTCTCAGCAGCTTCTGAAGGTCCTTTTCCACCTCGGCCAGGGTGTCTTCATCATCCTCTTCCACAGCCAGATCCAGCAGGTCGGTCATGTCACCGGTGCCCTGCGTCAACTGCTCGATGGATTTGACACTGTTCTCCAGTGCAGCCCGCTCCTGACCCAGTTGCTGGGCATGGTCGGGATCATTCCAGACTTCGGGCTGGCCAAGTTCAAGCTCTACTTCTTCCAGACGTTCTTTCTTCTGGTCGAAGTCAAAGATACCCCCTAAGCACGTCGGTGCGTGCACGGATGTCCTTGATGGTTTCTTTTACGGCGTTGATTTCCACAAACTCACTCCTGTGTTGCGGGGAGTCATCAAAAATGGGCGAGGTAGTCTAGCAGAGTTGTGGCGTTGATGGCAGGCCAATCAGGGCGCCCGTCGGCGCGCATTCAGATCAGCTCGGCGGGCACCTCGGCGCGAATGATCAACTGCGGAGCCTTCTGACCGCGAAACTCGTTCACCGCCAGTTCGTAGACCAGGCTGACCACCTCGGGCAGACTGGTTTCGGGGTCAAGCGGGCAGAAAAACCAGATGGCATCCAGAGTTCTGTTGTCGTCCTCCGGCTGCAGCACCAGCTTCAGGTGGCGCCCGCCCAGCCAGCGCTGCTGCACCACTCTGAAGGCGTTGCAGAACAGCGGCAACGGACAGCCCTGCCCCCAGGGCCCGAGACGCGTCAGTTCTTCCGCCTGCTGCAGGCCGAACTGCTCGCCGTTCAGGCTGCCATCCACCGTCAGTTCCGCCACCCAAGCCTCCTCCGGTACCAGAGCCGCAGCCGCATCCTGCAGGCGGCTGCGCAGGCGCGGCAGACTGTCCTCTTCCAGACTCAGGCCGGCGGCCATGGCATGCCCGCCAAACTGGCGGATCAGACCGGGCTCGCGCGCATCCACCCAGGCCAGCAGATCACGGATATGCACCCCGGGGATAGAGCGCGCAGAGCCTTTCCACAGACCATTGTCACCCTGACACAGGGCCACAACCGGCTTCTGCAGCCGCTCCTTGAGACGGCCCGCCACCAGGCCGACAATGCCTTCATGCCAGTCTGCATGCCAGAGCACACGCACCCGGGCCGGCTCGGCACTGTCCTCCGCCCCCTGCTGCTTGAGCAGCCCTTCTGCCTGCACCAGCAGCCCGGTGGCCTGATCGACCATCCGGTTCTGTACCTGTTTGCGGGCCTGGTTGAACTCCTCCAGCATGGCTGCCAGAGCACGGGCATCTTCCATGCTGTCGGTCAGCAGACAGGCCACGCCGATCGTCATGTCATCCATGCGACCGGCGGCATTGAGTCTGGGACCCAGTACAAAGCCCAGATCCTGGCTGGTCAGCCGGGTCGGGTCACGCCCGGCGGCTTCCAGCAGCGCCAGTATACCCGGGCGGGCGGCACCGGCGCGCAGCCGCCGCAGGCCCTGTTCGACCAGAATGCGGTTGTTGCCATCCAGCGGCACCACATCGGCGATGGTGGCCAGGGCCACCAGATCAAGATAGTCCGCCAGATTGGGCGCTTCACGTCCCTGTTCGGTCAGCCAGTCGGCCGCCAGCCGGCGCAGCACCAGCAGCACATAGAAGGCCACCGTGCAGCCGCAGGCGACCTTGCTGGGAAAGGCACAGCCGGGCTGATTGGGGTTGACCACGGCATCGGCGCTGCAAGGCTGGTCACCGGGCAGATGATGGTCGGTGACGATCACACGCATGCCGAGGGCCTGGGCGGCAGCAATGCCGGCATGGCTGGCAATGCCGTTGTCGACTGTGATCAGCAACCGGGGCAGTTCGGGCGACTGCGCCTGCACGGCCTCCACAACCGCCGGTGACAGACCATAGCCCTGGGTAAAACGACTGGGAATGAAGTAGTCGACCTGCGCCCCGAAGCCATCGCGCAGCGCCCTGACCATCAGTGCTGTCGAGGCGGCGCCGTCGACATCATAGTCACCCACGATCACCATGGGCACACCGGCCTGCAGGGCGTCGAGAAGCAGACGCGCCGCCGCTTCGGCATCCTTCAGATCATCCGGTGGCAGCAGCTCGGCCAGACGCAGGGTATCCGCCGGGCCGCTGAGCCCCCGGCTGGCCAGCAGACGGCAACTGAGTGGGCTGTAACCCGCCAGCGCCGGCACCTGATCGGGTACCGGTCGTTGACGAATACGCTCTACTCTCATGGCGTGCCCTCATCGTCTGCTCTGGTCTGTGCTCAGGCCGAGCCGAAGATCTCCCTGACCATGAATGACTGCACCTGCGCGCGGTCATTGGACAATACCGTATAGCGCTCCTCGCGGTCATGCAGATCACTGAGATGGTATGGCAGTTCCGGATAGGCCATGCCTGCCTTTTCCACCGCCTCGGAGAATTTGACCGGATGTGCCGTACCCAGGGTGATCATGGGCTGATCCTGATGGCGGCGGACGGTGCGCGCAGCCTTTACCCCGATGGCGGTATGCGGGTCGAGCAGATAGCCGGTCTGCTCGAACACCTCGCGAATGGTGGCACAGGTGGCGTCATCGTCGACACTGTGGCTGTCGAACAGGGTCCGTGCCCGGGCCAGGGCATCACGGTCCAGCGTCGCCTTGCCGTGGTTCATTTCGTCCATCAGGCCGGCAATGGCCGCACCGTCACGGTCATACAGGTCGAACAGCAGACGCTCGAAGTTGGAGGACACCACGATGTCCATGCTGGGCGACAGGGTATGCGCCAGCGGGCGCTGCTCGTAATGGTTCTGGCTCAGAATGCGATGCAGCACGTCATTGCGGTTGGTGGCCACAATCAGCTGACTGATGGGCAGGCCCATCCGGTGTGCCAGATAGCCGGCAAAGATGTCACCGAAATTGCCCGTGGGCACCGAGAAAGCCAGCTTGCGGTCCGGTCCGCCCAGATTCAGCGCACTGTAGAAGTAGTAGACAATCTGGGCCATGATGCGGGCCCAGTTGATCGAATTGACCGCCACCAGACGGCGCTCACCGCGCAGGAACGACTGGTCGCGGAAGCTCTCCTTGACCATGCGCTGGCAGTCATCGAAATTGCCTTCCAGGGCAATATTGTGGATGTTGTCGTTCAGCACCGTGGTCATCTGGCGCCGCTGAACTTCCGATACACGCTGATGCGGGTGCAGAATAAAGATGTCGATATTGGCGCAGCGGCGGCAGCCCTCGATGGCCGCCGAGCCGGTGTCACCTGATGTGGCGCCCATGATGACGGCTTTCTCACCGCGCTTCTCCAGCGCATGGTCAAGCAGGCGTCCCAGCAACTGCAGCGCAAAGTCCTTGAACGCCAGCGTCGGCCCGTGAAACAGCTCCAGCACGTACTCGTTGTGATCGATCTGCTGCAGCGGCACGATGGCCTTGTGATCAAAGGCTGCATAGGTGTCCGCCAGCATGGTGCGGAAGGCGTCATCATCAATGAAACCCGCCACAAACGGCTGCAGGATGCGGAACGCCAGCTCGTCATAGGGCAGGTCGCGCCAGGCCCGAATCTCTTCCGGTGCATGGAACGGCAGCGTCTCCGGTACATAGAGGCCGCCATCCGGCGCCAGACCGGTCAGCAGGACCTCTTCGAACTCCAGTGCTGGGGCCTGGCCCCGGGTGCTGATATATTTCATTCGCCGCCCAACTGCTCCACTCGAATCCGGGTGACCTTGCCGATCACGGCCGTCTGCCCTTCCAGTTCATCAATGGCTGCATTCATCTCGCGCTCCAGCACCCGCTGCGTCAGCAGAATCAGCGGTACGGTGTCATCGCCCGGCTCCGGTTCCTTCTGGATAATGGCTTCGATATTGATGCCGGAATCACTGAGGATATTGGCAATACGGGCCATCACACCCACCTCGTCGGTGACCTGCATGCGCAGGTAGTAGCTGGTCTCCACAGAAGCCATGGGCACCACATCCAGGCCTTCAGCCCAGGTGTGATTACCCAGATGCGGCACCGCATGACGGGAATCCACTTCGCGCGCCACGTCGACAATGTCGGCAATCACCGAACTCGCCGTGGCTTCAGCGCCGGCACCGGGCCCGTAATACAGTGTGGAGCCCACGGCATCGCCATGTACCAGTACCGCGTTCAAGACGCCGTTGACGTTGGCCAGCAGGCGGCTCTCCGGCACCAGGGTGGGATGCACGCGCATTTCCACGCCTTCGGTTCCACGGCGGGCAATGCCCAGGTGCTTGATGCGATAGCCCAGTTCCTCGGCGTAACGCACATCTTCCGGCGTTACCAGGCTGATGCCCTCGGTATAGACACTCTCGAACTGCAGCGGCACACCATAGGCGATGGAGGCCAGAATGGTCAGCTTGTGTGCCGCATCGATGCCTTCCACATCAAAGGTCGGGTCGGCTTCGGCATAGCCCAGTTCCTGCGCTTCCTTCAGCACGTCATCGAACAGGCGCCCTTTCTGCTGCATCTCGGTCAGGATGAAGTTGCCGGTACCATTGATGATGCCGGCCAGCCAGTCGATCTCGTTGGCGACCAGGCCTTCACGCAGCGCCTTGATGATGGGGATACCGCCTGCCACCGAGGCCTCGAAGGCTACCGTGACGCCCTTGTCTTCAGCCGCCTTGAAAATCTCGTTGCCATGCTGGGCGATCAGGGCCTTGTTGGCCGTGACCACATGCTTGCCCTCGGCAATGGCGGCCAGCACCAACTCCAGCGCTGTATCGGTGCCGCCGATCAGTTCCACCACAATATGGACGTCCGGGTCCCTGACCACGTCAAAGATATCACGCGAGACCCTGACCCCGGAGAGATCGCAGTCCGGGTGGTCACGCCGGGCACCTACATGGGTAATGCGGACTTCGCGGCCGGTGCGACGGTCGATGGTCGCGTTGTTTCGGTTGAGGACATTGAAGGTACCGCTGCCTACGGTGCCCAGACCACAGATTCCGACATTAACGGGTTTCAATGCAGGCTCCCTATCTTCCAGTTGTGGCATTTTCAGTCATCTTCAGGGCGTGTCGGCCGCAATGTAACGCGAGCTTTACACAGTGCACATGATGAAAATTCGCAGAAATGAGGCGGAAACATAAGGTTTTCCCGGCATCCTGTCAATGCACGGGAGGGCAGCACCGTCCGCTGACGGGCTGCCCGTTGCAGGCAAACGGGGCGCTACTTGACCGCGCCTGCGGTCAGACCGCGAATCAACTGACGGGAAAAGAACATATAGAGTATCAGTGCCGGCATGACGGCCAGCGTCAGGGCACTGAGCACCGAGTTCCAGTCGGTCGAATACTGGCCAATAAACTGCTGGACACCCAGTTGGATGGTCCGCGTGTGCTCGGCCGGGGCCAGAATCAGCGGAAACCAGAGGTCATTCCAGATCGGCACCATGGTGAACACCGCCACGGTGGCCAGTGCCGGCCGGGTCAGCGGCACCGCAATCTGGAAAAAGATGCGGTA
Source organism: Natronospirillum operosum (assembly GCF_004768465.1). Classification (GTDB taxonomy): domain Bacteria; phylum Pseudomonadota; class Gammaproteobacteria; order Pseudomonadales; family Natronospirillaceae; genus Natronospirillum; species Natronospirillum operosum. The sequence continues at coordinate 1,193,072 of NZ_SRMF01000001.1, forward strand.
TTCACTGGCGCCGTCACAGCGCGCTGCCTCCTTCAGATCGCGCGGTACCTGCCGCATGTACTCGGTCAGGATGAAAATTGCCAACGGCAGCCCCTGGGCGGTATAGACCAGAATCAGCGCCAGCAGGGTGTTGACCAGATTGAGCCCGACGATGATCTCCAGAATGCTGACGGTACCCAGACGAATGGGAATCATGATGCCGATGGCCAGATACAGCGCCATCAGCCTGTTGCCCCGAAACCGGTACTCTGCCAGCGCCCAGGCCGCCATGGCGGCAAACAGCATGACCAGGAACAGCGGCACTATGGTGACCACAAAGCTGTTGTAGAAATACAGCGCGAAGTCGGAACGCTCCAGAATCCGTACATAGCCTTCCAGCGTGAATGACGAAGGCGTCGGCCAGGCCAGCGGTTCATTGAAGATGGCCTGTCGACTCTTGAAGGAGTTGATGACCACCAGCACGATCGGAAACAGTGCCAGCAGGGTGTAGGCCAGCAACACGCTGTGCGTGGCCAGCGAGTTCAGCGGCCTGAGATTGGGGTTTTGAATGCTCATCATGCCTCCCGATTAGACGTCATAGCGATGCAGGCGGCGCTGAATCACATAGAGGTAGACCATGACGCCGCACAGGATGATGAAGAACATCATGCTGGCCACGGCAGCACCCATGGTCGGACTGCCCACCTGAGACTGATAGCCGAAGAAGGTGCGATAGAAGAAGGTGCCCAGGATGTCGGTGGAGAAGTTGGGCCCGCCCAGAGCGCCCTTGACCGCATAGATCAGCTCGAAGGCGTTGAAATTGCCGACAAAGGTCAGGATGGTGACCAGACCCAGTGTGGGCAGTATCAGCGGGAACTTGATCTGCCAGAAAATACGCCATGACGAGGCGCCTTCCACCACGGCGGCCTCAATCAGTTCGTCGGGTACCTGAATCAGGCTGGCATAAAGCAGCATCAGCGGGATACCGACAAACTGCCAGACCGAAATCAGGGCCAGCGTGATCAGGGCGGTGCTCTCGCGGCCCAGCCAGGCACTGAACAGGTGCCCCAGGCCGACAGCCTCCAGCAGCCCCTCGCTGACACCCCAGAGCGGGCTCAGAATCAGCTGCCAGATAAAACCGATGATGACCACGGACAGCAGGGTCGGCAGAAAAATCAGGGTGCGATAGGTTCTGGCCAGACGCAGCCCCGGCAGGCTGATCAGCGCCGCCAGCAACAGGCCAATGGGATTCTGCACCAGCAGATGAATCAGGAAGAACTTGGTGTTGTTCCAGAGCGCATTCCAGAAGGCGGCGGACCAGTGCGGGTCGGTCAGCAGGGTGACGAAGTTGCCCAGCCCGTGAAAGACCCGCTGCCCCGGACCGGCGCTGGTATACAGGCTCAAACGCAATGTATCAAGCAGCGGCCAGGCACTGAACAGGGTGTAGATCACCACGGCCGGCCCCAGAAAAAACAGCAGGTGCCAGGGCACCGGGCGCAGTCTGATGGCTCGCATAACAAATACCTCGAAAAAACGGGGCCTCCCTGCCCCAAAAACAGGACTCTCCAGTCAGACATTCACCGCTTTACTGTTGTGGTGCGTACCAGGAAGAGAAACCGTTCTGGATGCGTTCAGCAGCTTCCTGTGGCGTCATGGCACCATTCAGCACACGGCTGCCGACCGTCCAGAGTTCCTGCTCCATGTTGGGCGTGCCCCGATTCATGATCTGCGCGTTCAGACGAATGGTGGAATCACAGTCCTGGCGCCAGTTGATCATTTCTGCGGCTACCGGGTCCCGCACTTCAACCTCATGCTTTGACAGCGAGAAAAAGCCGGTGACTTCGTTGGTGTAGAGGCGGGCAAAGCCTTCCGAGGCCAGCCATTCCAGGAAGAGCTTCGCTGCTTCGGCATTCTCCGAATCCGGATTGATGCCCATGCCGATATCGGTGTGATCCGAGATCACGCACTGCCCGTCATCCCCGACTCTGAACGGCGGAAAGGCGTCAAACTCGAACAGGGCCTGCTGATTGAAATAGCTGATATCCCAGGAGCCGGTCGGATAGATGGCCGCCCGCCCCAGCGAAAACAGGTTCTGGGAATCACCATAGGTCTGCGACTCATAGCCCCGCCCCATGTACTCACCCCAGCGCGCCATGTGCTCGAAGGGAGCTACAAACTCGGGATCGGTAAAGGACGCCGAACCATCCAGCAGCGCCTGACGCCCTGCTTCACCACCCCAGAAGGCTGGGCCGATATTGGTATAGACGATCTGGTTGGACTCCCACTGGTCGTTGGTGCCCAGAGCCAGCGGGGTGTAGGACGACTCCTGCTCAATGGTGTCCAGAACGGCCAGGAACTCGTCTTCGGTACGCGGCACTTCCAGATCCAGCTCGGCGAAGATCTCCGGGTTGTAGAGGAACCCGTGAATGACCGAGGCCATCGGCATACAGAAGGTGCTGGCACCGTCATCGGTGGTCCAGGCACTGCGCGCAAAATCCTCGAAGTTGTCCATGGCCGCCATATCCGTCAGGTCAAGCAGGTGGCCCTCCTGATACAGATTGAGCGACACGTCGAACGGTCGACAGGTGATCAGATCACCCGCCGTACCGGCCTGCAGTCGCGCATTGACCGTGGAATCATACTCGGTGGGACTGGTCGGCGAGAAGCGCACCTGGATATCGGGGTGCTCGGCCTCGAACACCGGAATCAGCACATCTTCCCACAGGTCACTGTCATCAACGCGCCAGCTTTCTATGGTCAGGGTGGTCGCATGGGAAACAGCCATGGTGGTAGCCAAAGCCAGACCCAGTGCATATTGAATGGATGAGCGCATATGCTTGCCTCTTTGTTGTTGTTACCGGAAAGACTCTCGAGAAGCCTCCTGTCTGGCCGCCGTCGCGCGGTCAGCGAAGATTTCCCGGGTCGCAGGCAACAGTAGCAAGCGCATCTCTGTGACAATAAAACCGTCCCCAACGAGGGTGGCAAGATATCTATCTGATTGATATGCAAGGGAAAGTCGAAAAGCGCCGGAACGAGAACCTGTCATTGTCTTTGCTGTGACCGGCAGCAGCAGGCCACCCGGACGGATGCTGATAGACTATGAAAGAGTTTTATGGCATTTGCCGCGTTATGATAGGCAAAAAACAAGCTGTGCAATCCATGAAACTCGGCCTCGTTATCCTGCTGCTCACCTTACTGCCTCTGCCATCAGTGCAGGCGACAACGCCACTTGATGTGCTGCACTGGTGGACGTCTCCGGGCGAACATCGGGCGGCGGAGGTCTTGCGTCAGGACCTGCTGCAACACAGCGTCATCTGGCAGGACCACGCGGTGCCGGGCGGCGGCGGCGACTCTGCGATGGCGGTACTCAAGGCACAGGTCATCGCCGGCAGTCCGCCTGATGTCGCCCAGATCATCGGCCCCAACATAGGTGAATGGGCCAATCTGGGCTATCTGCAACCGCTGGACGAATGGACGGCCAACTGGCCCGACGACTGGCATCGGACTCTGGACGAACTGACCCGCTTCAATGGCGAGCGCGTTGCCGTACCCATCAGCATTCACCGCATCAACTGGATGTGGCTGAACCCGCAGGTCTATCAGGAACTGGGCCTGTCGCTGCCGACCAGCTGGAGTCAGATCATGCGGGATGCGGAAACGCTCCGCGACGCAGGCATCACACCACTGGCCCATGGCGGCCAGCCCTGGCAGGTGGCCACCCTGTTCGAAACGCTGCTGCTCAGCGTCGGCGGGCCGGAATTCTACCGCGACTATTTTGTCTACCGCACCCCCGAGGCCCTGGCCGACTCGCGGGTGGAAGAAGCCTTGCACCTGCTGCGCGACCTGAAAACCCTGATGGACGACGAGATGCAGAACAGGGAGTGGCAGGAAGCCAGTCGGATGGTCATTGAGGGAGAAGCGGCCATGCAGATCATGGGGGACTGGGTCAAGGGCGAGTTTGTGGCCCACAGTATGGAGGCCGGACAGGATTTTCTCTGCATGCCGGTCCCCGGCACGGCCCAGCATCATCTGTACAGCGTCGACACCTTTGTCTTCTTTCAGCGCGAAGATGACGAGACTCGGGCCGCCCAGGCCCGTTTTGCCGAGGGCATCATGGACAGCAACACACAACGCCTCTTCAGCCTGCAGAAGGGCACCATACCGGCTCGCGCCGACCTCAGCCTTGCCGGCTTCGACGACTGCGCCCAGACCTCCGCGCATGTATTCCGCGAAGCGGAAGCAACCGGCCTGCTGGCACCCAGCATGGCCCACAGCATGGCCACCACACCCGGGGTCGAGAGCGCCCTGTTCCATGTATTGCATCGATTCTTCCGCGATGATGACATTCCGGTCACCACCGCCAGAGAACAGATGGCACGCGTTCTGGGAGCATTGCGAGATCATGAGTAAGCTGCTGTACATTGTCGATGACGACCGCAAGATTCGGGAACTGCTGCGCACCTATCTGGAGAAGAACAATTTCCGGGTTCGCGTGGCCGCCGATGGCGAAACCTTTCTGGAGGAATTCCGGGCCAGCGCCAACGACATATCGCTGGTGATACTGGATATCATGCTGCCCGGCCAGGACGGCTTCAGTGTCTGTCGCACCCTGCGCTCGGAGTCCGATGTGCCGGTCATCATGCTGACCGCCAACGCGGATGAAACCGACCGCGTGGTGGGTCTGGAACTGGGCGCCGACGACTACCTCAGCAAGCCGTTCAGCCCGCGCGAGCTGCTGGCTCGAGTCAAGGCCGTACAGCGTCGCTACAGCGTGGCCGAGGACACCGAACCGGCCGGGCGCTACTATCGTTTCAAGACCTTCTGGCTGGACAGTCTGGAGCGCACTCTGCGCGCGGATGACAGCGACTGGCAGACGCTGAGCGGGGCTGACTATGACCTGCTGCTGTTCTTTCTCCGCCATGCCGGGGAAGTTGTACCGCGTTCGCACCTGATGGTGCACACTAGGGGCCGCGACATGGGACCCTTTGATCGCTATCTGGATGTGCAGATATCCCGCCTGCGCCAGCGCCTGGGAGACGACGGCAAGTCACCCCGGCTGATCAAGACGGTACGTGGCGAGGGCTATGTGTTCAGCGCCGAAGTCAGCCGCCACCGGGGGTTGCCGCATGACACACCCTGAGCCAATCAAGGTGCAGGGCTCCGGCCTGCTCAGTCGCACCCGGTCATCACTGGTGGTACGACTGCTGTTGTTCATGCTGATTGGCGTCACCGCCGCCCAGTTGATCACCAGCGCCATCTGGGCGCAGCAGGTCAGCCGCGACACCCGTCACAGCCTGTCGGGCAGCATTCGGCATCTGGCCATTTCCATGGCCTCGACCGTCCAGTACTTCTCTGCCCTGCCCGACAATGTGCGACCCGTAGTCATTGATCAGCAGCGCGAGGTCGGTGGCAGCCGCTACTTTATGCGCCTGAACGAAGAACCGGTCAGCATGGGGGCGACGCTCGAGCACAGTCTGACCTCACTGGTCACTACCGAGGCCTCAACAGTGCTGCGCGACGAACTGGGGCATGAACAGGTACAGGTGGACCTGGTCATGCCGGACCGGGCGGAGATCGTCACCAACGGGCCCACGCTGGCGGAGTTTCCCGAGCGCTGGGTGCAACAAAGCCTGATTCTGGAGCCCCGCCCGGCCCCGGTGCTGATCGTGCAGGTGCGTTTGCGTGACGGTTCCTGGATGTACATGGCCACCCTGCTGCCCGACCCCTTCATTCTGGAAAACACCGCCGTCTTTACCGGCGAACGCTGGCTTTCTCTGCTGGCCCTGCTGCTGGTTGTCGGCGGTCTGGCCTACTGGTTTGTGCGCCGTCAGACACGACCGCTGGCCGAGCTGGCTGCAGCTGCGGACGCCTTCGGCCGCGGGCTGGATCACTCTCCGCTGCGCGAATCCGGCCTGCGCGAGCTGGATACCACGGCGCATGCCTTTGCGGTCATGGAATCACGCCTGCAGCGCTACATGACCGACCGCGAGCGGCTTTTCGGCGCCATCTCGCACGATCTGAGAACACCAATCACCCGCCTCAAGCTGCGCACCGAACTGCTGGATGATCCGGCGGTACAGGCCGAGTTCGAAGAGGATCTGGATGATCTGGACCTGATGGTCAATGGCGCCCTGCAGATCGTCAAGGACAGCGATATCCATGAAGAACCGAGACCCGTGGATCTGTCACGACTGCTGCGCAAACTGGCGCGGGACAACGCCATCGCCAGCTACAGTGTCAGCCTGGATATCCGCACCCGGCGTCACTACCTGGGCAAGCCCCTGGCTTTGAAACGCTGCCTGGCCAATCTGATCGACAACGCCGTACAGTATGGTCAGTCTGCCGCAGTGAGCCTGGTCGAAGCAGGGGATCATCTGATTCTGCGCATCCGTGATCAGGGCCCCGGTATCGACGAAGAGCGCATAGAGCGTCTGTTCGAGCCCTATACCCGGCTCGAACACGGGCGCCAGCTGAACCGCAACGGCATGGGCCTGGGGCTGGGCATTGCCCGCTCGATTGTGCACGGCCATGGCGGCGAATTGGCAATGCGCAACCATCCCGAGGGCGGGCTGGAAATCACCCTCACCCTGCCACTGTCTTCCTGAGCGCCAGGGCAACAGACGCCCACAAAAAAGCGGCCCGCAGGCCGCTTTCGATACTGTACCAAGATCAGGATCGATCTCAGTTGATCTTTTCCTTGATACGGGCGCTCTTGCCTGAACGCTCGCGCAGGTAGTACAGCTTGGCCTGACGCACGTCACCGCGGCGCTTGACCGCAATGCTGTCGACCAGTGGGCTGTAGGTCTGGAAGGTACGCTCGACACCCACACCGTGCGAGACCTTGCGCAGCGTAAATGCTGAGTTCAGTCCCCGGTTGCGCTTGCCGATCACCACACCTTCGAAAGCCTGCAGACGCTCACGCGTGCCTTCAACGACCTTGACCTGAACCACGATCGTATCACCCGGGCTGAACTCCGGTATTTCTTTGTTCATTTGTTCAGCTTCGATCTGCTGAATAATTGTGTTCTGGTTGCTCATCGCAATCACTCCTGTCTCTCGGGCGAGTTATCTGCCCATTGGCGTTGGAACTCGCCCAACAAGGTTTCTTCTTCCACCGTCAACTGACGATGCTCAAGTAACTCCGGCCGCCGCAGCCAGGTCCGGCCCAGCGCCTGCTGCAGTCGCCAGCGCCGGATGCGCTCATGATTACCGCTGAGCAACACTTCCGGCACCGCCTGACCGTCAATCTCTTCCGGGCGCGTATAATGTGGACAGTCCAGCAGCCCCTGGGTGAACGAATCTTCTACCGCTGACCGTTCATCGTTGAGGACACCGGGAACCAGCCTGGCCATTGCATCAATCATGCACATGGCGGCCAGTTCACCCCCGCTGAGGACATAGTCGCCAACGGACCATTCTTCATCGACCTCGGTCTGCAGCACCCGTTCATCAACGCCTTCGTAGCGTCCACAGACCAGAATCAGCCTGCGTTTCCGAACCAGTTCCTGCACTCCGGCCTGGTCGAGGGGTCGCCCCTGCGGTGACAGGTAGATGGTGGTTACACCCTCGCCTGCAGCCGCCCTGGCATCCCGAATGGCATCGCGCAGTGGCTGCACCTTCATCACCATGCCGGGGCCGCCACCAAAGGGGCGGTCATCGACCGTGCGATGTCGATCCGAGGTGTAATCCCGCGGATCCCAGTTATGCCACTCGATCAGCCCGTTACTGACAGCACGGCCAGAAACACCCTGCTCGGTAACGGCCCGGAACATGTCCGGAAAGAGGCTGACCGTGCCTATCCACATAAACTATCCATATCACCCTGACTAGAAGTCGGGGTCCCAGTCGACCGTGATGCGTCGGGCATCCGGATCGACGGCCTGAATGACCTCATCCCAGATCCAGGGAATCAACCGTTCAGATTGGTTGTCATCGGCCCGGGTACTGTGAACTACCAGTACATCATTGGCCGACCCGGCACTGATCAGGTGGCTGACTCGACCCAGATCCACCCCTTTCAGGGTATAGACCTGCATGCCTTCCAGTTGCCACCAGTAATACTCGCCCTCCGGCAGTTCCGGCAACTCCGACCGCGGTACCGCGATCTCGTAACCGGCCAGAGCTTCTGCCGCATTGCGGTCATCCACTCCCTGCAGGTGGGCAATCATACCCTTGCCATGCGACTTGCCGCGGTCCACCACCACCTTCATCTGTTCGCCGTTGCGGCTCAATAACCACTCCTGATAATCCAGAATGCGGTCCATGGGGTCGGTATAGGAATACACCTTTACCCACCCACGCACCCCGTATACCGAGGTGATTTTGCCCAGCGTGATCAATTCTGATGGCTGTGCAGTCATGACAAGTTTCAATCAGTACCTGTGTTGTACGCCCGGATTGAACAGTAAATCAAGCGGCGGCCTTGGCCTGCTTGCGATACTGCTTCAACAGTTGCTTGACTCGATCAGTCGGCTTGGCGCCTTTACCCACCCAGTACTCGACGCGACCAAGGTCCATACGCAGAGCCTCTTCCTGGCCACGGGCAATGGGGTTGAAAAAACCGACGTGTTCGATGAAACGACCATCACGCGGATTACGGCTATCCGCTACAGTGATCTTGTAGAACGGGCGCTTCTTGGCCCCGGTACGGGATAAACGAATGACGACCATCGCGTCCTCCTGGTTGTGGGCAGGTTTTGAAATCACCTGCCGTTTCAGTTGTCGGACCGCGGCCCTGAGGCCACTGGTGCAAACTTCCAAAACGTTGCTTGAAACCACCATACCTGTACGTCACAGGCATGGCATGGGAGGCGCGATTATACGGGGTTCAGCGCTAAAAGCAAGACGGCTCAGCCGCCGTTCAGCAGCTTGTGGAGCTGCTCTACAGGCATCGGCCGGGCGAGCAGAAAGCCCTGCATTTCATCACAGCCATTGTCAGCCAGAAACTGCCGCTGCGCCTCGGTTTCCACTCCCTCGGCCACCAGCCGCATTTTCAGCGACTGCGCCATCACGATGATGGTACGGGCGATCATGGCGTCGTTGGCGTCATGGGGCAGATCACTGATGAAGGAGCGGTCAATCTTCAATTCATGCAACGGCAGACGCTTGAGCAGGTGCAGCGACGAATAGCCGGTACCAAAGTCATCGATGGAAAATCGAATGCCCATCCGGCGCAGACGTTCCATGGTGTCCAGACTGGCCTCCAGATTGCTCATGATGGCCGTTTCGGTAATCTCGAACTGCAGGTACTGGCACACATCTTCATTGCGCGCCAGCAACTGAAAGAAGTCATCCAGATAATCCCGAAAGCCGAACTCCTGGGCGGAGACATTGATCGATACCCGTTGCAGAACAGTGCCCAGCAGGTCACAGCCACGGAGTTCGGCCACCATCTTCTCCAGCACGATACGCGTAATATCATGGATCAGGCCCTGCTGCTCGGCCAGCCGGATAAAGCGTGCCGGCGGCACCGGACCGCGCTCCGGGTGCTCCCAGCGCAACAACACCTCGACCCCGGTGACCTGGCCCGAGGCCACGGCGAACTGGGGCTGATAGACCAGATCGAACGAGCGCTCCTGTATGGCCAGCCGGAGATCCTGCACCAGCTTCAGGCTGTCTTCGAAAGACTCGCTGAAAGCCCGGTTGAACAACCGGTATTGGCCCGGCCCGGCCGCCTTGGCCTGCTCCAGAGCCACGGCGCCAGATGCCAGCAACTCGCGGGCATTGCCCCCATCATCAGGAAACAGGGATACACCAATGCCACAACTGAACTGGAGCGTCTGCTGTGGCAATTGAATCCGCCGACAACAGGCCATGATGCGCAGCGCCCGTTCATCCAACTGTGAGCTGTTCTCCGATGCCCGCATGGTGACCACAAACTCGTCAGCACCGATGCGCCCTATGGGCCCGGTGGCCTCGAACTCACGGCGCAGCTGTGACGCCAGCTGCAGCAGCAGGTTGTCACCGGCAGCCTGACCGAGGGTGGCATTGATCTGCTTGAAACCGTCGATATTGACGAAGAACAGCGCCAGATGCTGGCCCTGACCCTGCAGCAGGCGGATCTGATCATCGATTTCATCACGCAGGACACCACGATTGAGCAGGCCAGTCAGGCCATCACGGCGCATCAGTTCTTTCTGATCCGCCAGCGCCCGGCGCGCCAGCAGGAAAAACAGCAGGCCAGTCACCAGAACGAAAAACCAGCCTTTGAGCGTCTGCAGCAGGGCCATCAACTGCGGGTCGTCTACCATCATGGCCAGTGCCTGATCGGAGAAGGCAATCCACAGCGAGCCGAACACCAGGTAGATCAGTGTCAAACGCAGTGCCCGATTCGATACTTCAGTCATGGATCAGCCATTATCCCTGCTGAGCTATGTCTTCTGAAGGTAGGCGTCAAATAGTCCAAGCGCAAGTAAAAGGGACTGGCGGGGGCACCCCTGCGAATGCCCCCGGGAGGTACAGCGGGGACAGTCAGATGGGCTGGTAACCACCCTTGATACCCTTGCTGTTGATGGCTACCGCATCATGCGCATGCAGGCTCTCGTAGTGGTCCACCCGCAGCCAGAAATCACGCGCCCAGGGTTGCTGGTTGAGAATGGCCGTGACGCGGCGGGCAGCGTCTTCGCAGAACATCAGGTTAGCTGCATTCAGACGCGCGAACTCCTGTTCGTCTTCCCTTTTTACTGCGGTCTGGACCGGTGTATTCAGCGCCGCCTCGATGGCATCAATCATCGACAGGAAGGGGAATGCCGACAGCGTCGGGTCTACCTTGATTTTCACCTGTGCATTGGAGCGCTGACTGTGCGGGGTGGCACTGATGCCCTCTTCGGTACCCAGGAAGGCCATTACATCCTCTACACTGACCTGCCCTTCGGCACCGAACTGCTCCCGGAAACCGTCCTGAATCAGTTGCCGCGACAATGCCGCCGAACAAGGGCAGGTGGAAGAATAAGGCACATTGATTTCCAGCTCCATCTGGGGGCTGCCGTCATGCCAGATACAACGCACAGCACCCGGGTAGGCCTTGTAGCCCTGTTTGCCACTTTTCAGCGACGGCCGCAGCGTGACCAGTTCAAAATCTGCCGTCAGATGAGCGCGCTCACTGAGCCCTTCATGGCTGTCGATGAACTGTTCCAGCACTGCAGAGAAGTCCTGCGGGGTGATGCCTTCCTTCACTGCCATGTCCTGTTGCGCCAGGTAGAGACGTGACATGTGAATACCCTTGGCATTCGGGTCATCAAGGCTGACAAAGCTGCCCATCTTGGCCTGCACGGACAACGGGGCCAGAGACTGGGCGTCCTTGAGGTGCAGTGGCAGGCTGATCCCATTCATCCCGACCCAGTCCAGAGCTCCGGACTGCACAGGCTGCCCCGCTTCCGCCACATCCGGCATCAGCCGGTTCAGTTCCGCTTCGCGCACACTCATCAAACTAATATCCTACTGTTTTGGTCAGGTATACAGGTGCTTAGTTTAGCCAAACGGAATACGCATTTCACCCGCTTTTTGGCTATCGGCTCAATTGCTATATACTGCCCGCCAATCTGCTCACACCCACATGCAAGGGAGTTGGCCTGACGCCAGTCTGTGGCGCCGGTCAAACTTTGCCTACTGAGATCGTCGGTACCGTTCAGCATGACTCCCAGAAGATTTTACAGGATCAGACAGATATTGGATCAACGTCAGCCCGATCTGACCGTGCTGGCCGACGGCATTCACAAGTCGCAGAACATCTCGGCCATTCTGCGCACCTGCGATGCGGTGGGCATCAATGAACTGCACTGGATTGTACCGCCCGGAGAGAAATCCGGCATCTGGAAGCGCAGCGCCGGCGGCAGTGCGCGCTGGGTAAAGCCACAGCGGCATCCTGACAGCGCCATCGCTGTGGCTCACCTGCAGGCGCGCGGCATGGTCCTCTATGCGGCCCACCTGTCGCCCACCGCCGTGGATTACCGGGAGGTGGATTATACCCGCCCCTGTGCCGTCGTGCTGGGGGCGGAAAAGGAAGGCGTCAGTACTGCCGTGCGTGCCGCCTGCAGTGCCGAGATCACCATTCCCATGTATGGCATGGTGGAATCCTTCAATGTATCGGTGGCCGCCGCGCTGATTCTGGCCGAAGTCCGGCAGCAGCGTGAGCGGGCCGGCCTCTATGACACCGGCAGCCGCTTGCCAAAGGACCTCTATGAACGCACTCTGTTCGAGTGGTGCCACCCGAAAATGGCCCGTTTCTGTCGCGAGCGCAATCTGGACTACCCGCCCATGGATGCCGACGGCGATATTGCCGAACCCTCGGCCTGGTATGCTCAGGTCCGTGCCGAGCGCCTGGAGGAAAAAACATGACACCGGATGAATACCGACAGGACAACAAGGCCAGAGAGCAGGCCATGCAACGCGTCACCTGGATCAGTACCGGGGTCGATCTGTTGCTGGCGGTGGTCAAGCTGACCGTGGGCCTGCTGGTCCGCTCCCCGGCCCTGATCGCGGACGGCATTCACAGCTTCTCCGATCTGGTGACCGATTTCTTCGTGTTGTTCATCAACCGCATATCGCATGAAGAGCCGGACTCCGACCACCCCTATGGTCATGCACGCTTTGAAACGCTGGGTACGGTACTGATCGGCGCCGTTCTGACCGGGGTGGCCATCGGGCTGGTGTGGGACAATGTAGCCCGCCTGCTCGGTGATGAACCGGTTGCCAACCCCAGCCTCTGGGCCATTGGTGCGGCGGCCCTGTCCCTGCTGGCCAAGGAAGGTCTCTATCACTATGGTCGCTTCTGGGCACGCCGGCTGGATTCGTCACTGCTGGAAGCCAATGCCTGGCACAGCCGCAGTGATGCCCTGTCCAGCCTGGTGGTGCTGGCCGGGGTCATCGCCACCTGGTTCGGCCATGGCTGGATTGAGGCCTGGGCGGCGCTGATCGTTGCCGCCATGATCGGCAAGATGGGCCTGACCCTGGCCTGGGATGCCCTGCAGGACCTGGCCGACCGCGGGGTACCGGAAGACACTCAGCAACGCATGAAGCGAGAGATCCGGGCCGTGCCCGGCGTGGACAATGTGCATCAGCTGCGTTCACGACGCATGGGCAACAGCATCTTTATCGATGTGCATATCCAGGTCGGCAACTTCATCTCGGTATCGGAAGGCCATCAGATCGGCGACTGGGTCATGCGGCGCCTGCGCCGGGAGTTTCCGAAGCTGACCGATATCACGCTGCACGTGGACCCGGAAGACGATGCCGCCATCAGCAAGCAGCAAATTGCTCCGTTGCGCCCGGACATCGTCAAGGCCCTGCAGGCTTATCCGGCCCTCAGCGACCATCAGCGCCTGCAGATTCACTACCAGAGGCAACGGGTGCGGCTGGAACTGTTCTTTGCCCGGCAGCCGGACGATCAGTGTCAGTCCGAACGACATCTGGCCATTCGGGACCTCGACTGGCTGGAAGATATAGAACTGTACTACCAGGTCTGATACCGGCAGGCGCCGAGCATCAGAACCGAGAACAGTACTGATCGAGCGGGATCTCGTGGCGTTGCTTGGGTGTGCCCAGCGCCGTGCCCACATAGAGAAAGGCCACCAGATGATCTTCCTGGCCCAGACCGAAAGCAGCCTTGACATGCGGATGATAGGCCATGGCCCCGGTACGCCACATGCTGGCATAACCCAGGCCATCCAGCGCGGTCTGCATCAGGCTGACGCAGGCTGCTGTTGAAGCCAGCTGTTCGATCACCGGCACCTTTTCGTGTGCAACCGGCTGACATCCTGCCACCAGAATCAGGGGCGCGCGCAGCGGTCTGGTCCTGGCCTTTTCCAGCGCGGCCGGTGACGCTTGCGGATTGTCCTGTCTGACGGCCGCAGCAAAACACTCACCCAGACGAGCCAGCCCGTCACCGCTGACCTGATGCAAGCGGGTCGGGCGCAGATAGGCATGATCCGGTGCCAGCAGGCCCGCGCGCAATACCTGCTCCAGTTCGTCCGGTGTTGGTGCCGGCTGATCCAGGCGCGGCATGGAGGCCCTGTTGAGCAACTGCTGCACGACGGGTGCGGTCATTTCTGATCCCCGATAACTGTGTAATAATAGCGCCCGGCTCGATTGTCATGACCGGACAGGTCCGGCACAAAATAACAGGGATTATTTCAGCAGGCCATGCTATGACAGCGCCACCGCTCAAATCGGCACAGGAATTCAATGTGCGCATGCTGGCGTACCTGACCTTTGCCGCCAGCTTCAGCGCAGGCATTCTGACCGGCTTTCATGATCTCTACTGGAGTGTTGCCGTGGTGGGGCTGATCCTCTGGCCCCTGATCATGCAATTGCTGACCCGGCCCCTGCGCCGTCGCTTTCCACTGCCGACCCGCAACCTGCTGACCCTGATGGACGGTGCCATTTTCGGCGTCTGCATGGTCGTGCTCGGCCTGGACCCTCTGCTGACGCTGCTGTTGCTGATTCTGGCCGCTGCCTCCTTCATCATGTCGGCTCATCTCGCGACCTTCTCGACCGCAATGCTGGCCATGATTGCCAGTGGCGTGGCTACCTTCCATTACCTGCCGGACTATGCTGGCGTGCCGCCCTCCGAGGCCATGCTGTTCACGGGCGCAGCACTGACCGGGCTCTATGTGCTGATCAGTTCCTGGTACATGATCCGGCTGACCCGCAGGCTCGGCCGGGCGCAGAAGGAACTGCACGCACAGTCCGCAGAGCACATGGCGCTGTCACGGCAGTTGTCCAAGTACATCGCACCCCAGGTCTGGCAGACCATCTTCTCCGGCAAGCGCGATGTGCGCCTGGAAAGCACCCGCAAGCGTCTGGTGGTCTTCTTCTCCGATCTGGAAGGCTTTACCCGCCTGACCGATGAGCTGGAGCCCGAAACCCTGACCGTCATCGTCAACCAGTATCTCGAAGAAATGGCCCGTATCGCCATCGAACACGGAGGCACCATCGACAAGTTCATCGGTGACAGTGTCATGGTGTTCTTTGGCGACCCCGAGACCCGGGGCACCCGCAAGGATGCGCTGGCCTGTGTCACCATGGCCCTGGCCATGCGGCGCAAGCTGTCCGAACTGCGCCGACGCTGGCGCAAGGAGCTCGGCATCGAGATCGAGCTCGCTATCCGCATGGGCATCAATACCGGTTTCTGTACGGTGGGCAATTTTGGCTCGGAGAGTCGGCTCGACTACACCATCATGGGGCGTGAAGTGAACCTGGCCAGTCGTCTCGAAGCCAGCGCCGGCCCGAATGAGATTCTGCTCAGCAAGACCACCCATGAACTGGTGCGGGAAGTGGTCTCCAGCCGTCACAAGGGCGATGTGCGCGCCAAGGGCTTCGCCAACCCGGTGCCGGTCTATGCAGTACAGGGGCTGCGCCGGGAGCTGGGAGAACAATCCCTGTTCACGGATGTCGATCTGGCCGGGTTCTCCATGCAGTTCGATATGGACCGCCTGCGCACCTACGACCGGGAGCGCATCCTGAGCGCCCTGGCCCGCGCTCACAAGCACATCAAGGACCGCCTGCTATAGCCCTCTGTCCTATCGGCGCCTCTCTCTATTCTCTATTGACGCGCCCAGCGTCCCATGTCGGGTTCCAGCGGCTGCAGCGACCGACAGGGGTTGATATCCAGGCCACCCCGGCGCAGGTAGTGGGCACTGACCACCAGACGCGAAAAGTCACCCAGCGCCAGCAGGTCGGTGAAGATGCGCTCCACACAGTCCTCGTGGAAGCCGGTATGGTTGCGAAACGACACCAGATAGCGCAGCACGGAGACCAGGTCCAGCGCCGGTCCGGCATAGTCAATCACCACCGAACCCCAGTCGGGCTGACCGGTGACCGGGCAGTTCGAGCGCAGCAGATGACTGTACAGACAGGCCTCATGCTGCCCGCCTCCGGCTGCCAGCGCCAGCAGACTGCTGTCCAGTTCATACTGTTCCGTGGCGATATCAAGAGTATCCAGCAGGGTCGCCTGCGCCAGGCGCTCTTTACCCTGCAACAGAGGTGCTTCCGGCCCGTGCATACGGACCTGCACCGGCCCGCCCGCCCGCGCCGACAGATCTGTCACCATGCGTTCGCGCACAGCCTCGGCGCTGGCAAAGCGGGTCATGTTGAACGAGTTCAGATACAGCTTGAGTGACTTGGATTCGATCAGATAGGGGCTGTCCGCCGGCAGTGTCAGTGCTGCCAGGGCAACCTGCGGCAAGCCGCGTTCATTGAGCCAGGACAGCTCATAGGCATACCACAGGTCGAAACCGAACCAGGGCCAGCCCCTGACCTGCAGCGCATCCCGGTTGTGCTGCCGGGGCACCGGATACAGCACCTCGGGATCATACTGCTGGGGGTAGTCCGTTTCCCGGCCCAGAGCACTGGCGACCAGAGGTGAGCCGTTGCCTTGCTTGTGCTCTGCCATCAGCTGCGCAGCCCCTTGCCTCGTTTCAGCAACCACATGGCCCAGCTGACCAGCACTGTCAGAAAAACGGCAATCATGCCGAAGGCGGCCCAGACATTGACATCACTGACCCCCAGCACCCCGAAGCGGAATGCATTGACCATGTGCAGAATGGGGTTCAACTGACTGACCCACTGCCAGAAAGGCGGCAGCAGTTCGATGGAATAGAACACGCCCCCCAGATAGGTCAGCGGCGTCAGGATGAAGGTCGGCACCAGGGCCACATCATCGAACTTGGTCGCATACATGGCATTGATGAAGCCGCCCACCGAAAACAGGATGGCGGTCAGCAGAATGACCGACAGCACAATGACCGGGTTGTGGATGGCAAAGGACGTGAACCCCAGCGACACCACGGTGACCAGAAGGCCCACCATGATGCCACGGGTCACCCCGCCGGCCACGAAGCCGGCCAGAATCACATAGTTGGGCACCGGGGCTACCAGAATCTCTTCGATGCTGCGCTGGAACTTGTTGCCGAAGAAACTGGAACTGACATTGCCATAGGCACTGGTGATCACCGACATCATGATCAGGCCGGGCACTATGAAGGCCATGTAGTCGAAGCCGCCCATCTCGCCAATGCGGCGGCCAATCAGATTGCCGAAGATGACGAAGTACAGCACCATGGTCATCACGGGCGGGATCAGTGTCTGCTGCCAGATGCGCAGAAAACGCCGGATCTCCTTGCCGGCAATGGCCTGGAACGCGATACGATACTGCCACATCAGACATTGCCTCCCGCTACGGCGGGTTGCCGGATCACAGCGCCATCGGGCTGCGGCTGGTCGGCCTGTACAATATCCACAAAGAGCTCCTCCAGTCGGTTGGTGCGCGGGCGCAGACTGACCACTTCGATACCGGCCCGGGCAAAGAGCTCGAATACCTGATTCAGGTTGTCGCCCCGGTGCACCTGGAACTGGATCGAGCCGTCTTCACGCAACTGCATCAGATAGGGGTTGTCGGCCGGCACCCGGCCAAAGTCGCCCTTGATATCGGCCACAAAGCTGGACCGATCCATCTGCAGCAGCAGTTCCTTGACCGTGGTATTGGTAATGATTTCACCACGATTGATGATGGCGATATTGCGGCACAGGCTTTCTGCCTCTTCCAGATAGTGGGTGGTCAGAATGATGGTCACACCTTCCCGGTTGATGCGCTCCAGAAAAGCCCACATGGAGCGGCGGATCTCGATGTCCACGCCAGCAGTGGGTTCATCCAGAATCAGCAGTTCCGGCTCATGAATCAGACCACGGACAATCATCAGGCGACGCTTCATGCCCCCCGAGAGCATGCGGACCTGATCGTTGCGCTTGTCCCACAGTTCCAACTGGCGCAGATACTTTTCGATATTGCGCCGGGCCAGGCCTTTTTCCATGCCATAATAGCCCGCCTGCTGAATCAGGATGTCATGGACTTTTTCAAAGTCGTTGAAGTTGAATTCCTGTGGCACCACACCCAGCATGCGCTTGACGCCCTCCGGGTCCCGATCCTGGTCGATACCACAGACCCGAACCTGACCCGAGGTCTTGTTGACCAGCGCCGATACGATACCCAGAGTCGTTGATTTGCCGGCCCCGTTGGGGCCCAGCAGAGCGAAAAAATCGCCCCGCCTGACCGTGAGATCTATGCCCTTGAGGGCTTCAAAACCGCCTGCATATACCTTGCGCAGGTTCCTGATTTCCAATGCGTCTGTCATGGCTACCTTTATCACTTCTCCTGAAGCAGTCGTGCTTCTTTCTGCAATCTGGACTCACTGCGCTGCAGCACATCCTCGACATAGGACTGCACTGCCTGTTCGAGGCCAATGTCCTGACTGGCGCGTTCGGACATGTACCAGCGATGCTCGAGAATCTCATGGTAGAGTTCCGCCTCGTCGAGCCCTTCGCGCAATGCATTCGGAATACGATCGATAGTGGTCTGGAATACCTCCGTCAACCAGCGATAGGCCGCCACCACTTCCGGCATTTCTCGGCCGCTTTCACCCGACCAGTAGGCCCGATAACGGTTGATGTCGTTGAGCAGGCGACGCGCCTGGTTCTCTTCCACCTTGAGGCCGGTCAGGTTGTGTATGATACGTTTGTGGTGCCAGGGTTCGACCACCTTGGCCCGCATTCTGATTCTGCTGCCCCCCTCGACCGACTCCAGTTGCATCTCGTCGACATCGAACCCAAGCTCGTTGAGGCGCTGCAGGCGCTGCTCGACCAGATACTGTTCGTCCGAGGAGAACACCTGATCCGACTTGAGTTCATGCCAGAGATCCCGGTACCGCTCGACCAGCTTCTCGGCCAGTTCCACCGGGTCCAGGTTGCCCGGCAGCCCTCCCAGCAGCGCCTCGAGATCCATCAGATCTCCAGCCAGGTTGGTAAAGGCCAGTTCCAGATCATAGTCGCGCCTGGAATCACTGAGCTCGGGCAGCAGTTCGCCGGTTTCCGCATCCACCAGATAGGCGGCCAACAGACCGGCATCACGTCGAAACAGGGCATTGGACAGTGAGCAGTCGCCCCAGTAGAAACCGGACAGGTGCAGTCGTACCATCAACTCAGCCAGCGCATCCAGCATCTGCTGCAACTGCAGACTGCTGGTACCGCGCTCAATGATCACCCGGTACGGCAGGGCGCCATCGAGGTAACGTGTTATCAGCAGGGCCCGCCCTTTCAGGTCATGTTCGGACTGCGTGACCCGCCCGAGCAGCGTCTGATCCCGCTCGGTCACTATGCCAATGGGTTCCACCACCGGCAGCCCGAGCTCTTCCAGCTCGCGCAACAGGCGGTACTCCTTTTCCGCAATCGGCTGCGCCAGTTCCTTCAGTGCATAGACCTTGTCTCCGCGCGCGACAAAGCCGACCACATTGCGGTGTATGCCCTTGGCCACCGGCACAAAGAACTCCTGCGGCCACTCGGTGAGATGGCGCTCCCAGGGCAGGTCAAGGTCGGTAAAATAATGGCTGGGCGAGGCAATCTGAAATTTCATGTCCCTGCTTCACTGGCAATGGCGGGCAACTTGGGTTGCCTGGTGAATATGGTAGCGTTACGCCAGATTACAAGGCGCACGAAGAAAAACACCCCGGCAGGATAGACCTGACGGGGTGTTTTTGTCACGGGCCAGGGTCAACCCCGGGGCCGTGTTCCGCACTGGCGGGGGTTACATGTCCAGGAAGCCCTGGCTGACGATCCGGCCATTTTCCACGACCAGTTCTTCAACCGCACCCGGAACGTCACCATTCTCGTCAAACTCGTGGTCACCGGAGGCACCCACATAGTTGATGGCTTCACCGGCAGCGATCAGCTCGCGTGCTTTCTCCCACTCACCGGGCATGATGGTTTCACCCGGAGCCGAGGCAACAGAGCGCAGGGCCTGAGACAGACCTGCGCGGTCCGCAGAGCCGTTCTGCTCGATGGCCAGAGCCAGCAGGAAGGCCGCGTCGTAGGACTGAGCTACAAAGGTACCGCTCGGATCCACGTCGGTGCCCTCGGCCAGTTCTTCGAACACCGCACTGCCCGGCACGTCCAGCGTACCCGGACGGGTGAAGATCATGCCTTCCAGTGCATCCGCACCTACCGCTTCGATCAGCGAGCTGCCGACCATGCCGTCACCGCCCACGAACTGGGTGAAATAACCCCCTTCGTAAGCCTGGCGCAGGATGGTCTGACCGGACGTATCCGCATAGGCCAGCACGACCAGAGTCTCGGAACCGGAAGCAGACAGGTTGGCCAGATCAGAACGATAATCAGCCCGGTTGTCTTCATGCCCGGCACGGGCCCCTACAATACCGCCTTCAGCTTCAAAAGTGGCCTCAAAGGCATCCGCCAGACCACGGCCATAGTCGTTGTTGACATAGGCCACAGCCACGTCGTCAAAGCCTTTGGAGATCAGCAGCTTGGCCAGCGCCTCACCCTGGAAGGCATCGGACGGTACAGTACGGAATACCAGGTCATTGTCATCCAGATCAGTGATGGCCGGAGACGTTGACGCCGGGGAGACCATCACCACACCAGCCGGCACAGCCACGTTGTTGGCCGCCGCAATGGTGGCACCGGAACACAGTGCACCGACCATGGCAGTGACGTTTTCGGAGTTGATCAGACGGTCAGCAGAGCTCTGGGTAATGGCCGGGTCGCCACAACCAGTGTCACCCGTCAGCATGGTCAGTTCACGACCACCGAGGATACCACCCTGCTCGTTGACGTGTCGCACAGCCAGCTGAGCCCCGTCATAAATGGGCGGGGTCAGACTCTCAATACCGCCGGTGAAACCACCGATAAAGCCCAATTTGACTTCATCTGCCTGCACTGTACCCAGAGCAGTCGCAGCAGCAATAGTTACACCAATCAGCGCTTTTTTCATCATAGTTGTTCTCGCTTGTTTGTTTGTCCTTGGACGCGATTATGGTGGGGGGTTTTCAGAGGAAAAACAAGGCACAAAACGCGCTTTATACGGTCGTTTTCCATGCGCTGTGTAAGGTTTGAACAACACCTCGTCAGGGTTGCCCAAAGGCGGTGCCGGGTTTCCCCATCCGCGCCCAATTCGAGTGCAGCGGACACTGGCCCTGTACGGTTTGCATACAACTGGCTAAACTGCACTCAGGCTGATCCGTATTCGGCCCTTGTCAATCATGCACGGCAGCAGACCACAGAAGGAACCTCATACGCTCATGCCTGAACCGGACAAACACCCGATGTCGTTTATCAGTGTGCTGATCGGTTTCAGTCTGGGTCTGCTGTTCCTGGCTGCCGCCATCGCCACGCTGCTGGCCGGCAACTGGATAGGCCTGTCCCTGCTGGCCATCGCCCTGCTCCTGCTGCCGCCAGTCCGCTGGCTGGTCTATCGCTACAGCGGCCTGCAGCTCAGCGCTCTGCAGAGAACCCTGCTGATCACTCTGCTGCTGGCCCTGTTTGTCATTCTGCTGGAATTCTTTGCCATCGGCGTCGCCCCAGAAGTAACGGAGCAAACCCCGCTGCCGGAACTGATGGCACCCCAGAGCCCGGATTCAGAACAGGAAGCTGCCCCATGAAACGTTTTCTCCCATTGCTGGCACTACTGGTACTGGTTCTGCTGGCGGCGTACAGCGCCGCCCGCTTCTATACCGGACAGACGCTGAGTCAGGCGGTCGACAACCTGGCGCAGGAACTGGCCGCCGAGCCGGAAATCGAAGTGCTGACGCTGGCCTATCAGCCCGGCATCTTTCATGGCGAACTGGAGTACGACCTGCGGGTAAGAGCGCCGGCAGGCCATCCGTTGCTGGATACAGCCCGCATTCTGGGCGCCGGCAACCTGCCCCGGTGGCTGAATCTGCGCGGCACTGCCGCAGTCAGCCAGGGGCCGCACCCGAGCGCCGATGGCCTGATCCTGGCTTGGGCCAGGCAAAGCTGGCCCGGTCTCGAGCTGCAGGCGGGCCTGCGGCCTGACGGCATGATTCTGGGAACACTGACCGGGGCCGCCTACCAGGGTGATATCACTGGCCCTGATGAATTGCCGCTGCAGGTAGACCTCAGCCCCTGGGAAGGGTCACTGCGCTGGCAGCCGGACACCCAGCGCCTGGATCTGGCCCTGACACTGCAGCACCTGCTGGTCGACCAGGCCGGCTTTCAGGGTGAGGTGCGAGAGGCGGTGGCCGATCTGGAGTTGACCGTGATGACCGGGGACCAGTGGCAATCCCGCACCCAGTTTCAGGCCGACCGCCTTGAGCTGGCCTCGGATGTGTCCGGTACCCGCCTGGATGGCGTGCAACTGCTGGCCCTGGCCGAGCGCGCAGGTGATCGCATCGAGAACCGACTGGAAGTAGACATCGGCCCCAGTCTGGTGGAAGACATCGACTGGCAGAGTCTGGAACTCAGACTGGCCCTGTCCGGTCTGGACGCCGAGGCCTACATGACGCTGCTGGAAGAACTGGCTATCGCCACCGAAGCCCGTCAGTTCGGACCTCAGCGCCAGCAGAATCTGATCCGGGCACTGGAGCAACTGGTGGCCGCCGGGCCCACCGTGAATCTGGAACGCCTGGCGCTGCGGCTGTTCGAAGACAGTGCATCGGATGATCTGGCCGCAGCCCTGCGGCTGCAACATGACGGCGGGGATCGGATTGATCTGTATGCGCCGGCACGGCTGCTGGAGCAGTCTCAGGTGCGTCTGCACCTGCTGGCCACGCGCGGTGCCCTGCTGAGAATCAGTCAATGGCGGGCGGAAGCGGATGCCCGCAGGCTGGCCATCGAACGGGATATTCTGCGCACCGAAGAGCAGATACAGCGGGCCGCCAGCAGCTACTATCGCAACACCCTGCTGACGCTGCAGTTCATGCCTCTGGTCACCATGGCGGATGGCAAGGCGGAGACACATCTGGAATTGCGCGACGGCGCGGTATATCGCAATGATGAACGGCTGATGCCAGTGGCAGAAGTAGTGAGAATGCTGGGGCTGTAGCTATGGAGCAGAGGCGACACATTGGTGCCCGAGGCCGGGCTCGAACCGGCACGGAGCGTTAGCCCCGAGGGATTTTAAGTCCCTTGCGTCTACCAATTTCGCCACTCGGGCCGCGCATGAAGACGTGCTGGCGGGAAGAAATGGAGGCTGGAGTCGGAATCGAACCGGCGTACACGGAGTTGCAGTCCGCTGCATAACCACTCTGCCATCCAGCCTCGCCTGTCAGCGAGCACCGCATTGTAAGGCAAATCATCCGGCTGTCAACCAGGAGCGTGGTTTTTCCTTGTATTTTAGGCACTTACGACAGTACTACTGGGCTTTTACGGTGGGCCACGCAGCGCGCAGATAAACCAGCATGGACCACAGTGTCAGTACCGCAGCGGCCTGCAACATGACCAGGCCAAGCTGACCCAGCAGCTCACCCGGCGGCGAGGCCAGCAATACCGTAATGGCAACCATCTGCACCGTGGTCTTCAGTTTGCCGACAATCGACACGGCCACGCTGGCGCGTGCACCCAACTCGGCCATCCACTCCCGCAAGGCAGAAATCACAATCTCGCGCCCTACTATGACCACCGCTGGCAGGGTGAGCCAGAGCGATGCATAGGACTCGACCAGCACCACCAGCGCTGCAGCCACGATCAGCTTGTCAGCCACCGGATCCAGGAAGGCGCCAAAGGCGGTCGACTGGTCCAGTTTGCGTGCCAGGTAGCCGTCAAACCAGTCCGTAATGGCCGCCAGCACGAAGACCGCTGCCGCTGCCATATAGGCCCACTCGACTGGCAGGTAATAGACACCGACACAGACCGGGATCATGACAATGCGGAAAGTGGTCAGGATGTTGGGGATATTCATCTGCAACGGGTACCTGCTCCTGTGTGACTGGCTAATACTGATGCTGGCCGAAGTATACCTGACTGGGTCGCGGACACTAGCCCCCATGCAGGTGGTCGTGGATGGCCTGCGCCAGCCGGGGGCTGATGCCTTCGACCCGCGCGATTTCACGCACACTGGCACTGCGCACGGCCAGGCCGCTGCCAAAGTGGCGAATCAGGGCCTTGCGCCGACTGTTACCGACGCCGGGAATGTCATCCAGCAGGGAACGGTTGCGGCTCTTGCCGCGCCGCGCCCTGTGCCCGGCGATGGCAAAACGGTGCGATTCATCGCGAATATGCTGCAGCAGATGCAGCGCCGATGAATGTCGGGGCAGGCTGAATTCGTGCTCGGGCCCGTCCAGATACAGGGTTTCCAGGCCTGGCTTGCGCGTCACGCCCTTGGCTATACCCAGCAGGCGACTCTGACTGATGCCCAGTTCCTGCATAACCTCACGCGCCACCCCCAGTTGACCCTTGCCGCCGTCAATGACGATCAGGTCCGGCAGTGTGGCGTCTTCCTTGAGCAGACGGCTGTAGCGCCGGGTCAGCGCCTGGCGCATGGCGGCGTAGTCGTCCCCGGCCGTAATGTCCTCGATATTGAACCGACGATACAGTCGTTTGGCCGGCCCCTGACGGTCGAACACGACACAACTGGCCACCGTTGCCTCGCCGTGACTGTGCGAGATGTCAAAGCACTCCATGCGCTGCACCGGTTCTTCCAGTTGCAGCTGCTCCTCCAGGTCCGCAAAGCGGCGCTCGACACTGTCTTTCTTGGCAATATGCATGGCCAGTTGTTCGCTGGCGTTGGTGAGTGCCAGTTCCCGCCACTGGGCCCGATCCGAACGTACCTGGCTCTTGATCTGCACGCGCTTGCCGGCGGCTTCGCTCAGCGCCGCGGTCAAGGTGCCGTGCAGAGCCTGCGGCAGCGCCGGCACGGTAATGATTTCGGGGGGTATTTCACGTCCGGCGGTACCCAGATAATGCTGCCCGAGATAGGCCTCGACCAGCTCTTCGGCCGACTCGCTGAGCCCCGGCCTGGGGTAATGCGTGCGGCTGCCCACCAGACGCCCATTGCGCACCATCATCTGATGAATACAGCAGCCGTGACCCTCGAATATGGCCGCCACCACGTCGACATTGCCATGCTGCCCGGCGACATGCTGCTGTTCCTGAATCTTGCGCAACAGCAGAACCTGATCGCGGTACTCGGCCGCACGCTCATAGTCCAGACGTTCGGCCGCAGCATCCATCTGTGCCTGAATGTCCCGCAGCAGGTCCTGATTGCGCCCTTCCAGGAACAGCCGCGTCTTGCGCAGATCTTCCTCGTATTCCTCACGACTGACATAGCCCACACAGGGCGCCTTGCAGCGCTTGATCTGGTATTGCAGGCAAGGCCGGGAACGCCCCTCGAACACACTGTTCTCGCACTGGCGCACCCGGAACGCCTTCTGCAGCATGGCCAGGCTTTCACGCACGGCACCGGCACTCGGGAAGGGGCCGAAATAACTGCCCTGGCGTTTCTGAGCGCCACGGTGGATATACAGGCCGGGATATTCATCTGCTGTCGACAGCAGGATATAGGGGTAGCCCTTGTCATCCACCAGCATCACGTTGTACGGCGGCCGGTGGCGCTTGATCAGCGTCTGTTCCAGCAGCAGGGCTTCGGTTTCGCTGTGGGTGACCGTCACTTCAATACGGGCAATACGCCGCACCAGCGCCATGGTCTTGTTGGTCAGACCGCGGCTGCGGAAGTAGCTGCTGACGCGGTTCTTGAGATTCTTGGCCTTGCCGACATAGAGCAGGTCAGCGTCAGCATCATACATGCGATAGACCCCGGGCCGCGGGGTCAGCGTCTGCAGAAAGGCCTTGGCATCAAAGGAGGGAGCTGTGGATTCAGGCATTGAGGGTCAGGAAGCGCGCTCTGCATTATCCGGTTCAATCAGCCCATGGCGCAGGGCCAGATGGGTCAGTTCCACATCACTGGCGATATCCAGTTTCTCGAAAATACGATACCGATAGGTATTAACCGTCTTCGGACTCAGACACAGCTTGTCGGAAATCTCCTGCACGCGGTGGCAGTTGACGATCATCATGGTGATCTGCATCTCCCGCTCGGACAGGCTGTCCAGCGGATTGTCGCTCTGATCGCCGGAAAACGGCTTCAGGGCCAGGCGCTGTGCAATGCTCGGGCTCAGATAGCGCTCGCCGCGCACAACCGTCTTGACGGCCCGCACCATCTCGCTGACATCCGCGCCCTTGGTCAGATAACCTGCCGCTCCGGCGCGCAAAAGGCGCCCCGGAAAGGGATCATCCCCACAGGCGGTCAGGGCAATGACCTGCGTCTCGGGGTGCGAGGCATGCAGGCGCCGGGTGGCCTCGAGACCACCGATGCCCGGCATCTTGACGTCCATCAGAATCACCTGCGGGCGCAGATCACGGCACAGGCCAAGGGCCTGCTCGCCACTGTTGGCTTCACCCACAATGCTGATGCCTGTTTCATCTTCCAGCAAACGCCGGATACCCATGCGCACCAGATCGTGATCATCAACCAGCAGTACCGTTATCATTCCAAGCGCCTCTGTTGCCCGGGCTGAATCGCGCCCCCGCGCTGCCCGAGTCTATCGCAGTTACCGGCACCAGACCAGCCATGCAGCGGCCTGTGTGGTGCCGACTTACAGATATTGCTCTGCATAGGCCGCCAGTCGACTGCGGGCCACGCCCTTGAGCGTCAGGCTGCCACCGTAGGGGAAGCTCTTGAAGCGCTCGGTCATGTAGGTCAGACCGGAACTGGTCGCCCCCAGATAGGGTGTATCGATCTGCGCCAAATTACCCAGACAGACCACCTTGGTGCCCTCCCCCGCCCGCGTGATGATGGTCTTGATCTGATGCGGGGTCAGGTTCTGGGCCTCGTCGACAATCAGCAGCGTCTGCTGAAAGCTGCGCCCGCGCACAAAGTTCATCGACTTGAAGTGCAGCGGCATGTTCGCGCCCACATAATGCTCACTGCTCATGGGGTCATAGTCTTCGGCGTGCAGTGCTTCCAGGTTGTCGGTGAAGGCGCCCAGCCAGGGTGCCATCTTGTCGGTTTCGGTACCCGGCAGAAAGCCGATGTCTTCATCCAGCCCGCGCGTACTGCGGGTCGCCACGATGCGCTTGAACTGCTTGTTCTCGATGGTCTGCTCCAGGGCACAGGCCAGGGCCAGTATGGTCTTGCCGGAGCCGGCCGGCCCGTTCAGTGCCACCAGGTCAACATCCGGGTCCAGCAACAGGCGCATGGCCATGCCCTGATAGACATCCCGCGGCGTCAGGCCCCAGGCCTTCTGCCGCATCAGTATGCCTTCGTTGAGCAGTTCCAGCACGACCTCATCGTCGGTCTTTTCCACAATACGCCCGATGAAATCACACTCGTCGACCAGAAACTGGCAGGGGAAGTATTCCGGACCGATCAGGTCGTCCAGATACTGACGCGGGATGCGCTGTTGCTGCTGACCATCGACATTCAGCGGCCCGGCGGCGTCCAGACGGTTCCAGAGATCACCTTCGACCTGAATATAACCGGTGTTGAGCCGGTTGATGTCACTGACCAGCTGGTCGTTGTGATAGTCCTCGGCTTCCAGCCCGCAGCCACGCGCCTTGAGGCGCATGTTGATGTCCTTGGTGACCAGTACCACCTTGCGGGTCGGGTACTTGCCCTGCAGCTTGAGCAGCTCGTTGATGATCTTGTTGTCATTCAGATGCGACGGCAGTTCGGTCACATCGGTTTCTTCGGCGTGTGACATCAGGATGGCCAGACGGCCCTCGGTACTGTCACCGCCCCGGGGTATGGGCACGCCGCGAACCACATCCTGCGGTGACGCATCGCCGATGATACGGTCTATGGTGCGCACCGCCTGCCGGCAGTCTGCCGCCACCGGAGTCGCCCCGACCTTGAGCTTGTCCAACTCTTCCAGCACCACCATTGGAATCAGTACTTCGTGCTCTTCAAAGTTGAACAGCGCATTGGGGTCGTGAATCAGTACATTGGTATCAAGGGCGTAAATCTTGATGTCACTCATGCAGTGTCCTTAGGGCCAGGCCCACAGCAACAGATAATCACCAACCCCGGCGACCGGGGTCGGCGGGCGGGGGTTCAGTGCAGGGTATCTTCGTCCGTGGTCATGACATGGCCAAAAGTATCCGGCAACAGGTCAGCCTTGTAGACGCGCACCAGCTCATGCAGGCGCGCACTGGGTTCTGCGGTTTTCGGGTCGATGCATTCCAGCAGCACCACTTCGGCTTCCACGGCATCCAGGGCTACGACCACACCCAGACAGAAGCCGGCATCGGTTGCCAGGGCCACCATGTCACCCACTTCGTAGGCTCGCTGCACGGTCACCCAGTTGTGACCCAGCAGCCAGTCTTCCGCTTTTTGCGCCGCACTGAACCTGGCCGCAGCAATCACGGCCAGCGTATCCAGCACGGACTCATCATTCAGATCCAGATGAAAGCCCATCTCTTCGTCATCGAAGCGTTCGGGGAACTGTTTGCGCAGCAACACCTGCAGCAGATCAAAGTCATCCTGTGTCCAGGCGACATCGACGTGATCCTTGCCAGCATGAGACAGGAACTCGGCGGTGACTATATCAGTCTCCAGTTGCAGGGCTTTGCGCTCTGCCTCGGCAGTCTCGAAGACCAGGGTGACTGAATCCGGCCCTATGCCGCTCTCGTCGACAATGCGCCAGAACACGCCAGGGTGTGCTTGATCAGGCATAACGACCTCCTCAAGGGGACCACCAACACCTTCATCACAGCGCTAAACTACTGATCTGTCAATCAATTTCTGGGCGCGTTTACGTTGCTGGTGCTTGCTTGTACAACGCTGTTGCCGCCTTCGGATCACTCTTTGTCGCAATAACTCGTTGATTCGAAAAGCAAAACCACTATGCTCTGCGCTGAATTCCGAAGTGGCGGACCCCACTCTGATGACCTTTGCGCCCGCACGAACGCTTGCGCCACTGCAATGGCTGACGGCCATTCAGGACCAGCCGTTTCCAGTCCTGTTCGACAGCGGCCACCCTGATGCGCCGTTCGGACGCTACGCCATTCTGGCGGCCGAGCCCCGCTGCTACTGGACGGCGCTTGATGCCGACACCCTGCAAACCTGGCACCGCCAGCCCGCTGGCGGCTACCGGCCGGGCAAGATCAGCCGCGGGCCGGTGCTGCAGCAATTCGCGGCGCTGCAGTCCGGCGTCCCGGTACCGACAGCGGCGGCAGACAACGGCGTCTTCAACGGCGGTCTGATCGGGCTGCTGCCTTACGAATCCGGCGCCGGCGTCCAGGGCATTCAGAGCCCGGCACGGCCGCCCGAACTGCCCGCAGCCATGCTGTGGGGCTGGGTCGGCGACTATGACCGAGCCCTGGTCATTGACCATCAGGAAAATCGGCTGTACCGGGTCGGGGACTGCCATCATTGGCAGCCGGCCTCTCCCGCTGCCCCGGCCCCGCCTGCGAACGCCAGCGCCATTCTGCGCACGCGTCTGGAGCGCCCCGACTACCTGCAGAGACTGCAGCGCATTCAGCAGTACCTGCGGGCCGGCGACATCTATCAGGTCAACCTGACGCGCCATTTCTGGCACCCCTGGCAGCAGGACCCGGTCAGTACCTTTGCTCGCCTGCGCCAGGCCACACCCATGCCGTTCGGGGGTTATCTCGATCTGGGTGATGCCCAGTTGCTCAGCCTGTCACCCGAGCGTTTCCTGCAGGTTCGGGACGGCCAGTTGGAAACCCGGCCCATCAAGGGCACGCGGCCCCGAGGGGCGGACCCGGCGACAGACGAACAACTGCGCGCGGAGCTGCAGCACAGCGAGAAGGATCGGGCGGAGAATCTGATGATTGTCGATCTGCTGCGCAATGACCTGGGCCGTTCAGCCGCTATCGGCTCGGTACGGGTACCGCGCCTGTTCGATATCGAGAGCTTTGCCAACGTGCACCAGTTGGTCAGCACCATCACGGCCCGCCTCCCGGCCACCACGTCGCCGCTGCAGGCACTGGCCCAGGCGTTTCCCGGCGGTTCCATCACCGGTGCGCCGAAAAGGCGCGCCATGGAAATCATTGCCGAACTGGAGCCGCATCGACGTGGCCCCTATTGCGGCAGCCTGTTCTACCAGGATGTCACCGGCCGTCTGGACAGCAACATCCTGATCCGCTCCGTGGTGCTGGCGCAGGGCCAGCTCAATATCTGGAGCGGCGGCGGTATCGTCTGGGATTCCGACCCGGCCGCCGAGTTCCAGGAGACCCATGACAAGATCGGTCGTCTGGCTTCGGCGCTGGGGCTGGAACTGCCCTGACCGCCTGCTCTGCGGCGTATCAGACTGTGCGCAGGCTGGCCTTGCGGAATTCGGCCTTCAGGTCGGCATAGCTGTGCACGGCCGGGAACTGCGGGAATTCCGCAATCACATTGTCCGGCGCCTTGAACAGAATACCGGCATCGGCTTCGCTGAGCATGGTGGTATCGTTGTAGGAGTCGCCGGCAGCGATACAGCGGTAGTTCAGACTGTGAAACGCCTTGACCGACTGTCGCTTGGGGTCTTTCTGGCGCAGGTGATAATTGACAACCCGGCCATTGTCATCCGCTTCGAGGCGATGACAGAACAGGGTCGGAAAACCCAGCTGGCGCATCAGGGGCTGCGAGAACTCGTAGAAGGTGTCGGACAGAATCACCACCTGGAAGCGCTCGCGCAGCCAGTCGACAAAGTCCGCCGCGCCGTCAAGCGGCTTGAGCGTGGCGATCACTTCCTGAATCTGCGGCAGGGTCAGCCCGTGCTCGTCCAGCAGCCGCAAGCGCTGCTGCATCAGCTCGTCATAATCCGGAATATCACGCGTCGTGGCTCGTAAAGCCTCGATACCGGTTTTCTCGGCAAATTCGATCCAGATTTCCGGGACCAGTACCCCCTCCAGGTCCAGACAGGCGATTTCCACGGCGTAACTCCTCGATAGCTCGGTTTCTGAGAAGGCGTATAGTAGTAAGTAGTGAGTTGAAAGTCGAAAGTTGAAAGTTGAAAGTAGAAGACGGTAGACAGTCGACAGTGGACAGTTGTGCTGTGGCGACGAGCGTTCCGTGGATGAGTTTTGCTGGATGCTGTTCGCACCCGTGCTGGGGCGCAGAGCTTATGGGTTGCACATCATGCTGTCGACTGTCGACCGTCATCTGTCTACTCTTTCCCGCCGTCGACCGTCAGCTTATAACCTTATGCAGACTCACTATTTTGCCACCGGCAACGGCTCTGCTATGGTTCTGCCCTCTAAACTACCAGACCGCAAGGGCATCATGACGACCGACGCAACACTGCAGGACTGGCAACAGCAACTGAGCACCCAGTCCCCCAAGGACATACTCCGCTTTGCCCATAAACAGTTCTCCAGCATCACGATTTCCTTCAGTGGTGCCGAGGATGTGGTACTGATCGATCTGGCGCGCAAGGTCAGTGACCGAGTGCAGGTGTTCACTCTGGACACCGGGCGCCTGCATGCCGAGACCTATCAGTTTATCGAGCAGGTACGCAAGCACTACGACCTGGATCTGGAGGTACTGGCTCCGGAGCGGGAACGGGTGGAGGCGCTGGTGCGCGAGAAGGGTCTGTTCAGCTTCTACGAAGACGGCCACAAGGAATGCTGCGGCATTCGCAAGGTCGACGGTCTGAAGCGCAAGCTGGCCACCGTGGATGCCTGGATCACCGGCCAGCGCCGGGACCAGAGCCCCAGCACCCGCTCCGACGTACCGGTCGTGGAAGCGGATACAGCCTTCGGCTCGCCCGAACACCCCCTGGTCAAATTCAACCCGCTGGCCAACTGGAGTTCACAGCAGGTGTGGGAATACATCCGCATGTTCGATGTGCCCTACAACCCCCTGCACGAGCGGGGCTTCATCAGCATCGGCTGCGAACCCTGCACCCGGCCGGTACTGCCCAATCAGCATGAGCGTGAAGGCCGCTGGTGGTGGGAAGAAGCTACCCTGAAGGAGTGCGGTCTGCACAGCAGTCAGGACTGAAGACTCAGAAGGTCGGCAGTGGTACGTGGCGGAACAGGTCCTCCGCCTCGGCCTTGCTGTGGCACTGCAGGGCCCGGTCGACCAGGTCCCGCGTCAGGTGCGGTGCAAAGGCCTCGATGAACTTGTACATGTAGCCGCGCAGGAATACGCCCTTGCGCAACCCGACCCGGGTGACACTGGCTTCGAACAGGTGGCTGGCATCCAGCGCCACCAGGTCGCTGTCCTGATCCCGGTCATACGCCATGCTCGCTACAATCCCCACCCCCAGCCCCAGG
The DNA here is from genome assembly GCF_004768465.1 of Natronospirillum operosum. Lineage (GTDB taxonomy): Bacteria > Pseudomonadota > Gammaproteobacteria > Pseudomonadales > Natronospirillaceae > Natronospirillum > Natronospirillum operosum. Next base: position 1,225,073 of record NZ_SRMF01000001.1, read on the forward strand.
CGCACATAGGTCTTGATGACGTCGGCATCGGCCGCCGTGAATACCGTGCGCGGCGTGATGCCACGGGCCATGAAGGCTTCGTCCAGCTTGGAGCGACCGGTGAACCCGAAGACATAGGTTACCAGCGGCCAGGCGGCAACATCTTCCAGCGTCAGCGTACCCTTGTCGGCCAGGGCATGATCCTTCGGCACGATGATACTGCGATTCCAGCGGTAGCACGGCAGCATGATCAGGTCGTGAAACTGCTCCATGGCTTCAGTGGCGATGGCGAAGTCGGCGATGCCGTTGGCGGCCATCTCCGCAATCTGCATGGGCGTGCCCTGATGCATGTGCAGGGACACATCCGGATAGCGCTCGATAAACCCCTCTATGACCTGTGGCAGTGCATACCGGGCCTGCGTATGGGTGGTGGCTATCGACAGGCTGCCCTTGTTCTCATCGCTGAACTCCTGCGCCACCTGCTTGATGCTTTCGACCTGCTTGAGGACATCACCGGCCACTTTCAGGATGGCCTCTCCGGCCGGAGTCACCCGCGTCAGGTGTTTGCCACTGCGGGCAAATATCTCCACGCCGAGTTCATCTTCAAGCAGTCTGATCTGTTTGGAAATACCCGGCTGGGAGGTAAACAGGGCCTGGGCGGTGGCGGACACATTGAGATCGTGGTGGGCAACTTCCCAAATATAGCGCAGCTGCTGCAGCTTCATGGCGGACTCCCCTGCGGCTGACAAGGCAACGAGCGGCGCCCAAAACTGCGCCACCTGTTATAAGAATAGTGTCAACTATGCCATTCAAGCATACAGGGAACAAGGACCAAGCCTTGTCAGAACAGACGAAACAGGAAACCCTCATCCGCGCGCAGGCGGTATTCGAGTATTTCTGCGGTCACCGAGGAGACATTGCACCGTGAGTAGATGCTGTCATTGCCGTTGCCCATGTAGACATTGACAAAAATCTGGTAGTAGCGTTCTTCGGCGTTGTGGCGTGAGGACCGATTGTCGAAGCTGATATTGCGCAAGGCAGAGCCAACATCATTCTCGATATGCTGACGGCATACAGCGTACGCTGCCTGCATGGGTATTTCAGACGGTACTTCCTCCTCAATCGGCTCATTCAGCATGCGCTGAATCAGGGTGCGACTGTCATGCTCCCCTTCCGGATTGACATTGGTCGCAACCCAGGTCATGACAACAGATACCGCCATGACGCTGATCGCGGCCAGCGCTACCACAATCCATTCTTTATACTTGCGCTTCATGACTTGCCCTGCCTGAAATCATCCGATCAAGCATAGCTTGGAAATATAGCACTGTCTGCGCCAAATACCCTGATTTTGGGTAGCGGATCACGAATTCGGGCACTTGATCGAGGGTCGGTCGTAAACTATTGATTACATAGCCATCCGCAATCGAATTCAGCCGCCATATTGACATTCAGCACTACCTAGAATCGCCTCGTTCCGGTATGATCAGAGCCTTAAATGGCGCCAGCGGCGCGCGCCGTTCATCCCACTCTAAAGGCACTGGTACTGGAAACATTATGACCGCAGTGATGGACAACCTTAACATCGAGTCTCAGGAGATTCTGGCCACGCCGGCCGACCTGAAGAAAGACATCCCGCTGACACAGCAGGCAGCCGATACTGTCGAGCGTGGACGCCGGGAAGTGTATGACATCCTGACACGCAAGGATCACCGTATCTTTCTGGTCATGGGACCCTGTTCCATTCATGATGTTGAGGCCGCCAAGGACTATGCACAGCGCTTCAGGGCCCTGGCTGACGAAGTCTCAGATACCCTGCTGCTGGTCATGCGGGTCTATTTCGAGAAGCCGCGTACTACGGTCGGCTGGAAAGGCCTGATCAATGACCCCTACCTGAATGACTCCTTCAAGATTGCCGACGGCCTGCACATCGGGCGGCAACTGCTGCTGGATATCGCGGAGATGGGCATCCCCACGGCCACCGAAGCACTGGACCCCATCAGCCCGCAGTACCTGCAGGACCTGATCAGTTGGTCGGCCATCGGCGCCAGAACCACAGAATCCCAGACGCACCGTGAAATGGCCAGCGGCCTGTCCAGCGCCGTCGGTTTCAAGAACGGCACTGACGGCAGCCTGGATGTGGCCATCAACGCGCTGCAGTCAGTCAGCCACCCGCACCGTTTCCTCGGCATCGACAGCAACGGCCGGGTTGCCATTACCCAGACGCGCGGCAACCCCTACGGCCATGTCGTGCTGCGCGGCGGCAATGGCAAGCCGAACTATGATTCGGTCAGCGTGGCGCTTTGTGAGCAGGAGTTGCGGAAAGCCGGAGTTGCCCCCAACATCATGATTGACTGCTCACATGCCAATTCCAACAAGGACCCGGGCCTGCAACCGCTGGTGGCCGAGAATGTGACCAATCAGATTCTGGAAGGCAATGAATCCATCGTCGGCCTGATGGTGGAGAGCAACCTGGAACACGGCAACCAGAAGCTGTCCGAGAATCCTGCCGAGATGGTATACGGCAAATCGGTCACTGATGGCTGCATCAGTTGGGACGCCACCGAGCAGATGGTGCACAGCATGCACCAGAAGCTGAAGACGGTGCTGCCTGGTCGCAAGCAGGACTGAGCCACCACAGCCGCACCCGCAAAGCCTTTGCATGCAGCAAGGCTTTGCGGTTGCTGCTACCGCCATCAACCTGCCAATCAGGCATTCTCGGTTTCCCTGCGCCGGTGCAATACCTCGCCTACCCAGCGCTCCAGCAGCGCCGAATCCAGTGCTTCCGGCTCCATGAAGCGAACGGCACCCTGATCACCCGCCACCGAGTCGGTCCATTTGTGCGTCACTTTCTCCCAGTTGGGAGATTCCACCACACAGTAGGCACCCGGCTGCGTTGCCGCCCGCCATTTGCGCAGGCGCTGCGGCTGACCAAACAACAACTGATCAAACAGAATCCGGTTCAGACTTTCATGGTGGTCCAGCCGCCGCACCATCTGCCGTGTCAGTTCCAGATGCTGATCTTCCCAGCCCATGGCGCGCGCATAGGCAGCAACTGATACCGGTCCCACTCGCGGCCACAGCAACACGGCCCCGCGCATGGGCGGCATCGGGTCGCGGCTGCCAGGCTCGCGCTCGTGTGCGGCCACCCACACCTGGGTGGCACTGCGCTCGGCCACCACCAGCGGCGCCTGATCGACCTGCTCCTCGATAAAGGCACAGACGGCAGGCAGGTCGCACTGGGCGATTTCGAGCAGGGTATTGCGTGACCAGTTCATGTTGAAGCGACTGGCGCCATGCCCGCGCCATTCCAGAAACCAGACATCATAGCCCCGCTGCAACAGGAACATCAGATGCTGGGTCCATTCATCAAGCCATTCCAGTCGACCGTGCAGAAAAGGCGGCAACCACAGCAGAGGCACTCCTGAACGTTTCTGCGCCAGGCTGAACCGGGTCAGAGCGATTTCTACCGTGCTGTCGCCGGAATTGTTCGGCTTCAGCAGGTAGGTATCCTCGTTCCAGTCTTCTTTCAACTCGGCACTGAGCAGGGTAACGGGAAACAGTTCGGAGCTGCTTTTCATGCAGGAGTAATTCCTTTTTGAGTGAATGGTCTTGCACTGCCATGACCGGCCCCGGGGAGTCTCTGCCGAGGCAGCATCAACCCCTTGGCCCGGCGCACCATATACTGTATATTAAAACAGATATGGACATAAAAACAGGCGTCTATTATGACAAAATTAACCGCACGGCAACAGCAGGTCCTGGATTTCATTCGTCTCTACATGAGCCAGAACCACATGCCACCAACGCGGGCCGAAATCGCCCGCGAGCTGGGGTTCCGCTCTCCAAACGCCGCCGAAGAGCATCTGAAGGCGCTCGCTCGCAAGGGCGCCATCGAGATGATTCCCGGCGCTTCGCGCGGCATTCGTCTGCCGTCGGAAGACCCCTCGGCAGCCGCCGAGGCTGCTACCAATGAGGATACGCCAGGCGGCCTGCCCATTATCGGTCGCGTCGCTGCCGGCAGCCCGACTCTGGCCGCCGAGCATATTGATGCCTGGTGCCCGGTACAGGCGGACTTCTTCAGTCCGCCAGCTGACTTTCTGCTGCGCGTACAGGGCACCAGCATGAAAGATATCGGCATCTTCGATGACGACCTTGTGGCCGTGGCCCGTACCAGCCGCGTCAACGATGGCGACATCGTGGTCGCGCGCGTCAATGACGATGTCACACTGAAACGCTATTTTCATCAGCACGACCATGTTCGGCTGGTGGCCGAAAACGAGGCGTTCGATGACATCATAGTGACCGATGCCGATGAGTTCACAATTGAAGGACGCTATGTCGGTGTTATCCGGCGCGGCCTCCACTGAGTGCTCTGCGCGCTGCCAGCAGGCCAGGCATTTACCAGCCCTGCTGGTTGTCGCGCCCCATGACCCGTTGCAGAAAGTCCTGATGGGCCGCCAGTTCCGTTTCAGTGGCTCTGATCACCTCCAGGCGTGCCGCTGACAGATCTCTGTCTGCGGCGTCCTGCCCACCGACCACCTGCTGCTTGCTGCTGGCGGCAGATTCGGCCAGCGACAGGCTGGTCTGGCCGCCTGTCATCAGCAGATACACATCAGCCAGAATTTCCGCATCCAGCAGCGCGCCGTGCAGCGCCCGATGGCTGTTGTCGATGCCGTAACGCTTGCAGAGAATATCCAGATTGTTTTTCTGGCCCGGGTGTTTCTGCCGCGCCAGATACAGCGTATCGAGCACCCGGCAGTGCTGTTCCAGCGGGGCCCGGGGCGACTTGAGCAACCGATACTCGTGATTCAGGAAACCCATATCAAAGGGCGCATTGTGAATAACCAGCTCGGCGCCTTCGATATAGTTGAAGAACGCTTCGGCAATGTCTGCAAACAGCGGTTTGTCGGCCAGAAACTCGGCAGTAATACCATGCACCTGCACCGCCTCTTCCGGCACATCACGCTGCGGGTTGATGTACTCATGGAAGTGGTTGCCGGTCGGCTTCCGGTTGATCATTTCGACCCCGCCAATCTCGATGATGCGGTGCCCTGAATTGGGGTCGATACCCGTAGTCTCGGTATCCAGTACAATCTGTCTCATGCTGCTCCCGTGCTGGCGCTCAATCGTCTGCCAGTGCTTTTTCAACACCCAGGTTGGCCAGGGCATCTGCCCGCTCATTGCCGGGGTGCCCGCTATGTCCCTTCACCCAGTGCCACTCTATGGTGTGGCGCCGAGTCTCTTCGTCGAGGCGCATCCAGAGATCCTTGTTCTTGACCGGTTTGCGGTCCGAGGTCTTCCAACCACGCTTCTTCCAGCCAGCCATCCATTGATTGATGCCATTTTTCACGTAGGAAGAATCGGTATAGAGATGCACGGTACAGGACCGATTCAGAATGGCCAGCGCCTCTATGGCGGCCTGCAACTCCATACGATTGTTGGTGGTATCGCGATTGCCACCACAGATTTCCTTGCGGTGACCACCATACTCGAGCAGCGCGCCCCAGCCGCCAGGGCCGGGGTTGCCCTTGCAGGCCCCATCGGTGTAGATCATGACTTCCATCGGTTAACTGCTTGCTCCTTTCTGGTCATGGCCTTGCCGCGAAAGAAAAATGACGGCTGCCAACGGTGATTACTCAGCAATTGTAGCTGGTTCTTGCGCACAACCAACGCATAAACCGCACCCAGGCGCGGAAACAGCAGCCTCAGCAACTGATTCAGGCGCCGACCCCGCTGCTTCCAGCTTGCATGGCGCATGGGTGGCCAGTGATAGAACCAGGTTCGGCGCACGGCTTCGCAATCAAGCAGTTCACACCAGTCTTCCACCCGGGCCAGGGTCAGAAAGCGTCCCTGCCAGGGGCGCTGCCGCCAGCGCCAGGGCACCAGCCGAGCCAGCCCCCAGAACCCGAAAGGGTTGAAACCCATGATCAGCAGTTGGCCCCCTGGCCTGAGTGCCTGCACCGCTTCACGCAAGACCCTATGCGGCTGCTCCGAGTATTCCAGAGCGTGATGGATAATAATGCAGTCCACGCTCTCGGCCTGCAACGGCAGATGTTCCAGTTGCGCCTGGGCCGACGGACAATGCGCGTTGATCTCCTGGCGCGATATGACCAGGGCAGATTTACACTTGAGCTGATGCGCATCAAAAAGGGCTGCATGCAGGCCGACATCCAGTTGCACCACAAAGGGGTGATAGCCAACATCCAGCACTTCCTCAGCCACGGCGCGCTCCGCCGTCTGCAGGCTGCGACCGAGTTCGGTGCGGTACCAGGCATGCAGTTCCGCCTCTCTGACCCCGGCCGGTCTCTGAGCGGGCTGCCACCAGGCACGTACTCTGTCTAACCAAGGCTTGATCAAGCTCAGCATCCCAGTTGCGTGCAGTGACTTTATTTAATCGTGCAATATGGTATAACACGTCGTTCGACAATGCAGCCAGGAACGACAATCACAACCATGGAACAACGACAGCTAACCCTGCCGCTCTTGACTGTTCTCTCACTGACACTGGCCGGCTGTCAGGTACTCGCACCCGACGCGTTGCGCGGCAGCGACGATGCTCAGAGCACTTCATCGACCGAGCGCTCTGACCTGATGCCTCTCGACGATTACGAATCGCCGCCGCCCATTGCTCTGGCCCCCGTACCGGATTACCCCGATGATCACATCATTGAGGATCTGGCCCTGCTGTTCCCGGAAGAATTCAACAGCCCCGAGCCGTTCCGGTGGCCACAGCAACTGGCCCAGTACGAGCGCGACATCTGGCATGATCTGCGCTCCGGTTTCACGCTGAATCTGGACATTGATGACCCCCGAGTGGCTGCCGAGCTGCGCTGGTACAGCCGCAACCAGGGCTATTTCAATCGCGTGGCCCATCGTGCGCGGCGCTATCTGCCCCATGTCTACGAACAGCTGGTCGAACATGACATGCCGCTCGAACTGGCTCTGCTGCCCGTGGTCGAGAGTGCCTACGATCCGTTCGCCTACTCGCACGGCCGCGCCTCCGGCATGTGGCAGTTCATCCCGGGCACCGGTCGCCACTATGGTCTGCATCAGGACTGGTGGTATGACGGGCGGCGCGATGTCGTGGCCTCCACCCAGGCCGCTATCGATTTTCTGTCGGACCTGAGTCGCCAGTTCAATGGCGACTGGGAACTGGCGCTGGCAGCCTACAATGCCGGCGGCGGCAATGTGCGGCGGGCCATCCGCAACAACACCAATCAGGGGCTGCCGACGGATTACTGGAATCTGGGCACACTGCCGCGGGAAACCCGGAACTATGTGCCCAAGCTGATTGCCCTGGCTGTCATTGTGGCGGACCCGGAAGCCCACGGCATTGAACTGCCCTCCCTGCCCAATGAGCCCTATTTCGAGGTGGTCGATGTCGGCAGCCAGATTGATCTGGCCCAGGCCGCCCGCCTGGCCGATATCACACTGGAAGAACTGTATCTGCTCAACCCGGGCTACAATCAATGGGCTACGCACCCCGAGCAGGCGCAGCATCTGCTGATTCCCGCCGGCGAGCCGGCCGAGCGGTTCCGCACTGAACTCGCCGCCCTGCCCGCAGACGAGCGGGTGGGCTGGGCCCGGTACCAGATTCAACCCGGCGATTCCCTGATCACCATAGCGCGGTCACATCAGACCACTGTGGATGTCCTGCGGGACGTCAATGACATCCGGTCCAATGTCATCCGTGCCGGAGATCACCTGCTGATTCCAACCGCCACGGCGGAATCCGGGGCCTACAGCATGAGCGCCGACAATCGATTGAGCCGCCAGCAGAACAGGCAGCCCAGTGACGATCGCCAGCGCATCGACCATGTGGTGCGTCCCGGTGACTCCTTCTGGGATATCTCGCGGCAGTATGGTGTCAACCTGCGCCAGCTGGCCAGCTGGAACGGCAAGGCACCGACCGACCCCATCATTGTGGGCGAGACGCTGGTCGTCTGGGTGACCGGCGAGCAGGCGCAATCGGCAAGCAACCGGCCGGCAACGCGTTCGGAAATACGTCGAGTGGGCTATACGGTGCGCAATGGTGACAACCTGTCCAGCATTGCCAACCGATTCAATGTGACAGTGGCTGATATTCGGCGCTGGAACTCGGATCTGAACGGCCCCTATATCCACCCAGGGCAGCATATTCAGCTGTATGTCGATGTGACCAACGGTCCCTTTAATTGATCAACTGACCAACTGAACGGACAACTGGCCTCTGGCTCTGCCTGGACAGGCGCCACCGGGAAGCTCCCGGTGGCGCCATTGATCCGACCGCCCGTATCCAGGGTTCAGCGCAACGGCTGTATACGCTCCAGCACGCGATCGAATGCCAGTTCCAGCAGGTTGACCACACTCAGGCTCAGACGGCGGGACAACGTCTTCGGCACCTCGTAGCTGACACGCAGCACTTGATGGTCGGTACAGAGTTTCAGTAATACATCATCACTGGTGGTCAATTCGTCCACCAGCCCCTTCTCGATGGCCTGATGCCCGTACCAGTGGTCGCCGTCGGCCACGCTGTCGATATCCAGCGCAGGACGCGCTGCCGCCACATGCTGCTTGAACAGCTGGTGAGTGCCTTCCAGATGCTCGCGAAACTTCTCGCGACCGGCCTTGGTGTTCTCGCCCAGTACCGTCAGGGTGCGCTTGTACTCGCCGGCCGTGTGCATTTCGACACCAATATCATGCTTGCGCAGCAGCCGATGCACGTTGGGTATCTGTGCCACCACGCCGATAGAGCCCACTATGGCGAAGGGTGCAGCGTGAATGCGATCCGCCACACAGGCCATCATGTAGCCGCCACTGGCCGCCACCTTGTCCACACAGGCCCACAGGGTCAGGCCGCCGTCGCGAAGACGCTGCAACTGGGAAGCCGCGAGGCCATAACCGGGCACGGTGCCACCGGGACTCTCCAGCCGCAGCAGCACAGTGTCGCCTGCACGTGCAGCGCCCAGCACTGCGGTTACGCTCTCACTCAGGGAACGCACCTCGGAGGCCTGAATATCACCCTTGAAATCGATAACCCAGACTCGGCGCTCAGGCTGCTCCGCGTCCTTGCGGCGGCGCTCGGCCTTTTCCTCGGCCTTGCGCTGCTTGCGCCAGCGTCGCACAGCCTTGCGATCAGCCAGCAGCGCCTCCTGCACCTTCTCCCGGCGCTTGCGCACCAGCTCACCCAGATTCTCGACCACGATATGGCCCTTGTCCGGCTTCTTCTGCGCCCGCCCTATGACCCCGGCCACCAGGCCGATCACCAGACCGATAGCCGCTACAATTGTGACGGTTCTTAATAGAAACAGCAGATATTCCTGCCACATATGTCCTCCCAGAATGAGTGGCGAATGTCGCTGGCACCGCGCTCACGCGGGCAGTAGACTGGACCAGATTGTACCCGGACCAGCCGGGGAGTATAGGCTGACAGGAGCACAGCGACCATGAGTACATTGCACGACCAGTTCGCAGCATTCGAGTCCCGTTTCAATGCCAGCGCCGCTGCCGACATGGAAGAAATTTTCCAGTTCGACGTGGACGGCAACCACTTTCATCTGGTCATCGACAACGGCCAGTGTACGCTCAAGGAGGGAGAGCACGACGATCCGAGTGTTACCCTGCGTCTCACCGAAGACACCCTGCAGGCCTTGATGAGCGGCGGCACCAACGGCATGCAGGCCTTCATGGCCGGTGACCTCAAGGTGGAAGGCAACATGATGCTGGCCACACAGCTGAGCAGCCTGTTCGACCTCTGAACACTATTGTTACCCGCTGCCTATGAGCCGAGCGCCTCCCGCGCCGGCTCATTGACCGGCCGCAACCCTATGGTGCCGGCCCTGAATTCAATGGTGAAAATGGCCTGGGCAGCCAGCGGCAACAAGGGTGTATACAGCCGCTCCGAACGAAACCCCTGCCGCAGGCCGCTGTCTGCCAGCCGGTAGTACCAGGGCTCGGGCTGCTCATCACGCTGCATCAGCAGTTCATCTTCCAGACGACTGAAACGTCCCTCTACGCGGTGCACGATGAAATAGCGCTCGGTGGGCCCGAACAGCGCCCACTGCGGCACCTCCAGCAGGGTACCACTCAGCCGCCACTGCTCACCGGTGACCTCATAGTGACGACTGCTGCGCCCCTGTGTCATGGACAGCCTGTAGGTCTGCTCGTCACTGCCCGCACGCATGCTGAGTGTACCCAGCAGCGTCTGCTCGGTGACCGGTTCGTACTGACTGAAACGAAAACCCAGCAGCGCCAGCGTCACTGCTACACCAAGCGCCGCAATACCCAGCAGACCGACCAGAAAACCGGCCAGCCACCGGAACCGGAGCAACAGCCAGGCGCCAACAATCAGCGCCAGCAATGCCGCCACAGCCAACAGCACAAGGATCCCCATGCTCAGCCCACCCCCACAGCGGGCAACTGATTCAGGCTGCTCCTGGCCACCCGGATGACATCCCGGTTCTGTTGACCGCTCAACAGACCCTCCAGAAAGAATTCGAGGCTGCTCAGGGCGTCAGCGAAGGCATCCAACTGGGCATCAGTAACCTGGACAGCTCCGGATTTCAACTGATCCACGAAATGAACACACTCGTCCAGAATCTCCAGACCTTCGGGGGCATCGAGAAACACCAGCCCACCGCGCACACCACGCAGCGTGGCAGGCACATTAGCCAGATGCAGCACATCCCGCTGACTGTCCATGAAGGCCGATACAGCGCGCTTGCAGACCGACAGACCCGTCTCCATTTCATCCAGCACGGCAACCCTGGCCTGGTGCAGATAGGCGCTCTGGGCTCCGGCCTGACTGTCTTCCGAGGTCACCCTGTGACCGGTCAGATTGAGACGCGACAGCGCCGACTCGGAGTACAGTACCGAATCGGCAATACGCATCAGTTCCTCCGCCCGGGGCACTGCATTGTCCGGCCAGTTCCGCACCTGTTCCCACATGCGGCGCATCACATTGGCCGGACTGACCAGCCCTACCATTTCCAGTGTATCTGCCAACTGACCCAACTGGTCCCGCAACTGATAGGCCGAGAAATCCTCCCCGCCCACAGCGGCAACATCCATGGTGTCCTTGATGTTGTTGAACTCTTCCTGCAGCGCCTCTGACAGGCTGTGCAGCACGGACTGACCGGGCCCGGCCATCAGTTGCTCCTGCTCCCGCAGCTGACCGGAACTGTAGCGCAGGCGGATGCCCGGATGCTGCTGCTGATAGACCCGCAGGCGCGGTGCGGCATCGGCAGTCAGGGCAATATAATAGAGGCAGTCCTGCACCAGGGCCCGTGGCGGGGCCTTGGCCAGTGCCGGCGCACCCTGCTGCAACACCTGCCGCAGGGCTCGATCAATCTGGCTGAACCACTGACGCCGGGCCCGCCCCAGACTGCCTTCCTGAGTGCGGGCAATGCCCTCGGCGGCCATGGCGACCAGTACCCAGAACTCGGCCCAGCGGGCCTCTGTGAGCAGTTTCTCGATGCGGCGCAGACTCAGGGCCATATAGGACAGAGCGCTGCGGCTGCGCTCGCCGCGCAAGGCATACAGCAACCCGGCCTGAAACATGTGACGATACTTGCGCAACAGGCGGAGCCGGTTCCGGTCCAGATCATTGCGCGCCGGTTCGCAGGGTGACAGATGAAAGTCAAAGGTATGGAAACAGCCTTCGCGCAGGGCCGACACCCGTCTTGCCCGGCGCAGACGGTTGATGGTGGGCAGCAGTATCTCCGGATAGGGCACCCGCCCGACTTCCTGGAACTCCAGGTATTTTTGCAACAGCACCAGTGCCTGCGTCAGGGCCTCGAACTCCACCACGTAGTCGTCAGGCGATTCCACCGGCAGGTATTGCAGCAGTTGCACCGCCTCCTCGCAGAGCAATGTCGCCCCCCGGTGCTCCAGCATGGCGAAGGTGCCTCTGAGCTGCTGAAAGGCATCCACACTGCGCTGCCAGTCTTCCATGTTCTGCGACACAGTCAGATACTGTTCAAGCGCCTGCTCCGCTGACTTGACTGTCTTCTCCAATTCAGCCTTCAGGGCGTTCAGCGTCGCTTTACTGGTCATATTATCCTTGTCCTATGCCTACGCCCCTTCACTGTAACCCATTGACTGGTCACCTTACAGTAGGCCCGACGGCGCACCTGCGGGAATTGAGAGGCAGTTTGCACTCTGTGGCAGCGGCTGATTACAATACCGCACCACTTGGCACCCTCAACACCCGGATGAACACATGGCCGAGCTCGACCGTCGCTTCTGTACTGCCCCCATGATGGACTGGACCGACCGGCATTGTCGCTGGTTCTGGCGCCAGTTGACACGGCATGCCGTGCTGTACACCGAGATGGTCACCACCGGCGCCCTGATCCATGCCGACCCGACCCGTTTTCTGCGTTTCCGCGCTGAAGAATCACCGGTCGCCCTGCAACTGGGCGGCAGTGACCCGCAGGACCTGGCCCACTGCGCCCGGCTGGCCGAACAGTGGGGGTACGACGAAGTCAACCTGAATGTGGGTTGCCCCAGTGACCGAGTACAGAACGGCATGATCGGAGCCGTGCTGATGGGGCATGCACAGCGCGTGCGCGATGCCGTGGCCGCCATGCGCCAGGACGTCGACCTGCCCGTCACCGTCAAGCACCGCATCGGCATCGATGATCTCGACAGCTACGAATTCCTTGCCGACTTTGTCGGCACCGTGGCCGCAGGCGGCTGCTCCACCTTTATCGTGCATGCGCGCAAGGCCCATCTGCAGGGACTCAGCCCGAAAGAAAACCGCGACGTGCCGCCCCTGATGCCGGAACGGGTCTACCAGCTGAAACGCGATTTTCCGCATCTGGAAATCATCATCAACGGTGGTATTCAGCGGGCCGATGTCGCAGGCCATCTGCAGCAGGTAGATGGCGTCATGCTGGGTCGCGCCGCCTGGAATCAGCCGCTGATCCTGGCCGATGTAGACCAGCGGATCTACCAGGATCAGACACACCCCGAACCGAGCGCTCTGGAAGCTGCCGAGCGGATGGTACCCTATATCGAACAGGAACTGGCTGCCGGAGAGCGGCTGCATCATGTGCTGAAGCCCCTGTTCAACCTGTTTCATCACTGCCCCGGGGCGCGCCAATATCGCCGCCACCTGAGTGAACAGGCCCATCGCCCCGACGCTGGCATCGAGGTGTTTCTGGACGCCCTGAGCCATGTGCGCAGAGCCCCGCAGCGAGCACCAGTGGCACAGGCCAGCTGACCCGTGAGTGCCGAACTGACCTACCTGTTCGATGACTGGCTGGCCATCACCCGGCGCCTGCGGGAACTGATTCGCCGGGATGTGCCACAAAGCTGGATGTGGGGTGCCAGCCACCTCAATGAAACCATTCAGCAGATGTGCCACGCGCTGACCGATGTCTGGTATCTGGATGGTCAGGATGGCCGGGCCACCCGGCGTCATATTGGCGTCGCCAAGGTCGGCCCCATTACCATGGAACTGCTGCAGCGCAACAATGCCCTGCGCACGGAATTTCATCAGGCCCTGCTGAAGGTCAAGCGCGAACAGCCCGACCTCTGGCTGGATACCTCACTGCGTCTGGCCCGACGCGCCCGTGCTGTACAGGGCGAACTGGCCGATGAAGGCCTGGTACGCCTGCACCTGAAGCAGTTCAGCCGCACCCTGCCGCTGCTGGAGCGACGCCCGGACAAGATCAGCTTCACCTGGTATCAGAGCGGGCGCTCCATCAAGCGACTGACGCGTGACCAGGTGCTGCAGAAGCTGGAAGACTACGGTACCGACAAACCCCACATCGACCTTCAGTACCGCAAGGTGGCCAGCCTGCCGGACAGCGAACCGTTCGCCCAGGTGCAGCAGCAAGCACCGCTGATCAGGGCCAATGTGCGCTACCCGGAAGGCGACCGGGAAGCCTTCAACGCCGCCCTGCCGATATTCATACCGCTGGAAGAAGGCGGTGGCTACAGCTTTCCCGAAATCGTGCCACCGCCGGATCGCCCGCCGACAACCCGCACCCGGGCCCGGCGCAGTGACCAGAAGCTGGAAGACGAGCCCTTCGTGCCCAGCCTGCGGGTTTATCGGTATCGGTGAGGCACCTCTGCAGGCCTGCACAGCCCGACGTCTCGGCGTGAGCCGTGCCCAGCGGCGTAGCCCTGGACGGACATCCAGTAGACGGTAGACAGTCGACCGATGACAGAATGAGCGTAACCAGCCTCGGGTCCGCTTTTACTGTCGACCGTCGACTGTCCTCGGTCGACTCATACTCTGGTCTCGGCCGCGCTAACGTGCAGGGATGCGCCAGTCCCGGCTACAGGCGATTGAGGCCGTTCAGCGCCGCCACCCGGTAGGCTTCGGCCATGGTCGGATAGTTGAAGGTATGGTTGACGAAGTACTCCAGCGTATTGCCGCCGTTGGGCTGTTCCATGATAGCCTGGCCGATATGCAGAATCTCTGCGGCCTGATCGCCAAAGCAATGGATACCCAGCAGCTCCAGCGTTTCACTGTGGAACAGAATCTTCAGCATGCCGACATCTTCGCCGGTAATCTGGGCCCGGGCGGTGTCCTTGAAATAGGCCTTGCCCACCTCGTAGGGCACCTTTTTCTCGGTCAGCTCGCGCTCGTTCTCGCCCACCGAGCTGATCTCGGGAATGGTATAGATACCGGTCGGAATGTCGCTGAAAAAGTGTGAATGGCCGTCCTTCATGGCCGCACTGGATGCCCCCCGTCCCTGATCATAGGCTGCGCTGGCCAGGCTGGGCCAGCCGATCACATCCCCCACCGCATAGATGTTGTCCACCTTGGTGCGATAGGACTTGTCGACCTCGAGCTGACCTCGATTGTTGGGCTGCAGGCCAATGGCTTCCAGATTCAGCGTTTCCGTGTTGCCGGCGCGGCCATTGGCCCACATGAAGGCGTCGGCCTTGATCGTCTTGCCGCTTTCCAGTGTCAGGACAATCCCTTCCTTCTTGCCCTCCACCTTCTTGAAGGTCTCGTTGTGCCGGATCAGTACGCCATTGTTACGCATGTGGTAGCTCAGCGCATCAGAGATCTCGTCATCCATGAAAGCCAGCAGGCGCGCGCCCGGGTTGACCAGATCCACCTTGACGCCCAGACCGCTGAAGATGGAAGCATACTCACAGCCGATCACACCGGCACCATAGATGACCATACGCTTGGGCGTATCGGTCATGGTCAATACCTTGTCGCTGTCATAGATACGCGGATGCTTGAAATTGACCTCGGGCGGCCGATAAGGGCGGGAACCGGTGGCAATGATGACATGGCCACCCTTGAGCACATCTCCGGCATTATCGCCGTCACGCAGTTCAATCCGGTGCGGGTCGACAAAGAACGCATCACCCTGATACACCGAAACGTGATTGCGCGCATAGAAGCGGGCCCGCATGGACACCTGCTTGCCGACCACGGTCTGGGCAGATTTCATCACGGTGGGGAAGTCGAGCACCTTGGGCTCGGAAATAGCCCGGAACATGGAATTCCGGTTGTACTTCATCAGAGCGTCGACAGAGTGACGAAGTGCCTTGGAAGGAATGGTGCCCTGATGGGTACAGTTGCCACCGACATCCTGACGGCGATCAATGATAGCTACTGTCTTGCCGTGCTTGGCCGCATTCATGGCCGCACTTTCGCCGGCCGGCCCGCTGCCGATCACTACCACATCGTAGTTGAATTCTGCCATTGTTACTCCTTGATGGTGTGAGTCGACAGTGGACAGATGACGGAGGACAGTAGGCGTCGCGTTACGCTAGAGCCACAACAACTGTCGACCGTCGACTGTCATCTGTCTTCCATTTTACCGAGAGGCGTCGTAAAAAGCCGCCTTGCGGTCGCCCGCCTGATCATCATCCGGCGCGTCACACTTGTTCGGGTCACCACCACAGAAATCGCAGGGCCCGTTGGACACACCGGTATTGGCAATGCCACCACAGCTGCCGCTGATCGGCTTGCGCCCGAACATGACGCCAATGGCCATGCCTGCTACCAGCAACAGCATCAGGGTCAGCACCAGCAAGAATACAGTAATCATGTGTCATCCTCCTCAGCCAGCAGGTCGACAAACTCGCCCGTGGCTGTTTCTACAAAACCATCATCGGTCCGTTCTATCAGCAATGCTGACACCCCTTCCCGCTCGGCTACCTCTGCCGCCTGCTCCGGCCCCAGCACCATCAGGGCGGTGGACCAGGCGTCAGCCAACATGCTGTTCTCCGCAATGACTGACACCGAAGCCAGCCGATGGTCAACCGGAAAACCGGTCTGCGGATTGATGGTATGGGAATACCTCTGACCATCCACTTCAAAGTAATTCCGATAGTCGCCACTGGTCACAATGGCCGCATCCTCCAGCTCCAGCACGCGGTAGATACCACGCTGAGTTTCATCCGGTCTCTCGATGGCAATGCGCCAGGGCGACCCATCCGGTTTACCGCCCTGAACCACCATGTCTCCCCCCAATTCTACCAGAAATTGAGTGTGACCCTGAGCCAACAGGTATTCAGCGACTGCATCGGCGCCATAACCCTTGGCAATACCGCCCAGATCGATCTCGCGCGGCGCGGATTTGCGCAAGGCCGGCGGGTCCGTGCGGACTTCCACTGCCTGCCAGCCGATCATGGCCATGGCAGCTTCGAGTTCCTCCTCCGAGGGTATCTCTTCAGCCCGTCCCTGGGGCCCGAAGCCCCAGATATTGACCAGAGGCAGGATGGTGGGCTCAAAGGCGCCAGCGGTGATCTCCGCCACCTCCAGCCCGGCCGCCACGATCCTTGCCACCTCGTCACTGACCTCCACCCATTCATCGGGCTCGGCAGCATTGAAGCGACTGACATCAGAGCGTGGCTCGTAGACAGAAGTACTGTTTACAACGCGGCGCAGGGCCCGCTGAATGCCCACTTCCAGCGCCAGCTTCTCGGACTCGGGGGCATACACCTGTACCGTGTAGTTGGTACCCATGGTGCCGCCCGTGAAACGCAGCGGCTCATCACCCACATCATTACTGCAGCCCCAAACAAAAAGGAGTGCCAACAGGCACCCCTTTCCGATGAAAAGCCTATTGCAGAGCTTTTGCATAGACATCAGCCACCAAAGTCGTCCAGCGCGATGTTCTCGTCTTCCACACCCAGATCCTTCAGCATCTTGATGCAGGACGCATTCATCATCGGCGGCCCACACATATAGTACTCGACATCTTCCGGTGCCTCATGGTCCTTCAGATACTTCTCGTACAATACATTGTGGATAAAGCCCGTGGCGCCGGTCCAGTTGTCTTCTTCCAGCGGCTCGCTGAGGGCCAGATGCCACTCGAAGTTGTCGTTTTCTTCGGCCAGCTTGTCGAATTCCTCGACATAGAAAGCTTCCCGGTAGGACCGCGCGCCGTACCAGAAGCTGATCTTGCGCTTGGAATTCAGACGCTTGAGCTGGTCAAAGATGTGCGAGCGCATGGGCGCCATACCGGCACCACCGCCGATAAAGATCATCTCGGCATCGGTATCCTTGGCGAAGAACTCACCAAAGGGTCCGAACACGGTGATCTTGTCGCCCGGTTTCAGGCTGAACACATAGGACGACATGATACCCGGCGGGTGGTCTGTTCCCGGCGGCGGAGTGGCGATGCGGATATTGAACTTCACAATACCCTTCTCTTCCGGATAGTTCGCCATGGAGTAGGCACGGGTGACGGTCTCGTCCACCCTGGACTCGTACTGCCAGACATTGAACTTGTCCCAGTCCCCGCGGAACTCCTCTTCGATATCGAAATCCTTGAACTTCACATGGTGCGGCGGGCATTCCAGCTGCACATAGCCACCGGCGCGGAAGTCGACATTCTCGCCTTCCGGCAGCTTCAGTGTCAGTTCCTTGATGAAGGTGGCCACATTGGGGTTGGACACCACCTCACATTCCCAGCGTTCGACGCCAAAGAATTCGGCCGGCACGTCGATCTTCATATCCTGCTTCACCGGCACCTGACAGGACAGGCGCCAGCCTGCCTTCAGTTCACCCTTGGTGAAGGCTGAAGTTTCCGTCGGCAGCGGCGCACCGCCCCCCTCGAATACCTGGCACTTGCACTGGGCACAGGTGCCGCCACCGCCACAGGCAGAGCTGAGGAAGATGCCCTGGTTGGCCAGCGTACCCAACAATTTGCTGCCCGCCTCGGCCTTGATCGACTTGTCGGGATCTTCGTTGATTTCGATCGTCACTTCACCGGTATTCACCAGCTTCGAGCGCGCACTGATAATCACCGCCACCAGGAAAAAGACGATGACGATGAAAAAGACGACGCCCAGAGTAATTTCCAGAATCATGAGCTTGCTCCTGTCTTACAGCTGTACGCCCGAGAAGGACATGAATCCCAGGGACATCAGGCCGGTGGCAATAAAGGTAATGCCCAGACCACGCAACCCCGGGGGAATATCACTGTACTTCAACTTCTCGCGAATACCGGCCAGCGCGGCAATCGCCAGCGCCCAGCCGATACCGGCACCGAGGCCATAGACCACGGATTCGGAGAAGTTGTAGTCCCGCTCCACCATGAACAGGGATGCACCCAGAATGGCGCAGTTCACGGTGATCAGCGGCAGGAACACGCCCAGAGCGTTGTAGAGCTTGGGCACATACTTGTCGAGAAACATCTCGATGATCTGCACCAGTGCCGCAATCACACCGATATAGCTCAGATAGCCCAGGAAGCTGAGATCCACAGCCGCCAGATCTTCACTGATCCAGGACAGTGCGCCTTCCTGCAGAATCAGGGCATAGATCAGGTTGTTGACCGGCACCGTGATGCCCAGCACCACGACCACGGCAATACCCAGACCCACGGCGGCATCGACCTTCTTGGAAATGGCCAGAAAGGTACACATGCCCAGGAAGAAGGCCAGCGCCATGTTCTCCACGAAGATGGCGGTAATGAACAGACCGAGCAGTTCTTCAAACATCAGAAGGCCTCCTTGTTGACGTTGGGCCGGATCTCGAACTCATCCTGCTCCACCTGCTCCGGTTTCCAGACGCGCAGCGCCCAGATCATGAAGCCGATAATGAAGAAGGCGCTGGGCGGCAACAGGAACAGGCCATTGGGCTCGTAGAAGCCACCCTCGCTGACCGGAGTCAGAACCTGAAAGCCGAACAGCGACCCGGCACCGAACAGTTCACGGAAGAAGGCCACAATCATCAGTACCACCGAATAGCCCAGGGCATTGCCCAGACCGTCGATGAAGGAGATGCCCGGCGGGTTCTGCATCGCGAAGGCTTCGGCGCGCCCCAGCACGATACAGTTGGTGATGATCAGCCCGACAAACACCGACAGCTGCTGCGAGATGTTGTAGGCGTAAGCTTTCAGGATCTGATCCACCACGATCACCAGCGAGGCAATAATGGTCATCTGCACGATGATCCGGATATTGCTCGGAATCTGATTGCGGATAAGCGCAATAAAGAAGTTGGACAGACAGAGCACGAAGATAACCGCCAGACACATGACCAATGCCACTGTCATGCTGGTGGTTACCGCCAGAGCTGAACAGATACCGAGAATCTGCAGTCCGATCGGGTTGTTGTTGAACAACGGGTCCATCAGGACTTTTTTGCTTTGTGAGGCCATATCAGGATTCCTCCCCGCGCAGATTTTCCAGGAAGGGCTTGAAGCCACGCTCGCCCATCCAGAATGCAATCATGTTGTCGACACCACGGCTGGTCAGCGTGGCACCGGAAATACCATCGATATGATGTTCCTCCTCGATACCCCCGCCGCGTGTTACCCGCAGCGCCACTTCACCGTCGTCGTCGTAGATTCGGCGACCCGGCCACTGGGCAATCCAGTTGGGGTTGTCGATCTCGCCACCCAGACCCGGTGTTTCGGCGTGATCATAAAAGCCCAGACCGGCGACGGTGTTGAGATCATTTTCCAGTGCCAGGAAACCATACATGGTTGACCACAGACCATAACCACGCACCGGCAGGATGACAATTTCCAGGTCGTCATCGTCATCCCGGACCAGATAGACCAGAGAGTAGTCTTCCAGTCGATTGATGCCGGCAATGTCTTCTCGACCGCGGATCTCCTGCGACCGTGCAGGATCACGGGCCGCCTGACGCTGGTTGTAGGTATCCGGATCGATATGGTCAACGAATTCGCCGGTCGCCAGCTCGATCACACGGGTTTCGATGTCCGCGAACTGCTCGTCAATGGACACCCCGCTCTGGAAGATGCCGGCCGCCTGCAGCACGTTCTGCTTGCGATCCAGTTCCGCGTTTTCCTGTTGCAGCGGTCGCAGGGCGACCGCAGCAGCAGATACCACGATGGCACAGACCAGACACACCGAGAACGCGACGACTATGATGTTCTTGACGGAATCTCTATCACGCTTGCTGGACACGAGCAGCCCTCCGCTTGATATTGCCCTTGACGACGTAGTAGTCGATCAGCGGGGAGAAAATGTTGGCGAACAGAATGGCCAGCATGATGCCCTCGGGGAAAGCCGGGTTGACCACACGGATCAACACGGTCATCACACCGATCAGGCCCCCGAACCACCATTTGCCCAGATTGGTCATGGATGCCGAAATCGGGTCAGTGGCCATGAACATCATGCCGAAGGCAAAGCCGCCCAGCACCAGATGCCAGTACCACGGCACCTCGAACAGCGGGTTGGTCTCGGAGCCGACCATATTGAGCAGGGCCGAGGACAGAATCATGCCGACCATGACACCGGCGACGATGCGCCAGTTGGCAATCCCCATGAACACCAGCACCAGGCCGCCCAGCAGCACCAGCAGAGTCGAGGTTTCACCCATGGACCCCTGAATGGTACCCAGGAAGGCGTTGCTCCAGGCCACACCGTTTTCGATCATGTAGGACACGCCGCCATCCTGCGCCAGGCTCAGGGGCGTGGCGCCGGAGAAACCGTCGACCGCCGTCCAGACTTCATCCCCGGACATGGCCGCCGGATAGGCGAAGTACAGGAAGGCCCGCCCGGTCAGCGCCGGGTTGAGGAAGTTCTTGCCGGTACCGCCGAAGATTTCCTTGCCCACGACCACACCGAAGGTGATGCCGAGAGCAACCTGCCACAGCGGAATGCTGGGCGGACAGATCAGCGCAAACAGCACAGAGGTCACGAAGAAGCCTTCGTTCACCTCGTGCTTGCGCACAGTGGCGAACAGCACTTCCCAGAAGCCACCGACAACAAAGGTCACGGCATAGACAGGCACAAAGTGCCAGAAGCCATACCAGAAGTTGTCCCAGATACTGCTGGGGTCATTGCCGGCAAACAGGGCAATGAAGAAGTGCCGCCAGTTTTCGGTCAGTTCCAGACCGCCGGCAATGGCCGTATTGGCCTGATAGCCGATATTCCACATGCCGAAGAACATGGCCGGGAAGGTACAGACCCAGACCGTGATCATGATGCGCTTCAGGTCCATGCCGTCACGCACATGGGCCGTGGTACTGGTCACACTGCCGGGCCGGTACAGGAAGGTATCGATGGCCTCGTACAGGGGGTACCACTTCTTGTATTTGCCACCCTCGGTAAAGTGCGGCTCCAGATTGTCGAGAATCTTGCGCAATGCCATCATGCTGTCAGCCCTCTTTCTCGATGGTGGTCAGGGTGTCCCGCAGGATGGGCCCATATTCATACTTACCGGCACACACATAGGACAGCAGCGCTACATCCTCTTCGTCCAGCTCGAGAGCACCCAGTTCCTCCGCCTGCTCCAGATCGCCGCTGGCAATCGCACGCAACAGCTGCGTGGGGAGGATATCCAGTGGCATCACCTTTTCATACTGTCCAAGCGGCAGCATGGCGCGCTCCGAACCCTGAGTAGAGGTATCGAAATCGAATTTCTTGCCCTTGAACAGCCTGGACACATAGATATTGAGCACCGAGAAGCGTTCGAACCCGGGGCGCAGATAATGGAACATGGGGCGATCAGTGCCTTCACGCAGCAGGCTCACCTGCAGGTGATAACGGCCCAGATAGGCCACCTCGTCGATCGGCGCCCGGCCACCCCAGACTGAGCCCGAGATCATGCGCACGTTCTCTCCGGCCGGCACTTCGCCCTGGCACAGATCAAACAGGTTGGCCCCGATACGGGTTCTGATCAGGCGCGGCTTTTCGGCCATCGGCCCACCCAGCGCGATCACCCGGTCGGTACTGATCCGACCTGTGGTGAACAGCCTGGCGATGGCGATGACGTCCTGATAGTTGATGGTCCAGACGGTCTTGTTGAGGTGTACCGGGTCCAGGAAGTGGATATGAGTGCCCACATTGCCGGCCGGATGGGGACCGGCAAACTCTTCCACGCTGACACCGTCAACAACGGGAATGTCTGCGCCCGGCGCCTTGCACAGCCAGGTGCGACCTTCGGTCAGCTTGCTGATCAGGGTCAGGCCCTGCTGAAAGGCTTCTTTCTCCTCGGCAATGATCACGGCCGGGTCGGCCGCCAGCGGATTGGTATCCATGGCATTGACGAAGATGGCTGCCGGCGTGCTGTCTGGCGCGGGCACCTTGCTGAAAGGGCGCGTGCGCAATACTGTCCAGACGCCACTTCTGACCAGGTTGTCGACGATCTTGTCGCGGCTCAGACTGCCCAGTTTGCCGGGGGTATACTTGTCAAAGGTTTCCTCTTCATCACCATCCAGCTCGATGACCAGCGACTGGAACACCCGCCGCTTGCCTCGATTGATGGCCTTCACCACACCCGTTCCCGGTGCCGTATAGGTGACTCCCTCGGTCTTCTTGTCGGTAAACACGGGCTGACCCAGCTTGACGCGATCACCCTCGCGCACCAGCATGGTCGGCTTCATGCCATGGTAGTCATAGCCTACCAATGCCACCGACTTGACGGAGTTCCCTTCGGACAGGGTTTGAGTGGGCTCACCAGTAATCGGAAGGTCCAGACCTTTCTTTATAGTGATCATAGTGTATTGCCCGTCTCTGATTTCAAAGCATAAACCCGATCGTCCGCGCCGGAACCACCGGGACTGAATTCAATGTATTCTCTGGGGCTGAACGCCCTGGGCAGGTGCAGATTAGCAGTTGCCGAACCAGTCGAATTCGGCAGCAGAGCTTGCGGGCAGCACGATCTCGAATTCCGCTCCGTTGGTCACCGTGCTGCGTGAACCAAATCCTGAACACCCCCTGAAATCGGGCGTAAGTATAATAGCCATACATCCGATTTGCTACTGTCGTGCGGCGCCGCAGCCCAATAAATTGGCGACACACAGATGTGATTGACTTGCATCAGTTCACGACCTTGCAGCGAAGGCTGCCATGAGGTCGCCCCCCTGCTACAATACGCCGCCCCGCAGACCAGCCATTACACCTGCACAGAGATGACTGCAACGACAGGAGACACCGTGTCCGTATCAACTCCGACGCCCTGCCTGGCGCCATTGCCTGCCCCGGAACTGCCCACCAGAGCGGGTGACCGACGGCATCTGGGCAACCTGCCCCCGGGTGCCGACGGCTGGGCACTGGCCGGGCTGATCCAGAATCACCCGGGCCAGGTCGTCGTCATTGGTGGCAACACCACGGAACTGGAGCGCCTGCAGAGGGATACCCGCATCTTTCTGGACCGGGATCAACCCGAAGCCCGCTGGTTGCCGGACTGGGAGATACTGCCCTATGACACCTTCTCGCCGCATCAGGACATCATCTCCGACCGCATCAGCATCCTGTATGAACTGCAGCAGGCCGCCGCCACGCCGGCGCCGGTGTTTGCCACGCTGAGCACGGTACTGCATCGTTTCGTGCCGACGGACTATGTGCAGCGCTGGACACTGCGCCTGCAGGTCGGCGATCGCCTTGACCTCGGGACCTTCAGCCACCGACTGCAGGAAGCCGGTTACGAACACGCCAGCACCGTGACCGACCATGGTCAGTACACCCTGCGCGGCGGCCTGGTCGATATCTTTCCGATGGGCGCCGACGCGCCGCTGCGCATCGAACTGTTTGATGACAACATCGAATCGATCCGCCTGTTTGACCCGGATACCCAGCGTACCCGGCGACCGGTGGAGCGCTTCGAACTGCTGCCGGGCCGCGAATTCCCGCTGACGGACGCGGGCATAGCCCGCTTCCGCGAGACTTTTCGGGCCGAATTCGATGTCGACCCCCGACAATGCCCCCTGTATCAGGACATTTCGGACGGTCTGGCCCCGGCCGGCATCGAATATTACCTGGATCTGTTCTTCGAGCAGTTGCATGCCTTTTTCGACTATCTGCCGGACAATACGCTGCTGGTTTTCCAGGGTGACCTGCAGGAAGAGGCCCGGCATTTCCTCGCCGATGTGGCGCAACGCTATGAAAACCGCCGCCATGACATTTCGCGCCCATTGCTGCCACCACACCGCATCTACCTGCGGGAGGATGAACTGTTCGCCCAGTTCAAGCGCTTCCCGCAGATTCACCTGAGTACCGCCCCGGCCAGCGGCAGCGGTGCTGTGAACGCCGACTTCGCCATCCCGCAGCCCTACCCGATCGATCACCGGGCGGCGCGGCCGCTGCAGGCGGTGCAGGCCATGCTCGACAGCACCGATGCCCGCGTGCTGTTCTGCGCCGAAACCCCGGGGCGCCGCGAAAGCCTGCTGGACCTGCTCAATGACACCGGCATCCGACCCGTGCAGCTCGACAGCGTGCATGACTTCCTGGCCGGCCAGCAGCACCTGGCCATTACCGTGGCACCGCTGAGTCAGGGCATTGAACACCCGAATGCGGGCCTGCGCCTGGTCAGTGAAACCCAGCTCTTTGGCGAGCAGCATGTCTCCGCCACCCGCCGCCGGGCCGAGAAAGCCAGCCTGGATCAGGCCGACCTGGCCATTCGCAACCTGGCGGAACTCAAGCCGGGGCAGCCGGTGGTGCATCTCGACCACGGGGTGGGCCGCTATCAGGGGCTGGAAACCCTGCAAGTCGATGGCCAGGCCAACGAATTCCTGAAACTGACCTACGCCAGTGACGCCAACCTCTACGTGCCGGTCACCAGCCTGCACCTGATCAGTCGCTATGCCGGCGGCGAAGAGAGTACAGCGCCGCTGCACCGGCTGGGCTCGGAACGCTGGAGCACCACCCGCCGCAAGGCAGCGGAAAAGATTCGGGATACTGCGGCCGAACTGCTGGATGTCTATGCGCGTCGCGAAGCGCGTGAGGGCCATGCGTTTCCGCCGGTGGGCGAAGACTATCGTCGCTTCGCCGCCGAGTTTCCGTTCGAGGAAACCGACGATCAGCTGGTTGCCATCAATGCCGTCATTCAGGACATGACCCGTGCCCAGCCCATGGATCGGCTGATCTGTGGTGATGTCGGCTTCGGCAAGACCGAAGTGGCCATGCGGGCCGCCTTTATCGCCGCGCATTCCGGCAAGCAGGTGGCCATTCTGGTGCCCACTACCCTGCTCGCCCAGCAGCACCATGAGAGCTTTGTCGACCGCTTTGCCAACTGGCCGCTGCGGGTTGAAGTACTGTCGCGCTTTCGCACCGGCAAGGAAACCGACCGGGTACTGCAGGGGCTCGAGAATGGCCAGGTGGACATCATCGTGGCCACTCACAAGCTGCTCTCCAGGGGTGTCAAGTTCAAGGATCTCGGGCTGCTGATCGTTGACGAGGAACACCGCTTCGGCGTGCAGCAGAAGGAACGCATCAAGGCCTTGCGCGCCAATGTGGACATCCTGGCGCTGACCGCCACCCCGATCCCGCGCACCCTGAACATGGCCATGTCCAGCATCCGTGACCTGTCCATCATCGCGACCCCGCCGGCCCGTCGCCTGTCGGTGAAAACCTTTGTGCGCGAACAGGATCAGCCCCTGATCAGGGAGGCCATCTACCGTGAGATTCTGCGCGGCGGTCAGGTCTATTTCCTGCACAATGAAGTGCAGAGCATCGAACGCGTGGCCGACGAGATACGCGCAGCCATACCGGAGGCACGCGTGGCCATCGGACACGGCCAGATGCGCGAACGGGATCTGGAAAAGGTCATGTCGGATTTTTTCCACAAACGTCACAACGTGCTGGTCTGCACCACCATTATCGAGACCGGCATCGATATTCCCTCGGCCAATACCATCATCATCAACCGGGCCGACAAGTTCGGCCTGGCGCAGTTGCACCAGTTGCGCGGCCGCGTCGGGCGCTCGCACCACCAGGCCTACGCCTATCTGCTGACACCGCCCTGGAAGGCACTCTCCGGTGATGCCAAAAAACGTCTGGAAGCCATCTCCGAGGCGCAGGATCTCGGCGCCGGCTTCATGCTGGCCACGCACGATCTGGAAATACGCGGTGCCGGCGAACTGCTGGGCGAGGAGCAGAGTGGCCATATCGAATCCATCGGTTTCAGTCTCTACATGGAGATGCTGGACCAGGCCGTCCAGGCACTGAAGGCAGGCCGGGAGCCCGACATCAACCTGGCCGACCAGAGCCATGTGGAAGTCAACCTGCACGTGCCGACCCTGATTCCGGAAGCCTACCTGCCCGACATCAACACCCGGCTGACCCTGTACAAGCGTATTGCCAGTGCGCCGGACGACGAGGCACTGCGCGAACTCAAGGTGGAAATGATCGACCGTTTCGGGCTGCTGCCCGAACCTTTGAACAATCTTTTCAGGGTAACCCGGCTGCGCCATCGCCTTGAGGCCATGGGCATTGATAAACTGACCTGCAATGCTGACGGCGGTGTGGTCGAGTTCTCTGGCCAGACGCAGGTGAATCCGTTTACCATCGTGCAACTGGTTCAGCAGCAACCTGCGACCTACCAGATGCGCCAGGGTGACCGCCTCGGTTTCAGGGAAGTGTCCGCAACCGCTGAAGAAAGATTTGCTGTGGTGGACGCTCTATTGGACAGACTTAGCCAGGACCTGCAAGCATGAAGATATCCACCAGAACGGGCCCTGCCCTGCTGTTGATCGCCCTGCTGGCACTGCCGGTCTCGAATCTGCTGGCCCAGGGCGCCAACCCCAATGTCGGGCGCTGGTATCAGGTCGAATTGATTCTGTTCGAACAGCGTCAGGAGCCGGAGTACAACGAAGTCTGGCCGGAGAGCCCGGATCTGACCCTGCTCAATGGCGCCCAACAACTGCGTCGTGCACCCATGGGCAGCGGCGTCATGGCCCCTGTTCCGGCGGCACCCAGCCTTGCAGCCGACAGCGAACTGCCGCCACGCTGGCCGCTGGTGGATCTTGGTCAGGGTAAAGAAGAACCCCTGGTCATTCTGCCGGAGCCCCTGCTGCAACTGACCGATGAAGCCCGACGCCTTGATGAAAGCCGGGGTCGCCGGGTGCTGCTGCACACCGGCTGGAACATGCCCGTCGCCGCCGAGGCAGAGCGGGATGTGATTCGCCTGCACGCCGGCAGCCGTTTTGGTGATGCCTACGAAACCGACGGCACCATTGCCATTCATGTCGGTCGCTTCCTGCATGTGGAAACCGACATCTACCACACCCGTTATGAACAGGAACAGGCACCGTTGCCGCTGCTTTTCGGTGACAGCCTGCCACCGTCACTGATCCCCGAAGGCGAGCGCACGCCGCCGTTGCCAGCCGTGGTCGGCAGCAGTCCGACCTTCCGCATGGGCCCGCACTTTGTGCCCGTGGAGGCTGCCCGCTTCAACGAGCGACGCCGCATGCGCAGCAACGAGCTGCACTATATCGATCACCCCCGGCTGGGCATGATCATCCAGTTCACCCCCTATAACCCGGTCGAGATCACCTCGGGCGGCGATATTATCGAGGGTGAGCTCGACCCGGATGCCGATGACGGCCTGGGCGATCCGGATGATCTGGACGCTATCGACCCGCTCTAGTTCGATACTAGAGCGCCAGCACCTCGTCAGCCCAGCGCGCGGTGTCGTCAGGCTGATGCGTCACGAACAGCAGATGCCGCCGGCTGTCGCGGATCTGCTGATGTACCCAGTCCCCGGCGCGCTGGCGATTGTCGCCATCCAGCGCGCTGAAGGGCTCATCCAGCACCACGATCACCTGCGGCCGCAGCACGGTTCTGATCAGCGCCACCCGCTGGC
The DNA here is from genome assembly GCF_004768465.1 of Natronospirillum operosum. Lineage (GTDB taxonomy): Bacteria > Pseudomonadota > Gammaproteobacteria > Pseudomonadales > Natronospirillaceae > Natronospirillum > Natronospirillum operosum. The sequence continues at coordinate 1,253,025 of NZ_SRMF01000001.1, forward strand.
GCTGTCCCCCGGACAGCTCCCCCGGATAGCGCTCCAGCAACTCATCGACCCCCAGGTGCGCACAGGCCGCCAGCACCTGCGACCAGGATGCCGCATCCGGTCTGCCATGCCGAAAACCCAGTTTCAGGTTGTCCGCCACCCGAATATGCTCGAACAGATTGTGCTGCTGGAACAGCGTCGATACCGGCCGCTGCTCCGGTGGCAGCCCTGTCAGCGCGGTGCCAGCCAGCAGCAACTCGCCCGAATGCACCGGCACAAAGCCGCCCACGGCCTCCAGCAGCGTTGTCTTGCCACTGCCACTGGGTCCGGTCAGGGCCAGTGTGCGTCCCGGTTCCAGCACAAAATCATGGTTCCATTGCCGGTCGCCCCGGCGCAATACCAACTGACGTGCTTCAAGCATGATGTCGATGATCCTCCAGCACCCAGAGCGCAATGAGCGCAAAGGCAAGCAGTAACAGTGAAGCCAGCGCCGCCGCCTGCAGTCGGTAGGACCCGGCCAGGGCATAGATCAGCCAGGGCAGCGTGCGCCAGCTGTCGTGTCCGAAGATGCCGAAGACGGCAAAGTCCCCCAGCGCGATCACAAAGGCCAGCGCCCAGGCCCGCCGCAGTGCCGGCAACAGCCAGGGCAGATAAAGCCGATGCCAGAACGGCCAGCCGCGCAGCCCCAGATCCGCTACCTGGCGCCGATAGTTGGCATCAAAATCGAACACTCTGGGTTTCAGTTGATGGTACACAAACGGGAGGGCCACCAGCGCATTGAGGCCAATGACGGCAACCCAGCCCCAGCGTATCCAGTTCACCCAGGGCAAAAAGAACAGATACAGACCCACCGACAGCACCATGCCCGGGATCACCAGATGGTGCAGGGCCGCAAACTCCACCCAGCGCCGAGCCCCCGGGGCAGTCCAGCGCCGCCACAGTTCCAGCCCCCCCAGCGCCAGCAAGGTGGCCAGAGTGGCGGCCGCAAAGGCAAAGCCCAGCGAGCGCAGGGTGACCGGCATCAGCGTACTCCAGGGCAGGCCCTGCCCACCGCGGAACAGCGCCACCGGAATCAGGGTGGCAATCGGCACTGCCAGAAACAGGATGGCCAGCACGTAGGCCAGCCGGCCCAGCGCCCGCGTGAACGGATGCAGGGCCGGCAGCCAGGGCTGACCCTGTGGCGGTGCCAGCCAGCGCAACCGGCCAAACTGACTGAACAGCAGAAACAGCCCGCCCGCCACCAGCAACTGGGTCCAGGCCAGGGTCAGCGCTTCGGCCGGATTGAAGGCAAATTTCAGCGCCTGATAGATGGCCACCTCTATGGTCGTGGCACGCGGGCCACCGCCCAGTGCCAGCACAATGGCAAAGCTGTTGAAACAGAGCAGGAAGATAAAACCGGCAACCCCCGGCAGCACACCCCGTATTGCCGGCCACTCTACCAGCCGAAAGCGCTGCCAGCCCGACAACCCGAGCTGGGCCGACACCTTCCAGGCGGTATCGGGAATGCTCTGCCACTGAAACACCAGCACGCGCAGCGCAAAGGGCATGTTCAGGAACACATGCGCGATAAGGATGCCGTTCAGGCCGTACAGGTTCCAGCCGGCGCCCAGCCAGGGGGTCAGCCAGCCGGAACGACCGAATACCGACACCAGGCCGGTGATCAGAATCAGGCTGGGCATGACAAAACACAGCAGGGCCCAGCGCAGAAACAGGGCCTTGCCCGGCAGCCGGGCATCCAGTGCCACAGCACGCGCCACCGGCAGTGCCAGCAGCACGGCAAACAGCGTGCTCAGCAAAGCCTGCCAGAGGGTAAAACGCAGAATGCGATGAAAATAGGCGTCATGCAGAATGCTGAGGTCGGGACGCCCCTCACTCCAGCCGAACAACGCCAGAAAGGCGAGCACGGTGGCCAGCAACATGCAGGCCAGAGCCGCCAGACCCCAGATCAGGCTGCCCCACTGACGGTTTGCCGTCGGCAGGGGGCGTCCGGCAAACACCGGCACCCCCTCATCATGACGGCGGTCAGTAGTCACTGACTGACGGCGTTACGCCAGGTACGGATCCAGGCCTGCCGATGCTCGTGGATCTCGGTCGGGCTGTGACCGATACGCTCGGGCGTGGCCAGACGATCGAAAGCTGCCGGCAGTTCCACGTCGGTCCGCACCGGCAGCATCCAGTTGGTCACCGGCAGAATCTGCTGTGCTTCCCGACTCAGCAGAAAATCCAGAAACTCGGCCGCCAGCTCGGCCTGATCGGTAAAGGCAGAAATGGCGGCCACCTCGATCTGTGCCACATGACCTTCCTCGAAGGTTGCCGCCTGATAGCGATCGGTATCTTCCGCCACCATGTGGTAGGCCGGCGATGTGGTATAGCTCAGCACATAGTCGGCTTCGCCTTCCTGGAACATGCCATAGGACTCGCTCCAGCCCTGGGTCACGGTTACTGTGCGCTCTGCCAGAGCCTGCCAGGCCTCGGTCACGCCGTTATCACCATACAGCGCCTGCATCCAGTGCATCAGGCCCTGTCCTACCGTGCTGGTACGCGGGTCCTGATACAGGATGGATACATCGCTGCTCAGGAGTTCCTCCATCGAGGTGGCCGGCGAGTCGATGTTCTCGGTGTCATACACAAAGGCAAAATAGCCGTAGTCAAAGGGCACATAGAGGTCATCCGACCACGCCAGGTCAGCGGCCAGCGGCAGGTCGCTCCAGTCGATACCGTGTGGCTGGAAGAGCTCCAGTGCACGCGCTTCCTCGATCAGGGCATCATCAACACCCAGCACCACATCGGCCTGGGTGTTGACCCCCTCGAGCCGCACGCGATTGAGCAGGGATACACCGTCATCGGAGCTGACAAAGTTCAGCGTGCAGTCACACTGCGCCTCGAAGGCACTCTTGATCTCGGGCCCAGGGCCCCAGTCACTGGTGAAGGAACTGTAGGTATAGACGGTCAACTCGTTGGCACCCAGTGTGCCCGCCAGGGCAAGGCCGGTTGCCAGGGTCAGTGTTCTCATGATTTCTCCCGGTCATTGAATTGCCGGCGAGAAGGGAATCAGCGGCTCTGAAAGGCCGCCCGAAAGGCGGTGTTGCATGCCATTCCCTTCGCCAGTACGAACTGGATCAGGTTCAACGGGTGTGCGGCACTCTGCACTCTGGCGCGAGTACCGACTGATCTCAGCCCGACGGCATTGCTGCTGCCGGGCACCCCGATGGACGTTTGAAGTTTAACAAGCTGACCTGTCTTAGACCAGACTGATCAGTCTTCGTAGAAGATGCGCACCGTTTCACTGATGACGTCGCGCACATCCACCATGCCGACGGTCAGCGTGGCCTGGATGTCCTTCAGCGTGATCACCTTGCTGCTCTTGCCGGCAGCAGGATTCACCACCAGCGCCAGGGACGCATAATTCAGCTTGAGTTCACGCGCCAGTGCGGCTTCCGGCATGCCGGTCATGCCCACCACATCACAACCATCACGCTCCATGCGGGTGATCTCGGCCGCCGTCTCCAGACGCGGGCCCTGCGTAACCCCGTAGACGCCGCCATCGGCAATCGCCTTGCCCGACTCGCGGGCGGCGCGGCGCAGCACATCGCGCAGGCTGTCGGTATAGGGGAAGGACAGGTCAACGTGCTTCACGCTTTCCATGTCACCCTGATAAAAGGTATGTATCCGTCCCCAGGTGTAATCGATGATCTGATCCGGCAATACCATGGAGCGGGTGGGCATGGCTTCGATATTGATGCTGCCTACCGCATTGATCGACACAATGTCCGTGGCGTACAGCTTCTGCAGAGCCCACAGGTTGGCCCGATAGTTGACCTGGTGCGGCGGAATCCGGTGCGGATGCCCGTGGCGGGCCAGAAACAGCACCCGGTTGCCGCCCATGTCACCCTCCAGAATTGGCGCTGACGTATGACCATAGGGCGTCTGGACATCATGCGCATTGACAACCTGTAATCGACTGGGCTCGGTCAGCCCGGTGCCGCCAATGATGGCAATGGTTCGCGTCATGGTGAATCTGTCTCCTTGCACTCGATGCGATCTGCTGCACAGTATAACAGGAATGTGACGGCTCGCATGGCCGGTCTGCAGCGCCTGCAGTGTCTTCTGTGGCCGGAGCGGAAGCCGCTGCTGAATCCACCCTCGGCAAACTGATCTGCGCCTTGAGTGTAATCGCTTACATGATACACTCTGCACCCTGCCGACTGACCCTGGAGACCCCTATGGCCAATTTTGATCCTGCAACCGTATTAAGCCATCTCAGCGTGGAAGAAAAAGTGCGTCTGCTGTGCGGCAAGGACGCCTGGACTCTGCACGGTCTGCCTGCAGAATCAGTGCCGGAAATCGTCATGACCGACGGCCCGCACGGGGTGCGCCTGACCGCAGCGGCCACCCTGAATGACGATACCCACCCTGCCACCGTGTTTCCGGTTGAAGCCGCCATGGCAGCCACCTGGAACCCGGAGCTGATAAAGGAGGTGGCAGCGGCCATCGGGCGGGAATGCCAGGCGCTGGGCGTTGGCGTCATTCTGGGCCCGGGCCTCAATGGCAAGCGCAGCCCACTGGGTGGCCGCAATTTCGAATATTTCTCCGAAGATCCCTATCTGACCGGCGTCATGGCCAGCGCCTATGTGCAGGGCGTGCAGAGCGAGGGCGTCGGTGCCTGTATCAAGCACTTTGTCGGCAACGAACAGGAAACCCGGCGTTTTCAGATCAACACGCAGGTGGATGAACGCACGCTGCAGGAAATCTACCTGGCCCCGTTTGCCCGCGCCATCCGCGAAGCCAGCCCCTGGACCGTGATGGGCGCCTACAACAGCGTCAATGGCGAGTTCGCCTGCCAGAATTCCGATGTGCTGCAGCGCCTGCTGCGTGACGAGCTGGGTTTTGACGGTCTGGTCATGTCGGACTGGTCGGCGGTACAGGACAAGACTCTGGCCCATGCCAATGGCCTGGATCTGGAAATGCCGGGGCCGGCGCTGCGCGATCACGAACTGCTGAATGCCGTGCAGTCGGGCCAGCTTGATGAAGCCAGCCTGGACCAGCGCGTGCTGCGCGTACTGAAGCTGATCCGCCAGGTCACCGACGCACGCAAGGCCGTGACCGTGGACTGGGATGCACACCATGAACTGGCTGTGCGCGCCGCCGCAGACAGCATGGTACTGCTCAAGCATGAACAGGAGTTGCTGCCACTCGCCAAGGCCGACAGCATCGCGCTGATCGGCCAGTTTGCCACCGAGCCCCGTTTTCAGGGTGGCGGCAGCTCCCACATGAAGCCCAAACAGATGAGCACCGTTCTGGATGCGCTGTCGGCACGGGGGTCGGTCTCCTACGCTGCCGGTTACACCGAGACCGAGGTCTCCTCCGCACAGCTGACTGAGGCCGTGGAGACCGCCCGTCAGGCCGACCGCGTGGTCCTGCTCACCGGCACCACAGACAGCATGGAAAGCGAAGGCTTCGACCGCGCCGACATGAAGCTGGCACCCGACCATGTGCGCCTGATTCAAGCCGTGGCGGCCGTCAATCCCAACCTGGTCGTGGTGCTGCACAGCGGCTCCGCCCTGGATACCCGGGACATCGAGGACATCTGCCCGGTACTGCTGCAGGCCTGGTTGCCCGGCCAGGGCGGCGGCGAGGCTCTGGCCCGCGTGCTGCAAGGCGAGACCAACCCGGGCGGCAAGCTGTCGGAAACCTTCCCACTGCGCCTGGAGCACAACCCGACCTATGAAACCTTCCCCGGTAACAAGACAGACACCACCTATCACGAGGGTCTGTTTGTCGGCTATCGCTACTATGATTCCAAGGTCCTGCCGGTGCAGTATCCCTTTGGTCATGGCCTGAGCTACACCCGCTTCGAACTGAGCGATCTCCGGGTCGAGCAGTCGGGCCAGCAGCCGCCCGTCGCGCTGGAAGTCACGCTGAAAAATACCGGCGCGCGGGCCGGCTCTGAGGTCGTGCAGGTCTATATTCAAGATGCACAGAGCACCTACCGGCGCCCCGAACAGGAACTGAAGGGCCTGGCCCGGGTGCACCTGGAGCCGGGCGCCGAACAGAGAGTCCGCATTGCGCTGGACGACCAGGCCTTTGCCTACTATGTCACCCATCTGGGCCGGTTCGCTGTCGAGAGTGGCCGCTTCGAGCTCAGGGCTGGCTTTTCATCGCGCGACATTCGGCTGACCGCATCGGTGGACGTGAACAGCGACACCGAGGTGCGCATTCTGCCGACCATGGAAGATCCGGTGAACGAGTGGCTGGCCGACAGCCGCACCGAGCCGGCCATGACTCAGGTTCTGGCGGACCTCGGCTTCGACGAGGACCATCCGATGTGGGCCATCGTCATGGGGTTCCCCATCCCGCAGCTGCTCAAGTTCATCCCCTGGATGGGCCATGATGAGGCGACAGCGGAGCGCGTTCGGCAGCAGCTGGCAGACCGACGAAACGCAGCAGGCTGAAGGCCAGCAGGCCCATGGCCGCCATGCCCCCGGCCAGGGGTATGGCGGTCGCCTGCGCCAGCGCACCAATACCGAAGGTGGTGACGGTAGCGATGGAGAACTGCATCACACCCAGCAGGGCGGAGGCCGTGCCCACGCGCAGATTCGGCAGCGACAGGGCGCAGGCCGACGCATTGGGATTGATCAGGCCAATACTGGCAATAAAGCAGAAGACCAGCGGCAACAGGAACCACAGCGGCGGCTGTTGCAGCAGCAGGGCGCCGGCCAGCATGGTCAGGCCGGAGATCGGCAGCACCCAGATCACTACCCGCACCACTTCTTGCATCGGCCAGCGGTGCAGCAGCCAGGTGTTGAGCTGGCTGAGGGCAATAAAGCCGGCGGCATTGGTGCCGAAGACGATGGCGTACTGCTCGGGTGTCAGACCATAGGTGCCCATCAGCAGCGCCGGTGACGAGCCCAGATAGGCAAAGAAACCACCCATGGCCAGACCCGTGGTGAGCGCAAACCCCATATATTCGGGGCGCCGCAGCAGCTCTGCGTAGTCACCAAAGACCCGCCGCAGACTGAGCTTGCGCTGGTCACCGGCATGCGTTTCCTCCAGCCCCCAGATCAGCCAGGCCAGGCAGGCCGATGCCGCCAGCGCCTGAAACAGGAAGATCCAGCGCCAGCTGCCCAGCGTCAGCACCAGGGTGCCGGCGATCGGGGCCAGGATGGGCGCCACTCCCAAGACCAGAATCAGCATGGAAAAGGCCTTGGCGGCATCCTGCGGGTCTGTCTTGTCCCGCACCACGGCCCGCGCAATGACCATGCCTGCACAGCCGCCCATGGCCTGCACAAAGCGCCATACCAGCAATGATTCGGCCGTGCTCACCAGCGCACAGGCCAGCGCCGCAATGATATAGAGCACCATGCCCACGATCATGGGCAGCTTGCGACCGAAGCGATCGCTGAGCGGACCATAGAGACCCTGGCCCAGCGCAATACCGATAAAATAGCTGGCCAGCGTCAGTTCGATGGCGTTGGTGGTGGTATCCAGATCATCGGCAATGGCCACAAAGGCCGGCAGATACATGTCGATCGCCAGCGGACCCAGGGCTGTGATCAGCCCCATCAGAATCAGCCAGGGAGGGAAATTGCGATAGGTCATCGGCCGATGTTACCAGATGTAACCGTTTTCTTTTGCCTCTCGAACTGCACACGCTCACGCTGCGGAGCATCGAGTGTCAAGCAGGATTGACAGTGATGCGTTGCGGTCGCCGACCCCAGGTAACGCGCACATGACCACCCAGATCACGCCGCCGCTGCAACTGCTCATAGCCGGCATCGATCAGCAACAGGGCGACATCATCCGCCTGATCATAACCATGCTCCAGAAACAGCCAGCCGCCAGCCCGCAGCACCGCCCGCCCCTGCTGTGCTATGCGTTTCAGGTCGGCCAGCCCGTCCTCTTCGGCCACCAGCGCCGAGGCTGGCTCGAAGCGCAGATCGCCCTGCTGCAGGTGCGGGTCGTCGGCCCGGATATAGGGCGGATTGCTGACCAGCACATCCTGGCTGTGTGGCGCCAGTGCCGCACACCAGTCGCTGCACAGAAACTGCACTCGCGTCAGCTCATTGCGCCGGGCATTGCGGGTGGCCAGTTGCACTGCCGCCAGCGAACGATCGGTGCCCTGCACAGTCCATTGCGGCCGTTCACGCGCCAGCGCCAGCGCAATGGCTCCGGTGCCGGTACCCAGGTCGGTCAGGGTCAGTGGCCGTGCGGGCACTTCCTCCAGCACCGCTTCCACCAGGGTTTCGGTATCCGGCCGGGGGATCAGCGTGCTGGCGTCGGTTTCCAGGTCCAGCGACCAGAAACCCCGGTGGCCGGTGATATGCGCCACCGGCTCGCCGCCCGCCCGGCGCTGCAGGGCGCTGTCCAGACGCTGCTGCTCGGTCGCGGACAGCTCGTGCTCCGGCCAGGTCCGCAGCCAGGTGGAAGAGCGCTCCAGCGCCCAGCACAGCAGATGCTCGACGTCGGTGGCCCGCGTGGTGTCGGGCAGCCCCGCTGTCTGCAGTTGCTGCAGGCCCAGGCGCCGGGCCTCGGCCAGGGTCACGCGTCCCCCTGCCCCAGTTCGGCCAGCAGGTCAGCCTGGTGCTCGGTCAGCAGCGGCTGGATGATGTCACCCAACTGACCGCTCATGACTTCGTCCAGCTTGTACAGCGTCAGATTGATGCGATGATCCGTCACCCGACCCTGTGGGAAATTATAGGTTCTGATGCGTTCCGAACGATCTCCGGAGCCAACCAGCAATCGGCGTTCCGAGGCCTGCTGCTGTTGGGCGCTGTCTTTCTGCGCCTGCTCCAGCCGGCTGGCCAGCAGCGCCATGGCCTTGGCCCGGTTCTTGTGCTGGGAACGTTCTTCCTGACACTCGACCACCAGCCCGGTGGGCAGGTGGGTAATGCGAATCGCCGAATCCGTGGTGTTGACGTGCTGGCCGCCGGCTCCCGAGGAGCGATAGGTGTCGATTCGCAGGTCTTCCTTGCGAATATCCACCGCCTCGGCGGCGTCGGCCTCCGGCAGCACGGCCACGGTACAGGCCGAGGTATGAATGCGCCCCTGCGACTCCGTGGCCGGTACGCGCTGCACTCGGTGCGCGCCGGATTCGAACTTGAGGTCACCATAGACGCCATCGCCGGTAACCCGGCTGATCACTTCGCGGAAACCGCCCTGCTCGCCTTCGCTGGCACTGATCATCTCGATGCGCCAGCCCCGGCTCTCGGCATAGCGGCTGTACATGCGAAACAGATCGCCAGCGAACAGGGCCGCCTCGTCACCGCCAGTGCCGGCCCGGACCTCCAGGAACACGCTCTTGCGGTCATCCGGGTCGCGCGGCAGCAGCAGGGCCTGCAGTTCCCCTTCCAGGCTCTCCAGCCGGGTTTCCACTGCAGCCAGTTCTTCCTCGCCCAGCGCTCGCATCTCGGCATCGCTGTCAGCCAGCATGGTCTGTGCTGCGGCCTGATCACCCAGGGCGCTGCGATAGGCATCGTAGGCGCGCACCACGGGCTCGAGCTCTGCATATTCCTGCGAGTAGCGCCGGAACTGATCCTGCTCGCCGATCACGCCCGGGTCTGCCAGCAGGGCCGACAGCTCATCAAAGCGTTCCAGCAATTGGTCCAGCTTGGCCTGCAGTGATGTTTTCATTCATCTATCCTGTTGGTCGTCGTCGCGGTCATCCAGAGCGAACAGATCCCGCACCTGGCTGATCTGATCCTGCCTGCCTTCGCGGCCCGCCTGGCGCAGGTAGAGTGTCGGCGCATGCAGAAACTTGTTGGTCAGGCCGCGCGCCATCTGCCGCAGCACCTGCTCCGGGTCATCACCCCGGGCCAGCAGGCGGCGAGCCTTGTCCAGTTCCTGCTCGGCCAGTTCCTGGGTGGTCTGACGCAATTCGCGGATGTGAGCGCCGGCCGAACGTTCGCGCTGGCTTTCGGCATAGGTCTGCACCGCCCGCACGATGATCTCGTCGGCCTCGCGGGCCGCGACCTGGCGCGACTGCACATTGTCTTCGATGACCTGCTGCAGGTCATCCACAGTGTAGAGATAGACATCGCCAAGATCGTCCACCTCGGGCTCGATATCCCTTGGCACCGCGATATCCACCATGAACATCGGGCTGTGGCGGCGCTTTTTCAGCGCCTTTTCCACCACACCCTTGCCCAGTATGGGCAACTGGCTGGCGGTGGATGAAATTACGATATCGGCGCCGGCCAGATTGTCCGGAATGTCGCCCAGCAGGATGGCGCGGGCGCCAAACTGCCGAGCCAGGCGTTCGGCGCGTTCCAGGGTGCGGTTGGCTACCGTGATACTGGCGATCCCGCGCTCGTGCAGGTGGCGGGCGACCAGCTCTATGGTTTCGCCGGCCCCGATCAGCAGCGCGTGGCAGCGCGACAGATCCGAGAACAGGTGCGTGCTCATGTCCACGGCGGCATAGGCCACCGATACCGGGTTGCGCCCGATCGCGGTATCGGTACGCACGGACTTGGCCACCCCGAAGCAATGCTGGAACAGCGTATTCAACTGGCCGGAGACGGTGTCTGCTTCGCGGGCAACGGCAAAGGCAGACTTCAGCTGCCCCAGTATCTGCGGCTCGCCGAGAACCAGAGAATCGAGCCCGGAGGCCACGCGGGACAGATGGTTGACCACTTCCAGCTCGTGAAACTCGTAGCTGCAGGAGGTCAGCTGATCACCCGGCACACCATGATAATCAGCCAGCCACGCGCGCAGCTCCGCCCCATCGGCAGACGAAGGCAGATTGCAGTAGATTTCGCTGCGGTTGCAGGTAGACACGATCACCGCTTCAGACACCCGGCCGCTGTCTATCAACTCCCGATGCGCCGCCACCAACTGGTCGGGCGCGAAAGCCACTTTTTCCCGCACCTCGACTGGTGCAGTTTTATGATTGATTCCCACGGCAACGAGCGGCATATTCTTTTGTGTGTCTTTACTGCATATACTGGGGGCGTGAGTTACACTCAGCCAGATTCAAATCGGCTCGCCATTCTACACGAAAAACCGCTGCAGTGGATGTGTTGCGGTCGGGAAGTCTACACTTGAAAAAATTCTGCATACCGTTGTCCACGCTATTCATTCTGCTGCTCTGGGGCTGCACCACAGCACCCTCGGCGCCGGATTCAGACACTTCTGATGATGCCGCACCTGCAGCAGACTCCACCCTGCCCACTGAGCCCCTGTCGCCGCCTCCGGTCCATTATGAGCTGGACGGTTCCGGGTTCTATCGCCTGCTGATGAGCGAACTGGCCCTGCTCAACGAGGAGCCCGAAGTGGCCCTGATGCTGCTGGGCGAGGCGCACGAACAATACCCGCGCGATCGCTACATACTGCAGCGCGTGGCCCCTCTGGCCGCGCAAATGGGTAATCTGCCGTTGTCGCTGCGCTATTTCAGCCACTGGACCGAGGTCTCCCCCCATGATACCGATGCCTGGCATGGTGTCTGGCAACTGGCGCTGGCCGATATCGACCCTGACCTGGCCATCGACGCCCTGCAGGCGCTGCTGGATCTGAATCCCGGCTATGAGTTCTACACGCCCTTCGAGCGCCTCACCGAGTGGGAATATCCGGATCTCGACCGCCTGTACAGCGCCGTCACCCAGTCCGATCTGGGTCAGAGTGACAATCCGGATGTCCTGTTGCTGCTCGGTTTCCTGGCTGAGCTGCAGGACGACATGACGCGCGCCGAGAGCTACTGGCACAGCCTGGCCGACCAGATGCAAAGCCGCCGCGACTATTACGCCTACGGTGAAATTCTGACCGACCTGAATGCGAGCAATGGTGCCCGCATCGTGCTCAATGCCGGCACCGAAGTCTATCCGGATGAACCCCGTTTTTACCTGCAACTGGCGCGCACCTGGCTGCAGGTGGATGATCAGGTCACGGCGCTGGAGGTGCTGCAGGCCGGTCTCGAACACAGCCCCGAAGCACCCGCCCTGCTGCGCTTTGCCGGCGAACTGGCATTCGACCAGGGACGCCCGGAAGCAGAAGACCTGTTCACGCGCCTGCTGGATACGCCCGAGTACTCGGCCGGCCACTATTATCTGGGGCGGCTGGCACAGGAAGACAATGAACCCGAGCGGGCGTTTGAGCACTATCATGCCATCAGCGACACCGAGTGGGCACTCGGCGCCATGCAGCAGATGATAGAGTTGTTGCACGCCAGCGCCCTGCCGGAAGTCAGCGCGCGTGACCTGTTTGCCGAGCAGCGCGACCGCTTCCCCGACCTGATCGTGGAGATGACCGAAGTCCAGGGCCGCTACTGGTATGACATCGGCAACTATGAAGATGCCTTTCATACTTTCAGCCTGGGCCTGCGGGTCGCGCCAAACGATTTCTATCTGCTGTACATGCGCGCCCTGTCCGCCGAGCCGCTGGATCGCCTGGACGACCTTGAAGCCGACCTGCGCCTGATTCTGGACCAGGACCCGGACAACACCGCCGCGCTGAATGCACTGGGCTATACGCTGGTCGACCGCACCGATCGGGTTGACGAAGCTGCCCCCATGATCGAGCAGGCCTATCAGCAAAACCCGGATTCCTATGCTATCAAGGACAGCCTGGGCTGGCTGCGCTTCCATCAGAGTCGCTATGACGAAGCCGTCGAGATTCTCGCAGAAGCGCTTGAAATGCAGGGCTGGGAAAACGAAGATGACGAAATCGTCAGCCACTATATTGAAGCCCTGTGGGCCAGCGGACAGCAAGACAAGGCAAAGGATATAGCCCGCCAGTGGCTCGAACGCCATGGCTTCACCGAGCGCCTGCAGGAACTGGCCAACAGACTGGAGCTGAACATCCCTTGAACATTCGGGTTCTGATCACGCGTTGCAGTGCCCTAGGTGCACTGATTCTGCTGGCGGCCTGTGCGGCCCTGCCGGCGCCCGAACCAGTCGATCAGCAGACCATGCTGGAGCCATGGCAGGAACACCGGGACAAGATGATGGCCCTGCGGGACTGGACGCTGGAAGGCCGCGTGGGTGCGCGCACCGGCGATGAAGGGGCCAACTTCAGTGTCTACTGGCAACAGCACAATGAATTCTACAACATTCGCATCAGCGGGCCGTTGGGTCAGGGCGCAGCCACCGTGTCCGGTGGTCCCGGCCATGCCGAACTGCGCACCTCGGACGGCGTCTGGACCGCAGACTCACTGGATGACCTGCTGGCCCAGACCACCGAGCTGGACATGCCGCTGGACCTGATGCAGTACTGGGTCCGGGGCATCCCCTCGCCACGCAGCCCGGCCGGCATCCGCCTCAATCATGTGCCGGTACTGGAGCGTCTGGAGCAGGAAGGTTGGGAAGTCGACTATGATCAGTTTCATGACGACAACATGCCGCGCCGCATGACCATACGCCAGAATGACAACTATGCCCGCATTGTTATTCAGTCCTGGGATATTCCCGGTGTCTGACCAACCACACCGAGCCGCCGGACAAGTATCATGAGCCACTCCCTGACTCTGCCCGCCCCGGCCAAGCTCAACCTGATGCTCCACATTACCGGCCGCAGAGCGGATGGTTATCACGAACTGCAGACCCTGTTTCAATTGCTGGATTACGGGGACCGTCTGCATTTCGAGCTGGCCGAGGACAGGGCTCGGGGTCCCCATATCGAGCTCGCAGACAGCGCCGGCATTCCCGGGCCCGACAATCTGATCAACCGGGCCGCTGCCAGCCTGCAGCCACATGCCCGGCTGCCGGTTGCGGTGCGGGTGCGGCTGGACAAGGTACTGCCCGTGGGCGGAGGCCTCGGCGGGGGCAGCTCCGACTGCGCCACCACCCTGCTGGCGCTCAACGAATTCTGGCACTGCGGCCTCAGCCGCAGTGATCTGGTCCGTCTGGGCACTACCCTGGGCGCTGATGTACCGCTGTTTGTGCGCGGACACAGTGCCTGGGCCGAGGGCATCGGGGAACGCCTGCATCCGGTGGATCTGCCGGCGCGCTGGTTCGTGGTCTGCCAGCCGGACAGCGCCGTGTCGACCCGGGCGGTATTTACCGATCCCGGTTTGACACGAAATAGTCAAATAACGACAATACGCACCGCATTGGAGGGGGGTGGCCGCAATGACTGCGAGCCCGTGGTGCGACGACGTTATCCAGAGATCAATACCATGCTGGACACCTTGAGCGCCTATGGCCCTGCGCGGCTGACCGGAACCGGAGCCTGCGCCTATACTGTTTTCGAGCAGGAGGGCGCGGCTCGCAGCGCAGCCGCTGATCTGGCGGCCCAATATCGGACCTTCGTTGCCCCCGGCATCAATCGCTCACCTGTAATCGATCTTCTACCCACCCTCTCCGATCTGACCGCACCCTACATCTCATGAATACGACAGCATTCGAGGAAAGTACCGTGGCAAACATGATGGTCTTCACCGGCACCGCCAACCCTGACCTGGCCGAACAGGTCACCCAGCGCCTGGACATCCCGCTGGGCGCAGCCCGGGTTGGCAAATTCAGCGATGGAGAAGTGGCCATCGAGATCGACGAGAATGTACGCGGTTCCGATGTATTCGTTATCCAGCCCACCTGCGCGCCCACCAACACCAACCTGATGGAGCTGGTACTGCTGATTGATGCCCTGCGGCGCTCCTCGGCCGGTCGTATCACTGCTGTCATGCCCTACTTCGGCTATGCGCGTCAGGATCGCCGGCCGCGCTCCAGTCGGGTACCCATCAGTGCCAAGGTGGTGGCCGACATACTCAGCGTGGTCGGTGCCGACCGGGTGCTGACCGTTGATCTGCACGCCGACCAGATTCAGGGCTTCTTCGACATCCCGGTCGACAACATCTATGGCTCCCCCATTCTGCTGGATGACATCATGAAGCAGAATTACGAGCGCCAGGTTGTGGTCTCACCTGATATCGGTGGTGTGGTGCGCGCCCGCGCCATTGCCAAGCAACTGGATGCCGACCTGGCCATCATCGACAAGCGGCGCCCCAAGGCCAATCAGTCCGAAGTCATGAACATCATCGGTGATGTCAACGACCGCACCTGCATTCTGCTGGATGACATGGTGGATACCGCCGGCACTCTGTGTCAGGCAGCGGCTGCACTGAAGAAGTTCGGCGCCAACAAGGTGGTGGCCTATGCCACCCATGCAGTGCTGTCCGGCCCGGCGATCGAACGTATTGCCCAGGCCGAGCTCGAACTGGTGGTTACCGACAGCATTCCACTCTCGCCTGCAGCAATCGGCTGTGCTAATATCCGCCAGCTTTCGATGGCGGGCATTCTGGCAGAAGCCATTCGCCGCATCAGCAATGAAGAATCCATCAGCGCCATGTTCCGCTAACTGCGGAACGTGGCGCTGGCGTGCCGCCGTCTTCGGCGGCACTCTCGAAGACCCTGTGATTGGTCGCGGTCACAGGGCCTTTAAAACTCAAACCAGGAGTCACAGCAATCATGTCTGAAGCTATTTATACCCTTGCCGCCGAGGAGCGTAAGGACACAGGTAAAGGTGCGAGCCGCCGCCTGCGTCACCAGAACAGAATCCCGGCAATCGTCTATGGTGGTACCAAGGCGCAAAAGCCTCTGGCCATCACTCTCGAAGGTGATCAGATCAAGAAAGCCACGCAGCACGAAGGCTTTTTTGCACACGTTCTGACGCTGAAAATCGGCAGCAAGTCCCAGCAGGCCCTGCTGGTCGATCTGCAACGTCACCCGTCACGGGGCTGGGTCACCCATATGGACTTCCAGCGCGTGACCAAGACCACAGTGGTGCACAAGAAGATACCGGTTCACTTCCTGAACGAAGACAAGTGCCCGGGCGTCAAGGCCGGCGGTATCGTGCAGCATAACATGACCGAGATCGAAGTCAGCTGCAAGGCGTCCGACCTGCCGGAATATCTGGAAGTCGACATGGCCGGCCTGAACGTGGGTGATGTGGTTCACCTGTCTGATGTGGCCGTGCCCAAGGGCGTCACCATCATCGAGCTGACGCATGGCGAAGACCATGACGCGCCGGTGTGCAGCGTTCTGGGTGCCTCCAAGCAGGTTGAAGAAGACGCAGAGGAAGACGCGGCCGAAAGCGCTGCCGCCTCTGAAGAGAGCAAAGCCGAGGAGTAATCCGGGCCGGCAGGCTCCCCGACTGTGGGGAGTCGCGCAGAAAAAGGGGCTTCAGGCCCCTTTTTTTGTAGAATCCGGTGCATCACGGCAAGTCGGAAACAGTGCAAATGGATTCATCGATCAGACTCATCGTCGGTCTCGGCAACCCTGGAGACCAGTATGCCGGTACTCGCCACAATGCCGGCTTCGCCTATGTGGACGCGCTGGCGCGTGCCGGTGGCGGCAACTGGCGGCATGACCGCAAGCTCGCTGCTGACAGCTGCGAAATCCGTCTGGGCCAGCATCCGGTCTGGCTGCTGAAGCCCATGTCCTTCATGAACCGCAGCGGACGCGCCGTTGCCGCTCTGGCCAACTTCTACAAGTGGACGCCGGAGCAGATACTGGTGGCCCATGATGAACTGGACCTCCCTCCCGGTGTGGCCCGTTTCAAGAAAGCCGGCGGCCACGGCGGGCACAACGGCCTGCGTGATATCATCGCCCACCTCGGAAATCAGAAGGATTTCTATCGGGTTCGCGTTGGCATCGGCCACCCGGGCCACGCCCGCGATGTGGTCAACTATGTGCTGTCCAGGGCCGCCCCGGATGAGCAGAAACAGACCGAACTGGCCATCGAAGCCGCCGTGGCGGAAACCGCGCTGGCGGTGGCAGGCAGTTGGGAAAAGGCCATGAACCGGCTGCATACCTTTCGGGCCGAAGGCGCCTGACAGGGCCCCGGGGCACACACCAAGAATCTGAAGAGGATCAATACATGGGTTTCAAATGTGGCATCGTCGGCCTGCCCAATGTCGGCAAATCGACTCTGTTCAACGCCCTGACCAAGGCCGGCATTGACGCCGAAAACTTCCCGTTCTGCACCATTGAGCCGAATACCGGTGTGGTGCCGGTGCCGGACCCGCGTCAGGACGCCATCGCCGCCATCGTGAAGCCGGAGAAAGTCATTCCGACCACGATGGAGTTTGTGGATATCGCCGGTCTGGTGGCGGGCGCCTCCAAGGGCGAAGGCCTGGGCAACCAGTTCCTGGCCAATATCCGCGAAACGGATGCCATTGCCCACGTGGTGCGCTGCTTTGCCAATGACAATGTCATTCACGTAGCCAATCAGGTCAACCCGGCGTCGGATATCGAGGTCATCAATACCGAGCTGGCACTGGCGGACCTGGACAGCGTGGAAAAGGCCATCACACGACTGCAGAAGAAGGCCAAGGGTCAGGACAAGGAAGCCATTCGGCATGTGGCGCTGCTGGAGAAGCTGCTGCCCGGTCTGAACGAGGCACAGCCGGTGCGCTCCATGGACCTGGACCAGGATGAAAAGGCCATACTGAACCGGCATTTTCACCTGCTGACGCTGAAGCCGACGCTCTATATTGCCAATGTTGACGAAGAAGGCTTTGCCGACAACCCGCTGCTGGATCAGGTGCGCGACATCGCTGACCGCGAAGGTGCTCAGGTTGTGCCCATCTGCAACAAGCTGGAAGCCGAGATTGCCGAACTGGATGACGAAGAGCGCGGTGAATTTCTGGCTGACCTGGGCATGGACGAGCCCGGCCTGAACAAGGTGATTCGCGCCGGCTATTCCCTGCTCGGCCTGCACACCTACTTTACCGCCGGCCCCAAGGAAGTGCGGGCCTGGACGGTCCGTGTTGGCGCCACAGCACCCCAGGCCGCCGGTGTCATCCATACCGATTTCGAGAAAGGCTTTATTCGCGCCGAAACGGTTGGCTACGCCGACTTCATTGCCGGCAACGGCGAACAGGGGGCCAAGGAAGTCGGCAAGATGCGTCTGGAAGGCAAGGACTATGTTGTGCGTGACGGCGACATCATGCACTTCCGCTTCAATGTCTGACCGGCACCGTGCCAGCCGCCCCTCGGGGCGACCGGTGCAGTCAGCATGCCGTACCGTGCGCAGGTAATCCATGCGCCCCTGCCGCACGCAGAAGGTCAGACCGTGCCGCAGTTGATAGGTGCCAAACGGTGCCCGAGGTGTAACCGGATGGAAAACTGAATTCATCTGCCGGCTGTTATGAAGGCGCGGAAACCGGCAATGGCGGCCGGTGCCGACAAAAACGGTTCTTGGCCACGAAATAGAGCAGACGTTCAATGGCGAAGGCGCTCGCCACCGCACCCAGCCAGAGGCTGTCGAACGGCGGATACCACCGGAACAGAGCCAGCACAATCAGCCCGCAGGCCGGACCATCGGCCGACCTGGACAGGTAGCGGCCCATGGTGGCGAGCAGAGTGCGGCTTTTGCGCTGCATGCACCAGTGGAAAACCTGCAGATCCAGTCGCTGAATACCCGGCAGAACCCCCCATCGTCGTCGCCTCCCCTTTGGTGGATTGAGACCCATGATGGGTTTGTCAGATGACGGTCCGGTGGCGCTTCAGTGAACTTACTGTGACGGTCGACCATCGGGGTTCAGGGCAGGCCCTGCACGCGGTCGCCCAACCCCAGGCCATGCTGCTCGAACCAGCCCTGGTTGACTTCCAGTGCGTACTGCACCGGCATGGCGGAACAGTGCACGTCGCGGCTCTGCGGCGTCATGTCCACCAGTTGCAGCACGGTGCCGTCGTCAGCGAGAAAGGCCAGGGTCAGTGGGATCAGGGTGTTGTGCATCCAGAAACAGCGCTGACCTGTGGCTGCATAGACAAACAGCATGGCGGCATCTGGCGGCAGGTGTTCGCGGTGCATCAGGCCGGTATTGCGCTGTTCCGGGGTCACAGCCAGTTCGGTCTGCAATGCCTGATCGCCAATGACCAGGGTAGTCACAGCCAGCTCTTCGGCCGCCAGACTGCCGGCCAGCACCAACACCAGCAGACATTGCCAGAGGCCTGTGCGAAACCTGCGCCAGAAAATCAATGACAGCCCTTCTCCGTAAACCTGAAGCCGCTTCACTATAGCGAGCGGCGGCGCACTCGACAAGCGGTACAATGGCCTGTCAGTTGAGCAGGAACCCGGGTTTGAAGAATCGCAGCCGACTGCCGACGAGAGTATCTCCGCGCGCCGCCTGAGCGGCCACAAATACCCGCGTCAGCAACGGCGCCAGGCGATCTCCGTCGACCGGGAAGATGCTCACCCCGGTATGTATGCGCGGCCAGCCGGCATTGCCGCCCTGCTGCAACGGCAGCTGCAGCAGCGCGGAGTGCACCCCTACCACCGCACGCAGAACGGCGTCCTCGTTGCGCGCCTTCAGGGTAATCAGCACCCGGTCGTGCGACTGCCAGGACAGAACGTCACCGGGTTGCAACAGTTTCTGCACCGACGTGGCGATGGTGTCCGGCCCCACACCCTGATTCAGCACCAGATCATCCACATAGCTGCAGACAAAAGCTGCACTGCCACCATCCCTGCGGGCAGACCGAAGCACCTCATTGCTGTAGAACAGATAGCGGGGTTGTTGAATCAACTGGACACTGTGAACAGACCTGATCCTTGCAGGTTCAATCTCAGGATGCATCTGATGCACCTCCCTATAGATTACTCCTCCCTCCTGGGAGCGCATGTCGCGGTCAACCCGAACACCCGGAACATGAGGGCGAGAGTGACTCACTGCGTTAACAGTAGTTGATCTATGACGTCATTTCAAATTGATATAGTTACTGTGAGAATTACGTTTCATGTTAACTTTCTTGACCTCTGGGGACGTATAATGAACGATAGAGAGGCGACCAGAGAGCTGGGGCAAGCCATTGCTCGTCGTCGTAAGGAAAAAGGACTCACCCAGGCACAGGTGGCCGAGTTCATGGGCATCGAGAAAGAGACGGTAAGTCGAATCGAAAATGGCGCCATTTCACCAACGCTGCAGCGCCTGAAGCAGTTTGCGGAAATACTGGATTGCTCGCTGAGCGATCTGTTTCGCACCGAGGATGACCGCTCGGTCGCCCTGAGCCAGGATCTGACAGAGGCCATCAGGAGCCTGTCGCCCGAAGAGCAGGAACTGGTACTCCATTTTGTCAATGAAGTCGTCCGCGTCCTGAACGCGAAAGGCAGGGATCAGCTGGAAGACGAACTGAACAGGGAAGACCGATCAGGATAACAGCAGCGCGGCGCCGTCGATCACCGGCAAACCCTACAGGGTTCTGAAATACTCCCAGGTTTTTTCCAGTTGATCCTGATGCCACATCTGGGCCTCGGTACCGGTATCCGGCCCATGGTACGCACCCAGCGCCTGTGCCACCTGGAAAAATCCCGGCCGGGGAAAGGGCTGTTTCTTCTGAATCACCACCGCCGCCAACTGCGGCCTGTCCAGAGTGACATCCTGCCATTGCAGTGTTTCCAGCCCCCGGGTCAGCGTCTGCATGGACGGCGCCGGGATATTCAGCAGACGGATCACGCCCTGATAGGGCACTGTAGCCTGTTCACGGGCAACACCCATGAGCAGCAGTCGCAATTGCTGGAGATCGAGCATTTGATGGCCCTGCAGCGTCAGAATGCCGCTATGGTAGCGGATGCGTCTCCCCGTTCGCAAACACGGTCTTTACGCAGCAGGGACGCAGCCGGCGATATAAATTGTTAGAATGCTCCTGCTTTCGAAGCGACCCGCACTGCATCGCTTCAGAACCATGACTGGAGACACCTGACTTGCATCGCCTGGCGAACCATCTGCTGACCCTGACCTTGCTGCTGGCGAGCAGCCTTGCTGCCGCGCAGGAGTTTCTGCCGGTGGACGAGGCCATGCCGATGACCTTCCACAGCGATGGCGACACCCTGGTGGTGGACTGGGTAATCGAGCCCGAGCACTACATGTACCGCGACATGTTCTCCATTCGTCCAGTGACGGAGACTGACCCCGAGCAGTTGACTGACCAGGGGGAGATGACCCTCTCCAACCACCATGTCGAACGCTACGACCCCACCTTTGATGAGGTCATGCCGGTCTACTACGAGTACATGGCCCTGCGCCTGCCGGTGACCGCCAATGGCCCGGTGGATTTCGAGGTGCGCTATCAGGGCTGTGCCGAGGCCGGGCTGTGCTATCCGCCGCAGACCCGCACCGTCACCTTTGACCCGACCAACGAGATTACCGGCGGTACCGACAGCAGTCGCAACGGTGCGCCGGTGGCGGCCGCCGGCACGGGCGCAGGCACTCTGTCCGGGCCAGCCAATCTGACCGGCGGCGGGCTGGCCGAATTTCTGGCCGGAGGCAGCCTGCCACTGAGCATCGGGCTGTTTTTCCTGCTGGGCATCGGGCTGGTATTCACGCCCTGTGTACTGCCCATGATTCCGATCATGAGCGCACTGGTGCTGGGTGAACAGCGGCCCAGTACACCGCGCGCCCTGGCCATCGCCCTCACCTATGTACTGGCCATGGCCCTCACCTATGCCGTGGCCGGGGTCATTGCCGCCTCGCTGGGGGCGGCCGGCAACATCCAGGCAGCGCTGCAGCAGCCCTGGGTACTGACGCTGTTCGCGCTGCTGTTTGCGCTGCTGGCGCTGGCCATGTTTGGCCTGTTCAACCTGCAGACGCCCGGGCCGCTCAGCCAGTGGGTTATCCAGATTCAGAATCGTATCCAGCAGGGTGGCCTGCCTTCGGTGGCCGGTATCGGAGCGCTTTCTGCACTGGTGGTGTCGCCCTGTGTAACCGCCCCTCTGGCCGGTGCCCTGATCTATATTTCGGCCAGCGGCGATGCGGCACTCGGCTTTGGCAGCCTGTTTGCACTGGGCCTGGGCATGGGCGTACCGCTGATTCTGGTGGCCGTGGGGGGCGCTCGCTGGCTGCCGCGCTCCGGGCCCTGGATGCAGCATGTCAGGGTCCTGTTCGGCATGCTGCTGCTCGGTGTGGCCATCTGGCTGCTCAGCCGCTGGCTCGACCCGACCCTGAGCCTCGGACTGTGGGGCCTGCTGGCGCTGGGCTATGCCATCTGGCTGGGCGCGCTGGACCGCTTCCGCGCCGACACCGGCCGCTGGCGCAAACTGACCGGCACCGTGTTGCTGGTCTATGGCATGGCCGCACTCTGGGGCATGTTCAGTGGCGGCACAGATCCGCTGCGGCCCATTCCTCAGGCCAGCGAGCAGCAAGCCGTGGCGGCAGCGCCCTTCTATCGCTTTGATTCGGTGAATGAGCTGTCGGCCCAACTGGCCCAGGCGGCTGCAGCCGGCGAACCGGTGATGCTCGACTTCTATGCCGACTGGTGCGTGTCCTGCAGGATCATGGAGCGACGCATCTTCGAGCAGGCCGATGTTCAGGCCGGACTGTCCGACCACCGCTGGCTGCAGATCGATATCACCCGGTTCAATGCACAGCATCAGCAACTGCTGGATGAGCATGGGCTGTTTGGCCCGCCTGCCCTGCTGTTCTACACTGCAGAGGGTGAGCTGAACGATCAGCGCACCATTCAGGGCGAACTGAGCAAGCGGCAGTTCGTGCAGCACCTGGGTATCTGAAACTTCGCTACCCGGCCAGTAACCGGCATTGGTCAAGGCTCTGCCCGCTGGTTACAATGCAGCCAAAAAAAGACAGTCAGGGAGTCTGCGAGTGGCCTTACGTGTGCCCGCCATTCTTGATATTGAGGCGTCCGGATTCGGGCGTGGCAGCTATCCGATCGAGGTAGGCGTAGCCATGCCGGACCGTTCCGTGGTGAGCTTTCTGATTGCCCCGGACGACGACTGGACGCACTGGAGTGAAGAAGCGGAAAACCTGCACGGCCTGTCGCGTGAGCTGCTGGTGGAAAAAGGCTTCAGCCCGCGCCAGGTGGCCGAGCAACTGAACCTGCTGCTCGAGGGCCAGGTGGTCTATTCGGATGGCTGGGGCGTCGACAGCGGCTGGCTGGCACTGCTGTTCTACTATGCCGGGCTGCGCCAGGCCTTCCAACTGGAGACCCTGACCCGTATTCTGACGGAAGACCAACTGCGTTGCTGGGACGACACGCGCGACGCCCTGTTCGCCGCCAATGACGGTCGTCGGCACCGCGCAGGCTTTGACGCGCATATACTGCAGGATACCTATATCGAAACCTGGGAACAGGCACAGGCTGCCGCCCGGGATACCTGAGCAGACCGCGAACGGAGACAGAAAGTACCATGACCGGACCCGTCCAGACCGCCATCATCGACAAGCTGACCGATGCCCTGCATCCGCAGCATCTGCAGGTGGACAACGAAAGCCACAAGCACAGTGTGCCGCCCAACTCCGAAACCCATTTCAAGGTTACCCTGGTCTCCGAGCAGCTCCGCGGGCTGACCCCGGTGCGCCGCCATCAGGCCGTCTATGCGGCACTGAAGGAGGAAATGGACGGCCCGGTGCATGCCCTGGCCATTCATGCCTATACCCCGGAAGAGTGGCCCGGTCAGGCCCCCGACTCACCCCGGTGCCGGGGTGGCAACGGGCTCTGAGCTCTGGCCTGTGCGGTCTCAGGTCTCCGGCACATTGCACAGCAGATAGAGGTCGACCAGCACCTCGGGGATCTGCTGTACCAGGCTGGCCAGCAGCGCCTCGTCGCGGTAGATCTCCACAAACTCGGGCTCCTCGGCAAACAGCCCCGAGCCGACCTGCACTGGCAGCAGGATTTCAGCCAGATCACTTTCGCTCACATCGGCGAACGCATGCTCCTGACTGAACAGCATCTCCATGAAGCCGATGCACCAGGCCTGCTGGTCGGAATCCTGCCATTCCAGGGTGGTGTCAAAGGGCAATGCCAGCTCGGTGTCGTCGTAGAGCCCCTGGCCGATCTCGGCCAGCAGTTCCTGCCACAACTGATGCAGGGCTGCCTGATTGTCGGCGTCCACCTGGGCCAGATCATCACCGAAGACATGCGCCGCAAAGTCTGCCGGCAGCTCCGCATGTCCGGCAACCGCCCACAGCGTCAGCGCCCCGTGTACCGATTCGGCGGTCAGGGTATCAGGGCCGGCCAGATCGTCGAGGCGCTCGGCCATTACTTCAAACAGTTGATCCATGAAGGGTCCTTGTCACCTGCAAAGTTGTTCTGCCTGCATGATAGCATCCTGCGGTCATCGGGGTGCAAAAATGGATATGATCCATTATCATCCCGCAAGCACTGACCCCGTAGCTCAGCAGGATAGAGCAGCCGCCTCCTAAGCGGCAGGTCGCGCGTTCGAATCGCGCCGGGGTCACCACTACCTGCCTGTTCGAGGAAGACCATGAAGCCGGCTGTACGCCCTGCCAATCCCCGTTTTTCGTCCGGTCCCTGCAGCAAACGCCCGGGATACGACCTGCAGAATCTCGATCAGAGTGTGCTGGGGCGCTCCCACCGGTCGGCTCTGGGCAGCTCAGTGCTGCGCCATGCCGTGAACCTGACGCATGAACTGCTGGCGCTGCCGGCTGGCTACCGGGTCGGTATCGTGCCGGCTTCGGATACCGGTGCCATGGAGATTGCCATGTGGTCCCTGCTGGGCCCGCGCCCGGTGGATGTGCTGGCCTGGGAATCCTTCGGCAAGGGCTGGATTACCGATATCCGCACGCAACTGCGCCTGGACGACGTGCGAGAGCTGACGGCCGATTACGGCCAATTGCCTGACCTGTCAGCAGTCAACTTCGACCACGATGTCGTCTTCACCTGGAACGGCACTACCTCCGGGGTACGGGTGCCGGACGGCGACTGGATTGCCGCCGACCGCCAGGGGCTGACCATCTGCGATGCCACCTCTGCCGTCTTTGCCATGCCCATGCCCTGGGACAAGATCGATGTGGCCACCTACTCCTGGCAGAAGGTGCTGGGGGGCGAGGGCGCCCACGGGGTGCTGGTGCTGTCACCGCGCGCGGTGGCACGGTTGGAGAGCTACACCCCGCCCTGGCCCATGCCCAAATTGTTCCGGCTGACGCAGGGCGGCAAGCTGAACGAGAGTATCTTCGAGGGGTCCACCATCAATACGCCCTCCATGCTCTGCGTGGTCGACTATATCGATGCGCTGGAGTGGGCCCGCTCGCTGGGCGGCCAGGCGGCCCTGATCGAGCGTTCACAGGCCAATCTGGCCGTGCTGGCAGACTTTGTGGCCAGCCGCGAATGGGTCCATTTTCTGGCGCAGGAGGCTGACCAGCGCTCCAGTACCTCGGTCTGCCTGACGCTGGACATCACCGACAGCCAGGTCGATGCCATGGTGCGCCTGCTGGAAGACGAAGGCGTGGCCTATGATATCCAGGCCTACCGGGATGCCCCGGCCGGGCTGCGTATCTGGTGTGGCGCTACCGTGGACCAGGCTGATCTGAAAGCCTTGCTGCCCTGGCTGGACTGGGCTTATGCACAGGTAACAGGCTGAACCATGCCCATTCTGGCGCTGCTGCCTGTGCTCTGCCTGGCCCTCGTGCAGGCGTTCTGGCCTGATCATGCGTTTTATCAGGCAATGCCCTTTCCGGCCACGGCCTTTACCGCCATGGCTCTGGTGGCCCTGATCGCCACACTCATGCGCCAGACCGAGTGGCTGTATTGGCTGGCCATCCTGGGCGGTCACTACTGGGCTACCCAGAACGGCCTGCAACGCCCCCTGAGCGAGCCCGACGTTGCCGCCCTGCATCAGTTGCTGCCGTTGACGGCATCGCTACTGATGCTGGCCCTGTCGGCCCTGCCCAAGCCCGGCCTGCCTTCAATCGCCGGGGTACTGGTACTGGGCCTGTGTTTCCTGCTGCCGGCCAGCCTTGTCTGGTTGCCGCTGGCCGACTGGCTGGCTGCCTCCGGTCTGCCCCCGGCCCTGTTCGAACGGCCGGTCGAAGGGTTCTTCATGAGCTGGGCCCACCTCTGGTGGTTCAGCGGCCTGCTGTTTCTGTGGCTGGGGCTGATCAGCTTCCGCCCGCAGGACCCGTCGGTCTGGGGGCAGTTCAGCACCTGGCTGGCCATCCTGCTGTTCTATGCCTTCATGGATCGGCAGCAGATCTCGGGCTGGGCAACACTGGCCGGCAGCATGGCCCTGCTGATCACGCTGGCCTACCGCATGCTGCACCTGGCCTACATGGATGAACTGACCGCCCTGCCGCAACGCCGGGCACTGGAGAACCGTCTGCGCCGGCTGGGCCGCAACAGTGCCGTCACCATGCTGGATGTGGATCACTTCAAGTCGTTCAACGACACCTGGGGCCATGATGTCGGCGACCAGGTGCTCAAGCTGCTGGGAGCGATTCTGGGACGCCAGCGGGGCATGCAGGCCTTCCGCTATGGCGGTGAGGAATTCACGCTGGTATTCAGCCATGCACGCAAGAAGGCCATTCGGGATGCGCTGGAGGCTGTGCGTGCCGAAGTGGAAGCCTACCCGCTGCAACTGCGGCAGGATGACCGCCCCAATGACTCGGAAGATGGCCGCCGCCAGCGGGGCAGCAATGACGGCACCACCGAGACCGTCAACATCACCATCAGCCTGGGCTGTGCACTGCGCCAGCCGGGTGAAACACCCCAGACCCTGCTCAAGCGCGCGGATGAAGCCCTCTACAAGGCCAAGAATGCCGGCCGCAACTGTGTGCGCATTGTCAGTTGAAGCGGTAGGTCACGCCCCCGGCCAGACCCCAGTCTTCACTCTGCTCCACAAAGCCGGTGCTGACCGTAGCAAAAGCTGACCAGGCGTCATGGCCCAGCAGGGTTTCACGCACACCGGTCAGTGCCAGTCGCTCGCGGCTGTAGCGCCCGGTCGTACCCTGGGTGAAATCATACCAGCGCCCGGTCACTTCCTCGTCCCGGTTGTATTCCACGCCGGCGCGCCAGGGGCGTGTCGTCGGCAGATACCACAGAGCCGCATTGAACTTGAACACATCATCCTGACGGTCACGCAAGTCGCTCTCATAGATGCCGGTGCCAACATTCAGGTCGGCCCGCCACTCGCCCTCGATCGGGCCCAGATCCATGGCCCAGCGCCGGCTGAAGACCAGAAAGGCATAGAAAGCCAGGTTGTCGGCCCCTACCGGCGTATTGGCAGCCGGTTCCAGCACCCCCCAGACGAAAGCGCCGGCCGGCCGGTAATCGCCGGCAGACATGAACTGCAGCTTGGTGTAGAACCAGGGATCGCCACCGGCCGTGGCGCTGTCTTCATGGTCGGAGCTCAGGCTGCGCCGTACGGTATGGCCCAGCACGGCTTCCCCGCGCTCGCCCAGCCCCACATTGAGCTGCAGTTGGGGTGCATTGAACATGCGGCCGTCGAACTCGGGCACACGGCCTTCAATGGTGCGACCCTCATAGAGGCTGAAACCCGTGCTCAGGCGAGTGCCGTCACCGATCTCGGCGCTGAAGGTTTCCCAGCCTATGGTGCGCTCTGCCTGTACCGGGGCAGCAGCCAGTACGCCGACCATCAACAGCGGCCCGAGCCAGAGATTGCTGCCGCCGGTCCGGCGCCAACACTGAGTTTCTGTTTCCGTGCTCATGCAGCGGGCAACTCCTCTCTCCGTAGCAGGGCAATGCCATGCCCGCCATCTGCCAGTTCCAGCCAGGTGAAGGGCAGCTCGGGAAAGGCGGACTCCAGCGCGGCAGCACTGTTGCCCACCTCCAGCAGCAGCAACCCACCCGGGTGCAGATAGTCACGGGCCTGCGCCAGCAGGCGCCGCGACAGGTCCAGGCCGTCTGCGCCGGAGCCCAGCGCCAGGGCCGGTTCGGCCTGGTATTCGGGCGGCATGTCAGCCAGGTCTTCGGCATCCACATAGGGCGGGTTGGCCAGGATCAGGTCATAGCAGCGCCCGCTCAGCGCATCAAAGCCATCCGACTGCACTGTCCGTACCCGGTCATCCACCCGATGGCGTTCGCAGTTGCGCCTGGCCACGGCCAGTGCCGCCGGGCTGATGTCGACCAGGTCCACCAGCGCCTGCTCGAATTCCAGCGCCGCCAGAATGCCGATACAGCCGGAACCGGTACACATGTCCAGAATGGTACCGGGCTCCTGCTGCAGCCAGGGTGCACAACGTTCTGCCAGCACCTCGGCAAAGGGCGAGCGCGGTACCAGCACGTCCCGGGTCACGGTAAACGGCAGACCGCCGAACCAGGCCTCGCCGGAAATGTAGGGCAACGGCAGGCGGTCGTCGATGCGCCGGCGCAGCCAGTGCGCAACCCGGTGTTTCTCTGCCGGCACCAGCCGCAGATGCAACAGCTCCGGACTGCTGTCCAGCGGCTGTGCCACCGCCGACAGCACCAGGAAGGTGGCTTCATCCCACGCATTGTCCGAACCGTGGCCAAAATAGACCTGGTGCCGGGTCATTTCGCTGCTGCACCAGCGGATAAAATCGCCGATAGTCTGCAGCGTCAGATACTGGTCGGGTGTTCTGGTGTCTGCACTGTGCAGATCCTGCTCTGCCGACATCAGCGGGCGTTCCCGTGGTATTGCGGCGGCAGAATAACGGAAACACGGCTGCTCCGACCCGGTTCGGGGGCCAGATAGCCCACACTCTCTACGCGCACCCGGTCGGTATCGATGCCCTGCTCGGCCCATTCGGCCAGAAAGGCTTCGGCCTGCTGCCGGCCATTGGCCCGCGCCTGCTCGGTATCACTGGCATAGTCATGCCCGACCAGCACCAGCTCCCAGTCCGCCTGGCTGGCCAGCATATCCGCCCATACCGAGGCCGGAAACGCAGACGCCATTATGGCATCGCCACTGCGCAGATTGGCCGCAAGACGGTCTGCCGGATTGGTGCGTACCGCCTCCAGCCAATACAGATAGTTCAGTTGAGTGCCGCGCCGCACCGCATACAGCACGCGGATATCGTCCCCTACCCGGCCGGTGCTGTAATGCTGATGGCGATCCAGACCATAGAGGATGGACTGCCCGAATACCTCATTGGCCCAGTGCTGACTGGTCCCGCAGGCAGAACCGGAACAGCCGAAGATTTCTTCGTAACCGTCCTCTTTCCAGGCGGACAGCACACGCTCAAACACGTCGGCCTGGTCATGCGCCCGATCAATCTCGATAACCTGCCAGCGGCTGTAGCGCACCTGCACCCGCTCGGCATCGTCGGGCTGGAAGTCGCGCCCGATGCGCCGCAGCGGACTGCGCACCCACCAGTAACGATGCGCTTCCTCGCGCACGCCTTCACTGCGCACCTGGCTGGGCTGGAAATCCTGCAAGGCTTCCAGCGCCAGTTCCGCCCTGGCTTGTGGGCTGGCTGCAAGTCCGAGCGCCAGCAGGCCAAGCGCGGCCAAAAGATGTGACCATCGAACTGTGCTCGCTGTCTGGTTCAAGCTATACCCCTTGGCTGTTCTGATTGTCTTCGAGTTCATCCGCAGCTGCGTGCAGCAGGCCGCGCATGGTATTCCACAGAGCCTCCGGAGCGGACTCCATGTGAAAATGGTGATTGCCGGGCCACCAGTATACCCGCGCCTGCGGCCAGTGCATCTGCCCACGCTGCACCACCCGCTGGCTGAACATCCCCTGTTTGCCGAGTATAGCGTGCCAGGGGCAATGGATCATGCCACCCAGGGCAATCACCTGTTCCGTGGTCAGGCGCATGACTGACCCCAGACGGACGCGCGGGTCCAGGCGGAAGACCCAGCCTGTGGCTGTTTCCTCGGCGCCGCGCTCGACCAGATGCTGGTTGGCGGCTGCGGTCGCCGGGCTGCCAAAACGCTGCCGGCGGGCCACGGCATGGGCCAGGTCCGGCGACGGACGACTGACCGCCAGAGGCTCTGTTTGCTCGCGCAGCACCCGCACCAGCCGGCTGACCTGGTCGGTTGGCGAGTCATCGGTTGCCAGGCCGAACATGTCCAGCGTAACCAGGCCGCGCACCAGGTCCGGACGCACCGCTGCCAGCACCGAAGCAATCATGCCGCCCATGGAATGCCCGCACAGCCAGACTGGCCCGGTATCGGCGCGCAACCAATCTATCACCAGAGATACGTAATCCCACAGATTATAGAACTGGGCTGCGGGTAAATGATCGGAAAGGCCGTGACCGGGCAGATCCAGGGCGGTCAGTTGCCAGTCGGCGCCCGAGGCGGCAACCGCTTCTCCCAGCGCGCGGAAACTCCAGGCATTGTCCTGCCACCCATGCAGACACACCAGGGTGCGCGCAGCCGGTGCCGCAGCCGAACCCCAGCTACAACTGGCCATACGCACACCGCGTACCACCCGTGCTTGCTCACGGCAGGCGTCACCCATAAGCCACCCCTGCTGCTGGTTGCGGACTGTGCCCGGCAGGCAGCCCCAGCAGCGTCAGCAATTGGTCGGCCGCCAGTTCGGGGTATTCCAGCGGAAACAGATGGCCACCTCTGGCCTGATAGACCGGAATGTCGAGCTTGTGCTGCATCAGGCGGACATGGTGTGGCCTGACCAGTGATGTCTCCGCCCCGATCACCACCTGCAGGTCGGGATGGCGGCGCCGGTAGTGGCGCACCCAGTTGGTCGGATAGGTGCGGAAGATATCAGCTTCGATCTCGGGCCTATAGCGCAGCATCCAGCCCTGGGTCTGCACCGAGTCGGCCCCGGCGTCGGCTGCCGTTACCGGCTCGGTTACCGCCTGCACATAGTCCCAGAGCACGGAATCGGGGAACTGACGAAACAGCGCCCGGGCGCGCATATAGTCAAAGGCAGCCTGCTGGCTGGGCCAGACACTGCGCCGGCGGGCAGCGCGCCCGGCCGGCGTAACGCGGTCACGCCATGGGGTCATCTTCAGTACCGCAAAGACAGTGGCCTCCCAGAATGTGATCAGGGGCACATCCAGCAGGGTCGCCGACCGGAACAGATCCGGCCGCTGCAGGGAGGCCATGAAGGTCAGGCCGCCGCCCAGAGAATGTCCGATACCGTGGACCGGCTGCCCGGTGCGCTCAACCACGGTTTCCACATCCCGTATCAATTGATTGCACAGATGAAACCAGTTGTCACTGACCGGGAACTCCGGATGATGACCGATAAAGTCGGTCACACTCACCGCTGCAGCATTCTGCAGCGGCGCCAGAAACTGACGATAGGAGGCAATCGGGAAGCCATTGGCATGAGCGAAATGGAGCTGTGGCGCTACTGACACACCCTGCCCTCTCAGAGCCATTCGAAGGTCAGACAACCCGCCAGATAGCGGCCGCCCGAAAGTCGAGCCACGGAGCCGGTACCAAAGGTGACAGCAGTTTCCGGCTGGGCACTCAGCAGCGCCGCCAGCCGCGTTACCAGGGGGTTGTGCGTGACCAGCAGCAGGGACTGGCCGGACAGCAGTTCCAACTGCGCCAGCGCCTCTTCCGGCACTGTATCCGGGGTCAGCCAGCGCGCCGCCTGCTCGGAACGCACACTGATATGCTCCCTGATGGCCTGCGCCGATTCGACGGTGCGCACATAGGGGCTGTGGTACAGCGTCAGGCCCTCGACCGGCAACAGGCCTGCGGCCCGCCGCACCTGCTGCCAGCCCCGGTCGGTCAGCCGCCGCAAGTCATCATGCGCCCCGGCGGGCTCGGCCTCTCCGTGACGCAGCAGGAAAAGCACACTCAAGGCCGGTCCTCGCTGGACCCCGGAGCCTCGGAAGGCGGCCAGTCGTTGAACGGAAACGGCTTGTATTCACTCTGGAAGGTCAGGTAGTCACCACACTGGCGTGCAAACAGCACCGTACTGCTGCTGAAACGCAGCAGATCCGGCTGGCGTTCACTGCGGATGACCACGAAGATCAGTTGCACCACGGCAAAGATACCCACCAGCACCCAGGCCAGACGACTGAGCAGCCAGAACAGAATCATGTACAGGATACGAAATAACAGATATTCCCATTTTCCCTGGTTGTCCGCAGCCATCAGCAGTTCTCCGAATCAAATATGAATTCCACGTCGCTTGCACGCTCTCCCAGCATAAGCTGCTGGGCGATCACGTCAACATCCTCGTTCTCGTGCACCACCGCATACAGGCCGGCGACCAATGGCATGTACACCTCGAGTTCGTCGGCTTTGGCTTTCACCACCTTCAGGGTATTCACCCCTTCTGCGGTTTCACCCAATTGCTTGACCGCCTGCTTGAGGTTGTAGCCCTGGCCGATAGCCTGGCCGATCCGGTAGTTGCGACTCAGCGGCGAGGTGCAGGTGACCACCAGGTCGCCCACACCCGCCAGGCCGATGAAAGTCAGCGGATTGGCCCCCAGGCGGGCGGCAAAGCGGCTCATCTCGGCCAGACTGCGTGTCATCAGCAGGGCCCGAGTGTTCTCTCCCATACCCAGTGCTGCCGCCATGCCGCTGGCAATGGCATAGATGTTCTTCAGGGCTCCGGCCAGTTCCACCCCGTACACATCGGGGTTGGTATAGACCCGGAAACTGCGATCGGACAGCAGATCATGCACCTGATTGCGCAGCTCCGGCGACTGCGAGGCCACCACGGTGCCGGTCAGATGGCCCTGGGCAATTTCCTTGGCCAGGTTGGGACCGCTGATCACGCCGATGGGATGGTCGGGCACCAGTTCCTCCAGCACCTCGCTCATCAGCCTAAAACCTTCCGGCTCGATGCCCTTGGTCAGGCTGACCAGTGCCGTCTCGGCCCCCAGGTGCGGTATGGCATCATTCAATACCACCCGGAAGGCCTTGCTGGGCACGGCCATGAACACGATGTCGGCGCCGACTACGGCCCCGGCCAGATCATTGGTGGGTATGAGGCGTTCATGCAGCGGATACTTCGGGACATAGCGGGTATTGATTCCGGTCTCGAGAATATCCTGCAACTGCTTCTCGCTGCGCATCCAGAGATGGACGTCAGCCCCACGCGTGGCGGCAATGTTGGCGACGACGGTGCCGAAGCTGCCACCGCCGAGAACGGCTATTTTCTGGGTCATAGGTTGTCTGTTGTCTTGTTTTGTCGGTTTCGGCGCTGGTGCACTAGCAGCCACCCTGCTCCAGGGCGCAGACCAGATCGCGAAAAGCGGCCGCATTGGTATCATTGAGTGACATCAGCACCCGATGGGCCTCCAGCACACGCTCGCGAATCTCTTCTTCGTTCGAGTCCAGCGCTTCCACTGCCTGCGTCGAGGTGCCGGTCATGCTGTCTTCCTTCAGCATCAGGTAGACCGACCCCTCAAAGCCCATGCTCTCGAGCACCCGATGGATATCCTCTGAGCCATAGACCAGCAGGGGTACGAAACCCATGGTCTCCTGCACATGGATACTGAGCTTGGCCAGCATGCCGAGACTGGTGCTGTCGATACCGTCGGTGTCGGTCAGATCAACCACCACCTGCTGATAATTGCGTGCTGCCAATACTTTCTGAATACAGCGTTCCAGCGTCGTGGACAGAGTCAGCCTGACATCGCCCACCAGCCGCAGCACGTAGGTGGTATCAGTTTCAGCATCCAGTATCTGGCCTTGCTTCATGATTCGGAATTCCAGTGTGTTACAGCCATCACGGTCATATCATCCGGAGCTTCGGTCACGTCATCCATCCCCATGGCCGTGCAGATATCGGGAATGTGAAAGCGGTGCTCTGTGACCACCTGCTGCCAGTGCGCCTCTCTCTCGGCCAGCGAGCTGTTGTCCTGAGTTTCCAGCACCCCGTCGGAACAGAAAGCCAGGGCAATATACCCAGTGTAGCTGAACTCATGTTCCTCATAGGTCGCTTTTTCGAAAAGGCCCAGCGGCGAACTGGGTCGTTCCAGCGTCAGCACTTCTCCGTCCCGTTCCACAATGGGATAGGGAAAATGCGCCGCATTGGCATAGCAATAATAGCGCTGGCGCGTATCCAGCAACCCGATAAACAGGGTGGCATGTTTGCCGATCTGACTGCGCAGCAGTTCCTGATTCAGATGCTGCAGAATATTGGCCGGGTGCTCGATATGATCGGATATGCCATAGCGCCACTCGGTACGCAGGCGGTTGACTTCATTGCGGATCAGGATGGTGACCATGGCCGATGACACGCCGTGGCCGGACACATCGACAATGTAGTGCAATAAAACACCCGGTTTCAGTTCGAAATAATCGACAAAGTCGCCGCTGAGATACAGCGAGGCGCGCAGGGCATAGTCAACGCCCACTCCGCGCGAGGCAAAGGGCCGGGCCGGCAGCATGGCCTGCTGGACATGGCGTCCGGCGCGCAGGTCCGCTTCCAGTGTTTCCACCGTCGCCTGCAACTGCTGGTTGGTGTCTTCCAGGCGCTCGCTGTAGGCTTCGTTCTCGGCCAGCAGGCGCACCCGCTCCATCGCCTTGTCGATTGCGTGTTCGACCACCACCAGGTCGGTAACCGGCTTGACGATGTAGTCCGAGGCACCCAGGCGCAGGGCTGATACCACATCCGACATGACGCCGGCCCCGGAGATGACAATGAACGGCACCGAGCTATCACCGTCGACAATATCCTGCAACAGGGACAGTCCGTCCTTCTTCGGCATTTTCAGGTCACAGAGAATCAGATCCGGCCGGGTCTGATCGAACACGGCCAGCCCTTCGACCCCGTCAGCCGCCTGCACCACTTCATAGCCGGAGTCTTCCAGATAGCCCGCAAGCGACTCCCGGACCGAAGCATCATCGTCAATAACCAGCAGTTTTGCTTTTACCACGATGCCCTACCATCCCGGCGAACCATTTGGCGGCAGACTACTCCCTTGCCCGAAGCGGTGCAAGAGCGGGCTGCGATCCCGACCCCGGGACCGGGAAGTACAGATTACGACAGGTTCTCTTTGACAGGGTCTGGACGAGCCCTTATAAAGGAAAGAGCCCGGGAATCAGACAGGACCTTGCTGATGATAGACAGAGATTACTCGGAAAAACGCGGCTATATGCGCATGAACATGGATGCCCCTGCCACGCTCAAGCTGGCAGACGGCACCCAGAAGCACTGTACCTGCAAGGATCTCAGTGCCATCGGTATGCTGCTAGAAACCGACACGGCCATACCTCTGGATGATACTCTGGAGGTTCATGTTCCAGCTTTCTCGAACCAGTTCTCACCGCTTGATGCGGAAGTTCGGGTAACCCGCGTGGATGAGCCCGAACCGGGACTCTATCACCTGGGCGTCGAAATTCTGCAGATGAAGTAAGGCAGAGCAGGCTGCAACCCCCGGCCGCTGCATTCAGGCGGACTGGGGTTGATAAAGCAGCTGGATCAGTTCAGCTTCCGAACGGGTGAGACCGGTTTGCCGGATGACCTGATCCAGATCATTGCCCTGCGCCAGCAGATGCTGCGCCTGATCAAACTCGCG
The DNA here is from genome assembly GCF_004768465.1 of Natronospirillum operosum. GTDB lineage: Bacteria > Pseudomonadota > Gammaproteobacteria > Pseudomonadales > Natronospirillaceae > Natronospirillum > Natronospirillum operosum. The sequence goes on from NZ_SRMF01000001.1 coordinate 1,288,060, forward strand.
CAGCGCTTCTTCCGCCTGCCAGTCCTGATCGTTCGCGGCCGAAGCGCGCACCGGTACTGTCATGGCACCGGCGCCAGAATCCTGACGCTGGCGAAGCAGATCCCGCTGCAGGGTCAGCAGCTTCTTGCCCAGACCGATATTGCCGGCCTGAATCATGCCCAGTTCCCGCTGCAGCCTTTTGAGCATCAGCCCCTGCTCGCGGCTGCGCCGGCTGGCGCCCAGCCAGCACAACAGAAAAAACAGGGTCAGCAGTGCTGAGCCGGCAAAGGCAATCAGCAATGGCGTCAGTTCGGGTAAAGGTGGCATTGCGGCCTCCTGTCATTGTTTTGTCAATACAGGAGGCTCTGCAATTTACAGGCCAGGAGGGGATGTCGCAGATGGTGGGCGGAAATCAGAGTTCAGCGATTTCCTGCCACTCGTCATCACTGAGCAGCTTGTCGAGATCCACCAGAATCAGCAACTGATCGTTCTTGTGGCAGACGCCCTGGATAAAACGCGAGGTGTCATCGTTGCCGACGTTCGGTGCGGTCTCTATCTCGGACTGCTTGAGATAGACCACCTCGGCCACAGCATCAACCATGATGCCGATCACCTGGCCGTCGGACTCGATGATGACAATACGGGTATTGTCCGTGACCTCCTCTGACGGCAGACCGAAGCGGTCACGGGTATCAATCACCGTTACCACATTGCCGCGCAGATTGATGATGCCCAGCACATAGCCGGGCGCTCCCGGTACCGGCGCGATATCCGTGTAGCGCAACACCTCCTGCACCTGCATGACATTGATGCCATAGCTTTCATCAGCCAGTCGGAAAGTCACCCATTGCAGAATGGGATCGTCTTCGGATGATTTCGTCGCCTGAATACTCATAATTCGAATACCTGTCGTCTACCCTTTCTTTTTATCACTGAGCAGCACTTTTTCAAAGGCTTCCAGATCAATCAGGGCGCACATATGATCCACCACTGTACCCGCCAGCCAGGGACGGCGCGTCCGTTCGGACCGCCACTTGACCTCGTCCGGATTCAGCGTGATGGAACCCACCACTTCGTGACAGGCCAGTGCCCAGTCACAGCCGTGAATACCTACTGCGTACTTCAATCCGTCTGACGCCCCGGGGCGATAGCGCTCCGGCATCACCAGCCGCGCTGTTTCTATGACCCGGATATTGCGCCCTTCACCCAGCGGCAGCAGACCCAGAAACCAGTCCGGCTGACCAAACAGGGGAGTCAGCTCCCGTGCAATCGGCTGAATGGTGCCCAGCAATACCATGGGTACGGCCAGTGCCAGGCCATCGACCTTGAACAGGAGGCAGTCAAACCGCTGCTCGGCCCAGGCCGGCCGGCCATTCGACTGCCAGGCCAGCACTTCGCCGGCTTCAGCCAGTTGCGCCGCGGTCAGGGCAGCAGAACTATCAACGGTATCGGCTCCGGGCGGGGGTTCTTGAGGTGCGGGCTCTGGCTCCGGGGCTGGTTCGACTGCCGGCTCGGGCTCCGGCATCAGGTCGACTTCCGGCTCAGGCTCAGGCTCGGGTTCGGGTGCCAGGTCGACTTCCGGCTCAGGCTCGGGTTCGGGTGCCAGGTCGACTTCCGGCTCGGGCTCAGCCACGGGCGCGGCTGCAGGTTCTGCAGCGCTATCCCCGTCTGCCAGATCGGTCAGGGTCGCGGTATCTTCGTCCTGCGCGGTGGCATCTTCCAGCAATACGGCCAGATAGCTGTTCAGCGCATGTTTCGGCGGCGGCGGTAACACACGAGTATCACGCTGGCGGGACTGATTCATGGCCATCAAGTGCTCCAGTCACGTCGCATCAGGCTTTCACCGGCTGCATCTGCAGCAGGCTCTTCAGCAGGGCCCGGTAGGCCTCGCACCCTCTGGAGGCAGAGTCGAATTGATTGATACCCACACCCTCACGGGATGCATCCCGCAGCCGTGTATCCACCGGAATGGCGGACACCCAGAGATCTTCTTCGTATTGCTGTCGCAACACCCGCAGGGCCTTGTGCGAAGCCTGGGTGCGGCGGTCAAACATGGTGGGCACAATCAGGTACTGCAACGGTTTGTGGCGCGAACCGGCGACCATCTTGAGCGTGTGCATCATGCGCTCCAGGCCCTTCAGGGCCATGAACTCGGTCTGTACCGGCAGCACCAGTACCTGCGCTGCCGCGATGGCGTTGACCAGCAGCACACCCAGCAGTGGTGGTGTATCAATCACCACATAATCGAAGTCATCCCACAACTGGGTGAGCGCACGCGACAGTACCAGCCCCATGCCACCCTGCTGGGAAATATTGCGTTCCAGTGTCGCCAGCGCAGAGGTCGCCGGCATCAGCTCCACACCCGGCATACCGGTATCTTGCAGCAACTGGCCAGGCAGATTGTCCGGTACCTTGCCCTGATGCATGAACAGGTCATAGACACTGTGCTCGATGGCATCGGGGTTCAATTTGAAATAACTGGTCAGACTGCCTTGCGGATCCATATCCACAATCAGCACACGCTTGCCCGATTCACCGAGCAGAGCGGCCAGGTTGACGACGGTCGTAGTCTTGCCGACCCCACCTTTCTGATTGGCTATTGCCCAAACGTGCACTGTACTGCCTCCTGATGCCTACAACGCCTTAAGCAAGACCTGCGCCATGCTATCCAAGGGTATATCGGCATCGGACATGCCTTCTTTACGAATGGCTGCCGGCATTCCATCAATGACACAGCTGTCACTGCCCTGAGTCCACACCGGTGCCCCGACTTTCTTCAGCATCCGTGCGCCTTCCCGGCCATCCGCACCCATGCCGGTCATGACGATGGCCAGTACCCTGTTACCGTAGTATTTGGCCGCACTGCCAAAACTCAAGTCTACCGATGGCTTGTAGTTCAGACGGTCGTCCCCTGCCAGCACCTTTACCCGCTCGCGAGAGGACAGCATCATCTGCTGTCCGCCCGGCGCCAGCAGGGCCAGGCCCGGCTCCAGGGCCATATTGTTCTGTGCCTCGACAACACGAATCCGGCACTGCCGATTCAGGCGTTCGGCAAAGGGGCCGGTAAAGGCGGCCGGCATGTGCTGGATCAGCAGCAGTGGAATATCGAACCCGGCCGGCAATTGCGTCAGAAACTTCTGCAATGCTACCGGCCCCCCGGTGCTGGTACCCACCATGATCAGTTCCGGCCGTGGGCTCAGCCGCGGCTGCCGCGCCGGAGCCCGCTCAACCGGGGCCGTTCTTTCCGCTGTGGTGCCGCTCAGCGGCTGCCCCTTGCCACCCCGTTTGACCACAGCGATCAGCTTTTCGATCAGTTGCTGCTTCAGACGTTCGTTGGCGCTCAGGCTTTCACGAAACTTGGGCAGGTAATCTACCGCCCCCGCATCCAGGGCATCCAGGGTAACCCGGGCGCCGGATGTGGTCAGGGAGGAAAACATCAGTATCGGGGTGGGTTGGCGGGCCATGATTTCCCGCACCGCCGAGATGCCATCCATGATCGGCATCTCGTAATCCATGGTTATGACATCGGGTTTCAGCTTCAGAGCCTGCTCCACCGCTTCCTTGCCGTGGCTGGCAGTACCTGCAACGCGCAATTCAGGGTGGCCCTTGAGCATGGAGACGATCTGCTGGCGAAAAAACGCCGAGTCGTCAACCACCAGGACACTAATGGGCATAGTCATCTCTCTTGACAGTCGCCGACCCGCTTCCAGCCGAGGTCAGGCGTATTCCTTCAACATGCTGGGAACATCCAGAATCAGGGCTATGCGCCCGTCTCCGGTAATGGTAGCACCCGCCATGCCGGCGGTGCCAATCAATGTCTTGCCCAGCGGCTTGATGACCACTTCTTCCTGGCCGACCAGTTGATCAACCACAAAACCGACTTTCTGCGTCCCCACCGAGACCACGACCACGTGTCCGCTCTCTTCACCGTGCGTGACCGCGCCCTTGATCAGCCAGCGCTTGAGGTAGAACAGGGGCAGCGGCTTGCCGCGCACGATCACCACTTCCTTGTTGTCCACAACATTGGTCTTGGTCAGGTCCAGATGAAAGATTTCATCCACATTGACCAGCGGCAGCGCAAAGGCCTGTTCCCCCAGGGTCACCATCAGGGTCGGCATGATCGCCAGCGTCAGCGGCACCTTGATCCTGATGGTGGTGCCTTCACCCACCTTGGAATCGATATCGATAAAGCCATTGAGCTGGGATATCTTGGTTTTCACCACATCCATGCCCACGCCACGCCCTGAGACATCGGAAATCTCGGTCTTGGTGGAAAAACCGGGAGCAAAGATAAGATTGAAGGCATCCTTGTCACTCAGGCGATCCGCGCTGTCCTGGTCCATGACACCCCGCTCAACCGCCAGCGTCTTGAGCTTGCCGGCATCCATACCGCCGCCGTCATCGCGAATCGACAGCATGATGTGATCGCCTTCCTGCTCGGCGGACAACACCACCTTGCCGGTACGCGGCTTGCCCTGCTGCTCGCGCACATCGGGCAGCTCTATGCCGTGATCCACAGAATTACGCACCAGATGCACCAGCGGATCAGCCAGGGCCTCGACCAGATTCTTGTCGAGATCAGTATCCTCGCCCACCAGCTCCAGATTGATTTCCTTTTTCAGGCTGCGCGCCAGATCTCGTACCACCCGCGGGAAACGACCAAACACCTTCTTGATGGGTTGCATGCGGGTCTTCATGACGGAGTTCTGCAGATCAGTCGTCACCACATCCAGATTGGATACCGCCTTGGTGGTTTCATCATCATCACCGGCCTCACTGAGCCGCACCAGGCGATTGCGCACCAGTACCAGCTCGCCGACCATATTCATGATGTCATCCAGGCGCTTGGTATCCACCCGTACCGTGGTGTCCTGCTGAATGGGGGCTTTCTCCGGGGTGCCGCCGCCCTTGGGCGCTGCGGCGGGAGCGGGTTTGGCGGCGGCAGGGGGCGCTGTCGCCGCCGGTTCGGCAGGCTTCTGTGCCTTGCTGTCCGCTTTGGCGGTGCTCTTCTCCGCTGGGGCCGGGGTCTTCTTCTCGACCTTGTCTGCCTCGGGGGCTGCAGCGTCCGCCTTCGCGGCCACATCGTCGCGCTCTGCCCGATGTTCTTCCGCCGCCTGGGTGACCTGACGGATGGTGTCCTGATCATACTTGTCGGAGACGGCGCTATCGAACTTGCCCGAACCGTGCAGCTTGTCGAGCAGGGCTTCGAACTCGTCGTCGGTTATTTCGTCGTCATCGCCGGCCTTGCTGGCCTGCTCTGATGAGGCGGCCTTTTTGGATTTGTTGGGTTTGGGCTTCTCGGGCGCCGGTGTAGCCTCGTCCTCAAGACTGGCGGCAGCCTCGCCGGCCAGTGTCTTGGCCGGGTCAAAGCGGCCCTCGCCATGCAATTGGTCCAGCAGTTTTTCGAACTCCTCTTCGGAGATCTCCTCATCGCTGGCGCCGCTACCGCTGTCGCTGTCACCACCACCGCTGTCGCTGTCACCACCACCGCTGTCGCTGTCACCACCACCGCTGTCGGCACTGTCAGAAGCAGCCGGCGCAGACTTGGTGGCCTTGCTGCCTTTCTTCTCCTGTTTGCCGGACTCCAGCGCATCCAGCAGTTGTTCGAATTCGTCGTCGGTAATATCTTCGCCCGGCTCCCCTGGCTCTGAACCTTCGTTCATGGTCGGTTCGTTGCCGGCGGACAGGTCCTCGTCATCATGCGTGCTGTCGGCAGTGTCTTCTTCGCTCTCGGCAGTGTCTTCTTCGCTCTCGGCAGTGTCTTCTTCGCTCTCGGCAGTGTCTTCTTCGCTCTCGGCAGTCTCGTCCCCACTGTCGGCAGTATCATCTGCAGCCGTCGGTTCCGCCGCAGACACTTCATCTTCGGCCAGTGTCAGGCGTTCCAGGGCGGCCAGCAGTTCAGGGGTGGCAGGTTCCGGTTCCTGTCCCTGGCGCACCTGATCAAACATGGTATTCACGGTATCCAGGGCGTTGAGCATGGTATCCATCAGCTCGGAAGTAACGGCCCGGTCCTGCTTGCGCAGCATGTCGAACACGTTCTCGGCTATATGACAACAGTCCACCAGCGCATTGAGCTGCAGAAAGCCGGCACCCCCCTTGATGGTATGAAAGCCACGGAAGATGGCGTTCAGCAGGTCCAGATCGTCCGGCCGCTGCTCCAGTTCCACCAACTGGCCAGACAGGGCCTCGAGAATCTCCCCTGCTTCAACCAGAAAGTCCTGGAGGATTTCGTCATCTGTATCAAGGCTCATACCGCGGCTCCCTAAAAACCGAGACTGGACAGCAGGTCATCGACCTCGTCCTGGCTGGACACCACATCGTCGGTTTTCTTGATGCTGGGGCCGTACCCCTGGTGATTGTCATCAACCGACGATTCATTTTCCTTGTTGTTGTCTTCCGTCGCTGCCTGGTCTGCATTCTGGGCTTCAGCCCGACGCTCCATTTCGGCAGCCAGGCCGGCGACGCCCTCTACCTTGGCGGCCATGCGCATCAGGTCCACCAGGCTGTATTCCACATCCCGGACCAGGCCAGTCACACGTTGAATCAACTGGCCGGTCAGATCCTGATAATCCTGTGCCAGCAGGATGTCGGACAGGTGTCCATACAGGGCACCGGAATCACCGGCCACGCGCCCCAGGAACTCATCCATCTGCCAGTACAGGGTGCGGAATTCCTCCGGCGACATGTCCCGATCCACCAGCCGCTTCCATTCACCCCTGAGGGCATCGGCGGTAGACCCCATGTCGCTGGCCAGCGGCATGCACTCATCGACCTTGTCCATGGTGCGGTTGGCGGCGTCTTCGGTCATCTTGATCACGTGATCAAGACGATCTGTGGCATCCGTCATTTCCGAGAGGGTGTCTATTTCGCCCTCGCTACTGGTGCCATCAACATGAAAATTGGTGATGGCACTGTGCAACGCCCGGGTCAGTCGGCCCACCTCGTGGTACAGCGTCTGCTCCCGCGCGTCCTGAATTTCCTGTATCAGTCTGACCGCGTGGTAAAAGTCCCCGTCCTCGACACTGGCCTGGAGTTCATGCGCTTTGTCCTTGAGCAACTCCTCAAATTCGGGCTTTAATCCTGAACTGCTTGCGGTCATAAGGACTCCATGTCAGCACTACTTGCTGGCGTCTACGCGCTCGAAGATCTTTTCGATCTTTTCTTTCAGCGCAGCTGCAGTAAAGGGTTTGACGACATATCCATTCACACCGGCCTGCGCCGCCGCCACGATCTGGTCCCTTTTTGCTTCCGCCGTAACCATCAGCACCGGCAGGGTCTTCAGGCGATCATCGGAGCGCACCTTCTGCAACAACTCAATACCGCTCATGCCCGGCATGTTCCAGTCCGTTACCAGGAAGTCATAGTCCCCCGTCTGCAACATCGGCCAGGCCGTGGTCCCGTCATCCGCTTCATGCGTGTTCGTGAACCCGAGGTCCCGCAACAGATTCTTGACGATCCGCCGCATGGTGGAGAAATCATCCACAACGAGGATTTTCATGTTTTTATCCAAAGCAACCTCCAAAAGCGCTTTAACGGTTTATCGGCACCTGTCCGATAACTTGAAAGGATTCCGGCATTATAGCGCACGCGACACCCTGCGGAGCAAGGAACTTAGGGCGGGGAGACAAGATTACTGGTCGTTTTCCCGCCAGTCGCGCAGACGAGAGCGCAGACGATGCGCCGCCTGGGAGTGAATCTGACTGACACGGGACTCACTGACGCCGAGGATGACACCAATTTCCTTCAGATTCAGTTCTTCGTCATAGTAGAGGGACAATATCAACTGCTCGCGCTCCGGCAGTGTCTTGATGGCTTCGGCCAGTGCCACCTGCATGCTTTGCGCTTCGTTCTGGCGATAGGGGCCGCTGTCGATGGACGGCCACTTCTGCTCGCCCTCCGACTGCGGCTGGCTTTCAAGCATTTCCTCGAAACTGAACAGACGGGCGCTCTGGGTATCCTTCAGCAGGCCATAGAATTCATCCAGGCTGATGTCCATTTCATTGGCCACTTCCTGATCCTGCGCATCGCGCCCGGTACGGGCCTCGACAGCATGAATGGCTTCCGACACCCGCCGACTGTTGCGATGCACGCTGCGCGGCACCCAGTCACCCTTGCGCACCTCATCCAGCATGGAGCCGCGAATGCGGATGCCGGCATAGGTTTCGAAGGTTGCGCCCTTGCTGCGATCATAGTTGCGGGCCGCTTCCAGCAGACCGATCATGCCGGCCTGAATCAGGTCATCCACCTGTACGCTGTCGGGCAAACGCCCCATCAGATGATGGGCAATACGCTTGACCAGCACCGCATGGGTGTTGACCAGCTCATCCATCTGATTTTTGTTCTGCGACTCATACATGTATGGCTGCACCCGTAACATGGTCGATTACCTCATACCACCTGCAATCAGACGTTCTACAAAGAATTCCAGGTGCCCCCGGGGTGCGGTGGGCAACGGCCAACGCATCATCTGATCTGCCAATTGATTATAGGCGCCCGCAGCCTTGCTGCCCGGATACAGTTCCATTACCGACTTCTGGCGCCGTACCGCACGCCGGACATGGTCGTCGTACGGGATGGCCACACTGTAAAGCAGCGTAACATCCAGAAACCGCTCGGTCACACTGGCCAGCTTCTGGAACAGGCGTTCGCCTTCCTTGTCCGAGCGCACCATGTTGGCCACAATACGAAAGCGGCCGAGGTGGCTGTCCTGATTGATTACCTTGATCAGGGCATAGGCGTCGGTTATGGAGGTTGGTTCATCACAGACCACCACCAGCGCTTCCTGACAGGCACGCACAAAACTGACCACTGTCTTCGAGATACCGGCCGCCGTGTCGACGATCAGTACATCCAGGTCGTTCTCGAGCTGGGAGAAAGCGTGAATGATGCCGGCGTGTTCCTGCTCGCCCAGATTGGCCATGTGTGGCGTGCCCGACGAGGCCGGGATGATGCGGATGCCGCCCGGACCTTCAACCAGAATGTCCTTCAGTTCACAGCGTCCTTCAAGCACGTCCGACATATCATGCTGCGCACGGATGCCCAGCAGAACGTCAATATTGGCCAGCCCCAGGTCACCATCAAGCACTACAACACGCTTGCCCTTCTGGGCCAGTGCCACAGCGGTATTGATGGCGACGTTGCTCTTGCCCACGCCTCCCTTGCCGCCGGTTACCGCAACGACCTGTACCGGTTCGAGTTTCGCCATGCTGTGAAGATTCCTTACTGCCATGTTCATATGATTCTAGCCGAAACGAACCAGTTTTTCGCCGCTCTGCGACCGCTGCAGCTGACGTCCACACTGTTCGATCAGGCGCTTGACCTGCCCCTGGTGCAGATCCTGTGGCACCAGGGTACCATCACTCCAGTACAGCAGCGGCAGCTTGCGGATCAGCCCGAGGCTGATCACCGGCCCTACTTCAGGGCTCTCGTCGGCCTTGGTCAATACCAGCCCGCGCGGCTGCAGCGGGCTGAAGCGCTGCCAGGCCAGATCCAGGCTGTGTCGCGACAGGTTGGCCGGCAATACCAGCAGCGGCCGCACCTGGCGCTCCAGCATACCCCCGCCCATCTGATCACGGAAGGCCTGCAGCCCGCGATCGGACCCGTTGGTATCGATCAGAATCAGTTTCTTGTCACGCAGACGTGCCAACTGGTCTTCCAGCGCTTCGTTGTGGTCGGTCATCAGAACGTCACAGCCCAGGATGCGCCCCAGAATCCGCACCGGTTCATGAGCGCCGATCCGGTAGTGATCCAGCGAGATGATACCCAGACTGTCGGCGCCATGCTGCATGGCGAAACGGGTGGCGATCTTGGACAGCGTTGTGGTCTTGCCGGCCCCGGTCGGGCCGATCAGGGCCGCCACACCGCCCTGGCGAATCAGACAGTCACTGTCCTTCTCGATCAGCCGTGCCACCATCTCGGTGCTCAGGGTCCAGGCCTCGGCTACCGGCTGCTGCCCGTATTTCTCCACCATGGGTGAGATACAGCGCAGATCAAAGCCCATCAGGCTGAGGCGGCCAGCCAGCGGATGCGGGCGGGCGCCGGATTCACCGGGCAGATCATGGGTTTCCAGCCACTGGCGCAGCGAGGCCAGTTCGGCCCGCATGTCGCTCAGATCGTGCTGACCGAATTCGGCGGCCCCGCTGTTCTGCGGCTCCGGTCGGTAGGGCTCGGGCGACGGCGTGCTGCGCCGAGTCGGCTGCGGGGCCGCCGGCCGGGTCGGCGCCGCAGCGCCGATGCCAGGCTGTTGGCGATTCAGCTGTTCGCGCAGTTTCTGCCGCTTTTCTTCCAGCGGATGGCGGTGTTCATTCAGCAGCGACAACAGCGACTCGCGGGACAGGCCGCCCGAGTCCTGTTCCGACATGCGCAGAATGCTGTCCTGCATGGATTCGGTGGTGCCCTTGCGTTCAGCCTGCAGCCTGGCCCGGGCATCGCCACCGGTCCAGTCCGATACCGGCGCATTGGCGGTCTGGTCGGGTGCCGGCAGGCCATTCTGCGCCGTGCGCACTCCCGGGCGAGGTCGTGCCGGTTCCGGCACGCCATCCGTATTGGGTTTGACTGCAGCAACAATCTCGATGCCACGCGGCACCTTGCGATTGGAGAGAATCATGGCATCCGGCCCCATCTCGGCAGTGACTGCCTTCAGGCCTTCGGACATGTTACGGGCTATGATCTTCCGCACTTTCACGATTGTTCTCCTGTTACTGTCCTACTGTTGCCACGACCGTGATCCGTTTGTTTTCCGGCACTTCGTCGTAGGCCAGTACACTCAAGTTATCAACGCTGAAGCGGAAGAACCGGGCCAGCATCATGCGTAGTGGACCGGGTACCAGCAATACCGCTGGTTTACCTTCTGCTTCCAGTCGCTGCGCCGTCTCCGAGACGGAACGCTGCAGTTGCTCTGCCAACGCCGGTTCAATGGCTACATTGTCGCCACTGCCAGTTTGTTGACTTTGCTGCAGTATCCTCTGCAACAACTGTTCCAGTTCTCGATCCAGAGTCACCACCGGCAGTTCATCCTCCTGCCCGATGATGTTCTGCACGATCAGTCGGGACAGCGCCGTGCGTGCCGCCGCCGTCAACTGATTGGTATCCTGGCTGCCGGCATTGCTGACCGCTTCGGCAATGGTGCGGATATCGCGAATCGGCACTTGCTCCAGCAACAGGTTCTGCAGCACCTTGAGCAACTGGCTGAGACTGAGGGTGTTCGGCACCAGTTCCTCGGCCAGCTTCGGCGAATGCTTGCCCAACTGATCCAGCAGCTTCTGTACTTCCTCGTGACCCAGCAGCTCATGCGCATGCCTGAACAACACCTGGTTCAGGTGCGTGGCCACCACGGTACTGGCGTCGACTACGGTGTAACCCAGTGCCTGTGCCTGGTCCTTCTGGTTGCTCTCGATCCAGACGGCTTCCAGACCGAAGGCCGGATCACGGGCACTGATGCCGGCCAATTCACCGAACACCTGCCCCGGATTGATCGCCATGTCGCGCTCGGGGTGAATCTCCGCTTCGGCGATGGTGACCCCCATCAGGGTAATGCGGTAATGATTGGGCAGCAGGTCCAGGTTGTCGCGAATGTGGATGGACGGCATCAGGAAGCCGACCTCCTGTGACAGTTTCTTGCGCACACCCTTGATGCGGCCCAGCAACTGACCGCCCTGCGACTTGTCGACCAGCGGAATCAGACGATACCCGACTTCCAGGCCCACCATGTCCACGGGCTGCACATCTTCCCAGCTCAGTTCACGCGGTTCTTCCACCTCGCCTTCGCGCGCCGTCTGGCCCGGTTTGGGTGCCACGCCATCAGGGGCACTGCCCGGCGGACCACCACCCGGACCACTGCCACCTCCGGCAGGTCGGGCACCCGGCCCGCCTTCATCGACAAACAGATCCAGCTCGCTGCCCTTGTCACGCAAGTACATCCAGATGGCGACCACGGTGAGCACGGCAGCCAGGGACAGGAAAACGACATGCGGCATGCCCGGCACACTGCCCATGATCCACAGCATGATGGCGGCAATGCCCAGCACCTTGGGCGAACTGACCAGTTGCTCGCGAATCTGGCTGCCCATTTCCTGGCTGGACGAGTTCCGCGTCACCATGATGGCGGCGGCAGTCGACAGCAGCAGTGACGGAATCTGCGCCACCAGGCCGTCACCAATGGTCAGCAGCGCATAGTTTTCCACCGCCTGATTGAACGGCAGACCATGCTGGGCCATACCGATGGCCAGGCCTCCGACGATATTGATGATCAGAATCAGAATACCGGCGACCGCGTCACCACGCACAAACTTGGAAGCACCGTCCATGGAGCCGTAGAAATCCGCTTCCTGGGCAATTTCCTGGCGTCGCGCCTTGGCCGTATCGGCATCAATCAGGCCGGCGTTGAGATCGGCATCAATGGCCATCTGCTTGCCGGGCATGGCATCCAGGGTAAAGCGGGCACTGACTTCCGACACCCGGCCGGCACCCTTGGTCACCACGATAAAGTTGATGATCATCAGAATCAGAAAGACCACCAGACCGACGGCGTAATTGCCGCCGATCAGAACGGCGCCAAAAGCCTCGATAACCTTGCCGGCGGCATCTCCGCCCTCATGACCCTGCAACAGCACGATACGGGTGGAAGCCACATTCAGCGACAGCCGCAGCAGCGTGGCCACCAGCAGGATGGAGGGGAAGACGGCGAAATCCAGTGGCCGCAGGGCATAGATGGTCACCAGCAGCACAATGATCGACAGCGCGATATTGAAGGTAAAGAAAAGGTCCAGAATCTGCGTTGGAATGGGCAGCGTCATGAACGCCAGCAGGACCATCAGGAACATGGGCACGGCCATGTGGCCGGTCAGTACCGACTGCAGGCCGGTGCGCGAACCGGTCAGTACCTTGCCGCGATCCAGTTGCTGCAGTCGGCGCAGCTGTTCAACGCCGGGTAATGCCATGGGGCGTGGAATCCTGTGTCAAAAGAATGTCTGTTAACACCTCTTCTGCAAACAGGGTGCCAAAGGCGGCAATCGGTTGCCGCTGGCAGCCGGTAGCCTGTGAAGTCCCGCCCGGGGCGGCTGAAAGGCGGCTCAGTCGTCGCGCCGGAACTCCGGCGGAATCTTGACATCGGGTTTGCGTTTGGGTCGTTCCATGCGCCCGGCCTTGGCCTCCTGCAACTGGTAGACATAGGCCAGCACCTGCGCCACCGCCAGGTACAGCTCGGCCGGCACCTCTTCGCCCACCTTGCTGTGATGGTAGAGTGCCCGCGCCAGCGGTGGCATCTGTACCACCTCGATATTGTATTCGAAGGCAATTTCGCGGATCTTCAGCGCCACATCGTCGACACCCTTGGCCAGCAGTATCGGGGCCGGCATGCTGAACTGGTCATACTGCAGGGCCACAGCATAGTGATCGGGGTTGGTGATCACCACATCCGCCTTGGGTACATCGGACATCATGCGCCCTTCCGCTATCTCGCGCTGCAGCTGCCGGATCTTGGCCTTCACCTCGGGCTTGCCCTCGGTGTTCTTGTACTCTTCCTTGACCTCCTGAAAGGTCATGCGCAGCTTCTTGGTGTGTGAATAGATCTGAAACGGAATGTCGATGGCCGCTATGATGGCCGTGGTCAGGCACATCAGCAGGAAACTCCAGGCCAGTATGGTCAGCGCATGCACAATGGCCTGTTCGGTCGGTTCGCGACTGATACCGCGCAGCGACTCGACCTGGGAGAACAGAATGACCACGGCCATGGTGCCGACAAAGCCAACCTTGCCGTAGCTCTTGAGCAGTTCCACCAGGGAATTCATCGAAAACATCCGCTTGAGCCCGCTCAGCGGATTGATGCGATTGCCCTTGAATGCGATGGACTTGGTACTGAAGTTCCAGCCCCCCAGCCCCAGCGGGCCGGTAATGGCGGCGGTCAGCAGTACCAGCAGAATCCAGGCCAGCGGCCAGCCCAGGTGCGCAAAGGAAGAGCCCAGATAATGGAACATCAGCCCGGTATCACGGGTGGCTGCGTATTCAAACGAGAAGGTGAAGCGCGCCACTTCGAGAACCCGCTGGGCCAGCAGAGGCCCAAAGAAGATCAGCGCCAGCGCGGCGGCTACCAGCAGCACCGTGGTCTGCAGCTCCTTGGACCGCGCCACCTGCCCGTCTTCACGGGCCTTCTGCAGTTTTCGCGGCGTGGGCTCTTCTGTTTTTTCCTGACTGGTATCCTGACCTTCAGCCATTGTGCAGCTCCAGGTCGCGCATCATGGGTACCAGATCCAGGGTCAGCTCGGACACCATAGTGAAGACACCGGTGAACGAAGCCCAGGTGATGAAGATGCCCATCAGCATGGTGATCGGAAAACCGAGGGCGAAGATATTCAGCTGCGGCGCCGAGCGGGTCATGATGCCGAAAGCCAGATTGACGATCAGCAGTGCCGTTACTGCCGGCAGCGCAATGACAAAGGCCGAGGCGAACATCCAGCTGCCCATCATGGCGATGTTCATCAGGCTGCCCTGAGACAGCCCCACCATGCCGACCGGCATGGTATGGAAGGAATCAATCAGCACCTGGAACACCACCAGGTGACCGTCCATGGCGATGAAGATCAGTGTCACCAGGTTCACATACCACTGGGACAGAATGGCCACCGTGACCCCGTTCGAGGGGTCCATCATGGAGGCGAAGCCCAGACCCATCTGCATGGCAATGGCCTGCCCGGCGACCACGAACACCTGGAACATCACCATCACCATGAAGCCCAGTGCCAGGCCGATACCCAACTGGTGCGCAATGGTAATGAAATTCTCCAGCGAGACCCCTTCCACATCGGGCATCGGCGGCAGAATCGGCACCAGCGCCACCGTCACCACAAAGGCCAGCAGCACGCGCACACGCATGGGCACCGTCTGCGCCCCGAAGATCGGCACAATGGCAAAGAAACCCAGAATGCGAAACAGCGGCCACATGTAGTGCGTGACCCAGCTCGCTATCTGTTCATCGGTGATCTCGATCATCAGGCGCTCATCAACTCAGCAGGAATGGAATATCCATATAGATGCGGCGGGCAAAGTCCACCACCCGAGTGGTCAGAAAGGGGCCGGCAACAATGACCGAAGTCAGTGTCATCAGCAGGCGCGGCAGAAACGACAGCGTCTGCTCATTGATCTGCGTGGCCGCCTGAAAGGTACTGACCACCAGCCCCACCAGCAGACTGGGTACGATCAGCACCGACACAATGACGAAGACCAGAAACAGGGCTTCACGGAACAGGTCACCGATATACATGGCTCCCATAATCAGACTCTCCTCATATACCGAAACTCGCGGCCATCGACCCCATCACCAGGGCCCAGCCATCCACCAGCACAAACATCATGATCTTGAACGGCAATGAAATGATCAGCGGCGACAGCATCATCATGCCCATGGACATGAGGACACTGGCGACCACCAGATCAATGATCAGAAAGGGAATAAAGAGCAGGAAACCGATCTGAAAGGCGGTTTTCAGCTCGCTGGTCACAAAGGCAGGGATCAAAACCGTCAAGGGAATGTCAGTCGGGTCTTCAATACCGTCCACATCCAGGCCCGACTGCGACTCTGCCAGGTTGGTAAACATGTCCAGATCATTCTGGCGGGTCTGGCTGAGCATGAAGTCGTGAATCGGCTCGCGCGCGATCTGCACGGCCTCCAGCGGCGTGATGTCTTCCACAATATAGGGCTGGATGGCCCGCGTATTGATGTCCTGCAGGACCGGATACATGATGAAGAAGGTGAGAAACAGTGTGATGCCGATCAGTACCTGATTGGACGGTGTCTGCTGCAGACCCATGGCCTGACGCAGTATGGCCAGCACCACGATAATGCGGGTAAAGGCGGTCATCATGATCACGGCAGCGGGAATGAACGCCAGCGCCGTCATGATGGCCAGGATCTGCAGCGTGACCGTGTACTCGCCCTGGCCGGCCTCGTTGGTGGTCACGGTGAGCGCCGGAATACCGGCAGCCTGCAGGGTTTCTGCCTGCTGCGCCGAAGCAACACCACTGAGCACCAGCAGGCTCAGCAACAGCAGGCCAAACAACAGACGCCGTACCCGGTTGGGTACGGCGACGGGGGGTTCAGTTCTTTCTGTGGGGGGACAGGTCCGCTTGTTTACCACCTAACAACGCTCCTAACTGACGGGCAAATGGACTGCCCTCCGGATGCGCTGTCAGGTCAAGAGGCTCTTCCAGCTCCAGGAGCCGGGTCACCTGGTGGGCCGTGACACCCAGCAGAAGCTGCTGCTGTCCCACGGCCACCAATACCAGTTTTTCTTTCGCACCCAGGGGCGTCACTGCCAGTACCTTGATGGCACGGCCATTGACCGTGGTACTGCCATTAAATCGACGCACTACCCAGGCGAATGCAAATATGAGGCCGATTACGACCAACAGACCCAGAATCACCGTGACCATGTCACCGGCACTGACCCCGACCGGGCTCGCGGGCGCTCTCTGCCCGCTCGCAGCGGCCAGCCCCGGTGCGGCCATGGTCAGCCCTGCGAGCAGCGATTTGGCTTGCTGTCTCATCAGTTGTTCAACCGACTGATGCGTTCCTGCTGACTGACTACATCCGTCAGCCGGATACCGAACTTCTCGTTGACCATGACCACTTCGCCATGGGCAATCAGTGTTCCGTTGACCAGCACATCCAGCGGCTCACCGGCCAGCCGATCCAGTTCGATCACCGACCCCTGGTTCAGTTGCAGCAGGTTGCGAATGGCGATATTGGTGCGGCCGACCTCCATGGAAATGGTCACCGGAATATCCAGAATCACTTCCAGATCGGGCGAGGTCCCGTCGGCGCGGCCGACACTGTCATCCTTCAGTTCTTCCAGCGGCGCGCGCTCGGCACCTTCCTCGGCACTGTCGGACTCGTCATCCCCGGTTTCACCGGCTTCTTCCATGGCTGCCGCCCATTCATCAGCCAGTTCCGGATCATCCGCTTCCTGTCCGACCTCTTCGGCCAGCTTGTCGGGGTCCATCTGGTCATCCTGATCAGCACGCTCCTCGGGAGCCTGACCATTCTCTTCTTCTTCGGGCGGTTGGTTCTCGTCAGCCATGACCGACCTCCTGCTCATTCTCTGCTGAATTCATACCCGGGCCGGCTCGGTGAGCCGTCCGGGCAGTAGTTATTTCCGGCCCTGAGCCTTTTTTTCCTGCTCCTGACGCTTGCGATCCTGCGTACTGATCACACCCGTGTCCTTCTTCTCACCCTTGTCTTCGCGGTGGTAACGCTCCAGCTGTGCCCGCCGGCTGGCCAGCACGGCCGAAGCGATATCGGAATCTTCATCCTCGACCTGGGCCCCGCGCGGAATCGGCTTGCGCACCTTGAGGGCCAACTGGTCGCGGGATCGACCCAGCGAGGTCTCGAACACCGGCACACCATTGGCGGACATCACCGTGGTCTCCGGCAGCTCAATCGGGATGATGTCACCGGGCTTGATATCCACCAGGTGCTTGAGTGCGATCTGCCGGGTAGCCACCTGGGCGGTTATACCCACGGGGGCATTCAGAATATCCTTCTGCAGCGACAGCACCCAGCGTTCATCCACCTCATCGACGTCACTCTGTACCCCGGCGTCCAGTATCTCCCGCACCGGCTCGATCATCGAATACGGCATGGTGACATGCAGGTCACCGCCGCCGCCATCCAGCTCCACATGGAAGGTACTGACCACCACCACCTCGCTGGGGCTGACGATGTTGGCCATGGCCGGGTTGACCTCGGACGACACATACTCGAAGTCGACGCCCATGACCGCGCCCCAGGCTTCCTTCATGTCGACGAAGACCTGCGACAGGATCATCTGCACCACACGGATCTCTGTGGGGGTGAATTCGCGCCCCTCGATCTTGGCGTGACGCCCGTCACCGCCGAAAAAGTTGTCCACCAGCTTGAACACCAGCTTGGCGTCCAGAATGAACAGGGCCGTGCCGCGCAGCGGCCGTACCTTGACCAGGTTGAGACTGGTCGGCACGTAGAGGGTGTGGATGTACTCCCCGAACTTGAGGATCTGTATCCCACCCGAAGCCACGTCCGCACTGCGGCGCAGGAAATTGAACATGCTGATGCGCGTATAACGGGCAAAGCGCTCGTTGATCATTTCCAGAGTCGGCATCCGTCCCCGGACGATCCGATCCTGACTGGTCAGGTCATACTGTTTGACCCCACCGGGATCAACGGCATCCTCCTCTTCCACGGCCCCGTCGTCGACGCCGTGAAGGAGCGCATCAATTTCGTCCTGTGAGAGCAGATCCTGCATGCGCGCACCTACTGTAAAACAAAGTTGTTGTAGAGCACGGCTTCGACGCCCTGCCCCTCTGATCGCTGGGTGATAATCCGGTTCATCACCTCCGCCAGCGTCTCCACCAGCTCTTCCTTGCCCTCGCGGCGCTGGATATTGCCAAACGTCTGCTCGCTGAGCGTGGTGATGATTTCATCCCGCACCAGCGGCATATGCTGGGTCAGTGCATCCAGAGACGCCTGATCGCGTGCCCTGACCGCCAACTCGACCCTCAGGAAGCGCTGTCGCGAGCCCACATCATAGGTCACCACAAAATCCGGGTTGAGCTGCAGATACAGCGCCCTGGTCGGCGGGCGGGCCTGCTGCTGCCCCGGTTCACCGTTTTCTGTCACCACCGGCTCGTCAGCGAAGAAACCGGTCAGAAACAGGGTTCCCCCAACGGATATGCCGGCGATCAACAGCATGACCCCGGCCATGGCCAGAATCTTGACCAACCGGCCCTTGTTGCCGCCTTCCTCTTCCAGATCATCGCCCAGATTGTCGTTCTGTTGAGTCATACGGCCATCCCGTTACCTTTCGGCATCATTACTACTGCGGGCAGTATAGCCCACCGACACCGCAGACCTGAACCATTGGCTGGGCAGACTTCACACATACTGATCCACCAGACCCACCGGCTCACGACGGCCGGCCGTCAGATCGGCTTCCGCACCGCCTTCTTCCTCGTCGCCACCGGCGCCACTGCCCTCTTCCTGCTCGGCCAGGTCATCCTGTGCGGCTTCACGGTCGGTAATATCGACCTGCACCTCGGTAAACCCCTGTTGTTCCAGCTGTTCACGCAGCCGGTTCGCCTGTTGTTCCAGCAGGTCACGAACCATTGGCTGCTGCGCCACAATCTGTACCTGTACCTGATCACCCTGGGTGGTTATGCGAATATCCAGCGCGCCCATATCCGGCGGGTCAAGGCGGATGCGGGCTTCCTGTATTTCCTGCCCAATCATCATCACCAGACGCTCGCCCAATTGTCGGGCCGCTTCACCGGTGCTGTAGCGTATCGGCATCTGGCGCTCAACATGCGCCCGCACCTGCTCGGCCACTGCCGGGCGCTGATCGCGCCCGAGCGGTGATTCGGTCACCAGCCGCTGCAAGCCGGAATCTTCCAGGCTGGTACGCGCCATGGAATCACGCTCGGTACGCCCCAGCAGACTGGACAGCAGCGCCTGCTCGCGC
Organism: Natronospirillum operosum; assembly: GCF_004768465.1. Taxonomy (GTDB): domain Bacteria; phylum Pseudomonadota; class Gammaproteobacteria; order Pseudomonadales; family Natronospirillaceae; genus Natronospirillum; species Natronospirillum operosum. The sequence continues at coordinate 1,307,526 of NZ_SRMF01000001.1, forward strand.
TGGTTCTGCCGCTCCTGGCGGGACGACACCGGGGCGGGCTCCTCGCGCTCGTCCGAGTCGGCGCTCAGGTCAGCCTGCATGGCCTGCATGGCACGGGTCATCAGACCCGGAGGCTCCACAGGGGCAGGCGTCTGTGCCTGTTGGAGCGCAGCAGAGGCGGTGCGCTGCCATTCCGACAACACATGGTGCAGCAGTTGCCGGGCCGCCGCGCTGTCAGTCAGGTCAACCCCGTCCCGGGCGTGGTCAAGCAAACGTTCCAGAGTCTCGGTCAGATCCGAGCCCAGGGTGGCCTGCCAGGCATCACGCAAATCTGCCGGCAAGGCATCCAGTTGTTCCGCCAGCGCCTGCAACTGCGCCAGCATTCGATCCGTCAGCCCTGCCGGCAATTGCAGATCAAGGTCATCCGCTGCCGCCTGCAGTTCGCGCACCAGGTCCTGCAGCGCTTCGAACGTCAGCACCAGCTGCTCCAGATCCTCCACCGGAGCTTCATTCAGCCAGTCGCCATCCAGCTCATCGGTTGCTGCCAGCAGGCTTTCAACGGCCTCGGCATCCAGCTCCGGCATGGACGGGAGCGGGGTCTGTGATTCGCCGTCCGCATCAAGCCGGTCGGCGTCATCATCCGCTGCCGGCGCACTGACCCAGGTGTCATCTGACAGCTCATCCCGAACCAGATCGGTGTCGATGGGCGCTGCCGCACCAATCACCGACTCCGCTGCAAGCATCGACTCCAGTTCAATCATTGATTCCGGTTCGATCATCGACACCGCATCCGTCTGCGGTTCGATATCGCCGACCACTACCGGCGTGTTCAATCCATGGCTGACCAGTGCCTGAATCAGATCATCCCGCTCGAGCAGGGTCATGTCGAAGTCGTCCCCCGGTGCCACCAGGTCGGCAGGCAGGGCCTGCAACTGAGTGGCCAGCCAGTCTTCCACCGACTCACCGGCCAGTGCGGCTTCCCGGGTTACCGCCAGGGCCAGATCAATATCCGACCAGGTGTCCAGATCGGCTTGCAGCACTGCCGCGAGGTCTTCCCGGCCCGGCAGCTCCGCCGCTAGCAGATCCTGCTCCGGCAGCTCCGCCGCCAGCAGATCCTGCTGTTGGCCCGCCACCGGACTGGCAGCGTTGTTCCTGGCGGGCAATGGTGGCAGCGGGCCCGGGCGCTCTGCGCTGGCAGCTCGAGACGCTGCCGACGGCCGCTCCGACTGCTCCGGGGAACGCCCGGCTTCAGCCCGCCACTCGCTGCTCTGTACCTGTCCGGCGTTGCGTTCCGGGCGGGCGCTGCGCGCCTGTCCCGTGCGGCGCTGGTCAGCCGGGACAGATTCACGGCGGGACGATGGCTGGCCGCGGTGTCGTTCACCGTTCGGCAAGTTGTTGCCGCCGCGTGTGTCCGGGCGGTCAGGCTGGGCACGTCCCTGGGGTTGCCGGCGCTGCTGGTTCAGTTGTTCGCCATAGCGCTCCGCAAACGGCGAAGGACGCTCGCTCGATACGGCCAACCCGGCACGTTCCCGCGTGTCCGAGGGGGCCGGCTCAAGTGGTGTCTGTGTTTGAATCTGGAATCCCAGCATTGATTGATCCATCCAGGTTACTGATCGGCAGGATCCGCCAGGCGGCCTGTCTGACAGTTGGGTAGCAATCTTCAGGCCAGAACGGCCAGAGACAGGATCAATCAGCGGGAAACCGGGCTGCCAGCACTTCCCGCGTGGCGCTCAGGCGATCGCGGACCACGGCCAGCAGACGCTCTGTGTGCGCGGCATCCAGGCTCTGTCCGGCGTGCAGACACTGCTGGCAATAGTTCTCCAGTTCCAGACAGCTGCGCGCCAGCGCCACGGCGCCGACATTGGAGGCACTGCCCTTGAAGGAGTGCGCCGCCCGCCGCAGCGCGTCAACGTCCTCCCGAGTCGCTTCCAGCGCCTGCAGGCGCTGCACGGAGTCATCGCTGAAGGTCTGCAGCAACAGTGCGAAATCATCGCCCATGATCAGCTGCAGTTCCGCCAGCACGGCGGCATCCAGTGTGGTGGTGGTCATATGCGGGTCCCCAGACGCCGTTGCGGCCAATGGAAATCGACCTCCACAATATTGCCCTTGCCCAGATACTCGACCCGGCTGCACAGCTCCCGCACCAGCCCCATGCCACGCCCGGCCAGCGGCGTTTCGGCGGCGGCTGCCGCCGCAGGCAGACTGGCCGGCTGGCGACCATGATCGAAACCGGCGCCGGAATCTTCCATGCGAATGGTCAGCAGGCCGCTGTTGCCGTCGGCCGTCTGCCGCATGGTCAGTTCGATACGACCGGAGGCCAGTCGCTCAAGGCGCTCCTGACGCTCCTGATAATAGCGACCGAACCCCTCACCGGTTGACTTGAGACGACTGTCCAGGCCCAGCACCCCGTGCTCCAGGGCATTCGAATAAAGCTCGGAAATAATGGTGTAGAGCTGGCTGCTGTAGGCATTCAAACCGTCGGTCTCGCTCAGTACATGCATGATCAGTGGCATGGGATTGTGATGCTTCAGGGTCAGGGTCGGAAAAACGAAGCTGACCTGCCAGTCCAACGCCACATAGGGTTGCCGGTCTTCTGCCTGTGCCGCAGCCAGGTCGTCGGCCGGCGGGTCGGTCATCATGACCTCGACCAGGGTGGTGTCATCCGTACTGGCTCGATTGGCCTGAAAGCGGCCCACGGCAGCCAGCAAATCGTCGAACAGAGTCTCCGGAACATCGGCGCGGGCAAACACAGCCCGCAGTCTGTCTTCACCAAACAGCTCGCCGTCCGGGTTTTCTGCCTCCACAATGCCGTCGGACCACATGAAGAACCGATCCTGGTTGCGCATGGCAAATTCATGCATCCGCAACGAAAACTGATGCCCCTCGGTCACCCCCAGCGGCAGATTCAGCGGCGGCAGAGCCGTGATATCGCCCCCCGCAGCATGATAGAGAAAACAGTCCGGCACCCCGCCCACCCAGGCGCGGCCGATTTTCTCCCGCATGTCCATGTGCAGGGCCACAGCACAGCAGAAGAAGTTGGTCGGCAGGACGCGCGTCAGCTTGCGGTTCATCTCGCGGATGATCTCTTCCAGTTCGAAGCCCTTGCTGGTCATGCCATAGAAGGTTTCGGCCAGCGGCATGGCTCCGATGGCCGCCGGCAGGCCATGGCCGGTAAAGTCTCCGAGCAGCACATGCAGCCCCCCGTCGGGGCGCATCCGGGCCAGTACCGTGTCGCCGTTGAACATGGCCCGCGAAGACAGTGAGTAGCGCAGGTTATCAATGCGGATATAGCCCGCATGGGTGACATTGTCGTACACCTTTTTCGCCACCGCCTGCTCCAGCAGCAACTGGCGGTGGTTGGCCTGCAGGGCGGCATGCATATGTCGCATGCGGCCGAAGGCGCTGATCTTGGCGCGCAGAATCACCCTGTTGTAGGGTTTGGAGAGAAAATCATCACCACCGGCATGCAGACAGCTGGCGAGCGAATCGGCATCCTGCAATGATGTCAGAAAAATGACAGGGACCAGTTCGTCACCTGCCAGCTGCTTGATGGCGCGGGCGGCTTCCAGTCCATCAAGTACCGGCATCAGCACATCCAGCAGGACCAGGTCCGGCCGCTCGGCCTCATACACCGCCGTTGCCTCCTGCCCGTCAGCGGCTTCCAGTACGATATGCCCTTCCTTGCGCACTATGGCACTCAGAATCATGCGATCCGTCTGATTGTCATCGGCAATCAGTATGCGCAGGCATTCGGTCATGGCAGGGCCCCCGGGTGCCTATTCGATATTGAACAGCTGCCCGAAATTGGAAATGTTCAGGATCTTGCGCACATCGGGGTTGCAGTTGACGATACTGATACGGGCGCTGTCGCCCCCGGCATGGTCCCGCAGCAGCAACAGCATGCCCAGCGCCGAACTGTCGAGATAGGTGGCATCCGTCATGTCGATGTTGTAAGCCCGCACCTGAGCAGGCGCTGATTCGTAGGTTTCACGAAACTCCTGATGGGCACTGAAGTCGAAGCGGCCGGTTACCTTGATAGTCAGTTCCGTGCCGTCTGATGATGGATGAGCCGTTACTGTCATGGGTCTCTGTCCTCACTGTTCCTTACATCCGTGCGTCAGTCCCGCTGCCGCCGCTGGCAGAACGGAACCCTGTTGATGACCGTAGCATAGTGGTTCGGCGTACAAATATCACCCACTGCAGAGCTCAAGTCAGTTCTCTCCCTGCAGGCGCTGACGCTGTTGCTGCTGTTGAATCAGTTCATCCAGCATTTTCTGCTCCTGCCGGGACTGCTCCAGTTGCTCCAGCTTGCTGATGCGCTCGATGGCAGATTCCATGGAGCGGCGCTCCAGATGGGCGTTCTGCCAGACACTCTGGGCACGTTCCAGTTCGACCCGCGCCAGGCCGACCTGGCGCTCCTGCTGGGCAATGATGCCACGCAGCTGTTCAATGTAGTCCTGCAGCCGGCGCCACTGGGCCATGCTGACGCCCCGCCCCGGGGTATTGGCACCATCGTGATAGTCACGCTGATAGTCCACCAGTTGCTGCAGTTGGCGCTCATGCTCGTCGAGTTCGCCCCGCGCCCGCGATACCACCTCGGCAGCCTGATCTTCCCGTCGCTGGTACAGACGCAGCACGACCTGCAGGCGCTCCGAACGTTTCATGAATCAGCACCGCCGCCGGCAGGCCGTTTCGGCATGGGCTTGATACCGCCACTGGCGCCGGCTCTCTGACCACCCTGACGGCGCAGGTTCTTCTGCCCGCCACGCGCAGGTTTGCTGCCGGCACCAGCGGCCCCGGCACTGCCGACCAGTTGCTGCATCTGCTGCGCACTGGTGGCAAAGTCGAATTTTTCCTGCAGACCCTGACGCAGAAAACCGCGCATGTCCGGCATCAGCCGCACGGCGGTATCAAGTTCCTGATCCTGGCCTTCGGTGTAGGCACCGATGCTGATCAGGTCCTGACTCTGCTGATAGCGGGAAAAGAATTGCTTGAATGTCTGTGCCGACTGCAGATGAGATTCGGTCACCACCTGCGGCATGGCACGGCTGATGGAGGCCTCGATATCGATGGCCGGGTAGTGACCCTGCTCAGCCAGCCGGCGGGCCAGCACCACATGGCCATCCAGTATGGCGCGCGCGGAGTCGGCCACCGGGTCCTGCTGATCATCCCCTTCGGTCAGCACGGTGTAGAAGGCGGTGATGGAGCCGCCGCCCTTTTCGCCGTTTCCGGCCCGTTCCACCAGGCTGGGCAGGCGGGCAAACACCGAGGGCGGATACCCCTTGGTAGCCGGCGGCTCGCCGATGGCCAGGGCAATTTCCCGCTGCGCCTGGGCATAACGGGTCAGCGAATCCATCAGCAGCAGCACATTCTTGCCCTGCGCGCGGTAGTACTCGGCGATGGCGGTGGCGTACTGGGCCGCACGCAGACGCAACAGCGGCGGATCATCAGCCGGCGAGGCCACCACCACGCTGCGCGACAGCCCCTCCTCGCCCAGAATCTCGTCGATGAACTCCTTCACCTCCCGCCCCCGCTCGCCAATCAGCCCCACCACGATAATGTCGGCGTTGGTGAAGCGTGTCATCATGCCGAGCAGTACCGACTTGCCGACACCGGAGCCCGCGAACAGGCCCAGACGCTGACCCCGGCCCACCGACAACAGCGCATTGATGGCCTTGATGCCGACATCCAGCGGTTCCCGGATGGGCTGGCGGTGCATGGGGTTGATATATTCGCCGTGCAGCGATTGACGGCTGCGACACAGCAGCGGCTCGCCGGTATCGATGGGTTCACCGAACCCGTTGACCACGCGGCCCAGCAACTCTTCGCCAATCACCAGTTCCGAGGCACTGGCAATGGGTACCACTTCCGCACCGGCGCGCAAGTGCCCCATGGCCTGCACCGGCATCAGGTAGGTCTTGTCTTCGGTAAAACCGACCACTTCGGCTTCCAGTGACTGCAGACCATCGCGCACCAGACAGCGGTCACCTACCGACACCGCCAGACCCGAGGCCTCCAGCGTCAACCCGACTAACCGCGTCAGCTTGCCTGACACCGGCAGTTCCGGCTGTTCGGGCACCCGCGCCAGGGCACTGCTCAGGGCTTCAGCCAGTCGGCTCATCGTCATCTCCCGGCGCAGCGTCTTCGTCGATCACGGGGTCAGAGCCTTCAGCGTCAGGGTCAGAGCCTTCAGCGTCAGGATCAGAGCCTTCAGCGCGGGAAGCAGAGCCTTCAGCGTCCTCTTCTTCAAGGTCGTCGACTTCGGCCTCCGGTGCTGCCGTCTGCCGCTGCGACGCAGTAGCCGCCGCACTCTCGTCCAGCAGCGCAGAGAACCGATCAGCGCTCAGCGAGCGCAGAGCTTCAGGCGGCTCGGCAGCCTTGCTGAAGCCGTTGTTCAGATCCAGCAGGGCCATGATCTGCCGCTGATAGCGCTGATCCAGGCTGTAATCCAGCAGGCTGTGATGGGTCTTGATCAGGCAGCCACCGGGAGACAGGCTGTCGTCGGGTTGCAGATCCACCTGCTCCAGCCAGTGCAGTTGCAGGCCCTTGAGCATGGAACAGTCTTCCGGATGCAGAAAGATGCGCATCCGCTCGTGGGCGGCCGGCATCAGTTGCACGGCCTGATGGACAATGTCTTCAATCTGTTCGGAGTTCTGCTGCAGCGACTGCACTACCAGCCCCTGCGTCAGCTTGAGAATCAGGTCGCGCGCCACCGGTGCCAGTTCCTGCTCCAGTGCCTGCTCGTGTTCATTCAGCGCCTGAATGGCCTGACCAAAGCGTTGGCTCAGCGCCTGCAGGTGGGCATCCAGGGCCGCGCGGGCATCGATCTCGGCCTGCTCTCTGCCGGCGGCCTCACCGGCATCCAGGCCCTCGGCATGCCCTTCCTGATAGCCAGCAGTGCGACCCTCTTCAAACCCGGCCTGGTAACCGGCCTGGCGGCCCTCTTCCAGACCTTCTTCACGCGCTGCTTCCCGAATGGCCTGCAGCTCCGCCGCCGAAGGCGGCGCGGGAACCACTTCGTCTTCGGCTTCTGCACCGGTCGCCGCTTCGTCGTCAGCGGCTCCGGCCAAGGGGTTGCCGCGCTGGCGCATGGCGGCTTCCCGCAGCGCCCGGTTGCCCAGTGCATCTTCTTCATGCACGCGCGGGCCTTCCAGATCAGGCAGCTGCCACGAGCGCACATTGAGCTTTTCGGCTTCGGTAAAACCCTTTTGATTGACTGCCACGCCGGGAACTCCCTACCGTCAGACCAGAGACTCTGAACCCGCGCCACCCAGTATCAGGTCGCCGGCATCGGCCATGCGACGCGCAATGGTAAGAATTTCCTTCTGCGCAGCCTCCACATCGGACACCCGTACCGGGCCCATGGCTTCAATATCATCACGCAGCAACTCGGAAGCCCGTTTGGACATGTTGCCGAGCACTTTCTCCATCAGGCGGTTGTCGGCACCGCGCAGCGCCACCTTGAGCAGATCCGTGTTGATCTCGCGCAACAGTGACTGAATACCGCGATCGTCGATATCCACCAGGTTTTCGAACACGAACATGAGCTCCTCGATCTCGGTGCCCAGGTCTTCGTCGATATCCTTGATACCGTCCAGCAGCTCGGTTTCGATGCTGCTGTCCAGGAAGTTCATGATCTCGGCAGCCCGCTTCACGCCACCCAGAGCCTGCTGCTGAGCACCGGCGCTGGAAGCGAACTGTTTCTCCAGAATATCGTTGAGCTCCTGCAGGGCAGCCGGCTGTACCGTATCCAGGGAGGCCACCCGCATCATGATGTCGAGCCGCACCTTCTCGTTGAAGTGCTGCAGGATTTCCGCCGACTGTTCGCCATCCAGATAGGCGATCACGATGGCCTGAATCTGCGGGTGCTCGTTGCGGATGATGTCGGCCACCGAACGCGGCTCCATCCACTTGAGGGTATCCAGACCGGTGGTGTTGCCGCCGAGCAGAATGCGGTCGATCAGGCCGGTCGCCTTGTCGGCGCCCAGGGCCTGCGTCAGCATGGCACGAATGTATTCATCCGAGCCCACGCCCAGACTGGTACGCCCGCCGACTTCGTCCAGAAACAGCTGTACCACACCTTCGACCTGCTCCTGCGTGACATCGGACAGCTGTGACATGGCGGTACCGACCCGCTGCACCTCTTTCGGCCCCATGTGCTTGAGCACCTCGGCAGCGTCGCTTTCACCCAGCGTCATCAGCAGGATGGCGGCCTGGTCGAGCTTGCGCACGCCATCCAGTGCCTTGCGGTTGTCATTGGCCAGATTCTGCTCAGTCATCGCTCATGATCCACTTCTTCATCAGTACCGAGACCTTGCCCGGGTCTTCGGCGATCAGGCCGCGCAGGGCCTCCAGTTGCTTGTCAAAGCTCTCGGACGGCCCTGGCAGCAGATACTCATCGGACACGCTCAGGGTCACCTTGTCATCCGAAATGGCATCTTCGTCGATATCCAGCGCATCCAGCGCCGCATCATCGTCCACCTCGTCTTCCGCCTGTGCCATCAGGTTGCGTACCGCCGGCCGGACCACACCGAAGATGAGGATCAGCAGGAAGATGCCACCCAGCACGTAGCGCATGATTTCCCAGAACCAGGGCTCGCGCCAGAACGGCGGCTCTTCGATCACCTCTTCCGGGGCCATGAACGCGGAGTTGATCACGTTGACACTGTCTCCGCGCGCCGCATCAAAACCCACTGCATCCTGTACCAGAATGCGCAGCCGGTTCAGTTCTTCCTCGGTCCAGGGCACGCGTTCGACTTCACCGTTGGCGTTGACCTGGCGCATGTCATCGACCGCCACAGCCACCGTCAGGCGACGCAGACGCCCTACCTGTTGTTGAGTGTAGCTCAGGGTGCGATCAACTTCATAATTCCGCGTCGATTCCGAGCGCTGTGTCTGTGGCGGCGGGTTGATCGGGTTGCCGTCTTCATCTACCTCTTCCGGTGCTTCGGCGTCCCCCGGCGGCTGATTGGTCAGCGCGCCCGGAATACCACCATCGGCCTGCCCGATGGTCGTTTCATCCAGCAATTGCTCACTGCGCAAGGCGATCAGATCGGGGTTGTACAGCTCTTCGGCCTGCTCGATACGGGTGAAATCCACATCCGCCGACACCTGCGCCTGGAAACCCTCGTTGCCGATCACCCGTTCCAGAATGCCGTGAATGCGCCGCTGCAGGTTGTCTTCCACCCGCCGCGCAAACTGGAACTGGCGGTCGGTTTCCTGATCCGAGGCGTCCATTTCCAGATCACTGAGCAGACGGCCACGTTGATCGATCACACTGACCTGGCCGGAATCCATCTGCGGCACGCTGTTGGCGACCAGATTGACGATGGCCTTGACCTGATCACGTTCCAGGGCCGTGCCACCATGCAGATCCACAAACACACTGGCGGAACCCTGCCGTACATCGCGCACAAAGACGCTGCGCTCCGGAATAGCCAGATGAATGCGGGCGCTGCGCACCTGATTCATCGACATCACGGTACGCGCCAGCTCGCCCTCCAGGGCGCGCCGGTAGCGGGCCGTCTCCATGAACTGACTGGTGCCCAGACCACCGGCATCATCCAGCAATTCCATACCAACCGTCTGATCAGTACTCAGGCCGGCACGAGCCACCGCCAGCCGGGCATCATGCAGTTGGCTGTCGCGGACCAGTATCAGGCCGGAATTGGGATCGATATTGAAATCCACGCGGGCTTCGGACAGCACATCCAGTACATCACGCACTTCATAGCTGTCATGCGCGCTCATCAGGGGCCGGTAGTTGGTACCCTGGGTCCACAGCACTGCCGCAAAACCCAGCGCCACCGCCGCCGCCAGCGCCACCATCAACCAGAGCTGACGCATCATGGTCAGGCGCTGAAAGCCTGCAATCAGCGGATGCGGTTTCTTGTGCTCGGTGTTGAAACCACCGCGCTCATTGACCGAACTGGTGTTGGCGACCGCATCCCGGCTGGAACTCTCCTGACTCTGACCACTGGTTGTGGCCGGAGCATTCGAGGTGCCGGTGCTGGGCGCCGCAGGTACATTTTCCATCAGGCTGAATTCTCCGGATTGGTGTCAGCAGTCATCCTCAGGCCAGCCATCAGACCGGCATATTCATGATTTCCTTGTAAGCTTCCAGCAGCCGGTTACGCACCTGCGTGGTCGCCTCAAAACTCACCTGGGCCTTGTTGGCCGCGATCATGACGTCCGGCAGGTCAACGCCCGGCACACCCTGTTCATAGGCTGTGCGCAGGGTGTTTGCGGTCTGCTGACTCTGATTCACGGTATCGATGGCGCTCTTGAACATCTCGGCAAAGCGCGGCGCATCCTGCATCGAGCCGGTCGGTGCCTGGCCTTCCACCCGCGGCATGCCGGGGGCTGCATCCTGTGCTACCGACCCGATGCCCTGCGGCCGCTGAGTCTGAGGCTGCACCGCATCGGGACGTGGCATCTGCTGCGGCTGGTTCTGCACCTGCATCTGCGATCGCATCTGGCGCATCTGGCTGAGCACGCTCTGCACATCGGCTCGATTGTTGATCATGGCCCCTACCTCTTCGGACAGCGACAGCAGTCGCCCTCACTGTCAATTTTCTGTTATTCATTTCAGGTAGGGGATACCTTGCAACATTGAGGCCAGTTATTGCCGCCCGGCAAGGCGTTGCCTCTGACAGGCGGGAAAAAAGTACGTCAAGTGGTTGCCCGGGCGGGCCGTCGGCCCTAGAGTGCGGCTCTGTAGTTGCCGAGCATGCGTTTGTGCTCTCTCACTCATGCTTTCTATCCGGAGTTGCCCGACAGTGCTCAAGACCCGTCATCTGTTTGTGCTGGGCCGCCACCGCCGGCCTTGGCCTGCTGTCACTTTTCTGACTGTTCTGCTGGCGAGCCCGGTCGGTGCCAATTCGCTGTCCACTGCCTTCAACGAAGAGGGCCGCTGGGACCCCAGACTCCATCTGCATGGCGGCGTACAGGTGATCGACCGGCCGCAGCGCCCGGAAGACCTGGATGCCTACTATCTGGAACTGAATTCCGCCCTGTCTCACCGGGACCTGTCGGCAGTCAGCCTGCTGCTGGACCTGCGCGGTGAAAGCCTGACCAGTGTCAGCGGCGAAGACCGGAGCACCGGGCTGTTTGCCCATCTGCGGCCCGGCATCGGGCTCACCGCCCCGCTGACCAGCAACTTCCACCTGTACGGCGAAGCCAAACTGAACAGCACGCTGGAATGGTACAGCCTCAACGGTGAGCAGGGTGAGGACTACCCCGCACACTACAATACGGCGCTCTATGAAGTCGGGTTTGCCGACAACTACCGGGGGGCTTACTGGCGTCTGGGCATGGCCTGGAGCGGCCATGCCGAGCGCGCCGACCGCCAGCCGTGGCAGCTGCGGGGGCACGTCCATGTGGTCGACCACTGGGACGAGAGCGCCTGGTCCTGGGGTGTCAACGGGCGCCTGGCGCCCGACTACTTCTCCATGGGCCTGAGCCTGAGCTTCTTCTGATCAGGCCATGGCCGCATCGACATCCACACCCATTTCGCGCAGCCGCGCCATCTTGTAACGCAGGGTGCGCGGGCTGATGCCCAGATTCTCGGCCGCCTGCTTCTTGCGCCCACGCGCCGCGCGCAGCGCATCCACAATCAGCTGATACTCGTGCTGTTTCACCCCTGCCGTCAGCATATTGTCGCTGGCCAGGTTCTGGCTCGGCTCGGTGGCCCGGGTGTCCTGATCAATCAGATGCTCACCTGACAGGCCCAGATCATACTCGGTGATCACCTGCCCCTGCTGCAGAATCAGGGCCCGCTGGATGGCATTGTCCATTTCCCGGATGTTGCCCGGCCACGGGTGCCGCAGCAGCGCCATGCGTGCTGACTCGTCCAGCTGCACCGGCGCCTTGTGCATGCGGTCGGCATGCAGGCCGATCAGCCGTTCGGCCAGCGGAATGATATCCGCCGAACGCTCGCGCAGCGGACGCCATTGCAGCGGGAACACACTGAGGCGATAGAACAGATCTTCGCGGAAGCTGCCTGCCTGCACACACTGGCGCAGATCCCGGTTGGTGGTGGCCAGCACCCGCACATCCAGTTGGATGGTCTTGCGCCCCCCGATGCGCTCCACTTCACGCTCCTGCAATACACGCAGCAGCTTGGCCTGCAGGCCGAGGTCCATTTCCGAGATCTCGTCCAGCAGCAGGGTGCCGCCTTCAGCCTGCTCGAACTTGCCCGGCAGCGACTGAATGGCGCCGGTAAAGGCGCCTTTCTCGTGACCGAACAGGGTGGCTTCCAGCATGTTTTCCGGAATGGCCGCACAGTTGATGGCCACAAAGGGCTTGCCGGCCCGGTTGGAGTGCTGATGGACATAGCGTGCCAGCACCTCTTTACCGGTACCGCTTTCGCCGGAGATCATGATGGTGGAGTCGGTGGGTGCCACCTTGCGTGCCAGCTCCAGCACATGCTGCGAGCTGGGATCGGACGCGACCGGCGCACTGGCATCCTGCGTGATACGACTGCCCAGATGACGATCCAGCACATCCAGCAACTGCTGCGGTCGGAACGGCTTGACCAGATAGTCCACCGCGCCCTTCTGCATGGCCTCGACCGCATTGGCCACATCGCCATAGGCCGTCATCAGCACCACAGGCACCTGCGGAAAATCGCGCCGCAGCTCATCCAGCAACTCATAACCGGACTTGCCCGGCATCCTGACATCACTGACCGTCAGCGCAATGGCATGGCGGGCCAGCAGGGGCACTGCGGCTTCTGCCGAGTCGGCCACCACCACCTGATAGTCATGCATTTCCAGGGTGTCGCACAGAGCATCACGCAGGCTCTGATCATCTTCCACCACCAGTATGGTCGGGTTTGAACTCATGATGTGGTCTCCGTACAGTCATATTCAGGCAGGATCAGGGTGGCACAGGCCCCCTGGTCGTTATTGCTCATGGTGAACTGGCCGCCGTGGGCGCGGCTGACCGCCTGCACCACGGCCAGACCGAGGCCGGTACCGCTGGCCTTGGTGGTCACAAAGGGTTCGCCCAGCTGGCGCATGATATTGCCGGGCACACCCGGGCCGTTGTCCTGCAGTTGCAGCCGGATGGTCGAGTGTTCGCGGGTGACATGCAGCTTCAACTCGGCATTCTTGCCCACCGATTCGATGGCATTGTTGATCAGGTTGCACAGGGCGCCGACCAGAGTGTCCCGATTGCAGACCACGCGGGCCGTGGGCACTTCGTCCAGCACAATCAGCTCTGCTTCCTGGCGGTCCAGGGCGGCGGCGCTGGCATGACGCAGATCAGCCAGCAGCTCCGCGATGTAGACCTTGTCCACCAGTCGCACTTCACCGCGGGCGAATACCAGCATGTCACGCACCTGCTTTTCCAGATGTTCCAGGCGCGACTGTACCTTCTCCGCAAAGCGCACCCGCTGCGGCTCGGTGAGACCGGTCTGTTGCAGGTTCTCGGTATAGAGCATGGCCGCCGACAGCGGCGTGCGGATCTGATGCGCCAGGCTGGCCACCATGCGGCCCACACTGGCCAGACGCTGGTGCTGTGACACCTGGGCCTGCAGGTGACGGGTGGCGGTGAGGTCATTGATCACGACCAGCTGACCCCGGCCCTCCAGGGCGCAGGTATCCAGGCTGACCAGACGGCCACTGTGCAGGGAAATCTCGTGTCCGTCATGCTCCTGCGGGCGGAATGCCAGTTTTATGACACGCCCCCAGGGCTGACCGACGAGACGCGGCAGCTCCGGATGGGCCAGCAGCGTCATGGCGGCGGGGTTGGCGATATCGATACGGCCACGCGGGTTGATCACGATCACCCCGGTGGGCAGGATGCGCAGCAGACCTTCGAGCTGGTCCGCCAGTTGCTCCTTTTCCTGCAGCTCGCGCATGCGCTGCGCACTCAGGGCGCTGATTTCGCCATTGAGTGCGGCGACTTCGCGGGCGAAGTCCTCAGCGGTACGATCTGTAGCCTGCTGTGTTGCCTGAGCTGCGGTGTAAGACACTGCCAAATTTCCGTCTTTTTGTCGGGCTTTGACAGTGTCTCTGCAAGGGGTGTGCCGAATTGTCTGTTTACGGTAGGTCGCGCTTCAACAGACCGTATTTGCGCATCTTCTCGACCAGGGTGGTGCGGCGCAGCTGCAGCTTGTCGGCCGCCCGGGCGACCACATCGTCACAGTCCTCGAGGGCCTGCTTGATCAGCTCCTGCTCCAGTTCGGTCAGATACTGCTTGAGGTCCATGCCATTGACCGGCAGCAGCGCCTGGGGCTGCAGGCTGGCGTCAAAACCGGCTTCGACCAGATCGGCTGCCAGCGGGGTCGGCGCCCTTATCGGAATCTCTTCCGGGTCTCCATCCTCGACATGGCGATACTTGGGCGGCAGTTCCTGCACCCCGACCACACTGTAGGGATGCATGATCACCAGACGCTCGACCAGATTGGCCAGCTCACGCACATTGCCCGGCCAGTCATGACGGGTCAGCGACATGATGGCAGCCGAATTGAACTGCACCGAGCCGCGCTTTTCGTTCTCGACCCGCCGAATCAGTTCATTGATCAGCAGCGGGATATCTTCCGAACGCTCGCGCAGTGCCGGCATCTCGATCGGGAACACATGCAGGCGGTAGTAGAGGTCTTCACGAAAGGAGCCCTCCGCAATCATGTCTTCCAGGTTGCGGTGGGTGGCGGCGATCACGCGCACATTGGCCGTGTAGGTCTTGTTGCCACCGACCCGTTCGAAGGTGTTCTCCTGCAGTACCCGCAGCAGTTTCACCTGCATCGACAGCGGCATGTCGCCTATTTCATCCAGAAACAGCGTGCCGCCTTCGGCCAGCTCGAAGCGCCCGGCGCGCGCCGTGATGGCGCCGGTAAAGGCCCCCTTCTCGTGGCCAAACAGTTCGCTTTCCAGCAGTTCGCCCGGAATGGCGCCACAGTTGACCGGCACAAAGGGCTCGTCCTTGCGATTGCTGTGATAGTGCAGATTGCGCGCCACCACCTCCTTGCCGGTACCGGACTCACCCAGAATCAGCACCGTCACATCCTTGTCGGCCACCTGGGCCATCATCTCGCGCACATGCTGCACACTGCGCGAGCTGCCCACCAGACTGCGAAACAGCTTGGTGTCACGCTGCTGCTGACGGGAGCGGCCCAGCTCATACTGTTCACGGTACATCTGGCACCGGTGCATGGCATCAATCAGGCGATTGTAGGTGGTTGGCCAGGTCAGATTGCCCAGCACCGTATTGCGGTGCTCTTCAGCCAGGGTTTCCGGTGCAATGGGGTTATCAAGGGTGATGATGGGCAGGCCGCGATTCCAGGCAAAGATCTCGCTGACCATCTCGGCGGTCGGGCGTTTGGTACGACCCAGTATGATGCCACCAAAACCCATGGGGCTTGTTTCCAGATGCTCCTCTGCGTGACGTTGCCAGTCAGTGCTGGCCAGCGTCAAAGTCTCATCCTGGAGAAAATTGAAAATCAGACTGACTTCCTCGCGGGCGGATGGATCATCCAGCAACACGAGAAACTTGTTTTCTTGCCACATGCGATGCCGCTTCCTGTTCGCTGCCAATACTGCGCGGAGGCGCTTTCCTACTCAGGTTGTAGCATGATTGTGATTGGAGTCAAATATTTGTCAATATTTTTATGGGGAAGGCGACGGAATGTTTATTTTTTATACACTGCGTGGCTGACTGCAGCGCTGCGTTCCTGGCGCAGATCGTCCTCTTTTTGACGCAGGTGGGTATCCAGTGCCCTGGCTTGCGCCAGTGCCTTGTGCAGAAACTCGATCAGTGCCTGCAGGCGGATATCGACCTTTTCGCTGGCAAAGCCCGCCGCCATGGCCAGGTTGAGTTCGCCCGCCACGGCATCCAGCTCGCGCGCAACCTCGCCAAGCTGGTGCCAGTCCTGCCCTGCCATGGCCGCGCGCGCCTGCTCATGGCAGGCCTCGAGACGCAGCAGGAAAACCGCTTCCGAGGCGGGTTCTGAGCGCAGCCGGGCGTTCACTGTCCGCTCCGGGCCATTTCCTGCAGAGCTTCGTCGCGAATACCATCCCAGGCGTCCTTGATCTCGGTCAGCAGCCGGATCACCTCATCGACAATCTCCGCATCATTCTTGACGTTGGCTTCGAACAGCCGCCGCGTCATGTAGTCATACAGGCGCTCCAGATTGGCCGCCACCTCGCCGGCGTCCATGTTCAGACTCTCCTGCAGGCCGGAGATAATCTTGATCGCCGAATTGAGCATCTTGTTGCGCTGCTCTATCTCGTTGCGCTCTATATGACCCCGGGCAGCGGCCATACGGTCCAGAGCGCCATCAATCAGCAACTGGATCAGGCGGTGTGGATCTGCGTCCATGACACCGGTCTGGTTGCCCACTGTCTGGTACTGCTTGGCGGCACGTGCATACATGATTGAATCCTCAACTTCGGTCTGATCAGACATACTGTCTCTTGTGGCGACCGGCAACGACAAATCTTGAGCCGTATTTACGTCCAGGGAGACGGTCTGACTATTTTGGCACAAACCTTGGAACTCTGCTTTTGCAAACACGGAACAAAGACTGACCGTGCAGCGTCCCGAAACCGTCGAAACCCGCCTGGCTGGCGGGTTCTGAACTCGGCAACCGGGAAGGACGGCGGATTCGGGAACAAAGGGGTGGCGGGCAAATTACTGCCGCCCGCAGGCAAAGCACTGCCGGAGAACAAGGCCATGACAGAGGCACAACAGCACAAAGCAGACGCGCGGGCAACGCGCGCGGCCGGTGACCTGGATCACCTGGAACAGCAGGCCGCCTGGCACCTGGATCGCGCCGGCCTGCGGGGTATTGGCGAAGAAGCCTACCGCTATCATCTGCGCAGTGCGGAGGAAATCGGCCAGACCCTGTTGGCGCACAAGCCGACCCGCGCCCGTGCCCACAACCTGCTGGGCCGCCTGGCCCTGGACCAGGGGCAGTTCGAGATCGCCGCTGACCATCTGCAGCAGGCCGCCCGCCTGGCCCCACATGATGCCGGCGTGCGCTTCAGTCTGGGCCATCTGGCCCTGCAGCAGCAGCGCCTTGCCGACGCCGCCGGCGAGTTCCGCCGTGCCATCGAGATCGACCCGCTGGCCACCGTGGCCGACCAGTCGCTGGCCTATGTGCACTATCGCAGCGGCCTCTACGCGGAAGCCTTCAGCGACTATCGCCGCCTGATTCGCAAGTACCCCAACCAGTGGACACTGAAGACCCGGCTGCTCGAATGCGCCGCCCGGGTGCGGGCAGACTATGATGACCCGGCCCTGCGTGACGACATGCCGGAGCTGCTGCAGACACCGGACCTGGATCACCAGGCGCTGGCATCGGTCACCGGCTCGCTGCTGATTCACCGCTACCACCTCACCAACCCGGACAGCCGCATCGACCTGGCCGCCCTGCTCAGTGACGACCTGTTGCTGGAAGCGCTGCACCGGTTGCTGTTCGTGCACCCCGAGGTGGAAGATCTGGTGGCCTCGTTGCGTACCACCTGCCTGCATCACCACCTGACCCTGGGTCGGTTCGATGCCCCGCTGCTGCGTCTGTTCAGCGGACTGCTGCGCTACGGCCTGCACTGCGAGCAGGTATTGCCGGAAACCGAAGACGAAATCACGACGCTCGACAGCCTGGAACAGTGCTGCGCCGAACTCGCCGCTGCCGATGACCTGCCGGGCCTGGCCCTGCCGCTGGCGTTGCTGGCCCTGTACCGGCCCCTGGACGACCGCAGCTGGCTACCGCCGACCGAGCGGTTGGAAAGCCTGTGGCCGGAACCTCTGCAGCCCATGATTCCGGCACTGATCACCAACCGCCATGCCGAGCTGGCACGGGCGCAGGAGATTCCCACCCTGACCCCGATCACCGACGATACGTCAGCCGCGGTGCGTCTGCAGTATGAAGAAAACCCCTATCCGCGCTGGGAGTATCTGCCCCGCTATGCACCCACCGCCTATCTGCCGGCGGTGGCCGGTGAAGTACCCGCCTACCGCGCGCCGACAGGCCAGCAGCAGCCGCTCGATATCCTGGTGGCCGGCACCGGTACCGGTCGTCATGCCGTGCATCTGGCGCGCCATTTTTTCGACACCCGGGTGCTGGCCATGGACCTGAGCCGACGCAGTCTGGCCTATGGTCAGGCCATGGCCGAAGAGCTCACCGTGGAAGACATCGAATTCGTGCAGGGGGATATCCTGCAACTGCACCGTCTGGACCGCCAGTTCGACGTCATCGAATGCAGCGGCGTACTGCATCACATGGCCGACCCCCTGGCCGGCTGGCAACAGCTCTGTGCGCGCCTGCGCCCCGGCGGCCTGATGAAGGTCGGCCTGTACAGCACGCGGGCCCGCCAGATCATTCATCAGTTACGGGACATCATTGCCGACCAGAACCTGAGCGCGACCCCGCACGACATCCGGCGGTTCCGACGCAGCCTGCTGCGCGAAGCGGATGCCCCCGAACTGGCCACCCTGGTGCAATCGGTCGATTTCTATTCCATGAGCGGGGTGCGCGATCTGCTGTTTCATGTGCAGGAGCATACCTTCACCCCAGCCGAACTGGCCGCCATGATCGAATCGCTGCCGCTGGAGTTTCTGGGCTTTGTCCTGCCGGCCAGTGCGCGGCGCGCCTATCAGCACTTCTTCCCCGATGACCCGGCACTGAACCGGCTGGACAACTGGGAAACGCTGGAGCGCGACAACCCCACGCTGTTCGGCGGCATGTACCAGCTGTATCTGCAGAAACCGCTGGCCTGAGTGCCGCCATAGCCACCATGGCCATGGCATAAAGAGTACCGACAGAACGCCGACAGGGATGTCGGTCCCCTTGCGGCAACACCGGTTGCCCGAACTGTGTTCCAGATCACGATTTGAACCCGCGCCCGGTAGTCACGACAGCACGGCTTGACTAAGATAGCGCCAGGATCAAAGCACAAGGAAGGAAACCCGCTATGTCCGATATGCGCTACAACATTATTTTCACCGGTGAACTGCAGCACGGCCACGAGGTCGAACAGGTCAAGGAGCGGTTTGCCAAAGCCTTCTCACTGGCGCTGGATCGCGTCGACCAGCTGTTCAGCGCCGCCCGTACCACCCTCAAGCGTGACCTGGACGCCGAGGCCGCCCACCACTACCGGAGTCGCCTGGCAACACTGGGCATGAAGGTGGAGCTGGAAGCTCAGGGCGCCGCCGGGCTCAGTCTGGAGCCGCTGGCGGCAGACAGCAGACAGGCCCGCTCTGCAGCCCCCGGCCCCGAGGCCGGTGGCAGCCAGGCCGGCAGCAGCGCGCCACAAGCCGATAGCGCCGCCGCCTCCCCGCGCATGGCACCGTTCCGGTTTCATGGTGACGGGCGCGAGTATTTCGGCATCTGGATCGTCAATATCCTGCTGTCCATTGTCACCCTGGGCATCTACTCCGCCTGGGCCAAGGTGCGCAACAAGCAGTATTTCTACGGCAATACCGAAGTCGAGGATGCCACCTTCGAATACACGGCCGACCCGAAACGAATACTGGTCGGGCGCATCATCGCGCTGGTGTTCTTTATTGCCTACACCGTGCTCGGTGAGCTGTCGCTGACCACTGCCATCATCGCCTGGCTGGCACTGCTGGCCTTCATGCCCTGGGCCGTGCGCCAGGCACTGCGCTTCAACGCCCGCTACAGCAGCTACCGCAATGTGCCGTTTCAATTCACCGGCACTCTGGGTGGCGCCTTCATGGCCTTTATTGTCTGGCCGCTGATCGGCACCATCACGCTGGGCCTGCTGTTCCCGCTGATGCTGCAGCGCCAGCAGCACTACATCATCGGTCAGCATGCCTGGGGCACGGCACCGTTTTCGTTTGCCGCGCCGGTCAGCGCCTACTATGTGATGGCACTGAAGCTGGTCGGCCTGATGGTGTTCGGCGGCCTGATACTGTGGGGCCTGGCCGTGGCGAATGCGCCGCTGCTGGTGTTGTCCACCCTGGGTATCGCGCTCTATCTCGGCCTGCTGGCCGTGTTCAATGTGCGCATGGCCAACCTGAAGTACAACTTCACCAGCCTGACCGCCGGCCAGGCCGAACACGGCTTCGAGGCCAACTGGGAAGACGGTTCCTACTTCAAGCTGATTCTGGTCAACACCCTGGCCACGGTATTCACGCTGGGCCTGTTCACACCCTGGGCCAAGGTACGGGCGGCGCGCTATGCGGCCGAGCATACCGAAGCCGTGGTCGATGGTGATCTGGACCGCATCGCGGCCGTCGAGCAGGAACGCACCAGTGCCATTGCCGAAGGCGTGGGCGACCTCTTTGATCTGGATGTGGGGGCCTGAACATGCCCTCAACCTCTGCCTCCGATGCACGCCCTGACAACCTGAACGGCGAGTGGTATCCCGCCGGTTCATCGCAGCAGCACAGGGCGCGGCTGCAGTTGCAGGACGCAGAGCAACTGGTCGTGGTCGACGCCGACAGCGGCGTCGAACTGGCCCGGGCCCCGGCTGCCGACTGGCAGTTCGGTGACCGCCTGGGCCATACCACCCGCTTTCTCGGCCACCCCGAGGGTGGTCGCTTTGCTACCAAGAATCAGGACGCCGTGGACGCACTGCAGCGCCGCTTTCGCCCCTCCCTGCTGACCAGTGTGGTACACCGGCTGGAATCCCATAAGCGCTTCATAGCGCTGACCGTGCTGCTGGTGGTGGCCTTTGGCTGGTCCATGCTGACCTGGGGTATTCCGGCGCTGGCCGGGGTCATGGCGGAGCGCGTGCCGCGGGCGGCTGTCGAACAATTGACGCGCGAGACACTGGCCGTGGCTGACCGCGCCTGGTTCGAGGAAAGCCAGCTCGACGAGGACGAAGAACAGCGCCTGCGCGAGCACTTTGCGCCCATCAAGGCCGACCACCCGGATCTGCAACTGCGGCTGCTGTTCCGTCAGGGTGGCCCGCTGGGTGCCAATGCGGTAGCACTGCCGGATGGCACCATGATCATGACCGATGAACTGGTGGCACTGGCGGAACACGATGACGAGCTGACAGCGATTCTGCTGCACGAGATTGGCCATATCGCGCACAATCACGGTCTGCAGGGGCTGATTCAGAGCTCCATCATCGGTATTGCCTTTGTGCTGCTGACGGGGGACGCCTCGGCCACGGCGGAGATTCTGCTGGGTGCGCCGCTGATCATCAATGAGCTGTCCTACAGTCGGCGAGCGGAGTTCGAGGCGGATGATTTTGCACGCGACTATATGCTGGCCAACGATATTCCGCTGGCGCATTTTCACAATATTCTGTGGCGCCTGAGTTACGGCGCGAGCTTCGATCCGGAGGCGGATCTGGCAGACCGGCGTGGTGACAGCCCCTGGTCGCGCTACCTCACCACCCACCCGCCGACTCCGGAGCGCATAGAACGCTTTCAGGCCCCGTAGCCGACTCCTGTAGGCTGTGGCCCTCAGCCACGCATGGGTGCCCTGCCAGCTCGTTTGCGGCCGTCCCTGGCCGCAAACGGTCTCACAGGGCATGCATCCGGCAGGCGACTCCAGCCGTGGCTCCCAACTCCTGTAGCGAGGCACGCAAGTGCCGACAATGAGGCGCAAGCCGAATTTGTAGCGAGCGACGCAAGTCCCGATAATGAGGCGCAAGCCGAATTTGTAGCGAGCGACGCAAGTCGCGATGGGCGGCGCAGCCGCCCTTTATAAGGGGCCTCACGGCCCATCGGCACTTGCGTGCCTCGCTACAGGAGTTGGCAGGCAACGGGAATGTGGCAGGGTACCCCGCAGAAGGAGGCTCAGCCTGTCATGAGAACCAGCGCCCCCGAAGGGGCGCCTGCATGACGGGTATCAGAAGCGGATGGCGAGGTCGGCGCTGAAGCCGGAGTTCAGCAACAGGTCGATCTCATCCTCGAAGTTGGGCTTCATCCAGCCGGAAAAATCCAGCTCCACGGCCCACGGGCTCAGGCCCACACCCGCCGTGATGATGCTGGCATCATCCACTGCCAGATTGTTGCGGTAGCCGGCCCGCAAGCGCGCCCAGTCCCAGGCGTTGAACTCGCCACCCAGACCGAAATAGCGCGTCTTGGCGCCAAAGCCGATGGGGTCGTTCTCGGTCAGATCCAGATCCATCGTGACCCGCGTCAGCTGCGTATGGTGCGAAATACCCGCCCGCACCTTGGGGTTGATCTCGATCTCACGGCCATCACCGCTCTCGAAGGTCTGCGGAATCACATCCCGTACTACCGCCCCCACCGAGAACATGCCCAGCCCCGGCTGCTCGAAGCTCTGGGCCACACCCAGATCCAGATTGCCGGTAAAGTATTCCTCGGTATTCTCCTGAATAAAGCCCAGGTCGACATTCTCGATCTCGTTGAACTCGATGATCTCGCCGAATACGCGGATATACTGCAGCTTGGCCGTGGCACCGAACGACAGGTTGCCGTAGACATTGGGGAAATCCATGCCCGAACCAATGGCCAGCTCGGTGATATTGGCCCCCAGAATATCTATTGTGGAATCCAGATCGTCTTCGTCGAAGGCCAGGATGGCCGCATCGTCATCAATCTGGCCGTTCACGAAGAGCTCATTCTCTGAATCAAACTCCTCAACAACGACCTGCTGAGCAGTAAACGCCGTGTTCGCATCATTGAAGTTTTGCTCTTGTGGGGTACCGTCACCCGGAAAGCCGTTGGCATCTGACCATGCCTGTGCAGCATCAATCAGATCTGACAGGCGTTGATTCAAGATTTCAACCTCGTCCAGATAGTCATTTAGATCATCCAGTACAAAGTTCAGGTCCTGCAGGTCGCTTTCTTCCAGATTCAGCTGCGAGCCACCATAGGTATTGTTGCTCAGCGCAATGGCGAAGGGGACATCACCGCGCGGCATGGTCAGACCCAGGCCAGCCAGCAGGCCGAAATTGACCGGGCGATCGGAAAAACTGCGGAAGGTGGTTTCAGTGCGCTGTACCAGGCCCCGGTAGTTGCCCACACTGCCCTGGGTATCATCAGTGGCCGCAGATTGATTTTCCTGCGCAGCACGCAGATCATCCAGTGTCTGGGGAGCACCTGGATTAAAGTCATCTGCTGCCTGAGCTGTATCACCGGCAGCCTGAGACAGATTCCCCGCCGAAGTATTCAACTGCCCGTAATCAAAGTCCTGATAGGTCTCCAGATCATCTTCCAGAAACTTGCGCAGGCTGTTGCCGAAGGTATTGGGGTCCTCCAGATAGATGGTGGTGGAGCCCAGCGTCAGATCAAAGCGATTGGCCCCGCGGTTGGGGGTAACCAGTGCCGGGTTCATCAGGGAAGAGGAGCTGACCCCTGCCCCGCCCATGCTGGTCACCTGAGGGCTGTTGTAGACCATGCCGCTGGCTGCGGCTCCCGAAGCAGCTGCCATGGAGGCAGCGAGAAGAGTAAGACGGCGCATGATGAGTGCTCTCCCTGAGATACTGCGAGGCGGTTGATTCCGGCCTTTGATGGATGGCAGATGATCAAAAACCATCTGCTAACGCCTTTAGAATAGCTTATTGACAAAATATTTAAAGTCGATTTTCAATGGCGAGGGTGTCGAGGTTTGGGCACGGGTGGTGATTGGGTTTGTAGCGAGCGACGCAAGTCGCGATGGGTGGCGCCAGCCGCCCTTGCTCGGGGCCTGGGGCCCATCGGTCTAATCGGGATTTGCGTCGCGTTATCGGGACTTGCGTCGCGTTATCGGGACTTGCGTCGCGTTATCGGGACTTGCGTCCCTCGCTACAGGAATTGGGAGGCACAAGTGGTGCGGCCGCCGCGCGGCGGTACCCTGACCGCAGACCGTCTGCGCACAGGGATGTGCGCAGTCGAGCTGGCAGGGATGCCGTTTTTTGCGTGTCTGCGGTCAGGGTACCCCGCAAAGGCGGCATGCCAGAGAGTGGCACAAGGGGCATGTGCCCGAGCATGGCGACGGGAATGTGGCAGCATTAATCGGGACTTGCGTCGCGTTTATCGGGACTTGCGTCCCTCGCTACAACAGTTCCCTGTCGGTTCAGCGGTTGGCGGCGTACTGGACGTTGCTGTCTTCCACTACCACCAGCAGTTCTTCCACGCGGCGTTCGAAGGCTTCGCGCTGATCACTGGGTACCGATTCCGCCATCGGGATCTCGGCCCGCATGGGGTCGACCGGGCGGCCATTGACGTGCAGTTCGAAGTGCAGGTGCGGGCCGGTCACGCGGCCGGTAGCACCGGAAAGCCCGATACGGTCACCCCGGCTGACCGTCTGCCCGTGGCGTACCAGAATGCGGTCCAGGTGCATGTAGCGGGTGGTAAAGCGGGTGCCGTGCTGAATTTCCACATACTTGCCGGCGAACGGATGGTTCTCGACCCGGGTCACCACACCATCACCCGTGGTCAGCACCGGTGTACCGGTGTTCATGGCAAAGTCGGTACCGTTGTGCGGCGCCACACGCCCGGTTACCGGGTGGCGACGCTGCGGATTGAAGCTGGACGATACCCGGTAGCGGGTATTGGAGGGGTAACGCATAAAGGCGCGCTGCAGGCTCTCGCCTTCCTGGTCATAATAGTTGCCGTCATCAAACAGGAAGGCCGAGCGCGGACTGTGACCATGAATCCGGATCGCCTCGATGCGGGTGCGGCCGGTGGCACGGCCATTGATCATCTGCTCGGCACGAATCACATCAAAGGTGTCACCGGCGCGAATCTCGCGCCGGAAATCAATGCTGTCTTCCATCAGGCGGGTGATCTCGGCCACTTCGCGATCATTGAGGCCGGCATTGCGTGCCGACACGTAGAAGCTGCCATTGATCTCGCCACCGATAACGCGCTGCGGCCAGTCACCCTCGACCAGGGTTTCGGTATATTCGAAATTGTGGTCATCAAAGCGTTCATAGCTGACCTGATAGCCGGCGTGCACGTACAGGTCCATGCGCTCCAGGCGGCCGCTGTCCGGGTCCTTGTAGAACTTCAGTCGATGGCCGGCGCGCAGTACGTCCAGCGCCAGCAGGGATTCATCGGCGGAGAGAATCTGGTACATCGCGGTCTGGCCGAGGTCGAGGCGGTCGAAGATACCGCTCAGGCTGTCACCGGAGCCAATCTCGTAGGTGACGATGTCGTAGTCACCGTGGCTGGGAATATCACCGTACATGCCTTCGCCACGCAGGCGCTCGCGCAGGCGGTCTTCGGTAAAGGGAGTGCGGTTCAGGCTGCCGTTGAGGGCATCCAGATGCGAGAGTTCAGGCGGCAGATAGATGGCGGCTTCCAGCGCTTTGTCTTCCGTCGGCCACAACAGCACGACCACCAGCACCAGGGCCAGAAACGAAATACCATGGCGATGAAGATTTGGCAGAGTCTGCCATCCCCGATGCAATCGCCGAACTTGTCTAACTCCCATAACTACAGACTCTGAGTAAACACCAAGCTACTTGCGGACCCTGTCCGCGCCCGCATTATGGCGCCAGCAGTGAATCGTTTTCAACAGTTACGGACTGTTGGCGCTTGTAAAGGCGAACCGGGTCACATTTCTGTCACCCTCTTTACGCCCTCTGCTACAGCGCCCTGATGTCGCGGCCCGGCACTATTTCAGGCCCTCGGAGCCGCCCTCAGCGAATGAAATTGAACAGTGAAAGGCTGGATACCTTGGCATAGGCCTGCTGGGAGGCTTCCAGAATCATGGTCTCCATCTGCAGTTGGCTGACGGCCTCGGCGTAGTCCACTTCCTTGAGGTTCTTGCGCACGTCCTGCAGCGTCAGCTTGCTCTCTTCGTGCACGTCGAGCGTGGATTCGGCGGTGTTGATACGGGCGCCGATCTTGGCCCGGTAGATGGAGAGGTTCTCTATGCCCGCATCCAGATTGTCGAGCGACTCCGCCACCAGGTTGGCCAGATTCTGCGTGCCTTCCGGCGTATCCGGCAGTACATCCAGCCCTTCGATCATCTTCTGAATGGTCTGCAGGGGCCCCTGCTTGCTGGTGGTTTCCACGGTGAAGTTGTCACCGGGTCTGGGCTCACCGGTAATGCGCACCTGCATGCCGGCAAAGCTGATCGCCTGGCCCGGAGCGAAGCTGACATTCTTCAGGCTGTCGATCACCTGGTTGTCACTGCGCCGGCGCACGGTGAAGTTGCGCCCGGGTGGATTGCCGTCCAGCTCATTGTTGAAGGTGATGATGGCATCATCCGGGAACAGGTCCTGCAGCGCTTCCTCGTCCACGGTCACCCCGGCGGAAATCACCCCCGGCGGGTTGCCCTGATTGCGCGGACTGGCATTGGTGATAAAGGAGGGGTTGTCCACCGGCACATCGAGAAAGATATCCTTGCCGTTGTCGCTGGCCGGGATGCGCGCCGAGTTGGAAATACGGATCTGGCGCTGGCCCTCGTCGCCCTGATAGACGAAACCGCCGCCGGCGGCTTCGACAAAGGGCTGCGTCTGGCCCGAATAGCCGGAGAACAGATAGTCGCCGCTGGCATCCTTGGCATTGGTCAATTGCAGCAGCTCTTCCAGCCGCACCTTCATTTCGGAGGCAATGGCCCGCCGGTCCTCGATGGACAGCGAACCGCCACCGGCCTGCACGGCCAGCTCACGTACCCGCTGCAGCACTTCTTCGGAGCCCTTGAGGTAGCCTTCCTGCAGTTCCAGGCGCCCGGTCACCGACTTGATATTGCGGATGTACTGATCGGTCAGTTCGATGTCCTGATCCAGTTGCAGAATACGCGCGGCGGCCACCGGATCATCAGCCGGGGTCTGAACCCGTATACCGGTGGCCACTCGCTGTTCGGACTGGGCCACCCGGGCCTGATTGCGCAGAATATTGTTCAGTGAACCCAGGTTCATCTGGTAGCTGGAAATACGATCACTCATCAGCGGAATGCCCCAAGTAATGAGGTAAAGATATCCTGTGCCACCTTGATCATCTGGGCACTGGCGTTGTAACCCTGCTCGAAACGCAGCATACGGGCGGCCTCCTCGTCCAGGTTGACCCCGGAGACTTCCTGTATCCTGTTTTCGGTCTGTTCTTTCGATACTTTAGCGGCGTCGGTATTGATCTGTGCCTGCCGGGTGCGCACCCCCACCTGTTCGGCCAGTTGGGAGTAGGCTTCGGTAAAATTCATGCCGCCGTCCTGACGGTTGATGCTGCGGTCGGTCTGCAGATCAAGCATGCGGTCGGCGTTCCGGTTGTCGCCGCTGGGATCGCGGTTGAAGTCGATCTCGAAACGGTCGCCCGCCTCCGGGCGTCCATCCACCTGGAACTGATAACCGAGGAAGGTCGACAGCTGCTCCGGCTGCCCCGGAAACAGGTTGCCCCGGTCGGGCTCGGTGCGCATCCGGACGCCCTCTTCCATCACCACGTCGACGGTGCCGCCCATGGTCAGCTTCTGGCTGTCGTCATCGGGCAGGCCTTCCATCTTCATCAGTACCTTGAAGCTGATCTGGCCCTGCTCGTCGATGCTGGCCTCGACCCGACCCGGCGCATCGGCGCCGTTCAACCAGGGATCATTGCGCTTGATACGCTCCTGGCTGATCAGTTCCTGCTCTATCTTCTGCGCGATGTCGTCCATCATTTCATCGGCCGACTCGTAGTTCTCGGTCAGTTCAATCGAGGCCGGCTCGCCGTAGGGCGTGGTGAATTCGTAGGTGTAGGGCCCGCGCTCCGAGAAATCGAACGGCTGGCTTTCGGTCAGCAGGCCACGCGTATCGGCGCCGGTGGCAGACAGCATGACTTCCTGGCCATTGCTGACTTCAAAGGAATCAGGGCGCGAGCCGGTGGCTCCGGTAATGCCGTTGGCCCGCAGTTCGATACGGATGTCGTCACCGTCTGCAGACAGAATACGCAGGGATTCGCCATCGCTGCGGGCGGTAATGCCGGCATCCTGCAGTTCCCAGTTGGTGTTGATGCGGTTGGCCAGGAATTCCGGCGTCATGGGGATGGGCACATCCGGAATGAAGTCATCATCGAATACTTTCTGACCGTCACCCAGTTCCTGCGCCGATATGGTCAGGTCGACGCCATTGATAAAGACTTCTACCGGGTCGGAAGCCGTTTCTTCCGGCAGCGCACTCTGGAAATTGGTCAGTTCCACCTCGGTAAAGGCGCGCGCACTGACACCCGGCACACCACTCAGCGATGACGCCACCTCACGGGCACTGGCACCCTTCTCGGTGGAGATACGTTCCAGCAGGCTGGGTTTGCCCTCTTCATCCAGTGTTTCAAAGGTCACCCGCTCGGCATTGAATTCGTTATCGGGCCAGAAGTCCGGCTGGTCGGCTGGCTGCACATGGGGCACGGTGGGCAACCAGCCGCTGTAACTGGTGACCTGGGTCTCACCGGGATTGGCACGCAGCATGTCGTTGCTCGCACCGGGCGAAAACGGCAGGTGGCGCATGGGTGGTTCCAGGTTGCGCGGGCGCAGCGGGTCACTGTTGTCCAGTACCGAATAGGTGTTCTCGGACTCGAACACGATCAGCAGCGGCGGCGACAGCTCACCCGGCATTTCAAAGGCCGGGCTGGTGACATCGAGAATTTCGCCCTGGTTGATACGCCCGCTGCCCTGGTTGGCCAGGCTGCCGGAACCGGTGATGGGGGCCGCGAAAGCCAGTTCAGCCGGGCGGGTCAGGACCTGCTTGAAGTCACCGGCAGCATCCCGGGTCGGCTTGATCAGGAAGCTGTCGCCAGCGCGAAAATCACCATCCACCAGGCGCAGTTCCAGGCCGTCAAACTCCAGTGATTCGGGCCGTTCGCCTGCCAGAGCACCGGACTTGACCACCTCGCCACTGTCCAGGCGGACGATTTCGTAACCGAAATCGAGCGGCCCGGTCATGCGCAGTTCGTAGTCACTGGTGGTCAGGTCACCCACATCCTTGATGTAGACTTCGGCCGTGCCTGTCTGCGGACGGCTGTTGGTGCTGTTGGCCTGTACCCGTTTGCGCGCCAGATCCTGATCGTTGAAATCGGTGAACAGGTCACTGCCGAACTGCCCTTCCAGATTGATACCGCGCGCCTGCTGCGCATTGAACAGCTCGCCGATGCCAACCCCGATGCGACCCAGGCTGTTGAGGGTGCTGTTGAGGCTGTCGGCGCGGAACTTGAGCGTGCCGCCCAGGGTGCCGCCTTCGATGCGGTCGGTAATATTGACGCGCTGACCGGTGGAATTGCGGAAGAAGACTTCATCCTGGGTGACATCCCGTTCGCTGGTGCCGGTTTCCAGACGGCGGGCCTGGAAACCGGAGACCAGTGACTGGCCATTGGCGATGAAGATATCCAGCCCCTGGCCGGTATCGACCACATCCAGATCAATGATTTCGGACAGTTCACGCACCAGTTCGTCGCGCTGGTCCAGCAACTGATTGGGCTGGCCGGTACTGGAACTCGAGTTGGAGCGCCGATGTATCTGATCGTTCAGCTCGGCGATGCTGCTCGCCAGGCTGTTGATGTCCGCCACATTGGAACGCAGTGTCTTGTTGACCGTATTGTTCATGTCGGTCAGCCGGTCATGCAGCACATTGAAGCGGTCCTGCAGCACCTTGGTGGCGCCCAGAAACGCCTCGCGCGAGGGGATAAAGCCGGGGTCTTCCGCGGCAGTCTGCAGGGCGGAGAAATATTCGTTCAGGGCGGAGTTCAGGCCGGTGCGTTCATCGCCGAGCAGCTTGTTGATCTGCTCCACATTCTGCTTGTAGGACTCGTAGCCCTTGAATACCTGGGTGTCGGTGCGCAACTGTTCGATGGCGAACTGGTCGACCAGGCGTCGGATATCATCGATCTGCACGCCGGTGCCCTGATAGCCATAGCCCTTGTCGATCGACAGGGCCGAGCTGAGCACGACTTCCTGCCGGGAATAACCGGGCGTATTGGCATTGGAGATATTGTTGCCAATGACATCCAGATGCTTCTGGTAGGCATTGATACCGCTGATCGCCGTATTGAGCAGGCTCATGGCTGCTTACTCCGCGCTGGCCGCCAGACCGCCCTGCAACCAGGGGCCGGTGGCGATACGTTCAATTTTTTCGGCATAGGCCGGGTCGGTGGCATAGCCGGCCTGCTGCAGGGCCTGAGCCCAGGCCGCGCCGTCGTCGGCCACTTCCAGCGCCGGCGCATAGCGTGGGTTGTCGCGCAGGAAGTCGGCAAAATCGGCAAAGCTGTCGGCAAAGCTGTCATAGGCGCGGAAATCCGCTTCCACCATGACCGGGCGTCCCTGCAAGTATTCGCGTGTGCTGACCCGGGCACTCTCGCCCGACCAGCGGTGATCGGCCTTGATATTGAACAGGTTGTAGCTGCTGTCGCCGCCCTGGCGGCCAATCACGTGCTGGCCCCAGCCGGTTTCCAGCGCTGCCTGGGCGATGACATAGCGCGGGTCCGTACCCAGTTCATCGGCCACCTGCTCGGCCAGCGGCCACAGGGTCTGCACAAAGTCGGCCGGGGATTCGAATTCACTGCGCTTGTCGGCCGGGTCGACCAGATCCTGCCCGACGGCGCCGGTAACGGTCAGGTCGGTGTCATCCATGTTCAGGCCCTGGGTATCCAGTGCCGCATCGTCTTCACGTTCGGGGCGCGGACGCCCCATGTGCGACGGCAGAATCGGCCGGCCGGTGCTGTCGAGCGGCAATACATGCGGCACGGAATTGCCGTTGGGGCGATCCGGATCACGCGACAGCTGCTGGTACATCATTTCGCCCAAGCCCATGCCACCGGACTTCGCCATTTCCTGCACCAACTGCTCGTCGTGCATTTCCTGGTAGAACTCGGTGTACTGGGTATTGAGAAAGGAATCTTCGTTCAGCGACCGGGTGGCTTCACGCATGCTTTTCATGATCATCTGCATGAACAGGGTCTCGAACTGCAGCGACACCTGCTTGAGCGCGGCATCTTCGTCCTGCTCGGCCAGGCGCTTGATGTTCTGCAGCCCCTGCACATCGTTGTACACGAACGAGCGCTGGGTGCTCAGATCCGGGTTGCTGAAAGCGGATGTTGGCAGTGACATGAAGACCCCTTGCTACCGCCTGCGCGGATTATGGTTTGCCGAAACTACCGTATTAACAGCATAAACTGTGCCAGTTCCATTCGCACGGCGGCCGCACCACCTGCACCAATTTTCGATGCAGTCTCATTGTAGCGAGGAACGTGTAGCGAGGGACGCAAGTCCCGATTGGGACCGGCGCCCCCCAATATGAAGGGCAGCTACGCCGCCCATCGCGACTCGCGTCGCTCGCTACAGGAGTTGGGAGGCACGGTTGGAGTCGCCTGCCGGGTGCATGCCTGTCGTGAGACCGTCTGCGCACAGGGATGTGCGCAGTCGAGCTGGCAGGGATGCCGTTTTTTGCGTGTCTCACCGGGCATGCACCCGAGCGTGGCGACGGTCCGATTGGCACAGGCAGACCAAAAGCCCTGACGGCACCATGCGCAAGGGTCACAGCCTACAACGGCCCCACTCACCAACCATCAGATCACGATCAGCTCGGCATTCAACGCGCCGGCCTGCTGCATGGCTTCGAGAATCGCCATCAGGTCGCCCGGTGCGGCACCGATGCCGTTGACGGCGTTGACCAGGTCTTCCAGGGTGACGGTTTCGCCTACCAGGAACATCCGGTTGTCATCCTCTTCCACGTCGATGTCGGTATCCGGCACGACCACCGGGTCGGCATCGGTAAACGGAGCCGGCTGGGCCACCTGCAGCGTGTTGTCGATGGTCACGGTCAGGTTGCCGTGCGTCACCGCCACTTCGTTCAGCGTCACATGCTTGCCGACCACTATGGTACCGGTACGGGCATTGACGATGACCCGGGCCCGTTCTTCACCGGCCTCGACCTGCAGGTTTTCCAGCACCGACATGTAGGACACGCGCTGGCTGGAATCGCGTGGCGCGGTGACGCGCACGCTGCCACCGTCCAGTGCATAGGCGGTTTCCGGCCCCAGCAGGTCGTTGATGCTGTCCGCCATCCGGGTGGCGGTGGTGAAGTCGGGGCGGTTCAGGTTGAAGGTCAGGTAGTCACTGTTGTTGAAACCGGTGGCAACCTCGCGCTCGACAATGGCGCCGTTGGGAATACGGCCGGCGCTGGGCACATTGACGGTGACGCTGGAGCCATCAGCCCCCTCGACCCCGAAGCCACCCACCAGCAGATTGCCCTGAGCCACGGCATAGGTATTGCCGTCCGGCCCGGTCAGTGGTGTCATCAGCAGGCTGCCGCCGCGCAGACTGCCGGCGTTGCCCAGTGAAGACACGGTGACATCGATGGTCTGCCCGGGCCGTGCGAAGGCCGGCAGGCTGGCGTGCACGGACACGGCCGCCACGTTGCGCAGCCGGGGGTCGGTACCCTCGGGGATGGAGATGCCGAACTGGCCCATCATGTTGCTGAAGGTCTGGTTGGTGAACGGCGCCCGGTCACCGGAGCCATCCAGACCCACGACCAGACCATAACCGATCAGCTGGTTTTCCCGCACACCGGCCACCGAGGCCAGATCCTTGATGCGCTGGGTCTGCTGGGCCAGTGCCGACAGGGTCAGCAGCAGCAGGCAGCCACCCACCAGCAGCCTGGTCAGCCAGGCTCGGGACACGAATGCAGTGGAATGAACAGTCATGATAAAGCCCTCAATGAATCAGAACGGAAACAGCGGACTGCTGAATACACGGGTCAACCAGCCCTGGCGCGTCGAGTCGGCCAGCTCGCCGGTACCGCTGTAGGCGATCCGTGCATCCGCAAGCTTGCTGGAGTCGATGGTGTTGTCCAGGTTGATGTCTTCCGGCCGAATCAGGCCGGTCACCCGCAGGTACTCTTCGCCCCGGGTCAGGGTAATCCACTTCTCGCCCCGTACCCGCAGCACGCCGTTGGGCAGCACCTCGGAGACGGTGACACTGATGGCACCTTCCAGCCGATTGCTCTGGTTGGCGGTGCCACTGCCGTTGAAGCTGCGGTCGCCGTTGATCTGGGCCGACAGCGGGTTGTTCAGTATGGCCAGATCATTGCCGCCGATCTGGGGTGTCTGCAGATCCACATTGGACTGCCGGCTGGAGTTGGTCTGGGTCGATTTCTGCGACACCGTACGCTCGTCCAGCATCACGGTAATCACATCGCCGACCCGGTGTGCGTTCTTGTCACCGAACAGCGCCACCCCGTACCCCTGGGCATAGATGGAGCCGTTGCTCGGCGGCGGCGGCGCAATCGATTCGCTCGACACCGGTGCAAAGTCCGGTTCGTCCGGCACTTCGTCGAGACGGAACTCGCCGGTACTGGTGCAGCCGGCCAGCAGCACCAGAGCGGACAAATACAACGGGACTGTCTTGTGAATGTTCATGTGGCTGTCCTCTGCTTGGTAGTAGACAGTAAACGGTCGACAGTCGACAGAAGGAGCGGATCTACAGCGCTGAACAGGCTGTGTATTCACTGTCTACTGTCATCTGTCTACCGTCTACTCTCCGCCAATTACATATTCTGCGTTATCGCGCCGAGCATCTGATCCGAGGTGCTGACCACCTTGGAATTCATTTCATAGGCCCGCTGGGTGGAAATCATGTCCACCATCTCTTCCACAATGGCTACGTTGGAAGTTTCCAGGGCGCCCTGAATGATGGAGCCAAAGCCGTCCAGTGACGGAATGCCGGCTTCGGGGGCACCCGAGGCGGCCGTTTCCCGGAACAGGTTGTTACCGATGGCTTCCAGGCCAGCCGGATTGATGAAGTCGATCACTTCGATCTGGCCGATGTCGATCGGGTCGTTGTCACCGGCAAAGGTGGCGGTGACGATGCCGTCTTCACCAATGGTGACGCTGTTGGCCTGCTCCGGCACGATAATGCCCGGATCCAGCAGATAGCCGCTGGCGGTGACGATTTCCCCGTCCGCATTGATGTGGAAGGTGCCATCCCGGGTATAGGCGAAATCACCGTCCGGCGTCAGGATGGGAAAGAACCCGCGGCCGTTGATGGCCAGGTCCAGCGGGTTCTCGGTCACTTCCAGGTCACCCTGGGTGAACTCCTTCTGCGTGCCGACAATGCGCACACCGGTACCCAACTGCAGGCCCGAAGGTAACTGGGCGTTTTCGGCGTTCTGCGCACCGGGTTGCCGCTGGATCTGGTAGATCAGATCCTGGAACACCGCACGGTCTTTCTTGAAACCCGTGGTGCTGACGTTGGCCAGGTTGTTGGAGATGGTGGACAGGTTCTTGTCCTGTGCTTCCAGCCCCGTTTTGCTGACCCAGAGTGCTTTCATCATGGCGTTATGCTCCCGTTACCCCTTGGGGTGACGCTGTGGGGTCTGGTGACCCGAGTTGATCCTGTTAACTCATCCGCATCAGAGTGGTCGACGACTCGGTCATCCGCTCTGCCGATTTCATCATCTTGATCTGCATTTCGAACTGCCGGCTCAGGGCCAGGATGCCGATCATCTCGCTGGCCGCATTGACGTTGGAGCCCTCGCGGAAACCGGACAACACCTGTACCACCGGGTCATTGGGCAGAATCTCGTCGCCCTCGGTCGGCCGGAACAGACCATCGGTGCCCTTCTGCATGTTCTGCAGGTCCGGGTTGACCAGCTTGAACGCATCCACTTCCACAAATTCTTCGGCGCCGCCGCCCAGGGGTCGGATGCCGATAACACCATCCTCACCGATATTGACGCGCTCGAATTCGGGCAATACCAGCGGACCGCCTTCGCCGACCACCTGCAGGCCATCACCATTGATGACTTCGCCGGCCGGTGTGACCATCAGGTCGCCGCGGCGGGTATAGGCTTCTTCGCCATTCTGGTCGATAACGGCGAAGAAGCCGTCACCAGCAATGGCCACATCCAGATCGCGCCCGGTGGAGATCATGGGCCCGTCATTGAAGTCGGTGGCAGGCCGCTCGGTCATGGCATAGGCCCGCGATGGATAGAACTCGCCGAATACCGGCATGGAGCGGGCCTGCGCCCAGTCTGCCCGGAAACCGGTGGTATCCACGTTGGCCAGGTTGTTGGAATGCGAGGCCTGGGCCAGGGTGTTGTGCTTGGCACCCGTCATGGCGATGTATAGAGCGCGATCCATGGTCGTCCTCTCGTCTGTCTCGGTGTAAAGCCGTCCATGCAATGCATGGCGATCTGCGTCGCGTGCTCAGGGGACCTGTGTCACCTGATCGGGACTTGCGTCCCTCGCTACAGGGCTCTCTACATTGGTTATTGCGAGGATCGTGCCAACTCTCAGACAAAGAAAAACCGCCCGGAACGGGCGGTTTGAGGGTGTTGCCGCCGCTGAGGCGGCAAGGAGCGGCAAGCCGGTCTGCCGGTTGCGGCAAGGCGGCTTACCGCTCGGAGAGTGCCACCGGCGCCGGCGCGGCATTGCAGGCTTCGGCGGCACTCTCAGCGGAGTTAGCGCAGGTTGATAATGGTCTGCGTCACCGCGTTGGTGGTCTCTATGGTCTTCGCGCTGGCCTGATAGTTGCGCTGCGCGATGATCAGGTTCACCAACTGCTCCGACAGGTCGACATTGGAATCTTCCAGCGAAGACGATTTGATATTGCCCAGTACCCCTGTACCCGCCGAGCTTATGGTGACACTGCCCGAGTCGGCTGTTTCCGTCCACTCGGTAAAGCCCGAGGGATCCAGCCCTTCCGGGTTGCGGAAGTTGGCCAGGGCCACCTGACCCAGCTTCTGGTTTTCCCCGTTGGTGTAACGGGCAAAGATGAAGCCTTCATCATCGACACTGATATCCCGCAGGCGGCCGGACGCATAACCATCCTGCTGGAAGTCGTTGCGCGCGAACGAACCACCGTACTGCGTGGTGTCACGGAAGTTGATCTCGAAGTTGGAGGTGACGTTGGGGTCTCCCAGCGGCAGACGTCCGCCTTCGGCTGAGGTCTGCGGAGGATAGGCACCGGTAGGATTACCTTCCTCATTGCGCGGAATCCAGTTCGAAATCAGCCAGTCACCGGAAGCGTCCTCATCCAGGGTACCGTCCGGGGAGAAGAACATGGTGAAACTGGCCTGCGTCGGTTCCTGGTTCTCGGGGAACGGCAGGTCGGGATCCGGCTCGCCAATATCACGCCCATCGATCTGCGCATAGACGGTCCAGGAGTTCAGGTCCTGCGGGCGATCCGGATCATCCGGGTCCTTCACGAAGAAGAGATCCAACTGGTGCGATGTACCCAGCGAGTCATAGACGGTGATCGAACCACGCTCGTTGTAGGTCTCCGAATCCTGCGGATCAAACCGGTTGATCACATAGTCTTCGAAATCATCGCTGGTCAGACCATTGAACAGGCCGGTTACCCTGGGGTCCGGCTGCCGCATGGTCACACCCTCATTGAGGATGATCTCGACCGTGCCACCGACGCGGGCAGTGTTTTCCGCATCCTCGGTACCACCCAGCGTGATCGGTGAGGTGTTGGTCTCACCCAGCAGGGTCAGGCGGTCTGCGGTGCGGGGTGACTCGACCTCGACCGTGATATCAGCACCTGAGGCCGAGCGCAGTACCAGGTCTCCGGCGTCATTCACTGAAGCCGTGATACCGCGCAGTGTACTCTGCTGGTACTGGTTGATCTCTGACACCATGTTCTGGAAAGTGTTGGCTTCGATCACCTGGTCATTGATGAAGATATTCATGTTGCCGGCGTTGACATAGTCATCGGCCAGGAACTTGAGCTCCGTGGTGGCCGACGCCCGCACTCCGGGCTGATCGGTCAGACGATTGGCGATCTGGGCAGCCGACAGGTTGGCATCCAGCGTTATGGTACGCTCCTCGCCATCAGCGTCCTGCAGAATAAAGGTCTGCTCCGGATAACCATTGGTCACCTTGGGCTGGCCCAGTTCCAGATACTCGTTGTTGAACCGGTCTATCTGCAGCAGTGCATTGATTTCGGCCAGGGTAATGTCTTCACCCGGGGCACGCACATCGGACAGACTGATTTGCGACGGCTCACCATCCTGCGTGGCCACGAACTGCAGCTGCTTGGTGCCGTCATCATTCACCTGCACACGGGCACGGACGCCAATGAAGTCCTCTTCCGGCACATCCGCCAGTTCGCGGTTGATGGCCTGCGCCAGCTGTTCAATGCTGCGGATATTCTCGTCCAGTTCAATGCGTACCGAACCTGAGCGGTTGTCGTCATCCGGCTCCGGTACGGTCAGGTTGATGCGGAACGAGGTGCGGCGATCGACCGGGTCGATGGCCTCCGGTTCGCTCTGCGATTCGTGACCGATGGCTTCCATGGAAGCGGAGTTCCCCGATACTTCCAGCGTATTCGGGAAACCACCCACTTCGGTCAGTCGGAAGCCGATACGGTCATTGACCAGATAGGCTTCCACTCTGCCGAACAGCGAGGCATTGCCCTGAATCTGGTTGTTGAGAGCCTCCACCACTGCTTCCGGGCTGTCGTAATCGCCGGCCGGAATCAGCACCGTGCCGGAGCCGGGGTTGTCTCCACCCACGGCAATGTCGATTTCGTTGTTGGCCGGTTCATCCTGCACACCCAGTACCTGGGTGGGCTGTGGGTTGCTGTTGGTGGTCAGACCCAGATTATCGGCCGTAATGGCATCACTGCTGCCATTGTCATTGACGATAATGGGATCCGGGCCGTTGTTGGCGTTGGTAAAGCGCAACCGGTTGGACGAATCCAGGCCGGCGCTGACCTGCCCGTTCAACTGCGCCGAGGCATTGATCTGGGAGTTGATGGCACTGACCAGGCCCGCCGCCGACGTGAAGCCACCGGTCGGCACATTCACCGAGATGGTATCGACCGTATTGCCACTCTGGATGGACATTTGCAGCGTGCCGGAGCCATCACCAATGGGGGTGGTCAGGTTCAGCGAACCGGTCAGCCGCGTCGGGTTACCCGGTATGAAGTTGTTGAAGTCCAGCTCTGTCGCGTCGTTACCGATCACCCGAACCGGTGTGCCTTCGATGGACGTCAGGTCAATGGACCCGCCGTCGGCAAACAGACGGGTGCCGGCGACCGGGCTGGTGACTGTCGGCGCATCCGGAGCCGGGTCATTGACATCCATGCCGAGCAGCGAAGCCACCGAGCCGACGTTGTCGGTCATGCCCAGGATGGCGGTGCCGTCACTGCCGAAGGGTCCGTCCGCAATCAGACGCAGGCGACCCGGGTTGTCCGGTGCCTCTTCAAGACGCACCCGCCCTGCCAGTGAAGGGTTGTTGCGAATGGCCGTCTGAAATGAGTCGATCAACTGCGTCATGTTGTTGATGGTGCGATCACTCGGGAACGGCTCGATGGTCTCGGTTACCGGGTCACCATTGTTGATATTCGGTCCCTGCAGCGAGATATCAACCGTTCCCGGTGAGCTCGGCGGCAACTGACTGAAGATCGAGGGCGAGATGGTGCCACCAACCAGGTTCAGGGTGTCGGCAATCTGGCTGCCGCCCTGATCATTGATCGAGGTGATGCGGGTGCCAGTGGTGGACAGCAGTTGCAGTACACCTTCCTGATCCGGATCTTCCTGAATCTGCACGCGACCACCCAGAATGGAGTTGGCGTCCAGGGCGCTCTGGAAGGCATCGATCAGTGAATCCAGAGAAGTAAAGTTGGCCCCGCTGGCGAACGGCTGCAACTGCACGGTAGTGGGTGTGCCGTTGTTGATGTTCGGATCCTGCACCTGAATCTGGATGGTGTCGGTCGGGTTCGGGATGGCCTGGAAGATGCGTTCGTTCTGCGAGCCATTGGTGATGTTGAGCTGGCTGCCTATGGTGCCCGCGCTGTCCTGAATATTCAGGATACGGAAGCGATTGTCCGCCGCATCAGCCGAGACGATTTCAATACCGCCGCCACCGAATGGATCCTCCTGCACGATCAGGTCACCAGCTGCGTAGTCGCCGCCGAACAGCGCGCCACCCTGCGCATCCAGTTCGTCCTGCAGGTAGTCGATCAGTTCCTGCCGGGTGGCAAAGTTCTGGTTGCCGGCGCCGGTGAAGTCGATGTCGAAGGTCTCATCACTGTCGTCATCGGTATCCCGAACGGTCACCTGGACAATATCGGCACCTGCATCAGCATCATTCAGCAGCAGGCGGGTATCCGGGGCGTAATCCGGGTCGCCGGCACCATCCAGCAGACCCAGGTTGAAGCCCAGTGTGCCGGTGTCTTCGGCCACTTCATTGATGATGGTGCCATCGGTGCTGTACAGCTCCAGGTTGCCGCCGACATTGCGTACCAGCACATTGCCCTGCAGCGAAGTACCATTGATGGCGGTCTGCAGATCTGCTGCCAGGTCATCCGGGTCGGTCGAGTAGTTCGACAGCGGGCCGACAGCAACGCTTTCCGTGGTGCCGTCCGGGCGTTCCACTTCGATGATGATGCTGTCATCGGTGTTGTCGGCGGTCAGGTCTGCGGCGTTGTTGGCCAGAATGGCATTGATCTCGGGTGTTGGCCCGGTCGAATAGACGTAGGACAACGGCAGTTCGTCGGTACCGGTGTAGCGATCAGCCACATTGACCGAGCCCAGCATCTGGGCAGCGGTGCCCTCAGTCAGCGGTGGCCCGATGGTCGACAGCTTGGAAGCAGTCGCTTCCGGTGCACCGGTCTGCACCTGGCCGATGGCCAGGCCATTGGTGCGGGTAATGCTGCCGAGCTGCTGCAGTACCGGCGCCCCGGCCGGCACATTCACCCCGGCATCCACTTTCTGCGTGGCACGCGGTGGCTGCGCGGCCTGGTCAATGCGAATATCGCCCAGAATGCCGTCTGCTGTGCCGCGGTTGGTAATACCGAAGCCCTGCAGGCGAGCATCCTGATTGTTGACGATATACCCCTGATCATTGATGCCAAAAATACCACTGCGGGTATAGGTGGTCTTGACCCCGGGGTAATCCATGATGAAGAAGCCGGTGCCGTCAATGGCCATGTCCAGGGCGTTGCCGGTCTGGCTGATATTGCCCTGGGTAAACTTCTGACCGATTTCGGCGACGCGCACGCCACCCCCGATCGGCGAACGCCCCATGCCCAGAATGCTCTGGGTATAGGCATCTCCGAACTCCGCACGACTGAGCTTGAAGCCCGTAGTGGAGGCGTTGGCGATGTTGTTGCCGGTGACCTTGAGGTCCTGATTGGCGGCGCTGACGCCGCTTAAGCCTGTACCGAATGCCATGATATTTTCCTCACTTCATGTCGTACCCGATCAGAAGACTTCGTTAATGCGCTTGACCTGATCCAGTGTGGCAGTGTTGCCGTTATTCAGATGGAGCTGTACCCGGTTGCCGTCGAGTATGGCGACACTCTCGACGCGCGAGCTCATGGACAGATCCATGGCTTCATTCTGTCCCAGGACAGAGCCCTGGAGACTGAAGCGGTAACGTCCTTCCGGGTGCGGATAGAGGTTGCCGTCTTCATCCTTCTCGAACTTGTCGTAATCGATGTCCATCATCTCGCCGTTGACTTCGAGATCCAGACCATTCCATTTGAACGTCAGTTCACCGTCCGACTGGAAGCCGAGCGGCACGGTTTCTATGGGCTGGCCGGTTTCATCCTCGATACGCAACACCAGATTATCGGTGCCGGGTTCGATATTGGCCGTGCCGTACACCAGCTCGCCGTAACGCAACATGCTGGTGTCTTCGCCGTCAACTGTTACCGCGCCGCCCACTAGGCTCGATGCCTGCAGGGCCTGGCTGGAACGCATGGAGGCCGACAGTGATTCGACACTCTCGGCCATGTTGGTGATGCCCTCTACGGTCGAGAACTGCGCCAACTGGGCAATGAACTCGCCATTTTCCTTGGGCTCCAGCGGGTTCTGGTTATTCAGCTGCGCAATCATCAGCTTCAGGAACTCGTCTTTCCCCAGTTCCTGGGGATCACGGTCTTCCTTCTGCTTGTTGCTGATGGCGTACTGATCCAGTGCGCCACCGGTAATCTGATTGATGTCGGCCATGATGGTTTACCTGTTATCGACCCATGGTCAGGGTCTTCTGGACCATTCCCTTGGTGGTGTTGAAGACTTCCACATTCACTTCGAACGAGCGCGAAGCGGAAATCATGTCGGCCATTTCCTCGACCACGTTCACATTGGGGTAGTACACATAACCCTCTTCGTCCGCCATCGGATGCGTCGGGTCATAGCGAATATCCAGCGGGTCCTCTTTCTCCACAATGGCCGCCACGTTGACACCGCTGCCGGCGTCAGTGATGGTCCGCAACTGGCGAAACTCAGGGTCCCACTGCTGTTTCTGAATCTGCTGGAAAATGGGCTTGCGCGCGCGATAGGTCTCGTCAATGCTGGAGCTGACACTCTCGGCGTTGGCCAGATTACTGGCCGTGGTATTCAAGCGCACGGACTGGGCATTCATGCCCGAGCCGGCGATATTGAAAATATTACTGAAAGCCATGATCATTCACCTCTCAGAGCATTGCGCAGGCCCATGAACTTGCTGTTCAGGAACTCGAAACTGGCGTCATAACTGAGCGCATTCTCAGTGAACTGAGCGTGCTCGTAATGGGGGTCGACGGTATTACCGTCGATGGCCGGCTGGTGCGGCACCCGGAAATCCAGCTGCTGTTCGGCAGTGGCGCGACCTTCCAGGTGACGGGCATTGGTCCGGTTGACGGACAGGCTGCGTCGCTGCTCCACCTCACCGCGCAGCACGGCCTGGAAGTCAAAGTCACGCGCCTTGAATCCGGGGGTGTCGGAGTTCGCCAGATTGTTGGCCAGCACTTCCGAACGCTCGGCTCTGGTGGTCAGTGCTGTGGGGTGGATACCCAGCGAATTGTTGAAACCCAATGCAGACATCACGTCTCTCCTGCCAGCTGTCCCGTCGGTAAAAAACAAGAGTTCGGACGGGAACCTTCGACAAAGACCATTCAACAACCATGCCAGACCCGTGAGCCGGGTCGACAATTGCATTCAGGGGAGCGCCAGCGGCAGTGTTACGCGGGGGTCGAGGGGCTGCGCAGACGGCCAGCCCCAAGTGAAGACAGCACCGGACAGGCAAGAGTTTGCCGGTCGGCAGGCAAGCGGCATCAGCGCTTGCGGTAAATGATACCGGGGCGGCAATGCACCATCTCGAAATAGTCGTTCAGCCCGTTCACGGCTTCCGACGCACCCACAATGAGATAGCCCCCCGGATGCAGGCACTGATGGATCTTGAGCAAGATCTGGCGTTTTAGATCACCGCTGAAGTAGATCAGGACATTGCGGCAGAAGACGAAATGGAACTGACCCAGCAGGCTGTAGGATTCCAGCAGGTTCAGCGGCCGAAACTCGACCCGCGAGGCAATCGGCTGCTTGACCCGCCAGCGGCCATCACTGGTCTGATCGAAATACTGCTTCAGTTGCTGTGTATCCAGCCCGCGCCCCAGCGCCAGCATGGCATACTCCCCTGCCCTGGCATCGGCCAGCACGCGTGAGGAGATGTCGGTGGCAATGATTTTTTCACCATTCAGAGCACCTGGACGGCGCTGCTTGAACTGGTCGATGATCATGGAAATGGAATAGGGTTCCTGCCCGGTGGAGCAGGCCGCCGACCAGATGCGCAGCGGCTGCCTGACCTTGCTGTCAACAAACTCCGGCAGCAGGCGGTCACGCAGTATTTCGAACGGATGCGTATCACGAAACCACAGGGTTTCGTTGGTTGTCATGGCGTCAACGATCTGACTGCGCAGTGTGCCTCGGACATCCCTTTCGACCAGTTTAAGCAGCTCCCCCAGGTCTTCCACACCGGTGTCACGCAGAATACTGCGCAATCGGCTGGACACGAGATACTGCTTGTTCGGGCCTAATGCGATGCCGGAGTGGCGTTCCAGAAATTCGCTGAACGCTTCATACCCTTTACTGTCCGACATGGGCAGGCCTTCTCCTTTTGATCTGAAATCCGATTGCAACGACCCGGACTGGCCAACACTTGCTGGCGTCTGCGGGCCGGTGTACGACCGACTACCCTTTTCAGGCTCTCACGATGGAGAGTATTCTTTGATGGCTATTCTTCCAGCGCCGGCACAATGCCGCCCATGGAAAGAATCCTGTCAATCACCTTCTGTGCCAGTTCATCAGGATGGAACTTGGCCTGAAACTCGTCAGCGCCCACCTTCCTGACCATATTCTGATTGAACACACCGCTCAGGGACGTATGCAGAATGATGTGCAACCCCCGGAGCTGCGGGTCGTCTCGCACCCGTGTAGTGAGAGTATAGCCGTCCATCTCCGGCATTTCGATGTCGGAAATCAGCATGGCGTATTCCTGCAACGGGTCCTTGCCTTCGCTCAGCATGGCCTGCAGGTGATCCCAGGCCTGTTTGCCGTCTTCCAGCGTGACCGTTTCGATGCCGATCTGCTGGACACAGCGTTCAATCTGCTTGCGTGCAATGCGGGAGTCATCACAGATCAGCACTTTGAGGCTCACGGCTGCAGCCCGGGCCTCATCGGTAATGACGCCCGCACCGACCTCTTCATTGACCGGCGATACCTCGGCAAGGATCTTTTCCACATCAATGATCTCGACCAGCTGTTCGTCCAGCCGCGTCACTGCAGTCAGATAATGAGCATGCCCGGACCCCTTGGGCGGCGGCAGGATATCTTCCCATTTCATGTTGACGATGCGGTCAACCGAATTGACCAGAAAACCCTGCGTCTTGCCGTTGTACTCGGTGACAATGACAAAGGCCTCTTCGACTTTCTCCAGTGGCTTGAGCCCAATGGCCAGCCCCAGATCCAGTATGGGGGTGGTACCGCCGCGAATATGTGACACCCCGCGCACAACGGCCTTGCTCTTGGGCATGCTGGTCAGGCGCGGACAGGGCAGCACCTCCTTCACTTTGAACACATTGATGCCGTACACCTGTTTGCTCGCCAGTCGAAACAGCAGCATTTCCAGCCTGTTCTGCCCCACCATCTGGGTGCGCTGATCC
Source organism: Natronospirillum operosum (assembly GCF_004768465.1). Lineage (GTDB taxonomy): Bacteria > Pseudomonadota > Gammaproteobacteria > Pseudomonadales > Natronospirillaceae > Natronospirillum > Natronospirillum operosum. Next base: position 1,351,213 of record NZ_SRMF01000001.1, read on the forward strand.
ACGTTGTGCATGACTCCGGACATGACGCTGTTCTCCCATGACTGTAATACTGAGCCTGTCTGCTATCTGACCACTTGCCATCTGTCGGCTGCTGGCCCGCAGGGGTGGCATGCTAGTTGCTGCATATCGGTTAATCGCATAATACCGACGGATTCATGACAACCATCAGCCGCCGCCTGCACAGAGAGGTCAGCCCGGGTTCAGCCCACAGCTCGAACCCCCTGACCACTCCGGTCCGCCGCCCTGAACCAGCCTGCCTGACCCGAAGGGTTGGCGGCCAGGTCCTGCGCGTCGGTGCGCTGCTTGCACTGAGTGCGCTGTGTGCGGCACTGCCAATGGCTGCCGAACCAGCAGAGCAGGATTATGCCAGCGAACTGAAGGCGCTGCTCACCGAGCGGATTGTCACCACCATTCTAGCTCAATATAGCGGCGCCACCCGAGAAAATATTAGTGTGGATATGACCCTGCCCAGCACCATGCAGGCACTGGCGCCCTGTGCGATCGAGCCGGACGTGGATGCCAGCCGCGACCAGTGGCTGGGCAGCGTGCGCCTGTCGGTGCGCTGTCACGGTTCGCCGGGCTGGGCGCTCAATGTTCGAGCCACCAGCAGTCTGACGCTGCCAGTGGCGGCACTGGACAGCTCTTTACCGCGTAATCACGTCCTTACTGAGAACGACATCACATTCCGTGAAACCGACATAGCCGGTCTGCGTCAAGGTTTCTATCTGGATGCCGACTCAGTGGTCGGCGCGGCGCTGGTGCGCAACCTGAGCAGCAACCAGATTTTGACGCACAGGAATGTTGAAGTGCCGCCGATGATCCATCGGGGTGATCAGGTCACCATTCTGGTCCGGGGCAGCGGCATGATGATATCAATGGAAGGAACAGCCATGGCCGATGGCGTGCATGGCCGTCAAATATCTGTCAGGAACAACAGTTCAGATCGTGTCATACGGGCCTGGGTCGTGGACCGGGGAGTTGTTGAGGTTCCCTTTGTAGCCAGGAACCCGTAAAAAAGACTAAAGTTCATGTTACAGTGGCCGCTACCCCACACAGCGGAACTGTATTTAGAGGGTGAAGACAATGGCAATCAATTTCAATAATGGTGTCGGGCCAACGCAAAACGGCACCAGTAATACCCGGGAACGGGACAATGTGACCCCGATGGGCCGGAATGTCAGTAGCGGCACTGACAGCCAGGCCGCCGAGGAATCCACTGATTCGGTGCAACTGAGCAGTCAGGTACAATCCTTGCAGTCTCTTGAGGCGAAGATCAAGGATATGCCGGACGTGGATGAGGCAAAGGTAGAGCGTATCAAGTCTGCCATTGCCAACGGCGAATACGAAATCAACTACGAGCGACTGGCGGCCGCCATCCAGCGGTTCGAAAGCGGGGCCTGAGTCCGGCGGCCGGTTCAGTCGCTGAACTGAGGGTTCATCGTTATGAACTGGCACACTGAACAGTTACAGGAACTGATCGACCGGCTGGATGCCCTTGCCGTTGCCGCCCGGCAAATGCTTGCCGTTCTGCAAGAGGAGCACACGGCCCTTTATCACCGTGATCCCCCTACCCCCGAGCTATTGCATGAAAAAGCCCGTCTGGCCGGAATTATCGAGACAGAACAGGCGACTTTCAGTGCATTTCGGTCTACTCTGAACACAGACAATCTGGAATCATCACTGGCCGAGCAGGAAGCGCCAGCCGCTCACGAGCACTGGGTGACCACCCGCAGCCTGCTGCAGCAGTGCGACCATCTGAATGAAGTCAATGGGCGCCTGCTCAACCGACTGCACACACGGAACAGACTGTTCGACCGCGTGCTGCGTCAACAGGTCACTGAACCCACCTACTCACGCAGCGGACAGCTCGGTGATGGTCGTCAGGGCAGTCTGGGGCGCGCCTGAGACCTGGCACAAAGGCTCCCGGCGGCTTGCATTGAACGACCAAGACGAGCGGGAGCCTGGCAGTTGTAGCCTATGTACATAGACACTCTTACCCTCTTCATTGTCGCCGAAGTGCTGGTGGTGTTCATCATCATCGCGGTGATTCTGTTCCGGCGCAGTCGCCTGCTGAAGATAATGCTGGCCCTGCTGACGGAACGCCGACTGCAACGGCTGCACCAGCAAAGCGAAGAGCACAAGGAGTTGCTGGCTCTGCGCAAGGCCTACGGCAAGCTGCAGGTCGAACTGATGCAGATGCGGCGCGAGGGCGGTCAGACCTATGCCGAACAGGTGCAGAACCGGCTGGCAGACCTGGCCGGCGGGGATCAGGGCGACAAGGAAGATGACGACAGTGCGCAAGAGAGCACTGATGACGAGCCCCTTGACCAGGAAGGCACCCACAGAACCCGCGCCATACGGCGTGCCTTTTACGAATTCGAAGCCGCTCGCGCCTCACCACTCGAACAGGACATTCTGGCAGCCGAAAATACGCTGCTGGAGCAGCTCAAGATCCAGCTTGGCCGCGATCCGGACGAGGAAGAGGATGAGTTGGTACAGTCACAGAATGCCGAGTTGCTGGCCCGCATTCGTGAACTGGAAGCTGTGGAAACCGAGTACAAGGCACTGCAAAAGGAGATGGCCAAGGCAGAGAGCCAGTTGGCCGACCAGGAACGGAAGCTGGAAGAACTCAAGAAGATCGATGACGCCAGCCGTCTGGATCCTGGCAATATGCCCGCGGTCGGCAATGACGTTCAGGACGAAATCTATCGCCTCAAATGCGAGCGCTTCGACCAGGCAGAAGCCATCAACAACCTCAAGCTGCGCCTGCAGAAACTGGTGGATGATGGCGATGCCAACGAGTTGATTGCCGTGCAGCAGGACCAGATCGCCGCGCAGGAAAGATACATCAAGGAAGCGGAAGCCAGCATCAAGCTGCTCGAGGAGGAACTCGAGGCAGCGGCGAAGAAAGGCTCCGGTCCGAGCTCAGGCGGCAAGGCGCAGGACTCGGAACATATGGACAAGCTGGCGGCCTATGCCAGTGAGCAGCGGGCCAGCATGGGTGATATCCGTGACAACCTGAAGGCCCTGCGGGCCGCCGAAAAGGCCGAGGAACGTCTGCAGTTGCTGGAGCAGCAGGAACAGCAGCTGGGCCGCATGGAGCGCGCGGTACAGGAGGCGGACACCTGTGTCAGCATGCTCGAGGGTGAGCTGGCAGCAGCCAACGAACGCATCGAGTCACTGAGCAGTGCCGCCGAGAATGCCGAACAGAATGATCATTTCCGCCAGCAGGCCGATGAGTTGGAGAAACTGCTCAACACCTTCCTGACCGACAGCGAAGACATGATGGCCTGTATCAACGGCCTGGAAGACCACAACAAGGCGCTGCGTGAGATGCTGCTGGAGCGGGGGGCCAAGGCCAGTGAGCTGCCTGCGCCACCACCGCCGCCAACCATGCAGAACCGCCCCAGCTGAGCTCTCAGCCGATTTGCCCGGCCTGTGCCTCCTGTTCCTGCTGCAACGCCCAGAGGCGGGCATAGTGTCCCGCCTGATCCAGCAGGGCCTGATGCGTGCCCTGCTCTGCTACCCTGCCCTCATGCAGCACAATGATGCGGTCGGCATCAGTGATGGTGGACAGCCGGTGCGCAATGACCAGGCTGGTATGACCGGAAGCCAGGCTGCGCATGGCGGCCAGTATGGCCTGCTCGGCACCGGAATCCAGCGCCGAAGTCGCCTCGTCGAACACCACTATGGGTGACCCCTTCAGCAATACGCGGGCAATGGCGATACGCTGTTTCTCGCCCCCCGACACCTTCAGACCACGTTCGCCCACCAGGGTCTGATCGCCGTCCGGCAGGCTGTCGATAAAGTGGCGCAGGTGTGCCATGTCGATGGCGCGCTCGATGGCTTCCGGCGCGGCCTCGGGGTCCCCATAGGCGATGTTGTCACGAATGGTGGTATTGAACAGCACGGTATCCTGCGGCACCACGGCGATGGCCTGACGCAGGCTGTCCAGGGTGACACCCTCTATGGGCTGGCCATCAATGCGAATCTGGCCGCTGTCCAGATCATAGAAGCGGAACAGCAGCCGCGCCAGCGTGCTCTTGCCGGCTCCGGAGGCTCCGACAACGGCCACGCGCTGACCGGGCTCCACGACAAAACCGACATCCCGCAACACCGGTCGGTCGGGCCGATACCCGAAAGCAACCCGAGCAAACTCGATACGCCCCTGGCGGACGATCAGCTCGGGTGCACCGGGCATATCCTCTACCGTTGGCTGCTGCTCCAGCAGCCCCAGCATGTTTTCCAGATCAGTGAGCGCGCGCCGTATTTCCCGGTATACGAAGCCGAGAAAGTTCAGCGGTATGAACAGCTGAATCATGTAGGCGTTGACCATGACCAGATCGCCCACGGTCATGCGCTCCCCCACCACACCCTGCGCGGCCAGCGTCATGATGGCCATGATCGCCAGACCGATGATCAGGGCCTGGCCCGAGTTCAGCGCCAGCAGCGTGGTGCGGTTCTTCAGTTTGGCGTTCTCCCAGTGGCGCAGAAAATCATCGTAGATCCGCGCTTCATGGGTCTCGTTGTTGAAATACTTGACGGTCTCGTAGTTCATCAGGCTGTCGACCGCCCGGGTATTGGTCGAGGAGTCGGCCAGGTTGGCCGCGCGCACAAAGCGTGTGCGCCATTCTGTGACCAGGATGGTGAACAGGATATACAGCGTAACGGCCACCAGCGTGATCAGGGCATACCAGATGGAGAACGTCAGGGTGAAAATCAGTGCCACCATGATGATCTCGAACAGCGTGGGCACGACATTGAACATCAGAAAGCGCATCAGAAAACTGATGCCGCCGGTGCCCCGCTCGATATCACGACTGATGCCACCGGTCTGTCGATTCAGATGAAAACCCAGATCCAGTCGATGCAGATGTTCGAACACCCGCAGGCCGATGCGGCGCATGGCATGCTCGGTAATACGGCTGAAGATGGCATCGCGCAACTCACCGAAAAACACCGACGCAAAGCGCAGGCTGCCGTAGATCAGAATGAAGGCCAGCGGCAGCACAATCTCGGGTTGCAGGCTGCGATCCACGCCGTCGACGATATGCTTCAGCGCCCAGGGCATGGTCAGGGTCGCACCCTTGGCAGCCAGCAATGACACCAGGGCCAGCAGCGCCCTGCCCTTGAAGTCCCACAGATAGGGCCAGAGCGATACCACAATCTTTTTCAGGTCGAGTGCGCTGAGTGCCTTGGGTGGGTGCGGGCTCGGAGACGAGGAGCGGGGCATATCTACAACCTGATGTCGGGGTGAGGTCGACAGGGCCGCACAGCGGTCCTGCCCAAAGGCACTTGGGTCTGAGGCGCCCGGCATTATACAATGCGCCTCCACACGAGCACAGGGTCACCGACACATGCAGTTTCCTGCCATGATCGCTTTCGAGTACAGCCACTTCGAGCCTACCGCCTTCCCGACGGCAGTGGCCTGGACGCTGGACTCGGGGCTGTACAAAGCGGTCCTGATTCAGCCTGACGAACCCTGGTTGCAGACCCTGAGTGATGACAGTACTGCGCTGGAGCGCCCCGTGTCCGAGTTGCTGGAACTGGGGGAGAATCCGGCCGATGTGGGCCAGGAACTGAATGCCGACCGCCCTTCAGGCCCGCTGTTTGCGGAAGAGCCAGACATGGTCCAGAACATGCTCGAACGCCTGTTCGATGCCCTGCATCTGGACAACCCCTACACCGTAGAGCCGATTGGCAGCCTGTTCGGCCCCTGGCCGGAGACCGATATCGATCAGACCCGGCAGCTCTATATGGACCGTCTGGACCTGTCGCCGCACATTGCCGAACAGAATATCCTGCTGTGGCGGGCGACCTATGCGCACCTGATGCAGCAGGCCGAGATCATTACCGGCGCGAGCGACGAATAGACCGCCGTTCAGCCCTGCCAGCCGGTCACGGCACGGATAAACGGCTGCGTCAGGCGGCGTTTTTCGGCCAGGGCCCGGGTATCGAGCTCGGTCATCAGGGCCGCCATCCGCGACCAGTCTCTGGGTCCCCGCAGAGCGAGATAACGGGCCGCATCCGTGCCCATCTGCAGGCCGCGCCGGTTAGCCAGTGACTGTATGGCGGCTTCCCACTGTTCATCTTCCGGCAAGCGCCAGTTGGCGACCATGCCCCAGCTCAGCCGTGAGTGCAGGTCGGGCAGCACCTTGCCCTCCAGTTCCGTCAGCGGCCGGTGGCTGCCCATGATCAGCTGATGCCCCTGATCGCGCTGCTGGTTGAACAGGTGAAACAGGGCTTCATCCCAGGTCGGCTTGCCCAGCACGGCATCCATGTCGTCCAGACAGAGCAGTGTCATGGCGCTCATGTCCTCCAGCACGTCCGGCCCGTAATCGGCCAGATCCCGCAGGCTCAGGTAGAACACGGCAAGATCGCTCTCTTCCCCCTGCCGGCACAGCGCCTGCAGCAGTTGGGTCAGGCCACCGCCCGGCGGTGCATGAATAAACAGACTCTGCTCGCTTGCGTGCCCGCCCTGCAGGCTGTCCTGCCAGACCGTTTCCAGCCAGTCCAGAAACCAGTCGTTGGGCGCCCGGAACAATGCAGACAGGCGCGCATCATCCGGCAGGCTGACCATCAGGGGAAGTTGTCGCGGCGGATCGCGAGGCTCAGTCACGCCACACAAACTCCAGGCGCGGTGACTCGCCGAAAGCCGCTACCGTGGGTACCAACTGCAACCGACCTTCCAGCGCCAGCAGATCCAGCCATTGCGTTTCATCTGCGGCCGAAGTCACACGATAGCTGGCCCGGTCACCGTTGAGGCTGTCCATGTAGACCGCATCGGTACCGATGACATCGCGCAGATAGCGCCGCACGGCCACATGGGTCTCCATGTTGCCGAGATTCATCACATTGAAGGTATGGGTATGGGTTTCATCGCTGCCCACCAGCACCCCGTAGCGATCGCTGAGCACGCGGGTGGCCAGCTCGACACCGCGCTGAACCACTTCCTGCTGAGTCTCTCCGAAATAGGTTGAACTGGTGCGCTGGTTGCCCAGAATATAGTGCCAGCGGCCCACCCAGTTGCCGGTATCCGGCTGCAGGCCGACATAGCCCGCAAGGATGGCATCAGCCTGATAGCGCTCACCCAGCATCAGCAGCTCCTCGGTGAAACCTCCCCAGACCTCGTCCGTACTGACCAGCATGGTGTCTTCCAGATCCAGCAGTGGCCAGCTCAGCGGCAAACCGCTGAGGCGCGCATGGTCGCGCAGGTGTGTGACGGCATCGACCTGGCTGTTCTCCGGCTGCAGGTCAATACGCTGGCCGTCCGGCGCTGCCAGCACAATCAGGCTGCGGGGCCGACGCTCGGTCCAGACCGGGATCTCTGCGGCACCCAGAATCTGGTGAATCAGTGACGACTCGAAAATCAGTTCCAGCCTGTAGGTGGGTTGCGGGTTGCCTATGGCATCGGGAATGGTTTCGTCACTATCGCCCAGACTGAAGCGACTGAGCAGATCGATGGGTCGTTCCCGCGCTGCATCCAGGGCCTCATGCTCCGGCAATTGTGCCAGGCCCGACACCCGGCGCAGCACCTCGTCCAGAGCATCCGCAACGACTTCGACCTGTCGTGACTCCCCGGCCGACTGCGCGATAATCCGTTCCGTCTCGTAGAGGGAGACCCGCTCTACCGCCAGCGCCATCGGCGCCAGCACCAAAAGCAGGCCGCAGACCAGAGACCGCACTGTATGTTGCATCCTCATCATCGGTTCGCCCGGTTGGCTGTAGCAAAGCGCCTATTCTGACAAAGTCTGAACCATTTGGGCACCCGCCAAGCGTCTGCAAACGCAAAAGGCTGACGCATTGCGGCAGATGACCCCGGGCAACTGTGCTGGTAGAATGCGCGCCACTTCCTTTTCCCGGTCAGCAAACACTGATCAACTGACGCTGCAGCACGCAGGAGGCCCGTCGCCCATGAGTGGCAAATCCCTGAGTTACAAGGATGCCGGAGTCGACATCGACGCAGGCAATGCGCTGGTAGAGCGCATCAAATCGGTTTCCCGCCGCACCCACAGACCGGGTGTTCTGGGTGGTCTGGGCGGCTTTGGCGCCCTGTTCGAGCTGCCCACCGGCTACCGGGAGCCGGTACTGGTATCCGGCACTGATGGTGTGGGCACCAAGCTGCGCCTGGCCATGGACCTGCAACAGCACGACAGCATCGGTATCGATCTGGTGGCCATGTGTGTCAATGATCTGGTGGTGGCCGGTGCCGAGCCGCTGTTCTTTCTGGACTATTACGCCACCGGCAAGCTCAATGTCGATATCGCCGCAGATGTGGTCACCGGTATCGGTCGGGGCTGCGAACTGGCGGGTTGTGCTCTGGTCGGTGGCGAAACCGCCGAAATGCCGGGCATGTACGCAGGCGACGACTATGACCTGGCCGGGTTCTGTGTCGGCATTGCCGAAAAATCGGAACTGATTGACGGTAGCCGGGTCGCCCCGGGTGACGTCCTGCTGGGGTTGCCCTCCAGCGGCCCGCACTCCAATGGCTATTCCCTCATCCGCAAGGTGCTGGACGTCAGTGGCGCCAGCCCGGACCAGACCCTGCCTGGCAGTGAGCAGACTCTGGGCGCGGCCCTGCTGGCACCGACCCGCATCTATGTGCAGCCGCTGCTGAACCTGTTGCGCCAGTCACCCGTGCATGCCATGAGCCACATTACCGGCGGCGGCTTTATCGAAAATATCCCGCGCGTGCTGCCGGCCGGCACGCGAGCGGTAGTGGACACCCGGGCCTGGACCTGGCCACCGGTATTCCAGTGGCTGCAACAGGCCGGTCAGATCGAAACCCGCGAGATGCTGCGTACCTTCAACTGCGGCATCGGCATGGTGCTGGTGGTCCCCGCCGCCAGCCAGGAAGCCACCCTGAAAGCGCTGCAGGCCGAGGGCGAGCAGCCGCTGGTACTGGGCCATATCGAGGCCGCCGAAGGAGAGCCCACAGTTGAGCTCGGAGGGCTGGGCGACGCATGAGTTGCCGTGTCGCGGTGCTGATTTCCGGCAGTGGCACCAACCTGCAGGCCCTGATCGACGCCCGGCAGCACGGAGCACTGGGCCCGGCGGAGCTGGTGGGCGTGTTCAGCAACCGGCCCGGGGCCGGTGGTCTGGAGCGTGCCGAGAGAGCCGGCATCCCGACCTGTGTCATTGACCACAGGCAGTATGCGGACCGCAGTGCCTTCGACCAGGCCATGCAGGCGGCGCTGGAAAGCTGGCAGCCCGACCTGCTGGTACTGGCCGGTTTCATGCGCATTCTCACCGAACCCTTTGTCGCTCGCTATGCCGGCCGCATGCTCAATATCCACCCGTCTCTGCTGCCGCGCTATCCCGGCCTGAACACCCATGCCCGGGCCCTGGCGGCCGGTGACGCCGAACATGGTGCCACCATTCATTTTGTCACCGGCGAGCTGGATGGCGGCCCCGCCATACTGCAGGCCCGGGTGCCCATCGAAGCGAACGATACCGCTGAACAACTGGCCGCCCGGGTGCAACGTAAAGAACATCAAATTTATCCTGCCGTGGTGCGCTGGTTCAGCGAGGGTCGCTTGACAATGCATCAGGGGCACGCCTATATGGACGGCAACGCTATCCACCCAACAGGACTCGACTGGGATGCCCTCGACAATGCGCCAGACACTGACCCGAATTAGCCACCTGCTGCTGTTGTGGGTACTTTTCCTGCCCCCGGCACTGGCGTTCGAGCCAGAACCCTTTGAACTGGAGCTGGAAGGCTTTTTCTACCGCGGTCTGCCGGTCAAGGTCACCGGCACCCAGACGCTGACCCAGCGCAGCGACGGCTCCTGGCGACTCCTGCTGGAGGCCCGCGGACCCTTCATTCGCATGGAGGAACGGTCGGATTTTCGCTGGGAAGGCGATACCCTGGTGCCTCTGGGTTACCGCTACAGCCTGCGGGCACCGTTTGAACGGGAGGAGCGTCGGGTGCGTTTCCAGCCCAACCAGAACCGCATCCGGGCCGAGGTCAACGACCGCCGCACCGATCATGAGTTTGATCCGGACTGGTATGACCCGCTGAGCTATACCCTGTTATTGCTGCGCGATCTCGAGCGCGGCGATTCGGTATCGGAATTCATGGTGGTGGACCGGCATGATGCACGCCAGTATCGCTTTGCCCAGATCGACCATGAACTGGCGCCGTCAAGGGCTATAGTGATGTCACAGGAAGAGCCGGACCGGGGCGATATATTCATCATACTGGATGAAGAATCACGCCTGCCGGCCCATCTGCTGCGCTGGCGTCGGGGCAGTATCGACTACCAGATTCGCACGCTCAGCGGCCACATCAACGGCCGGACCTGGGACGACCTGCCGCACTGGCCGAACCCAAGGCGCAACGCACCCTGAAGCGGGCCTGTGCCCTGGCCGCTACAGCGTCACGGTGTAGCGGCCGGCGGCATCATCCCGTTCGAAGGCACTGATATTGGCCAGGGTGACCCGGGCAATGGCATCCAGGGCCTCGCGGGTAAAAAAGGCCTGGTGCCCGGTGATGATGACATTGGGAAAGGTCAGCAGCCGCGCAAAGACGTCATCCTGCAGCACCTGGTTGGAGAAGTCCTCGAAGAACAGGTCCGCCTCTTCTTCATAGACATCCAGCCCCAGATAACCGATTTCGCCCTGCTTGAGCCCCTCGATCACAGCGCGGGTATCCACCAGCGCGCCACGGCTGGTATTGATCAGCATCACGCCCCGCTTCATCTTGCTGATGGCCTGTGCATCCACGATATGATGTGTGCTCTCCATCAGCGGGCAGTGCAGCGAGATCACGTCGGCCTCGGCCCAGAGCGCTTCCAGCTCCACATAATGCCCCCCCATGGCCTCGATTTCGGGGTTGATCCTGGGGTCATAGGCCAGTACCCGACACCCGAAGCCGATCATCAGGCGGGCAAAGGTAGCCCCGATCTTGCCTGTACCGACCACCCCCACCGTCTTGCCGTGCAGATCAAAGCCCAGCAGGCCATTGAGTGAATAGTCATGTTCGCGCACCCGGTTATAGGCCCGATGGATGTTGCGGTTCAGGTCCAGAATCAGGGCCACGGCATGCTCGGCTACCGCATGCGGCGAGTATTCCGGTACCCGCACGATCTCGATGCCAACCTCTGCTGCGGTCCCCAGATCCACATTATTGAAACCGGCACAGCGCATGGCCACCAGGCGCACACCCTCCTGGGCCAGAATGCGCAGTGTGTCGGCATCCAGGATGTCATTGACGAAGCAGCAGACCACCTCATGGCCGGCGGCCAGGGGCGCTGTGCGTGCATTCAGCCGGGGCTCGAAGAAGGTCAGTTCATGGCCCGGATCGGCATTGAATGACCGCAGGTGGGCCTCGTCATAGGGTTTGGTACTGAACACGGCTACTTTCATTTTGCGGTCCTCCATGAGATGCGCTGCAATTACAGATTAGTGGATAGAGGCGCTGCTGATACTGATCCAGATCAAGGGAGTGCACGCAGGCCTGTTGAGTTTGCGGCAACAATCGACCCGCACCGCGCAGGCTGTTGCCGACCATTTGATGATCGACCGGTCAGCATTTAACCCGAGGCCTCAAAGCCTTCTAATACAGCCACTATAACAAACTACGGGAGTACCCGATGACTGTGGCCCTGGTTGTGGACGCCTCCTGCGATCTGCCGCGCAGCGTAATCGACGAGCACGACATCACCGTACTGCCGGTATCGATCTATACCAACGGCGAGGAATTGCTCGACTGGCGCACGCCGGACACCACGCTGGCCTACTACCGGGAGCATCTGGTCGACAAGGACAAGACGGTAACCACCCAGCCGGTGACGGTACAGGAGGCAATACGCCTGCTGACCGAAGGCCCACTGCAGAGCGCCGACTATGTAGTGGTGCAGACCACCAGCCGCACGCGCTCGGAAACCTATGATCGTCTGACCGAAGCCGCCTATGACCTCAACGTCCGCCTGAAGCGTGAAACGCCGGGCCGTATCATCCGCGTAATGGACACCCAGGCGCTCTTTGCCGGCCAGGGTCTGATCGCCGCCCATACCCAGGCCCTGATCAACAAGGGGCTCGATGGCAGTCAGTTGCGGCGCCGGGCAGCGCGGGTGGCTGCTGCGACCCACACCCTGGTCATCCCGCCGGATCTCTACTACATCCGCGCCCGGGCGCGCCAGCGCGGCGAGACGAGTATTACCCTGGCCCGTGCCCTGCTTGGCCGCACTCTGGGCATCGTGCCCGTGGTGTGCGGCTATCGGGAGCAGCATTTCCCGGCCGCCCGCTTCAAGGGTTTTGACACGGCGGTAGAAGGCGCTGCCGCCCATATTCTGCAACAGGTCGACAAGGGCCGCCTGCAATCACCCTATATTTCTCTGAGTCATGCAGGAGACCTCAAGGACCTGAACCGGTACGCCGGCGTGGAGGCGCTGCGGGCTCGTCACAAGGCCGGTGACATCCGCCTTGTATTGAGCACCATGGGACTGGCCGGCGCTACCTATCTGGGCCCTGGCGCGATATCCATGGGGGTCGCCTGCGATGAAAACGAGTGGTCTCGACCCGACTGAGATATGCAGGCAAGCAGGCAATGGCCAGTCGCTTTTACGTCTCATCTCTGGCTTTCAGGGGCCGGGCGCTCTAACCTAGGCAGGCAGAATAACCGAATCAGGAATGCTCATGTCACTGTTGTCCGTCGTGCCCCGGTCCGACGCCTTTCGTCCCGCCGCGCTGAGTTCGAACCCATTGATCGTGACCCTGCTGGCAGTCACCCTGCTGACCGGCACCGCCTCCGGCCTGGCGGCCGATGATCTGGGGTTCTATCGCCACTATGATCGCACGGAGTTTTCCCTGACCGCGCCCGGGGCACAGAAGTTCGGGCTCTACGGGCTCGACAACCCGGCTCAGTTGCATTATCTGCAGGCGCCGGATCTCACCCTGGCCTGGACTGCAGAGGAGTTCATGGATGACGACCAGCGCTTCAACCTGAACCTGGCCGGCCCCGGCTTCGGTTTCAACTTCGACCGCGATCGCCGTTCCGGCAATCGTATCGACCAGTATCAACTGGCCATTGGCGGAGGTACCGATGATGCCGCCAGCGGCTTCGGCATTGGCTGGTACCGGGGGGATCGCCGCACCAATGATCTGCGTACCCATTTTACGCTGGGTACCCTGACCCGCCCGTCGCGCCAGATGTCCGTTGGCGTCACCGGTCGGGTCTCCACCGGCCTGGACTACTACGAAGCCGTGGCTGACGCTGCATGGCGCCCACTGGGCACACCACAGCTGGCCGTTTTTGGTGACTATGTGTGGGGCAATGCCGACCATCGCCAGGTCGGCGACTGGTCGGCCGGAGCCAGCTCCGAAGTGCTGCCCGGCGTGCAGATCGCCGGACGCTATTTTGACGGCGGCACCATTACCGCCGGCCTGCAATTCAGTTTCGGTCACAGCTCGGTCACCAGCCAGCGCCATCGGGTAGACGACGGTGATGACTACAACAGCTTTGCGGTACGCCTCGGTGCCTGGGAGCGCAATGTCTTCGACGAGTGGTTCAGCACCTCGAACCGCTACGTGAATCTGAATCTGGACGACCGCATTGCCTACCAGCGCTTCGCCGTATTCGATCGGCGCAAGGCCCTGTATGACAAGCTGAACTACATCGATGCAGCGCGGCAGGACGATACCGTCAACGGCATCGTGGTCAACACCACCAATATGAACATCTCCCCCAGCATGGCCTGGGAGCTGACTGATGCCCTGCAGAATTTCCGCGCCGAAGGCAAGCGGGTGGTGCTCTATATCGAGAACGGGGGCATGAGCGAGCTGCACATGACCGCCGCCGCTGATGTGGTGGTGATGGACCCCTCCGGCAGCCTCTACATACCCGGCCTGGTGTCCGGCAGCACCTATCTGGGCGACCTGCTGGCCTGGCTGGGCATTGGCGTCGATGAACTGCGCGAGATGGACTACAAGTCGGCCATGGAGAGCTTCTCCCGCACCGACATGTCGGCAGCGGACCGCGAGCAGCGCCAGGCGCTGATTGATGATTTCTACCTGCGCATACGAACCGACGTGATTGCAAACCGGGGCCTGAACGCCGATGAGTTCGATCGCCTGATTGACCGCGGCCTGCATCTGTCGCCACGGGAACTGACAGAGGCCGGCGTGGTTGACCGCCTGACCCGGTATCCGCGTATCGACAATGTGCTGGCAGAGATCGAACGCCGGCCCCAGCAGCGGATATCACCCGCTGCCCTGACCACCTTCCGCGAACCTCAGGACGACCGCTGGGGGCCACGTGCGCAGATTGCGGTGCTCTATGCATCCGGCGCCACCGATACCGACCGCGGCATGCGGGCCCGCACCATCGCCCGGGCCCTGCGGCAGGCCCGCAACGACAGCAGCGTGGCGGCTGTCGTACTGCGAGTGGACTCTCCCGGTGGCGGCATCCTGGCCGCTGACATGGTGGCCGATGAAGTGCGGCGCACCGCCGCCGTGAAGCCGGTGGTCGTGTCCATGGGTGGCTATGCCACATCCGGGGGCTACTGGGTGTCGGCCTATGCCACGGATATCCTGGCCACGCCGCTGACCACCACCGGCAGCATTGGTGTGATCAGCGCCCGGCTGTGGGACGACGGCTTCAGTGATCGTCTGCACCTCAACGCGGACTCGGTACAGCGCGGTGCCTCCGCCGATGCCCAGTTCGGCGTCACCCTGCCGCTGGTGGGGCTGTCCCTGCCCGCGCGTCCATACACCGAGAGCGAACGGGAGGCCGCTGTGACCCGGCTCAACCAGCAATACGATCGCTTCATCAATCTGGTTGCAGATGGCCGGGGCATGTCCCGGGACGACGTCAGGGCAGTGGCAGGCGGGCGTATCCACAGTGGCGAAGCAGCTCTGGAGCTGGGCCTGATTGACGATCTGGGCAGCCTGCTGGATGCGATTGAACTGGCCCGCGACCGGGCCGGTATCGCGCCTGACGACAAGCTCGACATCGTGCAGGGGCCGGGCATGCAGATCACCTCGGTACGCGACCTGCTGGAACTTGTGGGCGATGAGGAACCCATGATCATGCCGTTCCACGGCCCCGACAGCCTGGATGAATACCTGCGGCACCTGATAGAGCATCGCGGCCAGCCGCAGGCGGTTATTCCCTATCGGTTGTTGGGGGTCGATTAGAAGTAGACAGCGGTAACGGTAGACAGATGACAGTCGACAGCAAACGGTAGACAGATAACAGTCGACAGCAAACGGTAGACAGATAACAGTCGACAGAAGACAGTTGTACCTTGGCAACGAGCGCTCTGTGGGTGAATCATGCAGGATGCTGATCACCCCTTGCTGACGCAGATCTTTCAATGGCCATAGAACTGCTTTTCACTGTCTACTGTCGACTTTTGACTGTCTACTAACATAGATTGATCCACTGCTCTATCGCCCGGCTGCGAAACTTGTTGCGGTGCAGCACCAGATAGAACTGGCGGTCCATCGGCCGCTGCGGCACGGGCAGCGGCACCAGGCTGCCGCGGGCAAAGGCTTCCTGCAGGGTGAGCCGTGACAGGCAGCCCAGCCCCAGACCGGCCTCCACGGCACGCTTGATGGCTTCGGTATGCTGCAGCTCCAGCGGTGGTTCGAACTGGGCCAGCAGTCCATGCATGGCCCGGTCAAATGCCTGCCGGGTGCCGGAGCCGGATTCGCGCAGTATCCAGCGCGCCCGCACCAGGTCCTCGTCGGTCAGCCAGGGTCGGCCGGCCCAGGGATGATCGGGCGCACAGATAATCACCAGTTCGTCGTTCTGCCAGGGTATCAGTTCCAGATCAGGATGATTCACTTCGCCCTCGATCATCCCTATATCCAGCTCGAAATTGGCCACCTTGTCCACGATCTGCGAGGTGTTGGCCACCTCCAGGCCGATGCGCGCATGCGGATGCTCGCTCCGATACTGGGTGAGAATACCCACCGCCAGATAGTTGCCGATAGTCAGCGTCGCTCCTACCTTGAGCTCGCCCAGGTCGGTCTGCTGCAGCAGGTCCTGTTCCAGATCCTCGGCCTGATCCAGCAGCGCCTCGGCGCGCGGGCGTATGGCCCGTCCGAGGTCATTCAGCACCAGCCGCTTGCCCACCCGATCGAACAGCAGAATGCCGTACTGTCGCTCCAGTTCCTTCAGGGCGTTGCTGGCTGCCGACTGCGACAGGCTCAGGCGCTCGGCTGCATGGCTGATCTTGCCGGTGCGAGCGGTCTCCAGAAAGACGGACAGTTGGCGCAGCGTGAATCGTATATTCATAAAATGGATATCAAATATAGAAATAAGTCGTTTTTCCTATATTAAGAAAATGTCTATGATGGCGTCAATTCAAAATCAAACCGTATAAGCAGGAGGTGTTCAGCCCCATGGCCACACTGGAGAAAGAGCGCGTACTGGACGTCCATCACTGGAACGACAGCCTGTTCAGCTTCAAGACCACCCGTGACCCCGGTTTCCGTTTCAAGAACGGTCACTTCACCATGCTGGGTCTTGAAGTGGACGGCAAGCCCCTGATGCGTGCCTACAGTATTGCCAGTGCCAACTATGAAGAGGAACTGGAGTTCTTCAGCATCAAGGTGCCCGATGGTCCGCTGACCTCCCGTCTGCAAATGATCGAACCCGGTGACGAGATTCTGATCAGCCGCAAGCCGACCGGCACGCTGATTACTGATGATCTGCTGCCGGGCAAGAACCTCTACATGCTGGCCACCGGTACCGGCCTGGCGCCCTTCATGAGCATCATCAAGGACCCGGAAGTCTACGAACTGTATGAGCGCGTCATTCTGGTCCACGGCGTGCGCCATGTTTCCGAGCTGGCCTACCAGCAGGAAATCCGGGAAGACCTGCCCAACAACGAATTTTTCGGCGACATGATCAGTGACAAGCTGCTCTACTACCCGACCGTGACCCGTGAGCCCTATGAAAATCAGGGCCGCATCACGGATCTGATGACCTCGGGTCGCCTGTTTGACGACCTCGGCGTACCCGCGCCGACAATCGAAGACGACCGCTTCATGATCTGCGGCAGCCCGGCCATGCTGAAAGACACCACCGGCATCCTCAAGGACTGGGGCTTCAAGGAAACCCGGCATGGCAACCTGGGCCAGTTTGTCATCGAGCGGGCCTTCGTCGGCTGACCGGTCACACTGATCGGATACAAAAAACCCGGCGCATGCCGGGTTTTTTTATGGTGGAACCGATTATTTCATCGGTTCAGATAGGCACTGTACATCCAGACCTGCTTTTCCTGTTCCCGGATGTAGTCGCTCATCAGTGCAGAGGTACCCTCATCGTCGGCCTCTGCCGCCTGCGACAGTACCGCACGCTGCCTGGCAATCACGGTTCTGAACGCCTCCAGTATCTGGCTGACCGCCTCCGTGCCGTCACTGACATGGGTTCTTTCCTTGATGGCAGCCGCCTCTAGATAGGATGAATAGGTATGTTCCGGCTGCTCACCCAGAGTCAGAATACGCTCGGCGATTTCGTCGATCTTGGTCAGCAGATCGGTATAGAGTTCCTCGAACTTCACATGCAGTTCGAAGAAATCCTTGCCCCGAATGTTCCAGTGGTAGCCGCGGGTATTCATGTAGAACACCTGATAGTTGGCCAGCAGGTCGTTGAGACCGCGTGCCAGTATCTGTGCCTGCTCTTTCTCGAGTCCAATAGCGTTGGTACTCATATTTGCACCTCCTTCGGCAACTTTCACTGCAAGTCTAGGCCAGCTCTTTCATTGTCTCAACAAATCATAAGTAAACAATTCGATAAATAATAACTATCTTAAAACCGTTGAAATGTAATTGGCGTGTAAGTGATTCCTGCTAGGTTGGTCATCGCATTCTGAGTCATTGCGACTTGATGGACTACTCGAACAATCGACAGGAGAACCGACAGATGCTTTCTATCCGATTTTCAACCACAACTGGCCTGGTACTGCTGCTTCTGGCCCTGGCTGGCTGCAATGACAGCAGCTCTGGCAGCAACGACAATGACCTCAGTTACAGTGGCAATACAGATGCCGCCACGCTGGACGACAGCAACGCCGAGGATCTGGCCAGGGCCACCATTTCCGGGGCGGATCGTGCCATCTCAACCGAGACGGCACAGGACACCATGCCGTTCAGCGCCCCTGCCACCACAGGCATTACTCAGGACTACGAGGAATGGATTCTGGACCAATCCGGCCTGCTGCCCGAAACCCCGGAAAACGGTACCGACAGCGAATCCATTCAGGCCCGCAGTTCCGACCCGGTCTGCCAGGCCGGCGGCTCGGTCGACTTCGATACCACACAGGGGCCTGGTGGAGGTGACCCCACCGGGGACATGCAGATCAGCTACAACAACTGCCAGATCAACACGCCGGAAGGTATCGCCATCATCGACGGTACTGTCAACTTCAGTTGGACCGAGACGGACTGGACCTACGACTATAACGTCACTTTCAACTACCGCGGCGAAACCTATCACCTGACGACCACTTTCAGTTGTTCCGATATTGACACACCGCAGGTCAGTTGCTCGCTGTATGACACCTACTCGGATGCCGGCACCACCTATCAACTGACCGATACCTTCGTGGTCGAAAGCAACAACGCCTATGACGTGGACGCCCGGGTCTACCACGAGGAACACGGCTATGTGACCTTCGAGTCCACGGAACTGACCCTGTGTTCGGATGGTGGTTTCGAGCACGGTACTGTGGAGGTCACTGACAGCACGGACGACGTCGTTCTCACACTGATCTTCAATCAGGATTGCGCTACCGCAGAGGCGACCTACGCCGACGGCACCACCGAGACCATCACCTACTGAGACCCCGTGCCAGGGCCGTGCTGACCGGATCAGCACGGCCCCCTTCGATAACCTCGGTTCAGGGCACCAGGCGGATCAGACGGCCGTTGGACTCGTCGGTGAGCAGCCAGAGGGTGCCGTCCGGACCGTCCCGAACATCACGGATACGGGCAAAATCCAGCAGCAGGTCTTCCTGTTCCACCAGTTCCTCGCCGTCAAAGCGCAGGCGCTGCACCCGCTGTCCGGCCAGCGCACCGACAAAGAGATCACCCTCCCAGTCCGGGAACTGGTCGCCGGTATAGAACGCCATGCCGGAAGGCGCTATGGACGGTGTCCAGTCGATGATGAAGTCTTCCATGTCCGGGTGGCTGGTTTCTTCGGTAATGGTAGAGCCGTCATAGTTGGTACCTGTGGTGACGACCGGCCAGCCATAGTTCAGGCCGCCACGGATGATATTGATCTCGTCACCACCGCGCGGTCCGTGCTCATGCTGCCAGACTTCGCCGGTGTCGGGATGAATCACCATGCCCTGGGCATTGCGATTGCCCCAGGTGTAGATTTCATCCAACCCACTGTCGTCACCGACAAAGGGATTGTCATCGGGCACTGAGCCGTCATCATGCAGCCGCACCGTGGTGCCGGCATGGCCCATGGTGTCCTGAGCCGAGTCCATGACGCCGCGATCGCCAATGGTCAGGTAGAGATAGCCCTGATCGTCAAACACGATCCGCGAGCCGAAATGGCGCCCGCCGGACATGCCCGGCTCACCGGCAAACAGCACTTCGACATCACTCAGCTCGCCCTCACTGTACTGCCCTCGCGCCAGGTGGGTATGCAGACCGCCGTCCGAGGTCTCGGCCGCATAGCTCATGTAGAGCCAGCCGTTGTCTGCAAAGTCGGGGTGCAGGGCGATATCGAGCAGGCCGCCCTGCCCCTGCGCGCTCACCTGCGGCAACCCGCTGACTTCGGTATACCGCTCGCCGTCCCGAACCACCTGCAGGCGGCCCGGACGTTCGGTCACCAGAATATCGCCGGAAGGCAGAAAAGCCAGGCTCCAGGGATGCTCCAGGCCATCGGTCACGACTTCCAGGCTGAAGTCATGATGGTCACTGCTGTAGGTCTCCGCCTGCGTGCCCCCGACAGCAGCCAGGGTTACCAGAGCCGCGAGCCCCATATGAAAAGCCTGCCGGGGCCTGCTGCTCGAATCTTTGTCTGCGTTTGAACTCACGATGCAACTCCTTGACACCATTCAACAGCCTTTCAGTGTAGAAGCCCGGGTCAGTGCTCACAAACCCGCAGCCGGTCTGCAACGGAAAGGGAAGTGCAAAGATGGGTTTGTCAGCAGGCACAAAAAAACCACCGCCAGCCGGGCTGACGGTGGTTTTCTGTCACAGCGGAGCCGGATCAGGCGATCAGGCGGCCAGTTCTTTCTTCGCGCGTTCGGCCAGCGCGGCAAAGGCCGGCTTTTCAAATACGGCGATGTCGGCCAGCACCTTGCGGTCGATCTCCACATTGGCTTTTTTCAGGCCAGAGATGAAGCGGCTGTAGGACAGACCATTCTGACGCGCTTCGGCGTTGATACGGGCAATCCACAGGGCACGGAACTGACGCTTGCGCTGACGGCGGTCGCGGTAGGCGTACTGACCGGCCTTGATAACCGCCTGCTTGGCAACACGGAATACACGGCTGCGGGCACCATAGTAGCCCTTGGCCAGATCAAGAATTTTCTTGTGACGACGGTGTGCGGTCACACCACGTTTTACGCGAGGCATATTTCAAGTCCTGTTCAATAAAGAATGGGAAAAACAATCAAATGTAGGGCAGCATCCGACGGACCAGTGCTACGTCCGACTTGTCGACCATCTGCATGTTGCGCAGCTGACGCTTACGCTTCTGCGGCTTCTTGGTCAGGATGTGACTGCGAAATGACTGCTTGTGCTTGAAGCCGTTCGCGGTTTTCTTGAAGCGCTTTGCAGCGCCGGAAACACTCTTCATTTTAGGCATTGTATACTCCAGCTAAGGGAAAAGACCGTTTCGCGCCTCGCCGGTCGAACCGGCGTTCGGGCTAGCGGTTGCCTGGGTTTAACAGGGCAGCGCAGGCTGCAACTGCCCTACTTCTTCTTGACAGGAGCCAGCACCATGATCATCTGGCGGCCTTCCATCTTGGGCCGCTGTTCCACGGTGCCGTACTCTTCAAGATCTGCTTCTACTCTCTGCATGAGCTGCATACCCAGCTCCTGATGGGCCATTTCACGGCCCCGGAAACGCAGAGATACTTTAGCCTTGTCACCCTGTTCCAGAAAACGGATGAGGTTGCGCAACTTGATCTGGTAATCGCCGTCGTCCGTGTTGGGACGGAACTTCATTTCCTTGATCTGCGTCTGTTTCTGCTTCTTCTTGGCGGCGGCACGAGCTTTCTTCTCTTCGAAGATTTTCTTGCCGTAGTCCATGATCTTGCAGACGACCGGGTCGGAATCCGCGATCTGGACCAGATCCAGACCTGCATCTTCCGCCTTCTGGCGAGCCGTGGCCATATCGACGATACCGACCTGCTCCCCTTCCTGATCAATCAGTCGGCATTCAGTGGCCTCAATCTGATCATTGACCGGATTGCGTTTGCCCTTGCGACCTTTGGCGTTCTTGATAGCGCTCTCTCCGTTACTGTTTGCGACCCAGCAGGTCAGCCTCGTCGCGCAGGCGGTCAATAAAGGCCTGCAACGACATGGCGCCCAGGTCTTCTCCCGACCGGGTGCGCACGGCTACCTGCTGCGATTCCACTTCTTTGTCGCCGACAACGACGACGTAGGGAATCTTCTGTAAAGTGTGCTCGCGGATTTTAAAGCCGATTTTCTCGTTTCTCAAGTCCGCAGTGGCGCGGAACCCCGCCATACGGAGAGATTGGCGCACTGATTTGACATAGTCTGCCTGACTGTCGGTGATATTGCACACCATCACTTGCTCCGGTGCCAGCCAGACCGGCATGGCGCCGGCATATTCTTCGATCAATATGCCGATAAAGCGCTCCAGCGACCCGAGAATGGCCCGGTGAATCATCACCGGCTCCTTGCGCGAGCCATCTTCCGCGACATACTGGGACCCCAGACGGCCCGGCATGGAGAAATCGAGCTGAATAGTACCACATTGCCAGCCTCGGCCCAGTGAATCATAGAGAGTGAACTCTATCTTGGGCCCGTAAAAGGCACCCTCACCGGGCTGGTAGTCGAATTCCAACTGATTCTTGTCCAGCGCATCAGCCAGTGCCTGTTCCGACTTGTCCCAGACCGCATCGCTGCCAATGCGCTTCTCCGGCCGGGTGGACAGCTTGATGTCGATACTGTCGCCTTCGAAGCCAAAATCCCGATAGACGTCATAAAGCATCCGGATACAGGCTGTGACTTCATCCAGGATCTGCTCTTCGGTGCAGAATACGTGAGCATCATCCTGAGTGAACGAGCGCACGCGCATCAGCCCGTGCAGAGCACCCGAGGCCTCGTTGCGATGCACCACGCCGAACTCGGCCATGCGGTACGGCAGATCACGGTAGCTCTTGAGCCCCTGATTGAAGATCTGCAGGTGACCCGGGCAGTTCATCGGCTTGACCGCATAGGTGCGCTTTTCGGATTCGGTGGCGAAGATGTTGTCCTGGTACTTGTCCCAGTGGCCGGATTTCTCCCACATGGAGACATCCATGATCATGGGCGCCCTGACTTCTTCATAGTCATATTCGACCAGCTTGTCGCGCATGTAGGATTCGACCACCTGATACATGGTCCAGCCCTTCTGGTGCCAGAACACCATGCCCGGCGCTTCTTCCTGCCAGTGGAACAGGTCGAGCTGCTTGCCCAGCTTGCGGTGGTCCCGTTTCTCGGCTTCTTCCAGGCGCTTCAGATAGGCCTTGAGCTGTTTCTTGTCCGCCCAGGCAGTGCCATAGATGCGCTGCAGCTGGGTATTCTGCGCATCACCGCGCCAGTAGGCACCGGAGACCCGCATCAGCTTGAAATGATGGCAGAAACGCATGTTGGGCACGTGCGGCCCGCGACACATGTCGATATATTCTTCATGGTGGTAGAGGCCCGGCTGGTCGGCGCGGTCAATGTCCTCTTCCAGAATCGCCTGCTTGTAGGGCTCGCCCCGATCCTTGAAGGTATCATAGGCTTCCTGCCAGCTGACCTTGCGCTTGACCACGTCATAGTCGGTTTTGGCCAGCTCCAGCATGCGCTTTTCCAGCGCTTCCAGATCATCCTCGGACAGCTTCTTGTCCATCTCGATATCATAGTAGAAGCCGTTGTCGATAACCGGCCCGATGGCCATCTTCGCGTCCGGATACAGCTGCTTGATGGCATGCCCAAGCAGGTGCGCGCAGGAGTGACGGATGATGTCCAGCCCGGCGTCATCTTTCGGCGTGATGATGGTGACCTTGGCGTCTTCGGTGATCAGGTCGACAGCATCATGTTCGACGCCATTGATGGTGCCGGCCAAGGTGGCTTTGGCCAGGCCGGGGCCGATATCCTGCGCAACTTCGAGAATGGAGACGGGTTTGTCGTACTGGCGCTGACTGCCGTCAGGCAGGGTAATAACAGGCATGCTAATGCTCCGGTTCAGTGGTGACCCATACCAGGGGCCACATGACTTGCAGGCGAAACGCCCGGTGAACTGCAAACAAAAAGGCTCGCCGGGTGGCGAGCCTTTTGCAATCTGGTAGGAACGATTGGATTCGAACCAACGACCCCCACCATGTCAAGGTGGTGCTCTAACCAACTGAGCTACGTTCCTGTATCTGCCGCGCATTCTACTGAATGCACCGGTGCTGTCAACTACTGAAAGCACCTCAATTTCGCTAGCACCTTGATTTCACTGGTTTTCTGAGAGCGCCGAATTAACCAGTCGGGACTCTAGATCAAGTCGTCATAGGGATGACGACCATCCAGACTGATGCTTTGCTGGAATTCACTGAGACCCAGCTCATTCAGTGACAGGCTGACGTCAGAATCATCCATGACCGACTCACCGAATCGATAGATAATCGGCACACCTTCACGCACCGCCCGGGCATCATAGTCTGCCTGTGCTGCCGCAACGGCTTCATTGCGGCTGCGATAGTCCGTCAGGGCCTTCTCGCCGTGGCGCCGGCCCAGCATGGTCAGGGTTTCCTGAGGCGACAACAGAGCTGCGGTACTGTTGTTGCCACCAAACCCTTTGGAGTTTACCAGGCAGGCGCGCATGGCCGCAGGGTCACCCAGGTCCAAGTGGTCCTGCAGGATATTCAGGTGGCTGTGGTGCACATCGGAGGCAATGTGATCGATGGTGGTGATACCCGGTATCACGCCCTCCGCCCATACACCCAGTGTGGACATGATCTGGTCGCCGGCCGCCGGCCCCAGAGAGTGGCCGACATAGGCCTTCACCGCCGTGACCGCCCAGTCATCAAGACCGTGCAGGCGTGCAACCTCGTTGAGAATATGCGATTCAGTCACCCTGTTCTGTGGAGTACCCGTGCCATGCGCCTGGACAAAGGTCTGGCGCAGCCCGCCCTCGCCCAGCAAGTTGTTCAGCAGGGCCGCCGTCTTGGCCATGGTGATGTAGTTGCCTACACCCGGTGCCGAAATGGATTTCTTGTTGGCATCGGCGTTGACGAACACATCCGGCACTGACCCATAGATGGTGGCTCCCATCTCCAGCGCCAGTCGGTCATCCATCAGAATCAGGAACTGGGACGATTCGGCTATCGTAAAACCCGCATTGGTAGAGAAGGGGCGACAGGCCCGACGGTTGTGGACCGTGTCAGAACCATCCAGCTTCTTCAGCTCTTCATCGGTGGCCAGCGCCCCCATGACATTGAAGCCTTCCATGATGGCAGGCACCACCGGGGCTTCGGTATTGCCGACAATGACGGCCCGAGCCTTGCCCGCCTGAATGTCCATCACGCCCTGGCGCAGGTTGTAGAGAAAGGTGGCACAGGCCCCGATATTGGTGCCGGTGCTGCCGACCGAGTTGATCATATAGCCATTGATGAAGTCGGCGGCCATTTCGGCAAAGCTGAGCGCCATCATCTTGGAACTGGTGCGCCCCCCGGTGAGGCTGTTCTGGTACAGGCCGCCAAATCCCGCGGCATCAGCCTGACCAAGCGCACTGCCAGCATAGACGGCGATCTCGTCAGGGCGCACATGACGC
Organism: Natronospirillum operosum; assembly: GCF_004768465.1. Lineage (GTDB taxonomy): Bacteria > Pseudomonadota > Gammaproteobacteria > Pseudomonadales > Natronospirillaceae > Natronospirillum > Natronospirillum operosum. Next base: position 1,376,159 of record NZ_SRMF01000001.1, read on the forward strand.
AGGATGTCCTGCCAGTCGATGCCCAGCGACTGGATGGCATCGGAGGCCCCGTAAACCGCCTGTGACAGTGCTCTCGGGTGATGCATGGACCGGTACAGGCGCGCTGCGCTGAATCCGTTGGGGGACTGCCCGGCGCTGGTTACCGGATAGGCGTTGTAGTCCGGGAAAAGTGCTGTGGTGACACCGCTGACCTGGATGGACACCGTCTTGCCTTCTTCGCGCACGATCTGCCAGTTGTCAGGCAGGTGAGACGGTAACTGGCTGCGTTTGGCTCTGAACAGAAAGCCACCCTGACCGGCATCAAGGTCCGCCCGGTTCTGACTGAGCACGGCATCCACATCAAAATGAACCTTTTCGATGCGTCGAACCAGTGTGCCCTGGCGCATCAGTTCTATCAGTTCCGGCGTCAGCCCCCCATGGGTGTCGAGCCCCATCATCTGGGCCAGACTCTCCCAGGTGGGTGCCATGCTGCGTTCGGACAAGGCGCTTTCGACCATGCGCCGATAGCCATGATGAAAGGCACTGCGACCGGCAGCATTGACGCCGCCGAAACCAACGATGACGGGCAGAGCTGTCATTGATTCCTCATCCTGAATAGTGAAGCGTTGAACGCAGTCTAGTGCAGCCGTCGGTCAAGGGTATATAATGTTCAGGCCATTCTGTATGACGTTCACGCCATGATTATCGGTTTTGTCACTCTGCCCCGCACTCTGGCCACCGGCATTACGCTGCCCTGTGAAATGCTGCAGGCCGCCTCGCAACTGGCCCGGGCTCGACACAGGTCCGGCCCGACCCCGGTATTCCGCGTGCTGACCCAGGACGGACTCGGCGAACAGGTGGCCGGCGGCCTGCATCTGCGCGCCCAGGGTCGCTGGACTGACCTGAAAGTCTGTGACCATATTGTGGTACCGCCATTGTGGGGCAACCCGCTGCCAATGCTCAACCGCTACCCGGATCTGATTGCCGAGCTGGCCCAGGCCGTCCGTCAGGGTATACCCGTTGTGGCCACGGGTACCGGGGTCTGTCTGCTGGCCGAGAGCGGCATACTGGATCAGCGTGTGGCCACGACCCACTGGTACTATTTTTCCCGCTTTGCGCAGCGCTACCCGGACGTGCTGCTACGTCCCCGCCAGAGCATCACCTGGGATCGTGATATCTATTGTGCCGGCAGCGTCAATGCGCTGACCGACCTGGTGCTCTACTTTATCCGCACCTGGTATGACGAGGACATCATGGGCGTGATCGAGCGCCATTTCTCACACGAGGTCAGCCGCACCCTGAGCCAGCCCTACTACCGTCTGGGTGGCCTGCAACATGATGACGAGGATATTGTGGCCGCCCAGGCCTGGCTGCTGGAGCGGCTGGATCAGCCCTTTTCCCTGACTGAACTGAGCCGGGTCGTGGGACTGACCCCTCGTACCCTGTCGCGCCGCTTCGTGCAGGCGACCGGAGAATCACCCAAGCAGTACTGGTTGCAACTGCGTCTGCTGCGTGCCGAGGAGATGCTGCGCGAGACCAATTTGAGCATTCAGGAAATCAGCAGCCTGCTGGGCTTCAGCGACCCGTCCTACTTTATCCGCCTGTTCCGGCAACGCGCCGGCATTACGCCCAATGACTATCGACGGGTGACCCGGGCCAAGCAATTCAGTGTGCACAGCAGAAGCGGTGCCGGGTCTTGATGCAGATCATGGCCTGATCTGTCTGATCTGCTATGGTCATCTCATGCCGGACTCTCTGGACAAGGATGCAATATGACTCTGCTGCAATTCATCACGGCCGCCATGCCTGTACTCAGCGTACTGCTGTTTCTGGTCATTCTGCGTCTGCCGGCTACCCGCGCCATGCCGCTGAGTCTGATTCTGTCTGCAGCCATGGCTCTGCTGATCTGGCGCATGCCGCTGCTGCAGGTGAGCGCTGCCGCCCTGGAAGGACTGGTAGTGGCGGCAACCATTCTCTGGATCATCTTCGGCGCCATTGTGCTGCTGAATGTGCTGCGGGCAACCGGAGCCCTGGATGCCATTCGCGCCGGCTTCAGCGGTGTGTCGCCGGACCGGCGTATACAACTGGTGATCATCGCCTGGCTGTTTGGTGCCTTTCTGGAAGGCGCCTCGGGGTTTGGCACGCCGGCCGCCATCGGCGCCCCGCTGCTGGTGGCGCTGGGCTTCACGCCACTGTCTGCGGTAGTACTGGCGCTGGTGGCCGACTCCAGCCCGGTGTCCTTCGGTGCGGTGGGCACACCGGTGATCGTGGGCATCGGCCAGGGCCTGCCTGGCGCCACGCCGGATCAGGTTCAGGCCATTGCCGTGCAGGCCATCAGCATCGACATTCTTGTCGCTTCGCTGTTGCCGCTGATCATGTGTGTCATGCTGACCCGGTTTTTCGCCACTGAATCCAAGTGGTGCTCCTGGCGCGCCGGGCTCGCTGTCTGGCCTTTTGCGCTGGCCGCTGGCCTGGCGTTTACGGTGCCCGCCTGGCTGGTAGCCCGCTTTCTGGGGCCCGAGTTCCCGTCCATCATCGGCGGCCTGAGCGGCCTGGCGCTGATGACCCTGTGCGCGCGCCGGGGTTGGCTGCAGCCGCGCACGCCCTGGTATTTTTCGGATGCGGATCGGGATCGAACTCTGGAACTGACGCCGACTGATGAGCAACCCCTGTCACTGGTACGGGCCTGGATGCCCTATCTGCTGGTGGCGGCCCTGCTGATTGTCACCCGGCTGACCATTCTGCCACTGCAGGGTTGGCTGAGTGGGGTCACGCTGGAATGGCGGCAGATTCTGGGCACCGACATTTCGGCTTCTATGGCGCCGCTGTACCTGCCGGGCACCCTGTTTCTGCTGACGGCTCTTGCCGGCGCCTGGCTGCAGCGGCAGTCAGTCCAACCCTGGTTCAGTGCCATCAGGACCACGGCGCGCTCGCTGGGTCCCTCGGTGATTGCGCTGGCCACGGCAGTGCCCATGGTGCGGATCTTCCTGCAATCCGATCTCAATGCGGCCGGTCTGCAGTCCATGCCACTGGAACTGGCGACCCTGGCGGCCGGCGGTCTGGCCGATCAATGGCTGTGGGCGGCGCCCTTTGTCGGCGCCCTGGGGTCGTTCATTGCCGGCTCGGCGACCTTCTCCAACATGATGTTTGCCTCCTTCCAGCAGTCGGTCGCCGTGCAGACCGGACTGCCTGAAACCCTGGTTCTGGCCCTGCAACTGCTGGGCGCCAATGCCGGCAACATGATCTGCGTGGTCAATGTTGTCGCCGCGGCCAGTGTGGTCAACCTGGTGGGCCGCGAAGGCGATATCATTCGCTATACCCTCCTGCCAATGCTGTACTACGCGCTGGCTGCCGGTGCCGTGGCCACGGCGCTGCTGGCCTGGTGGCCGACGTTCTGATCAGTAGCCGCGCGCCAGATCGACCCTGTTGCGCAGGGGCTCTCCCGCCAGATAACGGTCCAGGTTGTCGCGAAAGATCGGCAGCACCCAGTCGGGCCGGCTCAGCGCCGCCACGTGCGGCGTCACGGTAATCTGCGGATGATGCCAGAACGGATGCGCCTGCGGCAGCGGTTCGTCCCGGAACACATCGAGTACCGCCCGGCGTCCCGGCTCCGCATTCAGGGCCGCCAGCAGGTCATCATCGACCAGGGTTTCACCCCGACCGGTGTTGATAAAGATGGCATTCGGCGCCAACCGGTGCAGAAAGTCGGCATTGACGCTGTCTTCCGTGTCGGGCGTGCGGGGCAGTGTATTGACCACCACCCGGTAGTCACCCAGAGCAGCCGGCGGCGCTGGCCAGGCTGATACCCGGGCAAACGGAGCCTTGGGCTCGCCACTGCGACTGAGCCCGTCGACGCGGGCGAACCAGGGCGTCAGCCGTTCAGCCACCACCTGGCCGATGGCACCGGTACCCAGTATCAGGCAGGCCGACTCGCTGATGGAGTCGTAATCCTGCCATTGCCAGTCCTGCGCTTTCTGGTATTCATGAAACTCCGTGATCATGCGGGTGATGTTCAGCACATGACCCAGGATGTATTCGGCGATATGCGGGCCTGCAATATCCCGGGTGTTGGTTACCAGCAGGTCGGAATGGAAGCGATCCCGGTGCGGCAACAGGGCGTCCACACCTGAGTAGCTGGTATGGAACCAGCGGATACTGGGCAGTCTGGGCAGCCAGTGCGCCCCTTCCGGGGTATCACCAAAAAGTATTTCGGCTGTTCCGGCGCGCGCCTCGAAGTCTGGATCATCGTCAAAAACCAGTTCGGTCGGCCAGTCTGACTGGGCCTCCAGCAGGGCCCTCCACTGTTCACGGCGATGGCTGGTCACGGCAATCAGTTTTCTGCTCATGCATGCTCCTGTGTTCTGTGCTCAATTAGTCGCCACAATGCTGGCGGAGCAAGGGGTTTTGCGGGTATCTTAACACCTATAGGGATACGTCAGGCATACACCGCGACCGCCTGGCCCACAACCGGATTGGTGCCTCGTGTCTACACAGATGCTCATTACAGCCCTGGCAGCACTTTTTCTGACCACACTCGTGGTCGCCGTCTGGCTCTGGCTGCGCCTGCGCAACCAGCGCCGCACCCTGAACCAGTTCCGCCACCTGGCGGACAGCGCCCACGATTTCATCTGGATTATCGATGTCGCAGGTCGTTTTCGTTATGTGAACCCATCGGTGGAGGCCATGCTGGGCTATCGCCCGGAGGAAATCATCGGTCAGCCGCTGGATACAGTGGCCTCCAGAGGTTCGGCCTCTGCCTCTTACGAGGAAATCCGGCATGTCCTGCAGACCCGGGAATTGCGCTTTCCACGTACGGAACTCAAGTATATTCGCAAGGATGGCAGCAGCCTGTGGGTCGAGGTGATGGTCAACCTGCAGCGGGATGAGCGCGGACGCATTCTGGGCTTCTACGGCATCGCGCGTGATATCGACGAGCAGCACAAGATGCGCAGCCAGATGTATCATCTGGCGCATCATGACAACCTGACAGATCTGCCCAATCGCATCCTGTTCTTTGATCGCATGGAATCTGCCCTCTCCAGGGGGCGCCGCCATGGCATGAAGGTCGCCCTGCTCTATCTGGACCTGGATGACTTCAAGCGGGTGAACGACCATGCCGGCCATCAGGAAGGTGACCAGGTGCTGCAACTGATTGCACGCCGATTGCAGGAATCACTGCGCGAGGAGGATTCCATCGCCCGTATCGGTGGTGACGAGTTTGCCGCCATCATAGAGCACATGCAGGCGGAAACCGATCTGGACAGTATCATCGGCAAACTGGAAGCGGCGGTAACGCGCCCCGTGGTCACCGACAGGCACACGCATCATGTCGGGGTCAGCATCGGCCGCGTTATCATCGACCCTGATGCAGAGCGTCAGCACAAACCACTGTCGGTGGACCAGTGGCTGGCCGCAGCCGACCATGACATGTACAGGCGCAAACGCGAGCGGGCACCCCGCCCTGAAGCGTCTGCCGGATCACAGGATCACTGAGATGAAACACTTGCATCGCTGGCTGGCCCTGACCCTGGTTCCTGCCCTGCTGTTGCTGGCAGCCTGCGGCAGCATGGCCAGCTCCGACGGCCGATCCGATCAGGGACTGACCGGCGACTGGGCACTGATCGAAGTGCAGCACGGTACTCTGCGCTTCAGCCTGGGCGACAGCCGACCGCCTTTTACCCTGCGTCTGCATGCCGATGGGCGGGCCGACGGTCAGGTGGCCTGCAACCGCTGGCGGGGAGAGGCCAGAGTGAGTACCGGCTGGCTGCGCCTGGAGCGGGCGGCGGCGGATCGGGCCCAGTGCCGGATCAGCGACCCGCGGATTACCGCCCTGGAACGTCGCTACCTGTCCGCCCTGCGCTCCAACAACGGCTACCGCCTTGATGGCGATCGACTCATTCTGCAGAACACCCAGGGCGAGATCTGGACCTACCAGCGTCAGTGATCGCCCCGGGCCCAGCGCAGGGCCGCCGGCGCGTCGGCCGGCACCACCGGTGAATGCGGCGCCACCGGCGACAGCCTGCGGTAGGGCTCACCCGGAGCCGGCCTGGGGTCGACCTCACCCCTGTTGGGCCAGAAAGACAGCGCCCGTTCGGCCTGAGCGGTAATCGTCAGCGAGGGATTCACGCCCAGATTGGCCGATATCGCAGCGCCGTCGACCACATGCAGATTAGGGTAGCCATGGACACGGTGATAGGGGTCGATGACACCGGTTTCACGACCTTCCCCGATCACCGCACCGCCAAGAATATGCGCCGTCATGGGCACATTGAACAGATCACCCCAGGACCCCAGCGGGATACCGCCCATCTTTCGGGCCAACCTGCGCACTGCGTCGTGCCCGGCCGGAATCCAGCTCGGATTGGGTTTGCCATGGCCCTGGCGTGATGTCAGGCGCCGTCCCAGCAGGCCCCTCTTCAGGTAGCACGTCAGCGAATTGTCCAGCGGTTGCATGACCAATGCGATCACCGACTGTTCTGACCAGCGGCGCAGGATCAGATTGCGCAGCTGCCCCACCGGGTGGCGGCACCACTCCCGCACCCAGCCGCTGAATCGCCAGCGATCACCGTCGGCCAGGGCTGTGGTCAGCAGGCCCATGAAGTTGCTGCCGCGACCGTAACGTACCGGCTCAATATGGGTGTCCGGGGTGGGATGAAACGAAGAGGTGATGGCCACCCCGCGCGTATAATCGACCCCCTTGCGAAAGGTTCTGGCGCCGATAATGGCTTCGGAATTGGTCCGTGTCAGTTCCCCCAGCCGGGGGGACAGTGACGGCAAGTGGCCGGCAGCCTGCATGCGATGCAGCAGGCGCTGGGTACCCAGGGTTCCGGCCGCCAGTATCACATCCGCCGCCACAAAGCGCTGACGGCGGCGCAGACGCGTCAACGGGGCACCACTGCGACGGGCCTCGATGCTGATGCGGCCATCGGCCAGGTGCCGGATGGCCTGCACTTCCATGCGATCCAGCACTCGGGCGCCGGCCTGTTCAGCCAGATAGAGGTAGTTGGTCAGCAGCGTGTTCTTGGCGCCATGGCGGCATCCGGTCATGCATTCGCCACACTCGATGCACCCCGTGCGCTCCGGTCCCTTGCCCCCGAAATAGGGGTCTGCGGTGCGCTGTCCCGGGGCTCCGAACCAGACCCCCACCGGTGTGGACCGAAAGGTATCCGCCACACCCATCTCCTCGGCCACGGCCAGCATGGCCTCATCAGAGGGCGTGCGGGTCGGGTTGGTGGTCACACCCAGCATACGTCTGGCCTGATCGTAATGAGGTGCGAGTTCCTGCTGCCAGTCGGTGATATGGCGCCACTGCAGGTCCTGATAGAAGGGTGCTGGAGGTTCGTACAGAGTATTGGCGTACACCAGTGAACCACCGCCGACGCCCGCTCCGGACAGAATGAAGGCATTGCGCAGCAGCGTCAGCCGCTGAATACCCAGGCAACCCAGCCAGGGTGCCCACAGGAAGGAGCGGAGCTGCCAGGAGGTTCTCGGCAGCGAGCGCTCGTCAAAACGCCGACCGGCCTCCAGTACCAGCACCCGATACCCTTTTTCCACCAGACGGAGTGCAGCCACGCTGCCACCGAAACCACTGCCGACAATGACGACATCATAGTCTGACTGCCCTGCACCACCCTGCTCATCTGCCATAGCCACCTGTCCTGCCTGTTGACCTGTCACTCCAAGCTAGCGGAAAAAATGCCGCAGTGACAGATGCAGAAACAAAAACAGCGCCCCGGAGGGCGCTGTTGCAACCAATTGCCCGGTCTGCACCGGCAGACCGGGCAGCCGGCAGTGATCAGCTCAGATCGAAACGATCTGCGTTCATCACCTTGGTCCAGGCAGCAACGAAATCCTTGACGAACTTCTCCTTCGCGTCGTTCTGGGCATACACTTCGGCCAGCGCCCGCAACTGCGAGTTGGAGCCGAAGATCAGATCGACACGAGTGCCTGTCCACTTGACGTCTCCGGTCTTGCGATCACGACCTTCATACAGGTTGTCTTCACCCGCCCTGGGCTTCCACTCGGTGTTGATGTCGGTCAGGTTGACGAAGAAGTCATTGGTCAGCTTGCCGGGCGTCCTGGTAAAGACACCGTGTTTGGTCTGCTTGTAGTTGGCATCCAGCACGCGCATGCCACCAACCAGAACCGTCATTTCCGGTGCACTCAGACCCAGCAACTGGGACTTGTCGACCAGCATTTCTTCATCAGCCACAGTGAAAGCGGCCCGACGATAGTTGCGGAACCCGTCGGCTTCCGGCTTGAGGAACTCGAAGGAGTCCGCATCGGTCTGCTCCGCAGTGGCGTCGGTACGACCCGGCGCAAACGGCACTTCGATGCTGTGACCGGCATCCTGCGCCGCTTTCTCAACGGCGGCACTGCCGCCCAGCACGATCAGATCCGCCAGCGACACCTTCTTGTTGCCGGACTGAGCGCTGTTGAAGTCCTTCTGGATGCCTTCCAGCGCCTTCAGTACTCTGGCCAGTTGATCCGGCTGGTTCACTTCCCAGTCTTTCTGCGGGGCCAGGCGGATGCGGGCACCGTTGGCACCACCGCGCATGTCGGACCCGCGGAAAGTGGATGCCGAGGACCAGGCTGTATAGACCAGTTCCGATACTGTCAGGCCTGAGGCCAGAATCTTGCCTTTCAGATCCTTGATGTCCTGCGCATTGACCAGCTCGTGATCAACTGCGGGCACCGGATCCTGCCAGATCAGATCTTCCGCCGGCACTTCCGGACCGAGGTAACGGGATTTCGGACCCATATCCCGGTGCGTCAGCTTGAACCAGGCACGTGCAAAGGCATCAGCGAACTCTTCCGGGTTCTTGTGGAAGTGCTGAGCAATTTTGCGGTATGCCGGATCTTCACGCATCGCCATGTCGGCGGTGGACATCATGATCCCGACCTTGGAAGCCTTGTCTTCCGGGTCCGGTGCCTTGTGCTCGTCTTTCAGATTCTTCGGCACCCACTGCTGCGCACCAGCCGGGCTCTTGGACAGCTCCCAGTCATAACCGAACAGGACGTCGAAGTAGCTCATGTCCCACTTGGTTGGCGTTGGTGTCCAGGCACCTTCCAGGCCACTGGTAATGGTGTCTCGGCCCTTCCCGCTCTTGTAGGAGCTGATCCAGCCCAGACCCTGCTCTTCGATCGGGGCCGCTTCAGGCTCCGGGCCTACATGGCTATCCGGGCCGGCACCGTGCGTCTTGCCGAAGGTGTGACCACCAGCGGTCAGAGCCACGGTTTCATAGTCGTCCATGGCCATGCGGGCAAAGGTTTCACGAATGTCGCGCGCTGAGGCCAGCGGATCCGGGTTGCCGTCAGGACCTTCCGGGTTGACGTAGATCAGACCCATCTGCACTGCAGCCAGCGGCCGTTCCAGATCACGGTCACCGCTGTAGCGGCTGTTGGGCTTGTCGCTGGTAGCCAGCCACTCTTTTTCAGCCCCCCAGTACACATCTTCTTCCGGCTGGAAAATGTCTTCCCGGCCGCCGGCAAAACCGAAGGTCTTGAAGCCCATGGATTCCAACGCCACGTTGCCGGTCAGAACGAACAGATCGGCCCAGGAAAGCTTGTTGCCGTACTTCTGCTTGATCGGCCACAGCAGACGGCGAGCCTTGTCCAGATTGCCGTTGTCGGGCCAGCTGTTCAGCGGCGCAAAGCGCTGGTTACCGGTGTTTGCACCACCGCGCCCGTCACCGGTACGGTAGGTACCTGCCGCGTGCCAGGCCATACGGATCATGAACGGGCCGTAATGACCGTAATCGGCCGGCCACCAGTCCTGGGAGTCTTTCAGGACATCTTCGATGTCCTTCTTGACGGTCGCCAGGTCCAGCTTCTTGAACTCTTCAGCGTAATCGAAGTCGTCCCCCAGGGGGTTGGACTTCGGATGATGCTGGTGCAGGATATTCAGATTAAGCTGCTCGGGCCACCAATCCTGATTGGCGGTACCCGTGGTACCCAGACGGGTCCGTGAACCATGCATGACTGGGCACTTGCCTGCAGCACCTTGCTCTTTATTCTCACCCATAACTTTCTCCGGTGTGTCGGTTGCCTGATCGAACGGATTGTTCAAGCCGAGCCTGACCACTGATCTTCTGTACCCTTTGCGGCGCAACTGCTGGCACCGCCTGTGGGACAACAACATCAGCGACTCATACAGATTGACGTCGCTCGACTTTTCACAACCTCTGACAAGGTATAGCACACCATTCCATTGATACCAGTTACCTTTGATCAATGATTTGATAGTTATTGGCTATAGTTGATTGAACAGCACTGCCTGCGGGGGTTGTGCTGGTGTCACTCATCGCGCACGGGGTGCGCTCCCACGGCAGGAGGCCAGCCCCTGGCCGATGCTGAGGTGGCTGGGGTCACTCATCGCGCACGGGGTGCGCTCCCACGGTAGGAGGCCAGCCCCTGGCCGATTTTTGGGGTGGCTGGATCCGCCTGATGGCGGGGTGCACTGACCGCAGACACGCAAAAACCGTCATCCCTGACAGCTCGAGCACGGCCGTCCCTGGCCGTGCACGGTCTGCGGTTCAGTACACCACCGCCCGGCGGTCGCGCCATCAGCGCCGCCCATCGCGCACGGGGTGCGCTCCCACGGCAGGGGGCCAGCCCCCAAAACCAAAAAACCCGGCACGAGGGCCGGGTTGGTGGGGTCTTCTGTTAGGCGCTTGACGATGACCTACTCTCACATGGGGATACCCCACACTACCATCGGCGATGCGCTG
>NZ_SRMF01000010.1 GCF_004768465.1 Natronospirillum operosum
TCCTCGTATTTGGGGGCAAAGTAGTTGATGACCGCATCGGCTTCTTCACCGGGGTGCAGGGCCCAGCGAATGGTTATATCGTCAGCCAGGGCGAAGCTGCTGCCCAGTATGGTTGCGGCGGCAGCGCCCAGCGTAAACCGGCGCAGCCCACTGTTGCGGGAAAGATCAGACATCGGATTGTCCTCTTTTGTTGTTGGATTTATTGCGAGTCTCAAGCAACAGCATGCGCCAGGACTTCAGGGGCATGCCGGAGACCAGTATCCGAGGACAAGATGAATGGCGAATTTCACGCCGGTTACAATTGTTACAGACAAAAAAACCCCGCCATAAGGCGGGGCAGAAGGGATTGACAGCTTGATCACTGTCAGGGGCTCCACATCAAATCATGCGCGTCGCTCAGCGCCGGGCGTCAATGCTGATCTTGCCGGCGCCATGGGCGACCAGGAAGGCGAAGCCGCCCGCAATGGTGAAATTCTTCATCAGGTTGATCACTTCCGCCTGATTGCTCAGGTCAAAGTGAAACAGCAGGCCGGATACAATACTGAAACCGGCCAGCAGGAAGGCTGCAATGCGGGTATGGAACCCGACCAGCACGGCCAGACCAGCCAGAATTTCCAGGGCAATGGTCGGGTAGATCAGAATGCCGGGCACACCCATCATTTCCATGTAACCCTGAGTGCCTTCGATTCCGCCCAGCTTGTCGATACCGCTGAGGATGAACATGAAGGAAATCAGCGCACGGCCAATCAGTTCGATTACGGGGGTAAAAGCTTTCATCGGGGTCTCCTGTGATTCAATGCCAATGGTTGTTCACGAAATCCGACGCTGCGTCAACGCACCGTCAAACAGATGCGACGCAGTTTATGGGGGAGTGCGACGAGTGGATAGCGAAACAAATCGTTGAGGCTATTCAGTTTTACTGAATATAAACCGGGCCGACAGCAACCAGGCCGCCTCCGCCCTGATCCAGAGCCCTCTTGCGGCTTTCAACTGGCCGCCGCATCTGCTGTAATGAGCGTCCGGTTCAAGGAATTTGCAATGTCCACCTACAGCGATGATTTCCTCAGCTTTTTTCGGGCCTCCAGTCCCTACATCCATGCGCACCGTGGCAAGACGCTGGTGGTGTACCTGTCGGGTGAAGCACTGGCGCACGATACGTCAGCCCTGATTCATGATCTGGCGCTGCTGCGCAGCCTCGGGTTGCGCCTGGTCATTGCCTATGGCGCCCGCCCCCAGATCACGGCTGACTGCAACGCGGAAGGTATTGCCGAGGCCTTCCACGACGGCCTGCGCGTTACCGATGCCCGCACGCTGAAAATCGCTGTCGGGGTCACGCAACAGTTGCTGGTCCGTTTGCAGGCCGAATTTTCCACCGGGCTGGTCAACAGCCCCATGCATGGCGCCGGGGTCAGCGTGGTCAGCGGTAATTTTGTGCATGCCATGCCGCGCGGCATCATCAATGGGGTTGACCTGCAATTCACCGGTACCGTGCGCCGCATCAATGCGGACGGCATACGACACCAACTGGATGCGGGCAATATCGTGCTGTTGCCGCCACATGGTTTCTCGGTGACCGGTGAGGTCTTCAACCTCAACGGCCTGGAAGTCGCTGCCGCAGCGGCCGAGGCCATAAAGGCCGACAAACTGACCCTGCTCGGACAGATGGATGCCCTGCCCCGGCCCGCGGAACAGGGTCAACTGACGCCGCATGAGTTGCGCCAGCACCTGCAGCAGGTCGCTGCAGACACCCCCGGCCTGCCCGAAGCCCAGACCGCGCTGCAGGCCTGTCAGCAGGGCATTGCCCGTGTACACATTCTGGATGCCACCGAACCCGGAGGCCTGCTGCGCGAACTCTATACGCGTGATGGCTGCGGTATCATGGTGTCGCGGGATGACTATGACAATTTTCGCAGCGCCCGGGCGGAAGACATCGGCGGCATCATCGAGCTGTTGCGCCCGCTGGAAGAACAGGGGGTGCTGGTCAGACGCTCGCGAGAGCAACTGGAACGCGACGTCAACGAGTTTGTGGTCAATGAGCGTGACGGCATGATCGTCGGCTGTGCGGCCCTGCACACCTTTGTCTCGGAGACCGGCAAGCAGGCGGAACTGGCCTGTGTGGCGGTGCACCCGGACTACCGCACCCATGGCCGTGGCGCTCGGCTGCTGGAACAGGTAGAGCGGCAGGCACGTGCCCAGGGTATCCAGCAGCTGTTTGCACTGACCACGCGGACCACCCACTGGTTTCAGGAGCATGGCTTCGAGCCCGGTGCCCTTGGTGACCTCCCTGACCAGCGTCAGGCGCTGTACAATTATCAGCGCAATTCACGCATATTGATCAAGCGGCTCGGCCCCCACCGCACCTGAATGTGGCCCGGGCTGACCCTACGCAGAGAGAGCAGAACCTTGAGCATGACCTTCTATCAGAAACTCAAAGACCGCTGGCAGGCCCACAATACGCTGGTCTGCGTGGGGCTCGATCCCTTGCCGGAACAGTTCCCGGCAACCGTTGCCGATGCGCCCAACGCCATCTTTGCGTTCAATCGGGCCATCATTGATGCCACCCATGATCTGGTCTGCGCCTACAAGCCCCAGATCGCCCACTATGCGGCACTGGCTGCTGAAGATCAGTTGCAGCAGACTCTGGACTACCTGCGCAGCCAGTACCCGGATATTCCCATTCTGCTGGACAGCAAGCGGGGCGATATCGGTTCCACCGCCGAGCAGTATGCGCGTGAGGCCTTCGAGCGCTACGGGGCCGACGCCGTAACGGTGAATCCCTACATGGGCTGGGACACCATTCAGCCTTTTGCGCAATACAGGGATCGGGGTGTCATCGTGCTCTGTCGCACCAGCAATCCTTCGGCCGGTGAACTGCAGAACCTGCATCTCGACAGCGGCGAACCCCTGTTCGAGCACGTCGCCCGAATCGCCGCACGGGACTGGAATGCCAACCGGAACCTGGCCCTTGTCGTGGGTGCCACGGCACCGGCCGAACTGGCTCGCGTGCGTCAGATCGTCGGCGACATGCCCATCCTGGTGCCCGGTCTCGGGGCTCAGGGCGGTGATGCCGAGGCCGTGCTGCAGGCCGGGCTGAACGCCCAGCGAGACGGCCTGATCATCAACTCCTCACGCGGGATACTTTATGCCAGTCAGGGGAACGATTTTGCCGCAGCCGCCCGCCACGAAACCGAGACCCTGCGCGAGCTGGCCAACCGCTATCGCTAGTGTCACCCGGCGGCATTTGTGGCACCATGAAAAGCAGCGGTAAAGTGGGCGCTTGCCCTGTGGCAGAACCCCTCTATACTGTGATTGAGAACATACACTCTGCGGAGGAAAGCACGATGAAAAAGCTAGGACGTTTAATTCTGGCCTCAGTAGTGGCTGTTGGTCTGGCGACCAGCGCACAGGCTGTCGACTACTGGACAGGTGGTGCAGGGATAGAATCTCGGGAAATGGCTCCCGATTACAACACAGCCATCGAGTTCTTCGGCCATGACGGTTCCTACCTGTCCGAAATCTGGTTCACGGTGTACAACGCCCATGGCGACCGTATGCTGGAAGGCATGACAGAAGGGCCCTGGCTGCTGGTTGATCTCGACGACGGCACCTACAGCGTCAAGGGTCAGCGTATGGCCACTGGTGAAGTCCAGAGCATCCGCTTCCATGTGGAAGGTGGCCGGACTCAATTGCTGGGTCTGCAGTACCACGAAGAAAACTGATCGACCGCCAATCCGGTTGATGACAGAAGCCCGCCACGACAGGCGGGCTTTTTTGTGGCCGCTTCCACCATGAGGGCTCTGGGCGCCCTGGCACGGCGCCTCCATGACGGGTATCAATCTACACATCCAGAAAACAGAATGGGTCTGTTTCCACCCATACTGGCTGTTGCTTCTGATCGCTGAAGCCTCAGCTACAGCCTGACAGAGCTTTTACAGAAACCGCCTCCTGTGGCTCGATAATTGCAAATAGATCAGCAAAGGCGCTCCGGACAACAACTACTTACAACAGACGTCACGCCTTTGACGACACACAGGGTGGTATCATGAATCTCAAGAATCTGGGTTTCCGTCTCAAGCTCAGCGTCATGCTCTGCGCCGTTCTCGCAGGCCTGGCCATGTTGCTGGCCGTCGGCGACCGCGGTCTGGCCCTGCAACAGCAGACCCAGGAACGGGTTCAGCAGATGAGTGAGCTGAACGGTGCACTCAGCGCCCTGGCGCTGAACGCCACTCAGGTCCATCAGGACGTCAACAGCGGCCGCGCCGACACCATGGCCAGCCTCCCGGACCGCATTCAGACCAGCGAGCAACTGCTGGACGACCTGGTGGAGACCCATCAGCCTGCGGCTGTCGAAATGGGCCTGCTGGATGAACTGGAAGCCTACCGACGCGCCTACTCTGAACTGCTCCTGCTGTATCAGAACCTGGCCGACACCCTGCAGCGCCTTGGCTTCAGCCGTTCAGAAGGTCTTCGCGGCGCCGTCCAGGAATTTGGCGATGCCTTTCAACAGCCCCTGATCATGGTCAGTGCACGTGAACAGGTACTGGCACTGCGCGAAGCGGAACGCGACATCACCCAGGCCGCTTCAGCGGAACTGGAAGCACAGTTTGCAGAGGCTTGGGGCGAATTCCAGGACATGCTTGGCGCGGTGGGCGTGACCGACCGCTATGCTCAGGAAATCGATGACTACGAACAATCCATAGCACAGATAGTCGAGGCACATCACCAGCAGGCAGAACTGGAGCAGCAGCTTGAGCTGGGGCTGCAACAGCTTGATGCACAGCAAGCCAGCCTGCTGACTCAGGTTGACCGCTTGACGACAGAAGCACAGACCAGCGCTGCGCGGGGCTCCATCCGGGCTCGGCAGACGCTGTTGCTGGTCGGCATTGTAGTGGCAGTGAGTGTGCTGACATTGTCATTCTGGATCATCATCAGTGTTCGCTCTACGCTGCAGCAGGTGCGCACCGATCTGGAACGTGTCGGCGAAGGCGATCTGACCGCCCGTCTGCCGGTGAACGAAAAACGGAATGACGACTTTGACTCCGTCAGCCAGGTAGTCAACAACATGGCCGAACGACTGGGCAGCCTGATCGGCCAGGTGGTTGACACCGCCGCCACGTCCTCCCAGCGCATCCGCTCACTGAATCAGGACATGGACGTTCTGAAGACCAACAATGGTCTGCTGATTGACCAGGCTGAAACGGTAGCGGCCAGCACCGAAGAGATCTCACAGACGCTGACCCAGATCAACCAGACCTCGACAGACCTGAACACCAAGTCGGACGAAACCTTCAAGGCCGCCAGAAGCGGTACCCGCACGCTGCAGGAAGCCCTGTCTCAGTTGCAGGAAACCGGCAGCGTGGTGGACGACACGCACAATACGCTGAAAAAATCCGGCGACATGTCGGAAGACATCGACCGAGTTATCGGCATTATCAATGACCTGGCCAGTCAGACCAACCTGCTGGCGCTCAATGCCGCCATTGAAGCTGCTCGGGCCGGTGACGCCGGACGCGGCTTTGCCGTGGTAGCCGACGAGGTGCGCACCCTGGCCGAGCGCACCGTGGATGCCACGGCTCGCATCACTGACATTGTGGATGGTGTTCAGGGGTCCACGGCAGCCGCGCTGAAGACCATGGATCAGGCCCAGATCCATCTGCGCGGGGTGCTGGAAAACAGTGAAAACGCCCGCACCGCCATTGCCGACATCGAGGCCCGGGCCCGGGTGAGCGCTGATGCTGCCGAACAGATCTCCCGCATGGTACATGAGGTGTCAGAAGTGGCAGCGCAGATCAGTCAGAGTGTCGACAGTGTGGCGCAGAAAGCCCGCAGCGATGCCAGTTCCATTCATCTGGTCACTGGCAAGGCCACTGAATCTGCCCACCTGCTGGAACAGCTGGACAAGCAGTCCAGTGCCTTTACCTTTACGACGACTGACCCACAGGACAACTGACGCCGGTTCCCTTGATGCCACAGTAACCTGCCGGGTTCTTGTGCAGATACTGCTGATGGTAGGTTTCCGCATAGTAGAAGGTCTGGTTGCGGGCAACTTCGGTCGTCACCGCCCCATACCCGGCTTGCTGCAACTGTTTCTCCATGGCTGTCAGAGAGTCGCGAGCCAGTTGCTCGCTGGCCGCATCCGGCAGATAGAGTGCCGACCGGTACTGACTGCCCCGATCATTCCCCTGCCGCATGCCCTGCGTCGGGTCATGGGACTCCCAGAACACCTGCAGCAGGGCCTGCAAGGAGATCTGCTGCGGGTCATAGATGATGCGCACCACTTCCGCATGGCCCGTCTGGCCACTGCATACCTCTTCGTAGGTCGGATTGGGTGTATAACCACCCGTATACCCGACGGCAGTGGTGTAAACTCCAGACAGTGACCAGAACAGGCGCTCGGCGCCCCAGAAACAGCCCATGCCCACAACCAGCTCACTCTTGCCGGCGGGAAAGGGTGGCACCATGGAGGTACCCAGCACCGCGTGCACCGGTTCTACCGACAGCGGCGTTTCCCGGCCCGGCAATGCTGCCGCCGGGGACTCCGGCAATTGATCTTTACTGAACAGACCTGGCATTTATCAACCTCCGTTCGGTTGCTGCAGTGTAGTCACCCAACTATAGTAAAGGCACCGGTAATCAATACCTTACCTGATGCCCAGCCGAGTATAACAATTATGGAAGACACCCGTCGTTTTACCCGCCTTCCGGTCACTCTCAACGCCAGTCTGGTGTTTCCGGATCAGACCATCGACGGCGAAGTGCATGACCTGAGTCTCAAGGGCGCCCTGATGCTCTGCTTTTCTGCCGCCATACCACCGGACTGGCGGGGCCATGATGGTATGCTCAATCTGGAGCTCAATGACGGTGAACTGGCACTGACCATGCTCGTGCGCATCGCCCATGTGGAAGACCATTACACAGGTCTCGAGTTTCTGGAAATGGGTATTGATACAATTTCGCACCTGCGGCGCCTGGTTGAACTCAACCTCGGAGCAGAAGATGTGCTGCAGCGCGAGCTGGGTATGCTGTGGGACAACCGTAACTGAAGATGAACCAGTGAATGAATAAGAGAACACTCATCCACACGCTGATTGTTGTCGGCGTGGCGGGTATCGTATGGCCGCTGATCGGCTGGCTGGCCCTCTACAGCCAGTATGACCGCCTGAAAGTGACTGACCTGGTGCTGCCTTCCAACGCCATCGGAGACAGCGAGATACGTCTGGAGCCGGGCCTGACGCATCTGCGTCTGTTTCCGATTCCCGCCATCGAGATGTATCAGGCCAACCTGCATGTCGAAGGCCTGCATGAGCCGATACAACTGAACCACGCCACCTGGCGCGCGCGCTGGTACAGCCCCTGGACCTTCTACTGGTTTCCCGAGCGCTTCATAGTGCATCAGGGCGAGGTGATACTGGACACAGACCTGGAGCAGGAGGTTGCTCAGGACGACATATGGGCACTGATCCGCTTTTTCCACAAATCGCGCGACCTCCTGATCGGTTTTCAGGCCCTGCAAATCGATCGGCTGGATATCCTGCTGTTTGATCCTCTCAGTGAACAGGTGGTAGACCTGACCCTCAGCGGAGAACTGAAAAAAACCCTGGGCGGTGTGGAGTTGCAAAGTTTCGCTGATATCACTGGTGACGGCTGGGTCGAGCATGGCTATCTGCGCCTCAATGGCCGCTGGACCCCGGCCGAAGACCTGAATGCCCCCCTGCTGATGCAATCTCTGGATACCCATCTGGAAATCAGCAGCACCACCCGCGATTACGGCTTTTACCGCTGGTCTGCCGAGGCGGAAAACCTGCGTTTCAACCCGGACGGCGAAACCATTCGTGCGGACTATCTGGTGCTGGGCAGCGGATACAGCGAGGGCACCCCTGCTGCGCCCGATCAGGAATTCGGCCAGCGCACAGCCATCAACGAACTGATATGGCGCAGCGATACGCCCATGTGGCGTGCAGATTCGGTACAGCATGCCGCCGCGCAGCAACCGCACCATGAACAAATCAGGGATATCCGCTGGCTGCTGGACAGCGAGCGCTGGCGCATCGGCAGCAGTTCACAGACCGGCCGCACCGAGCTGACCTGGGAAGTCAATCTCGCGGGGGACGCCCCCGAGCAGATCAGGATGCAGGCCATTCAGGCCAGCGGCCGGGCACCCAGCCTCAACCGCTGGGAAGGTGACAATGCCGAAGTCACCGTCAGCCTGATCAGCCCGCAGGTCACCCAGTCCATGACCGGCTGGGCCAGCATCGACAGCGACATCAGCCAGCGTACTCTCTCGATCACCGGCGCCGAGTTCAGCGAACAGCGGCGCCAGGGCGATACCATCTGGCTGTACGGCGACATCCTGGCCACCCCTGATGGCATAGCGCTGAATGACATGACCGGCACGCTGCGTGATACCCCGATTCAGGTCGGCCAGTCGCTCGCAGAATGGCTGGATTGCTGGGGCGACTGGTCACCGTTGCTGATTGCCGTCATCACCCAATGCACGGAGCCGACCGAGGGTGACTGAGCAACCGACAGCAACACAGATACAGCAATTCCAGCGCGCCGTGCTCGACTGGTACGACCGCCACGGGCGCACCAACCTGCCCTGGCAGCAGGAGCAGACGCCCTATCGGGTCTGGGTCTCGGAAACCATGCTGCAGCAGACCCAGGTGGCCACGGTCATACCCTATTTCCAGCGTTTCACGACGCGTTTTCCGACCGTGCATGAGCTGGCTGCCGCACCCGAAGATGATGTACTGCACCTGTGGACCGGCCTGGGCTATTATGCCCGCGCGCGCAATCTGCATCGTTGTGCGCGTGAAGTCGTCAGCCGCTTCGACGGCAGCTTCCCGACTACCGTGGAAGCCCTGGCCGAGTTGCCGGGCATAGGGCGCTCGACAGCCGGCGCCATCGTCAGTCTGGCCCAGGATCGTCCCGCTGCCATTCTCGACGGCAATGTGAAGCGGGTACTGGCGCGCTACCATGCTGTCAGCGGCTGGCCGGGGCGCACGGCAACAGCACGCGAACTCTGGGCACTGGCAGAAGCCTATAGCCCGGCCCAGCGCTGCCGTGACTATACCCAGGCCATGATGGACCTCGGCGCCACCCTCTGTACCCGCCGCAATCCCGACTGCGGGCACTGCCCGCTGGCCGCAGATTGCCGAGCGCACCATCTGGGCGCACCAGAGCGCTACCCGGAACCCAAACCCAAGAAGCAGAAACCCGAGAAGCCAACCTGGTGGCTGCTGCTGCAGTTGCCCGACCAGCGCTGCCTGCTGCACCGCAGGCCGCCCTCCGGCCTCTGGGGCGGGCTCTACTGTTTCCCCGAGTTTGATTCCGCAGAGGCCCTGCAGCAGCGGTTGCAGGAACTGCCCGGCGCCGTCTCGGCACCGGACTACTGGCTGCCCTTCCGCCACACCTTCACCCACTTCCATCTGGACATTCATCCGGTGCACGTGCGACTCTCCTCCCCGCACAGCGTCCAGGAGCGTGATCGCTGGGTGCAGCCTGCGCTGGATGAAGCCCTTGGCCTTGCCGCGCCGACCCGCCTGCTGCTGGACAAACTGACACTCTGACCCGGCACCTTCCATCTCAGGAGAGAGTCATGACCCGAACCGTATTCTGCCGCAAATATCAACGCGAACTGCCCGGGCTGGCCAAGCCCCCCTTCCCCGGCCCCAAGGGTGAGGACCTGTATGAAAACATCTCACAGCAGGCCTGGGATGAATGGCAGGCACACCAGACGCGGCTGATCAACGAGAAGCACCTGAGCATGACTGACTTCAAGGCCCGTCGTTACCTGATGGACCAGATGGACCGCTTCTTCTCCGGTGATGACTTCGATCAGGCCGAAGGCTATGTGCCGGAAGACTGAACCGGCATCACTGCGGATTTGCTCAAAAAAATCAGTGAGTTAGGCAGAAAACGGTTGACGCTCTGATAAAAAAAAAGTTTAATACGCGGCGTCGCTGACGCGATGCCCAGATAGCTCAGTCGGTAGAGCAAGGGATTGAAAATCCCTGTGTCGGTGGTTCGATTCCGCCTCTGGGCACCAAGTATTCAGGAAGCCCTCGTCACTCCGGTGACGGGGGCTTTTTCGTTGTTGCCCGCTACCTGACAAGCGGAAAATTCTGCCTGCCAGACGACAGTCACGCCCTGTTGATGATGCCCACCACAAACAGCAGGATGATAGCGCCGACGGACGCGGTAATGATGTACCCGAGCAGGCCGACTGCGGTCAGTCCCAGCAGGCCGAACACAAAGCCACCCACTACCGCACCCACAATGCCCACCACTATATTGCCGATCAGGCCAAACCCCCTGCCCTTCATTACAATGCCGGCAATCCATCCCGCGATGGCGCCCACGACAAGAAATACCAGTAAACCCGTGATATCCATGCTTTTGTCTCCCTAGCCCCTGAAGAACAGATAGATGCCGACAAAGAAGCTGACCGCACCGCCAATGTAGTAAGTCATTAC
Organism: Natronospirillum operosum; assembly: GCF_004768465.1. GTDB lineage: Bacteria > Pseudomonadota > Gammaproteobacteria > Pseudomonadales > Natronospirillaceae > Natronospirillum > Natronospirillum operosum. The sequence goes on from NZ_SRMF01000010.1 coordinate 10,476, forward strand.
CCGGTCCGACTCCGCGCCGCCAAAGGCCTGCGACACCTGCGAACCGAATGAGCCGGACAACTGATAACCCCATATGCCCAGGCCGATACCGAGCACTATGAGAGCAATGCCGATCACCCTTGTTGCACGTGCACCCATGGCGAAACCCCGTCGTTTCAGTTGGATCAACTGAACCCACTCTAGCCGCAGGGCGGGCTGACGTCCATTACCCTGTGGTCAGCCGCTGCAGAGATTCGACCCGGCGACTCTTGCATCTGAACTGTGCGGCTACCGAACGTTGGCTCAATGTGGCAGTCTAGAGCCATACGGAAGGAGACTTGGCATGACACTGAATCGCACATTGAATGCTGATGATCTGAACTGGATCGTCGAAGGCGCAGCCTTTCTGGGCAGTGGCGGTGGCGGCCCACTGGAACTCACACAGCCGTTGATCGACTACATGGCCCAACATGGCCTGTGGCCCAAGGTGGTCAGTTTCGACCAGGCTGCAGAGGGTCATGTCGGCATGGTGGCCGGCATGGGCTCACCGTCTGCAGCAGCCGGCAGCGGGTCGGCCTTTACCAAGGGGCCTCTGCGGCTGGTCCGGCAGATGGAAAAACTGCTGAGCAACAGTTTCGACTACCTGATACCCGGCGAGACCGGCCCCATGAACAGCCTGATTCCGCTGCTGGTGGCGGCGCAGCAGGGCATTCCGGCGCTCGATGGTGACGGCGCGGGGCGCGCCATGTCGACGCTCGGCATGAGCACCTTCAATGCAGCCGCAGCCGTACGCCCCCTGCTGGTGGGCAATGAACCGAGCAACGGCGAGCCTCCGATCACGGCCCAGCTATCTCTCAACACACCGGAACAGGCCGACCAGATGTGTCGGTCGGTAGTGACTGCTCCGGTTTTCGGTTCTGTGGGCGCCTTCTCTACCTGGCCCTCGACACGGGGCGCCCTGAACAAGGTCGCAGTGCATGGTTCGCTCAGTCTGTGCTGGCTGGTGGGCAAAGCCCTTGTCAGCTGTCGGCAGCAAGGTGGCAACCCCTATGAAGCCCTGCAGGCCATTCCCGAACTGGCCCCCCGCATGCGCCTTCTGGGCTATGGCAAGATCAGTGATGTCACGCTGGAAACCAGTGGCGGCTTTGATCGGCTGACCGTGCAACTGGCGGCCAGCAGCGGCCAGCAGCTGACGCTGATGGGCCTCAACGAGAACATGATTGCGTGGTCGGACAGCCAAGCGGCACCGGTCTGCATGGGGCCGGACAGCATCTGTTATGTGTCTGCATCCGCTCAGGCCTTCAGCAACGCATCCATACAGCAATACAGGACCAGTCAGGAAGATATCTACATTATCGGTCTGACGGCTGACCCGGCGCTGCTCACACCCTCTATACTGTCGGCATATCGCACCGTGCTGGCGCAACTCGGCTACGCCGGTGCCTGGCAGCCTCTGCAGACCTATCAGGCGTCCTGATGCAGTTATGAAAACAGTTATAGAGCAGTTACTGTTCCACGGTTTGTGGAAAAATTCACTGGACTCCATGTTCCTGATCCGGGCGCAGGAGGGTGATTTCTACATCGAGGAGATCAATCGGGTACTGGAAGACATCATCGGCGTCCGCAGCGCTGACCTGCAGGGCACACGCCTGAGTGACCTGCTGCCTACACCCGATTCGGTACTCGAACGCTATCGTCAGTGCCTCGACGCCAATGAGACCATCTATTACGAGGAGCAAGGCATAGCGCCCGATGGCAGCAGCAAGTACTGGCATACCATGCTGGTGCCGGTCCGATATGAAGACAGCACCTTTCTGTTTGGTTCGTCGCGTGACATCAGCGACCTCAAGGAAACCGAACGCCGCCTGGAGCATGCCCGCGACGAAGCCGAAGCTGCCAATGCCGCCAAGACACTGTTTCTGGCCAACATGAGCCATGAACTCCGGACGCCGCTCAATGGCATCATGGGTACAGCCTCGCTGCTGCGCCAGCAGCCGTACGAGCAGGAAACCACCAGTCAGCTCGACCTTATCATGCGCTCGGCGGACAGCATGAACCGGCTGGTGGAAGACATTCTGGACCTGTCCAAGATCGAGAATCACAGCCTGCGCATTGCGCCGACGCTGGACGACCTGCGTCCCACGCTGAATGACGTCATTGTTCTCATGCGCGGGGCGGCAGAGGAAAAGGGACTCGTCTGCGACTACCGGATAGCGCCCGATTTCCCGCCCCGGGTGCTCGCCGACAAGGCGCGCATACGGCAGATCCTTACCAACCTGCTGTCCAATGCGGTGAAATTCACCGATCAGGGCATCATCCGCCTGACCGTGACCTTCGATCAACGGGATGGCAACGGCCTGTTGACCCTGACCGTGCAAGATACCGGCATCGGCATCCCGACGGACAAGCTGCAGCATGTGGGCACACCGTTCTTTCAGGTACACCCGGAACGCAATCGCCGCCATACCGGTTCCGGCATCGGCTTGTCCGTGTGCAAGTCACTGGTGCGACTGATGGCCGGTGAATTCAGCCTGGACAGCAAGCCCGGGCGCGGCACAACCGCCAGCGTGCAACTGCCGATGAGCACCCATGCGCAGGCGTCTGCAGTGGAGTCGAACGAGGCTGCCTTTGCACCCCCCTGTCCTTTCAAGGTGCTGGTTGCCGAAGACAACCACACCAACCAGTTGATCATGCGGCGCATGCTGCAACATCTGGGCGCGGAAGTAACCCTGGCCCATGACGGGCAGGAAGCGGTAGCCCTGGCCTGTAGCGAACCCTATACCCTGATTCTGATGGATCTGCACATGCCGACCCTGGATGGTATCGCGGCCACCCATGAACTGCGTGCCGCCGGCGTGTCAGTGCCGGTAGTCGCCGTCACGGCGTCAGTCACCCAGCAGGAGCAGGAGGCCTGTCACCGCGCCGGCATGAACGGCTTTGTCGACAAGCCGGTGCGCGTGGACGCCCTGCGCCGCTCGCTGGCCAGCCTGTTCCCGGCCGCAGAGACGGATGACACCCAGCCGCAGGGCTGACTATTCCCCCGGTGCCCAGGCATGGGTGATGGGGTAGCGGCGATCCCGCCCGAACCCGCGCGCAGTGACCCGCACGCCCTCGGGCGCCTGTCGGCGCTTGTACTCGTTGCGGTCGATCAGCCGCACGACCTTGTAGACCGTCTCGCGGTCGAACCCGGCAGCGACAATGGTTTCGGCGCTTTCGTCGTGCTCGACATAGCGCTCGATAATGGGGTCCAGAATATCGTAGGCCGGCAGGCTGTCCTCATCCTTCTGATCCGGCGCCAGCTCCGCACTGGGCGGCCGCGTAATGACGCGCTCCGGTATCACCGGACCCAGGCTGTTGCGATAGCGCGCCAGCCGGAACACCATCAGCTTGGGCACATCCTTGAGCGCGTTGTAACCGCCACACATGTCGCCGTACAGGGTAGCGTACCCTACGGCCAACTCGCTCTTGTTGCCCGTGGTCAGCACCATGTGGCCCCACTTGTTGGACAGTGCCATCAGCAGCAGGCCACGCAGGCGGGACTGCAGGTTCTGCTCGGTCACATCGGCGCCATAACCTTCGAACAGCGGGTTCAGCTGCGCCATGCCGGTGTCATAGAGTGATTCGATCGGCAGCACATGATAGTCGACCCCCAGGGCTTCGGCTTCGGTCTGAGCATCTTCCTGACTGATGGATGAGGTATAGCGAAACGGCATCATGACGGCCCGAACCCGCTCCGGCCCCAGCGCATCGGCGGCAATGGCCAGGCTCAGCGCCGAATCGATGCCGCCCGAAAGCCCCAGCACCACGCCGGGGAAGCCATTGCGGTTGACGTAGCTGGCCAGCCCCTGCTTGAGCGCCTCGTAGACACTGGCTTCCGGCCCCAGCAGATCGACACAGGGGTAGTCATCGGCGAGCACCAGGCCGTCCGGCGTGCGCTGCCAGGCCACCTGCAGCGTCGCCGCCCGAAACTCCGGCAGCGCGGCGCGCAAGGTGCCATCGGCAGCCAGCACCATGGAACTGCCATCGAATACCAGTTCATCCTGGGCGCTCTGGGCGTTGACATAGACCATGGGCAGACCGTGCTGGCGGGCCCGGTGCATCAGCATGGCGCGGCGCTGGGCGGCACGATCCAGATGGAACGGCGATGCGTTCAGCGTCAATACCAGATCGGTACCGGCCTGCGCCAGTTCGGCCAGCACATCATCGAACCAGACATCCTCGCAGATCGTCAGCCCGAGACGAACCCCGTCACAGTCCCAGCTGCAGACTTCAGAGCCACAGGCAAAATAGCGGTGCTCGTCGAACACCTGATAGTTGGGCAGATGGCGCTTGCGATAACGCGCCACTATTTCACCGTGATCAATCACAAAAGCTGCATTGTACAGCTGCCCCTGATCGTGCCAGGGCAGACCCACCACCAGTGCCAGCGGCAGGCGGGCGGCCTGCAGCTCGGCCAGAGCAGCTTCTACTCGCGTCTGCAGGCTGGGCCGCAGCAGCAGATCCTCGGGCGGGTAGCCGCTCAGGGTCAGCTCCGGAAACACCACCACGCGCGCGCCCTCTGCCTGCGCCTGACGCCCATGCTGCAGAATGCGCCCCGCATTGCCGGGTATGTCCCCGACCGGGAAGTCATCCTGCACCAGTTGAACCCGCAATGCCTCTGTCATGGTGGTTCCTTGCATCCTGAATCTGCTGCTGAAAGCGGTATTGTCGGCGACCTGTGGAGCCATGCCAAGGGTTGAGGCCGAATCTGCAACAAAGTCTGAACCCAGGGAGAGGTTCAGACAACAGATGGTGTTCTATGCTGGCCGGTTCCGGGAGAACACAACCTTCAGGAGGAACCCATGCACAGATATCACGGTTTCAAGCTGCTGGAACTCACCTTCGTCCTGCTGTTGCTGGGGCTGCTGCTCAATCTTGGCGGCCAGGGGCTGGTCGGCCTGGTGCAAACCACCCAGGCCAGAGCCACCGTGCACCAGATTCATACCGCCTTTCGACTGGCCCGCCAAACGGCCGTGGAAGAGCGCCAGTTGACCACTCTGTGCGTACTGGACGCCGACAACCAGTGCCAGGCCGACTGGCAGGGCACCCTGACGGTGTTCCTGGACCCCGACAATACGCGCCGCCTGACCGACCCCGCACAGTTGGTTCGTCAGTTCGAGCTGACAGCGGGCGTCAGGCTGAGTACGCACCCCAGTATCCGGGCCTATCACCAGTATGATCTGCTCGGCCAGCCGCGCGGCGCCACCGGGGGGCATGTGCGCATCTGCCCGGGCGGGCAGTTGCAGGAGGCCGCACGCATCATCATCGGGCCCGGCGGGCGTACCCGGGTCGAGTGGCCGGACAACACCGACTCGACCTGCTCTTGAGTACCGTCTAGCGCCAGCAGTCGGCCACATCACCTTCGGAAGCGCCACGCTCACCGGTATGAGTCAGCGTCAGCGTGCCACAGCCATCATCCGCATTGGGCCCGGGGTTGTTGGGCACGGCGCGAATTGTGAAACTGGCCGTCTCAGCCAGCGGGTTGCCACTGTTGTTCAGATCAAAACCCAGCGTATAAACGGCATTACCCTGTTGCGGCGACTGCGTGATCGGCAGATCCGCCGGGTCCGCCGCATAGGTGTTCTGATTGACCCGATAGCGCTCCAGCCACTGCGCCAGTTCCACCAGGTCCGAGGTGGCATCGGCGCGCCGGGTGCGCTCCTGATAGGTTTGGTAGTTGGGTATGGCAATGGCCGCCAGTATGCCGATGATGGCCACCACGATCATCAGCTCAAGCAGGGTCACGCCGCTGACAAAACGCCAGTTCAGCCCCCTGCCCCGACTCGCTCTGCGTGCTCCGTTATCATGGTTGTTCATGCTCATCTTGCCTGTGCTCCTCATCGCAACTGCTCCCAGCCTATGCGGCCCACGGTGCCCGGATCACCCAGCATGCCGGGACTGGGGTCGCCGTCACCGTCCGGATCTATGGGCTGGATAATGTGTTCCACCCCGTCTTCATCCTGCACTGTGGTCAGGCTTTCGCCCTGGCTGACTCCGCCGACCCCGGACACCGGCACCTCTATGGTGCTATTCGGATCATCCGGGTCCGGTATGGTCACGGTGTCCTCGTCATCGAACTGGCCGTCGCCGTCCAGATCAAACACCGGTCGCGACGGGCGGGATCCGGACAGCATGTCCAGTTCCATCACATAGCCGAAGCGCCCGGTGCCGCACGGGTCCACATCCGGAATCAGGGTGGTGAACCTGACGCCGTAGCGGCCCGGGCTGGTAATGACACTGGGCCGGCTGACCACGCGTTCACCTACGTTGGTGTCGTCATAGTCCAGCTCGAAGCGCCAGCCGTGCTCACCGGCATCGCCTTCACTGGTGGCCCGCAGCGCCGCATAGACCAGGGTTTCGCCATCAGGACCGACTTCGTAGTCCTGTTCCTGCCAGATAATGCGCTGCACCTGCAGTTCGTCATCGTCGAGCTCACTGCCATCACTGTCGAACAGCCCGTAGAAGGTCTGCACCTGTACCGAACCGGCGTCCGAGCGTCTGAAATAGCTGCCGGTACCAAAGGACAGGATCAGGGTGTCGGCAATATAGGGATGCGGCAGACCAACCGCCTGCGAGGTGATCGGTTGCGGGTCCCCGTCGGGGTCCGTGGCCTGGAATATCCGGTCCGCCTCCCAGTTGTCCGGGCTGCTGTGCAGATCCAGACGCCAGAGGTTGCCCTCCAGATCGCCGACATAGGCCCGGCTGGCAATGCGGTTGCGCTCCGGCCAGCCGGTCAGATAGGGCGCGGCCATGCCATTGGGATTGTCTGCATCACCGACACCGCTGCTCACTTCGCGAATCAGCTCGCCGGTTTCCGCATCGACAAAGAACAGGGAGGATTCGCCGCTGTCGCCGCCATAGCCATTGCCGAACACCACGGCCCAGCGTTCATTGTACAGCCGCACCAGAGAGGCATTGGTGACCCCATAGCCCAGGTTCTCGTGGGTAAACTCCCAGCGCACGCTCTCGTCATCCACCGCGCTGGGGTCGGTCACATCAATCAGGAAGACGGCGCGGCCGCCACCCCCCATGGTACCGACCAGCAGCGTCCGCCATTCACCGTCCACAAAGGCATCGGACACCGTTGGCGTCCCATCCACGAAGTACCTGTGCTCGTAGCGGGTTTCCATCAGGCGGCTCAACGGCGAATGATCACGTTCCAGTTCGGGTTCCAGCAGTACGCCGGGAATATAGGAGAAGTACTCCTCTCCGCTGTCGGCATCGAAGCCGTACAGACGGCCGTCATTGGCCCCCACATAGACTGCATTGGGTCGATTGCGGTACTCGTCGCTGATGCGAAAGGCCGAATAGGAGGTCTCGGGCCCATCCTGCAGCAGGGCATAACCGAAGTTGGGTCGCCCCACATACTGCGGGTCGGAATTGACAATATCGCCCAGCAGGTTGGTCTGGTCGTTGATGTCGGTGCGGGAGCGGAACCCGGCCAGGCCTTCCTCACCGCGCAGCCATTCCACCCGGTCGTCCGAGCGTTCATCCCGGACATTGCCTGCACTGTGGTTCAGCGCCTCGCGCTGGTCATTGCTCAGATTGCCCCAGGTAAAGGGTCGGGCATCCTCCAGATCCGGCCGATAGGTCAGGATGTTGCGCTGCCAGGGCAACTGGTCATTCAGCGTTACAGCGGCCTGCCAGGCGGGCTCGCTGGGGTCGTCCAGATCATAGGCTTCCAGGTTGCCGCTCCAGTTCGAGCTTTCAAAACCGGCCTGGAACACCACGCTGTCGGTGTCCAGTCGGGTCGAGTTGACAGCCACTGCGGCCACATTGCTTTCCATCTCGGAAATGATGCGACTGAAGGCCTCTTCCAGAGCGCCTACCATCTGGCCGGCAGCCCCGGCCAGAAAGTAGTTGTCCGGGCGCTCGAACTCTGCGCCGGCGTTGGTCCCACCGAAGGCCACCAAAGTCTCGTTGTTGGTATGCCACCAGGACTCTTCCAGTTCGTCCAGATCATTATCGAACGGATCAAAATCTGCCGGCACATCGAAGCCGCCGTACTTGGTGGCCAGGAAGAACTGGTTGCGGCTGGGCGCTTCCAGTATCTGGTTCTCCAGCACGTCTACCCAGTAGGTGCTCATGCTCTGACGGCCGTCCATGTCCGGACGCAGGTCTCCGGCATTGGCCAGGTAGGCCAGCCCTGCCATGTAGGCCGAATTCTCGCGGCCGGTCCAGCTGTTGTTGTTGCCGATATTGCCGATGCCTTCAAGCTGACCGACAAAGTTGGTGGCGCTGATGACATTGATCCAGTCATCGGCAGCCACTTCCGGCGGCATCGAGGGCTCGTCGCTGCGATACAGGTTGTTGCCGGGCAAGTTCTTGTCCCGGTGGGTGTAGACATCACCAATGCCCAACGCCACATTGGGCTGGCACATGAACTGCACCGGGTCATCCAGATCTTCCCAGTCGGTAATCACCGGGAAGCCATCGGCATAGTCATAGCGCTGATTGACCGGAATACCCGCCATGCTGCTGTAACTGCTGACATCGGTCAGACCGCGCATGTAGCGGATGGCGGCATAGAAGAGCTCACTGACCGGGTCGGTACTCTTGTGGTTCTTGTCGGTCATCTGACCGAACTTGTTGATGTAGTTGATCACCCCGCTGTCTTCGATGGTGATGTTGAACGCATCGGAGGTCGCATCGGCATCGTCCGGATCCGGGTTGCGGAACTGCACCCCGGTATTGGCATCCCATTCCGCATTGGGGTTGGTCACCAGCCCCTCGCCCGGCACCGGCATCAGGGGGCCGACATACTTCTTGCGCGCCCGCAGCACACCGCCATCGCGTTGACTGTCATGGTCATTGAGATAGCCCATGACGCTGTAGCGGATATTGGCGGCATTCTCCTGAATCAGACCTTCCGGCTTCCAGCCGTCATCATATTGCACACAGTTGCTTTCCAGCCCCACTGTGTCATCACAGACACTGACCCGCACCGTCACATCATAGGCTTGATCGGTCCAGTTGGTGTCACCGAGAGCATCCTGTGCCGGGTTGTAGGGCGTGCCGCTGTTGACATCATTGTTCTGGATATGGAAACGCAACCGGTTGTCCAGTCCATCTACCCGGAACCGTATCCAGTTGGCATCGAAGGGGGTGGCACCACGCACGATGCTGCTGTCATTGCCGGTTTCGGGCAAACGTCGCCTGGGGTAGATGTTCTCGCCGCCCTGGCCGTCATGCCGCGCCTTTTCCAGCCATGTGGTGGTGGCGGTATCCCGTACCCGGTAACCCCCGGTCAGCGCCTTGCGAAAGGGGTCCACCGTCTGTGTGGCCACCCAGTTGAGGAAGTTGCCGCTCCACTCGCCATTGCATTCGCGGTCACTGGCATCGCCACTGGGTTCGAACCGGCGCTCGGATTCATCAGCATGGTAGATGTACTCATAGCACTTGTCGGAATCGAAATAACCGACAAACTCGGTATCCGGTGAATAGGTAGTGTCGATATTGGCCACACTGTTGATGGTCGGCCACTCCACCGAAGGCACCAGAGCCAGGTTGCCCGACACATCCACATTGTCGAGAAACAACGGTGTCTGGGCGATGTCGTCAACCAGCTCATTACTCGTCGCCGCCAGGCTGACGCTCAGGGTCATAGCCGCCAGCAGGGTCCTGGCAACCGGTTTGCTACCGCATTGGGAAACCATGGTTTCTCCTCCTCCATGCAGGGCGGCCGGAAAACAACTCATTCCGGCACCCGAACCGTGGACTGCAGTACCACAAATGTCTCGGTTGTGCGCCCGGTACCCCGGGCCGTCACACTGAATATTTCGTCACACTCGACACCGCCGCCGGTGAGGTCGTCATCGGCACTGCAGATGTCACCCCGCTTGGCAATGTGGTAGAGCGGCGCCTGCACGTAGATATCGGCCCCGAGGCTGTCCTGCAGATCGTCCAGTGTCTCAACATTGTCCGAGTCCAGGTCCAGCTCTTCCGGACTGTCCAGCGGATCATTGCCGAGAAACGACGCCGGGTCGCTCATCAGCGCCTGCTCGCCCCGGCGCATGGCATTCTCTGCCACATTGAAGGCTTCTTCGACATCGCGCTGATTGGCCGACATGCGCTCCTGCAGTATGGTGCCCTGCATGGCGCTGACGCCCAGCAGGGTCACCGCAACCAACAGCACCAGCGCCACCAGCAAAGCAGCGCCCTGCTGTTGTGACACTCGCGCGCTGTGACTTGTTGTGCGTGCAGTCATCTGTCGCTCCTCAGCGCAGGCGGTTGCGCAGGCCCAGCGTCTGCGCGGCCTGCAGTCTCATGAAGCGGTCACCATCTGGGTCGGCCGGGGTACCCCCGGAAGGATTGATTTCCGTCCCCAGCAGGTTGAACACCCGCGTGTTCAGCTCGGCAGAAGCCGGAGCCTCGGAGCGCATCAGCAACGCAACCCGGGCACTGACCACGTTCTGCCAATCGGTGACCTCATCCGCGGGGCGATAAGCCTCGGCAACCACTGCATTGTTGCTGCCGGCCTCGCCGTACAGGACCTGCATGCTCTCCACGCCGCGGACCAGTTCTATCGCAGCGGTTCCGTCGGCGCCATCAAGTCGCTGACTGAACAGCGCCGGCTGATCATCGCTGAGGCCGACATAGTAGGCGCGGATCTGATAGTGGAATATTTCGCTGGCGGGATTGGTCGGAAATGAAAGCCCGTTGGCCGTATTGCCAGAGCTGCTGAAAGTCAGGGCATTCTCCGAGTTGTTGGTGTTTCGGGCCAGATTGCCGCTAGTGCAATTGCCGTCGGTGACCAGGGCCACCCCACCCTGACCAATGTTATGTCCGGGGTTTACAGGTTGAGCTGCCGGATCACCAGCTTCCACCTCCGAGGTGTAACTGGCCGCCGATCGTTCCACCTTGGCCACCACCAGCACATCGGTACCATTGACTACGGCTCCGGCGAGCTCATCCGGCAACGCCAGGCCGGCACTGCTCGTCCAGTTGTCGGCATCGCCCACCTCATAATCATCGATGGTGCTCGTCTGGCCAGGGCCGGTGCCCGCATGTTCCCAGCCCAGCAGGGGCAGTTCGGTGAACAGCAGATTCTGCAGTTCGTTGCCCGCAGTAGCCACCCGGTTCTCGACGGCGGGCGCACAACCCTGGAACCCGGCCGAGCGTACATCCCGCTGCATTCGATTCAGGGCAAACCGCGCCTCTTCCTGCATCCGTGACAGGCTCTCGTTGGTTCTGAAGGTCTGGCTGGAACCGATAAACAGATTGGTGGCGCCGGCAATCAGAATCAGGCCCAGCCCCATGGCGACCAGCACCTCGAGCAGAGACAGACCTTTCTGGCGCCACGGTCTGTTCGCAGGCATTCGGCCTCGGCTGAAACCGGGGGCAAAGAAATGGCGATACGGGAGGCGGTTGTTCATGCTCATAACTCGCTCACCAGAGTCACGGTTTCCGTGGGCTGACCGGCGCCGCCATCGTCACTGAGTTCGTCGACTTCCACCCAGCGCACGGTAATGGTCACCAGATCATCATTCAGCGTGACCCTGCCATTGCCGTCCGGCAGCAGGCAGCGCAGCGAATTCTGCCACTCGCCGATATCATTGGCGGCCACGCTGGTGCTGTTGTCGGGTGCCCAACTGGTGTTGCAGTCGGCCGGATTGTCCATGAACGGCAGCGGGGCATAGTCTTCGATATTGTTGCGGTTGGCGCGCAGTCGCTCCATCATGTCGGAGGCTAGGAACACCGCCTGCGTGCGGCCCTGAGCATGCTGGTTGCTCTGCATGGCATTGCCCAGCAGGGCAGCCAGACCCAGCAGGCCGACGGCCAGAATGACCACGGCCACCAGTACCTCGATCAGCGAAACGCCGCGTTGTCTTTCGGCAGCGGATAACATCAGCAGTCCTCCTCCGAGACAGCCGCCCGTCCGGACGGCCGCACCTGAATCTGACGCGCTCGGGGCTGACCGGCCTGACAGTTCGGGGGGGCGAAAGTAATGGAAATATTGTTGTCGTTGAGCCGTTCACCTGTGCGATTGAAGCGGATGCTGGTATCGCCGTTAAGGGTGACCTGGGCATTGCCGGGGGCATCGTACAGTCGAGTCGGGTTGCTGCAGTTGTCGTCCACGGCGACCACGCACCAGCCAGCGGCAAAGTCCGGGGTATTGTCACTGTTGTTGCGCGCCAGCACCTGGATGTCCGTACTGTTGCGTACGGCTTCGCTGCGGGCCAGAGACAGCGCAGTGACCAGATCATTGGTGGCCGAGCGCACGCGGCTGTTCTCCACCACAAGATTCATGTTCGGAACGGCAAGCAGGGCCAGGATGCCGACCAGGATGACGACCATCATCAGCTCCAGGATACTCAGACCCTGCTGTCGGGCGGCCTGCATTGACCGCAGCTGTCTCCTGCCTTGCATGCGCACTGAGCTGTCTCCGCCATGGGTTCGCAACCGGGCCGGCAGCAAATACCGACCCGACAGTGATGAACTGATCTGCGTTGACAGCTTACAGACACAACAGGGACAGACCACCGAGATGCTGCATCAGCGGTCAATATCGGGGGATGAGTGGCAAGAAAAGGAAAAAGTTGCGACCGCCGTCACAAAACGACGGCGACCGGGAGAGGCCGGAGAGCATAGACCTCAGGAGATGTTGCGCGCCTCAATGCGCAATTCACGCGGCAGGCTGAACACCACACTTTCGGGCGTGCCTTCCAGGTTGCGCACACTGCAGGCACCCTGCGCCTGCAGATGCTGCACCACGGACTGCACCAGTACCTCGGGTGCCGAGGCGCCCGCAGTCACACCCACGACCGGGTTGCCTTCGAGCCAGCGGTTGTCGATCTGTTCGGCCGAGTCGACCAGATAGGCCCCGCAGCCCATGCGTTCGGCCAGCTCGCGCAGGCGGTTGGAGTTGGAGCTGTTGGGTGAGCCCACCACCAGCACCAGATCACACTCGCGGGCCAGCGCTTTTACCGCATCCTGTCGGTTCTGGGTGGCATAGCAGATATCATTCTTGCGCGGTCCCTGGATGGCCGGGAAACGCTCGCGCAAGGCATCGATCACCTGGGCGGTGTCGTCCATCGACAGCGTGGTCTGGGTGACATAGGCCAGCCGCTCGGGGTTGTCCACTTGCAGGGCCTGCACGTCGTCCACGGTTTCCACCAGATACATGGTACCGCCTTCCCGGCTGTTGAACTGGCCCATGGTGCCTTCCACCTCGGGGTGCCCGGCATGGCCGATCAGGATGCACTCCATGCCTTCGCGGCTGTACTTCATGACCTCGAGATGCACCTTGGTGACCAGCGGGCAGGTGGCATCGAATACCCGCAATTCGCGCCTCTGTGCTTCTTCCTGTACCGCCTTGGAGACCCCGTGCGCGGAAAAAATCACCAGCTGGTTGGCTGGCACTTCGTCCAGCTCATCGACAAAGATGGCCCCCTTGTGCCGCAGCTTATCGACCACATAGCGGTTGTGCACCACCTCATGGCGGACATAGACCGGCGCCCCGTAGATTTCCAGCGCCCGGTCGACAATATCGATGGCCCGGTCGACACCGGCGCAGAAGCCTCTGGGGTTGGCCAGCCTGACTTCACTGGGGCCCCGGGGATGCTCGGCAGACGGGCTCTGTTCCGGATGATGGGTGTTCACGGTCATGTGTGTGACCTCCTGCCCTCAGGCGGCCGAAGTGGGTGCTGGCTGCACATCGATGATCTGCACGCGAAAGTGCAGCGTCTTGCCGGCCAGCGGATGATTGAAGTCGACTCTAACATAGTCACCATCAAGGGATAAAACCACGCCCGGCAGCTCGGCGCCGGCTGCATCGGCAAAGGACACCACCACACCGGGTTCCAGCGGGTAGTCGGCCCCAAACTGATGGCGACGGAAACTCTGGATGTTGTCTTCCCGGTGCAGACCGAAGGCATCCTCGGGGGCAATCTCGAAGCGTTCGGTGGCCCCGGGTTCCAGCCCCAGCAGGCAGTGCTCGAAACTGGCTGGCAGGTTCTCGTCGCCCATGATGAAGGTGGCCGGCCGGGTGTCGAAATTACTGTCCACAATCTCGCCGTCAGCCAGCGCCAGTTCAAAATGCAGTGTGACCTGAGACTCTGTCGTTATCTTCATGAAGAACCTGATGCCTTGCGTTGCTGGCGCGGCGCCAGCCAGAATGCATCGATCAGCAGCATGACGGCACCCGCAGATATAGCGATATCGGCCACATTGAAGGCCGGGAAATAGAAATCCTGCCAGTAGAACAGAATGAAATCTTCCACGTGCCCGTAGCGGACCCGGTCGACCGTATTGCCCAGCGCACCGCCCAGGATCAGGGTCAGGGTCACCGGCATCCAGCGCACAGTACGCGGCAGACGCAACAGCCAGATCAGCAGCACGATGCTCACGACCACCGCCACAATGGTGAAGAACCAGCGCTGCCAGCCGCCGGCATCAGCCAGCAGACTGAAAGCCGCCCCGGGGTTGACCGTGTAGATCAGGTCGAAAAAGCCCGGGATCACCGTCAGCCGCTCACCGAACACCAGGGTGGCAGATATCAGGTGCTTGGTCCACTGGTCGAGAATCAGCACCGCCACTGTGATCCACAGCCAATTGCCGTTGCGTTTGTGCAACCCGAAACGCCCGTTCAGCCCCTCAGGCATGGAGCCTCACCTCGCCCGCGCCGGCGACATTGGTGACACAGCGGCCACAGAGTTCGGGATGTGCAGGGTCGGCACCGACGTCGTCCCGGTGGTGCCAACAGCGTACACATTTCGGCTTCTCGGAGATGGTGGCAACAACCTTGAGGCCTTCGACGCCGGTGTCCTGAGCCTCTGCCGGTGCCTCGCCGATCGGTCTGACCGCCGCCTGCGAAGTAATCAGCACAAAACGCAGTTCGTCGCCCAGTTGTTCGAGCACGGAACGCATGTCGTCGGTGCAGTAGAGTGTCACCTCGGCACCCAGGCTGCCGCCCTTCATGCCTTCGGAGCGCATATGCTCCAGTACCTTGTTGGTGCCCTCTTTCGCCTTGATGGCCACTTCCCAGAAGTCATCGCCCCAGACGGTATCGTCTGCCAGCAGGCGTACGCCCTCATACCAGGTATTCAGAAATACCGATTCGGCCTTCTCCCCCGGCATGTGTTCCCACAGTTCTTCGGCCGTGAAGCTGAGAATGGGCGCAATCCAGCGCGTCATGGCATTGAAGATGTGATACAGCGCGGTCTGCGCACTGCGCCGGGACAGTGAATCCGCCTGTGTGGTGTACTGCCGGTCCTTGATGATGTCCAGATAGAAGCCACCCAGTTCCAGCACACAGAAGTTGTGCACGCGCTGATACACGTTCAGGAACAGGTAGTTGTCATAGTGCTGGCAGATCTCGTCCTGCAACTGCGCGGCGCGGTGCACCATCCAGCGGTCCAGCGCCAGCATGTCATCCAGCGCCACACTGTGCGCGGCCGGATCAAAGCCGTTCATGTTGGCCAGCATGAAGCGGCTGGTGTTGCGGATCCGCCGGTAGGCATCGCCGGTGCGCTTGATGATGTCCTCGGAACAGGTCATCTCGCCGCTGTAGTCGGTCGAGGCGATCCACAGGCGCAGGACGTCGGCGCCCATCTTGTTGTTGATCTCTTTCGGGTCCACCACATTGCCCAGCGACTTGGACATCTTGTGGCCATTCGGATCAACAGTGAAACCGTGCGTCAGCACCTGCTTGTAGGGGGCCTGATTGTTGATCGCAATGCCGGTCTTCAGCGAGGACTGGAACCAGCCACGATGCTGGTCCGAACCTTCCAGATACATGTCGGCCGGGTACTGGCCCAGTTCCGGGCGCTTGCGCAGCACGCTGTGGTGCGTGACCCCCGAATCGAACCAGACATCCAAAGTGTCGGTGACCTTTTCATAGTCGCCGGCCTCGTTGCCCAGCAGTTCGGCCGGGTCCAGATCCCACCAGGCCTCCATACCATCGACTTCGACCCGCTGTGCCACCTGCTCGATCAGCTCGGGCGTGCGCGGATGGATTTCACCCGTGGTCTTGTGCATGAACAGGGCAATGGGCACGCCCCAGGTGCGCTGGCGGGAAATACACCAGTCCGGGCTCTGGTCGATCATGCCTTCCATGCGCTGCTGGCCCCAGGACGGCACCCAACGAATGCCGGGAATGGCTTCCTGAGCACCTTTTCTGAGACCGTTCCTGGTCATGGACACGAACCACTGTGGCGTGGCGCGGTAGATCAGCGGCGTCTTGGTACGCCAGCAATGGGCATACTGGTGCTTGATTTCGGTGTGTGCCAGCAGAGTGCCGGTGCCTTGCAGGCGTTCGATCACGGCCGGGTCCACCTTGTACACATGCTGGCCGGCAAAGCCTTTGATATGGTCCCGATACAGGCCGCCGTCAGTCATGGGGTTGATGGTGTCGATGCCATACTGCTGACAGATCACAAAGTCATCCATGCCGTGGTCGGGTGCGGTATGCACACAGCCGGTACCGGCCTCCAGGGTGACATGGTCACCGACCAGCACCGGCACGCCATAGTCGTAGAAGGGATGCTTGAGACCGATGCGGTCCAGCGCATCGCCCCGGGCCCGGGCCACGATCTCGTATTGTTCCCAGCCGTAACGCTCGGCCAGGCTTTCGACCAGCTCGCTGGCCAGTACATAGTGGCTGCCACCGGCAGCCACCAGGGCATATTCAAGCTCGCGCCCGACGCTGACCGCCAGACTACTGGGAATGGTCCAGGGTGTGGTGGTCCAGATGACCACATGGGCCGAGGCCGGGGCGTCCACAGCAAAGGCTTTGCCCAGGGCGGCCAGATCGACTACCGGATAGGCCACGTCGATGGACTGTGAGGTTTTCTCCTTGTACTCCACCTCGGCTTCGGCCAGCGCCGACTCGCCCACTACGCTCCAGTAGACCGGCTTGTAGCCCTTGTGCAGGTGGCCGTTCTCGATGATCTTGCCCAGCGCCCGGATGATATCGGCCTCGACCCTGATATCCAGCGTCAGATAGGGGTTGTCCCAGTCACCGAAGACGCCCAGCCGCTTGAACGAGGTGCGCTGGCCGTCAATCTGTTGCAGGGCATATTCACGACACTTGCGGCGGAAGGTCTTGTGGTCCACCTTGTCGCCGGCACGGCCGATCATGGTCTCGACCTTGTGCTCAATGGGCAGACCATGGCAGTCCCAGCCCGGCACATAGGGCGCATCATAACCGGCCATGTTCTTCGACTTGACGATGATGTCCTTCAATACCTTGTTGACGGCATGACCGATGTGAATATCGCCATTCGCGTACGGCGGGCCATCGTGCAGGATGAATTTGGGCCGCCCGGCCGAAAACGCGCGAATCTTCTGATACAGGCCCATGGCCTCCCACTGCTTGAGACGCTCGGGTTCGCGCTGCGGCAGGCTGCCGCGCATGGGGAAATCGGTTTCCGGCAGGTTCAGCGTGGCTTTATAGTCAGTCATGGCCTTTCAGTCAGTCCTCTGCCCGGCGAATGCCTCGCGGGCGGTTGCGATATCGTTGTGAATCTGTTGTTTCAGCTCGTCCAGCGAGTCGAACTTGCGGGCGTCGCGTACCTTCTCGATGAATTCCACGATCAGCGGGCGCCCGTACAGGTTCGGATTGTGCTGCAGCAGGTGCACTTCAAGCAACGGGCCCAGGTGCGCAAAACTCGGCTTGACGCCGACATTGGCAATGGCCGGCATGCGCTCACCATCGGTTTCCAGGCGGGCCCAGACCCGATAGACCCCGTCGACCGCCCAGCGCTGATGCCCGATGGCGATATTCGCCGTCGGAAATCCGAGCTGCCGGCCCAGTTGCTGGCCGTAGATCACCTTGCCCGACATGCAGTAGGGATGCCCGAGCAGCGCTTCGGCAGTGGCAAAATCATTGCGCTGCAGCGCCTCGCGTATGGCCGTACTGCTGACCCGCTGGCGGGCTGCTATGAAGGAGCGGGTACCCACGGCGGTAAAGCCGTGTTCCCGGCCCAGGGCCTGCAGCAACTCCAGGTCACCCCGGCGGCGCGCCCCGAAGCGGAAATCATCACCCACCACCACATGGCGGGCCCGCAGGTGGCCGTGCAGACGTGCCAGGGCAAAGTCTTCCGGTTCTTCGGCTGCCAGTTCGGCATTGAACCGCAGCACCCAGACCCAGTCGATGCCCATATCACGCAGGGCAATCACCTTGTCACGCAGCGAGTAGAGTCGCGGCGGTGCGGCGGCTGCGCCCATGAAAAATTCCCTGGGCTGAGGTTCGAACAGCACCACGGCCGTATCCAGGCCATGGCTGCGGGCATAGTCCAGCAGGCCCTGCAGCAACTGACGGTGGCCCAGATGCACACCGTCGAAATTGCCCACAGTAACCACCGTATCGCGCTCGGGAGCCAGTCGGGGCTGTTGTCCTCGCAGTAACTTCACGGCGCACTCAATGCCAAAAGGTGCCGTATTATAACGGTCGGGGCACGGGAAGTGTAGGTCACAGCGCCCTGCATTTGCCTCAGCGCGTCAGGTGGCGCGGGCGCCAGCCCAGCAGGGCCAGCATGGCCACATAGACCACCAGCCCGACACCGATCAACGCCGCCAGTTGCAGCACCCGGGAGTAGAGATCGGCAAGCAGCCACCACTCCAGCGAGGGCGACAGCCAGTCCAGCACCCCGGCCATCAGCAACGCCGCCACCAGGATGGCCAGGGTGCGGGGATGCCGCAGCAGTTTGAGCGGCGCAAAATAGCCCTGCCGGATCAGCATCCAGGCCAGCAGGCCGGCATTAAGCCAGGCTGACAGCGATGTGGCCAGGGCCAGGCCGACATGCGCCAGCGGCCAGATCAGAATCAGGTTGAACACCATGTTGGCGACCAGGGCGGCGGTGGCGATCTTGACCGGTGTTTTCATGTCCTGGCGGCTGAAGAAACCGGGCGCCAGCACCTTGATCAGCATGAAGGCCGTCAGGCCCAGCGTATAGGCGCGCAGACTGCCGGTGCTCTGAGTAACGTCATAGGGTGTCATGGCCCCGTGGAAGAACAGGGTGCTGATGATGGGCGCGCCCAGTACCCAAAGCGCCACCGCAGACGGTATGCCCAGCAGCAGCACCATTCTGACCGCCCAGGCCAGGCCGTCGCGAAACGCTTCGCGATTGTCCTGTGCCGACAGCGCCGACAGACTGGGCAGCACCACGGTACCAATGGCAATACCGATCACGCCCAGCGGCAGCTCGGTAAGCCGATCCGAATAGTAGAGCCAGGCGACACTGCCGCCTTCCAGCCAGGAGGCCAGCACGGTATCCAGCAACAGATTGATCTGGCTGACACTGACCGCCAGCATGGCCGGAGCCATCAGCGCCAGAATGCGCCGCACCCCGGGATGACTGGTCTCCCATACCGGTTTCGGCAGCAGCGACAGCCGCCACAGAAACGGAATCTGGAACAGCAACTGCGCCATGCCGGCGATCAGTACCCCAAACGCCAGCGCATGCGCCGGCGTCTCGGCATAGGGCGTGAGCCAGAAGGCGGCGCCGATCAAGCTCAGGTTGAGCAGCACCGGGGTCAGTGCCGGCACCGCGTAGCGCCCATAGGTATTCAGAATGCCGCCGGCAAAGGCCACCAGCGAGATGAATCCCAGATAAGGGAAGGTCCAGCGGATCAGCTCAGCCGTCAAGTCCAGCTTGTCGGGGTACTGATGGAAACCGGAGGCAAACAGCCAGGCAATGCCCGGTGCCGCCACCCAGGCCAGCACACAGAGCAGAAACAGCGAGGCCCCGAGCACCGCCACCACTCGGTTGACCAGTTCCTGCACGGCCACCAGGCCACCCTGCTCCCGGTACTCCGACAATACCGGCACAAAGGCCTGGGCAAAGGCACCCTCGGCGAACAGCCGCCGGAAAAAGTTGGGTATCTTGAACGCCACATAGAAGGCATCTGCCGAATTGGTGGCCCCCAGCAGGTTGGCCATGACGACATCGCGCACCAGGCCCAGCACCCGTGATACCATGGTGCCGGCACTGACAATCAGTGAACTTTTTAGCAGTCGGGCGTTGGCCATTGCAGTCGGTGATCTTCCCTGTAGCTGTACATGGAACGTTGAATAGGGGGTAAGGCCACGCAGTCTACTGGAAACGCGCTGCCACTGGAAAGCGGTTTGGTTTGACAACCCCGGGACTCGCGCTTAAAATCGCGCGCCCTGATACCCAGTTATTTAAACCGAATTTGGAAATTGATAGGAGCGCACCACTGTGGCAAACAATCCTGGTTCTCGTAAACGTGCACGCCAGACGGTAAAGCGGCGTGCCCATAACGCCAGCATGCGCTCTATGGTACGCACGTACGTGAAGAAAGTAGTTGCGCAGGTCAAAGCTGGTGACTACGAGGCAGCCAAGAAAGCCTTGTCTGCCGCACAGCCGAAATTGGATGGCATGGCTCGTAAGGGTCTTATCTCCAAGAACAAGGCCGCGCGCACC
Organism: Natronospirillum operosum; assembly: GCF_004768465.1. Classification (GTDB taxonomy): domain Bacteria; phylum Pseudomonadota; class Gammaproteobacteria; order Pseudomonadales; family Natronospirillaceae; genus Natronospirillum; species Natronospirillum operosum. Next base: position 30,881 of record NZ_SRMF01000010.1, read on the forward strand.
ATGAGCCGCCTGTCTGGTCACGTCAAGGCCCTGAAAAAGGACTGAGACAGCGTCGACTGACTGACGCACCGGAAGCAAAAAGCCAGCATGATGCTGGCTTTTTTGTGTCTGCTGTATCTGTTGGGGCGGCTACATCGGCGTGATGTAGAGATCACCCCAGAGCATGATGCTGCGATAGATCATCCAGCCCGCCCAGGCAAACACCACCATGGCCGGTACCATGATCAGCAGCGGGGTCAGGAACAGCGGAAATAGCAGAAAGCCGACGATCCAGACAATCCAACTCTGCCAGAACATGCGCAAACCGGCCCTGGCTACAGGATGCCGGGTGCGCCAGTACAGCCACCAGGACCAAAGACCGGCCGGTATCCAGAGCACCAGCGTAAAAGCACCCAGAAAGAACAGCCCCAGTATGCACTTGAGCTGGGTTTCGGTTTTCATTCGTTCTCCGCCTGCATCAACACGGCCTGCACCGGCGCCCAGAATTCAGCCGCCGAATCAGGCTCGAAGGCACCGGACTCCCAGCGGACCTGTACCTGTACTTCAGTGCAGTCACCATGATGGTCTGCCAGGCCCCAGAACACTTCCCAGGTCTGCCCCTGCACGTCCACAACTACCTGCTCCACCTGGGCGGACCGACTGCGGCTCACCGCTTCAGTCTGCACCGCGTCCGGACTGGCGTCCAGCTCTGCCAACTGGGTAATGGCGCCGGTGTCACTGATGCGGTCACGCAATACATCCCAGTCTTCCACCAGAGTCTGGAACAGTGTCAGGCTGTCGCCTTCGGGTGACACCAGGGGGCGAGTATTCGTGCACTCATGTGCCACGGCCAGACCAGAGAGGCTGGCCCAGACAATCATTCCACCGGTCAGCGTACGCCAGCTAGCAGTCATGTATCTGTGAGCTCCTTCCATTGTGTTCAGGGATCATTTGCGTCAGCGCGGGGTCTGCTTCCGGCTTTGCTTGGCAGCCTGCCAGAGACGGTCCATCTCGTCCAGAGACGCTGCATCCAGTGTGCACCCTTGCGCCGCCAGAGTCTCCTCGATAAAACGAAAACGGTCGCCAAATTTACGGTTGGTGCGGCGCAGGGCACGCTCCGGGTCCAGGTCCAGATGGCGGGCCAGGTTGATCGTCGCAAACAGGATGTCGCCCAGCTCACCTTCCATGGCCTCGATGTCGCCCTGCTCTGCAGCTTCCTTCAGTTCATCCAGTTCGGAATGCAGCATGGTCCAGACCGGCGCCACGTTGTCCCAGTCGAAACCGACCCGGGCCGCCTTCTTCTGCAGTTTGGTCGCCTGCACCATACCGGGCAGTGTCGAGGGTATGCCGTCCAGCACGCTGGGCGGCCGGGCGGCAGAGGGGTCGGCGGCCGCTTTTTCTTCCGCCTTGATGCGCTCCCAGTTGGCGGCAATCTCCGCTTCGCTGAGCGGGGCGTCGCCCCGCCGGCTGGCCAGGGTGCCATCGGGGAATACATGGGGGTGGCGGCGCAGCAGCTTCTCGGTAATGTCATGCACCACGTCGGCAAAGCTGAAATCACCCTGCTCATGCGCCATCTGAGCATAGAACACGATCTGGAACAGCAGATCCCCGAGCTCCTCGCGCAGATGCGTCCAGTCACCGCGTTCTATGGTGTCGACCACCTCATACACCTCTTCCAGCGTATGCGGCACTATGGTTTCAAAAGTCTGCTTCTGGTCCCAGGGGCAGCCATCGACGGGGTCCCGCAGGCGGGCCATCAGCGTCAGCAGGTCATCCAGGCGGTAGCGTTGCGGGTTCAAACTGTTGCGACTCCTGTCTGTCATGCGCGCTCAGGACGCCGCGCTCACGGGCTGTGACTGCCGGCGACATTCCACGATATTGGGTATTTTCTCGATCTGGCTGAATACGCGCGACAGCTGCTGCAGGCCATCGATTTCCAGCGTCAGCTTGATACGGGCGGCCGTCTCGCTCTTGTCAGTCAGGGTGTTGGCCGCCAGCACGTTCACATGGGCATTGGCCAGCACCATCATGATGTCGCGCAGCAGCCCGGTACGGTCATGGGCTTCGATCATCACATCCACCGGGTAGGCATGGCGTATTTCGCGGCCCCAGCTGACTTCAATGATCCGCTCCGGCTCGCTGTTGCGCAGCTGCAGCAGGTTGACGCAGTCCTCGCGGTGTATGGACACGCCGCGCCCCTGCGTCACATAGCCCACAATGGCATCCCCCGGTACCGGCTTGCAGCAGCCGGCCATGGTGGTCAGCAGGTTACCCACACCCTGGATATAGAGGTCATCGTCGATCGGCCCCTGATCCTTCGGCCTCGAGGTAGGCAGCTCTTTCATTTCCGGTTCCGGACGCTGCTCGCGCTCCAATGCGTGCACCACCTGCATCAGCTTCATGTCGCCGGAGCCGATGGCGGCAAACAGGTCATCGGCCGACTTCTGCTTCATGGTACGTGCCAGGGCCGCAAAGTCGGGCGTGGACAGACCAAAGCGCTTGATTTCCCGCAGCAGGGCCTGCTTGCCATCGGCTTCGTTCTGCTCTCGGTCCTGCTCCTTGAACCAGGCTGCCACCTTGGCCCGGGCCCGGGAGGTATTCACATAACCCAGATCGCTGTTCAGCCAGTCCCGACTCGGGTGGCTGTTGGCACCGGTAAGCACTTCAACCTGATCGCCGATCTGCAGCGTGTGATTCAACGGCACCATGCGACCGTTGACCTTGGCGCCGCGGCAGGCATGGCCAACCTCGGTATGCACCCGGTAGGCAAAATCCACCGGCGTGGCGCCTGCAGGCATATCGACAATATGGCCTTCCGGGGTCAGCACATAAATGCGGTCATTGGTGACTTCACGGCGCACATCGTCCACATGCTCATTGCTGGCGGCGAGCTCATCGTGCCATTCGAGCACCTGGCGCAACCAGGCCATCTTGTCTTCATAGCCCTGGCTGGCATTGCGCACATCCGTACCCTTGTAGCGCCAGTGCGCGCAGACCCCCAGTTCGGCATCCTCGTGCATCTGTTCGGTGCGGATCTGGATTTCCACCACCTTGCCCTCCGGCCCGATCACCGCTGTATGCAGCGAGCGATAGCCATTGGGCTTGGGCGAGGCGATATAGTCGTCGAATTCCTTCGGGATATTGCGCCAGGTCGAGTGCACAATGCCCAGCACGCTGTAACAGTCGCGCACTTCCGGCACCAGAATGCGCATGGCCCGAATGTCATACACCTGGGAGAAGCTGATGTTCTTGCGCCGCATCTTGCGCCAGATCGAATAGATATGCTTTACCCGGCCGTGCACCAGGCCCTTGATGCCGGCCTCGTCCAGCTTCTCCTGCAGGATGGACAGTACATTGCGTACATAGGCTTCACGGTCCAGCCGCTTTTCGTCCAGCAGGCGGGCTATCTTCTTGTACTCGGTCGGATACAGGTAGCGGAAGGACAGGTCTTCCAGTTCCCACTTGATGTGACCGATACCCAGGCGGTGAGCCAGCGGTGCATAGATATCCGCCACCTCGCGGGCCACCCGATAGCGCTTGGCGGCCGGCGCATTCTTTACCGCCCTGATGGCACAGGTACGCTCGGCGATCTTGATCAGGGCCACGCGGACATCATTGATCATGGCCACCAGCATGCGGCGCACATTCTCGGCCTGCGAACCACTCTGCCCCAGTACGGACTTGCGGGTGCCCCGGTGCTTCTGCTGGATGGCCGCCATGCGCAGTACCCCGTCCACCAGCTTGGCGACTTCCGGGCCGAACTGATCCTGCACGGTATCCAGCGGCAACTTGCCCTCGCGCACGCTGCGATAGAGGATAGCGGCTTCCAGAGTCTCCTGGTCCATCTTCAGGCCGGCCAGTATCTCGGCCATTTCCAGCCCCGCACGGAAGCTGCTGGTGCCCTCGGACCACATGTTCTCTGCCGCCAGAGCTTCTTCTTCGGCACGCCGGGCAATGCGGCAGGCCCGCAGCAGTTCATCTTCGTCCAGCACCACCACCTGGGCGCGCAGGCGTTGCATCCAGGCTTCCAGGTTGACTGTGCCGTCCATGGAGATCGGCTGTTCGTCTCTGACTTTGACCATATGGACCTCTTGCAGAGCAGCGTCAGCGGGACGCGAAAACCCCGGTCGACAGATAGCGGTCACCGCGATCGCAGATGATGGCGACAATCACTGCATTTTCCAGTTGCCGGGACAGCTCCAGTGCCGCCCAGACCGAGCCGCCGGAAGACACACCGCAGAATATGCCTTCTTCACTGGCCAGGCGGCGCATGGTGTCTTCGGCTGCCTGCTGGGGGATGTCGATAATCTGATCCACCCGCTGACGCTCAAAGATAGACGGCAAATAGGCTTCCGGCCAGCGTCGTATGCCCGGAATCTGCGCCCCGTCTTCCGGCTGCAGGCCGACAATCTGTACGTCCGGGTTCTGCTCCTTGAGGTAACGCGACACCCCCATGATGGTGCCGGTCGTGCCCATGGAACTGACAAAGTGAGTCACCTGGCCCTGGGTTTGCGCCCAGATCTCGGGCCCGGTACCCTCGTAATGGGCACGCGGGTTGTCCAGATTGCCAAACTGGTTCAGAACCAGGCCTTCGCCGCGCGCCTGCATGGCATCGGCCAGATCCCTTGCACCTTCCATGCCCTCTTCCTGGCTGACCAGAATCAGTTCGGCGCCGAAAGCCGCCATCGAGGCCTTGCGCTCGGCACTCATGTGGTCGGGCATGATCAGTTTCATGCGATACCCCATGATGGCTGCGGCCATGGCCAGCGCGATGCCGGTATTGCCGCTGGTGGCCTCGATCAGCGTATCGCCGGGCCTGATGTCACCGCGGGCCTGTGCCTGCTGAATCATCGACAGGGCCGGCCTGTCCTTGACCGAACCGGCCGGATTGTTGCCTTCCAGCTTGGCCAGAATGGTATTGCTGGTCTGCCCGGGCAGCCGCTGCAGCCGCACCAGGGGCGTATTGCCGACAAAGTCTGCAATGGTGGGATAGTCGAAAGCAGCCATGATTCATGCAACCTGTAGCGGTGGTCTGAAAACAGGGCCGTAGTGTAACGATTCAGACTGCAGTTGGGTAATGTAGAAAGAGAATAAGCACCCCGGAAACCGGTTATGCCTGTTGCCCTCAATTGACGCCTGCCGGGCGCGGCATTACTCTCGACACTGATTCTGCGCCGCCGGCGGCATTGCCGGCCATCCGCAGCTACTCGCCATCAGCCCAGTGGTTACCCGACAGTCATGCAAGCCAGCCTTAACCGCCGCCTCCTGCAACTCGCCCTGATACCGGCACTGGCATTCGCGCTGCTGCTGACCCTGTTCTTTGCCCTGACGCTGATCTGGCAGTCCCAGCGCGAATTCAGTGTGCAGACCGAGGCGCTGACCCGGGCCGCCGTCCCCGCCATACTGACCGCCCTGCGCCTGGGTGATGACGAGATGCTGGACAACGCCGGCCAGGATGTACTGAACGCGCCCCATGCCCGCTCTGTGGTCGTGCTGTCCAGCGCCGGCGAGCTCATGCTGCAGCGCGGCAGCCAGGTCGAGCTGGCCGGCGAGGCCGCTGCCCTGACGGCGGACACCCGGGGCCCGACTCGCCTGCTGCGGGTCGACGAACGCCCCTGGCAACGCATCATCGTACCCTTGCAGGACAGCATCGACCCGGAACAGCCTGTCGGCTGGCTGCAGGTGGACTACTCTACCAATGATCTGGCGCTGGCCAATTATCGCCTGATTTCCATCGGTGCCCTGGTAGCGCTCGCCGGCGTCGGCCTGATCTGGCTGCTGGTACTGATGCTGTCGAGGCCCATCACGCTGCCGTTCTATCAGGTCATGGACACGCTGCGGGAACTCTCCGAAGGGCGCCTGAGCCAGCGCGTGAAGGTGACCCACGGCGGCGATCTCAGAGCCCTGGGAGAAGGCATCAACCAGTTGGCAGCAGCCCTGGAGAATGCGCGCGACGAGATGCAGCACAGCGTCGACCAGGCGACGCAGGATCTGCGCGAAACCCTGGAAACGCTGGAGATCCAGAATATCCAGTTGAGCACGGCCCGCCGCCAGGCCATGGAGGCCAACGAGGCCAAGACGCAGTTTCTGGCCAACATGAGCCACGAGATCCGCACGCCGCTGAACGGTGTGATCGGTTTCATCAAGCTGCTGGATCGCACCGGCCTGACCCAGAAGCAGAAGGACTATGTCAGCACCATCCGGCAGTCGTCCGAGAGCCTGCTGGTCATCATCAACGATATTCTCGACTTCCTGAAGCTGGATGCCGGCAAGCTGGAACTGGAACGGCGCAACATGAACCTGCGCGATCTGGTCGAGGATGTACTGGACATGCTGGCCCCCATGGCGCAGGAGAAATCCCTGGAACTGATCGCCCTGGTCTATGAAGACGTACCGCTGCAGGTCATCGGTGACCCTCTGCGCCTGCGTCAGGTCATCACCAACCTGGTCAACAATGCGATCAAGTTTACCGACAAGGGGCATGTGGTGGTGCGTATCGCCTCCGAAGGCCAGTCCTCTTCGCGCCATCGCATCCGGCTGGCTGTCAGCGACACCGGCCCGGGCATCGCGCGCGACAAGCAGCGCTCGCTGTTTCGTGCCTTCAACCAGGCCGATGCTTCCACTTCTCGCCGTTTCGGCGGTACCGGCCTGGGCCTGGTGATCTGCCAGCGCCTGGTACAGCGCATGGGCGGCAAGATAGAAGTGGAGAGTATGGAAGGCGATGGTTCGACCTTTGCGGTGCTGATCGATTTCGAACTGGCTGAAGACACTGTCGAGGCGACCCTGCCGGAGGCGTCACCACTGGCCGGCGTGGAAGCCTGGTACTGGGAACCGCAGGAGCTGGCCAGCCTGTCGCTGCAGCATCACCTGGAACGCTGGGGCATGTCGGTACAGGCGCTGGATGCCGGCACCCCGCCCGACCTGGCGCCGGCACCGCCGGAAGGCCAGCGCATTATCCTGCTGACCTGGCAGCCCGAGCACCACGACTGGCTGCATACCTTCGCGCGTCGGGCCCGCGACTACGGGGTACCGGTGCTGTTGCTGACGCGCCACAATGATCACAGCGAGTCCCTGCGTGAACTGGAGCAACTGGCCAGCGGCACGATGAACAAACCGGTCCGGCAGAACCGTCTGCAGACGCTCTGCATTCAGGCGCTGCAGACCCAGACCGGGGTGCCCGTCGATACCCCGCCCAGACTGCCGCGCATTCTGGTGGTGGATGACAACAAGACCAACCGCAAACTGCTGGTCGCCTTCCTGGCCGACTTCGGCATTCAGCCCGAAGAAGCCGAAGACGGCAGCGAAGCCATGGCCCGTATCAGTCAGCATGACTATGACCTGGTATTCATGGACATCCAGATGCCGGTGATGGATGGTGTGACCGCCACCCGAGAAATCCGCCGCCATGAACTGGGTGACTCGCATCTGCCGGTAGTGGCGCTGACTGCACACGCCCTGCCGCAGGAGCAGGAAGAACTGATGCGCTCCGGCTTCGATGACTATCTGACCAAGCCGGTGAGCGAGCAGCAACTGGTGCAGACCATCCGTCGCTGGACCGGGGCCGACCTGCACCCACCCGGACGCCTCGAGACCCTGAGCGAGACCCCGGAGGCCGAGGCAGCACAGGCAACGAGCCCTGCCGATGCACCGGTCGATTTCCGTCTGGGTCTGCAGCGCGCCGGCAACAAGCCGGCGCTGGCCCGGGACATGTTTCAGGGGCTGCTGGACCAGTTGCACGAAACCCGCGGGCAGCTTGCAACGCTGCTGGCAGACGGCGACCTGGAAGTCCTGCTGGAACGGGTACATGCCCTGCATGGGGTTACGCGCTATTGCGGCACTCCCGAGCTGGAAACCCGGTTGAGCACCATCGAGCATGCGCTGAAAGAAGATGATCAGGCGGCCCTGGCACCCGCCCTGCAGGAGCTGCTGGCGGTCATGGACCGCCTGTTGCACTGGAGTGAACAGGAAGACTGGGCGCACTGGCTGGAGGAAGCCCGCAGCACCGCATCGTGACGCGTCGTTTCAGGCGCTGATGACCACAAAGGCGACGGCATACTCGGCCTCATCCGACAAGGTCAACCAGCACTGCCGGCCGCCACAGGCTTCCAACTGCGCCAGGGCGCCATCAAACAGGGTCACCTCGGGTCGGCCCAGATCGTCATTGCGCACCTCTATGCTCTGAAACCCGACACCGCCGCGAATACCGGTTCCCAGCGCCTTGGCCACCGCCTCCTTGGCGGCCCAGCGCTTGGCCAGATAGCGCAGCGGTGTCGCATGGTCACGCAGGTTCTCCCGTTCAGTGGGCGTCAGGATACGCTCGGCCAGCCGCTCACCATGGCGCGTCCAGGCCTCTTCCATGCGCGCGATGCGGATGATGTCCGTGCCCACGCCGACAATCATGATTGGCTCCCCTTACCCGGAACTCGTGTGCGGAACAGCTCACGACTGACCAGGCTCTGTTCTCCCAAATGATAGCTCAGGGCCTGGCGAAACAGGTGCTTGGCCAGCAAAGCCACCGCCGGCTGGTCCAGATGGTTATTCTGCAGCGCCAGCAGCAACTGCCCTTCCAGCTCGCCATCGTCTGCCGCCACAAAGCGATTGCAGCCGTCAAAGCGATAGCGCTGCGCGGCGTGCAGCGGCTCCCCGGCCACATCTTCCCGAAAGTCGATGCCAAAGCCCAGCTGTTCCAGCAGTCGCCGCTCGAAATAACGCAGCAGCGGCTCTGCCGGCGTGCCGGCCTGCAGTCCCTTCAGGGTAGCGTAATAGGTACCAAACAAGCTTTCTGCGTTGACCCAACGCGGCAGCAGGCGACCGCAAAGCTCATTCAGATAGAGGGCCAGATAGGCGCGCTGGCCGGTCAGACGCAGTACAGGACCCGCAATTTCCAGATGCTGGCAGCGCTGCCAGTCATCCCGGCCCTGCAGTTCGGCATGATAGGGCTGATAGAGATAGACCGCATCCCGACCCCTATAATGGGCCGTTATCTGGCCCCGGTCAGACGTAAACAGACGCAGCAGCCAGGAATCTTCCCGGTAGGGTGTCCGCTGCAACACAAAGGCATTGACCGGCGGCAGCCCAATCATCAGTCCCTGTAACCGAGACTGCGCAGGGCCCGGTCATCGTCGGACCAGCCGGCCTTGACCCGCACCCAGAGGTTGAGCATCACCCGCTCGTCCAGCAGACGCTCCAGATCCTTGCGGGCCTCGGTACCGATCTGCTTCAGGCGGCTACCACCGGAGCCGATAACAATGCGTTTCTGGCCGTCGCGTTCCACCAGAATCAGGGCATGAATATGAACCACGCCCTCATCCTGTTCCCAGGATTCAATCTCTACCGTGGCCGCATAGGGCAACTCTTCACCCAGTTGACGCATCAGTTTCTCGCGGATGCTCTCGGCGGCCAGGAAACGCAGCGTGCGGTCCGTGATCTGGTCGTCCGGGAAGTGATGGGGGCCTGCGGGTATGGACCTGAACAGCCACTCCCGAATGGGCTCCAGATTGAGGCCGCGCAGGGCCGAAATCGGAAATACCTCGGCAAAATCGCGGCGCTTGTTCAGCGTATCGATATGAGGCAGCAACTGCGCCCGGTCACTGACCTGATCCACCTTGTTGATCACCAGACCGACCGGGCAGCGCGCATTCTGCAGATGCCCCAGTACCAGTTCATCTTCTTCCGTCCAGTGAGTGCGGTCGACCAGAAACAGCACCAGATCAACATCTTTCAGGCTCGACAGGGCCGACCGGTTCATATACTGGTTGATGGCCTTGTTGACCGGCTTGTGAATACCGGGCGTGTCCACAAACACCACCTGATGCGCGCCCTCGGACAAGATACCCGTGATGCTGTGGCGTGTGGTCTGGGGCTTGCGCGAGGTAATGCTGAGCTTCTGCCCCAGCAGATGATTCATCAGCGTCGACTTGCCCACATTGGGCCGCCCCACTATGGCCACAAAGCCGCACTTCTGCTCTTCGGCACCTTCTTTGTCTGTCTCGGTGTGATCACTTGCGGTCATGCTTTCTGTCCCAGTTGGCGAAGCGTTTTGCGCGCGGCGGATTGTTCGGCGTGACGACGACTGGACGCCGAAGCCACTACAGCCATCTCCAATTGTGCCACTGTACAACTGACGGTAAAGGTCTGATTGTGGGCCTCGCCGTCGACCGCAGTCACCTCATAGCGCGGCAGGGCCTGACCCTGCCCCTGCTGGAATTCCTGCAGCCGTGTCTTGGGGTCTTTCAGCACCAGCTCCGGGTCCATGCTTTCCAGGCGGCTCTGCCACCAGGCCATTACCCGCTTCTGGGCGGCGGCCATGTCCGCATCCAGGCTGATGGCACCGATCAGCGCTTCCACACTGTCAGCCAGAATGGAAGAGCGTGTATGGCCGCCGCTTTTGAGCTCGCCGGCTCCCAGTTTCAGCCAGGGGCCAAGATCGAACTCGCGCGCCACCTCGGCCAGCGTATCGCCCCGCACCAGGGCGGCCCGATAACGGCTCAGATCCCCTTCGCGGGCGCTGGGGAACTGTTCATAGAGTGCCTGCGCTATGGTGCAGTTGAGAATGGCGTCACCCAGAAATTCGAGCCGTTCATTGTTGTCTGCACCAACACTGCGGTGGGTAAGGGCCTTTTCCAGCAAGCGAGGGTCCTTGAACTCGTAACCCAGCCGCTGCTGGATACGCTTCAGGTCATTGGGTGTCATATCAGTAGGTGAACTGCTCGTTGAAGTAGATGATGGCGTCGACATTGAACAGCACCGGAACACGGCGTTCATAGTCGAGCGTGATATTGACCGGGCCGGTGCCCTGAAAACTGAACACGTCGTTGTCCAGGCTGACCTGATTTACCCGTGCCCGGCGCTGGAAGGCTTCCTGAAACTCGAAGCGGTCAAACTCGCCCCGGGTGTCTTCCAGGGTGCTGTTGATGATGGAGCGGGCATACATGAACTCCACATAAACCGGCACCACGCGCACGGCCAGGTTGATGAAGAAGATCAGCACCACCAGCAGCAGAAGCAGCACCAGCTTGCCGGCGCCGCGCTGGCGAGCCGGGCTGGCGGGGGTGAAAGCAGATCTGGTGCGTGGGTCAGTCATCATGAGGCTCGGTTGTTCAGTGAATCAGGCCAAACCGACTGAATGACGGCAGGCTGAGCAGATTGGGCCAGAACATCCAACGCAATACTGCCTTGCCCTGCAGCTCTCTGCCATCCACGAACGGGCTGGTGCCGTACTGCTGCTGCCAGAATCGTGAATCCAGTGAGTTGTCCCGGTTGTCTCCAACCACAAAATAATGCCCCTCGGGTACCCGCATGTCCAGCGGTGGCCAGTTGGGGGTCGGCGAGTTGTCGAACTGGTAGATATGATAGCTGTAATCGCCATGTATCTCTTCATAAACACTGATGGCGCGACCACGCTCGGTACGCTGTTCGACCAGCTCGCGTTCCACCAGTTCGCCATTGACCCAGATATCACGCGACTGGAAGTCGTAGCGCACATGATCACCGCCGACGGCCATGACCCGCTTGATGTAGTTCTGGTTCTCCCGGTGCGGCGGCGTGAAGACCATCACCTCACCATGCGCAGGGTCCGCCACCGGCACCACGACCTGCTTGATGATCGGGATGCGCACCCCGTAGGAATACTTGTTGACCAGCAGGAAGTCCCCCACCAGCAACGTCGGGCGCATGGATTCGGACGGAATCTGATAGGGCTCGAACAGGAAGGAGCGCAATACCACTACCAGGGCCAGCACCGGGAAGAAGCTGCGCGCATATTCCACCATGCTGCTTTCGGTGCGTGCCATGCGCTCGACCTGTTCACCCTGGACCAGTTCCGCGATGCGCCGGCGCAGGCCACGCACCAGCACCCGATCCAGCAGCGCAACCAGGCCGGCATACAGGGTGCCCAGAATCAACAGCAGAGCCAGGTCACGGCTTTCCTGAATGGCCAGATACAGCACCAGCAGAATCAGTGGGAAGCCCAGAAGCTGGCTTGGATAGGTCCACGGGGAGCGACGCAGCAAAGGCTGCACTTCCGCCGTCGCAGCGCCGGCCTGGAGCCGGGTCAGCGCCTTCCGCAGGCGACTGCGCTCGACAACAAACACATCCACCAGCCAGAACAGCGCCAGCACGGATAAAACGATCGAAGCCAGTTGATACACAGTCTGCCCCTCTGCCCGGGTCTAGTAATTCATCAGTTGTCGGCTTTCAGCACGGCCAGGAAAGCATCCTGCGGAATTTCCACATTACCCACCTGCTTCATGCGTTTCTTGCCCTGCTTCTGCTTCTCGAGCAGCTTCTTCTTCCGCGTGACATCACCACCATAACACTTGGCAGTCACGTTCTTGCGCAGTGCCTTGACGGTAGTGCGTGACACTACCTGTCGGCCGATGGCCGCCTGGATAGCCACATCGAACATCTGACGCGGGATCAGTTCCTTCATCTTCTCACAGAGTGCACGGCCACGACTGTGAACCTGGTCACGGTGCATGATGACCGCCAGCGCATCCACCTGATCGCCGTTGACCAGAACATCAAGCCGCACCATGGGTGCCGCCTGATAGCGGTCGAAGGCAAAATCAAGCGAGGCAAAACCGCGGCTGGCGGACTTCAGCCGGTCAAAGAAATCCAGCACGACTTCGTGCATGGGCATGTCATAAATGACATTGACCTGGCTGCCGGTGAACTGCATGTCGACCTGCGTGCCGCGCTTTTCGGTACAGAGTGTAATCACTGCACCCAGGTGCTCCTGCGGTACCAGAATATTGGCGCGCACAATAGGCTCGCGGATTTCCTCAATGGCACCCGGCTCCGGCAGTCGCGACGGATTGTCGACATAGATGGTGGTGCCGTCGCTCTTGATCACTTCAAAGACAACCGTGGGGGCTGTGGTAATCAGATCCAGGTCGTACTCGCGTTCCAGCCGTTCCTGGATGATCTCCATGTGCAGCATGCCCAGGAAACCACAGCGGAAACCGAAACCGAGGGCATCCGAGCTCTCCGGCTCGTAGAACAGGGAGGCATCGTTCAGGCTGAGTTTCTCGAGCGCATCACGGAAATCTTCATAGTCGTCGGAGTTGACCGTGAACAGGCCGGCATAGACCTGCGGCTTGACCTTCTGAAACCCGGGCAACTGGGCCACATCCGGCGTCTTGGCAGAGGTGATGGTGTCCCCCACCGGCGCGCCGTGAATGTCCTTGATGCCAGCCACAATATAGCCCACTTCACCGGCCTTCAGTTCCTGAATGACATGGCGTTTGGGGTCAAAGTAACCGATCTCGTCAACCCCGTGCGCCTTGCCGGTGCTCTTGATCAGAATCTTGTCGCCCTTGCGCAGGCGACCGTGGCGAATGCGCACCAGCGATACCACGCCCAGATAGTTGTCAAACCAGGAGTCGATGATCAGCGCCTGCAGGTTGCCTTCGATATTGCCCTGCGGCGGCGGTACTCTTCTGACCAGTTCTTCCAGCACATCCTCCACACCCTGCCCGCTCTTGGCGCTGCAGCGCACGGCGTCCATGGCCTCCAGGCCGATCACGCTTTCGATTTCCTGCGCCACGCGTTCCGGTTCGGCCTGCGGCAGGTCGATCTTGTTGAGGATAGGTATCACTTCCAGATCCTGCTCGATCGCCGTATAGCAGTTGGCCACCGACTGGGCTTCCACGCCCTGGGCCGCATCCACCACCAACAGCGCGCCCTCGCAGGCAAACAGCGACCGGGAGACCTCATAGCTGAAGTCCACGTGCCCCGGGGTGTCGATAAAGTTGAGCTGGTAGGTCTTGCCGTCGCGCGCCCTGTAGTTCAGCGTCACACTCTGGGCCTTGATGGTAATGCCCCGTTCGCGCTCCAGATCCATGCTGTCGAGGACCTGCTCCGCCATTTCGCGCTTGGTCAGGCCACCGCAGACCTGAATAAACCGGTCCGCCAGCGTGGATTTGCCATGGTCAATATGGGCAATAATGCTGAAGTTGCGGATGTGGGACAGGTCGCTCAGTTCTTCACTCACTTAGTCAGGGCCTTTGTCATGCTTGCAGCCGGATGCGTAAAACCACAATGGAAGGCCATTGAGCCCGCACCCGGGGGATAAGAAACGGGGAAGGATTCTAATCAATCGGGGGGGAAATGGCTATGGCGCACAGCGCCACAGAGCGGATAAGTGGGCCAGACAGGCTGGCCCACCCGGCTCGATCAGGTCAGGCCGATGGAAATAAAGCGCGTCGTGCCGTTGCGAACAATGCGCAGGGCGATCCGGCGGCCCTCCGGCAGGTTGGCCATCACACGCTCAAAGTCTTCCACCGAGGTCACGAACTGGCCATGAATCATGGTGATGATATCACCGCTGCGCAGGCCTGATTCCGCCGCCGGTCCCGGCATGACCTCGGTCACCATGACGCCGCCATCGGCGATGTCACGGGCTTCTTCCCGGGTCAGGTCACGCACCAGGATATTGAGCGGGTTGGTTGCTTCATCCGGCACGCCCGGCTGGGCCTGTCCCATCCTCGTGGGTTCCTGCTCCGCCAGCTCGCCCACTTCCAGTGGCAGGGTGATTTCCTCGCCATTGCGCAGCACCAGCAGGTCCACTTCCGTGCCCGGTCGGGTCGCACCCACCATGGGTGCCAGATCGGAGAAGCGAATCACTTCGCGACCGTCAAATTCCAGAATCAGATCACCCGGCTGCAGGCCGGCGGCACGGGCCGGTGTATCTTCATAGACATGCACCACCAAAGCACCCACGGAGCGCTCCAGCCCGAAGGATTCCGCCAGGTCCGGGTCATCGTTGTAGCTGTCGTCCATGGCGATGCCCAGCCAGCCCCGGGATACCTGCCCCGCGGTCTGCAGCTGATCGACGATATCCATCACCAGATTGGACGGAATGGAAAAGGACAGCCCCATGAAGCCACCGGAACGGGTATAGATCTGCGAGTTGATGCCAACGACTTCGCCATCGGTATTGAACAGGGGACCGCCGGAATTGCCCGGATTGATGGCCACATCGGACTGGATGAAGGGCACATAGCGCTCGCCCAGGCTGCGGCCCTTGGCACTCACGATGCCGGCGGTCACTGAATAATCCATGCCAAAGGGAGCGCCAATGGCCAGTACCCACTCGCCCACCTGCAGAGCATCGGAATCACCGATACGCACCGCCGGCAGACCCTCGGCATCGACCTTGAGCACTGCAATGTCGGAGGGTTCATCGGTACCGACAACCTCGGCGCGGAATATCCGGTGATCACTGGTCCGCACCCGTACTTCGGAGGCATTGGCGATGACATGGTGGTTGGTCACGATGTAGCCATCTTCGGAAATAATGAAGCCGGAACCCTGGGAACGCCTGGGTTGCTGCTCTCGCGGCATGCCCGGCATCTGCTCACCGAAGAAATCCCGGAACTGCTCGGGCATCTCCCGACCCCAGGGATCCTGCATCTGCCGAGACTGCTGCTGGCGTTCGGTATCCGCTTCCACTCGCACCACGCTGGCAGACTGCTCCTGCGCCAAAGTGGTGAAGTCGGGCAACTGCTGGGCATGCGCGGCGCCAGCCAGTAATACCATCATAAACAGCCCTGCCCAGGCCTGACTCCAGACGACCAACCTGTGTCGCATACCTCGCCTCCGCGTTAATTCAACCTGTCCGATTAATGTGAGTCATTACGACTGCGTCAAAGTCGCCAACCGCCGTTTTACAGTACTTTTACCGCTTCTGGCACCACGGCATCGGGTGCAGACGGTGTGTTCAAAGTACGCAACAGGCGGGGCTGCCAACGGCTGTCCCGACTCCAGCGAGCCTGGCGGCGGTGCACAGAGAGCAGTGCTGCCGCAAAACAGAGGACAGCCGCAAAAGCACTCAGGAGATTATGTCCGGAGGCAGCATGTATCAGCGTAGCACCTAAAACCAGTGCCAGCACGGGGAAGAGATAAAGCCAGAATGCAGCCCGCAGCAGGGCCTGCTCCGGAATACCAATAATCACGGTCTGTCCGGCAACGGGCAGCGGGCTCTGGGTCGACAGTGACAGCCACAGCCGGGTGCCCTGCTGTTGCACACCATCCCCCAGCACTCTGGACAGCAGGGGCTGACCGCAGCCGGCACGGGCGGAACAGCGCTGACAGGCACTCTGGCGCAGCGTTTCCACACCGACCCTGCCCTGCTCGACTGCCACCACTGTGGCCTGTTCTTCAATCATCGGGCGTCCGCTTTCTGGTATAATTTCAACCGCCTACTGCCACTGGACCCGGGTCAGAACGTCCCTTGCCAGGGCGTCCGGCACATCGCCCACCAGGGCCACTATCCAGTCACCGTGAATGGCCGTCATCAACAGTGTGCTGCCCTGCCGTTCCATAACGGGCTCCGGGGGCTCACCGTTGACCGGTTCCACCATGAGGGAAAATTCTACCATGCCATCGGACCACAGTTGATACCATTCGCCATTGCGGTATTCGTCAATCAGCCGCACGAAGCCGGCCGGGGCGGGTGCCAGTTGCCACACCTCATCAGCGCCGCCGTCCCGGGTCGGCTCGGCCTGCTCGAATTGATGCCAGAACGGCTCGGCAAAGGTGGTGCGAAACCCGGGCGGTACGTCGGCTGCATCGGGGCTGAAGGTCACATAGCGCACATCGGCCAGCACATCACCGTTCGGTGCCAGCCGGCGGTGACGCAGGGCAATGCCGGTCTCGGCGTCCACCCAGACCCGGTGCACCAGCCTGGGCTCGCCGTGCTGGCTGCGCAGCTCGTAGACTCGCGCCGCGCGACTGGCCAGGCGCTCGTCTCCCAGCGCCCACAGCTGATAGTTGGCCGCCAGGCGCTCCGGGTCCATCAGCATCAGGCTGGCAAAGGGCGACTGCGGCACACCATGGTCGGCCGGCACCTCGGTCCCCGGTGCATGCAGGCAGGTCACACGCTCCGGGGTTCGGACCAGTTCCATCAGGGGCCCGTCCAGCACCCGCATACGCTCCTCGTATTCGGTATCGTCCTCGGCACTGACCGTATGCCAGAGCTGGTAGGCCACCTGCAGACCCCCTTCATTGACCGTCAGCACGCCGTTGTATTCCTGCGTGCGGGAGGCATTCAGCAACGTTCGAGACCAGTCTGCGGTGGTGTCAGGGGACAATGCCTGCGGTTCGGCCCCGGCCAGCATGGCCCAGAACAGGAAACTGCACGACAATACCACCCTGATCAGGCCGCTACTCATAGGGCAGATTCTCCATCCGGCACAGCACTGCGCAGCGTTTCTTCCCAGCGCCCCTGGCCACCGGTGCCGGCGTACTGCACATGGCGCGACCAGTAGACTGACTGCGGACTGCGCTCGGCAGCCACTTCAGCGGTCGGCAACTGCACTTCCATCGGGGCTGAATCGCTGCCGGGCGCATGACGGCCCGGGGTCCAGAGGGTGGCCACCGCAACCACCACCAACCCGGCGGCCAGTGCGCCCTGCGCAAACCCGACCCAACGCGACTGCTGCACCTGGCGCCGCTGCTGCCGGACCCGGGCTTCGGCATTCAGGGCCTGATTGACCCCGTCCAGCACATCCGTGGGTGCCTCGGAGCGCAACCCGGCCTGCGTCAGATGCCAGCGTTTCCAGGTCAGCCCGAGGCCCGGATCGGACTGCATCCGCTCCAGCAACCGGCGGGCACTGTCCGCATCCAGTTCATCATCCATCAGGGCCGACAACTGCTCCTGCTCTTTGCGGTAGTCTTCATGCTTGGACATAAGCGGTCACCATTCCAGTTGTTCCCCGGCCCGCCACGATTGCAGGCGACGATCAATAGCCTCACGGGCTCTGAAGATGCGCGAGCGCACGGTGCCGACAGGCGTCTGCATGGTGGCTGCAATTTCATCATAACTGAGGCCTTCGAATTCACGCAGCCGCAACGCTTCGCGCAGATCGTCAGGCAGCGCCTCCCAGGCCTGCCGCACGACTCGTATCATCTCCGAGCCTTCATGCACGGCCGCCGGTGTGGCCAGGTCCTGTGGTTGCTCCGGCCAGGCGTTTTCCGCATCATCAAGGCTGTGGTGCAGCGGCCTGCGCCCGGTCGTCGCCAAGTGGCTTTTGGCCACATTGACGGCAATGCGATACAGCCAGGTATAAAACTCACTGTCACCCCGAAACCCCGGCAACGCCCGATAGGCTCTGATAAAGGTGTCCTGGGTGATGTCAGCAATGTCCTGGCGCTGCCGGGTATAGCGACTGACCAGAGCCGCGACCCGATGCTGGTGGCGCAGTACCAGCAGGTCAAATGCATGGCGATTGCCGGCCTGCACCTGCTTCACCAGCAGCAAGTCAGTCTGGCCCGGCGCCGCTGCAGATGGGCTGGCAGAGGCCTGCTCGGGCGCTGCGGACAGCAGGTCTTCCCCGGTAAGGCTGGCTGACGTCAAATCCGTTTCTCCGCTATCGGCTTGAACTTGATTGTCTTTGAATCGAAACCAGCGCAAAAGTTCCCTCCCCGGGGTCGGGCTCGACAATATGGTGTCGGCATACGACACTGTCAGTCACTTGCCGTGCATGGTTATACTACGCTGCATCAGCCTCAGGACAAAGACCCGGATATGCTGCACGAACTCGACTATGACGTACTGGTCATCGGCACCGGCGCCGCTGGCATGACCCTGGCCCTGAGCCTGCCCGACCATCTGCGTATCGGCCTGGTCAGCAAGGGTGAACTGGGCAGCGGCAGTACCGAATGGGCGCAGGGCGGTGTCGCCGCCGTACTGGAAACCGGTGATTCGGTCGACAACCATATCCGGGACACTGAAACCGCCGGTGCTGGCCTGTGCCACCCGGCTGCGGTGCGGTTTACCGTTGAACACAGTGCCGAGGCCATTCGCTGGCTGGTGGATCTGGGCGTCCCTTTTACCGAGGATGCCGCCTCGGCGCTGGGCTACCACCTGACACGCGAAGGCGGACACAGCCATCGGCGCATCATTCACGCCGCCGACGCCACCGGCCATGCTATCACTGCGACCCTGAACGACCGGGTGCGGCAGGCAGCGCATATCGAGGTGCTGACCTGGCACACAGCGGTTGATCTGATCACGACCGAAAAACTGGGTCTGCAGGGCCCGCGCGAGCGCAGCCGCTGCCTGGGCGCCTATCTGTACAATCAGCAGGCGGATCATGTCGTCACCTGCAAGGCCCGCCAGGTGGTACTGGCCACCGGCGGGGCCAGCAAGGTCTATCTGTACACCAGCAACCCCGACGGTTCGACGGGGGACGGTATCGCCATGGCGTGGCGAGCGGGCTGCCGGCTGGCCAACATGGAATTCAACCAGTTCCATCCGACCTGCCTCTATCACCCGCATGCCAAGTCTTTCCTGATCTCGGAAGCCGTGCGGGGCGAAGGCGGCAGGCTGCTGCTGCCGGACGGCAAACCCTTCATGCAGCACTTTGACAGCCGGGTGGAGCTGGCACCGCGGGATATCGTGGCGCGCGCCATTGACCATGAGATGAAACGCCTGGGTGCCGATCATCTGTATCTGGACATCAGCCACCGCGATGCCGACTTCATCCAGTCTCACTTCCCCACCATTCGCCAGCGCTGTCTGGACTATGGCATCGACATCACCCGCGAGCCCATCCCGGTGGTGCCGGCGGCGCACTATACCTGTGGTGGCGTGGTGACTGACCTCTACGGGCGCACCGACATCGACAACCTCTATGCCATCGGTGAGTGTGCCCATACCGGTCTGCATGGGGCCAACCGTCTGGCCAGCAACTCGCTGCTGGAATGTCTGGTCTTTGGCCGTGCCGCCGCCATCGATATCAGCCGGGACGACACCGAGGCCGCACCGCTGCCCATTCCAGCCTGGGATGAAAGCCGGGTGACGGATTCGGACGAGGACGTGGTGATTGCCCACAACTGGGACGAAGTGCGACGCTTCATGTGGGACTATGTCGGCATCGTGCGTACCAGCAAACGCCTGCTGCGGGCGCGCCACCGGGTCAATCTGCTGCAGGCGGAGATTCACGAGTTCTACAGCAACTACCGCATTTCCAATGACCTGCTGGAACTGCGCAACCTGGTCGCCATTGCCGAAGCCATCATCGAGTCAGCCATACAACGACAGGAGAGCCGGGGGCTGCACTTCACGCTGGACTACCCGGAGCGACTGGACACCGCCCGCGACACCATCCTACCGGGTAAAACGCGCACAAAGGCAGAGTCGGCGCCAGGCCGTCTCTGAGCATTCGTCTGCAAACAGCCAGAGCGGCCGCGATGCCGGGCCAGACAGCACCACCAGTCCGGGCAGTACCCTGGGCCGGCGATAAACTCGCGGCAACCAGACCGGCAGCCCTGCCGGATCAGCGGCCAGACCCAGTTCAAAGCGCCCGCGCCCAAAGCGCAGCCAGAAGCCCTGCGCCGGCGGCCGCAGTGCGGCCAGACTCCATGCGGCCAGCCCTGCTGCTGCAGCCAGCGCCAGCCACCAGGCTGGCTCGGCTGGCCGCCCGGCCCACCACAGCGAAGCCAGCAGCGTCAGTGTCCAGATACCACACAGGGCCAGCAGCGCGCACCGCCAGTAGCGGCGCTGCCGGGCCGCCTGGAAGTACCACTCAGCCTCTGGCATGATCCAGAATCAGGTCGATGATGCGCTGCAGGCCCGGTTCCCTGGCTTCGACACGCCGCATCAGCAGGCTGTACAGATCCTGATCTTCCATTTTCAGGAAGGCTTCGTAGAGCACCTGATCCGGCTCGGACAGGCTTGGATAGACGTCCTGCACAAAGGGCACCAGCAGCAGATCGAGCTCACGCATGCCGCGCCTGCTGTGCCAGAAAAGTCGATTGAGTTTGGCCTGATCCGCCATGAATGTCGTATCCTGTTGAAAATTCGGGGTTGGCCCCCACTAGTGTATTGCACCCATGTTGCAGATGCACCGCAGTTTATGCCAGCGTCATCTGTCGCACCAGTTCCACCTCGGGTCAGGTCGCCGGCCCGACCATCATTGAAGCAGGAGAACACGCCCCATGAGTCTCACCGCCATGCCGCTGGAACAGCACGGACTCCTGGCCATACAGGGGCCGGACAGCCGCCGCTTTCTGCAGGGTCAGTGCACCGCCGATGTGGACAGCCTGTCCCCCGGCCAGTGGATCTACGGTGGTTTCTGCACGCCCAAGGGCCGGCTCTACGCGAACTTTCTGCTGGCCTGCCTGGCCGACGACCATTACTGGCTGATCATGCCGGCTGACATGGTACAGCCGACCATGGAGCGCCTGGGCAAATACGCAGCCTTCTTCAAGACCGAACTCAGTGACCAGACCCTGGCCTGGCACGGTCTGGGCCTGGTCGAGGCCGTGGCTGGCGACCCTGGTCCGGGCACAGTGGACCATGACGACCGCCAGGTGCAGCTCACACTGGACGACAGGCGCCGCATGCTCTGGCTCAACCCGCTGCAGGAAGACCACTACGAGCGCGCTCTGAGCCGCCTGGAGCAGCAGGCGCAGTGGCAACCGTCGGAGTTCTGGGCCCTGCATGACATCAGGGCCGGCCTGGTCTGGGTGCAGCCGGCAACAATCGAATCCTTCCTGCCGCAGACCCTGCACTGGGATGAGCTGGGTGGCGTCAGCTTCTCCAAAGGCTGCTACACTGGCCAGGAGGTGGTGGCCCGTCTGCATTACAAGGGTGCCAGCAAAAAGGGCCTGCGCCATGTCCAGGGCCAGACAACATCTGCCCCGGGGCCACTGAGCCGCCTGCACAGCCCGGAAGGCAAGGCATTGGGCGAGCTGGCCAGCGCCGTGACCACAGCCGACGGCTGGGCCGGCCTGGCGGTACTGCCGTTCGCCCATGAGAGCTCGGACCTGACCATCAATGAGCAGGCAGCCGAGGCAGGAGCCTGGGTGCGGGCCGACTGACCGAACAGCCGAGGACAGACGATGACAACACTGGTGGACAAGGTTAGGGATGATATTGTCGAACGACTGCAGGCAGACCAGCTGACGCTGCCCACGCTGCCGGAAATCGCAGTGCGAGTGCGCGCGGTCGCCGAAGACCCGGAATCCACCATCGTTCGTCTGACCACTGTCATCAGCCAGGATACCGCCGTCGCCGCCCGCATTCTCAAGGTTGCCAATTCGCCGCTGTTTCGGGCCACTCAGGAGATCCGGGATCTGCACCATGCCATCAGCCGCCTGGGCATGGACTACACCTCCAACCTGGCCATTGGCCTGGCCATGGAGCAGATGTTCCAGGCCACCTCGGACATCATCGACGAGCGCATGCGCCGCAACTGGCACATCACCACGCAGGTGGCGCTCTACGCGGCCAAGCTGTCCGAACGCTGCGAGGTATCCGAGGATGAGGCCACCCTGGCAGCGCTGCTGCATCGCATCGGTGTACTGCCGATCCTGACTTACGCCGAAGAATCCGAGCACCTGCAACTCGATGGCATTCATCTGGACAAGCTGATCGGCCATCTGCATGCCCGCCTGGGCCAGGTTATTCTCGAACGCTGGGGCTTTCCGCTGGAACTGATCACGGTGCCGGAAACCTATCGTGACCTGACGAAGGATCTCGGCACGGTCACCCATGCCGATCTGGTGACAGTAGCCAACATGCTGCTGTTCGCCGACAAACAGAATTATTTTGGCCGCACCGACTGGCGCACCACACCCGCCGTCGCCCGCCTCGACCTGCCGACAGACCGCCGTGATCATGTGGTGCAGAGCATTCACCAGGCCGTGGCCGACAATCAGGGGCTGTTCTGAGTTTCGGTTTCCATGCTGTCCAGCAGTTGCAGGGCCTGCCAGCGATCGTGCCCGCAAATGGCCCGGTCGGCGGCAAAATCGGCACAGACCAGGGGCCGCTCGGGCTGACCGAACAGGGCACAGGTATAATCGGGTTGCAGCTGCACGCAGCGCACCCCGGCCGGCTTGCCTTCCGGCATGCCGGGAATCGGTGACGAAATGGAAGGTGCAACGCAACAGGCGCCACAGCCGGGACGGCAGTCCATATGATCGGACATGGCAACGAATCTGACTTGATATGACTGAAGCGACAGGATAACCCACACTGATGGAACTCTACTACCGCACCCAGGGCGATCTGGGTGAACCCCTGCTGATCATTCACGGCCTCTTCGGTGACGGCCTGAACTGGGGCGGTGTCAGCCGCCTGCTGCGTGACGACTTCCACCTCATCCTGCCGGACATGCGCAATCATGGTCGCTCGCCGCATGATGACAACGACTGCTCCTACCCCGCGATGGCGGCCGATGTGTTGGCGCTGATGGACCGCCTGGAACTGGATCAGGTGCAACTGGTCGGTCACTCCATGGGCGGCAAGATCGCCATGGCCCTGGCCCTGCAACACCCGCACCGAGTGCAGGGTCTGACCGTGGTCGACATCGCGCCAAAAAAATATCCGGTGCGCCACCGGGATGTGTTTGCCGGCCTGCAGGCCGTGGCAGAGGCCCGACCCGAGAGCCGCCAGGAGGCCGAAGCCCTGTTGCGACCGCACATTGAAACCACGGCGGTACGCACCTTCATCCTCAAGAACCTGGAGCGCACCGACACCGGCTTCGACTGGCGAGTCAACTGGCGGGCACTGTACGAACGCTATGACGAACTGGCCGACTTCCCGGCCTTCGACACCGCCTATGAGGGCCCCTGCCAGTTTCTGGTCGGCGGAGACTCGGATTATGTGACCCGCGACGACCAGGCCGAGATCAGCCGCCTGTTTCCGCAGGCCAGGGGCCGCGTTGTCGGCGGAGCCGGTCACTGGCTGCATGCCGAAAAGCCGGAACTGGTCGCACGCTGGATACAGGATTTCGTGGAAGCCGGTTAAGACCGCTGGCCCATTATTGCACTCGACTAGCTGTCATCGCCGCGACTGCCCTGCTATACATCCATTGTGTTCAATAACGGGAGAACCCCATGCTGCTTGATGCAAGCCGACTGCAGGAAGTGACCGATCAGGTCAGCCAAAGCCTGCAACAGGGCGATGTGGAGGGCGCGGTCCGCCAGTCCCGACAGGTGTCCGCCCTGCGTCTGGCCCGGCTGGTGACCGAAGCCCCACCAGCGGCTGCCGAGCAATACCTGCGCTCCATACAACCGCATCAGGCCGGGCGCATTGCCACCTACCTGCCGGCGGATTTTACTGCCCGCCTGCTCGGCCAACTGGATGCCGATTTCAGCAGTACCCTGATCTCGGAGATGGAACCGGAGGCCGTTGCGCACCTGATGCCCCGCTTGCCGGAGGTGCTCAGGAGTACCCTGTTTGACCATCTGGCCCCGGACTTCCGGCAGCAGGTCGAGCAACTGGCCAGCTATGCAGAAGGCTCGGCCGGCTCGGTCATGAGCCCGTTCTTTCTATCCATTGAGCCGGATGCCACTGTGCGCGAGGCCATCGATGCCGTGCGCCACGGGCACGAGGTAACCGAACGCACCGCCTATGTCTTCGTGGTTACCCCGAATACCGGCAAGCTCAAGGGTGTGCTGTCAGTGCGTGAACTGCTGATGGCCGACCCCAAATCCAGGGTCAGTGCTGTCATGACCAGCGAGATTTTCGCCGTGCGCACCGATGAAGCGGCAGTGCAAGCCGCACGACGCATTCGCTCGCGGCGCCTGAAAATGTTCCCGGTGGTGGACGAGCAGGACGTACTCGTCGGCGTGATCAGCATCGGTCAGGCCATGGACCTGCTGGCCCACGAAATGGCGGACGAGTTTGTGGCCATCAGTGCCGGCTCGCCGGATGAGTCCTTCTTTACGCCACCGCGCCTGGCCATCCGCAAGCGTCTGCCCTGGATGGCGGCCAATATCTTTCTCAATCTGGGCGCCGTGGCCGTCATCAGCACCTTCGAGGAAACCATTGTGGCGGTAGCGATTCTGGCTGCCTTCCTGCCGATGATTACCGACATGGGCGGTAATGTGGGTATTCAGGCCTTGTCAGTGTCCATCCGCAGCATTGCACTGGGCGAAGCCAGACTGCGTGATTTCTGGCTGGCCGCCCGCAAGGAGATCGCCATAGGGCTGGTCAATGGCCTGGTGCTCGGCACCCTGTTCTGCCTGATCGCCTACTTCCTGGAGGGCAATATAGTGCTGGGCATAGTGGCCGGTATCGCGCTGGGTGCCAACGTACTGATTGCCGGCGTGATCGGCGGCACCATACCCTTTCTGATCAAGCGCATGGGCAAAGACCCGGCCATGATGACCGGCCCGGTGCTGACCACCATCACCGACATCACCGGGGTCACCATCTATCTGGGCCTGGCGACCCTGTTCTTGTCCTCACTGATCGGCCTGTAACACCGGCCTCTGTGCAGCCCGCCACCGCGTCTCTGGACGCTCCGTGCGGGCTGCATGCTCAATCGTCGGCTTCGTCGAAGTCACCCTTGTGTTTGGGGTTGGTCTCCGCCTTGCCCACATCCAGGGGTTCCTGCGCTGCCGGCTTCTCCTGTTCGATACGGATCGGCGCCGGTGGTGCGGTACCATCCTTGTCCTGCCCGAAGTAGAGCGTGGTGTGCGGGAAGGGTATCTCGATACCGGCGGCATCGAAGTGCCTCTTGACCAGCCTGTTGTAAGCCCGGCCAACGGCCCACTGCGCGCCGGGCCTGGTCTTGATGCGCACCCGCACATTGACGGAGCTGTCCGCCAGTGCGGTCACTCCATGCACTTCCAGCTCATCTTCCAGCAACTGGTGCGCGGTTTCAGGGTCGCTGCGCAGATCAGTCTTGAGTTCCTCATAGGCCGCGCGCAGATGATGAATGACCTCATCGGTATCTTCACGATAAGCCACACCGTATTCACCCACATGGAAGGCAAAGTCACGCATGAAGTTGGATACCGCTTCCACCGAAGAAAACGGGATAACGTGATAGGTACCAGACAGGTCGCGCAATCCGAGCGAACGGATGGTCAGCTTCTCGGCCACCCCGGTAATGCCGCCTGCGGACACCACAT
This sequence comes from Natronospirillum operosum, assembly GCF_004768465.1. Lineage (GTDB taxonomy): Bacteria > Pseudomonadota > Gammaproteobacteria > Pseudomonadales > Natronospirillaceae > Natronospirillum > Natronospirillum operosum. Next base: position 56,732 of record NZ_SRMF01000010.1, read on the forward strand.
CACCGGTGTTGATCGCATTTTCCATCTGGATGAACACGCCGGTAATGATGTCCTGCACCAATTTCTGCGCACCAAAACCGATGGCCAGCCCAAGTACGCCGGCACCGGCGATCAGGGGGCCTATATTGATGCCGATCTCGGCCAGTACAATCATCAGCGTCATGATGGTCAGTGCCACCATCAGCGCATTACGGAAAATGGTCAGCAGGGTCTTTTCACGCGCCGTCGGTTCACCCGCACCGGTCTCCGGATTCAGGCGATGCTCGATCCAGCTCGCCATAAGTATCCACAGTGCCTTGGCCACAATCAGAATCAGACCGACCGTGACCACTTTCAGCACCACATTGGCTCCGGCCTCGGAAGCCAGCCAGGCGCCCAGGCTGAACACGCCCCAGGCATCCAGTATAAAGGCCACCACGACCACCAGAATCAGCATGCGCACGACCTTGAGCACGGTCGGTATGAAGTCGTTCAGTCGTTCTTCCAGCAGCGGAAACCGATGGCGGGTTTCTTCGTTGATATGCAACTGGTTGCCGATCAACTGCCCCAGCACCACGGACAGGAAAACCCCGGCCCCGATGGCCACCACCATCTGAATGGTAGCGCGCACCAGGATGGGCATCGCATCCTCGGGACGCAGGAGCGTGACAATGGCCAGACCGGCAAAATAGGCAATGGCGATCCAGTGCCAGCTGCGCGCCAGCAGACCCAGACTGAAGCGCGCATAGTTGGACTGCGCATGCTCCCCGGCTGCGCGCAGCTTGGCCGCCACCTTGCTCCGATTCTGCAGGATGATGGCCAGCGCATACAGAAAGGCCACCAGCATGATGGCAAAGGTAATCACCTGTCCGACGGCTGCCGACAGATCCGCATTGACCATGGGTACCACCAGCAGCACACCATAGCCGATAAAGCTGACCAGACGCGCCAGCCAGGCATTCCAGTAAGCGGCATCCTCGGACTGCATGGGCAACAGGCGCAACCCGTCATCCCGCGCCGCGAACACCACCCGGATCATGACCTTGAACACCTCGATCATCAGGAAGGCATTCAGGAACAGGGTTTCCCGCGTCGCCATTGCACCGGTTTCACCCAGAATCAGCAGCGCTCCTGCATAACCGGCCAGCCAGGCCAGCACCACGACCAGAATATCCACACTGGCAGCAAACAGTACGGCCAGCGTCTGACGAAGCAGCGGACTGCGCTGGCTGCCCTGCTGCGCCCACTCGCTGGCCCGGCGGAACAGCCCTCGCGCCAGGCGCCTGAGTACAACAAATACCGCCAGCGTAGCCACAATAACCAGCGCCAGATTGAGCGCATTGGTAGCCAGGACAGCGTAGTCCAGGCCGGTTTCACCGGCACTCACGGCGCTGATGGCATCCAGCGCATCGCCAAACTGGGCCACCAGATTCTGGGCGATACCCTGGGTGCTGTCGGCCAGCATGCGGGAGAAGGTGACCGGCTCGGTCGCTGCCGGCTCGGCGCCCTCTTCGGTCGCCGCCTGACGCAATTCATCAATCAGCCGGTTGCGGGACTCTTCGTCTTCCAGCAGGTCGGCGAGCACCTGGCGCGGCGTCTGCTGCTGGTCCTGGGCCAGTGCTGCCACGGGCAGCCAGACAACACCAGCAAACAATACGATAAGGGCGGCACAGAATGGCCGGCAGAAACGCGATAGTGTCGGCACAGACAAAACCGGACTCCTTGTTCTTGGCAAAGTAAGGGGTAGTGACAGCGGGGCCAAAGTCGTCAGATGATTTCCAGGCCATAGGCCGACATCAGCAAATAACCGATGCCCGCCAGAGACTGCAGCATGCAGCTTTCGGCGTAGGCGGGATCACGGTTGCGAAACCACCACCATTGCAACCAGCCCACAGGCGGCAGGGTGCTGACGGCGATGCCCAGAAACAGGCCGATACGGCGCGTCCAGGGGCGCTCGGGCGCTGCCTTGACGGTCAGGTAACCAATCACGAACAACAGCAGCATGTGTAACGCCACAAAGGCGAGCACAGTGATCATGACAACTTCCTGTTGCGGCACAGATGAAGTCTAACGCTAGGCGACTTTGCGCACCGGCGCAAGTAGAAATCCGACGGCTTGCAGTCTGCGTACTCAGTCTGCACCAGCTGATCCGCAACTGCTAAGGATGCGCCATGGCAACTGCTACCGACCTGTCACCCACTCAGCACGGCCTGACCACAGGCTGCGGCCTGGGGTTTCTGGGTGTGCTGGTACTGCTGCTGGGGGCCTGTGCACAGCATCAGAACCGACCTTCGGACAGTGCCGCTGTCACGCCGCCAGCCAATGGACAGCACCAGTTGGAGCAGGATCTGCGTTTCAGCCCGGACACCTGGCCACAGACACTCCATGCCGACCTGTACACACCGGCAATCGAGTCGCCCGACGGAGGCTTTCCGGCGATGATCATGGTGCACGGTGGGGGCTGGGAAGGCCGCTCGCGTCAGGACATGAATCGCGCCGCCCGCCGTTTCGCCAACGCCGGCTATCTGGTGCTCAATATCGACTACCGCTTTGCGCCTGAATACCCCTACCCGGAGGCAGTCCATGATGTGCAGCAGGCACTGCGCTGGCTGCATGAACAGGCGGGAGCACTGTCCGTGGACACCGGCCGCATCGGCTTGCTGGGCTTTTCCTCCGGCGCACATCTGGCCAGCCTGGCGGCGCTGACCGCCGGTACCGACCATGAGCTGGATCAGCCCTGGAGCGGTGCAGCTTATCGACCCGCGGCAGTGGTGGTCGGCGGCACACCGACCGACCTGCGCAAATTCGGCTCCGGGCGTCTGGTGGAACAGTTTCTGGGCGGGACCATGGAAGCGGTACCGGCACGCTACGAGGCCGCCTCACCGGTGACACAGGTGCATGCCGACAGCCCGCCGTTCTTTCATTTTCACGGCACCTGGGACCGTCTGGTGCCACCCGACCACAGCAGCGACTTTCATGCCGAGCTGCTGGCGGCCGGCGTACACAGTGAACTCTATCGCATGCGGCTGCGCGGCCATGCCACCAGTCTGGTGTTCAGCGGCGACGCTCTGAGCGCCGCCGTCGATTTCATGAACCACCAGCTCTACCCCTGACTCAGCGTACCGGGTTTTCCGGCCCGCGCCCGCGGTAGGCCTCGATAAAGGCCGCCATCGGGGCCGGGTCAAAATCATCCAGCCGCAGCCGATGATCCCAGGCGGTCAGCACCACGCCGCGACCCAGCCCCTGGTGTGGCACCGCATTCACGGCCGACCAGGTGCCGTTGTAGAAGCGGGTCCACTCACGCAGCCGCTCCTCGTCTTCCGGCCGCAGCTCATCGTAGTAGACATTGATGTTGCCATGTTCAATGGCATGCACCAGACCTTCATTGGGCTGGGGCGTCTCGTAGAATCCGGGGCGGGTAGGCGATGGCCAGTGCGGACCGGACGTTGGAAAATCTGATTCATAGGCGACGCGGGTTCCGGCCGGCACATGCGTTTCACCCTGATTGGGCGGTGTCTCCACCTGTGCCAGGGCCGGCTGGCCCTCACGCACCAGGGTCTCCCAGTCATCCGGGACAGTCGGGAAAAACAGAACGAAAGCAGCGATCAGCGCCAGCACGGCCGCCACACCACCCCCGATCAGCAGACGCATCCGGCGCCGCTTCTGTTCCCGTTGTTGCCGCATCTTGCGATTTTTTTCCTGGCCCATGTCCTGCCACTCCAAGTACTGATTGATAATAAACGCTTAAAAGGTCCTACAGGCTGCGCAAAAACTCAGCCAGGCCGCCTCGGTACACATCTCCCGAGGTCAGAAACCCGGTGTTATGGTCGCCGCTGATCTCGAGAAAATCGACCCGCGGCGCACTGCCGGCTTCGGCCGCCTGCTGAATGGCCTCGCCATGCCGGAAGGGCACAATGTCATCCTGCGGACTGTGCACAATCAGAATCGGCACCCTCACCTCTGCCACCATGGCCTCGGTGTCATAATCATACCGGGACAGCGTGCGCACCGGCAGAAAGGGGTACAGCCGTGCGCCCATATCCGGCACAGAGGTGAAGGCCGATTCCACAATAAGACTCGCGGGTTGCTCATTTTCTCCCAGCTCGGTGGCAATTTTTGTCGCCACGGCCGCACCCAGGGAGCGACCGAAGAGCGTCACGCTGTCGCCAGCCACCCCCTGTTCCTCGATCAGCCAGCGCCAGGCTGTGCGCCCATCTTCATAGAGCCCGTCTTCCGACGGCCGGCCACTGCTTTCTCCATAGCCTCGGTAGTCGATGATCAGCACCTGCTGCTCAAGCTGGTGAAATATACGCAGCGAATCCAGCCGATGTGAAATATTACCGGCATTACCGTGAAAGAACAGCACGGTTCCGGCCGGGTCCGGGTGCGGCAACCACCAGCCATGCAGGGTTTCGCCATCCTCGGTGGTGAGTTCGACATCCTCGTAGTCCAGCCCTTCATCGGCCGGTGTGCGCACCAGTTCGCTACTGGGCAGATGCAGCAGATTGCCCTGAAACAGCCACATGGCACCGACAATCAGTCCATAGGCGGCGACAACCGTTACCAGAGCTGATTTCAAAAGCATCATCAGAGCCTCCTGCGCCGGGTCAGTGCTTCCTGCGTGCCGGGCCCTCGCGCTGCAGCACTTCCTGCAGACCCTCGCGCACCAGCCCGGTGTGCAGTTTGCGGAAGGTCAGCCCGGCCGCAACAATGCCCAGCCCCAGAAAGGCAAAGGCCCACATGGGCTGGGTTTCGACAAACAGCATGCGCCCGCCGATGGTCACCACAAAGCCGACCAACAGACTGATCACCAGATACAGGGCCACCCGGCCGGTGCGACGCTGGGAGACAAAGATCTCGTAGCGCGCCTGCTCCAGCAGGGCTGCCTGTTCCTGGCGTGAACGGTCACTGATCTCGGGGAAACGACCTATAAAGCTTTTGATAAAGACCTCCGACGACGGCACAGCAAGGGCTCACCATGATGCCAGAATGCGGGCCGCCGCGCACGCGGGAGGGCAGCGCCACATTGTAGGCTGTGAGCCTTGCTCACGCATTCGGGCCAGGACACCCATGCGTGGCCAAGGGCCACAGCCCACAATTCATCATGCCTTGCGGCACCCTCAGGCCGGTTCGGCCACGCGCACGGTGGTGGGGTTGGTCACCGGCTGCAGCGGGCGCACCGAAGACCGGGTCGCGATGAACTCCGGCCGCGGCCGTGTACCGCAATAGGGCGCCTCCAGCCGGTTCTCGACACTGTTGTAGACAAAGAACAGATTGCTGCGCGGCCAGGGAGACAGGTTGTTGGCCGAGGCATGCAGGGTATTGCATTCGAACAGAATCACCGACCCGGCAGGTCCCGTCGGCGACACCAGGCCTGCGTTCTCGCTCATGGCCTGCAGGTTGTCGGCCGCGGGCACACCCAGGGTCTGGTTCTTCAGTGACGCCTTCCAGTTTTCTTCCGGCGTCCGCCCGTGAGTGGGCACAAACCACCGATGCGACCCCGGAAGCAGCATCAGCGGCCCGTTGTATTGATTGTTCTCGGTCAGCAGGATGGACAGGCTGAAACAGCGCATGCGCGGCATGCCGTCCTCGCTGTGCCAGGTCTCGAAATCCGAGTGCCAGTTGAAACCATTGCCGGTAAAGCCGGGCTTGTAGTTGATGCGTGACTGATGAATATAGACATCACTGTCCAGCAGTTGCCGGGCCATGCCCAGCAGACGCGGGTCACGCGTCAGACGATCAAAGCGCGGGGACAGTTCATGAATCCCGAAGATCGAGCGAATCTCATCCGCATAGGGCTCGATGATGACCTGGTCACGGCTCTTCAGGTTGGGGTCCTGGCCGTAGTCTTCCAGATCGTCCAGAAAAGGTTTCACTTCTTCCGGCGAGAAGAAACTGTCAAAAAACAGATAGCCATTGCGTTCATAGAAGTCTACCTGATCGCGGCTGAGAGGCCCCTTGCTGCGCGCCGGCTCGTCGCTCCAGACCACAGGGTCCAGCCGTTCAAAGGCTGCTCGCTTGTCTTCCAGACGAGTCGGGTAAACATCATGAACCTGAGTCATAATCATCCTCCTTCTTGTCTGTGCTCGAACTTCAGATGTTGGGATTTCTCGAGTGAGTCACCCTCCAGGGTTTGGCAGTACACCTGCCATCTGGGGGTTTTGTTCCGTTTTTCAATACCTTATGTAACCCGGCCGAAAAAACAGCCCGGCAAAAGCCGCCGAAAGCCCATCATGACTTGAATCCAGCGGGATTCCGCACTAGTTTCGACAGACAAACACGAAGTCAGATCACACTGACACAGCCTGCCAGACACCATCAACAAGACAGCAGATACAGCAAGGAGGTTCGATGATTCCAGAGACCATGCGAGCAATACAACTGACCGGCCATGGCGGTCTCGACAAACTGGTTTACCGGCAGGACGTGCCGGTACCACAACCCGCCGCCGGCGAGGTGCTGATACGGGTCAGCGCCTGTGGCATGAACAACACCGATGTCTGGGTCCGCGAAGGGGCCTATGGCAGCGAAACCGACCCGGGGGCCGTATCCACCTGGCGCCGGGGGCGTTCGACCCTCGAATTTCCACGCATCCAGGGTACCGACACCGTGGGTGAAATAGTCGCTGTCGGCGACGGCGTGCCTGAGCACCGCATTGGCGAGCGCGTGATAGTCGATTTCAGTCTCTACAACCGCCCGGAGGGCGACGACAGCCTGGCCGACATCGACTATATAGGCCACGGCCGCGATGGCGGCTACGCGGAATACACTGCCGTGCCGGCCGAAAACGCCTACCACGTGACCAGCGATATCAGCGATGCCGAACTGGCCACCTTCTGCTGCGCCTACCTGACCGCCGAACAGATGCTGGAACGCTCGCGGCTCTCCGCAGGCGAACGGGTGCTGGTCACCGGCGCTTCGGGCGGTGTGGGTTCAGCCATTATTCAACTGGCGCGGGTACGCGGCGCCATCCCCTATGCCGTGACCAGCAAGGGCAAGGAACAGGCCCTGAAGGACATCGGTGCCGAAGACGTGATACTGCGCGACGAGCCCGACCTGGTCAGCGCCGTGGAACGCATGGTCGACGGCCAGCCCATCGATGTGGTGGCCGATCTGGTGGCCGGCTCCATGTTCAATGACCTGCTGCGCATCCTCAAGCCCGAAGGCCGCTACAGCACCGCCGGTGCCATCGGCGGCGCCGTGGTCGAGCTGGACCTGCGCACCATGTACCTGAAACAGCTGGAACTGCATGGGTCCTCCCAGGGCACCCGGACCTCGTTCCGGCGGCTGGTGGACTATATTCAGGAAGGGCGCATCAAGCCCCTGCTGGACCGCACCTTCAAGCTGTCCGATTTCCACCGGGCGCAGGAGACCTTCATGAGCAAGACCTACATCGGCAAGCTGGTGGTGGTCCCCGACAGCCAGTGGGAAGAAAAAGGAGCCCCCCATGCCTGAACGCACCGGACGCATGCGCTCGCTGGAACTGATCGATACCCAGTCCGGCGGCGACGTCAGCCGCATCGTCGTGGACGGCATCGGGCTGATACCCGGCACCACTGTGCTCGACAAGATGCGCTATCTGCAGGACCACGGAGACGGCCTGCGCCGCCTGCTGCTGTCCGAACCCTACGGCGACCCGGCCATGTCGGTGGATCTGATCGTCGAGCCCTCGCACCCGGAAGCCCAGGCTGGCTACATCATCATGGAGGCCATGGGTTATCCGCTCTATTCCGGCTCCAACACCATCTGTACGGCCACGGCGGTACTGGAAAGCGGCATTGTGCCCATTCAGGACGGTGAACAGGATCTGGTGCTGGAATCACCGGCCGGCCTGGCCCGCATCAAGGCCTTCAATCACAACGGCCGGGTAGAGTCCATCACCACGCAGGGCGAACCGGCCTATGTGGCCGCGCGGGATCTCAGCATCACGGTGCCAAACTACGGCGTGGTGCGCTACGACCTGGTATGGAGCGGCGCCTTTTTTGCGCTGGTGGATGCCACTGCCCTGGGTTTCGAGATAGTGGCCGACGAGCAGATCGCCCTGGCCGCCTTCGGGGATGCCTTTGTGCGTGCCGTGCGCCCGGAGTTCCGCCAGATTCACCCGGACCTGGGTGATGTCGGCCCCCTGCCCTTTGCGCATTTCACCAGCCCATGGCGGGAGATCGAGCCCGGCGGCTACGAGTCGCGCTCGGCGACCTATGTGCACCCCGGGGTGATCTGCCGCAGCCCGACCGGCACCGGCACCTCGGCGCGCCTGGCGTTGATGTACGAGAAAGGCGAAATCCGCGACGGCGAGTATCTGGAAACCATTTCACCGCGCAACAGCCGGTTCAGGGGCACCGTAATCGGCGAAGCCAGCGTCGGTGAGCACCGGGCGCTGGACAGCCATATTACCGGACGCGCCTGGACTCTGGCCCATTCCACCATCTCGGTGGATCTGGACGATCCCCTGGTCGACATCTCCGACCTGGAGCACCTGCTGCCCAGCGATGCGCCCCACTTCAAGCGCAACGGAGGCTGACCCCTTGGCCAGACCGGGTGACCACAATCAGGCCCCGACCCGCCGCATCGGCTGGATCATGGGCCTGTTGGCCTGGGCGGCGCTGTCCGGGGTGCTGATCCTGGCCTTTCAGGAGCAACTGGCCAACCTGATGAACCCCAATCGTCAGGTGCAGTCGGTGCATACGGCAGAGGCCATCGAGATCACCCTGCAGCCCTCACGCGGCGGGCACTACCTGCTGGATGGCACCATCAACGGGCAGCGGGTCACCTTCATGCTGGACACCGGCGCCACCCAGGTGGCCATACCGGCCGCCATTGCTGATGACCTCGGGCTGCAGCGCGGCCGCCCGGTGCAGGTGCGCACGGCCAACGGCATCGTCACCGCCCACCAGACCGAACTGCAGACGGTGGGACTGGGAGATATTCAGCTCGACGGCGTGGCCGCGCAGATTCTGCCGGGCTATGACAGTGACGCCGTACTGCTCGGCATGAGCGCCCTCGACCGACTCGACTGGCGCCGCGAGGGGCAGGAACTCACCCTGCGGTTTCGGCGGTGAGTCAGGTACATGCGTGCCCGTTGCCGCCTACGGGCCTGTACCACACGGACCGTCACCAAGCTCGGGCACATGCCCCTTGTAGGCGGTGGCCCTCGGCCACGCACAAGCAGGCGCCATGCGTGAGCAAGCTCACAGCCCACAACGGAGGCTCATTTGTAGCGAGCGACGCGAGTCGCGATGGGCGGCGTAAGCCGCCCTTCATACGGGGCTTTCGGCCCCGGTCGGGACCACAGGTAATTTATCGGGACTTGCGTCCCTCGCTACAGGTTGTGGTGCCCCGTTTGTCGGGACTTGCGTCCCTCGCTACAGGTTGTGGTGCCCCGTTTGTCGGGACTTGCGTCCCTCGCTACAGGTTGTGATGCCCCGTTTGTCGGGACTTGCGTCCCTCGCTACAGGCAAGCGGCCATTGGAGGAGACACGCCTTTACGCAGCGCTGCCTGCATCTCGGCTGCCGTACGCACCCGCTTGACCTGCTCGAAGCAGATGCGGGCTTCGGGGTAGGCTCGCTCCAGATATTTCAGCCACTGCTTGATGCGGCTGGGCATATAGCGCTCACGGCCGGCGGCAATATCGGTTGCGCCCAGTTGCATGACCGCCGCCAGGGCCTGTTCCCAGGTCCAGGGTGGCTGGCCGCAGGCTATGACGGCGGCAAGATTGGGCAGGGCCAGCGCCCCGCGTCCGAGCATCACATCGGTGACCCCGCTTGCGGCCCGGCAGCGGTCGTAATCCGCGCGTGACCACACCTCGCCATTGGCCACCACCGGCACCCCACGCTTGCGCGCCACCTCGGCCACCCGGGCGATCTCGTCCCAGTAGGCCGGCGGCCTGTAGCCATCCACCTTGGTACGCGCATGCACCACAATCTCGGCAGCACCGGCATCGAGCAGGGCCCAGGTATTGTCCAGCAGTCGTGCCCGGTCTTCAAAGCCGAGGCGCATCTTGGCCGTGACCGGCTGCGCCGCCGGCACGGCAGCACGCACCGCGCTGACCACACGATACAGCGTCTCCGGCTCGGTCAGCAGAATGGCCCCACCCCGGCTCTTGTTGACAGTACGGGCGGGACAGCCGAAATTGATATCGACCCCGGGTGAGCCCAGCTCGACGGCACGCGCCGCATTAACGGCCATGGTTTCGGGGTTGTTGCCCAGCAGTTGCAGGCGAACAGGAGTACCGGCTGGCGTGCGAGCACCGGCGTGCAGCTCCGGGCACAGACGATGAAACACACGCGGCGGCAAGAGTTCATCCACCACGCGCAGAAACTCGGTCACGCAGAGGTCAAAGCCGCCGTTGCGCGTAATCAGGTCACGCATGGTGGCGTCCATGACGCCTTCCATTGGCGCCAGCAGCAGGCGCCCGCCCGGTTCAGAACTCCTTGTGGTCATATTGCTGCAACTGTTCAATCACCTTGGCCAGCTCTTCGCGCCCCTGCCGGTTCAGCAACTGCCCTCGTATCTGGCGGCTGTAGCGGTCGTCCAGATACTCGCAACGCATACGCAGCTCTTCCAGAAAGTCGTCATGGCGAATGGGCACCGACAGAAAGGTACGCCACTCGATGTCCTTCGCCTCGCCGCGCTCCACCCGCTGCAGCAGTTCGAGCATGCTTTCACGGGTGGTGCGGTAGATGGGGTTGCGCTCGATACGCGCAAAGAACCAGATAAAGCCGCCAAACGCCAGCAGGACCACCACCAGTATGACCAGCGTTGCGAGCATGCCTCTACTCCGTGGGCTCGACTGCAGCCGGTTGCTGTTCGGCCACCCAGATACGGGCATTGCGGAACATGCGCATCCAGGCACTGTCCTCTCCCCAGTCTTCCGGTGCCCAGGAATGGGTGATGGTGCGGAACACCCGCTCCGGGTGCGGCATCATGATGGTGACCCGACCATCGGCGGAACAGAGGCCGGTAATGCCGGCCGGTGACCCGTTCGGGTTGTAGGGGTAGGTCTCGGTCGACTTGCCGTAGTTGTCAACAAAACGCAGTGTCACCAGCCCCGAGTCCAGCGCCTGCTCCGGGGTCTGGCCGGCACGGAATTCAGCCTGGCCTTCACCATGCGCAACCGCAATGGGCAGCCGCGAGCCAGCCATGTTGCGCAGGAAGATGGACGGGCTCTCTTCCACCCGCACCATACAGGCCCGGGCCTCGAACTGCTCGCTCTGGTTGCGCACAAAGTGCGGCCAATGCTCAGTGCCGGGAATCAGCTCGCGCAGGTTCGACAGCATCTGGCAGCCGTTGCAGACGCCCAGGGCAAAGCTGTCCGAACGCGCAAAGAAGGCGCGGAACTCTTCACGTGCCGTCGCATTGAACAGGATCGACTTGGCCCAGCCCTCACCGGCGCCCAACACATCCCCGTAGGAAAAGCCGCCACAGGCCACCAGACCGGTGAAGTCACGCAGGCTGATACGGCCGGACAGGATATCGCTCATGTGCACATCCACCGTCTCGAAATCGGCACGGTCGAAAGCCGCCGCCATTTCGATCTGGCCGTTGACACCCTGCTCGCGCAACACCGCCACCCGTGGTCGGGTATCCGTTCGGCCCAACGTTTCCAGCGGGTTGTCTTCCGGGTCGAAGGTCAGGCTGGCGTGCAGGCCGGGGTTGGCTGCATCCAACAGGTTGTCGTACTCCTGCCGGGCGCAGGCTTCGTTGTCACGCTCGGCCTGCATGCGATAGCTGGTTTCCCACCACCAGCGCAGATACTGGGTGCGGGTATTGGCCAGCACCTCGTCGCCGGCGGTCACAAAGCGGATCTGGTCATCCTCGTTGGGCCCGCCCAGGCGGCAGACCATATCGCTCAGCCCCCAGCGGTTGAGTTCATTGTCGACCGTTTCCAGATCATCATGCCGCACCTGCAGCACGGCACCGGGCTCCTCGCTGAACAGCACGCCGGTCAGGCCGGTACTGCTGTACTGCGCCAGTTTGACGGCGGCATCCAGGTTGACATCGATTCCGGTGCGCCCGGCAAAGGCCATTTCCACCAGGGTCGTGAACAGGCCGCCGTCTGAACGGTCGTGATAGGCCTGCACCAGATTCTGCTCGAGCAGACTCTGCATGGCACCGAAGAACCGTTTCAGGTCTTCCGGGTAGTCGACATCCGCCGGGGTATGACCGACCTTGCGGTAGACCTGAGCCAGCGCACTGCCTCCCAGGCGGTTACGGCCCTGCCCCAGGTCGATCAGCAGCAGTTCGGTGTCGCCCCGGTCGGTCCGCAGTTGCGGGGTCACAGTGCGCCGCACATCCGTTACCGGGGCAAAGCCGGTCATGATCAGGGACACCGGTGACACCACACTCTTGCCGACACCGTCGTCTTCCCACTGGGTGCGCATGGACATGGAATCCTTGCCCACAGGAATGGTAATGCCCAGCGCCGGACAGAACTCCAGCCCCACCGCCTGCACGGTGTCGAACAGGGCCTGATCTTCACCCGGATGGCCGGCGGCGGCCATCCAGTTGGCGCTCATGCGTATATCAGACAGCTTCTCGATGCGCGTGCTGGCCAGATTGGTAACGACTTCCGCCACGGCCAGTCGCCCGGCTGCTGCCGGGTCGATCACCGCTACCGGAGTGCGCTCACCCATGGCCATGGCCTCGCCGGTACAGCCGGCGTAACCCGTGGTCGTCACAGCCGCATCGGCTACCGGTATCTGCCAGGGGCCGACCATCTGATCACGTACCACAGTACCGGTAATGGAGCGGTCACCAATGGTGATCAGGAAACTCTTGCCTGCAACAGCCGGCAGCTTCAGAACCCGCTCTGCGGCTTCCGCCAGTTCCACCTTGGGCATGAATTTCTGCTGCGGCCGCTCCTGGCGCTGGAAGCTGCGCTGCATCTTGGGTGGCTTGCCCAGCAGCACATTCAGCGGCATGTCGACCGGCAGGTTGTCAAACTGACTGTCATGAACCTGCAACTGACCATCGGCCCGGGTTTCACCCACCACCGCAAAGGGGCAGCGCTCGCGCTCGCACAGGGCGGCGAATTCATCCAGCCGCTCCGGGCTGACCGCCAGCACATAGCGTTCCTGCGATTCATTGGACCAGATGGCCAGCGGCGACATGCCGGGTTCGTCATTGGGAATGGCGCGCAGATCGATCCGAGCACCCTGCCCGCCATCATTGACCAGCTCCGGCAGCGCATTGGACAGGCCACCGGCACCCACATCATGAATGAACAGGATGGGGTTATGCTCGCCGCGCTGCCAGCAGCGGTCGATCACCTCCTGACAGCGGCGTTCCATTTCCGGGTTGCCGCGCTGTACGGAAGCAAAATCAAGGTCTTCCGAGCCTTCACCCGAAGCCATCGAGGACGCTGCACCGCCGCCCAGACCGATCTGCATGGCCGGCCCGCCGAGCACGATCAGATGCGCCCCTGCGGGAATCGCATCCCAGGCCTTGTCGACGTGATCCGGGCGGATATTGCCATAACCACCGGCGATCATGATCGGCTTGTGGTAGCCCCAGAGCTGGTCGCCCACCACTGAGGGCGCACTGACCTCGAAGGTACGGAAATAGCCCGTCAGATTGGGGCGACCGAATTCGTTGTTGAAGGAGGCGCCGCCAATGGGCCCCTCCAGCATGATGTTGAGCGGTGATTCCATGCGCGTCGGGCGACCGTACTGGCCTTCCCAGGGCTGCACAAAGCCCGGAATGCGCAGGTTGCTGACGGTAAACCCGGTCAGGCCGGCCTTGGGCTTGGCGCCCTGACCGGTGGCCCCTTCATCGCGAATCTCGCCACCAGCACCGGTCGCCGCGCCGGGAAAGGGCGAAATGGCCGTCGGGTGATTGTGCGTTTCCACCTTCATCAGGATGTGCACGGTTTCATCGTTGTAGCCGTAGGCCTGGGTCACCGGATCAGGGTAGAAGCGGCCATTGCGGAACCCGGCCATGACGGCGGCATTGTCCTTGTAGGCCGACAGAACGCCTTCCGAGTTGCACTCATAGGTATACTTGATCATGCGGAACAGGGAGTAGGACTGATCTTCCCCGTTGATGGTCCAGTCGGCATTGAAAATCTTGTGGCGGCAGTGCTCCGAATTGGCCTGCGCGAACATCATCAGTTCGACATCGGTCGGGTTGCGCTGCATGCGCTGGAAGTTCTCGACCAGATAATCGATCTCGTCATCGGCCAGGGCCAGCCCCAGCGCCTCGTTGGCCGCGCCCAGGGCGTCGTGACCGCCCGCCAGCACATCGACGGTCTCCAGTGGTTCGGGCTCGGCTGTGGTGAACAGCACTTCGGCATCTTCCAGGCGCGGCAGCACCGCTTCCACCATACGATCATGCAGTTGGGCCGCGATGGCCCAACGCTGCTCGTTATCCAGTGGCTGCGCGCTGCTTACATAGTAGGCGACGCCGCGCTCCAGGCGCCGTACGCGACCGAGTCCACAGTTGTGCGCAATGTCGGTGGCCTTGGAAGACCAGGGTGAAATGGTGCCTGGACGCGGCACCACCAGAAACAGCTCTCCGGTCGGTTCTTCGGGCGTTGCGGCCGGACCATAGTGCAGCAAACGTTCCAGCACGGATTGTTCAGACTTCGTCAAGGCCTCGTCAGTGCGCAAAAAATGTGCATAATCTGCGTACACCGAGGTGACGTCCGGACACGTCCTCTGCAAAGTCGACAGCAGTTTTTGGCGGCGGAATGACGAAAGGGCCGGAGCCCCGCGAAGAACCTGCATGATCTGGAAGCCTCTGTAGCTTTTGGATGTCGCGCAGCCGGAGTTGCGATAGAGCGCCGGTATCATACTGAATCAGCCCGGAATTTTCATTGCCCGTATGCATATTTTGGTTCGTCAGAGATTGATCCGTCGAGGTGCTATCTGGGCTTTCGTCGGTCTGCTGGTACTGGCTTTCCTCCTGCTGGGGTTCTCCCGGGTCAGTCATGTCGAGCGCATAGAGCGCGAAGGCGTGCTGCGTGTGGTCACCCTGAACGACCCCCGGCACTACAATGCCCAGGGCGATACGCTGGAAATGTCTCTGGCGCACCAGTTCGCCAACCATCTTGATGTGGACCTGCGCTTCCACACCGCAGACAGCACCGAAGAACTGCGCCGGGCCCTGCGCCTGGGCCTGGCCGACATGGCCATCGGTGGCATTGTTGTGCCCGCCAGTCAGGCTGGCCCGCCGGACATGGCCTACTCGCGGCCCTATATGGATGTACTGCAGCAAGTGGTCTACAAGCGCAACCAGGTGCAGACCCTGAATGAACTGGCGACCCTGACCGGAGCCGTGCGCGCCAACACGCCCCAGTACCGGGCCCTGCGCGCGCTCAACTCGGACCCCCCACTGGATATCGTCGCCTTCGAAGGTACCACCGAAGCCCTGCTGCAGGCACTGGGCAATGGCGAAGTGGACTATGCCGTGATCGACTCCAACGATCATGCCTACTATCGACCCTACTACCCCAGCCTGCGCCATGCATTTGATATTTCCGCACCGCAGCCGGTAGCCTGGCAGTTCTATGCCAACCGGGATGGCTCGCTGCGCCATGCGGCCAACCGGTTTCTGGATGATCTGGAGCAGTCCGGCCAGTTGGAAATCGTGCTGGACCGACACCTGGGACATTTGCGCGAGTTCGACTACGTGGGCATCCGCCGTTTCGAGCGCCACGTCAACCAGCGCCTGCCGCCATTGCGGGATTACTTCCAGAATGCCGCCGAAGAAAGCGGGCTGGACTGGCGTCTGCTGGCTGCCGTGGGCTACCAGGAATCACACTGGCGGCCCAATGCGGTTTCACCGACCGGGGTCAGAGGCATCATGATGCTGACCCTGCGCACGGCCGGTGACCTGGGTGTCAGCAACCGGCTCGACCCCCAACAGAGCGTCATGGGCGGCGCCCGCTACCTGGCCGAGCTGCACAACCGGGTGCCCGACCATATACAGGACCCGGATCGCATGTGGTTCGCACTGGCGGCCTACAACGTGGGCATGGGGCATGTGATGGACGCCCGGCGCATTGCCGCCGCACTGGACGAGAGCGCCGACTACTGGGCCGAACTGCGCCAGTACCTGCCGCTGCTGCGCGACCCCGAATACTACCGCCACACCCGCTTCGGTTTTGCCCGGGGCGACGAGCCCGTCATCTATGTGGAAAATATCCGCCGCTACTACGACCTGCTGCGCTGGATGTTCCCATCCGAAGATGAGTCGGACACCCTGCTGCCCGGCCTGGAACCGGAAGCGCCCGCCATAGTGCTGCCGCCGCTGTTCCAGCTCTGACCGCCGAGCCGACGCTCAGGGGCGTGCGAAACGACGGCGCCCCGCCACCAGCAGAAACAACACCAGCATCAGCAGGAACAGAGGTGAAAAGGCACCGGTGGTTTCGTTGACGCGGCGGGAGACGACGTGTTCTTGGACGGAGTACAAAGCAGGGCCTGACAATGCCCAGTCTCTGATTGCAGCAACACGTGTATAGCCCGCAGGTATCTCAGTTTCATTGCAATCACCAGAAAAACCGAAACTGGTCAGACCTACCAGAACAGGAGTTGCCCCTCCTTCATATACCAATGGTCCACCGCTGTCACCCTGACAAGCATCCCCATCGTCGAACGCACCGGCAAATACCACATAGTCGCTCCACGAGTTCCAGACGCGCTGGGCGTCACTGATATCCGTCGTCAGGAAGCTGGCTTCACTTTCCAGGGTCAAGGTTACCCCCTGGAGGATGTCTGAAGTTGAGCTCTGGACGCCGGATTCAGTCTGTCCCCAACCGTAGGCAATAACCTTTTCCCTACTGTTTACCCACTGATCACTCTGCCTCTTTGTGGCCAGACGAACCGGCTCGACACCCGCAGGCACATTGTCCCCGACAAACACCAGCGCAGCATCCTTGTACAAGCTCTCGTAGCCTGGAAATATCTCGATCTGGCTCGACACGACCCTCTGACTAACAGGCACCTGAGTGTGATCGCCACCGGGCGAGTTGAAAGTAAACCGGACTCGCCTGGCTTTGGTCTGAGAATGGTCATCAAATACACAATGCGCGGCCGTAAGCACCCAGCCATTGCCGATATAGTTGGCACCGCACTTGAACGTGAAGGTGCCGGAAAAATCTATTTCCATGAATACGATGTAGGAAGGAGGATCAGTGACATCCTCCCCATTGATGATTTTGGGTTCCACGAGATAAAACCCGGTCAGCAGCCACCACAGGGACAGGGTTGAGATCAGAACACCGGTTTTCTTCATCGGCAGGGTCAATCCTCAGGCAGAGGCAGGCTCATCCTGAGCCTGCTGGCATCTTCTTGTGACCCTGATACTAGCGCAATGACGGCAACCAGGCCATGCGCAGACTCTGTTGATATTCAGCCTGCTCATCAGACTGAACCCAGGGATAAAGAAAAATGAGACCCTCCTCACATATCCTGAATGTCGCGGTTGTTTTCTCGTTCTGAGCCTTCCCAGGCATGCAGAGTTGAAATATGGTTTTTCAGGCAGGCGCCAGAACAATGCCCTGGAGCCTGCGGTAGCCACTCCACATGTGAGAGGGCTATCAACTCCGGTCAAAAGGAATTACAGGGTTTACAACCTGAATAGCGGCCGCATCCAGATTAAAGGGAATCAGGGACACCGATGGCATGGAACCTCCACAACTCCTGTCTGCTCCGGAAGCACTGGCACTGGTCGCTCGATTTCATGGCGTCGCGGCTGATGCGGAGCAGATCAGGCACACGATCGGCAAGCCCGAGCAAACATACGAGCTGGCTGATGTTGTTCAGGCCGCCAGGCAACTGGGGCTAAAGGCGCGCTCATTCAGGGCACGAGTTGATCAGTTGCAACAACTACCCTTGCCCGCTTTGGCGTTGCATCAATCCGGCCACCTGCTGATCATCGCCCGTACAGACGGCGACAAGGTGCTGGTGCATGACGTGCAGACCGGTCAGCCAGACACTCTGGCGCTGGACAGCCTTGCAGATCAACTGACCGGCGATCTCATTCTGGTCAGCCGTCAGCAGACCTTGTTTGATACAGCGCAGCGCTTCAGCCTCAAATGGTTTCTGCCTTCCATTCTGAAGCACAAGAACCTGCTGAAGCAGGTTCTGCTTGCCTCCCTTTTTGTGCAGTTGTTTGCGCTCATTACGCCGATGTTCTTTCAGGTGATGATTGACAAGGTACTGGTACATGAAGGGCGAACTACATTGCATGTGCTGGCCATCGGCCTCCTGGCAGTATCCGCATTCGATGTGCTGTTGAATGGTCTGCGCACCTATGTGCTGTCCCATACCACCAGCCGCATCGATGTCGTACTGGGGTCAAAGCTGTTCAGCCATCTGACCAAGCTGCCGGTAAGCTACTATAAAGCCCGGCGTGTCGGCGATACCGTCGCCAGAGTCCGTGAACTGGACACCATTCGTGAGTTCATAACAGGGTCCTCTGTCACGCTCATTATTGATGTTCTCTTCACCTTTGTCTTCTTCGCCGTCTTGTTCCTGTACAACGTTACGCTCGCGCTGGTAGTTCTCGCCTCCATTCCCTGCTATGTCCTGTTGTCAGCAATCATCACTCCGGTATTACGCTCACGCGTTCAGGATATGTTTCGACGGGGGGCTGACAATCAGGCCTTTGTTGTCGAGTCGGTAACCGGGATGGACACTCTGAAAGCCATGGCCGTTGAACCCCTGATGCAACGCAAGTGGGAGGGCCAGTTGGCTGCCTATGTCAGTGCATCGTTCAAGGCCAGGAATCTGGGCAATATATCAAACCAGGTCGCCAACCTTATAAACAAGGTGATCACTGTTCTGATCCTCTGGGTGGGTGCAGGCCTGGTCATGCAGGGCGCCATGACCATCGGTATGCTGATCGCATTCAATATGATCGCCGGGCGCATCAGCGGCCCCATACTGCGGTTGGTCCAACTGTGGCAGGACTTTCAACAAACCGGCATCTCTCTGCAGAGGCTGGGTGACATCCTGAACTCACCGGTCGAACCCGGGCACGACCCCAACCGCACCTCACTCCCGGACCTGAAAGGTGAAATCAACTTCGATCACGTCACCTTTGCTTACGACCCAAACCGCCCCCCGGTACTTAACGACATCTCCCTGAAAATACCAGCCGGTCAGAGCATCGGGATTGTCGGTCGCTCAGGTTCAGGCAAAAGCACACTGACTCGACTGGTTCAGCGCCTTTACGCGCCAGATTCAGGGCGGGTGCTGGTTGACGGCATCGACCTCGCCATGATCGACCCTTCATGGTTGCGCCGACAAGTGGGAGTTGTTCTGCAGGACAGTTTTCTGTTCAACCGCTCCATCCGAGACAATATTGCCCTGGCTGACCCCGGTGCCCCCATCGAACGTGTTGTCAACGTAGCCAAGCTGGCAGGAGCGCATGACTTTATTCTTGAGCTGCCTCAGGGCTATGACACACCCACCGGTGAACAGGCTGGGTTGCTGTCAGGGGGCCAGAAACAGCGCATCGCCATCGCCCGAGCACTGCTGACCAATCCCAGGATCCTCATCTTCGACGAGGCAACGAGTGCACTGGATTATGAATCAGAATCAATCATCCAGCAGAACATGGCCCAGATCGCAAAGGGACGAACCGTCATCATCATCGCGCATCGCCTTTCCACTGTGCGCCATACGGACAGGATTGTCGTGATGGACAAGGGGCGCATTGTGGAAACCGGAGACCACAAGCATCTCCTGGCCAAGCGTGGCATCTATGCTCATCTGCACGCACTGCAAAGTGGCACCGCAGATTCAGGTCGACACGAAGCCATGCTTGCCGCCGCCGGAGAGACATCATGATGGCTCGCCTGCCAACAATCGGCCGCCGCAAGAGGGAAGCAGTTGACCCCATCGCCAATGACTTCAAACCTGCGGCTATAGCACTCGAAGAGGCACCGCCGAGCCGTGTGGCACGGGGCATACTGTGGTCAATCATGGCTTTTTTCCTTAGCGCGGTTGCCTGGGCAAGCGTGGGACGTGTCGATGTCGTCGCCGTCACAGAGGGCCAACTGGTACCCAAAGGGCGCACGAATATCGTTCAACCCTCGCAAATGGGGAGAGTGGCACAGATTCATATAGAGGATGGTTCTCTGGTCGAGGTTGGCCAACCGCTGGTTACTCTGGACGGCACTGAGACACAGGCCGAAGTCACTCGATTGCAGGATATCCGGCAACTGACACAACGGCGCCTGCAAAGACAAACCTTGTGGACTGAATTCCTGCAACTCGGCCTGTCAACCAACGAGTCTTCCGAACCTGCTCAGATACAACTCGAGACAGAGGATGCCTTGCTTTCCAGCCGGCATCAGGCCCTGCTGGTTATGGATGCGGGCCTGGCGCAACGCCTGCGGGCCCGCGAACTGGAATACTCAAGAACCTCTGCAACAGTACAGCGACTTGAGCAGACTCAGCCACTGTTGGCAGAGCATGCCAGTGCAATACAGGCTCTGAATGAGCGCGATATGGCACCCAGAGTAGAGCTTATCGCCATGGAGCGTGAAATTATTCAGATGGATGGCCAACTTGAAGGCGACCGTTTGAGATTGATTCAGCTGGAAGCGGAAATTGAAGAAATCGAACATCAGCGGAGACAGCTCTGGACTGATGCATTGGAAAGATCACTGACCGAGCAGGAATCTCTGGAAGCAGAACTTGAGGATCTGGGACAACAACTGGTGAAGGCCACCTCCTTGAGTGAGCAACAGGTGTTGCGAGCCCCGGTCAGCGGCATCATCCACAACCTGCAAGTCAATACCATCGGCAGCGTAGTCCAGCCAGCTCAGACGCTGCTCGAAATCATTCCCAGTCAGGAGCGGGTCATAGCTGAAGTCTGGGTCGACAACCGTGATATCGGCTTTGTCAACGAAGGGCAATCCGCTTCACTGAAACTGAACGCTTTTGCTTTTACCCGGTACGGCACAGTTCCGGGGACAGTTACCAGTGTTTCCAATGACGCCATCGTGGATGAGAACGCCGGTCCCAGATACCTGGCCCGCATTGAACTGGATCAACATTATATCGACCTGGGCGGCAAGGAAGTCAGTCTGGCACCGGGCATGACCCTGAGCGCCGAGGTCACCACTGGGCAACGACGGCTGATCGAGTTTTTTGCCGCGCCCATACTGTCCGCGCTGGATGAAACAGGTCGAGAGCGCTAATCCAAATCAGACAGGAACTGTACCAAGGAAAAAACATGACCGTCCTCAAAAGATACACACCACTATCCGTACTAACGCTGATCTTGGCCGGCTTGCTGTCCTTGCTCGGTCTGGGGACAACGGCCTTCAGCGAAGAAGGTCAGACAATAGCCTGTCTTGAACCCCCGTTGGAGCAATACGGTACAGCGGTGGAAGACCCTGCTCATTATTTCAATCTGTCACCGGATTGCGTGGTTCAGGTGCCCGGAGAGCCGGGCACAGACGAAGAGAACCTGCGTTTAAGTGTAGGCCTGTGCTTTCCTGAGTTGATACGCTGCGATGAAACAGACAATCACTATTATCGGCTTCATATATCCAACCAATATGCCCCTGACACTTTCGCCGGGACTAGAGACTTGTTCTCCCTAACCCATGACGAATATCTTTCCACCACAGAATACGATGTATTAATCAGCTCGCCATCCATGAGAGAAAGACATGAAAGAACTCTCTACGTATATATATCTAGCAACAATAAGGATATTTTTATCACGTGCCATGATATAGCTCTCAACTGCATTCTTCATGGCCAAATACATGCCTCTGGCGTTTCCTACTCTTTGCGCTCAAATAACATGGCATACAGGGACTGGCCTCAACTACATGAGGCTGTAATAACCTTTGTAGAGGCGACAATCGAGCACACTGGCAATATAGCACCCTAGCGCTATTCCAATTGGGAAGCTCCTTTTCATAGATACTGTACCCAACTGTAGTAAGGAAAACACGAAACCCACGCGAATGAGAAACAAGGAGACGTTATGTCCAACCCACACAACAACCTCGCCGACTTTGCCAGCCAGTACCATGACAACATGGCCAACAGGGTGCCAGTAACACAATGACCAACAAGGACTCTTCCGCCATGACTCGCTATTTGACCGCAATATTGAACACTCTGGCTATTGCTATCTTCACCTCATTGGTCGGAGCACTTGCTCTGAAAGCCGACACCGACCGATATGGAGTGGACTGCACAACATCTCCAGATCACGAGGAACACGTTCAGATAGACATAGAATCGGAAACCGTTTATGTGGGGGATTGCGAACTGCCAATCGAGAACCTCAACTATCAGGGGATTAGTGACATCACTGATAAAACCACATATATATGGAATTCAATTGGAAGACATGTTGACCTCAGGCCTCAACTGTTGTCGGGGCGTTTTAGCATCATGGATTATTTCATATTAACGGGGAACCTGGAGAGTATAGAGATACTTTTTGAACTGGGCTACAGGCCAGACCAAGGGGACACTCTATCTTTAGAGCTTTTACTACGATCACTATCTTGGTTTGACTCCGGTTTTCTTGAAACAGAAACCCAAAGAAGTGACTATGCCGCTATGATGGAGATATTGATAGACAACTATTCTGACATAGACTTTGAATACCATGAAGTAACATTTATTGAGTCATTCATCATGTCATTCTGTTCCACAAGAAAGTATGAAGACGGAGATCTTAGCAAATTAACCCTCTCTCAAATAAACCCTGAAATTGACATTGGGAGGAATCAAAATATAGACAAGATAAAAGCATTAGTAGAACTGGATCTATACGATTCTGACTGCGTCTCACAACTAAATGAATACTTTAGAATTAACTATTAATTGAAACAAACACATAAGGAAATGAAATCGTGAAACACACAAAAGAAAGCCTTATCAGAAGTCAGTTAACAGAAATTCAGGCCGAAGCCCAGAAGCAGGGAAGAGTATTTGCCCGCGCACTTACCGGCGGAGGCTCTACCGGAAACGAATTGCTCGATGACATGATGTCTATCAGCAACATCGCTCTGGACGACAGTGGCCCCTCTAGGGTGACATCCATCTGGAGCTCAATTGAAGAGGTGGCAACAGCCTCAGCGACGCTATGGGCATACCACTACAACATCAACAGACTGGTAGCGGAATTAGAGGAGGGACTGGAGGCATGGGATCTCCCGCCTCTCACTGAGGAGGAAAGAATCGAACTCTTTGAGGCAGCGGTCTCAGCACACACAGAAGGAGCGAGAGAGATACTACAAGATAATTCAGATTCAGAAGAGGCAGACAGCAACCAGAGTGAAGAGGAAGCAGGCGAAGAGTCAAACGGTGGTGGCTCCGGAGGTGAATCGGGCAGCGAGTCTGGTAGTGATTCCGGTGGTGAATCAGGCAGCGAGTCTGGTGGTGATTCCGGTGGTGAATCAGGCGGTGATTCCGGTGGCGAGTCAGGCGGTGATTCCGGTGGCGAATCAGGTGGCAGCTCAGGCGGTGGCACTGGTGGTAGCTCAAGTGGGGCCGGAGCCGGCGGTGGCAGTGGTTCCGGCGGGAGCTTCTTCACTCCCCCTCCGCCTCCTCCGCCAAATCCTGGCCCCATTCCTGGCAGTCCAATTGTTCTGAACCTTGAAGGTGAGGCTATTGATACCACGGGCCTGGATGAAGAAATACACTTTGATCTGAACGGCAACGGCTTCCGTGAACAAACGGGCTGGATTACTCCGGACCAGGGTTTTCTTGTACTGGATCGTAACGGCGACGGCATCATCAACGATGGCACCGAACTGTTCGGTAACTGGACAGAGCTCGGGTCCGGCACTACTGCCGCGAATGGCTTTGAAGCTCTGGCGGAGTTTGATGAAAATGGTGATGGTGTTATTGACGCTCAGGACAGTATCTATTCCGAACTCCGTGTCTGGGTAGACCTGGATCAGGATGGTGTCAGTGACAGCGGTGAGTTGTTTACTCTCGCCGAGTTGGGTATCGCCAGTATTTCTCTGGAGTACTCAACCAGCAACCATACTGACGAGCATGGCAACGAATTCAGGCAGTGGGGTCATTTTACAACGGTCGATGGCATACAGAGAGATGCAGTCGATATCTGGTTCCACAAGGACCCGACGCTGACCCAGGAGCAGGAGCTCGATGTTTCTGCTGATATCGCAGCACTGCCCGACATGCAAGGTTACGGGACCGCCCATTCACTGCACCAGGCGATGGTCAGGGATGAAACAGGAAACCTGAAGGTACTGGTAAAACAATTCACGGAAGAAACCAACTCAGAGCGACGGCAAGAACTGATTGAAGATATTCTGTACGAATGGACGGGTCAGACAGAAGACGATAAAACAAAATTCGGCAACCGGTATGACTTTGTCGACGGTCGAAAAATTGGGGTTCTGGAAGCCTTTACCGGCCATTCAATCGGCGGTCCAAGAGGGACCGGAAGGCAGTATGCGGAACAGTTCCATGGACAGTTCAATCAATGGGCAAGCGTAGTCTACAGTCAACTGATGATGCAGTCGCATCTGTCAGACATCTTTGCGGAGGCTGACTTCACCTGGAACGAAGAACTGCAAACCTGGACTGGCCATTTCGATCAGTCGACGGAAGCTCTTGTCGACAGGATGCTCTCCCACCCAGACCAGTCTGCAGCCCTGTTGAGTGACTACATAAGCGTAATTGAAGGTATCAACCCCTACAACAATGCCAACAAGCATGCTGCTATTGCCTCAATGCTCGAGATCTCACAAAACCATGATTTGTCACCTGAGCTGGCAAACTTGATAAGCTCAACACTGTTTGAAGGCGACCAGTGGTTGATGACAGCCTTTACCGATGCCTTGGCGGGAGACTCGAGTGACCTTGAAATTGTGCAGAACTGGATGGCGGGCCATTCTGGCGGCCAGATCATTACCGGAGAGCCGCAAGAGACTGGCAGCCTGCGAGGTACTGCTGGCGATGACCTGCTCATCGCCGGCAAGAACGACCGGCTCTACGCCGGCGGCGGCAACGACACCCTGATCGGCGCCGAGGGAGCGAGGCTCTATGGCGAGTCCGGGGACAACCTGCTCGTCGCGGCCACCGACTCCCAGCTCCATGGGGGTTCGGGCAGTGACACCTACCAGATCGGCAGTGATGTCCTCACCACCACCATCCGTCACAACAACCGGAACAACCAGGACGCTGGCACCCTGTCGTTCGGAGACGGCATCAAGGCCGAAGACCTGCGTCTTGAGCGCCATGGCAGTCATCTGCACTTCGTGCACGGGGACCAGCGCATCGTCATGAACCGCTGGTTCGACAACCATCGTTATCGAGTCGCCCAGATCCAGTTCGCCGACGGTGAACCCCTGGATATATCGGAGTGGTTGCAGGCCCAGGTGGTCTACAGCGAAGCCGACCCGGGTGACCAGACGCTCAATGGCCACAGCGGCGTGGATCATATGGTAGGTCATGATGAAGGGGTTAATACACTGCGCGGTGGCAATGGGGACGACACCCTGATCGCCGGCAAGAACGACCGGCTCTACGCCGGCGGCGGCAATGACACCCTGATCGGCGCCGAGGGAGCGAGGCTCTATGGCGAGTCCGGGGACAACCTGCTCGTCGCGGCCACCGACTCCCAGCTCCAAGGAGGTTCGGGCAGTGACACCTACCAGATCGGCAGTGAAGTGCTCACCACCACCATCCGTCACAACAACCGGAGTAATCAGGACGCTGGCACCCTGTCATTCGGAGACGGTATCAAGGCCGAAGATCTGCGCCTTGAGCGCCATGGCAGTCATCTGCACTTCGTGCACGGGGACCAGCGCATCGTCATGAACCGCTGGTTCGACAACCATCGTTATCGAGTCGCCCAGATCCAGTTCGCCGACGGTGAACCCCTGGATATATCGGAGTGGCTGCAGGCCCAGGTGGTCTACAGCGAAGCCAACCCGGGTGACCAGACGCTCAATGGCCACAGCGGCGTGGATCATATGGTAGGTCATGATGAAGGGGTTAATACACTGCGCGGTGGCAATGGGGACGATACCCTGATCGCCGGCAAGAACGACCGGCTCTACGCCGGTGGCGGCAATGACACCCTGATCGGCGCCGAGGGGGCGCGGCTCTATGGCGAGTCCGGGGACAACCTGCTCGTTGCGGCCTCCGACTCCCAGCTCTATGGGGGCTCGGGTACTGATACATTCCTGTTCAAGGAAAATGTTGACGGAGCCAGCGTTCAGGTTGGATCTGCCTCGGACAAGGCCGTCTTCGAAAATGCCGATCCCAGCCAAATATGGCTGAGCCGATCGGGCAACCATCTGCTGATTGACCTTCTGCACACGGAGGAGACTGTGCGCATCGATGACTGGTTCAGAAGAAATGATCGGCAATTAGCCGAACTGAAAGCAGGTGACTCTGTGGCGACCACTGCTCAGATCGAAAAGTTGGTCAGTGCCATGGCAGCCTTTTCACCATCCGAAGCATCTGATGACTCAGGTAGCATTACTTCATCTGTACAAGAAGAGCTCAAAGATGTCCTGAGCGCCAACTGGGGCACTGCCGCCTGACATTCATGTCTGTCGGCATCAATAAGGGCTGGTTGCCAGAGGGGCAACCAGCCCTTGCGAGTGCCCTATTTCAGTTTCAGCGGGCTGCGGCCCTTGCTGGCGGCGATGCGCAGGCGCAGGGCGTTCAGCTTGATGAAGCCTTCGGCGTCTTTCTGGTCGTAGGCGCCGGCATCGTCTTCGAAGGTGGCGATGCTTTCATCAAACAGGCTGTCGTCGGAGCGACGGCCGGCGACGATCACATTGCCCTTGTAGAGCTTGAGGCGAACGTCGCCGTTCACGGTCTGCTGGGAGGCGTCGATCATTTCCTGCAGCATCAGGCGCTCGGGGCTCCACCAGTAGCCATTGTAGATGACTTCGGCATACTTGGGCATCAGTTCGTCTTTCAGGTGGGCGGCTTCGCGGTCCAGCGTCAGGGATTCGATGGCGCGATGTGCCCGCAGCATGATGGTGCCGCCTGGGGTTTCGTAGCAGCCGCGTGATTTCATGCCGACATAGCGGTTTTCGACGATATCCAAACGGCCGATGCCGTGCTTGCCGCCCACTTCATTCAGGTAGGTCAGCACTTCGGCGGGGGTCATCTTCTTGCCGTCGATGGCAACGATATCGCCCTTCTCGTAGGTCAGTTCGATGTACTCGGGCTGATCTGGCGCCGCTTCGGGGCTGACCGACCAGCGCCACATGTCTTCTTCGGCTTCGGCCCAGGGATCTTCCAGAATGCCGCCTTCATAGGAGATGTGCAGCAGGTTGGCATCCATGGAGTAGGGAGACTTCTTGCCCTGCTTGTTGAAGTCGACTGGAATGTCGTGCTGCTCGCAGTAGGCCATCAGCTTTTCGCGGCTGGTCAGGTCCCATTCGCGCCAGGGGGCGATCACCTTGACGCCGGGTTTTAGCGCATAGGCGCCCAGTTCGAAGCGCACCTGGTCGTTGCCCTTGCCGGTGGCCCCGTGGGAGATGGCATCGGCGCCGGTTTCGTTGGCGATCTCGATCAGGCGCTTGGCGATCAGCGGCCGGGCGATGGAGGTGCCGAGCAGGTATTCGCCTTCGTAGATGGTGTTGGCGCGGAACATGGGAAAGACGTAGTCACGCACGAATTCTTCGCGCAGGTCCTCGATGTAGATTTCCTTGATGCCCAGCGCTTCGGCCTTGGCGCGTGCCGGTGCGACTTCTTCGCCCTGCCCCAGGTCCGCGGTGAAGGTGACGACCTCGCAGTTGTAGGTTTCCTGAATCCATTTGGCGATGACGGAGGTGTCCAGGCCTCCTGAGTAGGCGAGTACGACCTTCTTGATATCGGACATGCGGGGGCTCCTGCTGCTCAATGATATAGGCGCGTTATTGTACGGAGCCGTCTGCAGCAACTCAACGGATGGTTTGTTTGTAGGCGGTGGCCCTTGGCCACGCATGGGTGCCCTGGCCTGAATGCGTGAGCAAGCCCCGAAACGTCAGAACGCGGGGCTGACCTGTATGGGCTGACCCGGTGCAAAACGCTGGTAGCGGAATCGACTCAGGTCGTAGCCGGTTGCGCTGCCCGCCACCAGGTCGGCCACGACTCGTCCGATACCGGGGCCGATGCCAAACCCATGCCCGCTCATGCCGGTGGCGACAGTCAGCCCCGGCACGGACTCGATGCGGTCGATAATCGGCACTGTATCCGGCATGGTGTCGATCATGCCACCCCAGGCCTTGCTGAAGGTGGGTTTGGGCAGTTGGGGAAAGATCTCGTGAAAGCGCGTCGCCATGCTGTCGAGCAGTTTCATGTTGGGCGGCGGGTTCAAAATGCGCTGCTTCTCGAACGGGCTCTCTTCGTCAGCGGACCAGCGCCGGGGCGTGCCCCAGGCATCCGGGAAACCGGCAGCGGCTTTCAGGTGGAAGCCGGTGCCGCCATGGGCACTGCGAATCAGCGGAAAATAGGCTTTCAGGTGCCGGAAGGCATCAGGCCCGATAAACAGCTCTCTATAGGTGCCATGGGCCAGCGTATAGCCGCCGTCCTCGCGCCGGCGCACAGCGAAATCCTCCTCCGCGACGCCACCGCGCAGCACCTCGGGCAGCGGGTGCGTGGCACCGACGGTCGACTTGACCGACAGCTGCGGAAAGCTGACCCCATGGGCCCGCGCCAGCAGTGACGACCAGGCGCCCCCGGCCAGCACCACCTGGCTGCAGCGGATGCGGCCCTTTTCGGTGACCACCCCGCAGATCTCGCCGCCCTGAGTATCCAGCGCCCGTACCGCACAGCCCTCATGCAGGCTGACCTCGGGCCGCAGGGACAGCGCATGCGCCAGAGTCGGCACTGCCTGCCAGGGTTCGGCCCGGGCATCGCTGGGTGTATGCAGAGCACCCGGCCAGCGCAGCCTGGCCTCCGGCATCAGGTCGGCAAGTGCCTGTTCGGACAGCATGCGGCTGTCGATGCCATTGGCTTTG
The DNA here is from genome assembly GCF_004768465.1 of Natronospirillum operosum. Classification (GTDB taxonomy): domain Bacteria; phylum Pseudomonadota; class Gammaproteobacteria; order Pseudomonadales; family Natronospirillaceae; genus Natronospirillum; species Natronospirillum operosum. The sequence goes on from NZ_SRMF01000010.1 coordinate 85,636, forward strand.
GCGTGCGGCAGCCAGTCTTCATACTGCGCCAGTTCGCGCTCGCTGTTGGCCAGGTACAGGATGCCGGTCTGACGGAAACCCAGACGCTCGCCGCATTCTTCGGCCAGTTCCTGCCAGATGCAGTTGGCTTCCACCATGATGGGCAGCTCATGCGGGTCGCGGCCCTGCTGGCGAATCCAGCCCCAGTTGCGCGATGACTGCTCGCCGGCAATGCGACCCTTTTCACAGAGGGCCGTTTTCAGCCCGCGCCGGGCCAGGAACCAGGCTGTCATCACCCCGACAATGCCGCCACCGATCACCACCACATCACAGGCCTCGGGTGGGGCTTCCGGGAAGGTGGGTGTGGAATCAACGGAGAAGGGGAAATTGATGGTCCGAGTCATGACGAGTCCTATGAGCCAAGTGCAGTCAGACTCTACTGCAGCGGCGCGGTGGTGGCCAGTGCCAGCTCGTTTGTCGGGGCTTGGGTTGCTTGGCAGGCGACTCCAACCGTGGCTCCCAACCTTCCTGTAGCGAGGGACGCAAGTCCCGATTGGGGCCCGCAGGGCCTCGTATGAAGGGCGGCTGCGCCGCCCATCGGGACTTGCGTCCCTCGCTACAGAGGCATATCGGATCATTCGAGCGAGAGGTCGACGCGCTCCAGGCGAATGGTGGTGCGGCGGTTCTGCGCGCGGCCTTCGGCAGTGTCATTGCTGGCTACCGGGTAGCGGTCACCGTGGTAGTCCACCAGTATCATCTGCGGGTCCACGCCCCGGTCTACCAGATAATCCCGCACCCGCAGCGCCCGCCGTTCGGACCGGCGGCGACCGTCAAAACGGGTCGCCTGATTGTCACTGTGACCTTCCACATAGACTGCAACAATGTTGTCATCATTGAGAATATAGGTAACGACATTGTTCAGCATGGCCTGCTGCTGCCGGGTCAGCGAGTCAACGCCAGTGTCATAATTGACCACATTGCGCTCAACCTGATCAAAGTTCACCGGCAGCAGTTGGGTAATACACTGCCGATACTCTTCGATATAGTTCCTGAACCCGACCGGTGACACCCGCAGCCGCACCGGCCCGTTCATGCCCCGGCCCTGGCGGGTAAAGGTGGGCGACAGGCCGGTTTCAAGCCCGGCGATCATGGCCAGCGCACGGTCCGTGCCCACGGCCAGCGGTCGCTGACTGTCTCGAACCTGCACATAGCCCAGGTCACGTACCATTTCCGCCGGGCGCCAGCTCGGTGCTTCCACCGCCAGCGCGGCATAACCTGCCTGCATGCGGTTGTAGGGCGTCTCGATAAAGAACTCCAGATCCTCGCCCGCCCGGTGATAGAACACGGCCTCGCCATACTGCGGAATGGGCTGCCGAAACTCGCAGGCGAACCGATCACCCTCCAGCAGCCACATGGTATTCTGCAGGCCCGCACCGTATTCCACCGCACGCGCATGTCCCAGCGGCGCTGACAACAACAGCGCAGCGGCTACCAGACCAGTACCACAGATACAGTAAACTCGGGATTTGGGCATGCGACAGACGCTCCAGAGTGTCAGCATTCGAAACAGTTCAACAATCAATTACATCAGTATCCGTTGTAGCGTCCATTCGCGCCAGAACTTGAATGCTCCGCTCTCATGCCCGTAGGCCCTGCAGTGACGGATACATTGAACTATGCTGATGCTGACAAGACACAACATTCAACGGAAGAACGAGGAGGTTTGATCATGCCTTTTGCACTCTCGGACATCACGCTGAGCAGCCCTGCATTTGCTGACAAGCAGACCATTCCCACCCGCCATACCGGCGATGGCGAGGACACCTCACCCCCTCTGCGCTGGACGCTGACACCGCAAGGCAGCCAGTCCTTTGCCGTGATCTGTCATGACCCGGATGCGCCACTGGTGTCAGCCAATGGCACCTACGGTTTTGTACACTGGGTGCTGTACAACCTGCCGGCCGGCACCAACTCGCTGGAAGAGGCCACCCAGGCTGGGACGCCCGGACAGAACAACTTCGGCCATGTCGGCTATGGCGGCCCCATGCCACCCGAAGGACACGGCCTGCATCGCTACTATTTCTGGATTCTGGCCCTGAACCAGAATCTGGACCTCGAGCCCGGCCTGACCCAATGGGAATTTCTGCAGCAGGCGGAGCCCCATATCATCGGCATGAACCGCCTGGTCGGTACCTACCAGCGGGATTGATCCGGTCCCGCATTCCTTTTCCGGTGCGCATGGGCGCACCGGGTCCACCACAAATCATGGCCAGAACTGACTCGTCTCAATATCCTTTAGTCGTACACTGGTCTAAAATTACTCAAGACCCAGACAGCGCAAGCCGATAACCAAAACAATAACAATCTGCCTGGTGTGATGGCGCCACAATGGGTCAATACCCGGCCGTAATAACGAAGTACTTTTGCGGAGTGCCACATATGAAACTCAACACCATTGGCAGCCATCTGCTGATTGTCCCCGTTCTGGCCCTGGTGGGTCTGCTCATCGTCGGCGGCCTCGCCATTACCACACTGGAACAACGGGTCATGCAAGGTCGCGAGGATCGAGTCGTTGCCGTGATGGACCTGGCCCTGGGGTTGATCGATCACTATCAGTCCCAGGTCGCCTCCGGCGACCTGAGCGATGAGGACGCCCAGCGTCTGGCGCGCGATGCCATCCGCAGTTTGCGCTATGACACCATCGAGTATTTCTGGATCAACGACATGGGGCAGCCCTACCCCAGAATGATCATGCACCCTACCGTGCCCAGCCTGGACGGAGAAATACTCGACGGCCGCAACTTCTACTACGCCACCCTGGCACGTGATCTCGATGGACGCACCACAGAGAGACTGGACAACGAGAACCTTTTCGTAGCCTTTGTGGATGTGGTCAACCGCTTTGGTGAAGGCTTTGTCGAATACCAGTGGCCGCGGCCTCTGGCCGGTGGCGGCGTTACTGACGAGCGCTTCACCAAGCTGTCCTTTGTCACCTACGACCCCGAATGGGAATGGCTAATCGGTACCGGTATCTATGTCGATGATGTGGCCGACATCACCTGGGGGCTGGCCTTGCGGTTCGCCCTGGTGGTTGCGGTGCTGATTCTGGCTCTGATCGGCGCCACCTACTACGTGCGCCGTTGGGTACTGAGCCACCTTGGCGGAGATGTGCACGACACCGTCAGCATAGTCAATCAGGTGGCCGAGGGTGACTTTACCGTCCAGATTCCATTGCGGGCCGGCGACAAGACCAGCCTGCTGGCGGCCATCAGCCGCATGACCGCGCAACTGCGTGATCTGGTCTCCAATCTGCAGTCGCTCTCGGGCACGCTGCTGGAACAGGCCACCTCGCTGGCCCAGAGTTCAGAGGAAACCCGCACCATCATGGCCAGTGTGCATGATGAAACCGCACAGGCGGCCACCGCCGTGCACCAGATGTCCGCCACCACGCAGGAAGTGGCCACCAATGCGGCTTCGGCAGCACAGACCACCAAGGGAGCTGAAACCCGGGTGACGGAAGGCCATGACTCGGTCGAGAAAACCATCCGCGCCATCGAGACCCTGCACGGGAATGTCAGTGAGCTGTCGGAGGTGCTGTCACGGCTGGCCAAGGACGGTGAAGAAATCGGTCAGGTGACGGCAGAGATCGGCGGCATCGCCGAGCAGACCAACCTGCTGGCTCTCAACGCTGCCATCGAAGCCGCCCGCGCCGGCGAGCAGGGGCGCGGCTTCGCCGTGGTGGCAGACGAAGTACGTACTCTGGCCAGCCGCACCCAGACCTCGACGCAGGAAATCAGCGACAAGATCGGGCGCGTACAGGACGGCAGCAACCAGGCCGTGGAGACCATCAACAGAGGTCAGGAGCAGGCTGCGGCCACCATCGAGCAGGCCAACCAGTCGGGGCAGACACTGGTGGCCATCCGCCAGTCCATGGAGGAACTGACCGACATCAACACGCAACTGGCCAGTGCTGCCGAGCAAATGGCCACAGTGGCCAATGATGTCAATCGCAACATGGACAGCATTGCCCAGTCGGTCGAACAGACCACGGAGAGCACCACGCAGATCTCCGAGACCAGCCAGAGTCTGCAGACCATGGCCGATGAACTGGAGCAACAACTGAAGCGTTTCCGTATCTGAAGAATGCACCACCCACACAGCGGTGGCAGATCGTCCTTGCGATTTCCTGCCACCGCTCTACCATTGGGGCACACTCAGGATGGAAGGCGATGTGACAGACCCCAATGATCAGGTCATAGCCCACCGCTTTCGCGGCTTTCTCCCCGTAGTCGTGGATGTGGAAACGGCCGGCTTCAACGCCCGTACCGATGCGTTACTGGAAATTTCCGCTGTCCTGCTGGATATGGACGAAGAGGGCTATATCGCCCCGGCGGAACAGCTCACCTACAACGTGCACCCGTTCGAAGGTGCCAACCTCGAACCGGCAGCGCTGGAGTTCACCGGTATTGACCCGCATCACCCGGAGCGCGAGGCCGCGGATGAACGCGAAGCCATGACCGAGGTGTTCCGGCTGATCCGCAGAGAGGTGAAAGCACAGGGCTGTACCCGGGCCGTGCTGGTAGGCCACAACGCCAATTTCGATCATGGCTTTGTGATGGCTGCCGCCGAACGCATTGACGCCAAGCGCAACCCCTTCCATCCGTTTTCGTCTTTTGACACCGCCTCCATGGCCGGTCTGATCTATGGCCAGACAGTGCTCGCCAAGGCCTGTCGGGCGGCCGGCATCCCCTTTGACAATGCCGATGCCCACTCGGCGGCCTATGACGCCCTGCGCACGGCTGAACTGTTCTGTGCCATGGTCAACCGGCTGCTGGAAGTCGGCGCCTGGCCGCCCGAGGGTCACTGAGGAGACCATACATGACTCAAACCATTTCCGAACGGCTGTACGAAGGCTATGCCCAGACCTTCGAGGCTTCCGAACTGCTGTTCGAAGTGCGTACCGAACATCAGCATCTGCAGATCTTTGAAACCCCGGCGCTGGGCCGGGTAATGATGCTGGACGGCATTGTGCAGACCACCGAGAAAGATGAATTCATCTACCACGAAATGATGGTGCATGTGCCGCTGTTCGCCCATCCGAAACCGCGCCGGGTACTGATCATCGGCGGCGGTGACGGCGGCATTCTGCGCGAGGTGCTCAAACACCCCGAGGTGGAACAGGTCACCCAGGTGGAAATCGACCAGAGCGTCATCGACCTGTGCCGCCAGTACTTCCCCAATCACTCTCAGGGTGCCTTTGACGACCCCAGAGCCAATATCGTGATTGCAGACGGGCGCGAGTTTGTAGCCCAGTGCCAGGACCGCTTCGATGTCATCATTTCCGATTCCACCGACCCCATGGGCCCCGGCGAAGTGCTGTTCACCAGTGACTTCTATGCCGACGAGAAGCGCTGTCTGAACCCGGGCGGCATCATGGTGGCACAGAATGGCGTGCCCTTTCTGCAGGGTGACGAAATCACCACCACCTGGCGCCGGCTGACCCCCCTGTATCAGGATGCCAGCTTCTACGTGGCCCCGGTGCCAACCTATGTCGGCGGTTTCATGACGCTGGCCTGGGCCACGGATGACCCCGCCCTGCGGCGCCAGTCGGCAGCCGATATCGCGTCCCGGGTGCAGGCAGTCCAGCGGCAGAACCCGGAGTTCCGGCCCCGCTACTACAACGAGGATGTGCATGTGGCCGCCTTTGCGCTGCCCAACTATATCCGCGCCCTGCTGAACTGAGTGTAAACCCAGCCATCCACCCCTGACAGCAGCCTCGGTTGAGGCTGCTGTCAAGCCAGCCTTCCACCTGCGTGTCCGGGATTTGCCCCGGTAAACCGCTTTCACCCGTTCCCCTGCCTGTGTTTTGGTCTACCCTAGTGCCACAGAGCAGAGCCGGAAGATCCCGGTGCTGCTGCTGATAAACAGCCACTGTCGGAGATCCCGACAGTCAACAACAACAAGGCAGGCTTATCATGAATGTAAGCGATCAACGCAATACCAATGCGGATATTGTGCACAAGCCGCACTTTATCAGCGGCCATGCGATGAAGATCCCCACGCTGCGGGTGCTGCAGCAGAACGGCAAGGTCTACAAGGATGCTGTTCTCCCTGAGATTGATCAGGAACTCGCCCTCAAGATCTACGATACCTTTGTCTTTATCCGCGCGCTCGACGAGCGCATGCTGGCCTCCCAGCGTCAGGGCCGCATCAGTTTCTACATGACCGAAACCGGTGAAGAAGCCAATGACATCGGCAGCGCCGCCGCCCTGGAGCCGGATGACATCATACTGGCCCAGTACCGCGAACAGGGCGCTCTGGCCTTTCGGGGCTTCACCGTCGACGAGTTCATGAACCAGATCTTCTCCAACGAGCAGGATCTGGGCAAGGGCCGCCAGATGCCCATCCACTACGGCAGCAAGCGGCTCAACTACTACACCATTTCCTCCCCGCTGGGCACCCAGATCCCCCAGGCCACCGGCGTGGCGCATGCCCTGAAGATGCAGGGCAGGAAGAACTGCGCCATCTGCTACTTCGGCGAGGGTGCCGCCTCCGAGGGCGACTTTCATGCCGCCCTGAACATGGCCGCCCTGCTGAAGGTGCCGGCCATCTTCTTCTGCCGTAACAACGGCTATGCCATTTCCACCCCGGCACATGAGCAGTATGCCGGTGACGGCATCGCTGCCCGGGGTGTCGGCTACGGCATGCAGACCATTCGCGTTGACGGCAATGATGTACTGGCCGTGCTGCTCGCCACCCAGGAGGCCCGCCGCCTGGCTGTGGAAGAGCACGAGCCGGTATTGATCGAGACCATGACCTATCGCCTGGGTGCGCATTCCAGCTCGGATGACCCCAGCGGCTATCGCAGCCGCAAGGAAGAAGACAGCTGGCGCAAGAAGGACCCCGTGGCCCGCATGCGCCAGTGGATGGAAGCCAAAGGCTGGTGGGACGAAGAACAGGAGAAGGCCGCCCGGGAGAAACACCGGGCCGCCGTCATGACCGCCATGAAGAAGGCGGAGAAGGTACCGGCGCCACCGCTGGAAGACCTGATCAACGATGTCTACGAGACACCCCCCTGGCATCTGCGCGAGCAACTGGAAGCCCTGAAGGGCCATATTCGCCAATACCCTGACGAGTACAGGAAGACCGCGTGGAGGCTGACCGATGAGTAAGATGAATCTGCTGCAGGCGGTCAACAACGCGCTGGACACCGCCATGGCCAAAGACGACAGCGTGTTCTGTTTTGGCGAGGATGTGGGTCACTTCGGGGGCGTGTTCCGTGCCACCAGTCACCTGCAGGAAAAGTACGGCAAGACCCGTTGCTTCAACACGCCCATTACCGAGCAGGGCATTGTCGGCTTTGCCAACGGCGCGGCTGCCGCCGGTATGCGTCCGGTGGCCGAAATCCAGTTTGCCGACTACATCTTCCCCGCTTTCGACCAGATTGTGAACGAGACTGCCAAGTACCGCTACCGGTCCGGCAACGAGTTCGACGTCGGCGGCCTGACCATACGGGCACCCTACGGGGGTGGCATTCACGGTGCACACTACCACTCGCAGTCGCCGGAAGCCTTTTTTACCCATTGTCCCGGCCTCAAGATCGTGGTGCCGCGCAACCCGGAACAGGCCAAGGGGCTGTTGCTGGCCTCCATTTTCGACCCGGACCCGGTGATCTTCTTCGAACCCAAGAAGCTATACCGGGCCTCGCAGGGTGAAGTCAGTGATGACGAATACACCCTGCCGCTGGGCAAGGCCGAGGTGGTGCGCACCGGCACCGACATCACCCTGGTCGCCTGGGGCGCCCAGATGCCGGTGGTGGAACAGGCGGCGGACATGGCCGAACAGGATGGCGTGTCCTGTGAAATCATTGATCTGCGTACCCTGCTGCCCTGGGATCGGGACACCGTTGCCGACTCCGTGTGCAAGACCGGGCGCCTGCTGATCAATCACGAGGCACCCAGAACCTCCGGTTTCGGGGCCGAGATTGCGGCCGAGATCCAGCAGGCCTGTTTCCTGTATCTGGAGGCGCCCATCACTCGGGTGACCGGTCTGGATACGCCCTTCCCTCTCGCCCACGAGAAGGAATACATGCCGGACCACCTGAAAACCTATGAGGCCATCAAGGCCAGCCTGAACTACTGATGCACCGGGAACGGAGATACATGGTATGAAAACCGATTTTATTCTGCCCGACATCGGTGAGGGCATCGTGGAATGTGAACTGGTCGAGTGGCGGGTGCAGGAAGGTGATCCGATCGCGGAAGACCAGCCCGTCGCTGACGTGATGACTGACAAGGCCCTGGTCGAGATCACCGCCATGCACACCGGCACGGTCAGCCGGCTCTACTGCAAGCAGGGTGATATCGCCCGGGTCGGGGAGCCGCTGTTCGAAATTGAAGTGGCTGGGGACGAGAAAGCGGAGTCGAAAGTTGAAAGTCGAAAGTCGAAAGTCGAAGAAAGCCAGTCGACAGAAGACAGTCGACAGAAGACAGTGAAGAGCGGGGAGTCGAAAGTAGAAAGTCGAATGTTGAAAGTTGAAAGCAAGGCTGGCTCGGGCTCGCTGTCTACTGTCGACGGTCAACTGTCGACTAACAGCAAGGTTTTGGCGACTCCAGCCGTCCGAAGAATCGCGCGTGAAAACGATCTGGATCTGAGCCAGGTGCCGGGTTCGGGGCGCAATGGCCGGGTGCTGAAGGAAGACATTCTGCAGTATCTGGATCAGGGTGGCGCCGCACCACAGGCGGCCCCTGCGACAGCGACTGTGCCTTCGGCAGCGGACCGCACCGAGCCCATCAAGGGTGTGCGGGCGGCCATGGCGAAGCAGATGGCCGACTCGGTGAGCACCATCCCGCACTTCACCTATGCCGAAGAAGTGGATGTCACCGCGCTGGACCAGTTGCGGCAGCAACTGAAGCCGCGCTTTGCCGAAAAGGACCTGAAGCTCAGCATGATGCCCTTCATCATCAAGGCGCTGGAACTGGCCATTCGGGACTTCCCGTTGCTCAACAGCCGGGTCAACGCCGACTGTACCGAGCTGACCTACCTGGCCGACATCAATGTGGGTATGGCAGCCGACACCCCGATGGGCCTGCTGGTACCCAATATCAAACGGGTCCAAACCCTGTCTCTGGAGGAGATAACCGCCGAGGTCAACCGCCTGACGGCACTGGCCCGGGACGGCCGACTCAGCCAGGACGACATGAAGGGCGGCACCATCAGCATTTCCAATATCGGCGCTCTGGGTGGCACCGTGGCCACGCCCATCATCAACAAGCCGGAAGTCGCCATAGTGGCACTGGGCCGGGTACAGCGGCTGCCCCGCTTCGCAGACGACGGCAGCGTCACCGAACGGCGCATCATGCAGGTGAGCTGGTCCGGTGATCACAGGGTTATTGATGGCGGCACCATGGCGCGCTTCTGCAACTGCTGGAAGGGCTATCTGGAAGATCCGGTGACCATGCTCACCGCATTGCGCTGACATCCAATGCGGGGCAAGCTGACAGCATGACCGAAGCACCGCAGGTACTGCAGCAGTTCTACATCAACGAAGATCAGTCCCTGTATCTGATGAGCCATCAGGACGCTCAGAAGATCAGGGACTGGGTGCACCTCTGTCAGGCGCAATTGTCGCAGCTCGGTTTCCACGATATCGAGATGATCGGCAAGGGCGCCTACGGCTTCGTGTTCGGTGGCCGGGATGCCGAGGGCGGCGACTTTGTGTTCAAGTTCTCGCGTATCAACCTGCCGCAGACGGTGCAGGACCGGCTGGAGGAAGAAGCCTGGATGCAGAACCAGGTGCAGCACCCGCATATTCCCAAGGTACAGGAATACACCCGCCTTGGCCGGCAGTCCGTGCTGATGATGGAGCGTGCCCGCGGCCTGGACCTGGAACGCTACGCCATCCGCCATGGTCGCCTCTCACCCCGGCTGGTCATGCGTATCGCCACCCAGTTGATCGATGTGCTGCAGGCCCTGCGCAACTACCGGCGTGACGGGCAGGACATGCCCATAGTGCATGGCGACATCAAGCCCTCCAATATCGTGTTCGACCCGGAGCAGGAAAAGATGTGGTTGGTCGACTGGGGTTCCAGTGTGTTTGCGCAGCTGGACGCCAACGGCCAGCCCGTCGGGCCCGCTCAGCTCGGCCTGATGAGTGCCGACAACCAGTCCACCAACGCCAAGCTGGGTGATGTCTATTTCATTGGCGAGGATCAGCTCAATGGCGGCCTCAGCTCGCCCCGCTTTGATGAACAGGGTGCCGCCGCCACCCTGTATGCCATCGCCTCGGGTCTGCCCTGCCGCTACGGCTACGAAGCCATGCCGGCCACGGCACTGAACCTGCCGCAGGAATTCGCGCGCACGCTGCAAATGCTGCTGGCGGGTGAACCGGCCGCACGGCGCCGCGCCGGCGATTACCTGATGGCACAGATGCACCGCATGGCACGCATCGTGGTGCCGGAGCTGCCCAATCCGGCAGAGAAACCCCAGATCCCGGTCTGGACCTTCGACAACGAAGGGCCCATGGAAACCGTGGTCTACAGTTCAAGACGCAGCTTTCTGCGCGAAGAACAGCTGGACCCCTACCTGCTGGCCCAGGTCGATGATGTGGAGCTGGAAAAGTACTACAAGAACTTCATGCACGGCATGGGGCCGACCGAACGCGCCTTTCTGGCTGCGGTCAGCCGGCTCGGCAAGTTCCCCATTGTCGGCGGTCTGGCCGTACACTGGGAGGAAGACGGGGTCTACATGGACTCCAGCCTCAACCTGCACGACCCGGAGCTGCGGGCGCCCTTTGTGCAGGCGGTCAACAACATGGTGACGCTGGGGCGTGCCATCCACCGCCAGGGCGTGTTCAAGTGCTGCATGTTCGATGCCCGTGTCACCCTGCACGTGGAGCGGGCCGGGCCCGAGGTACCCTTCCAGCCACCGCCAGAGCTGCGCATTCCCTTTGCCGTGCATACAGCCCCGACCAGCGAGGACAGCACGCGCAACCACTCCTATTTCGAGGACGGGGAAGACCCGGACGAATCGCTGGATCTGCCACAGGCCATCATGGACGAGATCGTCTTTCTGAATGATATCCGGCACACCGGGCTGATCATCTTCGAGGCCATGCCCACCCACCTCAAGGTGCACAACTACTATGTGCTGCTGGATCCCATGCGGGAGGCCGACTTCAGCGCCGCACTGGAACGCATCGTGGCCGCCATTCCGCAGATCGTCGGCCTGGGCGTCTCGGGCTACATGAAACTGCCGTACAAGAACACCCGCCGGCTGTCACCGCTGGACCGCCTGCCCGACCGCTTCTTTCCGCGCGATCCGCGGGCCTTCATGCCGCAGTCGCAGGGCGCAGGCTGACCCGGGTAGAAAAGAAGGTGGCGCCCCCGCCCATGTCGGCTGGCCGCGACGGGGTCAGATGATTCACCGCCTGCAGGCCCTGCTCCGGGCTGTCCCGCCACAGACCCAGCGTGACCAGAGTCTCGGGCAGCACCTCGGCAGCCACTTTCGCTGTCAGTTCCACACTGCCTCGCTCGTTGAACAGCCCGACCCGATCCCCCGTTGCAATGCCCTCCCGGGCAGCGGTATCGGGGTGCATGATCACGGTTGGCGTGTTGCCTTCCAGACGCTGCAGTTTCTCGTCCTCGGCACAGGTGGAATTCAGAAAGCGGTGGTTGGGTGCCGTGATCAACCAGTAGGGATGGCCTTCCGGCTCCTGCAGCGGCGTGTGGGCCGGCAGTGGCGGCAATCCCAGATCCGCCAGGCGCTGCGAGTACAGCTCGATGCGCCCGGAAGCGGTCGGAATATGTTGCGGATACAGTCCAATATCCGGCACCTTGAGCCGCTGCCAGCCGTGCGTGCGCAAGGATTCCAGCGTGATGCCCTGCAGGTAGGGGCTGGGGCTGTCCAGAGCCTGACGTACAAGGTCTTCCTCGGTGTCCTGAAAACAGGGGTCGGTAAAGCCCATCTCGGCCGCCAGATCCCGGAACAGCTGTACATTGGAACGCGCCTCGCCCTGCGGCGGCAGCACGGGTTCGCTGAGCTGTACATAGAGATGCCAGTAGGACTTGTACAGATCCAGATTCTCGAAATGACTGGTCGCCGGCAGCACGATATCGGCATAGCCGCAGGTATCGGTCAGAAACAGGTCATGCACCACGGTGAACAGATCATCCCGCTGCAACCCGGCACGCACCCGGCTCTGGTCGGGGGTGACCTGAACCGGGTTGCTGTTGTAGACAAACAGCGCCTGTACCGGCGGGTCGGCTGCCAGCAGGGCCGCACCCAGCTCGTTCATGTTGAAGGTGCGGGCCTCGGGGCTGGGATGCAGATCCGGCCGCCGCAGGGCCTGCGCATTGAACTGCGCATACCAGCCGTTGCCTTTCAGGGCACCGCCACCGCGCCTGCCCCACTGGCCGGTCAGGGCCGGCAGACAGCTCAGCGTGCGGATGATCATGCCGCCATTGTCATGATGCTGCAGCCCATTGCCGATACGCAGCAGCGAGGGGCTGGTGGTACCGTACAGATGCGCCAGATGCTCGATGGCCGACACTTCCAGCCCGGTCACGGCCGCCGTGTGCTCCGGCGTCCACTGCTGTACTTCGGCGCGCAGGGCGTCCACTCCCAGTGCGTGCTCACGCAGAAAGGCGTCATCGGTCAGGCCATCACGAAACAGGATGTGCATCATGCCGAGCGCCAGGGCCGCATCCGTGCCCGGGCGCAGGATATGGCTTTCATCGGCCCAGCGCGCGGTGCGGTTGTGATGCACGTCGATGCAGACAATGCGCGCGCCCTGTTGGCGGGCCTCGTTGGCCAGCATGACCTGATGCATGTTGGTGCTGACAATGTTGCAGCCCCAGATGATGATCAGCCGAGCATGGGGCGTGTCTTCCGGGTCGACGCCGGCGGTCGCGCCCATGGTGTGGGCATAGCCTTCGGCAGCTGCTGAATTGCAGATGGTACGAGCCAGCTTGCTGGCTCCGAGGCGGTTGAAAAAGCGCCGGTCCATGGATTCACTGTTCAACACGCCCATGTTGCCGTAGAAGCTGTACGGCAGAATGGCCTCTGCGCCGTGCGTGCGAATGATGTCGCGGAAGCGCTGACCGATGTCCCGACAAGCCTCGGCCCAGCTGATGGGCTCGAAATCGTCGAAGGCCGGGCGTTGGCCCAGACCCTTGGGTCGGTCAGAGCGCCGGCGCAGCGGCGTCAGTACCCGCTCCGGGCTGTGTACCCGCTGCGGAAAGCGCTGCACCTTGTGGCAGATGGCACCCCGGGTCACGGGGTGATCCGGGTGACCGCCGACCCGGGTGATCACCGGGCTCGAAGTGCCGTCTGCAGATGGCTCCGAGTCCACAGTTACCTGCAGGGCACAGGCATCCGGGCAATCGAGCGGGCATACCGAGCGCTGCTGGCGGGGGCCGACTTTGATATCAGAAGTGGTCATGGCTTACCGGTCCGGGGCATGAGGAACAGATCAATCCGAGGCAAGGCGACAGTCTACTAGAGGGACCAAGACCAGACAAAAAAACGGGCAAAAAACAAGGGCAGCGGAGGTCCACTGCCCTGTAACGACAGGATTAACGTGTGGTCTTCTCAGACTGCTAGCAACCGATCAGGCGGCTTTCTTGCCGGCCTTCTCGGTTTCAACCTTGCCAGCCTGGGGCTTCTCCTGAGGCTGGTGCTCCAGTGCCTGCTGATCGTCCACGTCGATGTCAATGCTCTTGGGCTTCATGGCTTCCGGCACTTCCTTCACCAGGTTGATGGTGAGCAGGCCGTTGCTCAGGTTGGCCCCGCGCACTTCGACATGGTCCGCCAGGCTGAACTTGCGCTCGAAAGTGCGCGTCGCAATACCCTGATACAGGTACTGGCGGTCGTCACTGTCTTCGGCTTTGCGACCACGGACAGTCAGTACACCGCGCTCCACCTGGATGTCCAGTTCGCTGCGCTCGAAGCCAGCCACAGCCAGCGTCACGGCGTAGCGATTTTCATCGGTCACCTCGATATTGTACGGCGGATAACCGGCAGAGTGCTGGTCATTGCGCAGTACGGAATCCAGCAGTGAACCGAAGCGGTCAAAACCGATGGTGCTGCGGTACAGCGGAGTCAGATCAATGGTGTTCATGGCAATATCCTCCTTCAGAAGCGATATCTGATTAATGTCACTCATTGTCAGGCGGGCACACTGCCCAGTTCAGGCGCAGTGGCCACGCCGAGACGGACTCTCTGCGAGACGTCCGCCTCTGCTCACTTAATGGGGTCTGCGCATCCGGCTTCAACAGGACAGGAGGAGCTGAGAGCCCGCCATTACGGGCTCTTTACACTTTGAAGGAGATCAGTTGGAGCGCTGTTTCAGATCATCTGGGGCGCCGGTACAGCACCATGGCCAGCGGTGCGAAAACCACCGTAATAAAGGCCGGCAGTGCCAGCGCCAGCAGCAGGCCGGACAGGGTGGCGGTGCCCGCCATCAATTCCCGAATGGCCGACACCAGATGCGATACCGGGTTGGCATTGACCACCGCCTGCAGCCAGCCGGGCATGGTCGCCGGGTCGACAAACACATTGGAGGCGAACGTCAGCGGCATCAGGACAATCCAGCTGATGGTCATGACGGTGCCCGGTGTGCGCATCAGCAGCCCCAGGGTGGTGAAGATCCAGCCGATACCGAAGGCAAATACATTCAGCAGCACCATGGAGTACAGCACCCCTGCCAGCCCGGCCTCAGGCCGAAAGCCCATCAGCAGCCCGATCAGAACCACAATGATGGAAGAGCCGGTATAACGCAGGAAATCACCCAGCATGGCCCCGACCAGCGGCGACGGGCCCCAGATCGGCATCGATTTGAAGCGGTCATAGATGCCCTTGGAGATATCGGTGTTCAGCGTTACCCCCGTATAGATGGTGGTGAAGATGACGGTCTGCGCCAGTATGCCCGGCAGCAGAAACTGCAGGTAGTCGATAGTCGACCCGGCCAGTGCACCGCCAAACAGGTAGGTGAACATGACCGTGAACATGATGGGCGTCACCACCACGTCGAACAGCTGTTCGGGCACATGCTTGATTTTCAGCAGCGCACGCCAGCCGAACATGGTGGCATTGGACACCGGTCCGGGGCGACGCGGTGCAGCACGGCGACTGATGGCCTGCTGCAGGTCGGCATCGAACAGAGCGCCGGTTTCGGGTTCAGTCATCGGGGCAAGCTTCTGATCGCTCATGCGGTCACCTCCATGGTGTCGGTCTCCGGTTCGGCTGGATGCCCGGTCAGGGCCATGAATACTTCATCCAGGCTGGGCTGCCCCAGCGAGAAACTGCGCAGCGGGATATCGGCCTCGGTCAGCGCATTCAGCGCCCGGGGAGCATGCCGGGTATCATCCAGTTGCAGCGTCAGCGCCGTGGGGTCGGCTTCGGCATAGGGCTCTATGCCCAGTTGCTCGCGCAATACCCGCGCCGCCGGTTCACGCTGGTCGGCCGACAGCACACTGACATGCAGCACACTGGTACCGACCGAGGCCTTCAGCTCGGCCGAAGTACCTTCGGCAATGACCCGACCATGGTCGATGACGGCAATACGCTCCGCCAACTGGTCGGCTTCTTCCAGATACTGCGTGGTCAGCAGCACTGTAGTGCCGCCCCGGGTCAGGGCGCGCACGATGTCCCACACCTGGTTGCGCGAGCGCGGGTCCAGGCCGGTCGTGGGCTCATCCAGAAACAGCAGGTCGGGCGTGACCAGAATGGAAGCCGCAATATCGAGACGCCGGCGCATGCCGCCGGAATAGTATTTCACCTGCTGCCCGGCAGCCTCGGCCAGCCCGAACCCCTGCAGCAGCTCTTCTGCCCGGGCGCGGCCGTCACGGCGGCGGAATCCGAGCAGACCGGCCAGCAGCCGCAGGTTTTCCAGACCGGTGAGGTCTTCATCGACAGAAGCAAACTGCCCGGTCAGGCTGATGCGCTGCCGCACTGCTGCCGCTTCCGTGGCCACATTGTGCCCCAGTACCAGGGCTTCGCCGCCGTCGGGTTTGAGCAGGGTGGCCAGCATTCTGAGTGTGGTGGTCTTGCCGGCGCCGTTGGGGCCCAGCACGCCATAGACGGTGCCCTGAGGCACACGCAGGTCGACGCCGTCGACGGCGCGATTGGTGCCGAACACCTTGACCAGTTGTCGGGTTTCAATGGCGAGGGGGCTTGTCATATCAGGCTCTCCGTGTGCCGCACATCCGGCTTTAAGGAGAGCCGAGTTTAGCCCTGTCTAGGCAGGCTGGCGACTGAGCTTTGTCACAGTTTTGCGGCCTGCATGAATGGGCAGTTGCTGCTCGAACTCGCGGGGACTGACGGCGTAGAATGCGGTCAGAGCCTCGACCAGCAGTTGCGGCCGGGTATTGAGGCCCTGCGCCAGCAGACGCCTGACTTCCTGCCGCACATTGGCCTTGAAGGATGCCGATGGCCCGCAGCCGCCGCTGATATTGTCGGCACTGAAATGAAACGGGTGCCCGGCAGCGGCAGCGAAGATCCATTCATAGGCCTGCGGTCGCACCTCGACCCGCTCGAACTCGATCTGCTCGGCCGGAGTACGGCCGTCCGGCTTGTACCAGTAGCCGAAATCCTCCAGTTGGCGCCGCGCCGACCCCGCCACGCACCAGTGCCCTATTTCGTGCAGGGCACTGGCAAAGAAGCCGTGCGCAAACAGGATCCTATGACACGGATGCGTGGCGTCCGCCGGGAGATAGACCGGCTCGTCATCCCCGGCGATCAGTTCGGTCTGGTAGCGGTCCCGGAACAGGCTGTTGAACAGCCTGATCAGGTCCTCAACCTGGTATTGCCGCATGCTCAGCCCTGGCTGTTACCGCTGCCGCCACTGACGGCACCCGGGCCCAGCAGCTCGCGAATACCGCCGACAGAGCCCATGAGATTGGACGCCTCAACCGGCACGAATACGCGATCGCCCTCTTTCGCGATCTGCGGCAGCATGTCGATATAGTCCTTGGCAATCAGGTAGTTGATGGCCATGGAGGGGTCATTGGTCTTGTCCTGAATGGCTTCCACGATATGGCGGATCGCCTTGGCTTCACCCTCGGCATGCAGGACCGCTGCCCGCTTGTCACCCTCGGCCTTGGCCACGGCGGCTTCGCGGTCACCTTCCGCATTCAGGATAACGGACTGCTTGTCGCCTTCCGCTTTCAGAATTTCGGCCTGCTTGTAGCCCTCGGCCGTTCTGACCTGAGCCCGGCGATTACGCTCGGCCACCATCTGCTGGTTCATGGCCTCGCGAATCTCGTCCGGCATGGTGATATCGCGGATTTCCACCCGGTTGACCTTCACGCCCCACTTGTTGCCGGCTTCATCCATGGTGGACTGCAGCCGGCCATTGATCTCGTGCCGCGACTCGAAAATCTTGTCCAGTTCCATGGTGCCGATTTCCGAACGCAGGGAAGTCTGGGCCAGGGTCTGAATGGCCAGCACCAGATTCTCGGTACCATAGACAGCGGCCTGGGAATCCATGATCTGGTAGTACAGCACGCCGTCGATCTGCACATTGACGTTGTCCTGCGTGACGACAGCCTGGGCCGGAAAGTCGAGCACGATCTCCCGCATGTCGATCTGGCGGTCGATACGGACTACCGGCTGACCATTCTCGAAGCGCAGAATGGTGATCTGACGGGCCTGATCAATAAAGGGCACCAGAAAGTTGAGGCCCGGCTCGAGCACCCGATGGAACTTGCCCAGCCGCTCGATCACCATGGATCGGCGCTGTGGCACCAGGGTCAGACCCTTGATGACCAGCAGAATGATGACGACTGTGAGCAGTACAATCAGGCCGAAACCTGTAAAATCGGTAAATTCGTTCATGGACCTCGGTCTCCGTAGGTCGGTTTCAAGACAGTATGTAGTTGCTGCCCCGGCAAGTACTGCTGCCGGGGGTTTTGTTCGGCATCAGGGCGGCTCAGGGCCGCCTCATGAAGAGTTTGGCTGACTCTGGCCCGACTCGGGGCGCACTATGGCGGTAATGCCTTCAAAGCGCAGAATGCGCACCTGCTGGCCGGGCATCAGCTCGGTACCGGCATGGGCCGGGTCCGGCTTCACCGGGTAGGTGTCGCCCAGCGCCTTGACGACCAGACGTTCACCATCCTGCTGCAGTGCATAGGTTTCATCAGCCAGCCTGCCCTCGCTGTGCTGGCTGTTGCGGCGCCCCGTGATGCGCCGCATGATCAGAATGACCACCGGGATGAAGATCAACCCGGATACAGCGGCGAAAGCCATTTGCGCGTTCACATCAAGCCCCAGCAGGGCCGCCAGCACACCAGCGAAGGACATCAGCGCCAGCACCAGCAGAATACCACTGGCCCCACCGGCCACGACGATATCCACCGCCAGCAACACCAGCGCCAGGGCCAGCCAGATTACCCAGGGTTCCATGCCGTTTCCTGTATCAGATATTCACGTGGAGGTTAGGGGAGTCGGGGGCAAAGCGCAATAAACCTCTAGGTTAGTAGACAGTAGACGGTCGATAGAAGACAGTAGACGGTAGACCAAGATAGTCGACAGTAGACGGTCGACAGATGACAGTGGTGGGCGTATCTAGATACAACGACCCACTTCAGGTTGGCAAGCACTGAACGACTTGCACGATTTGTCGGGTTGGCGCTGTATAACTGTCGACCGTCTTCTGTCCTCTGTCTACCTTCCTACCTTCTGGCTACTCAACTTTTACTGTGATGCTCCCGCGCCTGCAGCGCCAGCCCGACCTTGGAGCGATTGTGCCGCTCCAGGCGTTCGCAGATGGCTGTGCCGACCTTGGCCATCGCCTTGAGGTCGACATCGGTGCGAATACCCAGCCCCTGCAGCAGATAAAGCACGTCTTCGGTGGCAACATTACCAGCCGCACCCGGCGCATAGGGGCAGCCACCAAGGCCCGCGACGGAGCTGTCGATCACGCTGACGCCCTCTTCCAGCGCGGCATAGATATTGGCGATGGCCTGACCGTAAGTGTCGTGAAAATGTACCGCCAGCGCCTCTACTGGCACCTTTTCGCTCACGGCATGCAGCATGCCCTTTACCGACAGCGGCGTGCCCACACCCAGCGTGTCGCCGAGGGAAATCTCATAGCAGCCCATTTCATGCAGGGCTGCAGCGACCCGAGCCACGGCATCCGGAGGCACTCTCCCCTCGTAGGGGCAACCGACCACGGTGGAGACATAGCCGCGCACGCGGATCTTCTGCTTGCGGGCCGCTTCCAGCACGGGCCTGAAACGGTCGAGGCTTTCCTGAATGGAACAATTGATATTGCGCCGACTGAAAGTCTCCGAAGCTGCGGCGAACACGGCCACTTCGTCGGCACCGGCCGCCACGGCATCCTCGAACCCGCGCATATTGGGCGTCAGGGCGGAATAGATAACGCCGGGTCGGCGATTGATCTGGCGCAGCACGTCGGCAGAGTCGGCCATCTGCGGCACCCATTCCGGTGACACGAAACTACCTGACTCGATGTGTTTGAGCCCGGTATCCGCGAGCCGCTCGATCAGTCTTACCTTGTCAACAACGGCCAGCGGGTGGGTTTCATTCTGCAGGCCGTCACGCGGCCCCATTTCAACCAGTCTGACCTGACGGGGTAATCTCATTCCACTGTCTCCTCAGCCGGCACAAAGGCCAGCAATTCGGCACCGGCGCTTACTGCCTCACCGGGCTGAAACCAGAGGGTTTCGACAGTGCCGTCGGCCGGGGCGCGAATGCTGAGCTCCATCTTCATGGCTTCCAGCACCATCAGCGCCTGTCCGGCCGTCACGGCCTGCCCTGTGTCCACCAGTATAGACACTACTGTGCCATTCATGGGAGCCGTCAGAGAATGATCTTCGTCGCCGCCTGTGGACAGGTGCTCTGCCACCGGCTGACAGACCATATGCCAGGGTCGGCCGTCCACAAACAGTGTCAGGTGTCGCGGTGTGCCGCGATCCCTGGTAAACCAGCCTGCCGAGTGCAGGTGGCCGTTCACTGTCACCTGCGCCCGGGTCTCGTCCAGTCGGGTGACGCAGGCCCGCTCCGCTTCCAGCGTAACGGCTGTGATTTCGCCCTGGCACTCCACCTCGATGCAGCGTTGCGCCGGCTGATTGAGCTGCCAGCCCACCGGCTGGCTCCATAGGTCGCGCGACTGCGCAGCCTCGCGCTCGAGCAGGGCCTGATGCAGGGCCCCCGCCATCTGACTCAGGGTCGCATCCGCTGTCGGCGTGGCCAGCAGCTCTGCTTCCCGCGTGCCGATAAAGCCGGTATCCAGGTCGCCGGCAATAAAATCGGGGTGCAGGACCAGGCGCCGCAGAAACGGGATATTGGTCACCACGCCATCCACCTGATAGTCGGCCAGTGCCTGGGCCAGGCGCTGCAGTGCAGCCTCCCGGGTGTCGGCATGCACGATCAGCTTGGCGATCATGGGGTCGTAGTACATGCTGACCTCATCACCCTGCACCACGCCCGTATCAATTCTGACGCCGTCGACTTCGGCCGGCGGGCGCAGGCAGTGGAGCGTGCCGGTGGCCGGCAGAAAACCGTGTTCGGCATCCTCGGCATAGATGCGGGCTTCCACCGCATGGCCCGACAGGCGAAGGTCGGACTGACTCAGCGGCAGCGGCTGCCCGCTGGCCACCTGCAACTGCCAGGCAACCAGGTCCTGCCCGGTGATCATCTCGGTTACCGGATGCTCGACCTGCAGCCGGGTATTCATTTCCATGAAATAGAAGCTGCCGTCGCGGTCGAGCAGAAACTCCACGGTACCGGCCCCGACATAGTCAATGGCCAGAGCGGCACGCACGGCAGCTGCCCCCATGGCCTGACGCAGGTCCTCCGTCATGCCGGGTGCCGGTGCTTCCTCAATGACCTTCTGGTGCCGTCGCTGCAACGAGCAGTCGCGCTCGGCCATATAAACTGCATTGCCCTGGGTGTCGGTAAACACCTGAATTTCCACATGGCGCGGCGCCAGCACGCATTTTTCGACCAGCAGGTCCCCATTGCCAAAGGCGTTCTCGCCTTCGCGCCGCGCCGCTGTCGCCGCCTCGGCGAAATCCTCCGCCCGGCCGACCACGCGCATACCCTTGCCACCGCCACCCTGCACGGCCTTCAGCATGACCGGGTAGCCGATCTCGTCAGCGGCCTGACGCAGGCGCTGCGGGTTCTGATCGGCACCATGATAGCCCGGCACCAGAGGCACGCCGGCCTGCTCCATCAGCGCCTTGGCCGCACTCTTGGAGCCCATGGCTTCAATGGCACTGGCCGGCGGGCCGATAAAGACAATGCCTGCGGACTCGCAGGCGCGGGCAAACTCTGCATTCTCGGACAGAAAGCCATAGCCGGGGTGTATGGCCTGGGCACCGGTCTGCTGTGCCGCAGCCAGCACCTTGTCAGCCCGCAGGTAGGACTCGCGGGCCGGAGCCGGGCCGAGCAGAACGGCTTCATCGGCCATCTGCACATGCTGCGCCTGCTGATCGGCTGCGGAGTAGACCGCCACGGTACGGATACCCAGCTCGCGACAGGTCCGCATGACCCGACAGGCAATCTCGCCTCGGTTGGCAATCAGTATCTTGCTGAACATGGGTGCGCCTTCCTGTTGGGCGCCGGCGCGGGGCCGGCAGCGTATTACTGTTTTTTCAGGAACTGCTTCAGGCCGGCCTGACCGTCCTCGGAGACCCGCACGGTGGCAATGCGCTCACTGATTTCATCCAGCAACTCATCATCGATAGCGTGGTCGCTAATGGACAGAATCAGATCCTTGGCCTGCAGCACGGCCGGATGCCGATTGCTCAGCACCACATCGGCCCAGTTGGAGGCCGCTGCCTCCAGTTGCAAAGCCGGCACCAGCTTGTGCACCAGGCCCAGTGTGAGCGCCTGCTCGGCCTCAATCACCTCCGCACTCAGGCAGTAGCGCCGGGCCTGACGCTCACCGATGGCACGGGTGACATACGGCAGTATGGTGGCCGGCATCAGCCCAACCTTGACTTCGCTGAGGCAGAAGCGGGCATCGTCGGCGGCCAGCACCATGTCACAGCAGCTCACCAGACCTACGGCACCACCGAAGGCAGCACCCTGTACCACGGCCAGAGTAGGCTGCGGCATGTGGTAGAGAGTGTTCATCAGCTCCGCGAGCCGACGCGCATCGGTGACGTTGTCCGCATAGTCGTTGTCGATCATGCGCTGCATCCAGCCCAGATCGGCGCCAGCACTGAAGTGGTTGCCAGCACCACCGAGTTGCACGATCTTGACTTCGGGTGTTTCAGCCGCCTCCTTCAGTTCAACGATCAGCTCTTCAATCAGCGCATCGTCAAAGGCATTGCGCTTGTCCGGGCGATTGATGGTGAGGTGCAACACCCCGCGTTCGTCCAGTTCCTGTAACAGAAAGTCCTCAGTCATGATTCACATCCTGAACACACCGAAACGTGTGTCTGCAATGGGTTTGTTCAGACAGGCAGACAGGCTCAGAGCCAGTACTTCCCGTGTCTGAGCCGGGTCTATAATGCCATCATCCCACAGGCGTGCACTCGCATAGTAGGGGTGCCCCTGGGTCTCGTACTGTTTGCGGATGGGCTCCCTGAAGGCCTTTTCATCGTCGGCGCTCCAATTTTCGCCCCTGGCTTCCAGGGCATCCCGCCGCACCTGAGCCATGACTCCGGCTGCCTGTTCACCGCCCATGACCGAGATGCGGGCATTGGGCCACATCCAGAGGAAGTTGGGGTCATAGGCCCGGCCGCAGAGCCCGTAGTTGCCGGCGCCATAGCTGCCGCCAATGATGACGGTCAGCTTGGGTACTCGGGCACAGGCTACCGCGGTAACCAGCTTGGCGCCATTCTTGGCAATGCCTTCGGCCTCGTACTGGCGCCCCACCATGAAGCCGGTGATGTTCTGCAGAAATATCAGAGGAATATGACGTTGGGTGCACAGTTCGATGAAATGGGCCCCCTTCAGGGCCGATTCGCTGAACAGCACGCCGTTGTTGGCAATAATACCGACCGGATGCCCGTGCAGGCACGCAAAGCCGGTGACCAGAGTGCTGCCGTAGAGCGGCTTGAACTCGTCAAAGACCGAGTCATCCACAATGCGGCTGATCACTTCGTGCACATCATAGGACTTGCGCAGATCAGTGCCGACAATGCCGTACAGCTCTTTCGGATCATGCCGGGGCGGCACGGGTGTCGCCTGGTTGTCCGGTACTGGTTTGCGGTGGTTCAGGCGCGCCACGGCACGACGTGCCAGATGCAGGGCATGCAGGTCGTTCTCAGCATAGTGGTCGGCCACCCCGGAGACCTTGCAGTGCACATCGGCACCACCCAGTTCTTCGGCACTGACCACCTCACCGGTAGCGGCCTTCACCAGCGGCGGGCCAGCCAGAAAGATGGTGCCCTGATTGCGCACGATAATGGATTCGTCCGCCATGGCCGGCACATAGGCGCCGCCGGCGGTACAGAGCCCCATGACGACGGCAATCTGCGGTATGCCCTCGGCGGACATGTTGGCCTGGTTGAAAAAGATGCGCCCGAAGTGCTCGCGGTCGGGGAAGACTTCATCCTGCTGCGGCAGGTTGGCACCGCCGGAATCGACCAGATAGATGCAGGGGAGCCGGTTCTGCTGCGCTATGGCCTGGGCCCGCAGGTGTTTCTTGACCGTCAGCGGGTAGTAGGTGCCACCCTTCACCGTGGCATCATTGGCCACGATCATGCACTCGACGCCCTCGACGCGCCCGATGCCGGCGATCACACCGGCACAGGGTATGTCGTCGTCATAGACGTTCCAGGCCGCGAACTGGCCGATCTCCAGAAACGGCGAGCCGTCGTCCAGCAACCGGCGCACGCGTTCCCGGGGCAGGAGTTTGCCGCGGTCAGTGTGGCGGCGCTGCTTCTCTTCACCGCCGCCCTGCCGGAAGCTGCTGACCTTTTCCTGCAGATCATCGACCAGGGCCTGCATGGCCTGCTGGTTCCTGCGGAACTCGTCGCTGTTCACGTTGACTGCTGTGGTCACACTGGGCTCCTGTTGTTCATGTTCATAGCCTCCGTTGTAGGCTGTGAGCTTGCTCACGCATTGGGGCCAGGGCGCCATGCGTGGCCGAGGGCCACAGCCTACAGATTCTGCGTGGTCGAGGGCCACAGCCTACAGATTCTGCGTGGCCGAGGGCCACAGCCTACAGGCGCTCACGATTCGTTGAACAACTCCCGCCCGATCAGCATGCGGCGAATCTCGGAGGTGCCGGCGCCGATCTCGTACAGCTTGGCGTCGCGCAGCAACCGTCCGGTCGGGTATTCATTGATGTAGCCATTGCCGCCCAGCAACTGAATCGCATCCAGCGCCATCTGCGTGGCCTTCTCTGCTGCATACAGGATAGCCCCTGCAGCATCCTTGCGCGCGGTTTCGCCCCGGTCGCAGGCCATGGCCACGGTATACACATAGGCGCGGCAGGCATTCAGCGTGGTGTACATGTCGGCCAGCTTGCCTTGCACCAGCTGGAATTCTCCAATGGCCTGACCAAACTGCTTGCGGTCGTGCACATAGGGCACCACCACATCCATGCAGGCCTGCATGATGCCCAGCGGGCCGCCGGCCAGCACGACGCGCTCATAATCCAGGCCGCTCATCAGTACCTGTACACCGCGGCCTTCTTCGCCCAGCAGGTTCTCCGCCGGTACCTTGCAGTTGTCGAACACCAGCTCACAGGTGTTGGAGCCGCGCATGCCCAACTTGTCGAGCTTCTGCGCCTGGCTGAAACCGGCAAAACCACGCTCGATGACAAAGGCGGAAATGCCCTTCGAGCCGGCGGCCGGGTCCGTCTTGGCATAAACCACATAGGTTTCGGCATCCGGGCCGTTGGTGATCCACATCTTGTTGCCGTTCAGCACATAGTGGTCGCCCATTTTCTCGGCGCGCAGCTTCATGCTGACCACATCGGAACCCGCGCCCGGCTCGCTCATCGCCAGAGCCCCGACATGCTCGCCGGAAATCAGCCCGGGCAGGTATTTGGCTTTCTGCTCGGCCGTGCCGTGGCGACGAATCTGATTCACACAGAGATTGGAATGCGCCCCGTAGGACAGCGCCACCGAGGCCGAGGCACGACTGATCTCCTCCATCACCACCACATGGGCCAGATACCCCATGCCGGCACCGCCATCGGCTTCCGGCACGGTGATGCCGAGCACACCGAGATCCCCCAGCTTGCGCCACAGATCTGCCGGAAATTCGTTCTTCTCGTCAATCTCTGCCGCGCGCGGTGCGATTTCTTCCCGTGCAAACGCATTGACCTGGTCGCGCACCATGTCGATGGTGTCATCCAGCCCGAAATTCAGAGCCTTGTAGGGCGTTATCATTGTGGTCCACCTTGGTTGTCCAGTTCATCACGCAGCCGGGTCTGGCCATCGGCACTCATGGAATTCCAGCAGCGCGCTTCGGCATTGCGCAGCTCTTCCTGCACGATGCGCAGGTCCACCAGTTGCTGTTGCAGCGCCGCCTGGCGTTCGCGCACCTTGCGAATCATCACGCTCAGTTGCCGGTCATTGTTGCCGTTGGACTCGTCATAGAGTTCAAACAGCTCGCGCGTCTCGGCCAGCGAAAAACCCAGTCGCTTGCCGCGCAGAATCAGTTTCAGCCGCACTCGGTCCTTGCGCGCGTAGATGCGCTTCTGCCCTTCCCGTGCCGGCGCCAGCAGACCTTCGGACTCGTAGAAGCGAATACTGCGCGGTGTGATATCGAACTCCCGCGAGAGTTCGTTGATGGTCCAGGTCTGCTGTTTGGTGTCCGGCATGACGGTCATGGTGCTCAGGCTTTACAGTTTGGTCTCAGTTGTCGGCAAGCCTAACTCAGCTTTACGTTTGCGTAAACGTCAACCTGTGCTAATTTCGAGACCAAACAAGACAGCCAAATGGAAACCGGGGCTTACAGCCCGAACACTGCCATGCACTATGACCTGACTGAAGATCAACGCGCCTATGTCGAGTCCGCGCGCCAGTTCTCCGAGAAGGAACTGGCACCCCATGCCGCGCGCTGGGATGCAGACTGCGAATTCCCCACCGACGTCATCCGCCGGGCGGCGGACATGGGCTTCTGCGGCCTCTATACACCCACGGATCAGGGCGGGCTCGGCCTGTCGCGTCTGGATTCCAGTCTGATTTTCGAACAGCTGGCCATGGGCTGCACCTCCACTACCGCCTACCTGACCGTGCAGAACATGGTGACCTGGATGATTGCCCGCTTCGGCTCGGAGGGCCTGGCCGGCGAGTGGGTGCCGCGCATGGTCAGCGGCGAGGTGCTGGGCTCCTACTGCCTGACCGAACCCGGCTCCGGGTCCGATGCGGCGTCGCTGCAGACCCGGGCCGAGCGCCAGGGTGACGACTATGTGCTGACCGGCACCAAGATGTTCATCTCCGGCGCCGGGGCTACCCAGGTGCTGGTGGTGATGGCGCGCACCGGGGGCGACGGCGCTGCCGGTATTTCCGCCTTTGTGGTGCCGGCCGATGCGGCCGGGGTCGCGGTCGGCAAGCCGGAAGACAAGCTGGGCTGGAAAAGCCAGCCCACCTGCGCCATTACCTTTGACAGCGTGCGCATTCCGGCCACCAACCGCCTGGGCGCGGAAGGCGAAGGCTTCCGCTTTGCCATGCAGGGGCTGGATGGCGGCCGTATCAATATTGCCACCTGTGCCCTGGGTACGGCCCAGGCCGCACTCGACGAGGCCCGCGCCCATGTGCTGGAGCGGCGGCAGTTTGGGCGCCCGCTCGCCGACTTTCAGGGCCTGCAGTTCAAGCTCGCCGACATGGTCACGGACCTGGTCGCTGCGCGGCAGATGATTCGGCTGGCCGCCTACCGGCTGGACCATGCCGACCCCGAAGCCAGCGCCTACTGTGCCATGGCCAAACGCTTTGCAACCGATGCCGGCTACCGCGTCTGTGACGATGCACTGCAATTATTCGGCGGTTACGGCTACATTAGAGAGTATCCGGCCGAAAGGCATCTGCGCGATGCGCGGGTGCACCGGATACTGGAAGGCACCAACGAGATCATGCGGGTCATCATTGCCCGTCGCCTGCTGGCCGAGGAGGCCGGCAGACTGCTCTGAGGTTCCACGACTGTTTGTCAGGGCCTGCCGCCCTGCCACAGGACAACAGGAGGCCGTATGACTAGCGAGCGCGAACAAGGCTCAACCATGCAACTGGAGCGGGATGGTGCCGTCGCCATCATCACCATGAACAACCCGCCGGCCAACACCTGGACGCCGGAGTTGTTGCACGACTTCAGAGTCATGCTGGATCAGCTCATCGACGACGAGGAAGTGCGTGCCCTGGTACTGGCCAGTGGCAGTGAGCGGTTCTTCTCTGCCGGCGCCGACGTGAAGCAGTTTGCCGACGGCGACGCTACCCAGGCCACCACTGCGGCCCGGGCCTTCGGCTCCGCCTTTGAAACCCTGACTTCATTCCGCGGCCTCACCGTGGCCGCCATCAATGGCTGGGCCATGGGCGGTGGCCTGGAGGTGGCCCTGGCCTGTGACCTGAGGGTGGCCGACGAGACCGCCGTGATGGCGCTGCCGGAAGCGCGGGTCGGCCTGCTGCCCTGTGCCGGCGGCACACAGAACCTGACGCGACTGGTCGGCGAAGGCTGGGCCAAGCGCATCATCCTCTGCGGTGAACGTGTGGATGCCAGTCAGGCGCTGCAGATCGGTCTGGTGGAAGAAGTGGTCGGCGCCGGCGAGGCTCGTGTCAAAGCGCTGGAACTGGCGCAGATGTCCTGCCGCCAGAGCCCGGCTTCCGTGGTGGCCTGCAAGACCCTGATTCAGCACACGCGCTCCGGCGACCACAACTCGGCCCTGATGCGCGAACGGGATCTGTTTGTCGACCTGTTCCGCACCGACGACCAGAAAGAAGGCGTGCAGGCCTTTCTGGAGAAACGGGAACCCAACTGGCAGAACCGCTGACACAGAGCCAGGAGCACACAGTCATGTCCAGATCCGAAGACCAACGCACGGAGCCCCCCGTGCTGTTCAGCGAAATTCCGCTCGGCCCGCATGGTCAGTTTCGCCTTGGGCGCGCCACCCTCAATCGCCCTCGCGCCCTGAATGCGCTGGGCCGCGACATGATCGGCCTGCTGCTGGAGCAGTTGCCGCGCTGGGCCGAGGACCCCAACATCGTGGCCGTCTGGCTGGATGGCGAGGGCGACCGGGCTTTCTGCGCCGGCGGCGACGTGGTGCAGGTCTATCTCTCGATGACCTCCGAAGACCGCTACGCGGAAGACGAAGCACTGGACTATTTCAGCCACGAATACCGACTGGACCACATGATTCATGTGTTTCCCAAACCGCTGATCTGCTGGGGCAACGGCATCGTCATGGGCGGCGGCCTGGGGCTGATGGTCGGCGCCGGCACCCGGGTGGTGACCGAGCAAACGCGCATTGCCATGCCGGAAATCACCATCAGCCTGTTCCCCGATGTCGGCGGCAGTTGGTTTCTCAACCGCATGCCGGGCCACAGCGGCCGCTTTGTGGCCCTGACCGCCGCCCATCTGAATGCCAGTGATGCGCTCTTTGCCGGGCTCGCCGATCGCTTCATACCGCATGGTGCCCACGAGCGCGTGCTGCAGGCCATGCGTGATGAGCACTGGTCCGGCGACCCGCATCAGGATCAGGCCCGACTGGATCGCCTGCTGCGCGGCTACAGCCATCTGGGCAATGCCGGCATACGCAAGCAACTGCCGGCCAGCCCCCTGCGCCAGCATCTGGACCGCATCAACGACCTGGTGGACCACCCTACCCTGGCGGAAACCGTGCATGCCATTTGCGGCCTGACCGACAACGACCCCTGGTTGCAACAGGCTGCTGCCAACTTGCGTCAGGGCAGCCCCACGGCAGCGCATGTGATCAATCACCAACTGCAGCGGGCCCGCCACTGGTCGCTGGCAGAGGTGTTCCGTGCCGAGCTGGAACTGGCCGTCAACTGCTGCCGCCTGGGCGAGTTTCAGGAAGGGGTCCGGGCCCTGCTCATCGACAAGGACAAGCAGCCGCGCTGGCGTTATCCGGATGTGGAATCGGTGGAGCAGCAGTTTGTCGATGCCCACTTCGAACCCCTGCCGCAGCCCAATCCGCTGGCAGACCTCGAATAGGCAGGCGCCCGGCGCAGCAACACCTCAGCTACCGAATACTGACCAGAATGGAGACATGACCGACCATGCAGATTGAAGACGCCGTCATCGTGATTACCGGAGGTGCCCGCGGACTGGGCCGCGCCATGGCCCTGCGCCTGGCCGGTCAGGGCGCCCGCCTGGCGCTGATCGACCTGGACGCCAGTGGCCTGCAGGATACCGCCGAGGCCTGCCGCCAGGCCGGTGGTGACGCCCGCGCCTACGAACTGGACATCACCGATGAAGGCGCAGTGGAAACCACCTTTGCCCGCATTCGTCAGGACTACGGCCGCCTCGACGGCCTGATCAACAATGCCGGCGTGCTGATGGACGGCCTGCTGATCAAGGTGAAGGACGGCAAACTGGAAAAGAAGATGTCCGGCGACCAGTTCCGCAAGCTGATCGACATCAACCTGACCGGTACCTTCCTGTGCGGGCGTGAGGCCGCCGCCATCATGGCCGAGGACAGCAACGGCGGCGTCATCATCAACATGGCCTCGGTCTCGCGAGCCGGCAACATGGGCCAGAGCAACTACAGTGCCGCCAAGGCCGGTGTCTCGGCCATGACCGTCACCTGGGCGAAGGAGCTGGCCCGCTACAGGATACGTGTCGCCGCCATTGCCCCGGGCGCCATCGCCACCGACATGACCGCGCAGATGAAGCCGGAAGCCCTGCAGCGCATGGAGCAGATGGCCATGCTGGGCCGCCTGGGCGAGCAGGACGAGATCGCCCACAGCGCCCAGTACATCTTCGAGAACGACTTTTTCACCGGGCGTATCCTGGAAGTGGACGGCGGCACCCGCGTCTAGAAACTCGGCCCCAGGCTGAAATAGATTTCACCCACTTCATCCCGTTCCGGGTTGTGGGCATAGCCCAGGCTGGCCTCCAGCGGCAACAGCCAGAGGGCGCTGAAGGTCAGGCCCAGCTCCGCCCCCAGGTTGTAGCGGGCCTGCTGATCCAGATCCCAGGCGGTGGCGGCATAGGACGTGAGCCAGAGCGTACCGGCGCCGAGACCCAGGGTACCCAGGGTGCGATCCGGCTCGGCCAGCAACACATTCAGCTCGGCACGACTCCAGTACAGCTCACTGGCGGCCAGCGGTTCCGGCAGGGCCCGCAGAGTGACTTTCGAACTGATCGGGCGCGGGAACACACTGAACGACTCGGAACCTCCGGCCTCGAAGGGTCGCTGTGCATCGTCTGTCCACAGCACCTGCTGGCGCCAGTGCAGGCTGTGCTGGCCGAACAGACCCAGCTCGCTGCTCTGCCGCAGGCGCAGGCGATGGCTGTCGGCATGGCTGAAGGCCCGCTCGGCATCCAGCCCCAGGGCGAAGGCCCGGTTGGGGCGGTAGCGCTCGGTGTTGCGTTCACTGTAGTGCCAGTCCAGCCCGCCGCCCAGCCAGCGCCGGCGCAGTCCATCCTGGTCGCTGTCCGGCAGGCGGTAATCCGTCACCCAGGCCAGATCAGCGCCAACAGCCTGGCCCTGACCGCTCCAGAGCCGCCGTGCCCAGCCGGCCCGATAGCCGGAGTGCAGCCCCCGGCTGACGCGGGCCTGACCCACGCCCAGTGACCAGTGGTTGTAGAATCGGTAGTCGAGCGTGCCGCTGATATCCCCGCTGAACAGCCCCAGTTCGACCTGCACCTGAACCTGGTGGCGGTCGGTCGGTTCGCGCCAGTCCCCGGTCAGGCCAAAGCCCAGCTCACCATCCCAGTAGGGATAGGGGGCAAACAGCGACGGGCTCATGTGCTCGATCGCATAATAGGGGTGCAGAGCCGGGTCGGCCTCTTCGGTTTCAGCGGCGGGGGCCGCTGCGTCGGCATCCACCAGCACAGTCAGGCTGGCGGGGTGTTGCCAGTTCGGCTCGGGCACTGACGACGGCGGCGAAGATTCGCCGGCCGACAGAATCGAAACCCGCATCTGCTGATAGTGCCGGCCCGACTCCGTCAGAAAGACCAGTTGATCATCCTGCAGGCGCGGCTGGTGCACATTCACCGGCAAATCGGTCAGCCACTGCCGCTCGCCCGTGGCGGGCGTCAGCGCCACAGCCTGCAGACGCTGGTTGCGGGCCTGGCTGAACAACAGAGTGGACTCATCCGCCCAGTGGGCACCCCGGGGTATATGGTTGTCTGCGGTCAGGCGGGTCAGCCGACCATCGGCCAGTTGCAGTTCATACAGGTCGAAGGCAGCGTCAAAATCGGGTTTCATCGTCAGCACCAGGCGTTCACCCGAGGGGTGCCAGCTCAGCTGCTTGATCTGCACACCGGCCTGCCCGCGCAGCAGAATATCCGTAACCTGCCCCTGCCCATCGCGCAATTGCAGCTCGGAACCGGCATCGGTCAGCGTCCAGGTGGCCATCTGGGCGCTGTCCTCGTGCCAGGCCAGCCGGGCCACCCGGGCACAGCGCTCAGCCCGCTGCGGCGAGTCCTGCTCCAGGGGCATGGAATAGAGGCTGTACCCGAGCCGTCCATTGCATTCTTCCAACTGGTTGAACCACAGCTGCGTGCTGCCGGCTGCCAGTTGCTCCGGCCTGAAACCACGATGCCGACGTGTATTGCCGGCAGCATCTTCCACCACCAGGGTCGGTCGGCCCAGCCCTTCGCGATGGTCATACCAGATAAAATAGTCACCGCTGCGGCTTACCGCCTGCGGCGACCCGAAGCGGCTCAGCCCGTCGCGCAGCTGCTCCGCAGCATGGGGATAGGACTG
This sequence comes from Natronospirillum operosum, assembly GCF_004768465.1. Classification (GTDB taxonomy): domain Bacteria; phylum Pseudomonadota; class Gammaproteobacteria; order Pseudomonadales; family Natronospirillaceae; genus Natronospirillum; species Natronospirillum operosum. The sequence goes on from NZ_SRMF01000010.1 coordinate 117,428, forward strand.
GCCCAGCCTGGCTTGCAGACGCTCGGACTCATGGGCCAGAAATTCATCCCAGCTTTCACTCAGGCGCTCATCGAAGGCCACCTGCCAGGCGATGTTCAGGTTGTAGGGGCTGGCCAGATCGGCCCAGAAACCATGCCGACCGGTGCGCTCGTCCAGCCAGTCGCGCACCGCTTCGTCACCAAAGCGTTCTGCCAGACGGGTAAAGAAGTAGGCCCCGTACAGGTAGGCCATATGAAGGCTTTCATGGCGGCCGGTGGCAAACACCTCCGTATAGCCGCGAAAGCCGCGCTGATATTCCTGCTGCCACAGGCCTTCCGAATCCGGATGGTGGCGCCGGGCCCGCCCGGTGCCCGTTTCCGGGTCGGACTCGAACCACTGCGCATAGCCCTCGTGAAAAGCCAGCGGCACAAAGGTATTGTTGCCCGGCACATAGCCAAAGCGGTAGAAATCCGGCTCTGAGGTGTAACGACCGGTCAGGATGTGAACCAGCTCATGACGCAGCACCAGGCGCACCGTATCACCGGTGTTGATCAGCTCTCCCGTGATATGAGCGGCCGGGCTGATGGTCACCAGCGGTTTGTTGGCCAGGGTCGCGCTGGCATTGAAGGCATCGCCGTAGCGATCATCAATCAGCAGATCTATCCTGGGGGCAATGTTCATGTCGAATTCGGCCAGCAGGGCCTCGTATTCGACATCCGCAATCTGCGCCAGATGCCGGGCCAGTTCGCGGTGGGGTTCTTCATGAATGATATTGAAATAGCGCGTCTGCAGCACACTGTACGAGTGCGCGACACCGGCCGGCAGCAGCCAGAGGCCGATCAGCACACACAGACCTGTGCAGGCCCTGGCCCGTAAGCCCTTTTCCATGCGGTTCATACCTTCCCGGTTTTTGCGCTAGTGTGACCGCTATGAATGGCAAACGCCATCACCCGGAGGTTCTTTAGCCCGATCTCGCAGCGGGAACAAACCGGCCCGCCACCTCCGCCTCTGGTTGCTGACCATGCGGCATGATGGCCATGATCAACGTGGCCAAAAGCGACCACTGTCTGTACCCGCAGCAGAACTAGCTGTCGGCCTCCATCCTGCGACTCAGACCGGGCTTCGCCTGCCGCCAGACTGCAATGATGAACGCGGTCAGAGGTACCGCGAGTATCATGCCGATAATGCCGCCCAGTGCTATGCCCCAGAAAATCACCGAGATCACCACCAGCGCCGGGTGCAACCCGGAACGATTGGCCATGATCCTGGGCGTCAACAGCCAACTCTCCACGAGCTGGACCGCCAGGAATACAAGCAAACTCAGACCCAGCAGCTGCAGGCCACCTTCGGTCTGAAAGTAGGCCAATGGCAACACCAGCAGCAGGCCGACAACGGTACCGAGAAAGGGCACGATATTGAGCAGGCCAAGAACCAGACCGACCAGTACCCCTCCCTTCAGGCCGATCAGCGCAAAACCGGTGGCCAGCATGGCGCCCATGGTCACCGCGATAACCAACTGGCCCTGAAAGAACCCGGTTACCTGACTCACAAAGATATCGATCAGATACATGACCCGACGCTGCACCCTGGCGCTGAACACCGAGAGTATTTCTCCGGCCTGAGCACGCAGCCGGCCACCGGACAGCAGGGTGAAAAACAGCAGGAATGGCACAAAACCCAGGGTCACCAGCGCACCGGCATAGGAGATTACGGTCTCCCCCGTATCCTCTGGGGAGGGCATCAGATCCGCCAGAGTGCCATCCTCCGCTCGGTCCTTGAGCATCTGGGTCAGGTCCGGAAAACGGCGCGACATGTAGCCTTCCCATCCTGCCAGGATTTCCGGAGCAATCTCGACAAAGTGAGCGGCCTCACGATACAAGGTGGGGACCAGCAGGAGCATGGCCCCGGCGATCACCCCGATAAAGAGCAGCACGACAATGCTGGTGGCAACAAGCCTGGGCATGCCGGTCCATCGTTCAAGATAAGCCACCACCGGATACAGGATAAGCGCCAGAATACCCGCCACGGACAACGGCAGGATCAGATTGAAGAAGAACGACAGGACCAGACCCAGCCCCCAGACCACAAGACCTGCAAGCGCCGTACAGGCCACAATGGCGAACATGATCGCAGTGACCCGAAACAGGCGGCGCTCCAGCGTGCCAAACAGCCGGGTTTCAGGTTTTGTGCTCATTAGGTGTGCCGTTACGGTTGCGCGGGTGTGCCGAGTTGCGCGGGTGTGCCGACAGTATACAGTATTCTGTGGCACGACACCAGTCGGTTCGGCTCCACACATAAGGCAGGGCTGTAGCACCGCGAACACGCTGACGGTGGTGGGCAGGGGCAAGGGAAAAGCTGCCCCCGCCAGCAGGCAGGGGCATTGTTCAGGCATTGAAATCGCTACCCTGCTTCAGAAGTAGAATGAAAAACCCAAGTCGGCTCGGAAGGCGGAATAGCCCATGTCGGTATCATCGTCTTCCAGATCAGTATCGGCACTGGTATAGCTCAAATCCAGATTGGCCGAGAAAGACGGGCTCAGGAAATACTTCAACTCGGTACCCAGAACCCAGGCACGCTCGGCGTCCTCGCCCGTGGTTTCCCCGTCGCCATCAAAATCTTCCCGGCTGAACCAGACATATTCACCATAGGCTTCCAGCAACCATTCATCACTGAGCGGCGTTCTGTACATGACGCGAGGTACAATCGCCGTCGTGGTCAGACTGGAGGTGTCATCCCCATCTCCGTCAAAGCTGCGCCCTGAATAATAGCGATACGAGAACCCCGCCCCCAGATTATCCGTGAAGAAATAGCGCACTATGGGCCTGATGATATAGTTGCTCTGGCCTCCGTTGGACTCGCCCTGCCCGTCCCCCGTGGTTTCACGGAAATACCGCACATAGGCCCCGGCAGACAGACGCGGGCTGATGGAATACAGCGCCTGGCCATTGATACTGAACCGGGTGCGATCCGCGTAATCGTCTCCATCGTTGGACCACTTTTCACGCCGGAAAGTCAGGTCCGTCAGGTCCGTACGCAACTCCCATTGCCCCACCTGCGGCGCAAAGCCGATATCCTGAGCCGACAGGGAAGAACTGACGACCAGAGTCGCCGCCAGAGCGGTGAATGTACGCTTCATCATGCTGAATACTCCTTTAAGGTCCTTTGCATCCTTTACTGCTTGTTATGTAAAGGCCCGGTCAAAGTAGCATCTGAAAAAAAGCTGCATGTATGCCAAATGTTGGGTTGTGAACTGCGTCACAAATTTTTGACTTTACACTGACTGATTTTTGACCTCCGTAAAGAACCAGTCTAATTTGTAAAGAAATCGCGTACTTCAGGTAAAGGAAACAAGGCAGAAAACCTGAGTTACGCAGGATGTTGTTGTATCAGGGAGCTCCTTTCAAATGGACTACAAGATTCTTTTTACCTTCGCCAAACTCTCCTCTTTTTTTTGTATTTCTCTTCTTCTTTGGGGTTGCCAGGAAAGCAATAGCGATCCAGATGCTGTTGTCGATAACTTTTCAGTTAATAGCGACAATGTAGTGAGTCCAATGAACGCCGATACCCCGGGTCACCCCGATTGCCCACGAAGGAATTGCGGGGACGATGATGAAGAAGGTGGCGGAGAATCTACCTGCGGCGCTGCTTGTCAAGCTGCCCAACTGGCCAGCACCATACTCAACCGCCTGACCGGAGAGGAATCCAAAGTTTCCGAGAACGTGAGCAGCGTTAATGGCGTCATACAGCTCAATTCGGGCAATCTGCACACTCTGTTCAATGAGTCTGGTCAACTGCAGTTGACCAATCTGTTGACCAACAGCCCCTCTGGTTGCAGTGGCAATCCAGTATCTTTGTCCTGCGGATCGAAGATTACCGTTGGGCAGGACCAGGGCGCAGGGCTTGTCCGGTTCTCCCGCCGCCATCGCGTCAGCCAGGAGTCCGCCTGGTCGGTGGGGCCAGGCTGGCACTGGAACTATGACAGCCGACTGATCTGGGGTACCGCTGTACTGCTGGATGAGCAGTTGGACCTGGTCAATGACACCATTGCACACCTGACCTCTGTCATCGACGATATTGAATCCAGAAAAGAGTACTACGAAGGGCACCTGTCCCATTCGCGCGCAGTGGTACGAGATGCCGCCCAGGAAGGCATTGATACTCTGGACAGCTACATTGACCAGCTCACTCCCGACCTCGCGGAAGCAGAAGATGAACGTGCCGCGCTGCTGGCAGAACGGCAGCAGCGTGATGAGCACAGGGACAGGAACCAGCATACCGTTGATCCCGGAAACCGGGCCGAAGAAGAAATCGGCAACGAGAACCTGAAGTGGGTCAGCCCGACCGGCGACCGCATTATCTTTACTGAGGACGGTAGCGGTTATACGCCCCTGGGGGTCAACAGCTATCGCCTTGGCGAATGGTCCGAGGGTCTCACCATCGAGGGGGCTGAAGGTGCCTACTACCACTACAACGAAGCCGGCCTCCTGGTCGAACAGGGCGATGGCCAGGGCGGCACAATTACTGTGGAGCGCAACAGTGATCAGCGCATTACCACCATCCACGACAATCAGGGCCGCGTGTTTCAGGTGAGCTACACCGGCAGCCGGGTGCGTGAGGTAACGGACCCGGCTGGCAGAAAACTGACCTACCAGTACGACAGCCAGGGCCGCCTGGTGTCAGTCAATGGTTTTGACGGCCGCATTGAATCCTACGCCTACGACTATGCCGGCAATGACCTGGCCATTACCCACCTCACCGACGGTGAGGGGGATGCCCATGAGTATGTATACCGTGAACAGGACGGCAAGACCGTGGTTGACCGGCAGATTGATGCCGATGGCCACCAGTGGCGCTATGATTACGACTTCGACAACCGGACCACTGTGGTACACCAGCGGTCTTCACCAACAGATGGCAGCCGGAAGGAGTACCATTACGGCACAGACAATCTGACCCGAGAGCGCCTTCATTATCCCTCCGGTGATCAGCTCCGCTACGCCTACGACGACCGCGGCAACCGCACCCGCATCATCGATGAACTGGGCGGCACCACGGAGCTGACCTATGACGAGCGCGGCAATGTCACCCACCAGACCGACCCCGAAGGTCGCACCACCACCTTTGAGCGTGACAGCGCCGGGCGGCTGATTGCCGTCACCGATCCGGCCGGTCACACCACCCGCTACCTGCGCGACAGCCAGGGTCAGGTGACCGAGATTCAGTTGCCCACCGGCGAGCGCATCCGGCAGAGCTGGCAGGACGGCCTGCTGCAACATCGCATTGACGA
>NZ_SRMF01000011.1 GCF_004768465.1 Natronospirillum operosum
GTGGCGCCGGTGGTGCTGTTCGCGCTGGTGGCCAACCGCTTCATCATCAGCGGCATGACGGCGGGAGCCGTGAAGGGCTAGCCAGGGCGGCCTGAAGGATGGGGCAGTGTGCTTTTAACCCGCGATTGACAGAACTGTGATATGAGCAATCTGAAATCAAATATCGAAACGGTGGTAGACATGATCTCTACCGTGGCCAAACCCGGCAAACGCACTATGGTCGCGGTGGCCGGGCCGCCGGGGTCAGGCAAGTCGACGCTGTCCGAAGCATTGGTTGAGCGTCTGCGTGCAGGGTCTGAGCCGACACTCGGCAAGGCCGCCGTGCTGCCGATGGACGGTTTTCATCTGGATGTGGAAGAACTCAAGCCGCTGGGGCTGGTGTCCCGCCGTGGTGCACCCAATACCTTCGATCCGCAGGGTTTTCTGGATTTGCTGAAAGCAGCGCGCAAGTATTCGGGTGATGTGAGGTATCCCATTTTTGATCGGGTTCAGGACCGAGCCATCCCTGATGCCGGGGTTCTCTGCGAGGAGACGGAAATTGTCGTTGCAGAGGGCAACTATCTGCTGCTGGATGCACCTGTATGGCGGAAGATGAAACCCTTATTCGATCTGACTGTATTTCTGGAAACACCCATCGCAACGCTGGAACAAAGATTGATGGATCGGTGGCTGAATCTCGGCTTTTCGTCCGAGAAGGCCCGAGAGAAAGTGTATGGCAATGATCTGATAAATGCGCGACTGGTCATGTTGGAGAGCACATCGGCCGACATTCGTCTGAATGAAGAAACCCTTGTATGACATCCGTCCATGACAGCGAAAGAGTCAACAGTATGAAAAGTTTACTTGATCAACTGAAGCAGTACAGCACTGTTGTGGCCGACACCGGAGACCTGGACGCCATTCGTCGCTATCGGCCTGTGGATGCCACGACCAACCCCTCACTGGTTCTCAAAGCGGTAGAATCGGGTCGCTATGAAACTCTGCTGGACCAGGTTATCGCTATGGTGCGCGCGGAACAGCACGATAACGCTGAACAACGCATTCGCAGCGCCTGTGATCATCTGACTGTGGGTATGGGGAAGGCCATTCTGCAACATGTGCCCGGCAGGGTATCGACCGAGGTCAATGCGGACCTCTCCTTTGACACCCGGGGCAGTCTGGACAAGGCGCGCCATCTGATCGCGCTTTATGAAAATCTGGGCATTGGACGTGACCGGGTGCTGATCAAGCTGGCGGCCACATGGGAAGGTATCGCGGCAGCAGAACTCCTCGAAAAAGAGGGCATTCAGTGCAACCTGACGCTGATCTTCAGCTTTGTGCAGGCCAGAGCCTGCGCCGAGGCGGGCGTCTATCTGATTTCACCCTTTGTCGGCCGTATTCTGGATTGGTATCGCAAGGCTGAACCGGAACGTGATTTTAGCCCGGAAGAAGAACCTGGTGTCCGATCGGTCAGTGAGATTTATCGGTATTTTCGCAGCCGGGAGTACGACACCATCGTGATGGGTGCAAGCTTCCGCAATGCGGGTGAAATTCTGGCGCTGGCCGGCTGTGACCGCCTGACCATCAGTCCGGCGCTGCTGGAGGCTCTGGAACAGACAGCGGAGCCGCTGGAGCAGAAGCTGCACGATACGGGAGAGCGGGTCGAGCGCCCTGCAAGACTGACCGAAAGCGAATTCCGCTGGGCGTTCAACGAAGACACCATGGCAACAGAGAAGCTGGCTGAGGGTATTCGGGGCTTTGCGGCGGATCAGCACAAGCTGGAAGCACTGTTGCGCCAGCGTCTGGCCTGAAATCTCTCGACTTTATGGACTCGGAGCACTGGCCAGAGGCACTTTGGCCGGTGTTTCGCGCAACAGGGTATTCTGATCAATCATGTAGTCGGTAGAAATTTGGTAGGCAGCCGCACCGATGGCTCTGGCCAGGGCGCCGAAGTGGCCGGCTCTGAGCTCAGGGCGGTTGACTCCCTGCAGATCCAGCCGATCCAGTTGCTGTTCGATAGCACTCACCAGCCGCTGACGCACTGCCGGCGGGAAAGCACCGTCAATGACCACCGTCTCGAATTCGAGAATGGCGAGGGCCGACACGATGGCGTGACCCAGGCTGCGGCCTGCCCGGTTGACCCAGATGGTCAGTTCCGACTCGAACTGCTCCCAGTGTTCGGTCTCCGTGTATATGCTCTGGGCCAGGTCGGTATCGCGCTGGGCGAGCAAACGCTCGAGCACCACCAGTGAAGCATGGTCCACCAGCCGATCGCCACCGGACTCGTCGGGAATTCGTAACGGGCCTACACCACCGGCATTGCCACGACGCCCGGGAAAGACGCTGCCATTCAGTACGATACCACCACCGATAAAGCTGCCGATAAAGAAATAGGCCAGATCCTGAACATCAACCGGTGGGCCAAATACCAGCTCTGCCCGGCAGGCGGCGGTGCCGTCATTGCTGATGGTCACGGGCCAGGGCACTGCCCTGGAAATTTCGCCGGCCAGGTCAAATGACTTCCACAGGGCCATCTCTTCCCGTGGGGCACCGAAATCGGACGTCCAGCTCCAGAGTTCGAATGGAGTGGCGATATTGAAAGCTGAAATATCGTCACGTGCCAGTCCGGCTTCCTGCACTACGGCGTCCAGGTGCTCATTGATGAACTGCAGGGTCGTGGCCGGTGTCGGGTAGGCGTGCTGCCTGGAAATCACGGCTTTCACCTGCCCGGTGAAGTTGACCACCACCAGATCGAAAGAGCGCCGGCCAATTTTCATCCCGACATAATGCAGGGCATCCGGGTTCAGCCGCATGGGCACAGATGGCTGGCCGATGCGGCCTCTGATCGGCTCATCGCGCAACAGCAGCCCATCGGACTCCAGCGAGCGAAACAGTACCGACACCGCGTTGGCCGACAGACCGGTGATTCTGGTGGCTTCAGCCTTGGTCAGTCGCTGATGCACACGCAGCAGGTGAAGTATCAGCCGCTCGTTGATGCCGCGAACTGTGGTCAGGTTGGACCCTTTCAACGGTCTGGATGCCATAATGAACTCAATGAAACTTCCTGCTGGCCGCTTTCGGCTGATGGATTCATTGTATCGTATTTTGGCTGCAGGGTGGGGCCGGGAGCGGCCATTCAATTCGAAACCGCGCACCACCCAGAGGGCTCGATTCTGCAGAGATGGTGCCGCCGTGCAGCGCGATGATCTGATGCGCGATCGAGAGCCCCAGGCCATGGCCGCCGGTATCGCGGTTGCGTGCTTTATCCAGGCGCACGAACGGCTCGAAAATACGCTGGCGATGCTCTGCCGGTATGCCGGGCCCGTCGTCGTCCACGCAGATCAGAACCTGGTCTGCTGTCGATTCGACAGACACCCTGACCTCACTGGTGCTGTGTCGCAGCGCGTTGCGCAGCAGATTGCCCAGAGCTCTCTCGATATGCTGGGTGTTCATGGGCAGCCAGACCTCTGCTGGAATATCAAACGACAGGTGTCGGTCATGGGCTTCCCGGCCCAGTTTCTGTTGGAGCCGCCGCATGACCTGAGTCAGACTGGCGGGCTTCGGGTCCGGCTGCAACTGCTCACGCTCCAGACGGGCGTGGCAGAGTATTTCGTTGGCCATGTCGTTGAGTTCATCCAGATCCTCATGCATATCAGCGATGCGTTGTTCTCTGATGTCGGTGTCATTGCCTTCCGACAGCATTTCAAGCTGGCATTTGAGCCTGAACAGCGGTGTGCGCAACTCGTGGGCCATGGCATTGGTCAGTTGCCGATGGCTGCTCAGCAAGGCAGCGATGCGGTCGGCCATGGTGTTGAAGCGTTTGTTGAGGTCTCCCACACTGTCGGCGAGGCGCGTGGAAGCACGCGCCGAAAAGTCGCCCTCTGCAAAAGCGCTGGTGGTGGCTTCCAGCTTTCTTATGCGCACCTTCAGACCCAGCAGCCAGAACAGGCTGCACAATACCAGACAGCCGAACAGCAGGCTGAGCAGCACTCGGTTCAGGGTCCGTATGCTGTGCTCTTCCCGGGACAAGTAGACATACTCTCGGGTACCGAAGGTAAGGTAACCCTGGTCCAGTTTGTAATTCCATACTTGCAGTTCGCCCTCACTGAGTTGGTCGCGAACGTCATCGGGCAGGGCAGGGTCATCCCAGGACAGTCGTTCCAACTGATGGAAATTGAGTTCCGCCACGCTGTATGCCAGTGCTTCGGCATACTCCATGCCCTGGTCTTCAGCGACCTGGTCTATCAACACCAGCAAGCGATTCAGGCGGTCTTCCAGAGTCAGGTCGTCAGGGGCCAGGTGATGCAGAAGCAGGTGCAGTGAGGACATCAGGATGGCCAATGGGATGATCAGCCAGAGCAGCAAGGTGAGGTAGAGCCGTTTCACAGGTATTCTCTGGGCTGATTCCAGGTGTCCGGTACAAACAGGTAGCCCTTGCCGCGTACGGTGATGATCCGCCTCGGCAAGTGCGCACTGTCGCCCAGCTTGCGGCGCAGGGAGGCGATCTTGTTGTCCACGGTGCGGTCCAGACCGTCGTAGTCGATGCCACGGGTCTGTCTGACCAGAAACTCCCGTGTCACCACTTCATCGGGGTGATTGGCCAGCAACCACAGGACTTCGAATTCGCCGTCACTCAGCACCACGGACTCTCCGTCCAGCAGGCATTGTCTCCGACTGCCATGCAGGGTCAGGTGTCCGTATTGGCGGACATCGGGTTGATCCGGGAACTGGTTGTCTGTCGGTTTCTGGCGGCGAATCAGCATGCGGATACGGGCCAGCAGCACTCTGGGCTGAATGGGCTTGACGACAAAGTCATCTGCGCCCAGTTCCAGCGCCGCGACCTGATCCATGTCGTCATCACTGGCGGTAAGAAAGAGAATGCGGCCGGTGTATCTGGGACGCAGAGCACGGCAGACACTCAGGCCATCCATGCCAGGCAGCATCAGATCAAGCAGCACCAGATGAGGTTGTCGGGTCAGGATGACATCCACGGCTTCTCGACCGTCTGTCACACACACGATATCGATACCCTGAGCAGTGAGATACTCGTTCAGTATTCCCGCCAGCTTGCGGTCATCCTCTACCAGTACTGTCTGAATAGTGTCCATAGGCTGCATTTTATCCATGCTGGCTGGTATCAACAGCCCAATTTTTTGTATGGGTTTGTCACGGGTCAGTCGGAGCGGCAGTTTCAGTCTTCATCCTGTTGCTGGTCACGCCATTGAGTATAGGCCGAGGTGATCAGGTAAACCCCAATGTAGGCCAGGGAACCGGCAAGCAGCACGAACAGGGCAGTTTCAATTCCCGGGTGCAGGCCGGGCACCCCTGAGTCGAGCATCACGAAAGCCGCACCACCAAAGACGACCAGAAACAAGGCGCCATAGCCGAGACACAGGTGAAAAACCCAGCGCAATCGGCTGTTCATGTTTTTACCTCCGATCCGATTGGTTGACCGTTTTTACGATGGCGCAATCAGGGTGTCAGTCCCACATGATTCGTGTACGGAATTGTCTCGATGCTTGCGATTCTGGCCGGTGCTGGTTAATCTGCCGGTTCATCCATTCGTAAGGCTAGGCCATGCATTTTCCTGTCATCATGACCTTCCTGCTGGGCCGTCAGCGCGCCGCCTGAGTGGCGGGCAGAAGTCGACCCCAATTCACAGAGTGAAGAACCCGCGCTTCGGGCAGTTGCCCGTGCGTAAGCGGTGCTTCAACACCTGTCTGCCACTGATTCCCATGAGGTTCACTATGAGGAATTCAGTATGGCTAAAATACATCGCAAGACAGCCGCCACCAGCCAGAGCTGGGACGGGGTAGCAGACTGGTATGCCGGCTGGTCCGGCGCCAGGGGCAGCTTTCACCATCGCAAGGTAGCCATCCCCACAGTAATGGATCTGCTCCGCTGCAGGGCAGGGGAGAGCGTTATTGATCTGGGCTGTGGTCCGGGGGCCCTGGCGTCTGCCGTTGCTCAGGCCGGCGCACGGTATACCGGCGTTGACCTGAGCCGCAAGTTGATCCGGTTTGCGCGCAAGCACAACCAGAGTCGACAGGCGGATTTCCAGGTCGGCGACCTGACTGATGCAGATCTGGCACGCACTCTGGGCCCGGCCCGTTTCGATGCCGCCGTGTTTCTGCTCAGTCTGCAGGATATCCACCCCATGTCGGCAGCCATTGCCAACGCGGCAGCGATCCTGCGCCCGGGCGGCCGGCTGGTGATTCTGATGACGCATCCCTGCTTTCGCATACCCCGTCAGAGTGGCTGGGGCTGGGATGGTGGCCGCAAGCTGCAGTACCGCCGGGTCGACCATTACCTGTCGCCGTTGCAGGTACCCATGCAGCCGCATCAGGGCACCGGCGGTATTACCCGCAGTTACCACTGGCCGCTGTCGAGCTATGTCAGTGAACTCAGTGCACAGGGACTGATGATTGATCAACTACAGGAAATTCCCATGACCCGACTGCCCAAAGAACAGTCGGTGTCACGGGCAGAAAAGCGGGCCCTGCGCGAGATCCCGCTGTTTCTGGCCTTGCGGGCCCAAAAACTCAGCGGCTGATTGTGCAGAAATCAAAGGAGGGCTTTGCGGCCCTCCTTTCTCGTTACAGTTGTGCTCCTATTCTTCCACCCAGGCCTGCTTGGCCGTTAGCTTGTGAATGAACTCGTCCACCCGTTGCTGAGCGGGCCTGTCCTTGATGCGGTTCCAGTAGGCGGTAAACTCCGGGCGGCTGTCGATGGTGCCAAACTGCATGCCCCAGCCGATATGAGAGCCGACATAGACATCGGCGGCGGTAAATTGCCGGCCGGTGATATAGGGTCTGTGGCGCAAGGCACTGGCCAGGGTATCAAGCACTGTGGGCAGGGTCCCGCAACCCAGGCTCATCTGTTCCTGTTCATTCAACTTGTAGCCCAGGCTCTGCAGTGAAACCGTCTGCTCCAGCGGGCCGGCGGCGAAAAACAGCCAGCGATAGTAGTCGCCGCGCTGATCCCGTGGCGGCGCCAGGCCTGCCTCCGGGAAGGCATCCGCCAGATAGGCGCAGATCGCCGGTGCTTCCGTGACGATGACATCCCCGTGCTGAATGGCAGGCACCTTGCCCATGGGGTTGATGGTCAGATAGGGCTCCGCCTTCATGCTGGTGCCAAAGTCCAGAATTTCGGTCCGGTAGGGTGCGGCCACCTCTTCCAGCATCCAGTGGGCAATGGCACCGCGCGACATCGGATTGGTGTACAGGGTAATGGTGCGGTTCATGGCTTTGTCCTCGTTTTCCGTTGGGGTTGACCCAGTATGTGCGGCACTGATGCCAGAAACTGGCAGCAGCGATTTCTGCCAGCGCCGATACAGCTCGGACCGTCGCCCGGGGTAACGCGTTTCCAGGCATTCGATGTCCAGTGCGCGGTCCAGGCGGAACTGTCGGAAGTCCTGACGCAATTCGCACCAGGCGATCAGGGTGCGCCGGGAGTCCAGGTAGCCGATGGCAATGGGCCAGACCAGACGTTCAGTCACAGCGCCGGCCTGATCTCGGTAGTGCAGGCGAATTGTCTGCCCGGATCGAATGGCGCGTCGCAGCAGTCCGGGGTCGGCGGGCGTCTGCAGGGCCGGGCGATTGCCCACGAGCAGCGGCGAGTCGTCCACGCGAAAACGGAGCTCTGCGGGCAGGATGGAGGCGATCTTGCTCAGGGCCTCGCGGGCAGCAAGCGACAACTCCTGATCATCACCCTTGCGCACCCAACTGAGGCCCAGGGTCAGGGCTTCGATCTCCTCTTCGGACAGCATCAGTGGCGGCAACAGAAAACCGGGTTTGAGGACATACCCCATGCCCGGCTCACCCTGCACATCAGCCCCGATGGCTTTCAGGCGATTGATGTCCCGATACAGGGTGCGCTGCGATACCCCCAACTCGTCCGCCAGCACGGCAGCCGTCACGGGGCGCCGGCGCCGGCGCAGGGCCTGCAGCAGGTCAAACAGTCGTTCAGCACTGGACATGGGGTTCTCCGCAAGGTGGCCGACATAGGGTTGCTGAGTCCAGATCATTCTACTCGGGACTACTGCCATATTCTGACAGTAGTCTAGTGTCCTGTCTGGTTAGTTCGACAACTCTCTGTGTGCGGTCTGCGGTGTCTGGCCAAGGCGACATCCCGCTGGCGTGGTGGGCCCACTTCAAGGGATGTCAACACAGGCCAGGGGCCGCAGAGGCACGCCCTCCGGGAGCCCCTGAAGCGCTCTGATAGCGGCGTTGCGATGTTTCGATCTGGAGCCACCAGAGCGTCAGACCGGACGCGTCTTGATCATCACCCGTATTACCAGCAGGGCACCGGCCGTGGTCAGGCCGATGGCAAAGCCCCACCAGAGGGCGGTGGGGCCGAACCCCAGACCGAAACTGAGCAGGGCGCCCAGGCCAATACCGGCCAGCCAGTAGCCGCCCACACCAATCACGACGGGCACCACGGTGTCCTTGAGGCCGCGCAGCATCCAGGTCGAGAGCACCTGATAACCGTCGAAGATCAGAAACAGCGCGGCGATACCGGCCAGAATCACGGCGTATTCCAGCGTCTGGGCATAGCCCTCCGCGTCGGGGTTCATGAACAGTCCCACCACCCACTGCGGGCGCAGCAGAAGCAGCAACATGATGCACAGGGTCACGGCGGCAGTTACGGCGTAACCGAACCAGGCCAGACGGCGCACCATCACCCTGTCACCGGCCCCCTTGTAATAGGCAATGCGCACGGCCAGGGCTTCACCCATGGACAGCGCAATGATGAAGTTGACGTCGATCACCGCCAGCACCACATTGTTGGCCGCCAGCCAGGCCGCGCCATAGATACCGATCAGCATCGAGATCACTATAAAGAAGCCGCTTTCCAGCAACTGCATGGCGCCCGCCGGCAGTCCGAGCCGGGTCAGCTCCCACAGGCGTCGCCAGCGCAGCACCAGCAATTGACGCAGAAAGTCCAGGCTGTAGGCGCGCTCTGCCGCCCAGGCATAGGCCAGCAGGATGAGCAGTGACAGAACGTTGACCAGTACAGTGGCCACGGCAGCACCGACTACGCCCAGGGCAGGAAAGCCGAAGCGACCAAATACCAGCAACTGGTTCAGCAGGTAGTTCACCACCACGGCGGCGATGGACACGAGCAGAAACACCGAAGCCCGCTTCATGACGGTCAGAAAGTTCCGTACCACAGCGAACCAGAGACCGGGCACCAGCATCCAGGCGACCCAGAACAGGTAGGACTCGATTTCCGTCTGCATGGCGGCTTCATAGTCCAGCTGGCGCAAGACCCAGGGTGTCAGTATCACCACCAGAATGCCGAGCAGGGCAATCAGCAAGGCCAGCCAGAAACCCTGCACCACGGTCAGGGTCACATCTCCGGGCCGGTCCTGCGCCAGTGCCTCGGCACTGAGTACCGATACCATGGACAGGATGCAGAACCCCATTACCAACCAGCCGAAGACGATGGTCTTGCCCAGGCCGACTGCGGCCAGTTCGACACTGCCGAGCTGACCGACGATATAGAGATCAGTCAGTCCAATGGCCACTTCAGAGAAATAATAGGCCAGCAACGGCAGACTGATGCCGAGTACGGTTCTGTATTCTCTGTATGTATGTGTCATCTGTCACTTCCTTGATCCTGTGCAGGCGGGCTATGCTGCCATATCTGCCGACCAAACGGCAGTGGCGGCCCGGGCACAATGGCTGTTGTTGCGGCACAGGTCGTCCAGGGATCGGTTTGTCGGCAGCCTGCGTAATGAGCAGGCCGTTGCAGACAGTCATTCACCATGCATGAGGGAGTTTTGATGGTTGCCCCAATTAACCGGCACCGTGTTGCCGCAAGTCAGATTGTCGCCAGTCGGGTCGAGGCCGGAACGCGACGCGGAGTCGTGTGGAGGCGGGGGCTTGTCAGAGGGTTGTTGATGCTGGGGCTGTTGCAGGCCCAGACGGTGTTGGCAGCAGACTATATTGTGCTGCCGGTGTTCGGCAGTCAGCCGGACACCGGGGTTCAGTTGGGCGTGGCGGCCATCTGGGAGAGCGAGCCGGTGGCAGACAGCTATGCGGTCAATCTGTTTCTGCTGGGGACGGAGAACCGGCAGGCCATGGGCTCGGTGGGCCTGCGCATACCGGGTGTTGTATCCGGACGCCGAGACTACTTCGAGGCCGAGATTCATGCCAGCTACTTCCCCAATGAGTTTTTCGGCTACCGGGCCACCTTTCTGGAGGACGGCGCCGGCTATGATGAGGAAACTCTGCGCTTCCGGCTGGCCTGGTCCTACCCGCTCGACAGCCGCTGGCGGGTGGGTGTCGGTGGCATAGCCGCTGTTTCCGAGGTCGAGTTTGATGACCCGCAGGATCCGCTGCTGGATGATGTGGCCTGGACCGAGGGTGGCCGCCTGTTCGGGCTGGAAGGCAGCCTGACCCGGGATTCACGGGACAGCATGAGCTGGCCAACCATGGGCACCTGGGCACGCACCGAGGCGACGGTCGCCCGGGATGACGACAGCGAAACCTTTGCCTGGGCCAGTCAGAGTGCGGCCGTGTACTACCAGATCCCGGCCGATGTCATCCTGGCACTCGGGGGGCAGGTGCAGGCCGCCACCGACAACACGCCGTTTCTGTACATGCCGACACTCACCGGCAGTCAGTGGATGCGCGGTCTGCGCGACGGGCAGTATCGACACCAAACGACAGTGGCCACCCAGCTTGAAGCCCGTCTGCCGCTGAGTCCCCGCTTTGCAGCCACCACCTTTGTGCATACCGGACAGGTCGCCAGCAACCCGGGTCGCTGGTGGGACGAAGACTGGAAAAGCGGCGGCGGGGTCGGCTTGCGCTATTCGATCAGCAATGAACGCCGGCAGAACATTCGTGTGGATATGGGCTGGGTAGACGGCCGTGGTGGCCTGGTCATCAATTTCGGCGAGGCCTTCTGAGCAACTTGACGGAAAGCGGTTGTGATCGAGTCGGGGCAGCCCCATGTATATGTGCAGCCTGAATTGATTGTTCCGAGGATGACTGGTATGAGCGGCTCCGCCCTGAAACGTGTGCTGGATCTCGGGTTTCCCTGGCAGACTGCCGACCCGTTTCTGTTCTGTGTGCATCATGAAGATCACTTCCCGCGGGGGAATGGGCAGATGGGGCCTGACGCCTCGCTGGCGGGTCGGAATCTGGGCATGGATTTTGAAATCCGGGATGGCTGGCGCATGTATCACGGGGAGCGTATCCCGGGTTTCCCGGCGCACCCGCACCGAGGCTTCGAGACTATTACCGTGGTTACGCGGGGCTTTGTCGACCACGCGGATTCCCTGGGTGCCGCCGGCCGCTACGGCGAAGGTGATACCCAGTGGATGACGGCAGGCCGCGGCGTGCAGCATTCGGAGATGTTTCCGCTGCTGAATGATGAGGCCGGCAATGAGCTGGAACTGTTTCAGATCTGGATCAATCTGCCGGCACGCAACAAGATGACAGAGCCTCATTTCGCCATGCTGTGGAACGAGGATGTGCCCGTTTATCGGCACGAGGACAGCGCCGGGCGTGTGACCGAGGTGAATCTGATTGCCGGCCGGCTGGAGGATCTGCAGGCCCCGCCACCGCCGCCTGCCAGTTGGGCTGCCGATGCCGCCAACGAGGTGGCCGTGTGGACACTGTGCCTGGAACCTGGCGCCGAGTGGACCTTGCCGGCGGCCAGTCCGGGTCTGAACCGCTGCCTCTATGTCTACCGAGGTTCACTGCTGACGGTCGAAGGGCAGACCATCAGGCCGCAGCAGGGTGCCGTGCTGCACTCCGATCAGGCGGCCCGACTGCGGGCAGGGGAGGACGTCACCTGGGCCCTGATGCTGCAGGGTCGCCCGATTGCCGAGCCCTTCGCCAGTCATGGTCCCTTTGTGATGAACACAGAGCAGGAAATTCATCAGGCCTTTGCCGACTTCCGTCGCGATGAATTCGGTGGCTGGCCGTGGCCGGACCGTGATCAGGTGCATGCGAAAGATCGTGGCCGCTTTGCCCGTTTTGCCGACGGTACGGAGATCACGCCCACCGAGTGACGGTGACAGCGGTCACTGCTAGACTGAGTGTGATGCGGTTCATGCGCAGAGGCAGCAGTCATGAGAAAAGCACTACGCCGTGCAGAACGGGGAGCTGTTGCCGGGCTGGTATTGGCAGCGGTGCTGGTTGTTTCGGCTGCTGGCAGTTCCCTGGCCTCGGATCAGGCGTCGGTAGAGCTGCCGGATCATATTCTTCTGACTACCGGTGGCTGGCCTCCGTTCCTGGTTGAGGATCATTATCAGCAGGGCTTTATTGCCCACCTGATTCGCGATGTGTTCGCAGAGCATGATATTGATGTCGAGTTTCAGTTCATGCCCTGGGCCAGAGCCTATCAGCATGCCGCAGCGGGCCAGGCGCATGGAACTGCGGTCTGGATGGATCAGGCAGAGCGCCATGATGATTTCCTGTACAGCGATCCGGTGCTGGAAGAGACGTTTGTCTTTTTTCACCGCGCAGGCCACGACTTCGACTGGAACTCCTTTGACGATCTGCGTGCTCTGATCATGGGCGGCGTCTATGGCTACAGCTATGGGCCGGCATTTGACCGGGCCCATGCTGACAACATCTTCTCGGTGGACTGGGTGGCAGACGAGGCGCTCAACCTGCAGAAGCTGCTGCGCGGCCGTATTGACCTCTACCCTCAGGAGATCAATGTCGGTTACGCCAATATACAGAGCACGCTGTCGGCAGAAGAAGCCGCGCAGTTGACCCACCACCCCAGACCGATTCACAGCGACTACAGCTTCCTCCTGCTGACCGCCGCCTTGCCGGAGTCAGAGCCGCTGCTGTCCCTGTTCAACCGGACCCTGGCCGACTTCCGGGAAGATGGCCGCTATGAGCGTTATTTCGAGCGTTCCGCTGCCGGTTACTATCAGCCATGACCCTGAATCTCTCCCGGCCATGCCACGCCGGGCAGTTGCTGCACCACCTGTTGCACCTGATGCAACAGGCTGTCGGGGTGTCGACTGAACAGCCCGTGCAGGTATTCCATGCGCAAATGCTGTAGCCAGCGGCGAGCGTAGAAATGGGAACCACAGGTGATCCACAGCGGGTTGATGCCGGTGGCCGCCCACAGGCGCATGGCCATATGGGTGCCGAACTGACGCACGCCCTGCAGCCGGTTGCGCTCGTAGGCTGACAATGTGCTGTAGGTGATGCCCAGCAGCTCGGCAAGTTCCTCTTGTCCGATGCCGACGATCTGCCGGAGCTGATACAGGCCTTCACCTATGATCTGGTAGTAGGCATCCAGTTCGGCATCGATCTGTGAATTCTCGGGCCAGTGCAACTCGAGTTCGGGCGGTGCTGCCTGGTCCAGTTCCAACTGATGACACAGCAGGGCTGCCAGCCCGTTGAAGGCGCCGTCACTGCAACGTCCGACATAGCTTTGCAGCGGCAGGAACTCACGCCGCAGGGTCAGATGGCTGAACAGGTGTTCGTAGCAACTGCCGGCAAGCAGGTAGTGCAGCGGTATGCCGGTGCGCATCATGTACTGGGCCGTGGTCAGCAGACGCAACTGGTGCCGCCCATCTTCATAGTTGCGGTATTGTGTTCGCGAGACATTCAGCAGGGCGGCAATTTCGTACTGATGAGCCTGCAACGCCAGTCGGCAGCGACGGAGGTTGAGGCCGATAGTGGATGCCTCGTTGGCCTCCAGTCGCTCGAAGTCGAGTTTGCGTGGCACCCAGTGCCGTTTGATGGTCGCTTTCAACGGCGTCAGGTCGACGCCCCGGCCCACCCAGTGGGGCTTCATAAGGTCGGTTTGCGGGGGCAGATGGCTAATGGGGGAGTGGCATGCCGTCATGGTGAGGTCCTCTCTGCGGTGACATTATGCCAGGTGGTGCCCTTTATTCCTGTGGGCTCCAACTACCCTGACGGACAAGCCTGTTCAGCATACTGAACCTGGGGAGCAGTTTTTATATCAGAAGTTGACATTCTTTGGGCTGTAAAAGCGCACCTTTTGTCCTGCCGGTGCGCTTCCGGCCTGTCAGCTGTCACTCAGATGCTTGCTCAGCAGAGTGTGGTAGATTTCCCGTTCTCCCAGCGCGCCCACCAGCCGCCCGTCAGCTTCCACCAGCAGGTTGTGCCCGGTGACATAGCAGATCTCCACGGCGTTGCGCATGGGTGTGGCGGCCGGAATCCGTGTCGGCAGCCGGTCCAGCGACTCGATAGCCTGACCGGGCTGCCAGCGCTGAGTGCTGAATGACTCGCCGCCCATGGTGACCCGGGTCGCCATGATATCTTCGCTGGTCATGACCCAGACATCATGCCGCTGACTGATACAGCGGTTGTTGTCGGCATCGGCCGGAATATCGTCCAGGCGCCGCATGACGGACCCGGCCTCGAGCGTGTTGAGTGGGTTGGTGTTGGCGACAAAGCTTTTTACATAGTCATCGGCCGGGTACAGGATGATGTCTTCCGGCGGCCCCTGCTGCACGATGCGGCCATCCTTCATGATCACGATATTATTGCCCAGACGCAGGGCTTCATCCAGATCATGGCTGACGAACAGGATGGTTTTCTGCAGTTTTGCCTGCAGCTCCAGCAGTTCGCTTTGCAATTGATGGCGAATCAGCGGGTCCAGGGCGGAGAAGGGCTCATCCATCAGCAGAATATCCGATTCGGTCGCCAGTGCCCGGGCCAGACCCACACGCTGGCGCATGCCGCCGGACAGTTCATCCGGGTAGGCATGGCGCCAGGCATCCAGACCGACCAGCGCCAACTGGTGATCCACCCTGGCCTGCTGATCAGTCTTGCTCAGGTGCTGCTGGCGCAGACCGAAGGCCACATTTTCCTCCACAGTCAGCCAGGGCATCAGGGCAAAACTCTGAAACACCATGGAAATCCGTCGCGTGCGGATGTCGCGCTGGGTGGCTGCATCGACTTTGGCAAAGTCGACCTGCTGACCCTCATGCTCTATCAGCACCTCGCCCCGGGTCACGGCATTGAGGCCGTTGACGGTGCGCAGCAGGCTGGATTTGCCGGAGCCGGAGAGCCCCATCAGCACGCATATTTCTCCGCGCGGTATGGTCAGGTTGGCTTCCTGTACGCCGAGAATCTGCCCGGTTTCGGCCTTGATGGCGTCCCGGTCGGCGCCCTGGTCCAGCATCTCCAGAGCACGCTGCGGGCGCTGGCCGAAGACCACACTGACATTATTGAGTTCAATCATTTCAGCTTGCCTCATGTCTGGAGCGTTGGCGGAACAGACGGTCCAGCCAGATGGCCACCAGCACAATGGCCAGACCGGCTTCGAAGCCGCGGGCGATATCGACCGTGTTGAGTGCACGCACCACGGGTACGCCCAGACCATCGGCGCCGACCAGAGCGGCGATGACCACCATCGACAGCGACAGCATGATGCACTGGGTGATGCCGGCGCCGATGCTGTTCATGGCGGCCGGCAGTTCGATGCGAAACAGGATCTGGCGCTGGGTGTAGCCAAAGGCGCGCCCTGCCTCCAGAAATTCCTTCGGTACCTGGGAAATACCCAGGTAGGTCAGCCTGATGGGCGCAGCGATAGCGAACACCACGGTGGAAATGACACCCGGCACCACACCCAGACCGAACATGGTCAGGGTCGGAATCAGGTACACGAACGGCGGAATGGTCTGCATCAGATCCAGCACCGGTTGCAGCGCACGATAGAGCCGCGGATGGTGCGCGGCGTAGATGCCGGTCGGGAGGCCGATCACGATACAGATCAGGGTGGCATAGAGAATCAGTGACAGGGTGGCCATGGTCGCCACCCAGTAGCCGAGATTGAGAATCAGCAGGAAGCTGATAGCGGTGAACACTGCAAGTCCCGACGCCGCTGCACAGCATAGGTAATTGCGGTGAACACGGCTATCAGCACCAGCGGCGGAAACCACAGCAGGGTACCGGTCAGGCCGTGAATCAGATCCGCCAGGTTGTCGGAGATCGCATCGAAGAACAGACTGCCGCTGTCCACCATCCAGTCGATCAGGTTGGCCATCCAGCGGCCGAAAGGCAGCTTGTTGTCATAGAACCATTGCATCATGAGAGGTGTCCTGCACAGTGCTTCCCCGCCGGAGCCGATCTTGGGGCACTGCGATGCCCAGGCTCCGGGAGGAAGGGGAGAACGACGCGGGCCGCCAGGCGGCCCGACCTGTTAGTGACCGAAGGCGGCGCGGGCCACCGGCAGGGCGTCCTCACCATCCACGGTCTGCACGCCGTCCAGCCAGGCCTCCAGAATACCCGGGTTGGCTTCCAGCCAGCTGCGAGCCGCTACCCGCGGGTCCTGGCCGTCGTTCAGGATGCCGGCCATGACTTCGTTTTCCATGTCCAGGGTGAATTCCAGATTGTGCAGGAAGGTGCCCAGGTTGGCGCATTCATCCACCAGGCCGGCGCGGGTATTGGTATAGACGGTGGCACCGCCGAAGTCCGGGCCGAACCAGTCATCGCCATCGGCCAGGTATTCCAGGTCGTGGTTGGCATTCATGGGATGCGGCTCCCAGCCCAGGAAGACGATCCACTCGTCGCGGCGCTCGGCGCGGGCCACCTGGCTCAACATGCCGGCTTCACTGGACTCCATCAGGCGGAAGTCGCCCAGCCCGAAGGCATCGGCGTCGATCATGTCCTGAATCAGGCGATTGCCATCGTTGCCTGGCTCGATGCCGTAGATGCGACCATCGAGTTCGTCGGCAAAGTCGGCAATGTTCTCGAAGCTGGTCAGGCCAGCCGCATAGACATTGCGCGGCACGGCCAGGGTGTACTTGGCCCCTTCGAGGTTGGCGCGAATGGTTTCTACCGAGCCGTCCTCGCGATAGGGCGCGATATCGGCTTCCATGGTCGGCATCCAGTTGCCGAGGAATACATCGATATCGTTGTTGCTCAGTGAGCGGTAGGTGACCGGCACTGACAGCACCGTATCATTGGCTTCATAACCGATGGCTTCCAGCACCTCGGAGGTCAGTGCTGTGGTGGCAGTAATATCGGTCCAGCCGACATCGGAAAACTCTACTGTGCGGCATTGGTCGCTGACGGCCAGAGCCTGGCCGGTGAGTGTCATGGTGGCCAGAGTCACGCTGGCCAGAATCAGTGGTCGTGTAGTCATTGTCGTGATCCTCATTTTTCTCTCTTGTATGTCGTTGCGGTTGTCGGACTCTGTCATCTTTGTTTGTTCTGGTATTCGGGGTGAATCCAGACCGGCGCGTCCGCAGGCGCCAGAGGCTGCCGACCACGAATATGGTCGGCGCATTTCTCGGCCAGCATGATGGTCGGGGCATTGAGATTGCCGCTGACGATGCTGGGCATGATGGAGGCATCGACCACCCGCAGGTTCTCGATGCCGTGTACCTGGGCCTGCTCGTTGACCACGGCCATGGCATCGTCGGCACTGCCCATGCGGCAGGTGCAGGACGGGTGATAGGCGCTGTCCGCATGCTGGCGCACAAAGGCGTCGATCTCGGCGTCGGACTGGCACTCCGGTCCCGGTTGCAGCTCTTCGCCACGGAAGGGCTTGAAGGCGTCCTGGGCAAAGATCTCCCGGGTCAGCCTGACGCTTTGGCGCATTTCCCAGCGATCACGCTCGGTGCTGAGCAGATTGGGCTGGATGATTGGGTGCGCCAGCGGGTCGGCGGATTTCAGTTTCAGCCAGCCGCGGCTCTCCGGGCGCATGGGGCCGACATGGGCCTGATAGGCATGCAGTTCGGGGTCCTTGCGGCCGTGATCAATGACCTGCGAGGGCAGGAAGTGATACTGGATATCCGGATGTTTCACGCCGGGCTCGGAGCGAATGAAACCGCCGGCTTCCAGGTGCGCCGAGCGACAGGCGCCCCAGTCATGATTCAGGAACCACTGCATGCCGGCCAGCACCATGCCGGGCTGGGTAGTGTACTTGTACAGCGTGATCGGTTCCTTGCAGGCCTGCTGGACATAGAGTTCCAGATGGTCCTGCAGGTTCTGGCCGACGCCGGGCAGGTCCTGTTGCACCTCGATGCCGTGCTCGCGCAGATGTTCAGCCGGGCCGATGCCGGACAGCATCAGCAACTGCGGTGAATTGATGGCGCCACCGCTGACGATCACTTCGCGTTCGGCCCGGACGCGCAGTGTCTTGCCGTTCTGTACATACTCCACCCCAACGGCGCGCTGCCCTTCGAACAGGATGCGGGTGGTCATGGCGCCGGTTTCAGCGGTCAGGTTCGGGCGTGAGAGGGCAGGGCGCAGGTAAGCCTGCGCGGCGCTCCAGCGCTTGCCCTTGCGGATGGTCATGTCCATCTTTCCGAAGCCTTCCTGCTGGTAGCCGTTCATGTCGTCGGTCAGTGGGTAGCCGGCCTGTTGCGTGGCTTCCAGAAAGGCATGAAACAGCGGATTGGGCTCATCGCCAGTATGCACGCTGAGTGGACCGGTATCGCCGCGCCAGTCGTCACCGCCCTGCTCGCGACTTTCTGCCTTGCGGAAATAGGGCAGCACATCGGCATAGGTCCAGCCGGTGGCGCCTTCGTCGTGCCAGCGGTCATAGTCGAGTGCATGGCCGCGGATGTAGACCATGGCGTTGAGTGCGGAACCGCCACCCCAGACCTTGCCGCGCGGCCAGTACAGCCGGCGATTGTCCATATGGGCCTGGGGCTCGGTGTGGTAATACCAGTTGTATTTGGCATCACGCAGGTTGTACATCAATGCCGCCGGCATGTGGATTTTCCAGGTGTCGTCGCGGCGGCCGGCTTCCAGTACCAGCACCTGGCTGTCCCTGTCTTCGGTCAGCCGGGCGGCAAGCACACAACCGGCGGAGCCGGTACCCACAATCACGTAATCAAAACTGCGGTCGAATTTCATAGGGCGCTGTTCACTGTTCTCCAGGAGGTACCGAGGTCTGTCAAAACGGGGCTTCCACCGGCCCCATGCCGACGTAGACCGATTTGATCTGGGTGTAATGCGCCAGGGTGGCGCGGCCGTTCTCGCGGCCCAGGCCGGACAGCTTGTAACCGCCGACCGGCATTTCAGCCGGTGATTCGCCATAGCTGTTGAGCCAGCAGATGCCGGCCTGCAACTGGTGAATCACCCGATGGGCACGCTGGATATCGCGGGTGAACACGCTGGCGGCCAGGCCGTAATCGGTGTCATTGGCACGGCGGATGGCTTCGTCTTCATCGTCAAACACCAGCACGGCCATCACCGGGCCGAAAATCTCTTCACGCACAAAGGTCATGTCATCTGTACAGTCGGTGAAAACCGTGGGTGCCACGAAGTAGCCGTGGGCACAGGCGCCGTCGGTAATGCGATGACCTCCGATGGCCAGGGTGGCGCCTTCGGTCTGAGCCGATTCGATATAACCCAGTACCTTTTCCATGTGGCGTTCGGAAATCAGGGCGCCGAGATTGGTCTCCGGGTCCATCGGGTCGCCGGCCACAATGTTGTCACGAGTGCGTTGCAGCAGGCGTTCCATGAAGGCGTCGTAAACCGAGCGCTGCACGAAGACCCGGGTGGTGTTGGTACAGATTTCACCCTGGGTATAGAAATTCGACAGCATGGCGGCCGAGACCGCGTCATCCAGGTTGGTATCGTCGAACACCAGCATGGGTGACTTGCCGCCCAGTTCCATGGTCACCTGCTTCAGGGATTTGGCCGCATCCCCCATGACGGTGCGCCCGGTGCCGGACTCGCCGGTGAATGACACCTTGGCAATATCAGGATGGCCGGTCAGCATCTGGCCGGCCCGGTAGTCGCCCTGGATGACATTGAAAACACCATCCGGCACCCCGGCTTCCTGGAAGATACGCGCCAGCTCCACGGCACCGCGCGGTGTCTCCTCGGACGGCTTGTAGATCATGCTGTTGCCGCAGGCCAGGGCGGGCGCTGCCTTCCAGCAGGCTATCTGCAGCGGGTAGTTCCAGGCGCCGATGCCGGCACAGATCCCCAGGGGCTCGCGGCGGGTGTAATAAAAATCGCCGCCCAGATCCTGAGTGGCGCCTTCCAGTCCCGGAGCCTCGCCGGCAAAGAATTCGATGGCGTCGGCGCCGGTCTGTACATCGACGGCGCTGGCTTCCTGCCATGGCTTGCCGGTATCGATCACTTCAAGGCGTGCCAGCTCGTCATTGCGCTCGCGCAGCAGATCGGCCGCACGACGCAGAATACGACTGCGTTCCATGGCAGAGAGCGCGGACCAGGCCACGAACCCCTTGCGGGCCGCCTGTACGGCGGCTTCCATCACGGCTTCATCGGCCTGTTCCACCCGATAGGCCGTCTTGCCAGTGGCGGGGTTGGTGACCGCAAAGGTTTCGCCGCCGGCATTGCTTAGCGGCTGGCCATCAACCCAGGATGTCAGAACCGTATCATTCATCGTGTTGCTCCAGATTGCGCAGGGTAGGTATCAGTGGGCTCGTGTTCGGCACCGGCATGGATGGCCTGATCGATATAGGCCTTGCAGAGTTCGACTGCCTGCGTATGGCCGATGCGCCCTTCGCTGAGTGCGGTGCGCAGCCAGAAACCGTCGATCATGGCCGCTATGGTATGAGCCGTGCCGGACACTGCGTGCGCCGGCAAGAGGGGGCGCAGGCTGTGCACCAGATTGGAGTAGAGACGTCGTTCATTGACGCGCTGCAGGCGGGCCAGGTCCGGCGAATGGGCTGCCTGTGACCAGAAGATCAACCAGGTACGGGCGGATTTGGACTGCGTCTGCACACCGGAGAAGTTCGCATCCACAATCGCCTGCAGGCGACCTTCCGGAGTGCGCGGGTAGTCGGCCATGAAGCGTCGCATATCGTTGCGCAGCTCGGTCAGCAGGTGGCGCATGGTGGCTTCCAGCAGGCCCTGCTTGCCCCCGAAATAGTGGCTGACAATACCGACCGACAGGCCGGAAGCTGCGCTGATGCGGCCTATAGTGGTGCCCTGAAAGCCATGGTCTTCGATCACCCGCAGCGTGGCTTCGATCAGTTGACGGCGGCGGATGGGTTCGACATTGAATCTCGGCATAAAATAGAAAGTCCGTGCAGCGTCAGACGAAAATTGAATTGATATTCAGTTGATTGAACGTTCATTCAATTATTGTAGCCAGACGAGACCACCAGGGTCAAATTGGGTTCATTTGCTGTGCAATGATTGTGATTTTTTGTAATTTATACCGTTATAAACAAAAAAGTGAGCCTGAAAGCCCGGGCTACAGCCTGTGCCTGCCTGAATTCATTTCGTTGCCTGTGATAGGTTAGCGCACCGTTTTGGCGCAGTTACCTGTCTGGTGACTGCGGGCGAATGACCCTGATACAAGAACGCGAATGGTCGTCAGGGGGCATCCGAAAAAAGTGACGTCTGCGCAAGGTCCGGAAAGTATTTTTGATGCCTGGCTTTGCGGGACAGCAGTTTTCAGATGTTCCCGGTCGGTCGCAAGGGTCCGCCAGCCTGGCCCGGCAACAGAGGATTGAAGGTTATGAAGCACGACAACCAGCAGCACGATTACCGCCATGGTCTCGGCCTGTACCGGCCGGAGCTGGACCACGACAGCTGTGGCATCGGCTTTGTCGCCAACCTGAAAGGGCGACGCAGCCATGACATCATCGAGAACGCCCTGTCCATGCTGACCTGCATGGAACACCGAGGCGGTACCGGCTATGACGTCAAAAGCGGTGACGGCGCCGGTATCCTGATCCAGATTCCGCACGAACTGCTGCAGGATGAGCTGGCTGGCCAGGGCATTGAGCTGCCAGCGCCCGGTGCCTATGGCGCCGGCATGATTTTCTTTCCCCAGGATGCCAGTGCGCGCGAAGCCTGCCGCAGCATTATCAACCAGAGTATCGAGAAACTGGGCCTGACGCTGCTGGGCTACCGCGAAGTGCCGACCGACAACAGCACACTCGGGCAGGCAGCGCTGGACAATGAACCGAAGATCGAGCAGGTCTTTGTCGTGGCGCCGCAGAATCTCGAGCAACAGGTCCTCGAGCGTAAACTGTACATCCTGCGCAAGCACACCGCAGCTGTTGTGCGCCGTGAAGTCGCAAACGTGGAAGACCATTTCTATATTGCGTCGCTGTCGACCCGCACCATGGTCTACAAGGGTCAGTTCACCACCGCCCAGGTGCGTGAATACTATCTGGATCTGCAGAACGAAAAGTCGATGACGGCACTGGCGATGCACCACAGCCGGTTCTCGACCAACACCTTCCCGGCCTGGCGCCGGGCCCAGCCGTTCCGCTATCTGTCGCACAATGGCGAGATCAACACCGTCAAGGGCAACATCAACTGGATGCGCGCCCGTGACGATCTGCTGTCCAGCGATGTCTTCACCGATGAAGAGCTGGCCATGCTCAAGCCCATCTGTGACCACACCCAGTCGGATTCCGCCAACATGGATCTGGTGATCGAACTGCTGGTGCTCAGCGGCCGGCCGCTGGAAAAGGTCATGATGATGGTGATTCCGGAGGCCTGGCAGCGGCAGGAAGACATGGAGCCCATGAAGCGGGCCTTCTATGAGTACTATGCCTGCATCATGGAACCCTGGGACGGCCCCGCCTCGGTCAGCTTCACCGATGGCCGGGTGATCGGCGCCACGCTGGACCGCAACGGCCTGCGCCCGTCGCGCTATCTGGTTACCGAGGACGACACCATCGTCATGGGCTCCGAAACCGGGGCGCTGGTGGTGGACCAGTCCAAAGTGAAAATGAAAGGCCGCCTGCAGCCCGGCAAGATCTTTATTGCCGATCTGGAGGAAGGTCGCATCATCAGTGATGATGAAGTAAAGGAAGGCGTCTGCTCCAGCCAGCCCTATGGCGAGTGGCTGGCGAAGAACAAGATTGTGCTGGACGATCTGCCGGCGTCCAATATCGAGGAGCGCCCGCACGGCCCGAAAAGCCTGCGCCGTCGTCAGCAGGCGTTTGGCTATTCGCAGGAGGACCTCAGTGTCATCCTGACACAGATGGTGGGTACCGCCAAGGAGCCGCTGGGCTCGATGGGTGCTGACAACCCTCTGGCCGTGCTGTCGGATCAGCCGCAGCATCTGGCCAACTATTTCAAGCAGTTCTTTGCCCAGGTGACCAACCCGCCGATCGATCCGATCCGCGAAGAGATGGTCATGTCGTTGCAAACCTTTGTCGGCAAATCGCTGAACCTGCTGGACGAAACGCCGGCGCATTGCCGCATGGTCGAAATCAAGCAGCCGGTGCTGACCAATGAACAACTGCGCAAGCTGCAGCACATTGATCACAAGCGCTTCCAGTCGGCCACCATCGACATTACCTTCCGGGCCACCGGCAAACCGGGTGAACTGAAGCGCGCTCTGGACCGGGTGTGCCGCCATGCGCGCGATGCAGTGGAAGACGGCTATTCGATTCTGGTATTGAGTGATCGCAAAGTCAGCACCGACCATGCCGGCATTCCGTCGCTGCTGGCCGTGGGGGCCGTGCACCACTTCCTGATCCGCGAAGGGCTGCGCTCGCACACCGGCATCGTGGTCGAGGCCGGTGATGTGCGCGAAACCCATCATTTTGCCACGCTGCTGGGCTATGGCGCGGCAGCCGTCAATCCCTACATGGCCTTCGAGTCACTGTATGACCTGCGTGACAGCGGTGCCGTGGAGGAGGACTGGAGCAATGAAGAGCTGGTCAGCCGCTTTACCAAGGCGGTCAATGGCGGCCTGCTGAAGATCTTCTCCAAGATGGGCATCTCGACCCTGCAGTCCTATCAGGGGGCGCAGATTTTTGAGGCCCTGGGGCTCAGTTCCGAAGTGATCGACCACTACTTTGCCGGCACCATCAGCCGCATCGAAGGCATCGGTCTCGACGAGATCGCCGAAGAGCGACTGCTGACACATCGTCTGGGCTATCCAAACATCGACAATGCCCCGGACAACCTGATACTGCGCAGTGGCGGTGACTACAGCTGGCGCAAGGATGGCGAACGCCATCTGTTCAGCCCCAAGGTCATTCGGCTGCTGCAGCACTCCAGTGCGCGCAATGACCGCGACCTGTTCCGCGAGTACGAACAGACAGTCAATAATCAGGCGACCGAGGCCTACACGCTGCGCGGCCTGCTGGATTTCAAATCCGACCGGAAATCGATTCCGCTGGATGAGGTCGAGCCGGCAGAGAGCATCTTCAAACGCTTTGCCACCGGCGCCATGTCGTTCGGTTCCATTTCCTGGGAGGCGCATACCACGCTCGCCATTGCCATGAACCGCATCGGCGGCAAGAGCAACAGCGGCGAGGGCGGTGAAGACCCGGTGCGCTTCAAGCCGCTGGACAATGGCGACTCCATGATCTCGCGCATCAAGCAGGTGGCGTCCGGTCGCTTTGGCGTGACCAGCCACTACCTGACCAATGCCGATGAACTGCAGATCAAGATGGCACAGGGCGCCAAGCCCGGTGAGGGCGGCCAGTTGCCGGGCCACAAGGTGGATGCCTGGATCGGTCGCACGCGCCTGTCCACGCCCGGGGTCGGCCTGATTTCACCGCCGCCGCACCATGACATCTACTCCATCGAGGATCTGGCGCAACTGATCTATGACCTGAAGAACGCCAACCGCGACGCCCGGGTCAACGTCAAGCTGGTATCGCTGGCCGGCGTGGGTACTATCGCTGCGGGCGTCACCAAGGGCTATTCCGATGTGGTGCTGATTGCTGGCCATGACGGCGGCACCGGTGCCTCACCGCTGAGCTCCATCAAGCATGCCGGTCTGCCCTGGGAACTGGGCGTGGCCGAGGCACACCAGACGCTGGTCGCCAACCGCCTGCGCAGTCGCGTGACGCTGCAGGCCGACGGCCAGATGAAGACACCGCGTGACCTCGCCATCGCCACCCTGCTGGGGGCCGAGGAATGGGGTGTGGCCACCGCTGCGCTGGTAGTGGAAGGTTGCATCATGATGCGCAAGTGCCACACCAACACCTGTCCGGTCGGCATTGCCACCCAGGATCGGGTGCTGCGCGGACGTTATGAGGGTCAGGTCGAACATGTGGTGAACTTCTTCACCATGATGGCCGAGGGCCTGCGCGAGATCATGGCCGAACTCGGCTTCCGCAGCATCGAGGAGATGGTGGGCCAGAGTCAGGTGCTGAAGGTGCGCGACAACCTGAGCCACTGGAAATTCAAGCATGTGGACCTGTCGCCGCTGCTGGTCAAGGCCGAACCGGTGAACGGCGATACGCTGTACAAGTCGGTGGAGCAGAAGCATCTGATTCACGACATCATCGACCGCAAGCTGATGCGGGATGCCGAACCAGCGCTGGAACAGCAGCAGAAGGTGACACTGGACTACGGCATTCGCAATACCGACCGCAGTGTCGGTGCCATGCTGTCCAACGAGATCTCCAAGCGCTACGAAGCCGACGGCCTCCCGGACGACACCATTCATGTGAAGTTCAACGGCTCGGCCGGTCAGAGCTTCGGCGTCTTCATGGCGCGTGGTGTGACCTTCGAGCTGGCGGGAGATGCCAATGACTACTTCGGCAAGGGGCTTTCGGGTGGCCGGATGATTGTCTACCCGGACGAGAAAGCAACATTTGCCGCGCGTGACAACATCATTGTCGGCAATGTGGCCTTCTTCGGTGGCACCAGTGGTGAAGCCTTTATCCGCGGTCAGGCCGGCGAGCGCTTCTGTGTGCGCAACTCGGGTGTGACGGCGGTGGTCGAGGGCGTGGGCGACCACGGCTGTGAATACATGACAGGTGGCAAGGCGATCATTCTGGGCGAGACCGGGCGCAATTTCGCGGCCGGCATGTCCGGTGGCGTGGCCTATGTGCTGGACCGGTCCGGCGCCTTTGCCAGCCGCTGCAACATGGAAATGGTGAAGCTGGGTCCGGTGGAAGAGGCCGACGAGATCGCCGAACTGAAAGACTGGATACAGAAGCATTACGACAATACCGGTTCCGATGTGGCCGCCGAGGTACTGGCGAACTGGGAACGCTCGGTGCAGGAGTTCGTGCGGGTCATGCCCGTCGACTACGAACGCATGCAGGGCTACATGCAACAGGTGCGTGAAGAGAAGCAGCTTGACGACGAGTACGAAGTCGCCGTCGAGGCGTTTGACATGCACCTGAAGCAGATGGCTGCCCACTGAGCGACGGAGGATTACAACCATGGGTAAAGTGACTGGATTCCTGGAATATGGCCGTGAACTGCCGGCTGATCGCGACCCCAAGGCGCGGCTGATCGACTGGCAGGAAATCCACACCGAGATGCCGGTGGAGGAGATCCGCCAGCAGGGTGCGCGCTGCATGGACTGCGGGGTGCCGTTCTGCCACTCGGGTGAATCGGCCGAGGCGCCCCAGGTGGGCGGCTGCCCGGTGAACAACCTGATTCCCGAGTGGAATGACCTGATTTACCGCAATCGCTGGCGCGAGGCGCTGGACCGGCTGCACAAGACCAACAACTTCCCCGAATTCACCGGTCGGGTCTGTCCGGCGCCGTGCGAGGATTCCTGCGTGCTGGGCATCAACCAGCCGCCGGTGACCATCAAGCACCACGAGAATGCCATCATCGAACGCGGCTTCGAGGAAGGCTGGGTGCAGCCGGAGCCGCCGAGCGAGCGCACCGGCAAGTCGGTGGCGGTGATCGGCTCCGGCCCGGCCGGGCTGGCCGCAGCTGCCCAGCTCAACTCTGTAGGCCATTCGGTTACCGTCTTCGAGCGTGCCGACCGCATCGGTGGTCTGCTGATGTACGGCATTCCGAACATGAAGCTGGAAAAGCACATTGTGGATCGCCGCATCGACATCCTGCGCGCAGAGGGCATCGAGTTCCGCGTCAATACCGAGGTGGGCAGGGATGTCACGGCCGAACAGTTGCAGGCTGATTTCGATGCCGTGCTGCTGGCCACCGGCGCCACCAAGCCGCGCGATCTGCCGATCGAGGGACGGGACCTGGAGGGTGTGCACTTCGCGATGGATTTCCTGGGGCCGAACACCAAAAGCCTGCTCGACAGTGATCATGAAGACGGGAACTTCATTTCCGCCAGGGACAAGCATGTGGTCATCATCGGCGGCGGTGACACCGGTACCGACTGTGTGGGCACCTCGCTGCGCCACGGCTGCAAGAGCGTGACGCAACTGGAGATCATGCCCAAGCCGCCGCTGGAGCGCGCGCCGGACAACCCCTGGCCGGAATTCAAGCGCACGCTCAAGGTCGACTATGGTCAGGCCGAGGCGATTGCGGTGCAGGGTGAAGACCCGCGTCAGTATCTGCAGCTGACGCAGAAGCTGAGCGGCGAGAACGGCCAGGTAAAGAAACTGCATCTGACCGGCATCGAGTGGAAGAAAGATGAGAACGGCCGTATGGGGCCGCAGCCGGTTGAGGGCAGTGAGCGTGAGCTGGACGCCGATCTGGTGCTGCTGGCCATGGGCTTTCTGGGCCCGGAGCAGCCGCTGCTGGAGCAGTTCGGTGTCGATACCGATGCGCGGTCCAATGCCAACGCGGGCTACGGCGACTACCGCACCAGTGTCGATGGCCTCTACGCCGCCGGCGACTGCCGACGCGGGCAGAGCCTGATCGTCTGGGCCATCAACGAAGGCCGCGAAGCCGCCCGCGAGATCGACCGCGATCTTATGGGCGCCACCATGTTGCCCTGAGCCACATCTGTGGGCTGTGGGCCCCTGGCCACGCATACTTATAATGGTTGCCAAGTAGTAAAGGGTGCCAATGCCGCCTGATGGCGGGGTGCCCTGACCGCAGACACGCAAAAAACGTCGTCCCTGACAGCTCGACTCCGCACATCCCTGTGCGGAGACGGTCTGCGGTCAGGGCACCGCCGCCCGGCGGCCGCACCATCAGTGGCTACTTTCTACAGGCGGCTGGCGCCGCCATCGGCCAGGAGGCTGGCCTCCTACGAAATTCAGGCACCCATCGTAAGGTAGGAGCGCACCCCGTGCGCGATTGGCCAAGGCGGTCTCCAAGCATAGGCTCTTCTACGGGCTGTGCGGTCCGACGTTTCGGGGCTTGCTCACGCATGCGTGGCCAAGGGCCACAGCCTACGGTACGGTGGCACGTATGGAGTCGCCTGCCTGGTATGAGTTTTTTGCGTGTCTCACAGGCATGTGCCCGAGCTTGGCGACGGTCCGATTGGCAAGGGCATCACGCGGCACCGGCCCCAGTACACCTGTGTGGACGCAGCACACGGCCTGCAGACGCGTGCACCACAGGACAGCCAACCTGACGCCTGCTATCATTGTCCTTTTGGCGATGAAAGGATCTCATG
Source organism: Natronospirillum operosum (assembly GCF_004768465.1). GTDB lineage: Bacteria > Pseudomonadota > Gammaproteobacteria > Pseudomonadales > Natronospirillaceae > Natronospirillum > Natronospirillum operosum. The sequence continues at coordinate 28,132 of NZ_SRMF01000011.1, forward strand.
ACCGCATTTCTTGAACTTGCCGGTGCCGTTGCCCTGTTGCTGTGGGGCATTCGCATGGTGCAGACCGGCTTCAGTCGACTGCTGGGCAGCAAGCTGGAGCGAGTGCTGCGGCGCGCCACCCGAACGCGGCCCCAGGCTTTTTCCGTGGGTGCCGGCAGCGCCCTGATGCTACAGTCCTCGACCGCAGTCGTGCTCATGATCGCCGGCTTCGCATCCTCCGGCATGATGACCGTCAGCGCCGCCCTGGCCACTGTACTGGGCGCCGAGCTGGGTGCCAGTATCGCCGCCCTGATCCTGAATCTGGATGTGCGCGTGCTCGCAGCACCCCTGCTGTTCCTCGGCTACATGCTGTTCATTACCAGCCAGAATCGCGTCAACAAGCATATCGGCCGGATCGTTATCGGGCTTGGTCTGGTCCTGCTCGCGCTGACCCTGATCAGTCGCGTTACTTCCGTCCTGCATGACAGCGAACTGCTCAGCGTCGTTCTCGATACCGTGGCCGCAGACAGTTCACTGGCCCTGATTCTGATGGCCCTGCTGACCTGGCTGATACATTCGACGCTTGCCGTCATCCTGATTCTGGCCCAGTTTGTTCAGGACGGTGCCATCGATCCGGGGCTGGCCCTGGTGCTGATTCTGGGGGCCAATCTGGGTGGTGCCATGCCGGCTCTGGTGGCCGGCTGGGCGATGAAGGGTGCCGGGCGTGGCGTAGTGGTAGCCAACCTGGGCTTCCGGACCTGTGTCGTGGTGGCCGGCATGATTCTGCTCTGGGTGGCGGAAGCACCGGTATTGGACCTGCTGCCGGAGGGCGCCCAGGGGATAGTACTGTTCCACTTCGCACTCAACCTGGTTGCAGGCCTGATCCTGCTGGCCGGGCTGCCGCTCATTGTGCGCCGGGCCGAGCCGCGGATGCTGGCCGGGGAGAAGAAGCGCTTTTCCATCAATGAGCAGGGCCATCGCACCATCTACCTGTCTGCAAATGACCGGCAGAACCCGGATCGGGCGCTGGCCAATGCACGCAATGAAGCACTGCACATCGCCGACATCGTCTACAAGATGCTGAACTACAGCCTGGAAGCCCTAAAGGACCCGGAAGTGGTCCGGCAGATTCGCCTGCTGGATGATGATATAGACAACCTCCATCGGGAGGCTCTGCTGTACATTGTCTCCATCGAGGAAGACAAGGACGAAGAACTGCAGGCCCTGCTGCGCAAGCGCAGCAACCGCATTATCGACTTCATGACCAACCTGGAACACATAGGCGACATTATCGAGTCCAGTCTGATGCACCTGGCCAACACCAAGCTGCGCCAGAACATCGAGTTCAGCCCCGAGCAGCGCAAGACCATTGCGCGCCTGCACGAAGAACTCGTCGATGCTTTCCGTCTCTCGCAGGCCGTGTTCACCAGTGACAGCGAGCAACTGGCCAAGGAACTGCTGGCGACCAAGCGCACCTACCGGGCGGATATCCTGCGGCAGCGTCGCAAGCATATCGAGGGTCTCACCGGTGGCGTCGGAGACAACATGGAAGCCACGCAGGTGTTTATGGATATTCTGCGTGACCTGCAGCGGATCAGCTCGCATCTGACGGCGGTGTCCTATCAGGTGCTGGGGCAGCCGAAGGCCTAGCAAGTTGTGAGTCGAAGGTTGTGAGTTGAAAGTGAATTTAGTCGACTGTCATCTGTCGACTAATACCAACTGTCTACCGTTGACCCCCGCAGGCCTGGGCCCCCGCAGAGTAAAGTCTCGGTGAGGGTCGACCTGCCCGGTGGGCAAGCGGGCACGGAAACACTATTCTTTACAGATCATGAGTAGCAATGGGAATGTCATGTCTGACAAGTCACTGCGTCCCAAGTCCGACAGTACGGCCATCGACCAGTTCATCAATGAAGTGCGCACCATGCCGCAGAGCGGCGGCACGGGTCAGGGCCGCCTGATATTCGCGCTGGATGCGACCGCCAGCCGTGAGCCCACCTGGGATCAGGCCTGTGATCTGCAGAGCGAACTCTTTTCTGCCACCCGGGATCTGGGCGGGCTGGCCATCCAGCTCTGCTACTACCGGGGCTATGGTGAATTCAAGGCCACCCGCTTTGTCAGTCAGACGGATCAACTGCTGCAGTTGATGAATGGGGTCCGTTGCCTGGGCGGGCGCACCCAGATCGGCCGTGTACTGAGCCATGCCGCCGCCGAGACTCGTGATACACCGGTGAAAGCCGCCATTTTCATTGGCGACTGCTGTGAAGAGCCGGTCGATCAGCTGTGCCACACCGCCGGCGAGTTGGGCATGCTGCGCACGCCCGTGTTCATGTTTCATGAAGGGCATGACGCGCACGCCAAAGCTGTCTTCGAGCAGATCAGCAAACTGTCCGGCGGCGCCTATGTGCCGTTTGATCGCAGCAGCCCCAGGGTGCTGAAGGAACTGCTGGCGGCGGTGGCGGTCTATGCGTCTGGCGGCAGCCGGGCGCTGGAAGATTTCTCCCGGCGCGGCAGTGCGGATGTGAAACGGCTGACGCAGCAGATTCGCTGAGTGACGGAACCGCCTGACTGCACTGACGCCGGCGCTACATCGGGTTACACTCTCCCTGTCCATATTGTCTGATTGCACGGAGAAAACCGTTTGCCGCTCATCCTGTTTGCTCTCCTGATGGCCTTTGCCGGCTGGGTCTATATGCGTGCCCAGCCACCGGGTCAGCGCCGGCAGGCGCTGATCAAGGTACTGGTGGCCTGCGCCCTGGTCGGAGTGATCTTTCTGGCTCTGACTGGCCGTCTGCATCTGGTGTTCGGTCTGCTGGCCGCCATGGTGCCTTTCCTGCGGCGTCTGCTGCCGGCGTTTCTGCTCGGGCGCATTTTCCGCGGTGGTATCCCGGGTGGCATGGGTGGCGGTATTCCCGGCATGGGCGGGGGGCGCAGTCAGCCCAAGCCGGGCAATCAGTCCAAGGTCACTACCGATGTGCTGGAGATGGCACTGGACCATGACAGCGGCGAGATGCAGGGGCGAGTGCTGCAGGGCCCCATGGAGGGTCGCGAACTGGTGAGCCTGGGTGAGTCCGACTTTATTGAACTGCTGCAGTTCTGCCGCCAGCGGGATGCCGACTCGGCCCGCCTGCTGGAAACCTACCTCGACAAGCGTTTTGGCGACAGCTGGCGTGCCGACGACCCGCAACAGGGTGCGGGGGCGGGCCAGCAGGAAGAACAATCGGGTTCTGCCTCGGGCGGTGGCCCGATGAACCGCCGCGAGGCGCTCGACATCCTCGGCCTGGAAGAAGACGCTACGCGCGACGACATTGTCATGGCGCACCGACGGCTGATGCAGAAGTTGCACCCGGATCGCGGGGGCAGTGACTGGTTGGCGGCGCGGATCAACGAGGCCAAGAAGATTCTGCTCGACTGAGCGGGGCCTGTCATGCGCAAGATACTGCACAGTGATGCCGACTGCTTCTACGCCGCCGTGGAGATGCGCGATTTCCCGCAGTACCGGGGCATCCCGCTGGCCGTGGGCGGTTCGGCTGACGGCCGCGGTGTGATCGCCACCTGCAACTATGAAGCCCGGGCCTATGGTGTTCACTCTGCCATGTCCAGTGCGCGCGCACTGCGTCTGTGTCCGCATCTGACGCTGGTGCGCGGTCGCATGGACGTCTACAAGACGGTGTCCCGGCAGATCTTTGATATCTATCGCCGTTATACCGACCTGATCGAGCCGCTGTCGCTGGATGAAGCCTTTATGGATGTCAGTCACAGCACAGCCTGCCAGGGCAGCGCCACCCGCATGGCGGAAGCCATTCGGGCTCAGGTACTGGCCGAGGTCGGCCTGACCGTTTCCATTGGCGTGGCGTCCAACAAGTTTCTCGCCAAGATAGCCAGTGACTGGAACAAGCCCGACGGGCTGAAGGTGATCCTGCCGCAGGAGGTGGAAGCCTTTGTACATGACCTGCCGGTCAGCAAGCTGCACGGGGTGGGCAAGCGAACGGCGGAGAAACTCCATGCTCAGGGGCTGTTCACCTGCGGTGATATCCGCAAGCTCAGCCTGCAGACCATGTTGGAACGCTTTGGCAGCTTTGGTCAGCGTTTGCATGAACTGGCTCACGGGCGCGATGAGCGACCGGTCAAGGTCAGCCGGGAGCGCAAGTCGATCAGCACCGAGCATACCTACCGGGAAGATCTGCCTGACCTGGCCGCCTGTCAGGACCGGTTGCCGGAACTGATCGAGGACCTCACGGCACGCTATGCCCGGCTGCAGGGCTACCGTATCCAGGGCGCTCTGGTGAAGGTGAAGTTTGCCGATTTCACCCAGACCACGGTGGAGCACAGCCACCCGAAGCCGGATGATGCCCTGTTCGAGCAATTGCTGCAGGAAGGCTGGGCCCGCCGCGCCATGCCGGTGCGCCTGCTCGGCGTGGGGTATCGGCTGCAACAGCCGGGGGAAGGCGCACCGACGCAGTTGAAGCTGTTCGAATAGATTTTAGTCGACGGTCGACTGTCGACTGTGGACTGTCGACTGTGGACTGTGGACTGTGGACCGATATGCTACCCTTTGGCCAAATGCCAAACTCGGTCAGCGCAGTGACCCATTCCGCCGCCACGCTTCATTCTCCGGCCCCCGACGCCTGCACGCTCTGCGGTTCGCAGCGGCTGTCGCTGTATCATCAGGACAGCCGGCGCATCTACTGGGTGTGTGAGACATGCAGCCTGGTACAGGTGCCGAAGCCATTCTGGCTGTCTGCAGCGGCAGAAAAAAAAGAATATGACCAGCATGACAATCGCCCTGATGACCCGGGTTACCGGCGCTTCCTGTCACGTACACTGAACCCGGTCCGTGAACGGGTTGCGCCGCCGGCCAGCGGTCTTGATTTTGGCTGTGGTCCCGGCCCGGCCCTGGCCCGTATGTTCGAGGAAGCGGGCTATGACATGGCCCTGTACGACCTGTTTTATTATCCGGACGAGTCGGTGCTGACTCGGGAGTATGACTTTATTACCGCCACCGAGGTGCTGGAACATCTGCATGACCCTGCTGCCTGGCTGCAGCGCCTGTGGCAATGCCTGAAACCCGGTGGGGTGCTGGCCGTGCAGACCAAGCGAGTGGTCAGTCAGGCACACTTTGCAGGCTGGCACTATACCCGGGACCCGACCCACGTCATCTTTTTCAGCATCGCGACGTTGCAGTGGCTCTCCCGGCGCTGGCAGGCCCCGGTTCGCCTGACCCACCCTGATGTGGCGCTGTTCGAAAAACCGCACAAGCAGCAGATGGGTGACAAATGACAGTGTACTGAGTGCCCGGTTGCCTGCTTTAATTCTGTCGGCCGTCTACTGTCGACTTGCACCGCCTCCGATGCCCAAATTCATGGAGACTCACAGGAATTTCCTATGCCCTATGTTGAAGACACCCTGAATCGCCTGAAGAAAAGCAGCCCGGCCGAGAGCGAATTCTTTCAGGCGGTTGAGGAGGTACTGGATACCTTGCGACCCTTGCTGAACGACAACCCGCAGTACCAGCGTGAAGGTATCATTCAGCGCATTGTGGAACCGGAACGGCAGATCATGTTCCGCGTCAGCTGGGTGGACGATGACGGACAGGTTCAGGTCAACAAGGGCTATCGGGTGCAGTTCAACTCGGCCCTTGGACCCTACAAGGGCGGCCTGCGTTTTCATCCGTCAGTCAATGCCAGCATCATCAAGTTTCTGGGCTTTGAGCAGATTTTCAAGAATGCGCTGACCGGGCTGGCCCTGGGCGGTGGCAAGGGCGGCTCCGATTTCGATCCGCGCGGGCGCAGTGATCTGGAAATCATGCGTTTCTGCCAGTCCTTCATGAATGAGCTGTGGCGTCATGTCGGTGCCACCACGGATGTACCGGCCGGGGATATCGGTGTCGGGGCGCGCGAGATCGGCTATATGTTCGGCCAGTACAAGCGACTGACGACACGGTTTGACGGCGTGCTGACCGGCAAGGGTCTGCTGTGGGGTGGGTCCGAGGGCAGGGTGGCGGCCACCGGCTATGGCTGCGTCTATTTTGCCGAGAACATGCTGCAGGCCCGGAATGACACGCTGAAAGGCAAACGTTGTCTGGTCTCCGGGGCCGGCAATGTGGCCATTCATACGGTGGAAAAGCTGTATGATCTGGGCGCCGTGCCAGTCACCGTCACCGATTCACGTGGCACGCTGTATCACCAGGATGGCATTGACCTGAAGCTGCTCAAAGAGCTGAAGATAGAGCGTCGGGTCAGCCTCAAGTGTTATCTGGATGATCATCCGGATGCGGACTATACCCCGGCCGATGAATATCCGGATGACGGTCATGCCGTCTGGCGGTACAAGGCTGAGGCAGCCTTCCCCTGTGCCACCCAGAATGAACTGACCCGGGCCGATGCCGAAGTGTTGCTGGGCAATGGCTGTGTCTGCCTGGCCGAGGGCGCCAACATGCCCTGCGAGGCGGAGGCAGTGGCGCTGCTGCAGGATTCGAAAGCAGCCTATGGGCCGGGCAAGGCGGCCAATGCGGGTGGCGTCGCAGTCAGTCAGCTCGAAATGGCGCAGAATGCCAGCATGCAGGCCTGGCCGCTCGACAAGGTCGATCGGCGTCTGCAGGGCATCATGCGGGATATTCATGATCGGGCCAGCGCGGCGGCTGAGCATTTTGGTTCGCCGGGTGATCTGGTGGTCGGGGCCAATATTGCCGGTTTCCGACGCGTGGCAGATGCCATGATCGAGCAGGGAGTGCTATGAGGTGAAAAGCTGGCTGCGGGGGCAGGGACGCTATGCTGCTCTGATTGCATGGGCCTCTGTGGCTGCACTGGCGCTCAGCCTGTTTCTGCTGTTCCGGCATCGCCTGTCGGCAGATCACCTGAGCCTGTGGTTCAATGACAACCTGCTGGTGGCCAGTCTTGTCTACACGCTGATTCTGTCACTGCGTGGTCTGTTCCTGATTCCCAGCACACCCTTGCTGTTCATGGGTATTGCTGTCTTTCCCCCGGTCTGGGTCTGGTCCCTCAACATGATCGGCATTCTGACCTCATCGGCCATTGTCTATGTCATGGTGCGTGGTTTCGGTTTCGACTATCTGGTGCGGGAACGCTACGCAGCGCGGGCACGCCAGCTCAGCCGGTTGATGGAAAAGCATGGGGAGCCGGTGATCATAGGCTGGAGCTTTTTCCCGGCGGTACCGACCGATGTCATTATCTACTGTGCCGCCACGCTGCGCCTGTCACTGGTGCGCTGTCTGGTGGCGGTGGGTATCGGAGAGGGCATACTGATTACCTTCTATGTCGCCGGCGGGAATCAGTTGATGGCTATGCTGGGGATGGGGGGTGTCGCTCAATAAGCGGGATGCCTGTGCGCAGCCCGGCCAGGGTCAGATCCACCAGATGATCCAGCATGCGGTAGCAGCCATCACAGTCGCGTGCATTGAGGTCTTCCGGCCAGTTGTGGCAGTAGATGATGGCTTCGACCGTGGATGATTTCAGCAGTGTAGTGATGCCATGCACCATGGACCAGGCGCTGAGGCTGGCGATGGCCGCCTGATAGTCATCCGGCTGCTGTCCCTGCTGCTGCAGAAAACCCACGATTTCCTCGCGCAGCAGTTCTTCGCCGCGACCGCCGGCGACCATGAATTCTTCAGTCAGCCGCTCCAGATCGGGCACCCAGTTGAAGACCAGATTGAACAGAGCCGGGTGGACCGAGGAAAAGGCCAGATAGGCATGGGCCATGGCACGAATGCGCTGTTCGGGCTGGTCAGCGGGAATATCCTTCAGGGCATCGGCGAGAAAGCTGTCGAATTGGCTGAGGGCGGCTGATTTGAGGTCCACCAGCAGGGCGGTCTTGTCGGCAAAGTGATTATAGGCTGCCGTCGGCGTGACCCCGACGCTGCGGGCCAGACCCCGCAGGCTCAGGCTCTCCAGGCTGTCTTCCTGAAGCTGTTTCATGGCGGCCTTGATCAGGGCCGTTTTCAGGTTGCCGTGGTGGTACCCGCGTTTGCAGCTAAAGACCATCCAGACGCTCTCCGCACCGTTCTCTGTATCAGAGAGCAGTTTAACAGAATAGCGGCGCAACTTCCCTGTTGCGCCCACCCTCTTAGGGCAACCAGCGGACGCGGAAGATTACGGCATCCTGCTGGCGAAACGGGTCCAGCAACTGATCATCATCGGCCACATAGGCCACGCCGGTGGCCTCCAGATTCCAGTGATCACTGAGGTCCCATTGGGCGCCCACACGCAGCAGGCCACCCTGGTCCGCACCCAGATGCGCAGCCTGGCCTTCCAGCGTCAGCCGGTCGCTGAAAGACTGATGGCTGGCGCGCAGTGACTGCGCCCAGTGCCACTCCGACTGGCGCACGTCGGCAGGGCGATCTGGAGTCCAGGTCAGGGCGGCCTCGCCGGTCAGGGTAAGATTGCGCCAGCCGCTGAAATCGGCTCCCCACATGGCCCGCCACTGGTCGGCCTGCGGCCATGCTGCCACCGGCTGTTCCGGCACCAGCGGTACATCGGTATGCAGTGCCTGCTCGGTGCGCCAGACCCAGTTGCCGCGGCTGTGCTGCAGGCCAGCGCCCAGAACCCGGTTGCGGGGCATCTGCAGGCGCAGTTCCGACGGCACGGGCTGCCCACCAATCATCTCGGTGCGCACTTCAACAGGGGCAGGCTGAAAGGCATTGACGTCGGCAGCAATCAGTTGCAGGTCGGTGCCGGGCCATCGATGCTGCCAGCGCAGGGCCAACCCGGCCGGGTTGTCGGCATCAATGGTCTTCACATCAGCACCGGCATTGCGCAGGCCGGTCCAGGGGTCAAAATCGTCACCGGCAGCAGGTTGCCTGTGCGGCTGGTCATTCCAGAACACCACGGCGTCCAGACTGTGCCACTGGGCCTGCAACGCCGGCACCGGCAGGCGCAGGTCGTCCAGACTGGCCTGGCCGGGCCAGCGTTCGTCCCGCCGGCCCGCCACGTCGATGACATTCAGTGTTTCGGCCTCACCCCAGGCCAGGGTTTGGTAGCCACCGCGCAACCACAGGTCGCCCCAGGTCCGGGACACATGGGTGTCGCGCAGGCGCCATTGCCAGCGCCGGGCGTCTTCCTGATCATCCGTGAAGTCGTAACCGGGCCAGTCCAACTGATCACGGGTGTCCGGCAGCCAGTCATGGATCAACGCGCCCGAGGCCTGCAGTCGCCAGGCGCCAATGCGATGATTGGCCTGCCCGAACAGTTCGGTTTCAAACCGCGTCCAGTCCGCCTGGTCACGGCTGAAGCCGGGGTCCGGGTCGGCCAGGCCGAAGGCGGCCTGCTGCTGGATCCAGAACCGGTAGCTGATCGAGCTCCCCGGCGTGGACTGCGGTGTCGAGCGCGTGGACACATCGCCGAAGAAATCATCCGCCTGCACCGACACTGACAGCAGGGGGGCCAGCAGCAACGGGGTCAGCAGTCGGGGCAGCGTGAGCAGGCTCATTCCAGCCCCCTTTCCATGGCCCGGGTGGTGAACAGATCGGCATCACTGTGGCTGTTGTACTCGATGTGACTGATGGACAGCACACTGGAGTGCTCGCGCTCGCCATTACGAGTGGTCACCATCTGCAGCCGCAGCGGGGTCCAGATGCCGTCGATCTCCGTCAGCTCCGAGGCGCTGAAGTACTTGCTGCGGTCGGAGTCGGCCAGCCAGTACTGACCACGGATCAGCACCAGATTGTCCTGTCGTACCCAGATCCGGGCGCGCTCGTAGCCGGTTTCCTCCAGCACCTGGTCGGCATGGTCGGGGTGCGGCACGGCCTCCAGATGCCACACCGGGTGATCGTTGACGGTCTGGCTGTCGTCCAGCAACCGGTATTGCCACCAGTCGATCTCCATACCATCCATGTCGGAATAGCTGAAGTCGCTGCCCATGAAGGCACCGGCCCGGTCACCAGCAGCCACGCGCCGGACCTGGCCCAGCGCCGGCAGGTACAGCCAGGCATCATTGTCGGCTCCGTCATGGTCATGGCTCAGATAGGACGTGCCTGCCACATCGGCCGGAGAGCGAAAAAACACAATGGACTTGCTGGTGCCCTCGGCTTCCAACTCGTACATCACCAGGTCGCGCACGCGCTCACGTTCGCGGCGGTCGATCAGGATCAACTGTGCCTCGGCATGTGACGAGTCACCGGTATAGCGATTGTCCACCTGCGTCATGATGTCGCGGGCTTCGGGCGTTTCAGCCTGTGCCGACAGCACTGTGGCCATCAGGGCGGCCAGCAGCAGAACGAGCATGAGTCGGGTTGTGAGAATGATCATGAGACCTCCTTGGTCAGGGCGGGGGGAGAATAGGTTGGAGTGTCGGAGCGGTCTGTCGCTGCGCGATCGACCCAGTGCAGGACGGCTGGCAGGAATATCAGGTCGCCGATCAGGGCCAGGGCCATGATGGTGGCGGCGAACAGACCCACATAGATATAGGGCACGAAGGAGCCGAGCAGCATGACGCTGAAACCGATGATCAGCACGATGGAGGTGAAGATCACCGCCCGGCCGGACTCGGTCATGGCCCGCAGAATCGCCGGGTAGGTGCTTTCCCCTGACCGCCGCGCGGTCAGATAGCGGTTCATGACATGGATGGCGTCATCCACCGCTATACCCATGGTCATGGCACCCACGACCATGGTGCCCAGGTTGAGCGGTATGCCGAGCAGCACCAGCAGCGAGCCGGTCATGATGATGGGCACCACGCTGGGCACCAGGGCGATCAGCCCGTACTTCACCGAGCGGAACAGCACCATGAAGCTGAGTGCAATGATCAGCAGCGCGATCATGAAGGAACGGAACATGCCCTCGGCGATGTAGAGGTCCTGCGCGTTGTACATGACCAGGCTGCCGGTCAGTTGCACGGGCAGTTCGGCATGCTGCTCCTGCAGGTGCCGACTGACGCGCTGCAGAAACTCGCTGGTGGCGCTGGCCGGCATGTTCAGCACCGGCACGCTGAGCCGCAGGTACTGCTCGTCAAAGTCCTTGATGTCGCTCAGATCTTCTTCCGGGCCGGTATTGTCATACAGAAACAGCAACTGAGCCGCCATCTGGCGGTTGTCCGGCAGTTGGTAGTGTGCCGGGTCGTCCTCGTTCAGGGCCTGATTGGTGGTACGCAGGAAGTCGACCAGGGTGTTGACATTTCCTGTCTCCGGCTGGGCTTCGAGCCAGGTCTGGAGGTCGGCAAACTGCTGCAGAAACGCGGGCTCGTGAATGCCGCCTGGTGTGCCGCTGTCCACAATGATGTCGATATTCTGAATACCGTTGTAGGTCTCGTTGAAGTACAGCAGATCGGAGCGGGTCGGGTTGTCCTGCTTGAAATAGGTGATGAAGTTGGAGTCCACCTCAATGCGCGGCACGATGGCCAGACTGGTGACCAACAGCCCGCCGCCCAGTGCCAGCAGGCTTCGACGATGGCGCAGCGTGAACCCGGGCACCCAGTGCGTGAAGCGGGCAATGGCGCCTTCGGTCATGATGCGCTCAGTACGGATCGAAAAGGCGCTGACGTGGCTGAGGAGGGCCGGAAACAGCGTCATGGACAGCAGGAACAGTGTCATGGCACCGACGGCGCCCAGCCAGGCAAACTCCCGCACCGGCACCAGTTGCGTCACGCTCAGGGCGAGGAAACCGGCGGCCGTGGTCAGGGCCGTATAGAAGGTCGGCGTCCACAGCTTGCGCACCATGGCGGCGGCTGCCTCCGGCGGGGCCAGACCCTGAGCCCGCTGATGGAAGAAGGTGACCAGAACATGCACGGACAGCCCGACGCCGATAATGATCAGGGTCGGGATCAGTGCCGACTCCACCACTGTATGCGGCCAGCCCATCAGGCCCTGAAAGCCGCTGACCAACAGGATGGCGGTACCGATGATGGTCCAGGGCAGCAGGGTGGCGACAATGGAGCGGAAGCTCAGCCACAGCAGCACAATCATGACCAGTGCCATCAGCGGATTGAGCCAGGCCTGGTCGCGTTTGCTCAGGGTTTCAAACTGTTCCGTGAACACCGGCTGCCCGCTCAGATGCACCGAGTGCTCGGCGATGCTCAGGGTGTCCGAATCCAGAAAGGTGCGCAGTGCCTGTACCAGTTCGACCTCCAACTGGCCGCCATTGGATTCGTAGCGGGTGCGGGCCACCACGCGCGTATGCTGCAGGTCCTCGGTGACCAGGGTACCCAGCGCCATGGGCTGCTGGCGGATGATCGCGCGCGCACGGTCCAGCGCGTCGGTCGACTCCAGACTGGTGATGACGTCGTCGGTGGCCAGCATGCCGCTGCCGGAGTGGGTGTGCTGATAGCGCGTCAGCGAACGGACCTGAGTCACCTCCGGGCGGCGCTCCAGAAACCGGGTGACCTCCTCGATCAGCGTCAGCGTGTCGGGGTGGAAGACGTCCTGCTGATGCGCCGGCACGCGGACACTGACAGACAGATACTCCGGGTCTCCGAACAGATCGATCAGGTTGTTGTAGGCCACCAGATTGGGGTCACCCTCGAGGAAAAACAGTTCATTGGAATTGTCGTAGTAGAGTTGGCTGATGGGCCAGAAAGCCAGACCACAGAGCAGGATGACCCCGCCAATGATGGCATGGCGCAGGCGCAGCACCCACTCCGACCAGCTTCGTATAAAGTCTTGCATGATTTCTCCCTGTCGATATTTACTCTGTTAACTTTATGCCGAGTTAACACTGTAAACTTAATGTTGTAAACATTTTTTTGAAACTGCCTTGTCAGGATGCGAGTCAGAGGCTAATGCTTCCTGTAACTGGAAGGTCAAGAGGTTGCCTGCCTCGAGAGGCTGGCCTATGTTGAAGGTATTGCAGGCGTATCGAGGTGCCTATGTGGCAGGGGAACAGCAGAGCACCGGGTTGGCTTCGTCTGAGCGGACGGTGGCTCGCTGTGATGGGGGTCGGCATGCTGCTGATGCTGCCCGCAGTGGCCAGCGAGGTGCACGTGACCCGCTACAGCTGGCATACCGGCATAGTGATCGCCGCCGAGGACCTGACTGCAGCGCTCGACTTTGTGCCGGATCACCTTGGCGAGGCGCCCTACTATGAATTTGGCTGGGGGGATGCGGAGTATTATCAGCGTGGTGAGGACAGCCCCTGGCTGATGGCACCGGCGGCCCTGTGGCCGACCGATTCGGTGATGCATGTGGTGGCGCTGCCGGACCATCCGGAGCGCTATTTTCCGGCCAGTGAGGTCGAGCACCTGACGGTGGATCAGGAGGGCATGGAGGCCATGAACGACTTTATCGCTGACTCCTTTGCACGCACCGAGGACGGGGCGGTGGAACCCGGTGGCCCGGGACTCTATGCTGACAGCCTGTTCTTTACCGGTGAAGGGCGCTTCCACCTGCGCCGCACCTGCAATACCTGGACGGTCGAGGTGCTGGCTGCCGCCGGATTGCCGATAGAGCCCGCTGGCATCATCCGGGCCAGCAGCGCCATGGACGCCATCAGGGCCATGGAACTCTGATTGTCAGGGATGCAGCATGGGCGTCCGGGTCCGGCGCAGCACGTGAATGTCGATCATGGCTGAAACCCGTGCCAGTACTTCGCGCGCGCGCACCCTGGCATGCCAGTTCAGGGGCGCATCAGCGGCGACAAACCCCTGTGCATCGATCCCTGCCGCCTGGGCCTGGTAGAGGGCCCGCTCCAGGTGGAAGCGCTGGCTGATGATGATGATGTCGGTCTGACCGAATTCGGTCTGCAGGCGCTGTACGGAATTCAGGGTGCGAATGCCGCCGCCATCACGCAGGATGATCTGCGCCGGTATGCCGCGCTGTATCAGGTCATCCCGCATCATGCCCGGTTCGTCATAAAAGGGGGTGCTGTGGTCGCCGGAAGCAATCACCTGCTCGATCATGCCGGCCTGATAAAGCTGCACCGTGGCATCGATACGGGCCTGGTAGAACGGGTTCAGACCGCCGCCGGGGTAAAACTTGGCGGTGCCCAGTACCACACCGTAATCGGTCGGGCGCAACTGTTCCAGGTCGCTGGTCAGCTTGCCTCTGGCTTGCAGTGAAATCCATACATCAATGGCGGCGATACAGATCAGAATCAGGCCGAGGCCGCTCAGCGCTGCAAAGAGGAGCCGGCGCAGCCAGGCCCAGAAGCCGGACGGGCGTCGGATATCGAAATTGTGTTGTTTAGCCATCCTGCCAGATTACCGTCTCTACGCCGTTGATAGTGACTTCCAGAAAACGATCGGGGTCATCACCTTCCTGCCAGCCGCCGTCGGTACAGCGGGCCCGACCGCCCAGATGCGCCACGGCAGCGCGCGCGCAGTCCAGATCAGTGGCCCAGGGCGTGCGCTCCGAATTGAACCATACAGAAGTCCAGCCGCCCCGGGTCACCAACAGCAGCGGTATGATGACACCGTTGACGGCGAGCCGATAACGCAGCACCTTGTTGCGGTCGCTGCTGTTCACCGGCTCAGGGGCCCGTCCGAACACAGTCCGCAACCACTGGCAGATAGCCTGCGGGTCGGTGTCAGGCAGGTAGATTTCGATGTCGCTCTGCATCAATCGTCCGACAGAAAGTATTTCAGCAATTTAAACAGGCCAATACACAAATAGCCATAGATTGCGCGCAGGGCACCGATGGCGGCGATCAGTACGCCAAGGGCGGCCACCAGTTCCTGCTGGAGTGATGGCGTCAGCAGGCGTTCCGACATGATGATCAGGAACAGGCCGCCCATCAGCAGCAGGCTGCCGGAGGTGAACAGTGACCAGTGCCGGGCTGCCTGGCTGGCCTGTCGCCTGAGCCAGTCGCGCAGGCGGCGGGTTGGGGTTGCTGTCATGACGAACGGGGGCTGCCTGTTGAGGAAATGACGACTTTGCTATACTCGCGCGCTCATTGTACAGATTTGGTGACAGACTTGCCCATGACCCCGACGATAGAGCTGGCTCAGGCCCTGATTCGCGAGACCTCCATTACCCCCGAAGATGGCAACTGTCAGCCCATGATGCGCGAGCGTCTGCAGCGTGCCGGCTTTCGGTGTGAGGACATGAATTTCGAGAACGTCACCAATTTCTGGGCCATCCGGGGTGACAGCGGGCCGCTGCTGGCCTTTGCCGGTCACACCGATGTGGTGCCGGTCGGGGATGAGAGCCAGTGGACGCATCCGCCCTTCGCCGCCAGGCTGGTCGACGGCTATCTGCATGGCCGGGGCGCCGCCGACATGAAGGGCTCGCTGGCCGCCATGGTGGTGGCCGCCGAGCGCTTTGTGGAAGCCCATCCAGATCATGACGGGCGCATCGGCTTTCTGATTACCAGTGACGAGGAAGGCGATGCCTACCATGGTACCGTCAAGGTGGTGGAAGCGCTGAAGGCCAGAGGGGACAATATCGACATGGCACTGGTCGGTGAGCCCTCCAGTACCGAAGTCGTGGGTGATGTGATCAAGAACGGGCGCCGCGGGTCCATGCTGGGCTACCTGACCGTGCATGGTCGCCAGGGGCATGTGGCCTATCCGCATCTGGCGGACAATCCGGTGCACCGGCTGGCGCCGGCACTGGCAGAGCTGGCGGCCACGGAATGGGATCAGGGCAACGAATATTTTCCCGCCACCAGTTTTCAGGTGGCCAACATGAACAGCGGCACCGGGGCCACCAATGTGATTCCGGGTGAGGCGCGTGTGCAATTCAGTTTTCGCTATTCCACCGAGGTCACTGCCGAGCAACTGCAGGAGCGGATGCGGGCCATTCTGGACCGGCATGACCTGAACTATCGGCTTGATTTCGAGGTCAAGGGGCTGCCCTTTCTGACCGACGAGGGCTCGTTGGTCGAAGCCGCAGTGCGCGCGGTAGAAACCGTCCGCGGCCGGCCGCCGGTGCTGTCTACGGCCGGCGGCACCTCGGACGGCCGCTTTATTGCCAGCATCATGAATTCACAGGTGGTGGAACTGGGCCCGATCAACCGCACCATCCATCAGGTTGATGAATGTGTGCGTGCGGCCGATCTGGACCAGTTGACCGAGATGTACTTTCAACTGCTGGTGGCGCTGTTTGTCCGGCGCTGAGCGCCTGCGTCAGTCTTCGACGCCAAAGCGATAGACCAGGGTCTGCCGGTAGGGCCGGTCAGGTGTAATCACGCAGGTCGGGAACCCGGGCTGGTTCGGCGTATCCGGGAAGTGCTGCGGCTCGCAGCAGAAGGCCTGGTGATTGTCATAGGGGCGGTCGGGCTCCGGCCCCGGCTGGCCGCCCATGAAATTGCCGGTATAGAACTGCATGCCGGGCTGCGTGCTGCTGATGCGCAGCGTGCGGCCCGTGAGCGTGCTGTGCGCTATGGCCATGTCGAGCAACTGCTCCGTGTTCTCGGTGGTGAACACATAGTTGTGATCATAGCCCTGGGTCGCCTGCAGCGCCTCTGGCTGGCCTTCCACCACCATGCCGACATCCTGGGCCTGACGCAGGTCAAAGGGGGTGCCGGCCACATCCAGCAGACGCCCGGTGGGCAGGTTGCCCGGCCCGGTCTCGGTGATCTGACGGGCCGGTATGCGCATATGGTGACCGCGCAGCCCCTGATAGTGGGCCCCATGCAGGTTGAAGTAGGCATGGTTGGTCATGTTGACGACGGTCGGGGCATCGGTTTCGGCGTAGTAGGCGATCTGCAGGGTGCGATCCGCCAGCAGGCTGTAGCGTACCCGGGCCACCACGGTACCGGGGAAGCCGCCTTCACCGGCCACAGAGCGATAGGTGAACTTCAGCGACGGCCCGCTGTCGGTATCCAGGATATCGGCTTGCCAGAGCTGCCGATGCCAGCCCTCGCCGCCGTGCAGTTGATTGTCGCCCTCGTTGGCCACCAGGCTGTGCTCGGTACCGTCCAGCGTGAAGCGGGCCCCGGCGATGCGGTTGGCATAGCGACCGACGGTGGCGCCCATGTAGGCCGGGTTGGCTACAAAGTGTTCTGCCAGGCGCGGTGCGCACAGGATATCATCAGGCTGACCCTGAGCATCCGGCACCCGCAGCCGGTACAGGCTGGCGCCGGCGTCGGTGATTTGCACCTCGATGCCGTCACGCTGCAGCGTGTATACGGTCGGGTTGCAGCCCGGGTGGTGGCCGATCATGGGCTGTTGGCTGATTGCGGCCTGGGCAGGGGTTGCCATGCAATTCTCCAAGTGTTGGTCAGGGCTGGACTCGGCCGATTCTAGCCGCTCTGCCGGAGACTGGCAAAGCCGGACTGGCAGGCGAATGGCTTGCAGCAGCAGGGCGGCCGGTTAAACTGCGTTCTGGTATCACAACTATTGAAGCAGGAGGCAGGTCAGCCCATGTTTATTGACGGCCAGCGTACAGCGGCAAACGGATACGAATCTCCACCGGGCTCGGTGGTCTGGCGGGCTGATCCGTTTGCGGCGCTGTCGACGCACAGCCTGTATGCCATTCTGAAAGCACGGGTCGATATCTTTGTGGTGGAGCAGATCTGCCCCTACCCCGAACTGGACGATGAAGATCAGACTGCACTGCATTTGCAGGGCTGGAACGCCGAAGGCCTTGCGGCTTATGCGCGCATCCTGCCACCGGACAGTGCTGGCAGGGTCTGGATTGGTCGGGTTCTGGTGCCGGCCGCGAGCCGCCGTTCCGGGGCCGGCAAGGAACTGATGCAGCAGGCGCTGGCGGTCACCCGGAATCACTTTCCCGGATGTCCCATCTGGATCGGGGCGCAGCTCCGGTTGCGCGGGTTCTATCAGGCGCTGGGTTTTCGGGCCGAGGGTCTGCCCTATCTGGAAGACGACATTCCTCATATCAAAATGAGTCACGCCAGTTGACAGGCGATGGGTGCAACGCACCCACTGGCCAGCCGACTCAGCTCAGGAAGGGGTTCATCCAGCGCCACTTCCAACTGGTCATTTTCAGCGGATCTTCAGTCACGGTCAGACAGATGCACTCTTCACTTTCGGCCGCTACCGGTTCGTGCTCGTGATCGGCATCACGGTGCAGGTAGTCACCCGGGTTGTAGTCCCCCAGAGCGTCGGAAAAACCGCCCTTGAGCACCACTGTGTATTCGGAGCCCCGGTGTGTGTGGCGTGGAATGCGGCCGCCGGGACGAATCCGGTGCAACGAGATCTTCGGCCCCTGCGGGCTGAGCTCGATATCGCACACCTGCAGGTGGGGCAGCAGCTTGCGCCAGGGCAGGGCGTCGAAGCCCCTGGGCACCAGTTTCTGCAGCGGCGCCGGCACCTCCGGGTGTCGATAGTAGCGGCCAACTTCCTCGCGCCGTGCCCGATGGACTGGCTCGTCATTCTGAATGGAAGCCAGTGTGGCCTGCAGCAGGTCTTCACCGACCGGCTCACCGGGCAGATCATCCAGCAGGACGCCCCCCAGCGCTTCCAGACGCTGCACGGCCTGCTGGCATTCCTTGCAATAGTGCAGGTGTACCGAGATCAGAAGTGTCTCGTGATAGCTCAGCGTGCCGGCGACATATTCGGCCAGCTTGGTCTGATCAGGGTGAAAATTACTCATGGCTATCAACCTCCAGGCCGACGCGCAGCTTCTTCAGCGCCAGGCGGATACGCGATTTTACTGTACCCAAAGGCAGGTTGAGGTCTTCTGCCGCCTCCTGGTGTGACTTGTCCTCCAGGAAAACCTTGCCGATCACCTGCCGTTGATCGACTGGCAGTTGGGCGATGCCAAGGCGAATCTGTCGCTCCATATTGCTCTGTGCTACCCAGTCTGATCCGTCGCCCTCGGTATGTGGCTCCAGCCACAGGTCATCGGACGACAGGGTGGTGTGGTGTTTGCTCTGGCGCCGCAGCAGATCAACCCGCAGATTACGGGCGATGGTAAACACCCATGTAGTTGCCGAGGCCTTGGAGCGATCAAACAGGTGTGCCTTGCGCCAGAGGTTGGTCATGGTTTCCTGCACCAACTCATCGGCCAGCGCCTCGCCCATGCCGGTCAGGCCGCTGGAGCGGGCATAGCCCTTGATCTGGGGCGCAAAATGATTGAATAGATGAACAAAGGACTTACGGTCCTGATGCTCAGCAATGGCTTCCAGGCAATCTGCCCATTCGTCAGTTGCTGTCACGGTCCGGGTACCGCCTGTTTTTGTTGTGTGTCTACTCATCATCATGAGACAGCCTTCGGTTGTTTGCCAGAATTACGGCGGCTATTTACAACCGGATCATGTGCAGGTGCCTTGCGAGTGTAAAGGTCGCTCAGCCGGGGAACTGTTCAGTGATGGCGGTACGCAGGGTCTGCAGCAATCGCTTGCGGTTTTTCTGCAGTGTCGGACTGGGCGGTGCCTCTGCAGGCTGCTTTTTGAGTTCGCGCTGCGTGTTCATTATCAGTTGTCTGAGCGCCTGCCGATCTACCTCGGGGTAGTCTTCGAGGAAACGGGTCAGCGCCGCGCTGTCCTGCAGCAGGTCATCACGCCAGCGCTCTGCCAACTGGTTGATCTGCCGGAAGGTATCGCTGTCCGGATCGAACAGCGCCAGGCGGCTGCTCAGCAGGTCGAGGTCCAGCTTCTGCAGCAGGCGGCTGACATGACGGGTCTGCCGGCGCACGGCATCCGGCTTGGTGAGCCGGCGTGCTTCCCGCACCGCCTGCACTACCGGAGAGGGCAGCTCCAGACTCTGCAGGCGGCTCTGGGACAGCCCGATCAACTGTTCTGCCAGGGCTTCGGTGCGCTGAGCCTCGCGTTTCATCTCCGACTTGGAGACCCATTCGATCTCGTCGTCTGCCGGGAGTTCGTACGGCGACGGCCGTTCTGATGAAGTGCTCATGCCGGTTATTCACCTTCCTCAAAATAATTGTCGATCAGGGCCTTGACAGCCGCGAACGCCGCTTCTTCATCCGGGCCTTCCACTTCAACCAGAATTTCCGTGCCCTGGCTGGCGGCCAGCATCATGATGGACATGATGCTCTTGGCGTCGGCCCGCTGGCCTGCCTTCTCGATCTGGATACTGGATTCGAACTGCTGCGCCACTGCATTGAGCTTGGCCGAGGCGCGGGCATGCAGGCCCAGTTTGTTGATGATGGTGACAGACTCGCGGATCATGACAGAGTGGATTTCAGCTCACGGTGACGGACCTGCACGGTCAGTTCTTCCTGCCGATAGGTACGCCCCAGATGCTGGGCAATAAAGACCGAGCGATGCTGGCCGCCGGTGCAGCCGATGGCAATGGTCAGGTAGGAGCGATTGTTGGCTTCGTAGGCGGGTAGCCAGCGGTCCAGATAGCCCTCTATGCTGCCGATCATGTCATGCACATCGGGTTCCTGATGCAGAAATTTCTGTACCGGCTCATCCAGGCCCGAAAACTTGCGCAGGGCCGGGTCCCAGTAGGGGTTGGGCAGGCAGCGGACATCGTAGACCAGGTCGGCATCATGCGGCACGCCGTGCTTGAAACCGAATGACATGAACAGCAGCGCCATCTTCTGGCGGCTGGTGCCGGACACCCGGGTCTTGACCTGGTCACGCAGTTCGTAGATCGACAGCCCCGTGGTGTCTATATTCAGTTGTGCCATGTTGATGATGGGATCGAGCAGTTCCCGCTCATTGCGGATGGCTTCCATCAGTGACACCGAGTCACTGGTCAGCGGGTGCTTGCGGCGGGTCTCCGAAAAGCGCTTGGACAGGGTTTCATCCTGCGCATCCAGGTAGACGATATCCAGACTGAGCGCGGCGGGCAACTGACGCACGATGTCGGGGAAACGCTGCAGCGATTTCAGTGCATTGCGGGCATCAATGCAGATGGCCACCTTTTCGCCCAGATGACCTGCCTGCATGTCTCTGGCCAGCTCGGGCAGGAGGGTGACCGGCAGATTGTCGATGCAGTTGTAGCCGACATCTTCCAGCACGTTGAGCGCGCTGCTTTTGCCGGAGCCGGAACGGCCACTGATCAGAACGAGTTCCATGGTGGTGTGGGTGCCTCAGTCGCGAACGAAGGCGTTGAACAGCGCCTCCGGGGTGTCTGCTGCCCGCAGTCTGGTCAGTCGGTCATCATCACTGAATCGTTCGGCAATGCGAGACAGCAGCTGCAGATGCTCGTTGCTGGCTTCCTGCGGGACGACGAGCGCGAACAGCAGATCGACCTTTTTCTGATCCATGGCATCAAAGTCGATGGCTTCGGCCAGACGCACCAGCATCCCCACGGGTTGCCGGCAGCCCTCCAGCCGGCAGTGGGGAATGGCGACACCATTGCCGAAGCCGGTGGAGCCCAGACGCTCGCGCTCATTGAGACTGGTGAATATCTGATCAGCCTGCAGGCCGGGTTCCGCCTGTTGCAGGTGTTCGCTGATCAGCTCGAGGGCCTTCTTTTTGCTGTTGCCGGGCGCACCCACCAGGGTGCGCTCGACAGTCAGGATGTGCTCGAGATCGGTCATAAAGTATCAGCGGCCATTACCGTGGGCACGGTTGACGGCCTTTTCCTTGTGTTTAAGCAGTTGTCGGTCCAGTTTGTCGATCATCAGGTCGATGGCCGCATACATGTCGTCATGCTCGGCGTCGGCAAACAGCTGACCGCCCTTGATGTTGACAGAAGATTCGGCTTTCTGCCGCTGTTTTTCTACGCTCAGGGTCGTCTGCACATTGCTGATCTGATCAAAGTGTCGCTCGAGGCGATCCATCTTGGTGTTGACATACTCACGCAGAGCGTCAGTCAGTTCCACATGGTGACCACTGATGTTGATTTGCATAGATTGACTCCTTCTGACGGATGTCGTGGCACCGCGATCCACTGGCCTCGGTGCCGTTGGTTGAACCCTGACCGGACCCGCAGCAGCCAGTTCCGGTCCGTGTCTGAAGCGGCTACCTCTATTGATAAGTGTAGCTGCTTTGCAGATCAACTACAGCATTTGATCAGACCAGACTTTTGCGCTCATTTGACGGCGGAATGCCCATGGCCTCCCGGTATTTGGCGATGGTGCGCCGGGCCACGTTAATGCCCTGATCCTTGAGCAGGTTGGCGATCTTGCTGTCACTCAGTGGCTTGCGGGTATTCTCCGCATCAACCAGCTTGCGGATCAGCGCCCGGATGGCCGTGGAGGAGCATTCGCCGCCGCTGTTGGTGCTGACATGGCTGGAGAAGAAGTACTTGAGTTCGAACACGCCACGCGGTGTGTGCATGTATTTCTGCGTGGTGACACGGGAGATGGTGGACTCGTGCATCTCGACCGCCTCGGCGATGTCATGCAGGACCAGCGGCTTCATGGCTTCCTCGCCAAACTCGAGGAATCCTTTCTGGTGCTCCACAATCTGGGTGGCCACCTTGAGCAGGGTCTCGTTGCGGCTCTGCAGGCTCTTGATGAACCACTTGGCTTCCTGCAGGTTGTCCTTGATATAGGTGTTGTCGGCACTGTTGTCGGCGCGGCGGATCATGGAGGCGTAGTCACTGTTGACGCGCAGACGGGGGGCAATTTCCGGATTGAGCTCGACGCGCCAGCGCTGACGCTCCTGATCCTTGGTGACGACGACATCGGGAATGACATACTCGGAGTCGCCACTGGCGATGACGGAACCTGGGCGCGGGTTGGTCTGCTGAATCAGCAACAGGGTATCGCGCAGTTGATCTTCCTTGATGCGCATCTTGCGCATGATCTGCTGGTAGTCCTTGCTGACCAGCAGCGCCGTGTGTTCATTGACCAGTTGCACCGCCTCCCTGACCAGCGGCGTGCCCTCCGGGAACTGCTGTAGCTGAATGGTCAGGCATTCACTGAGCGTGCGGGCGCAGACACCGGCGGGTTCGAACTGCTGCAGCCGATGCAGCACGGCCACCATTTCATCCATTTCCAGCGGATCGCCGTCATGGCTCAGGTCATCGACCAGGCCGCTGTGAATGTCTTCCAGCGTCGATGACAGCAGGCCCGAAGGCTCGACCGAATCGAGAATGGCGCGGGCAATGATCTGGTCGCGCTCACTCATCGGGGTCAGGTTGAGCTGCCACATCAGGTGGTCGTAGAGGTCATCCCCGGTAACAGTCTGATTCTCGAAGTTGTAGTCATCATCCGGGCCGGGTGCTGACGCCGATGTGGGCGTATGCTGATAGATATCATCCCAGTTGCTGTCGACCGCCAGATTCTCCGGTATGCGCTCTTCCCAGTTCAGTTCCGGAGATTCTTCTGTCTGTGCCTCTGCCGCTTCCTGCTGGGCATTGCGGTCATAGTCGGTATTGTCCGAGGGCAGGTCGGGTTTCTCGGGGAGCACTTCCTCCTCGACTTCCAGCAGCGGGTTGGAATCCAGTGCTGACTGAATTTCCTGCTGCAGATCGAGTGTCGAAAGTTGTAACAGTCGAATAGCCTGTTGCAGTTGCGGCGTCATGGTCAACTGCTGACTCATCTTTAACTGCAGACTGGTCTTCATAATGCTCCTGATACAGCCTCAAGTTGGCCCAGGCTGGTCATGCCAACGGATAATTGAAAACGGGTTTACAGGCGGAAGTTTTCGCCCAGATAGACTTCGCGAACTTTCTGGTTGGATAGTATATCGTCGGCACCGCCCTCTGCAATTATAGTACCACCTCCAACGATGTAAGCACGCTCGCAGATATCCAGGGTTTCACGCACATTGTGATCGGTGATGAGTACCCCAATGCCCTTGTCCCGCAAGTGGTAGACAATGCTCTTGATGTCTGTCACCGAAATCGGGTCAACGCCGGCAAAGGGTTCGTCGAGCAGAATGAAGTCGGGCTCCGAAGCCAGGGCGCGGGCGATTTCGACGCGCCGCCGCTCGCCTCCGGACAGCGCAATGCCCTGGCTGTCGCGAATATGGGTAATGGTGAACTCCTCCAGCAGCGCTTCCATCTTCTCGCGGCGCTGGGCCCGGGTCAGTTCCTTGCGCAGTTCCAGCACGGCCATCAGGTTCTGGGCCACGGTCAGCTTGCGAAACACGGACGCTTCCTGCGGCAGATAGCCCAGGCCGAGCCGGGCGCGTTTATGCATCGGCAGGCCGGTGATGGAACGGTCATCCAGCAGGATGTCACCGCCGTCGACCGGCACCAGACCAACGATCATGTAGAAGCAGGTGGTCTTGCCGGCGCCGTTGGGACCCAGCAGGCCGACGACCTCACCGGTGGCTACCGACAGAGACACATCGGTAACAACCCGGCGTTTACCGTATTGCTTCGCAAGATGACGGGCGCTGAGCTGCTTCGGCATCGGGGCTGAGTTCCTCTTCTGTGTCTTCGGAGTCGGGGATCAGACACATGCTGACCCGCGCCCCGGTGGAACCGTCCGGGGCCTGACGGTCGGATTCGAATTCCTCTGTTTCCAGGTCGTAGCGGATGTAATGGGCGGTCACCAGATTGCGGCCCTGCTGCAGTCGGGCTTCTCCGGTAGCGGTGATATAGCCTGCTTCAGCATCATAGATGACCTCGTGCCCGAACAGATGGGTGTAGGGCTGATCTTCCTGCAGACGGTCCGAAACCCGGGCCGGTTCCGCGCCGAAGGCCTCCATGCGCCGGACCTCGTTGGTGTCCGTGCGGTAGATGCGGACCTCGTCGCCGACAATGATCATGGCGCCCTGGGTGATGCGAACATCACCCAGATAGACGATTTCATTGGCGGCTAGGTTACCCCGGTTGCGGTCTGCCTCTATATCGATCGGCAGCTCCCGGTCGCCGGGCAGCGCACTGACGCCGGCCGCCAGACCCCCGAGCACAAGGGCTGCGGCCAGTGGGCGTGCCAGCCAGTGCCGGCTGCGCTCAGCGGTCATCTTGCGCCGACTCCGGAATGATGCGGGTACGCACGTCCTCATGCAGTTCGAACTCCTGCGCGGTAAAATTCAGGGTCATGCCAACGGCTGTGGTGAACAGCCGGTCCGTCTGTTCGATCCGGACCGGCCATTGCGTTTGTGCTATGTCCGACAGCGTATCATATTCCAGATACTCCGTATGGATCAGTGCCGCGTCAGCGGCACCCGGGTTGTTGATGATCAGTACATTGTCAGACAGCGTCCACAGGTTGCCTGCCAGCAGCTCGGCAAAGTCGGCCCTCAGTTCCTGCTGGTCGTCGTCCCGTTGTTGCCAGAGCTGCGGCAGCACCAGCTCCAGGCGGTCATCAGCTTCAAAATAGCGCGCCTGCGAAGCATGCAGGGTGGAACGCCAGGTGCCATCCGCTGCCGTGGTGATCTGGCGCAGGCCGTCCATGATCAACTGGGGCGGAGTGGCGGTTGGCTCATCCGTCTCGGGCGGCGCGTCGGGTGTCTGCCAGTTGAGCAGCAGGATGCCGATACCCACTGCCAGGGCGGCAAACAGGAGGGCCAGCCAGCGGCTCATCAGGCGACTCCGGCACGCAGGAGGTCATGCATGTGAACCACGCCCAGTATGGGGCCATCCTGTTCGGCAACAATCAGTGACGTGATCTGCGCCTGCTCCATGCGGAACAGGGCCTCGGCCGCCAGCGCACCCGGATCAATGGTTTTGCCCCCGGAGTGCATGACATCCCGGATACGGGCACTGTGCAGGTCCAACTGCCGCTCGAAGGTGCGCCGCAGATCGCCGTCGGTGTAGACTCCGAGCAGGTGGCCTTCAGTGCTGGTAATGGTGGTCATGCCCATGCCCTTGCGGGTCATCTCCAGCAGGGCTTCCTGCAACGAGGCGTCGGCACCGACACGCGGCACCCGGTCGCCGGTCTGCATGATATCGGCGACTTTGAGCAACAGACGTTTGCCCAGGCTGCCGCCGGGATGAGAAAAGGCGAAATCTTCGGCCGAGAAACCGCGCGCTTCCAGCAGGGCGATCGCCAGGGCGTCACCCAGAACCAGGGCCGTGGTGGTGCTGGAGGTGGGCGCCAGGTTCAGCGGGCAGGCCTCGACATCCACACCGCTGTCGAGGGCAGCGTCGGCTTCCTGCCCCAGGGTGGACTCGACCTGGCCGGTGATCGCGATGACACCGATGCCCAGCCGCTTGATGGCGGGCAGCAGGGCGATGATTTCGTGGGTTTCACCGCTGTTGGACAGGGCAATGATGATGTCCTGGCGCGTGATCATGCCCAGATCACCATGGCTGGCCTCACCGGGATGCATGAAGAAGGACGGGGTGCCGGTACTGGCCAGGGTGGCGGCAATCTTGTTGCCCACATGACCGGATTTGCCCATGCCGGTGACCACCACGCGCCCCCGGGTTTGCAGAATCAGCTCGCAGGCCCTGATGAACTGTTCATCCAGGCGTTCTGTCAGTGCCGTCAGGGCCTCGGCTTCCATGGTGATGGTCCGTCGCGCGGCCGTCAGGTAGTCGTGGTTGGAGGTCATGCAATCAGGGCCCTGTAGTTGAGTAGCAGGTAAAGTCCGTACAGTGCGAGCAATGGCAAGGCATAGATGCGTGGTATGGGTTGTCGGCGGCGGCTGTAGACCGCAATCAGCAGCAACAGCAGGCCTCCGGTCAGCAGCAAGAACACATAGTCACGTTGCCAGACGGCCGCGTCCAGCGGCCCGGGTCCTATCATACCAGCAACCCCGATCACGGCGAATATATTGAATACATTCGAGCCCAGAAGATTGCCCAGCGTCATGCCGTGATGCCGTTTCAGTGTACTGCTGATCGCGGTGGCCAGTTCCGGCAGGCTGGTGCCGAGCGCCACTATGGTGGCGCCGATCACCAGTTCGTTGAGGCCCAACTGGCGGGCTGTGGAAACGGCGCCCCAGACCAGAAGCTGGGCGCCGGCCAGCAGCAGCACAAGGGTGAACACCAGTACCGCGGACAGCCGCCAGGGCGAACCGGTCGCGGTCAGCTCGCCGACGGCAGTTTGCTGCAGCTCTCTGGCCAGCCGGCGATCCCGGCGCGCCTGATGCGCCGTGCCGGCCAGAAAGACCAGCAGCCCGAACAGCAGCAGGCCCGCTTCCGGGCGCTGCAGATGCAGATCGTAGAGCGCCACGCCCAGCGCGGCCATGGCCAGCAGCAGGGCAATGGACTGCCGGCCAGCCAGACCCGGCATGGCCGGCTGGGCCGCCAGGATCAGGACCAGCCCCAGGACCAGGCCGATATTGGCAATATTGGACCCCTGAGCATTGCCCAGAGCCACACCCAGGCTGCCCTGCCAGGCCGCGCTGCCGGAGACCAATACTTCCGGGGCGCTGGTGCCGAGGGCCACCACGGTGAGCCCCACCGCCAGTGACGATACACCCAGGCGCAACGACAGCGCCGCCGCCGCCGCAACGAAGCGATCGGCGCTCCAGATCAGCACCACCAGCCCGGCGCCAAAGGCCAGCATTGGAATAAGCATGGGTTCAGTCCAGCCAGTCGTGACCAAAGGCCGCATTAGACGGTAATTCGGGGGTAACCTGCAACTGCTCCGGTGGTGAACGGAGCGCATTTACCCTATAATGCCAGCCCTTTTATCAGTGAGGTGTGCCATGACCCCAGAGCAGGTCAAAGAGATTCTGCAAGCCGCGCTTCCGGACTGTACCATTGAGGTCACCGGTGGCGATGCCAAGTTTCATGTTCGGGCCCGGGGCGAGGTGTTTCAGGGCAAGATGCCGGTGAAGCAGCAGCAGATTGTCTATGGACACCTGAATGAACACATCCGGAGCGGCGCCATTCACGCGGTGACGATGGATCTGGGAGCGGCGGACTGAACCCATGGACAAGTTGTTGATTACCGGCGGAGAACCCATCTCCGGCAGCATCCGTATCTCGGGTGCCAAGAACGCTGCCCTGCCCATACTGGCGGCCACACTGTTGACCGATGAACCGGTTACCCTGCGCAATCTGCCCCACCTGAATGACATCACCACCATGATCGAGCTGCTGGTGTGCATGGGCGTGGAGGTACTGATCAATGAGGACATGGGGGTCCAGATCAATGCCGGGACGCTGAAGGACTGCACCGCGCCCTATTCACTGGTAAAGACCATGCGCGCCTCGATACTCGTGCTCGGGCCGCTGCTGGCGCACTATGGCGAGGCGAATGTATCGCTGCCCGGCGGTTGTGCCATCGGCAGTCGGCCGGTCGATCTGCACCTGCGTGGCATGGAGGCACTCGGGGCCACGGTGGCGATGGAAGATGGCTATATCAAGGCCCGGGTCGACGGACGACTGCAGGGCGCCAAGTACTTTTTTGATACGGTATCGGTGACCGGCACCGAGAACGTTCTGATGGCGGCGGTGCTGGCGGAAGGCGAAACCGTGATCGAAAACGCAGCCCGTGAACCGGAGGTGGTCGACCTGGCCAATTGCCTGGTCGCCATGGGCGCGCAGATTGAAGGCATCGGCACCGACACCATGGTGATACAGGGTGTCGAGAAGCTGCACGGGTGTGACCACACCGTCTGTCCGGACCGCATCGAGGCCGGTACCTATCTGGTCGCCGGGGCCATTTCCGGTGGTCGCGTGAAGCTGAAGAATGTCGACCCGAAAACCATGGAAGCCGTGCTGCGCAAACTGCAGGAAGCGGGTGCGCTCATCGAGACCGACGACAACAGCATTACACTGGACATGGAAGGGCGGCGGGCCAAGGCCGTCAACGTGACCACGGCACCCTATCCGGCCTTTCCCACCGACATGCAGGCGCAGTTCACTGTCCTCAATGCGGTGGCCGAGGGGACCGGTACGGTCGAGGAAACCATCTTCGAAAATCGCTTCATGCACATTCAGGAACTGAGCCGGATGGGCGCTGACTGCACCATCAAGGGCAATGCGGTCATCATTTCCGGTGTCGAGCGGCTGAAGGCGGCACCGGTCATGGCGACCGACCTGCGCGCCTCGGCCAGCCTGGTGCTGGCCGGCCTGGTGGCGGAAGGCGAAACCATGGTGGATCGTATCTATCACATCGACCGTGGTTACGAATGTATTGAAGAGAAGTTGCAGCAACTGGGCGCGGTGATTCGCCGCGTGGCCGGCTGAGCAGGAGTACAGAGCGGCTATCATGATTGACCAGGCCTCAGGTTCACCCATCACCATTGCACTCTCCAAGGGGCGCATATTGAAGGAAACGCTGCCGCTGCTGGCGCAGGCGGGTATTGAACCCGCCGAGAACATCCATACCAGTCGCAAGCTGATATTCGAAACCAATCAGCCCGGGGTGCGACTGATCGTGATCCGGGCCACTGACGTACCCACCTATGTGGAGTACGGAGTGGCTGATCTGGGCGTTTCCGGCAAGGACGTGCTGATGGAGCACGGCGCGCAGGAAATGTACGAGCTGCTGGACCTGAACATCGCCCGCTGCCGGCTGATGACGGCGGCCCTGAAAGGGCATGTGATGCCGGAAGGGCGCATGCGGGTGGCGACCAAATTCGTCCAGGTGGCCCGGCGCTATTACGCCGAAAAGGGTCGGCAGGTCGACATCATCAAGCTGTATGGCGGCATGGAGCTGGCTCCCATTCTGGATCTGGCCGACTGTATCGTCGATATCGTCGACACAGGCGGCACGCTGCGTGCCAATGGCCTGGAGCCGCTGGACCATATTGCCGACATATCCACCCGCCTGGTGGCATCCAGAGCCGGATACAAGACCAAGGCTGCACGCCTGCAGCCGATTGTCGATCAGTTGCAGCGCGCGGTCAGTCAGGCCGGCAAGGCAGCCTGATTCAACCTTTCAGCACGCCTCAAGTGAGGGTACGAGCAGAAGATGAGCACCGAGAAAACGCTGATTCAACGACTGAATGCCGCCGACGCCGACTTCCCGGCCGCGCTGCAGAAACTGGTGGCCTGGGAAGGCGTGTCCGATGCTGCCGTCAATCAGACCGTGCAGAACATCATTGCCGATGTGCGGCGGCGCGGCGATGCCGCCGTCATCGAATACACCAACAAGTTCGATCGCACCGAGTTCACCGACATGAGCGCCATGACGCTCGAGCGCGCCGATCTGGAAGCCGCCTGGGGGCGCCTGTCCACGACCCTGCAGCAGGCGCTGGAGATTGCCGTCGCCCGGGTGCGGGAGTTTCACCAGCGGCAGTGCCAGACCGACTGGCAGTATACGGATGCCTCCGGCACTGTGCTCGGCCAGCGGGTCACCCCGGTCGACCGCGTCGGTGTCTACGTACCGGGTGGCTCGGCACCGCTGGCCAGCTCGGTAGTGATGACGGCGGTCACGGCCAAGGTGGCCGGGGTGCCGGAAGTCATCATGGCGCACCCGACCCCGGACGGTGATATGCAGGATTTCGTGCTGGCTGCGGCTTATCTTTCCGGAGTCGATCGGGTCATTACCATGGGTGGCGCGCAGGCCATTGCCGCTCTGGCCTATGGCACCGAAACCATCCCGGGCGTCGACAAGATAGTGGGGCCGGGCAACATCTATGTGGCCACCGCCAAGCGCTATGTATTCGGTCAGGTCGGCATCGACATGATTGCCGGCCCGTCGGAGATTCTGGTGGTCTGTGACGGCAAGACCGACCCCGACTGGATTGCCATGGACCTGTTTTCGCAGGCCGAGCATGACCCGGATGCGCAGGCCATTCTGGTGTCGCCGGACGCCGACTTTCTGGATCAGGTGGCTGCCTCCATAGACCGTCAGTTGCCGACGCTGGAGCGCGCCGCCATCGCCCGGCAGTCATTGACCGAGCGCGGTGCCCTGATTCTGGTACGTGACCTGGAGCAAGCCATGGACGTGGTCAATCAGGTGGCCCCCGAGCACCTGGAGCTGAGCGTCGAGGACCCGGAGCAGTATCTGCCCCGCATCCGCCACGCCGGCGCCATCTTCCTCGGCCGCTACACCTCGGAAGCCCTAGGTGACTATGTGGCCGGGCCGAACCACGTGTTGCCGACATCGGGTACCGCCCGTTTCAGCTCGCCGCTGGGCGTCTATGACTTCCAGAAGAAGACTTCCATTATCCAGTGCACGGCCGATTCTGCGTCGGAACTGGGGCGCGCGGCCGGACCCCTGGCGCGCGGCGAGCAATTGACAGCACACGCACGCAGTGCCGAACTGCGGATCAAAGACTGAGGTTTTGCGGATTATGACAGCGCACCGTTTGGACAGCGATCAGCTGGAACGACAGATTGAACGCTGGATCCGCCCCGATATTCAGCGGCAGAAAGCCTATCCGGTGCCTTCTGCAGCCGGGCTGATCAAGCTGGATGCCATGGAGAACCCCTACATCTGGCCGGAGGACATGCGGCTGGCCTGGGCCGACACCCTGCGCGAAGTGGCCCTGAATCGCTACCCTTCGGCAGCCGCGGACGAGCTCAAGGCCGATCTGCGCGCCCGCTTCGGGCTGCGTGCGGAATACGACCTGCTGCTGGGCAATGGTTCGGATGAAATCATCCAGCTGATCATGATGGCGGTATCCGGCCCGGATCGGGTGGTGATGGCGCCCCAGCCGGGTTTCGTCATGTTCCGCATGATTGCCGGCTTTCTGCACCTGGATTTTGTAGGGGTGGATCTGGATGCCAACTTCGAACTGGACATGCCGAAGCTGCTGCAGACCATAGAGGCAGAACAGCCGGCCGTGATCTTCCTGGCCCAGCCCAACAACCCGACCGGCAACCTCTGGGGCACGGAGCAGTTGCGGCGGGTCATCGAGGCCGCACCTGGGCTGGTGGTGATCGATGAAGCCTACACAGCCTTCACCGAGGCCGACTATCTGTACCTGCTGGACGACTACGAACATCTGCTGATCATGCGCACCCTGTCCAAGGTCGGACTGGCCGGGTTGCGTCTGGGCGTGCTGATGGGCCGTCCGGCCTGGCTGGAACAGATCGACAAGCTGCGCCTGCCGTACAACATCAATGTGCTGACGCAGGCCAGTGCCCGCTTCGCCCTGGACCACTATGACGTTCTGGCCGAGCAGACAGCGCGCATCTGCAGTGAACGCGAGCGGCTTTACAAGGCACTGCAGGCGCTGCCGCTGGAGAAAGTCTGGCCGTCGGAAGCCAACTTCCTGCTGGTACGCACGCCGGAAGGGCGCGCCCGCGCCTGGTTCGATCAGTGCCGCGCCGAAGGCGTGCTGGTCAAGTGCCTGGATGGCAGCCATCCTCTGCTGCGTGACTGCCTGCGCCTGACCGTGGGTACGCCGGAAGAAAACGCAGCGCTGTTGGCCGCCCTGAGTACCTGCCCGGCCTGAGCCGGCGGCCCTCCGCAGCTCTCCCGCCCCGGGGTTCGAATACCCGGGCCGGGGGTGTAGCGCCGGTCGAGGGTCTGAGTTGGGCCTGATGCTGCCAATTCAATCTGACCCTGCCGCCGCAAAGCCGTTAGCCTGCTCTGCCTGTGATTGCCCGCAAGCAGAATAAGGAACCAGCGTGATCAGGCTCTATCATCAACCGACCCGGGATTTTCTGACCGCCACCGCAGACACCCTGACCCTGCGTCTGCAGACCCCGCCCGATGACTCGATCGCAGCGGTCAGTGCGGCTTGGGTGCGCATCGACCCCGACAATGAAGAGCAACTGCTGCCCATGCAACGCATCAAAGGCGGTGTGGCTGGGCAGTTGTGGGAGGTGGTGATCCCGCAGGACCCGGTGCGCCCACATACGGCCTATGTGTTCAAGGTGGCCGTGGCCGACGACAGGCGCTGGCTCGCGGCTGATGGGGAGCATCCCCGACTGCCGCCGGCGGAAGTGGCCTTCCGCTGGGCCCATGTGGCGCCCCCGGCCTGGGTGTCGGGGCAGATTTTCTACCAGATATTCCCCGACCGTTTCTGCAATGGCGATCCGTCGCTCGATCAGCCGGACGGAGCCTACCACTACCTGGGCCAGCGACCCTTGCGTGCCCGGGCATGGCATGAGCAGCCGCAGCAGGCCGACGGCCCCAACGAGTTCTTTCACGGCGACCTGCCGGGCATAGTGCAGCGCCTGGACTATCTGCAGGAACAGCTCGGTATCACTGCCATCTATCTTAACCCGGTGTTTCACTCGGACTCCAACCACAAGTACGACACCATCGACTACTTCAATGTCGACCCGCGGCTGGGCGGCAACGACGCCCTGATCGAACTGCGCACCCGGACCCGTGAGCGGGGTATCAGGCTGCTACTGGACGGTGTGCTGAATCACACCTCGGTTGAGCACCCGTGGTTTCAGCGTGCCCGGGCCGGTGAATTGCCCTATAGCGGCTACTATCTGGATGCAGACGGCGACTATGCCAGTTGGAAGGGCCACAGTTCGCTGCCGGTGCTGGATTACAGCAATGCAGAAGTGGTCGCGCACTGCTATGCGGGAGACGGCGCGGTACTGCGGCACTGGCTGCGTCCGCCGTACCGGATCGACGGCTGGCGTCTGGATGTCATTCACATGCTGGGCGAGGGCCCGGGTGCGGCCAACAATGCCCATCATGTGGCCGCCATGCGACAGTCCATCAAGGCAGAGAATGCAGAGGCCTATCTGCTCGGCGAGCACTTCTTCGAGGCCACTCAGTGGTTGCAGGGCGATCAGGAGGATGCCGCCATGAACTACTATGGCTTCATGCATCCGCTGTGGATGTTCCTGGCCGGGCGGGACCTGAACCGGGAGCCTTCGACTCTGGACGGCCGGGAGTTTGCGGTCTGGCTGCGCGAAGCGCGGGCCAAGCTGCCGTTCCAGATGGCGCGCTGCCAGCTCAACCTGCTGAACAGCCATGACACGCCCCGGCTGCTGACTCTGCTACAGGGCAATGTCAGACGGATGATCATGGCCATTCGGCTCCAAATGACCTATCTGGGCGTCCCCTGCCTCTATTATGGTGACGAGATCGGCCTGCAAGGCGGGGAAGATCCGGACTGTCGGCGTCCCTTCCCGTGGGATGAACGCGACTGGAATCAGTCCATCCTGCACGCGACCCGCGAAGCCATTGGCTGGCGTCGGGCCTTGCCGGTGCTGAGCGAGGGCGGGGTAACGGATCTGGAAGCGGGGCCGGACCATTGGGTATTTGCCCGGGTCAGTCGGGGCCAGGCGGCTCTGGTCGGGGTCAACCGGGGGACGACCGAGCTGACCCTGAATCTGTCTCTGGCCGGCCTGCCGATTCAGCACGGGCACTGGGTGCGGCAGGGCGGCCAGCAGCGGCTGGCGGCCGACCAGGCTCGGCTGACCCTGCAGCTGCCGACCGAAGCCACCGAATTGTGGGTGTTGCAGTAGTCAGTTGCCCCGGCCTTGTGCCTGGCGCCAGTCCGTCGGTGCCAGGCCGGTATGGCGGCGGAACCAGTGCGTGAAGTTGATGGGGTCATGATAGCCCACACGCTGCCCGACCTGACGGACCTGCCACTCGGTGTAGCGCAGCAGTTCACAGGCCTTTTCCAGGCGCATGGTGCTGAGTTGCTGCATCGGGCTGCAACCGAAGTAGCGGTGGCAGAGCCGGTGCAGGTGGGACGGCGAGTAGTGGACTTCCGCCGCCAGGCTGTCCAGGGTCCAGGGTGCGTGCAGTCGGTCTTCAAGCTGGTTGAACAGGCGCTGCAGGCGCTCCTGTTTGGCATCCCGCCTGGGCTCCTGAGTCACCTCCTCACTCAGCACTTCGGCCAGCATGGCTACCAGGCGCCCGCGTCGGGGCGACTGGGCCTGGTGATACAGGCTCTGCATCAGATGAAACAGACTCCAGCACACCTGGGACGAGAAGACCCCGGCCGGGCGCGTGGTCAGAAACCCCCAGCGATCATTGTCCGGCAGCAGCAGCCAGCAGGTCTGCCATTCCTCACCATCGATTTCGAAACGAAATGGCCTGCGGGCAGGCAGAAAGATGAACTGCCCGGGCTGCACCCGGATCTCCGGCAGCCCGGGCAGGGTGACCTTGCCCTGACCGCCGACGGCAAACACCAGAGTATGGATGTCCGGGTTGCGTCGGCCGACCACATAGGTTCCGCGCAGATGGCTCACGCCGGCCATGCGGAAATCATGCGCGGCCAGCTCGGGGAAATCCTGGCCGGTGATGAATTGTTCGCGGCAGCCCTTGCCCAGGTGGAGCACATCAGCCCACATTGATATTCAGCCTTGGGGAAAAATTCACAGGTGAGTGGCAGGGTATAACATACCGGCTGCAGGCCGGAGCGTCTATTATTCGACGCTTGTCCCGCAACGACACACTGGTCAGATTGTCATGACATCCGCGCTGTCCCGCCGCCCACTGCTGAAAGAGGTGATGACCCTCGCCATCCCGGTGGCCATCCAGTCTGCGCTGGTGGCCGGTCTGGGCATGGCCGATGTGCTGATGGTCAGCGGCCTGGGGGAAACCGCCGTCGGGGCCGTAGGGCTGGGCAGCAAGCTCAACTTTGTGGTGATCCTGATGATGGCCGCCATGGGCACCAGCTGCAGCGTGCTGGTGGCGCAGTATTTCGGTGCCGGGCGCCTGCAACGGGTGCGGGAAATCCTGGCCCTCTGTCTGCTGGTCGGTACCGTGCTGATGCTGCCCATCACCGGGCTGATGATCTGGCAGGCGTCAGCCCTGATGGCGCTGGGTACAGATAATTCACAGGTCATGGATCAGGGCACCCGCTATCTGGTGATCACCGCCTTCTCGCTCTGGCTGACGCAGCTGGTCATCATCTACGAAGGTGCCCTGCGCGCGATCGGCAATACCCGGGTTCCCCTCTATTATGCGGCCGTCACCATCGGCCTGAACGTGATACTGAACTACTGGCTGATCAACGGCGGTCTGGGCGTGCCCGCGCTGGGCGTTGCCGGTGCCGCCCTGGCCACAGTGCTGGCGCGTATCTTCCAGATCAGTTGGATGTTCTGGGGCCAGCAGCGACCCCACAGCCCGCTGCGCCTGCAGCGGGCGGATTTCACCGCCGTATGGTGGAACGGGCTGTTTCCCCAATTCTGGCGCATTTCCTGGCCACTGGTGCTGAATTTCACGCTGTGGGCCATGGGTTCACTGAGCTATCACCTGATTGCAGGCAATATGGGCACGCGCCCGTTGGCGGTCATGAGCCTGCTGGCGCCGGTGGAGGGCATCTATCACAGCCTGTTCTTCGGGGTGACCAATGCCTGCGCCATCATGGTGGGGCAGCGCCTGGGACGCGGCGACTTTGCCGAAACCCGCTATCTGGTGCGCCAGTTTCTGTTGTGGTCGCCGGCCGGGTCCCTGGTGCTGGGGGTCATACTGCTCAGTCTGTCGCCATGGTTCCTGCCGCTGATGAATCTGGATGTCGAAACCCTGACCATGATGCAGTGGGCCTTTGCCGTCATGTGTCTGGGGTTCTGGATCAAGGTCTTCAACATGACGGCCATCCAGGGTGTGTTGCGCTCCGGCGGTGACAGCAAGTTCTGCCTCTATCTGGATATGGGGGCGCTCTGGCTGGTCGGCCTGCCGCTGACTCTGGCGGCGGCTTTCTGGTGGCAGTGGGCTTTCCCCGTGGTGTACGCCATGATTCTGGGTGAAGAGGTGGTCAAGGCCGGCGCCAACCTCTGGCGTATCCGGCAGTACAAGTGGCTGCAGAACCTGGCTGCCGAAGATCGCCCGGCCGCTGTCGAATGAAGAAGAGACGCCGCGCCGACCGATGTTGACCTGAGCGGGCGGGCACAGTTCAATAGAGGCTCATTTTCGTCAATCCGAGTGTGTGCCTCCATGGCTGTTGCCATCCGAGAACTGGATATTCATCTGAATGCGCTGCTTGAGCCCGAAGCCTTCAGGGACTATTGCCCCAATGGTCTGCAGGTGGAGGGGCATCGCCCCATCCGCAAGCTGGTCACCGGTGTCACGGCCAGCCAGGAGTTCCTGGATGCGGCCATTGCCAACAATGCCGATGCGGTGCTGGTCCACCATGGTTATTTCTGGAAGGGTGAAGATCAGCGCATCACCGGCATGAAGCGCCGCCGCATTGCCACTCTGTTCGAGGCCGGGGTGTCACTCTGGGCCTACCATCTGCCGCTGGATGCACATCCGACGCTGGGCAACAATGCGCAACTGGCCAAGCGTCTGGGCTGGAAGGTGACCGGCAGCCTGCGTGACGAAGCCCGGCCCATCGGCAATCGCGGCGTGACGGCGGCACCGCAGGACATCGCCAGCCTGAAGCTGCAACTGGAACAGATTCTCGACTTCAGGCCCATTCACGTGCCGGGCGGCCCGGCAACCGTATCGCATGTGGCCTGGTGTACCGGGGCGGCACAGGGCATGATTCATGATGCAGCGGCGGTGGGCGCGGATGTTTACATCACCGGTGAAATATCGGAGCCGACGGCGCACGCGGCCGCCGAGCTGGGCATTCACTTTCTCGCTGCCGGGCACCATGCAACCGAGCGCTACGGAGTGCAGGCGGTAGGGGAAAAACTGGTGGCCGATTTTGGTATCGACCACCAGTTCATCGACTGCCCGATTCCGGTCTGAGCCGGACCACTTGCCGCTGTCGTTACAGGCAGGCCTCGAACAGGGCGCGCGTGTTCTCGCGATTCATCGCCACCGGGTTGCCGCCACAGGAGGGGTCCTCCAGTGCCATGCCGGTCAGCTCATCCAGTCGGCTGGCCTCGACGCCCAGTTCGGACAGGGAGCGGGGGATGCCCAGCTCGGCGCGCAGGGCCAGAATTCTGGCCTTGAAGCCGTCGAACCCGCCCTCTATCCCCAGATAGGCAGCAGCGCGCTCGATTTTTTCTTCAATGGCCGTTCGGTTGAAATCCAGCACCATGGGCATGACGGTGGCATTGGTGGTGCCGTGGTGCGCATTGTAGACCGCTCCGACCGGATGACTGAGCGCATGCATGGCACCGAGGCCCTTCTGAAAGGCGACCGCCCCCATGGCTGCCGCACTCATCATGTGCGCCCGCGCTTCCAGGTCGTTCGGGGTGTGGTAGGCGCGCGGCAGGTTTTCGAACACCAGGCGCATGCCCTCCAGCGCAATACCCTGACTCATCGGATGGTAGTGCGGCGAGCAATACGCCTCCAGACAATGCGCCAGCGCATCCATGCCGGTACCGGCGGTAATGGCCGGCGGCATGCCGACGGTCAGCTCCGGGTCGCACAGGGTAATGGCGGGCAGAAGTTTGGGGTGAAAGATGATTTTCTTGCGGTGCGTGACCGAGTTGGTCAGTACACCGGCGCGGCCGACTTCGGAGCCGGTGCCGGCGGTCGTGGGCACGGCCACTATGGGGGCAATGGTGTCCGGGTTGGCGCGCGTCCACCAGTCGCCCACATCTTCCAGCTCCCATACGGATACCGGCTGGTCCACCATCAGCGCCACCAGCTTGCTCAGATCCTGTGCCGAACCGCCGCCAAAGGCGACCACGCCGTCGTGATCACCGGCGCGGTAAACCTGCAGCCCCGCTTCCAGATTGTGTTCGGTGGGGTTGGGGTCGACTTCACCAAAAAGCGCGCGCCCCATGCCGGCTTTTTCCAACACATCCAGGGCGGTCTGCGTGACTGGCAGTCTGGCCAGCGCCTTGTCGGTCAGCAGCAGGGGCCGCGTCATGCCGGCTGCCTTGCAGTGGTCGGCCAGCTCTTGAATGCGGCCACAGCCGAACTTGATGTTGGTCGGGTAGGACCAGTTGGTGTTGGGCACGCTCATGCGCTGACCTCCTTCAGGTGATAGGATTTGGGACGGGTCACTGCCATGTAGCCGAGTGGTGACAGGGCCGCACCGCGGCCGGTGTCCTTGCAGCCGGTCCAGCACAGGGCCGGGTCCAGATAGTCGCAGCGGTTCATGAACACGGTGCCGGTTTGCAGTTGAGCGCCGATGGCTGCGGCCGTTGATGAGTCCGCCGTCCAGATGGAGGCGGTCAGGCCATAGGGCGAGTCATTCATCAGCTCGATGGCTTCTGCATCCGACTGCACCGGCATGATGCCGACCACCGGACCAAAGCTTTCCTCGCGCATGACCCGCATGCTGTGATCCACCTGCACCAGAATCTGTGGTGCCAGATAGGCCCCGCCATCGTCCGCCGGGAACAGCTCCGGGTCGATCAGCGCCCGGGCGCCGCTGCTGACTGCCTCTGCAACCTGCTCGCGTACGGTGGCGGCAAAACGCTTGTGCGCCATGGGGCCGAGGGTGGTGTCCGCCGCAAAGGGATTGCCCAGGGTCAGCTCCCTGGTCCAGGCCACGGCTTTCTCGACAAAGGCATCGTAAAGGCTGGCATGAACGTAGATGCGTTCGATACCGCAGCAGCACTGGCCGGCATTGAACAGGGCACCGTCCATCAGGCCGGGAACGGCCGCTTCGATATCGGCATCGGACCTGACATAGGCCGGGTCCTTGCCGCCGAGTTCCAGCCCGGTGGCGGTAAAGGTGCCCGCCGCCGCCTGCTCGATGGCGGCTCCGCCGTTCACCGAACCGGTGAAATTGACGAAGCCGAAATGGCGGGCCCTGATCAGCGCTTCGGTAGCTGCATGATCCAGAAAGACATTCTGGAACACGGCTTCGGGCACGCCGCCGGCATGAAACGCCTCGGCCAGTCGCTCACCGACCAGCAGGGTCTGACTGGCATGCTTCAGCAGCACCGAATTGCCCGCAATCAGCGCGGGCACCAGCGTATTGATGGCGGTCATGAAGGGGTAGTTCCAGGGCGCAATGATAAACACCACGCCGACCGGTTCGCGTGCAATATGGCGCTTGAACTGCGGGCTCTGCTCGACAATGGTGGGCGCCAGGGCCTGCTCCGCGATCCCGGCCATATACTCGGCCCGCTCGATCACGCCGCCCATCTCACCGCCATAGCGGGTCGGGCGGCCCATCTGCCAGGCCAGCTCTTCCACCAGCGTCGGGTTCATGGCCTGGAGTTTTTCCACTCCGGCCAGCACTGTCGCGATGCGCTCCTGCAGGGGCAGGGCAGCCCAGTCTTTCTGCGCAGCTCTGGCATCCAGCGCGGCCTGATTGGCGGCCTCGAAAGACAGGGCCGGCCGTTCCGCATAGACGCGGCCATCAACCGGCGAAATGCATTGAATCATCTTGGTCATAAAATCTGTGTCTCCTTAATTCGGTAACCCAGGCGGGTACCCGAATGGTTGTTTTCAAATTATTCGCCTGAATACGCAAAAGTTGGCGCAGGGTGCCGGGTGGGTTGAGGCTGTACCATGTGCCGGTTTTAAGCACGCTCCAGCCCGCGATTCAGTTCGTAGTCGGTAACCACGCGGTCCGATTCTTCAATCTCCCAGCGCGCCGCCCGCACATAGTGGTCGATGACATCAGCGCCCAGTGCCGCCCGCATGGCTTCCGAGGCTGCAGTCAGAGCGGCCGCTTCGCGCAGGTTTTTGGGAATCTCCCGAATGCCCTCAAGCTGGTACATGTCACCGGTCATCTCCGGCTCCAGCGGCAGCTTGTTTTC
Source organism: Natronospirillum operosum (assembly GCF_004768465.1). GTDB lineage: Bacteria > Pseudomonadota > Gammaproteobacteria > Pseudomonadales > Natronospirillaceae > Natronospirillum > Natronospirillum operosum. The sequence continues at coordinate 68,110 of NZ_SRMF01000011.1, forward strand.
GATACCCTCCAGACCGGCCGCCAGCAAGGCTGCCATGGCCAGATAGGGGTTGAGGTCGGCGCCGCCGATACGGCATTCGATGCGCACGGCCCCGGTGTTCTCACCGCAAATCCGGTAGCCGGCGGTGCGATTGTCACAGGACCACACGGCCTTGGTCGGTGCGAACAGGCCGACGCAGAACCGCTTGTAGCTGTTCACATAGGGGGCCAGGAACAGCGTGGTGTCGCGCGCGTACGCGAGCTGGCCAGCCAGATAATGCTTCATCAGCGCCGACATGCCGCGCGGGTCCTTGTCGTCTCTGAAGGCGGGCTTGCCATCCAGCGTCCACAGGGACTGGTGCACGTGTGAGGAGGAACCGCCCTTGGCGGTATCGTACTTGGCCATGAAGGTAACGGATTTGCCCAGCGCATGGGCGATCTCCTTGGTGGCTGTCTTGACGATGACGTGATTGTCGGCAGTGCTCATGGCGTCCAGGTAGCGCACATTGATTTCCGCCTGGCCTGCGTCGGCTTCGCCCTTGGTATTCTCCACCGGAATGCCGGCACCATAAAGCCCGTTGCGCAGGGCCCGCATCAGGGGTTCTTCCTTGGTGGTCTGGAAGATGTGGTAGTCTTCGTTGTAGGCCGATATCGGCGCCAGGTTGGTTGTACCCTGGTCGCGCAGGGTCTCGTAGCTGTTCTCGAACACGTAGAATTCGAGCTCGGTCGCCATCATGGGCTCAAAGCCCATGGCGCGGGCGCGGGCCACCTGCTTTTTGAGTATGGCACGCGGTGATTCGGGCACCTCTTCATGGCTGTGGTGGTCCAGCAAATCACACAGCACCAGAGCCGTGCCCTCCAGCCAGGGCAGGCGCCGCATGGTGTCGAGATCCGGCTTCATGATGTAGTCACCATAGCCCTTCTCCCAGCTGGCTGTCTTGTAGCCGGGCACGGTGAACATTTCCATATCCACCGTCAGCAGGTAGTTGCAGCAATGGGTTTCATGCCAGCCTTCACTGATGAAATGCGCGGCATGGAAGCGCTTGCCGACCAGTCGTCCCTGCATGTCAACGGCAGCCACAATGACCGTATCGATGTCGCCTGTTTCGACGGCTTTTGACAAGGTGTCCAGGGTCAGGTTTCCAGCCATTTCAAAACCTCCAGTTTGCTTGTTTGTTGGTCTTGTCGGGAGCGTACAGAGGGGTGCCGGCTACCACGGGTGCCTCTGGCTGGCGGGCGCTTGTGCTGCGCCTGCCCATCAAAGACACCTGCGGTAGTCGACACTGGCCGTGGCCCGTAACCACCCAACCTGATGCTCGACTTCATACTACCGAGTTGGATTGCATGGCTAGCTGTAACGGTATGGACGGCCCGCCCTGTCCATGGATGCATTGTAGTCCTTGAATATCTGCACCACTCTGCCGGCGGTGTCGGATTCTTCCGCGATGTCGTCCCAGAACTCGCGCGCCGCGCCTTCTACCTGAGCCCACTCTGCATCCGGTATGGAGGTCAGTTCGAGCTTGGTGCCTTCGGTACGCAATCTTGCTTCACCCGCCCAGTACCAGTGTTGACGGTAGTAGTGGGATTGTTCGAAGCAGGCTGCCATCAGGACTTGCAGATGCTCGGGCAGTTCATTCCAGCGGTCCATGTTGGCAAAGAAGTGACCGATCCAGGCACCGGAGATGTTGTTGGTCAGGAAATGCGAGCAGATGTCCGCCCAGCCGACTTCGTACGCCTCGGTAATGCCGCACCAGGCTACGCCGTCGATCTCGCGGGTCTGCAGGGCAATTTCCACGTCTTCCCAGGGCACCGTCACCGGTACCACCCCGAACTGGCTCAGGAAGCGGCCGGCGGTAGGAAAGGTGAATACCCGCTTGCCGCGCAGGTCTTCCATGCTGTTGATGGGTGAGGTGGTGATGAAATGGCAGGGGTCCCAGGCGCCGGCGGAGATGTGTTTTACCCCGACATTCGCGTACTGGTCGGCCCAGATTTCATTCAGCCCCCAATCGTTGAACAGGGCCGGCACATCGAGTGAATAGCGGCTGGCGAAGGGGAAATAGCCACCGAACACCGTCACATCGGTGGGCGACATCATGGAGTCGTCGTCCGACTGTACCGCATCGATGGTGCCGCGTTGCATGGCCTGGAACAGCTCTTCCGTGGGGACCAGTTGATCCGCGTAGTAGAGATCGATCTGCATCTCGTCTCCGGCGATGGCATTGAACATGTCCACCGCCGGCTTGACCACCTGCGCGCCGAGTGCCGAGCCGGCGTAGGTTTGCAGTCGCCAGCGAATGGTGGACTGGGCCAGGACCTTGGTTGAGGCTGCCGAAGCCGTTATGGCGGCTACGCCTGCCAGCGCACTGCCCGTTAGAAACTTGCGTCGTGATGTCATGGTATTTCCCTCTTTCCGGTCAATGTAGGGTCTGCAGCGGTGCAGCCCTGGTTAGGGGTTGTAAAGAAGCTCGGGCAGCCAGAGCGCAATCTGCGGAAATGCCATCACGATGGCGAGCCCGAGGATCATTACACCCACAAAAGGGATGATGGAGCGGTAGATGTCGTTCAACGTGACGTCGTTTGGGGCCATGGCACGCATCAGGAACAGGTTGTAGCCAAATGGCGGTGTCATGTAGGCAATCTGACAGGTGATGGTGTACAGAACGCCGTACCAGATCAGGTCGAACTCCAGCATACGCACAATGGGTACATAGAGTGGGGCGACGATGACCAGCATGGCGGTATCGTCGAGAAAGGTGCCCATCAGGATAAAACTCAGCTGCATCAGGATGAGTATTTCCCAGCGCCCGAGACCGAGGTTGTCCATGAACAGGTCGCGGACAAAATCCACCGCGCGCAGTCCGTCAAAGACGGCACCAAAGGCCAGGGCGGCGAGAATGATCCACAGGAACATGCAGCTGATGGCCAGGGTTTTGCGCGTGCAGATATCGAGAATCTTCCAGGTCATGCGGCCCTTGAACAGGGCCACTGACGTGGCCGCCAGGGCCCCGATCACGGAGCTCTCGACCAGACGCGTGTAGCCGGCCACAAAGGGCACCATCATCACCAGGAAAATGCCTACCGGCATCAGCCCGGCCAGCAACAGACGGTACTTTTCCGCCCTGGTGATTTTCTCCCGCTCCGCTTCCGCAATGGGCGGGCCGAGAGAGGGGTTGAACTTGCAGCGCAGCCAGATGTAGAGGATGAACAGCGCTGCCAGCAACAGGCCGGGCATGACGCCGGCCAGCCAGAGTTTGCCCACCGGCTGGCGCGCGATCATGGCGTAGAGCACCATGACCACGGAGGGCGGCACCAGTATGCCCAGGCTGGCACCGGCCTGTATGACACCGGTGACCATGCGCTTGTCGTAGGAGCGGCGCAGCAGCTCCGGCAGCGCAATGGTGGCACCAATGGCCATGCCGGCAACGGAGAGACCGTTCATGGCCGAGATCAGGACCATCAGCAGGATGGTCCCGATGGCGAGCCCGCCCGGCACGGGCCCGAACCAGACATGGAACATGCGGTAGAGGTCGTCCGCCAGGTGCGACTCGGACATGACATAGCCCATGAAAATGAACATGGGCAGGGTCAGCAGCGGGTACCAGTTCATCAGCTTGATGGTCTGCGCAAAGGCCAGGTCGTAGCCGCCCCGATCCCCCCAGAGGAAGATAGCCGCTACAACGGCGACAAAGCCGATGACCCCGAACATGCGCTGACCGGTCAGCATCATCAGCAGCATGGAGCCGAACATCAGGGCGGCGATCAGTTCATAGGACATCAGATCTCCACCTTTCTCAGTTTGGCTACATCGCGAATCAGGAAAGCAGTGCACTGCAGAATCATCAGGCTGATGCCAATGCACATGATGATCTTGATCGGCGCCATATAGGGTCGCCAGAGGCCACGCCGACGCTCGCCGTACTCCAGCGCGTACTGGGTGCTTTCGATGCCGCCCCAAAGCAGCACACCGAGATAGATCAACAGCATCAGAATGGTGACCGCGTCGACGGCCGCCTTGGTGCGATCGGACCAGCGGCTGTAGAGCAGATCCATACGCACGGCCGATCCCAGTTGCAGCGCATAGGCGCCGCCCAGCATGAAGTAGCCGAGCAACATGAACTGAGCCACTTCATCGGTCCAGATCTGGGGCTGCCAGCCGGCGCGGGCAATAGCACCCCAGAGCAGCACACCCATCAGCGCGAACAGGGAAAACATGGCCAGGCGGCCGATGCCGTAGTTCAGGCGTTCCACCCAGCGCACATACAGAATCAGGAATCGAGGCATGGCGTGTCTCCCAGCGACTGAAAGGCGGCAGTCAGAATTTCAGTCAGGTGTGCGGTCAGATCAGCCTCTGTTCCCGAATCGGCCAGCAGGTCGTTGCGAACCTCCAGCATGGCGTGTGCCAAGTCGTAGGGTGTGGCATGAAGTTTCAACGTATGGGTAACATGATCACGGGCGGAGTAGGGCTCATTCAGCCGCACATCCAGATGAGAGGTTCTGGCGGCAGCAACGATGGCCCGGGCCAGGGTATCGTCGGTATCATGGATCACACCCAGTTCGACCTGGCGTGCCTGGCCGCGATAAACGGGCGTGAAGGAGTGAATGGTCAGCAGCAGCGGGCGCTTGCCCTGAGCCAGGATGCCGGCAATTTCTGCGTGTACACTGGCATGAAAGGGCAGGTACAGGGCGCGGATACGCTGCCGGCGCTGTTCGGGACTGAGTGACTGATTGCCCGGAATAACGTAGTTTTCCGACTGTGCCGGCATGGCATCCAACTGGTCGGGCGAGCGATTGAGGTCGTAAATCAGCCGGGACAGGGGCGCATGCACCAGCACCGTGCCCCCGGTCACGGGTGCCAGTGCTGCCGCCAGGCGTCTGGCCAGTGGCAGGGCGCCAGGGTCCCAGGCGATGTGGCTGGAGGCCAGGTCAGCCTCCAGCCCGAGGTCGTCCCAGGGCGCATCAAACCGATTGGAGGCGTGCTCACAGATCAGCACCAGACCGCTGGCTTGAAATTCGGCGTGGGCTTCGACCTGGCTGCCGTCCTGATTCCAGTAGCTCACGACGCCCTGCCACGGCTCTTCGGCGGGCCTGTCAGAGTTGTTGCTGGGCTCTTGGTGATCCGCTGCTTGCATTGGGAAAGCCTTCCCTGCTTTTCAGGTCGTATTCAGTCTCTGACGCTCCTGATGAAATGTCAATATTGTTTCAAAAATAACATGTCTGTTACAAAAAGAACAAAATGACTAAACTGTGATCAGCCAACAATGTCAGAGGACACATGAACCAAAAACAGCACACCATCGAAACCCAGTTGCGCGATGCGCTGCCCGAGCTGACACGAGCGGAGCGTCAACTGTCGGCGCACATGCTCAGCAACTTTCCGGCCACTGCTCTGGGCACGGTTGCTTCCATTGCCCGCGCCGCCGGCGTCTCCAATCCCACCGTGGTGCGCCTGGTACAGAAGCTCGGCTATACAGGCTATCCGGACTTCCAGAGCTGCCTGCATGACGAACTGAGCGAGAAGCTGGCGTCGCCGATCGCCAAGCACGACAAATGGGCGGACTCCTTTCCCGGCGAGCACATCCTGCACAGCTTTGCCAACAAGCTGATAGAGAATCTGAATGCCACCCTGGGCCAGGTTGACCAGGCGAGCTTCTATGAGATGACGCAGTTGCTGTCGGACTCGGAACGCCGCATCTACACTCTCGGTGGGCGCCTGACGCACTCGGTGGCGGACTATTTTGCGACCGTGCTGAAAGTCATGCGGGGCGAGGTGGTGGTGCTGACGTCCATGCCCAATACCTGGCCGCCGACATTGCTCGACATGCGAGAAGGAGACGTGCTGGTGGCTTTTGATGTGCGTCGTTACGAGCCTTCAGTGGTACAGATGGTGGAGCTGGCGAGCGAGCAGGGGGTGGATGTCATGCTGATTACCGACCGCTGGGTTTCTCCGGCCGCAGCGCATGCCCGTTTTACGCTGCCCTGTTATATCGAGGCACCGTCAGCCTGGGATTCAATCACACCCCTGATGGCGCTGATAGAGGCCTTGCTGGCGGGCGTGCAGGAACGGCGCTGGGATGAAACGCGCGAGCGCCTGCGGCGCATGGAAGCCCTCTATGAACGCACGCGGCTGTTCAAGCGACCACGGTTTTAGGTGGTCGCGGGGCGGTTGCCAGCAGCACCACAAAGCGCTTGTCGCTGCTCAGCGTGGTGACTGAGCGAAAGTAGGATTTCATCATCTGGTGGTAGCCCAGGTGCCTGTTGGCCACCACCACCATGTGGCCGCCGGCGGTCAGTACTCCACGCGCCTGATGAAACAACGCCTGCGCCACGTCCGTGGTGACGGTATCCGACTGATGAAACGGCGGGTTGCACAGGATGACGTCAGCACTCTGTGGGGCGGCATCCTGCAAACCATCGCGCAGCACGACTGACCACTGCTGGTCGGCACCGAGGTTGCGCTGTGCGGACGCCTGTACACTGCTGATCGCGGCGGCCGAGGCATCACAGAAGGTCATTCGTGCGTTGGGGTGCAGCCGCAACCAGGCCAGTCCGAGGACTCCGTTGCCGCAGCACAGATCAATGGCGTGATGTGGGTCCGGCAGACCGCTGGTGTCGAGCAGGGTCAGATGTTGCAGCAGGCAGGCCGCGCCCGGGTCGAGACGGCGCTGCGAAAACACGCCCGGATGATTGAGCAAGGTCAGCTGAAAGTCTGCCACTGCGACCGATTGTGTGGCGGGCGGTTCTGCGGCGGCGGTGGTGACCGCCTGCCAGTAGCGGGCCTTGCGCACAATGCGTGAAGCTTCCACATTACCCAGCCGCGCCTGCATGACTTTCTGGTCGGACGGCTTGACGTGTTTCAGCATGCCGCCCAGCAGGATGGGGGTGCCGACCGGCAGGTGCTGGTTCAGCTGCGCGAGCTGCCAGTCCAGCAGAGCACTGCTGCGCGGCAATTTCAGCACAACCTGAGTGACCGCTGCCGGTGGCGCCTCGGTTTGCGGGATCAGGGGCAGACCGGACAGACCATTGCGGCGCAGATTGAGCGCCAGCGCCTCTGCTTCCACTGCGCTGTCGTACCACAGTGTCGGTTCATGGGCGTGCAAGGCACAGCCGAGGGCACCGAAGGCATCATTCACCAGCAGCAAGGGGGTTTCGGGTGGAGCGCTGTGCAGTGTCCGAATCAGGTAGTCGTCGGCAGCATCCCAGGCGCGCAACGCTGGGTGATGGCGTTCCGGCAGGCGGTGCAGCGTGACGGTGCCGGTTGCGCTGTGAAACTCGGTATCAAGTGCGGGGGTGTCGGACATGGTATAGGAGTCGGCTGGTTCAAGAGCGGGCAGTGTACGTTGTTTTGGCGCCAAGGTAGCACAAAAACGCACCCTGCAAGCCGCTTCAGGTTTCGATCACCCCGTTTTTTCTGCGCCGGCCTCGGGGGGTGTTGCGGTCAGCGTGCGCCCCAGTATGGTCAGGCTGATGGGCTGCCCGTGCATGCGGGCCACGCCAGGGCACTGCCCCCAGGTCTCGAAGCCGAATTGTTCGAACAGGTGCAGGCTGGCCCGGTTGTGGCTGAAGATATAGGCCAGCACGGAATGCAGTTGCAGAGCCGGTGTCCTGTCCAGCAGTGCCGCCAGCAGCGTGCGGCCGACGCCCTGACGATGCGCTTCCGGCGCCACATAGACTGCCACTTCCCGGGTTCCGTCATAGGCCGGGCGCCCGTAGAATGAGCTCAGGGTGGCCCAGCCCAGTATCGTATGCGGCTCGTCGTCCGGGCAGGCAACCAGCAGGGGATAACCCGGTTTCTGGTGCGCCTTGAACCAGTCCAGACGTTCGGTTTCGGTCACCGGCTCCAGGTCGGCCGTCGCCAGCCCGTCCGGTATCGATGCGTTGTAAATACGCACAATGGCTTTGAGGTCGCGCCGACGCGCGGGTCGAATCTGCATGGATGGGTCTCGGACGCTGTTGATGGTCAAGGTTGGCTTTGGGTGGACTTTCCGCAAGGCCTTGGCACAATACGGCCATCTTATTTAAACTGCCGGGCTGTCCGGCGTCGTCAGGAGAGAATGATGCAGTTGCCGGTGAAACTCAAGTTACCCATTCTGGAAGTGGTCGTGGCCGCCTTCAGGCTGCCGGTGCAGATGCGCGAAAGTCTGCTGCCAGCCATTCAGTGGCCGCTGATCCTGCTGGTGGGACTGCAGGTCGCCGGTACCTTTTGGGGCGGGCCGGAAGCCGGCGAGGGCGCGATACTGATGATCGTGCTGTTTGGTATCACCGGTCTGGTGGTGACTGCCATGGTGGCTGTACCGGCCCATCAGATCTTTATCCGGGGCGCGCTGAATGAAGCCAGTGGTGGCCTGCGCTGGACCAGCCGTGAAACCTGGTATTTCCTGTGGAGCATCGGTTTGCCGCTGATCGTGCTGGTGCTGGCCAGCCTGATCAGCATGCCGCTGGTCGTCATTGCCAACATGACCGGGGTGCCGGTGTTTGCCAGCTTGGCCGTGCTGATTGGCCTGATCGCAGGTATTGCGGTCTATGGGCGCTTTTCCATGGTATTGCCGCGTATTGCTCTGGGTCAGGCCGGCGGGCTGCGCGCGGCCGGTCAGATGGCTGGCGAGCATTACTGGCGGGTTGGACTGATCAGTGTCCTGTTTCCGCTGATTATCAACCTGGTACCCATGTTTTTGCAGGGGGCTCTGGGCCCGATAGGGGTGCCGCTGGCGGTGCTGGTGGGGGTTTATTTCGTCATTGTGCAGATTGCCGCGCTGGCGCTGGTCTATCGGTGGCTGCAGGAGTTTGCCGAACCGCCGGAAGAGGATCGGGAAGACGAGGGTGGCAACGATGACACCGCCTTTCTGGATGACGAGCAGGCTGATGAGCGCTGGCTGGAAGATGATCAGCGGGGCGACCAGGGCCCGGACGACCGCCGGCACTGATCAGCAGGCATAAAAAAGGCGGTGCTGATGCACCGCCTTTCTATGGACTCTGATCGCAGAGCGAGGAGTCCTGAATCCGATTACCGAAACACTGACTTACAGCGGTGTAACGTTATCGGCCTGAGGGCCTTTCTGACCCTGAGTTACTTCAAAAGTAACCTGCTGGCCTTCGAGAAGGGTACGACGACCAGTGCCATTAATAGCACGGAAATGAACAAAGACATCGGTACCGCCTTCACGTTCGATAAAGCCGAAGCCTTTCTCGTCGTTGAACCACTTTACTGTGCCGGTAATAGTTTGACCTGACATGTTTTCCTCTTTTCTCACTTATACCCCAATTACGGGGTGTATATATGCCGACTGCAAAGCAGTGCGGCAGTCTAACGCGGGCAGCAACCACAGGGGTTGCGACCACCATGAATTGGGCCGAAGCCCAGTGCTTTAACGGGTATCTGACTCTGGAAGGACGCGGGTGGAACTTTCGGGGGCTTGCACTCGAGGAGACTTGCCGGAAAGGACTGTCACGGGCGACCTTGTAGGTCGGGTACCTGAGAAAGTAAGACTAGCATACTCCTTTTGCGGCGCATTGATAGCCCCTGATCGTAAAAATTTTGCGGGTCTGCCGGGCCTCGGCAGTGCGCAATACAGGCAATACAGCTTGCGCCGGGTGATCAGAGACCACCCGGCGTGTCTGTTGGCCGGCAAGCCTCAGCCGCATTTGGAGTCGCCGCAGTTGAGGCAGGTCTGGCAGCCGTCCATCATGACCACCGCCTTGGTGTTGCACTTGTTGCACAGGGTGGCGTCCGGCGGGAAGTCGCCAGCATCATCACTGGCCGGTGCGGTGGCCTTGCCGTTCATCTTGTCGTATTCGGCCCGCTTGTCATTGATCAGCTTGAGCTGGTGTTCACTCAGCCCTTCGTCCTGAATCAGGCCGATCATCTTCATGTGTCGCTCGATGGCATCACCGATTTCGGCGACCAGCGAAGGCATGAACTTGCCGCCGGGCTTGAAGTAGCCGCCCTGGGGATCGAACACCGCCTTCAGTTCTTCCACCAGGAAGGTGATGTCACCGCCCTTGCGGAATACGGCCGACATCAGACGCGTCAGCGCCACCACCCACTGGAAATGGTCCATGTTCTTGGAGTTGATAAACACCTCGAACGGCCAGCGCTGCTCGTGCTCGGTGCCTTCGTTCAGCACGATGTCGTTGATGGTCACATAGAGTGCATGCTCCGACATCGGCGTCTTGATCTTGTAGGTGGAGCCCAGCAGAACCTCCGGGCGATCCAGTGCTTCATGTATTTCCTGCAGCTTGGGCTGCGTGGCGGTTTCAGCTTCATTGGCGGCCGGCTGATCCGGGCTGACCACCTGATAACCCACGATGTTTTGCGTAATCTTGTGTGCAGTCATGATGATTATTCCGTCAGAATTTGCCGTAGTAGCCTTCTTTGAGGGCATCGAACAGGTTGGCTGCGGTGTGTTGTTCACCGTCATATTCCACCATTTCGTTGCCCTTCGCGTCGAGGTAGCTGCCGTCTTCCAGTTTGAACCGGTAGGTGGTGTTCTCCAGGTCCTTTTCCTTGACCAGAACGCCCTGGAAGGCTTCCGGGTTGAAGCGGAAAGTCGTGCAGCCTTTCAGACCCTTCTCATAGGCATAGAGATAGATGTCCTTGAAGTCCTCGTAAGCATAATCGGTCGGTACATTGGCGGTCTTGGAAATGGAGGAGTCGATCCATTTCTGCGCGGCCCCCTGGATGTCGACATGCTGCTTGGGTGAGACGTCATCCGCCGTGATGAAGTACTTGGGCAACTGTTTGTCGGCATCTTCGGTGTAGGGCATGGCCTCCGGGTTGATCAACTGCCGGTAAGCCAGCAGTTCGAAGGAGAACACATCCACTTTTTCCTTCGTCTTGCGACCCTCGCGGATCACATTGCGTGAGTAGTGATGCGCAAAGCTGGGCTCGATACCGTTGCTGGCATTGTTGGCCATTGACAGCGAGATGGTGCCGGTGGGGGCAATGGAGCTGTGGTGCGTGAAGCGGGCGCCGGTCTGGGCCAGTTCCTGCACCAGTTCCGGGTCCACCTCAGCCAGTTTCTGCATGTAACGGCTGTATTTGGCATGCAGGATGCGGCCCGGCAGCTTGTCGCCGACCTGATAGCCATCGGCCGCCATTTCCGGCCGCAGGCGCATCATCTCCGGGGTGATCTCGAACTCTTCTTCCATGATGGGCGCCGGGCCCTTTTCCTTCGCCAGCTCCAGGCCGGTATGCCAGCCCGCCAGCGCCATGACCTTGGTGACTTCCTCGGTAAAGGCCACGGATTCATCGTCACCGTACTTCATGCCCAGCATGGTGATGGTGGAGCCCAGACCCAGATAGCCCATGCCATGCCGACGCTTGGTGGTGATTTCGCGACGCTGCTCTTCCAGCGGCAGGCCGTTGATTTCCACGACATTGTCGAGCATGCGGGTGAAGATGCTGACCACCTCGCTGAATTTGTCCCAGTTGAAGCGGGCTTCACCGGTGAAAGGTTTTTCGATAAAGCGGGTCAGGTTCACCGAGCCGAGCAGGCAGCTGCCATAAGGCGGCAGCGGTTGTTCCCCGCAGGGGTTGGTGGCGCGGATGGTTTCGCAGAACCAGTTGTTGTTCATCTCATTGACGCGGTCAATCAGAATGAAGCCGGGCTCGGCATAGTCGTAGGTCGACGACATGATGGCGTTCCACAGATGCCGGGCCTTGAGGGTCTTGTAGATGCGGAAGGCGACCTGATCCTGATCATTGGTGATGTAGGGCGCCTTGACGTGCCAGTCACGCCATACCACCTGGGTCGGGTCGCTCAGATTGATTTCGTCGCGCTCGGCCTCCTTGCGGGACAGCGGGAAGGACAGCTGCCAGTCCGTATCGTCAATAACGGCCTGCATGAATTCGTCGGTGACCAGCAGTGACAGATTGAACTGACGCAGACGGGCATCTTCCCGTTTGGCCCGGATGAACTCCTGCACGTCCGGATGGCCCACATCGAAGGTGGCCATCTGAGCACCCCGGCGGCCACCCGCGGAGGAGACGGTAAAACACATGCGGTCATAGATGTCCATGAAGGACAGCGGGCCGGAGGTGTAGGCACCGGCGCCGCTGACAAAGGCATGACGCGGGCGCAGGGTGGAAAATTCATAGCCGATGCCGCAGCCTGCTTTCAGGGTCAGGCCAGCTTCGTGCACCTTGCCCAGAATGCCGTCCATGGAGTCTTCAATGGTACCGGACACGGTGCAGTTGATGGTTGACGTGGCGGGCTTGTGCTCCAGCGCTCCGGCATTGGACAGGATTCGGCCGGCAGGGATGGCGCCGTTTTCCAGCGCCCAGGTGAATTTGTCCTGCCACTCCTTGCGTTTGGTCTTGTTGCGCTCGACCGAGGCAATGGCCTCGGCAACGCGGCTGTAGGTGCCGTGCATGTCCGCGTCAATCGGCGTACCCCGACCGTCTTTGAGTCGGTACTTCTTGTCCCAGATATCGAGGGAGGCGTCCTGAAAGTCGATGCGGATGGTCTGATCGGCCGGGGTGGTCTGTGTCATGGTCTATCCTGCCATATCAAGTTTGAACAGTGTTAGTCGTGATGTGTCGGCGCGCGGCAGGCCATACAACGCCTGTTTCCATTGCCGGTCGCAAACACTATCTGTAGTGGTAAGAGTGATTCTAAACCACTACCCCTTGTGTCTGGCAAGTACTTTTGCAGCTCATTTTCCTGCTCTGCCGACTTGACAGCCGGAGAGCCAGGGCAGGAGCGGCCTGGCAGTCGAAGATCGATTGCGCCTGGTGCGCTGGCGCATTAGAGTGTGCAGATCGCTGTCAGGAATAATCATTGATGAACGCAGTTTCCTCTGGCTTCTATCTGCTCTGGGCCGTCCTGGTGATGGCGTTTCTGGTAACCGACAATATTGCTCTGGTGCCGCCGGAAGTGACCTGGATACTGCGGCCCCTGCCGCTGCTCCTGCTGGCGCTGTGGACCGCCTGGCACTGGCCGCAGTATCAGCAGCGCCGGCTGGCGCTGCTGGTTGGCGTCGGGCTGTTTGCGGCTGCCGATGCCGTGGCCTGGGATGCTGGCCACTTCACGCTGACTCTGGTGCTCTCCATGTGCGGCTTTGTAGCCTATATCACCTGGGCTGCACAGACTGTCGCCATGGGCCAGTTGCGGTGGATGCTGAGCATCCCGGTGATTCTGGGTGCCATGCTGGCAACCTATCGACTCTGGTATGTGCCGGGGCTGATTCACGAAGCACTGGTGGTGTATGCGGTGCTCGTCACGATATTTGTGCTGGCCGTCATCCTGTGCAGCCGGGTGCACAGGATCGCCATTCCGGGCGCCATTCTGCTGGCGTTCAGCCAGTGGATAATGGGCCATCAGATGTTTGTCGGCGGCATTCCGCATGCCGCTGTATACAGCATGATTCTCTGGTACGGGGGGCATTTTCTGCTGTTGCATGCCCCGCTGTGGCACCAGCCATCCCGGGATACCCCCTTTGGCTATGTGCTGGACCACGGCGACTGAGCCTTCAGTCGGCGGTCGTGGCGCTGCTGTCTGATGCCAGAGCCTGGCGCAGCGCTTCGACGCGGGCCCGGTTCTTGCCCAGATCACTGCGTCCTACACGAGAAGCGCTGCGAACCTGCACCTGGCCTGGCTGGGCCGGGTCTGCCAGCAGTTCCAGATCATCCCGGTACGCCATCAATGGAGTGATGAATTCGGCATGCAGATAATGCGGATCCTGCGTCACGATGCGGTAATTGCCGACGGCCCCGAGGTGGCGACTGACCGCATCGATCGGCGCCTCCTGAGTCGCGCTGACCTGCAGCGGCTGAATGTACTCCGCCGCGTCGGTGGCGGCCTGACTGGAGACACAGTTTGGTGTGCCCGGGCAGGGCTGCAGGCTGTTGTGTTCGGCCAGTCCGATGGCAGCGGGGCGTGACAGCGGGTTGACCACCAAACGCATGGTCAGCACGACCAGGGCGGTCAGAATCAGTAATCCAATAAGCAGGTGCAGCATGCGTCGGGCTCCTGGCCGGGCTCTTGGTCGGCGGAACGACCGGTGGTTATGGCGGTCAGCGGGCATGGGGGCTCACTGACCAGTGTCGGTTTGGGTCTCGCGGGAGAAGGTAACCTGATCTCCCAGCCAGCGCCTGGCCGCAGCGGAGTCGGTAACGGCAAGGGCGGCCGTGGTGGTCTCACCCGCTGCAACCACAACTCTGGTCTCGTGCAGTTCATCATAGCGGAAATAATGAACCTGCACGGTATCACCCGCCTGGTAGTCGGCCAGTTGGGTTTCTATGCGGCTGCTGGTGGTCTGGATATCATCCAGAGCAACAATCACATCACCGGCCGACAGACCTGCTTCATGAGCCGGACTGTCGTGCAGGACGACCCGTATGCGGGCGCCGACCGGGTCGGCTTCGAACACCGCCCCGATGTTGATCTGTCCCGGTCGCAGCAGGGCTGCCTTGCCACCCGGCATGCCCAGTGACAGCGGGGTGTCCCAGCGCAGTTCTATACCGAACCGGCGCAGGTAGTCGCCCAGGGGCAGATCCTTGGTGGCGCGCAGACCCAGAGCAAAGAGGTCGCTCAGGTCGGCATCAATGACTTCGGCGGCCAGGGCTTCAACACTGCGTTCCGGCATGCCGCTGTGCTGCCAGCGCTCCCAGGCCGCCCGGACCAGGTCATCCAGGCTCTGGCGACCTTCGGTACGGCTGCGAATGGCCAGATCCAGCAGCAGCGCAAAGAGTTCACCCTTGGCGTAGTAGCTGACAATGGCGTTGGGTGCATTTTCATCCTGCAGATAGAACTTGGTCCAGGCATTGAAGCTGCTTTCCGGCAGTGTCTGGCGGAAGCGGCCCTTGCCCCGATGCACCTTGGTGATGGTTTGGCCCAGCATCTCCAGGTAGGCCTCGACAGTGCTGCAGCCGGCACGCAGAACCCCCAGATCGTCGTAATAGGAGGTGATGCCCTCGAACCACCAGAGCAGTTCCGTGTAGGTTTCCTGCTGCAGCGGGTAGGGCAGAAAGGCCGCCGGTTTGAGGCGCTTGACGTTCCAGGTGTGGAAGTATTCGTGCGAGCACAGGCCCAGATAGTTCAGATAACCGGCGCTGGGCACGATCATGCCGGGGCGGGGCAGATCATCCCGCTTGGCCATGAGAGACGTGGAGCTGCGATGTTCCAGTCCACCATAGCCATCGCCGGTGGCCATGGTCATGAACAGGTAGCGGGGCATGGGCGCGGGTTCGCCCCAGAACCGGATGTGATGCTCGCAGATGGCCTGCAGGTCGCGTTCCAGCCGTTCCATGTCGACGCGATGGCGACCGGTAATCACGATATGATGCGGCACCCCGCAGGCCTTGAAGTAGCCCGGGGTGAAATCAGCCATCTCGACCGGGTGGTCGATCAGCTCTTCGTAGTTTTCAGCCCGATAGGGCCCGAAACTCCAAGGGCCGGCACCAGCCGTGGTCAGGGTCGTGGCCACACGCCAGGTGCCTTCCACCCTGACCTCGGGAGGCAGGATGTCTACCTCGCACGCATCATCCTCGCGGCCGTCGACCGCCAAAAATACACTGCTGCCGTTGAAGTACCCGTGCTGGCGATCCAGATGTGCGGCGCGGACCGAACGATCCCAGGCATAAATCAGGTACTCGAGGGTTACCTGGGCCGGGGGGTCGTCGGTATCCAGCGCCCAGGTCTGCTTGTCGAGCTGGCGCAGGGGAATGTTCTGGCCGTCTCCATCCACCGCCGTCAGCTCACTCAGATGACGGGCAAAGTTGCGAATCATGTAGGAACCCGGAATCCAGGCCGGCATGTAGAATGCCTGCTCCGGCCTTGGCGCGGCCACTGTCAACGCGACGGCGTAGAGATGGGCAGCGGGATCTTCAGGTCGAATCGAGTAGCGAATCATCAGACACCGTCAGTTCAGACAAACAGGGCTTAAGGTCGCTCTGCTGGCGGCAGAGGCGGCGTTGAATGACAGGTCGCTGAAGTTAAGGCAGTCTGCGTCTGCGGTCAAATCAGCTGATTCCTGACCTTGTACTCACGCAGAGCCTTGCGGGCGCGCTCGACTTCGGCATACAGACGGGTACGCTCCTGTTTGTCACCACTGCCGTTGGGGTGCTCCTTGACGAATTGCCGTTTGCGCTCTTCCGCATCGGTAATCGCCTGTTCCAGTGCTTCAAGCTCAGTTTGAACATCCATCCTTAATTCCTCTCAGTGACACTTCCGTACATCCGAAGTATTGAATTCGGTATGATGATTTGACGCTGTCGTCGCATTGACTCCTGTACATAGGGTCGAATACCGCTTTCGGATCAGTCCTTTTCAATCCCTGTTCATTTTCTGCCTTCCTGTCTGCTAAGTGTAGTGAGGTTACTTCGCTATGCCATGTCCTTTTCAAGGAAATGACCCTGAATTGGTTGGATTTCAGGCAGTCTTTACAAATTGTAACATTCGTAAGCGTCTGATCTGCTGGCAGGTTTTTCCGTACCCCTGCATGGCGGCTGCAAATTTGCAGACAGCGCCTTCTAATCGGCCGGGCCGGCTCCTATAATGCGCGGCCCATTTGCCGATCAAGACCAGCCAGAGGAGTCGTTATGAGCGAAGCGGTCCGCCGTTCATGCAGTCAAACACCAGATCAGGGCCATCTGTGCCTGGCCTCAAGTATGATTCTGAATGAGCGCCCTCTGCCGATTCGATTCTTCTATCGCGAAACACCGGACCATCAGAACGATACCGGTTTCCGCTTCTACTCCGGCCTGGAGTCGGATGAGTTCCTGCTGCAGGAAGGCAGTGCCCTGGTGGCACCTCTGGATTGCATGACCCGCATTGATCCGACTATCAGCGACCTGATCGAACGGTCCGAAGTGGGCAGCGTCTGGGAACGACTGCCCGGGCGCAACGACTGGGTGCCGGTAACCGACTACAGTATTCCAGACTGAGTTCATTGACAGGAGAACGCCGTGTTTACAGGCATTGTGCAGGGCAGGGCCAGGATTGCAGCGCTGCAGCGTGATCAGGAACTGGTGCGTCTGACTGTCCGGTTTCCGGCCGGCAGTATCGAAGATGTCAAAACCGGGGCTTCGGTGGCACTGGATGGGGTCTGTCTGACCGTCACCGGACTGTCCGGGCAGGAAGCCACCTTTGATGTCATGCAGGTGACACTGGATATCACCACCCTGGGCCAGCGAGGCGTTGATGACGAGGTCAATTTTGAGCGTGCCATGAAGGCGTCGGACGAGATTGGCGGACACCTGCTGTCAGGTCATGTCGCGGCGGTGGGTGAAGTGACTGCAATCAGTGAGCTGGGACATGGTCGTTTGTTGCGGATTGCGGTGCCGGAGGTTGTGCGGCCCTATGTGTTTGCCAAGGGCTATATTGGCGTCGATGGCGCCTCGCTGACTATCGTGGATCGTCTTGATGACGGTTTCACAGTCAGCCTGATCCCGGAAACACTGGCTCTGACTACTTTGGGGGCTGCCAGTGTCGGCAGAACCGTCAATATCGAAATAGACAGTCAGACCCGTGCGGTAGTGGATACCGTGGAACGGGTGCTGGCCGAGCGTTACCCGGCCGCAGGCTGATGCAGAACAGGCTCAGCGGGTCTGGCGGTCCAGTTCGTTGATGGCGTCATCACGCCGGTCTAGCATTTCCTGGTCGGGCTGACGTTCCTGCGGTGCACTGGCGCAGCCGGCAATGATCAGCAGCAGACTGGCGACCAGGACACTGCCCAGCCGACGGCCATGGTTTCTGTTCTTCACATGCATAGAGAGGCCTTTCGGGTTCCCCGATTTGAATGTCCGCTTTCTTTAAAGCCGGACGATTGAATTGTCAACGCCCAGACCGGGTACCAACTGGTACGCATCTGCCGACCAGTCGTTCTCCCAGCTGCCGTCACTGCGCAGATACCGAAAAGCGTAACTGCTGCCAGCCGGCAACTCCAATTCGGCCTTGAAGGTGCCATTACGCAGGCGTCGCATGGGCTGTGCCTGTCGATCCCAGCCATTGAATTCGCCGACCAGAAAAATGGCTTCGGCGTCGCCGGCTGCCTCGGGAGGCAATTCAAAGGTACACTTGCAGACAGGTCTGGATTTGAGATAGCGTTTTTTGATGCTCATCAGAAGTTCCTCTTTCCCGGAGCCAATGTCAGTATAGCCGCTTGTCACCAGACTGGTGCGGATTTACCCATTGATGACAGGGCGTGCAACACCTGTGAATAACCGGTTCGAACAAAGGAATATCAGCGCAGTGCCTGCAGCAGGATCAGATGATGGCCATGGATGACGGATTGCCGCTGCCGCCGGCATTGCTGTATGTGCTGGCTGCACTTCTGGGCGTGATTATTGCCGTGGGCAGCCTGAGCTATGCGCCGGAGGGGCGCATCAATGTATTTACCGTCTGGTTTCTGTGGGCGGGCCTGCCTTTGCTGGGCGCTGTCGTGGCGACACTGGGCGCGATGACGGGCGGGCGTCGACCCTGGCTGTTCCGTCTGGGGCGGCATTCCCTGAGCTGGTTCCCTGACCGTCAGCAACGCTGGCGCATGCTGTTTCTGCTGCAGTGGCTGTGGTGCCTGGTGGCGCTGGGCATGCTGGTGGGCTATGGGGCACTGCTGCTGTTTACCGACCTGGCTTTCGGCTGGAGTACCACGGTGCTGGCCGGAGAAACTCTGGTGCAGCAACTGGCGCAGGTACTCAGTACGCCCTGGCGCTGGTTCTGGCCGGCGGCCGTGCCGGATGCCGACCTGATCGAGCAGACCCGCTACCTGCGGATCGCCCCCGAGAGTACGCCGGCAGACAGAGCCGGCGACTGGTGGCCCTTTCTGCTGGCCTCGTTGCTGTTCTACAACCTGTTTCCCAGGCTGTTGCTGACTGCTCTGGTCTATGGCCGCTGGCGTCTGCTGCTGCGACCACAGATGCAGGTTCGGGCCCCGGACGCGGAACGCGCCGACGGCTCCACGGGGGCGGACGCTAGCGGGCTCAACCGGGCGGATGCTCGCCAGTGGTGTACGTCCGGGTGCCTGATCGTCAACTGGGAGGCCCGCCAGCCGGCGGCACCGCTTATGCTCGGGCTGCAGGGTTGGCAATCTGATGTGGAGGCTCTGGAAGCAGCACTGGTCCGCCAGCCGATGCCGCAGCGTCTGCTGTGGCGCGTGCCCGCCGAGCGCTCTCCGGTTGCCGAACTGGCGGACCTGATCCGCCTGGTACAGACGCGAAGCCGGGCCGAGCAGGGGCTGTTGCTGCTGGGCGAGGTGACCACAATACAGGCCCGGCACTGGCTCAGTTGGCAGAGTTTTGCGCGGCGGGAAGGCCTGGTCTGGGTGGAGGGCGAAACATGACTGCAGTCAGTATCCCGCAGCTCTGTGTCGTGGGGCATCCGAACAAGGGCAAGTCGTCCATCGTGTCCACGCTGGCGGAGAATGACAGCGTACGTATCGGTGTCGAATCCGGTACGACCCGGCATGCGGATACCTTTGAATTCATTGTTCAGGGCCGCGTCATGCTGGCCCTGACCGACACGCCGGGGTTTCAGCGCGCGCGTCAGGTGCTGGCGTGGTTGCAGGCCGAAGCCGTCAGCCCGTCGCAGCGCCCCGAAAGAGTGCGTGCTTTTCTGGCGCGGCCGGAACACCGGCAGCGTTTTCCCGACGAGTGCGAACTGCTGGACCCCATTATGGCCGGTGCCGGCATTCTCTATGTGGTGGATGCAGCACAGCCCGTCACCGCTGCCGACGAAGCCGAGATGGAAATACTGCGCTGGACCGGCCAGCCCCGCATGGCGGTGATCAATCCGATGGACCCGGAGCATGCGGACCCGGATCAGGCCTGGCAGCGCACGCTGAACCAGTATTTTCAGTGGGTGCGGGTATTCAATCCCTTGACTGCAGCACTGCCGGCCCGACAGTCCCTGCTGCGTGCGGTCGGGGAACTGACTGCGGGCTGGTCGCAGCCTATCAACCGACTGTGTCGGCAGTTGGAGCAGCGCGACCGGGAACGGCTGCAGGCGGTGAGCCATGCCCTGGGGGCGTACTGGAGTGAACAACTGACGTTGCGTCTGCCGCTGGACAAGGCGCCCGAGGCAGTGGTCAAGGCCGAGGAGCAGTTGCGGCAGCAACTGAACGCGCAGGAACAGCTTTTTTTTCACCAACTGGCCGTTGACTGGGGTCATCGCCAGGCAGCGCTGCAGCAGACCACCCCCTGGGACCTGACCGGCGCCGAACTGATGCAGACGGAAACCTGGTACCTGTGGGGGCTGCGGCAGCACGAGTTGCTGCTGGTCGCCGGCAGTGCCGGGGCCGCCGGGGGGCTGGCTGTCGATGTCGGTCTGGGCGGGAGTTCGCTGCTGCTGGGCGCACTGTCCGGTGGTGTACTGGGTACCGCCGGTGGCTGGCTGGCCAGCCGTGAGCGGCGGCCCAACTGGCTGGGCCGTCTTGCAGGCGGTCGGGAAAAACGGTTTGCGGGGCCGGTGCGGCACCCGAATTTCCCGCTGGTGGTCATGGCGCGGGCGCTGACCCTGACCCAGCAACTCTGGCTGCGGCCGCATGCCCGACGCGACATTCTGGCACTGCGGACTTCAGCGGAGGCCTGGTCCCGCTCGGATCAGGTGCGCCTGTTGCAATGGGCCAGGGCCCTTCAGCGGCCCTATACCCCGGGGCTGACCACACCGAGCCGCAAATGGACGGCCTCAGCGCAGCAGAAACTGGTGAGCTGGATACACGACACCCTGAACGACCGCCTGCAGCGGGCCTGGGAAGAACAGACAGACAAGGTATGGAGACATGATGAGCACAAGCCTGCTGATTAGCAGTGTACTGATAGTGGTGGTTGTTCTGGTGGGTTGGCGGTTGCAGGTGCATCGCTGGCGGCGGCCGCAGTTTCGGCCCCCGAACCTGCCGCAGCAGTTGCCTGCCGACTGGGTGGTGGATGACCCGGCGGCGCTGGCCCGTCGTCTGGCTGAACGGGAAGCCATGGAGCCGCGCATCATCCCGGGCGCCGAGGGCCTGATTACCCTGGCTGACCCGCAGGCGCCGCGCAAGACCCCGGTCTGCTTCCTGTATCTGCACGGTCTGTCGGCCTGTCGACAGGAAACCAGCCCGGTGACCGAACTTCTGGCCGCCAGAGCCGGCGCCAATGCGGTCTATGCCCGGGTGGCAGGCCATGGCATGGGCGCTCGGGCCATGAGTGAGGTGGACGGCGCAGCCTGGCTGGAATCCATCTGGGAATACTGGCTGATGGCACGCAATCTGGGTGAGCAGGTGGTGGTTGTATCTACCTCGACCGGCAGCGCCTATGCGGTCTGGCTGCTGGAACAGGTCGGTGTGCGCGAGAAGGTGCGCGCGCTGCTGTGCATGGCGCCCAACTTCAAGGTGCGCAACCGCTATGCCTTTCTGCTGACCTGGCCGGGAGCCGACTACTGGCTGCCGCAGCTGGTGAGCTCGGAGCGGCGCTGGCACAGTCTGGACCCGCGCCAGGAAAAGTACTGGTCGACCAATTACGGCAACGCGGCTCTGATCCAGATGCAAATGATACTGGATGATGTCCAGCATGCCCCCATTGAAACCTTCGATGTGCCGCTGATGGTGCAGTGCAGCCCGGATGATCCGGTGGTGGATGCGCAGTTTGCGCATCGCTACTTTCATCGCTGGGGAGGAGAGCCCAAGGAGTTCCGCTGGATCTCGGTCGGGCCGGATGAGTCACCGCACGTGTTTGTGGGTGACATCATGTCGCCGCAACGCAATGAGGATGTCATCCAGCATTTCGAGGATTTTCTGCAGAACCTGCCGCAGTGATAGAATTGGTACGTTGATCCAACCGGAAGTCTGATTCTCAGGAGTTGCTGTATGCACCGCCCCGAACTGCTCTCTCCCGCCGGCACTCTGCGCAATATGCGCTATGCCTTTGCCTATGGCGCCGATGCAGTCTATGCCGGGCAGCCCAGGTACAGTCTGCGTGTGCGCGAGAACGACTTTACCATGCAGAATCTCGAGATCGGGATTCGCGAGGCGCATGCGCTGGGCAAACAGTTCTATCTGGCCAGCAACATCGCGCCGCACAATGCCAAGATCAAGACCTATCTGCGCGACATGGAACCGGTGATTGCGCTGGGGCCGGATGCGCTGATCATGTCGGACCCCGGCCTGATCATGCTGGTGCGGGAAAACTGGCCGGACATGCCGATTCATCTGTCCGTGCAGGCCAATGCCGTCAACTGGGCCACGGTAAAGTTCTGGCACCGGCAGGGCGTGCAGCGGGTGATTCTGTCGCGGGAACTGTCGCTCGATGAGATCGAGGACATTCGCCACCATGTACCGGAAATGGAACTCGAAGTTTTTGTGCACGGGGCGCTCTGTATCGCCTATTCCGGGCGCTGTCTGCTGTCCGGCTATCTCAACCGGCGTGACCCCAATCAGGGCACCTGCACCAATGCCTGCCGCTGGGAATACCAGACACACGAAGGCAAAACCGATATCACCGGCGACATTGTGCCCCGCGATCCCGCTGTATGGACGCCGGCGCAGAACAAGATTGTTTCAGACAGCACACCTCAGGCTCCCGTGCTGGGCGAGGGCATGCCGGTCGACGGCGTCTACCTGCTGGAAGACCCCAACCGGCCGGGCGAGCACATGCCGGCCTGGGAGGACGAGCATGGCACCTACATCATGAACTCGAAGGATCTGCGTGCGGTGCAGCATATCGAGCGCCTGACCCGGATCGGGGTTCACTCACTGAAAATAGAGGGGCGCACCAAGTCTCACTACTACGTGGCGCGCACGGCCCAGATCTACCGCCAGGCCATAGCCGACGCCGTCGAAGGCCGTCCGTTCAATCCGGACCTGATGTATCAGTTGGAGAACCTGGCCAACCGGGGCTATACCGAGGGTTTCTACCGGCGCCATACCCACGACCAGTATCAGAACTACACCCAGGGCCGTTCCATCTCCACGCAGCAGCAATTTGTCGCCGAAGCGGAAGGCCTGGACGGCGACCGCCTGCTGCTGAAAGCCAAGAACAAGTTCCGGGTGGGCGATGAAGTGGAACTGATGACCCCGGAGGGCAATATCCGTTTCCCCATGGCAGACATCCGCCTGCAGAAGAACGGCAAGACTATCGACGAAGTACCCGGCTCGGACTACAAAGTCTCTGTTGCCGTACCTGCACCTCTATCTGAACAGATGGGTGCCTACGCCCTTCTTATGCGAGATATGTAGCCAACCATGTGCCTGTACCGGAAAGCCTTGGCGAGTGCTGGAGAGGTGGCAGCAGGCCGCAGCGACTGTTCCCTCTCTCCGCTGCGGCACTGACGGGAAAGCCGAAAAACTCGCTGCGCTCAGACAATCGGCTTTCTGTTTCCGTCAGTGCCTGCGCTGCGTTCGGCGTCGCTGGAAAGGCCTGCTGCCACCTCTCCAGCACCCGCTGCGGCATCAGGGCACCAGTCTTCAAGCCCAGCTATTTCAGATAGCCGTTTTTCAACAGGGCTTCCAGCACATCCGCCGCCGTGTCGGCCTCCAGCGTGACACCGAAACCGAGATCACCGTCCGGCTTGCCGCTGATCAGGGCAAGCAGACCTGCTGCCTCGATATAGGGCGCCACCGTGCGGGCATCTGCAGCGCTGACGGTCACACTCTGGTGGCCGGAATCGAACAACAGACGTTCCACCGCAGCGGCGAGGTCACCGTTGGTGTCCTGACTCAGGATGACGGTGGCCGGCTGCTGTCCGAAGCGACGCTGGCGTTCCTCGTCCGATACCGGCTTCAGTTCGCTGCTGCCTTCCACCGTGCGCTCGATCATGCCCGCGCCCACAGTCACATTGGTCAGTCGATCAATCACGATAAAGGAGCCGGTCCAGCGATTCTGCTGATAGCTGTCGAATACCACTTCCCGGTTCAGGGTGATTTCGCAGTGGCCGATCTCGTTCAGGTTCAGCTTGTCTCCGGGCTGATCGGCCAGCGTATTGACGTCGATCCGGTTGAACAGATGGCTGACCACGCCGGCGCTGGTGCTGACACCCACCTTGAAGTCATATTGCTTGCCCGGTGTCATCACGGACTCATTCATCCACACCAGCTTGGCTACAAACTTGCGGCCCCGCTGCGGCAGGTCATCCGGGTTGACCAGCATGTCACCGCGGCTGACGTCGATTTCGTCTTCCAGCGTCAGGGTGACGGCCTGGGCCACGAACGCCCTGTCCAGTTCGCCGTCATAGGTCACAATGGATTTCACCCGGGACTGCTTGCCGGAGGGCAGCACCATGATCGGATCGCCGGGGCGCACAATGCCCGAGGCAATGGTGCCGGCAAAACCGCGGAAATTCAGGTTGGGGCGGTTCACATACTGCACCGGGAACCGGAAGTGTTCGAGATCCCTGTCTTCGGTGATCGGAATGCTTTCCAGCAATTCCATCAGCGTCTGGCCGTCATACCAGGGTGTATTGGCGCTCCGATTCACCACATTGTCGCCTTCCAGCGCCGACATGGGTACAAAATCGATATGACCGAAATTCAGCTGATCACTGAAGGCCAGGTAATCTTCGCGAATGTCCTGATAGACCTTTTCGCTGTAATCCACCAGATCCATCTTGTTCACCGCCACCACGACATTGCGGATGCCCAGCAGGGAGGCAATAAAGCTGTGGCGCCGGGTCTGGGTCTGCACGCCGTTGCGGGCGTCAATCAGTATGATCGCCAGTTCACAGTTGGAGGCGCCGGTGGCCATGTTGCGGGTGTACTGCTCATGCCCGGGCGTGTCGGCAATAATGAACTTGCGTTTGGCCGTCGAAAAATAGCGGTAGGCGACATCGATGGTGATGCCCTGTTCGCGCTCGGCCTGCAGACCGTCGACCAGCAGCGCCATGTCGATTTTCTCGCCGGTGGTGCCATGGCGACCGCTGTCGCTCTCGATGGCGGCCAGTTGATCTTCATAAATCATCTTGGAGTCGTGCAGAAGCCGCCCGATCAGGGTGCTCTTGCCGTCATCCACACTGCCACAGGTCAGAAAGCGCAGCAGTTCCTTGTTTTCGTGCTGCTTCAGATAGGCTGCGATATCTGAGGCGATCAATTCGGATTGGTGTGACATGTTACTGGTGTCCCCTTAGAAATAGCCTTCCTGTTTCTTCTTTTCCATGGAGCCAGCGCTGTCATGGTCGATAACCCGGCCCTGACGCTCCGATGTGGTAGTCAGCAGCATTTCCTGAATGATGTCAGGCAGTGTGGCGGCCTCAGACTCCACGGCTCCGGTCAGGGGATAACAGCCCAGCGTGCGGAAGCGCACGGATCTGTGCTCGATGCTGTCGTCCGGGCCTATCGGCATGCGGTCGTCATCCACCATGATCCAGGTGCCGTCACGTTTTACTACCGGGCGTTTGGCCGAATAGTACAGGGGTACGATGGGAATCTCTTCCAGATAGATGTACTGCCAGATGTCCAGCTCGGTCCAATTGGACAGCGGGAACACCCGAATGCTCTCGCCCTTGTTCACGCGGGCGTTGTAGGTGTTCCACAGTTCCGGGCGCTGATTCTTCGGGTCCCAGCGATGCTGGGCATCACGGAAGGAATAGACACGCTCCTTGGCGCGCGACTTTTCCTCATCGCGACGGGCACCGCCAAAGGCGGCATCGAATCCGTACTTGTTCAGCGCCTGTTTGAGCGCCTGTGTCTTCATGATGTCGGTGTGCTTGGCGCTGCCATGCGTGAAGGGACCGACACCCATGTCGAGACCTTCCTGATTCTTGTGCACGATCAGCTCCAGCCCGAGTCGCTTGGCCGTCTCGTCCCGGAACTTGATCATCTCGCGAAACTTCCAGTCGGTATCGACATGTAGCAGCGGAAACGGCGGCTTGCCGGGATAGAAGGCCTTCATCGCCAGATGCAGCATGACGGAGCTGTCCTTGCCGATGGAGTACAGCATCACCGGGTTCTCGAACTCGGCGGCGACTTCACGGATGATGTGAATACTCTCCGCTTCCAGCTGCTTCAGGTGCGTCAATTGGTGGTTCGACATAAAAACTGGTATCTCTGCAGGTCGGTTTCGCGAATGGCGCGGATTATATCAGTCCATGCATTATTATAAAAACAAGTCTGTATAGAATTATTTGTTATATTTATATGGTAATGGCGCGTGTCGTTTGCATCGGCGACCGGTCGTTATAGAATCTCTGGTCCGCTCGCCAGCCGGGGTCGCCCCCGCACACATTGCATAGAGGTTGGGCATGCCCAGAACGCCATTGTCGCGCTATCAGGCCGGTGTAGAAACCGGTGACTTTCAACATGACCCGGAGCAGGAAGCCGCCGTCCGCCGACTGGACCGGCTGTATCACGAGTTGCTGGCCTATGATGAAGCCGTGCAGGCGTACCGCAAGGGTCTGAGGCGCTGGTTTGGTGCAAGCCCGAAAGCACCGCAGGGGGTGTATTTCTGGGGCGGGGTGGGCCGCGGCAAGACCTTCATAATGGATACCTTCTATGACTGCCTGCCCCTGGAAGCCAAGCACAGGGCCCACTTTCACCGCTTTATGCAGTTTGTGCACCGCCGGCTCACCGACCTCAAGGGCGAAAAGAATCCGCTGGACCTGATTGCCACCGAGATGGCACAGCAGCATCGCATCCTCTGCCTCGATGAGTTCTTCGTCACCGACATTGGCGATGCCATGATTCTGGGTAACCTGCTGGAAGGGTTGTTCCGGGAGGGGGTGGTGCTGGTCACGACATCCAACATTGTACCCGACGGCCTCTATGAAAACGGCCTTCAGCGGGAACGCTTTCTGCCGGCGATCCGCCTGCTGAATACTCACACCGATGTGATCAACCTGGACCACGGCGTGGACTATCGGTTGCGCACGCTGGAACAGGCAACCCTGTACTATTCTCCGGCCGATGAGATGTCGGAAACCCGGCTGCGGGAGCAGTTTGACCGCATCGCTCCGGATCTCGAGGAATGCCAGGTCAGCGGCACCATGGAGGTGCTGGGCCGGCAGATTGCCTATGTCCGTGAATGCGAGGACATTGTCTGGTTCCGCTTTCAGGACATCTGCGGCGGCCCGCGCAGTGCCAATGACTACATCGAAATAGCGCGGCTGTACCATGCGGTGGTGATTTCCGGCGTGCCCCAGTTCGATGCCGACGATGATGATATCGCCCGTCGCTTTATCAATCTGGTCGACGAATTCTACGATCGCCGGGTCAAACTGCTGGTCTCGGCGGCAGCGCCAATCACCGAGCTCTATGTGGCCGGTCAGCGCCGCTTCGAGTTCGAACGGACCGAAAGTCGGCTGCTCGAGATGCAGTCGCACGACTATCTGGCCGCGCAGCACCGGGCCTGATCAAAAAACAACCCAAGCGTCTGATCTGCAAAGAAAAATCTGCTGATTAGTTAGGGTCTGGTGGTTGACACGGCGCGCAGGATCATTAGTATTTGCGCTCCCTGCTGAGGCGGGGTCGGAGCGGCCTGGCCGTCCGAAGTTCTTTAACAGTCTGGCAATCAAGTAATTCGTGTGGGCGCTTGTGGGTGTTGAGACGCCGGGACCGGACATGTTGTCAGGTCCTGGGTCACAAAAACATCAGC
>NZ_SRMF01000012.1 GCF_004768465.1 Natronospirillum operosum
TTATCCGCCCAATCCGGTTGATGCTGGAGCGTCAAGAAATGATGGTTGCGTGAGAAAGCGGATACTTCAGGACCGACTAATTAGCATGACAGCTTCTGTTGTTACAGGAGGAGGCACTCATGACAACAACCTTCTTGAACAAGGACCAGAGCATGGAAAAGGGCCTTGGCCATGGAGTAATCCGTAATATGAAAATGAAGAGAGTAGCAACACTTTTTGTCACTTCTTCTATATATTTGACATTACTAGGCTGTCCTCGAGTAGCATATATAGAGGTGTACAACAACACGAGCCATACAATAAAGATTGACACATCCACTGATATCGCTGAGGCAGAACCTGCAGGTTCAGTTACACTGCCTATCGCCTACTCATATTTTCATATTGAATTTAACCAAGAAACATGGAGGTATAATCGGAACATACCCCATGATGGAAGTGATGGCCCATATTTCGATGGGACCTTGCGCATACAAATAAACTCAGACAAATTGGGGTATGCTTTAGAAACAAACCAAAAACCTCCCGTAGTGGACTTTGAAGAGCAGCCTACTGGTTATCCAATTGAACCAGACAAGGTTATTCCAGCTATGGAACAATAAAGATATCCAATCTACTAAGTGACCTTGGCCAGCAGATGCGCTACGGTAAAGTAATCCATACGAACAGGCCGCTCAGGGATACGGAAAAGGCGAAGGTCATTGTAGCCGGGTAGATATTATGAATAAATTTTCAGCACATGTGAAAACAGCCACTCTCAATCATACTGGACATATAATAACATCGTTGCTTCTTGTTGCTTTCACGACAATTTACGGATGCACACGCCCAGCCGTTCTCTATTTACACAACAACACAGCGGAAACATTCTCTGCATGTAACTTAAATCATTCAGAGGAGCCGTGTTATATTATTGAGTCCAGCAATACTGACGAGATAGTTTTAACTGGAAACATCCCTCCAGCTGAGAGAGAGCCAGGCTGGAATATTTTGATCACGGGCGGCCAGGGCAACAAGTCTTTGTATAGATACATATACCGAAGAGATTTCGGCTCCTTATCAGACTATATCTCTGAGTCATATTGCAAAGGGCGTATTTTTCGACTTTGTGGAATCGCTATTCAACTGAATCAAGATCAAGTAATCTATTGGGCTGGACAGGATAGCACTATGCCTATCAGTGAGATCCCGGAGCAGCCAACAATCAAAGGGGTCAGAGTCGTTGATTTTGTACACCGGCCAGTACGAGACCAACCTCACCGGCCTGATCCATATGGATGTAACCCGGCTACTAATGCTTCTGTATCATTACCAATGCAACAACCTGCTAACGTATCTCCGCAGCATCATTGCTGACCGGTTTATCGTAGCCTGACAGTTCAATGTTGAACGAGGCTCCCACCGCCACACTGGCACGTGCAAGTGTGGCCAGAGTCACACTGGTGTCATTTTCATCCAACAGGCGGTTGATGACCGGCCTGCTGGTGTGCATTCGCCGCGCCATTTCCGTCTTGGTAATGTGTTGCCGCTTCATCGCCTGTGACAACTGCCAGGCAATGACGCGCTTCATCGCGGCGGCAGTAACATCTTCCCTGACGCCATATTCTTCCAGAAAGTCGTCAAAATCAGAGCCAATATGCCTGTTCATGATGTACTCCTCAGTGTCTTCAGACGTTGCTCTGCCGTCTTCAGTTCTTTCTTGGGCGTCTTTTGATCTTTCTTCACAAAACTGTGTAACAGCACCATTTGGCTGTCTACCACAGTAAAAAGAACTCGCACGATGCCATCGTTGATGGTCGATCGAACTTCCCACAGGTCATCACCCATTTTTCGCACCAATGGCATGCCCAGTGGCCAGCCAAACTGTACGGCTTTGATGTCTGTCCCGATTGTTTTCCGGTCTTCTGCTGTCTGATCTCGCAGGAAGTCTCTAACAGGCTCCCTGCCACCGGCAGTGCAGAAGAATCTTACAGAAAGTATCGGTTCAGGCATGAACTAAGTGTATCAAAAAAGATACATCGTGCAACTCAACAGCGCAGTTAAACCTAAAACAGAGAACGACATTATCGTAGAGATCGCGATATTCTGTGCCATGTAAGCACCTGATCGACCAGGTGGTCGAGGTGACGCGGCTGGTGTAGTGTATTGCTCATCGCGAGGGAGCAATTTCATGAACCACCCCGATCTCGACATGCAGGACATGGCCCGCCAGCTGCGTACCCTGCGCGAAGAGCTGGAAGCCCAGAGCAAGGGCTCCGCAGGTGCGCGCTCGACGGTGGTGCTGGACCAGACCACGGTCGGACGCCTCTCCCGCATGGATGCGCTGCAGGGTCAGGCCATGGCCAACGCCGAGGAAGAACGCCGACGCCTGATGATGCGGCGTATCGACGCCGCGCTGACCCGCATCGACAACGGCGAGTTCGGTGCCTGTATCAAATGCGATGAGTGGATTGAGGCCAAACGGCTGGCGTTCGACCCGACCGTACTCAAGTGCATGGGCTGCGCCAGCTGATACCCTCAAAAAGCCTCGTCGCCCATGGTGGCCATGGCTATCACGCCACGGGCGGTGGCGGTCCGGCAGATATAGTCCAGATGCTCGTTCAGGCTGGCCTCGCCCGGCATCTGCTCGACATCGGTGCGCTGGCACCTGTACACCTCCAGCAGCGTCATGTCGTCTGCACTGAGGTCTTCATGCAGAAGTTTCAGGGCCTGCTCCAGATCCTTTTCGGGCACTGCGGCAATACAGCAGGTCTGGGTCGAGCCGTCCAGGCGCTGAGCCGAGGCTTCGCCGATCGCGGCCCTGAGGTAGATCAGCCAGATGATGTCGTCAGTCATGGTCTTCCCTGTTCGAATTCCCGCGCCTGTGCACCGGCAGGGCCTCAGTCCTCCGCCAACGTCACTTCGCTGGCGCGTATCAGTCTGCCGCCGTCTCTGTTGACCATGAATCGCCCCTGCACCCGTACCCGCTCGCCCACATGATCAGCCACCAGCGCGGCCGGTTCGATGGCGACCCGGTTGAGCTGTGCGTCCTCGATCCAGTAATGCAGGGGGTCGTCGAACATGCGCACGGTACCTTCGGTGATCACGTCGCGCCCGTTGTAGCCGGACTGGTAGGTCACCAGGCGGTCGAGTGAGCGCTCCATGACCGGATCGGCACAGGCTGTCAGCAGGCCGAGCATCAGACAGCAGAGTAGCCGGCCGGCCCAACCGGAATGCGGGGATTGATTCATGGTGAGATAGTAAACTCACTGCAGCCGATAATCGACCGGCACTTCAAAACGCAGCGAGTCAATGCCCTGCCGGGTCAGTTCATCCGGCAGCGGCGGCAGGTCATCCAGATGATCCAGCAGCGCCAGGGCGGCGGCATCCAGGCTGTCGTAGCCGGTGGATTCACGCAGGCCCAGACTTTCTACCCGGCCATCGGCACGAACCTCGAACGCCAGCAGCGCCGTACCTTCCTGATTCAGCCGCTGGGCGCGGCGCGGGTACTGATGGGCCCTGGCCAGGGCAGACTGAATCAGCGCCTCGTATTGCGGGCGCATCTCGGCTTCCAGTTCTTCGCCGTCAGGCGGGCCGGGTGAAGGCACAGCCACATCACCGGGCAGTGCCCAGTCTGTGGCACGGCGTTCGTTCAGCCGTTGTTCCAGAGCCCGGGTATCCACCTCCCGGGAGGCGGCAGTGGAAAAGGCCTGCAGTTCGTCTCTGAGTGCCTCCAGATCAGGTTGATCCGGTGCAGAATTCCGATTCAGATACTCTCTCTGCAGATATTCAGGCAGCGGCTGGGCAGTGGGTCTTTCCGGCTCGGGTTCCGCTGTCGGTTCGGGCTCTGGCACCGTGATTGGCTCGGGTTCCGGCAGCGGCTCGGGCAGGGGTTCGGGGGTGGCAACGGGTGCCGGCAGCGCCCATTGCCAGGCGCCGGCCGGCGAGGCAATGACGGCATCAGCATCGGGGGGATCCAGCTCCGACCGGGCGGGTACTGCCATGGCCATCAGTTCCATCTGTACCGGTTCCGGCATCCGTGTTTCGGCGGCCGCCAGCAACGGCGGTGCCTCCGACAACAAGGCCCAGACCAGCAGACCATGGGCCAGCAGTGACAGCGCAACGGCAGGTACCAGACCCCCCGGCGGCTCGGGGCCGGGACGCCGGGTCAATTCCGCCGGCAGTACCTGGCTGTCACCGCTCATTACCAGCATGGCTGGCCCTACGGAGTTTCCAGCAGGACCGCACGCAGGGTGATGTAACCACTGGTACCGGAGTCCGGATGGTAGTAGCGCGTGGCCTGTACCAGCACGATGTCGTCCGTGGTGGCCTCGTCGCCGTCCAGATCCAGCGCAAAGACCCGGTAGTTCGGATGCAGCCGATGGCCTCCGGCCACACCGTAGCGGAACCACTCATTGCTGGTGAAGACGTTGTCTGCCGAGTCACTTTCGAAGCCGAAACCGAAGGCGGTATCGGAACCATCCAGTGCATTCACCTCCGCTTCGGTATAGGGCGAGTCGACATGCAGGGCTACATTGCCATCGCCGGTCACACCGCCGTTCAGGCGCAGCACACCGACCGAACCGGTACCCTGGGCGCTGGTGGTGGTTTCGACGGTATAGCGAATATCCCAGTCTGCAGTGGCACTGGTGCTGTAGGTGCCGGCGTCGAGGTCGATATAGACCGAGCCTCTGGGGTCATCCAGTTCTGCTGTCAGTTCGGTGCCGCCCGTCAGGTCGAAACTGCCGTCGCCGGACATCGGCGTGATACGCAGAATAATGGCGGCATCATCGAAACTGGCATCGGTATCCCGGGTATCAAACAGCGGCTCATTATTGTCCAGCAGTTGCACAATGAAGTTGTCCCCTTCGGTGCTGCGCACGGCCCAGTAGTGGTCCTCGTTCGCAGTCACATAACCACCCCCCGGGCGCCCTGCGGGCAGATCGCTGCGGTAGGTCGCCCAGTCACTCCAGGCCCCGAAAGCCGGCTGGAAGTCTTCTGCCGCAAAATCCAGATCAGTCGGGTCATAGGGGTAGGTCAGGTCGGCCAGATACATCTCCGGCGTGGCATTGACAAAGGTGTTCTCGACCGGGTCACCATTGCCGTCATAGAAGGCATCCTGGGCATGGGCGAGTGCGGCCGTGACCGAGCCGGTACCGGCAACACCGCCATTGAGCATCACTATATTGTAGCGCTGCAGTGCGACGTGCCAGTCGTCACCCGACAGGTCGGTGGTCATGACGCCGGTCTGGAGATTGACACCGGTCAGGTCTGTATAGCTGGAGGCGTCCACGACCACGGACGCCACCTTTCCGGCCTGCAGATCGGCGGCAAAATCCGTCGATCCGCCACCATTGTTGTTGCCATTGCTGGAGCTGCTGGAACTGTCAAAGCAGCCGCCCAGAGCGACCAGGCTGGTCAGCAGCAGGGTTCCACCCAATGTTTGATATGCCTTGTGTGAACACGACATGACGATAACTCCCAAATTTGATTTCCTTTCCGTTTGCTCCGTTGCAGCGGAGCGCCTGTGTCGTGATGGCTGACTCGTTGCTTCAGAACCGGCCCTGCACGCCGGCAAAGACCCGCCGACCGATCAGCGGTCGGCGGTCGCCACTGGTATCCAGGGGCTGATACTCGTCGAGCAGATTGTCGCCGCCGGCAAACAGCTCCAGATGACGGCCCGCTTCGACATTGACCACGGTGCCGAGATCCACCCAGGCCGGAGTGCGCTGGGTATTGTCGCTGTCCGACCAGGTGCGGCTGTGGTGCCTGGCCGACGCCAGCCACTGCACCCGATCGAGCGGCTGCCACTCAACACCGGCCGTCACCACATGCGGTGTGCGTCCCGGCAGTCTGTTGTCGGTCTCCCGGTTGCGGGCCTCCGTGTAGCTGTAGGCAAGACGCGTCTCCCACTGGGGTGACAGCTGCAGGCGCCCTTCGGCATCCATACCCCTGATCTCGGCCTCGTCGATGTTCTGGTAGCGATAGATATCCAGGTTGGCCTGCTGACTGGCCGCCTCGTCGAGGTCGGTCACAATCAGGTTCTCGGCCTGATTCAGATAGACGCCGAAATCGGCACTCCAGCGCTGGCCGCTCAGCGCCATTCCGAGTTGCCAGGACAGGTTCTGTTCCGGGTCCAGGTCGGGGTTGCCGCGTACCTGATAACCGAACTGGCTGTGGTCAAAGAAGTAGTACCGCTCCTTCAGGTTGGGCACGCGATAACCCACGCCCACACCGGCGCGCAGATGGCCGGTAGCGCCCGGAAACTCCAGCCAGGTCGGGTCCCAGCGCAGGTTCAGTTTGGGCGCAAGGAAGAAGCCGAAACCCTCGTCCCACTGGGCCCGGGCACCGGGCAGCAGCTCCAGCCGATCGCCGACGAAGAAATCATCCTGAACATAGAACGCGAAATCCTGCTGGCTGCGCTCGGATACCTCTTCGGTCGAAGACGTGGTGCCGTCCAGTGCCTGCGTGGTGCGGGTCTGCTCCAGGCTGCTGTAGCGGTAGTCCATGCCCAGGGTCAGCAGGTGCTCACCCCACTGCGCATCCCACTGCTGGCTGACCGAACGCAGCCACATCTCGGCCTCCCGCTCGCGCTCGGTCACATCGGTCAGGATGGCATCCTGCGTGGTGGTCTGATCAAAGCGCTCCAGGCGCGCCTGGGTAGTGCTGTCGATGTCATCACCCAGCACCGAGGGCCGCTGCCAGCGCAGCGCGCCCGCCAGACGCAACGTCTCGTCGGTATAGTTGAAGGGCACGCCGTCTTCATCCACCGGCCGCCACAGGTCGGTCACGAACAGCTCGGTATCCAGGCGCCAGCTATGGGCTCCGTGCTCCAGACTGAGGCGGTTGTCCACCGACCAGGTCTGGCCGCTGAAGGTGTCCTGAGTGCGGACATCGGGGTTTCGGTCCGAACCATAGCTTTCACGAAAGTCGAAGCTCAGCCGGTTGCTCAGCGGACCGATCTGGCCGGTGGCGCCACTGAGGCTGAGGCGCTGTTCCCCCAGCAGGCCCAGCGCCGCATCGTCCGTGTTCAGATCCCCGTAGGAAGTGCCCTGCCAGCGCACCCGGCCTTCCGGGCGAGCCGGTTCGGCGGTGATGATGTTGACCACACCACCCATCGCATCGCTGCCGTACAGGGCCGAGGTGGCTCCGCGCACAACCTCGATGCGTTCGACCTGATTCAGATTCAGCCGCGACAGATTCACCGTGGAACCGGTCGAGGCCGACACCGGCATGCCGTCTATCAGCACCGCTACCTGGTCGCCCTGCATGCCCTGCATGATGACCTGTTCGCCCTCGTCCCCGTGGATGCTGCCCAGTTGCACACCCGGTATGTGGCGCAGGGCTTCGGCGACGGTGTTCACCTGCCGCGCTTCCAGTTCTTCCCGCTGCAGTACAGTGACCTGCACCGGCGAATCGCTGATCGACTTCTCGGTGCGGGTGCCGGTAATCACCAGAGTATCCAGTGCTGTTTCCTCGGCGGCTGCCGTCACCGTCATTGCTGCCAGCAGCAGGCCGAGGGCCCTGATCCTTCCTGCCCGATAGCGCCTTGTCACGATCTTGCTCCCTGCTGGGTTGATTTTATGAATGCAAACGATAATACTTCTCATTCTATTAAATGCAACTCGAACTTTGCAGCATTTCCGGGAGGGGTTATGACACAGCTAACCAGGGAGGCGGTCACCACCGCTGGACAGAACGGGCAGGGCAGTCCTGCCGATACCTTGCGCCAGCGCTGGCTGGCCCTGCTCGATCAACAACCCGGGCTGCGCATTCGCAATGCAGCCGAACTGCTCGGGGTGAGCGAAGCGGAGTTGCTGGCCACCGAATGCGGTGACACCGTGACGCGATTGGCGCTGGAACCCTATGACCTGCTGGGCGAACTCCACCGCTGTGGCCGGCTGATGGCTCTGGCCCGCAATGATGGGGCCGTGCATGAAACCCTCGGCCCCTTTGGCGAACTGAAGGGCAAGGGCAATATCCGGCTGTTTCTCGGCGCCCAGGACCAGCGCCTGTTTGCCCACCGCTGGACACGCGCCTTCGCCGTGCAGGACGACAAGCGCGAGAGCGTGCAGTTCTTCAACGCCCAGGGACGCGCCAGCTTCAAGATCTTTACCACCGCTGACACCGACAAGACGGCCTGGCAGCAACTGGTCAGCCGGTTTGTGGCCACCGACCAGTCGCCGCTGGAGCGGGACATCCGGCCAGACGAACCCAAGCGCCACCGAGCCACACTGAACCGGGACGAAATCAGCTACCTGCAGCAACGCTGGGATGCCATTACCGATGTGCACCAGTTTCATGGCCTGCTGAAGGACTTTGATCTGCGCCGATTGACGGCCTTCCAGTACGCCGGCACAGAGCGCGCCTGGGCCATTCAGCCGGAAGCTGTTGAACGCCTGATCCAGCTCGCCGACGAGCGTCAGCTACCGCTGATGATCTTTGTCGGCAACGGCGACGTGGTACAGATCCACACCGGTACTCCGGGCCGACTGCTGCGCACCGGACCCTGGTTCAATATTCTGGACCCGGATTTCAACCTGCACCTGAACACCGAAACCATTCAGTCAGCCTGGGTGGTGCGCCGCCCCACACGCGACGGGGTGGTCACCGCCGTCGAGGCCTTTGATCGGCATGGCGAGTCCATTGTGCAGTTTTTCGGTGAACGTCATGAAGGCGAACCGGAGAGCCTCAAGTGGCGCGCGCTGGCCGAGGAGATGCCACATGCTGCGCACTGATCGCCGATGCACGGGCCAGCGCCTGATGGCCCTGTGCCTGCTGCTCTGGTCCGGGCTGGCCGGCGCCGCCGAGCGCATTGTCGTCGCCGACGGTGCGCTCACGGAGATACTCTATGCTCTGGGCGCCGAAGACCGCATCGTGGGGGTGGATACCACCAGCATCTATCCGCCGGAGGCCGAGGATTTGCCCAATATCGGCTACCTGCGCGCGCTGTCGGCGGAGGGCATTCTGTCGCTCTCTCCCGATCTGCTGCTGACCACGCAGGATGCCGGGCCGTCGGCCGTGCTGAACCAGTTGCGGCAAGCCAACCTGCGAGTGGAAATGCTGGAGGCCGACTACTCCGCCAGCGGCACCCAGGCCCTGATCGAACGGGTGGGGCAGATAGTCGGGCTGGAAGACGAAGCCGAGGCGCTGGGCCAGGAGCTGCGGGACCAGGTCGAGGCCGCACGGGATCAGATTGACCCCGACACCCGCATTCTGTTCGTGCTGCGCGGCGGCGGCCGGGGATTCATGGTCAGTGGCAGCGGCACCCGCGCCCATGCGCTGATTGAGCTGACAGGCGCCAGTAATCCGCTGGCGGCCATGGACGGCTACAAGCCGCTGGCCAATGAAGCCGCTCTGGAACTGGCACCGGATGTCATTCTGGTGTCGCACATGGAAGGCGACGTGGCTGCGCTCTACGAACACCCGGCCCTGCAACACACCCCGGCAGCGCGCCACGGGCGCATCCATTCGATTGACGACACGCACTGGCTGCAGTTCGGGCCGCGGCTGGGCGAAGCCGTGACTGAACTCAGCGAGCTGATTCGCAATGGCCAGGGTGATACGGCTGGCCTGTCCGCTGACAGCCGCATGACGCCATGAGTGTACTGGCTCGACCCGCCAGCCCAAGCCTGTTGCGCGCGGTCAGCCGACTGCCCCGGCAGCCGCTGTTGCCCTGGTTGCTGCTGAGCAGTCTGCTGCTGGGGTCCATACTGGCCGGCCTGAGCTTTGGCGCTGCCGCCATACCCGGCGTGGATGTCACCACGGCGTTGGTATCCGGCCTCACGGGGTGGCGCATCGGTGACCACACGGTGGCGCAGGAACTGATTGTGTGGCAACTGCGCCTGCCCCGGGTCCTGATGGGCGGGCTGATCGGTGCCGGGCTGGCGGTTGCCGGGGCAGCGGTGCAGGCGGTGTTCCGCAACCCGCTGGCCGACCCGGGCCTGATCGGGGTATCGAGCGGCTCGGCGCTGGCAGCCATTACGCTGATCGTACTTGGCGATGTGATTCTGGTCGGCTGGCTGAGCCAGTTCGAAGCCGTGGCGCTGCCCATTGCCGCCTTTACCGGCGGCCTGATTACCACGGCGCTGATCTATCGCATCTCCACCATGAACGGCACCACGCGGATTTTCACTCTGCTGCTGGCCGGCGTGGCCATCAGTGCGCTGACCGGTGCCGTGACCGGGGTGCTGACCTATCTGGCCGATGACGGCCAGCTGCGTACCCTGACCTTCTGGAGCATGGGCAGCCTGGGCGGGCTGTCCTGGCAGTCGCTGTGGACGGCCGGCCCCTGGATAATGCTGACGCTGATCGTGCTGCCGTTCTTTCGTCAGGCTCTGAATGCACTGCTGCTCGGAGAACAGGTGGCACAGCATCTGGGCATGAGTGCGCAGCGCATCAAGAAGGTGGTGATTGCCATAGCGGCCGTGGCCGTGGGCGCTTCGGTGGCGGTGGCCGGCATGATCGGCTTTGTCGGTCTGGTGGTGCCGCATCTGATGCGCCTCTGGCTGGGGCCGGACCATCGCCGCCTGCTGCCGGCCTGTGCCCTGAGCGGCGCCAGCCTGCTGATCCTGGCAGATGTGATCGCCCGCACCATCGCCGCCCCGGCCGAGATCCCCATCGGCATCATTACCGCCCTGATCGGCAGCCCCTTCTTCCTGTGGCTGCTGCTCAGCCAGGGGCAACGCGGGCAGTTCAGTTGAAGGAGTTCACCACCATGTTGCGCGCACAGAATCTGACCGTACGCATTGGCGCCACCACGCTGCTTGCTGACGTGAGCTGCACCCTCAGGCCGGGCGAACTGGTCGCCGTTCTGGGCTGCAACGGCGCCGGCAAGTCGACTCTGCTGGGCGCTGTGTGCGGAGACCTGCGCTTTCAGGGCGGCAGCGTGCACCTCAATGAGCGGGCACTGCGCGACTATCGAATGGTCGACCTGGCCCGTATCCGGGCCGTGATGCCGCAGAGTGTGCAGCTCGGCTTTCCCTTTCAGGCGCATGAAGTAGTCGCGCTGGGGCGCATGCCCTTCAATGAACCGCGCGCCCGTACCCGCGAAGCCGTCCGCCAGTGCATGGCCCTGACCGAGACGGCCCACCTGCAGACCCAGGTCTATCCGACCCTGTCCGGCGGCGAAAAGCAGCGTGTGCAACTGGCGCGGGTACTCAGCCAGCTGTGGCCCTTTGCGCCCGACCAGCGGCAATATCTGTTTCTGGACGAAGCCACGGCCAGCCTGGACCCGCTGCATCAGCAGCAGGTGTTTTCGCTGGCCCGCCAACTGGCCACCCGGGGCCTGGGCGTGATGGCCGTGGTCCATGACATCAACCTGGCCAGTCAGTTTGCCGACCGGGTGCTGGTGCTGCGACAGGGTCGATTGCTGGCGGAGGGCACGCCGCAGGCCATACTGACCCCGGAGCTGATTGCCGAGGCCTTCAGTGGCCTGCGCGTACAGTGCACACCGGATGCCCTGACCGGTCAGCCCTGGGTCCTGCCATTGCGCGATCAGCCCCTGCCGCGACTGGGCGAAGCACTGGCCGACTGATCACCGAACCGGCCGTGAGTGCGATCATAGGCCGAGACCGGCGGCGGCTGCCGCTGCGCCAGCAGCGCCGGGTCCGGCTGGTAGATATCGATCTGCAGCGGAAAGCAGGCCGCCGTGTCGCTCGAATGCTCACTGCCACAATCCCCGCCCGGGCAGGCCGACAACCCGCCGAGCAGGTCCACCTCGGCAAAGAACTCCAGATAGTCGCCCGGCCGCACCGGACTGGCCTTCATGAAGTACTGATGCGTGTCTCGGGTAAACCCGGTGCACATGAAGACATTGAGCACGTCATGCACCAGCGGCTCGGCCTCGTGCAGTGACAGGCCGGTTTCGGCAGCCAGGGCCCGGGTCAGATTGGAGTGACAGCAGTGGTGGTAGTCGTGACCCGCCAGCAGACGCTGGGTGTAAGGGTCACAGCGGGTGCCGATCACATCATGCACGCTGCCGCCATCGGCATCGAAGCCGTACCAGTCCAGCGTATCCGCAGTGATGGTGGCCAGCGGACGCAGGCACGGAAAACGGCTCCACAGCCGGTCGCCAGTACTGAGGTGGGTGCCGTGCAGAGCCCGTGTCTTGCCGCTGTAGAAGTGTTCCTGCAGGTTGTCGGCCGCCCACAGATTCAGGTCACCGACCTGCGGCCCCTCCACACTGATAATGCGAAAGAAGGCTCCGGCCGGCACCCGAAAGGTACGGGCCTCACGCGGCGGCACGAGCACCGACTGCTGCCGGGTCAGGGTGTCGCGCGCCCGCTGCAACAGCGCCAGGTCCGGGTCGGGCAGGGTGGTATCCGAATAGGCCACCACCGGCGTTCTGGCCTGGCGCGCGGCGGCGTCCGCGGGGGTCGGATACTCGGGCGTACGCTTCATAAGATTTCTCCACAATTGTAATGTGTCGCTGCCCCCTTTCAGCAGGACAAGGGGGTGAGACGACGCCGGAGCAGCGCCCGCGTCAGGTCGGATGTCGAATCCAGACCATAGTGCACCGGGTCCAGACCGCCATCAATCATCAGCATGGCCAGCCCGTGCACGGTGCTCCAGGCATCCAGCGCCTGTATCTGCAGGGCCTCGGGCTCTGACTGCCCCGGAGTCAGAGCCGCCACGGTGTCTTCCAGCACGCGGTAGGAGGCCGCCCCGGCCGCAACCAGGTCCGGAAAAATCTCGCATTGTTCAATGGTGCCGCCGAACATGAGCCGGAACAGCCCGGGATTGTGCGTGGCAAAATCCACGTAGGCCACACCGCAGGCCACCAGCCGTTCGGCGGGGTCTGTACCGGCCTGTGACATCCCCTCCACCATGGCCCGTGTAAAGGTGCGGTGGCCTTCAGCCGCCACCGCTGCCAGCAGGGCAGTCTTGTCCCGAAAATGATGGTAGGGCGCCGCCTGCGACACACCGGCCCGACGGGCTGCTGCACGCAGACTCAGTTTGCTCAGCCCTTCGGTCTCCAGTATTTCCCGGGCGGCCTGAACCAGTGCCGGGGCCAGGTCCCCGTGATGATAACGCTGACCCGCACCTGACAATGATTCGGATGCAGGCTGTTCGACAGACTTCAAGACAGGCTCCTGTAGCGGCTTCAGTCATGAATAAAGTGTAACAGATCAAATCTTGACAACGTTAAAATAAGATTTATCTTAACAGTTACAAGATAAGCCTGGAGGTACAGGAATGAACGATCACACAGATACAACACGACGGGATCTGCTCAAGGCCGGTATGGCAGGCACCGCCCTGGCAAGTCTGGGCGCTGCCGGTTGCAGCCGCAGTCAGCCGGTGGCAGAGGGTCTGCAGCGCGAGACCGCTCCGCCGCCGGACTGGATTCTGCCGCTGGCCCGGTCTGTCGAAGGGCCTGCTGCGTACACACCCGAAGTCGAAGGCACACTGCCAGCCGACCTTGCCGGCACCCTGTATCGCAACGGGCCCGGCCGGTTTGATCGGGGCCAACGCCGGAAGAAACACCTGCTGGACGGCGACGGTTTCGTTCAGCGTCTGCACTTTGCAGAGGGTCGGGTCCATTTTCGGGCTGCCTTTGTGCAGACCCCCAAGTTCGAGCGCGAAGAGGCCGCAGACCGGTTCCTCTATTCGACCTGGACCACGCCCCGTCCGGGTGGCCCCCTGCGCAACCTGGGGGGCGGGCCCATGCAGTCTCAGGCGGGCATTACTGTGTACCCGGTGGGTGATCGGGTCTATGCGCTGGATGAGGGCAACCCGGCCTGGTCACTTGACCCCGACACCCTGGCCACCCTGGGCAGTCATCAGCTTGGTGAAGGCAATATCGGCATCAAGGCGCACAGCAAGCTGGACCCCGTCAGCGGCGAGTGGCTGCTGGCCGGGCAGG
The DNA here is from genome assembly GCF_004768465.1 of Natronospirillum operosum. GTDB lineage: Bacteria > Pseudomonadota > Gammaproteobacteria > Pseudomonadales > Natronospirillaceae > Natronospirillum > Natronospirillum operosum. The sequence continues at coordinate 13,847 of NZ_SRMF01000012.1, forward strand.
ACTTCGGGCGCGTCAGCAGCCTGAATACGGTGATTCACGATCAGGCCGGTGATCTGCTGCACCAGCACAGGGTCTCCGATCAGCCATTGCGCTACTTCCATGATTTTCTGGCCACCGAGCACTATTATGTGTTCGTGCTGCACCCCTGTGTGCTGAACCCGTTCGGTTTTCTGTTCGGCATGCGCAGTGTGGTCGACTCGCTGGAATGGCAGCCGGAGCTGGGCAACCGGGTCGTGGTCGTACCCCGGTCAGGTGGTGAACCGCGCAATTTTGAAGCCACAGGCGCCTTCATGTGGCATGCACTGAACGCCCACGAACGCGGTGACGAGATAGTGGCGGATATTGTGGCCTATGATCATCCGGACCATTTCATCCCCATCAACGGGCGTGAACCCCTGTTGAGCGCCCTGATGGAGGGCCGCATGGGTGCGGCAGAGGAACCCGGCCGCATTCGCCGCTATGTGATCAACCTGCGTACCGGTCAACTGCGCGAGGAGATACTGCACAACGGGAACCACGAATTCCCGTTCGTGGACCCGCGAACGGCCACCCTCAGGCATCGCGTCGGCTATTTTGCCTGGTCCGGTATCGGCACGATGAATACCGGCATCAAGCGTATGGACATGGACAGTGGCGCGGAACAGGTGTTCGATTTCGGGCCCGGCACCCATGTCGGCGAACCTGTTTTTGCAGCTGATTCGTCAGACCAGACGGATGCCGGCTGGTTGCTGGCGCAGTGCCTGGATGGTGCCAGCGGACGGGCGTTCTACGCCGTGTTCGACGCCCGCCAGGTGGCTGCCGGCCCGCTGGCCAGAATCTGGCTGCAGGATGCACTGCCCATCAGCTTTCATGGCTGGTGGCAGCCGCTGGCATGACTCAGCCGGCAAAGGCCCCCAGTACCTCTTCGGGAATGGCCTGGGCCTGGATGCCGCCAGGCCGTTCCGGTGCACTGCGCACCCAGACCCGGGTTTCGAAGCCTTCCACTGCCAGGGCTTCGCCCTTGTAGAGCCGATGCGTGACGTCGAAGCTGCTGCGCCGGAATTCGGTAACCGTGCTTTCGATCACGACTTCGTCGCCGTAGCGCGACGGAATGTAGAATTTGGACCGGGTATCCACCATGGGGATGCCGACAATATCGAACCGCTGTGTCATCTCGTATTTGGGGAAACCGGCCGCTGCAAACAACTGCCCCGTGGCATCATCGAAGAAGGCGAAGTAGCGCGGGTAGAAGACGATGCCGGCGGGGTCGCAGTCACCCCATTCTATGGTTCTGTTGACGCGGTTGGTCAGCATGATGGACTCCTGAATAGTCTGCTTGTCTTCAGTCACAGCAAATCACCTGATCGCCGGGACTGTCGCTGTAGAGGTTGTCTACCAGATGGGCACGGGCCGTCAGCACGGCGCGCTGGTTGATGGATCCCTTGTCGGTGATCTCGTTGGCATCCAGACGCGGCGGCGGCTCGAGCAGCGCCAGACGCCGCACCCGGTTCGAGCTGCCGGTACTGGTTTCGCTCAGTTCCCGCAGCAGGGCCCGGAAGCGTTCCCGCACCGGCTCACTGCGCAGAACCTCGGCCCGACTGGCCGACGCGGGCAGGCCGGCGAGTTGCCGGCAGGCCGACTCGTCCGGAAAGACCAGCGCCGACACATAAGGCCGGTCCAGACCGGCGATGACGACATCCTGCACATGGGGCGCACCGGCACTGATGATGCGGGTCCGCAGCGGCCCCACACTGACCCAGGTGCCGGTATCAAGCTTGAAATCTTCCGCAATGCGACCATCGAACCGCATGCCCCGTTCCGGCTTGTCGGGGTCTATGAAGCAGGCGGCATCGCCCAGGCAGTAGAACCCCTCGTCGTCGAAACTTTGCGCTGTCACCTCGGGCTGGCGCCAGTAACCCGGCATCACATTGGGCCCTCTGACGCGGCACTCCAGCTTGTCACCGTCAGGCACCAGCTTGATCTCGACGCCGCGTGCCGGCAGGCCTATCACCCCTGAGCGCGATTCTTCCAGTGAAGCAAACATGGCCGAAGGTGCGGTCTCGGTGGCCCCCAGTCCGGTCAGCATGCCGACCTTGCAGCCCAGGGTGCGCAGGGCCTGCTCGTCCAGGCGGTCCCAGACATGCTGCGCCAGACCGGCACCGGCAAAGAACATCAGGTTCAGGTTGCAGAAGAAGGACTCACGCAGGCGGTCGTTGCGCTCCAGTTCGGCGGCCAGCAGCTCGAAGCCCTTGGGCACATTGAAATAGACGGTGGGCGACAGTTCCTGCAGGTTGCGCAGGGTCTCCCGCATGCGGTCCGGCGTCGGCTTGCCGTCATCAATGTACAGCGAGCCGCCGTTGTAGAGCACAATGCCCACGTTGTGGTTGCCGCCAAAGGTGTGATTCCAGGGCAGCCAGTCCACCAGCACCGGCGGCTGTTCGGCCATGAAGGGCATCAGGCCCCGCAGCATGGACTGGTTCGAACACAGCATGCGATTGGTGTTGATGACCCCCTTGGGCATGCCGGTCGAGCCCGAGGTGAACAGGAACTTGGCAATGGTATCGGCGCTGCAGTTCCGATGCGCCGCGTCGACAGCTTCCGTGGGCTCGGTACGCAGCCAGTCGGCAAAGGTCGATACGGGCCCGTCATAGCCGTCCGGGGTTACCGCCAGCACCTGCATGCCGGGTTTGACCAGGGCCTGCAGTGCCGGGGCATAGGCCCCGGCGTCATCCGCAAACAGCACGCCGGGCGTCAGCAGATCACAGATATGATGCGCCTTGCTGTAGTCCTGGCTGACCAGACAATAGGCCGGGGACACCGGGGCGTAGGGAATACCCACATACATGGCGGCAAAGGCCAGCAGCAGGTGCTCGATGCTGTTGCCGGACAGTATGACCAGGGGTCGCTCGGGGCTCAGGGACTGGTTCAGCAGGGCCTGGGCCAGGGCTCTGATCTGCTGTCGGGCCTGTGCATAGGTAACGGTCCGCCACGCCCCGTCGGCATCACGACGGGCCACCAGCACCTGATCCGGACGTGCGTCTGCCCAGTGGTCCAGGCAGGACATCAGTGTTTCCGGATAGGGCGCCAGCGGTTCTTCGATAGTCAGCAGTCGGGTACCGTCGGGCCGCTCACGCATGATCAGCGTACTGCTGCCAATCGTCACATCTCGGTATTCAGCGGTTATGGGTTGCCTCATGTTGAAACCTGTTCCTGTTGTTGTTGTCACTGTTCGACCGCCAGGCGAGCTGCCTGCCCCCAGTCGGCCCGTTGCAGACGCTGCAGGTGCGCGCCCACATCCGGCAGAAACTGGGCGCAGTAGGCGTTGAGCAGGTCCGGCAGATCGGCCTGCGGGTCCGTTGCCGGGGCGGTGCTGTCCATGGCCGTCACCGCTCGCACCAGCTGCCAGGCGCTGGCCAGCACACCCATGGCCTCCAGCAGGGCGACACTGCCGCCATGCAGCCGTATGGGGTTCTCCGCCGAGGTCTGCAACAGCGTGCGCACGCCCCGATCCAGTTGCTGCAGTGCTGAGCTGATCAGGGGCATGGCGACGGTCACCTGCGGGTGCCGACAGAGTTCCAGGTCGGCAGCCACCTGATCGACCCAGATCTGGAACACAGTGCCCTGATCACGCAGCAGTTTGCGCAGCACCAGATCCTGCGCCTGAATGCCGGTTGTGCCTTCATAGATGGTGCTGATGCGCAGGTCGCGATACAGCTGGGCCACGCCGGTCTCCTCGACAAAGCCCAGACCGCCGAAGATCTGGATCACGTCACCGGCCAGTCGGTTGGCCGCCTCCGATGCATAGGCCTTGAACACCGGGGTGAGCAGATCGACCAAGCCCTGGGCCGGCACGTCAGCAGCGCTGGCCACGCGGTCCTGCTGAAAGGCCAGCCAATAGCCCAGCAGGCGCAGCGCCAGCGTCTGGCTGCGTATCCGCAGCAGCAGCCGTTTGACGTCTGGATGCTCAATCAGCACGGCGGACTCACCGGTCACCGGGTGGTGGCCCTGCCGGCGTTCACGGGCCCAGCCCAGAGCAGTCTGATAACCGCGTTCAATGACCCCCACGGCCTGCATGCCCACACTGAGACGGGCCGCATTCATCATCACGAACATGATGGGCAGACCCTGATGCAGCGTGCCGACCAGATACGCCAGAGCACCTTCTTCGGCCCCGAACTGCAGGCTGCAGGTGGGACTGCCGTGCAGACCCAGCTTGTGTTCCAGACCGGTACAGGTCACCGCATTGCGTTGCCCGACATCCAGATGCGAAGGCACGGCAAAAAGAGAAAGGCCACGGCTGCCGGCCGGGGCGTCAGGTACCCGTGCGAGCACGAGGTGCAGTATGCCCGCAGCAAGATCATGATCCCCATAGGTGATGTAGATCTTGTTTCCACTGAGTCGGTACCTGCCATCCCCGGCCGGAACAGCCTTTGTGGCAACCCTGCCCAGATCTGATCCGGCAGCGGGTTCGGTCAGCGCCATGGTCGCTGCCCACTCCCCCTGCGTCAGTCCGGGACCATATTTGTCCAGCAAGTCGGTGGCGCCACCTTCAGCCAGTGCCTCCAGAGCGCCATCCGTCAGCGGCTGCAACAGGCTGAACGCCATGTTGGCGCCCTGCCAGAATTCCGTGATCATGGTCGCAAGCAGTTGCGGCAGGGCCTGCCCGCCCAGCTCTTGCGGGGCCCGGGCGGCCGTCCAGCCGGCGGCACGAAACTGTGCAAAGGCTTCAGTCCAGCCCTCCGGCGTGCGCACCCGGCCCTGTTCGTCGAGCCGACAGCCCTGCTGATCACCCACCCGCTGCAGGGGCGCCAGCACTTCGACTGCGAAGCGCGCGGCTTCCTGCAGGATGGCGTCCACAGTGTCCTCATCCAGATCCGCAAAGGCCGGCACCGAGGCCCGCTGCTGCGGGCCAATCAGGTGCTTCAGCACAAACCGGATATCTGCCAGAGGCGGGTGATAGACCATGAATGCTGCCTCCTAGCGCGGTGCCATCCGCAGTGCTCCGTCGAGCCGGATGACTTCCCCGTTGAGCATGGGGTTGCCGATGATGTGGCTGACCAGGGCAGCAAATTCATCCGGGTCACCCAGCCGGGGCGGAAAGGGTACCGAGGCACCCAGGCTCTGCTGCACGTCTTCCGGCAATACCTCCATCATGGGGGTCCGAAACAGCCCTGGCGCGATGGTCATGACACGTATGCCCTGGGCAGCCAGTTCACGGGCGAGCGGCAGGGTCATGCTGACAATGCCGCCCTTGGAGGCCGCATAGGCGGCCTGGCCGATCTGACCGTCCCAGGCCGCTATGGATGCCGTATTGATGATGACACCGCGTTCACCCGCGCGGTCGGGTTCATGCTCCGCCATGGCTGCAGCACCCAGGCGCACCATGTTGAAAGTGCCCACAAGGTTGACCTGTACCGAGCGCGCAAAGGCATCCAGATCATGCACCCCCTTGCGCCCCAGCACACGCGCCGCGCCAGGGATACCGGCACAGTTGATCAGGCCGGTCAGCGGCCCCTGTTCCAGCGCGGCATCGAAACAGCGGCTGGCATCCTCCTCGCGAGTGATATCGGTACGAATGAAACGGGCCCCGGGGCCGAGTTCGGCGGCCAGCGCCTCGCCGGCTTCCTCGTTGAGGTCGGCCAGGGTGACGCGGGCGCCCAGCCCGGCCAGGTGTCGGGCCGTGCCCGCGCCCAGACCGGAGCTGGCCCCGGTCACGACACAGTTGAGGGTATCCGGACGCATGATCAGTGCCCTCCCGTTGCGGCATTTTCCAGCAGGATGGCGATGCCCTGACCGCCGCCGGCGCAGGCCGAGCTGATGCCGAACTGCTGGTCGTCCTGCTGCAGTTGACGCGCCAGGGTATGGGTCAGGCGAACGCCGGATACCGCCAGCGGATGGCCCATGGCAATGGATCCGCCCTTACGGTTCAGCCGCTCACGATCCAGGCCGAGCTCGCGTTCGCAGGCAATGACCTGGGCCGCAAAGGCTTCATTGATTTCGAACCGGCCGACCTCGTCCAGCGTCATGCCCCGGTTGGTCAGCAGCGCCCGAATGGCCGGCGCCGGGCCAATGCCCATGATCTCGGGCGGCACGCCGACCACAGAGCCACCGGCGATACGCGCCAGTGGCTTGAGCCCGTGGGCACGCACGAAATCACCCGAGGCCACGAATACGGCACCGGCACCATCAACGATGGCGGACGAATTGCCCCCGGTCTGCACACCGCCAAAGGCCGGACGCAGTTTTTCCAGTACTTCCAGCGGGCTGGGTCGCACATGGTTGTCGCGGGTGAGCTCCTCGACCCGGTTGGCCAGTTTCAGGCGCCGGGGCTGGTAGCCGTCGAGCGTCCATTCGGCATTGCGCACCGGGGTCACTTCGGTATCGAAATAGCCGCTGTCCCACGCCGCTTCGGCATTGGCAAAGCTGCGTGCCGCGAACTCGTCGGCTTCGCGCCGCGAGACATCATAACGTGCGGCCAGATTCTCTGCGGTGTGGCCCATGGACACATCAGGCGCCGGGTCATGCAGCGCTTCCCAGAGAAAATCCCGGAAGTCCACCTGGCCCATGCGGAACCCGGAACGATGCGTGTAGGACGCCACCGGGTTGCGCGACATGGACTCTGCGCCCACGCAGAGCACCAGTTGCGCGCGCCCCAGGCTGATCTGGTCGGCCGCCGTTATGATGGCCTCGAAGCCGGTGGCGCAGAGTCTGTGCACCAGCAACGCCGGCACATGCTGCGGCACACCGCTGTACAGGCCGATATGCCGTGGCAGCATGTAGGCATCGAAACTGGCCTGAGCCACATTGCCGGCAATGACGGCATTGACCTCGGAGGGTGCTATGCCGCTGGCCTCAAACAGGGCTCTGGCTGCCTGGATGCCCAGATCGGTGGGAGACACATCACGCAGGACGCCACTGAGGTCGGCAAAGGGGGTGCGGCGGCCGTCCACCAGCCAGACATCGTCATAGCTGGCCTGCAGGGCATGCTGTTCTGATTGGGAGAATGCCGTCATGATGATTGCTTCCTGTTGAGAAACTGACCAATTCGGGCCTGCACTTCCGGGCTGGTCTGGGTCATGCCGGCGACCAGAGACTCGGTGAACAGGCCGTCGTCCATGGACATGCTCTCGATTCGGCTCAGGGCCGTTACCATGGCCCAGTTGGACAGCGCCGAGTTCTGGCTGATGGTCTCCGCCAGCTCGGTGGCCCGGGTTTCGAGCGCCTCGGCCTCCACCCGATAGTGCACCAGACCGTACTGCTCGCCTTCCGCTGCCGACAGGCGCCGACCGGTGAGCATCATGTCCGCCATCCGGTTGCTGCTGATGATATTGGCCACGCGCACCGAGGCCCCGCCGCCGACAAAGATGCCGTGACGACCCTCGGGCAACTGAAAATAGGTCGACTCATCCGCCACCCTGACATGCGCACAGGCCGCCAGCTCAAGTCCGCCGCCAATGACAGCGCCCTTGAGCGCGGCCACGACGGGCAGGCCGGAGCGATGCAGCTTGCCCAGCACCCGGTGCCACATCTGCGAGTGACGAACCACTGCAAAGGGTTCCCGGGCCTGGTGTTCCGACAGGTCCAGGCCGGCGCAGAAGTTCTCGCCCTCACCGGAGAGCACGATCACGCGGACGCTGTCCGGCAGGTCGTCCAGCTGTTGCTCCAGCGTCAGCAGCAGGCGGTCATTGATGGCGTTGTGTTTTTCCGGCCGGCTCAGCCGCAGACGGGCCAGAGGGCCCTGCACGTCACAGCGGATCAGTGCGGAATCAGTCATGGTCAGGCTCTTGTATCAGGATGTGTTGTCATTGTGATTGACCGCGAGTATAAACAATACTGTTTACTACCACAACAATTATGTGTATAAACAGTTTTAAGCCCATTAATTTGATGGAGCTGCCAGAACAAGTACAGAACAAGTAATAATTGTCGCGACCCACAACAAATCCAATAGGTGAGGACTCTGACCATGTACAAGTCATCCATTACTCGAATAACGCTGGCTGCAGCTGCTGCCTTTGCCTTGCTGAGTGGCATCGCCAGTGCTCAGGAACTGCGTCTGACACCGGGATTGCCCCCGGCACACCCGGGCCATACACCGTTGTTCACTGTGTTCCAGGAGCAGCTTGAAGAGCGCTCGAACGGCGAACTGAGCGGCCAGATCCTGGGCACCGAAGTGGCCAACATCGGCAACATGCGCAACGCCATCACCTCCGGCCTGTCGGATGCGGGCATGTTCCTGCCGGCCTACTTCCCGTCCGACCTGCCGAACATCAATCTGGTGGGTGATCTGTCCTTCATGGGCAACAACCCCATGGCCATGGCAGCTGCCATGACCGAATACGTCGTGACCTGTGACGACTGCCAGGCTGAACTGCAGCGTCTGGGTGTGGTCTACACCAGCAGCCACTCGTCCGACATCTACCACCTCCTGACCACCGAGCCGGTGGAATCGCCCGATGATCTGCGCGGCCTGCGTCTGCGTGTCGGCGGCCCCCACTATGCGCGCTGGGTTGAATCGATGGGCGGCTCTCCGTCCAACACCTCGGTCGGTGAGACCTTCGAGGCTATTTCACAAGGCGTGCTGGACGGCACCCTGACATCGACCTCGGACATGATCTCGTTCCGGCTGGACGATGTGGTGGACTATGTGACCACGTTGCCGCTGGGCACCTACCACTCCACCATCTCGCACACCTTCAACAACCGAACCTGGAACAACCTGACCCCGGAGCAACGTCGCATTGTGGCCGAGTCTTCCAGCTACGCCAGCACCATGGCCACCCAGCGCTGGGGTTACGAACTGCCTGAGATCGCCACCAGCAACGCGCTGGACAAGGGCATCGAGTTCCTGGACCCGACTCCGGAACTGATCGAAGCCTCTGAGCGCTTTATCGCCGGTGATCTGGACAGCATCCCCGGCCGCGCCGAAGGTGAAGACGGACTGACCGATGCCTCGGCCAAGGTGGCGCGCTTCCAGGTGCTGGTGAACAAGTGGGAAGACATTGCCGAATCCGTCGACAATGATCCCGCTGCCGTGGCAGAAGCCATGAGCCGGGAAATCTGGGATGAGGTAGACTTTGCTACCTATGGTCTCTGATTCGGACCAGCGATAAACCGGGCGGGCAGCACAGGCTGATATCAGGCCTCTGGCTGCCCGTTCTGTCAGCCTTTCCCGTGTTGAGGACCCTGGTGTGCATCGACTGCAACTGATGACTGACCGCCTGGTGATGACCCTGGCCCTGCTGGGCACCCTGGGCATCGCCGCCATTGTGCTGCATGTCACGCTGGATATTGTGCTGCGCTCCACGCTGTCAGTATCCATGCCGGCCACACTGCAGATGGTGACCCGCTACTACATGGTGCTGCTGGCGCTGATGCCACTGGGCTGGGTAGAGTGGAAGAACCGCATGATCTCGGTGGAGATTGCGGCCGACATGATCCCCGCTCGTCTGCAGCCCTGGATTGACGGCTTCGTCACTCTGTTCTGCCTGCTGATCTACCTGGTGTTCATGTGGGCCACCTGGGGCAAGGCCGTGGATCAGTTCAACACCGGGTCCTATGTGATGGCACTGGACCGGCGCCTGCCGGTCTGGCCCACCTATTTCGTATTACCCCTGGCCTTTTTCCTCGCGTCTCTGGTCTGCTGCGTGCGCGGCTTGTTCCTGCTGACCGGATACCCGACACAACCACAACAAGCCGGAGCTGAATAGATGTCGGTAGAAACCGGAGTTTACGGGCTGATCATCCTGCTGATTCTGTTGCTGCTGCGCATTCCCGTGGCGGTGGCACTGATGGCGGTATCCCTGGGTGGCATTGCCTACATGCTGGATTTCGGCGTGGCCATCAGTCTGCTGGCGAGCACGCCCTACGAGTTTGTGGCCCGCTGGTCGCTGTCGGCCATTCCCATGTTTCTGCTGATGGGTTATGTGGCTTTCCATACCGGCCTGACCGCCGGCCTGTTCGATGCCGCCAAGGCGGTCTTTCGCTGGGTGCCCGGCAATCTGGCCATTGCCAGTATTTTTGCCAGTTCCGGCTTTGCGGCCGTCAGCGGCTCCAGTGTGGCCTGTTCGGCGGCCATGGGGCGGATTGCCATCCCGGAAATGGTGCGCGCCGGCTACCGACCCAGCTTCGCCTGCGGCACCATAGCTGCCGGTGGCACCATAGGCGCGCTGATACCGCCCAGCATCCTGATGATCCTGTATGGTGTCTTTGCCCAGGTCTCCATCACCCAGGTTTTTCTGGGCGGCATCGCCGTGGGCCTGCTGACGGCCGTCAGCTATGCGCTGATCGTGCTGTTCGTCAGCTGGATACGTCCCGACATCGTGCCCCGTCGTACCGAAGAGGCCGAGCACATGACCGCTGTCGAGGCGGTGCGGGCCATCTGGCCGGTTCTGGTACTGGGCCTTATGGTCTTTGGTGGGCTGTTCAGCGGCTATTTCACAGCCACGGAAGCTGGTGCTGTAGGCGCTGCCGGCGCCGTGTTGATTTCCGCCGTGCTCGGTCGACTGGGCTGGGACCGCCTGCGCGTATCGCTGCTGGACACCCTGGCGACCACCGCCGCCTTGCTGATCATCGGCGTCGGCGCCACCATGTTCACCACCTTTCTTAGCCTCAGTGGCATGGCCGGCGCCATTTCCGGCCTGGTGACCGGCTGGGACCCGACCTACCTGCAACTGATGCTGGTGATCGTGTTGATCTATCTGTTTCTGGGGCTGTTCATGGAGCCCTTCGGCGCCATGCTGGTCACCTTGCCGATCTTTCTGCCCATATTCGAAACCTATGATGTCAGCCTGATCTGGTTCGGTGTACTGCTGGTCAAACTGCTCGAAATCGGCATGATCACGCCCCCGGTGGGGATGAATATTTTCGTGATCCGGGGCGTGGCCGCCCAGTATGCGTCTCTGGTGGATATTTTCCGGGGTGTCTGCTGGTTCCTGATTGCGGATGTCGCCGTGGTAGCGCTGATCATCTTCTACCCCGATATCGTGATGCTGCTGACCAGTGGGTGAACCATCATCCTCCAATGCCGTAGAATGAACAGGCCCCACAAACGGACAGACACAGAGAGCAGGAACCCTGACCCATGACAGACCCCTCCATCGACTATTCGCTGCTGGATTCGCTGGTCGGCTATCGCCTGCGCAAGGCGCAGCTGGCCTATTTCGAGGATTTCACGGCGACCTGTGCGGAAGAGGGCATCACACCCGGCCTGTTCGGCATTCTGGCCGTGGTCCAGCGCAACCCCGGCCTGACCCAGACCGCCGTATCGCAGGCCATGGGCACCGACCGTTCGGCCATGGTCGCTGCGGTGGACAAGCTGGAAAAGCGACAGTTGATGGAGCGTCGCCCCTCCGACAACGACCGCCGCTCCTATGCCCTCTTTCTGACCCCGGAGGGTGAACAATTCACACAACGGCTGCACGAGCGGGTGCAGGAGCATGAATCCCATTTCGACCGGGTAATGAAACCCGGCGAAAAGGAATGGCTGCTGGACCTGCTCGACCGCGTGATTCGGGCCTGAGACAGTCAGCTATCCATTGTTGTTTGCGCCAGACGGATACACCACCCACTCCGGGTCATGAAACTCGCCGATGGTGCGAATCTCGCAAAACGGTGCCGCACTGCGGATAATGCGTTTGATATCTTCGTTGGGCCGGCTTTCCATCGCATCCCGGTCGGCCTTGCTGTCCCAACTGGCGATGGCGATGAGCTTTTTCGGGTCGTCGATGCTGCGGTGCAGCTCGGTGCCCCGTGCCCCCGGCGCCTGCTGAATCAGCGCGCTGGCCCGCACCCAGGCATCGGCATAGTCTTCGGCGCTGTAGCCGTCCTTGATATGCACTTCGAAAATGTATTTCATGGCTGTGCCTCCCGTAGCGGACCAAACTGGGCGCGATACTGTTCCATGGTCATGCCCAGCTCGCGCTTGAACAGGCGCCGGAAATGGCTTTCGTCCTGGTACCCCACCTCCAGCGCCACGCGAGCCGAGGTCAGCTGACTGCTTTCCAGATACTGGCAGGCCCGTTTCAGGCGTTCCTTCTGTAGAAACTTCAGCGGCGACAGCCCGGTGGCCTGCTGAAAACGACGCACCAGCTGGCGTGTGCTGATGCTGAGCTCGGCCGCCATCTGCTCCAGGCTGACCGTCTGATGCAGTGATTCCCGCAGTCGGGTCATGGCCGCCCGCACCAGATCATCCGCATGGGCCTGCACATCATCCGTGACACTGTAGACCGGTGGCGGCGTCGGTGTCGGGTCGACCAGCATCATCCTGGCGCTGGTCAGGGCCAGCTGTCGACTGCCGTAGCGTTCCGCCAGATGCAGCACCAGATGATGTGCCGTCTGGGCACCGCCGGTGGTACAGATGATGCGCCCATAGTCGGCCAGCACCGAACGCGTATCGGTGCGCACGCCCGGGAACAGTTGCCGAAAGTTGGCTTCACTGCGCCAGTGCATCAGCGCCGGCGAATGACTGAACAGGCCCGCCCGGGCCAGCAGGAAGGAACCGGTACAGCAGCTTCCCACCAGGCCACCGCGTCGATAATGCTCTGCCACTCCGTCCACCATGGGGCTGAGCTGCTCCAGTACCGCCTCAATCTTCGTCTGGCTGGAGATGGCGTCATACACCGAAGGTACCACCCAGAGCTGGTCCGATACCGGTGCGCTGCGATCTGCCAGCGCCTCTGCCAGCGAACAGTCGGCCGGCAGGGGCACACCATTGAAGGGCAGGACGGGCTGGCCGTCGACCGATACCGTCTTCCACTCGAACAGTGGCGCCCGCCCGGCTGCCTTGATATGACAGTAGTTCACGGTGATCAGGGCATCAATCAGGCTGACCGGCAGCGAGCCCAGGCAACGGTCGGTCAACAGTATCATCAGCTTCATGAAATGTCCGTTTTCGCCATTTATTGGTCAAATATGACACTTATGCGCAACAGCGGCAAGGTGCAAGATTGGGTCCGTCAAGTCAGCAACGGGTGCAGATCCATGATGTCAGACCCCAGAACCAATTCCGCACAAAACGCTCAGACCATCGAATCACCGGCTCAAGCCAGGGGTTCGGCCAGCCCCATTTCTCCGGTTTTGCGGTTGCTTGCAGGCTCACTCAATACCCTGGCCCGCATCAGCCCGAATACAGGGGCCGCCATGCTGCAGCAGCTCTGGTTCAGACCCTTGCACGGCAAACCCAGCGCCCGGTCCCGAGCCTTCTGGCGCAGTGCGGAGCGGGAATGTACGGTAAACAGTACGCGCGAGGATATCCGGGTTCATTTGTGGGGGCAGCCAGATGCGCCCCTGGTGCTGGGTGTGCACGGCTGGCGGGGCAGTGGCGTGCAGTTTCGCCATCTGGTCCAGCCACTGGTGGCCCAAGGCTATCAGGTCGGCCTGTTTGATCTGCCAGCCCATGGCATGCACCCTGCCCGCGCTACGCATGTGCTCGAATTTGCCCAGGTGCTGGTGAATATTCAGGCCGCTCTGGGCCAACCAGCGGCCGTGGTGGCCCATTCATTCGGCTGCCAGTCGGTGGTGCAGGCCATGGCCATGGGGTTCAGCCCGCAGTACCCGGTGTTTGTGGCACCGGCACTCGACATGACAGTGATGATGCAGCGTTTTGGTGCCGCTCTTGGCCTGATCAGCCCCCTGCAGACTCGCTTTGAAGCACGCGTTGACCGGACCGTGCGCGCCATTGCCAAACAGTGGACAGGCCAGCCGATGTCACTGACCGAATTGCTGTCACATGATTTTGTGCGCCGGCATCTGAATGACCCGGGCCTGCTGATCGCCGACCGTGATGACGACGAAATCCCCTGGTCGGAAATCGAGCGGGTAGCCTCCTACTGGCACCAGGCCGACACCTGTTTTACCCGGGGCCTCGGGCACTACAATGTGCTCAAGGATACAGGGGTTGTCGAGACTCTGGTTGGTAGGGTGTTAAGCATGTCTAGGAAGCCAACCGTGGATGCAGTCGACAAGTAAGATGCAAAAACAATGCAGTACAAGGAGCTCCCTGATCGCTTCAGTGTTCGTCAACTTGTACTGATGGTGTTATCATTCTTTGTAAGTCTTTTTCAGGCACTTTTTTGCCTAAATATCAACTTAGAGCCAATCACCATGCTTGTTGACTTCACAGTAAAGAACTTCCGTTCAATTCGCGACGAGCAAACTTTCAGCTTTTATGCGCAAAACCATGTCAATCACTTTGCAGGCTCTATCCATTACCCCAGCTCGGAAAAACTGGGCATTCTTGCCTCGGCAGGAATTTATGGAGCAAATGCCTCTGGTAAGTCCACTGTGTTGGATGCACTCAAGAACTTCTTCGATTTTATAAGTAACAGCCACCGGCTATCCGAGGGAGATAGCATTGAGGAATACCAACCATACCGGCTCTCGGCAAAGCACCAGGAATTACCCAGTTGTTTTGCCATCGAATTCATCGTCGACAGAATGCGCTATGTTTATGAAATAGAGCTGGACGCAAAACGCATCATTTCAGAAAGACTGGACTTCTACTCCCAGGGCGCAAGCCGGCAAGTTCGCTCAAAATTATTCGAAAGGGCGAAGAATGCAACATGGGAGGACATTACTTTTGGCACTTATTTCAAGGGAGGGACCAGAAAGATTCCCGTATTTGACAACCAGGCTTATTTATCCAAAGCAGGAAACAGCCCAGACGCACCCGGAATAATTCGAAAAGTTTATCAATTTTTCCGACGGAACGTAATTTTTGCGCCTAAAGAATCGGGCAATCAGCCAGGATGGCGTAAGGATCAGGACCTAGTCAACCAAGTGGGCAATTTTTTGTCCTTGATCGACACAGGCATTAGTCGAGTGGTAATAAAAAAGGAACAGGATGAAGACTTTATTCGCCACTTGCCAGAAGATTTGCCTGATGCAATCAAGAGCCGGGTGCTGGAAGAGATTTCGCTGGTCAATTATTTCGAGCACAAGGCTGAAGACGGCAGGCCTGTTCTGTTTACGGAAAACGAAGAGTCGGATGGTACTCAGGCCCTTTTTCACAGTCTGCCCTTACTGTTCCATGTATTGAAAGAAGGGCGCGTCCTGATTTGGGACGAACTGGAATCAAGCCTGCATCCGCACGTATCAGAATTGGTTGTAAGTTTGTTCAACAACCCTGCCGTCAATCGTCACCATGCACAGCTACTGTTTACTACCCACAACCTCGATCTCATGGATTCATCCAAAATGCGTAAGGACCAACTATGGCTGACTGAGAAGGTCAACGGGGCCACACAGCTGATTTCGCTGGACGAGTTTGACTCCACCCTGAAACCATCGAGTCCGTTTGCCAAGTGGTACGATGAAGGCAGACTGGGCGGATTGCCCGCCATTGGCAGCAACAAAATAGAAGCTATGCTGGAACGTTGGGGTGAAAATGGAGGTCGGGATGCCTAAGCGAAGGAAACAGTCTCGCAGGCGCGTCAAGCCAAAGATTCATATATTTTGTGAAGGCGAAAAGACCGAGCCCAACTATATTCGTGAGTATATCAGAGAATTTCATCCAGCCTGTGCACGCCTGAAGGATGCCGAAAGGCCGATAACCATCAAGAGAACTACTAAAAACACGCCGAAACAGTTGGTAAAAGAAGCCGTAAAATTGACCAGAGACCCAGCAGAGTGCATTAAAGATGATCAGGTCTGGGTAATGTATGACCGAGAGGCTATTTCCAAATATTCTGAAGATGATCACTCAAAGGCTTGGGATCAGGCCAAAAGGAATAACATCGAAGTAGCCTTATCTAATGTCTGTTTTGAGTACTGGGTGCTTTTGCATATGAGAGAGTCCAGCCGACCCGCCGTAAACTGTGACGACCTGATCAGTTCAAGAGATTTCAGGTTAGCTCTACAGGAGATTGGAATTCACGACTATGAAAAAGGACAGCCAGATATAACAAGAAAACTCATGGACCAACAACGAATTGATCAAGCTAAAGAACGTGCTCGCAGAATTAATGAACAATCGAGGTCGGCTTCTCCTGGCAACAAAGACCGCCCTTACTGCCTGAATCCCTTTACCAACGTTTATGAAGTGCTTGAAGCCATTGACGAGATCGCGAGCTGAGGGCAGTCCTCAGTCGCTATAGAGCTGTTCGATCTCGTCCCGATACTGTTCCGACACCTGCTTGCGCCGCACCTTCATGGCGCTGGTCAGCGCAAGCTGTCGACTGCCGTAACGCTCCGCTAGATGCAGCACCAGATGATAGGCGGTCTGGGCACCGCTGGTGGTACAGATGATGCGCCCATAGTCGGCCAGCACCGAACGCGTATCGGTGCGCACGCCCGGAAACAGTTGCCGAAAGTTGGCTTCACTGCGCCAGTGCATCAGCGCCGGCGAATGACTGAACAGGCCCGCCCGGGCCAGCAGGAAGGAGCCAGTGCAGCAGCTCTGGTTCCGCCCCTTTCACGGCAAACCCAGCGCCCGGTTCGATCTGCCGGCCCATGGCATGCACCCTGCCCACGCTGCGCAAGTACTCGAATTTGCCCGCGTGCTGGTGAATATTCAGGCCACTCTGGGCCAGCCGTGATGACGACGAAATCCCCTGGTCGGAAATCGAGCGGGTAGCCTCCTACTGGCACCAGGCCGACACCTGTTTTACCCGGGGCCTCGGACACTACGATGTGCTCAAGGCGCCGCAGGTCATTACGCAGTTGACCGATCACCTGGCCGCGCGGTCAACCGGTACGTGATCGCATTCGGCACCGTTGGCGGCCGTCAGGTCTGCAGTGCCCTGGCGGCTGATCTGCAGTCGGCGGCCAGCAGCGCAGCGGTCAGCTGGTTGGGTATGGACAGCATCGGCCAGTGCCCACCCTCCAGCAGAATGTGCTGCCAGTTCCGCTCGGACTCCGGTTGCGCCAGCCAGTCCCTGATGACAGTCGGTGCCTGGCGACCCACATAGGTGGCTGACAGGCCTGCCAGCGACCCCTGAAGGCGGGCAGGGTCGGTGACCGTTCTGCCGGGGTGGTCTACAAAGCGTTGCTCGAGTGCCGCCCGATCAGCTTCTGTCAGCCGTGTTTCATAGGCCAGAACGTCCTGACTCGGAGCCGGCCAGAGACCCTGATTGCCATCGATCTGCCGCTGCACGGCCTCCACGTCGAGGCCCGCCAGTTCCAGCAGAGAGCAGCCGTCTTCCGGTACATAGGCTTCCAGAAAGACGGTATGACAAACCTGTTCGGGCAACCGTTGGGCAACTTGCCCCACGACCAGCCCCGAATAGTTGTGACCCACCAGTATCACCTCCCTGAGGTTGGATACTGTCAGAAAATCGGCCACATACTGGACATGGTTCTCGAGGCTGATCTGGTAATGGAGCAGTGGCGGTGACTCCAGGCCCGGCAGGGTCATCGCATGGACAACCTGCCCTCTGGCCCGCAACCGCTGCTCGATCCCGGCCCAGATCCACTCATCCATCCAGGCACCCGGAACCAGTATAAAGGTACGTCGATTCATAATATCTGACTTCTCCTTGGGCCGCTTTCCCTGGCGGGTCACCGCATGATAAACCCGGCGCCTCGGCTGCAATTGTACAAATCCGACAATGACGCCTTAGCCGTACAACACTGCAAATTCCCCGGGACTGAAACCTGAAAAGGACCTGAACTCGCGATTGAAATGCGACTGATCGTAGTAGCCGGCAGTCATTGCCAACTCCGTCATCGACGCCACCTGTGGCAACAGATCCACTGCATTCCCGAAGCGGACAATGCGCGCATACAGCTTGGGCAGAAAGCCGGTGTGCTGGCGGAATACCCGTTCGAACTGTCTCACCGACAAGCCATAACGGACGCTCAGTTCCGCCAGCGTGACATTGCCATGCCGAGCCCTGATGTACCTTTCGGCGTCAGCGGCCAGCGCATGCCCGGGCCTGAGGCCAATCAGTCGCTGCTCGAAATGACGGCGCAGCAGACCTACGCGCTGGCAGGTGCTCGTCGTCTGCGACAGCCTATCCAGCAGCTCATTCAGGTTGGTCCAGGGCAGGTCGGACAGTTCCAGAATATGTTCACTGAGTTCACCGGCCGGCATCCTGAACAGCAACGGCACCGCCTGCGGGTACAGCCCCACGCCAATCATTTCATTACACTGTGGGGTCGATGTGAACCGATCCGGCTGCCGGGTCTGGCCCTGCAAGCCGGAGAACACGACGTCGGTTGAACCGGGCCGGGTCTGAAAGGCGAAGACGATCTTGGTCATGACATCCGCAATGGAGTAATAGACCCCATCACCAACACCCGGATACGGCTGCTGCTGGCTGACCGACCAGAAACCATCGACAAACCCTGCCAGCAGCGGCCCGGGTTCATACACCGCTTCTTCCATATTCAGTCCTCCCTCCCCAGACAGCCGATCAGATTAACCGACCCGGTCGATTCGAACTTGTAAAAAATGGACGTCCTGAGCCATAGCACCCGCAACGTCGTCACACCTGAGGCTGACTGAGTATAATCGGCCTGTTGTTCATCATACGATCTCCTTCCTGTACCTGAATGTACGGGCATGTAAATGATCGAATAAGCCGAGCCGGTATCGACATCAGATCGCCATACCGGTCAGGCGTCCGCCTCGGCTCGATGCAGCCAGGAATGAAAGCGAGCCCAGATCAGGGCAACACAGCCCACCAGCGCCATCGCGGCGAGGGCCAGCACACCGCTGTGCAGTCCGGCCACGCCACCACCACTGAGAGTCCAGGCCAATGCGGCCACTGCCGGCCCGACAATGGAACCCAGGGTTCTGGCTACACTGGCCAGCCCGCTGGCCGTGCCCATTCTGTCGCCGGGTGCAGCAGCCATCAGGGTGGCCATCACCGGCGCGTTGAATATGGCCATGCTGCCCCCGACCAGTGCCGTGCGAGCAGTAAGCCCCGCGACAGAGGCCTGGGCATCCAGCTGCAACAGGGTCAGCAGGCCCAGAACAGTCAGTCCGGCACCCAGAGAGGCAATATTGAGCGCTCCATAGCGGTCTGCCAGGATGCCGGCGAGCGGTGACATCAGGGCCCCGGCAATGACAAAACCC
This sequence comes from Natronospirillum operosum, assembly GCF_004768465.1. Lineage (GTDB taxonomy): Bacteria > Pseudomonadota > Gammaproteobacteria > Pseudomonadales > Natronospirillaceae > Natronospirillum > Natronospirillum operosum. Next base: position 32,844 of record NZ_SRMF01000012.1, read on the forward strand.
AACACGGCAAGACTCAATGTCTGTGACCCCCTGCCCATGACCTCAACCACGAAGAAAGGCAGCGTGAAGCTGATCAGACCGATCAGCGCCGCTATCAGCAAAAGCGACAGCGCAGGCAGCCCGAAGCCGGGATGTCGGACCAGGGTCAACAGAGTCCTGGATGCTGCAAGTCGGCTCCACCAGAACAGAATGGCCACACCGACCGTGACCAGGCTTGCGGCCAGCAGGCGTTGCTGCGCAGCCACTTCAAAGGCCATCAGCACAGCAGACAGTGCTGCCCCGATCAGCAGGGTTTCCCACAGCATGGGTTGATCCGGCCATGGCAAGCGCTGCCGCAGCGTCAAGTCTCCCGCTTTCCGGGGCAGCACGCGGTAACCCAGCCACAGCACCAGAACCAATAATGGCAGCTTGACGAGAAAAACCATGCGCCACCCCAGATGATCGGCCACCCAGCCGCCCAGAGGCGCCAATGCCACACTGCCCAGCATCATGATGGTGGCCACCATGCTGATGGCACGCCCGCGCTGGGCCCTCTTCACGGTGAGCGACACCACCGGCATATAGACTGCCAGATACAATGCCGAAGCCAGACCCAGCATTACCCGGCTGACCATCAAGGCAGCATAGCTGGGAGCCGCTGCCCCCAGTATGCTGGCGACAGCCACCAGTGCCAGCGCCAGCAGGAACACCAGACGGATATCGGCACCATCAGCCCAGCGCCCGGCCGGAATTGCCAGTGCCACCATGGGCAGGCTGTAGGCCAACAGTACCCAGGCCGTTGTCTCGGGGGCGACGGCAAAATCCGTGCTGATCAGCGGCAATGCAAAAGCGGCCATCGTCATTTCACTGGCGATGATCAGGGTGGCCAGAGCCAGAACGATCACCGCGCTCCATTGGGTATTCCGGTCCTCTGCCGAGTCAGGTATCAGCGCTGGCAGTTGTTCCCTTGCGGTCATCTGTCTTCTCCTTCTGTAGCTCGGACAGGGGGCCGGTTATCGACCACCGGATCAGGCCACCTGCGAGTAGGGTGTTTCATTGCCCGCCAGGCGGGAGGCAGTTGCCCACCAGGCCAACTGTGCGAAGACCCGACCGAGCGCCTGGGTCGGGCCTTCGGGCTCAATCAGGGCTCCATTGGCATCGAACAGGTCCCAGACATTGGGCAGCGCCACTGCATCACGGACCGTGATCGCATGCAGTTCGGAAAATACCGGACGCAACTGCTCGACAGCACGTATGCCCCCGGAGCGGGCGCCATAGCTGACGAAGCCCACCGGCTTTGCCTGCCATTCATAGTAGCCGTAGTCGATCAGTTGCTTGAGGACGGCGGGAAAACTGTGGTTGTACTCAGGCACCACCACCAGAAAGGCATCAGCCACCCGGAGGTGCTGGCACAGGGCCTCTGATTCCTCAGCCATGCTGGCTGGCAGATCGAATTCCAGCGGATCGATCAGAGACCAGGTCAGATCAGAGCGTTTATCCAGCTCCTGGCCGACCCAGCCCGCCACTGAGCTTCCGAGACGCCCTTCACGGGCACTGCCGATGATGACGCCGATATGGGTTGTCGAGTTCATGTCAGACTCCCTGCGTTCTTTACGCGTTTTGTTGATTTCACCGGCAGTCTAATTGTTAAAGTTAACTTTAAATCAAGGGTCAATTGCTGCTACTATTGTAAAGATTGCAAACAGCTGACTGCCGCCATACGGCGAGGCAGCTTCACGTCAAACCAGGCAGGAGATCGACATGTCCAGCCAGAATGTCAGCGTCAAGGGAAAGGTACTGACCGTGGGCCAGGTGGCCAAAAGAACCGGGGTGGCTGCCTCAGCGCTGCGCTTTTACGAATCCAGGGGTCTGATCAGCAGCTGGCGCAATGATGGCGGGCAACGACGCTATTCGCGCGAAGTGCTGCGCCGTGTCTCCATCATCAAGACGGCCCAGCGTCTGGGTATCAAGCTGTCGGATATCGCGGACGCTCTGGCCACCCTGCCCAGAAGCCGTACGCCGACGCCATCGGACTGGCAGCAGTTGTCCCGGCACTGGCAGCAGCATCTGGACCGGCGCATTGAGAAGCTTACCCTGCTGCGGGACGAACTGGATGGCTGTATTGGCTGTGGGTGCCTGTCCCTCGAGGTCTGCCCGCTGCAGAACCCGGACGACGTCGCCGCCGACGCCGGGCCGGGTCCGATCATGTTCAGCGATGACTGGGATGAGGAACAGGCTGAGTGAGGTGAGTGCTCTGATAGGCCGCCTGCAAGGCCCGCAGACCCGGCGCCAGCGACTCCACAAACAGGCCCCGAGTCATGCTGTCCGCACCCCCGCGTGAAAGCTTGTGCGGTATCGTTGCAAAATCGAAGTCAGTGCCCGTCAGGCCGAGATACAGCCCGTCACGCATGGGTTTGAAGGAGGCGAAAATCCTGCCCCTGGGCGTATACAGCGGTACATAGCCCTTGCAGGGGTTGATATCAAACTGCTGTGCGACACGGAAGCGCTCCATCAGGGTGTTCCACAGCGCATACTGGTCAGGGTAGCGGTCAAACAGGCTTGTGATCAGTTGCTCCGGGTTGTCATAGAGCGGCTGGCCAGCCCAGCGGTCGGCGACCAGACGCGCCTGGATATGGCCCAGGCCCTGCTCTTTCAGCCATGCCACTATCGCTTTCTGCTCCGTCAAACCCTGCGCGCTCACCGCGCGCAACCACTCATCCAGCGTCTTGCCGGTTTTCGTTTTCAGATTGGCGGCAATGGCTTCGCCCATCGCCTTGGGTCCAAGTGCCATGATGATCCTTCCTGTCGGTGTTTGCCAAAGACACCCTTATTGTCTGCAGGTCCTGCCCGCAGCGATAGAACGTTGCCGACACATTTCTCCATTCACTGGGGGTGCACCCGGTGTGCTTGCGACATTCGCGGATATAGTGCGACTGATCGGCATAGTCACCGGTCGGCACATGCTCTGACGCGGCCAGATCCCGGGCCAGCTGACGGGCCAGCCGCAACTGCCTGCTGACGGCGCCCGGTGTCTGCCCGGCGTAACGCCTGCACAGGCGCTCCGCCTGGCGCTCCTGGCCGCTGTCGCCGGGCCTGAATCGCTGCCGGACCAGCAAGGACCACAGTTCGGTGAACTGATATTCATCATGGGTCATGGTGACTGCAGCGCGCAGATCCTCCAGCAGCGCCAACCAGGCCGACGGTGAACTGTCCTGAAAGACGGCCAGCAACGACAGCTCAGCGGGCGAAAAACTGCGGTTCAGGAAATAGCGCGGATGGCCGAGCAAGGCCTTGATAAAGGCTGGTGCAGCAAACAGTACCGACACAGATCCTTCCGGCTGCAGACAGTGCACCCGGCTGTGCGGCCCGAACAGCCGCACCGTTCCCGCTGCCCTCACGAGCGTGGCAAAGGGCGTGGGCAACAGCGCCAGCGGACCCGACCCGTGGGTCACCAGGCGCGCAGCAAAATGATTTCTATCCGACATGAGCCTGAGTCATCAGTAGGTAATTCCCGGTGCCCGGTGCAGGTATTCATTGCTCGTCAATTGCTCCAGTATGAACCAGGCCACGTCCGCCCGCGAGATTTTCAGTGCCAGACCGGTCTCGTGCGGTCCGCTGACCCGCCTGAACGCGCGGGTCAGCGGGCCGTCGGCAAATGCGCCTGGCCGCACCAGGGTCCAGTCGAGTACGCTGGCCATCACGCAGGCCTCCTGTTGCTGATGGTCGGCGTAAGCGCGTCGCAACAACAGCCCGAACATGATGTATTTCCAGAAAAAATCGAGATGAACCCGACTGTCACCCGCACCCAGTGTCGACAGGCAGATCAGCCGACGAACATCATGCGCCACCATGGCCTGCACGATGTTGCGCGTTCCGGTGGACCGCACTGTGCCTCTGGCACCGGCACCCAGGGTACAGATCACGGCATCCGGCCGGTCAAAGGCACGCTCGACATCATCCGGGTCGAGCACATCGCCCGTGACCACCGTCAGCCCGCTTTGCGGCTCGAACGCGTCTGCAGATCGGACCAGTGCAGTGACCTGAAAGTCGCGCGCCAGGGCCTGACGCACCACTTCTCTGCCAATGGTTCCCGTGGCGCCAAAGATCAACAGTTTCATGCTTGTCACCTCATTGTCACTTGCTGGTATTGAAGATGACAGCAACCGTATACGGGGGCCCGTAACGGCAATAGAACAAACCCGACATGACGCGGCGTCAGTCAGGGCAGTGCCAGGTCCAGATCATGACCACACAGCAGTTGAGCGGCAGAGTGCCTGCAATCGCCCGGCGTCAGGCCGCCGAATCGTCTGAAGTCACGAATGAAATGGGACTGGTCAGCATAGCCGCTGGCAAAGGCTATCTCGGTCAGAGGACGCTCGGTTTCACGCTGAATCACGTGCAGCGCCGACTGGAAACGAAGGATGCGGGCAAACAGCTTGGGTGGCACACCGACCTGCTGCCTGAACCGGCGCTGAAACTGCCGTTCCGACATCTGCAGGGTCTGCGTCAGTGCCATAACAGGCAGGCAACCCTGGCTCTGAACAAACATGCGGATGCTGCTTTCCACGGCACAGTCCCGGTCCGGCGACTGCCTCTGTTGTCGGGTCAGAAAATGGGTCAGAAGCCCCATCACAGCCGCCGCAGTCGGTGCATTCAACAGTTGGTCGACCAGGCTCCCCGCCAGTGGCTCGAGGTCCCATATCTGATCAGTGCACTCCCGCGCATCCACTCCCAGCAGCATGGTCAGCCCGTGCGGAAAGAGATTGATGCCGAACAGCCGGTCCGCATTCTGCAGGTACAACCGACCCGGCCCAGTGGACTGCCCATAGACAAAAAGGTGAGGCAGCCTCTGCGGTGCCAGGGACGGCCGGGCATACGCCACCGCGCCGCGATGAAACATGATGCCGGGGCAGCCATCCGCCACTATGTTGTAATGCCTGGCTGACGATCCGGCCGGCACTTCCAGAGTCCAGAAGAACCGGACCAGATGCCGCAGTGCAGCCGGCGCTGTGTACTCCCGATAGTGCATGGGCCGCACCTCCAATCAGGGCCTCTGACCTGCCGGCAGGTCAGAAATCCGAAGCGAGATCCCGCTCCGGCTGAGCGCCGGCGGCACTGGCCTGGCCGCTGGGCCAGTCGCCCAGGCCGGGCAGTTTAAGGGCCGGTACACGGGGATTGACCCCCAGCACCAGCCCGAGCAGGTTCAGCTCGAAGCCTTCTGCCGGGCCGGCGAGAATGCCGGCAACACCGCCCAGCGAGAACTGGAAACCGGAACCACCCGGCAGGCTGCCTTGTACTGTCTGGCCCAGATAATCCTTGCCGACGGCATGACTCGGCAATGCCACCTCGAGCCCCGGCGTTTCCCGAATGATCCAGGCCACAAAGGTGTTGCTGTTGGGGCCCGGCCAGGCCACATAGCGGTCACTGAACGGATAGTCTTCCACCGCCTGCAGCAGGTCCGGTATCACCGCCTCTGCGGCATCCCCCCGCAGCTCTGCGATCAGGCGGGGCGCCGCACCATACCAGGCCCGGTCCGGCACATCGCGGCGGGCATTGACCACCGGCCGCCGCCAGCCGGTCACTTCATAGACGGTATAGTAGTCGGCATCGGACTGTTTGACACTGATCCAGGTATGCAGCGCAAAGTAACCGCGCCAGTTGAAGGCACGGGCACCATAAACCTGCACCACGGCCTCCGGGGTCACTTCCGGTGCCGGCGCCAGCCCGGCGCTGTCACGGCTGGCCGTGCGCCAGTTCGAATCGTATTGATGGGCGCCGGACAGCGACACCGCCAGTGGCCCTGCCAGCAAGAGCAGCAGCAAAGCGACGACAACGACAGCCGACCATTTGATGAAGCGTACAATATTCTTCGCTATCGACACTGTTTTCGACTCCGCATTGTTCGGCCTCTATCGACCTGCCGGATCGGGCGCAGCGAATATAGTGCACCCTGAGGTCGCAGGCCGCATCACGTAGTCTGTAAAGAAGGTTCAAGGGCGCCTGTTAAACGCTAATATCAAACCGTACATGCACTGCCATCCCTGTAATAGCAGGACAACAACGGAACAAGAAGTAGCCTTGCCATGCCCGAAATCGACCTGCTCGTCCGCCATTTTCTCGGCCTCTATTTCCTGCTGATCGGCCTGCACTATACCAGCACGGCGCTGGGGCTCTGGCGTCGTACCGGCATCAGCCACATCCAGTATGGTCCCAGGGGCTCCGCCACCTGGTGGAATCGCCAGGTGTTCAACCTGTTTCGGGCCACAATCCTGGGGGTCTGTCTGGCCCGTATTCTGTGGCCCATCGACCCCTGGCTGGGGGTCATCCCGGCACTGTATCAGCCGCCAGTCCTGCTGACCGGCATGGTACTGATGCTGGCCGGCTACGCCATTATTGCTTATGTCCACGCCTACATGCAGCAGGATTGGCGCTCGGGCATTGACGAGGAAAAGAGCCAGCCGCTGCTAACCGAGGGACCCTTCGGGCGTTCACGCAATCCGCTGTTTCTGGGCATCATGCTGGGGCAGTTCGGGTTCTTTCTGGCGCTGCCCAGCCTGTTCACCGGGGTCTGCCTGATTGTGGGGGTCAGTGTGCTGGTGCGCCAGGCTCGCCGCGAGGAGCAGGCCCTGGCCGCTGCCTTTGGCGACACCTACCAACGCTATCGTCAGCAGGTGCCGCGCTGGCTCCGGTTCTCTGCGGCGTTGACCTCTCGGGTCAGAAGTTCTGATCCAGAATAGCCGGCATCACCAGTTCCCGCACAAAGGAAGCATCGGACAGTTTCAGCAGCGCCCGTACCATGGCGACCACATCATGCACCGGGATCTGCTCGCCCTGGCTGGTGGCCACCGCCTGGCTGAGGGGAGTATTCAGTCCATCATCCGTGTTGAGATACCCCAGCTGCAGCGTGGTGACCGCCAGTTTCTGCTCACGAAAGCCTTCCCGCAGGGCATCCGCAATGCCTGACAAGGCGAACTTGGAGGCGCCGAATGCGACTTCCGGCTGGCCGCTCTGGCGCAGCCCGGAGGTGGAGCCGGTCAGCACCACCTGTGGTCTGGCGGACTGCAACAAGCGGGGCAGCAGCCTTTTCAGCAGCAACAGCGTCGCCGTGACATTGATGTTGATCAGGTCGGCCAGGGCCGCTTCGTCATCCTCCAGAAAGGCGTACTCGTCCGAGAAGGCCCGATCTTCCCAGACGCCGACGTTGTAGAGAATGACATCCAGTGTGTCCGGCGCCTGTTGCTCTATCTGCTCGACTGCCGTTTGGGGCGACGCCAGATCCGCCTCTATCCACTGCAACTCGACTCCGGACGGCGCCTGCAGCTGCTGCGGGCGCGAGCGTGAAACGCCGATGACGGTGTCGCCCGGCTCACACAAGCCTTCGACAAACGCCCGACCCAGACCACGACTGGCCCCGACTATCAATATCCTCATGACTGATCCCTCTGGTTGACTGTGGAACCCTGAGTTATAGAAGTTCAACCTTGGTTCAAGTCAAGCTCGGGGTCTGTTTTATTGAATATCGGGCTCCGGCAATACCGGCGGGGCACTGTCCATATGGGTAAGGAAGCTGATCCAGAGATCATGCGTGCGCTGCCGGGTCAGGCGTTCGCTGCAGGTGATGCTCATCACGGTGCGGATGGTGCCGCCCCGCCAGTAGGTAAAGACAGAGCCGCAGTGGTCGTCGCGGTAGGCCTGCCAGGACACCTGTGCCTGCCGGATGGCCGCGACCGTCTCCGGGTCATCACCATGGCGCTCCAGACTGGCCGCCAGGTACTCGGCCATGGTGTCCTCGGCAGCCTGCAATTCCAGACCCGCACAGTGGTTGACGTCCGGGGTCGTGACCGCCTTGTCGCAATCGAGTTCGTCAGCTGACGTTGCCGCCATCAAGCCAAGGGTCAACAGCAGTATCAGCCCTGTGTATTTGTGCATGTCAGTCAATCACCTCACCTGTTTGTGCATCCGGAAAAAACATGCGCGGAGCGCGAACAAGCAGGCTAGAGGAGCCGGGGAGCAGATGTAAGCGGGATGTGCCCGAACTGTGAAAACGGTCTCATGAATGCCACGTCAGGCCCTGCAGATCAGACTTTCAGGCGGGAAACAAAGGGCTGATTGCGGCGCCGGTCTTCCCACGGCAGGCCATAGCCGACCAGCAGATCGTCGTTGTCCATCTCGAAGGCATGGTACTGCGGCACCGGGATGTCGACGCGCCCGGGCTTGACCAGCAGGGTTGCCACTGACAACGAAAGGCACTGGTAGCCCAACTGCAGGTGCTCGACCAGACGCTGCATGGTGCCGCCCGACTCAATGGCATCATCCAGCAGCAGCACATGGCGGTGCTGCGGTGACACTGTCGGGTGATAGACGATGGGGGAGTCGTTGTGACGTGCCCCCGGCGTATGCGGACAGGCCATCACATCCATGCTGACGTCAAAGGTCAGTTGCCGCACCAGGTCAGCCGTAAACAGGATACCGCCCGGCACCACTGTGATGACCACCACATCCTGACCGGCAAAGCGGTCATTCAGACGGGCAGCCACTGCGGCCACACCGGCCTGAATCTGTTCAGCGCTGAGGACCAGGTCCTCGTCAGCAGCAGTCATGCCTCACTCCACCCGGTCATAGACCACAAAGCTGTAGTCGTAGGGGTTGGGGCCGCTGGCCTTGAAGTCGGCGCGGCTGACCTCCTGAAACTGTGCCCAGTCCACCTCCGGGAAGAGGGCATCGCCCTCGACATCGGCATGCACATGGGTGACATAGAGGCGGTCGGCCTGCGGCAATGCCAATTCGTAGATCTGGGCGCCGCCCATGATGATGATTTCTTCTTCACCATTGACCAGTGCATTGGCTTCGGCGGTGTCGATGGCCTGCTCCAGGCTGGTAACCCCGGTCACGGTGGCGGGCAGGTCATCCGGGTGGCGGGTAATGATGATGTTGGCGCGCCCGGGCAGCGGCTTGCCGATGGAGTCGAAGGTGCGACGCCCCATGATAACGGGTTTGCCGAAGGTGGTGCGCTTGAAGAACCTGAGGTCTTCGGGCAGATACCAGGGCAGTTTGTTGTTGCGGCCGATGACGCGGTTGCGCGCCTGGGCCCAGATCAGTGCTTTACGCATGAATTGCCGAATATCCTTGAGATTTGTGTGCTGTATGTGGATTATACGCGTCCGCTTTTCGAACGCTATGGACCCTTCATGTCTGTCACCCTGACTGAAATCAACCAGGTGATGCAGGAAGCCGACCTGCTGTACACACCGGACCAGCTCAATGTGGCCATGGACCAGATGGCCGAGGGCATCAACCGCGACCTGGCCGAGGCCAATCCGGTCGTCTATTCGGTGATGAACGGTGCCCTGGTACTGACCGGTCATCTGGTCACACGCCTGAAATTCCCGCTGGAAATCAGCTATCTGCACGCCACCCGCTACCGCAACAAGACCGTCGGCAGTGATCTGGACTGGCGCGCCTTTCCGGCACAGGATGTAACCGACCGCAGCGTGCTGATCGTCGATGACATCTATGACGAAGGCGGCACCCTGGCCGCCATCGTGGACCACTGCTACGAAGCCGGCGCCCGCGACGTAAAGATCGCCGTGCTGGTCAACAAGGACCATGAACGCAAGGTGCGCCCGGAGATGGAGGTCCACTACGAGGGCCTGAAGTGCATCGACCGCTATATCTTCGGCTTTGGCATGGACTACAAGGGTTACTGGCGCAATGCCGACGGTATCTATGCCGTGAAGGGCATGTAGAGACTGTCACCGGAAACTGACACCCCCTGTTATCGACCATCCATGGTGTTGTACAGCCACCGATTGGACTAGACTCTTTCTTCAGGGTTCAACAGAGGGGGCGGCGACATGCGTGTTCTGATCTGTGGCGGCAGCGGTTTTCTCGGCCAGGCGCTAGCCCGGCAGTTGCTGGCCGATGGCCATGAGCTGGTTATTCACACCCGTCATCCACACAAGCACAGGGCCCGTGGTCAATTGCAGGCGGAATGGGTCGGTGCCTTCAAGGACATCCGGGAGCCGGTGCAGGCTGTGGTCAATCTGACCGGGGCCAACCTGTTCACCCTGCCCTGGACCAGTGGACGCAAAAAGACGCTGCTCGACAGTCGCATACGGACGACCGAGAAGCTGGTGGCCTGGATGGCTGCACAGAAACAGAAACCACAGGTCTTCCTGACCGGTTCGGCAGTCGGTTTCTACGGGGATCAGGGCGATACCCTGCTGACCGAGGACAGCGAACCCGGCATGGGCTGGCCAACGGAAATGGTCATGGCCTGGGAGAGTGCGGCCCGCCCAGCCGAACAGAGCGGCATCCGCACCATCTATCTGCGCACCGGCCTGGTGCTCGGCAGCGGCGGTGGCCTGCTGCAGCCCCTGCTGCCGGCCTTCAAACTGGGTCTCGGCGGGTCTCTGGCCGATGGCGAATTCTGGTACAGCTGGATACATCGGGACGACTGGGTCAGAGCCGTACGTTTTCTGATCGACACGCCGACCTTGCAAGGGCCGGTAAACCTGACGGCGCCACATCCGGTACGCTACCAGACCTTTGCCCACTGTCTGGGCCGGGTGCTGCGGCGGCCGGTCTGGCTGACGCCGCCGCGCTGGCTGCTGAAACCGATACTGGGCGAACGCAGTGACCTGATGCTGGCCAGCACCCGCGCGCTGCCGGATCGGCTGGTGGAGGCCGGGTTCGAGTGGACTCATGAAGAGCTGGAGCCGGCGCTGGCGGCTATTTGCCGCCGCTGAGGGCATTTCACCTGCTCACCTCCGCTGAGGGCTCCTCCTCTGCCTCCGCTGAGGGCTCCTCTCTGCCTCCGCTGAGGGCTCTTTTTTGCTTGCGCTGAAGGCTCTATGGCATGATGCTGTCATGTCCAGCCTGCCTGCGGGCCCTTGCCTGATGAACCCGAAATCGACTGCGTCCAGAGCCCTGCTCTGGATGGTACCCATAGTGCTGTTTCTGGCCGCCTGCAGCCAGCAGGCCGAGCTGTGCAGCCGCCCCGACCAGCACCCGGATTGTGCCAGCGAACTGCAGCAGCGGCTGGCGGAGGCCCGGGTGCCTGGCGTCAGTGTGGCCATCATCGACAACCGTCGCCTGGTCAGTCAGTGGACCATGGGCGACCATGCTGACCAGAACGGTCGGCTGCTGTCATCGGTCACCCCCTTTCAGGCCGGTGACCTGACCCAGGTGGTCACGGCAATGGGCGTACTGGCGTGGCTGCAGCAGGCCGATATTCCGCTGGACACTGCAGTCAACGAGGGCCTGGACAACTGGCAGATTCCCGACAACAGCCGCTGGTCCGGTGACGATGTCACAGTCCGCCATCTGCTCAGTCATCGCAGCGGCCTGACTCCGACTCGCTTTCAGGGCTACCGCTTCGGTGAGCGCCAGCCCAACTGGGATGCCCTGCTCAATGGCACCGAGCCGGCCCGCTCGGCACCGGTGCAACTGGCCGGCCAGCCCGGACAAACCTGTCACTCGTCTGCTGCGGCCTATGAAGTGCTCGCTTACTGGCTGGAAAACCAGACCGGCGACAACTTTTCCCTCTGGCAGAGTCGCACGGTGCTGACACCGCTGAACATTCCCGCCCGCTATCGGCTGATCGGCCTGCCATCACCAGCCCTGGGCCACGACTGGCGCGGCGAGACACTGGACGGCGGTTTCAGACGCTTCGTGGAGCGCGCGTCCTCCGGCCTCTGGGCCAGCCCCAGCGATCTGGCACGGGTACTGATGGAAATCATGGCGGCGGAACAGGGTGTCGGTCGCGTTCTGACCGACTCCAACCTGATCAACGAGATGCTGTCTCCCCAGGGCTGCGGCTGGGGTCTGGGCATGCGTGTCGAACGCATGGAAAGTGGCACCATACTGTCCGCCGAGGGCATCACGCCCGGCTACCGGTCCCGGATGATCGGCCACCTGCAGGACGGACACGGTGTGGTGGTCATGACCAACGGCGACCGGGGTGATCGCATCATTGATGATATCGTGGCTGCGGTCAGGCGCGACTACAACTGGTAGACAACAGGACGCGGCGCCGGAGCAGACGGGAAAGCAAAAGGAGAAAGGTTATGCCGGGTCAGACTTCCAGCAGGAAGGTCACCGGCCCTTCATTGACCAGTTGCACCGACATCATGGCCCCGAACTCGCCGGTGGCGACCGGCTGATGAGCCTGCCGGGCCATGGACACCATCCGACTGAACAGGGCTTCTGCGGCCGCCGGTTCCGCCGCAGTGGAAAAACCGGGACGATTGCCCTTGCGGGTATCGGCCGCCAGTGTGAACTGTGATACCAGCAACAGGCCGCCTCCGGTATCACGCAGGCTGCAGTTCATGCGGCCCGCGTCATCAGCAAAGACCCGATAATTCAGCAGCCGTTCGACCATGCGACGCGCGGTGCTCTCATCGTCTGCCGGCTCTACTCCGACCAGCACCAGCAGCCCTTCGTCAATGGCCCCCACGGTGTCATCTGCAACCACTACGGCCGCCTCCGACACCCGTTGCAAGAGCGCTTTCAAGCCCGGGTCTCCTCCACCAGGATGACCTTTTCCTCGTCATTGTGCAGTTGAATGATCTGGCGATGCGGGTGCATCAGCGCAAACATTTCCTGCTTGGGCAGCTTCAGATACTGACCGCGGATCACGCGACTGGTCCACTGATGCGTGACGGCAATGGTGACGCCACCCTGCTCCTGGGCATTCTCCATCCACTCGGCCACCCGGCTGCACAGCAGCGGATAGCTCTCGCCGTTCGGATAAGCAAAGCCCCAGCGGTTGAGCTGACGCTCACGCCACTGATCCGGGAAGCGTTCGGCTATTTCGTCGTCGGTCAGCCCCTGCCAGTCACCGAAATCCATCTCCTCCAGCATTGGGGTTGCCTGAATGCGGTCCTGATCAATGCCCAGTTCCTCGGCAATGATCGCTGCCGTGCGGCGCGAGCGGCCGGCAGGGCTGGTGGCGACATGAATACGCTTCTCACCTTCCAGCAGCAGTCTCAGTTGCTGTGCCACCGCCCGTGACTGCGCAACGCCGGCGTCGGTCAGCGCAGAGTCGCCACGCCCCTGACGGCGACCTTCTGTGTTCCAGATCGTTTCGCCATGGCGAATCAGAAAAATCATGGGATCTACCTCACTCCGATGGACCCGACCTTTTACCACAGACTGCCATTTGGCGCTATATCCAACAACCGACGCAGGTCGGCCTGCATGGCCTTGCGATCCGCCAGATGCAGCGCCTGCTGCACCTCCGGCCAGGTCTGCTGCCACCAGAGACGACGCACCGCCACCGAGCTCAATACAGGTTCGGGGCCGGTGTGCTGCTGCGCCAGGCAAGCCCACCAGGCCTTGGCCAGGATCGGCTGCAGGCTCGCCTCCGGCTGGTGACTGCGGCACCAATGGGTCAGCCGCTCGCACTCCAGCGCCGACAGCGTCGGGGCAGGCAGCGCCCGTGCCAGCGCCAGTAGCGTGTGTTCCGGTTCCAGTCGGCGCGCCTGCTCTGGATGCAGCAGGACGCTCTCTCCCAGCAGCCTGGCATTGTCCTGACTGAATGCGGCCGCCCGCTCCTGCAGCGGCCGCAGCATCAGCAGCGACAGCTGGCCACTGGCCGCTTCCGGTTGTCGGCCCAGCCGCACCGGCACAAAGTCGGCCCGGACCCAGAAGTCCAGCAGCTCCGGGGTCAGGCCAAAGGCCGCCGCCAGATAATCTGCGCCCTGATCAGCAGCCTGCCGGGTCAGCGTTTGCACCAGTTGGCGGGCAATGCCCCGGCGGCGCCAGCCCGGATGCACGACCAGGCGCCAGACCCGCCAGCCGGTCCAGTGGGCGGCCGGCCGATGACCCAGTTGGCCAAGCAGGCTCTGTTTGGCCAGTTGCTGTGGCGGTCGCCGCTGGCCGGCCCATATGGCTGCGGCCAACGACGGCTCCAGTTGGGGTTCATGCAGCGCCACCAGGAGGCCCACGAGGCGGTTATTGTCAAAGGCACCCAGCGCCAGCAGGTCCGGGTTGTCGATACACTGGCGCAGGTCATCGGGTCGGGTCTGATAGTGTGCCGTGGCCAGCAGTTGCACCCAGTCTTCGCACCATTCGGGTCGGTGCACCACCTGCGCCAGCGGCAGTTCGCGGATCACCAACTGATCTGCAGTAGCAGTATCCTGCGGTCGATCGGCCTGCCATTCCAGCGGCTCTCGCACCGGATAGAGCAGGGACTGGCGCAGCGCTCGCGCCATGACATCATCACTGCGCCAGCGGATGGCCTGCTGCAGGCGTACATGCGTCAGTTCCCGGGCCTGCTGCTGCAGCCAGGGCAGAAAACGCAGCAGAAAGCCCTGGCCACTGCCTTCATAACCCTCGGTGGTGGTGGCACAGACCAGCCGGCGGCTGCGTGCAAACAGGGTCTGCAGACGCGACACGCCCAGCATGGCCGCTTCGTCGGCCAGCACCAGATCGCCCGCATCCGGCTCAGCCAGCCACTGGTCCCAGGTGCAGAAGCGGGGCGCCTGTACCGCTGGCAGGTCTGCGGTCACTTCGGCCCAGCCGCTTTGCAGGCTGCGCAAGGGCTCGCCCTGCGGCGCCAGGCAGGTCAGGCGCTGCCCCTGATGAGCCAGCGCCCGGGCCGCCAGCAACAGGGCCATGGTTTTGCCATGGCCGCGCGCGGCGGTCATGACAAGGGCAGAGCCCTCGGCTGCTGCAGCCAGATCGATGATGGCCCGGGTGGCCGCAGCCTGATCCGCAGTGAGTGGTTGGCGCACCGGGCTGTGCAAGTGGGGCGCCGCCGCCTCAGGGGCCGGCAGCTCGGCCACCTGGCTGAGCACCCGGGCGCCCTGCGCCAGCACCGCCTGGCGCCAGTGTACAAACCAGTTCGAGGCCTGCCCCGGCTGCCAGCCGAACCGTTCGGAACAATCCGGGTTGAGCAGAATAACCAGCTGACCGCCGGCGCGCACGGCACCGGCCGCCTGCGTCAGGTGGTTGAGGTGCCAGCCCTGGCGCCAGTCTAGAACCAGGCGATCCACGGTCTGCCCCAGCAGGCGATAAAGCTGTCGGCTGGGAAGGGTCTCGGGCCAGTTGTCTTCGGAGTCGGGCTCGGGTGTGACCCACAGGGTCCGGTCGCTGCCGGTATGGGCCTGCTCGGCAAGGGCAGGGATGGCCTGCGCCAGGGCCGTGTCGTCACCTTCCAGCAACCACCATTGCCGATCCGGCAGCCGGCTCAGGGCGGGGCGGGATGTCTGGTCGGGAGTGGGCACAGCCATGGCTCAGGCGGAGCTTTCGGGCGCACCCAGCATATGCGCCAGGTCCTCAGCCGCCTTGACCAGGCCATCCACCATGGCCGGATCATGCGCCGAGTGACCGGCCTCGCGGATGATTTCCAGACGGGCGCCGGGCCAGGCCTGTTTCAGATCCCAGGCGTTGCTGACCGGGCAGACCATGTCATAGCGACCATGCACCAGAATGGCCGGATGCTCGGCCAGCCTGTCCATGCCCGCCAGCAGCGGCTGCGGCAGCCACTCATCCCGACCGGAGAAATAATGGGTACAGAGGCGGGCCATGCTGTAGGCCGTGTGATGACCGATCATGCGCGCCACCGTCTTGGGTGACGGTTTCAGCGTTGCAATCAGCCCTTCCCAGGCGGCCCAGGCGCGGGCGGCGCGGGACCGCTCCAGTTCATCCGGGCCCGTCAGACGTCGATGATAGGAGGTCAGAAAGGGGCTCTCATCACCCACCGCCTGCCGGAACTTCTGCCAGTGCTCGGGAAACACGTGGCCGGCACCGCCTTCGTAGAGCCAGTTCAGGTCCTCATCACGGCACAGGAAAACACCGCGCAGCAGAAAACCCAGTACGCGCTCGGGGTAGGTCTGGCCATAGAGCAGCGCCAGGGTGGTCCCCCAGGAACCGCCAAAACAGAGCCAGCGCTCTATGCCGAGACGCCTGCGAATCTGTTCGATATCAGCCAGCAGATGGCGCGGGGTATTGTCTTCCAGGCTGCCATGCGGGGTCGAGTGCCCACAGCCGCGCTGGTCGAACTGGATCATGCGATAGTGTTGCGGATTGAAGAACTGCCGGTCGCGTTCGCTGCTGCCCACACCCGGGCCACCATGCAGCATCAGTACCGGTATGCCATCCGGGTGCCCGCTCTCGGCGACCCAGAGACTGTGCCCGTCACCCACCGCCAGGTGTTGCTCCCGGTAGGGCTGGATTTCGGGATGATAGTAGCGCATGCACAGCTCCGGTTGGGCAAACAGGAATTCAGCCCATCTACTATATAGGGTTCCCCGAGGTTCGGAAACCACACCCGAGGAGAGGGCGAATCAGCGCGTATTCAAATATTGTGAACCAGGGTTTCAGATGTTTCCGCTGTCTCGCCGTTCGCTAATGGGGCAGACTGCGGACCGGTTTTCAGTATGACAGGAGGCAGCAATGGGTCTGCTTGTAGAAGGGCAATGGCACGACAAATGGTACGACACCGGCAAGACGGGCGGCCGCTTCAAGCGTGAAGAGGCGCAGTTCCGCTCCTGGGTGACGGCCGACGGCAGTGCCGGGCCGACCGGGCAGGACGGGTTCCGGGCCGAATCCGGACGCTACCACCTCTTTGTGTCCATGGCCTGCCCCTGGGCCCACCGGACGCTGATTGTCCGTCATCTGAAAGGGCTGGACGCACACATCGGCGTCAGTGTGGTGCACCCGGACATGCTGTCCAATGGCTGGGAATACAGCGGCCCGACGCTGGATTCACCGACCCCAGTCGGCGACCAGTTGTATGGCCATGATTTCCATTACCAGCTCTATCTGAAGGCTGACAGACACTACACCGGGCGCGTTACAGTGCCGGTGCTGTGGGACCGCGAGCGCGAGACCATGGTCAGCAACGAGTCCGCCGACATCATCCGCATGTTCAACAGTGCCTTCGATGACATCACCGGCAATACCGACGACTTCTACCCGGAGTCGCTGCGCGCCGACATTGATGCCATCAACGAGCGGGTTTATCACACCGTCAACAATGGTGTTTACAAGACCGGCTTTGCGACCACCCAGCAAGCCTACGAGGAAGCCTTTACCGACCTCTTCGACAGTCTCGACTGGCTGGATGAGCTGCTGGGTGAACGACGCTACCTGGCCGGTGATCGCATCACCGAGGCCGACTGGCGGCTGTTTACCACCCTGGTGCGTTTCGATGCCGTCTATGTGGGGCACTTCAAGTGCAACCTGCGGCGCATTGCGGACTACCCGAACCTGAGTGGTTATCTGCGCGAGCTGTATCAGCAGCCGGGTATTGCCGCCACCGTGGACATGACCCATATCAAGCGGCACTACTATTACAGCCACGACACCATCAACCCGACCCGGATCGTGCCCAAGGGGCCGGCACTGAACCTGGACGCACCGCACGGGCGGGGATGAGGAAGAGCAACAGGGGGCTGCATATCTGTAGGCGGTGAGCCTTGCTCACGCATGCGTGGCCGAGGGCCACAGCCTACAAATGAGGCGGACCTACAGCAAACCGATCTCGCGCAGGCGCTCTTGCAGGAACTCATGGGCCGTAATCGGGGCATACCGCTGCGGGTTGTCCGCGCTCACACACTGCGGCAGTACGCTCAGGTCCATATCCGGATTGGGATGCAGAAAGAACGGCACCGAGTAGCGGCTGACTCTGGCCGCCGGGCCGGTGGGGTTGACCACCCGATGGGTGGTGCTGGGCAGCAGGCCATTGGTCAGTCGCTGCAGAATGTCGCCGATATTGACCACTATGGTGCCGGGCAGCAGGGACACCGGCACCCAGTCGCCCTGCCGGCTCTGGATCTCGAGCCCGGACTGGCGCGAGCCGACCAGCAGGGTAATCAGATTGATGTCTTCATGCGCGGCGGCACGCAGACTGCCGGCCGGAGGCTCGTCAGGCAGCGGCGGATAATGCAGCACGCGCAGTATGCTGTTGCCCTGGTCGGTACGGGCAGCAAACCAGTCCGCTGGCAAGTCCAGATAGCGGGCCAGCGCCTGCAGTAGCTGCTGCCCCACACGCTCCAGTTCGGCATAGAGCGTCAGCGCCGCCGCTCTGAAGGCCGGCTGCTCCTGCGGCCAGATATTGGGTTGCAGCTGCGCGTAGCGGGGCGCCGCCAGTTCGCGCCCGACATGCCAGAATTCTTTCAGATCGTGCACCGCCGCCCCCTTCGCCACCTCGCGCGCAAAGGGCGTATAGCCCCGGGCGCCGCCCGGGCTGCCGGCATACTGCAGCTTGGTGGCTGCGGGCAGGGCAAACAGGGCTTCCGCAGCATCCAGGGCATGCTCGATCACTGCGTCCGGCACACCGTGCTGCTGCACCCCCACAAACCCCCATTGCCGATAGGCCCGACCCAGGCATCGGGCAAACTCGTCCGGCTGCCGGGCCTGCTCACGCAGATCGAACACGGGAATGGTGTGCTCTGGCGCTGCGGTTTCACTCATGGCGCACAGTCTCCGCTTCAGTCGGGCCAGCGGCGCACCACGCCGCCACTGATCACCCCCAGCACCTCATGGTGCTCCGACCACAGCACCAGATCGGCGTCGGCCCCGGCCTCCAGACGCCCCTTGCGCGGCAGACCCAGGGTCTCGGCCGGGTTCAGCGATACGGTACGCAGCAATGTCTCAAAGCTCAGCCCCACATCACGCACACCGCGCTGCACCGCATCCGCCAGGCTGTCCAGGCGCCCCATGCCAACGCGCAGAAAACGGCCTTCGGCATCGAATTCGGGCAGGCTGGCATAGGCATCGCTGGACAATGTGATGCGATCACCCGGCACGCCGGCGGCCAGCGCTTCGGCAACTGCCAGCGGACTGTCCACATCCCCGGCCGCCAGCAGGCCTGCATTGGTGGTGGCGGTAAAGTCGATGGTGCCGCCTTCGCGGGCAAAGCGACAACCCTGCTGCAACAGGTCTCGGGTGCGGTTGATATGGGTGGGGTAGAAGTGCGACAGGCGCACCGGATAGTTCTCGGCCGCCTCGAACAGCACATTCAGCCCGGCGTCATGATCCCCCACATGGATACTCAGTACACCCTGCTTGCCGCCCAGCATGGCGCCTACGCGCACCTCTGAAGCCAGACGGGCCAGTTCGGCGGCACTGGGATGGCTGCCCCGATGATCGGCAATGGCGACTTCGCCGACGCCGATGACCTCCGGAATCCAGGCCAGATCGGTCTGTACCGAGCCGGTCAGGGTACGGATGGGCAGATGATAGTTGCCGGCATAGATATGGGCCGACACCCCGGCGGTGGCGAGCAGGCGGGCATGGGCCAGCAGTTCGGTGTGACTGCGCTGCACCGCATCCGTGCCCAGGGCGCCGGTCACCGTGGTCACCCCACTGAGCCAGGCATCTTCGGGTGGCATGGCCGGCATGCGCGAGCCATAGCCTCCTTCGCCGCCACCGCCAGTGATATGGGTCAGGGTATCGACCAGTCCGGGGCTGACCACGGCGCCCTGTGCATCCATTTCGTGCAGGCCGGGCAGGCCGGTGATCTCAATTGAGGCATCCACGGCCAGAATGCGGCCTTCCACCATCAGCAGATCACGCAGGCCGAGGGGCCGGGGGGCATAAACCCGGGCGTTGCGTAGCAACAACGGGGGATTGGCGGACTGAGGGGTCATGGTGTCCTCTGCTGAAGTGCTGTGCAGTCTGCTTGACGGGCATCGTCGGCTCGGGCGTATTCTTGACGCCATTGCCTGCAAATTTGTGGCAAAATGCTCTGGCGCCGATCTTGCTTCGGATCGGGTTCGGGCAATCGCTGCGCTCTTACCTTACCAGAGCACGATCAGAGCCAATACCGGGACCGGTTTGGCTTTGCGAACAGATGCTTTGGTTTTGCGACAGCAGAATTGCAATGGTCAGTGCCATGATGCTTTAGTGTGCGTCAAACTGGCACAACAACAACTGCCGGCCTCGCGAGGCAGCGCGATCCAGAGGCTGCGAGCCGGCACCGCAACAGATTCGGGAGTCATCATGTCTGACGCACACCCACCGCTGGTGGTTCAGGATATCCATAAATCTTTCGGCGACACCGAGGTCTTGAAGGGTATCTCCATCACTGCCCACAAAGGTGATGTGATTTCCATGATCGGCTCATCAGGCTCCGGCAAGAGCACCTTTCTGCGTTGCATCAATCTGCTGGAGATTCCCAACCAGGGCGAGATCCGGGTCCATGGTGAAGAGATTCTGTTTCGCGGCGACGGGCATGACCGGCGCCCGGTGGATGCCAAACAGGTACAGCGCATCCGGGCCCGCCTGTCCATGGTATTCCAGAGTTTCAATCTGTGGTCGCACATGACCGCGCTGCAGAATGTCATTGAAGCCCCGATACAGGTGCTGGGCCTGAAGCGGGATGAGGCCATTGCACGAGGTGAGGCCCTGCTGCGCAAGGTCGGCCTCTATGAACGCAAGGACGCCTACCCGGCACAGATGTCCGGGGGCCAGCAGCAGCGTGCCGCCATTGCCCGCGCCCTGGCCATGGAGCCGGAGGTGCTGCTGTTCGACGAGCCCACCTCGGCACTGGACCCGGAACTGGTCGGTGAGGTCCTGCAGGTCATGCGTGACCTGGCCCGCGAAGGTCGTACCATGGTCGTGGTCACCCATGAGATGGGCTTTGCGCGTGACGTGTCCAGTCAGGTATTGTTCCTGCATCAGGGTCGGCTGGAAGAACAGGGCGAGCCGAAGGAGCTGTTTGGCAACCCCAAATCCGAACGCCTGCGCGCCTTTCTGAAACCCAAGTACTGAGCTTCCGCCCCATGACCGACAAGAGCCGCTACATAGCGCCCCTGATCGTCTTCTCGCTGGCCATTGCCGCGTCCCTGTTCGTGCTTGACCTGTACCGGGTCGAGCCACAGGACCGCACCATCCGCATGGCCGTGGATGTGCCCTATGAACCCTTCGAATACTATGATTCCGATGGCAATCTGACCGGCTTCGAGATCGAGCTGGGTGAGGCCGTCTGCGAGGAAATGGGGCTGTACTGTCAGTGGGTCGTGCAGGCCTGGGACGACATCATTCCCGGCCTGCTGGACCGCCGTTACGAAGTCATCTTTTCGTCCATGAGCATTACACCGGACCGCGCCGAGCGCGTGCTGTTCTCGGCCCCCTACTACACCACCCCCAGCGGCTGGTTTGCCCGTCAGGATGCCGGTTTCGATCCGCAGAGTCCGGCTTCCATGGTCGGTCTGCGGGTCGGGGTACAGCGCGGCACCATTCAGGACGACTATGTCACCGACTATCTGGAAGGCATTGATGTGCGCCGCTTCAGCACTGCGGATGACATCGTACTGGATCTCGAAGGCGGTCGACTGGATGCCATCTTTCTGGACTTCCCGGTCGGTGAGCAGACCATTCTGGGCCGCCCGGGCTATGCCGTCATTGGCGAGCCGGTCAACGAGCCGCGCCACATTTTCGGGGACGGTGTAGGCGCTGCCTTTCACCCGGACGAACAGGAACTGGCCGAAACCTTCAATGAAGGCCTGCGCCGGGTTAAGGAAAATGGCACCTATGAGGCCATCATGAACAACTACTTTGCTTATGACATCATGATCTGATGCGCAGTTGTGGCGCAGTGCCCTGCAGCCCGCGCCACATCAGTGCATGCGGACTTCAATGGAGGTTCATCAATACCCCGACGGCGCCAGGCAACGGTTTTGTTTTGCGAACAAATACTTGTTTTTTGCGACAGATCAATTGCTTTGGTGACAATGCTGGGGTGATATTGACTCTACAATAACAATGACCAGAGCATGGCACAGGCGGTCAGAAAGCCCACTGCATCTGGTGTTGCGCCAGAGTAGTGCAGTTGATACTGGCCTTCCAGCCTGCGAATCCGACCGGTCAGGTCCGGACTACCCAGAGATTCAGCCAGGTATTGTTTTTGCGACAGGCACTGTTCTTGCTGACTGGTCCCTGCACCGTCAGTCCACTGGCAGCACGCCCATTCTGGGGCAGCCGGTCAGCATGGTTGAGTGAACGGAAGGTAAAACCAAACCGATAACAACGGAGACGCAACAATGAAAAAACTGACACTTGCAATGGGCGTACTGGCACTGGGTGCCAATATAGCCCTGGCAGACGTGGTACGCATGGGTTCGGAGGGCGCTTACCCTCCCTACAACTTCATCAATGATGACAATGAGCTGGACGGCTTCGAGCGTGAACTGGGTGACGAACTGTGCCGCCGCGCCAACCTGACCTGTGAATGGGTCATCAACGACTGGGATACCATCATCCCCAACCTGGTCGCCGGCAACTACGACACCATCATGGCCGGCATGTCCATCACTGACGCGCGCAAGGAAGTGATTTCCTTCACGCAGGATTACCTGCCCAATGATCCGTCTGCCTACATGGCTCTGGCCGGTACACCGACAGACGTGATCGATAACGGCATCATCGTGACCCAGTCCAATACCATTCAGGCTGGCTATGTTGCCGAGACCGACGCTGACCTGATCGAGTACCCGACTCCGGATGAAACCATCTCTGCAGTGCGCAACGGCGAAGCCGACGCGGTACTGGCGGACAAGGAATTCCTGGAAGCCTATGTACGTGATTCCGGTGGTGAACTGGTGCTGATCGCCGAGATCACTCTCGGTGGCGGCATCGGCATGGGTGTGCGTCAGTCCGACAACGAACTGCGTGAAACCTTCGACGCGATCATCGCTGAAATGAAGGAAGACGGTTCGCTGAACGAGCTGATCGTCAAGTGGTTCAACGAAGACCTGACTTACTGAACCACGACCAATCTGTAAAATGACGGGGCCCCTGGCCCCGTCTTTCTACCGGCACTGACTTATGTTTTCGTTCTGTACCGATCCATCCATACTGCCCACCTGGCAGTGGTATGCCTGCTACCTGACTTCCGGTACGCACCAGGCTTTCTACTGGTCTTTCGGGGTGGTCATCCTGCTGCTGTTGCTGGCCGCCCCCATGGCCCTGCTGTTCGGCTTTGGCGGCGCCCTGGCCATGCGCTCCCGCTTTCTGCCGCTGAACCTGTTGGGGAAAGGCTATACCGCACTGGTACGCGGCGTGCCTGACATCGTATTTTTCCTGTTTATCCCCATTGCGATCGGTCAGGGTATCGAATTTCTGCTGCATCACATCAACTGCCCGGACTGGGATCAACCGCTCCGACAGGGCAACGACTTCCGGGTCTGTGCCGATGCCCGCGTGCCTCCGCGTGGGTCGCCAGCCTGGGTCTACAATGTGTACGGGTTTATCCTGGCGCTGATCGCCTTTGCCATAGTATTTGGCGCCTTTGTCGCCAACACCCTGTATGGGGCCATGCGCGCCGTACCCAGAGGCCAGATTGAAACCGCCGAAGCCTACGGCATGACACCCAGAAAGACCTTCATGCGCATCATCCTGCCGCAGATGTGGATCTTTGCCCTGCCGGGGCTGTCCAATATCTGGATGATCCTGACCAAGGCCACGCCGCTGCTGTTTCTGCTCGGCATTCAGGACATTGTCTACTGGGCACGCGAACTCGGGGGCCAGAAAACCTCACTGTACAAGTACCCGCACCCGGACTGGCGAGTCTGGTACTTCCTGGTGGTGCTGGTGTTCTATCTCTGCATTACCGCGCTGAGCGAACGCTTCTTTGATCACATGATGAATCGACTGAGTATCGGCCAGGCCACCTCCGGTGGTGACCGTTTGCGGCCGAAAGGCAAGAAGAAAGCGAAAGCGGAGGCGCCCGCATGAGAACCTGTGCCGAAAGTTTTCAGGGTTACATCCTGCGCTCTCTGGGCCGCGACTACGGTGAGCGACTGCTGCCGCGCGGCCTCGACATCACCTACTGCGACCAGCTGTTCCTGATCGGTTCCGGCATGATCTGGAACATCTACTTCGCCTTTATGGCTGTGGTGCTGGCGTTTTCTCTGGCCACGCTACTGGCGTTGGGCAAGTTCAGCAACAACCTGTTCCTGCGCAAGCCCGCGAGCTGGTTTATCTTTCTGTTCCGCGGTTCACCGTTGTTTATCCAGTTCTTTTTCTTCTATTCGCTGTTTGTGCTGCTGCCGCGTCAGGGCATCGAGATCAACCTGCTGTTCACCACCATTACCGCCGATACCGGGGCCTTGCGCACCGCAACAGTGGGTGGGCTGGTAGTATTGACGCTGAACACGGCGGCCTATACCGCAGAACTGTTCTATGGCGCCCTGCGGTCCATTCCCAAGGGCGATCTGGAGGCGGCGGATGCCTATGGCCTGAGCGGGTTCACCAAGTTTCGGCGCATTGTCTGGCCAACCATGATGCGTCTGGCCTGGCCGTCATACACCAATGAGGTGATCTTCCTGTTCCACTCCACCACCCTGGTCTTTCTGTCGGCCTTCCCGGCCCGACAGCAGTCCGGTGAGGCGCTGTACTATGCGCGCTACTTTGTGGATCAGACCTTCAACCCGTTCGTGTCCTTCCCCATAGTGGCGGGTTACTTCATTGTTGCGACGCTGCTGATCATCTGGCTGTTTTCATGGGGCAACCGCTACCTGAATCGCCATCTGCCGCAGGCCATGCGCCCACGCATTCGCTTCAAGCCACAGTATCTGCGCTGACTCACAAGGCAACAGGAAACAACAGGGCCCCATCGGGCCCTGTTCTGCTTATGGCCTCTGCTCGGACAGCCCGGTCAGCAGACTCAGGTAGTTGGCCCAGGCGGCCTGCCAGTTGATGGCGATTTCATTGGTGGCCCAGGAGTCCTGATGATCGGTATATACCATCATCGGCGGACCATCGAAGTAGGGCTGTGCCGCCATATCGCCCTTGAGTTCATAGGAGTTCGGCCCCCCGGCAATCAGGCCCTGCGGGTTGCTTACCGTACCCGATACCCAGGGCCGGAAATGCGGTGCCTGTACCTGATGACGTGACAGTCCGGTGGTCCAGATCATGCCGTGCGGATTGAGGCCGAAGAACCAGTGACTCATGTCAAAGGCGGCGTCATACCACTCCGGCTCACCGGTCAGATGATGCAGCCACAGCAACTGACTGCCGACAGTGGCGATGACGCCATTGCTGCCCCAGTCGAAGCCATCTTCCAGCCCGGCATACATCAGCCCGTACGGATGCGCGAGCTGATCTTGCCGCAGCGGCCGGAAGTTGTCCTCCACTGCCGCCAGCAACTGTGCGCGCTGCTCGGCATCGACCTGTGGCAGGGCCAGATAGTTGAACAGAGCCAGGAAATTGACATGCCGCCAGTCCGGCACGGCATCACCGAGACGCGGTTCTTCCGTCAGCGCCAGCAGGCGCGCGAACAGAGCGGCTGAGCCCGCATCATCCGGCTCTACCCAGAGCCGTGCCACTTCTGCCCACAGACGCTCGTCGGTATCGTCATAGTCGGCATAGGGGCCACCATACTCGATGTTGTCGTAGCGATCCTCGATCATGATCATGTCCGGATGCGCCAGCAGAAAGGCTCTGGCCTCGTCGGCCGCTGCCTCGTAGACATCGGCCTGGGCATGGTCCTCGCTCAGCGGTGACTGCCGATAAGCCGCTGCGGCCATGTACATGACCGAGCTGAAATTGGCCGTGGCCGTGGTGCTGATCGGCATCACCCACTTGATGCGGTCGTCATCCAGAGGCGAGTCGGTCAGCGGCGGCCAGGCGGCACTGGCGGCCTTGTGATGCACGGCACCGTCGTCGCGCTGCATGGTCAGCAACCAGTCCAGTTCCTGTTTCAGCAGGTCCAGTGTCGCCGGCCGTTCCGGGTTGCGATCGGCCAGCGGTTCAATCTCTTCCGGCAGGACCTCGGGTACCATCAGCCAGGTCAGCAACGGCAGGGCAACCGTCCAGGCGCCATTCACCACATACTTGCCATAGTCCCCGGCGTCATACCAGCCACCCCGGATATCCATGGTTTCGCTGTCCGTGCCGAACACGCGCGCCCGGGCATCCTGCTCATGCGCGCCCTCATAGGCGGCACTGTCCACATAATGGAAAGCACCCCAGGCCTGGTCGCGGTGCTCCAGATAGGGCTCGGGGAATTCCCGTACCTGAAAGGTCGCAGTCGTGTGGCGGGTTCGACCACCGGCTTCCGGCACGATCACGGTGTAGAAGCCGGTTTCCTCGCGGTGTCCGAAATCGAGCAGATCCTGGCGCCGGCCGGAGCCGGCATAGGGCTCTGCACTGGCCTCGAAACGGGTGTTGTCCTCGCTGCCACCGGCCCGGCGCAATGTGACCGGCAGGGCGTCCACCTCAAGGTCTTCCTGCCATTCCAGTACCACCCAGCGGCGCTGGTCTTCCACATAACCCAGACGGTTGTAGAACAGGAGATAGTCTCTTGGCCGGGTGTCCTCCTCGGGCCAGACCGTCACTTCGATGTCCCGCAGCGTGGCATCATACTGCTCGGCTCCGGCGGTCATGAAGGAGATGAAGCGCAGGTCTTCCAGGCCCTTGTCCAGGCGGAACCGGTAGGTGCCATCCTCTGCCGGGATGAAACCCTTGCCGTCACCTCCCATATCCAGCTCGAAGTCCGGCGTGCCGTCGGCATCGACCCAGACTTCCGGCTCGCGGCCATTGACCTGGAACTGCAGCAGCTTGTTGTCCCACAGCGGCACATGATCGGCGCCGACCTCGACCGTCACCGAAATCAGTTTGTCGCCATAGGGCAGGGTCTGGATACTGTCGACCCGAAACTGCTCGGCATCGTCAAAGGCGTCGGCCTCGATATCATGAATGCGGAAACCGGTATTGTCGGGCAGAACCTCACCTTCGAGGCGCAGTTTACTCCAGCCCGGCTCAGGGGTCTGGTAGAACGACAAGGGGTAGCGCTCAGCGCTGTCGGCCGGCGCCTGGGCCGCCAGCGACCCGCCCAGCAGACATAGCAATAGCATTGCGGTGCGCATGGATTGGGCACTCCTGTTCAGCCGGGCAGGCATTCGTCTGCATTGCAAATCGTCTTGACAACGATGGCGCAATTTCTGTAATGTTAAATGTAAGCGGTTACATGTTCAATACCCGATCAACACCTTATGAGTACTTTGAGTGAGTACAGGGTAGCGATACGTACATTGAACCGGAGCCGCCCGGGGGTTGAAACCCCTGTTTAGATCGATTTGTGGGCGCTCTCTCGAACAACAATGTAAGCGCTTACAAATTTATCCAAGAGGCAGCCTTGCAGGCCCTCTGGCAATCATTGACGCGTGAAACCACTTACAACAACGAATAGTCGGGCACATTCGTCGGTGCGTCAGCGGTTAGACAGGCCTGACAGGCAAAGCACAACAACAAAGAGCAACAACTGGAGGCATTCCATGAAAACAACACTCAGGGCCGGCGCCGCACTGGCTACCCTCGCATTGGCTGGCGGCACGCTGGCAGCCGATATCCGCTTTGATGGCTTTCCGGACTATGACAGCCAGCTCAACGCCATCCTCCCCGATTTTGAAGCTCAGACCGGCATTTCTGTCGACATGCTGATGAACGAGCACGGCGGTCACCACGAGCGTATCGCCACCACACTGGCCACCGGCAGCGGCCTGGGCGATGTCGTGCTGATCGATGTTGGCTTCGTCGGCTCCTATGTTGACGGGGGCGGTTTCATGGATCTGACCGATCTGTTTGCACCCCATGCCGACCAGTTTGCTGAATACGCCGTAACTCAGGGTCAGGGCTCCGATGGCCGCCAGTACGGCATTCCCGTCGATCTGGGCCCCGGTGTCATGTACTTCCGTCGCGACTACATGGAAGATCTGGGCTATGACGTCGACGAAGTCATGGCTGACTGGGATTCCTACCTTGAATACGGCCGTGATCTGCGGGACAACCATGATGTACTGCTGATCGGGCACGCCAACGACGTTGCCCAAGCCTACTACAACTTCAATGTCGAGCCCGGTAACGGCCTCTATTTCGATGCAGACGGTGAGCCGCTGGTGACCAACGAGCGCTTCCAGCGCGCCTTTGAACTGGCCAGGACTGTGCGTGACGAAAACATGGATGGCCGCATCAATGCCTGGTCGGAAGACTGGTATCAGGGCTTCCAGGAAGGCAAATTTGCCACCCAGATGTCCGGCGCCTGGCTGCTCGGTCACCTGCAGAACTGGATGGCCCCCGACACTGCCGGCAACTGGGGTGTAAGCCACCTGCCTTCCGGCATGTACGGCACCTGGGGTGGTTCCTTCCTGGGTATTCCGGTCCAGTCCGGCAACCCGGACCAGGCCTGGGAACTGATCGAGTATATGATCAGCGAAGACATCCAGTTGGCCGGATTCGACAACATCGCGGCTTTCCCGGCCAACGTCAATACCTATGATGACTCCATGTTCGAAGAGTCCATCGACTTCCTGCGTGGTCAGCAGGCACGCCAGATGTGGGCCGAGATCGCGGAAAATGTCGAGCCTGTCGCCCCGCATCGGGGTGATCAGATCGCCAACTCACTGATCGACGAAGCGCTGGAAAATGTGCTTGATGAAGGCATGGACATCGAGCAGGCGCTGCGCAACGCGGAAAACCAGATCCGCCGTCGCGTACGCTGAAGCCAGGCGGACAGGATGTCTGCCGGGCCTGGCGCCCGGCAGCGCCTGACCTGAAGGCTTGAGTAGCAGACGTGGGCCCTGACCATCCGGTCGGGCCCATTTCACCAAAAGGCAGGCCACTGTCTGTCGCGCAGACTCATTTCCGGTATTCGTTATGACCAATCAAGCTGAAATTACGGTGGACACTCCAGACGATGAGCGGTCCAAAGAAGTACGTTCCGGCCGGCTGAAGCGCTTCCTGGAGAACGGGACGCCCTACTGGTTTCTATCCCCCTACATCATCATCTTCGGTACATTCGGGATTTTTCCCGTATTTTTCATGATTTTCCTCTCATTCCACACGTGGAACCCGGTCGCAGGCCTGGGCTCCATGCGCTTTGTGGGGCTGGAAAACTACGCGCTGTCGCTGACCGACCCCAGGCTGTGGAAAACGATGTGGAACACCATCGCCATCGCTGTCATGTCCGGCCTCGCCCAGCATCTTGTCGCACTGCCCATGGCCTATCTGCTGATCTCTCTCGGCGCGCGTGCTCGGCACTGGCTGAGCACGGCCTATTTTCTGCCCTATGTCACCTCGACCGTCGCCGTGTCGATGATTTTCTACATCATGTATTCACCGCAGAGCGGCATTATCAACCAGGGCCTGAACCTGCTGGCCAACGGCACGCTGACCAGTTGGGCCTTTGGCTGGATTGGCCAGTTCCAGCCCATTGGCTGGCTGCAGGAAAACAGCCTGATCCGCTATTCGATTTCCTTTGTCGTGTTCTGGAAGTATGTCGGCTTCAACATCGTTATCTATGCCGCCGGCCTGTCGACCATCAATCAGGAACTCTACGAAGCCGCCAAGATAGATGGCGCTTCGCATATGCAGCGTTTCCGCTACGTGGCGCTGCCGCTGCTCAAACCCTTTATCTTCTTCGCCGTGACCCTGACCATCATTGGCAACATGCAGCTGTTCGACGAACCCTATGTACTGACCCGGGGCCTGCAGCAGGCCACCAGCAACGGCATGACCATTTCCAACTACCTTTATCGTATCGGCTGGGAATGGCTGGATATGGGCAGCGCAGCCGCTGTGTCCTGGATTCTGTTCGTTGTCATCGCCCTCTTTACCGGGCTGTATTTCTGGCTGTTCGGCCGTCAGGGCCTGGGAGGCAATGAGTGATGTTTCAGCTATTCGAGAACCCGCACTATCAGCGCGGCATTTCGCTGGCCGCACGAACAGTCCTCTGGGCCTTCCTGCTGCTCGGTGTGCTGCTGACCATCTTCCCTTTTTTCTGGGGTGCCCTGCTGGCCACGCACGATCGGACCACCATGTTCAGCTCGGCCTTCGTGCTGACTTTCAGTGACCAGTTGTTCAACAACTACGAGCGTCTGATCGACATCATGCCGTTCTGGATCGGCATGTTTAACAGCTTCAAGATTGCGCTGATCGGCACCCTGGTGTCACTGCTCTTCTGCAGCATGTGCGGCTATGCCCTGGCCGTGTTCAAGTTCCGGGGCAAGAGTGCCATCTTCACGATCATGATCTGCTCCATGATGCTGCCACCCATCCTGACGCTGATACCCTACTACATGATTGTCAGTGCCATCGGCCTACGCGATACGCACCTCGCGGTCTGGCTGCCGTTCGTGATCAACCCGTTCGGTATCTTCCTGATGCGCCAGTATGTCGTCGCCTCGATACCGACAGCGCTGCTGGAAGCGGCCAAGCTGGATGGCGCCAGCGCCTTTCGGACCTACTGGAGCATTGCGCTGCCCCTGTTGCGCCCGGGCCTGGCGACCCTGGCCATCGTGCAGTTCGTGTTCCTGTGGAACAACTTCCTGCAGCCGCTGGTGATCCTGACCTCAACGGACCAGATGGTCATCACCCAGTTGCTGCGGCGCATGCAGGGCATTCCCAACACCCCCTGGGGGGCGGTCATGCTCGGCACCACCATTTCGATCATTCCACTGATCTGCATCTACCTGGTATCCAGTAAACAGATGATATCCGGGTTGACCAGTGGCGCGGTCAAATAAAGCACTCAAGGACTCAATACCATGCAATTCGACATTCCTCAGGACTCTCCCGTTCGGCGCTCCGACTTCGTGTTCGGCGTGGCCACCGCCGCCTTCCAGGTAGAGGGTCATCGTTATGCAGATGGACGGACCGATTCCATCTGGGACACCTTCTGCGAGCAACCGGGCCGCGTGCTGAATGGTGACAACGGAGAGCCGGCGTGTGACCACTACGAACGCTGGGAAGAAGACCTGGACATGATGCAGGCCATGGGCGTGGATGCGTATCGCTTCTCCATTGCCTGGCCGCGCATCGTTCCGGCACCGGGAGTCATCAACGAGGCCGGTCTGGCGTTCTATGAACAGCTCGTGGACGGGATGATCGCCCGTGGTATACGACCGGTGGCGACGCTGTATCACTGGGACCTGCCACAGTATCTGGATGACCAGGGTGGCTGGCTGAGTCGCAGTACCGCTGAAGCCTTTGCCGACTACGCAGAGGTCGTGGTCAGGCGCCTGGGGGATCGAGTCACCCACTGGGCCACCTTCAACGAACCTTTCTGCAGTGCCTTTCTGGGCTACGAGGTCGGCAACCACGCACCCGGCCATCAGCGCGCTGACTGGGCCTTCGCCGCCGCACACAATCTGCTGCTCGCCCACGGTCTGGCCCTGCCCCGCATGCGGGCTGCAGCCCCGAACAGTGCACATGGCATCGTGCTGAACTTCACCCCGTCCTATGCCGCCACGGACAAGCCAGCTGATGTGCAGGCGGCTAGGGCACGCGACACCATCGAAGTGCACTGGTTCATCGCGCCGCTGCTGGAAGGCCGCTACCCGGATGAATATTTTGACCGGCATCCGGAACATGCACCAACCATCGAGCCGGGCGACATGGAACTGATCCGGCAGCCGCTGGATTTCATCGGGGTCAACTTCTATACCCGCCATGTGGTCCGCGCCGGTGGCGATGGCCCGGAGACGGTACCGCAGCCTGACCGGGAGCATACCCACATCGGCTGGGAGGTATATCCGCGCGCGCTGACCGAACTGCTGATTCAGCTACGCCGCGACTACCCCGCGCTGCCGCCGCTCTATATCACCGAAAACGGCATGGCCGGTGACGACCATCTGGAGAACGGTGCCGTGCACGACCCGCAGCGGGTCAGCTACTACGAGCGTCATATTGCCGCTGTCGGCGATGCCATGGCCGATGGGGTGGATGTGCGAGGCTATTTTGCCTGGAGTCTGATGGACAATTTCGAGTGGGCCTTTGGCTACAGCCAGCGCTTCGGGCTGATCTATGTGGACTACCAGACCCAGGAGCGCACGCTCAAGTCGAGCGCGCATGCCTACAGCGACTGGCTGCGCACCCGCCACGAGTAAAGGACAGACTGGCAAACGGCGACAATTTCGGTTAAACAGGGCGCTGATGCCAAGACCCTGAGGAAGACTGCAGATGACCCGATGCCTGCTGCGCCTGCTGTTTTGCCTGACCCTGTCCAGCGGACTGATGGCGCAACCCTGGAGCAATCTGTCGCTGTATGAGCATGAACAGGACGACTGGCGGCTGTGGGAAGACCCGACCATGAATCAGGCGGGTGATATCACCCGCCTGTCCTATCAGGGCTGGACCAGTCTGAGCGATTACCTGCGCCAGACCCACTTTGCCGGTGACGACATTTCGCCTCTGGTGCTGGATGTGGGCCTCTGGATCTTCGTGCTGCCGCATCCGGCCATCTGGATGCGCAATGAATGGCAGCGTGATCTGCTGCGTGGCGGTGACCTGAATGCACGCAGCAACGCATCCTTCCTGTGGTCCGACAGCGAGCAGCATGAAACCTATGTTTACGGCCCCACCGATGCCGAACTGACCGAGTTCCGGCAGGGCAGCCCCGGGCAGTATGCCCGCCTGGGCAGTGTGCGCTACGAGGCCACACAGCAACTGGTCGGCGAGCTGAGCGAAGCCAGCTTTTTCAACTACCGGGTGCCACGCTATCGCTTTGCCAAGGCCTATCTGACCCTGCAGGACACGCTCAGCCTGTATCGCTGTCGCAACAGTGACTATGACCTGCCCGGCGGCGAAGCGGAAAGCCGCCAGGACATCACCGGCCATGACTGCCTGCACTGGGTGAACGCGCTGCACAGCGATGCGGGTGATCCGCACCAGCGCTACGTGGCCCATGACGACCTGTCCGACGACGCGCAGGAGTATCTGGACAGTGCCTTCTGGTTCAGCCTGCTCAACTTTATCGATACACAGTATTTCGACGAACAGAACAACGGCGAAGCCAATCGGCTGAGCTTTCAGCCCACACCCTTCGGGCGGGCGTTCGGCTGGCATCACCTGCGCTGGCATGAAGGCATGCAGGTGGGCTGGGATCTGTACTGGCTGCAGAACGACGAGCAGAATCTGCCGGCGGGCCGCCTGAGCCTGCTGGAGTACCCGCTTGGCAGCGGCGCCTTCAACGGGCGTCTGGCAGGCTGGCGCCAACCGGAGGATCTCGCGTTCAGAAGTTCCGGGGCCGACAATGGCTGGGCCATCGAAATGGGCTACAGCCATACCGTCATGCAACGCCTGCGCCTGCAGGGCGACTGGTATTACAAGTCGGACGGCTGGTATCCCGGTGTGCGCCATCTGGATGAAGGCGTCGGCTGGCGCCTCGGTGTGGACGTGCGCCTGTTCTGACGACTGTGGTCAGTACAATGTGACGCGATCCGCCCGCATGCTGTAGCCGGCGGTGCCCAGGCCATCTTCCACATGAGTGGCCACCTCGAAAGCGCCCTCTATGATCACCGGTTCGTACAGGCTGGGCAGTTCGAACCCGGTCTCATACTCGACATAGACCATCTGATTGGCTGGCGGCGGCGGGGTATGAATGCAGGCGCCGAAATAGGGCACCAGCAGAAAGCTGTACACCCGGTTGCCGTCGAATTCGATCGGTACGGCAAAGCCGGGCAGACGCGCCTTGACGCCCTGCAGCTCCTGAGACGACGGCACATCAGCGAGAATGGCTTTCAATTCTGCATACAGTCGCTGCGCTTCGGGGTCGTTGTCATCGAGTTCGGCAATGTTGTAGTTCTGCAGATCCAACTCCTGAACCTGGGGCGCCAGGGAAAAGTCCGACGGCACCAGTTCACCCCAGTCCATTTCCACATAGCCATCGGCACCGGCCGCGCGGCTGCGCTCCGTTACCGGCGAGTCAATCTGGGGCGCTTCGGTACCGACTTCCGGCTCCGCAAACAGCTCGTCATCCGACAACTCATCCGGCGAGGTGGCGGTACCGCCTGTGGGGTCAGTGGCCGAGGCGCCGTCATCACCAGAGCAGGCGGCCAGCAACAAGGTACTCAGCAGGATCATGGTCAGGCGCGATGCTGTCACACTGGCAAATACTCGCATGCGGTTTCTCCGGGCCAATCAGGCACAGCTTGCAAATGAATCCACCAGATCTGTCATCAGCTGGTGGTAATGATCCGGGCCGGGTTCTATTGCGGCCCCGAGCGCATCCAGGCGCTGAATATCGAGGTCAAGCCCGGAACCGATGGTTGCGACCAGTCGATCCGAGTATTGCACCTCCGCAAACAGACAGCCCACCGTATTGTCGGCCATGGCCGAACGCATCTCGTTGATGGTGCGCAGGCCGGGCAACTGCTCCGGGTTCAGCGTAATGGCCCCGGCGAAGGGCAGGCCGAACCGGCGGTCAAAATACTGGTAGCCGTCATGGAATACCACATAGGCACGCGGCTCTGCGGCATCCAGACGCGCCTGCCAGACTGCGGCAGATTCGGTCAGTTGCGCTATGGCTGACTCGGCATTGGCCTGATAGTTCCGTGCATTCGCCGGATCGAGTTCGCTCAAATGATCGGCAATATGGGCCAGCGCGCGCTTGGCGTTCTCCGGGTCCAGCCAGAGGTGCGGGTCAGTGCCGCTGCCGTGCCTGGGCAGGGCCTGTTCGGCGCCCGGAAAGTCGATATCCAGCCCGTGGTCTTCCGACTCTTCCGGCAGCGCAAACAATTCGCCGGCGCGCCTGAACTCATGTCGCACCAGTGCCACGTCGTCTTCGGTCAGGGTCCACTTGCGGGCGGGTTCAACGCGTCGCATCAGTGCTTCCAGCCCGGTTTCCAGTTGCGGCCCGACCCAGACCACCCAGTCTGCCTGTTCCACGCGCTGACGCTGCGAGGGTCTGAGTATGGCATTGTGCGGGTCCACCTGGGCCGACAGCAGCAGGTCGGGTTCCCACAGATCACCGCTGACCTGGCTGACCCAGCTGTGCAGCGGTGCAATGCTGACCGCCACCCGCGGGTGGTCCGCAGCGGCCACCGGGAGGGTCAGCCAGGGCATCAGGAGTATCACCAGAAAACAACGAACGCGCATAACCCCTTCACATCAAAACAGAACACATACGTTATAACGTAACAGAGCCGACTACATTAATGATCTGGCGGCGCCCTGTCGAATCAGTTTTGGCACTGCTTACAAATACCGCGGATCTCGACTGTGGAATGGGTGACGGCAAAACCTTCGGCCTCGGAGCGCATCAGAATCTGGTCCACAACATGGTCCAGCAGCACTTCCGTCACGCCGCCGCATTCCTGACAGACCAGGAAGGCCGAATCATGTTTATGCGGGAAATCGTCACAGACCACAAAGGCGTTGCGGGAATCGATCCGGTGTACCAGGCCCACGCGTTGCAGAAACTCCAGAGCCCGATAGATGGTCGGCGGTTTGGCATGGGGCATGCCTTCCTGCAGCTTGTCGAGCAACTGGTAAGCGGTCAGGGCCTGACCCTGACGCGCCAGTATCTCGTACACGGCACGGCGGGTGGGAGTGAATTTTTCTCCCCGCTTGCTGCACCATGCTGATGCTTCGGCAACATCCGCCATATCGGTCCTGCACCCTGTCCCCATTGAAGATGGCCCCATTATGGCACAAAAGAGGGGCCTGATTCAGGTCGGGTCGACATTGCCCGCAGCAAGCATGTGTAAAGCGGACAGTGAGGGCAAAAAGAAATAGTCGCCACCCCGGGTTTCCACAAAACGGGGCAGGCGAGCGCAGAACCAGGGCGGTTGCGCGCCGCCCGGTATCTTGTAGTGGCCCCCCGGCTGGCCGGGCACTTCGGCGTCATCCAGCGGCTGGTTGCCCACCAGGGGGTCGCGCTCGTTGCCGAGCCGGAAATCGTTGCCGTAATTGATCCATTTCTGCTGCACGAATTCGAACTGGCGCTTGATACTGGCATTGAGCACCATCAGGATGATGCCGTGCTCATCGGCATCGGTGGTCTCCGGCGGACTGCTGCCATAGGGCAGACCACGGCGCAGCAGGCGCCGACGATCCGTCAGCGCGGCGGGAGTTCTGAAAGCACCCTCCTGCCCGTACTCCAGAGCCCCGCGCGGATTGGTGCGGCGGATATGGGCTCCAACCGGGCAACGCCCGCCGGCCAGATCATCGGCGTAATTGAATGCCTTGAGACGTTGCTGCTGACAGGCATAGGCCTTGTCCAGGCGCGCTTTTTCCGCCGGCTCCGTGGCCAGGCGGCGCGCTTCCCGCAGACGCTCCAGCTCGGCCATGAAGGCATCGGCACTGGCCTGATCCGGGCATTCGCTGAGTGGCGCCCCGTTGGGCCAGCGGCCTGCCATGCTGGCGGCCAGTGCATCCGCGCCGCCGGGAAAATTGCGCCCCATTTCACTCATGTACCGGCGCCAGCTGGCCACGTTCTGGTGCAGCTTGCGGTACACCAGAAAGGTGCCGTTGCGGGTGAGGATCTGTGGCAAGGCGGACAGCGGGTACTCATCGGCTTCATCCGGATAGCCGAGCACGAACTCGCCGGTCGCCAGTGGCGCCCAGCCAGAGGCATCCCTGGGGTTGCCGCCGCGCTGCGGCTTGCCCTCGCCGATCACATGCTCCGGCGGCTGACCGCAGCCCTCGAAATAGGGGTCACTGATGCCGTCGACGAAGCCGAAGTGCTCTCTGGGGACCACCCGCCCCTGTTCGGTCAGTGCCCCTGCCTCCTGCCAGCAGTCATCGCCCGGGCCCCGATGTCCGGTCAGCAGCTCCACACCGCCGTCGGTAGCCTCTAGGCTGTCCTGCAGCCAGGCGGTCTGGCGCTGCAAGGCGGCCTCGGAGCGGGCATTGATGGACACCCATACATGCACAGCCGGACCCTGCCAGATCGGATCCCAGTGCTCGGGCGCCGAGGGTCCGTCATCACCGAGCAGATCACAGCGGCCCCGCATGCCCAAGCGGAACTCCTCCGGCAGCGCATCCAGCGACTTCTCCGGCACGCCGATGGCTTTCAGCCCCGCGGCGCTGAAAGCCAGGTTCAGCGTCGCCTCCGGCAGGGGTGGTGCGGCACCATACTGCTGTGCCCGCCGGTCCGGCCAGGGCGCCCCGGTGGTCACGTGCGGCAGCACTGCCTGCAGCCAATGGCGCGCGGCATCACCCGACCGGATACGCAGAAATCCGTACCGGGCCAGCGGGTAGCCATAACGGCCATAGGGTTTGACCAGATTGCCCTGAACATCATGCAGATCAATCACCGTCATCTGTACGCCCTCCTGCAGGCTGTGCTGTCGGCGCATGGTCCGCCTGTACAGCAGTGGCTTCATGCAGGGTGTCAGCCCCCGGCTGCCAGGTCGGGGCGGTCAGGTTGTCCGGCTGATGTTCGGCAGCCCAGGCCACAAAGGCTGCCTGCAACTGCGTATCGGGCAATCCCTGATGCTGCATGACGAAGGCGGTGAACTGCTGACGCAGATAGAGCGCCTTGAGCTGGGTCATCAGCGGCTCGTCGTTGGAACCATTGAAAAAGTATCCGGTGGGCACCCGACAACGCTCGATATAGTGCCGCCAGCCCTCTGCACTGCGTACCTGATCAAAGCCCCAGGCATGGGTATAGAGCGCTTGCAGCGTGGACTGCGCATACTGCCATAGGTTGTCCAGCCAGCGGTCGGTCGGCCCGTAATGCTGTACCAGCAGGGCCAGGTAGCGGTTGTTCAGATGATCTTCACGGGCACCACCCTGATAACGCACATCATCCAGCAGGTACCAGCGCGCCATATAGGTATCCGGCACCGAGGCAAAGGGGCTGCCGGTGCCCTGTGGCAGGCCCTGCAGCAGACGCCGGGCGCTATAGGCGAAGCTTTCACCCGCCGCAGTGACGCCGCTGCGCAGGGGCGAGAGGACGACCAGAGACCGTGCCTGACCCGATCGATCGCTCATGACCCCGACTCCTGTGCAGGCGGCACGGCCGGTTCTGTCTGCTCAACGCGGCGCCGTTCCACCACCGCCTGGTGCGCCAGTGATACCACCGGACTTTCAGCCACCAGCCCCAGATGCTCCTGCTGCTCGGTAAGCAGGGTACGGTAGCGCTGACCAAATTCCTGCGCGCTCAGCCGATCGGCGCGGCTGGCCAGTTCACACAGGGCCGGACGCAACCGGCAGGCGGCCTTGACGTCATTGCTGGTCGCCAGCGGGTAGGCCGAATAATAGTGATGGGTCCAGAACTGATTGTGTTCGATATAGGCATGGAACGGGTTGCGCGGCACCGAGCCGGGGTAACCGACATTGCGCCACCACATCAGATCGAGGCCGGCCGGAATGGCGGACGAAAAAGAGTCCACATACTGTTCCCAGCTACCATTGAAGTTGCTGAAGAACAGATAATAGTCGTAGTGCAGATTCTCGGATGGCTGGGCACTGTCCAGCCGGGGCCAGCGACGCCTGGGCAGAATGGCCCAGCCGGCATAGTGAATCAGCGACAGTGTACGCAGGCCGAGCAGTTTGCTGCGCAGCAGCCGGGTACCCGCAAGCCAGTGAATCAGCCTCGCAAGCCAGCGCTGCCCTGGCTTCAGGGGTGTCACCACATTCATGGCATACGCCTTGCCCGCAATATTCGACATCATGCACTCCTTTGACACCGGGTCGCCGCCACTGCAACCGACCGCTCCGCGGCATCCCTGAAACTGTCCCGATGCTTTACCCTAACAAAGCCGCCTGTCGGCATAAAGAACAGCGGGCCAGCTACCCGAAACTCGGTCTGGACTAACAGCGTTAGATCAGTATACCCTCAATAGATCGATCGGCTTGCCGATACGTGTTAGGCGGCCAACATAGAAGAAGACTGATTTCATGGATGACCGGAAAGATCCTACGCCTGTGGATCCACCCAAAACCAGCTTTCAGCAGCGCTTGCGCACCCTGATCGGCGAGCGCACTGTCAGTGGCTTTGCTCGCCATGTCGGGCTGAGCGAAAGCCTCGTGCGCAAGTACCTGCAAGGGTCCGAACCCACGCTGAGCAAAGCCAGACAGATTGCTCGCCGCTGCGATGTCAGTATCGACTGGCTGGCGGGCGATCAGTCAGCGTCCAGACGCTGACATCTCGCCCGACACACCAGAGCCCGGAACAACTGCCTTTGTCTGAGCTGATACAGCAGAAACTCCGGGTGCCACTGGACACCCACTACAAAGTGTTCCGGGCGCCGATATTCGACCGCCTGAATGATGTCATCCTGATCTCGTGCCGACACCTGCAAGGCATCTGCCAGCCGATCAATGGCCTGGTTGTGGAGGCTGTTGACACGACACAGCCCGGTGTCGAGATACTGTGACAACCGACTGTCCGCGCTCAGCTCAATCTGTTTCAGCGGCAGCAGAGAGCGTCGATGGGAGGTGTGACGTCGACGTGCACGCAGATCCTGAAACAGACTGCCTCCCAAAGCCACATTGAGCAGCTGTGCGCCGCGGCAGATGCCCAGAATCGGTGTTCCATGGGCCAGCGCCTGGCTGATCATGGCGCTCTCGAAGGCATCTCTTTCGGTATCATAACGCGGGTTCACCTCGGGTTCGGCCGCATACAGTACCGGGTCCACATCATGGCCGCCGGTAATGACCACGCCCTGCCAGGGCCAATCGGTAACATCGTCGCCGGGGCGCAGCTGGCGAGGCCGCCCCCCGGCCAGCCATATGCCCATGGCCACACAGAGGCGGGGCCCCAAGGCCCCTTTTAGAGGACCAGTGACGGCAATCAATGGTCGCGCAGCCAATCTGCCTCCAGTTCTCTGACCCAGTTGTGCCACCAGCGCTCAATGCCGGAGTATGCGAGATGGCGCTGATAGGCCCGACAGCAGCCGTCCAGTCGGTCCGGGTCGGCCGCCAGACGCTCGACCTGCACCCAGTCGCGCCAGACCGTATGCAGACCCCAGCCGGGCCGGTGGATTTCGCAGTTGGGCAGCCGGTAGTGCAGCGCCGGCCTGGCTTTGACCAGAGGGTCGTCGACGGCTGCCCGCACCCGTTTTTCATCCAGATGCGCAAAGGCGGGCAACCAGTCAAGAGCCCGGTTGCGGGTCGGGTTGGCAGCCAGATAGTCACCGATCAGGCGCGCAATATCAGGTCGATAGGCCGGGTCCACGACGCGGCGCACATAGTCGACCGGAAACGGATCAATGTAGTTGGTCAGGCGCCGAGTCAGATCCACCTGCGCCCGCTCAACCATCCAGTCAGCCAGACAGAGCCAGGCTTTCAGGTAGGCCGTCAGGGTCTGTGCATCCATGGCCGGCAGTTCAGGGTTCAGTTGCAGGCCAAAGGCATTGACCCAGTTGTCCGAGCTGCCGCGCGCACCCTGTGCCCGCATTACGCCTATCAGCGCCTCGACCTCATCCATGCGATCCATGGGCAGAGGTGGCGTCACCAGTTCCAGCGGCACCAGTTGCTCGGCTGCCCGGTGCAGCCAGCTTTCGGCCGTGCTGCGCACTTCGTCCAGCAACTCGTCGGAACGCGCCTCCCGACCCATCTCCTTGAGCAGATGAAAGTCCAGTTCCACCACCCAGTCGCCAGCCGGGTCACCGGACAGCACCCGCTCATAGCGGCCTTCAGCACGAATCTCCAGATGCAGGTACTTGGCCACCAGGTCCGCCAGTGCATCCAGATCCAGGCCGGCCAGCTCGATCTCTATGCCAATTCGGCGCAGATCGCCTTCGATCGTGTGCTGCCGGGGTGGCAACGCCAGTTGGTTCCGGTCCTGCTCTGGTTCAACTCCGCTCATGGCGCCTCCAATGGTGGGGTGAGTCCCTCGACAAGGCCAGCGGGCAGCACCTGACCAGCAGCCATGCCATCCAGTCGCGGGTCAGCTCCGCCCAACCAGCCGGATTCTGTTCTCTGCACGCCATGCAGGCCACTGGTCAGTGGTCGGACCGCAACCCGGTGCCCCAATTCGGTCAGGGCTGGCCCCCAGGTCGCCGCCGCTGTATCAGCCTCGAGTTCCAGTTCATGCCCGGTGTGCAAAAAACGAGGCTGAGCAATGGCAGTGGCTATATCACGCTCCCAATCCAGCACCTCGATCAGTACCTGGGTCACATAGCCGGGAATCCGGCCTCCACCTCTGGAACCGAGCGCGAGTATCGGTTGATCGTCCTGGTCAAACACCATCACGGGTGTCATTGCGCTGGCCGGACGCTTGCCCGAGGCCACGGCATTGGGGTGCATCTCACCATCTACCCGAGGTTGGAAGTGGAAGTCGGTCAGTTGATTGTTGAGCAGGAAGCCGCCCACCATCATGCGCGTGCCGAAGGGCATTTCATTGGAACTGGTCAATGCTGCCAGATTGCCCGCATCATCAACAACCGTGAAATGGGTGGTGCCGCCGCCCGGGCGCGGGGGCGTCCACGCCATTGCATCGCGCGATATCCCTGGGCCATTCGGTGACCCTGAAACCGTGTCCAGCGGCTGTCCCGGGGAAACCTCGGACGCCGCCTGCAGCGGGTTCAGCAGGCCGGCGCGAGTGCCCAGATAGTCGGCATCCAGCAGCGTATCGACCGGGACTACCGCCTGGTCCGGGTCACCCACCCAGCGGTCCCGGTCGGCCAGGGCCAGTCGGCTGGCCTCGGCAATGAGATGTACCGCGCGCACCGGATCATCACGCAGGGCCGCCAGATCATAGGGCTCCAGCAGGTACAGGGTCTGCAACACGGCAATGCCGCCGCCGGTAGGCGGGCCCGCACTGCAGACTCGATAATCCCGATAGGGCAGGCACAGCGGCTGCCGGCGCTCGGCAGCATACTGCGCCAGATCTTGCGGCTGCAGGTCGCTGCTGCCGGGCACGCGGGCACGCGCCCGTTCGATAATCGCCTCTGCCAGGGCGCCGGTATACAGGGTGTCCGGCCCCCCGGAAGCCAGTTGCCGGAGTGTTCCTGCCAGTTCGGGGTTGTGCAGATACGGTTCGGAACTGTTGGCCTGCCGCACGAAATAGCGGCGCGTGTCGCGGAACAGACGCAGTGAAGGGTCTGCCGCAATCTGGGCCTGTAGCCTGGGCGGCATGGGCAGGCCGGTGTCGGCCAGCTCCGCCGCCGGTGTCAGCAGCTCTGCCCACGGCAGGGTGCCGTGGTCCTCGTGTGCCAGCGCCAGCATCCGCACCAGACCCGGCACGCCGACCGCCTGGCCGGCAGGAATGGCTGACCAGAGCGGCTGGGCCTGGCCGAGCACAGTGAAGCGATATGGGCGGGCCGCGGCCGGTGCCGTTTCCCGACCATCGTAGCTGTAAAGGCTGTTGCTGGCCTGATCATGGTAGAGCAGGAAGCCGCCGCCGCCAAGGCCGCTCTCGGGCGCTTCGACAAAGCCTAGCACCATCTGCACGGCCACGGCTGCATCCAGGGCAGTGCCACCCTGATCCAGAATCCTGTTGCCCACCTGCACCGCCGCCGGATGGGCCGCCGCCACCATGCGCGACGCGCTCTCGGGCGCCGGAGCAACCTGTGGGGACGGCGGCTCGGCACAGGCAATCAGCAGCCCGAACAGCACCAGGATCAGGGCCGTTGCGCCATATCTGCTCAATGATTGAATGACCCAGACCTCCTGCCTCTCGTCTCTGCCAGAGCAATACTCTGCAGTCTAGGTCAGGGGTCGACCACCGGCCAGCTGCGGCGGCCGATTCATCCGGAACGGTTGTTCTCCGGCCAATGGCGGACCAGTTGATAGCCCCGACTGCGAACTGTCTTGATCACCGCCGGTTGCCCTATGGCCTGACGTACACCGGACACCAGAATGTCGATATGGCGACTGGCCCCGTCATAGGCCACGCCGCGCAGGGCCAGACTCAGTTCATCGCGACTGAACAGGTGGCCGGGGCGAGACAGCAGCAGGGCGAGCAGGTCATATTCCGGTCGATGCAGAAGCAACCGCCGGCCCTGGCACCAGATTTCCCGGTCCTGCTCATGCACCTGAACAACCGTCTCGATCGGCTGCCGGCCCGGTGGCGCATCCGATACCGCAGCCGAGGAGTCTGGCCGCGATGTGCCCGCAAACTCGCGAGCCCGGCGCAGATGCGCCCGTATACGGGCCAGCAGCCGCTCCGGCTGAACCGGCTTGGTCAGGTAGTCGTCGGCACCGACTTCCAGCCCCAGCACCTCGTCCATGACCTGATCACGCGCGGTCAGCATGATGATGGGCCCCTGATACTGATGGCGCACCTGCCGGCAGACCTCAAGCCCATCTAGGCCGGGCAGCATGATATCGAGAATGACCAGATCCGGCTGGGCCTCAGGTATACGAACAGCAGCAGCATCCCCATCCGCCAGTTGCTCGACGGCGTACCCCTCTCGCTCCAGATAGGCCGCTGTCAGGCGCGCCAGGCGGCGATCATCCTCTACCAGCAGTAATTGTCCACAGGGCTTGTCGAGGTTCATCGGGTGGTCCTTTGCCTCAGTATTGCCAGCGCAGGCCCAACTGGCCGCCGGGTGTCGTGCCATCAAGCGGTAATCGCAGCCCGCTGAGCAGGCGCAGTCGGCTGCTTCCGGCACGCCAGCGCAGGTCAGTATTCAGGCTGGGGGGATACCACTGATCGTCATCCGGCCACCAGATGCCGGCCTCCAGGTGTTCAATGCCCAGCGGCCTGGAGCCGGGCTGCCAGCTTGCGGTCAGGCGCCAGTCCGCGCGGGTGTCGAGCTCATAACCGGGCACTGACCAGCCGCGCTGCAGACGGCTTTCCCAGGCCGGAGCGGGTCGCCAGAGCACGCCCGCTGCCGCGCGTGCGGTCGCGCCACCGTCATCCTGCCAGCCTACCCAGCGGCTGTCAGCGCTCAGGGCCAGGCCGTCCGTAAGCGCCACTTCGCTGTCCAGGACCAGTACCGGCCCATGGCTGTCAGCGGTCAGGCGCCAGCCGACGGCCGGACCCAGCGACAATGCCCGCCAACTGACCCAGCCGCCAGCACGGCCTTCCAGATAATGAAAGGGGGCACTGAAGTCATCCACATAGGCGCGGCTGCCGACCTCCAGACTGAACTGGCTGAGCAGGCGCACCGGATAGCCCAGCAGGCCCAGCGGACGGTACCGTCGGCGCTGTGAGGCGTCAACATCGAGCCCGAC
Source organism: Natronospirillum operosum (assembly GCF_004768465.1). GTDB lineage: Bacteria > Pseudomonadota > Gammaproteobacteria > Pseudomonadales > Natronospirillaceae > Natronospirillum > Natronospirillum operosum. The sequence continues at coordinate 76,626 of NZ_SRMF01000012.1, forward strand.
CCAATACCAGTCCGGCCCGGCCTCGGCTCCAATCAGGACGTCGGCCCGCAGCCGACGTTGCCGGGTCTGGAACCGGTCGGCCTGCTGCTCGATACTGAGCGCCAGCATCTGCGCGTTCACCCGCACGGCCTCGGGCAGGTCGGTTCTGTCGAGTACGGCCTCGACTGCCGCTCTGGCAGCAGTAAAGTCGCTCAGCGCCAGATGCACCACAGCCAGCTCGAGCTGCAACACGCCGACATCAGGATGCTCTTCACGCAGGGTCTGCAGTTGCTGTCGTGCGGTGACGTACTGGCCCCGGTCCGACAGCTCACGCACTGCCTGCAGCTCCTGCTGCCAACCCAGGGCAGGTAGCGTCAGCAGCACAATCAGACCCGATATCAGGGTGCGCCACAACATTCGTGCAGCATGACAGCAGCAACGGCGGACTGCCATCAGACAGCCTGTCCTGTCGGGAACCCGGCTGCAAGCGCTCGTCTATTGTCCGGGCGGGCCGCCTTCAGGGCCGGCATGGGACGGTGGGCCCCCTTGAGCCGGTGGACCTTGATCAGGGCCGGCATGGGACGGTGGGCCACGATCAGGGAGCCCCCCCGCCGGACCGCGATCTCCGGGGCTACCTGCCGGGCTGCGACCCGGGCCGGCATGGGATGGCGGACCCGGGCGATCAGCTCGCCGCTCCAGCAACGCGTCCAGCGAGCGCAGCTCGTTACCATGCGGGCCTCCAAACTGACTGAGCCAAAGCTCAATAACATGTTCCGGGACATTGTCCCAGGCCTGATCGGCCGCCGGGAATACTTCTTGCGTACCCTCAGGCGGACCCGCGCGCAACCGCTCCAGACGGTGCGACAGGTCTGCGGTATCTGCGGCGCCCGTCTGCTCGAGAAGATCATCGGGCAATGAATCCCATCCATGCCAGTCATCCGCACTGGCCTGCACCGACACCCACGCCGCCAAACTTGCCAGTATCAACGCCGACCTGCAGCCGTGCCTGATTTTCATGGTCGATGTCCTGCTTGTGTGCTGTCGCCTGTCTCAAGTGTAGTCAGACAACGTATTAGTTTTGTTTCCATTTTGTAGGCTGGCGGACCCGGAGTCGCCCTCGTGCGCCGGCAAACGCAGTGCAACGGTCAGCCCGCCAAGAGGCCCTGTATCCAGAATCAGGGCGCCGCCAACGCGCTGTGCCACGGCATGGCAGATAGCCAGACCCAGGCCATGACCCTGCTGATTCAGATTGCGCGCATGGTCCAGCCGCACAAACGGCTCGAGTACACGCTGCCTGTCCTCTGCCGGTATCCCCGGCCCGTCATCACTGATTCTGATCTCCCAGAGCCCGTCTTCAGCCAGCCAGTCCTCGATGGCCACCCTGGTGCACCCATACTGGCTGGCATTACCCACCAGGTTACCCAACAATCGACGCAGACCGGCGGCGCTGACAGGCAGGTGGAGCTCACGCTCGGGCTGACAGTCCACCGTAATTTCCGGCCCTGACGGCAGGCTGTGCAATACCCGCTGCAGACAGTCCTGTGGTCGCAGCAGATGCCAGTCCACGGACCGACTGTGCGTGGCATCAAGGCGATGAAACAGCAACAGCTCAGCGGTCAGAGTTTCCAGTTCTTCCAGCGCCTGTGTCATGTCCTGCACTGCATCGGAACTGCGCACTGCCGATGGCAGCAACGCCATTGCAAAGCGCAGGCGGGCCAGCGGTGTTTTCAGATCATGGGACACCGCCTGGTTCAGTTCACGGTTGCGCTGCGCCGACAGCACCAGACGATCTGCCATCTGATTGATATGCACCGCCATACGCCCCAGTTCGTCTTCAGGACCCGTCGGCACTCGGGTATGACGCCCCTGCTGGGCACTGATGGCGTCAACGGCGCGCGTGATGCGCTGCAGGCGCTGGCGCAATGGGGTCAGTACAATCAGCACCACCAGGCCCAGCGCCACGAGACCGCTGACAACCAGAGCAGAGAGACCGGAGGCCGGCAGCCAGTTGAACGAATCGAAAGGCCCAAGGCGCAACGCAAAGCCCTCTCCCATGGGCACATAGACTGCTTCGCGCGCGGTGCCAAGACCGTCACTGCGCGTGCTGACAAAGGCCTGCCCCTGACTGAGCTGGCGCCGTCCCAATACACCGAGCTCGGGCGCCGAAGAAACCTCTATGGCTTCGACCGGAAACGGCAGACCACTGCTCAGTCGGTCCAGGTGACCCGAGCGCTCCCCGGCTGGCACGCGGGACAGCTCGTTGAGCAACAGGTAGCCACCGCCCACGCGCCACTGGGTCCAGTCCGTCAGGGTGCCGCGCAGACGGGAGCTCTGATCCAGCGGCACATCAAGATCAACACGCTGCTGGCGCCACTGGCTGTCAACCAGCAGGGCCCGCCCGGGACCCGGATGCGTGGACCATTCAACGGTCGTCAGCGAGGACACCAGACCGGTCCAGTCCGCACGCCGGTCTGCGGCCTGACGCGCCCAGCCGGACTGTATCAGTTCTGCAACCCAAACTGTCTGCTCCTCGGCCCAGGTTTCAAAACGGTTTTTGTTAACCACATCCAGAAATACCCAGGCCAACCCACCCAACGCAATCAGGGTGCACAGCAGAGTCAGGTAGATGCGGGTGAACAAGCGGTTCATCCAGAGGCACTCATTATCTTTTTTGGGTGTCGACAGGGCGCAGTTATTGTTTGCATGCCCACCTCACGATGTCCAGCCTACATTCGGGATACAAAAACTCGAGCAGATCCAGGCAATGCAGCCCCTGCAACACAAGGTACACATCCTGAGAGCAGGAGAACAGTCAAAGATTGAACGGTGTACGGATCAATTCAGGCGCAGATGCGCAGTGGGATAGGCAGCACCCGCTTTCACTTCCTCCATCACGATATAGCTGCGGGACTCCTGGATGCCGGGCAGCATGGCCAGAATGTCGCCCAAGGTATGACGGTACTCGGAGATATCGGTCAGCCGCAGTTTGAGCACATAGTCGGCTTCACCGGAAATCAGGTGACATTCCAGCAGGTTGGGAATCTGCTGCGCCGCGTGACGGAAATCCTCGAAGGCCTGACTGGACTGGTAGCGCAGACTGACCTCCAGAAACACCAGCAGGTTCAGCCCCAGTGCCGCCGGATTCACCTCGGCCCGATAGCCGGTAATGATGCCGGCTTCTTCCAGCCGCCGCACCCGCTCCAGGCAGGGTGTGGTGGACAGACCCACCTCGACCGCCAGGTCCGTATAGGAAATCCTCCCGTCCCGCTGCAACACGTCCAGGATATTGAGATCAATGTTGTCGAGCTCCCGGGTGGGCTTGCGGGTAATGCGCACAGGTCAGACTCCGCGATGAATGTCTGAGGTGTTTATAAGGCCCTGGCAGCGGTGTGTCCAGAGCCTGCCCTGACGATGCGCAGTCGCTCAGAGCTGCGCCAGTGCTTCTTGGGGGTCCACAAACTCGCGCCCGCGCGCTGCTGCCACATGCTGATTGGTGACCTGACCGCGACAGACATTGAGTCCGTTCAGCAGATGGGGATCATCCTGCAGCGCCTGCCGTGCCCCCTTGTCCGCCAGCTGCAGTACATAGGGCAGGGTCACGTTGTTCAGCGCCTGCGTGGACGTTCGGGCCACGGCGCCAGGCATATTGGCCACACAGTAATGCACCACGCCATCGACAACATAGGTCGGCTCGGCATGGGTGGTGGGCTTCGAGGTGTCCATGCAGCCGCCCTGATCGATGGCCACATCCACCAGCACACTGCCTTCATTCATGCGGCTGACCAGATCCCGCGTGATGATTTTCGGCGCCGCAGCGCCCGGTATCAGCACACCGCCGATAACCAGATCGGCATTGACCACACTGGCCTCCACCGTTTCCAGCGTCGAGAACAGCGTAGTGATGCGCGAGCCATACAGCTGGTCCAGATGGCGCAGCGTATCGACATTCTTGTCCAGTACCGTGACCTGGGCCCCCATGCCCACGGCCATCGCGAGTGCATTCTGGCCCACCACACCGCCGCCGATGATGGTGACATTGGCCGGGGCCACGCCGGGTACACCGCCCAGCAGCACCCCGCGCCCACCCATGGCCTTTTCCAGACAGTGTGCGCCAGCCTGAATGGACAGCCGACCCGCCACTTCGGACATGGGCGCCAGCAGGGGCAACCGGCCATGGCTGTCGGTGACTGTTTCGTATGCAATGCAGGCCGCACCGGAATCCACCAGCTCGGCGGTCTGCGGCTCATCCGGTGCCAGGTGCAGGTAGGTGAAGAGCGTATGGCGCTCGGTCAGCAGCGCCCGTTCGGAGGCCTGCGGTTCCTTGACCTTGACAATCATCTCGGCGGCTTCGAATACCGCCCGGGGGGATGCGGCGATGGCTGCGCCGGCGGCCTGATAGTCCGCGTCCGTATAGCCGATGGCGGCGCCCGCATTGGTCTCCATCGTGACCTGGTGGCCGTGCTGACAGACCTCGCGCACTGCGGTTGGCGTCAGCCCGACCCGATATTCATGGTTCTTGATTTCTCTGGGTACACCGATATGCATACCGCCTCCTGTGTGTTGATTATTATTGGCAGATTCTGTTTTCCATTCTAGACAGGGCACACAGTGATTGAGGTCATTTTTTCTGCTTGTAGCAGTCAAATTATTATTTATTTGTTCAAATTTTAGTGATTTATTTTTCAGATCACTCTGTTTTCAGTATGCCGCCTCTTCTGCCACAGATACCTGGTATCACGGGTCTTGACCTTCCAGCCACTGGAAGGCCTACACTCCGATTCATGATCAACTACTGATATACAGGCGCCCTCCGTGAACACTCAAGCCATGAACACCGAAGCTCAAACCTTCTCGCTGGCCGTCAGCGGCATGACCTGTGGCGGCTGTGTCGGCCGCGTGGAAAAAGCGCTGCAGGCGGTCGCCGGCACCGAAGACGTCAGCGTCAACCTGGCCACCGGCAAGGCCAGCTTCCGCTATCCGAGCCAGGATCTGCAGCCCGTCCTGCAGGCCCTGGCTGATGCCGGTTATCCGGCTCGAACCGAGCGCCTGGAGCTGGCTGTCGAGGGCATGAACTGCGGCAGTTGTGTCGGGCGCGTGGAAAATGCGCTGCGCGCCGTCCCGGGCGTGGTGTCGGTAGCCGTCAATCTGGCCACCCAGCGCGCCGTGGTCGAAGTGCCCGCTGGCTCCGACCTGGGGTCGGCACTCGAAAACGCCAGCAGTGCAGCGGGCTATCCGGCGTCCCGGCACAACGACTCTGCCTTTGCCCAGGATCGGGAGCGTGAAGACCGGGAAAAACAGCTGACCGGATTGCGGCGCGCACTGGTAATAGCCGCGGTGTTCACGCTGCCCATCTTTGTGCTGGACATGGGCGGCCACTTCATTCCTGCCTTCCATCACTGGCTGATGGCTACTCTGGGCCAGCAAACGCTCCATGTGCTGTTTTTCGTGCTGGCCTCCGTCGTCCAGTTCGGCCCCGGGCTGCGTTTTTACCGCCATGGCTTCCCGGCCCTGCTGCGCGGCGGGCCGGATATGAACTCGCTGGTCATGCTCGGCACCTCGGCGGCCTGGGGTTATTCGGTGGTGGCCACCTTCATACCTCAGGTGCTGCCGGAGGGCACGGTACACGTCTATTTCGAGGCGTCTGCGGTCATCATTACGTTGATTCTGGTCGGGCGTTATCTGGAAGCCATCGCGCGCGGCCGCACCAGCGAGGCCATTCGTCATCTGCTGCAGTTGCAGGCGCGCACGGCGCGGGTACTCAGGGGAACAGCCACACAGCTGGAGGAAGAGGACATCCCGGTCGAGCAGGTGCAACTGGGCGACCGCATTCTGGTGCGCCCGGGTGAGACGATACCGGTCGACGGCACTCTGCTCGACGGTGAGGCCTGGGTCGATGAATCCATGGTCACCGGCGAGCCGGTACCGGTACACAAGTCCGCCCAGGCCGAAAACACCGAACTGGTGGGCGGTACAGTGCTGAAAAACGGCAGCCTGACCTTCACCGCCACGCATATCGGCGCCGATACCCTGCTGGCGCGTATCGTGCGCATGGTGGAAGAGGCTCAGGGCTCCAAACTGCCCATCCAGGCGCTGGTGGACAAGGTAACTCTGGTATTTGTGCCCGTGGTGATGGCCCTGGCCCTGCTGACGCTGGCGGTCTGGCTGGTCTTCGGCCCCGAGCCGGCGCTGACCCTGGCACTGGTGAACGCCGTGGCCGTGCTGATCATCGCCTGCCCCTGTGCCATGGGCCTGGCCACCCCAACCTCCATCATGGTCGGTACCGGCAAGGCAGCAGAGCTGGGCATTCTGTTCCGCCGTGGCGAAGCCCTGCAGACGCTGCGCAATGTCGACCTGATCGCCCTCGACAAGACCGGCACCCTGACGCTGGGCCAGCCCGAACTGACCGACCTGGAAACCGCCACCGGCTTTGCGGAAGACCAGGTATTGCAGGCCGTGGCCGCCGTCGAGCGGCAGTCTGAACACCCCATTGGGGAAGCCATTGTCGCCGCCGCCAAAGCGCGTGGCCTGACGTTGCAGGAGCCCAGCCAGTTCGAGTCGGTATCCGGCATGGGTGTCAGCGCCGATGTCGCCGGCCAGGCCCTGCAGATTGGTGCCGACCGCTACATGCGCCAGCTCGGTCTGGACCCGGACCTGTTCAGGGACACCGCCGAACGCCTGGCTGATGAAGGGAAAACTCCGCTTTATGCCGCCATCGATGGCAAAATTGCAGCCATCATCGCTGTTTCTGATCCAATCAAGGACAGCACACCCGCCGCCATCCAAACCCTCAAGGCGGCTGGCCTGCAGGTGGCCATGATCACCGGTGACAACCGGCGCACGGCCGAGGCCATCGCCCGCCAGTTGGGTATTGACACGGTGATGGCGGAAGTCATGCCGGACGGCAAGGTGGATGCCATCAAGCAGTTGCGCGCCGAAGGCAACCGCGTGGCCTTTGTCGGCGATGGCATCAATGACGCCCCGGCCCTGGCCGAGGCGGATATCGGCATTGCCATCGGCACTGGTACCGATATCGCCATCGAAGCGGCCGAGGTGGTGCTGATGTCCGGTGATCTGCGCAATGTGCCCACGGCGATCGACCTGTCGCGGGCCACACTGCGCAATATCCGCCAGAACCTGTTCTGGGCCTTCGCCTACAACACAGCGCTGATTCCGGTAGCCGCAGGCGTGCTCTATCCGGTGGCCGGCATCCTGCTGTCACCAGTGTTTGCAGCCGCCGCCATGGCCGCCTCCAGCGTCTGTGTGCTGGGCAATGCGCTGCGGCTGAAGCGCTATCGGGCGCCGCAGCAAACCACCTGACAAGGCAGGCTGCCTGAGCCGCGACTCAGGGCAGCCAGACAAACTCTGAACGCACGGCACTGTCATTCAGGAACAGGCTCAGCAGCTCCGGCAATACGGCAGCCTCGACATTGGCATAGCGACCATCCAGGCCAACTGTGGGCGCGCGCTCGAACAACTGAGCGTAGGCCAGCCGGCCCACGGTCCAGTCGGCGCTGCCGCGCTGCCGGCGCCGATCATTCTCCATCCGCTGCTGCCAGCGGTCGACCCGCTCCTGGGCCAGGTCAACGGTCGCCGCCCGGGCCAGCGTAGCTTCCACCCGCTCAATGGCTTCCTCCACCCGCTCGGGGTCGGTGCCCAGGTGCACCCAGAGCACATAGTCATCGTGATAGCGGCTATAGCCTTCGGTGTCGCCCTGTACCGAGTAGGCCAGACCGCTGGCGGTGCGGATTTCATCCATCAGTACTTCGTCCAGCCAGTGTTCCATGTAGAGCATGGCGGTGCGATCCAGGTCAGCATGTTCTGCCTTGGGAATGGCATAACGCAGCAAAATGCTGGCATGGCGTTCGCCGCTGCCTGCAACATGCCACTGCCCGGATTCTGTCGGCACCGGCAGTTGTCGGGTGGCACCCAGCGGAGCCTCCGTCGGTGGCAGGGTAGCCACGGCGGCGAGCACATGCTGGCGCACGGTGTCGCGGTCCACATCACCGGCAATGGCCAGGGTATAGTTCTGCGCGCCGGCAATATGGCGATCGTAGAAGGCCCGCATCGCCTCGGTACTGGCACCCTCGACTTCAGCCGGGGTCAGCATGCGCTGGGCCGGCTCCTGCCGGTGCAGCTGTTCGTGCAGCAGGTCCATCCAGGGTCGATGCGGGTGATTGTCCAGCTGCTGCAGATAGCTCAACCCCTGCGCCCGCTGATGCTCGGCCGTGTCAGGGTCGACACGGCCTTCGGTCAGCCCGATATGGAGCAGGTTCAGCGCCAGCCCCAGACGCTCCGCAGGTGCATTGCCGTAGGCAAAGCGATCGAAGAAATCCATGCCCAGATCCAGCGTGATCGACTCGCGCTGCAGCCACTGGCGCAATTCGGGCCCGTCGAGATTCCGCAACCCCGAAGCTGTCATCGCCTCGACCGTCAGCCGGCCGGTGACCACCTCTGCTTCCGGCAGCCTGTTGAAGCCGCCAAGCCCGACCAGTTGAAAACTCACCTCACCCGGGTTGGCAGCGGCATGTCGATACCAGACGGTCATGCCATTGCTCAGCGTCCACTCGGTCACCTCGTGCTCCAGATCGCGCTCCCGCACTATGCTGCCCGCGTAGGCCGGGTCCAGGGTCCAGTCGGCGACCTGTTCGGCACCGTTGCCCAGGCGGTCGGTCTCATCCGGCACCCAGGCGGCCGAGGCCAGCCAGCCGTCTATGGTCTCGGTCGCCGGCGGGGTCATGCGGTAGGGATGAATGATACGCACCTGGGGTTCCACCGACATCGCCTCCGCCAGGGCAGCAGTGACCGATTCGGTGGTCCAGGTCGGCGCAGCCTCCTCCAGCAGTGCCACCCACTGTGCCTGACTCAGCATGGGCCAGCCGTACAGGTAGTGATCCAGCGCAATGCCGGCCAGATGACCGGCCGAATCCTGCTCTGAACGTTCCTGCTCCAGGCGGCGTCGGCGCCAGTCATCCAGTTCACGCTGGCGAATGCCCTCGGCGAGCAGACGCTGACGCTCTTCCTCCAGCAGGCCCAGACCCAGCTCGAAGTCGTCCTCAGTCAGACTCACTTCCAGATCCAGCACGCGCACATTGGGCGAGGAGAATTCCCGATACCAGTTGAACCAGGCCACACTGCCGCGGGTTTCGGTCACTCGCCGATCCAGCCGGTCGATCAGCACATCCAGCGCCAGCTCTTCCTGCACACGGTCGACCACTTCCTGTGCCGTGGTTGGCATGGGCGCTTCCTGGAAGAACCGCATGTCGGCAAAGCCATCGGTGATATAGGGGTCTGTAAAGGCAGGGCGCGGGTCCATGGCACCCGGGTTGATGTCCCACTGCTGCGGCACGGGGGCGTCAGCCGCAACCGGCTGTGGCGGGAAGTGCTGGTCGACAAGTGCCTTCACCTGGTCCCGATCCACGTCACCGGTCACGATCACCGCCATGTTGTCGGGCCGGTACCAGGTGTCATAGAACTCGCGCAAGCCTTCAGGCGTGGCCTTGCGAATGCTGTCCTCGGTGCCGATGGGATGCCGCTCCTGATGACGGCTGCCGGCATAGAAGTCGGCAAAGACCTGCTGGCTGGCGCGCTCGGCTTCGGGCTCGGTCAGGCGCCACTCTTCCAGCACCACGGCGCGCTCGGACTCGACGTCATCCGGGTCAAAGCTGACCCGATAGGCCCACTCTGACAGCATTTCGATGCCGGTTTCCAGACGTTCGGGCTCGATCGAGTTCAGATCCAGCCAGTAGGCGGTATGGTCGAAGGTGACATAGGCATTGGAATGATGGCCGATGTCCACATTCAGCTCGCGCAGACGCTCCCGCATCTCGGCACGCGGGTAGTTTTCGGTGCCCCGGAATATCATGTGCTCGACAAAGTGGGCATAACCGAGCTGATCATCACGCTCCTGCAGGCTGCCCGCCTGCACGACCAGTTGCAGCGTGGCTTCGTTGTTGGAGTGGCTGTTGCTGTTTTCCCAGATGATGACCGTGGGCTGGTGTTCATTCTGGTAGAGCGTATAGGGGGTATCGGGTGTACTGCTGCAGCCGGCAATGAATGCCAGCAGCAGGGCGCAGCCGACACGAAAGAGAGTGGCCGAGAGGTCAGTGAGCATGGTGGTGTCCCTTTTCCGGTTCCTGAATCAACCCCAGGGACACTTGGCGTCGAGCAGTGTCTCTGCGTCTTCCCTGCAACTGCTCTGGCCTTCCCTGGAGGACGACCATTCTGCCAGAATCAGGCGGCCGATAACACTGACCCTGAGCTCAGTCCGACCCGGTTTTCACCGGTGCTACGCAACAGACAGATGACCCAGGTGACGTTGCCGGATTTCGGCCGCCACGCCCTCGGTACGCAGTTCAGACAGGGCAGCATTGAAGGCATCGAGCAATTGCGCTGCTTCAGGACGGTCGCGCGGCACAATAAGATGCAGAGTAGTATTGGCCACAACTTCCTCCAGCAAACGAACCTTGCCGAGATCACCCAGCTCTTCCAATGCTGTCATCTGGCCCAGAAACAGGTTGCTGACGACGAAATCGGTTCGTTGCCGGTCCAGCATCCGGAAACAGTTTGACATGGACTCCGGCCGGTTCAACTGCACTGTGAGCCCATCCAGCACGGCATGGATCTCTTGTGACAGGACATAACCGATCGGCAGGCACAGACGTCTGCCTTCCAGGTCGGCAATGGACTCGGCCGGTTCGGCCGACCGCACAAAGATCCGCGTCTGAACCACAATCAGAGGGGCCGAAAACAGATAGCTTTCGGACCGTTCTACAGTGAAGACGTAGGGGAAGGTGGCCGCATAGTCCCCGTTGAGTGTTTCCTGATAACCGCGCGACCAGGGCTGGAAGATAATGTCCGGGGACTCGCCCATGAGCTCGAAAGCAACGGATACCAGCTCGGTCAGCATTCCGCCCGCTGGCAGCCCTTCGTCCACATAGGGTTCATAATTGTTGCCGGTGACAATCCGTATCGGGGTATCCGCCAGCAACCATCCGGGCAACAGCAATACGGCCAGCAGGAGGCAAATGATCAACCCGGACCACGGCTTTGACCTGCACTGGGATCGAAAATCCGAACTGCACCCCTGCATCGACTGCTTCACCTGCTGGCCTGATACCACGTCAGTATAGACCAGATTTGTGCACAACAGCCCAGCCGACGCTGTTGCGTTACCGGGTCGGTTCAGGCACCCCAGTCCAGTATTACCTTGCCCGACTGGCCCGAGGCCATGACATCAAAACCCTGCTGGAAATCATCCACCGCAAAGCGATGCGTGATCATGGGCGTCAGATCCAGCCCGGACTGGATCAGGCTGGCCATCTTGTACCAGGTTTCGAACATTTCCCGGCCATAGATACCCTTGAGGGTCAGGCCCTTGAAGATGACCTGATTCCAGTCGATGGCCATGCTGCCCGGCGGTATGCCGAGCAGTGCCATGCGGCCGCCATGGTTCATGGAGCCCAGCATCTGCTCGAAGGCGGAAGGCACACCGGACATCTCCAGCCCCACATCAAAGCCTTCGGTCATGCCGATTTCCTGCATGACATCAGTCAGTGACCGCTGACTGACATTGACCGTGCGGGTAGCCCCCATGCGCTGCGCCAGCTCCAGCCGATACTCGTTGATATCCGTGACCACGGTGTGCCGTGCGCCAGCACGGCGGGCCACCGCAGCAGCCATGATGCCGATGGGGCCAGCGCCGGTAATCAGCACATCCTCACCCACCAGATCATAGGCCAGGGCGGTATGGACGGCATTGCCGAAGGGGTCAAAGATGGCCGCCAGATCATCACTGATGTTGTCCGGAATCCTGAAGGCGTTGAACGCCGGGATAACCAGATATTCGGCGAAGGCACCAGGACGATTGACGCCCACGCTGGTGGTATTGCGGCACAGATGACGCCGCCCGGCCCGGCAGTTGCGGCAGTGCCCACAGGTGATATGGCCCTCGCCCGACACCCGGTCGCCCACTTCGAAACCGCGTACTTCCGACCCCATGGCTTCCACCACGCCCACATATTCATGGCCCACCACCATGGGCACCGGAATGGTCTGTTGCGCCCAGTCATCCCAGTGGTAGATGTGCATGTCGGTGCCGCAGATGGCGGTCTTGCGGATGCGAATCAACAGATCATTGTGGCCAGGTTCGGGACGTTCGGTTTCGGTCAGCCAGATTCCGGGCTTGGCGGCCTGCTTGGCCAGCGCTTTCATGACGGTCATTGCGGTCGCTCCTGTTGCTTGACCACACCGAGTTCCCGACCGATGCGGACAAAGGCTTCAATGGCCCGGTCCAGTTGCTCCCTGGTATGGGCCGCCGACATCTGGGTACGGATGCGCGCCTGCCCCCGGGGGACCACCGGGAAGGAAAAGCCGACCACATAGATGCCCTCGGCCAGCAGCCGCCGGGACATCTCTGCCGCCAGCTTCGCATCACCCAGCATGACGGGAATGATGGGATGATCGGCCCCGGCCAGGGTGAACCCGGCCTGTTCCAGCGCCTGCCGGAAGTGGCGAGTATTGGCCCACAGGCGGGTGCGCAGTTCATCGCCCATCTGCAGCAGATCGAGCACACGCAGCGACGCCTGCACTATGGGCGGGGCCAGTGAATTGGAAAACAGATAGGGCCGCGAGCGCTGCCGCAGCCAGTCGACAATCTCCTTGCGACCCGCGGTGTACCCCCCCGAGGCACCCCCCAGTGCCTTGCCCAGGGTGCCGGTCAGAATATCAACCCGCGCCATGACCTGGCAGTACTCGTGACTGCCCCGGCCCTGCTCGCCCAGAAAACCGACCGCATGGCTGTCATCGACCATGACCAGCGCCTGATAGCGGTCGGCCAGATCACAGATGCCCTGCAGGTTGGCAATGACGCCATCCATCGAGAAGACGCCATCGGTGGCGATCAGCTTGTGACGGGCACCGGCGGCATCGGCTTCCTGCAGCCGGGCTTCCAGTTCGTTCAGGTCATTGTTGGCGTAGCGATAGCGTTTGGCCTTGCACAGCCGAATGCCGTCGATCACCGAGGCATGGTTCAGCGCATCGGAAATGACCGCGTCTTCCGGGCCCAGAATGGTTTCGAACAGGCCGGCATTGGCGTCGAAACAGGAGGAATAGAGGATGGTGTCTTCCATGCCCAGAAAGGCACTGAGGCGTTGCTCCAGCTCCCGGTGGATGTCCTGCGTGCCGCAGATGAAGCGCACCGAAGCCATACCGAAGCCATGCTCTTCCAGCCCGCGCTGCGCCGCCCGGATCAGCTCGGGATGATTGGCCAGACCCAGATAGTTGTTGGCACAGAGATTCAGCACCCGCTCATTGTCGACCGCGATCTCGGCATCCTGCGCCGAGGTGATCACGCGCTCGGCCTTGAACAGGCCTTCCTCTTTCAGGCTGGCAGTCTGTTCGGCCAACTGCGCCAGCAGTGCATGGCGTGTCATGAGTGGCTCCCATTGATCATGATAGCCACAGTATAGAAGGGCTGAACGCCATCCCGACAGCAAGGGTGCATGATCCGGGATGTGTCAGCTGTCAGGTTGAGTGGACGCTGCTTTTGCAGCGGGCGGAGTGGCACAGGGAGGCTACCGGGAAAGGGTTCAGGCTTGCGGGCCGGTACCCTGAAGGCAATTCACATTGCCATCAGGCGGTCGCGCAGTTCACCAACGGCGCTTTCCAGGCGCTGACGGGCATCGGCACGGTCGCGCTGGGCCTCACCCTGACGCTGATCGATCTGTTCAATGGTGTCACCAATACGTTCGATGAACGCCACCACATTGTCGGTGCTGGCAATACCCTCGCGCACCTGGGCGTCGACTTTTTCCTGGTTGCTTTCGAGACGATCGGCGATGTCATCCATCATTCGGTCTGTGGCTTCCCGCGTGGCCGACAGAGACTGCAGCCGCTGCTCCTGCCGAACCTGTTCGGCCACCACGGCCAGTTGCTGCTTCATCAGCGGAATAGCCTGAGTCAGGGCCATATCCAGTTCCTCCGAGACGAGGATCTCGGAAAACAGGGTCTGTTGAATGGTCGGAATCATGCCGGCGGCAATGCCACGACTTTTTTCCAGATTGGTCAGGCGTCGGTCAAATACTTCCGCCCGATGCTCCAGTTGTCGCAATTCGGCGGCCTGCACGCTGTCCCCGGAGGCTTCAATTTCTGCCCGCCGCGCCTTGAGTCGATCACGTTCCTCGTCCAGTAATTCCCGCCCGGCAATGATTGCAGCGGTCATGCGACGGAAGTTCTCTACCGCCTCCTGACCCAGATTGCGCAGGCTTTCGATACTGACCAGACTGCCTCTGCGATCACGCTCGAGTGTGGCAATGACCTGATTGATCTGGCCATCAACGCTGTCCCAGTCGGCAGCAAATGCGGCGAGGGCTTTCCGGGTGTTAAATACAAGGCGGCTGAAAAAACCCGAGGGCTCGAGTTGTTGATTGAGTCGGCTGGTTACCATGCGCAACTCGACAAGATGCTCATGCACACTGCCCAGATCAGTCGAACGCACGCCGTCGACAATGGCGTCGGCGAACCGGGACACCCCAGTCGCATGGTTCACGGCAAAACTCTCGGGCGCGCTCCAGTCAAAGCCATGCTTGATGTCTTCTACCAGAACCCGCTGATCGGCCTGAATGCGCTCAAGGTCAAACGCTTCGGAAGCATCACCCAGAAAGGTCTCCAGTTGCTGGCGTGATGCCTGATCAGGCTGCGCCTTGACGTCAATTTCGGCAGACAGAGTCATACATGCTCCTTGTTTTCGGGTTGTTCCAGTTCCTTTTGCAGCACTCGCAGTCGGATGCGCATCTGTTCCTCGGCGGCAGCCGAACAGGGGTTGTTGTCCAGGGTCTGTGCCACTTCATCGAGCAAGGCCCGCAGTGAAGCCAGCTCGGAGTCCGGCTCACCGGCATTGACGAAGGCTCTCAGGGCATCACCGGCCAAACACAACAGGTGGCGTACCTGGGCATTGGCGGGATCGGCAGGGACACTGCGCCCGCGTTCGACGGCCCGACGCCCGACCTGACCAAGGCGCAGCGACTCGGACGCCAGAACACCATCGGCCGGGTAGCGATCGAGTTCGCGCAGGGCCCTTTCGGTGTCATTCCAAAGAGATGTGGCAGCATCCGGGGGCGGGCTGTCACTCGCCTTGTCACCGCCCGCCGCGCGCTGGGCGAGTGACGGACGAAGCAGCAGATAGCCCAGCCCGACCAGAAGCCCGATGACCACAAACAGGCTGTCGATGGTCAGACCGGCAATCTGCAGCACAATCACGGCGGACAGCACCCAGGTATCCAGTTTGTGCCGCATGGCTGCCACACCTCCTCTCCACCAGGGTGTCAGTCAGCGCTGGCGGATTGGCTCGACGCCACCGGATCAACCTCGGGCCCGGCCGCCTCGTTGGCCGCCGACTCCTGGCTGCCTGCCGCCGCATCATCGGACGCCTGCTTCAGTTTCTGCGGCGTGCCTGTACGCAGGGTTTCTGCCAGATCAATACCGATATTGCCCCCGATCTCCTTCATGGCCGGGCCCACCATGGAATAGCTCATGATGCCGTCAAACAAGTCCTGCATGACCGAACGCTGGCCGCCACTGACCTTGCCCTTGGCCTCACCTGCGACCTCATTGGCACCACCGAGACCATGGACGAAGACTGACCGCATGTTCTGACCCACGCCGTCAAAGGGTGCAACCATTTCACGCAATACGTCCGGTGCCACGTCCAGTTCCCTGATCCGCTCGGCATGGGCAATCAGGTCGCGCGAGAGTGTATTCTTGGCCTCGTTGACGGCCCGGACGCCTTCAGCCTCGGCCTCTTTCTCGGCGCGGTGGGCTTCGGCACGGAAGATGGCGGCCTGTCGATCCTGCTCGGCCGCCTGGCGCCGTGCGGTGGCTTCAAGCTCGGCAGCTTCGCGGCTGGCTTCTGCGGCCACACGCACCTGAGTCGCGTCGACTTCGGCTTTCTCCTGCGCCTGAGTCACCGCAATCCGCTTGCGCCGGTCGGCAGCGGCCTGCTCCTGTGCCGTGCGCACCGCTTCTTCGGCCACAACGCGGGCCTGGCGCGCCTCCTCTGCGCGCGCCTCGGCCTGGGATTCGCTCTCGGACTTCTCGGCCACGGCAATGCGCTGTTCCTGCTCGGAGATCTTGAGCTTGCGATCCCGCTCAATGGCCCGGGAGCGCAGGGCTTCGTCCTTCTCCAGCTCGGCGTTTTCGGCCTCCCGGTTGGATGCAATCTCGGCCTTGCGTGCCTGCGCCTCGCTTTCCGAGCGGTAAACAGACACGCTGCGTTCTTTCTCGATTTCCGAACGCTCGACCAGCTCGCGGGCCTTTATGGCCTCTTCCTCGGCACGCGCAGCCTCACGGGCATTGGCGATCTTGGCGTTGGCTTCGGCTTCGGCACGCGCCTGGGTTTCACGCGCCACACGCTCGGCGGTGATCTTGAGCGCCGTGGCATTGAACATGTTGTTCGGGTTGAGGTCGTCGGTGATGGTCTGGTCCAGGCCGGTCAGTGAGACCGACTCCAACTGCAGGCCGTTCTTGGCCAGATCCACCGAAACAATCTCCTGCACCCGCTGGACGAAGTCCTGCCGGTTCTCGTGCAGATTCATCATGTCCTGTTCCGCTGCTACCGCGCGCAGGGCGTCAACCAGTTTGCCCTCGATCAATTCGCGCAGCTTGGCCGGGTCAAAGGTGCGATCGCCCAGAGTCCGGGCAGCCTGCGCCACACCCTCTTCACTTTCTTCCACGGACACATAGAAATCGACCGTTACGTCCACGCGCAGACTGTCGCGCGTGATCAATGCGTCGTCTCCGTTTCGGCGCACGGTAAGCTGGACCGTGGAAAGATTGACCTGACGTACCTCATGAAAAACCGGCAGGCTGAGACAGCCACCATCAATAATGACCCTGCGTCCGCCCATGCCGGTGCGAACGATGGCAATGCCGCGAGGAACCTTCTTGTACAGTGCTGCATAAACCAGGGCGATCGCGATCAGAGCTGCGATCACGATGCCTGGAACGGCGAGAATGGGTTGAATTTCCATGTTCAGTCTCTCTATTCTCGATGAATGGTAGGGTTGTCAGTTGTCCTTTTCTTCTGCCAGGTTTTCAGCCGGGCAGAGCTGCTGCTCCTTTCTTCTTCAACAGGTCAGGGTCTTCAACACGCCTGGCCATGAACACGGTGCGGTCTTCGCGGGCGATAATGCGCACCGGGGTGCCGGGCGACAGTTGCTCGCCGCGCTCCGCCCGCACCATGATCCAGTGACGCAACCCCCTGGGGCCGGCGATCTGCGCCTCCGCCAGTCGATCATGAGTCGCCACCCCTTGTGCAATATGCCCATGGCAGCCGACCAGCTCGTTGCGATGAATACCGGATGTTTCCTCACTTGGAATGACACGCGCCAGGACGCCTGCCAGAAAGGACGCAGACGGCATGGTGATCAGCAGCGCCAGCACGACAGCCAGCAATGGCCACAGCGTAAAACCCAGCAAGCCGAGAACCGTATGCTGGATGACAATACCGCTGACAGAGAAAGTGGCCAGAATGACAACAAGTACGACCAGGAAGGGTGCCTTGCCAAAGCCGAGCCATGAGAATATTCCCGGCGCCTCACCGGATTCGATATCGACTCGTGGCAGCATGTTGTCCAGGGCGTCGGACAATGCCAGGCCGAACAGCAAGGCCGACAGCTCGACAGCCGTCAGGACCAGTACTGCGAGGCCCGCAGCCATGAACGGCAAAAAGGCTGGGTCCATCCATTGCCCAAACATCATCTCTCCTTGAATCGATTCGCGCCGATTATAGGCCACTCCGGCCCTGATATTTATATCGAAAACTTGCCATTTTCACCCCATGAAATGGCAAGTTTTTGTCCGGTAGACGGTAGACGGTAGACGGTAGACGGTAGACGGTAGACGGTAGACGGTAGACGGTAGACGGTAGACGGTAG
>NZ_SRMF01000013.1 GCF_004768465.1 Natronospirillum operosum
GCCGTGTCAACCACCAGACCCTAACTAATCAGCAGATTTTTCTTTGCAGATCAGACGCTTGGGTTGTTTTTTGATCAACCGAAGAAACCGAGTCACTTGACGACCTTGAGTTTCGGCCGCTTGTTCCCGTCCTGACTGCCACCATCCTTGCCCTTGGGACCGCTGCCCTTGCCCGGACCCGGGTCACGAGGGCCACCACCTGATGGCGGGCCGTCATCTTTCACCTCGAACACCATGCCCTGCCCGTTTTCGCGGGCAAAGAGGGCGGCCACAGCATGGCAGGGCACCCGGATATGCTCGAGCTCACCGCCGAAGGTTGCGGAGAGAATGATTTCCTTGTTGCCAAGGTTCAGAGACTGTACCGACCGCAGCGCGATATTGAGGGTAATCCGTCCATCCTGAACATAGGCCTGCGGCACCTGAACACCCGGCACATCGGCCTGCACCACCATATAGGGGGTGCAGCCGTTGTCGGTAATCCATTCGTGCAGGGCTCGAATCAGGTACGGACGGTTATCCGACATCGGCGGTGGCGGTGGCGTCTGTTCACTCACGCATTTCACTCTCTACTTCAGACAGGCTGACCTTGAACGACTCGCGCTCGAACACCCGCTGCATGTATTTACCCAGATTCTTGTCCGCCCGGTCTTCCACATCAACGCCCAGATCGGGGAGCCGCCACAGAATAGGCGCCACACAGCAATCGACCAGCGTGAAGTCCTCACTCATGAAGTAGGGCTTCTCGGCAAAGATGGGCGCGATGCTGATGATGCTTTCGGACAGTCGCTCGCGCGCTTTCTGCACCTCGGCACGATCACGGCCAGCCGTGATGATATCCACCAGAGCACACCAGTCGCGCTGGATGCGGTGAATGTACAGCCGGCATTCGGCACGCGACACCGGGTATACCGGCAACAACGGCGGATGCGGGAACCGCTCGTCGAGATATTCCATCATGACATTCGGCTCGTAAAGCACGAGATCCCGGTCTACCAGGGTAGGGAGACTGTTGTAGGGGTTGATATCACTGACTTCGGTCGGCACGTTGTCCGGATCGGCATCAATGGTATCGACTGCAACGCCCTTCTCGGCAAGCACAATCCGAACCCGGTGGCTGTAATGCGACGCGGGATCGGAGAAAAAAGTCATGGATGACCGCTTGGCCACTACGCCCATGTACGCTCTCCCAGTTATCTAGACACAATGAAGCGCGACAGCCGAAGCTGTCGCGCCGATTCAGGCTTCAGACGCGCCCTGGTTTACTTGACGTCTTTCCAGAGTTCGCGATACAGCAACCATGCGAACACCAGGAAAACACTCAGAAAGGCCATGACGAACCAGCCGATCCGTTGACGCTGCACCTGCACGGGCTCACCCATGTAATCCAGGAAATTGGTCAGATCGACCATGGCCAGATCAAATTCTTCCGGCGACATGGAGCCTTCGTAGACCAACTCCTCGCAGCCGTTTGCACCTGGTGCCTCGGCACAGAGACCCTGCTGATTCACCATGGCATGTGGCATGCCCACATTGTTGTAGAGGGCATTGTTCACGCCATAGGGGCGAATCGGGTCCTCGTAGAAACCGGTCAGGAAGGTGTAGATCCAGTCGGTGCCACGCACCCGAGCGACCAGGGTCAGGTCCGGTGGTGTGGTACCGAAGAACTGGGCACCCAGCGCTTCCGGCATGGCGATCGTCATCAGGTCGCCAATGGGACGGTCGGCATCAAGCAGGTACTCTTCAAACAGGTCTTCCGGGATACTGAGATCACGGGCCACGCGATTGAAGCGGGCATATTCCAGCGAGTGACAGCCGACACAGTTTTCGAAGTAGAGCTGCGCGCCCCGCTGCAGTGACTCGATGTCACGTACATCATTGTCCACGGGACGAACTTCTCCGTAGCCCAGGGCCGACCCGGAAACGAGGGCCACCAGGGCAATGATGATCAAACGCTTCATAGTATTCATCGATTCGTCACCCTCTCCGGTACCGGTTTCGTTTTCTCATAGCGGGTATAGAACGGCATACCCAGGAAGAACGCGAAGTAAATGGCAGTACAGATCTGCGCCAGGATGGTATTCAGCGTGGTTACAGGCTGAATGCCGAGCCAGGTCAGAATCGAGAAGGCAACCGCGAATACCACGATGGATACCCGGCTGATCATGCCCTTGTAGCGCCAGGACCTTACCGGGCTGCGATCCAGCCAGGGCAGCACGAACAGGATGGCAATGGCTGCCCCCATGGTCAGTACGCCCAGCAGCTTGGCTTCGATGAAGAACAGATCGAAGTCCATGGCCCGCAGAATCGAGTAGAAGGCGCCAAAGTACCAGACCGGGTGAATGTTCTCCGGTGTGGTCAGCGGGTCCGCAGGTTCGAAGTTGGCAGTTTCAAGGAAGAAGCCGCCGGCGGTCGGGAAGAAGAAGATAATGCCACAGAACACCATCAGGAAGATGATCACACCGACCAGGTCCTTGCCAATGGTGTAATAGGGGTGGAACGGAATACCGTCACGCGGCACGCCGTTTTCATCCAGGTCCTTCTTGATATCGATGCCATCCGGGTTGTTGGACCCGACTTCATGCAGCGCCACGATATGCAGGAACACCAGCAGCGCCAGCACCAGCGGCAGTGCGATGACATGCAGCGCAAAGAAACGGTTCAGTGTGGCACCTGAAATCAGGTAGTCACCGCGAATCCACTCGACCAGCGGCTCGCCGATAACCGGCACGGCACCGAACAGGGAGATGATGACCTGGGCACCCCAGTACGACATCTGACCCCAGGGCAACACATAGCCCATGAAGGCTTCTGCCATCAGCAGCAGGTAAAGCAGCATGCCGAAGATCCACACCAGTTCACGCGGCTTCTGGTAGGACCCGTACAGCAGGGCGCGGAACATGTGCAGATAGATGACCACGAAGAACATGGAGGCACCGGTGGAATGCATGTAGCGAATCAGCCAACCCCACTCGACATCACGCATGATGTACTCAACCGAACGGAAGGCTTCTTCCGCCGAGGGCACATACTTCATGGTCAGCCAGATGCCAGTCACGATCTGGTTGACGAAGACCAGCATGGCGAGAACGCCAAATACATAGAAGAAATTGAAATTCTTGGGCGCGTAATACTTGGTGACGTGCTTTTCAATCGTGCGCGTCACCGGCAGGCGGGCATCAATCCAGCCCATCAGCCCGTCCTTGTCTTGATTGCTCATCAGGCAGTCTCCCCGTCTTCACCAACTGTCAGCAGATTTCCCTCGCGGAAGTGCGGCGGGACGGCCAGATTGGACGGTGCCGGTACACCCCGGAACACCCGACCGGCCATGTCGAAGCGCGAACCGTGGCAGGCACAGAAGAAGCCACCGAGCCAGTTGTCGTCGAAGGTCTGGGGCGCTACCTCGGGGCGGAACTGGGGTGCGCAGCCCAGATGGGTACAGAACCCTTCCACCACCAGAATTTCTTCTTCACGAGAGCGCACGTCATTGCGTGCGTACTCGGGCTGTTGATCGGCATTGCCCGAATCCGGGTCGGAAAGACGACCTCGCAGCTCGTCAGAGCGCAATGTTTCGAGCATTTCCGGCGTCCGATGCACGATAAAAATCGGCTTGCCACGCCATTCTATTGAAATCATTTCACCCGGCTCCAGGTTCCCGATATCCACGGTTACCGGAGCACCCACGGCTTTGGCCCGCTCACTGGGCTGCCAGGACGCCAGCAGGGGCCAGGCCACGCCGACCCCGCCTGCGGCACCCATCACACCGGTGGCGCCCATCAGGAAGCGGCGGCGGCCTTTATTCACGCCGTCTTGAGTCATTATGGTTTCCTCTGAAATACGAAGGGATCACGATCTTAAAAATGCCGTTGATCTTAATGAAAAAGCACGGCGCTTACAAGGAACTGACACCCTCACTGCAGACTTTACGCTGTGGCAAAAAACGTTGCCAAAACAAGTCACTGCGGCGTCCCTGGCAGGCCTGTGCAGCCCCATCGAAGACACGTCGATCAGCACAAACAAAAATGCCCGCATAAAGCGGGCATTGGCGCACCAACCAGCGAAACCGCCGGATCAGCGCTTGGAGAACTGCGGACGCTTGCGCGCTTTGCGCAGACCCACTTTCTTGCGCTCGACGGCACGCGCATCACGAGTCACATAACCCGCAGCACGCAGTACCCCACGCAAGGTTTCATCATAGTCCATCAGGGCCCGCGTCAGACCGTGGCGGATCGCGCCGGCCTGACCGTTGGCACCACCACCGGCAACGGTGACGAAAACATCGAACTTGCCGGTGTTTTCAGTCAGTTCCAGCGGCTGACGCACGATCATGGATGCTGTTTCACGACCAAAGTACTCATCCAGCGGACGCTGGTTGACTGTGATCTTGCCGGTGCCAGGACGCAGGAATACACGCGCCTTGGAGGTTTTGCGACGGCCGGTACCGTAGTATTGAGTCGTAGACATAGCTTACCTCTCAGATATCCAGTTCTTTGGGCTGTTGGGCGGTGTGAGGGTGTTCGGGACCCGCATACACCTTCAGCTTCTTGAGCATGGAACGGCCCAGAGGGTTGCGAGGCAGCATGCCCTTGACAGCCTGCTCAATAATGCGCTCCGGCGCATGATCACGCAGCTTGTCAAAGCTCATGGACTTCAGGCCACCCGGGTAGCCGGTATGGCGGTGGTACATTTTCTGCGACGCTTTACGTCCGGTGACATGCACCTTCTCTGCATTCACGATAACGATGTAGTCACCGGTGTCCGCATGCGGCGTAAAGATGGCCTTGTGCTTGCCTTTCAGGCGCACAGCCACTTCTGTAGCCAGGCGCCCAAGGGTTTTACCCTCGGCGTTGATCACGAACCAGTCACGCTGGACGTCTTGCGCTTTTGCACTGAAAGTTTTCATTGAAATCTCTAACTCCACCTATAGTGGGGGCTCAGGGGAAGTTATTGCCATGTTTGGAGCGGCGGATTCTATAGAAAGGCAGGGCCTGACTCAAGAAAATTCGCGGTTTTTTTTCAGCAGCAGGATACCGGCCGGAAACATGACCGTGGCCAGCACGGACTCGACCAGCAGACCCGCCGCCGCCCGGTCGCCATCAGTCAGCATGGCCCCGGCAGCGACAAAGACACCCACCAGCAACAGACCCAGCAGAAAGCAGATCATGAAAATACCGGTGGCCACGTCGTCGGTCAGGTCGCGCTGCTGCTGCAGCCACTGTGCCAGTCGCAACGAGGCCAGCCAGGCGGCAACGGAGCAGACAGACACCAACAACAGATAAAGCAACATTCTCTAGTTCTCTCTAATTCTCTCGTATAGCCAGGAAACGCACTTCCGGATGGCGCTCGATCGCCAGCTGAAGATTTACCATGGTAGGTGCAATGTACGTCAGGTTATTGGCGCCGTCCAGCGCCAAATTATCGTAAGCCTTGTCGCGAAACTTCTCCAGTTCCCGTTCGGAGTCGGCCATCACCCAGCGCGCCGTAGCCACATTGATGGACTCATAGAGCGCCTCGACCTTGTACTCCGTGCGCAGGCGATGCACCACCACATCGAACTGCAGGGCCCCGACGGCGCCCACGATCAGGTCGTTGTTACGCAGTGGCCGAAACACCTGCACCGCGCCCTCCTCGGCCAGTTGCACCAGACCTTTCTGCAACTGCTTGGTTTTCAGCGGGTCCTTGAGACGGATGCGTTTGAACAGTTCCGGAGCAAAATTGGGAATGCCGGTAAACTTGAGGGCCTCGCCAGCGGTAAAGGTGTCACCAATCTGGATGGTGCCATGATTGTGCAGACCGATGATGTCACCCGCCCAGGCATCCTCGACCTGAGCCCGGTCACCGGCCACAAAGGTTACGGCGTCGGCGATACGTACATCCTTGCCCAGACGGACATGACGCATTTTCATGCCCTTCTCGTAGCGGCCGGACACAATGCGCATAAAGGCGACCCGGTCACGGTGATTGGGGTCCATATTGGCCTGTATCTTGAACACAAAGCCGGTAAAACGGGTGTCCGCCGCCTCCACGGTGCGCACATCCGTGGCCCGGGACTGGGGCGCAGGCGCCCATTGGGTCAGGCCTTCCAGCATATGGTCGACACCAAAGTTGCCCAGTGCCGTGCCCCAGTACACCGGTGTCAGTTCGCCCGCCAGGAACAGGTCCAGATCAAAATCATGCGAGGCGCCGCGCACCAGCTCGATCTCATCACGCAGTTCGGCGGCATAGTCACCAATGGCGGCATCCAGATCCGGATTGTCGATTCCCTCGATGTGACGCTCTTCCTGAATCACACTGCCCTGGCCGGTGCTGTAGAGAATCACCGTGTCTTCCAGCAGGTTGTATACACCCTTGAAGCTCTTGCCCATGCCGATTGGCCAGGTAATGGGGGCACAGGCAATATTCAGTACTTCCTCGACCTCATCCATCAGCTCGATGGGGTCACGGACATCACGATCCAGCTTGTTCATGAAGGTAATGATGGGTGTGTCGCGCAGGCGCGTGACTTCCATCAGCTTGATGGTTCGCGCCTCCACACCCTTGGCCGCATCAATTACCATCAGACAGGAGTCCACTGCCGTCAGTGTGCGGTAGGTATCCTCCGAGAAATCCTCGTGCCCGGGTGTGTCCAGCAGGTTGACCAGACAGTCTGCATAGGGGAATTGCATGACCGAGGTGGTGACGGAAATGCCCCGCTCTTTTTCCATTTCCATCCAGTCGGATTTGGCATGCTGACCGGACTTCTTGCCCTTGACGGTACCCGCCTTCTGAATCAAGGCCCCGTGCAGCAATACCTTCTCGGTAATCGTCGTCTTACCGGCATCGGGGTGGGAAATAATAGCGAAGGTGCGACGTTTCGCGACTTCCTGCTCTGGAGACATGGTTCTCGGGACACCTGTATGCAAACTGGGAGTGAACGGAAAAGGCCGCGTAGTATACGGATTCAACAGCCGTCAGTCACCCGATGTGCTAAAGATGATACCGCTGCAGCCGACCACCCTCGGGACGTCGGGCGAGCAGCGTGGCGCGCACTGGCGCCGGATGCCCCTCAACGGTCCTGGCCGGGTTGTCAGGGTCCAGATAGTCGGCCAGCGACTGCCCGCGCTTCCAGTTGGTGACGCGCTGTTCCTGCACCGTGGTAGCCGACTGATCCACGCAGCGGACATCCTCGAAGCCCATCTTTTCGCACCACTGGATCAGGGTCGGCACGCTGGGCAGAAACCAGACATTGTTCATACGGGCATAGCGACCCGGCGGCACCAGCGCCAGCCCCTGCTCACCCTCCACAACCAGGGTTTCCAGCACCAGTTCACCACCGGGTCGCAGCGCCTGGCGTAACTCTTCCAGATGATCCAGCGGCGACCGGCGGTGATACAGCACACCCATGCTGAATACGGTGTCGAAGGCTTCCAGTTCCGGCGTGAGGCTTTCCAGCGTCAGCGGCAGCACATGGTGCCGGGCATGCCGGGCATAGCGGTTCACGGCAAAGTGCTGCACCACGGACAGCCAGGACGGGTCGATGCCGATCACCTGTCGGGCGCCGGCGCCCAGCATGCGCCAGCCGTAATAACCATTGCCACAGCCCACATCAAGCACGGTGCGGCCATGCAGGTCGGCCAGATGCGGAGCCACCCGGGCCCACTTGAGATCACAGCGCCATTCGCTGTCGATCGTCAGGCCGAAGAAATCGAACGGCCCCTTCCGCCACGGCATCAGAGCCCGCAGTCCGGTTTCAAGTTGCTTCTGCCGAGCATCGTCGAGGGCATCGGGGTTGAGCAGCGTCACCGCCGACGCGTCGCCCGCCAGTTGACTTGCGGGCAGGTCAGGCAGCCTTGAGAGTGCATCCAGAAACCGGGGCAGATTGCCGTTGTTGTGCTGCTGCAGGCGTTCATGCAGTTGCACTGACAGCGGCGTTTCCCAGTGCGCCAGCGGGGAATCCGCCAGCCCTGCCAGCAGATCATCGTAATTCAGCAACATGAGTACTCAGAATACTTGGTCGGGGTCCAGGCCAAACAATCCCGGGTCACCAAAGTCGACAGGTTCGCCCTGGGCATCCAGTGGAATGCGCTCGCCTTCGAAGTCCGGGTTATCGCGCTGGATGATAATCTCTACACGCCGGTTTGTCGCCCTGCCCTCAGGGGTTTCATTGGTGGCGATCGGCTTGGAGGCACCATGGCCCACCACGGTAAAGCGGTTTTCTTCCATCTCCGGCGCTGCCCACAGGTACTCACCAATCGACAATGCACGGGCTGTCGACAGCTCCCAGTTGTTGCGGAACGGCCCACTGGCAATGGGCACCGAGTCCGTGTGCCCCTCGACCCGAATATCGCCCGGCGTCGTCAACAGCACTTCTCTGACCCGGTCCAGTATGGGCAGAAATTCATCGGCAATGAAATCGGAACCGGAGGGAAACGACTGCTCACGAACGCGAATCACTATGGTCTCATTGAGGGTCTCGATCTGCAGCGCGCCCTGATCGATGTAGTCACCCAGGCGGCCGGCGATCTCTGCGGCTTCTTCCTGCGCCTCTTCGATCATCTGCTCTGTGACGACGATGTCCCGGGTCAGCTCCCCGCGGTCACCCTGACGATCTTCCTGCTGCTGAATTTCATCCTGCGCCAGCACTTCCAGGCTGTCTTCCAGGTCACGGATGGTGTCCTGGCGCACTACATTCAGCGGGGTAGGATCAGGTCGGCCGGGACTGAACTCCTGCGCAATAATCGAGGTACCTCGGGGAATGGCATCGGCCGGCACATCCTGCTGCACACCAAAGGCATTGCGCAGCGAACCGGCAAGACGCTGGAAGCGCAGGGCCTCGATTTCAGAAAATGACAGCAGCAACACGAAGAAGCTGAGCAACAACGCCATCAAATCAGCAAAGGTGGCCATCCAGGGCGGCAACCCTTTCTTTTCTCGTTTGTGCTCCTGATCTTCATCACTCATGGCTCATTCCACCCTTGTCCATGAGATCAGTCGGCACCGCGCTGGCCGGCCGGCAGATAGGTTTTCAGCGCCTGCTCGATAATACGCGGGTTCTGTCCGGCCTGAATGCCCAGCAACGCATCCCGGATCATCTGCTGGGCCATGGTTTCCTCGTCGGAGCGCAGCATGCACTTGTCCTTGATGGGAATGGCGATGACGGTGGCCATGATGGAGCCGTACATCGTGGTCAGCAGCGCTACCGCCATCTGCGGACCGATGGCTCTGGGGTCGTCCAGCACGGCCAGCATGCCGACCAGGCCGATCAAGGTACCGATCATGCCCATGGCGGGTGCCACGTCGCCCAGGGCGCCGAATATACCTGCACCCTGTTCGTGGCGCTCGCGCGTCAGGCGAATGTCACGGTTCAGCAGGGTGCGAACCACATCCGGGTCGTGCCCGCCCACCAGCAACTGGATACCCTTGCCCAGAAATTCATGACTGACCTCCTTGCCTTCCAGCGACAACAACCCTCCTTTGCGGGCCGAGTCGGCCAGCTCCACGACTTCCTCGATGATTTCTTCCGGTTTGATAGCCCGGTAGGAGTAAGCCTTGCCGGCAATCTTGAAGGCGCCGAGAAACTGCTCCAGCGTGAACTTCTGCATGGTCACGAACAGAGAGCCGATCAGAACGATCAAAACGGAAGGCAGATTGTAGTACACGACCGGGTCACCACCGACGATCATCGCCATGATGAGCATCCCGACGCCACCGATCAGGCCGACTATGGTTGCTAAATCCACTGGTAAAGGCTCTCCGTAATTCCTGGATCAATCAGTGAACAGTCAGACAGCACGCATAAGCGTGCCGCTTTATTGACCCCACACAAGCAATTCAGTAGTGTTTGCGCTCCCTGAACTTGGGTGATCATCCATGTCCACTCCTACTAGATCGAACAATTTTGAGAAATCATTAGCGGATCTGGAAAAAATAGTTGCGCAGCTTGAACAGGGAGACCTCTCTCTGGACGAGGCCATGCAGGCGTTTGAACAGGGTGTCCGGCTGACTCGAGACTGCCAGCAACAACTGGATTCCGCCGAGCAGAAGGTTCGCATATTGCTGGATGAAAGCCAATCTTCCGCAGCAGGTGGACCCGCCGAATGACCGAACTCGCGCCGCAGCTCGGGCCGGCGGCCAGGCGTTTCAATGAGTATCTGCACGGCCTGCCGGACCGCTACCCCGCCCGCCACGAGCGCCTGCAGAGCGCTCTGCGCTACGCGCTGCTGGGTGCCGGCAAGCGTGTACGTCCGCTGCTCTGCCATGCGGCGGCACGCGCAGTCGATGCCAGTGACGACGATACCTGGCTGGTGCCGGCGGCGGCACTGGAACTGATACACACCTATTCGCTGGTTCATGACGACCTGCCCGCCATGGACGATGACGCCTGGCGGCGCGGCCGTCCCACCACCCATATTGCCTTTGACGAGGCCACAGCCATCCTGGTCGGCGATGCATTGCAGGCGCTGGCCTTTCAGGTGCTGACCGATGATGGCCCGGTGCCAGTATCACCGCAACAGCAACTGGCCTGGGTGCGGACGCTGGCCCAGGCAGCCGGTGGCCAGGGCATGGTCGATGGTCAGTCCATGGACTGCTTCGCCGCTGCCGGCACCATGGACCTGACAGCGCTGGAGACCATGCACCGGCACAAGACCGGCGCCCTGATCAATGCAGCTGTGGTCATGGGGGCCTGGTGTCGGAGCACGCCACCGTCCGACGACCAGATCACGGCGCTGACGCGATACGGGCAGGCCGTCGGGCTCGCTTTTCAGGTGGTGGACGACATCCTTGACGTGACGTCCGATACCGACACACTGGGGAAGGATGCGGGCAGCGATGCCGCACATGACAAGGTCACCTACGTCTCTCTGCTGGGCCTGCCGGCAGCCCGACGCAGGGCCGGCGAACTGCAGGCCGAGGCCCTGGCCGCACTGCAGACACTGCCGGGTGACACCGCACCGCTGGCCAGCATCGCGGATTACATCGTGGAACGTCTGCACTGACGCAAGACTGACTGGTTATGGCCGGGAGCAGGCAGCTCCCGACAATTGAACGGACAATAATGAGACTATTCACGAACATCCCCACAGAGCGCCCGGTCACCCCACTGCTGGACCGGATAAACAGCCCGCAGGAACTGCGCAGCCTGAACGCCGGGGATCTGTCCCGACTGGCCGATGAGCTGCGCGCCTATCTGCTGTGGTCCGTCGGTCGCAGCGGCGGGCACTTCGGTGCCGGCCTGGGCGTAGTCGAACTGACCATTGCCCTGCACTACTGCTTCAATACGCCGGAAGACCGGCTGGTGTGGGATGTCGGTCATCAGGCCTATCCGCACAAGATACTGACCGGGCGCCGTGAACAGCTGCCCAGCATTCGCCAGGAGGGTGGTCTGGCCGCCTTCCCGGCGCGCGAGGAAAGCATCTACGATACCTTCGGGGTGGGTCACAGCAGCACCGCCATTTCGGCGGCACTGGGCATGGCCCTGGCGGCCAGAAACAGCGGTCAGCAGCGCCGTGCCGCGGCCATTGTCGGCGATGGCGCGCTGACCGCCGGCATGGCGTTCGAAGCGCTGAACCATGCCGGACATACCGACACCAACCTGCTGGTGGTGCTCAACGACAACGACATGTCGATTTCGGAAAATGTCGGCGGCCTGTCGCAGTACTTCTCGCGCCTGCTGGCCAGCCGCACCTACACCAGCATGCGTGAAAACGGCAAGAAGGTTCTGCGCCACTTCCCCGAAGCGGCCCAGATCCTGGCACGTCGGGCCGAAGAACACATGAAGGGCATGGTCACCCCCGGCACCCTGTTCGAGGAACTCGGTTTTCACTACCTGGGCCCGGTGGATGGTCACGACCTGCCCCGCCTGACCGAGGTTCTGGACACCGCCCGCAGCCTTGACGGCCCGCAGTTTCTGCATGTGATCACACAGAAGGGCAAGGGCTTTTCGCCCGCCGAAGCGGCGCCGATCAAGTATCACGCCATCAGCAAGATAGAACCCCAGACGACAACCGGGAAGGCGCCGGCGGCGCCGGCAAAACCCAAATACTCCAACATCTTCGGAGACTGGCTGTGCGATATGGCTGCCGTGGATGAGCGCCTGCAGGGCATTACCCCGGCCATGCGCGAAGGCTCTGATCTGGTCCGCTTCTCACGCGAATACCCGCAGCGCTATTTTGATGTGGCCATTGCCGAACAGCACGCGGTCACTCTGGCGGCGGGCATGGCCTGCGAAGGGGCCAAGCCGGTGGTGGCCATCTACTCCACCTTTCTGCAGCGGGCCTATGATCAGCTGATTCATGACGTGGCGCTGCAGAATCTGGACGTGCTCTTTGCCATCGATCGGGCCGGACTGGTCGGGGAAGACGGGCCGACCCACGCCGGCAGTTTCGACCTGACCTACCTGCGCTGCATTCCCAACATGGTCGTCATGGCGCCGCGTGACGAAGCTGAGCTGCGCCGCATGCTGACCACGGGCTACCACCATCCGGGCCCGGCGGCCGTGCGCTACCCGCGCGGCAGCGGCCCCGGCGTGGTGCCGGACAGCACCCTCGACAGCCTGCCCTTGGGCAAGGCCGAGATCTTGCGCGCGAGCGGCGCCAAGGCCGCCAAGCGTATCGCCCTGCTGGCCTTCGGCAGCATGGTCAGCCCGGCCGCCACGGTGGCCGAGACCCTGGATACAACCCTGGTCGACATGCGTTTCATCAAGCCACTGGATACGGACTGCCTGCAGCAGATCATGGCCGACCATGATGTTGTCGTGACGCTGGAAGAGAATGTGGTGGCCGGCGGTGCCGGTTCAGCGGTGGCGGAATGGATGGCGGCCGAAGATCACCGCATACCGATATTGCAGATTGGCCTGCCGGACCGTTTTCTGGACCATGCCAGCGCCCAGCGCCAGCATATGCTGGCGGAGCTGGACGCGGCCAGTCTGGAGCAGCGGATCGGCGCCTGGACCGCGCGTCAGTTCGAGCGCTGACAGCGGCAGAAGCTCCAGTCAGGGGCTCTAGAGGTAGACAGTCGCGTCGTCGACATCCTTCTGGGCCTCCAGCAGATGTCGCTCGGCGTATTCCTTCCACACCCCGCTGCGCAGGAAGACCTCATACACATCGGCATCGATGTGCTCTTCATCGCGCATATTGCGCAGGATGCTGAAGGCCTGACTCAGGGGCATCGGCTTCTTGTAGGGGCGTTCCTTGGCCGTGAGCGCCTCGAAGATATCGGCCACCCCCATGATACGAGCCGGAATCGACAGCTGATCCCGGGTCAGACCGCGCGGGAAGCCCTTGCCGTTCATCTTCTCATGGTGGCCGCCGGCGTACTCCGGCACCCGGCGCAGGTTGCGCGGGAACGGCAGCGCTTCCAGAATATCAATGGTGATGTCGATATGCCGGTTGATAATGGCCCGTTCGTCATTGTTCAGTGTGCCGCGTGAAATGCAGAGGTTCTCTATTTCCACCTCGGTCAGCAGGGGCTCGGGCTCACCGTCCGCATTCGTCCAGGTCAGGTTGCCCAGCGCCCGCACGCGTTCCTGATCTTCCGGCCGCATGAATTCACCCCCGGTGTTGGCCCGGGTGACGAATGCACAGTCATCATCGATCTGCTGCAAACGGGCCTGCAGGTCGGCTTCCAGGGCCGCTCTCTGGCCCTCGGACACCGCCAGCATGCGCTGCAGATAATCGCGTTCCGTCTGCGCCCGCAGCGCGGAGAAACGCGCCCGCACTGCGTCTATGCCGTCCCACAGCATGTGCAGCTTGGTAGCCTTGTCGACCACATAGTCGGGCGTGGCCAGCTTGCCGCAGTCATGCAACCAGGCCGCCACACTCAGCTCATACCACTCCTCGTCATCCAGATTGAAATCCTTGAAGTAGCCCGTCTTGTCTTCACAGGCCGCCCGCGCAATCAGCTCTGTCAGTTCGGGTATGCGCTGGCAGTGCAGCGAGGTGTGCGGCGAGCGCACATCGGTAATGGAAGCCAGGGCCTTGATAAAGGAGTCGAGCAGTTCCTTGTGGCCATGGATCAGAATCTGGTTGTTCAGTGAGATCGCAGCGTACTTGGCCAGCGCCGCTACCGAGGACAGCACATCTTCGGCAAAGGGGACCACCTGCCCCCGGGGATCCCGGGCGTTAAGCAGCTGCAGTACACCAATCACTTCGCCCTGATGGTCCAGCAGGGGCTGGGTCAGAAAACTGCACGATCGGTAACCGGTCGACTCGTCAAAGCGTTTGGTGCCGGAAAAGTCGAATTCATCAACCTTGTAGGCATCTTCGACAATGACGGGTTTGCGGCTCAAGGCCGCATGACTGGCCACATTGTGATGGTTCGGCTGGCCGTCGCGGAACAGGGGAATCGGTGCCATGGGCACTTCATCACCTTCGTAACCATTGATCTGGATACCCAGCGAGTCGGTGCGCACCACCGAGAAGTGCAATTCCCGGTCCAGGCCATCGCCCTCCACCAGATAGAGGGTGCCACCATCTGCATTGGTCAGTTGCATGGCCTCGGAGACGATACAGTCGAGCAGCGAAGCCAGATTGTTTCGAGATGCCAGCCGAGTCAGCAGATCTTCCTGCTGCTGACCGCTGAC
This sequence comes from Natronospirillum operosum, assembly GCF_004768465.1. Taxonomy (GTDB): domain Bacteria; phylum Pseudomonadota; class Gammaproteobacteria; order Pseudomonadales; family Natronospirillaceae; genus Natronospirillum; species Natronospirillum operosum. Next base: position 14,558 of record NZ_SRMF01000013.1, read on the forward strand.
CATTGCTTGTTCTGCCGTAGTCATACTTCTTCTCACCTGTGGACAAAAATCAGCCACCAGCAGACAGTGTAGCCGCCCATCCACTAACTAACCAGAGGTGTAGTAAAAGCAGTGCCATCAATCCCGCCAGAACATCATCTACCATGATGCCGAGCCCCCCCTTGACGCGCTTGTCCAGCCAGCTGATGGGCCAGGGCTTGAGGACATCGAAGAACCGGAACAGCAGGAACCCCAGCACCAGATTGGACCAGGTCAGCGGCACGGCAATAAAGACAATCCAGAGGCCCACAAACTCGTCCCAGACAATACCGGGATGATCATGCACGCCGAGATCCCGCGCTGTACGGTCACACAGCCAGATTCCAAGCGCCCCGGTCAGCAGCACCCAGGCAATCTGCCAGGGCCAGTCGAACTGGGCGAACACCGGCACAAACACCAGTGCTGCCAGAGTGCCCATGGTGCCGGGCGCCCTGGGGGCCGTGCCGGTGCCAAAACCGAAGGCGAACCAGTGAATCCAGGAACGGAGCTGGGTGTCATGAGAGCCGGAATTACGCAAAATGGTCATATCCTGTATTGGAGGTACGGAGGCTGAACGGCCGACCCTGCCAGCGAGCCGTCAGTTGCCGGGGCTGGTCGGGCTCATTGGCACGGAGTCGGCCAATGCGGCTGATCGGCTGTGCCTGGTGCTGCGCCAGTGTCTGCAGACGGGTCGAATGTTCCGGCGGAGCGGTGAACAGTACCTGATAATCCTCGCCGCCATACAGCGCCCGGTCCAGCGCCTCGGCCCGGGTATCATGGTGCAGCAGGTCCGGGTTGACCGGCACTTCGTCCAGAAGCAGCTCAGCCGACAGCGCGCTGGCCGACAGCAGGTGCTGCAGGTCCGAAACCAGGCCATCGGAAATGTCGATGGCAGCTGACAGCAGGGGGTTGGCTGCCTGCATGAAGGTCAGTGGCAGCGCCGGTCGATAGAAGGCATCCTGCAGGGTCGGCAGCAGTGGGCGTTCGCCCTGCAGGCCAGCCAAACCGCCGGCGGAGCCGCCCAGAGTGCCGGTCACCCAGAGGTCTTCTCCGGCCCGGGCATCACAGCGCGTGAGCGGTCGCTCACTCAGGCCGTGCACCTGCACACTGAAAACCAGCCCCGGCCCACGCGTCAGATCACCGCCCAGACACCGCACCTGCCAGTGTCGGTTCTCGGCCCTCAGGGTGTCGTGCAGCGCCTGCCAGTCAGCATCACTGAGGCCGTCCGGCAGCACCAGGCCCAGGGTGTAGAACCAGGGCCTGGCGCCCATGGCGGCCAGATCGCTCAGGGCAGCACGCAGCGCCTTGACGGCGGCATCGGCCACTGCGGCAGCGGCCGGGAAATGGGTCCCGGCCACCGCCATGTCCATGGAAATCACCAGCGGCTCGGCGGGCCTGACCGCAAGCGCATCATCACCGTTGTCGATCAGCGTGCGGGGGACGAGATCGCCGAGGCCGGGCAGGTCATCCGCCAACGGCAGCAGCCAGCGGCCGATACGGGCGAACTCACCGTCTGCCGGCGCCCTGCCCTCGGGGTTGAATGCATCGGAACGCCGGGCCATGGTCGTTCAGCGCGCTTGCTCGGCCTGGCGGAGCGTGCGCGACAGCTTGTCGAGCACGCCATTCACATAGCGGTGGCCCTCGGTGGCCCCGAAGGACTTGGCCAGTTCCACCCCTTCATTGATAACCACCCGATAGGGCACATCAATGCGGTGCTGCAGCTCATAGGCGCCCAGGCGCAGAATCGCCATTTCCACCGGTGTCAGTTCGCTGACCTTGCGGTCCAGCACGGTGCCCAGCAATTCATCGAGCTCACCGGTGCGTCCGGTGACCTGATGCAGCAGTTCATGGAAATAGCTCTTGTCGACCTTTTCCATGTTCTGATCCACCATGAACTGGGCCTCTATCTCATTGGCAGACGCCTTGCTGATATGCCATTGATAAAGGGCCTGCATTGCCATGTGGCGGGCCTTGCGTCGGGCTGCGGGTTTGAAATCACTCATTCAGTCATCCATCTGCTGCAGCAGGTTGACCATTTCCAGTGCGCTCAGGGCGGCTTCTTCACCCTTGTTGCCCGCCTTGGTGCCAGCCCGCTCGATGGCCTGCTCTATGGTATCCACCGTCAGTACGCCAAAGGCTACCGGCACATTGTAGGTCAGGGCGGCGCGGCTCATGCCGCTGGCACATTCTCCGGCCACAAAGTCGAAATGCGGGGTACCACCGCGGATCACGGCGCCCAGCGCAACAATGGCGTCGTACTTGCCCGAGGCAGCGGCTTTCTGCACCGCCAGGGGTATTTCATAGGCCCCCGGCACGCGAATCAGGGTCAGTTGGTCGTCCTGAATACCGCGCCGAGTCAGTGCCTCCAGAGCGCCTTTCTCAAGGCTGTCGACAATAAACGCATTCCAGCGCGCAACTACGATGGCATAGCGGCCATTGTTGGCTCGCATATCCCCTTCCAGGGTCTTCACGGTGGTCATCGGGATTCCTCTTGCTTGGGAGCTGTGGGACCCTGCAGGTACTCCACAATCTCCAGATCAAAACCGGATATGCCCCCGAAACGAATCGGGGAGCTCATCAGGCGCATGCGGCTGACGCCCAGATCACGCAGAATCTGGGCACCGGTACCTATGGTCACGTAATTGCCGGAGCGGTTCACGCTGCTGGCCGGGCGCTTGCGGTCCGGATGATCCAGGCGATGCAGCTCATCCATGATGTCGGCGCCGGTATGCTGGTCAATCAGCACCACCACGCCACGACCTTCGCGATTCACTTCGGCCAGTGCCGACTGCAGCGACCAGCCACCGGTATCCACGCCGAGCAGATCGCGCAGCGTCTGGGCGCCATGTACCCGCACCAGCACCGGCTCACCCTGACCGAACTGACCCTGTGACAGCGTCATGTGACGCCCGCCGTCGATCTGATCTTCGTAGACCCGCAGATCGAAATCTCCCCAGGGCGTGCTGATGGGGCGCTGCTCCAGCAGACGAATGGTGCGCTCATTCATCATGCGGTAATGAATCAGGTCGGCGATAGTGCCGATTTTCAGACCATGTTTCCGGGCGAACTTTTCCAGATCCGGGCGGCGCGCCATGGTGCCGTCGTCGTTCATGATCTCGACAATGACCGAGGCCGGGTGGCGACCGGCAAGCCGGGCCAGATCGCAGCCCGCTTCGGTATGTCCGGCCCGGCTTAGTACGCCGCCGGCTTCGGCGCGCAGCGGAAACACATGTCCGGGCTGTACAATGTCATCCGGGCCGGAATTCGGATCAACAGCCACCTGCACCGTGCGCGCACGGTCGGCGGCACTGATGCCGGTGGTAACCCCGGAAGCCGCCTCGATGGAGACGGTAAAATGGGTGCCGTACTTCTCGCTGGAAGACTGCACCATGGCCGGCAGGCTGAGCTCATCACAGCGCTGACCGGTCAGGGTCAGGCAGATCAGGCCGCGGGCCTCCCGGGCCATGAAATTGATGATTTCAGGGGTGACACACTCGCCGGCAACCATGAGGTCGCCCTCATTCTCCCGGTCTTCGTCATCCATCAGGATGACCATCTTCCCCTGTCGGATATCTTCAATGATTTCCTCTACCGTGTTCAGCTCCAAACCGTCTCTCCCCTGTTGATCAGTCAGCTGCGGCGGCTGACGCTGAATGCTTTTCCGGCACGGCGATTATACGCCAGTCGGACCCGAATTGTCGCTGTTCCCGTATCTGCAGACCCAGGCTGTCAGCCATCTGATCCAGTGGCAGGTCGACCACGGGCAGACCCCGGCTACCCAGCCAGCGCGGGGCCATGTACAGCACCACTTCATCGATCAGGTGCTGGCGAATAAAGGCACCACTCAGCCTGGGCCCGGTTTCCACCAGTACCTCGTTGACCCCGCGTTCACCCAATGCCAGCAGCAATTCATCCAGATCCAGATGTTCGCCCCGCCGCGGCAGGCTGATCACCTGTATGCCCCTATGGGTCAGCGCCTCCAGCACCGGGCCCGACTGATCGGCGGCGGTACACACCAGCACATCGGACACATCGGCATAGAATGGGTGGTCCGGCGGCACGCGCAACTGGCTGTCCACCACCACCCGTTTGGGCCCCTGCAACGGAGGATGATCCGGCCAGCGCCGCTTGAGCAGGTCGGGCCTGACCTTGAGACGCGCCTGGTCGTGCAACAGGGTGTCGGCACCGGTCAGCACCACACAGCTGCGGGCGCGCCAGTACTGCACATCGGCCCGGGCGGCTTCGCCGGTGATCCACTGGCTCTCGCCCGAGGCCATGGCCGTGCGGCCGTCGAGGCTGTGGGCGATCTTGAGGCGCACCAGCGGCCGGCCGGTATGCATGCGCTTGAAAAAACCCTGATTGAGCGCATCGCAGGCTTCGGCCAGTACCTCGGTGATCACCTCGATACCGGCCGCACGCAATTTCTCCACACCACGACCGGCGACGCGCGGGTCCGGATCGATATTGCCCACCACCACACGTGCTACCTGTGCGGCGACCAGGGCATCGGCACAGGGCGGTGTGCGCCCGAAGTGGCTGCAGGGTTCCAGATTGACATAAGCTGTGGCGCCGCGGGCCGCTGTTCCGGCTTCCCGCAAGGCAAACACTTCGGCATGCGGCTCACCCACCCCGGGATGCCAGCCGGCGCCGATCTCGACCCCGCCCTTGACGATGCTGCAGCCGACGCGGGGGTTGGGGGCGGCGGTGAACAGGCCCTTTTCAGCCAGTCGGAGGGCGCGTTGCATCCAGCGTTGATCCTGACCCGATCTCATGGACGCAGTTTCTCCAGCCGCTCGATCTCGGCCCGGAACTCGGCAATATCCTGAAAACTCATGTACACCGAAGCGAAGCGGACATAGGCCACCTGATCAAGCTGCTTGAGCGCCTGCATGACGGCCTCGCCCACATTGCGCGAGGAGATTTCCCGCTCGCCGCCGGCACGCAGCTGGTGCTCGATATGGGTGATGGCCGACTCGATGTCTTCCATCGGCACCGGGCGCTTTTCCAGCGCCCGCATCATGCCGGCACGCAGTTTCTCGGCATTGTAGGGTTCACGCGTACCGTCCTGCTTGACGATCTTGGGCATCACCAGTTCCGCCGTTTCGTAGGAGGTGAAGCGCTCTCCGCAATGCACGCACTCGCGGCGGCGACGCACTTGCTGGCCTTCGGCCACCAGGCGGGAATCGATCACTTTGGAATCGGGCTGACCACAGAATGGACAATGCATAGTTCGGGGCCTGTTTTAGCGTGGGGCGATTTTACCGACACAGGATGCACTTGCCTACCTTGGCGCAAAGACTTTGCCGGATCGGCTCAAAGTACTGGCATTTGCAAGCCTTTTCTGCCCCTGAGTCCGAACTTTATTCACATTGGTGCATGACAGAGCCGAGCAGAGGAAAATCCTCTTGCCAGACTCCGAACTGGCTGTCAATATTTTTTTAAGATATTGATTTTAAAGAATTTTTTGAATTGTGCATTTTTTGAACAGTCCAAGTACCCCCTTATGACACCGGCCTCCACGAGCCTTTTTAAATTGTTACTCACAGAGTTATGCACAGAATCTGTGGAAGACTCGCGACAGGCCAGTCATACTCGGGTCAGGCTCGCAGAGCGGCGGACAAACCGCTACAATGGCGCTCCCATTTGCACAGGAAGAACCATATGCTGAACTGGTTGAAATCCCTTCTGGGGGGCGGCGACAGCGCCGCCGGGGCGAACACTGTCCAGCATGAAGAAGACTACAACGGCTACCATCTGGCCATCAGTCCCATACGCGTGGGCGGCCAGTACCGCGTGGCCGGCACCATCAGCCGGGTCGACGATCCGGACCGGGTCTATCGCCTGATTCGTGCAGACCTCTGCCCGTCCATGGATATCGCCGTCGAACAAAGCCTGATGAAGGCCCGCCAGACTGTCGACCAGTTGGGCGACCGCATGTTCGACCAGTCACCCTGAAGCGGAGACTGAATCTGCAATGACTACTGCCGGCGACAACACGCCCATCTCGGTCGCGCAGCTGAACCGTCAGGCCAAGTTCATTCTGGAGCAGCACTTCCCCACCCTGCTGGTACAGGGCGAGATTTCCAATCTGGCGCGCCCCCGTTCCGGCCATATCTATTTCACGCTCAAGGATGCCGATGCGCAGGTGCGCTGTGCCTTCTTTCGCGGTCAGGCCGCACGCCAGCGCCACCCCATACAGGAAGGCGATGCGGTGTTGGTGCGCGGGCGGCTGAGCCTGTACGAAGGACGCGGCGACTATCAGATGATCGTCAGCGGCGTCATGCCGGCCGGCGCCGGAGCGCTGCAGGTGGAGTTCGAAGCTCTCAAGCGCCGCCTGGAAGCCGAAGGGCTGTTTGATCCGGCGCGCAAGCAGCCGCTGCCGACCGCAGTCAGCCGGCTGGGGGTGATCACCTCCGCTACCGGGGCGGCTCTGCAGGATGTGTTGCAGGTACTGCAGCGGCGTGACCCGGGCATGGAAGTTCGGGTCTACAGTTGCCTGGTACAGGGGCGGGAAGCGGCAGCGGATATTCGCCGCGCGCTGCGCTACGCCATCACCGACAATGCCGTGGACGCCCTGCTGCTGACCCGGGGCGGCGGTTCGACAGAAGACCTCTGGTGCTTCAATGACGAAGCACTGGCCCGCGACCTGGCAGCCTGCCCGCTGCCCATTGTCAGTGCCGTGGGTCACGAGACCGACTTCACCATTGCCGATTTCGTGGCTGACGTGCGCGCGCCGACGCCTTCGGCCGGGGCCGAACTGCTGTCGCAGGATCAGCAGGTCTGGCGCCAGCAGTTCCAGCGCCTGGATCAGCAGCTGCGCCTGGTGTTCAACCGTTACCTGACCAGTCAGCGCCAGCGTGTTGATCATCTGTACCAGCGCCTGCGTCACCCCAGTGAGCGCATACGCGAGCAACAGCAGCGCCTGGACGAACGCAGCACTCGTCTGGAGCGTGCCATGCTGGTTCGCCTGCAACACCAGCGGCAACAGCAGAACGCGCTGCAGCGGCGCCTGCAGGCCGCCTCACCGGCTACCCGTCTGCATTATCAACGTACAGCCCTGAACCGTCTCCGGGAGCGTCTGCCCGGGGTCATGCAGCGCTGGCTGCAGAACTATCGTGGTCGCCTCGAGCAGCAGGCCCATGCGCTGCACCTGGCCAGCCCGCTGGCCACCCTGCAGCGTGGCTACAGCATTACCCTGGATGAGCAGCAGCGGGTGATCCGCAGCATCACCCAGGTTGCGCCCGGGCAGACGCTGGAGATCAGAATTGCGGATGGCCGCATCAGGGGCCGCGTGGACAGTACAGAAAAAGCAGAGCGCGGCGACTGATTCAGCGCCGTTGCTTGCGCTTGTTCGAAGTGCTGGCGTAGGGGTTGTCCCCCGAGCGGAATTCCAGCCGCACCGGCGTACCGCGCAGCTCCAGCACTTCCCTGAAAGTGTTCTCCATATACCGCTTGTAGCTGCCCGGCAGCTTGTCGACCTGGTTGCCATGCACCACGATCACCGGCGGGTTGCGCCCGCCCAGGTGCGCATAGCGCAGCTTGATGCGCCGTCCGTTGACCATGGGTGGCTGATGCTCCTGCACAATGCCCTGCATCAACTCGGTCAGGAAATGGGTTGACCACTGTGATGTGGCCGCCTCATAGGCCCGCTGGGCCGACTTGAACAGATGGCCCACATTGGTGCCATGCAGAGCGGAAATGAAGTGCAGGTCGGCCCAGCCCATGAAATCAAGCCTTCGGTTCAGACCGCGCCGTACTTCATCTTTCTGCTCTTCGCTCATGCCATCCCATTTGTTGACCGCCATGACCACGGAGCGGCCGGATTTCAGCACATGGTGCAGCATGTGCAGATCCTGCTCGACCACACCGTCACGGGCATCCAGCACCAAAATCACCACATTGGCACTCTGGATGGCCTGCAGGGTCTTGATGATGGAAAATTTCTCCACCGCTTCGCGTACACTTTTGCGGCGGCGGATGCCCGCCGTATCAATCAGGGTATAGTTGATCTCATCCCGGGTGAACGGAATGGCGATGCTGTCCATGGTGGTGCCGGGGTGATCATAGACCACCACCCGCTCCTCGCCCAACATGCGATTGACCAGTGTCGACTTGCCGACATTGGGCCGCCCCACTATGGCCAGGCGGATGCCCTGCCCGTACAGTGCTTCGGTATCGACCGGCTCGGCGTCCGGAAAGCCGTCCAGCACATCGGTAATCAGGCTGGTCACGCCACGGTTGTGTGACGCCGCCAGTGGGAAGGGATCGCCCAGACCCAGTTCATAGAAGTCGTTGAGTACGGTGTCTTCATTCAGGCCATCGACCTTGTTGACCACCAGTTGCATCGGCTTGCCGGCCTGGCGCAGGTGGTTGGCCAGGCTGTGATCACTCGCCGTCACACCGTCGCGCGCGTCGACCAGAAAGATAACGAAATCGGCTTCCTGAATCGCCGCATAGGACTGTTCAGCCATTTCGGAATCCAGCCCCTCTTCATAGCCGCTGACACCACCTGTGTCGACCACGATATAGGGCTGCTCACCCAGCTTGCCCTCGCCATACTTGCGGTCCCGCGTGAGGCCGGGCCAGTCGGCCACCAGCGCATCACGGGTACGGGTGAGACAGTTGAACAGTGTCGATTTGCCCACATTGGGCCGCCCGACAAGGGCGATAACGGGTGTCAAGGTGGCTTACTCCCGGCCCGGACGTTCACGCCCGGAAATGATCATGCCTTCCATGGATTGAGCATAGAAGCGTTCGCCATCGGCGACTGCAGGCACGGTAAAATGGCGGCTGCCACTGAAATCGAGGCGGCCTATGGTGTCCCCGTTGGCGCTGTCCAGCACATGGATATAGCCCCGCCGGTCGGTAACCACCAGGCGATTGCCGGCTACTGTGAGACCGGTCAGCGGCCGACCACTGTAGCCCTGCTGACGCCAGCGCTCGCCCTGAGTCTGCAGATCATAGGCCACTATCTCGCCGCCTCGGTCGGCCACGAACAGGCTGCGCCCATCGGTGGCCAGACTGGCGGTAACGGACTTGTCGATGGTCCAGCTCGGCTCACCCGTATCGGCGGCCACACCCAGTAACCGGCCCTCAAAGGAACCGGCAAAAATACGGCCATTGACCAGCAGCGGCGAAGTGTCCACATCGACCAGGCGCTGCAGATCCGTGCTGCCGCGCGGATCGGACAGGCGCTGGGCCCAGCGCAGTTCGCCGGTACGCAGGCTGAAGCCAGCCAGGCGGCCATTGGCAAAGCCGGCCACTACCTGGTCACCCACAATCAGCGGTTGCGCCTGGCCATGCAGGGTCAGGCCGGGCTGTTCGCTGTCATAGATCCAGACCCAGCTTTCATTGCTCAGGTCCCACAGCCGCAGTGAACCATCGCGGCCTATCAGCGCCACACGGTCACCTTCTACCACGGGCGCGGCCAGAGTCGACAGATTGAGATGCGATGACTGAAGCAGACTGCCGTCTTCCGCCGACAGTGTTTTCAGATCGCCGGCCTTGCTGACCAGATACAGCCGACCATCGGCCAGGGTCACCCCGGCCTGCCAGGGCTCGTATTGCTGCCGCCACTGAACCCGTCCGGTGTCGCGGTCCAGCGCCGCCACCTGGCCATCCTGATAGGCCACGTACAGATGATCGTCACCCAGTGCCGGGCGCAGACGTTCGGGCCCCTGTCCGGGCTGCCAGTCACGCACAAAGCGGAAGCCCCAGTCCAGGCGCACCCGATCATCGGTCAGGGCCGGCGGCTCCGGAGGCGGAGTGCGCGCCAGGTTACCGCATCCGGTCAGCACCAGCAGGGCTGTCAGCAGTACTACGATTGAAACGCGCATCGACATCAATGACCTCTCAGAGTACACCATAGGTTTCAGCTTTGGCCTGCAACAGCGGCCGGTTCAGGCCCTGGGACTGAGCCAGTTCCCAGGCTTCGGCATAAGCAGCCCGGGCCGCATCACGATCACCCAAGCTGGCATGCACATCACCTCGCAGTTCGGCATAGCCGACGCGCTGGCTGCCCGGGTCCAGGCTGTCCAGCGTGGACAGCACGGCATCGTATTCTTCCTGCGCAAACAGCACCCGCGCCAGACGCAGGTTGACCAGCCGCTGCAGGGACTGTTCCGGTTCCTGATCAAGGACCCAGCGCAAGCGGTCTTCAGCCGCTTCCAGCTCACCCTCGGCAACTGCATAGCGGGCCTGCAACATGGCGGTATAGAGCGTATAGGTGCTCTGCGGGTGATCCGCCGCCAGGCTCTCGAACAGACTGTCCAGCTCGGTGCGCTGATCATCGGTCAGTTGCTGAGCATCACCCACCAGGCGCAGCACCTGCTGATACTGGTCCGAGGCTGCTTCGCGTGCCTGCTGCTGCTGATTCTGATAGAACCAGAAGCCTCCATAGGCCAGAATGGCGACCAGAAAACCACCGATAATCAGGTTGCCCCAGCGGGCAAACCACTTCTTGATCGCTTCTATCTGTTCTTCATCAGTATCGTACACGCTAGACTCCTTGAGACCCTTCTTATTCGCTTATTCGTTGTTCAGCGCCGCAGTCAAGCGGGCGCTGTCATTCCAGGCCAGTTCATACTGGTCCTCGCCGGTGCGCAGGTCCTTGACCGTGAACACCTGCTGCTGCAATTCATCCTCACCGAGGATCAGGGCCAGCCGGGCCCCGCTGCGATCAGCCTTTTTCATTTTCGACTTGAAGCCGCCGCCGCCCAGGTGTGTCTGCAGACGCAGCGTCGGGTTGGCCTCACGAATCCGCTCGGCCAGTGGCAGCAGCGCCATGTCAGCGTCCTCACCCATGCTGATCAGATACGCATCCACGGTCGTGAATACCGACTCCGGCACCACGCCCAGGGTTTCCAACAACAGCAGCAGGCGCTCCACGCCCATGCCGAAACCGATGGCCGGCACCGGCTTGCCGCCCAGTTGCTCGACCAGGGCATCATAGCGCCCGCCGCCCAGCACAGTGCCCTGGGCTCCGAGCGCATCCGTAATCCACTCGAAGACAGTGCGGCCATAATAGTCCAGCCCGCGCACCAGCCGCGGATTGACCCGATAGCTCACGCCGGCCTGGTCCAGCTGTGCGCACAGCACACTAAAATGCGCGGCCGACTCGTCATCGATGTAATCCATGAAATCGGGCGCGTCATTGAGAATCGACTGCGTGTCCGGGTTCTTCGAATCCAGAATGCGCAGCGGATTGGTCTCCAGACGGCGCCGTGAATCTTCATCCAGACGCGCTTCATGCGTGCGCAGGAAGGCTACCAGATCATCCCGATAGCGCCCCCGGCTGGCCGCTGTACCCAGAGTATTGAGCTCCAGCCGCAGATGCTCGGCAATGCCGAGCTGCTGCCACAGGCGCGCGGTCATGATGATCAGCTCGGCATCGATGTCCGGCCCTTCCAGACCAAAGATCTCGGCCCCGAACTGATGAAACTGGCGGTAACGGCCCTTCTGCGGCCGCTCGTACCGGAACATGGCCCCCGTGTACCAGAGTTTCTGAATCTGGTTGTGCAGCAGGCCATGCTGAATGGCCGCGCGCACGACACCCGCCGTGCCTTCCGGACGCAGGGTCAGGCTCTCGTCATTGCGATCGGCGAAGGTGTACATTTCCTTCTCGACAATGTCCGTCACTTCGCCGATGGAGCGCTTGAACAGCGCCGTATCCTCGACCACCGGTGTGCGCACTTCCCGGTAGCCGTAGCGGTCGAACAGCACTCGCATCTGCTGTTCGAGATACTGCCAGGCCGGCGAGCGGTCGGGCAGTACATCATTCATGCCACGTATGGCTTGCAGGTTTTTCAAAACGATTCCTTAACCTGTAGATTTGATCTGTTGTGCACGGCTGGCACCGGGATCATTCGGTATCACCGCTGCGCGCGATGACTGCGCGCTCGGCAGCCTCCCGCTCGGCTACCTTGTCCCGAATCATGCGTTCGAACTCGTCCACCAACTGGCCATTGCTGAGCTTCCGGTTGGGACGGCCATTCAGATAGATCAGATTGGCCGGTGAGCCACCGGTAACGCCCAGGTCGGCTTCTTTCGCCTCTCCCGGCCCGTTAACGATGCAGCCGATCACCGCCACATCGAGAGGAGTCTTGATGTCTTCCAACCGCTCTTCAAGCTGATTCATGGTGCTGATAACGTCGAAATTCTGCCGGGAGCAACTGGGGCAGGCAATGAAATTAATGCCTTTGTTGCGTAAACGCAGGCTTTTCAGGATATCGAAGCCCACCTTGATCTCTTCCACCGGATCGGCGGCCAGCGACACCCGCAGCGTATCACCAATGCCGTCCATCAACAGCATGCCCAGACCCACCGAAGATTTGACAGTGCCGGAACGCAAACCGCCTGCCTCGGTAATACCCAGATGCAGGGGCTGATCGATCTGATCGGCAATCAGGCGATAGGCCGCGACCGCCATGAACACATCCGACGCCTTCAGACTGAGCTTGAAGTCACGAAAGTTCAGCCGCTCGAGAATATTGATATGGTCCAGCGCGGATTCCACCAGCGCCTCCGGGGTGGGTTCCCCATATTTGCGCTGCAGGCGTTTTTCCAGCGAACCGGCATTGACCCCGATGCGGATCGGGATGCCCATATCGCGCGCCTTGTCGACAACCGCGCGCACCCGATCTTCCTTGCCGATATTGCCCGGATTGATGCGCAGGCAATCGACCCCCAGATCAGCCACCCGCAGGGCGATCTTGTGATCGAAATGTATATCGGCGATCAGCGGTACATTGACCTGCTGACGAATCTTGCCGAACGCCTCGGCGGCATCCATGCTGGGCACGGAGACCCGCACCAGATCAGCGCCCGCGTCTTCCAGCCGGCGGATCTGTGCCACTGTGGCATCGACATCCGTGGTTTCGGTATTGGTCATGCTCTGTACCGAGACGGGGGCATCTCCCCCCACCGGCACATTGCCGACCATGATCTGTCTGGATGGCCGACGCCGAATCGGTGAGACCATCTGCTTATTCATCGTTGCGACTCCGCAGGTAGCGACTGTCGGGGAAGCGTTCTTCCAGCAATTCCAGCAACCCCGAGTAGGTTTCTTCGCGGTCCATGGCTTCGGTTACACGCAGTCCCAGAATCAGGCTGTCTTCCGTATGGTCGGTGACATCGGCCCGCACCAGATTTTCAAAACCTTCGAAATAGTCCAGGGCCCGCTGGGTATTGCCCTGCACCAGGTGGATATTGGCCATGTGCCAATAGGGCATGGGCAGCATGCGGTTCAACTGGATGGCGCGATCGAAATGTGTCTTGGCTGTCTCCAGGTCATTCTGATAGAGGTTCAGAATGGCGCGGTCTTCAAAGGCGGCACCGCGATTGGCGTAATCCGCATCGGCAGTAACCTGCCGGAACGCTTCCTCTGCTTCGTCGAGACGGCCCTGACGAAACAGGAACTGTGCATAGGCATGCCGGTATTCGGTCTCGTCGCTCATCGACAAGGCGCGCTGATAGTAATCCTCGGCCAGTTCCGGCTCACCCTCGGCCTGATACACCATGGCCATGCCGAGATAGGCGCCACTGGCATCGCGGTCCAGAGACTGCGCTTCACGGAAGGCGCGCCGCGCCTGCTGGCGGTTGTCAAACTCCAGATGGCGGAAACCGATCTCCACATAGCGCTGCGCGGTCTCCGCATCCTGCGAGCTGGTCTGGCTGCCCACACTGGCACAGGCCGTCAGCATCAGAGCAGCGGTCAGAACGATAAGACGTGTCGGCCACAGAGATTTCATGGTTCAGAGTCTTCCTGTTCGTGCACTGGCAATTTCGGCCGCAGTACTGCCAATCTGCACCGCCTTGATATAACGCTCACTCCGTCTGGTCCTGTCCTCTACCTGTCCGACCAGTTGGCCACAGGCCGCGTCAATGTCATCGCCGCGGGTCTTGCGAATGGTGACATTGTAACCCGCCTTCAGCAACAGCTCGCGGAAGTGGTGACAGCGGTTGTTGCTGGGCCGCTCGTAGCCGGAATTGGGGAACGGATTGAACGGAATCAGATTGATCTTGCAGGGCGTCTGGCGCAGGACTTCTGCCAGCTCACGGGCCTGCTCGGCATGGTCGTTGATGCCGTTGATCAGGGTGTATTCGATGGTCAGCTGGCGTTTGTCCGCCAGCTGACTCAGATATTCATTGCAGGCGGCCAGGGTTTCGGCGATGCCGTACTTCCTGTTCAGCGGTACAATTTCGTCACGCAGCGCATCGTTGGGGGCGTGCAGCGACAGGGCCAGGCTACAGTCGGTATCTTCCGCCATGCGCCGTATGGCCGGCACAACACCGGAGGTGCTCAGCGTCACCCGGCGTTTGGAGATACCATAGGCATTGTCTTCCATCATCAGGTCGATGGCTGCCATCACCGGTTCGTAGTTGAGCAGTGGTTCACCCATGCCCATAAAGACAACATTGGTAATACGGCGTTCCCGGCGCTCCTCGGTACCTTCCAGTGCCTTGGCAGCCACCCACAGCTGACTGATGATTTCCGCCGCCGACAGGTCGCGGTTGAAGCCCTGCTTGCCGGTGGAACAGAAGGAGCAGTCCAGCGCGCAGCCTATCTGCGATGACACGCAGAGCGTGCCACGATTGGCCTCCGGTATGAACACGGTTTCCACCGCCGAACCACCGGCCATGCGCATCAGCCATTTGCGTGTGCCATCCTGGGCCGTGCGGTCGTAGAGTATTTCCGGCACATCCAGCACGGCCACTTCGCGCAGCCGATCACGCAGTTTTTTGGACAGGTCCGTCATGGCATCAATGTCATTGACCCCACGCGCATGAATCCACTTCAGCACCTGCTTGGCACGGAAGGGTTTCTCACCCATGGTGCTGAAGAGATCTTCAAGCTGCGCCCGGGTCATTCCGAGCAGGTTGATGGCACTATTATCCACAATGAATCCTGTCTGCACTGCAAGGGCCGCCAGGGCAAATGACCATGACTCACTGCGAGCCATGGTCACAGGCGCCTCAGGAGCGGCTGAAAATTTCGTCGGCGGAGAAGAAGATACCGATCTCGCGGCGGGCAGATTCCGGAGAATCCGACCCGTGTACGGCATTGGCGGACACTTCTTCCGCAAAGTCGGCCCGGATAGTGCCGGCAGCGGCTTCCTTCGGGTTGGTCGCACCCATCAGGTCACGGTTGAGGGCCACTGCGTTTTCACCTTCCAGTACCTGCACCATGATCGGGCCGGAGGTCATGAAACCGACCAGGTCATTGAAGAACGGACGCTCCCGGTGCTCGGCATAGAATTCACCGGCTTTGTCTGCGGACAGATGAACCATCTTGGCTGCCACTATCTTCAGACCGGCCTTCTCGAAGCGGCTGTAGATCTCGCCGATGACATTCTTGCCCACGGCATCGGGCTTCACGATGGAAAAAGTCTGCTCAATTGCCATTATCATTGATCCTGTAACTGTTGGAATTTCAAGGCGCGCGAATTATACCGTTCCGAGCCATCCGACTCCATGCGCAATGCACGTTTTTTGCAGGCCAGGCGGCATTTCACCTTGCCAGCCCTCAGTCAATGGACTAAAACCATGTCATATCAGTGTAAAACCGAGGATGACGCTGCTTATGCGCCATGTAGTATCCCGTGTTCTGCTCCCGCTGCTGCTGTTGAGCGGGGCGCCCGCCCTGGCTGACGAGCCCAATATACTATTGGCCACCAAAGCCAGTCCCGAAGTGGCCAGCCATGATGCCACCTTCCGCCGTGTGGTTCAGCACGCCATTGATGCACTGGAAGACTTTGAGGTCAGCTGGATTCGGCCCGGTCTTGACTGGTCCGACCCGGACAAGAAGCAGCAGATGCTGTCCAGCGCTGCCTCTTCCCGTCTGCCCATTGTGGCACTGGCCAACCTGACCGTCAGCGAGCAGCGGCGCGGGCTGAGCCGTACCTCGACCGCCCGGTTGCAGCTCGAGTTCGTCAACTCGGTGGGTGGTGAAGTCACCCTGGCGCGGCAACTGGAATTCGAGTTCAATACGCTGGACGGCCTGATGGCCCAGATCGAGTATGAACTGACGCGCAACCTGAAACGTCATTACGGGGAACTGGGTCAGGTGGTCCGGGTCAGTGACCAGCGCATCTGGTTTGATCTGGGCCGCAACGCAGGGGTGCGCGTGGGCGATGTGTACCGCGTCTATGGCCAGGGCGAAGCGCTGGAGACCTCCAGCGGCGACCGCTATGGTTTCCTGGACGAACACGCCGGCATCGTGGTGGTGCGCGAAGTGACCAATGTATACGCCGTAGCCGACATCCTGCTCGGCCAGCGCAGCATCGAGGCTGACCACTGGGTGGAACAGGTGGACGGCCAGGCCGAAGACTATCAGGGGCGCATCCTGACCAAGCTCAATGACGAGGTCGCCATCAGCCTGGGCCACCGCGCCGGCATCAGCCGGGGCGACGAATTTGCCGTCTACAAGGACCTCGAGAACATTGGCGACGATGATGCCTTCCGGGTTGAAGTCGCCCGCATCCGCATCACCAGTGTGCACGAGAATCACGCGCGCGGTCAGATCATGCGCTCCGACCGCTATGACCTGGCCCGCGGTCTGGTGGAGCCGGGCGATACCGTGCAGGAAGTGCGCCGCCGCGGTGATGTGATGGTGAACTTCGGCTACAACTCGCTGGGCCTCACCAATGACGACATCACCCATGCCTATACGCTGGGCCTGCGCTTCGAAAGCCAGCAGAATCTGGATGCCTACTACCGCATCACCATGGGCTATCTGGATACGGCCTACTTTGCCGTTGGCCTGATGGGCGCCGTCAACCGCTCGGAGAGTTTCTTCTACGGCGTGGATGCGGTCTGGACCGACAGCCTGGGCACCAATCTGTTAATGTCGGTCAATGCGCCGACGCCCTTCCAGGAGCATATCCGGCTGAATACCGAAGTCGGCTACCTGGTCTCGGAAGACGACAGCATCAATGGTCTGAACATCAGCGTGGGCCTGACTCTGCGTTCGACTGGCAACCAGTGAACGCAGCAACGGATGCCTGCCTGACCAGCCCGGGTCAGGGTACCTGCATGGGCTGGCGGGCGGGATGCTTGAGGTGGTCGCCAAAGCGCCGGCTCAGATAGTCCATCTGGTCACCGCGAATATGTCGGTTGGCCAGATACATGAACTCGAAGATATTGGGCCGGAACGGTACTGCCAGCAGCTTGATGCCGGCCTGCTCGGGCGTGCGCCCGCCCTTGGCCTGATTGCAGCGCCGGCAGGCCGTGACCACATTGGTCCAGGCATCCCTGCCACCCTGCACCCGGGGTACCACATGGTCACGGGTCAGATCCGCCAGCTGAAAGCGATGTCCGCAATACAGACAGCGCTGCTGATCACGCCGAAACAGGATGGGATTGGTCAGCGCCGGGACCGTGCCGTCAGAGGGATGATTGCCGTCGCAGGCGACAATGGGCGCAATATCGAGCACCGAGCGTTCGCCGGCCCGATTGATGCCGCCATGCAAGCGCAGATTGTCATCACCCAGGGTCCACAGCACCTGCCCGCGCACATAGAGCACCGCTGCTTCTTCCCAGCTGATCCAGGCAACCGGCAGGCCGCCCTTGGTCAGTCGCATTACCCGAAAGGGCATAACAGACTCCCCTTGCCTCACCTCAGCTTTTGTAACTACTTATAGCATGATTGTGACAAAGGGGTGAAAATTTGCACAGTAGAGCCCTGTTGTACAACAGAAAAACCTGCGCTGACGGGCTGTTTTATGGTCTGGCCAGTTGACGTTCGATATGGCAGTAGGTCAGAGTGCCTTTCCGGTGGCGAGAGTCGGCGATTTCGACAAACCCCAGGCGCTGGTAGAACGGCAGCGACGGCACTCGAATGCGGCACCAGAGGCGTGCAACATCGGCTGTTTGCGCCTGCGTACTGACATGCTCGACCAGGCGGGTGCCCAGGCCCAGATTGCGATAGTCCCCCAGCACTGCCAGCTTGCGCAGGCGGGCTTCGGTACCGGCCACAAACAGCGAGGCAACGGCGACCAGACGACCTTCCACGCGCAGCCCAAAATGCTGACCGCTGGTATCGTCTTCCAGCACACTCTGGCTGACAGGTTGGTCAGGAGCAAATACCACCTGGCGGATCGGCCAGGTCTCATTGGCGTTCAGGGTGTCGATTTCAATGTTCACGGCGGACTACCTGCCCAGTGCTGGGCGCTAACTTGAACGGGTCGCGCATTCTATACCTTTATGGCACTGCGGAACAAATCCCCGCTGACCCGAAACCTCTCAGGGGGTTGGCAGCGGCTGGCGAGCGGCTTCAAGGTGCTGCCTGAGCCGACCTGCATCCAGCGCCCTGTCATCTATCAGTTCAACCACGGCTTCGTCCTGCGGCCCGCAGAGTCCGGCTGAGAGGTCGTCTCCGGCCACATTGAACCAGAGCCAGCCGCGCTGGGTCAGCAGCACGCCCTTGCTGCGCATGACACCCAGCCCCAGCAGGCACTCCAGCAATGCATCCGCATCCCAGACTTCCCTGACGCTGATACGCCAGCCCAGGCTGTGGAAGCCGTCACTGGCATGCGCCAGCTCGATCCACTGCCCCGGTTGCGGCGGCTCGGGCGCCTGGCGCCAGTCCAGTGTTGGCGGCGACATCGCGCGGGCAGCAGATGCGGGGATGGCAGCACCGCGTTGCGCCCGGTTCTGCAGCCAGCTCAGGGCTATTTCGCCCGCGGAGACGGTTCTGATACCCGCCTGGCGCGCCGGGTGGGCCTGCGCCTCCGGGCGCTCCAGCAGCCACTGTTCGGCCTGCTGCAGGATCTCGGGCGGGCAGAGGTCGGCCTTGTTCAGCACCCAGCGATGTGCCGCCTCGATCTGATCACGGAACAGCTCATGCTCCTGATAGCGGCGCTGTACCACCTGCCGCGGGTCGAGCAGGGTCAGCACCCCTTCCACCTGCAGCACCGAGGCATAGTCGGGGCCCTGCAACAGCTGCAGTATCTCCTTCGGATGCCCCAGGCCGCTGGGTTCGATCAGCAGGCGGTCCGGGCGCTCCTGTCGCAACAGGGCATTGAGCGCGACACGGGTGACTGGCCCGGCAGCACAGCACATGCAGCCGCCGGGTATCTGTTTCACGGCGACACCAGTGTCGCCGATCAGGCGGGCATCCACGCCAATCTCGCCGAATTCGTTGACCAGTACCGCCCAGCGCTCATCCTGCGGCCTGTGGGCCAGCAGGTGGCGAATGGCCGTGGTCTTGCCCACACCCAGAAAGCCCAGCAGCAGGTGTACGCGCACATCCTGTACGGGTGCCTTTGACACCATGGGTTCATCCCTCCGGACAAGGTTCAGACAGTGACAGTTTCAGTGCTGTTCAGACGGCGTCAGCGGTGGCCCGGATGCGTCCGACCATGGCGCGCAGGCCATTGCCCCGGGTCGGGCTGAGATGCTTGATCAGGTTCAGTTCATCGAAATAGGCATCGATGTCGAACGCCAGCACTTGCGCCGGTGTCTTGTCGTTGTAGGCCGCCAGCACCACACCCAGCAGACCGCGCACGATATGGGCATCACTGTCGGCGACAAAGCGCAGCCGACCGTCCTGCAGATCATGGACCAGCCAGACCTGGCTCTGGCAGCCCCGCACCAGATTGTCCTCGATACGATGTTCGTCGGCCAGTGGCGGCAGTTCACGCCCCAGATCAATGATGTACTTGTAGCGTTCTTCCCAACTGTCAAAAAAGGACAGGGTGTCGACGATGTCCGCTGCCGTAATGTCTGTACCGAATTCTGCCATTGTTGCGTCTGCTGTCCTGTTCAGAAAAATAGGCCGGTTTCGAGCTGGGCTTCTTCGCTCATCATGTCGCGGTGCCAGGGTGGATCAAAAACCAGCTCCACCTCGACGCTGTCCACATTGGGCACCATGGCCACCCGGTACTCGACATCACCGACCAGCACCGGCCCCATGCCACAGCCGGGTGCGGTCAGGGTCATGCGGATATCGACGCGCCGGGCAGCCTGATCAATCTCCACGCCATAGATCAGCCCCAGGTTGACCAGATCGACCGGTATTTCCGGATCATAGACGGTACTCAACGCCTCCCAGACCTGATCTTCCCGAATGCGGTCATCCTCGGGTGCCGGGAAATCCAGCCGTGCCGGCTGCTGGCCAATGGCGGCGGCATCGGTGCCATCCACCCGCACCATCTGGCCGTTCCAGGTCAGGGTGTAGTTGCCACCCAGCGACTGCGTGATGGTCACGAAGGTGTCTTTGGGAATGGTCAGCGGTGTACCGTCCGGCACGCGCCGGGCCGGACAGTCTTCCAGCGCGACCACCATGCGTCTTTCCATGGGCAAACCTCAGTCAGTACTACGGATCGCTCAACCTGCGTTGGCGATATTGAAGCTCTCACCGCAACCGCAGTAGTCCTGCGCGTTGGGATTGTTGAAGCGCAGCTGACGATTGACACCCGCCTTCACATAATCGATCTCGGTGCCATTCAGCACCGCCAGATGAGCACTGTCCACGAACAGATCCACACCCTCGTCGAGATGATAATGCAGGTCACCCTCGGTGCCCTGCTCCACCATGTCGACCACGTACATGAAGCCGGTACAGCCGCTTTCCTTGACGCTCAGACGCACCGCACGGGCGTCGTCCCCGGTCTCGATCTGACGGCGAAAATGCTCGATGGCGGCCGGTGTTACACGCACCACGTCCGCTGTCGGGCTGAACGATTCTACACTCATGACACCCTCCTGAATTCGGGTTATCAGAAAAACTGTCGGGCCTTGTCCAGGGCCGCGAACAGGCGATCAATATCCTCTCGGGTATTGTAGAACGCCAGGCTTACACGCACCGTGCCCGGAATGCCGAACTGATCCATGATCGGCTGCGCACAATGATGGCCGGTGCGCACGGCGACCCCCTGATGGTCCAGCAGGGTACCCAGATCAGCCGGGTGCGTGCCATCCACCAGGAAACTCATGACCCCGGTTTTGGCCTGGGCGGTGCCGACCAGACGCAGACCCTCGGTGGCTCTGGCCCGTTCTTCGGCATAGGCCAGCAGGTCGTCTTCATGGCGCTGCGCGCCGGCCCGATCCAGACTGTTCAGATAGTCGATGGCGGCGCCAAAACCGATCACATCGGCAATGTTCGGCGTGCCGGCCTCGAACTTGTGCGGTACCCCGCCATAGGTGGTACCGGCAAAACTCACGGTCTCTATCATTTCGCCGCCGCCCTGCCAGGGCGGCATGGACTCCAGCAGTGCCAGGCGGCCGTACAGGGCGCCAATACCGGTGGGTCCGAATACTTTATGTGCGGACACGGCATAGAAATCACAACCCAGGGCCTGCACATCAACCGGGAAATGACCCACTGCCTGCGCCCCGTCGATCAGTGTCAGCGCCCCCACGGCATGCGCTGCGGCAATGATCTCCTCTACCGGGTTGATCGACCCCAGCGCATTGGAAACATGCCCCACTGAGACCATGCGCACGCGCTCATCCAGCAGGGCACGGAAGGCCTCCATGTCGAGCGTGCCGGTCTCATCGACCGGGATGGGCTCGACTGTGGCGCCCAGAGGCTCAGCCACCAGTTGCCAGGGCACGATGTTGGAATGGTGTTCCATGGCCGAGACCAGCACGCGATCGCCGGCCTTGAGATTGGCCCGGCCCCAGCTCCAGGCCACCAGATTGATGCTTTCGGTAACACCACTGGTCCAGACGATTTCGCGCCGATCAGCCACGTTCAGAAAGCGCCCCACCGTGTCGCGGGCATCTTCGAAGGCCTGCGTTGCCCGCTCGCTCAGCGCATGTGCCGCCCGGTGCACATTGCTGTTGTAACCTTCGTAGTAGTCGACCAGCGCCTGAATGACAGCGCGCGGCTTCTGCGTGGTGGCGGCATTGTCCAGATAGACCAGCGGGTGGCCATTGACCTCCTGCTGCAGAATCGGGAAATCACGCCGTACGCGCTCCACGTCAAAGGGCACGGGCCGGGCAGCCTCAGCCGCCGTGTTCGGGCGCAGGGTCTCGGTCATGAGGTGGCCCCCTCCAGATGCCGGGCCAGCGGCTCGGGCCGGCCCAGCAGCCAGCCCAGACGCCGGCGCAGATAGCTCTGCACACTGGCCTCGGGCGCTTCGCGCAGCAGTTCGTTGATAAAGCCGAAGCTCAGCATGACCTCGGCTTCCGCCTGCGATATACCGCGACTCTGCAGATAATAGAGGGCGGTGGCATCGAGCCGGCTTACAGTGGCGCCGTGGGCACAGCGCACGTCATCGGCATAGATTTCCAGCTCGGGCTTGGTATCCACTTCCGCCTTGCCGGACGTCAGCAGGTTCTTGTTGCTCAGTTCGGCCAGCGTCTTCTGCGCATCCGGGTGAATATGAATGCGGCCGTTGAACACGGCGCGCGCCGAATCGCCAATGATGCCCCGAAAGGTTTCGCTGGTGGTGCCATGCGGCACGCAGTGTTCGATATTGGTGTGATAGTCCACCAACTGGCGGTTGCGGGGCAGATAGACCCCGTTGAGCACCAATTCGGCACCTTCGCCGCGATGATTCACCTGATAGTCGATCCGCTTCAGGCGGCTGCCCTGGGCCAGCGTAAAGCCCTTCATGCGCGCCGAGCGACCCAGGTTGACGTGAACGCCGCCGACATGGATCAGGTCTTCCTGCTCCAGATTGACCCTTGAGTGCCGGAACTCGGCATCAGCCGCCACCTGCACCTCGGTCAGACTGTTGACGAAGCCGTTCTGACTGGCTTCGGTGGAGGCGAAATGCTCCACCACACTGGCACTGGCCTGCGCCTCGAGCACGATCAGCACACGCTGGCTGGCCGTGGTGGCGCTCGCTTCCGGCGTCGAGATATGCACGATATGTACGGTCGATGCCAGCTGCGCTCCCTGTGGCACATGAACCAGTACGCCGTCCTCCACCCAGGCATTGCTGAGGGCGGCAAACAGATGGCGCTCGCTGTCCACGATCTGCCCCAGATGCTGCTGAATGACAGCCTGCTGGTCGGCACCGGCGTCCGCAAAGCGGACCACACCGGCCGGCAGTTCGGCGGACGACAGCGCCGGCGCAAAGCGGCCGTTCACGAATACCAGACGCGGCGCCTCGGCATCGATCCATTCGATATCGGCTGCGTCTGCAGCCTGCCCCCAGCCGCCGAAGTCGGTCTTCTGCAGCGGTGCCAGCGGCGTATATTTCCAGTGCTCGGTGCGGCGGGTTGGCCACGGCGTGGCAGACCAGCGCTCGGCCCCGGCGGCCCGCAGGTCCTGCAGCCAGTCCGGCGCTGTCTGCTGTTGCGCCAGTTGCAAAGCCTGTTGCTGAAAATCAGTCATGCCTCAGGCCACCTCGCTGTCCAGCCAGCCGTAACCATGAGCTTCCAGCTCCCTGGCCAATTCCTTGGTACCGGATTTCACAATGCGGCCCTGGGCCAGCACGTGCACGAAATCCGGTTCGATATAGTCCAGCAGGCGCTGATAGTGCGTGACTACGATAAAGCCGCGCTCAGGCGTCCGCATGGTATTGACCCCGTCCGAAACCGACTGCAGCGCATCGATATCCAGCCCGGAATCGGTCTCGTCAAGGATGCACAGCCGCGGCTGCAGCAGCATCATCTGCAGGATCTCGTTGCGCTTTTTCTCGCCGCCGGAAAAGCCTTCGTTGACGCCACGCTTGAGGAAGGACTGATCCATGCGTACCTGCCGGCAGGTCTCCCGTGCCAGCTTCATGAATTCCACCGAGGACATTTCTTCCAGCCCCTGATGCGCGCGCTTGGCATCCAGGGCCGCCTTGAGGAATTCCATGTTGCTGACGCCGGGGATCTCCACCGGGTACTGAAAGGCCAGAAAGATGCCCTCGCGGGCCCGCTCTTCGGTATCCAGCGCAAGCAGGTCCTTACCGTCAAAATCGACGGTGCCGCCGGTCACTTCAAAGCCTTCACGGCCGGTCAGCACATTGCCCAGGGTACTCTTGCCGGCCCCGTTGGGGCCCATGATGGCGTGCACTTCACCGGCCTTAACGGTTAGGCTGAGGTCACGCAGAATCTGTGTTTCCCCGACGTTGGCACTCAGATTGTTAATGGTGAGCATAGTGTCTCTTCCAGTAATGCAAATTTCTGTGATCGTATCAGCCGACGCTGCCTTCCAGGCTGACTTCCAGCAGCTTGCCTGCCTCCACGGCGAATTCCATGGGCAGCTCCCGGAACACCTCGCGACAGAAGCCATTGACGATCATCGAGACCGCCTTTTCCGCATCCAGGCCGCGCTGCTGGCACAGGAACAGCTGGTCATCGCTGACCTTGGAGGTGGTGGCCTCGTGTTCAACGATGGCCGACGGGTTCCTGCTTTCGATATAGGGGAAGGTATGGGCACCGCACTTGTCCCCGATCAGCAGCGAGTCACACTGGGTAAAGTTGCGCGCCCCTTCGGCCCCCGGGTTCATCCGCACCAGGCCGCGATAGGAGCTGTCGCTGTGACCGGCCGATATGCCCTTGGCAATGATGGTCGAGCGGGTATTCTTGCCCAGGTGGATCATCTTGGTGCCGGTGTCGGCCTGCTGATAGTTGTTGGTCAGCGCCACCGAGTAGAACTCCCCGACACTGTTGTCGCCCTTCAGGATGCAGCTCGGGTATTTCCAGGTCACGGCCGAGCCGGTCTCGACCTGGGTCCAGGAGATCTTGGCATTGGTATGGCAGATGCCGCGCTTGGTGACAAAGTTGTAGATGCCGCCCTTGCCTTCGGCATCGCCGGGGTACCAGTTCTGTACCGTGGAATACTTGATCTCGGCATTGTCCAGTGCCACCAGCTCGACCACGGCAGCATGCAGCTGATTTTCGTCGCGCATGGGTGCGGTGCAGCCTTCGAGGTAGCTCACATGGCTGCCTTCTTCGGCCACGATCAGGGTGCGCTCGAATTGGCCGGTGTTCATTTCGTTGATGCGGAAATAGGTCGACAGCTCCATCGGGCAACGCACCCCTTTCGGGATGTAGACAAAGGAACCGTCAGAAAACACGGCCGAGTTCAGCGCCGCAAAGAAGTTGTCCTTCTGCGGCACTACGGAGCCGAGATACTTCTGCACCAGCTCCGGATATTCGTGCACGGCCTCGCTGATGGGGCAGAAGATGACCCCGGCTTCCCAGAGTTTCTTGCGGAAGGTGGTTACCACCGACACGGAATCGAACACGGCATCGACCGCTACCCCGGCCAGCATCTCCTGCTCGTGCAGCGGAATGCCCAGCTTCTCGTAGGTCGCCAGCAGCTCCGGATCAACCTCATCCAGACTCTGGGGCTTGTCATCCATGCTCTTGGGCGCGGAATAATAGGAGATTTTCTGGAAGTCGACCGGCGGATACTTGACCTTGGCCCAGTTCGGTTCCTTCATCTCGAGCCAGGCACGATAGGCCTTCAGACGCCATTCGGTCATCCACTCCGGCTCCCCCTTCTTGAGGGAAATAAAGCGCACCACATCCTCGTCCAGCCCCGGCGGCAGGGTATGCGAGTCGATACTGGTATGGAAACCGGCAGCGTACTCTTTTCTGCTCCTGATCAGACTTTCGACCTGTTCGGACATCTTTTCCTCGCTCCGGCAGCCGTCAGACTGCTGCTTGACTCAAACTGGTTACCACCTGCCGAATGTGGCCGATGGCAAATTCAATCTCTTCTTCCGTTGTGTAGCGCCCCAGGCTGAAACGCAATGATGCATGCGCCAGCGCATCGGGCACGCCCATGGCACGCAGCACAAAGCTCGGCTCCATGGACGCCGAGGTACAGGCTGACCCGGTGGCCACGGCCAGTTCACGCAGGGCCAGCATCAGGGCTTCACCGTCCTGACCGGCAAAGCCGACATTCAGGTGGCCACAGGCGCGTGCGGTCGGATGGCCGTTCAACTGCACGCCCGGCAGATCCCGGATACCGTCCCACAGCCGGTCCCGCAGCTCAGCAACACGCGCCGGTTCGCACTCCAGATGCTGCCGCGCCAGTTCGGCAGCAGCACCCATGCCCACACACTGGTGGGTGGCGAGCGTACCGGAGCGATATCCCTGCTCGTGGCCGCCGCCGTGAATCTGTGCCTGCGGCCTGGGCGTCAGACCACGCCGGATATACAGGGCGCCAATGCCCTTGGGGCCATACATCTTGTGCGCCGACAGCGCCAGCAAATCAATTTGCATGGCTGCCACATCGATGGGCAGGCGCCCGACGCTCTGTACCGCGTCGACATGAAACAGGACGCCCTGTTCCCGGCACAGGGCCCCGATGGCTGCCACGTCATTGACGGTGCCGACCTCATTGTTCACATGCATGACACTGACCAGCCGCGTGTCTTCACGCAGCGCCCGGGCAACCTGTTCCACGGCTACCCGCCCGCTCTGATCCGGCTTGACCCGGGTCACGTCAAAGCCCTGTTGCTCCAGCCAGCCGGCGGTATCCAGCACCGCCTTGTGCTCTATGGCCGACACCACCAGATGACCACTGCCGGCCGCCTGCATCACGCCCTTCAGCGCCAGGTTGTCCGCCTCGGTGGCACCGCTGGTCCAGATCACTTCCCGACCTTCGGCGTTGATCAGTTCAGCCACCTGCAGGCGCGCCCGCTCGACGGCTTCTTCGGCCTGCCAGCCATACAGGTGCGAGCGCGATGCCGGGTTGGCAAAGCGTCCGTCCCGGGTCAGGCAGTCCGCCATCTGGTCGGCTACCGCCGGGTCCACCGGAGTGGTGGCGGCATAGTCAAGATATACAGGCTTACGCATCATGTACTCTACCGGGCTTCACGTGATCCGATTCAATTCAATCTGGTTGTCTGGCCTGGCCAGAACGCTGTCCTGGCGCTGGCGAACGGCCTGGATATCGCGCCGTGCCACCAGATCACCCAGGCTGATATCGCTGAGAAACTGGTGAATCTGTGCACTCAGGTCTTCCCACAGGTGATGCGTCAGGCAGGTTTCGCCGCCCTGACAGCCACCCTTGCCCTGACAGCGTGTGGCGTCCATCGATTCACTGACGGCATCCACCACCCTGGCCACGGAAATATCCGCCGCCGGTCGGGCCAGACGATAGCCCCCGCCCGGACCGCGCACACTTTGTACCAGCTCGTCGCGTCTTAGCCTGGAGAACAGTTGCTCCAGATACGACAGCGAAATACCCTGTCTGTGCGATATGTCAGCCAGACTGATCGGCCCCTGCGACTCATGCAGGGCGAGGTCCAGCATGGCTGTTACCGCGTAGCGTCCCTTGGTCGTCAAGCGCATGGAAAGTGAGCCTCTAGAACCGGAAGTCAGAACAGATTATGGAAAATCCGAGTATTTTAGTCAAGTATTCAGCGCCTGCCCGGGAACCGCACGGGGAGCGGGATTATAGCAGGCTGACCGCTGTGAGCCAGCCTGCCCTGCATTGCGACCGGCAGGATCCGCAATTCCTTCGCGGCCGCTGCCTGCCAGGCTGTGCGCTGGCACTGACACTGCTGGCAGGCACCGCCCACGCCGCTTGCGGCAGTGCCATCCACCCCTATGTGGTGCAGGGCCCTGGTGAAGCCAGCCCGATGGAGGGTGAAACCGTCACTGCCACCGGTACGGTGACCGCGGTGACACCCGATCTGCGTGGTTTTTTCATTCAGGGGCCGACCGACGGCGACCCGCGGACATCGGAAGCCCTGTTCATCTTCTCTCCCGAGCGCGCTGTTGAAATCGGCCGTCAGGTGGCCGTCACCGGTGAGGTCAAGGAATTCCACGGGCTGACCGAGCTGACGGCGGTACGCCGAGTCACTGATTGCGGCCCTGGCGAAATGCCTGAACCCGTGCTCCTGGGCAGCCCTGCCGAGCCGCTGGAAAACATGAGGGTGCGGATACCGGAGTCGATCATCGTCGACAACTACCGGCTGTTCGATGTGGGCGAACTGGTGGTAGCGGACGGCACCCATGAGTGGACCCTGGAAGATGCCAGCAATGAGCGGCGCCTGCAGGAGATTCCCTGGGGCCTGCCGCAGGACCCGACTCTGGTCGCCAACGGCAATCGAGTGGGCGAACTGACCGGCGTGCTGACCTGGCGCTGGAACCGCTGGGTGATTCTGCCCGACGAACCGCTCACCATCGAGCCGGCCGACTGGACGATCCAGCCGCCCGAGAACAGCCAGCTGCGACTGGTCAGTTTCAATATCGAGAATCTGTTCAGCGGCCTGCACGGCGATTTCAGCCACTCGCGCGGCGCCGGTTCCGCCGCCGAATGGGCCCGGCAGCGGCAGAAAGTGGCGTCCGCCCTGCAGGCCCTGGATGCCGACCTGCTGCTGTTACAGGAAATGGAACACGATCAGGGCAGTGGCAGTGAGGTGCTGGCCGAAATGGCAGCGCTGATCGCCAGCCGCGGCGGCCGGCACTATGAGGCCATAGCACCGAGTGTGCGCCCGGGTGATGACGCCATCACCAATGCCTTTCTGTATGACCCCGAACGCCTGCAGCCCGAGGGCGAACTGCAGCGTATCGAGTCGGACCCGCGCCCGGCACTGATACAGGCCTTCACCCGGCTGGACAGCGGCGCAACCGTTGAAGTCATCAATGTGCACATGAAGTCGCGCGGGCACAACTGTGACCACCTGTGCAAGGCGGAGCGGGCAGAGGAAATGGAGCTGATCATGACCTGGCTGGGCGCGCAGGACGAACAGCCCTTCCGGCTGCTCGGCGGCGACTTCAATACCCTGACCGGAGAGTCACTGTGGGCGCCGCTGGTGGATGCCGGCTGGCAGCGCCTGGATGTCGAAGCGCCCACCTACTGGTTCCGTGGCCGGGCCCAGCAACTGGACCATATCTGGCTGCACAGTGCCCCGGCCGGTATCAGCGGCCAGGTGCAGCCCGGCCACGCCGAAATGCCGCCGCTGCCCTACCTGCACCCGCTGTATGATCCGCAGTCACCCTGGGGCGCGTCCGACCACAACCCGGTCATTCTGCACTGGTAGCCCGACTGGCCTGCGCCTGCTGACGGCGCCGGGCGTGCTTCTCTTCACGCCGACGCTGCAGATCGAGCTCGGCCTCGGCGCCGATATGCGCCTGGCCGCGCTGGCGGGCCAGTTGCAACTGCTTTTCGCGCTCGGCATAGCGCCGACGCTGCTCCGGGGTCTTCTGGTCATGGCAGTGCGGGCAACTGACCCCGCGTACAAACTGCGAGCTCTGCCTGTCCGTAGCCGACAGCGGCATCCGACAGGCAGCGCAGAGCTGATAGTCACCGGGCAGCAGGGCATGATTGACCGTCACCCGGTTGTCGAATACAAAACACTCGCCCTGCCACAGGGATGCCTCTGCCGGCACCTCTTCCAGATAGCGCAGAATGCCGCCCTGCAGATGGTAGACCTCGTCGAAACCCTGCTCCTTCAGATAGGCCGTGCTTTTCTCGCACCGAATACCACCAGTACAGAACATGGCCACCTTGCGGTGTTTCTGCGGGTCCAGATGACGTGCCACATAGTCGGGGAACTCGCGGAAGCTGGCCGTGGCCGGGTTCACCGCCCCTTTGAAGGTACCGATGTCCACCTCGTAGTCGTTACGGGTATCGATCACCAGCACCTCGGGGTCCGAGATCAGCTCATTCCAGTCTCGGGGGGCTACATAGGTACCCACCACGCGCTGCGGATCAATACCTTCCACGCCCAGCGTCACAATCTCTTTCTTGAGCTTGACCTTGGTGCGATAGAACGGCTGTTCTTCGGCGTGTGATTCCTTGTAGTCGATACCGTCAAAGCGCGGGTCGCGGGCAAACCAGTCCTGCAGGGCATCAATGGCCGCCCGACTGCCGGCCACGGTGCCATTGATGCCCTCGCTGGCCAGCAGCAGCGTACCGCGAATCTGCCGGGCATCGAGCAAGGCTTTCAGCGGCTCACGCAACTGCTGATAATCTTCCAGCGCCACAAAGCGGTACAGGGCGCAGACAACAATGTTCGGCATTTCTGCTACATCCTCCGGCTGATCGGATCGTAAATCCGGTGCCGGCGACCCGCACGGGCCGCCTGGGCGCGCGATTATAGCAGAATGGCGCAGCGCGGCGCATCTGCTGTGCGCAGGTCAGAGCCGGCACCCCTGAAAGCGCGGATGGGCCTGGAAACTGCGTGCCCGGGCACTCGCCAGATCAGCGGCTGCCGGTCGATAGAGGCCGTGACAGGGTTCCTTCACCCGCCGATAGGTCAGTGACCCGACCTCAACCGGCTCTTCCGTCTGCGCGAATACCAGCAGCTCAGCGCCGTAGCATTTCAGCAGTTCGCCGACCAGTTCGGCGCGGTTGGACACCCCGAAACGGTTGTACAGAGCGCGACAATGATACTTGATGGTGTAGTCGGTCAGGTGCAACTGATCCGCCATGTCCTGATTGGACCGACCGGCGATCAGGCCACGCAGGACAAAGCGCTGGCGCGCGGTGAGCTGACGTGCCATGCGGTCGATGGGCAGCGCCTGCAGAGGCAGTCTTGATCCGTTCATGATTCCCTCCTGGATACGGTGGTGGAAGCCGGCCACAACGCTCCGTTGCGGCCGCTGGTCAGGCCTGTGCCTGAGCTTCACTATCCTAGAGGGTGACGACACCCGGGGTTAGCGGTCGGGGTGACCTTTTCAGCCCGGGTGATTCGTCAGGTTATGTCTTGTTGCCCGAATCGGCCTCGGAGGCACCGGGCTCTTCATCGCCGCCACAGGCGCGATCGGCATCCGCCACCACGGAGAAGTCCTTGTCATCCAGCCGCGGCAGCTCGCCGCTCTTGAACCCCGAATCCATGCGATTGAGCGTGCGGCACATGGCGTCGACACGTTCGTCAACGGCATGCATGTGATCGAGCAGGGTCTTGATGGAATGGGCGATAGGGTCCGGCATGTCCGATACCCCATAGGCATCAAAGCCGAGCTTTTTGGCCATCTCGGCCCGCTGCTGGTCTTCGGCACTGCCCGGGGCGGGTTCGTCCCGGCGCTTGATGATGCGCCCTGGCACCCCGACCACAGTAGCGCCCGGCGGCACTTCCTTGGTCACCACTGCATTGGAGCCGATACGGGCATTATCACCCACGGTAAACGGGCCCAGTACCTTGGCACCGGCACCCACCACCACATTGTTGCCCAGAGTCGGATGGCGCTTGCCGTCTTTCCACGAGGTCCCACCCAGTGTCACGCCATGATAGATGGTGACGTCATCACCGATTTCGGCCGTCTCGCCAATGACCACACCCATGCCGTGATCGATGAAAAAGCGGCGGCCGATACGGGCTCCTGGATGAATTTCAATACCGGTCAGCCAGCGCGCCAGTGTCGAGATAAAGCGTGCCAGCCATTTCAGCCCCATGCGCCAGAGCCGATGGGACAGACGATGGAACATCAACGCATGCAGGCCGGGGTAGTTGGTCAGCACTTCGAAGCTGTTGCGCGCCGCCGGGTCCCGATGGAATACGCTGCGAATGTCTTCTCGAACGGTTTTGAACATCAGTCTGTGTCCTGCTCACGGTCGGCCGGCCCGGCGTTCGCCGAACGCGCACGGGCCAGTGATTTTTCGGTCTGGCTGACGATGCCACGCAGAAGGTTGAGTTCCACCGGCTCGGGCTGAGCGCGCATGTAGAAGCGGCGCAGTTTCAGCATCAACTGACGCAGATTATTGGGGTCAGCAAATTCAATATCAACCAGAACGCGCTGCAAATGCTCGAAATAGCCTTCCAGCGCCTCGGCGCCGGCCAATGGCCGGACCTCGTCGTAGGCTTCCGGCGCCGGCGCCAGACTGGCCAGGCGCAACTCGTAACAGAGTATCTGCACGGCGGCGGCGATATTGAGCGAACTGTAATCCGGATTGGCCGGGATATGCACATGGTAGTGGCAGCGTGCCAGTTCTTCGTTGGTCAGGCCGCTGCGCTCCCGCCCGAACAGCAATGCAACCGGCCCGGTGCCCTCCGCACGCCGGACAGCCGCCGGCACCTCGCGGGGCGTCAGCATGGGCCAGGGCAACGAGCGGCTGCGCGCACTGGTGCCCACTACCAGATCGCAGTCGGCCAACGCGGCGTCCAGCGTGTCCACCACCCGCGCCCTGGCCAGCAGATTCTCGGCACCCGATGCCCGTGCCGCTGCCGCCTCATCCGTCAGCGGCTGGCCGGGACGAACCACCACCAACTGGGTCAGCCCCATGGTCTTCATCGCCCGCGCTGCGGCACCAATATTGGCCGCCAACGAGGTTTCCACCATGACAATGCGGGTTCGTGCCAGCAGCGAGGCGCTCTGTTCAGAGGTCATGGCGGACCCGGGGGGTTTGGCTGATTCAGGCAACAGGAACTCCGATCAGGGTGTTGGACAAGGGGCCAGATTGCCGGGCAACCGGGGTTGAAAGGGTAGCACAGGGCTGTCAATCACTGTACATTTCTGCATCGTACGGGGATGCACAGCGCCCATATTCTGCTAGAATCGCGCGCTTATTGCTATTTAACAGTTCAGGCCCGACGCTACTATGCACCCGACGCTGACCATTGCTTTGAGGGCAGCCCACGCGGCTGCCGAGAAACTGATCTATACCCGTGAACACTGGGGACGCCTGGTCGAAGAAGCCGGCACTGACGCCTCCGTAGACCAGCTCGTCACCGGGGCTTCCAGACGCATTCACAATACTCTGCGCAAGTCGCACCCTGACCAGATATTCGAATGCACGCGCGAGGGTCGTTACGAGCCCGAAAAGCGGCAGGCGGATGTCAGCTGGCACGCCGAGGTGCTGCTGGGTGAGAACAATTTCCGCCATGGTCTGGCCGAGTGTGGCGTCATGGTCAGCCAGTGGCAGAAAGGCCGCATTGAACACCTGACCCTGGTCTTCCCGTTCCTGTCTCTGGAAGTCGTGGCCTCGCGCGGGCGCGGCATTCAGGTCAGCGGCAGACGCGTTCGTACCGGCAAGGCCGATCGCCTGCCTGGCGTGCTGCTGGGCAGTCACCCGGCAGTGGGGGATGCCTGTTTCAGGCTGGTGACGGCCGGCGCAGACCTGCGGGTTTCCGGCTGTGCCCTGCTGGACCTGACCCGTGTGGCTGCGGGCCAACTGGACCTGGCGGTCCATGGCAGAGTGGCAGCCGGGGAGCTGGCTGCAGCGCAACTGATGGCCACCGAATCGGGTGCCGTGACCGGTGATCTCAGCGGCGCACCACTGGACAGTCGCACCCAGTCTGTAGTGTGCGCCAACCCCAGGCTGTTCAAGGCTGCTGTTTCAGCCTTGCGTCAGACCTGATAGCAGGTGACAATTTGCTGCCGGTTCGCTCCCGATGTCTGAAGTTGTACTGGAGCCAGCAGCACCACTTCTTCGATCGGAGTCATTGCTGAATGCATGCCTTACAAATTCTGGCTGGAACACGCGCTCTGGAACGTATCCGGGAGCACCAGTTCAAACCTGATGACATCCGGCTGATTCTGGGCGCCTCCGGTGGACCGCGCTGGTTCGTGTTGAGCCATCTGGACCAGTTGATCGCGCGCGAACTGCTGCCACAGATCAAGCGGCCAGTGCACCTTGCCGGGTCCTCCATCGGGGCCTGGCGCATGGCCTGCTATGCGGCACCGGACCCGGTCGCCGCACTGAAGCGCCTGGAAGATCACTACCTGCACCAGAGCTTCCCCAAGGGCATGACACCGCAGGCCGTCACCGACCAGTGCGCCGACATGCTGTCCGAGGTACTGGGTCCGGACTATCGGCCCCAGATCAACCGTCTGCTGCATATCATTACCGCCCGCTGCAAGGGGCGCACCATGGAAGAGGACCACTGGCAGCAGTTCTATGCGTTCGCGCTGGTCGCCAGCGGCAATGCGCTGTCACGGCGTACGCTGCGGTGGCACTTCGATCGTCACCTGGTGCAGTCCCAGCCCGGCAGCCTGCCGGTCAAGGGCTTCGCCGATTTTCGCAC
Source organism: Natronospirillum operosum (assembly GCF_004768465.1). Lineage (GTDB taxonomy): Bacteria > Pseudomonadota > Gammaproteobacteria > Pseudomonadales > Natronospirillaceae > Natronospirillum > Natronospirillum operosum. Next base: position 48,391 of record NZ_SRMF01000013.1, read on the forward strand.
CACAGCCAGTCAGCTCAATCATGACAATCTGTTTCCGGCCCTGATGGCCAGCGCCGCCATTCCCATGGCCATGGCCGGCATTGCGAGTATTCCCGGCTCGTCCCCCGGTCCCTATCGGGACGGTGGCATGGTGGACTACCACTTTGATCTGCCCTTCGAAACGCCGGATGGTGTCATCCTGTACCCGCACTTCCAGCCCCAGTTGAAACCGGGCTGGTTCGACAAGCAGCTGCGCTGGCGGCGGGTCAAGGCCCGCAACTACAAGGATGTGGTGCTGCTGACGCCATCACCGGCCTTTATCGAAAAGCTGCCCTACGGCAAGGTGCCGGACCGGCGCGACTTCCACAAGATGACCGATGCTGATCGCATTACCTACTGGAAGCGCAGCGTGCAGGCCGGAGAACGACTGGCGGAAGAATTCAATGAGTGGGTCTCGGGAGGCGGCTCGGCCTCCATGGTCAAGCCCCTGATTCCTTCCAAGCTCTGAGCGCCCCGACAAGCCTGCCGGAGCCAGCCCATCTGCAACCGGCCTGATCCCGAGGGATAGAGTGCGTGGCCGGACAGGCGGCTGCAGATGGGCTGGGATGGGGGACATTCCAGAATGTTCTCAGTATAACGCAAAGAGGCCGAACGTCTGTTCGGCCTCGTTACCAATTGCTACTTTTTGTCAGCACTTCAGCCCGATCAGGGTACTGGTGCCCCTGCCAGTTGCCGGACGCTAGTCCTCATCCTTCAGCCAGTCGGGAATTTCCTCCGGCTCGTCATCATTCTCCTTTTTCTCCGGTCGGGCCAGATCCTGCTTGGTCAGATTCATCTGCACCAGCAGATTGGAGGTCACGTAGATGGAGGAGTAGGTGCCGACCACAATACCGATCAGCAACGCCAGCGCGAACATGCGGATCATCTCACCGCCGAAGATCAGCAGTGACAGCAGTACCAGGGCTGTGGTACCGGAGGTCACCAGCGTCCGCCCCAGCATCTGCGTCAGCGACAGATCAATGATATAACTCACATCATCACGCCGAATATTGCGGAAGTTTTCCCGAATCCGGTCCGAGACCACGATGGAGTCATTCAGCGAGTAACCAATGGTCGCCAGCAACGCCGCCAGTACGGTCAGATCGAAATCAAGCTGGAAGATCGAGAAGATGCCCACAACAACGATGACATCATGCATCAGTGCGCCCACGGCCCCGACACCGAACTTGAACTGGAAGCGCATGGCGATATACACCATGACCGCCAGCAGGGCGATGATCATGCCCAGGCCGCCGCGGTCACGCAGTTCCTCACCGACCTGAGGCCCCACGAACTCGCTGCGCCGCAGAGTCAGTTGCTGATCGAGATCGCCGCGCAGCTCCTGTACCAGTTCATTGCCCAGTTCCGGGTTGTCGTCCTGCTGCAGACGAATGACCACATCGCGCTCGGAACCGAAGTACTGCACCCGGGCCTCCGGGAAGCCCAGATCACGCAGTTGGCTGCGCACGACCGACAGATCAGCCGGTTCCTCGTAACCGATCTCCACCAGGGTGCCCCCGGTGAAGTCCAGACCCAGATTCAGCCCCTGAAAGGCCAGCGAGCCCAGAGAGGCAATGATCAGCAGTCCGGAAAAGGCAGCGGTAGTCAGCCGCTTCGACATGAATGGAATCAGCTTCATTTGCGCCATGCCCAGACTCCCCAGATCGGCACACGCTTGAGATCACGCCCGCCATAGAACAGATTGACCAGACTGCGCGTACCCAGAATGGCCGTAAACATGGATGTCAGAATGCCCACCGACAGTGTCACCGCGAAGCCACGCACCGCGCCTGTGCCGACCGCGAACAGGATCACGGCGACAATCAGGGTGGTGATATTGGCATCCAGAATGGTCACGAAAGCGCGGTCGAAACCGGCCTTGATGGCCGCCTGTGGTGTCACGCCATTGTCGAGTTCCTCGCGTATGCGCGAGAAGATGAGCACATTGGCATCCACGGCCATACCCACGGTCAGCACGATGCCGGCGATACCCGGCAGCGTCAGTGTCGCACCCAGCGTCGACATGATGGCCATGATCAGCAGCAGGTTGACGGACAGTGCGATATTGGCAAAGAGACCGAAGGTGCGGTACCAGAGAATCATGAAGGCAATCACCAGCATGAAGCCCACGATAACCGAGGTCACGCCCATGCGGATGTTGTCCGCCCCCAGACTCGGGCCTATGGTGCGCTCTTCGACAAAGTACATGGGAGCGGCCAGTGCGCCGGCCCGCAACAGCAGGGCCAGTTCCGAGGCTTCCGCCGCCGAATTCAGACCGGTGATCCGGAACGACGGCCCGAAGGCACTCTGAATGGTGGCCAGACTGATGATGGAACGATCCACCACATTCTCATACTCGGCCACGCGCTCACCATCCACGGTTCGATAGGTGGTGATGGTGTTGTACTCGATGAACAGCACGCCCATGTTGCGCCCAACATTCTGGCGGGTCGCCTGCATCATGCGCGAGCCGCCGGCGCTGTTCAGGTTGACGGACACCTGTGGCCGGTTGTTCTCGTCGTATTCGAAGTTGGCGCCGGTGACATTTTCGCCGGTGGCAATCACTTCGGTACTGAGCTCGGCGGTACCGCTGCGGCCACTGCCCTCACGGAAAGGATACTCTTCCCGATCCAGTGGCGAGGCATCAGAGCGCGCCTCCAGGCGGAACTCCAGCTCGGCAGCGCGGCCGATTACCCGCTTGGCGGCAGCGGTATCCTGAATACCCGGCAGCTCGACCACGATGCGGTTGTTGCCCTGCCGCTGCACCAGCGGTTCGGCCACACCCAGCTCATTCACCCGGTTGCTCAGCGTGGTCAGGTTCTGTTGCAGTGCATTGCTCTGCAACTGCTCGATGCGATCCTCGGAGATGACCAGCCGCAACTGTTGCAGCTGCCCGTCCGAAGTACTGGAACGGCTGAATTCCGGAAACTGGCGTCGAATCAGGTTTTCCGCCTCGGAGCGGTCTTCGGTGGTACGGAAACTGGCCGTGATGACACGGTCATCAGTCTGCTCGATAGTGGCAAAACGGATATTCTCGGCGCGCAGTTCCCGGCGCAGCGTGGAGGCATAGTCCGCCATGCGATCACCGAGATACTCATCCATGTCCACTTCCATCAGAAAGTGCACACCACCACTGAGATCCAGACCCAGCGCCATGGGACGGGCGCCAATGGCCTGCAGCCAGCGCGGGGTGGTTTCAGCCTGATTCAGCGCCACCACAAAGTCGTCGCCCAGAGCCTGCTGCACCACGGTACGGGCCACCAGTTGGTCTTCCGGGTTCTCCAGACGGATCAGCAGGGTGCCGTTGTCACGCTCGGTCCGCCGCACGGCAATGTTCTGCTCCTGCAGCAGCTCGAGGGACTCTTCTTCTACCTGGGAACCAATGCTGCCGGTGGCAGCACTGGGAGAAATCTGCAGTGCGTAGTCGGCCGGGTAGAGGTTGGGCAGACTGTAGACAAGCCCCATGAGTACCACAATGGCGACCATCAGGTACTTCCAGAGCGGAAAGCGGTTCAGCATAGTGCTATCCCATAACGAGTAGCGACCCGCAAGGCGGGCCGTGGTCCGGGGTCGTTACACCGACCCGGCGGACGCTGCCGGGCCGTACTGCAGCACTCAGAGCTGCTTGAGGGTACCCTTGACCAGGGTGGCAGAAACGGAAGAACGCTGAATCTTCAGTTCCACGCCTTCTGCAGCTTCCAGCACGATAAAGTCATCGGTGACCTTGGTGATCTTGCCGGCAACGCCGCCTACAGTGACCACTTCATCGCCCTTGGACAGACTTTCCATCAGCGCACGATGCTCTTTCTGGCGCTTGGACTGCGGACGCCACAGCATGAAATAGAAGATCAGGACGAACAGACCCAGCATGATGAAAGAGGGAATCGGGCTGGGGCCGCCTGCTGCCAGGGCACTCGCCGGAACCGTCACACCCAGAGACAACAGCAACAGAGACAGGGCTTTCATTGTAATGGAACTCCTTTAAATTAACGTCTTGTCGGTAATGCTTCAGCTTCTGTTCAGGCGGCACCTTTACGGCCCCGTCTGGCATAGAAATCGGCTACAAAGTCGGACAACCTACCTGATTCGATGGCCTGACGCAATCCGGCCATAAGACGCTGATAATAGCGCAGGTTGTGGATGGTATTCAGCTGTGACCCGAGTATTTCCCGACAGCGGTCCAGATGATGCAGGTAGGCGCGGGAAAAATTCTGGCACGTATAGCAGTCGCAATCCGGGTCCGGCGGCCGGGTGTCATGACGATGCGCAGCATTGCGAATCTTGACCACCCCTTCCGTCGTGAACAGATGCCCGTTGCGCGCATTGCGGGTGGGCATGACGCAATCGAACATGTCGACCCCGCGCAGCACGCCTTCGACCAGGTCTTCCGGTGTACCGACCCCCATCAGGTAGCGGGGTCGTGCACGCGGCATGTGCGGCGTAGTGTCCTCCAGCACCTGCATCATCTCGGCCTTGGGCTCACCGACAGACAGCCCTCCGATGGCATAGCCGTCAAAACCGATCTGTTCCAGCCCGGCCAGAGATGCCCGCCGCAGATCCGCATACATGCCGCCCTGTACGATACCGAACAGGGCTGACGGGCTGTCACCGTGCGCCTGCTTGCTGCGTTCTGCCCAGCGCAACGACAGCTCCATGGAGCTGCGGGCTTCTTCCCGCGTGGCCGGATAAGGCGTGCATTCGTCAAAGATCATCACGATGTCGGAACCCAGATCACGCTGCACCTGCATGGCTATTTCCGGGTTCAATTCTACCGGTGAGCCGTCAACGGGTGACTGGAATGTCACTCCCTGTTCCGTAATTTTACGCATGGCTCCCAGACTGAACACCTGAAAACCACCGCTGTCGGTCAGAATCGGCCCCGACCAGCCATTGAAGTCGTGCAGGTCACCGTGCGCGCGAATGACTTCAGTGCCGGGGCGCAACATCAGGTGGAAGGTATTGCCCAGAATGATCTGCGCACCAATGGCCTCGATATCGCGCGGCAGCATGCCCTTGACGGTGCCATAGGTGCCGACCGGCATGAAGCATGGCGTTTCCACCTTGCCGCGCGGAAAGGTCAGCGTACCCCGACGGGCACTGCCCTCTTCCCGGTGCAGGGTAAAATCCATGAAACAATGGCGGGATTCACTCATGCGGGCTCTCCTGGTGTTCTTTGCGGGTCAGAAACATGGCGTCGCCATAGCTGAAAAACCGGTACCGCTCAGTGATGGCGGCCTGATAGGCCCGCATGATGGCTTCGTAGCCGCTGAAGGCACTGACCAGCATCAGCAGGGTGGACTGTGGCAGATGAAAATTGGTCACCAGTGCATCCACGACGCGGAACCTGTAGCCCGGGTAGATAAAGATGTCCGACTCGCCGGTAAAGGGCTGCAGAGTACCCGAAAGGGCCGCACTTTCGAGGCTGCGTACGGACGTCGTGCCGACCGCCACCACGCGGCCCCCGCGCTGCCGGCAGCGCTCAACGGCCGCCACGGTATCGGCGTTCACCTCGATGCGTTCGGCATGCATCAGATGGTCTTCCACACGCTCCACCTTGACCGGCTGAAAGGTGCCTGCTCCCACATGCAGCGTCACGAAGGTCTGCTCGACCCCGCTCTCGCGCAGGCGCTGCAGCAGGTCTTCGTCAAAGTGCAGGCCAGCCGTGGGCGCGGCGACGGCGCCTTCATGCCGGGCATAGACCGTCTGATAGCGTTCGGCATCGGCGGTCTCGTCCGGGCGGTCGATATAGGGCGGCAAGGGCATATGCCCCTCGGCATGCAGCACGTCGAGCCAGCTTTGACCCTCCTGCAGAGCCAGTTCGAACAGGTTCTCCCGGCGCCCGGTCACAGCTATTTCCACACCGGAGGCCAATACCAGTGAAACGCCGGGCCTGGGCGCCCTGCTGGCTCTTACGTGAGCCAGAGCCTGCCGATCATCCAGCACGCGTTCAATCAGTATTTCGACCCGGCCACCACTGGCCTTGTGACCAAACAGCCGGGCCGGAATCACCCGGGTATCATTCATGACCAGCAGATCACCGGGCTGCAGCAACTGCTCGATATCAGTGAAAACCCCGTGTAAAAGCTGTCCTGTCGGGCCATCCAGGCAGAGCAGACGGCTGGCGGTGCGCTGCTCGGCAGGATATCGTGCAATCAGCTCTGGTGGCAGCTCAAAGTCAAAGTCAGTAACGCGCATAGGCGACTCGAAAATCTGGGAGCGGTAGTTTACCTGCCGAGCCCGAAGCTGACCAGCCGGCATGCAGTGCTGCAACTGTTAACTGGAAAAATGGCACGACAGCCCCCATATAGTGGGCATAGTGGCGTTATCCCGCAGACATTCGTTTCCGGTTAACATAACGACGACAACCACTGATCTGGGAGGATCCCTCATGAGAAAATTATTGATCGCCATGCTGGCCCTGAGCCTTGTCGGTGGCGCCAGTGCAGCCGGGCAGTACGGCAGCAATCATTCCACTGGTGTCATGGTCGGTGCCTACGAGCCTGGCATTGGTGGTATTTTCAATTACAGCGTTCCCCTGAACATTGATGGGCTTGCCCGCAGTGGACTGGGGCTGGTGGCGGAAGGCCAGATTGGTGGTGGTCTGGGCGATGGCGAGTTCGGCATGAGTACCATGATCGGTGCCAAGCTGGTTTTCGTCATGAACAACTCCACTGACCTGTATGGTGGCCTGGGTGTCGGTACCGAGCTGCAGCCCGACACCGAGATTGGTGCTGGCGGCCAGATCGGTCTGAACCTGAATCTGGACGGCACGCGGGTCTTCTTCGAAGCCGGCCAGCACCCGGGCAACAACAACTACCTGGGCGTTGGTCTGCGCTTCTGAGCCAGTTTCCGGCCAGCAGTCACGAAAAAGCCCGGCAAAAGCCGGGCTTTTTTATGACCGCAGGGGCAGTCTGCCGCCCCCTGCACTATCAGCAAGTGATCAGACCGGATGCTGCTCGACCAGTGACTTGTCCTTGGCAGGCTCTTCAAAGGCAAAGTCGTCCACCGTCAGCATGTCCAGCACTTCGGCTTCATAGGTCTGCATGAACTTCGCATCCTCTGCCGAGATCAGACCCTTCTTGGCCGCCTCTTCGAAGCGCTGCTCCGGATGCAGGGCCGTGGCCGGGATCTCGCCCCTGGCATAGGCCTTGTTGACCACCCGGTACAGGGCATCGGCCCGGGTGTTTTCCTTCAGCAGTGCATTGTAGCGCGCCAGCGGGTTGTCCTGCTGCCCCTTTTCCTGGCTCAGCCAGGTGTCTTCCATCATAAAGCTGCGCAGCGGGCTGTCGGTGGAAATACCCGTTGCAATGGCCCGCTTCAGATCATCCGACGGACCGCGCCAGCGCCGACCCAGCGGCATGATGACAGGCTTGATCGCATGGGCCAGAACACGATTGGGCAGATTGTCGAGCAGCCCGATGATGGCATCTTCAATGCGCATCAGCATGAACTCTGCGCTGTACTTCATCAGGTCTTCTTCGCCCGGAAAGCGTTTGCCCTCGTGCCACTGTTTCAGCACCATGGAAATCATGTACAGGTTCGACAGTACATCGCCAAGCCGGGCCGACAGCATTTCCCGCTGTTTCAGCGAGCCACCCAGGCTGGTCATGGCCACATCCGCCAGCAAGCCAAAGGCAGCGCTGAAGCGATTGACCGCCCTGGCATACGGTGCCGCCGAGGCGTCAAACGGGTTGCGCCCGGTCGGCACATGGAGCGCCGCACTGAATGCCCGCGCCACATTGCCGGCGATCAGGCCCACATGGCCGAAGAACGCCTTGTCGAAGGCCTTGATATCATCATTGTCCTTGGCCGCCAGCTCATCCAGCACATAGGGATGGCAGCGAATCGCCCCCTGACCGAAGATCATCAGGCTGCGAGTCATGATGTTGGCACCTTCCACCGTAATCGCCACCGGGGTGGCCGAGAAGCCCAGCCCCAGATAATTGCGCGGCCCCAGTGTTACGGCACGGCCACCATGCACATCCATCGCATCCATCATGATCTGCCGCTGAAATTCCGTCAGTTGGCTCTTCAGAATGGCTGACGGCACTGCCGGCTTCTCGCCCCGGTCGATCATGTTGGCGGTATGGCCCACGGTGGCACGGGAGATATAGGCCATGGCGGTCATGCGCGCCAGCGGGTCCTGCACCCCTTCCATGTCGGCCACCGGCAGGTTGAACTGCCGCCGAATCCGGGTGAAACCACCCGCCAGTGCCGGAATGTAGCGCCCGGCACCACTGGCACTGGAAGGCAGGGTAATGCAGCGGCCGACCGAGAGGCACTCAACCAGCATGCGCCAGCCCTGCCCGATCATTTCTTCACCACCGATGATGTAATCCAGCGGAATGAACACGTCCTTGCCCTTGATGGGGCCATTCATGAACGGGCTGCCGATCGGGTGATGCCGGCGCCCGATGTCCATGCCCTTGGTCTGGCGCGGAATCAGGGCCAGGGTAATACCCCGGTCCGGCTCGCTGCCCAGCAGGCCTTCCGGGTCGAACAGGCGGAAGGCCAGCCCGACAACGGTGGCCACGGGGGCCAGGGTGATCCAGCGCTTCTCGAAATTGAGACGCAGACCCAGCACCTCCTTGCCGTCCACTTTCTGCTTGCAGACAATGCCGGTATCGGGAATGGAGGTGGCATCCGAACCGGCACGCGGCCCGGTCAGACCGAAACAGGGAATCTCGCGACCATCGGCCAGACGCGGCAGATAGTGGTTCTTCTGCTCCTCGGTGCCATATTTCAGCAGCAGCTCACCCGGGCCCAGCGAGTTGGGTACGCCGACCGTGACTCCCAGAGTGATATTCATCGACAATTTCTGCAGCACCGCCGATTGCGCCTTGGCAGAAAATTCCAGGCCACCATAGGCCTTGGGGATGATCATGCCGAAGAAGCCTTCCTTCTTCAGGTACTCCCAGGCCTCGGGCGGCAGGTCGGCCCGCTCCACCGAGATATCCCAGTCATTGCAGCGGCTGACTGCATATTCACACTGCGTGTCCAGAAACGCCTGTTCTTCGTCGGTCAGACCCTCATAGCGGTTGGACAGCAGCACATCCCAGTCCGGACGGCCGGAGAACAGTTCGCCATCCCAGCCAACGGTACCTGCTTCCAGAGCCATGCGCTCGGTGGGGGATACCCGGGGTGCCACCTTTTTGAACAGGGAGAACACCTGCGGCGTGAGCCAACTGCGACGGAACATCGGCAGGCCGGTCAGAGCCACCGCGCCAGCTGCAATCAGCAGCAGCACACCGAACACCGGTGAGCGCAGATAGAAAGCAAAAACCGTTAAGGCCAGCAGCGCGACAATGGATGCCACTGCACCCAGTTGACGGCGCAGGACGGCAAACATCACCACCAGCGCTACGATGACAACAAGCAGATGATTCATAGGGCGTTCCTCAATCCATGTCCTGAATGATTTCAAACAGTTGTTTGAATCTAGCGACTACTCGGGGTACTTGCCAGCTCCCGAGCATATTTTTTATCGGCTGTGAACCGGGGGAAAAGGTAAGCCCTTGCAGACCGGGCTTCCATGCCCTCAGGAAAGATTGCGCCATGGCTACCTGGCGCGCCGCACCCTGGACAGCTCGCGCAGGATGTCGCGCCAGGTGAGTATACCCACCGGTCGATGGTTGTCGTCCACGACGGGAACGCAGGAGATCCTGTGCGCCATGAGCTTCTCGACCACGTCATGAATGGTCGCCGACAACGGTACTGTATGCACCTTGCGCGTCATGATCTGGTGCACCCGCTTGTTCAGTGTCGCCAGATCCCGTGCCGACTCTGCCGCCGTGCCCAGATACGGGCTGATCGCACGTAGCAGATCGCGATCCGACACCACACCCACCAGCCGTTTTTTCTCCACCACCACCAGATGATGGAAGCCCGAGGACTCGAACAGCCGCTTCACTTCCTGCAGGTCATCATCCAGTTCCACCGTGACCACAGGTCGGCTCATCAGACGCTCAACTGACATGACACTCTTCTCACCTCTTCTGCGCCAGCGGCGGTTACTGCTCAGGTATCCGGATTGTCGCGCAGAAATCCTTCCACCCGATCTACCATAGCACGAGACCCGACATAATAGGGTGTGCGCTGATGCAGCTCGGTGGGCTCGATATCCAGTATGCGCCGATATCCGTCTGTGGCCTTGCCGCCGGCCTGTTCCACCAGCCAGGCCAGCGGGTTGCACTCGTACAGCAGCCGCAGCTTGCCGGTCGGCGCGTTGGCATAGGAGGGGTACATGTAGATACCGCCCTTGAGCAGATTGCGGTGAAAGTCGGCCACCAGCGAACCGATATAGCGTGAGGTATAGGGCCTGCCGGTATCCGCATCCATCTCCTGGCAATACTTGATGTACTTCTTGACCCCGGGTGGGAACTTCACATAGTTGCCTTCATTGACCGAGTAGATATGCCCGGCCTCGGGAATGCGGATGTTTTCGTGGGACAGATAGAACACGCCGATGGAGGGATCGAAGGTAAAGCCGTGTACGCCATTGCCCGTGGTGTACACCATCATGGTTGAGGAACCGAAAACCACATAACCCGCTGCCACCTGACGGTTGCCGGGCTGCAGAAAGTCTTCCAGTTGCACGGGCCCGTCCAGCGACGACACCCGTCGGTAGACCGAGAAAATGGTGCCGATGGACACATTGACATCGATGTTGGACGACCCGTCCAGCGGGTCGATCAGCACCACATATTTGCCACCCACCGAGTGGCCCTCGTTGAAGGCCACATAGTCCTCTTCTTCTTCGGAGGCCATGCCGGCCACCTGACCGCGGGCCAGCAGCGCCGCCTTGAACTTCTCATTGGCGTAGACATCCAGCTTCTGCTGCTGTTCGCCCTGCACATTCTCCAGCCCTGAAGCGCCGCTGATATCGACCAGGCCGGCCTTGTTGATCTCGCGATTCACCACTTTGGAAGCCAGTCGCAAGGCGCCGAATATCTGGCTCAGTTCACCTGTGGCATGGGGGTATTCGTGTTGCTTTTTGATGACGTACTCACCGAGTGTCGTCAGGTTGGTCATTGAAGCGGTCCTGCAGTCTGGTTGATAGGGGGTCTCATGTGCGTTTCGACGGATTCTGACGATCCTTGCGCCCTACTTTACACCGAAACCCGGTTGGCTCACAGAGCAAGCCGGTCGTGAAAGTGCTGCCATTTCACCCTGAACGGCGACGAATAACAGTGAAATCGATTGCATCTTCACTTAATCGATTCAGACGATCGACGCCTTCGGCCAGCACTTGACTCCCGCCCGGTCATTGCCTAAGTTGGTCACCGAACTGTCGGAGTGCCTACCGGTTGCAAAACCGGGCGGCTGAGATCGCTAATGCGGGATCCGTGGAACCTGATCGAGCCGGCGCGGTGCCGGGTACTACTATTAGTACCCGGCACCGCGCCCTAACTCGCGTAGGGAACAGAAAACATCACTCCCGTGATGTTTCTGGACAGCAGCACTGCTGTTCTCCTCACATCCTCTTCCAACGCGGTCACTCCGTCTTTCTCTGTCCAATCACAGAACAGGAAACACGGAATGACAACCCAGACCCCAACCGCTGAACGCGTGGCTGAACTCAGCCGCGATGCCATTGGACCCTTTCCGGGTTCGAGCAAACTCTATATTACCGGCTCCAGACCAGACATCCGCGTCGGCATGCGTCAGGTGCATCTGAGCCCCACGCTCGACGCGGCCAGCGGCGAGACCCTGCACAACGAGCCCATACCGCTGTATGACACTTCCGGCCCCTACTCCGACCCGGCGCAGACCATTAATGTGCGTGCCGGTCTGGCACCGCTGCGTAAGGGCTGGATCGACGCACGACCGGCCAGCAGCGACGGCAATGTCACCCAGCTCCATCATGCGCGGCGCGGCGTGATCACGCCGGAGATGGAATATATTGCCATCCGCGAGAACCAGGGCCGCGAACGGCTGCGCGATCAGGCTCTGCATCAGCAGCACCCGGGCCAGGCCTGGGGCGCCAACCTGCCGGAGGCCATCACGCCCGAGTTCGTGCGCCAGGAAGTGGCCGCCGGACGGGCCGTGATCCCGGCCAATATTCGCCACCCCGAAACCGAGCCCATGATCATCGGGCGCAATTTTCTGGTGAAGGTGAACGCCAATATCGGCAACTCGGCGGTGACCTCTTCCATCGAGGAAGAGGTCGAGAAGATGATCTGGGCCACGCGCTGGGGCGCCGATACGGTGATGGACCTGTCCACCGGCAACAACATCCATGAAACCCGCGAATGGATACTGCGCAATTCGCCGGTTCCCATCGGCACGGTGCCCATCTACCAGGCATTGGAAAAGGTCAATGGCATCGCCGAAGACCTGAGCTGGGAGGTATTCCGCGACACCCTGATCGAGCAGGCAGAGCAGGGCGTGGACTATTTCACCATCCATGCCGGCCTGCGGCTGCATCATGTGCCGATGACCGCAGACCGGGTCACCGGCATCGTCAGCCGGGGCGGCTCCATCATGGCCAAGTGGTGTCTGGCACATCACAGGGAAAGCTTTCTCTACACCCGTTTCGAGGACATCTGCGAGCTGCTCAAGGGCTATGATGTCACCATTTCACTGGGCGACGGCCTGCGGCCCGGCTCGGTGGCCGATGCCAATGATGCGGCCCAGTTTGCCGAACTGGAGACGCTCGGTGAGCTGACGCAGATCGCCTGGCGGCATGATGTGCAGGTGATCATCGAGGGCCCCGGCCATGTGCCCATGCACCTGATCAAAACCAACATGGACAAACAGTTGGAGCACTGCGCCGAAGCGCCCTTCTACACGCTGGGCCCGCTGATTACCGATATCTCTCCCGGCTATGACCATTTTTCCTCCGGCATAGGTGCGGCCATGATCGGCTGGTACGGCTGTGCCATGTTGTGCTACGTCACACCCAAGGAGCATCTGGGCCTGCCCAACCGAGAGGACGTCAAGCAGGGGCTGATGGCCTACAAGATCGCCGCCCATGCGGCCGATCTGGCCAAGGGCCACCCCGGCGCCCAGATTCGCGACAATGCCATGAGCCGGGCCCGCTTCGAGTTCCGCTGGGAAGATCAGTTCAACCTGGCACTGGACCCGGACACGGCGCGCCAGTTCCACGATGAAACCCTGCCGAAAGAGGGCCACAAGCTGGCGCACTTCTGCTCCATGTGCGGGCCCAAGTTCTGCTCCATGAAGATCAGCCATGAAGTCCGCGACATTGCGCGTCAGCAGGGGGCCCATGACACCCGCAGTGACCGCATCCGTGTGCTGGATCTGGACGACGCGGAAGCCGGCATGGCAGAAAAGTCACGCGAGTTTCGTCTCGCCGGCAGTGAGCTGTATCAGGATGCCGCTGTCGAAACCACGCCGGCGGAGGTGGGTTCCGATGACTAGGCCCATTGTCTGGAGCATCGCCGGCAGCGACTCGGGCGGCGGGGCTGGCATTCAGGCCGACATCCCCGCCATTCTGGCACTGGGCGGGCACCCGGCGACGGTGGTCAGCGCCCTGACGGCGCAGAACAGCCTGGGCGTGCAGGCGGTCGAACCGACCGGCATGACCCTGTTCGAGCAGCAGTTGCAGTCGCTGGCCTCTGATCTGCCGCCGCAGGCGGTCAAGATCGGTCTGCTGGCCGAGCCCTGGCAGATTCGCCTGCTGGCGGAGGGCCTGCCTGACTGGCGCCAGCGCTGGCAAATGCCGGTGGTGCTGGATCCGGTACTGGTGGCGGCCAGCGGCGATTCACTGGCTGCCGACGAGGTCATCGCCGCCTTGCATGACCTGCTGCCTGCCGTTGATATGGTCACCCCCAATGTGCCGGAGCTGCGCGCCCTCACCGGCCATGCCTGCGACCATCTGCACGATGCCATTGAAGCCGCGCATACCCTGCTGGAGCAGGGGTGTCGGTCGGTCCTGGTCAAGGGCGGGCATGGCGACTGGGATACAGCAGAAGGCCAGTGTGTCGATGCACTGGTCTGTGCCGATACGGTCTGGTGTCTGGCTCAGCCCAGGCTGCAGACACCGCACACCCATGGCACGGGCTGTACGCTGAGCAGTGCCATCGCCACGGCCATGGCCACTGGGCATCCCCCCGAAGATGCTGTGGTCATGGCCAGCCGCTACCTGCATCAGGGTCTGCGTCAGGCTTACGCCACCGGCGCCGGCGCCGGCACGCCGGAACGCTGGCAGCGGGAGGAAGGTTCGTCTGCGGCCCACTACCCGAGCTGGATAGCCCTGCCGGGTGAGCCGGCGGTCGTGGAGAGCTTTCTCGATTGTATCTGGCGGCCACTGGGCCTCTATCCGGTGGTTCCCGACAGCCGCTGGGTGGCACGTGTTCTGAAAGCCGGTGCCAGGACGGTGCAACTGCGCCTGAAGGACCCGGAGCACCCACGCCTCAGAGAGGAAATTCAGGCCGCTGTGCAACTGGGGCAGCAATATGGTGCCCAGGTCTTCATCAATGACCACTGGCAGCTGGCCATTGAACTCGGCGCCTTTGGCGTGCATCTGGGGCAGGAGGACCTCGCCACTGCGGACCTCGATGCCATCCGGCATGCCGGACTGCGTCTGGGTCTGTCGACGCATGGCTATGCAGAGCTGCTGCGTGCACTGGCTCTGCGGCCGAGCTATGTGGCGCTGGGGCATGTGTTTCCTACCCGTACCAAGACCATGCCCAGCCAGCCGCAGGGCCTGGACCGGCTGCGGGTCTATCAGGCCATGGCCGACCGGGCCGGCATCCCCACCACGGCCATCGGTGGTATCAAGCAGCAGCATCTGCCGGCGCTGCGGGCCTGCGGCGTGCACAGTGTCGCTGTGGTCACCGCCATCACTGAAGCTGACGACCCGGAAGCTGCCCTGCGCGAGCTGATGGCCGGCCTCGAGGGCCAGGCTGTCGAGGAGGCCACCACATGAGCACGGCCAGACAAACCCACACCGAGCAGGACATCATCAAAGTCAGTGTACAGGGCGCGCGGCATCGACTGCCGGCCGGACAGACCCTGAGCGACGCCCTCACCGAGCTCGGTCTGATCGGGACCGGCAGTCAGTCCGGGGGCGTGGCGCTGGCGGTCAATCAGGAGGTGGTTCCGGCCAGCGAATGGCCGCAACGCACTCTGGTCGACGGTGATCAGATTCAACTCTTTCAGGCCATAGCGGGGGGCTGACCATGCACGATGTCAATGATCCGCTGCATCTGGGCAACCGAAGCTGGCAGTCGCGTCTGCTGACCGGCACCGGCAAGTTCGGCCACCCGGACACCATGCTGGCGGCACTCGAGGCGGCCGACACCGAGCTGGTGACGCTGGCGCTGCGACGGGTAGAAACCGGCACCCGGGATGACAATCTCTTTGGGCCGTTGCAGCAGGCTGGCTACCGTCTGCTGCCCAACACCTCGGGCGCACGCACGGCTGAAGAAGCCGTCTTTGCGGCCCAACTGGCGCGCGAGGCCATGGGGACCCCGTGGCTGAAACTGGAAATTCATCCGGACCCGCGTTACCTGATGCCGGACCCGATTGAAACGCTGAAGGCAGCCGAACAGCTGGTGCAGGAGGGCTTTACCGTGCTGCCCTATGTACATGCCGATCCGGTGCTGTGCAAGCGTCTGGAGGAAGTCGGCTGTGCGGCGGTGATGCCGCTGGGGGCGCCCATAGGCTCGAATCTGGGCCTGGAGACGCGAACCTTTCTGCACATCATCATCGAGCAGGCGCAGGTGCCGGTGATTGTGGATGCGGGTATCGGGCGGCCCAGTGATGCGATGGCGGCGATGGAGATGGGGGCGGATGCGGTGCTGGTGAATACGGCCATCGCCACTGCGCGCGACCCTGTAGCCATGGCGCGGGCGTTTCGTGATGCGGTCAGGGCAGGACGGGCGGCGTATCTGGCCGGGCTGGCGGCGGCCAGCCCACAGGCGGTAGCGTCCAGTCCGCTGACTGATTTTTTGGACGCCGGTGCCAATGGATAGCGGTGACCCTGGGGCGCCGCCAAATTCTGTGGTGGGCTGCCGCCAAGCTCGGGTACATGCCTGTGAGACACGCAAAAAACGTCATCCATGACAGCTCGACTACGGCCGTCCCTGGCCGTAGACGGTCTCACAGTGCATGCAACCCGGCAGGCGGCATCCTGCTACTCTCTGTGCCTACTTCGTCCTGATACAGCGGAGATATCGCTGTCACACTCAGAACGTCAACAGCGAATAGCCAAGAGAATGGAAATGAGTTTTGCCGATCAACTGAACAGGCTGGACTGGGACAGTGAACAGCTGTCGTTGTATGCCCACACCGAGGCGGATGTGCAGCGGGCTCTGAGCAAGTCCCAGCGCGATATAGAGGATTTTCGGGCGCTGATCAGCCCGGCGGCGCGGGCCTATTTGGAGCCGATGGCGCAACTGAGCCAGTTGCTGACACGGCAGCGCTTCGGGCGTACGCAGCAGCTGTTTGCGCCGCTGTATCTGAGCAATGCCTGCGCCAATATCTGCACCTACTGCGGTTTTTCGATGGAGAACCGGCTACGGCGCAAGGTGCTGAGTGCGGAGGAGATCCACCGCGAGGCGGAGGCCTTGAAGGCCAGGGGCTTCCGGCATGTGCTGATCGTGACCGGGGAGGCGCCGAAGGTGGTCGGGGTGGACTATTTTGCGGCGGCGCTGACGGAGCTCCAGCAGCATTTTGCGCAGGTCAGTCTGGAGGTGCAGCCGCTGGCACAGGCGGACTATGAGCGCCTGCAACGACACGGGCTGCACTCGGTGCTGGTCTATCAGGAAACCTATCACCGGCCGACCTATGCCGAGCATCACCGCAAGGGCAACAAGGCCGATTTCGACTATCGGCTCGACACCATGGATCGGCTCGGGCGCGCCGGTATTCACCGCATGGGGCTGGGCGTACTGCTTGGCCTGACCGACTGGCGCACCGACAGCCTGATGATGGCGCATCATCTGCGCTATCTGGAACAGCGTTACTGGCGCAGCCGCTTCAGTGTGTCCTTTCCACGCCTGCGGCCCGCTGCCGGCGACTACCAGGCGCGGGCGCCGATCAGTGATGCCGATCTGGTGCAGTTGATCTGCGCCTGGCGTCTGTTCAGCCCGGATGTTGAACTCAGTCTGTCCACGCGCGAGCGTGCCGTGTTCCGCGATCACCTGATGACGCTGGGCATCACCAGCCTGAGCGCGGAATCACAGACCCAGCCCGGCGGCTACAGTGCCGAAGCCGATGCAGCGCTGGAGCAGTTCGAGATCGACGACAGCCGCCCGCTGGAAGGCGTGGTGGCGGCCATCCGGCGCAATGGCTACGAACCTGTGTTCAAGGACTGGCAGGCCGGCTGGTAGACCGGCGCCCGCTGGACCGCACCGCTGCCAGTCAGGCTGCCTCGGACTGCGTCCAGACCACCCGGTTCTGCTCGATCAGCCAGACCCCCAGCGCCTTGCTGTCCGGCAGTCTGTGCCAGACCGGGGTGTCCGCTGCCAGGCCTGCGGTGGCGCTCTGGATGATACCCAACTGGTTCTTGCCCTCAGCGGCTTTTCGACTCAGCCCCTGCAAACTGGCCGTCAGGTCGCCGTTGCTGGCCGGCAATGCTTCCAGTTGGCGGCACACTGCGCGCAACCAGAGATCAAGATCGTCTTTTCTGCGTGGCGTCGGTGGCCAGTCCTTCTGGCCGCTCACCATTCTGAAACCGCGTTCGGCCTTGCTGATATCGGACGGCAGCATGGGGATCACTCGTGCCAGATCAATGGCCAGATCGAACAGGACTTCCGGCGGGCCGGATTTCAGCTCCAGCTCGATCTCGGCAATGGGGACGCGGCGCTCACCAGCCAGCACCTGACCCTGATCCCACACCAGTTCGATGTCGGCATCACCCACATGCAGTTGCCATTCATGGCGCTCAAAGTTGGTTTCAAAAACAGGCTGCAGGGAGGCCAGATCCAGATCAGCCGGCAGCGCGTTGGCCGGAAACCGATCCAGCTCCAGTTGCTCACCGGCCACCGCCATTTCCCATTCCTGACGCTGGTGCAAACCACCCGTCGGGGTGCCCTTCGCTTTCAGCGTCTGCAGCCACTGGCCTTCCCGATAGCGCAGCCGCAGGGCAATACCGGCAGCGGTCAGGCTGTGTTCCGGGGTATCAAAGTATCGATTGATCAGAGTATAGGTGCGCCGCTGGACCGGTTTCAGCACCGGCAGATCCTGCACTTCGATATCGGGTTCTTCCGGTACCAGCAGCTTGAGCTCGATTTCTTCAGACATGCCCATTTCCGTCGAGAATTCACCTCCTACTCTAGCTGTTCGAGCATTATGATCCAATGTATCCGGGCATAAATCCGGCGTCAGTCTTCAGGGCAGCGGCGCCAGTCGCAGAACTGATGTGCGTTGTCCCGGTGAATCAGTTCGGCCGGTATCAGCACCGTTTCTTCCAGGTGGTCCACGGTGCCCAGCAAGGCCAACCCCCGCAGTACCGCCTCGCGGCCGATCTGCCAGGGGAACTGGGCAGCGGTATTCAGCAGGGGAGTATTACCCGCACGCAGCGCCATTACCACTTCCGGCGAGCCATCTACCGATGCAATGGGTATGTCCGACCTGCCGCGGAACTCCAGTGCACTGGCTGCCCCAAGCGCTGCCGGATCATTGATCGCAAAGACGCCATCCAGCTCAGGCTCGCGGCTGAGCAGCCGTGTCATGGCCTCGATGCCGCCCAGATGACTGGCACCACTGTTCTCCCAGGCCACTATCTCGACACGTGGAAAGCGCTGCAGCGCCTCGGCGCAACCCGCATTGCGCTCGCCGATGGAAGACACGGGCGGCCCGTCAAGTATAGCGATCCGCCCTTCCCGGTTCAGGTACTGTGCCAGCTGCGTGCAGGCTATGAAGCCAGCCTCGACATTGTGGGTGGTTATGGTAAGGCGGGCGCCTGCTGTGGCGACATCCACCGCAACCACAACGGTTCCCTCGGCCCTGAGCGCCTCAACGTCGGCTTCCAGAGCGGCAGGATGTGCCGCAGTCAGGATCAGCAGATCAACCCCCTGTCCTCTTGCCGCTTCAATCTGCCGGCGCTGTCGTTCCAGATCGTAACCGCTGGACATGACCTGCACGCTTGCATCCGGCCCCAGGTGCTCGCGGGCAGTGGCCCGGATACTGGCACTCAGGGCCTGGAAATAGGGGTTGCCCAGATCATTGACGATAACGGTCAATCGGGGCTGTTCCGCCGCCGCAAAACCACAGCAAAACAGCAGGACCAGCAGGGTGCGCCGTATCAGCTCAGTTGACATGAAACAGTTGCTCCAGTTGTTGCAGGCGCACCGGCTTGGCCAGCAGGGATTGGGTCTCCAGCAGTCCGAAGTGCTGCCGCAGGTGCTCGCGCGGCAGCCCCGAAGTCAGGATTACCGGCAGGTGCGGTGCCCATTCATCCAGCCGGCGTGACAGGTCAACACCGCTGAGCTCTCCGGCCAGATTGATGTCCGACAATACCGCGGCCACATCCTCCGGCGCCTGGCTGATCCATTGCATGGCTTCTTCTGCCGAGCTGAAGGCGCGCGTCGAGATGCCCAGGGAGCGAAAGGCATCCTGCAACATCCGCCGGACGGACTGATCATCCTCGACCAGCACCACCTGCCGCTCGGCTGGCACCATGACGCGCAGAGACGGCTCCTCGCGCTGGGGCTGGCTTTCCTTTTCGCCCTGATGCACCGGCAGGTACAACTGGACGCAGGTACCGCTGCCGGGCTCCGACTCGATAATCACCTCCCCGCCACTCTGTTTTACAAAACCGTACACCAGGCTCAGGCCCAACCCACTGCCCTGCCCAACCGGCTTGGTGGTATAGAAGGGTTCCCAGATCCGGTTCATGACCTCTTCTGACATGCCGGTGCCCGAGTCCCGCACCTCCAGAATAACCTGCGGGTCGCCACTGCCGGCTCGACGCTGGCGTGCCCCCAGCCAGAGGTCGCCGCCGTAGGGCATGGCGGCGCTGCTGTTGATGGCCAGATTGAGCACCGCGTTCTCCAACTGCGACGGATCAACCCAGACCTGACAGCCCTGGTCCTGCACATCCAGATGGACCGAAACATTGGGGGCTACGCTGTACTCCACCAGATCCAGCATGCCCTCCAGCAAGCCACCGATCTCCACCCGCTCCGGATGCAACTGCTGCTTGCGCGAAAAGGCCAGCAATCGCTCGACCAGGTGGGCCCCGCGCTCCGCCACACTCAGGGCCCGACTGGCATAGTGCCGCTCGCTTGCTGCCAGCTCCGGTGACGCCTCCAGAAGCTGCAGGTTGCCAATCAGGGCAGACAGCAGATTGTTGAAATCATGCGCCACACCCCCGGTAAGCTGCCCCAGCATTTCCATTTTCTGGGACTGAACCAGCTGCTGCTCGATGGCGCGCCGGTCGGTCAGATCACTGTGCAGGGTCACAAACCCGCCACCCGGCATGGGCTCGCTGCGAAACTCGATGACTCTGCCATTCTCGAAGTGACGCTCGAACGTCAGGGCCTGGGTGGGGCGCTGCTGTTCCACCACACTCGGGTCCAGTTCAGCATGGCAGAGTGTATAGGTCTTGTACTGTACCCGATCCGTCAGTGCCTGCACCTCAGCCAGACTCATGCCTCTGCTGACCAGCCGCGCCGGCAGGTCGAACAGCTCCAGGTACCGTGCATTCCAGGCCAGCAGGCGTCCATCCGCAGAGAACACACTCAGGCCATCATTGATGCTGTTGAGCACCGTTTCCAGCAGCTGTGTCTGTGCTATCAGTTCCCGATTGACCCGGGCACGATCAAGCGAGGCTTCCCTGAACAGGGTAAAGGTCTGCGCCAGTTCACCGATCTCGTCATTGCGTTCGACCAGAGGCTGGGTCGGACCGTCTTCCCCTTCGGCAAGGCGCGTCATCTCGCGCGTCACGCCTTCGAGATCGCGTGTCATGCGAAACATGAAGCGAAAACCCACCAGCAGTGCCAGAAACGCCAGCGCGGTCACCACAATGATGCCCCAGCGTCCGCGCTGAACGGCCTCCTCCAGGGTCAGCCGCTCTGCCTCCAGTGAATTTCTGACATTGGCGGCATAGTCCTGTACGTACTGGGTCAGAGACTCGGACAGGGCGCGATTGCTGGCGAACAACAGGTTCTTCCGGGTGGCAATGTTTCTCCAGGCGGCCGTCCCCCGCAAGGCTTCTGCAAGCAACTCCTGCAGCGCCGCTTCCGCTGTCTCCGGCACGCCTGCTACCCTGGCCTGATGCTCGATATCTGCCTGCATCCGGTCCAGGGTTGCCGCGCTTTGCGAGCCCGGTGCCGGCGCCAGCAGGAGTCCGTTGCGAAAACTGGTCAGCAGGGCCGCCAGGGCCTGGGTTTCATTGCTGCCCGAGGCCACCAGATAACGCTGGGACCAGTCTTCCAGTTCGAAGCGGATCACCATCAGGTCCTCGCGCAGGAAAAGCTCCTGCTCTACCAGTTCGATCAGCTGGTTCAGTTGCTGCCGGATTTCTTCAACGCGCTGGCGCATGCCCTCCTGCGTAGCCGCATCCGACAGCGCCTCTACCTGCAGATCCAGCGCTGCAAAGCGGCGCTCCAGTTCCTCGCGCTCCGACTGCAACTGAAATGGCAGGGCCGACTCGCCGAGATAGGGCGCCTGCGCGGCAATCTGTGCCGCCTGTTCGGCCAACCCATAGGCGGTGGAGATATCCTCCAAGGTGCGGGTCTGAGTCTCGGCGGCAACTCTCTGGGTCTGATGCAGTGCCCACCAGCCGACCACACCGAGCACCAGCGTCAGCGCCGCCACAATCATGATCGTCATGCTGGTGCGCTGACGCAGACGCAGCCTACCCAAGACGCGACACCTCAGCGGAGAAAATATAGCCCACACCGCGCTCTGTGCGAATATATCGGGGCTGCCGCGGGTTGGGTTCGATCTTGCGGCGCAGCCGAAGAATCAGCACATCCACCGTACGATCATAGACCGTGGCATCCAGACCACGTGAATGCTCGAGCAGCTGTTCGCGGGTCCAGACACGGGCAGGCGCCCGCACAAAGGCCTCCAGGAGATTGAATTCCGCATAGGTCAGATCCTTGCGTTCACCGGCTCGGGTACGCAGTTCACGCCTTTCCAGGTCCAGAATC
Organism: Natronospirillum operosum; assembly: GCF_004768465.1. GTDB lineage: Bacteria > Pseudomonadota > Gammaproteobacteria > Pseudomonadales > Natronospirillaceae > Natronospirillum > Natronospirillum operosum. The sequence continues at coordinate 70,479 of NZ_SRMF01000013.1, forward strand.
CAATCTCCGAAGGCAAGGCACTGTTCGCCGGAAAAGCTGCTGCCTTCTGCCTCGCTGGCCGGTCTCGAACGGCGCAGCAGCGCATGCACACGAGCCAGCAGCTCCCTGATATTGAACGGTTTCATCAGGAAATCATCGGCAGCCAGTTCCAGACTGAGAATCCGATCTGTCTCGTCGCCCTTGCCCGTCAACATCATGATCGGAACTGCGCTGGATTTGCGCAGCTCTCGGGCCAGTGTCAGGCCGTCTTCACGTTCCAGCCTGAGATCCAGAATGATCAGCGCTATCGAGTGCTGCGCCAGCGCCAGCTTCATTTCCCGCCCATTGGCTGCACTGTGGACATGGTAGCCACTGGCAGAGAGCGCATCACTCAGCAGTTGACGCATATCCAGGTCATCATCAACCACCAGCAGGTGCAATAGTTCGGACATGGACACCATTTCCGTTCAGACAGTCACACAGATTTTGACACAGCTGTCGTCCAATAGGGACAGCGCCTGCCCTTGCGGACTGACACCTCTCATCCCTTCACGGCTCCCGCCGTCATGCCGCTGATGATGAAGCGGTTGGCCACCAGCGCGAACAGCACCACCGGCGCCAC
>NZ_SRMF01000014.1 GCF_004768465.1 Natronospirillum operosum
CTTTGGTAGCAGATCAATCAGGGAAGAAGGGCGCGAACCATGACAACAACGAACGGCAATCAGCACGCCACTCAGGAAAAGCAGCCAATACAACTCAGCCTCTACGAGAGCCTGGGCATGATGATGTGGCTGATGAACCACGCTGATTACCACAGCACCTGGCCGCTGTGGAGTCTGGATCAGGACATTCTGCCGCCGCTGATGCTGGGCCAGTACAAGCTCTATCTGGATGAACAGCAGAACCCGGTGGGTTTTGTGACCTGGGCCTGGTTGGATGACGCCGGGCGGGACATCGTTCTGGAGGGCAAGGCTGTTCCCGGATTCAAAGCCTGGAATGCTGGCGAATATCTGATGGTCAATGATTTTGTAGCGCCCTGGGGGCATGCGAAGTTTATCGCCAATGATTTGAGGGTCATTGTTTTTCCGAATGCCAGAGGCTTTGCATTGCGACGCAATGCAGATGGCTCAATACGGAAAACCTATCTTGGCCATGGCCTAAATGCAGTACCAAATGGCTGTACAACATAAATAACAAAGAATTCAGCGGGTGCGGACACACCCGCCGAATAACCAGCCCTGAAAGACAGAGCTGGTTCCTTCAACCGGAAGATCAAAGGAGAAATGATTATGTCCAAATTGTATGCACAGCACAACCTGATGACGACTGAGCTGGATGCTGCCTACGGCGGTGGTGGTGGCAGTAGCAGTAACACTCAGAGCAATACTGAGGCAGCAAATACAGATGCTCTTCTACAATGTACGGCCGAAGCCACCACTGCCGGATTGATTACAGGTGCAGGGTTCTCTGCAACTGGTCCCGGCTCAATTTTAATTGGAACAGCAACAGGGGCTGCTTATGTATTATCTGGTCAAGGAGCTTGCTCAGATGTTGACTTAAACCCTTAACTATATAGAGCATAAGTTATTTTAATATGCGGCTCTTAATGAGAGCCGCTTCTATTGGAGAGGTTACCATGAAGAGATTGTTTATAAGAGTTTCATCAATTTATGGACAAATGATGGCAATTATAATTTTATTGGGAGAGACGGGAGTGCTATTTGGAGATGTCAATCTTTTTATTTTTACTGTCTTTTTTATTCCGTTATTGATAACCATAGAGGCCATTGTTTACTACACCAAAACCAAGGAAAAAAATCATTAAAGCAACCGGTTGGGCCAATTTAAATGATGCAGTGCGAAAGACATTTAGAAAATAAAATATATTTGAGAGCGGACGATTAATTAGCGAGCCAAGATATTTATGCTCCCAGCAAAACTAAAAGAAGATAGCCTCAATCAGATTGACCAGTCGCTTGCTAACATCGGCGCGGCTAACCGTATCGGATTGTCTGCGCACAAATCAATTGCTAACAAACATATCGCGACTTCGGTATTGATCTCGCTGATCAATGAGTTGAAGACTGTGGAATGCAAAGTCAAGCCAGCCGATGCTGTCCTGGCTCATTTGAAACCGAGTGCCGCACAGACATTTTCATTAGTGGCCTTGTCAGACGAGGGCGATACCTATCTGGTTTCAGCTGAGGAAGATGGATCAGTCACGTTGCGGTCCTATTTCCATATTGATGAAGTGGTAGACGAATTTTCAGGCACTTGGTCAGAGCTGAAAAAAGAGCTGGATCTGTGTTCTGAGGTGCTGGTCATTCAGTACACGGAGTCCACACCGGGCGTGGCCGCGAGCAAATCTGGTGCAAACAGCACTGCTGGCGGTTCCCATTATTCCAGTTCCTATGTCACCGATCACTTTCTGAACCACAAGCGCTATGCCTGGGGCATCATCGGTATCTCCGTGGTGCTGGCCTTGCTTGGGGTGGCGACGCCACTGGGTTTTCAGACCTTTGCCGACAAGATCCTGCCCTATTCAGCCATTAATTCCCTGGTGGTGGTTGTCGTCCTGCTGTTGCTGGCGGCAGTGGCCACCAGTGTGTTTCAGTGTTTTCACGATTATCAGGAAAGTGTGCTGTTCGCCAAATACCAGAACGGGCTGGGCAAGGAGGTGTTCCGGCGCCTGATGGCGATGGATGTGCCCTTCTTTGATCAGCGCAAGGTGGGCGATCTCACCAAGCTGGTGGATCAGGTACAGGAAGCCTCCAACTTTCTGGTGAAGCAGATGCTGTCATCCGTGGTGGCGGTGATCTCGCTGTTGGTGGTGTTGCCGATTCTGTTTGTCTACAGCGTGCAGCTCTCCCTGGTGGTGCTGGCCATCGGTTTCGGGATGGCGTTCACGGTCGGTGTGGCACTGCGGCCCCTGCGCAACCGGGTCAAGCAGGCGTATGGCTATGATGCCAGCTTCCAGTCTGTGCTGATCGAGACGCTGAAAGGCATGCGCACCATCAAGTCGCTGGCCAATGAGTCGCATTTTCGCCATCGCGCCAATACCAGCCTGGAGCACAACCTCTATGGTGGGTTCAATGTTGCACGCTTTAGCAATGTGGTGGGGGCGCTGGTCAACTTCCAGAGTCAGTTGATCACCATTGCGGTAATCTTCTTTGGGGCTCAGGCGGTGTTTGCCCAGCAGATGACGATAGGGCAGCTGATCGCCTTCAACATGCTGGCCAACAATGTGGTCAACCCGCTGGTGTCACTGGTGATGACGGCGCACGGTTGGGAAAACTTCCGGCTGGCACGGCGCAAGCTGGCGGAACTGACGCCCCCGGAGCCGCCGGCACTGCAGCTTTCCGGGTCACAGGTGGATCTGGAAGGCGATATCGAATTCCGCGACCTCTGGTTCCGTTATCCGGTGTCGGCCGACAATCCCGATGAAGATGAGCAGGCTTATGTACTGCGCGATGTCAATCTGACCATTCGCCAGGGCGAGATCATCGGTATTGTGGGCGGCAGCGGTTCGGGCAAGTCGACCCTGGCCAATCTGCTGATGGGCTTCTATGCGCCAACCCGCGGCAAGGTGCTGATCAATGGCCATGATCTGGCGCTGGTCAGCCCGGATACCCTGCGCTCACGTATTTCTTCGGTGCAGCAGACCAGCTTTCTGTTCAATACCTCTGTGGTCGAGAATGTGTATCTGGGCCGTCTGGACTCGGGCCTGGAGGACATTCAGCAGGCGCTGGAAGAGTCAGGCAGTCAGGACTTTGTCGACAGCCTGCCGCAGAAGTTCATGACACCCCTGTCGGAAGATGGCGGCAACCTGTCGGGCGGCCAGCGTCAGCGCCTGGCCATTGCCCGGGCGCTGGTGCGCAACAGTGACATTCTGCTGTTTGACGAGGCCACCAGTGCGCTCGACAACGAAACCGAAGACACCATCAAGGAAACCATCTACGCTGCCTGTCAGGACAAGACCGGTATCATCATCGCGCATCGGCTGAACACCCTGTCCTATTGCGACCGCATAGTCGTCATGCAAGCAGGCACCATAGAAGCGGTGGGCACCCACGACGAATTGCTGCAGTCGGACAACAGCTATCATCGGATGTGGCAATCGATGCTGCGCCGGGATGAAGCCCTGACCGGGATGGGGCTGGAAGGTGATTCCGAGGTGGTCCATGCAGTATAGCTTCCGTGAAGTGCATACCCTGAACCTGCTGCATGACAATGAAGAGTACAGCCGGCGGTTCAACATTCCCATCGATCTGAAACTGATGACCCTGATCATTCTGCTGGTGGTGGGCACCGCCATTACCTGCGGCATCATCTTCAAGGTCGACAAGATTGTGCCCGCGGAGGGGGTGCTGGAGACCCGCGCCCGGTTGTTCGAGGTGCGAGCGGTGGAGTCCGGTCGGGTCAGTGAGGTACTGGTCACGGAAGGGCAGGAGGTTGTCGAGGGCCAGCCGCTGGTGCGTTTTGATTCGCATCTGGTGGCACTGGAAATTGAGCGTCTGCGGCAGGAGAAGCAGACACTGCGGCGCAGCATCTGGACGCGTTATTACGAACTGGAGCCGGTGGCCAACGGCCACCTGATGGAGCACTTCTCGACTCAGCTTGCTGCGCTGGATGATTCGGTCAGTGCTCTCGGTTACCAGACTTATCTGAGGCGGCAACTGGAAGATGTTTTGGCCACGCTGGAGCAGTCACAGCAGGTACTGCAGGCCAATGTGGACACCAGTGAGGAACGACTGCTGATCGCCACCGCCACACGTGACATGGAGGCCGACGAGGTGGCGCGCCTGGGCCGTTTGGTAGAACGCGGTGCAGAGAGTACTGCCAGTCTGGAATCTGCGCGCAAACGCCTGCAGGAACTGGAGGGCAATGTGGTCTCGTTGCGCGGCTCGATCCGCTCGGATCAGGCCGAACTGGCTCGGCTGGCTGTCGAAATGGAACAACGACGCAATGACTTTCGGGTGGAACGTCTGCAACAGATCCAGGATGATCTGGATCAGTACCGGCAGGCGGAGCTCAATCTGGCTCGCCAGCAGCGAATTCTCTCGGAAATGGAGGTGGTCGCACCCTTTGCCGGCCGGGTGGACAATGTGGAAGTGCGAGGCCCGGGTGAAGCGCTGAGTGAAGGGGATGCCCTGGTGCATTTGCGGCCGGCTTTCAACGAGGACGACCTGCAGATCGAAATTGAGATTCCGTCCAACTATGCCGTCTGGGTTGAGCCGGGTATGGAGTTTCGGGCCAGTTCTCTGGGCAACAACCCGGACGATCATGGCTATATTCATGGCCGGGTCGGTTTTGTTTCCAGTTCTTCCGAAGATACAGAAGACGGTCAGCGCCGATATCGCATGCGCGGGGAGATCACCGAGATCAACCTGACCGGGCGCAGTGTTCCGCCAGAGGTATTCCTGCGTCCCGGCCTCCAACTGTCTGTCGAGATCAAGTCCGGCGAGCGTCGTCTGATCAGTTACCTGTTCGACCCGTTCACCAAGCATCTGCGCACCGCCCTGAGCGAGCCTTCATGATGATCGGCAGAAGCAATACTCCGATTGTCTGCCTGTTGCTGGCATCGGTTGGTCTGGCGGATCGCCTGGTGGCAGAACCGGTGCTGCCGGAGATGGACCCCGTCACCTATCTGAACCGAGTCGCCGTGCAGGAGCTGCGCATACTCGAACACCGGGCACGTCAACCTGCCGAAGCGCTGGCGCTGCAACAGGCCGAAGAGTGGTACATCCCGGATCTGACCCTGTCCAGTCGCTGGGAAGACGAAACGCGCCGAGAGCCTGCCACATCCGAGCAGCGCGGTCTCACATCACGTCTGGATTCGGACTGGACCACTCTGCTAGGCACCGAAGTCAATCTGGGTCTGGAATACCAGTACGGTGAACAGGTGAGTGACGTGCCCAGCGGTTTGCCGGAGGATTATCAGGAAAACCAGCAGGTATCCCTCGATATTCAGCAACCTGTCTTGCGTGGGTTTACACCGGCCTTCAATCGCATTCCCATCCAGTTGGCCCGTGAGGACAGAGCCCGCTTTGACAGCCAGGGTGAGCTGCATCAGTTCGAAGCCCAGCGCGACGCGGTGCAGGATCTGATTGAGCTGCAGCGGCTGGCCGACAGAGTACAGGTGGAGCAGGCCTTGCTCACCCACTATGAACACTTGCTGGATACCACCGAAACACTCTGGCTGGAAGGCCAGAGCACAGAGCTGGATGTGGACTTGGCCCGTCTGGATGTCGCGGAACAGGCTGCAGCATCGGCGCGCTCCGAGGCAGAGCTGCAACGACAGCAGCGGCAACTGGGATTGCGCATTCGGGAACCCGTGGCCGTCACACCGCTGGATTCACTGGCGCAGTTGATTGACTGGCTGCAGCCGGTGGAGCAGGTCGAGTTCAGCCCCGGTGATCACCCGGAACTGCAGGTCAGTCTGAGTGAGCAACGCTCGGCCCGGCTGTCGGTCACTCGGGCCGAGCGGGACCACTGGCCTGAAGTGAGCCTGTTCTATCGCTTTGAAAAGGACTATCGGGAAAGCGTGCCTGATCAGGAAACCGAAGCCTTCGGCATTCGTCTGAGTTACGCCTTACGTGATATTGCCACGCGCGAGACCCAGCGCCGCGCCGAAGCTGACCGGGATGCTGCGCAATGGCGCTTGCAGGATGCCCGTGGCCGGCTGCTGGCAGATCGTGATCGCGCTCAGGAGGAACTGGCCGAGACACGTCACGAGATAGCGCTGCTACGTGACGGACTGACATTGAGTGAACAGGCACTGGCTCATGAAGTGGCCCGTTACGAGCAGGGGTTCTCGAGTCTGCTGGATGTCGAGCGGCGGCAGGAAGACCTCCTCAACAGACAGATGGCGTTGCTGGATGCGCAGGCACGTTTGGCGAACGGATTGACGGAATTGGTGTATCTCACTCATCAGGATATCAGGAGATGGTTATGACATTGGCAAAGGACAGAGCAACGCCAGTCGGTGACGGGCAGAAATACCTGGAACAATTTCAGGACCTGCTGGTTCAGGGTTTTGAAAACCCGTTGGGCGAGGAAGGGGATTGTCGGCTCAGGCTGACCGACGGCCCGTCGGAGTGGTCGCTGGATATCTGCTTTTCGGCAGCAGGCCTGCACTTTTCCGGTCCGGACAGCAGTGCGGCATCAGCAGAACTGACCATACCAGTGACAACAGCCCAGCGACTGGTGGAAGACATCGAGACCGTTGATTTCCGGGATCCGGAGATCATGAGCACAGTGCGTCTTGACGGCAACCTCGAGACCATCAACCGCATTGCCAAGGCGCTCTTGCAGCCTTCAAGCGATGCCCTGACGCGCATGAGCGCAGCCACCGAGAAGGCCAGTTCAGCCTACCGGATCAAGGAAGTAGAGCGCGTGGAACGACCGACGGAGCTGGAGCTACTGACTGCCTTGTCCGAGGGTCGACCCATGATTGTGACGGATCCGCCGTTACCCAGGGATTCTCGCCCCTGGACACTGGATCGACTGGCAAATGAATACGGCGATGTCCCCCTGCGGGTGCGTTCAGCAGAGCATCAGGAAACGGTCGCCGAGTTTGTGGCGTCCATGCGTGCTTTCAACGCAGCCAGGGTCGGGAAGATCATCGAGGGGCATACCAAACCCTACACAGAGGGCTGCGCGCTGCCAGAGGCGATGCGCTCGGCGTTTGTGCCGGGGTATTTCAGTCTGCATGATTACATAGAACCGCAGATATGGCTCGGGTCGGTCCCCGTGACCATGCCGGCCAGCACCCTGCATCGCGACCCGATGGACGGGTTTCTCTATCAGATTATGGGCCGCAAGCGTTTGATTCTGTACTCACCGGATCAGGCGCCGCTGCTGTATCCGATGAAGGCCTGGAACAATTACCAGCCCTGCTGGGTGTCGCCGGAGCAGCCTGAATACCAGCGCTTCCCGCGATTCAAGGAGGCACAGCGGCTGGAAGTCATACTGCAGCCCGGCGAGCTTCTGGTGCAGCCGGCCAGTTGGTTTCATGAAGTCTATTGCCTGGACTCGCCCACCTTCTCGGTCAGCTATTTCTATCGCCACTGACAGCAAGGTTCGCAAGAATCACAAAATGGACTCAGGGAGCAGAAGGCATGGACAGCCAATGGCAAATACAGTGTCTTGATATCAGCGAGATGCAGGCCTCTGCCGCACAACTGGAGCAGTGGGCCGGTGAAATCGCCACCGCGATACCGACCGCACTGAAATGCGCTACTCCGGATACACTTCGGCCTTTGATCCGAGAGTATCTCGACCTTGATCAGGCCTTCGAGGCATTGTCTGCGCAGATTACTCTGCAGCGCCTTGAGGGCAGGACCACCAAACAGTCGCAATCGATGCTGGAACGGCTGCAGGCAGACCTCAGTCAAACCCTGATGGCGCAGACGCAACCCCTGCTCAGCGAACTGCAACAGCATTCAGATCACTGGTGCATCGCAATGCCTGAACATCAGACATGGCTAACCAGTCTGCAGCGTTACCGTTGCGATCAACCCGATTTTGCCCAGACACTGCGGACACTGGGTGCGCAATACCAACAGCTTGCCAGCCAACTGCAACCAGAAAAGGGTTCCTGTCGGGCCGCTCTTGCAGATCTGTTGCGGCAGCGCGTTGAGCTGGAAAAGACCGTTCAGGGTGACGGGCTGCCATTGGCGCTCCGTCTGTGGTGCCGGCAAAATGATGTGGACAAGAAACAGCTGACGCGTGTTCTTGAACCGGAGTTCCAGGCGGTACACCACTACATCAGAGAGGTGCAGCATCAAAATGCGCTGAGCTTCTGTACCTTGAATGATTTCAGGGCGTTCGAGCAGGACCGGATGGCGATTCCGGCCATGCTGCCAGAGGACGCCGTGCAACTGATTCTGCAGGCCCTGAATGATCTGAATCCACAAAGCGCCGAGCGCTTGCATCTATTGGTGCAGAAGGGTCGACTGGCCGTGCGGCCATCAGACTCGAACACTGTTCCGCTGTGTCTGGACACACCCATGGGCTCCTGGGTGCGCCTGCCTTACGTGCCCGACCTCTATCACTTGATGCTGCTGATGCATGAACTGGGACATGCCCTGCACCAGGAGCAGCACAGAGCCGCCGGCAATGGCCACATTCCGCTCCCTGCTGTTGAAAGCGAGATGGCAGCGCTCTCGGCCGAGCAGACCCTGGCGCATTGGCTGATGCAGTCTGGAGGCCCGATGGCCGAGCCAGCCGACCATTATTTGCAGTATCAGCGTATGGAAATGGACCACAGACACCGTATGCTGGCGCGCTTTGAACTTGCCCTGCATGACCTGCCGGAGGTAACCGAGCAATCCATCAGCCAGCTGTGGCTCAACGTCAACCAGGCCTTCTATGGTGAAACAATCGAACTACCCGAAGACTTTCAATGGGTCTGGTGTGAGGTTCACCACTTTTTCACAGCCCCTTATTATCTGCTGGCGTATCCCTTGGCAATGCGGAACGCCCAACCCCTGACCGACATGTCTCTGTAATGCGATTTCCGGGCATCGATCTGAACCATAGGGCAGTTTCACTCTTCTCGCTCTGTTTTAGCATGGTGGTAGCACTTCATGGAGGGCCGCATGGCGAGAAGAACTCAGCATGACCACAGCTACCGACTCTTGTTCAGTCAGCCCGAAATGGTGGCAGATCTTCTGCGAGGCTTTGTGGACCAGGCATGGGTTGAAAGCCTGAACATGGAGACCCTGGAGCCGGTAAAGACTGACTTCATTACCCGTCAACTTCAGGAGCGACGGGCCGACTGCCTGTGGCGGGTTCGTTGGCAGGAGGCTGACAGTTGGCTGTATATCTATCTGTTGCTGGAATTCCAGTCCCGGCCTGACCGATGGATGCCCTTGCGCATGCTGACCTATGTCGGTTTGCTCTACCAAATGCTGGTGCAGTCTGGCTCTTTGGGTCGCAGCGACAAACTGCCGCCCGTTCTGCCCATTGTCCTGTACAACGGAGAACCGACCTGGCAGGCAGCTCGGGAGCTGTCGCTCCTGTTGGAGGAACCACCTGAAGGGTTGGCCCTGTTTCAGCCGAACATGCGTTATCTCCTGATCGACGAATCGGACTACAAGCACGAGCCCTTGCCGGAAACCCGGAATCTGGTTTCAGCGTTATTCCGGCTGGAGCACAGTCAGACGACGCAAGACATCCGCTCGGTGTTGGACGCTCTGGTCGAGTGGGTGAGCAGCCCAGAGCAACGCGAGGTCAAACAGGCTTTTGCAGCCTGGATGCAAAAGGTCTTGTTGCCTGCACGGTTGCCGGGAGTAGAATTGAAAGAAATGCAAGGGCTGGACGAGGTGCAGAATATGCTGGAAGAAAGGGTAAGGCGCTGGACGAAGGACTGGAAGCAGCAGGGACTCGAGGAAGGTCGAGAGGAAGGCCGTGAAGAGGGTCGTGAAGAGGGCCGTGAAGAGGGCCGTGAAGAGGGCCGTCTCCTGGGTGAGCGGTTGGTGCTCCAACGCCAGTTGGTTCGCCGATTCGGCGAGCTGGATGCGGACACACTGCAGCGAATTGAACAGGCTGGTGAGGCCGATCTGCAAGAGTGGGCCGACTCCATTCTCGATGCCAGTACGCTGGACGAGGTGTTTCTTTGACTAGGCCAGTCCCTTGGCCGCATTGTGACCGTGCTCAATTACTGGTCTGAGTTACAGCTTGATCCAGGTCGCCTTGACCTCGGAGTACTTGTCGAACGCATGCAGTGACTTGTCGCGGCCATTGCCGGATTGCTTGTAGCCACCGAACGGTGCGGTCATGTCGCCACCGTCATACTGATTGACCCACACCGAGCCGGCCCGCAGGGCGCGGGCGACGCGATGGGCGCGACTGAGGTTGCTGGTCCAGAGGGCAGCGGCAAGGCCATAGATGCTGTCATTGGCGATGCGCACGGCGTCTTCTTCCTGCTTGAAGCGCACAACGGACAATACGGGGCCGAAGATCTCTTCCTTGCAGATGCTCATCTCGGGCTGCACATCCTCGAACACGGTGGGTTCCACATAATAGCCGTCACCGAGGTCGGTCACCCGGTTGCCGCCGGCGGTCAGGCGGGCGCCTTCGCGCTTGCCCTTGTCGATATAGTCGAGCACGCGCTTCAATTGGCCTTCATCGACAATGGGGCCGATATTGGTGTTCGGGTCCAGCGGATTGCCGGGGCGCCAGGTCTTGACCGCCGCGCGTACCTGCTCCATGAAGGCATCGGCGATGCTGTCTTCGACCAGCAGGCGTGAGCCGGCGGTACAGACTTCACCCATATTGAAGAAGATGGCGCTGGCAGCGGCCTTGGCGGCTTCCTCGAGATCCGGCGCATCGGCAAAGACGATATTGGGTGACTTGCCGCCGGCTTCGGTCCAGACCCGCTTCATGTTGGATTCGCCGGCATAGATCATCAACTGCTTGGCGACGCCGGTGGAGCCGGTAAACACCAGGGTGTCAACGTCATTGTGCAGGGCCAGCGCCTTGCCGGCGGTATGACCAAAGCCGGGCACGACATTGAATACGCCGCTGGGCAGCCCGGCCTCTTCGGCCAGGCGGACCAGCTTCAACGCGCTGAGCGGGCTCTTTTCGGACGGCTTGAGCACCACGGAGTTGCCCATGGCCAGGGCCGGCGCCAGCTTCCACGAGGCCATGATCATGGGGAAGTTCCAGGGCACGATGGCGCCCACCACACCGACCGGCTCGCGCGTGACCAGGCCCAGTTCATCGTCGCCAGTCGGCGCGATTTCGTCATACACCTTGTCGATGGCTTCGGCGGTCCAGCGGAAACAATTGGGGGTGGCGCGGGCGTCTATACCCAGCGCATCGCTGATCGGCTTGCCCATGTTCAGAGTATCGGTCAGGGCCAGTTCTTCGGCATTCTGCTCCAGCAGGTCGGCAAAGCGCTGCAGTACCTTCTTGCGCTGGGCCGGTGACTTGCGGCGCCATACGCCCTCGTCGAAGGCGCGGCGGGCGGCTGCAACAGCCAGGTCGATATCGGCGGCATCACAGGCGGCGACATCGGCCAGATGGCGCCGGTCAATCGGGCTGTGGCAGGGGAAGGTCTCGCCGCTGGCGGCGTCTCTCGCCGCGCCGTCAATCCAGGCACGGCCGTCGAAAGTGATCTCTGCTGCGCGTTGGGTCCAGTAGTCCAGTGTCCTGGTAGTGGCCATGAAGCTGCCTCGTTGCCGGTAACGAAAATGATGTGCCTACAGTAGCTCAGGTGGGGAGAATAATTCAATATATCGAACACTTGCACAGAACGGCATATGGGTCCTCGGCAGCGCCGCCTTGCAGACACTCGCCGCTCCGCTCCAACAGGTTATACAACCTCTTTCGGTGGCTGCAGGAGATCAGATGCGAGCCGCCAAAACGGTTGATGTTTGGTAATTTTTACATAGACTGGTGGCCTCAGGTGTTCAATATTTAATACAGGTGCTCTTATGGTTGCACAGCCCCCCGTCTCTACCGATTCGTTCTGGATGCCGTTTACGGCCAATCGCCAGTACAAGGCCGAACCGCGCATGCTGGTGGCTGCGGAAGGCATGTGGTATCAGCGTCATGACGGCACCCGCATCCTGGATGGCACTGCCGGCCTGTGGTGTACCAACGCCGGTCATGGCCGGGCAGCCATCACCCGGGCGGTGAGCGAGCAGATCCATACCATGGATTATGCGCCGCCGTTTCAGATGGGACACCCCCCGGCCTTCGAACTGGCCCAGCGCCTGGTCGGGCACACGCCGGAAGGGCTGAATCAGGTGTTTTTCACCAATTCCGGCTCGGAGTCGGCGGATACTGCCCTGAAAATTGCCCTGGCCTATCAGCGTGCACGCGGCCAGCACCAGCGCACGCGGCTGATCGGACGCGACAAGGGCTATCATGGTGTGGGCTTTGGCGGTATTTCCGTCGGTGGCATGGGCAACAACCGCCGTGCCTTCCCGGTCCAGTTGCCCGGGGTGGATCACCTGCCACATACCCTGCTGCCGGAAGCCGCCTTCAGCCGGGGCATGCCGGAGCAGGGGGCGCATCTGGCCGACGCACTGGAGGACATTCTGGCGCTGCACGGGCCGGAGAATGTGGCGGCTGTCATGGTGGAACCCATGGCCGGTTCGGGCGGGGTCATCATTCCGCCCAGAGGCTATCTGCAGCGGCTGCGCGAAATTACTCTCAAGCACGACATTCTGCTGATCTTCGATGAGGTCATCACCGGTTTTGGTCGCGTGGGCGAAGCCTTTGCTGCCAACCGCCTCGGGGTAACGCCGGACATGATCACTGCCGCCAAGGGGCTGACCAATGGCGCCATTCCGATGGGTGCGGTTTTTGTTTCCGACACCATCCATGAAGCCTTCATGCAGGGGCCGGAAGAGGCCATCGAGCTGTTCCACGGTTACACCTACTCCGGGCATCCGGTAGCGGCTGCGGCCGGCCTGGCCTCGCTGGATATCTATGAACAGGAAGACTTGTTCCAGCGCGCGCTGGAACTGGAAGCCTACTGGGAGGACGCCCTGCACAGCCTGCGTGACCTGCCCAATGTGAAAGACATCCGCAATATGGGGCTGGTGGGTGCCGTTGAACTGGAGGCGGACGACAAGCCGGGCGCGCGCGGTTATCGGGTGTACCGTCACTGCTTCTGGGAAAGCAATGCGCTGGTGCGCTGCAGCGTCGATACCATTGCGCTGTCGCCACCCCTGATCATCAGCCAGGACGAAATAGATCAGTTGGTTGCCGCGCTGAAAAAATCCATTCTGGCAGCGGCTTGAGCGCCGCTGCACATCGACGCCGATTGAAGGACATCCGGACATGAGCCGTACCGAACACACCACCTCCTATTACGCTGCCACAGCCCATGCGGCACCAGAGCGGCCCCCGTTGCGCGCCGATATGGACACGGATGTCTGCATTATCGGCGCCGGCTATACCGGGCTGTCCACCGCGCTGCATCTGGTCGAAGCGGGCTTCCGGGTGGTGGTGCTGGAAGCCGCCCGGGTGGGCTGGGGGGCCTCGGGGCGCAATGGCGGCCAGCTGATCAACAGCTACAGCCGCGATATCGATGTGATCGAGCGTCAGCATGGCGCCGATACAGCCAAAATGCTGGGCAGCATGGCCTTCGAGGGCGCCGATATCATCCGTGATCGTATCGAAAAGTACCGCATTGATTGTGACTATCGACCGGGCGGCCTGTTTGCCGCGTTCAATAGCAAGCAGATGGCCGAACTGGAAGCGCGCCAGCAACTGTGGGCGCGCTACGGGCACAAACAGACCGAACTGTTGGACACCGCCACGGTGCGCACGCGGATCAGCAGCGACCGCTATGCCGGGGCGCTGCTGGATCATCGCAGCGGCCATATTCACCCGCTGAATCTGGCGCTGGGTGAAGCGGCGGCCATAGAGTCGCTGGGCGGACAGATATTCGAAGACAGCCGGGTGGCCGTTATCGAACGCCTGCCGCGCCCGGTGGTGACCACGGAGAACGGCAGCCGGGTAACCGCCGACTACCTGGTGATTGCGGGCAACGCCTATCTCGGCGGTCTGGTGCCGGAACTGTCCGCCCGTTCCATGCCCTGCGGTACCCAGATCGTGACCACCGAAGTGCTGGGCGAAGCCCGAGCCCGGGAGCTGATTGCCAACCTTGAATGTGTGGAAGACTGCAACTACAAGCTGGACTACTACCGGATGACCGGTGATTTCCGGCTGCTGTACGGGGGTGGGGTGTCCTACGGTGGTGGTGATCCGGCTTCGATAGAGGCGTTTCTGCGCCCGCGGCTGGAGAAGACCTTTCCGCAGTTGCAGGGGGTCAAGCTGGACTATGCCTGGGGCGGAGACTTTCTGCTCACGGTCAGCCGGTTGCCGCAGGTGGGTCGCCTGACGCCGAGCATATTCTATGCGCAAGGCTACAGTGGCCACGGGGTCACGACCACGCATCTGATCGGCAAGCTGGTGAGCGAGACCCTGAAAGGTCAAGCAGAGCGTTTTGATGCCTTCGGCACCGTGCGTCATATGCCATTCCCCGGCGGCCGGGCCTTCCGCAAGCCCTACACCGCGCTCGGCGCCTTCTTCTATGAACTGCGGGACCGGCTGGGGGTTTGAGACCCTCAACCTGTAGCGAGGGACGCAAGTCCCGACCGGGGCCGCAGGCCCCGAACAAGGGCGGCTGTGCCGCCCATCGCGACTCGCGTCGCTCGCTACAACAGAGGCAGGGCGGTCCGACGTATCGGGTCTTGCTCAAGGGCCACTGCCTACAATATAAGCCTACGTTGCGGGCGGGCTGGGGAGGCGTTGATGGCGCGGCCACCGCGTGGTGGTACCCTGATCCGCAGACCGTCTGCGCACAGGGATGTGCGCAGTCGAGCTGTCATGGACAAAAACGCCGAGAGCGTTTTTGCACGAGCGCAGCGAGCCCGGAGGGTCAGGCCCAAGGACGGGCCTGATACGACGTTTTTGCGTGTCTGCGGTCAGGGTACCCCACAGAGGTGGCTTTCCTCAGGTCTGAACAGTCCACCCCCAAGGCCAGGGCATCGCGCACGGGGTGCGCTCCTACAGGCACCCCACCAACCTCAAGCCGCTTCGGCGGCCTGCGGGTCTCCGACGCGGCGGAAGATCACCAGCGCCAGGCCGGCAAACACGAACATGATGATCGAGTAGAACATCGGTGCGATCGTGGTCTCCGGAATACCCAGAATGGTCGCCGTCACCAGCAGTGCCGTGGTGCCGTTCTGCAGCCCGATCTCGAACGACAGCGTGCGCCGCCCGGCTTCGGTCACATTGGCAATGCGCGCCAGGCCATAACCACCGGCAAAGGCCAGCGCCACCAGCAGCGTCGTTACCGGCGCCATGGACCAGAAGTTGGCGACAAAGATGTCCCAGGTCTGTGCCACGATACCCGCAATGATGATGAACAGCGTCGCCAGACTGAAGATCTGCACCGGTGTCATCAGCTTTTCCGCCACATTCGGCGCCCAGCGGCGTACTGCCATACCCAGGGCTACCGGCACAAAGGTAATGGCCACCAGTTGGATAATGGTCTCGACCAGCGGAATCTGGATCTGGCCCGGGTCGATCACGTTCAGGAACCAGGCCGCCAGCAGCGGAATCGAGAACGGCGTGATCAGGCTGATAATGGCCGTCAGCGTAATGCTGGCCGCCACTTCACCCTTGGCCAGAAAGGTAAACAGGTTGGAGGTTGCACCACCCGGAGCCAGCGCAATGATCAGGAAGCCGGCTGCAACCAGCGGACTGGCGAAGGGGTAGATCCAGATCAGCAGCAACGCGATCAGCGGCAGCAGAATCAACTGCCCACCCAGGCCGGTCAGTACTGTGCGCGGGTACTTGATCACGTTGGCAAAATCACGCAGTTGCAGGCTGAGACCAATCCCGGCCATGACCACGAACAGAGAGAGCGGCAATACAATTGCCGAGAGTACCGAGCTTTCCATAGTGAAAGTCCTTTTGCTGGTTAATTTTTTTTTATGTCTCGAATCAGGTTAGCACAGCCCGCAAACACTGTCCGGGTTTCGCCGTTATCGGGCGGGCATAGGCAGACCGACTGTCACAACGTACAATATCCGCCTTTCCATCAGCCACGCAAGACAGGTTCCGCATGACGGCCACGCCTTCAGCCCCCACCCATATTGTCATCCTGGCCGCCGGTCAGGGTTCCCGCATGAAGTCCGAACTGCCCAAGGTCTGCCACCCGCTGGCCGGTGAACCCTTGATTCGTCATGTGGTGCGCACCGCCAGTGCACTGGGTCAGCGCATTACTGTGGTCGTCGGCCATGGTGCCGACACCGTGCAGGCCGCCCTGGCCGATATCGAAGCAGATCTGCAGTTTGTGCAGCAGACCGAACAACTGGGCACCGGGCATGCCGTCATGCAGGCGCTGCCGCATATTCGGGCCGAAGAACGGGTACTGGTGCTGTACGGTGATGTGCCGCTGATTCGCCCGGAAACTCTGCAGCCGTTGCTGGCGCCAGAGCAGCAGCAGGCCCTGACCCTGCTCACGGTTACTCTGGCCGACCCCACCGGTTATGGCCGCATCCAGCGTGATGATGCAAAGGCCATCGTCGGCATTGTCGAACAGAAGGATGCCTCGCCGGCGCAGCAGGCCATCAACGAGATCAATACCGGCTTTGTTGCCGTGCCGGGCAAGCGCCTGCACGACTGGCTGCCCCGCCTGCGCAATGACAATGCCCAGGGCGAGTACTACCTGACCGACCTGGTGGCGCTGGCCGTGGCTGATGGCGTGCCGGTGCAGGCCGTACAGCCGCCGGATATCGACGAAACCCTGGGTGTGAACAACCGGGTGCAACTGGCAGTACTGGAGCGCCGCTGCCAGCAGCAGCGGGCGGAAGAACTGATGCTGGCGGGGGTCACGCTGGCCGACCCGGCCCGGGTGGATCTGCGTCGCCGCGTCACCGTGGGTCAGGACAGCGAGATCGACATCAATGTGGTGCTGGACAATGTACAGCTGGGGGAGCGGGTTCGCATCGGCCCCAACTGCGTCATTCGCAATGCCACCCTGGGCAATGGCACCGAAGTGCTGCCCAACAGCGTGATCGAGGATGCCGCAGTCGGACAGCATTGCCAGGTTGGGCCCTTCGCCCGGCTGCGCCCCGAGACCAGGCTCGACGATGGCGCCAAGGTCGGCAACTTTGTCGAGGTCAAGAAGGCCACCATAGAGGCCGGCGCCAAGGTCAATCACCTGACCTATATCGGTGATGCCCGGGTCGGTGCCGGTGCCAATATCGGTGCTGGCACCATCACCTGCAACTATGATGGCGCCAACAAGCACCATACGGACATCGGAGTCGGCGCCTTTGTCGGCTCCAACAGCACCCTGGTGGCCCCGGTGCGCGTCGAGGATGGCGCCTTTATCGGGGCCGGCTCGGTGATCACCAAGGATGCTCCGGCCGACCAGCTTACCCTGTCGCGCAGTCGCCAGCTGACTCTGTCCAGTTGGCGGCGGCCGGTAAAGAAACCCCGTAGTTGAGCCATATTGATGACCTATAGTGCTGTACTCTTTGATTGTGATGGCGTGCTGATCGATTCCGAAACCATCGCCACCCGTTCTCTGCACCGTTCCCTGTTGCGCCTCGGTCTGGACTATTCCGAAGACGAGGTCGGCCGTACCTTCACCGGCCACAGCTGGCCGGACTGCATGAAGATGATCGAAGCCAGTCTGGGTGGTGCACTGCCGGACTCCTTCATGACCGACAACGAACAGTTCTTCAATGCCGCGCTGCGCGCCGAACTGACCACCATGGACGGCATCGAGCGGGTGCTGGACCGGCTTGATCGCCCCTTTGCCCTGGTCACCAATTCGCGGCGCAACGAGCTGGACATGAAGCTGGAAGTCTCCGGCCTGGATGCCTTTTTCCCGGCCGCCCACCGCTTCGATGCTGAAACCCTGGGCGTGGCCAAGCCGGACCCGGCCATCTACCAGCAGGCTGCGGCCGCCATGAAGGTCGATATCCGCGACTGCCTGGTGCTGGAAGACAGCTTGCCTGGCCTGACCGCCGCCAGCCGGGCCGGGGCGACCGTCTGGGCCTACCGGCCCCTGGTGTCGGCGGCCCAGATGGCCGAGCTGAGCATCGCCCGAACGCTGGAGCACTGGGATGAGTTTGATCTGAGCTAGTCGAACCATTCGATGGCTTGCATTTATCTTTCGGATCGATAGAATAAGTTTCGTTTCGAAATTTAAATGGCGATCAGCATGGCCAAACGTAACACCCAACAGCGGCGGCGCACTATCGTCGAACTGGTCTCGGACCAGGGCGAAGTCAGTGTAGAGGCACTCGCCCGCCGCTTTGGCACCTCCGAAGTCACCATCCGCAAGGACCTTGCCGAACTGGAACAGAATGGCCTGCTGCTGCGTCGTTATGGCGGCGCCGTGCCCATGCCGGGCGATATGGTGCCGGACCCATCGGAAGAAAAAGTTTCAGAACGAAAGAAACTGCTGGCGCACGCCGCCGCCGAGCTGATTCAGGACCATAACCGGCTGATCATCGACAGCGGCAGCACCACGGCGGCTCTGTTGCCAAAACTGTCGCATCGACAGGGGCTGGTGGTCATGACCAATGCGCTGGATGTGGCCAATGCCCTGCGCGAACTGGAAAACGAACCCACCCTGCTGATGACAGGCGGCACCTGGGATGCGCGCTCGGAGAGTTTTCAGGGGCAACTGGCGGAACAGGTACTGCGGGCGTTCAACTTTGATCAGCTGTTTATCGGCGCCGATGGCCTGGATCTCGAGCGCGGCACCACCACCTTCAACGAACTGGTCACGCTGAGCCGGGTCATGGCCGAAGTGGCGCGCGAAGTCATCGTCATGGCCGAATCCTCCAAGCTGGGCCGGCGCATTCACAACCTTGAATTGCCCTGGGCGACCGTCTCGGTGCTGATCACCGATGCCGACTGCCCGGATGATGCCGTGCGTCGACTGGAAGCACAGGGCGTTCGGGTTATACGGGCCGGGCTGGACACCGCAGTGCCGTTGTCCGAAATCGCCTGACCACCCACAGAATCAAATTGCAGGAGAACAGAACATGTGTGGCATCGTAGGCGCAGTGGCGCAAAGGGATGTGGCGGACATACTGCAGGAAGGCCTGCGTCGCCTGGAGTATCGGGGTTATGACAGCGCCGGCATGGCCGTGATCAACAGCGACGGCCGGTGTGCCAGCCACCGTCGGGTGGGCAAGGTCAGCGAGCTGGGAACAGCCCTGACCGAGCAGCCGCTGCCGGGTGGTATCGGTATTGCGCACACCCGCTGGGCCACGCATGGCACGCCGACCGAAGACAATGCGCACCCGCATTTCAGTGGCCGCATTGCCGTGGTCCACAACGGCATCATCGAGAACTTCCAGTCCCTGCGGGATCAGTTGCAGGCCCGTGGCTACCGCTTTCAATCGCAGACCGACACCGAAGTGATCGCGCACCTGGTAGCCGATCTGCGCAGCCAGCATGACACCCTGCTCGATGCGGTGCTGGCGGCACGCAAGCTGCTGCACGGCGCCTATGGCACCGCCATCATGGACACCGAGGACCCGGACGTCCTGGTGGTCGCACGCTCCGGTTCGCCATTGGTGATCGGGCACGGCATCGGGGAAAACTTTGTGGCCTCCGATCAACTGGCGCTGTTGCCGGTCACCCGCCAGTTCCAGTATCTGGAAGAGGGCGATGTGGCCGAGGTGACGCGCACCGGCGTGCGCATCATGGACGTCGACGACCAGCCGGTGGAGCGCCCGATACAGGAAAGCAACCTGCAGCATGATGCCGGCGACAAGGGCCCCTACCGCCACTTCATGCTGAAAGAGATTCACGAACAGCCCTATGCACTGCGCCAGACCCTGGAAGGCCGACTGCAGGGTGATACCGTGGTGGCCGAGGCCTTCGGCGCGCACAGTCTGGACATATTGTCGCAGGTGAAGGCCGTGCAGATCATTGCCTGTGGCACCTCCTATCATGCGGGCATGGTGGCGCGTTACTGGTTCGAAGAGGTGGTCGGGATTCCCTGTCAGGTCGAGATCGCCTCCGAGTTCCGCTATCGCAAATCCGTGGTGCTGCCCGACAGTTTGCTGGTGACCATCTCCCAATCCGGCGAAACGGCCGACACCCTGGCGGCCCTGCGCCTGGCCAAGGATCTGGGCTACATGTCATCACTGACCATCTGCAACTCGCCCGGCTCGTCTCTGGTGCGGGAAAGTGATCTGGCCTACATGATGCGCGCCGGCGCCGAGATCGGCGTCGCCTCTACCAAGGCCTTTACCGTGCAACTGGTCGGCCTGCTGCTGCTGGCGCTGAGCATCGGCAAGCAGCGCGGCCTGGACATCACTGACATTGCTCTGGCGTTGCGCGAACTGCCCGGCCAGGTCGAGCAGGCGCTGCTGCTGGCGCCCGACATCGAAAAGCTGGCGGAAGACTTTGCACACAAACAGCATGCCCTGTTTCTGGGGCGGGGCAGTCAGTACCCCATCGCCATGGAGGGCGCGCTGAAGCTCAAGGAGATCTCCTATATCCACGCCGAGGCGTACGCTGCCGGTGAACTCAAGCATGGCCCGCTGGCGCTGATCGACGAAGAAATGCCCACCATCGTGGTCGCACCCAACAACGAGCTGCTGGAAAAACTGAAATCCAACATGGAAGAAGTGCGCACTCGCGGCGGGCAGCTCTATGTGTTTGCTGATGCCGATGCCGGTGTGGTCTCGGAACCCGGCATCAGCGTGATTCCGGTACCCCATGTGTGCAATCTGTTGGCGCCCATTGTCTACACCATTCCGTTGCAGCTGCTGTCCTACTATGTGGCCCTGATCAAGGGCACGGATGTGGACCAGCCGCGCAACCTGGCCAAGTCCGTTACCGTGGAGTGACTATCTGCGGATCTGACCAGTCTCTGTGGGAGAAAAATTGAGTCGGGGCCTTTGGACCCTGCCCGACTCAACGATTGGCTATTGGAAGACTGATTTGCGACCTATTGCGACAAGATTTCCTGAGCTACTTCTCCCACATGTTTTGCAAACGCGCGCAGCGTTAGGGCGCGAGACGGCTGCTTGAGATGAGCAAGCATGAAACGATGTCTGGCTGATGCCGTAAACGGCCTGCAGGTAAGGCCGTCAGTCGCTTCGGCACGAGCCAGAAGCGAATTGGCAATCGTCAAGCCGACCCCCTCCCGCACAAAGCTGCAGGCAGCACTGACTGCCTGGGTCTCGACAAGGACAGTCGGGGAAATGCCTGCCTGAAGAAAAATCTGATCGAGCTGCACTCTGAATGGTCGATTGCGACCCAGAAGAATCAGTTTCTCTGAGCCGAGGTCAACAGGGGATATCTCCTGTTTGGATGCCAGCGGATGATCCTTTCTCAAAACAACATCGGTTCCCACAGTTGCAAGATCTATTAGATCGAGTGCGGGGTGGTCTACCGGTGCCTTGACAAACCCCAGGTCGATCCGCCCGGACGCGACAGCACCGACTGTCTCGTAGTAGGACATGATTTCAGCAACAAATTTCTGACGAGGGTTCTCCTCAAGCAAGCGTCTTACCGCCGGACCGAACAGGCGCGTTACTACACCGGCAGGAGCTGCAACTCGCAGTGGCAAAGCCGTCCGATTTACCTTGGAGTACAGGCCCTCAACGCTCGCCAGGGTGCGATCGATATCAGGCAATATCAATTCGGCGGATTCACGCGGTCTGAGACGCCCGTTGACTCGCATGAAGAGCCGTTCACCCGTGATTTCTTCCAGTTCACTGAGCAGCCTGCTAACTGATGGCTGAGAGACACCCATGAGTTTTGCTGCATCGACCGTGGATCCGGTTTGCATGACCGCTCTGAATGCCCGTAAGTGGCGCAGCTCCATGTATTTGCCTCACGAATAGACTTATTAAATTTATCATAAGGTTGCAAAGATTTTGACCAATGTCCATTCTCAAGACAAATAAGCAGGACAGGATGGAATAGAAACCGTCCGAATCCGAAGGTGGGAGTAACTGTGGTTTACATTATTCGACGTCTAATGCAGGCAGTGTTCTTGGCCCTGGTCATGTCGTTCCTTGTGTTTGCCGGCATCTTCTCTGTCGGCGATCCGGTTGCCATCCTGATCGACCCCGAAGCGACACAGGCCGAGCGAGTAAGGTTGGTTGCACAGTTGGGTCTCGACCGTCCATTTCACGAGCAGTATTTCATCTTTCTCGGCAACGTATTGCAGGGAGATTTCGGCAACAGCTTTGTCTACAACAGACCCGCGCTCGAACTGATCCTTGAACGCATGCCCGCAACGCTGGAACTGGCCTTTGCTTCTATCGTCATCGCCGTGGTGTTGGGCATTCCGCTCGGTGTTTACGCCGGTCTGCGTCATGGAAGTGTCGGCAGCAAGACCATCATGGCTGGGTCCATTCTGGGCTTCAGCGTACCCAACTTCTGGCAAGCCATCATGCTGATCCTGATCTTCGCGGTCATATTGGGCTGGCTTCCGGTCTCTGGGCGGGGAGAGGTTGGCCAGTTCATGGGCATTCATTCCAGCCTGTTCACCTTGAATGGGCTCAAGCATATGGCACTCCCGGCAATCAATCTGGCCATCGGTCATTTGGCACTGGTGATCCGTCTGGCCCGCTCTGGCACCCGCGAGGTGAG
The DNA here is from genome assembly GCF_004768465.1 of Natronospirillum operosum. Taxonomy (GTDB): domain Bacteria; phylum Pseudomonadota; class Gammaproteobacteria; order Pseudomonadales; family Natronospirillaceae; genus Natronospirillum; species Natronospirillum operosum. Next base: position 22,457 of record NZ_SRMF01000014.1, read on the forward strand.
AGCGCAGGACTATATCCGCTTTGCTCGGGCCAAAGGCTTGAGCGAAAAACGCATTGTCATGGTGCATCTGCTGCGCAACATCCTTATCCCAATCGTGACCCTGGTGGGTATGTCCTTTGGCGGCCTGATTGCCTTCGCTGTGGTCACTGAATCCATCTTCGCATGGCCCGGTATGGGCAAGTTGATCATTGACTCGATCCACCTCCTGGATCGTCCGGTGGTGGTCGCCTATCTGATTGTGATTGTCATGATTTTCATCATTCTGAATCTACTGGTCGATCTGCTGTATTCGCTGATTGATCCGCGTATTCGTCTGGACGAGGTGCGCCAATGACTGACGTCAATACACTGAACCCAGACCTCCTGGAAAAGAAACCGGCACCCGAGCGCCCTGTCTGGCGGGTCATTCGGGAGTTTCGCAGCAGCCATCTGGCCATGTTCGGGCTCTTTCTGCTGCTGACCATTGTGATTGCAGCGTTTCTGGCCCCATGGATCACACCGCAGAATCCTTACGATCTGCGCAGCCTCAGTATCATGGACAGCAGGCTCGCACCCGGAGAGGTCGGTTTCTCCGGATTATCCTTCTGGCTGGGCACCGATGGTCAGGGGCGGGACATGTTCTCGGCCATTCTCTATGGCTTGCGCATTTCGTTGACCGTCGGTCTGATCGCCTGCACCGTGGCGCTTTTGCTGGGCCTGACATTGGGTATGGTCGCGGCCTATTTCGGGGGTCGGATCGATACGATCGTGATGCGGCTCGTCGACCTGCATCTGTCTTTTCCTCCGATCCTGGTGGCCTTGATTCTGCTCGCTGTCCTTGGCCGTGGACTGGAGAACATCATCCTCGCATTGATCATTGTGCAATGGGCCACATTCGCCAGGATGGCTCGTGCTACGGCACTGTCAGAACGCAATCGCGAGTATGTGGAGGCTGCAAAGAGCCTGGGCCTGTCCCGCACCCGCATCCTCTTTGGCCATCTTCTTCCCAATTGCATGCCCCCACTGATGGTGTTGTACACGGTGGAAATCGCCAGTGCGATAGCGCTTGAGGCGACCCTGTCCTTCCTGGGCGTAGGCTTGCCGTCTACACAGCCAAGTCTTGGTCTGCTGATTTCCAACGGGTTCCAGTTCGTAATGTCGGGGCAGTATTGGATCAGTGTGTTTCCCGGAATCGCACTCCTGTTGCTTATCGTGGCTATCAATCTTGTAGGCGATCGCCTGCGCGATGTATTGAATCCGAGGAATATCACATGAGTTTGTTGAGTATCGATAATCTTCAGACCCATTTCTTTACCTCCGCTGGTGTTGTGAAGGCAGTGGACGGTGTCAGCTACAGCGTTGACCGGGGAGAAGTTCTGGCGGTCGTTGGTGAAAGCGGTTCCGGGAAGTCGGTTACCGGGTTGTCCGTGATGGGACTGATCGAGCCGCCGGGACGCATTGCCGGCGGGTCAATCCGTTTTGACGGTAAGGAAATCGCCAACCTGCCCCAAGCCCAAATGCGCAAACTGCGGGGCGCCCGGATCGCCATGATTTTTCAGGATCCGATGATGACCCTGAACCCGGTGCTGCGGGTCGAAACACAGATGATCGAGACGATAAAGGCTCATCGCTCCATGTCCTGGAATAAAGCCTGGGCACATTGCCGAGATGCGCTTGGACGCGTTGGTATTCCAAGCCCCGATGAGAGAATGCGTGCCTATCCGCATCAATTTTCCGGTGGGATGCGACAGCGTGTGGCCATTGCGATCGCGCTGCTGAACAAGCCGGACCTGATCATCGCGGATGAACCCACCACGGCACTGGATGTCACCATTCAGGCGCAAATCCTTCACTTGATGCAGCAGCTTGTTGAGGAGGATGGCACCGGCCTCGTCTGGATTACGCATGACCTGTCGGTAGTGGCCGGTTTCGCAGACCGCGTGGCGGTGATGTATGCCGGCGAGATTGTCGAGCAGGCCACCACCGACGGTTTGATTACTGCACCAAGACACCCTTATTCCCGGGGGCTGATCGGCTCAGTCCCCTCACGCAATGTCCGAGGGACTCGTCTCGCGCAAATACCCGGGGGGCCACCACCGCCATTGAACCGCCCTGACGGGTGTCGCTTTGCCCCCCGGTGCACCTTTCGCAAACAGGGTTGCGAGGCTGCACAGGAGATTCGCGATGACGTGCGTTGCTGGCGAGTGGCTGATTTGCCAGCGCTGGAGGAGGTATCGGCATGAACGATCTCTTGTCGCTGGACCATGTTTCCAAACGCTTTTCGAAAAAGCAGGATCTCGCCATGCGGATTGCGGCCCGGCTGGGCGCCAAAATCCAGACTCAGACCGTGCACGCAGTCGATGACGTTTGTCTGTCTGTCGCATCAAGAGAAGTGGTCGGACTGGTCGGAGAGTCCGGCTGCGGGAAGTCCACGCTTGGGCGAGTCGCCGCCGGCATTCACCCACCCAGCGAAGGGCAACTCCTTTGGCAGGGCCAACCCGCCACCAATACCCGCGAAGCGCAGCTCAAGGTTCAAATGGTGTTCCAGGATCCGATGTCGTCACTTAACCCACGCCATCGCATTGATCGCATCATTTCCGAGGCCCCGCGTTTCCATGGCCAGATCAGGGCAAGAGACGCCAGTGACTTTGCCGCCGATCTGCTGCAGAAAGTGGGCCTTGATCCCGATTTCCGTATTCGCTATCCGCACCAGTTTTCCGGTGGGCAGCGTCAGCGTATTGCGATTGCACGGGCGCTGGCCGTCAAGCCTGAAATCATCGTCGCCGACGAGGCAGTGAGCGCGCTGGATGTCTCCGTACAGGCACAGGTGCTCAATCTGTTTATGGACCTGCGTGAGCAATTGGGGCTGGCTTACCTGTTCATCAGTCACGACCTGGGTGTTGTCGAGCATATCGCAGATCGCGTCGTCATCATGTACCTGGGCCGCGTTGTGGAGTCTGCCCCGACCGAGACGCTGTTCGACAATCCACTACACCCCTATTCGCAAGCTCTTCTGGCTGAAGTGCCGCGTCTGACAACAGGAAAGCGTCGCTATCAGCCAATAAAAGGAGAGATCCCTTCACCACTCAACCCGCCAACGGGTTGTCACTTCCATCCGCGCTGCCCATTGGCGGATGGAGAATGTCGGGCCAAGCAACCTCCGCTAAGAGAGATCGCGCCCGGCCACAAAGTAGCCTGTCACAAGGTGGCAGAACCCAAACTGCAACACGGAGAACAATAACCATGGCTAAACTTTCAAAACTTGTTAGCGCTACGGCGCTGGCAGCGCTGCTCGTAAGCACTGCCGGGGCACAGTCCATAACTGCGGGGTTGACGGCTGCACCAAGCTCAATGGACCCGCATTTCGCGACCACTGGCCAGAACCAGCAATTGGCAGCGGTGATGTATGACCGGCTTATCCATATCGCCGACGATGGCAGCTTTGCGCCTGGCCTCGCCACGGATTGGGAAGTATCCGACGACCAGCTAACCTGGACTTTCAATTTGCGTGAGGACGTCACTTTCCATGACGGCAGCCCCTTTACCGCTGCGGATGTGGTCTTTACCTTTGACCGCATTCCCGAGGTACCGAACAGCCCGGCGCCCTTCACTCAGCGCCTTGCGGCCATCGACAGTGCCGAAGCGGTGGACGACTACACTTTGGTAGTCACCACATCCAGCCCGGCGCCCGGACTGCCCACTGATCTGTCCACGATCTACATCGTGTCGGAAACTGTGAATGATGCCTCAAGTGCCGACTTCGATCGCAGCATCGCATCCAATGGAACCGGCCCCTACCGTCAGGTCAGCTACAGTCCCGGCGAAAACCTGGTACTCGAGCGCAACGATGACTACTGGGGCGATTTGCCTGATTTTGAGCAGGTCACCATTCGGTTCCTGGACAATTCGGCGAGCCGCGTGGCCTCGATTCAGGCTGGTGAAGTCGATTTCATCGACTCCGTGCCACCCAATGATCTGGACCGTCTGCGCGAACTCAACGATGTGACGGTCGTTTCGGCACCGTCGGCCCGCATGCTCTATATGGGCGTAGATCAGCTCGAGGATACGACCGTTCAGATTGATCCTTCTGTCGGCAATCCGTTTCTTGACCACCGTGTTCGTGAGGCTTTGAGTCTTGCCATCAATCGCGAGGCGCTGGTTGATCGTATTCAATTCGGTTCCGGCCTGCCCGCCAACCAGTTCCCGCCCGAAGGCATCTTTGGTCACAACCCGGACATTCCGGAATTCGAGTATGACCCCGAGCGTGCCCGTGAATTGCTGGCTGAGGCAGGTTATGAAGATGGCTGGGCAATGGCCATACACGGACCAACGGGACGCTACGTGAATGATACGGAAGTGCTGTTGGCCATCGGCCAGATGTGGTCTCAGATCGGGATAGATGTTGACGTGGTATCAGTGCCAGCCAATGTCTATTTCGGGCGAGCAACTGACCGGGAATTTTCGTCTTTCATGGTGGCCTTCGGCATTACCACGGGTGAAAGCTCTCTGGCGTACCGCAATGTACTGGCGACCGTCGATGATGATCGTGGATGGGGGTCTAATAACCGTTTCCGTTACTCGAACGAAGAATTCGATGCTGCACTCGAAAGTGCATTCGATGCGTTTGAAGATGCTGATCGCGAAGCGGCCCTGCAAGAGGCTGCGCGTATCGCGGCTGAAGACATAGCGCTGATCCCGCTCTACTGGGAAGGTAACAACTGGGCAGTCAATGGAGACCTGGACTTCACACCCAGCCCGGACGGACGCTCTCTCGTAACCAACCTCAGCACTCGGTAACGTTGATGTCCATAGCCGGTCGAACATCTCATGACACTAGCCTTCGCGATTTCATGGTGCCGATGCGTGACGGTGTTCGGCTGGCAACGGACATATTCTTCCCGGATGATACATCCGGGGGACCATGGCCGGTTATCCTGGAGCGAACGCCCTACGACAAGAGAGTCCCCAGAGCCAACGAATACACTGTCGCTCATCCAGGAGTGTTCGGTCGCGAAGAATTGGTGAAGTTCTTCACTGAAGTTGGTTTTGTTGTGGTCCTTCAGGACTGCCGGGGTCGATATGGCTCCGAAGGGCATTTCGTGAAGTACCGCAGCGAGGCAGAGGACGGCTTCGATACCATTGCCTGGATAGCCGAGCAGCCCTGGTGTGATGGGCAGGTTGGTAGCATGGGTCTGTCTTATTCCGCACACACCCAGTTGGCTGCGGCCTGCCTCAATCCACCGGCCCTGGCCGCCATGATTTGTGATTGCGGTGGCTTTTCCAATGCCTACCAGGGCGGTATCCGCTATGGCGGGGCGCTGGAAATGAAACAGGTCACCTGGGCCTATCGTCACGCATTGCGTTCACGTGCAGCAGCGGATGACCCTGTCATCAGGTCTGCACTGGAGGCAATGGATTTGCGGGAGTGGATCAAGCGGATGCCCTGGAAACGCGGCTATTCACCGCTTTCGCCCACGCCGGACTACGAAAATTTCCTGTTTGAGCAGTGGGAACACGGCAAGTTCGATGACTACTGGAAAATACCCGCCCTGTACGCAACGGGCTGGCATCAACAGATGCGGGCTGTGCCCAGTGTGCACCTTTCGGGTTGGTACGACCCTTACGCGTCTTCTGCTGCAGAGAACTTCAACGGTCTTCACGAAGCAGGGCACGACGTCAGCCTGATACTGGGGCCCTGGACGCACGGCAATCGATCGAGCAGCTTTGCCGGTGATGTGGATTTCGGTGATGAGGCCACTTTTGAAGCTGGCCTGGGCATGGATTTCGTGCGCTTCCGCATCGACCTGTTTCGTCACCATTTCAAAGGCTCAGCTTCACCGTTGGCGTCTCGTGTTAACTATTTTGTTATGGGAGGCGGTGATGGAAGGCGCAATGAGCAGGGACGCCTGAACCATGGCGGTCGGTGGCATTTTTCTGAACATTGGCCACCGGAGCAAGCAACCCCTGTCGAACTGTATCTCGGGCCGGAGGGCTCTCTTTCTGCCGAACCTGCAGCGATCGATAGCGTGGAGCGCTATAACTTCGACCCAGAGGATCCAGTACCAACGATTGGCGGGCCGATTACCTCGGGTGCACCACTCATGTTCGGCGGGGCATTTGATCAGAGAGAAAATTCTGATGCCTTTGGTGCAAAGGCTGGTGATTTGCCACTTGCGAGTCGTCCTGATGTGCTGGTATTCGAAACCGCACCGTTGGAAAAAGCGGTTACTTTGGTGGGTAATGTGTCCGTTACGTTGTTTGTAAGTTCCGATCGGCCAACGACGGACTTCACTGCAAAGTTGGTTGATGTCCACCCCGCCAACGAAGACTATCCGGAGGGCTATGGCATGAACCTGACCGACGGCATTCTGCGCGCCTGCTACCGTGACGGTTTTGAAGAGGCCCGCCCGATTCCGCCAGGTGAGATAGTAGAACTGACTATTCGGCTCTACCCAACCGCAAATCGCTTCGAAGTGGGTCACCGCATCAGGCTTGAAATATCATCCTCGAACTTTCCCCGTTTCGATGTCAATCCGAACTTCGAGGCAGGAGACGACTTGAGCCCCATCAGGTTGCGAGCAATCAATGCCGTACATTCGGGACCGCAGCACCCATCCAGGATTGAGACTTGCCTGTTGGTGGAAGACTGAACAGTGCAGTTGCGACATGCGCGAAACGGGCACATCAACTGATCCATAGAACCGTTGCAGTGCAGAGTTTGATTCAACTCATAGAAGGCACGTCGATAACCATAGTCAAAAATAATATTTATAGATATAAGAAAACAAATTTATATTCTTTTTGATAATTAAAAATGGTTTTCTTCTATGAATCTCCAGCAACTCCGCATTGTTCGAGAAACCGCGCGCCGTCAGTTCAACCTGACGGCCGTGTCAGCCTCTTTGTTTACTTCTCAATCAGGGGTCAGCAAACACCTTCGGGACTTGGAGAATGAACTGGGCGTCGTGCTTTTTGAACGGCGAGGTAAAAGACTAATGGGCCTAACGGAGCCTGGCGAGGTAGTCTTGCAGTCTGTAGAACGTATCTTGTCAGAAATAGACACCATCAAGCAATCTTCCCAGCAATTTGCGCACAGTGACAGTGGCACCTTGCGTATTGCTACCACCCACACACAGGCACGCTACGCACTGCCAAAAGTGCTCAAGGCGTTCCAGATCAAGTTTCCAAAAGTGCGACTGGAACTGCACCAGTGCAGCCCCGACGAAATTGTCACCATGCTCAAAACCGGTGATGTTGATGTCGGCATTGCCACCGAGGCGTTGTTGTCGAACGCCAGCACCTTTGCTTGCTTTCCTTTTTATAGCTGGCACCACAGTGTCATTGTGCCCAAGGGCCACTCGCTGGACATCGCCGTACCGCTGACGCTGGAAGCGCTGGTACAACACCCCATCATTACCTACCACAGCGGATACACTGGTCGAGCCAATATCGACGAAGCGTTTCGCAAGGCCGGACTGAAGCCTGAAATTGCCATGTCGGCGGTAGACGCCGACGTGATTAAAACCTATGTTGAGCTTGGGCTTGGAGCCGGCATCATTGCCTCCGTCGCTTTCGATCCGCAACGCGACACCGAACTTCGACTGCTGTCTGGAAATTCACTTTTCCCCAGCAACACCACGCTACTGGCTATTCGCCGCAATGGGTTTTTGCGCAGCTATCTCTATGACTTTTTGCAGCTTTGCAGTCCGGAACTCAAGCGGGCCGAAGTGAACCATGCATTAATCAGCAATTAGGGGTTGATTGATTGGCAAAGATCAATCAAATGAGGTGCTTTGTTTTTATGACTGGGCGTGTCCATGACATGCAATGCAACAGTTGATAGCTTGAACTTAATATTCTTTATTGAGATAACAATTCCTTTTTTAATTCGTTCTTATGCTTAAAACAATCTCCTAGTATTCGTTCTCAGAGCAGTTGCTCGAACGAAAACTAACCTTTAATGGAGATTGAAACAGTGTCTACTCTCACCACTCGGTTCAAACACTTGACTGCTCTCGGCTTGGTAGCCTTGTCACTGGGCGCGTTTTCCGCGCAAGCACAAACAGTCAACCTGCTGAATGTATCCTATGACCCCACGCGTGAACTGTATCGCGAATACAATGAGTGGTTTGCGCAACAATGGCGTGACGAACATGGTCAGAGTGTCAATATACGCCAGTCTCATGGTGGTTCCGGCTCACAGGCTCGCTCAGTGATTGACGGTCTGGATGCCGATGTCGTCACACTGGCACTGGCCTATGATGTTGACGCGTTGCGCCAACGTGCGGACCTTATTCCTGCCGATTGGCAAGAGCGTCTGCCTGGCAACAGCTCGCCCTACACATCTACCATCGTACTGTTGGTGCGCGCCGGCAACCCAAAGAACATCCAGGATTGGGACGACTTGGTACGTGATGACGTTCAAGTGATCACTCCCAACCCCAAGACCTCTGGTGGTGCGCGCTGGAACTACTTGGCAGCCTGGGGCTATGCGTTGGAAGAATACGGTTCAGAAGAAGCCGCCTTCGAGTTCGTTGAGAAAGTCTTCGCTAACGTCCCAGTGCTTGACCCGGCAGCCCGCGGTGCAACCAATACGTTCGTGCAGCGCGGTATTGGTGATGTGTTTATTTCGTGGGAAAACGAGGCCTTCCTTGCGGTAGAGCAACTCGGTCGTGGCCAATTCGAGATCGTGGTTCCGTCGGTCAGTATCCTGGCTGAGCCCCCTGTGACGGTCGTTGACGCCAACGTTGACCGCAAAGGAACGCGCGCCGTCGCGGAGGCCTATCTGGAAGGTCTGTACACCGATGATGCACAGCGTCTGGCGGGCAAACACTTTTACCGACCTTCCAACCCGGATATAGCAGCTGAGTTCAGTGATCAGTTCCCGGACGTAAACTTCTTCGGTATCGATGATGTCTTCGGTGGTTGGGACAAGGCTCAGAACGACCATTTCAATGACGGTGGCCATTTCGACACCATCCTGGAAAACATTGCTCGCAATCGTTAAGCCCTTTCATCGCTGCGAAACACTCCGGTCACAGGCCGGAGTGTTTTGTCCTTGGAGACCATAACAGTATGACCACCTTGGCCCCCTCAAGCTTTCTGAGATCCAGTCGTTCGCGCAATGTGATACCCGGATTTGGCATCACTATGGGGTTTTCACTGCTCTACATCACCTTTCTGTTCTTGATCCCGGTCGGCGGATTGCTGCTGTTCACCATGACTCAATCTTGGGATCAGTTCTGGCGAGCCATCAGCCACCCGCAGGTGGTGGCGTCCTACCGGCTTTCATTTGGCGCCTCACTGATCGGTGCCACTATCAATCTGGTTTTCGGGCTTCTGGTGTCATGGGTTTTGGTGCGTTACCAATTTCCCTTTAAACGCCTTGTGGACGCACTGATCGACTTGCCGTTTGCCTTGCCCACAGCAGTTGCAGGCATTGCTCTGGTAACGCTCTACGCATCTACCGGTTGGGTAGGGCAGTATTTCCATGTCTACGGGATTCGCATTGCATACACCCAAATAGGCGTAGTGATCGCTTTGACCTACATAGGCCTGCCTTTCGTGGTGCGCACGGTGCAACCAGTGTTGGAGGATCTCGAATCCGAGCTCGAAGAAGCTTCTGCTGCACTCGGTGCGAGCCGGCTCACGACCATTCGCCGCGTCATTCTCCCCGCCCTGATGCCCGCTTTGCTCACCGGTTATGCCCTGGCTTTTGCGCGAGCGCTCGGTGAATACGGTTCCGTGGTGTTTATTTCCGGCAACTTGCCCTACCTCACAGAAATAACACCTCTGTTGATTGTCGCCAAGGCAGAACAATACGACTACCAGGGTGCCGCCGCCATTGGAACGGTGATGTTGCTGGCTGCGTTTGTGATGTTACTTGTCATCAACGGATTGCAGTGGTGGTCTACCCGCCGCTTTTCGCATTAGGAGTATCTTATGTCTGAACTGAATACATCGGCACAGGCGACACCGGTGCAACTGAATAGAGCCGCCGAGTGGCAGCGTGCGACCGAGGAGCCAGAATGGGTAAGGCGCTCGCTGATAGGCATCGCCCTGGCCTTTCTTTCCGCGTTTCTGATTCTTCCGTTACTGGTTGTACTTGTGGGCGCTTTCGAGCAGGGGCTGGGTGTCTGGTACGCCGCTGTGACGGAACCAGACGCGCGCTCCGCCATCCGTCTTACCTTATTGGTCGTGGCGATCGTGGTCCCTATCAACGTGGTGTTTGGCGTTACCGTGGCGTGGGCCGTGGCGAAGTTCGAGTTTCACGGCAAACCCTTTCTGATTTCATTGATCGACATGCCGTTTGCGATCTCACCGGTTGTAGTGGGGTTGATCTTTGTCATCCTTTTCGGTTCCCAAGGCTGGCTGGGTAACTGGCTCAGTGCGCACGACCTGCAAATCATTTTCGCGGTTCCTGGCATTGTCGTCGTTATCGCCTTTGGCACCATGCCGTTCATAGCACGTGAACTGATTCCCTTGATGCAAGAGCAAGGGAAACAGGAGGAAGAGGCTTCGCTCACACTGGGAGCCAGTGGCCTCAAAACGTTCTGGTATGTGACCTTGCCGAATGTCAAATGGGGGCTGATCTACGGCATTATTTTGTGTAATGCGCGGGCCATGGGCGAATTCGGTGCCGTGGCTATTGTGTCTGGCCGTATTCGTGGCGAAACGAACACCATGCCGCTGCACATTGAGGTGCTTTACAACGAATACATGTTTACGGCGGCCTTCGCCGTGTCATCAATTTTAACCGGTTTGGCCCTGGTTACCATTGCCATCAAGAGCACGGTGGAGTGGCTGGAACAACGCACAGGAGTGACAGCATAATGAGTATACGTGTCGATCGTATCAACAAACGTTTTAATGATTTCATTGCCGTGGACAACGTTTCTCTGGACCTGCCAGAGGGTCAACTTACCGCGTTGCTGGGCCCATCCGGTTCCGGCAAAACAACGTTGCTGCGTATTATTGCCGGCTTGGAGCAAGCGGATTCTGGGCATATCGAGTTTCATGGCCAGGACCAGACGCATGAACATGTCAGCGATCGCGGTGTAGGCTTTGTGTTTCAACACTATGCGCTATTCAAGCACATGACCGTGTTCGAAAACGTCGCCTATGGGTTGACCGTCAAGCCACGTCGCGAGCGGCCAAGTAAAGAGGCCATTCGCAAGAAAGTAATGAATTTGCTGGAACTGGTGCAACTGGACTGGACGGCCCACCGATACCCCGCACAGCTTTCCGGTGGTCAGCGTCAACGCATTGCCCTGGCTCGAGCCCTGGCAGTTGAACCCAAAGTATTGTTGTTAGACGAGCCCTTTGGTGCATTGGATGCCAAAGTACGCGCTGAGTTGCGGCGTTGGCTGCGTCGACTGCACGACGAAATACATGTCACCAGTGTGTTCGTTACTCATGACCAGGAAGAAGCCCTGGAAGTGTCCGATCGCGTCGTGGTCATGAACAATGGTCGAGTAGAGCAAGAGGGTACGCCGGAAGAAGTGTACGACCACCCTGCCAACCCCTTTGTATATCGCTTTCTGGGTAACGTGAACCTGTTTCATGCACGCGTTCATGAAGGTACTGCAACCATCGGTGATCTGAGTGTGCCCGTGCCCGAACATCATGACAGCCAGGAGCAGGATGCACTCGCCTACATTCGCCCGCACGAAATCGAAGTGCTGGCCAGTAATGAATCCGGGGATGCAATCCATGCCATAGTCAAATCGATACTGGTTATTGGTCCTTCTGTTCGACTTGAGCTGCAAACAGAGCATTCGAAGGAGCTTATTCAGGCAGAGATGTCGAAACATCAGTTCCGTGGCCTTGGACTGCTGCAAGGCGATGAGGCTTGGCTTAGGCCCATGCAGAGTAAGGTATTTTTACAAGAAGATGAGGCGCCGGCGGTTTCGGGCTCTTGAGTATCGAAAAAGTGCAAGCTCTGGCCGAACTGCTGCAGATACCAATGTACTGTTCTAAAGCAGGCCAAGTTCGCGCGCCCTGGCGATCGCTTCGGTGCGGCGCTGCACGTTGAGTTTTTCATAGATGGATTTGTTGTGGCCCTTGATGGTGCTCAGGGCTCGGTGCAGCCGTTCGCTGATTTCCTGATTCGACAACCCTTCGGCGACCAGGCGCAGCACTTCCAGTTCGCGCTTGCTGATGGGCTCGGCAAGCGCCGGCTGGTTGGTTTTCGATTCAGGCACCCTGGGCTGGCTGAACAGAGTTAACAGGGTTTGCACAAAAGCCGGGGCGACCTGGTCTGTGCCTGGTTGACTCTGAGCCGCTTTCAGCAGGGCCTCCATGGGTGCGCCTTCGTCCAGAAACACGCGCAAGGCTTTCTCGGGTTCGACCAGATCTATGGCTGGCGCGAGATGGTTCAAGGCCGCTGGCGCATCCCCGGCAGCGTGACTCACCAGGGCCCGAGACAGATGTTGGAGCAGCCGGTCCACATGCGTGACAGGCGGCGCGGTATCGGAGGCCAGCAGGGCCTCGGCTTCTGCGATATCTCTCCTGGCCAGACAGACGACGACGCGATAATGCGTCTGCGGGTGCAGTTTGGCCCAGTGCTCTGCCTGGACCGGGTTGTTTTGTTGCAGCGCCAGCCGCGTGCGCAGGCTCGCCAGGTAGGGGCGCTGCAAATCATAGCCATTTTGCACAATAGTCCTTTCGAGCCGTTTCAGCCGTTCATCGACGGCCGGGACGTCACCTTGTGCCAGGGCTATCTGGGCCATGAACAATTCACAGTAGGCGGCGCGGTCGGTATGAAGGATCTTCTGTGCCATGGGCAGCGCCAGGTTGGCGTATTCCCGGGCTTTTTCCAATTCGTTCCAATGATAGTGCACTATGCCCAGCGCCAGGAACGCATCGCAAAGGGGCGGAGGTGGGGTGTCGCCGGCCTGTTCAAGGGCCTCCTGGCAGATATGGGCGACCTGATGGAACTTGAGGTTGTCCAGCCAGATCATGGCCAGACCCAGGCGACACATATTGCCGATAATGACGTGTCCGGTTTGATCACAGACGGCAAGGCTTTCCGAATAAGCCTGTTCTGCAAGGTCAGGCTCGCGGCGTAGCGAATGCGCATAACCGGAGGCCCAGGTGACAGAGGCGCGCACCGCCAGGTTGTCGGGTTTCAGGTGCTTCAGGGCAATGTTGGCCTGGATCAGTATGGCGTCGTGATCGTGCCGGGTGACGGCAACAGAAGCTCTGATGGACGCGATACGGCCCAGTATCTCGGGGTCGACGCTGTCCGGGGGCAGTTGCTGCAGTGCGCGCTCGGCGTGGTCGGTCTTTTCCACCACCCCGTCAACACGCCCGAGGACCAGCAATGAAGACCCCCAATTCACCCACAAGTCTGGGTGGCGATTCATGACGTCCGGTGACAAGGTTTCGAGCCAGCCTATGATGGGGAACACGCCGCCACGAAACTGCAGTGGCATGATGCCGCCGCCAATGATCTGCAGTGCGAGTTCGTAGTCTTCAGCGGCCGCAGCATGTTCAAACGCTTCCACTTCCAGTCCTTGCTGCAAAAACCAGCGGCTGGCCGCAACATGACGTTGACGCACACTCTCGGGGGACTGCTGCTGCAGGCGTTTACGCAACAGGTCGGCAAACAGGTGATGGTATCTGAACCACTGTCGCTCGGCGTCCAGAGGAACAATGAACAGGTTGGCGCGCTCAATGAAGTCCAGGGTTTTCTGGCTGGACTTGTCCCGGTGAGCATCGTCACCCGAGTCCATAACCGCATCGCACAGGGGTGCGCAGAAACGCTTCAGGACCGCAGTGCAGAGCAGAAAATTCTGCATGGAAGCGGGTTGCTTCAGCAGCACGTCTTCCAGCAGGTACTCAACGATGAACTGATGTCCATGCTCGATCTGGGCAAGCAGGTCGTCGAGACCGACCTGACCTTGCAGCGACAGGGCCGCGAGCTGCAGCCCGGCAATCCAGCCTTCAGTGCTTCTTTCCAGTGCTGCTATACCCTGGGTCGGTATGTTCAACCGCATCATCTGGTTCAGGAAAAGAGTAATTTCTTCGGTGTTGAAACGCAGGTCGGCCGTCCTGAATTCAGTCAGATCGCCTTTGGCTCTCAGTCTGGCCAGTGCCAGCCTGGGCTCCTCTCGGGTCGTGATGACGAGGCGCACCGTGTCGGGCAGGTACTCAACCAGGTTGGTGAGCAGCGGATTCGTAGCTTCCGACTGGGCGCAGTGCAAATCATCCAGCACCAGGATGATGGTGTCTTCCAGATCGTGCAATTCGTTGATCAATTCGGTGGCCACAACATCGAGGGGCGGTGGCTGTGGCCCCTGCAGGGCCGCCATCATGCGCTCACCAAACCGGGGCTGCACCGTCTGTACGGCCGCAATCAGATACACCAGCAGCCGGTAGGGGTCTTTATCGTTATCATCCAGGGAGAGCCACGCCACCGCCTGACCCTGGTCGGCCAGCCAACTGCTGACCAGCGTGGTTTTGCCAAACCCTGCAGGGGCGGACATCAGGGTCAGCTTGCCTTCACGCCCGGCGCGAATGCGGTCCAGCAGGCGAGGACGACGGATCACCATCGCCTTCGCCGGGGGAGCATACAGTTTGGTGGCAAGTATCGGTGTGGGCATTGCCTGATAGTACAACAAAGCAGCACCTGGCAGGGTAGTGAATTCTTGGCCCTAGAACCTGATACCCAGCGCCAGCATGGGGCTGCCACTCTCGGCAATGCCCAGTTGCCAGTCCAGATTGTCCAGCACTGCCTGGTCCCGGTTGTCTTGCTGCAGCCGCTTGACGGCTCGTTCTGCCGGGCCCGGAATGGCGAATCGCGCTACGCTGGCAGCAAGCGAAACCACACCGTTCAGCGTGTCTGAATCGCTGTCGCCATCGGCCAGGAAAAAGTAGTAGGACGCCAATCCGGCGTGCAGAACGCCTGAGGTGAGACGACTGCCGCGTTGGTCGCTGGCCAGTTGAAAGAGGGCGTCACGCGAACGCTGTTCACGTTCTGCGGGGTCTTCTATAGTCTCCACCCGGCTCAGTGCCCGTTCGGTAGACGTTTCGTAGTGGCGTGCCAGTACGCCACCGCCCAGTGCCACTGCACTGGTGACCGAGAGCAGGGAGGCCGCTTTGTAGCTGCCGTCAATGTGCGCACCTATGCCACCAATAGCCGCAACCCCCGCGCCGACGAAAAGCACATTGCTGGCCAGTCTGCGTTCGTCTTCGGCGCGCACCGATAGCTCGGTCAAGGTACCAAACGCCGATATTTCGAGCTCGTAGGCTGCGCTCTCCTGCACAGTGACTGTGGCAAGTACCAGCGCAAGAAGCGGAACTCTGAAAAAGGGTGTCATGGGCCGACTCCAATGATTGTGGACTCGGGGCAGTTTATGGGAGCCGGGTTATTCGGCTTAGATACTAAAGTAGGGTTTTAGGTCGGGTTTTCGGACTGTTGGGTGGCGCGGGGGAGTTGGAGGTCGGCAGGAGCAGAGAGCCTCTGATCTGGCCAGGGCCGTTACTATCGAATAAAGACGCCCTCTGCCCGCAGCCGCTGTGCCTGCTCATCCCGCCCGGGGTGGTCGGGCAGGCGGCCGTCGGCGCGGATGACGCGATGCCAGGGCAGGCGGGTGCCTTCCGGCAACTGGCTCATGGCGCGCGCCACCGAGCGTGCGCTGGCGCCGCTGATCTGCTGTGCCAGGGCGCCATAGCTGGTGGTGGTGCCGGGTGGAATCATGGCTACCAGGGTGTAGAGTTGTTCACGCCAGTCGGGTTCGGCCATAATGCGGTTCCGTTCATGCAGCCAGTCACAGGCCTGTCAGTCTATGCCCATTTCGCGTTTTCATGAAGCCCAGCCACTGGCACCCGGCCAGACCGTCGATCTGAGTCCGGAGACGGTGCAGCACATCCGTGCGCTGCGTCTGGAGTCCGGCGCTGCCGTGGTGCTGTTCAATGGCGATGGCCAGGACTATCAGGGCGAACTGACGCTGAGCGGGAAGAAGCAGGCGACGGTGGCCATCAAGACCGAGGTGGCAGTGGAATCCGAAAGCCCGGTGGCGGTGCGTCTGGGCATTGGCATGTCGCTGGGTGATCGCATGGAGTATGCGATCCAGAAGGCCACCGAACTTGGCGTCTTGAGCATCACGCCGCTGGCGACCGAGCGTTCAGAGCTGCGCCTGAAGGGCGAGCGGGCGGAGAAGAAACAGGCGCGCTGGCAGCAGGTGGCGATCAGTGCCGCCGAGCAATGCGCCCGCGCCCGGGTACCCGAGGTCGCTCCGGTGCAGGCGTTGGCTGACTGGCTGCAGACCGTGCCGCTGACGGATCTGCGCCTGGTGCTGCATCATGAACATGCAACCCGGTTGCAGGAGCTGCCGCCGCCGACCGCGATAACGGCTCTGATCGGGCCCGAAGGCGGGTTGTCCGAACAGGATCTGGCGCGCGCCCAGGCCGCTGGCTTTACGCCGGTGGTATTGGGGCCGCGCGTGCTGCGCACCGAAACCGCACCGGTGGCGCTGCTGTCTGCGGTGCAGGCGCTCTGGGGTGACTACTGACGCAGCATGCTGGCCAGTTGCTGTTCCAGCCAGGCGATATCGGGGATATGGGCTTGCCCCATCTCGGTGTCCACTGTAAACAGGGTGCCCGGCAACTGGTCATCCGCGCTGTCGGTGGCCGCACTCAGTGACTCGGGGCTGATCCGCAGCATGCGCGGAATGCCCTGAATCAGCAGGGCATAGAAGGGGCTGTCGAGATCATCATAGAGACGGTTCATCACCGCAAAGCGATGGTCCTCGCTGTCGGCTTCGATGGGATGCCCGGTCAGCCCTTCCCACCTGACGACTGGTATGCCGTGTCCGCGCCAGAGGATCTGACCGGCCAGCCAGTCCAGACCCGTGCTGCCCTCGTCGGTGGGGGTGTCCCCGGGGGCCAGCTCGGCCATGGTGATATTGGGTATCAGCAGTTGCAGACCACCCTGCAGGGGCAGCAGCAGGGCGGTCAGTTCGTCACTGCGCTCACCGCGGGTCGGGTTCAAGCTCTGCGTCATGCGGATCTCCCGTTGTTGATTCCGGTTCCGGCCTGGCGGCACCGTATTGCAGATGATGCAGCAGGGCCTGTGCCAGTGCCACTGGGTCGCCCTGGGCGGTGTGCAGCCCGGCGGCGCGGATGGCTTCCGGCATGGCAGGCTGTATGCAGCTGTCCGGGGCCTGTACCCACACCTCGCCGTTGGCAGCGCGCAAGGTATCGGCGCCCAGCAGGGCGTCACCCCCCATACCACTGAATACCATGGCATGGACCCGGCCGGGAAAGGCGGCCGCCAGGGTCTGCATCAGTTCATCCAGGCAGGGGCTGAAGGGCCCGCGCCAGCCGTATTCGTTGTGGTGCAGGCGGCCCGTGGTGGCGACGCGCAGGCTGTGCGATACCGGCACCACATTGACGGTGCCGGCGGGCAGCGTGCTGCCGGACTGCAGGCGCTGCACTGGCAGCGCGCAGTGCCGCCCCAGGCTGCTTATCAGCTGGTCTTCAAAATGGCTGTCGATGTGCTGGGCATAGAGAAAGCGACAGGGCAGCCCGGCCGGCAGCACATCCAGAAAGGCCTTGATTGCTGCCGGCCCGCCCAGAGACGCGGCCAGAATCCACAGTGGCGTATTGTCATCCGGTGAGCGCTGGCGCAGGGCTTCCGGCAGCGTCAGGGTCCGCTGGGCCGAGGAGCGCAGTTGTTGCAGATCCCGGCGTGATACCTCCGGGGCGGTCGGTGGGGGCTGTCGGGTACGGTCGGCCAGGGCTTCGGCGATGGTTTTCAGCAGCCGGCGCTCCCACAGGCGATAGGCGGTGTCATTGCGCTCGCAGGCCGGGGCCTCGTCAAACAGCACCGGGCAGTCACGCGCTTCATAGAGGGTATCGCGGATCTCGGGATCACAGTGGTCCAGATCTGCATCGACCAGCCACAGCCCGATGGTGGCGCTCTGCACCAAGGCCGGGTTCAGGCGGTCCGGCGTGGTGCTGATCACTACGTCATAGCCGGCTTCCGACAGCAGTGCCCGCAGGCGCTGTTGCTGCAACAGGTCGTCGGCCAGCACGGCAACAGTGGGGGGATGGCGGGCCTGGTCCGGTGGCGCTGCTGTCATGGCTCTCTGGTCAGCCGCCGAATGGCATCCAGCAGCGGACCCTCCTGAAAGGGCTTGCCCATGTATTCGTTCACGCCGATCTCATGAGCACGGTCCTTGTGTTTCTGGCCGCTGCGCGAGGTAATCATGATGATGGGTATGCGGCTCAGGCGTTCGGTGTGACGCACGCGGTTGGCGACTTCGAAGCCGTCCATGCGCGGCATTTCGATATCCAGCAGAATGATGTCGGGTTCATGGTCCTGCAACTGGGTCATGGCATCCACGCCGTCCTTGGCGGTCAGTACCTGCATGCCATGGCGTTCCAGCAGGCGGCTGGTGACCTTGCGCACGGTTACCGAGTCATCCACCACCATGACGTTCAGGGTGCGTTCAATGGCTCGCTGTGGCTGCACGGGGGTGTCGGCATCGCTTTCATCGCTTTCCAGCGCCGCTGGCGCTGCGTGTTCCAGTGACTGGCTGGTCACATGGCTGCGCAGCAGTGCTGGCAGGTCGAGAATCACCACCACGCTGCCGTCACCGAGAATGGTGGCGCCGGATACCGACGGTACGCTGGCGAACTGGGGCCCCAGGGTCTTGACCACGACTTCGCGTGAGCCCATCAGCCGGTCGACGTGCATGGCCAGGGGTTCCTTGCGGTCCATGGCCTTGACCAGAATCAGCGGCTGCGGATGAGTCAGTTCGTCGACATGCAACTGGTGGTCTGCGCCCATGACTTCCGCCAGCGAGCGAACCCGGTACTGGGCACTGCCATAGGCAAAGCGGGCGTGATCGTCATGCAGATAGTGGCTCAGTTGGTCCGGCTGCACGCGGGCGACCCCGTCTATGGTGTTCAGCGGGATGGCGTAGATATCCTCGCCCACACCCACCATCAGCGCCCGGTTGACCGATACCGTGAAGGGCAGACGGACGGTGAAGACGGTACCGGCGCCTTCCGTGGTGGCAATATCCATGGTGCCGCCGAGCGCCTTCACCTCGTTGTGCACCACATCCATGCCGACGCCGCGGCCCGAGATCTGGGTGACCTCGCTGGCAGTGGAGAAGCCACTGGTGAGGATGAACTGCAGCACCTCATGGTCATCCATCTCCGAGTCGGCGTCGATCAGGCCACGCTCCAGTGCCTTGGCGCGCACGTCATCCACATTGATGCCCTGGCCGTCATCGCTGAGGCGCAGCACGATATCGCCACCCTCGCGCTGCAGGTTCAGCCGGATCAGGCCCTCGGCAGGCTTGCCGGCAGCAGCACGCCCGGCAGCATCTTCCAGACCATGGTCGACGGCGTTGCGCAGCATGTGCTCGAGTGGTGACACCATGCGTTCAAGTACGCTGCGGTCCATCTCGCCCTCGGCGTTCTCGATCTCGAAGCGGGCCTGCTTGTCCAGTTCGTTGCAGACCTGGCGCACGATGCGTCGCAGTCTGGGCACCAGACGGGCGAAGGGCACCATGCGCGTCTGCATCAGGCCTTCTTGCAGATCGGAATGGATGCGGGACTGCTGCAGCAGGACGGTTTCGGCATCGCGAGACTTGTTGGCCAGGGTGGCGCGCAGATCCACCAGGTCGGACGACGTCTCCATCAGGGAGCGGGACAGCTGCTGGATCTGGGAATAGCGGTCCATCTCCAGCGGGTCGAAATCCTGATAATCGGTTTCCTCGGCACGCTCCTGCCGGAACAGCACCTGAGCTTCGGTCTCGATGTCGAGCTGGCGCACCTTCTCGCGCAGGCGGTCGATGGTGGTGTCCAGATCGTTCAGGGTAAAGCCGAGGTCGCTGATCTGCTCTTCCAGCCGCGCGCGTGAAATGCTGCTTTCACCCGCGAGGTTGACGAGGTTCTCCAGCAGTGTGGCGTTGACCTTGACCGTTTCCTGCGGCTGCACTCGCCGCTGCGGCGCGGCATTGCCGTCGTCGGTGCTGGTCTGGGTGTCTGTGGTGTCGGCTTCCCGGCCCGGTTCCGGGCGCTGGAAGGGAATGACATTGGAGCTGCTGTCTTCACTCGTGCCCGTTGGTGGCGTGCCGCCGAGCAGGGCCTGCAGCTCTTCCACGGCCTGGGCTATCAGGTCATGTTGCTGCAGTACCTGGCGAAAAAAGTCCTGATTCAGCGGCACTCGGTCCTGCTGGGCCCGAATCACAAAGGTTTCCAACTCATGGCTGAGTGTACCGAGCGACGGCAGCCGTGCCAGGCGGGCACCGCCCTTGAGCGTGTGCAGCACGCGCTTCATTTCATCGGCGGCCAGCTCGTTGGACGGCCGTTCGCGCCACTGGGCGATGGATTCATCCAGTTCGTGGACCAGCTCGGCCGCCTCGTCCACAAATACTTCAAGTATATCCGGGTCGAGGTTTTCCAGTTCTACCGGAGAAAAAAAAGCCGAACCCTGGGTGGCAGTGTCGAGCGCGGTTGTTTCCGGGCCGGCCTCAGGGAGTTGTTCGCCGCGGCGCAAGGCCCGGAGGCGGGCAATACGATGCTGTGCCGGCGGACAACTCTGGTGCAGGCTGATCTGCTGGATCATCTCGGCCAGCTCGTCCTGCGCCTGCTGTACCTCGGCCAGCAGCGCAGGGTCAGCGGCCAACTGGTCGGTGCTCAGGCCTTCGTAGATGAATTCCAGTTCATGCGCGAGGTCGGCGATCGGCGCGATTTCGGCCATACGGGCGCCGCCCTTGAGGGTGTGCAGATCACGCTGCAGGGTGACCACCGGTGAGCGATCATCGGGCTCGGCCAGCCATTTTTCCAGCGCTTCGGCTATGGTTTCGAGGAGTTCTCCGGCTTCTTCGAGAAAGATATCGACCAGCTCGGGGTCACCACCTCCCACCGGCACTGTCGGCGCGGATTCGTCTGGTAGGGGTTCAGTGCCGGCAGGCGTGCAGTCGGCTGCGGTTTCGGCCTCCCAGGGTGGCCGGGAGTCATCAACCGGGGTGGCTGGCGTCGCTGAAGGGGCGGGTGGCGTGCTGGCGCTCAGGGGCTGGTCCGGTTCCTTGCCGGTCACCGCATCCCAGGGTGGGGTATCTTCGTCGCCCGGGGGGTCGGTGCCGTCGGTGGCTGTGGCCTCGGCGGTCTGCCGATCACGCAATGTGCTGAGTGCAGAAGCTCCGTCATCCACCGGCAACTGATCCGGGCCGGCCAGCGGCGCACTGGCCAGTGCGGCCAGTTCATTCTCCAGCGCCTGCTGCTCCTGCACACTCTGGCCGGCGGCGAGCCGGTCCATCATGTCGATAATGCTTTCATGGGCGCGGAACAGTACCTCGAACACGGGGTCGTCGGCACCCGTTGGCGGGGTTTGTTCCAGATGTTCGTACAACAGGATCAGCTGGTTGGTCAGCGAACTGAGCGGCAGCAGTTCTATGGCGCGGGCGGCATCGGCCAGGGTGATCAGATCCCGGCGCAGGTGCTGCACCCGGCTCGATTCCATGTCGCCCTGCTGCCATTCGGTCAGCGTGTTCTCGGCATCCAGCACCGTGTTTATCGCTTCATTGAGAAAGATGGCGACCAGGCTGCCGGCAGGCTCGGTCTGGTGCGCACTGCTCAGGTCGGCCAGGCGCGCCTGAATATCCTTGACCGCATCAAAGTGGCCGTCCGGTGCCGGCTCCGGGGGCTGTTGCCGGTCCAGGGCCTGCAACTGGCCCTCGACCAGAGCCACGGTCTGTCCGAGCAGGCTGCGCACGGATTCGTCCACTGGCTGGCGCATGGACTGCAGCACCCGGACCAGTTCCTCCACTGGTGCCACCAGATCGGCCATGGGGGTAATGCCGGCCATATGGGCGCTGCCCTTGATGGTATGCAGGGCACGCTGCAGGGCATCGTCGACACTGGGTTCGGCGCTGTGGCGATGGCGGGTCAGAAAACCGGTGATGGCGCTCAGGTGGTGGCGAATTTCCTGCTGGAAGATGCTGTACAGCTGTCCATCTTCGTCGGTCGCCTCTGAGGCCTCGCTCTCGGTGGCCGAAGCGCTCTCCGCTGCCTCGTCATCTGCCAGTGCGGTTGTCGGGTCCGGTGGCGGCCCGCCGCGCGCGAGGTGATGCGCACGTTCGGACAACTCATCAACACGCATCTGGTCGGAAGGCCGGTTGTGGGCAAAGTCCTCCACCAGTTCCGGCAGCAGGGCAATGACGTCATCCAGCAGGGTCAGCAGGGCAGCGCTGTGGTCGATGGCGCCATCAAGCAGCCGGTTGAGCATGTTCTCGACGGCCCAGGCCAGTTCACTGATCACCTGGGCCTGCACCATGCGGCCGCTGCCCTTCAGGGTATGGAAACTGCGGCGTACCGTCTGCAGGGCATTCCGGTTTTCCGGGTCGGCGCTGTACTGGGGATACCAGTGATCAAGCTCGACCAGGACTTCTTCCGCCTCTTCCAGAAACACGGCCCGGATGTCGTCATCGAGCGGCTCCTCTTCCGCGTCGTCTTCTTTTGGCTCTGCCAGTGCTTCTGTTGTTTCTGCAGTGTCCGGGGGCGCAGCAGTTTCGGCGCTCAGGGCTGATTTTGTGTCAGCGCTCAGGGCTGATCCTGTGTCAGCGCTCAGGGCTGATCCTGTGTCAGCGCTCAGGGCTGTTACGTGGTCTTCCTCTGCTTCAGCAGGCTCCGCCTCGGTCAGGTCAGCCGCATCCCAGGCGGCCTCTATGTCCTCTTCGCTGAGCTGCCCGATATGATCGAAATAGTCGTCCAGCGATGCCTTTACCGCCGCATCCGACTCGGGCAGATCGCTTGCGGTCGGCGCCGGGTCCGGGTAGCCCAGGGCTTCGAGGCTGGCGCGGGCACGCTCGAGAATGGAGGGGTCCGGTTGCCGGGCCGGGTCACGGGGCAGGCGTTCCAGATAGTAGTCGACGCCCATCAGGGCATCGGCGAGCCGATCCATCTGCGGCCAGTCCGGCTGGCTGTCACGGTTGCCGATCAGTTCCCGTTCGACATAGTGACGCACGCCGGCGATCACGCGCGCCGGTTCCGGTAGCGGAAAGATGTCCAGGTTGGCCTGGATCTGCTGCAGCCAGGCCGGCACCTCTGCGAGGCGGTCGGCGTTCCATTGCGCGCCGATGTAGTTGACGATGGCTTCCTTGCAGGATTCGATGGCATTGCGGATCTCGGCCGTGAGCGCGCGGCGTGCCGCCAGCACCTCGCCGTCACCGGCCGGTGCATCTGCCGGCTCGCCGTCATCAAGGCCGCGCAGTGTGGATTCGACATAGAGCAGCCCACCGGCCACGTCCATCACCACCTGCGGGTCCACCTCGGCCTGCCGGCTCAGGGTTTCCAGCGTGGTAATCTGATCATTCAGTACCTCGCGCGCCGGGCCCAGTTGCAGCATCGACATGGTGTCGCTGATCTGGCGCAGGGGCTGTACCAGTTCCGACAGGCGCTGCGGGTTGGCGGCCTGCTCCCGCACAAAGATGTCGAGCTGCTCCTTGACCTCGGTCAGTTCCTCGATCAGGGCGCGGGTGACATGGCTGACGGTGTGGCGGTCCGGGCGCTGCATGGCCTCGCGGCCGGTTGCGACCCGAACATCCTGCTCCGCGGGCAGGGCTTCCAGGCTGAATCGACTCTGCAAATCGGCGATTTCGCGCGTGGCGGGATGCGCCCGGGCGATAAAGTACAGCATCTGGTGCAGCAACTGGGTATCGATGGTCGGCGACCGGCCTTCATCGGTGGCCTGTATCAGGTGCCCGAGCTGACGCTCCAGTTTTGACAGCACTTGACGGATATCGGCATCGTCCGGCAGCGCAGCGTCCCGCTTGGCGGCGATCAGTACCGTACTGATGTGCCACAGCAGGCCGGCGCCGGTGTCGCCGAGTTGCTCGGACAGACGCTGGGCGGCCTTGCGCAGGTAGTCCAGATTGGCTGCCGAATCATCATCGCGCAGATAGCCCAGCAGGGCATACTGGAACAGCTGGCGCAGTTTGCGCAGCCGCTCGCGGGTGTCGGGGGTCAGTTGGCCCGGGTCCAGCGGGCGGGCCAGGGCGGAAGCTTCGCCGGTGAGGTCGGGCGCGAACAGGCGCGACTCTTCTACCGGTCCGAGACCGCGTGCGGCGCGCAGTTCATTGATCAGCGGGGACATGATGGCCGGGTGGTCGGGGCTGCCCAGTTGCAGCCGCTCGAGATAGGCCGGCAGTTGCAGAATACCCTGCAGCAGCAGTGACAGCGCATCATTGCTGATGGTCTCGGTGTCGGCCTGGTGCAGCAGATGGGCAGCCAGCGCTTCCATTTCCCGGGCCAGCAGTGCCGCCCCGTGGACCTCCACCATCTCCAGTGTGCCCCTGACCTGATGCAGATAGGTCAGGCAGAACTGCAGGCGGGTGATATCCCCGGGTTCTTCCTCATAGGCGGCCAGCGTCCGTTGGGCCTGGGTCAGGGTTTCCGCCAGTTCGGTGTTGACCCATTCGAGGGCAGTGTATTCTTGGCGCTCACCCATGGCTACTCCGTCGATTCCTTGCCGTATTTGCGCAACCAGGCCAGGCAGTTGCGGCTGCCGATCTGAATCAGGTCCGGGTGTTCAAAACCGGGCAGCTCTCCAGGCCCGAGCACCAGCAGGCCGCCGGGGCTCAGGCGTTCCACCAGCGCATTGACCAGGTCCCGTCGCCGCCAGCGGCGAAAGTAGATCAACAGGTTCTGGCAGTAGATCACATTCATGCCGGTGAGCGGCGCATCATCCAGCTCCAGCACATTCAGGCGGTTGAAACACAGGTGTTCGGCCAGCGACTGGCGGACTGTAGCCTGGTCATCCGCATAGTCGAAATAACGCCGCTGCAGGGCCATCGGCACCGGCTCCAGCTTGCGGCGATTGTAGCGGCCGAGACGTGCCTTGTGGATGGCCGGGGCGCTGATGTCCGAGCCGGTCACGGCAAAGGCGCGTTGCCGGGGTGCCTTGCGATTCAGTTCGGCCGCCAGCATCGCCAGGCTGTAGGCCTCTTCGCCGGTGGCACAGCCGACCGACCAGATCTGTGTTGGCTCGGTCCCCCGGTGCCATTGTGCATGCAGGTACTCGCCAACCAGTTCCATGGCCCTGGGGTCACGGAAAAACCGGGTTTCCTGCACGGTCAGATAGTCGATCAGCGTCTGCCATTCTGTTTCGCCGTGCAGACCACCCGCTATTACCCAGTCATAGTAAGCCTGAAAGTCGTCCACGCCGGCGGCGGCCATGCGCTGCTTGAGCCCGCTTTCCAGTTGCGCCCGGCGTGCTTCGGTAAAGCGCAGGCCGGTCCGCGCCTCCAACAGCTGCTGCCATTGCCGGAACTGGACGTCATCGAAGACGCTGGTGGTCCGCTTGCCAGCTGATGATTCGATTGCGGCTACCCCCGTCATGGTTACCCTCTGGCCTGATCTCAGGCGGCACTGACCTTGTCATTCGGCAGCTGAACCAGATCGTCCAGCTCGTCGCCCTCCTGGGCCTCGGGCAGCTTGAAGCCCGCGACCGAGGCACGCATGTCCTTCGCCAGGTTGGCCAGGTTACCGATGCTTTCTGCCGTTGCCGTGGTGCCGGCAGAGGTCTGCGAGGTGATTTCCTGGATAACGTTCATGGTATTGGAAATATGCCCCGCAGAGGATGCCTGCTGGCGTGCCGCATTCGAGATGTTCTGAATGAGGTCAGCCAGGCTGCGCGATACGTTCTCGATTTCTTCCAGCGCCACACCCGCGTCCTGCGCCAGGCGGGCACCGCGCACCACTTCCGAGGTGGTCTGTTCCATCGAGATAACCGCTTCGTTGGTATCCGACTGGATGTTCTTTACCAGCGCCTCGATCTGCTTGGTGGCCGCCGAGGAGCGCTCGGCCAGGCGCTGTACCTCATCTGCGACCACGGCAAAGCCGCGGCCGGCATCACCGGCCATGGAGGCCTGAATGGCTGCATTCAGTGACAGGATGTTGGTCTGGTCGGCAATGTCGTTGATCAGCGATACGATGTCCCCGATCTCCTGCGAGGATTCACCCAGACGCTTGATCCGCTTCGAGGTTTCCTGAATCTGCTCGCGAATGTTGTCCATGCCGTTGATGGTGGCCTGCACCACGTCGGAGCCTTTCTTGGCGATGGATACCGAGCGTTCCGCCACTGCGGAAGACTCGGCGGCGTTGGCCGATACCTGGTCGATGGACACCGCCATCTCGTTGACCGCCGCCGAGGCACCGGCGATTTCCTGTGCCTGGTGTTCGGAGGCGTCGGCCAGCTGGCGCGCTGTGGTCTGAGTTTCCTGCGCCGCCGAGGACACCTGCACGGCGGTGGCGTTGATGGCCGTGACCAACTGGCGCATCTGGTCGATCGCAAAGTTGATGGAGTCGGCGATGGCGCCGGTGAAATCCTCCGTCACCGTGGCCTGGGCGGTCAGGTCACCGTCGGCGAGATCGGCCAGCTCGTCCAGCAGCCGCAGGATGGCGTTCTGGTTCTGTTCGTTCTCTTCTTCCGTGCGCATCAGGTTCATGGTCTGCGCCCGGTAGATTTCCCAGATCGCCAGCAGAATCAGCGCAATTACGCCGATGGCCATGATGATGGCGAACTGCGGCTGCGCAATGCGGTTCTGCGGCAGCAGCTCAATCTGGGACTCCACCGCCGTGGCGGCGTCCAGCAGGGCCTGGGATTCATCGAAGATCTGGGTGGCGGCATCACGCACCTGGAACAGCTCGGTGGAGGTTTCCAGCAGCTCGTCCACGGAGCCGCTGATGCGCCCGAATTCGGTCTGGATATTGGTCAGGTGGCCCTGCGCTTCGGCGTCATTGATCTGCTGCAGGCCGAGATCCGGACTGCCTTCGATCAGGCCCTGCAGCACCTGGCCAAACAGTTCGGAATCGCGGCTGAAGGAATTCGCCGCCAGCACCGCGGCTTCGCCACCGGCCAGCACATTGTTGACGTTGCGGATGATACGCTCGGCCAGCCAGTTCTGGCGCTGGGCCACGGCCACCTGGGTGGCTTCGGCATTCTGATCGAGCAGAATCTCCACCACGGCATCGTTTTCCACCTGAATCACCGGAATGCGCTCCGACATGGTGCCGGCGAGTTCAAACAGGGAGAGAATGGTGCTTTCGGAGGCCAGAATCTGGTCGGCATTGACCCGCACCCGCTGCCAGACGTTTTCCAGGGAGTCCACATTGACCACGTTGCGGTTGACTGCCGGCAGCCCGGTTTGCGGATTGCCCTCGACAATGATGTCCCAGCGGTTCTGGAAGTCGTTGCGCGACTGGCGCAGGGCGACGAAGGCACTCTCGGAGCCTGCCGCTGCTTCGGTGGCGTTCTTGGAGATTTCCTGTGACAGCACCTTGAGATCACTGGCGTTGGCCAGGTATTCGCGGTCGAAGTTGCCGTCCCGGTTGATCAGCGTAATGAACGACCCGACCCCCAGCAGCAGAATCAGTGCCAGTATCAGGTAGACCGAGAGGGTCCTGTTGGTGGCCAGAATCGACCAGATACTTGAGTTTGCCTTCATGTCGCGAACTCCCGTTCGTGCTCCCTGGTTGCCGGATTTATCCGGATCGGTCAGCCATCAGGCTGCAACCTGCATGAATTGTTCCTGGCTGATCAGTCTTTCCATCGAAAACAGATGCCAGAGCTCGTTGTTGTTCTGATAACCGCCGTCAACCAGTGGACGCAGGGCCTTTGGCAACGTATCACTGCTTTCCTGATGGGCTTGGGTGCGGTAATGCTGCATGCCCAGTACCTGATCCACCAGCAGGCCGACCAGCAGGTCTCCCTGCTCCACAATCAATACCCGCTGACTGCGCCCCGCACCACGCGTGGGCAACCCCAGGAAGGCACCCAGATCCACCAGCGGGACCAGTCTTCCGCGCACATTGGCCACACCCAGCACCCAGCTCTTGACGCCGGGCAGGCGGGTGTAGTGCGGCGGGGTCAGAATTTCTGTCACCTGATGCATGGGCGACACCAGCGCCTGACCCGCCAGGCGAAAACCGACGCCGGTCCAGGTTTCCTCGAAGGTCTCCTGCTGTGGCAGTCCGACCGCACGCTGGCGACTGAGCTCTGCGAGCACTGTCAACGCCTGGTAGGGTGATGAAAATTCGGTTGTCATAGCGTTGTCATAGTTGGCGGCCGCCGCTCGGATAGCGCTGCTATTCGATCAGCGGCATGATGGTATCCAGCAACACCTGTTCGTCCACCGGCTTGACCAGGTAACCCTTGGCACCCTGACGCTTGCCCCAGACCTTGTCGGTTTCCTGATCCTTGGTGGTCACAATGACCACCGGAATATGGGCCGTGTCTTCACCCTTGGCCAGTTGTCGCGTGGCCTGAAACCCATTCAGGCCGGGCATCACGATGTCCATCAGGACCACATCCGGACGCTCCTTGCGGGCCACAGCCACACCATCGGCGCCATTCTCGGCGGTCAGGACTTCGAAGCCATGCTTCTCAAGCATGGTCTTGAAGGCATAGGTCTCGGTTGGCGAATCGTCGACGATCAGTATCTTTGCCATGGTTGCTCTAACCTGAATCTTTGCGGAGTCTGTTGAAGAATTGTCTGTGTTACTGGGTGTGGATATGCTCGCGAATGGCACCCAACAGTTCATCCTTGCCGAACGGCTTGGTCAGGTATTGGTCCGACCCGACGATGCGCCCCTTGGCCTTGTCGAACAGGCCGTCCTTGCTGGAGAGCATGATCACCGGTGTCTGTTTGAAGGCGCTGTTGTTCTTGATCAACGCGCAGGTCTGATAACCGTCGAGGCGGGGCATCATGATGTCCACAAAGATGATACTCGGCCGGGTATCGGCAATCTTGGCCAGGGCGTCAAAGCCATCTGTGGCCGTGATGACTTCGCAACCGACCTTCTTCAGCAGCGTTTCAGCAGTGCGCCTGATGGTCTTGGAGTCATCAATAACCATGACTTTGAGATTTTCGAATGCGTTGTCCATACACCACCCAGTCAGTCATTTGTTATAGTGGCGCCACAGAGCCTCCATGCCATGCGCGGGTCCAGTATGCAGAGTACCGAGGTTTTACCATAGTTTAGGGTACCGTACCAGCAGCCCTCGGGCTGAGAGCGTGTGCTGGTGCGGGTTAATCAGTTAGAATGCGACCTGTATCAAATTTGAGGCCAGAATAGGATGACCCTGCGGCTAGCCGTTGTGATGGACCCGATCCAGCAACTCACCTACAAGAAAGACAGCACCCTTGCCATGCTCTGGGCGGCCACCGACCGCAACTGGGAGCTGACCTATATCGAACCGCAGAATCTGTTTGTCGAGCAGGGGGAGCCCTGGGCCCGTCAGCAGCCGCTGAAAGTCTTCCGTGATCCGGATCATTACTACGAGCTGGGTGACGAAGTGGCCGCGCCGCTGGCCGAGCAGGATGTGATCCTGATGCGCCAGGACCCGCCGTTCGACATCGACTATATCTATGCCACCTATATTCTGGAAATGGCCGAGGCCCGTGGCACGCTGGTGGTCAACCGGCCGCAGGCCCTGCGCGACTGCAATGAAAAGCTGTATGCCACGCGTTTTCCGGAATTCTGCCCGCCACACCTGGTGACCACGGACGCGGCGCGTCTGCGCGAGTTTCACCGCACCCAGGGTGACGTGATCTTCAAGCCACTCGACGGCATGGGCGGCGCCTCCATTTTTCGCCTGCAGCCCGACGATCCCAATGTCTCGGTGGTGATCGAGACCCTGACACAGCACGGCCAGCAGCTGATCATGGCGCAGCGCTACCTGCCCGAGATCACGGCCGGCGACAAGCGCATCCTGATCGTCGATGGCGAGCCGGTACCCTTCAGCCTGGCTCGCATTCCCGCCGCCGGTGAAACCCGGGGCAACCTGGCCGCCGGCGGGCGCGGTGTGGCGCAGCCCCTGAGTGCGCGTGATGAAGAAATTGCCCGCGCCATTGGCCCGGTGGTGCGCGCCAAGGGCCTGCTGTTCGTGGGGCTGGACGTGATCGGTGACTATCTGACCGAAATCAATGTCACCAGCCCGACCTGCATTCGGGAAATCGACGACCAGCAGGGCACCGACATCGGCGGCCTGCTGATGGACGCCATAGAACGCCAGCGGAGTGCGGGATGAGCACAGCCACGGCAACGGACCGCCTGCTGTTTACGCTTTTTCTGGCGGGAGTCGCCCATGGCCTGGTGATACTCGGCATTGGTTTTACCCTGGACCGCCCCGAGGGGCAGAGCAACCTGCTGGAAGTGACGCTGGCGCTGGACCATGCCAGCCAGGAACAGAACCCGGATGCGGATTTTCTGGCCCAGGCCACGCAACAGGGCAGCGGCTCGCTCGATGAAGCCGAACAGCTCACCACCGACCAGTATGCCGACTTTCAGGACAACATCATTCAGGAAGTGGAGCCGGACCCGACGCTGAGCTCGGCGCCGGACAACCCGCTGACGCAGCGGCTGATTGCGACCTATGGCGACTCCTCCTGGGCGCTGGCGCTGGAACCCGACCCCGAGCCACAGCCCATCGAATTGCAGCCGCAGGACCTGAACCTGGACACCAGCATGGACATCGCCACCCTGCGGGCGCTGCTGGACAACCGGCGCCAGACCTACGCCAACCGGCCCAGAGTGCGCACCCTGACTGCGGTGTCTACCCGCGCCGCGCCGGAAGCCGAATATGTGTATGCCTGGCAGCAGCGCGTCGAACGAGTCGGCAATGCCAACTACCCGCAGGCCGCACGCGCGCAGCGGCTGACCGGGCAGGTCCGCCTGCTGACCAGCATCAGCCCCGACGGCGAGCTGCTGTCGGTTACCCTGCTGCAGAGTTCCGGCCATTCGGTGCTGGATGAAGCGGCCCGCCAGACCGTGATGCAATCGGCGCCGTTCGAGCCGTTCAACGAGAACATGCAGGCCGAATACGATGTACTCGAGATCATCCGCACCTTCCGCTTCGAGGTTGAAGGCGCGATGACTACCAGCCACTGACGCCATGGCTGCCTTCCGCCTGCTGATTTTCGATTTTGGTCTGCGCCGCACCGGCGTCGCGGTAGGGCAGAGTATTACCGGCACCGCTTCACCGCTGGCGCCGCTGCCCATGCGGGACGGCCAACCGGACTGGACTCAGGTGGAAAAGCTGCTCGCCGAATGGCGCCCGGACGGGGTACTGGTGGGCCTGCCGCTGAACATGGACGGCAGCCCCAGTGAGATGAGCCGCCGCGCCGACAAGTTTCGCAAGCGCCTGCACGGCCGCTTCGGCCTGCCGGCCCTGGCCTGGGACGAACGCCTGACCAGCCAGGAAATCAAACAGCAGGCGCGCGAACACGGCATCACCGATTTCGGCACGCACTCCGTCGACAGTGAAGCCGCCTGCCTGATCTTTCACTCCTGGTTCGAAGCCCTGCCCGAGCCGGAAGACTGGCGCAGCCATCATCAGACCTTGCCGCCGGCGGAGTAGCGGGAGGCCCGGCGCGCGTCAGCGGTCAAGAAAAAGACAAGGTGCAGTGCAGGGAGCTTGCCTGATGGCCTGGTTATGCGCCGGGTTCAGACCAAACAGCATACTCATTTCCATTCGGGTCAGTGAAATGGAATCGCCGACCGCCAGGGAAATCGAATATATCCTGCACCACCTTGCCGCCTGATGATGTGACTTTCTCAACCGTTGCCTCAAGCTCCGAGCTATAAAGCACGATCAGTACGCTTCCATTATCGGGGGAAGATACTTTGTCGGACTTGTAGAATCCGCCATCCAGTCCGGCATTCTCAATGGCCATATACTCCGGGCCATAGTCGATGAATGACCACCCGAAAGCCGAAGCAAAGAACGCCTTTGTTGCTTCAAGATCCCTTGCAGGGATCTCGACATAGTTGATTTTTCCTGTTTCCTTCATGATGTCCTCCCGTATGCATAACGCCAAGCACCAGAAAAAGGGTCAGACCCCTTTATTTGCACTACGACTCAAAAGCCGGGTGTTCGTCGAATTGCCTGGCTTTATCGCCAATGTCCAGCCAGGCCGGTTTTTCCGACACAAACTCATGGAACTTGTTTTTGAGTCCAAGGTCTTCATCTATGCAGTTGGCTGCCAGTGGGAAAGAGTCTTCATTCGACAAAACCTCCCCAAGTGCTGTACCGCAGACTGAGCAAAAGCAACGATCGTACTTGTAGGGGTGTTCAGCCTCGAAGGTGGATATCTTGTCTCTACCTTTAACTATCCGGAACGCCTCAGACTTCACAAATACGAGAGTACTTGCTCCAACTTTCCGGCATCGACTGCAATGGCATGTCCACATCATGGTGGGTGCTTCAGCCAACTCGAACTGAACAGCCCCGCAACAGCAGCTTCCCTTGATCATGTCTCACCTCTGAATATTGAACGTTTTCGTCGATGAAAGCACAATACAATAGTACTGTATATATGTACAGTCATTCGGTGACATCTGGATTCCCGCGTCAGTTGTCTGCTGTCGCAGAACGAGTCCATCTTATGGTTTCTTCCATAACAGCCGCCTCAACTGTTCGCTATCACTCGGCGGGCGCAGGGTGCGAATCTGATTGTTGGGTCACGCCTTTCCCAGGCACTCCCTTGGTACCCACCCAGCACCCCTGGTTTTGTGCTCCACCCAACACCATTGGCAGTGCTCGTATTTGAAAGTGAGGCGTTCACCCGGCTCGACATCCAGCTCCCTGGCCGAGTAGGGCTTCAATGCGATGCCGCTGGCGCCATCGTCAGCCAACTCGATGTAGTCGAGCGGTGCCCAGCCGACCAAACCTTGTGGATCGGTGATACTCACCCAGCCGGCGTATTCCGTATCCTGCTCTCCAACCAGCAGTCTGTCTCCGACTTCAAAACTGACCGGATTCGGGTAATCCGACTTGTGCCCTCGAACCACACTGACATCAGACATAGGCATTCCGTGCTTCATCATGCGCTTGTCGCATGTTTCAAAAACAAAACGGAGTCCATTCTTATGTGCTGGGCTCCGCCCGCCACAGCCCAGGATAGTCCGTTACAAAACCAGCATCGTTGACGTCCAGTGTACAGCTAAAGGAGCCGCCACCAGATTCATATCGGTATACCTTGTCACCCTCGCGCCGATAAACTTGTATCAGCTCTTTCAATTCGAATGATGGAAACTGCAGCCAGGCTGCCCTGACCTCGGCTTCCTGGCCGACATTCAAGGCAAGCCGCCGGATGGGAAGTGTGTTGGTAGAAGGGCTGAACCCCAGATCGACATCGACACAGCCGATAGTCGCGGGCCGGGTAACACCATTGTATGTCCATCCTTTGTCAGCGTCCGCTTCCAGGTCAATGGTGAATGTCTCGCCTCCGATAACGCCGAATACGTGGGCTGATCGGGTCGACCATGAAGAATCACATTTGATCACATAGTCGATCCTGGAGGGGGAGTGCTCATGCAGAAGAACTGCTGTGCCGGACAGCTCCCAACCGTCTCCCTTTTCGGCGATATTCGCGAACTCGTGGCCGGGTTGTTCGAGCACTTTCCAGACAATGGAGTCAGACATCATTCCTTCCTTTTACTTTCTGTTTTAACCCACATTATGTTTGCTGGGCAATCCCCCAGAAAAACAATCGCGGTGACCATTGGAGTTTTGTAACCTGTGCCAGTAAAGCGCAATCGACACAAAGGAGAGAACCAGGTGGGAACTGACCGGCAGCCACATTTTCGTGATTCACCTGATCAGGTCGATATGGTCCGCGCTGAAAGATCGATCAGGGTCAGTGGGATGCTCAGTTTTCTGATTGTGCCGGCATTATGGGCGCTGGGTTACTGGCTGCTGCCGTTGCGGTTCAGCTTCCCGGAAACCCTGGCCGGGCAACTGGCGTTTTCGGTTCAGGTCAGCAGTGTGGTGCTGTTCTGTGTGCTGGTAGCGGTAGGCATGGTGTCGACCGGGCGTCGGTTCTCGCCCGAGGACATTGGCGGTGCGGCAGCGGGGCCACCCAGCGAGCGCCTGGCCATCAAGGTGGCATTTCTGCAGAACACGCTGGAGCAGGCGGTTCTGGCTGCCGGGTTCTATGTTGCATTTGCTTCTTTGGTGTCCGGTCCCTGGCTGTCGATACTGCCGGTCAGTGCGGCCTGCTTTCTGGTGGGCCGAGTGTTGTTCTACCGGGGCTATGTCAAAGGGGTGGAAGGCCGTGCATTCGGGATGACCTTGACCATGATGCCCGTGATACTGGGCTACCCGGTGGTGTTTGTGTTGATGGTCATCAATGTATTGGGTTGAAATGGGCCTGGCCCCTTGTTGCAGGTCTTGGGTCCACCATACCTGGCAACTGTACCCGCAGCAGCCACAAAAAACCCGCCACTTGGGCGGGTTTCAATGGTTGCGCATTGTGGTGCGGCTTATTGCTCGATGTAGACATCCTGCAGCAGGAAGTGGTGCGTCGGCATGACTTCCAGGTTTCTCACTGAATTGTCGACACCAATCAGGTATTCCTCGTGCCAGAGATACATCATGGGCGCCAGTTCAACCAGCAGTTCCTGCGCATCCCGGTAGATATCCGCGCGTACGTCCTGGTCTGTCTCCTCGCGGCCGGCATCCAGCAGGCTATCCAGCTCGTCATTGGCGAAGAAAGTCCGGTTGCCCGCAGCGCCTTGCTGGGTGGAGTGGAACAGGGCGTACATGGCGTAGTCGGCATCCAGGGTGGGGGTTGACCAGCCCAGAATGAACATGTCGTGCTCACCGTTGGCGGTGTTCTCCAGATAAGCACCCCATTCCAGTACCTGAACACTGACGTCGATGTTCAGGTCCCGCAACTGGGATTGCACATACTCGGCAATCTGAATGCGGCTCGCGTTGTCGTTGGTCCAGATGGTGGTGCTGAAGCCGCCCTCATGGCCTGCCTCGGCCAGCAATTCGCGGGCCTGATCCATGTCATAGGGAATCGAGTCCACGCTGTCATCGTAACCGAAGACGCCGGGGGCGATGGGGCCGACCGCTGCGAGACCGGTATCATTGTAGACACCGGCGACGATGTCATCCTTGTTGACCGCCATGGAGATGGCCTGTCTGACTCTGACATCGTCAAAAGGCTCTTTCTGTGCGTTGAAACCCAGGTAGGCCAGGCTGGTGGAGTTCTGGTGCAGCAGGCTTGCGTTGGGCATTCTGTCCACGCGGCCCATGTCGCTGGGCAATACCCGCTCAATGATATGTGCATTGCCGGTTTCCAGTTCAGCGATACGCGTCTGGCTTTCCGGCACCACCTTGAAGGTCACGCTGTCCAGCAGGGCATTGTCACCCCAGT
This sequence comes from Natronospirillum operosum, assembly GCF_004768465.1. Taxonomy (GTDB): domain Bacteria; phylum Pseudomonadota; class Gammaproteobacteria; order Pseudomonadales; family Natronospirillaceae; genus Natronospirillum; species Natronospirillum operosum. The sequence goes on from NZ_SRMF01000014.1 coordinate 57,628, forward strand.
AGTCTTCATTTCTGACCAGACGGAGTTCCGAACCGGGCGACCAGCTGTCCAGCTTGAAATAGCCCGTGCCAGAGGGGTTTTCGGAGAGATAGGAGCCCGGGCTGCGGCCTTCGGCCATGGCTTCGTAATCTCGTTCGATGGCTTCCAGGCTGGCTATGCCACCACCGCTGTGGGACAGATGCGCCGCCAGGGGTGCAAAGGGCGTCTCGGTCACAAACTGAACGGTCAGGTCGTCCACCACGATCACTTCTTCAATCATCGAGAACAGGAATTCCCGGGGCGAGGCGACGTCCGGATCGAGCACGCGATCAAAATTGGCCTTGACGACTTCGGCCGTCAGTTCGGAGCCGTCATGGAAAGTAACGCCTTCCCGTAAAGAAAACTCTACAGTGGTGTCGTCAATATTTCTCCATGAGGTCGCCAATAAGGGTTGGAGTTCGCTGTTGGTGTCAAATTCAACCAGTGATTCGTAGATATTGTGGGCCACAATACTGGAGGGCACATCGTTGGTTGTATGGGGGTCCAGCGCCACCGCGTCGGCCAACATGGCAGCAACCAGATCGCCGCCTCTGTCGTCTGAAGCCTGTGCCTGCATGACCAGTGCCAGGCTAATCAAGAGGGCAAATAGAGGCCCCAACATCCGTTTTAGCTTAATGTTTCTCGACATTTTACTTTCTCCATTCTTTGCTCTATACCTGTCCGAACTGCCGGGGAACTCGCTCTTTTAATACAATTTCGAGCCTGTTACCTGCGCGTTATGCGAAATAAAAGGATGGCTTATAGTGACTGGTCTTGCAACTGGGAGCGATAACGACACCAGCGGAGCGGTGGTATCAACGTCCAATTGGCGACTGGTGTATCGAAAGCTCAAAAAGAACAAAACGGCTCTGTTCGGGGGCTATCTGATCCTGCTGCTGATCGTGGTTGCGATAGTGGGGCCCTACCTCACTGTGCATGACCCGGTCCGGGTGGACCTCGGGAACAGGCTGCAATCGCCCTCGGCCGAGTTCTGGCTGGGAACGGATCACAACGGACGCGATGTCTTCACGCGCCTGATTCACGGCATGCAGATCACGCTGTTTGTGGGCTTTGCTTCGGTTCTTGTGGGGGCATTGGTCGGCGTCCCTCTGGGTATCGTGTCGGGCTACTACGGCGGCGCTATTGACTCGGTCATCATGCGTATTATCGATGTTCTGCTGGCCTTTCCGGGCATCCTGCTGGCCATTGCACTGGTCAGTGTGCTGGGCGGCGGTATTGGCAATGTCATCATTGCCGTCGCTGTCTTTGCCATCCCCACCTTTGCCCGCGTAGTCAGGGGCTCAACCCTGACCGTCAAGAAGCTGGAATACATTGATGCGGTCAGGGCACTGGGTGCCACAGACCTCCGCATCATCGTGAAACACGTCTTGCCGAATATTTTATCGCCGATCATTGTACAGGCAACTTTACGCATAGCGATTGCCATACTGGTTGCGAGCACCCTCTCATTCCTCGGCCTGGGCGCGCAGCCGCCCTCTCCGGAATGGGGGCGAATGCTCAGTGATGGCCGCAACTACATGTTTGATTATCCCCATGTGGCTCTTTTCCCTGGGCTGGCCATTGCCATAGCGGTTCTGGCGTTCAATTTATTTGGTGACGGTCTTCGTGATGCACTGGACCCAAAAACAAAAAAATAAGGGGAAGAAGCCGTGTTCAAGTTCATAGTACGGAGATTCTTGCAGACCATTCCCGTCGTTATCGGCGTAACGCTGCTGGTTTTTTCCCTGATGCATTTCATACCCGGTGATCCGGCGCAGATCATGGCCGGGGAAACCGCCCCGCCGGAGCAGGTTGAGCGAATGCGGGAGAGGCTGGGGTTGAATGACCCCGTCTACGTGCAATACGGCCGCTATGTGACCAACCTGCTGCAAGGCGATATGGGTCAGTCGATACGCAGCAGCCGCAACGTGCTTGATGAGATCAGGCCACGGTTCTGGATTACCGTCAAACTGGCTCTATACAGCACCATCTTGAGTGTGTTTATCGGTCTGATTGCCGGTGTGTTTTCCGCCGTCAGGCGCTACGGTCTGGCCGACACCACGATCATGATCATCGCTCTGTTCGGCCTGTCCATGCCGAACTTCTGGCTGGGCCTGATGCTCATTCAATTTTTCTCCATCGAACTCTCCCTGTTACCGCCTTCCGGCTGGGGCACCTGGCAACAGACCATCCTGCCAGTCATCACCCTGGGCACGGCCGGCGCCGCCATCATTGCCCGCGTGACGCGAGCCAGCATGCTGGAGGTGATCAATCAGGACTATGTGCGCACCGCACGGGCCAAGGGGTTGTCCGAGCGCGTGGTCATTTACAAGCATGCGCTGAAAAACGCCATGATTCCGGTGATCACGGTGGTGGGGCTGGAACTGGGTGTGCTGCTCTCCGGCACCGTGCTGACGGAGACTGTCTTCTCCATCAATGGCATGGGCCGACTGGTTATCCACGCCATTAGTTCCAGGGACTTCCCTGTGGTTCAGGGCGTAGTGCTGATCTTTGCCCTTATGTTCGTGCTGGTCAATTTTCTGGTGGATGTGTCATACCGCTACTTCAACAAAAGGGTGGACTACAACTGATGGAACAACCAAAACCCTTTCTCGAAATCAGGAATCTGACCACGGTGTTTGATACCGATGCCGGTCAGGTGAAGGCGGTCAATGATCTGAGCTTGGTGGTGCCGGAAGGCAAGGCATTGGGCGTTGTGGGTGAGTCAGGCTCCGGCAAGAGTGTGATGTCCATGTCCATTCTGCGTCTGGTGCGGGAGCCGGGCCGGATTGCGGCGGGTGAGATCCTGATGGGCGGCGAAGATATTCTCAAGCTGTCCGAGAAAGCCCTGCGACGCATCCGGGGCAACAGGATATCCATGATATTCCAGGAGCCCATGACCTCCCTGAACCCGGTGTTCACCGTGGGCGAGCAGATTGCGGAGGCGTATCAGGTGCACCAGGGCATGCGCAAATCCAAGGCCCTGGAGAGGTCCGTCGATATGCTGCGGCAGGTGGGGATTCCCTCACCGGAAAAGCGCGCCCGCCAATATCCGTTCGAACTGTCCGGCGGCATGCGCCAACGGGTGATGATCGCCATGGCACTGGCCTGTAATCCGAGTTTGCTGATTGCCGATGAGCCCACCACGGCGCTGGATGTGACGATTCAGGCGCAGATTCTGGACCTGATCAAGAGCCTGCAGACCGAGCTGAACATGTCGGTGATCATGATCACCCACAACCTGGGGGTGGTGGCGGAGACCTGTGACTATGTGGCGGTCATGTATTGCGGCAAGGTCGTCGAGTACGCCGATGTGGAAACCCTGTTCAGGGAACCCAAGCACCCCTATACCCTTGGCCTGTTCAATTCGCTGCCCCGACATGACGAAGACAGGGACGAACTGATTGCCATTCAGGGCGCCGTACCCAATCCGACGAATTTGCCCACAGGCTGCACCTTTGCGCCGCGTTGTCCGGATGCCCGGCCATTATGTGAACAGGAGGCACCCGCCTTGCTGGATCAGGATGACAATACACAGGTGCGCTGCTGGAAGTTCACGGAAAAATGGCAGGAAACGGTGGAGAACACTTGATATGACAGCGACACAGCCCCTGCTGCAGGTGAAAAACCTGAAACAGTACTTTCCGATCAAGGGCGGTTTCTTTGGCGCCACAGTCAACCATGTCAAGGCGGTTGATGACATCAGCTTCGACGTGCATGAAGGCGAAACCGTAAGCATCGTTGGTGAATCCGGTTGTGGCAAATCCACCACGGGTCGGTCGATTCTGCGGCTGGAGCATCCCACGGCCGGTGAAGTCCGATTTCAGGACAGAGACATGGTCAGCCTCACCCGTTCGGAGCTGCGCCGGACCCGAAAAGACCTGCAAATCATCTTTCAGGACCCCTATGCCTCCATCAACCCCCGCCAGACCGTCGCCGATGTGTTGATGGAAGCGCTGGATATCCAGAACATCGTGCCGAGAGCACAGCGCCGTGAGCGGGCGCTATCCCTGTTGGAAACGGTGGGGCTCGGGACCTATCAGATCGACCGCTACCCTCACGAGTTCAGTGGTGGCCAGCGTCAGCGTATCGGCATTGCGCGTGCACTGGCGGTGAATCCCAAGCTGATCATCTGTGACGAAGCGGTTTCCGCACTGGATGTCTCCATTCAGGCGCAAATCCTCAACCTGCTGAAACAGCTGCAGCGGGATTTCAAACTCACCTACATCTTCATATCGCATGATCTGGGGGTGGTCCGGCACATCTCCGACCGCATTATCGTGATGTATCTGGGCAAGATCGTGGAAATTGCCGACAAGAAGTCCCTGTTCGAGCAGCCTCAGCATCCCTATACCCAGGCGCTGCTGTCATCCATCCCGACCTACGACCCCAAGACGAAGACAGAAAGAATTCCGCTCAGGGGTGAAATACCCTCACCCATTGACCCGCCGCAAGGCTGTCGCTTCCACACCCGGTGCCCCTATGCCCAGGAACTTTGCCGCGAAGAAGAGCCCCAGCTGCTGCCTATGGAAAACCTGCAAGCAGGGCACGAAACGGCCTGCCATTTCGCAGGCGAGCTGCCGGAAAGGAACTGAGGCTTTCGCGTCAGCGCGAGCCTTGCGACTTGGGGTGGAGGCTGGGACTGCCTTCCTGAACTGCAGAGAATAAGGAAGGAGGACAGGCGGTTGGATGTGTCCCGCTGCCTTGGACCGTTAGTATTTTTGTCTACGCGCTAAGCGCTTTTAGTACAGCCTGGGGCTCCTTTGAAACCACATTCAATAGCACCAGGGCTGGCCCATGAGGTGACCGGTCGCCGCGCTCCCAGTGGCGCAAAGTGCTTACACTGATGCCAAAGGCTGATGCAAATTCAAGCTGGGACATACCGAGTTTGGCGCGTATTCTCTTTACTTCAACCGGTCCAAACTCATGCACGATCGCTTTGGCTGTGTTCCCCTTGGAATATTCGATTGCCTCATCAAGACCCTGCTGTATGCTTTCAAACACTTTACTCATGTTAACCACCATACCTTTCAAGCAAGAGCTTAGTGAGCTTGCTCAGTTCGTTGCGTTCAGACTTTGAGATGTTCGCCTTTTCGCCTTTGCCAAAAACCGTCAAAAGGAATAGTGGTACACGTCCATTGTGGTAGTAGTAGATAATCCTGGCACCACCACTTTTGCCTTTTCCTCGATCGTAAGAAGGCCATCTGCTCGTTTGATGAATTCAGGGAGTTCGACGATCGTCTGCATGGGGTCTACAGTAATCCAATGGATTACTTTTAGTCAAGAAAACAAGGAATCAATGACTCTGACCTCATTGATTGTTCTCCTACCGCATCATGGTGATGTATCTGGGCAAGATTGTGGAAATCGCCGACAAGAAGTCCCTGTTCGAGCAACCCCTGCATCCCTATGCGCAGGAGCTCTGCCGGAGAGGAACTGAGGCCTGCGCGTCAGCGCCGGTAGTGCATGGCGACCGCCCCGTTGAGGAGTGGCTGCGCGGAAACAAGTTCGAGTCGTCGCGTGGCTGGCAGCCCGCTCTGGTACAGCGTCGGGCCATGGCCGACGATCCTGGGGTGGACAAGGAACCTGTACTCGTCGATCAGATCCAGCCGATCCAGCTCGGTCGCTAGCTTGCCGCTGCCGATGAGCACGCCGGCCGGGGTGGCATCTTTCAGTTTTTGTACGCCCGCGCGCAGGTCACCGGTGATATGGTGGCTGTTGGACCACGGAAAGTCCGTTCGCGTCGATGACACCACGTACTTCGGCTTGTCTTCCAGCTTCACCGCCCACTCGCGCATTGCTGGCGGGGCTTCCTCGTCGCCGCGGGCGACCGCAGGCCAGTAGCCCTCCATCATCTCGTAGGTGACGCGACCCCACAGCATTGCCCCGCACTCGTCCATGAGACGGGTGAAGAAAGCGTGTGTTTCGTCGTCGGCAATTCCCTCCTGGTGGTCGACACAACCGTCGAGGGTGACGTTGATGCTGAAGGTCAGAATTCCCATGGATGTCTGCTCCGAGTTGATGGGGGCTGATGGAAGCGGGCATAGTCAGCCCTGACAACGTTTGTTTGTAGTCTGTATGATCTGTCGAACGGGGGCCTTTATTTTCGACATGCGCCACCAGACAACACCTGGAAAGGATCACGGTATGAGCCATCCTGCCTCTGCCAAGCTCGATCGAATCGCGGCCCGCTACGCCGCCAAGTCGAAGGTTTCGGCAATGAGCTTCGCTATCGAACAGCCGGCCACCGGATTCACCTGGGGATACGGCGACATCCACCAACCGTTCTTCATCGCCAGCATCACCAAGCTGTACACCGTTGCGATGATCATGCAACTTCGTGACGAAAGGGCACTGACCTTCGACACCCGCGCCGCAGAACTGCTCGGTGAAGAAACGATGCGCGGGCTCAACGTGCACGGCGGCCACGATCACGGCTCGGCAATCACGGTACGCGAACTGCTGTCGCACACATCCGGGCTTCCCGACTACTTCGAGCAGAAACACCCGGACGGCACAACCGTCCTGTCCAACATGCTCCGTACCGACGAGGGGTGGGCTTTCGAGGATCTCATCGAGAGGGTCAGGGCCATGCCGAGCCCATTCGCCCCCTCGACCCCGGGCAAGGCGCTGTACAGCGACATCAACTACGACCTTCTTGGGCGCATTATCGAGGTGGCCACATCCAGCAGCTATGCCCATGCCATCCGCAAGCGGGTTATCGAACCGCTCGGCCTCCACGACTGGCTATTCGCGCCAGGCACACTGGATCGCTACGAAGAGGTTGCAAGCGTGCTGCATGGCCGGACACCGCTGCACATTCCGAAGACGATCGCCTGCTCTTTCCCGGCCTCTGGCGCTGTGGTGTCCACGCCCGCCGATCAAGTGCGATTCCTGCGCGCTTTCATCACAGGCGAGTTGTTCTCCGTGCACTACCTGACCGAGATGACTGCGCACTGGAACTCGGTGTTCTCACGCCTGGAGCCTCTCGACTATGGCATCGGCATCATGCGCTTCACCATTCCCCGCTGGCTATCGCCGTTTGCACAGATCCCGGAGATGATCGGCCACTCCGGCTCCTTCGGAACCGTGCTGTATCATATCCCGGAGCGGGACCTTTACATATCCGGCACCGTCAATCAGATGCAGCCGCGCAGTCTGCCCTACCCCCTCTTGACGAGACTCGTCGCTCAGTTCCGCTAAGCCTGCCAAAAAGAGGGGATATCAAAGGCGATCTTCCGCATTCCCATGGCATGTCTGCTCAGAGTCGAAAGGGAAATTTATTGGCTAGGCTTCTTTATCCTGGCGCACACCGTAGGTGCGAAGCGCCGACTGAATTTGCGACTCTTCAGTTGTCTCTGAAGGGTAAAGCCGGTAGCTGGGCGCAACTATCGGCTCCACAGCGATAGCTTTTACAACGAACACACTGTGTATCGGGTAGCGATCACCAGCCAGCGCAAGAAGTGGCTCAACCCAGCGCGAATACTCCGGTGCTGACGGCTTGAGTTCGGTTGCCGTGCCAATAATCTTGAAGCCCTTTTGGACAAACACATCAACGAAACTCAGGCATACCCTCCGGTTTGCCCTGATATTCTTCGCGGACTGAGGTGAGGCAATATTTGCAACCGCTATGTTCTGATTATCCGCAACCGCAAAGACTTCCTTTGGCGACACATTCGGCTGTCCGTGTTTGTCACTTGTAGCCAACCAGGAGAGCACGCTTCGCTCGACAGATTCACGCACTTCGGCAGTTATGAGGTCTGACACTGTCTTCTCCTTGGCGGCTAACGACCATATTGGACGGCCCGAAGGCGTCTGTTTTGAATTGCAGGCTATGCTGTACCACTGACGAAAATGTGGCGCTACGCTTCCCCATGATCTTTCATCAGTCGCTTTGAAAATTGAATGCTTGGGATGCCACGACCTTCTGCATCTGGCAAGACCCCAACCAGTGAATAGCCCATCTTCCTCCAGAATTGAAATGCGTGCCCCTTCTTGGCATCAGTGACATCAATATTTTTAAGCCGATCCAGTGGATCATCATAAAGGTCAATGCCGCCAATAGTGGTAGCGCCTGTCGCATCTGAGGTCGACAATATCATCGTGGCCGCTCCTGCGCCCTTTGCCAGTTTTTCCAGCTCGCTCACCAGATACTTCCCGCATCCCTTTCCATGACAGGCAGGATCTATGATAAGGGGATGCAGCTCCCAAACTCCGTAACCATGAGGAAAAACAGAGCCCCATCCCAGTGGCAGCTCTCCATCGACCACAATTCGGCTTATTTTACCCGGAGATAAAGCCTCATGAACCTCATCCCTTGCATCCGCCATTGCAGGTAACCAGAACGGGTTATGCTGCTTCCCGCCTGCAAATGTCAGCTGAATCAGCTTTTCCAGCATCAGCTCATCAGTCTCAGAAAAATTGATAATTTTCATTCAAATCTGCTGTCGCCTGCTTGAAGATTGAGTCGGCGCAGAACTGGAAAGTGCTGCATTAACGACCAGGCACATCAGCGCGACGAACGAACATCCGACCGGCATGGATTGCTTGGCCATAGAATCTTTTAATCCGCTTGCCTTATTCTCCATTCGAACCCCGATTCTGAGCGGGCCCTACCCACAAAAAATAGACACCCGGTTATACGCTGCCTTCACTTTCAACCACCAGTACTCTTACTTCCCCTCTGGGGTGAGCAACATGTTCTGTGCCGATTGAGGCAAAGAAAATATCACCTGTATTCAATAAAACCGACTCCTCTTGGCCCTCCATTCGATAGAGCATATCAACCTGCCCATCCAACACGACGAATACTTCTTCACCATCATTAACATGCCACTTGTACGGCTGGTCTGTCCAATGCAGGCGAGTCGTTATACCATTCATATTGGCGATGTCCCTTGCTCCCCAAGCGCGTTCAGCCTTGAACTCTTTACCTCTTACTATTTCCATGGACTAGCTCCGACCATCGTGTTTGCAAAAATGTATAACGCTGAGCACAGCAGCGCGAGCGTCCGGTAGCCGAAGGCCGCGAACTGCTGCGACTTGTTAAGCAATTCCATCTTCGTCAAGCTCACGCTTCACTCTTGGTGCATTGGGACATTGCTCATCCAGCGATTGCCTGTACCTTATACAACCCCGCATGAATTGAGGCCATTCAGGAACGTCAGGAATGGGTGTGTGTTTTTCCGGCAAGAGCTCCCACAACGCTGGGTGGTGCCAACACAAATCATGCCCTGAACTGTCTCGGTGATTACGAATACCTGCTCGAAGCTTTTTTACTTCCAAGATCAGCTGTTCACGGGACAGTTGCTCAAGATCATCGTCCATCGTTTCCTCCGGGCTTCGGTAGCCCATACCAGAATGCAGGCGCCGCGATAACCAATCCATCACCACAGACAGCTAGTGCTATCGTGACAGCATGAACTGATGAATGTCCATGCGCTCTGCGACACCTTTGATCAGGACCCCTCAAGTACGGTAGACACCTCCAGGCTATTAATCAACCAACTCTATCCCTAAGCTTTCCAACAAGCTCAGCGCCTCATATCTTGAAAACCTGGCCTCCTTGACATTGTTTTCCAGTACGTCAATTGTGTACGCCGTTGATTCACTGAAATCGACACCTTGTAAATTTGTTCTCATGAACGAACTGTGACTGAAGTCACTATAAGTCATTATTCTTTAAATCTGTCATCGTATCCTCTGAACAGCCTGACGACGCAATCACGCGCTTGTCGCGTGCATTGGCTTGCTATGCTGTTTGGTGGGTGGTCAGTCACTTGCCAACCTGCCATATAGCGCGGAATCGGAGACAATTCCATTGACTTCCCATCGCTGTCTCAAGAATCCTTCTTCAGAAAAGCCGAGCTTCTCCAGTGCTTTTGCCGAGGATTGATTGTCTGGATCGATTTCAGCCTCAATGCGACGCAGACCCAATGAATTGAAGCCATACTGAATCAATGCCTCTCCTGCTTCGCCGATATAACCTTTCCCCCAAAAAGAACGCCCCAGACCGAAATGATCTTGCACCCATAAAATGGACACCTGGCTCCAGCTAAGCCCGAGGAGATCTAAGGTGCCAAAAACACTCAGTAAAGAATATGGCAGGTACAGCAACGAATTCAAGCGCTTGGCGGTGGCGCTGACCCATCATCCTGATATGCTGGCCGTCGACATAGCGGAAAAACTCGGCATACACCCCGTTATGCTCTATCGGTGGAGGATGGAGATGAAGAACGGTGATATACCGGGTAAGGCCTCCCTGGATGAGATTGAGTCCGAAGTGGATTTGATCCAAGCCAACCGGGAGATCCGGCGTCTCAGCAAAGAGCTCAAGGAAACCCAGCGGGAGCGTGATTTCCTAAAAAAGGCCAAACGCTTTTTTCAGGCACCAAACAGCAAATCTTCTCGTTCATAGACCGTAATCGGTCCGAGATCGCTGTCAGTTGGATGTGTGAACGCCTTGGCGTCACCACCAGCGGTTACTACGCCTGGGAAAAGCGGCCGTCAAGCCACAGGGGCCAATCAGACAAGGCTCTTCTCAAATGGATCAGGAAAGTCCATACAAAGCGGCGCCGGTGCTACGGGAGCCCCCGCGTTTATCGGCTCCTCAAGCGCCTGGGTGTCACCTGCAGTCGCCGCCGGGTGGCCCGCGTAATGCGGGAGAACGGTATTAGGGCGACCTCTGTGGACTTGTACTATTACAATCCAAAGAGACGGGATCACTACCAAAGGGTAGAGAACCTGAAGGCCGCTGCGCCCGAGCCAGAGCAGCTAAACCAACAATGGGTGGCCGACTTCACCTACTTGAAGACCAGGCAGCACCAGTGGGTTTACTTGGCGACGGTGATGGATGCCTGCTCCAGGCGGATAGTGGGCTGGTCAATCTCCAAGGTCCGAGACGCCCAATTGACCTGCGAATCGTTCTTCATGGCCATGCAGAATCGTAAGCCTGTCGTGGGTGTCAGCGCCAGTGGTAAAAGTCCGTGAAATGACAACTTAGTTTGTCCGCCCGACCCGCATGACCTTTCCTTGTAGG
>NZ_SRMF01000015.1 GCF_004768465.1 Natronospirillum operosum
AAACGTTGTAGCCATTTTACCGAAAAACAGCTGGAAACGCAGCATTCATGCGGGCTTCTCTATTGTTCAGGGCCGACGGTTTCGGATCAGCAATTGATCAAGGAAGTGGAGCGGGTGCTGACCTAGGTTCCTGCGGCCTGATACATAGCCATCTGGCCCTGTACCGCACGTACATTTTCCACCGTCGTCAGCACAGGCTGCAGCAGGCGCTGCAGTTGACCGCCGGGCTGTTCTTCCAGTGCGGTGCTGATGACCTGGCCGGCATCGTAACGCAGCCGGTCTGACAGCTTCTGGGCCACTTCAGTCAGTGCCATGGCCTGAGAGGGTGAAATCCAGCCCCGTTCATACAGGGCCTGACGCAGGTCGCTCAGCTCGGCAAACCCCACGTCTTCAATCTGTACATCCTGCGCCAGCGCATGCAGGTCATACAGCCGGTCACTCCAGAACACAGCGTCATCCAGCCAATCACCCTCGGCAACCGGCTTGTCCGGCAGCGCCTGCGCAGACTCTGCCTGCTGCAGAGACTGCAGGTGATTGCCCAGATTCTGGTTCTGTGCGTAATGACTGGCCCCAACCTGCACGGCTCGACTCCTTTGCGGTGACTGGCATGAAAGTTTGCGTTCCAGACATCACGGAGCAATTTCCCTGCCAACCTGCAAAAGGCAGGTACAGACAGTGGACACGGGGGGTAAGGCGATCATGGGTGAAACAGGGCGGCGGCGGAAGAGGCAGAGATTTGCCGTTTTCTGCTGCCAGCGGAAACCAGGCGGCTGCCATCAGCCGCCCATGCAACCTGGGACGAATCAGTCGTCCCGGTAATTCTGTTCCTTGCGCTCCTGGCGCATCTTTTCTTCCGCGCAGAGCGTCGCGGTCGGACGGGCCAGCAGACGACGGATGCCAATCGGTTCGCCGGTCACGGCACAATAACCGAATTCACCCGAGTCCAGGCGTTTGATGGCTTCGCCAATCTTGGGCAGCAGTTTGCTCTGCCGATCCAGAAAGCGGAGTTGCAAACGTCGCTCTTCCTCCAGCGCCGCCTTGTCCAGCTCATCCGCTTCATACTGCATGTTCTGCAGTTCCTTGCGGGAAGTGTCGATTTGCTGGCGAATGTCTTCGGCCATTTCAGTGAGCAGATGACGGAAGAACTCGACCTGTTCTTCATTCATGTACTCTTCTTCAGGTGCCGCAAGCAGCTCTTCTTCAGTCAGCATGGTTATCTTCCTACTGTCACCATGGGGCGCCCGATCACGGGTCATCCCTTATAAAACGGGGACGCATGATATATCATACGCCGCTGGTTGAATAGCATCACACCGACCGTTTACCCAGCAGGATTTCAACTTCATGGAACATGTTTTCCGCCTCACTCTGGCCTGCCCCGATCGGGTCGGCATTGTCGCCCGCGTCAGCAATTTTCTCGCCCAGTACAATGGCACCATTACCGAGGCCAATCAACATGCGGACCTGCAGGAAGGCTGGTTTTTCCTGCGCAACGAAATAAGAGCAGATTCCCTGCCCTTCAACATCGAGACCTTCCGCCAGGCCTTTGCGCCCATTGCCGATGACCTGCAGATGACCTGGGATGTGCATGATTCCCAGACCAGACGCAAGGTGGTTCTGCTGGCATCAAAGGACAATCATTGTCTGGCCGATCTGTTGAACCGCTGGCACGGTGGTGATCTGGACTGCGACATTCCCTGTGTGATCGCCAACCACGATCACCTGCGCGGGCTGGTCGAGTGGCATGGCATCCCCTTTCATCATGTACCGGTGGACCCCGCCAACAAGGCGGTCCACTTTGACCGCGTTGCCGAACTGGTCGAGGCGGCCGGGGCTGATACCCTGGTGCTGGCCCGCTACATGCAGATCCTGCCGGCCAGCTTCTGTGCCCGCTGGCCGCAACGCATCATCAATATCCACCACAGTTTTCTGCCTTCCTTTATAGGTGCGCGCCCCTACCATCAGGCGTTCGAGCGTGGGGTCAAGCTGATCGGCGCAACCTGCCATTATGTGACCGACGACCTGGATGCCGGTCCCATTATCGATCAGGATGTGACCCGAGTCAGTCACCGCGATGATGTCTCCGAGATGATCCGGCGCGGCAAGGATGTCGAACGGGCCGTACTGGCACGGGGCCTGCGCTGGCATCTGGAAGACCGGGTGCTGGTCCATGGCAACAAGACTGTCGTCTTTGAATAGCGTTCGACATTCGCATTGGCTAATATGGACTGCACATTTCTTCTCCCGCAATGACGACTGTCACAGGAGTCCGCCATGAAATATCAGGCCTTGAGTCCCCGCTATGCAGTGGCCCCGCAGATCGAGCCGCAGGATGTCACCACCATCAAGAGTGATGGTTTCAGTATCGTCATCTGCAATCGGCCCGATGGAGAGGTCGACGGACAGCCCAGCGCCGACAGCATTCGCGCTGCCTGCGAAGAAGCCGGACTGACCTTTGAATTCTGCCCCATGACCGGACCCAATGCTGATCCGGCCGACGTGGCCAGGCTGCGCGAACTGCTGCAGGGTGAAAGCAAGATATTTGCCTACTGCCGTACCGGCAATCGCTCCAGCGTTTTCTATCAGCTGGCACAGGAATAGGCCCGTCGGCATGACCCCGGAGCGCAACTACATCCGGACGCTGCTGGAGGACCTCAAAACCGAGCTGCACGATCAGGGTCTGTGGTCCGACGAGCCGCCACCGGTCGAGGCCCTGGACAGCACGGAGCCCTTCGCTGTGGATCAGCTGCGGCTTGAGCAATGGCTGCAGCACGTCTTCATCGGGCGCCTGGAAGCCATTCTGGACCACAGCGCACCCCTGCCGGAGCGCTGCGAGGTGCTGCCTTACGCCGAACAGCAACTGACGCACCTGGACCGTCCGGAGCCATTGCTGCGCATTATCGGCAAGCTCGACATCATGGTCAGCCGCGCCGTCTGACGATTGCAAAAACCCAGTAATCAACTCAAGTAATTTGGTAAGCCCCTTGGGTTTCGCTATAATCGACCCCACGTATTAGGGCGACGCGTCAGTGATCACCTGATGCTCCATTCATCACGACAATCGAGGGATTTCGACATGGCATTTGAGTTACCCGAGCTTCCGTACGCGAAAGACGCTCTGGAACCCCACATCTCCTCTGAGACTCTGGAATACCACTACGGCAAGCACCACAGCACCTATGTGACCAAGCTGAATGGTCTGGTTCCGGGCACCGAATTTGAAGGCAAGTCACTGGAAGACATCATCAAGACATCTTCCGGGCCGGTATTCAACAATGCCGCCCAGATCTGGAACCACACCTTCTACTGGCACTGCCTGAGCCCGAATGGCGGTGGCACTCCGACCGGCGCCCTGGCTGACGCCATCAATGCCAAGTGGGGCTCCTTCGAGAAGTTCCGCGAAGAGTTCGACAACAAGGCTGTCAACAATTTCGGGTCTTCCTGGACCTGGCTGGTCAAACTGGCCGACGGTTCTCTGGACATCGTCAACACCAGCAATGCCGGCACGCCGCTGACCGAGTCCGGCATGACACCGCTGATGACCGTCGATCTGTGGGAACACGCCTACTACATTGACTACCGCAACGCCCGTCCGAAGTATCTGGAAGCGTTCTGGAAACTGGTCAACTGGGAGTTCGCTGCAGAGAACTTTGCCAAGTAAGGCTCTGCCATGCTCTCGCAAAGGCGCCGTAAGGGCGCCTTTTTTGTGCCCAATCCGATGGTTGTTACCTGCCCAACTGAACGTATAATGGCCGATCAGGTTTTCTTGCAACGGTACCGCCATGACCCGAAACAAACCCAACGACCTGAGCGACCTGCCTCGCATGGTCCCCGATCGGGATGAAATTGCCCGTCGCCGCAGTGGCGGCAATGGTGGCAACAGCGGCGGGCAGCCGCCACCCCCCGGCGCTCAGGGGCCCGGTCACCAGGGCGGGCCCTCACTGTGGCCACTCTATACGCTGTTTTTACTGCTGGCAGGCGGTACGGGCTACCTGGGCTACGAGTACTGGCAGGCCCGTGCGCAATTGCAGGCCGCCGAAGTGGCTCGGGCCGAAGCGTCGGACCGGATCAGCGAGCTGGAAAACCAGCTCTCCGCCACCGATGAAAGCCTGACACTGAACGAAAGCGCCATTCAATCCAATTTCAACAACATTTCTGCTGAAATCCGCCGTCTCTGGGATGTGGCGGATGGTCGCAACCGGGAATGGATCAGGGAGAACCAGTCGGCGCTGGCCGAGCTGACCGACCTGCCGGAGCAGGTGGCCGCTTTGGGCGAGCGCCTGAATCGCCAGGAATCGCAACTGGCAGAGGTCTTCGATGACCTGGAAGATGAAATTGCCAGCCGTCAGGCCCTGAGCAGCAACCTGCAGGATGCGCTGGAGCAACTGACCGGGCTGTATACCAGTGTTGCCGAGCTGCAGGGCCGGGAAGACGAAATCACGGCGCGCCTGGATATCGTCAGTATTCGTGTTGAAGGCGCAATGGAACAGACCACGGCCATCAGTCAGGAACTGAATCGACTGGATGAGGATCTGGACGCAGTCACTACACAACTGCAGCAGGAAGCCGACGCCCGGGCATCACTCAGCGACTCGGTCAGTCAGTTGCGCAGCCGACTCAATCTGCTTGAAGAAGGCGGCATCAGCGACGAGTTCGGAGACCTGATCGAGCGCGTGGAGGCTATCGACATCGCCCGCACGGATACCATTCAGCGCCTGTCCAATCTGCAGTCACAGATTGCCGACCTGCGCCAGCGCATGGAATCGATGAACGATAACTGACACCGGCAGCGAGACCGCTGCTTCAGGCCGGCAGCAGCCCCCCCAGCAGATCCGCCGGCGGAAAGGGCCGGCCGCGTTCATTCAGTCCCGCTGCGGTAATTCTGGCCCGCACCATCAACTGACCGTCGGCGCGGACAATATCCTGCTGAAAGTCAAAGCGCAGGCGCCCGTTCTGCGCCGTGTTGATACCGACAAAGAAGTCGTCTCCGGGACGCAGCGACGCCTTGTAATCCAGCTCGGCCCGCACCACCACCAGATGAATCCCGCGCCGGGTCAGCTCGGCAAAATCCAGGCCGCAGCTGAGCAGAAACTCGTGGCGGGCATGCTCCAGATACTGCTGATAGACCGCATTGTTCACGATACCCTGCAGATCACACTCGTAGTCGCGGACCCGCAGGTCCAGCCGATACTGATAGGCCATCTCTTCTCCTCTGAGCCTCCGTGGCCGCACAAGATTACCCGTCGGCAACCGCCAGCGCAAAGCCGGGGCCGTCCCGACCGGATTGGTTGCAGTCACCGGGTCCTCGGTTGATAATGCGCCCACTACTGGCCAGGGATATCGCCACATCATGTCTGCATCGACACTGCACGAGAACACCGGACTGCGCTGGCTGGTCGGCATGGCCAGCGTCATCGTCATCATTGCGGCGCTGAAGTCGGCGGAAGCCATCGTCATCCCGATGATGCTCGCACTCTTTATCAGCATCATCAGTATTCCACCCCTGCGCTGGCTGACACAACACAAGGTGCCGCCCATTCTGGCGGTGCTGATCATCCTGGCCGTTATCGTACTGATCGGCAGCATACTCACCATCATAGTGATCAGTTCTATCGACACCCTGATGGACCGATTGCCCGATTATCAGGAACGACTGGAGTCCTATCTGCTGGATATTCTGCCGCGGCTGGAACAGTTCGGAGTGCCGGTTGAATGGGAAGCGCTGGTGGACCAGTTCAATCCGGGTCAGGCCATGGACATTCTGGGCCGGGCGCTGTCCGGGCTGGGCAATGTGCTCACCGGTATCTTCCTGGTGGTCTTTATCGTGCTCTTCATTCTGCTGGAGCAAGCAGGCCTGCCGCAGAAGCTGCGCAAGGCGTTGCCCAATGCCGACCGTTCACTGGCCAACACCTCCGGCTTTATCCGCCAGGTCAACAAGTACCTGGTCATCAAGACCAGCATCAGCCTGGTCACCGGCATCGTGATCGCGACCTGGCTCTGGTTCCTCGGGGTCGATTTTGCCATCCTCTGGGGCCTGATCGCCTTTCTGATGAACTTCATTCCCAATGTCGGCTCGCTGCTGGCCGCTATTCCCGCTGTCCTGCTGGCCGTGTTGCAACTGGGTTTTGTCGATGCCTTTGTCGTGGCCATGGGCTATGTGGCCGTCAATATCATATTCGGTGCCCTGATCGAGCCCAGGCTGATGGGCAGCGGGCTGGGGCTGTCACCCCTGGTGGTTTTCCTCTCTCTGAGTACCTGGGGCTGGCTGTTCGGCCCCGTGGGCATGTTCCTGTCCATACCCCTGACCATGATTGTCAAGATCGCCCTGGAGGAAAACAGGTCCACCCGCTGGATAGCCATCATGCTGGGCAATGCCCGCGACGAGCTGCCTGTTGATGTAGATGCGGAAGAACGCCGGTCAGCCGATCCCGACCGCACGGAAGAGAATACCCCGGCAGCGCAATGAGTGCCGGCAACTCGCGCGCTGTCGACAGCAATCAGCAGGGGCCGCACGACCACCTGCTGTCGACCGTGACGCGCTTTCGTCAGGATGACCGGTTTCGCAAGCCCATTGCGCCCTTCAATCAGGAGGCCTTTGCTCAGGTTGGCCGCTGGCTGACCGGGCATGAGAACGACTGGATTCTGGATGCAGGTTGCGGCACGGGCGTCAGCACCTGTGAGTTGGCGCGCCGCTTTCCCGACACCCTGGTGGTCGGTGTCGATCGTTCGGAACAGCGCCTGCGGCGACAGAAGACCACACCCGAGAATGCCCGCTTCGTGCGCGCCGATCTGGTCGATTTCTGGCGCCTGGCTGCAGCGGCGCGCTGGCGGCCCAGAGCACAGTACCTGCTTTACCCCAACCCCTACCCGAAAAAGCAGCAGTTCAAGCAGCGCTGGCATGCGCATCCGGTGTTTCCGGCCATAGTCGGCCTGGGCGGACAACTGGTCTGCCGCAGCAACTGGGCGCTCTATGTGGAAGAGCTGGCACTGGCGCTGGGCCTCTATGGCATCGACTGCACCCGGACCCGGGTCAGCACTCCGGAGGGGCTGTCGGCCTTTGAGCGGAAATACCATGCCAGCGGCCAGATTCTGTGGGAACTGCGAGCCAGGCTGGCCCCCTCTGACGCGCTCGCTCAGGATACTCGTCGATAACCGCCGCGCGCTCCGTCAGCGCTGAACACCACCTGCCACAGCTGCGTCACGCGGGCCCGAAATGCGCCGGCGCAGGACAACAGATAATAGCGCCACATGCGATAGAAGGTCTCACCCAGATCAGCCTCGAAGCGGTGCCAATTGGCCTCGAAATTGGCATGCCAGGCCATCAGGGTGCGGTCATAGTCAGCACCGAAATTATGCACATCCTCGATTACCAGCAGGCCTTCGGCGGCCTGGGCAATCTGCGCCAGTGACGGCAGGTCGCCGTTGGGAAAGATATAGCGGTCCAGCCAGGGGTCCGGCGGCGAGCTGGTTTTCAACTTGCCGATGGTATGCAGCAGGCACAGGCCACCGGGCTTGAGACAACGCCGGACGACCTGCATGAAGGTTCGGTGATTCATGCGACCGACATGTTCGAACATGCCGACACTGACGATGTGATCGAACTGCTCCTGTATATCCCGGTAGTCCATCAACCGGAACTCGACCGGCAGCCCCCGACAGCGCTCTTCACCCAGCGCAACCTGCTCTCTGGATATGGTCAGGCCGACACACTCGACGCCATAGTGCTCCGCCGCATAACGCATGAAACTGCCCCAGCCACAGCCGATATCCAGCACGCGCTGACCCGGCTGCAGGTTCAGCTTGCGACAGATCAGATCCATCTTGGCAATCTGGGCTGCATGGAGGGTGTCAGCCTCGGCCCAGTAGCCGCAGGTATAGGCCATGGAATCATCCAGCATGGCGGCATAGAAATCATTGCCCAGATCATAATGCGCGCGGCCCACTTCCCAGGCCCGATGCCGGGTCTGCCGGTTCAGCAGGCGGGCCTTCAGGGCATGAAACGCCAGGCGGTAGGGGTTGATACGATAGGACAGCCGGTGCTGCAGAATCCGGTAGATGGTCTCGTCCAGCTGTTCGGCATCCCAGTCACCCGCCATATAGGTTTCTCCCACACCCAGGCTGCCATAACCCAGCACACGTTGCGCCAACTGGGGATTATGGATGGTGATATCCCATGGTCGCTTGCCATCGGTACCGATGTCGGCCAAGGCAAGGATTTCGGTCAGGGTGTCCAGATCACGGCAGCGTGGCCGGCGCGAATCGAGAGTCTGTTGAGAACTCATGATGCCGATTTCCCTGTCTGTTTTTCCATCAGTCTGCGAAGAGATGTCACAAATGTCCAGATTGTTTGTCTCTATCATCCTGATAGCGGAGCCTTGCGGCCGTGGCGTCGCTGAGCTTTCAAGACCCGCTGTTGCCAATCGGATACAGTCCAAGCTGTTGATTTTAAATACTTTTTACTAAAAGCCCTGCAGACTGTCTCCATATGGCGACAGTCCGCGTCGTGAAAACCCTCCCATATTCAGTCCATGACCATTTAACTCATTGATATAAAAGGGTTTTTCAGAACTGGCACGACCCTTGATATAGACAGAGTGAGTACACAACCGGGGTGCCCTGAAGGCCCCCCCGATCACCATCACTCTGAACGAGGAGTAATCATTATGAAAAAGTCCATCTTTACCTCAGCAGCAGCCGCCTCACTTGTGGTAGCTTTTGCTTCATCTGCCGTGATGGCAAACGATGAGCTGTTTGAACAGCTGGATGTCAATGGCGACGGCGTCATTACCCTGGAAGAAGCTCAGGCTCATCCGGACGTCTATGATCAGTTTGACGATCTGGATTCCGACGGGAGCGGTGAACTGACTCCGGAAGAGTTCGAGGCGTTCGAACCTGACGAAGACATGTTCTGATCTGATTCAGAGCGGTATCCGGCTACCGGGTGCTGCTCTGGCACAGCGACGGCTCCCCCATCACCCCTTTTGGGGGCCGTCGCTGTACTCGTCCGGGCTCCGAACTCGTCACAGCACTTAAAGGAACCTGGTCGACATGTTCGCCCTGCTAAAACCGGCGTCTCTGCGCCAATGGGTACTCTCCAGCTTTGTCCTGGCCCTCATCCCTCTGGTAGTGCTGCTGTGGCAAGGTCACCGCGCATTCAACACCGTCAGTGATCGGGCCCTGCAGGAATCTCAACTGGCTGTTGATCAAGCCCGGCAAATGGAAAATCTGGACAACCTCATTGTGGGTATCGAGCGAGCTGTACGCCAGCATATGGTCATTGACAGCGAGCCGTCACGGAACAATGCGCTGGAACAGATACGCCTTTATCGGGAAGACCTGAATCCCACCTGTGCCAACCTGTTAACCGATCTCTGTCACGAGCAGAATGTTCAGTTGGACACTCTGACCGCTCAAATGGACCCGTCAGACAATCTGGACGTGGAACTGGAGTCGCTGCGGATCCAGCATACCCAGATTACCGAGCAAGCCTGGCAGCATCTGGATGAGCGGCTGATTCGGCATCAGGACTTTGTGGCTCATCAACAGCAATCGCTGGTCTGGCAGACCATTGGCCTGGTTTTGCTGACCCTGGTTTTTGTGGCCTGGGCCAGCCGACGCATCAGTGCCCCTATTCAGCGCCTGGACCGGATGATCCGTGCCATCGGCCAACAGAATACGCAGCCCTTGAAAGCCAATATTCGTGGCCCGCGTGAACTCAATGATCTGGGCCGGCGCCTGAGCTGGCTGTCGGGTCGCCTGCAACAGCTGGAGGCCTTGCGACTGGCCCTGCTGCGCCATGCATCCCATGAACTGAAAACACCTCTGGCCAGCATCAAGGAGGGTTGCTCTCTGCTGTCAGACGAAGTGGCCGGCGCTTTGACGCCGCGCCAGGCTGAGGTGGTGAGCCTGCTCAACGCCAGTACCGACCGCCTGTCACAGCTCACCGAGCAGCTTCTGGACTACAACCAACTGCTGCAACAGAGTGCCCCCATGCCCTCTGACGTTGACCCGAATCAATTGATTGAACACACCCTGAAGCAACATCAACTGTCCCTGCAGCAACGCCAGCAGACCGTCACCGTCGATTGTGAGTGTGATCAACTGATCACCGACGCCACCCTGTTTCAACGCATGCTGGACAACCTGATCAACAATGCGCAGGCCTATGGCGACACCCGGGGACAGGTTTCAATCCGGCTGTATCCGCAGCACAGCGCCATGGTCCTTGAAGTCGCCAACACCGGCCCGGCCATACCCGAGACGTTGCGAACGTCGGTGTTTGAACCGTTTCAGCGCGGTCAGGCCCGGCGGCACGACGCCCTCTCCGGGTCCGGCCTGGGGCTCTCTGTGGTGGCCGACTGCGCGCGCTTGCTGGGTGGCACAGTGAGTATTGTCGACACCCCCTCATTCGACACCTGTGTGCAGGTGATTTTGCCACCGCTGGACACACTGGCGCCCAGCGCCACCCCAGACGAACACTCATTGCTCACCGAAGGATCCAGCGCATGAGAATATTTTCGCTTCTGGTCATGGCGGCACTCATGGCCGCCTGCAGCCAACCACAGCTCATCACCCAGGCACCGCCCACCCTGGGCCCAGTGTCCCCATATGGCGGTCTGGATTGTGATCCCCGTTCGGAGGTCGCCACCCTGATCACCGGTTCACTCTGTGACCCCATGAACTGGCTGACCGCACAATACCAATTGCAGGCCCTGTCACCTGACGAGCGTCGCGCCCTGCTGCTCACTGAGCCTCTGGACGGCGACTACGGCCTGATGGTCATGGCCCTGCTGCACAGCCAGCCCGACAGCCCGACGACGCTGAGATCACTGAGTCAGGACGCCTTGCAGGCGCTGTTACCCAGGGCACCCCACGATCTGTATCTGCATCTGCACCAGCTGTCCCGATACAATGGCGCCCTGCTGGAGCAGGAACACCGCCTGGCCGAGCAGCACCGGGCGCTGATGGTCAGGGGAGATGCCCATAACGCCCAACAGAGAATCATTGAGACACTGCAACAGGCGCTCGCTGCCACCCGGGAACAACTGGCAGAAAAGCAGGCGCAGGTGGAAGCTCTGACCGACATCGAATCCAATCTGGGCGGTGACCGGGACAATGACCGGACGTTGCCACAACCACTGGAACTGAGGCTGAATGATGACGACGAATGATCACATTCCGGCCAGTCTGCTGCTGGTAGATGACGATCCCAGCCTGCTGCGGTTGCTGTCCATGCGCCTGGAAGACGAAGGTTATCAGGTGCTCACTGCAGACAATGCCGAACGCGCCCTGTCCCTGCTCAACACAAAAGTTATTTCTCTGGTCATCACCGATCTGCGTATGCCCGACACCGATGGCATGGCCCTGTTTGAACAGATCAACCATCGCCGCCCCGGCCTGCCGGTGATCATCATGACGGCCCATGGCTCCATTCCCGATGCGGTTGATGCCACCCAGCGTGGCGTCACGGGTTTTATCACCAAACCCCTGGATCATGAAGAACTGCGCACCCTGCTGGATCGGGCCCTGAGTCACCATGTGAGCTCGGGAAATGCGGCCTGGCGGCGGGACATCATCACCCGCAGTCCGGTCATGGAGTCTTTGCTGGAGCAGGCCCATCAGGTAGCCAGAAGTCGGGTCAGTGTATTGATCACCGGCGCCAGCGGAACGGGCAAGGAACTGCTGGCTCAGGCCATACACCGGGCCAGCCCCCGCAGCGACGAACCCTTTATTGCCATCAACTGCGGCGCTCTGCCTGAAAACCTGCTCGAGTCCGAGCTGTTTGGTCATGCCAAGGGGGCCTTTACCGGCGCGGTTAAAGCCCAGGACGGCCTGTTCCGGGCCGCCGACGGCGGCACCCTGTTTCTGGATGAGATTGGCGATATGCCCCTGTCCTTGCAGGTCAAACTGTTGCGGGTACTCCAGGAGCGCCAGATCCGCCCTGTGGGCAGCAGCGAGACCATCCCGGTGGATGTGCGCATCGTCTCGGCCACCCACAGGGATCTGAAAGCCGCCATGGAAGCCGGTCAGTTTCGTGAAGATCTGTACTATCGGCTCAATGTAGTAGAGTTCAATCTGCCCGGACTGAGGGAACGGGCCGAGGACATTCCGTTACTGGCCCGTCATCTGTTGCGTCAAAGTGCCCAGCAACACGGGCTCAATGTACGCGGCTTGTCCGACGACGCCCTGCAACTGCTCACCACTGCCGACTGGCCGGGCAATGTCCGCCAACTGGTCAATGTCATCGAACAGTGTGTCGCCCTCTCACCCAGCCCGGTAATCAGCGCCTCACTGATGCGACAGGCGCTGTCAGAGAATACCGGGCACTGGCCCACACTCAGCGAGGCCCGGGACGAGTTCGAGCGGCGTTATCTGGTGCGGGCCTTGAAGATGACCGAAGGCAACGTTACCCAGGCCGCCGAGCTCTGCGGTCGTAACCGCACCGATCTCTACAAACTGCTGAAAAAGCACGGCCTGACGGCGCAGGAAATCAAGGCGGGATAAGCCACCTGCCATTGCGCGGTGCCACAACTGCGGCCTCAGCTCAGTACCCGGTCATTTCCAGATAACCATGCCCCGAGTGTGAACCGGAAAATTCTATCGGCCCCTCCCAATAGGGGATGCTGGTGTCCATCCAGGCGTTGGGGTTCAGCGGCCGGGCCTCAATATCCAGGTTGATCACCGGCACTTCGAGATGCCAGACCGTGGGCACCTGACGTCCGGCCACCCGGGTGGTTTCCAGCGGCTGCATGCGGATCTCCTGCGGCGCCAGCGGCCGGGTGCTGCCATCACTGCGAATATGGGTGCCGGCAAAGTAGCTGTCGGGGTTGTCCTGCTCGCGCAGGCGGAACAGCATCAGACGTTCGTTGTCAGGCAACTGCAGCGAGAACCAGTCCCAGCCGGTCTGCTCGGGTGCCAGGGGCTGGCTGCTCCACTCCCGGTCCAGCCAGCCAGTGCCATGCACGTTCCGTTCGGCGCCATCACCCAGCACCAGAGTGCCGTTGACCTGATAGAACGGCTGGCTGTAGTACCAGGAGGCCTGACCACGCTCCGACTTCAGACTGAAACCGTCCTCGCCGTGGAGCACCAGCGGCTGGTCCGTCTGCAGCACCAGATCAAACGCAAGATTATCGGTGCCGGCCTGCACACGGATATGTTCCAGCGGATCGCCGCGCTCCGGGCTGCCGGGCGCCGTAACGCTCTGCAGTGACCAGTCATCCAGCCAGACCCGGTAGTCTGGCTCTGTGGTCACCCCGGCCTGGCCGCCACCGCTGCGGCCGAAGCGTTCGGCATGCCAGTGCTCAGCGGCTGCAGTCAGGCCCACATGGGCCATCCACACCTGCCCGTCCTGCCAGTGCCCCAGCCCGCCGTCGGGCGTCAGAGCCTGGCGGAACAGGGTCCACTGCATGCCGTACTGGCGCCCCTCGCGGTCTTCCAGATTGGCCGTTACATACCACCATTCGATACGAAACTCGGGATGCGCTGCATGGTCCTGCGGGAAGGCCAGTTCACCACCGCGTTCCACCGTGGCAAAGGCGTCGGCCGCCAGCCCCAGCCCGGCGAAACCCTGTTGTGCCGGCGCCGACGTTCGGTCCGGCCCGTCAGAGCAGGCCGCCAGCAGCAACAGGCAGACACTCAGCCAGATTCTATTGTTCATGCGCAAACACCTTGCTCCAGGTCGCCGGTGACTGCCGACCCAGCCGCCACAGCGGCCAGGCGGTGGCCAGCACCGTGGTCAGCGCCGCCAGTCCGATCAGGCGCAGCCACTGCTCCGGGAACAGGTACAGCGGCAGGCGCCAGCCGAAGGCTTCAACATTGATGATGGCCACCAGACACCAGGCCAGCAACAGGCCAAGAGGCACCGCCAGCAGGATGGTAAAGCCGGCCAGACAGAGGGTGCGCAACCATTCCAGCCAGGCCAGGTGCCGACGCGACAGGCCCTGCGCCCACAGCGGCGCCAGTTGCGGCAGCCGCGACTGGGTCAGCGTCAGCAGGCTGGTCAGCAGGGCCACTCCGGCCACGCCCAGAGTCAGGGTGTTCAGCGCACCGGTGGCGACAAAGGTGCGTTCGAATACCTGCTCGGAGAAGTTGCGCACCGAGGCCTGGTCGATCACGGCGGTACCCTCGAGCCCGAGGTCACGCCGCGCGCGCTCAACCAGCTGCGGTGCCGCATCCGGGTGCAGCCGCAGGCTGAAACCCTGCCGCAGGGGCCCTTCCGCGCGCGCCATCAGGGCGTCCAGATCGACCACCATCTGCGCGCGCGGGTTGCCATAGTCGGCATAGATACCAGCCACCTGCAGCAGCCAGGGGGTAGCGGCCAGGCCAAGCGTCAGGCTGTCACCGGGCGCCAGGTCAAAACGGCGCGCCATCTGTTCGCTGATCATGGCTGCCTGCCCGGTGCCCACCCGGTCCCAGCCGTCCGCCAGTTGCTGCTGCACCGGCCAGTGGTCGCGGTAGGTGTCATGCACCCGGATGCCGTTCAGTTCCAGCGGTTCATCAGCATAGCGACTGATCAGGTGCCCGGTGGGCAGAATGGCCTCGATCTCCGGCTGCCCGACCAGCCATTCGACCATCTGCTCGGCCTGTTCGGCATCTTCGGCATTCATGTACACCTCGGCTGCCAGGCGCTGGTCCAGCCAACCGGTAAAGGTCAGGCGAAAGCTGTCGACCATGCTGCCCACCCCGATGTTGGCTGCCAGCGCCAGCAACAGCGCCATCAAGGCCAGTGACAGGGCCGACACCTGCTGGCGGGCTTCCGCCCAGAACCACTCGGCCACCGGCCCGCGGGCCAGACGCTGACCGATACCGACCGCCACGCTGAGCAGGCCCGGCAGACAAAGTGCTGCCCCCAGCAGCAGGGCCGCCAGGCCGGCAAAGGCAACCACCAGCCCGCTGCCGGCCATGAACAAACCCAGCGCCAGCAACCACAGACCGCCTCCCAGCAGCGCCAGCAACATGACCCCCCGCTGCTGGTGCGCCCGCCAGGCTTCGCGGCGGGCCAGGCCCAGTACCGGCAGCCTGGCCGCCTGCCAGAGACTGCCGACAGCAGCCAGCAAGGCACCGCACAGACTCATGCCGAGACCGGCCAGCCACCAGCGCGGCTCCAGCTGCAGAGCTCCGGCAACGCGGGCGCCGTACAGGCCCTGCAGGCTGGCCGCAACATCAGGCAGCAACAACGCCGCCAGGCCATAGCCCAGCAACAATCCCAGCAGCCCGGCCACCAGCGCCAGCAACAGCACCTCGAACAGCAATGCCAGCACCACCTGCCGCCCGGAGACCCCGCAGGCGCGCAGTGTGCGCAGCAGACTGCTGCGCTGCTCGAAAGCCAGACCCGTTGCACCATTGACTATGAACAGCCCCACCACAAAGGCCAGCAGGCCGAGTGCCGTCAGGTTGAGGTGAAAGCTGTCGGTCAGGCGGGTCAGATCATCCTCGGACTGACCATGCTGCCAGTACAGGCGCTCAGCCAGATCTTCCGGCAGCGCCTGCGTCTGCCAGCGGGGGTCATCCGCGACCAGCAACCGCGACAGTTCGCTCGGCCTCTGCAGAAGCTGCTGCGCCAGCCCCACATCCACCAGCAATGTACCCGGGGGCACGGTCGACGCCACCGCCAGCGGCGGCAATAGGGCTCCGGAAGCCAGCCGCAGTTCAGCACCCGGTTCGACACCCAGTTGCTGCAGTGTATCCGGGCCAGCCAGCGTCAGGCCGGGGCGGGTCAGAAAGGCCGCCAGTTCGAAGCCAGTCTGGTCCACGGCGCTGGCCGCAGCGGCTTCGGCAGGCAGTGTTACCGGGTCGATGCCGACCAGGGTCAGCGCCTGCTCGCCCACCCGGACTCGGCCTTCCAGCAGCGGTGATACAGGCCAGCCGGCCTGGCGCAGTGTGGCAAAGACATCGTCGGTAAGGGTCTCGCCCTCACGGGCCACCAGCATGGGCTGGGCGGCCCCTGCAAACAGCCCGGCAGCACGATCATAGCTTTCCCGTGCCTGTGTATTCAGGGCCTGCACACCACTCCAGAGGGCAGTGGCCAGCATCAGTCCCACCACCCAGGCTGCTAGCTGCACCGGATGCCGCCGCCAGTGCGCCAGCAGTGCGCGCAACGTCTGCACCAGCGGTCTCATGACCGGCTCTCCAGCCGCCCCTGTGACAGGTGGTGCTGGTGCCCGAGGCGCGCCGCCAGACGCTCACTGTGTGTCACCATCAGTAGCGCCGCGCCACTGGCCCGGACTTCGTCCAGAAACAGATCCAGTACGGCATCACCGGTCGCTTCATCCAGATTGCCGGTGGGCTCATCGGCCAGAATCAGCTGCGGCCGCGCGGCCAGGGTTCGGCCAATGGCGACCCGCTGCTGCTGCCCGCCCGACAGTTGCTCCGGGTAGCGGTCAAGCAGGCCGTCCAGGCCCAGACGCCGAGTCAGGTCGGCAAGATGCGCGGGTTCATGACGACCACACAGGCGCGCCTGAAAGGCAAGGTTGGCGCCCACAGTCAGACTGGGCAGCAGATTGAACTGCTGGAACACCAGACCTATGGTGGTGCGGCGCAGACGCGCGCGGTCAGCATCCGCACGGCCGGTGACCGTCTCGCCGCCAACCCGTACCGTCCCCGCATCAACACTGTCCAGGCCTGCAACCAGATGCAGCAGTGTGCTCTTGCCGCTGCCGGACTCGCCGGTCAGCGCCAGGGTGTTGCCGGCAGCCAGGTTCAGACTGATCGACTGCAGTACGGCCAGCGGCCCCTGCGGAGTGGGAAAGGACTTGCTGACCTGATAGATTTCAAGCATGCATTTTACCTCGGGAGCCCGGCGTCATGATTCTCTACATTCACGGCTTTGCCAGCAGCGGTTTCGGTTCCAAGGCGCGTTATTTCCGCGCCCTGGCGACAGAGCGCGGGTTGCCGTTCATGGCGCCCTCCCTGCCCTGGATACCGCAGTTGGCCATCCACACCCTGTACGACATCATTGATGCAGTGGGACGACAGCAACCGGTGCATCTGATCGGTTCGTCGCTGGGAGGATACTATGGCCTGCATCTGGCGCACAGGTACGACCTGAAAGTGGCGCTGATCAACCCCTCGGTGCGACCCGCTGACACCCTGGGTGATCACACCGGCCTGGTGACGCACTTTCATGATGGCAGCCGCTTCGAGTGGACCGCCAGCCATGCGCAGGAACTGTCCCGGCTCGAAGTGCCGCCGGCCCCGGACCTGCAGGCCCGCACCCTGCTGCTGGTGCAGCAGGGCGATGCCACCCTCGACTACCGGCAGGCCCTACAGCATCTGCCAGAAGCCACGCAGGTTGTGGAGCCGGGCGGCGATCATGGCTTTCAGGGCATAGAGCGCCATGCCGAGCGCATCCTCCGCTTTTTCGGTGACTGAGGCGCTCTTGGCTTGCTGCGAACTGTGATAAACTTTGCCGTCCAGCCACAAGGGAATCAGCCATGCCCTCATTCGATATCGTATCAGAAGTCAACGAAGTAGAGCTGCGCAATGCGGTGGACAATGCCCGGCGCGAACTGGAAACCCGCTTTGATTTTCGCGGTGTTGAAAAGACCATCGAACTGAAAGAACTGACCGTCTCTCTGACCACCGAATCCGACTTTCAGGTGCGCCAGATGGAAGACGTCTTTCGCAATGCCTGTGCCAAGCGCGGCGTCAGCGCTGCCGGCGCCGAGGTGGACGACGAACCCGAGCACAGCGGCAAACTGTTCACCCTGCGTCTGACCTTCCGCCAGGGCATTGATCAGCCCATGGCCAAGAAGATCATCAAGCTGCTGAAAGACAGCAAACTGAAGGTGCAGGCCTCCATTCAGGGTGACAAGGTGCGGGTCAACGGCAAGAAGCGCGATGATCTTCAGCAGGCCATAGCCCTGCTCAAACAAGCGGAACTGGACCTGCCCCTGCAGTACGAAAACTTTCGGGACTGACGCATTTTGCAGACCCCGACCGCACGAAGATCGGCATTGCGGGTACCGGCCTTCCGGCGCTACTTTCTGGCCAGTGTGTTCTCCACCTTTGGCCTCTGGATCATGCGCTTCCTGCTGGGCTGGAGCGCCTGGTCGCTGACCGAATCCGCCTTCTGGGTGGGTCTGGTCAGCGCCACCATGCTGCTGCCCACTTTTGTACTGTCGCCGGTCTTCGGAGTGGTGGCAGACCGCATCCGGCTGCGCCAGGGCCTGCTGTCCACCACCTTCAGCCTGGGCGTTCTGGGCGCCCTGACCGCCGCGATCTGGTTCACCGGCTGGCTCGATATCTACTGGTTGCTGTTGATCGCCCTGGCCAAGGGCATGATCATGGCAGCGCATCACCCCATGCGGCTGTCCATGCTGCCCAATCTGATCGAGCGCGCCCTGCTGCCCAGCGGCATTGGCCTGTCGGCCATGATTTTCAACCTGTCCCGCATCCTCGGGCCCGCAGCAGCAGCCGGCCTGCTGACTCTGACCTCGACCGGGGCCGTGTTCACGCTGTCCGCGCTGCTGTTTTTCTGTGGCACTGCCTTCCTGTTGCGCATACCCGATGTGGCTGCCACCGGAGAAAAAACCGAAGCCTCGCTGCTGACCGACCTCGGGCAGGGTATGGTCTTTGCGCTGTCGACACCGACCATTCGTGTCATCCTGCTGCTGGCCACCCTGAACGGGCTGCTCGGCCGTGCCATCATCGAATTGCTGCCGGCCCTGTCCGGCCAGTTGCTGGATGGCACCGCCAACACCCTCGCCATGCTGACCGCACTGGCCGGTGTGGGGTCCATTCTGGGGGCCCTGTTCATATCGCGGCAGCGCGGGTCTGAAGCGCGTCTGATCAATCTGGTGCTGATCACGCTGCTGGGCACATCGCTGCTGCTTTATCCGCTGCTGCTGTGGCAGTCGCTACCCCTGGTGGCTGCGATGATACTCCTGCTCGCGCTGACCATGACCATAGCGGGCACCGGCTGTCAGGCCATGGTCCAGTTATCGGTCAGCGACGAGTATCGGGGCCGTGTACTCAGCCTATGGACCGTCATTACCATGGGCATGCCGGCCATTGGCGCCTTTGTCCTTGGCGCCCTGGCGGACCGGTTCGGTTTTCCCGTGGTACTGCCGCTGATGGCCACAGCAGTCGCGGCGGCCCTGCTCTGGCTGGCGCCGGCCAGGCGCCTCTGGCGGGTCCGGCAGGATGATGCCACTACCGACAAAACTTGATTTCGAACATGACCTGACTATACCTGTACAGACTACCGGGTTTCCCGGCCCCCAAGGTCATAACAACTATGCGGCAAATCCCACTCCTGCTCTCCCTGCTCTCCCTGCTCTCGTCCCTGTACTTGCTGGGGCTCGTCACAACACCTGCCCTGGCCGCGATCACAACGGTTCGCGTGCCCTTGCTGGCAGAACAGATCGAAGGTCGCTATTTCTATATGGATGTAGCGCAGGCAGCCCTGGCCCGAATGCCCGGCAATCCCGAACTGGAACTGGTCGGCCCCATACCGCAGGCAAGAGCACAGAGCATGCTGGCAGCCGGAACGCTCGACCTGATGTGGATGATCGAGAGCGCCGACCGCGACGAACTCTACCTGACTACCGGTGTCGGGCTCACCAATGGCCTGATCGGGCAGCGTGTGCTGATGATACGACCGCAGGACCAGACCCTGTTTGCTGGCGTGGAAAGCCTGCAGGACTTTCGGGCTCTGGGTCTGACCGCAGGGTTCGGCCCTGGCTGGATCGACAGTCGGGTATGGGCGGCCAATGATCTGGACTTCCATATAGAGCAGGGAAACTGGCAGGTGATGTTTGACAAACTGAAGCGCGGCCGCACTGACTATGACTATCTGTCACGGTCGATCAAGGAAGTCCAGCTGGAACTGGCCGCACACCCGGAGCTGGTGCTGGAAGATCAGCTTTTGCTGCGGTACGACAAGGACGAGGTATTCTATGTCAGTCCGCACAACCCCGACCTGCAGCATGCCTTTGTGCAGGCACTGCAAGCCATGGCAGCGGACGGCGCGCTGAGCAGACTGGTCGACCTGCACTTCGGGCAGGTCATGACTGACCTGCAGGTCGACCAGCGCACTCTCATTGAGCTGGATAATCCATAGTCAGCGTGATCAGTAGAACTCCTCTTCGAGCTGGAACGCATCACGGTCAAAATCCGTGACCAGCGCATTGACCAAGATGGTCCAGTCCCCGGGAATCATGATGTCCGACACCGTCATCAGGTAGAGCTGACCGACGGCTTCCAGTTCCCGCCACTGGCCTTCGATCTCCAGTTCCGGCAGGTCAAAGCGGACTTCCACGGCCTGCGGACGCACCAGCTTGCCGTCGGCATCATAGAACGCCAGGATGATCTGATTCTCACCCACGCTGTCATGCGCCATCTGGAAATCCAGTGTCAGCAGTCTCCCTTCAATCTCCCGCTGAATGATGTCGCCCATGCTCTCGTAGGGCAGATAGTGATCATGGCTGTGATGATGCGCGCCGTCCCGCGCCGGCATGAAGGTCGACAAGGTGGCCGTCAGTACAATGACCCCCACCATCAACCCGGATTCCACACGCAGATTGCGCTGCAGACGCTGCCGCGTGCCCTGTCGGCTGGCCGCCAGTTGGCGGCTCAGACGGAAGCGGTTGTCGAGCGCCACCAGTAGCACCAGGGCGACTGCGGCCACCTTCAGCAGCAGGCTGCGCCCATAGCCGGTCTGCACCAGCGCTGCAGCCTCATCCACCTGATAGAGTGCCATGGCCAGACCGGCGACCAGCAGTGCGGGCACGGCCACAATGGCGATGGCCGAGAAGCGCTGCAGCAGGCGCAACAACGCCATCCGATCGGCCTGCCGGGCAGCCCGTTGCAACGGCCCCATGGCCCCCAGCCAGAATGCGGCCACCAGCAGATGCAGGGCCAGCACCGGCACCAGCCAGGCGGCATTCGGGGCAGTGGCGATATGCCCGGTCATCAGCAACGAGCCCAGGGCCACCAGCGCCACCAGCAAGGCCAGGCCATTACCGGCGCGCTGACGCGCCAGCTCACCCGTGGTCAGGATCAGCACCAGCAGCACGGCCGAAGTCAGCAGCACCAGGCTGCTCTGACCGAGCGAGGAGGACAGGCCCAGCCCAGCGGCTTCGGGCAGGCTGCGCCAACTGACGTCCTGACCATACATGCGCAACCCCTGCAGCAGGATCTGCAGCGGCGTGGTGACCAGCAGCAGGCTTCCGGGCAGCCACAGACGCGGACCGTCCAGCCCCCGGTTCTGTTCGGCCGGCCCGAGCCTCGGCCACAACAACAGTCGGCACAGAATATGGCCACTCAGCACCAGCAGAGCCAGCAACAGCAGGCTGCGGTTGACCACATGCAATACATGCAACAGGGTCGATTCCCGCGCTGCCGCCCACTGCTCAGCGGCGGCCCAGTCCACCGACCCGGTTCCAACCTGAAACCGGTAGCTGCCGCCCACCGGATGCGAGTCGGCCGAGATCACACGCCAGGACACCAGATAGCCGCCGTCCGGCAGGCTTTCCGGCAGCTCCACCACGACGCTGTTGTCCCGTGCCTGTGCGGGCAGCTCACCCAGCGGCTGATCGCCGCTCGGGTCCAGCACACGCACGAATACCGGGCTTACGGGCTCGTTGAAGCGCAGGGTGAGCGTGTCCGGGCTGCTGCGCAGCATGGCGTTGTCCGCCGGTTGATTGCTCAGCAGCACGGCATGTCCCTGAGCGACCAGGGGCAGCATGGCAAGACAAAGGGCCAGCAACAAGTGCTGGCCCTGCAAGCGCAGGCGCTCAGTGATCATGGCTGTGACCGTGATCATGGCCGTGGCTGTGGCCACTGGATTCCGGTTCGGTCAGGTACAGCACGGGCGCTGGATAGTCGGTATCCGCAGCGCCTTCGCCGCTGGCGGGGACGTCGATCCAGCGCAGGGCATCGTCACCACAGGCCTGAACCACCGGGAAGTGCAGGTGCTGGCCGGGCTCGTTGGGCAGACGGGCCATGAAGGTGAATTCGTCGTAGTGCGCGTCGGCGAGGTCACCGCCGGTCCAGCGCACTTCACCGATGCGTTCGGTGACTTCGCGGCCATGGTCCATGTAGGGTTCGTCCAGCGGCTCCATGACGGTTTCGAGCTCCCAGCCGGCCTTGGGCATGGGGTTGATGGCGATCATCCCGTCCGGTACCCGCACCCGTACTTCGTTGGTGGCGGCGCCGGCGCAGCCATGCGGGATGCTGATGACGGCGCGATACTGGCTGCCGGCGGGTGCTTCGATGGTTTGCAGGCCGGCGTGGGCGGCGGCCAGACTGCTCAGCCCGGCGGTCAGTGCTGCTACGGTAACAAGTGTTCTGATCATATCTGTGTTCCTGAAATCTTTGGCAATCGATATGGTTCCGTTCGAGTCAGTGCCGGCTGCCTCTGTCGGGCAGTCCTGACTGCAGACACGCAAAAAACGTCATCCATGACAGCTCGACTGCACACATCCGTGTGTGCAGACGGTCTGCAGTCAGGCCTGCGCCGACCGGCAGCAGCACCTTTGGAGGCTCGTTACGAAACCACACTCTGAATTGAATAATCGTCTTCAAAAAGCAGGCAAGACCCGGTCCTGCCGGGCAGAATAAGGTATGGATCAGAGCGGCGGTGCGCGCGGCTGTTGGGGGTATTCGGTCGGGCTGGCCTGAGCCAGTGCCGGGCCAGGGTGGTGGGTCGGGTTGTACTGCGGCAGCACCGGAGGCTCGGTGCCGCCCGCGGCGGGCAGCCAGAACAGGCCGGCGACGGTGCAGTGCGGACAGTACATGGCCTCATGCGCATGGTCGGTATGCGCGGCATCATGATGCTCACTGCCATGATCTGGGTGTGTCTGGCTAAGGTCGGCCTGATGCGGGCAATCGTAGGGACCGCGCGTTGCTGTATGTGAGCTGTGCTCGGGGGCGGCCTCTGCGGTATGTTCGGCGGCGGTATCGTGCGCGCTGCGCAGGTCGTTCAGCAGTTGGGCGCTGTGCACCGGGTGCACGATATGCGCCCATACCAGCAGCAGCCAGGCCACCCAGGCCAGGGGAAAGGTGGTTCGGTGCTGACGTTGACTCAGTCGCATGCAGGCAGCCGTTGGATTTGTTCAAGGTCGCGGCGAAAGATAACCACTGGCCTGGCGAATTGCAATCCACCCTGCACGCACACCATAATGCCGCCTGGCCTGCCGTAAAGGTTCACCATGATTATCCAGCCGCAAGACTTTGCCAGCCTGTTGTTGCAGAACCGACCTCTGATGGATGTACGCGCACCGGTCGAGTTTGCCCGGGGCGCCTTTCCGTCGGCCCGGAACCTGCCGCTGCTGGACGATGACCAGCGTCACCAGATCGGGCTGCGCTATGCCGAGGCCGGTGAGGAGGCCGCAATCGCGCTGGGTCTGGAGCTGGCCACGCCGGCCACTCGACAGGCCCGCCTCGACGCCTGGGCCGGTTTTATCGAACGCCATCCGGGCGGCGCCCTGTACTGTTTCCGCGGCGGTTTGCGCTCGCGCACGACCCAGGAGTGGCTGCAGGCCGAAGGGCTGGACTACCCGCTGGTCAGGGGTGGGTACAAGGCGCTGCGCCGCTTTCTGCTGGACCAGATGCAGGCGCTGATCGAGCGCGGCAACATTCGTACCCTGGCCGGGCCCACCGGCAGCGGCAAGACGCAGGTGGTTCATGCCTGGCCGCAGAGCGTTGACCTCGAAGGCCTGGCCCGGCACAAGGGCAGCGCGTTCGGGCGCGAATTTGTGCCACAGCCCAGTCAGATCGACTGGGAACATGCCATGACCCTGGACTGGCTGCGCCGTCGGGATGACAGCAGTGCTCCGGTACTGATGGAAGATGAGTCCCGCCTGATCGGGCGCATCCATTTGCCGCCCGAGCTGCAGGTCCTGTTGCAGTCGGCCCCGGAGATCAGGCTTGAAGCCTCGCTGCAGCAAAGGGTCGAACGCCTGCGCGAAGACTATGTGATGACCATTGTGCGGCATTATCAGCACAGCGAGCCCGGGCACTGCTGGCAGCGCGTGGCCGACCATATCGGCGACAACCTGACCCGCATTCGCAAGCGTCTCGGGGGCGCACGCCATCAGGCGCTGCTGGCGGCGGTGCCCGACGCGGTCGCAGCGCTGCGTGATCATGGCGACTGGGGCGGCTTTGACGGCATCATCCGCAGCCTGCTGCAGGACTACTATGACCCCATGTATCAGTACCAGTTGACGCGCTACCAGCGCCGCCAGGTCTTTACCGGCACGCACGATGAAGTACTGGCCTGGCTGGCCGACCAGGACGGAGACCCCCTGTCATGAAGGCGACTCCGCCCGAATCCGAACGCGAGCTGGTGCTGGTCGGCGGCGGCCACACCCATGCCCTGCTGATACGGCGTCTGGGCATGCGCCCGCTGCCCGGGGTGCGGGTGACACTGATCTCCGAGAGCGCCATGACGCCGTACTCCGGCATGCTGCCCGGGCTGATAGCCGGGCACTACACCTTCGACGAGACCCATATTGATCTCAATCGACTCTGTCAGCGCTGTGGGGTGCGCTTTGTCGAGGGGCGGCTGACCGGGTTCGATCCGCAGGCGCGCCGGCTGCAGATTCGGGGACGACCCGAGCTGCGCTACGATCTGGTCAGTTTCGATACCGGCTCGACGCCGAACCTGTCCATTCCGGGAGCCCGCGAACATGCCGTGGGGGTCAAGCCGGTCAGTCACTTTCATGACGCATGGTCGCGTCTGCTGGCGCAACTGGAACAGACCCCGACCCAGCCTCTGCACTGGGGGGTTGTCGGCGCCGGCGCCGGTGGCGTGGAACTGGTGCTGGCCATGGTGCACCGGCTGCGCGGCCGCAGCGGCTTGAACCTGCATCTGATCTTCAGCAGCGAGCGCGTTCTGCCCGGCTACCCCACTGGTGTGGTGCGCGCAGCCGAACGGGCCCTGCAAACCGCAGGCGTGACCCTGCACGCGGGAGCCCAAGTGACGGCGGTGACGGCCGACGGCGTGACTCTCGAAACCGGTCATACCATTGCCCTGCACCGCACCGTACTGTGCACGCCCGCGTCGGCGCCGGACTGGCCAGCCAGAGCCGGGCTGGACACCGCCAATGACGGCTTTATCGCCGTCAATCAATACCTGCAGTCGACCTCGCATGCGACTGTCTTTGCCGCCGGCGACGTGGCCGAAATGGTGGACGATCCCCGGCCCAAAGCCGGCGTCTACGCGGTGCGTCAGGCCCCCACCCTGCAGCACAATATCGAGCGCTGGTTCCGCCAGCAGCCACTGGAACCGATTCGCCTGCAGCGCCGCTTTCTGTCCCTGCTGTCACTGGGTGACCGGCGTGCCACCGGCAGTCGCAACGGTTTGAGCTTTACCGGTTACTGGGTCTGGCGCTGGAAGGACCGCATCGACCGCCGGTTCATGGACGCATTGAACAACTTCCGACCCGGTATGGCGCAGAACAGCGATGCCAGCGAAACGCCAGCACCCATGCACTGTGCCGGTTGTGGCAGCAAGCTGGGCCCTGAACTGCTGCAGGACACATTGGCGGACTTGCCACAGGTACAGAAAGAGGCGGTGCTGCCGGCCTTGGGCAAGGCCGAAGATGCCAGTCTGTGGACCCCGACACCGGGCCGGCAGATAGCACAGAGCGTGGACGGCTTCCGGGCCTTTTCCGACGACCTCTACCGGCTCGGCCAGGTCGCGGTGCACCATGCACTGAGCGACCTCTATGCCATGAATGCGACGCCGGTCTCGGCGCAGGTCTGGATCAATCTGGCGTTTGGTCATGCGCGCGTACAGGCGGGTGATTTCCGCCAGGTCATGCGCGGTATCGCCGAGGCCCTGGTGGCCAACGACTGCGTGCTGGCCGGCGGGCACAGTACCGAAGGGCTGGAAACCCATCTGTCGGTGACGGCCAGTGGCGAAGTGGCGCCGGACCGGATCTGGCGCAAGAGCGGCGCCAGATCCGGTGACTGGCTGGTGCTGAGCAAGCCGCTGGGCACCGGGGTCATACTGGCCGCCGATATGACCGGCGACGCTCCGGCGGGATCGATGACTGCCGCCTGGGACAGCATGCTGAACTCGAATCGAGAGGCCTGGCTGGCCCTGCAGCAACTGCAGCCCAACGCCGTGACTGATGTCACCGGCTTCGGCCTGCTGGGCCACCTGCTGGAAATGCTTGAGGGCTCGGAACTGAGTGCCGAATTGCAGGCCGAGGCGATTCCGGCCCTGCCCGGGGCGCTGGATCTGCTGGCGGCAGGCCGGCAATCAAGCCTGGTCCCGCACCTGCTGCCGCAACTGAACCACTGCCACAGCGAGGCCGGCGTGAACCCGGCGCTCACTCAACTGCTGCTGGACCCGCAGACCTCCGGCGGCCTGCTGGCCGCCGTGCCGGACATATCGGCCCTGCCTGCTACCTTTGCGGTCATCGGCCGGCTGGACCAACGCTCGGAGGCGTCGGCGGTGCGGGTTTTGTGACTGCAGGGCAAAATCATCAAGGTCGCAAAAATTTGAACGGTGTCTCATTTTCTGCAATCGCATGATGCGGGAACCAGACTGGCCGTCTAGAGTGTAAGCGCAGTGTCAAGGACGCTGCTCAGTAGTAACCACAAGGAAGCCTGTCATGAATTATCGAATGTCCACTCTGCTTGTCTCTTTCCTGTTCGTCCTGTCAGCCTGCAGTTCCCTGCCCTCCGAGCCAGAGGGTGACATGGCGTTGCTGGTGTTCCCGATGGAAACCAGCACGGCCCCTGGCAACAGTATCTGGTGGGATTATCAGATATTTGCCGAAAATATGGACACCGGCGAACGAAAGCCCTTCTTTCTGCGCCCGGCGCCCAGAGTCGAATACGAGATTGTCGTACTGGACACAGGTGGTCGTTTTCTTCTGAACGGCTGGAACTCCCGCAACCGCAATAACAATCGCGTCAATCAGCACGGACTGAGCCGCTACGCCACTGCCCGCAGTGGTCATCTGAACCTTTATCCCCACCGCCTGGTCGTGCGCAGCGAAAACAACAACCAGCGCCGCAGATTTGTGCCCATGCACCCTCAGGAGCAGGAAGCCCTGCTGGAACAGATTCGTCGCGATCATCCCGACATGAACAACTGGCCCAGCTTTATATCCGGAGGGTCGCTGGAGGACTGAGACCGCTCAGGTGCTGGTTTCGACCGGTCGCTGATCGTCAGTCACCCACTCGCTCCAGGAGCCGGGGTACAGCTTCGGCTGCGGCAACCCGGCCAGCATCATGGCCAGGATATTGTGGCAGGCCGTCACGCCGGAGCCGCAATAACTGACCGGGGTCGGCTGCGGTGAGCTGCAGGCCGGGCTGCTGATCTCAGGACCGGCAACCAGGCCGGCTTCGGCGAAGCGCTGACGCAGGGTCGACACCGGCAGAAAACGCCCCTCGGCATCGACATTGCGGGAAAAATCCAGACAGACCGCGCCGGGAATATGGCCGGCCTTCGGGTCCAGCGGCTCGGTTTCGCCGCTGTACCGGGGCCAGGCCCGGGCGTCCAGCAGTTGCCAGGCGGACAGATCGGCCATCAGGTCGTCGGCACCTATAATCCAGTCCGGCGGGCAGTCCACCTCAATGTCGCCGGGCGCCGGCTGCGGCGTTTCGATGCTGGTGGCGCCATTGGTGGCCAGCCAGCGCTTGCAGCCACCGTTCAATACCCGTACATCGGTCAGCCCGGCCCAGCGCAGCATCCACCAGGCACGGGCGGCAAACATGCTGTTGGCGCCGTCATACACCACCACCCGGGTGTCGGCGCTGACACCCCACTGGCGCAAAGTGGTCTGCCAGGCTTCCGGCTCCGGCAACGGGTGTCGACCTGTTTTGCCAGGCACAACCGGCCCGGCCAAGTCGTCATCCAGATGGGCATAGACGGCCCCGGGAATGTGTCCGGCCGCATACTGCTCACGGCCCGCCAGCGGGTTCGTCAGATCAAAACGG
Organism: Natronospirillum operosum; assembly: GCF_004768465.1. Lineage (GTDB taxonomy): Bacteria > Pseudomonadota > Gammaproteobacteria > Pseudomonadales > Natronospirillaceae > Natronospirillum > Natronospirillum operosum. The sequence goes on from NZ_SRMF01000015.1 coordinate 27,901, forward strand.
CAATCCAGAATCAGCAGGCCATCAGCGCCCAGTTCGGTCTGCAGGGTTTCAGGTTCAATCAGCCAGCTCATCAGGCCTCTCCTCCAGTCATCGTCTGTGGTCGAATATGCCAGCCGGAAGACGCGGGTTCAAAGACCAGACGCTGCCGGACCAGCGCCAACTGCTCATCCTGTCGATGGCTGACAAACAGCAGAGTTGTGGGGCCGTCGCGCAGCAGGCGTTCCACCACGGCCAGCACACGAAAGCGGTTCAGATCGTCCAGCCCCAGCGTGGGCTCGTCCAGAATCAGCAGCGGCGGCTGCTTGATCAGGGCGCGGGCAATCAGCACCAGCCGCTGCTCGCCGGAGGACAGGCTGCGCAGAGAGTGGCGCGCTTTGTCGGCCAGACCGACACAGTCCAGCCACTGCAGGGCCAGATCCAGTTCCTGCTGACCGGTGGCCTGATAGAGCCCGATGGAGTCGGTCAGCCCCGAAACCACGGCCGTGACCACATTGCCCGACACCCGGTAATCCCGTTGCAGATCGGTGGAGACATAACCCAGATGTTTCTTGATGTCCCAGATACTCTCGCCCCGCCCGCGCCGGTAGCCAAACACGGTGAGGTCATTCACATAGCATTGCGGATGATCACCATTGACCAGTTTCAGCAGGGTGGACTTGCCACAGCCATTGGGGCCCGCAATCTGGGTATGCTGACCCGGATAGAGCGCCCAGTCGAAGTCTTCGAACTGCAGTGTATCGCCGTAGGCCACCCGGCCCTTGACCAGACGCACCAGTGGCTCGTCGGCCGGCCAGTGCGGCAGCTGGAACTCGGACTGTCGGGGCGGCAACTCTGGCGCTGGGGCCTGAATCAGATCCGTGGTGGCCTGCCAGTCGGGATGGACCCGCACGCTGTCAGCCGGCCCGGTCAGGGCCAGGCGACAGTGGTCCAGCAGGGCAATGTGGGTCGCCCACGGCGGGATATCCTGACGCTGACCGACCAGCAGGAGCAGCCGCCAGCCGGTTGCTGCCAGTTCTCCCAGGGCTGCGGTCAGGTCGCCGTGACTCTGTGTATCCAGACCTTCGAAGGGTTCTTCCAGCAGCAACAGATCCGGCCTGGCCAGCAGAGCCCGGCCGAGCATAACGCGACGCCCTTCGCCGGAACTGAGCAGCCGATAGCCGCGATCCAGCAACGATGTCAGGCCCAGCAGTTCCGCCGTGGCGTCGATGGCGGTCGGGTCGGCGTCTATTTCTGCCAGCAGTGCACGCACCGGCGTGCCCTGGTCCGGGATATCTGTCAGGTCCGTTTCGTCCCGGTACAGCTCGCGTTCGTACAGGTCCTGCTGCTGTTCCAGCGACAACCAGATCACCCGCTCTGGCAGGCCCTCGAGTTGCCCGGCATCCGGGGCGCGCTCGCCGCAGAGCAGGCGTGAAAGCAGGCTCTTGCCGCTGCCCACGCCGCCCAGCACTGTCCAGTGCTCGCCGGCGGTCAGCGTCCAGTCCGCAATGGCCAATGGACCAGCCTGCAGCTGTGTCAGTCGAATGGTGGTATCTGTCTGGCTCAACGCAAGTACTCCCGGTCTGCTCAGCGATAGACAAGACGGCGCAGCAAGGCATCTGCCGGACCGCGTTTGCCGGTTGTATCCAGCCACAGGGCGAAGGCAACGCTTGCGGTCCAGACGACAACGGCCACACCCATGGCTCCGGCCCGGTGCATGTACTCACCCAGCCCGAGCAGGTCCGGATGAAGCACAATGGCGACCCCAGCCGACACCATGAGGTAAATGGTGAGGGAGCGGCGGCCAGCGGCCACGAGCGCGCGGGTCAGTATGCCAGTGCGGCGCCGCTGCTCGAGATGGAGACCAATCAGCCCGAAAGCGGCAATATAGCCCACGCCGCCCGCGATGCCAGTGATAATCTGCAGGGCCAGCATCAGACCGAGGGCGAAACTGGTGCTGCTCAGCACACCCGTACCGGCCAGCGCCAGAGGCAAGGCACCCAGCACCGAGATGGCAATACCGACAACGGTCAGCCAACGCAAGGTGCGGCGATGCAGGGAAAGGTCATCAAGCAGCCCGATTCTTCCCAGCCACATGCCGATGGTGACAAGGATCAGCAGTGGAAATACAAAGGAGGAAAACAGCGGTCCGATCAAGGCCCCAACCAACCGGACGATCCAGTCTTCCATGGTCATGTAGCCCGGAATGACGAACCCCGAACCCTCGTCACTGGTCATCAGAACTGACCCCAAAACCGCCATCACAATACTGAACGGAACCAGCAGCGCTACCGCCCGTTTGATCGTACTGTCGGCTCTGAACAGAAGCCATCCAAGTATCAGTGTACCCAATCCGTATGCAGTCAGAATTTCCCCGGGGAAAACAAGCGTAGCGTGGACCATCCCGAAAACAATCAACCACAGTGCTCGTCGACGCAACAACCCTCGTGCATCTTTTTCAGCCGTACCCGCCGCCTGCTGGCGGTTGACCAGCATCACCATTCCATAACCAAAGAGAATGGCGAACATCGGAAATGCTCGATTCTCCAGAAGAAGCGCCGCTGCAAAGCTGGCGATCTGATCTGCCAGGCCGCCGCCGGGGATTACGCCATAACCCCCGACATCCGGCTGCGACAAATACATGGGGGCATAGGCCATGGCGATCAGCAACAACATGAAGCCGCGTGCGAGATCGGGGGCAACCCTGCGCTCACCAAGCGCGAGATGGCCGGCGTGAGCAGCAGAAGGTGGCTGCAGTGCAGAGTCCGTGGTGGATCCCATCAGGTGTTCCTCCTGTCAGGTATCATCCGATACCGGATAATCGATCCCGGTAAAGGATCGTTCAATTTCGGCACAAATACGCTCTACAGCCGTTACATCAGTGGAAAACAGAGCGGATGCACCCCAGATGGTGCTGACCAGAAAGTCGGCTCCTGCATCCGGGTCGAGGTCACTACGAAAAGTACCGTCGCGTACGCCCTCGGCCAGAAACTCAGCGATACCACCCCGCCAGGCGGCCAGCAGTGGTTCCAGCATCTGCACAATTACGTCGTGCCGACGCGACAAGAGAACCAGTTCATAGAGCACGATCATCACATCAGGCCGCTGCTCGATGTTCGCGCGCGCATCCCGGAACTCCTGGCGCAACCGCTCCAGGCTCGACATCGATTCTGCCGGCTGCTCTGCATGCTGCTGGTAAAAGATGTCGCCGAGAAGATGGGCCACACCTTCAATCAAATCTCTCTTGGTCGGAAAGTAATAATGCAGCGTGGAGATATTGATACCGACCCGTGCGGCCACATCACGTGTACGCAGCCCCTCAATGCCAACCTCGGCGATGAGATCGAAGGCTGCACGGGCGAGTTGATCCTTGCGGTTGGAGGTGCTTTCTGTACTCATGCCTCGATACTCTAGTAACTCAGCACCAGAAGTCAATCAATCAGTTGATTGAATTTCTGGCCGAGACTGCAACCTGTGCACAACGGGTCAGACCGGAGCAATGCGGGAGACTGGATGGCGCTGTCCCTATCGCGTCAGAGCAGGCGCTCCCGGGCGATGGTGTCGGCTATCTCGCTGGTGGGTTTGTTTTCCCGCTGCGCGCGTTCAAAAATTTCGGTCAGCGTCTTGTGGATGCCTTCCACATGCCGGTGCACCTTTTCCGGTTCGTACTGACCAGACTGCTCATAATACACATCGATGACACCACCGGCATTGATCACATAGTCCGGCGCATAGCAGATGCCGCGCTCATGCAGTACCTGGCCGGTCTCGGCGCGGTCGAGCTGATTGTTGGCCGCCCCGGCAATGATGCCGGCCTGCAGTCGCTGCAGGGTATCCGGGTTGACGGTAGCACCGAGAGCGCAGGGCGCGAATACATCCATGGGCTGATCATAGATGTCCTCTGTGGAGACCACCTCTGCGCCCAGTTCCTCACGGGCCTCGGCCAGCACCGACTCGTTGACGTCGGCCACAATCAGGCGGGCGCCGCCACCCACCAGCAGTCTGCCCAGCCGGTAGCCGACACTGCCCAGGCCCTGAATACCTACAGTAAGGCCGTTCAGCGAGTCCCTGCCCAGATGATGCTGCGCGGCAGCGCGAATGCCCATATAGCAGCCGTAGGCTGTAGCCGGCGAGGGGTCGCCGGTGCGGGCCTGACCCTCGGCATCGACCTTGTCATGGTAGCCGGTGACATATTCGGTCACTTCATGGATGCACTTCATGTCCGGCACCGAGGTGCCGGAGTCTTCGGCAGCGATATAGCGGCCGCCCAGGGCATTCAGACCACGCCCGAAGGCGTGCAGCAGTGCGGGCGTCTTGTCTGTTTTCGGGTCACCGATGATGACCGACTTGCCGCCGCCCAGGGGCAGCCGGGCCATGGCGCTTTTGTAGGTCATGCCGCGTGACAGGCGGAGTACATCCCTGATGGCTTCTTCGTCGGTCCCATAGGGATAAAACCGGGTGCCGCCGAGCGCGGGGCCCAGGCGGGTATTGTGCACGGCCAGAATGGCACGCAGGCCGGAGGCCTCGTCGTGGACAAAGCTGATGTGTTCGTGATGATCGAATTCCGGATGGCTGAATACGCTCATGAGTCGGGCCGCCTGCTGCTGTTGTGCTTGTCTGTATAGACTTGTGCAATGGCTGTGAGCTGTCCAGCCAGGATGACAAAGTATCTAATTGCCAGCCGGAGAGGACTGTAAAATCTAGTTGCCATCGGGTAGTGAGGCGCAAGCCGAATTTGCAGCGAGCGACGCGAGTCGCGATGGCGGCGCCAGCCGCCCATCATACGGGGCCCTGTGGCCCCATCGGGACTTGCGTCCCTCACTACAAGAGTGGTGCCTCGTTTGTCGGGACTTGCGTCCCTCGCTACAGGGTGTGGTGCCTCGTTTTTCGGGACTTGCGTCCTTCGCTACAGGGTGTGGTGCCTCGTTTGTCGGGACTTGCGTCCCTCGCTACAGGGCGAAGGCCTCGCGGGTGAGGTTGCGGCTGGCGCCGTCGCCGATGATCAGGTTGTCCTCGATGCGGATACCGCCGAACGGCCGCAGGGTTTCGATCAGGTCGAGGTCACAGCCGTGGTCGGCGTTGTCCTTCACCATGCGGTCGAGCAGCATGGGGATGAAGTACAGACCCGGCTCTATGGTCAGCGCCATGCCGGCTTCCAGGGTGCGGGTCAGCCGCAGTGCGGGCGCGTGGCGAGGAGGCGGTGCCAGGTCGCCGGCCGGGTTCTGCCAGTGGCCGCCGACATCATGCACCTGCAGCCCCAGCAGGTGGCCGAGGCCATGCGGGAAGAATACCTGTGGAATGCGTTGCGCCAGCTGGGTGTCGACGTCATGGCGACACAGGCCCGCATCATGCAGGATGGTGGCAATGCCGCGCAGGGTCTCGTCGTGCAGATCCGGATAGTGAGTGCCCGCTACTGCCTGGCGGCACAGTTGCTGCTGCAACTCGTCGACCTGCTGCAGCAACTGCGCAAACAGCCCGTCGTCGCTGGTCGTGGTGCGGGTGATATCACTGGCGTAACCCAGATACTGGGCCCCGGCGTCGATCAGCAGGGTCCGGTGCACAGAGGGTGCCTCGAAACACCGCCGCTCGTAGTGCAGTGTGGCGGCGGACTCGTTCAGACCGATGATACTGTGATAGGGCTCCTCTTCCGCCACCTGACGGCTGGCCGCCAGATACGCATGATGGATCAGCGCCTCCGGCTGCCCGGCATGAAACGCCTCGGCCGCCGCCCGATGCCCGGCCACGGCAGACCGGGAGGCCTGTTCGAGACAGTGAATTTCCCAGTCGGTCTTGATGGCGCGAGCATAGTGCAGCGGATTGAGCACGGCGGCCGGGTTCAGCGCCACGGAATCACCCAGTACATCCAGGCCCCGGGTCTGCGGGCCCAGCCAGGCGACGACAGAGTCGGTGAGGTCGCGCAGACCGGCGATAACGTCGGTCTGCCATTCCTGAATACGCCAGCGCATGCGCCAGTTGCCACCCGGCAACTGGGGTGTCAGATGCCAGAAATCTTTCTGTGCAGGAAACAGCAGGGTCGGCGGTTCACCCACCTTCACCACCACAAAGGTACCGGGCGGCGGTACAAAGGGCAGCCACTGCTGCGCCAGCGGGTAAGGCTTGAACGGATACGCCTGATCGTCCTCATGGCGCAGCAGCAGATCACCGGCGGCGATCACGGCCCGGCTGATACCGGCAGCGGTCAGAGCCTCGTCATAGCGAGCCTGCAGGGTTTCCAGGTGGCGGGTATACAGGGCATCAGACTGATCGGGCATGGCGCATCCTCGGCAACAATGGATTCTGAGAGCCGCCACTATGCCACACTGGACAGGCTCCGCCACCCTTGAACCCGGGCTCGCACCTCTGCGCCAGAAGACAGCGCGACCACGACTGGCAACCGCAATTGACGTTGACGCTATTACCCTCTGTTGCGGCTAACCCAGCCCCTGCTCCTTCCAGCGCAGGCGGCCACCGCGGATATTGGCTACGCGCTCCACCCCGCTCTGGCGCAGAATATTGACTGCCATGGAGGAACGGCGACCGGAGCGACAGAGCGCCACAATGGGCTTGTCGGTCGGCACTTCGCCGACCCGGTCGTGCAGTTCTCCGACCGGGATCATGACGGCGTTGTCCAGCTGCTCCCCCGGCTCGGCAATTTCGTTCGGTTCACGCACGTCGAGCAGCGTGACCTGATCGCGGTGCTCCACCACCCAGTCCGGCTCCACCTCCGGTACCCCGGCGAAGGTCAGACGCACCGGTGCCCAGTCCGGTTCCGGTGGCAACCGGCCATCTTCGGGCTTACCGCTGCGCAGGTTGGCCGGCAGCGCTTCATCGATCTTCTTCGGGTGCGGCAAGCGCATGGCGTTCATGTAGCGCACGAAATCCTGCTCGTTGGCACCGCCGCCGACACGCGGGTTGTGAGCTTTTTCTTCACCGACGGTCGAGCGGGTCCGGCCGTTGTAATCGTGAGCCGGGTAGATCCGACACTCATCCGGCAAGGTGAACACCTGCTCGGTAATGGAGTGGTACAGGGTTGCCGCATTGCCCTGCTGAAAATCACTGCGTCCGCAGCCGCGAATCAGCACCGCATCACCGGTAAAGGCCATGCTGTGGTCCTGGGTGACATAGGTCAGACAGCCACCGGTGTGCCCCGGTGTCGCTCGTACTTCGAGCTGAATGGCGCCGACACCAATGGTGTCCCCATGCCGCAGCGGATGGTCGACATCTGCCGCCTGGTTGACCGCTGCTGAGCCGATTTCAGCCCCGGTTTTCTGCTTCAGGGCCCAGGCTGCGGTGACATGGTCCGCATGCATATGCGTGTCCAGCACCAGCTTCAGGGTCAGACCCAGCTCTTCCACCAATGCCAGGTCGCGCTGCTGCTGTTCGAATACGGGGTCGATATAGAGCGCTTCACGGGTGTTTTCGTCGGCCAGCAGATAAGTATAGGTCGACGAGGTAGCATCGTAGAGTTGACGGAAGATCATGACAGACTCCCTGCTCGGGCATTCTTTAATTTAGTATTTTCTAATATAGCGTGTTGTGCGCAGTTTGCAAGGTGGCAGAGGCAAACTTGAGGCCACACCGGATCTCACGGTTGATGGGTATCATGATAACGCCACCGCTACTTGTGACAATTTGCGATAAGGTTCAGGAGTCAGTTTGAGATGTCATCCCTGTCTCTGGTCATCTGTGCCTGATAATTCACCCCGTGCTTATGCAGATAATCACGTACGAGCTGCCGTACTACTTGTGAAGGCGTCAGGTCCTGTGCTGCACACAGTTCCTCGAAAGCTCGTTTCTTGTGAGGGTCGATCAACAAGGTCAGACGTGCTGTTTTTCTTTCCATCAGGGGCCTCCACTGGCATTAACATTTGATGCTAATACCAGGCGCCGCCATAAGCAACCACCCTGCACAGACCACCCCGAGGTGAATTGGCACATAAGGTCCGCTGTTTGTTTCCCATGAACATGCCATGTTAATATTATTCACATAACATTATGATTTAATCCTACGCAGGGAGTGGTGTGCAGACCTCCTCCATGGCAAGGGTTGCTCGCTGTGAGGGTCTCCACATTGGCACACCGGCGTTTGTCTCCAAATCTTCCCGCTATCGCCACCGGTCTGCGTGCAGCCTGGAGAGAAGGCTATGGTCTTGCTGATCTGCGCAAGGATGTGATGGCGGGCCTGACTGTCGGTACTGTCGCCGTGCCGCTATCAATGGCGCTGGCAATCGCCACGGGGGTACCTCCCCAACACGGGCTCTACACAGCGATTGTAGCTGGCGCCATCATTGCTCTGACTGGCGGAGCGCGCTTCAATGTCTCCGGACCAACGGCAGCTTTCGTCGTTATTCTCTTTCCCATTGTCCAGCAGTACGGCCTGGGTGGCCTGCTGATCGCATCGATGATGGCCGGTATCATTCTGGTGGCTTTAGGGGTTACCCGCATGGGGCGCCTGATAGTGTTCGTGCCCTACCCGGTGGTGCTTGGCTTCACGGCGGGCATCGCAGTGGTGATCGCGGGGCTGCAGATACCCGATTTCCTGGGTCTGAATGTGGGACAGCTTGGCGAGCATTTTGTCGACAACCTGGGCCGGATCGTCATCTCACTGCCCACCCTCAATCCGTTTGAACTGGGCATCGGAGTATTTACACTGGCCGTCATGTTGCTTTGGCCCCGCCTGCATGTGCCCATCCCGGCACCCCTGATCGGCCTGGTTGTCGGTGCAATCGCGGCTTATGGTGTCAATCAGTGGTTCAGCGGTTCCGAGACTGGAACCACTGTGGAGACGATCGCCTCACGGTTCACCTGGGAGGCACATGGTGCGACCGGCAGTGGTATTCCGCCCATTGCACCGACATTGATGGCTCCCTGGCTGCTGCCGGGGCCGAGCGGGGAGCCGCTTGAGCTGAGTTTCGAGCTGATACGGGCACTGCTCGGTCCCGCCTTTGCGATTGCGATGCTGGGGGCAATAGAGTCACTACTATGCGCGGTGGTGTCGGATGGCTTGACGAAGACCAGGCATGACCCCAATGCCGAACTGATCGGCCAGGGCCTGGGCAATATCGTTGCACCACTCTTCGGCGGCATCTCCGCTACCGCCGCCATTGCCCGGACAGCGACCAATATCCGCAGTGGCGCCTGTTCTCCCATCGCCGCTGTGGTGCATGCGATAGTGGTTCTGCTGGCGGTAGTTGCACTGGCAGGTCTGCTCGGGCTGGTGCCAATGGCCGCACTTGCAGCGTTATTGTTTATCGTCGCCTGGAACATGAGTGAAGCCCGGCACTTTCTGCATACTCTGCGTTCAGCGCCAGCGGGAGACGTAGCCATTCTGGTCACCTGCTTCAGTCTCACAGTCCTCTTCGACATGGTGCTGGCCGTTGCTGTGGGCATCGGCCTCGCTGCGGCGCTGTTCATCCGGCGCATGGCCCTGCTGACACAAACCTATCGCATCGATGCCGAGAGTCGCCCCGCTATCAATGGACTCCCTCCCGAAGTAGCCGTCTACGATATCAATGGACCTTTGTTCTTCGGCGTTGCCGAGAAGGCACTCTCGGCGTTGCACCTGGTGGACCCCAAGGTACAGTCTGTCATTCTGGACATGCAGGATGTGCCGAGCATGGACGGAACAGCCGTTGTTGCCCTGAAGTCCCTAGTCGACGAAATGAATCGCACCGGTGTGGCGCTGATTCTGGTGGGTTTGCCGACAAGGATCATTGTCAAGCTGCGTCGTTCCGGCATTCGCAAGACCACCGGGCTGCTGACGTACTGCAGAGATCTGCCACGAGCCAGATCAATGGCGCTGCGCTGGCAAGAGAACAAACCAGGCATCAGCAGGAAGTGAAAGGCAGCACAACAGATCAGATATACGCGATGCCGACAGACACTGTGTCCTCAGCGCTTCAGAAAGCCCCGCTGCTGCAGGAACGGCAGCATGTGTGGTCGGGCTTCTTTCTTCAGCATGCCGGAGATCTGCTCGCTCCAGGTCATGGACTTGTTGCCGCCGGTGCGAGTTTCGTAGTACCGGCGGACTCCGGTGTCATAGTCGCGAATCAGGTCGGCATCGGCACTGTCGTCATAGCGGTCCTGCTTCAGCACCACCGACAGCGGCAGGCGGGGTTTTACCTCCGGGTTCTGGTCCGGATAACCCAGACAGAGTCCGAACACCGGATAGACCAGCTCGGGCAGCTCCAGTGCCGAAGACACCTTATCGGGGTTATTGCGCAGACCACCGATATAGCAGATGCCCAGACCGTCGGCCTCGGCACAGGCCACCACATTCTGGGCAAACAGGGCCACATCAATAGTCGCGGTCATGAACTGTTCGGTGTACCCGCTCAGCATCTCGGCCTGGTGCAGATCACAGGCCAGTTGATGCCGACGCATGTCGGCGCAGAACACCAGAAAGACGGGTGATGTGGACACATAGGCCTGGCCGCCAGCCCACTCGGCCAGTTGATCCCGGGTGGCACCGGCACTGATCTGGATGACGGTCGTGGCCTGGATGAAACTGGACGTGGCGGCTGCCTGCCCGGCCTGAATATAGGCTTCCAGCCGGTCCTGAGCGACCGGCTGGTCAGTGAACTTTCGAATGGAACGGTGATGCTGCAACAACTGCACAATATCTGTCATGAGAGACCTCACCAAGGACATGAACGACGCAGCATAGCATAGGTAATCTGCAGCCCGTTCAGAAGGCAAATCCCTGCAGTAGCGGGCGTTTCAGTGCTCTACTGAACGGCGGTGCCGATCTGCTCCAGCCAGCAGGCCACCAGCTCGACTACCCCATGCCCGGAACGGCCCCGGGTGATGGTCGCCGGATGCGCCTGCATCTGGGGCAGATGCTGAGCGATATTGGCGACGCCCGCATTGTTGGGGAAGAACTCGAACATGCTTTCGTCATTGGGGGCATCACCGATGAAAAAGCTGCCTTGCTGCATTGCTTCGGGGCTCAGGCCATGCTGCTCGCTGAGATAGCGGCGCGCCATGGCGCATTTGTCGAACTCGCCCTGCCAGACATTGATGTGAATGGAGCTCTGCTTGACCGAATAGCCCGCAGCCGCCAGACGGGCACGCACTTCGGCCGCCTGTGCCGGGGTCAGTCGGGCCTCCTGATTGTAGTCGACGGCGACATCGACATGGCGGAAGGACTGGTCCTGCGCCAACTGCACCTCAAAGGGCAGCGCCAGCGTTTTCAGCGTATTCAGAATGGCAGCCTGGTCACGGCGATGCTCCTCCCGGCTGCGCCAATAGCGCCATTGCGTCTGGGCACCCTCGAGCCGGGTAGCATAGAAGGCACCACCCTCGCCAATGACGGCCTGCACCGGCCAGGTACGCAGAATCTGATCGCACCAGCCCGCACACCCGCCGGTCACCGGAATAATGGCGATGCCGGCGCCGGCCAGGTCCCACAGCGCCTGATAGGTCTGTGGCAGCAACCGACCCTCTGTGGTCAGGGTGTCGTCCACGTCAGTAAACAGAAATCGTATCGGACGAAAGTCCGGCACCGGATTCATCAGGCTTCAGGCTCCGTTTCCAGAACGACCACTGAAGGTGGCAGAGCCGCACGCGGGGACGGCGGCATGGTATCCGTAATCAGCAGATCAATGGCATCAAAGGGGGCGACCCGGGCCAGGGCCTGTCGATCCCACTTGCTCTGGTCGGCGACCAGAATGCGCCGCCGCGCATTGCCCAATATGGCCTGGCTGACCCGGGCTTCCTCGATCTCGAAATCCATCAGGCCATAGGCCGGGTCCAGGCTGCCGGTGCCGATAATGCCGAAATCGGCACAGAACTCGCCAAAGAAACGGGTCGTGCGCTCCCCCACCACATCGTGATCATTATGCCGCAACCGGCCGCCGGCTACCTGCACATCCACCCCCGCGCTGTTGCAGAGCAATGAGGCCACATTGAGGTTGTTGGTGAACACCTTGAGCCCTTCATGCTCGGACAGCTCGCGAGCCACAAACTCTATGGTGGTGCCAATGCCGAGATAGACCGAGGACTGGTCCGGAATCTGCGCCGCCAGCCGGGAGGCAATGGCCTGCTTGGCCAGTTGATTGAGCACCTGGCGGGAACTGAAAGACAGGTTGGAGACCGATGAGGGCAGACTGACGCCACCGTAGCGACGTCGCAGCAACCCGCTCTCGCACAGCTGGTTGATGTCCTTGCGAATGGTCTGGGGCGATACCTCGAAGCGTTCCGCCAGGGTATCCACCTCCAGGTGTTCATCCTGACGCGCCCAGTCCAGTATTGTCTGCTGGCGTGTGGAAAGTTTCATGGCCCTTCAGTCTTGCAGATTGAACAACAGCGGGTTGTCGGTAATCAGTCCGTCCACCCCCGCCTTCAATAATACCTGCCCGGCCGTCGGATCATTGACCGTGTAGCAGTAGAGATCCAGTCCTGCTGCCTTGATCGCCGCAATGGTAGCAACATCCAGATAGCGATAGTCACAGTGTATGCTAACCAGCCCCAGTTCCTCGGCCAGCATGGCCCAGTCGGCAGGGATACGCTCCCAGAGCTGACCCAGTTGCCAGTCGGGTTGCAGGGCACGCAGTGCCCGCAATGCTTCGGTGCTGAAACTGGAGATGATCAGGTTGTCGAATCGTGACCAGCTTTTCTCAAGTACCGCCACCACCGGTGGCAGAATGTCTGCGACCGCATAGTGCGGGTACAGTTTGATCTCCAGATTCAGCCCCAGCCTCAATTCATCGATCAGCGCCACGGCGTCATCCAGCCGGGGAATACGTTCAGCACTGTACTCAGTCGAGAAGTGGCTGCCGACATCCAGCGTCGCAACATCCTGCCAGTTACAGGCGGCCAAAGGCCCAGAACCATTGGTCAGCCGGTCAAGATAGTCATCATGAAACATGATGGCCGTACCATCACCCAGCAGGTTGGCATCGATCTCCACCCAGGGTACACCCAGATCCGCCGTCACTCGCATGGCTTCCAGCGTATTCTCGGGGCGCAACAGCGCACAGCCGCGATGGGCGATCAGTCGGTCTGCAATCATTCGTTGAGTCTCTGCTCTGTTTCGGCATCGAACAGATGCAGGCGCTCGCGGTCAACCCGCAAGGGCACCACATCACCTCTGGTATAGCGGCGCTTGCCGGGCTGCTCAGCAATCATCAGGCTGTCGCTGCCGGGCAGATGCCCATAGAGCAATGTATCTGCCCCCAGAGGCTCAATGATATCCACTTTCAGATGAAAATCCGCTTCCGCCTCACTGCAGGCTTCCAGATGCTCGGGACGAACACCAAAGGTAATATCCCGACCATCCCACTGTGCCAGCTCTGCCATGTCGGGCAGATCAATGCGGTGGTCGCCCTGCACCAGCAGTGCCTGCCCCTGTATTCTGGCGGGCATGAAATTCATGCCCGGCGAACCGAGAAAACCCGCCACAAACTGTGTTTCGGGTTTTTCGTACAGGTCCAGCGGCGGTCCGACCTGCTCGACCTTGCCGCCATTCATGACCACCAGACGATCAGCCAGCGTCATGGCCTCAACCTGATCATGCGTCACGTAGATCGCCGTGGTCGCAAACTCCTGCTGCAGGCGCTTGATCTCGATACGCATCTGCACCCGCAGCTTGGCATCCAGATTGGACAGCGGCTCATCGAACAGAAACACCTTGGGGTTGCGCACAATGGCGCGCCCCATGGCGACCCGCTGGCGCTGACCGCCGGACAGTTGCTTTGGCTTGTTGTCCAGCAGGTGCTCGATTTCCAGAACACGCGCCGCCTTCTCGACCTTGCGGCGAATCTCGTCCCGGGGCAGCCCCTGATTTTTCAGCCCGTAGCCCATGTTCCTGGCCACGGACATGTGGGGATAGAGCGCATAGTTCTGGAACACCATGGCAATATCACGCTCGGACGGTTCCAGATCGTTGACCCGCTTGTCGCCGATATAGAGGTCACCCTCGCTGGTAGCTTCGAGCCCTGCCACCATCCGCAGTGATGTGGATTTTCCGCATCCGGACGGACCGACGAGTACGATCATCTCGCCGTCCTCGATCTCCAGGTTGAGGTTGTGAATGGCCTTGAAGCCATTGCTGTAGGTCTTCTTGATATTACGCAGTGAAACTGTGGCCACTTGTCGTATCCTCTTTATTGTTCCTGCTCAGCTCTATTTTTCTTGTTCCACCAGGCCGCGAACGAAGAATTTCTGCATCACCAGCACCACCACAACCGGCGGCAACATGGCCAGCACAGTGGTAGTCATGATGATGTTCCAGGGTACATTGCCTTCACCGGCCGTCATCAGACGCTTGATCACCATAACGATGGTGTAATAGTTCTCGTCGGTGGTGATCAGCAGCGGCCAGAGATACTGGTTCCAGCCGTAGATGAACAGAATCACGAACAGGGCCGCGATATTGTTCACGGACAGTGGCAGCAGAATGTCCTTGAAGAATTTCATCGGCCCGGCGCCGTCAATCCGGGCCGCTTCGGCCAGGGAGTCCGGAATCGACAGGAAGAACTGCCGGAACAGGAAGGTGGCTGTCGCACTGGCGATCAGCGGAATGGTCAGACCGGCATAGGAGTTCAGCATGCCGAGACTGGCGACCACCTCATAGGTGGGCAGTATGCGCACCTCGACCGGCAGCATCAGGGTGATGAAAATCATCCAGAAGCAGGTGCGGCGGAACGGGAAGCGGAAATAGACGATGGCAAAGGCCGACAGGATCGAGATGGTGATCTTGCCGATCGCAATGACCATGGCCATGATGAAGCTGTTCCACATCATCCAGGACGCCGAAACACCGACACCCAGCACACGACCCTCGTTGGTCAGGACACGGCGGAAATTGTTCAGCCCCTCTTCACCGAACCACATCGGCATGACACCGGAGACAAAGGAGGCAGAAGTATTGGTGGAGGCGACCAGCGCAATCCAGATAGGCAACCCGATGACGATGATACCGAGAATCAGCACCAGATGCCGGACAGCTGTAAGCCAGGGACGGTTCTCAATCATCAGTACTGTACCTTCCGCTCGATGAACTTGAACTGGATGATGGTCAGGGTGATGACCAGAATCATCAGGATGACGGACTGTGCTGCCGAACTGCCCATGTCCAGACCCACAAAACCGTCTTCATAGACCTTGTACACCAGAGTGCGCGTGGCATTGCCCGGCCCACCGAGGGTAGTCGCATGAATAACCCCAAAGGTTTCGAAGAAGGCATAGACCACATTGACCACCAGCAGGAAGAAGGCGATCGGTGACAGCAACGGAAACACGATCTGCCAGAAACGCTTGAACGGCCCGGAGCCGTCAATGGCTGCGGCCTCGATCAGAGAGCGCGGAATAGCCTGCATGCCAGCCAGGAAGAAAATGAAGTTGTAGCTGATCTGCTTCCACGCCGAAGCGATTACCACCACGGCCATGGCCTCGTTGGCATTGACGTAGTGGTTCCACTGGTGGCCCAGCGTCCAGCTCAGGAAGGCCAGAATACCGATGGACGGATTGAACATCAGCCACCAGATCACCGCCGCCACCACCGGCGCCACCGCATAGGGCCAGATCAACAGCGTCTTGTAGGTGGTCGCACCCTTGATGACCCGGTCGGCCATGGCCGCCAGCAATAGCGCCACAGCCATGCCGCTGAACGCCACCAGCCCGCTGAAAACAAAGGTGACACGGATGGAATTCCAGTACTCGTCATCGCTGAACAGATAGATGAAGTTGTCCAGCCAAACGAATTCGCGCGAGAAGCCGAAGGCATCCTCGATCAGAAAGGACTGATACAGCGCCTGCCCGGCTGGCCAGATAAAAAAGACCAGCGTGATGACAAGCTGCGGCGCCAACAGGAAATAAGGCAGCACCTTGTTGTTGAAAACGACATTATCGTGCATGGGTATGCTCACGGTGTGTCGGAGACACGACGCTGCGCCGCTGAGCGGACAGCGTCGATATCAAGGTTCGGAAAACGGGGCCGGGGCGCCCGGTCAGAGGCCCCGACCAGTGGTGGTGGTTCAGTTGGCGCGCTCGAAACGGCGCAACTGCTCATTGCCGCGACGAACTGCACGGTCCAGTGCCTCTTCTGCCGTGGCATTGCCGTTCCACACGGACTCCAGCGACTCGTCGATAATGCCGCGAATCTGCGGGAAATTGCCGAGACGGATGCCGCGCGAGTTGTCGGTGGGCTCTACTGCAGTCATCTGACGAACAGAGGTGTCGGTGCCGGGGTTCTCGTCATAGAAGCCGCTGTCCTCGGTAACCGCGATGGAAGCGTGCGTGACCGGCAGATAACCGGTATCCATATGCCACTGAGCCTGTACTTCGGGCTCGGTCAGATAGTCGAAGAACGCCGCTACGGCTTCATAGGTGGCATCGTCATGTCCGCGCAGCACCCACAGAGTGGCGCCGCCGATGATGGTGTTCTGGGGGGTATCGATCATGTCGTCCCAGTACGGCAGTTCACTGACACCGAAATCGAAATCGGCGTTGGCGTTGATCCCCGCATAGCCGGCCGAAGACTCGGTGTACATCGCGCATTCCTGGCTATAGAACTTGGAGGAGCCTTCATTGGTGCGGCCGCTGTAGCTGAATATGCCGCTCTGCTGCCATTCGCCCATCTTCTCGACATGACGAATCTGCAGTTCATCATTGAACACCAGCTCGGTATCCAGGCCGCCGAAGCCATTGGCCTGCGTCGCAAACGGCACATCGTGACGAGCCGACAGGTTTTCCAGATGCACCCAGGACTGCCAGGCGGTGGTAAAACCACAGTCATAGCCGGCGTCCATCAATGTCTCCGCGAACTCCTCCATTTCGTTCCAGGTACGCGGGCCACGATCCGGCAGGCCGGCGGCCTCGAAAGCCTCGCGGTTGTAGTACAGCACCGGGGTGGAACTGTTGAACGGGAAGGACAGCATGTTGTCGTTCGGGTCCGCATAGTAGCCGGTCACACTGGCCAGGTAATCAGACTGGTCAAAGCCGCTGCTGAATTCGTCCATCAACTGATACATGGGATACACGGCGCCTTCAGCCGACATCATGGTGGCGGTGCCTACTTCGTAAACCTGCACGATGGCGGGCTGCTCATTGGCACGGAAAGCCGCAATGGCGCCGGTCATGGTTTCGTTGTAGTTACCGCGGTAACTGGCGTTGATATGGTAGTCGTCCTGAGAGGCATTGAAGCCGTCGACGACGCCTTCGGTCAGATCACCGAGGGTGCCGCCCATGGCGTGCCAGAACTGGATTTGGGTCTGGGCAATGACCGAGGTGCTGAGCAGGCTGGCTGCTGCAGCCACAGCAAGTGATTTTTTCATTTTGCTTTCCCTTCTGTTGTTATTGTTCGCTTGTTTCAAACGAACCTGAAAATTACCATCGATTGAAACCTCCCTCAAGCTCCCGCAGTCAAATTAATCTCGCCGCATGGCCTGAAGCGTTGATACAACGGCAACTGCAATTGACACCTGTAAAGCCTGGTTGTCTGTCGCGTCCGGCACACCCTTTTGCAAGTCATTGAAATATATACCAAATGCAGTTGGCACTGCCTTTGCTGTTATGGAATCGACTCAACTCGCATCCCGCATACAAGGAGGCCAGACATGGTCGATTTCGTTCGCGCAAGATCTCAGAAAACCGTTCTCGTCAGTGCAACTGCACTGTGCACTCTGATCGCCGGAGCAGCGGTCGCCTACGACCCTTCCGAGCCTGTCGTGGATATGGACCGCAACATCTGGATTCCCGCCGAGGACGATCGAGAGGCCGTCTTGCGGGTCGGCGCTGTCTACAACGACGAGGAGTTTCAGATTCGGTATGAATTCGAGACCGATGACCCCAGTTGGTACCATCAGTACCTGGTCTACGAGGAGGGTGAATGGGTGCGCTATGGTGGCGCCCAGGCAGGCCCTGAACCGGACGGTTTGTATGAAGACCGAATCTCGATGATGCTGGATGACAACAGCGTTGAGGGCTTTGCCGCCTATGGCGGTTTCATCACCTCCCACGAGGGGATGCGCAGCCTGACCAGTGCTGTTGACTCGGACGAAGTTTCGGCACACCCCCATCTTGGGCAAACGCTAGGACGTTCGGACGTGCGCAAGTTCATTCCCCAGTCGCGTGAAGGCGAGGGCGCCGAGGTCAGTTGGGATGGCGTCCACGACGAGGAGGCTCTGGAACAGCTGCGCGCGGACGGGGTATTTCTTGATCTCTGGCAATGGCGGGCCCACCGCAGTAATCCGGTCGGTCTGGCCGACAACGGCTATGTCCTCGAGTATCGTCACAGTTCATCCGGCAGCAGCATGTTCTCCAACAACTGGGACGATGACACCGAGCAGCCGCTGTGGATGTTCGACCCGGATGCAACAGGCATCGCAGCGATCGAAGCCGAAGGCATCTTCGCGCGGGAATACGGCCAGGACGACTATTACTATCTGGCGGAAGATTTCGCCGTACCCTTCGATCCTGATCACGACTGGCAGGACGGCGACACCCTGCCCTTCCGCTTTCTCAGCGCCGGAGAAGGCAGCCGGGCCGCCATCGCCGCCGACGGGCGCTGGGAGGACGGCGTGTGGCGGGTTCGCCTGACCCGCACACTGGAAGCGCCCGATCCGATGGACAGCAAGACCCTGGAAGATGACGGTGTTTACCCGGTCGCCTTTGCCGTTCATGAAGGCCAGGTCGGCGCGCGCTGGCACCTGGTGTCCATGCCTTCCTCGCTTGGGCTGGGCAATGACGAGGCCGACATTGTTGCGGTGCGCACCGAGGGCGACCTTGATGCTGCAGAGGTTGAATGGACTGATGTGCCGGTCATGTACCCATCCCAGATGGTCTGGCAGTTCCTCAACTCGGAGCATCCGGGCGCTGCACAGGTGCGGCAGGGCGTGGATGTGGAGACTGAGCACAGCTTCCGGGATCTGGTCGAGCGCCTGCCAGAATGGGAACTGCGTACCATCGTCGAGTAGAAGTGACGCGGCTCCCGGCCAGAACAAGGCGGCCGGAAGCCGCGTCAGTTTTCCTGCACCAGGACCACGCATCAGGAGCGTACAAACATAATGAAAAGACCAGTAATGCTTGTGGCAACGGTTTTGATCTCCCATCCCTTGCTTGGGCATGACCAAACGCATGAACACGAACATCAAGGCAGCGAAGATCAGCAATCACAGGCCATCGCAAGCCTGTCCACACAGGACATCGCACAATTGCGTGCCGGGGCCGGCTGGGATCTGGCGTTGCCAGCCGAGCTCAATGGCGTACCCGGGCCGGCTCACCTGCTGGAGCTAGAACAGGAAATCGAGCTGGACGCCAGACAGGCCGGGCAGATCCGTGGCCTTGAAGACGCCATGCGAACCGCCGCAATTGAAGAAGGCGAACGCTTTATCGAGTTGGAAGCCGAACTCAACAGGCGCTTTCGTGAGCGCGCCATCGATAAGGAGATTTTGCAGGATCTGTTGGGTGAGATAGCCGAAAGCCGGGCCAGGTTGCGCCATGTCCATCTCGCAACGCATCTCGATACACTTGAAATACTGCACGAGGAACAGATCGACCGCTACAACACACTCAGGGAACAGCAACGGAACTGATCAGGAGGGCCGACCGTTGCGTGGATGAATGCCGGTGCGAACCAGGCGCGCATGCAGGGCTTGCCGCGACAGCCCTGCCAGCCGCGCTGCCTGCGACACATTGTGACCGGCACGATCCATCAGTTGGCGCAGATAGGCCTGCTCGAAGTGATCCTGCGCCTGCCGCGCATCCAGTGGCAGTTGAAGCTCCTGCAGCGCCATGGTGCCTGCGTTCTGCTCCCCGGCAGTGAACGCACCGAAACCGATGGGACCATCTAGCCGCGTAGCCACGATGCGCTCGATCGTATGACGCAACTCGCGCACATTGCCCGGCCAGGGGGCAGCTTGCATGTACTGAACCGCGTCATCGGTAAAGGGGCCAATATTGCGTTCATCACGAGCATTGAATTCGGCCAGAAAGCGCTCGGCAAGCGGCACGATTGCATCGCGACGTTCCCGCAGCGGCGGCACATGCAGTTCCACCGCGCGCAGCCGGTAGAACAGATCGGCCCGAAACCGGCCCTCTTTGACGGCTTCATGCAGATTGCGATGCGTGGCGGCAATCACGCGGAAGTCGCAGGGGCGCGGCTGGCTCGCGCCCAGCCGCAGCACCGCCCTTTCTTCCAGCACCCGCAGCAGTGTCATCTGCAGACGCGGTGACATCTCACCCAGTTCGTCCAGAAAGAGTGTGCCCTGGTGAGCCGCCTCCACGAGCCCGGGGTTGGCTTGGCTGGCGCCGGTAAAGGCGCCGCGCTCATAGCCGAACAGAAGCCCTTCCAGAAGATTCTCCGGGATGGCCCCACAGTCAACCGCGATAAAGGGCCCCTTGCTGCGTCGACTGGCATGGTGAATGTGCTGGGCAATCACCCCCTTGCCGGTGCCGGTTTCACCGCTGACAAGAACGCCTGCATCGCTGGCAGCCACCAGGTCGGCCTGCTCCATCAGATGGCGCATGGCCTTCGACACCACAAGAGGCCGCCTGTCACGGTCGCCCCCGGGCTCTCCGACCTGGCGGCTGTGTTGGCGCGCACTTTCGAACGACAAGGCACGATCTATGGCCGCTTCAAGTACGGACAGGCTCTCGAAAGGCTTGGTCAGATAGTCCTGCGCGCCTTCACGCATGGCCGTCACCGCGTCCGCAATGTCAGAGTAACCGGTAATCAGTAGCGCGGCTTGCCTGGGGCGCCTCGCCCGGATTTCACGCAGCAGGTCGATGCCTTGCGCATCGGGCAGGCGCTGATCAAGCACCAGCAGATCGAAATCCTGATTCCGGAGCCGGGATCGCGCATCACCGCCAGTCTGCGCCCAGACCAACTGGCTGTCACGATCCTCGAAAAGACCCTGAAACAAGGCGCCGGTATGAGGATCGTCCTCCACCAGCAGCACTGACTGCTGCATCTAGTTACCCTCCCCCGCAGACGCTGGCAGGACCAGCTCAAAGCTGGCCCCGCCGCCGTCGCGATTCTGTGCCCGCAACTGACCATGATGGGCCACGGCCACGTAGCGGGCAATAGCCAGGCCAAGCCCCGTGCCTTCGCGCCGCGTCGTCACAAAGGCTTCGAAAACCCGATCTCCCAGATCTCCCGGCAGACCGGGACCGCGGTCTTGGACACTCAACCGCCATTGCCCCTCGCCAGCCTCGAGAACGACCTCGATCGGCAACTCAGGAGCGGCCTGCGCCGCGTTGCTGATCAGATTGAAGACCAGGTGTCGCAGCAGCACGATATCGCCCAGAACGGGCGCCGGATCAGCAGGCAGATTCAGGATGATCTCAGCGCGGTGCGAGCCGGTTTGACGATAGAGGTTCACCATTTCAGCCGCTGGCGCGCGCAGATCCAGTGGCACCAGTTCAGTACCCGCCTCTCGCCCCAGATCAAGCACACGCCCGACGAAATCGCGGCAATGATAACCCGACGCCTTTATATTGGAGAGCAGTTGCCTTACGCGTTCCGGATCGTCTGCATGGCGCTCTGCCAGTTCGGCAGTATTGATCACCCCGACCAGCGGACTGTTCAACTGGTGGGCAATCTCACCAACCAGACGGCCCATGCCGGACAGCTTCTCCATCTGGATCAGATGCCGGTGTTCGGCACTGAGACGCACCAGCGCGTGCTCGATATCGGCTTTCTGGGAATGCACCCGCAGGAAGAGCCACAGCAGGGCGGCATAAAGCAACAGGCCACCAATGCCGGCGGCAAGCCAGATGAGGGCGCTGCCCCGCGCCAGCGTGCGTTCAAGCGGTGCCGCATTGCGATAAACGCCGGCCGCACCCGAATCAAGCGGAACGTAGAACTCGATGGTCTCGATAGCGTCAATGGGGGTTTCTGCATGCGACGAACGTGCGAACGGCTCGGCCACATGCATGACATCACCATCGATACTGCGCGCAAGGACCTGATCATCCCCGTGACTTTGCCCCATCAGATCCGCCCTGCTGGACCAGACGACTTCGCGACTCTGGTCAAACACATTGATCCGAACCACTTCCGAGAGCGCCAGAACATCCTCCATGCGCCGACCCACCTCGGCGCGGGCTGCGTCATCCGGTGAGGCGAGCAGAGAGGCGATGTCCTGTCCGGCGCGGCTTTGCACAAACTCGCGTATCAGGGTGCCCTCGCGTTCAATGATCGCGCTGCGATAATAGCTGGTGGCGGCCCAGGCCATCACACTGATGCCCAATGCCACCAGGACCAGCGCAATGCTCGTAAAGGCGAGCGCCGGGGTGGCCAACCTGCCGATCACGGTGGTATCCGCGCCGAACAGATTGAGGAATCTTCTGGTGGCCCTCCCGGCACCCGAGGCTTTCACCGTTCCGGATGTCATCAGGAAAGCCTACCCCGCAACGCTCACCCATTACAACTGGGCGTGTTGACGAGCAAATCACTCAGGGCTGAATCCTCCTGGATAACTGAGTGCACCTCGCCGTTGCCAAGCGCCATGCTGGGCACGCTGTTGATTCCTCGCGCTGACGCACGGCGGGTATCAGCGCGCACAGCGCTGCCGAACCTGTCGCTTGCCAGCATGGCCTCCACGGAGGTTCGATCCATGCCTGCCTCACCGGCGATGGCGGTCAGTTCCTGATGGTCAGCGATATTGCGGCCTTCCGTGTGATAGGCACGGTAGATACGCTCGTGCAGCGCCTCCGCCAGGCCCATCTCCATCGCCAGATGGCTGACTCTGTGCGCGTCAAAGGTGTTGACCAGTTGGGCCCGTTCCAGATCCAGCAGCAGGCCCTCCTCGCGACCCGCCGAGACGATGCGCGCGATCCGTGCCTCTGCTTCTGCTGCGCTCGGGTACCAGCCGCGCATGGCTTCAGCAGCGGTCTGCGCAGGCACTGCACTGGCTTCCGGATCAAGCTGGTAACTGCGCCATATGATCTTTGGAAGATGCCCTGCCGGAAGGCCCGCACGCACTCTTTCCAGGCGCCGATGCCCGATGTAGCACCAGGGGCAGACGAAGTCGACATAGACCTCGACACTCACAGTTGCGGCTCCGCAGGCAGCACCGCGCAGACCGAACGGAAGGTCTGCCGCGAACCCTGGGTGGAGAGCTTCTGAAAGACCGCCTCCAAAGCAGCAATACGGCCTTCACCGTCAGACTCTTTCTCGAACGCATGGAAAGCCTCTTCGGTTTCCCATTCGACGATGGCCCTGACCACCTTGCCGTCGGTGCTGGCGAGAAAACGGGCCGAAACAAACCCCGAATAGGGTGCAACCCAGTCTCTCTGGATCTGGGCGAAGGCCTCTGCAATGTCCTGTTGGGACTGCGCGGACAGCGCCGTGTAATCGATGATGGAATAGAATGCCGCCGGTGATGTCATCCAGATTTTTCCTCTGATCAGTCAAATGATGGCTTGAGCATGCGTTTTGGTTATGGGCATACTATTCGAAAGCCGATTGGCACGACAAGAACGCACTTTGAGGTAAGGAACTGGTATGGCCACTGTGAAGCAGACCGATAGCGATAGTGAACAGGGGCCACTCAAGGCCGGCTGTCTCTGGCGGGATGTCTTTAATCATGTAACCAGTCGCTGGGGTTTCCTGATACTCATCGCGCTCGCAGACGGTCCGTTACGGTTCTATGTACTGCGCAACAGTGTAGAGGGGATCAGCGAGAAGATGCTGTCTCAGACCCTGAAACTGCTGATGCGCGACGGGCTGGTCAGCAGGCATGTAGAAGAGACCATACCACCGCGGGTGACCTACGCGCTTACAGACATGGGCCATGCAATAACGACGCATCTCAATGGCGTATCCAATTGGATCGGCGACCATGTCGACGCCATTGCTCAGGCCCAGAAACAGTTTGATCTGGAGCGGGAAGACAGTACCCGAACATGAGCAGACCTGCGGGTCCGCCCTGGTGCGGCGGCTGCAACCTGGCGGGATCATCCATCACAACGCAACATACTGACAGAGTTTGTCAGCAAGCTTGTGCGATGCTTTTCCTGTCCAACAAACAGGAGGCAAATCATGAGCACTGTCCCTTTCAACATGGTGACCTGGTACCAGATTCCGGCTGACAACAGCGACCGCGCCTGGCAATTCTACGGCAAGGTGTTCGGCTGGTCACAGGAAGCCGCCTATGCGGACCGCAAGGCATTGGGCGCTATCAACGGGGAAATAGCAGAGCGCGAGGCGGATCTGCAGAGCCCAAGGCTGGTGGTCCGCGTGGCAGACATCGAAGCGGTACTTGCAGCAGTCAAGGACGCCGGCGGAGAAGTCATCGCGGCGCCGGTCGTGATCGAGGAAATCGATATGGCCTTTGCGACCTTCAGGGATACCGAAGGCAATGTGCTGAACCTAGTGTCCCTTAACAGAAGTTCGTAGGTTTCAGCGAGTCATACAAGGTTTCTGGCAAGGCGCAGCTCGCAGGGAATGGCCGTAGCCCTTTTCAAGAGCTGCAACACCGCCAGAGGCCTTGTATGGCTCGCCCTTCGGGAGCCTCTGTCAGGCACTATTACGGCGTTGCACTCCTGGCAAATAGAACCACTATTCCCAGCGGAGTGCGCCTTGTACTAGCGCCTGACAGGGGCTCTGAAAGGCCACGAACTTCTGTTAAGGGACACTAGTGGCTGACGCGTGAGGCTGCACCGTTGGAGTCGCCAGCAAGGCTAGCTGAACAGGTCAGCCAGTCCATGATATCTGATACCGAAGCATTGGATGTCGGACGACGGAAACACCTCGGCTGGCCCGCTGGCCTTTGAATAATTTCTTATATAAGTGTTAGAAACACTCCAGATTGATATTTTTCAAATAATGCTGCGGAATTTACCCTTTTTCTTCAACAATCTTCCATACACCAGAAATCACCATAACTCTTTATTCAGTAGCGAATTCTTTTTGCAGCCAGTTGATAATATCATCGGATTCATACATCCAGGTGGCCTGAGGATCGTCTTTGCCAATACGCAGACAAGGCACGTTGCCGCGACCACCGCCAGCAATTAAAGCTTCTTTGTGCTTAGGGTCAAGCTGGGGATCACGAACTTCTATGGGTAAAGCCAGACGCGCCATTTCTTTGCGTACCTTGATGCAGAAGGGGCAGGCACGGAATTGATACAGCGCTAGGTTGTCACAGGCTTTGTCAACAGCAGCCTGAGCTTCAGCGGAGCGCTTGATGGGTTTGGGAGTAGTCAGTTTTTCACTGAGCAACATGACAGGGGTCAGAATCAAACCCAGTGTGCGAAAGAAGAAGCGAATAATAATAACTCTCATGGTGAGCCTCTTAACTTAGGGGAATAGGTAAGTGAGATATTGTAAGCGTCCGGCGAACCCCTATTGCGCCGGCTCCCACTCAAGAAACAGAGACTTCCAAGAGTTCCATACTCATCAAGTGTCATGTTCATCTTGAGGACCTCAGGTATGCATCTGATCGAAACTATCAAGACCGTTGGTAGCCGCTCTTGTAGCATCTGTACGCATAAACCTGAGAGCATTGGCCAAGCGTTCCAGCTGATGGACCATCGTGCCCAACCCCTCTGCAGCCTCTGGCTTAGGCGCGAACGTGGTAAACCCCTCGAAATCTGATGACAGGGAGAACTCCACTGAATCCCGAACACAGTACAGTTGAAGCTCGGCACATATCTGTCGAAGTTGGGCGACAGCTCGCGCACCACCCGATACGCCATAGCTGACGAAACTCGCAGCCTTATCCCCCCATTCGGGATACAGATAATCCATCGCGTTCTTCAGCGAAGCCGGCGGGCCGAAATTGTACTCTGGTGTAACAAATACAAATGCGTCCAGTGCATCGATTGCCGATGCCCAGTGCTTGGTATGCTCCTGCGCATATTCCATTTTCATTGATGCCACAGCCCTGGCGCCTAGTGGCTCGTCCAAGAGAGGTAGGTCGAACGCCGCAATATCAATCATACGGTATGTAGCGTTTCCCACCTCGCTGGCGCCCTCCAGAACCCACTCCGCAACGGCTTGGGCATTTCTGCCAGGACGCGTGCTACCAACGATTACACCAATTTCAAGCATTATGAACTCCAATACAGTTAAGCGTGTCTCTTACCCTAGCGCGTTCATAAAAGTACGCAAACAGGGTAAAATTGATTTCATTATCCAAATTTATGGAAGGACGATGAATCTTGTCGCATTGCATGACTTTGCTGCCATTGCACATCACGGCTCGCTGGTGGCTGCGTCACTGGAAACTGGCGTTCCCAGGTCCACGCTTTCCAAGCGCCTGCAAAACCTCGAAAGCTCACTGGGCTTGAGGCTTTTCGAGCGCAATACTCGCGCTCTCCGACTGACCGATGACGGTGCGCTGCTACTGGAACGCGCAACTACTCTTCTGCAGGACGCAGACGATCTCAAGCGTTATATGCAGACACGTAATGACGCGCCTTTCGGACGACTCCGCATCTCGGTACCGTCGTTGTTCGGAAATCTCGCCATCGGAAGGATCGCCGCCCTCTATCGCCAAGAATGGCCGGAAACTACACTAGAGGTGCAGATCAGCGATCGCCGGGTCGACCTCGTCGAGGAGGGCTACGATTGCGCAATTCGTGTTGGAGAACTTGAGGATTCAAATATGGTCTGCCGTACTATGGCGACGTCCTCTGCCATTGTCGTTGCATCTCCCGCGCTTGCGAAAAAGTATACCTTGGACGAACCGGCCCAATTGAAGTCAGCACCTTCCATTTCGTTCTTGAATCCGTACAACCGGCACCGCTGGGTTCTCACACGGGGTGATGAGGACGTAGGCGTTGATGTTCGTCCGGTTCTGTCGTTCTCGAGCGTGCAGGCAGTTTTCGAAGCAGCTCGATCTGGCGGGGGCTTCGCCTTGGTTCCATCGTTTATCGCCAGAAAGGCTATTGCTGATGGATCTCTGGTTCATGTTCTGGAAGGATGGGTCGGCGGAATGCATCCGATCTCGATCATTTACCCTTCGCGCCATTATGTTTCGGGAAGGCTGCGCGCGTTTATCGATCTTGTGGACAGAGAAGTTAAGAAGCAGAGCGAGATCGCGCAGTGGCAGTTGTGATGACGAAAGATACGGCGACTGCCTTCAGCACGATCAACTGTCAGCGCCAGTGGTAAAAGTCCGTGAAATGACAACTTAGTTTGTCCGCCCGACCCGCATGACCTTTCCTTGTAGG
>NZ_SRMF01000016.1 GCF_004768465.1 Natronospirillum operosum
GTGGCCAAGGGCCATCGCCTGCAAAAAAGCCTCGATTGTAGCGAGCGACGCGAGTCGCGATGGCGGCGCAGCCGCCCCTCATACAGGGCCTGCCGGCCCAGTCGGGACTTGCGTCCCTCGCTACACGTCCCTCGCTACACGGGCCTGAGCTGCAGCCCACTCGATTGCGGCCGGAAAAGTGATACACTGCCGACCCGGTCAGACAATCGCGACGCCATGGACAAGATATCCCAATACAGATCATTGCTCGGCCTGCTCAGGTCGGAGCGTTTTGTGTCCGGCAGCGTACTGGCACAGCAACTCGGTGTGTCACGTACCGTGGTCAATCGGCGCCTGCAGGAGCTCGAAGGCATGGGCCTGAGGGTGCATGCGGTCACCGGTCGGGGGTATCATCTGGCCGACCCGTTTACCATGCTGGATGATCCGCCCCGGGGCTTCCCCGCCGCGCTGGCCTGGCATCATCACCTGATCACCACGTCCACCAATGAAGACGCTCTGGCTCTGGTGCGCCTGCACGAGGCGCCGGTATTGGTGGCCACCGAATATCAGACGCAGGGTCGTGGTCGCCGCGGCCGAGCCTGGTCCAGTGCCTTTGGGCAGGACCTGGCCTTCAGTCTGGGCTTTCCGCTGTCATCCCCCGAAGCCCTGCGGCCTTTCAGCCTGGCTGCCGGGGTCATACTCGCCGAGGCGGTGGCGGAGTTCTGTGGTCTGTCGGTCAGCGTAAAATGGCCCAATGATCTGCAGGTCGACGGTGCCAAGCTGGCGGGTATCCTGACCGAGATTCACACCCTGGAACGCCAGACTGTGGTGCTGCTGGGCATTGGCATGAATGTCAATCGCTCCGACATGAGCACCATTGGCCAGTCGGCGGTCTCGCTGGCCGGCCTGACCGGTGCGCCGGTCGACCGCAGTGCTCTGCTCAGTGCCCTGGCCGGCGGCCTTGCGGCTGCCTTGGCCGATGATTTCCGCTTTGACTGGCACCGCCGCTGGCCGCACCTGGATGCACTGGCGGGCAAGCCACTGCGGGTGCAGCAGGGCGAGAGCTGGCAGGAAGGCGTGGGGGCAGGTGTGGCTGAAGATGGGTCGCTGCGCTTGCAGACCCGTGACGGGTTGCAGATGATTTCAGGAGGGCAGGTCAGTGTCAGACCGCTTTGATACCTTGTTGCTTGATCTCGGCAATACGCGCCTGCATTGGCAGTGGGGTGAGCAAGTCGGCGCCATGGATGCAGACGCAACGGCGACGGCTGATTTGCCAGCAGGTACGCCTGGCGCCATAGCCTGGTCGGCGGTGGGTGATGCAGAGAGCCTCAGGCCGCTGCAGCAACGCTATGCGGATGTGCCCTGGCTGCGCTGCGAAAGACCGGATGCGCGCTTGCTGCCGACCCGCTATGACCCCGAACGTTTGGGAATAGACCGCTGGCTGGGCGCACTGGCCGGCGCCCGACTGTCTGCAGACTGTATTGTCATCAGTGCCGGTACGGCACTGACCCTGGATATAGTGCATGATGGAGAGCATCTTGGCGGTTGGATCATGCCGGGATACCGTCTCTGGCAGTCAGCGCTCTATGGGGGTACCCGCATACCCAGAGCGCCGGACGCGCCATTGACCGATCGGCCCGGGCTGAGCACGGGCGATGCTATAGGCAATGGCTGGCTGGTCGCGGCCACAGGCGCGGTGCAGGTGGCGGCGCAGCAACTGCCGGGCAGACCCCCGCTCCTGCTGGCCGGCGGCGATGCCGAGCTGCTGGCGACGGCGGTGCCGGAGGCAATCCACCAGCCCAACCTGGTGTTGCAGGGGCTGTCGATCTGGGCGGGTCGGCAACAGGACAGGGGTGCCCTGTGACGAGTGTTTTGCTGAGAGGATGATATGCGCTGGATTGCGATTTCACTGCTGTTGATCAACGCTGCCCTGGCGGCGGGGTATCTGTACCTGGCGCCGCCGGCGCCACAACCGGAAGCGTCGGGCGGGGCCCTGCCGACGCTGGAGTTCGGCAATCTGCGCAGTGACCGTGGTGACGGGCTGGTCGATGTGCCGACCCTGACCACGCTGAACGGCAGCGGCGATTCCTCTGCGCCCCAGTGTGCCTTTGTGGGTTCCTTTGGCGACTCGGATCGGGCCGTGGCAGCACAGCGGCGCCTGGCGGCGCTGGAGATCGAAGCCGCCGTGACCGCGGTGGAAGTGCCTGACGAGCCGCTGTGGTGGGTGCATCTGCCGCCAGCCGATACGGCGGCCGAGGCCGAGCGGCGGCTGCGCCAGTTGAATGACCAGCAAGTCGAGAGTTTTCTGGTGTCTCAGGGCGAGTTTCAGCATGCGATCTCGCTGGGTTATTTCCGCAGCCGCAACAATGCCGTGACCCTGCGTGATCGCCTGCAGGACGATGATGTGGATGCCAGGGTGCGGGAAATACAGCGCTATCGGGACAGCTACTGGCTGGTCGTGCAGCCGGATGGCGCCGGCCTGCTGGGTGAGCGCAGCCTGGCGAGTATCCGCGACAGCCAGCCGGATATCGAATTGCGCGAGGCGTCGTGCGACTGGTTGCAAAATACATGAGACTTGGTAGACTTCGCTGCGCCTGATTACGGGGCAGTCGCGGAATTCTAAGTGTCTGTTAATCAAGATAATTTCTTGACAGTCGATTTGGGTTCGGCGAGAATGCGCATCCGCTCAGGAGGGGTTCCCGAGTGGCCAAAGGGAGCAGACTGTAAATCTGCCGCAATATGCTTCGGAGGTTCGAATCCTCCCCCCTCCACCAGTTTCCGGATGCGGGTATAGTTCAATGGTAGAACCTCAGCCTTCCAAGCTGATGATGCGGGTTCGATTCCCGCTACCCGCTCCAACTGTACCGTAGCAAAAGGTTCGTGCTCGCGTAGCTCAGTGGTAGAGCACTCCATTGGTAATGGAGAGGTCATGAGTTCAAATCTCATCGTGAGCACCAGTTTTAAACGACAGGCATCAGGCCTGTCTTTTATTATGTAGCGCACAATTACATTAAGAGAGGCAGGTTCTATGTCAAAGGCAGCTTTTGAGCGTAAAAAGCCCCACCTGAACGTGGGCACCATTGGTCACGTAGACCACGGCAAGACCACCCTGACAGCGGCGCTGACCCGCGTGTGCTTCGAGGTGTTCGGTGAAGGCGAGAGCCGTGCGTTCGATCAGATCGACAACGCGCCGGAAGAGCGGGAGCGTGGTATCACCATTGCGACCTCGCACGTCGAGTACGATTCACCGACGCGCCACTACGCGCACGTTGACTGCCCGGGCCACGCTGACTATGTGAAGAACATGATCACCGGTGCCGCGCAAATGGATGGCGCGATTCTGGTGTGTTCAGCTGCTGACGGCCCGATGCCGCAGACGCGCGAGCACATTCTGCTGTCGCGCCAGGTCGGCGTGCCCTACATCGTTGTGTTCCTGAACAAGGCGGACATGGTAGACGATGAAGAGCTGCTGGAGCTGGTCGAGATGGAAGTGCGTGATCTGCTGAGCCAGTACGATTTCCCGGGCGACGACACGCCGATCATCACCGGTTCAGCGCTGATGGCGCTGGAAGGCAAGGACGACAACGAGATGGGCACTACCGCTGTGAAGAAGCTGGTAGAGGCGCTGGACGAGTACATTCCGGAGCCGGAGCGTGCGATTGACCAGCCGTTCCTGATGCCGATCGAAGACGTGTTCTCCATTTCCGGTCGCGGTACGGTGGTTACCGGTCGTGTCGAGCGCGGCATTGTGAAGTCGGGCGAAGAGATCGAGATCGTGGGCATCAAGGACACCACCAAGACGGTAGTGACCGGTGTCGAGATGTTCCGCAAGCTGCTGGACGAAGGTCGGGCGGGCGAGAACATTGGTGCGCTGCTGCGTGGCACCAAGCGTGACGAGGTTGAGCGTGGTCAGGTGCTGGCCAAGCCGGGTTCCATCACGCCGCACACCAAGTTCGAGGCTGAGGTGTATGTTCTGTCGAAGGACGAGGGTGGACGTCACACGCCGTTCTTCAAGGGCTATCGTCCGCAGTTCTATTTCCGGACCACAGACGTGACCGGTAATGTTGAGTTGCCGGAAGGTGTCGAGATGGTGATGCCGGGTGACAACATCAAGATGGTGGTGACGCTGATCGCGCCGATCGCGATGGAAGACAACCTGCGTTTTGCGATCCGTGAAGGTGGTCGTACCGTGGGTGCGGGCGTCGTCGCCAAGATCATCGAGTAAGCCCTCCGCAATATACGTTTGCAAAATCGGCCGGTGCGGTGTAATATGCGCCGCCCGGTCGACAGGTCCAGGCCAGTGGCTCAATTGGTAGAGCATCGGTCTCCAAAACCGAGGGTTGGGGGTTCGAGTCCCTCCTGGCCTGCCATTTTTTCGGCATTAGTTTCACGTTTTCAGGGAATTTTTATGGCTAGTCAGGCTGCTAAAAAAGGCGGCGCCTTGGATGTCATCAAGTGGCTGGCAGTTGCAGCCCTGCTGGTTGCAGCCATTTTGGGCAATGGCCAGTATCCTGAAGTCGGTCTGTTGTATCGTGTTCTGGGTGTTCTGGTGCTGGCCCTCGTGGCCGTGGCCATTGCCCTGACTACGGATCGCGGTCGCAAGTTCAATCAGTATCGCAAAGAAGCGTGGACCGAGCTGCGCAAAGTCATCTGGCCAACGCGAACAGAAACGACTCAGACCACACTGCTTGTATTGGCAGTGGTATTGTTGGTGGCGCTGATCATGTTCCTGTTTGATATGCTGATCAGTTTTCTGATTGGTCTGGCTGTCGGTTAATTAAGGAATCATTCATGCGCTGGTATGTGGTACATGCCTACTCGGGTTATGAGAAACGGGTAGCCTCGACGCTGAAAGAGCGCGTCGAACTGCATGGCATGCAGGATCAGTTTGGTGAAATCCTGGTGCCTACGGAGAGTGTCGTCGAAGTGAAGGACGGCAAGAAGCGCAAGAGTGAGCGCAAGTTCTATCCCGGCTATGTGATGGTCGAAATGGATATGAACGATGAGACCTGGCACCTGGTCAAGAGTACGCCGCGGGTAATGGGTTTTATTGGCGGCTCCTCCGAAGCGCCTGCTCCGCTGTCTCAGGCCGAAGCCGATGCCATTTTGCGTCGGGTCAAGGAAGGCACCGAAAAGCCGGCGCAGAAGACCGTGTTCGAGCCGGGCGAGGCCATTCGTGTTACCGATGGTCCCTTTGCCGATTTCAATGGCACGGTGGAGAAGGTCAATTACGAGAAGAATCGTCTGCATGTGTCGGTGACGATCTTTGGGCGCTCAACGCCCGTCGAGTTGGAGTTTACCCAGGTCGAGAAAGCCTGAATTCAGTTGTTTTTGGTGAAGCCGGCTGCGTGCCGGTTTTGCTGTCTGTAGAGGCCGGCCCGAAGCTAACCGCCAGGGTCGGGTAACAACGGGGAGCCTGAGGGCAGCGTTGCTGCCAAAGGCGCTACTACCCATAAAGAGGACATTATGGCCAAGAAAGTACAAGCATATATCAAGCTGCAGGTTGGCGCTGGCAAAGCCAACCCATCTCCGCCTGTGGGCCCTGCACTGGGTCAGCATGGCGTGAATATCATGGAATTCTGCAAGGCGTTCAACGCCGAGACGCAGAATGTAGAGCCAGGCCTGCCGATTCCGGTCGTGATTACGGTTTATAACGACCGTAGCTTCACCTTCGTCACCAAGACGCCGCCGGCGGCAATCCTGCTGAAGAAAGCAGCCGGTATCAAGAGTGGCTCGGCGCGTCCGAACACCGAAAAGGTGGGTACGGTCAACCGGGAGCAACTGGAAGAAATTGCCAGGACCAAGGATGCGGATCTTACCGCCGCAGATCTGGATGCAGCAGTGCGCACTATCGCGGGTACCGCCCGCAGCATGGGCCTGAATGTAGAGGGGGTTAACTGATGGCTAAGTTGTCCAAGCGCGCCAAGGCGATTGCAGAAAAGGTCGATCCCCTCAAGCAGTATCCGATCGACGAAGCCGTTGCCCTGCTGAAGGAGCTGTCTACAGTCAAGTTCGAAGAGTCCCTGGATCTGTCGATCAATCTGGGCGTTGATGCGCGCAAATCGGATCAGAATGTCCGTGGCGCAACCGTGATGCCGCATGGCACCGGCAAAGACGTCAAGGTGGCTGTGTTTGCCCAGGGTGCCGCCGCCGATGCCGCCAAAGAGGCCGGCGCGGATGTGGTCGGCATGGAAGATCTGGCGGAACGTATCAAGGGCGGCGACCTGGACTTTGGCGTGGTGATTGCCGCGCCGGACGCCATGCGGGTCGTGGGCCAACTGGGTCAGGTACTGGGTCCGCGTGGCCTGATGCCGAACCCGAAAGTCGGCACCGTGACACCTGATGTGGCCACCGCAGTCAAGAATGCCAAGGCCGGTCAGGTTCGTTTCCGTACCGACAAGAACGGTATTATTCATGCGTCTGTTGGCAAGGTGGCCTTTGAGCCTGTTGCCATCAAGGAAAACGCAGAAGCACTGATTGCCGAGCTGAAGAAGCTGAAGCCGGCAAACGCCAAGGGTGTCTATCTGAAGAAGATCAGCCTGTCCTCCACCATGGGGCCCGGTCTGACTCTGGATCAGAGCTCGCTGGTAGTGTGAAGACTTTGGGGCTTCGCCGTGCCGATGTTCAGGCATCGACACGGCGGGGCTGTCAAAGACCGTAGGAGGGGCGGTTGCGGCCAAACCTTAATGTCCTACGCAGACGGTGAAGCCCACTCAGAATTGAGCTGGACCCTGTAGCCGTATCCAAGCAAACTCCGGCGCTTGCCGGACAAATGGGAGAAACAACGTGGCACTTAGACTCGAAGACAAGAAAAAAGTTGTCGCCGATGTGAGTAAAGTGGCTACCAGTGCTCTCTCGTTGGTTATTGCTGACTCGCGGGGGGTGTCTGTTGCAGACATGACCCGGCTGCGGGCCGAAGCGCGAGCCAACCAGGTCTATATGCGGGTTACTCCGAACAACCTGGCCAAGTTCGCCGTAGCAGGAACCGAATACGAGTGTGCCGTCGAGTCTTTCCGTGGGCCGACCCTTCTCGGGTTTTCCATGGAAGATCCCGGCGCTGCTGCTCGCCTGTTCAAGGACTTCTCGAAAGAGAATGACAAGTTCGAGATCAAGGCGTTGGCGGTAGGTGGTGAGCTGCTCGGTGCTGAACAGATTGATCGACTGGCCAAGCTGCCTACGCGCGAACAGGCGCTGAGCATGCTGGCTGCGGTTACTCTGGCACCGGTCACCAAGCTGGTACGTACGTTCAACGATGTCCCCGGACGGGTGACGCGTGTCGTACACGCCGTAGCGGAACAGAAGAAGGCGGCCTGATCACTTCGATCAGATCGCAAGCAATGAATTATTGGAGAATTGAACAATGGCTTTGTCTAAAGACGATATCCTCAACGCAATCGCCGAAATGTCCGTCATGGAAGTGGTTGAGCTGGTTGAAGCAATGGAAGAGAAATTCGGTGTATCTGCTCAGGCTGCAGTGGCTGCTGCACCTGCTGCTGCTGGCGGTGACGCCGGTGCTGCTGAAGAGCAGACCGAATTCGACGTGGTTCTGACTTCCGCTGGTGAGAAGAAAGTCAACGTCATCAAGGCAGTGCGTGAAATCACTGGCCAGGGCCTGAAAGAAGCCAAGGCAATGGTAGACGGCGCGCCCGCTACCGTGAAAGAAGGCGCTTCCAAGGAAGAAGCCGAGCAGCTGAAAGCCAAGCTGGAAGAAGCCGGCGCTTCTGTCGAGCTGAAGTAATCATTCCCCTTTTGAGGAATGAGCAGAACGCAACGGCTGGCGTCGTTATGACGCCAGCCTTTTTGCCGTTCTGGGATCTGTGCATTTTGGGGGCATCCGACAGCGTCTTTGCGCCCTTGGATGTGCCCGCCCCCTTCCTGCGGGAAGGCCGGACGAGAGTCCCGATGAACCGTCCATTAATGTGAGCTGGGGAACGCTAGATGGCTTACTCTTACACCGAGAAAAAACGTATTCGCAAGAGCTTCGGCAAAATTCCTCCCGTGATGGAGTTGCCGTACCTGCTTGCGATTCAGATGGATTCCTATCGCAAGTTCCTGCAATCCGATCCGGAAGCGCCAGATGCGCACGGGGTGGGGCTGCAGGCCGCTTTCGATTCCATTTTTCCGATTTCCAGCTACTCTGGCAACGCATCGCTGGAGTACGTGAGTTACCGTCTCGGTGAGCCTGCGTTTGACGTTAAGGAATGTCAGCTCCGTGGCGTAACCTATTCGGCGCCGCTGCGCGTCAAGGTCCGCCTGGTCATTTATGACAAGGAGTCCTCCTCCAAGGCGGTCAAGGACATCAAGGAACAGGAAGTCTACATGGGGGAAATCCCCCTGATGACGGATAATGGCACCTTTGTGGTCAACGGCACAGAGCGGGTTATCGTTTCCCAGCTGCACCGCTCGCCGGGTGTCTTCTTCGACCATGACCGGGGTAAAACCCATTCGTCAGGCAAGCTGCTGTTCTCGGCACGGGTCATCCCCTACCGGGGCTCCTGGCTGGACTTCGAGTTTGACCCCAAGGACAACGTCTTTGTCCGCATCGACCGTCGGCGCAAGCTGCCGGCCACCATTCTGCTGCGCGCCCTGGGTTACAGCAACCAGGAAATGCTGGACATGTTCTTCGACACCATCGAGTTCCGCAAGAGCGGCGAAAACTTCCAGATGGCGTTCAACAGCGAGCAGTTGCGCGGCGAAACCGCCTCCTTCGACATCAAGGGCAAGGACGGCAAGGTCGTGCTGGAAGCCGGGCGTCGTATTACGGCCCGGCATCTGCGTCAGCTGGAAAAAGCCGGTGTCGAGCACATCAATGTGCCGCAGGAATACATCATCGGAAAAACCCTGGCCAAGGATTTTGTCGACGCCAAGACCGGCGAGATCCTGGCGCCCTGCAACAGCGAAATCACTGCTGATCTGCTGGAGAAGATGGCGCAGGCCGGTGCGAAAAGCATTCAGGTGCTCTATACCAATGAGCTGGACTGCGGGCCCTACATGTCCGAGACGCTGCGCATCGATCCGACTTCCACCCGTCTGGAAGCGCTGGTCGAGATCTATCGCATGATGCGTCCGGGTGAGCCGCCGACCAAGGAGTCGGCGGAAAGCCTGTTCGAAAACCTGTTCTTCTCCGAAGACCGCTATGACCTGAGCAACGTCGGCCGGATGAAGTTCAACCGCCGCCTGGGCCGGGAAGAAGACACCGGCAACAGTGTGCTGGATCGTGATGACATCGTGTCGGTACTGAAGACACTGGTGGATATTCGCAACGGTCGCGGTGAAGTCGACGACATCGATCACCTGGGTAACCGGCGTGTGCGCTCTGTCGGCGAGATGGCCGAGAACCAATTCCGTGTGGGTCTGGTCCGTGTCGAGCGGGCAGTGCGCGAGCGTCTGTCGCTGGCCGAAAGCGAAGGCCTGATGCCGCAGGATCTGATCAATGCCAAGCCGGTGGCGGCAGCGATCAAGGAGTTCTTCGGTTCCAGCCAGCTGTCCCAGTTCATGGATCAGAACAACCCGCTGTCCGAAGTGACACACAAGCGTCGTGTTTCTGCGCTTGGCCCGGGCGGCCTGACCCGTGAGCGTGCCGGCTTCGAGGTGCGTGACGTACATACCACGCACTATGGCCGCGTCTGCCCGATCGAAACGCCGGAAGGTCCGAACATCGGTCTGATCAATTCACTGGCAACCTATGCCCGTACCAACAGCTACGGTTTTCTGGAAACGGCCTACCGGGTCGTGAAGGAAGGTCAGGCCACCGACGAGATCGTGTACCTGTCGGCCATTGATGAAGGCAAACACGTCATTGCACAGGCCAATGTGCCAATGAATGACGACAACCGGATTCAGGGCGAGTTCGTGCAGGTGCGTCACCATGGCGAGTTCACGCTGGCCCCGGTCGAATCGGTTGATCTGATGGACGTGTCACCGCGCCAGGTGGTATCGGTCGCTGCGGCGCTGATTCCGTTCCTCGAGCACGATGACGCCAACCGCGCCCTGATGGGCTCCAACATGCAGCGCCAGGCCGTGCCGACGCTGCGGGCGGACAAGCCTGTTGTGGGTACCGGCATCGAGCGTGCGGTAGCGCGCGACTCCGGTGTCTGTGCGGTGGCCTCACGGGGTGGTGTGATCGAAGCCGTCGATGCCAAGCGCATCGTGGTGCGGGTCAATGATGATGAAGTCCAGGGCTCCGAGGCCGGGGTCGACATCTACAACCTGACCAAGTACACGCGGTCCAACCAGAACACCTGTATCAACCAGCGCCCGATCGTCAATCAGGGTGATGTGGTGGCACGGGGCGATATTCTGGCCGATGGTCCGTCCACCGATCTGGGTGAGCTGGCGCTGGGGCAGAACATGCGCATCGCCTTCATGCCCTGGAACGGTTACAACTTCGAGGATTCCATCCTCATCTCCGAGCGTGTGGTGCAGGAAGAGCGCCTGACCACGGTGCATATTCAGGAACTGACCTGTATTGCCCGTGACACCAAGCTCGGGCCGGAGGAAATCACCGGTGACATCCCGAACGTGGGTGAATCGGCACTGAGCAAGCTCGACGAGAGCGGCATAGTGTATGTCGGCGCCGAAGTCGGCCCCGGCGATATTCTGGTCGGCAAGGTCACGCCCAAGAGCGAGACCCAGTTGACACCGGAAGAAAAACTGTTGCGCGCCATCTTCGGCGAGAAAGCCTCCGACGTGAAGGACACTTCGCAGCGGGTCAAGGGCGGCATGCGCGGTACCGTGGTCGACGTCCAGGTCTTCACCCGTGACGGGGTGGAAAAGGACGAGCGCGCCAAGGCGATCGAGCGTCAGCAACTGGAAGAGTTCCGCAAGGATCTGCGGGCCGAGTACAAGATCATGGAGCAGGCGACTTTCGAGCGTCTGGCCCAGGTCCTGGACGGCGCCGTGGTCAATGGCGGAGCGGGCTTCAAGAAGGGCGACAAGCTCAATGCCGAGAATCTGGCCGAGCTGCCCTACGCCCAGTGGTTCGAACTGCGTCTGGCCGAGGACGAAAAGGCTGCGGCACTGGAGCAGGCCGAACAGCAGTTGGAAGAAACCCGCAAGGATCAGGAGCACCGTCTCGAGGTCAAGCGCCGCAAGATTACCTCAGGCGATGATCTGGCACCCGGTGTGCTGAAAATCGTCAAGGTCTATCTGGCCGTGAAGCGGAAGATCCAGCCGGGCGACAAGATGGCCGGCCGTCACGGTAACAAGGGTGTTATCTCGACCATTGTACCGGTCGAAGACATGCCCTATGACGAGCATGGCGAACCGGTCGATGTTGTACTCAACCCGCTGGGTGTGCCGTCACGGATGAACGTCGGTCAGGTGCTGGAAACGCACTTGGGTGCGGCGTCCAAGGGTATCGGCAAGCGCATTGAAGAGATGCTGCGCGAACAGCGTGCCATCGCCGAGATGCGCAAGTATCTGGACGAGATCTACAACAGTGTCGGCGATGCGTTCCGCAAGGAGAACATCGATGAACTGACTGACGGTGAAGTGATCGAACTGGCGCAGAATCTGCGTGGTGGTCTGCCGATCAGCACGCCGGTATTCGATGGTGCCCAGGAGCCTGAAATCAAGAAGCTGCTGGAATTGGCGGGTCTGCCGTCTTCCGGTCAGATTCAGCTCTGGGACGGCCGCACCGGCGAAGCTTTCGAGCGGGAAACCACCGTTGGCTACATGTACATGCTGAAACTGAACCACCTGATCGACGACAAGATGCATGCGCGGTCAACAGGTTCCTACAGCCTGGTGACCCAGCAGCCGCTCGGCGGCAAGGCACAGTTTGGCGGCCAGCGTTTCGGCGAGATGGAGGTCTGGGCTCTGGAAGCCTATGGTGCCGCCCATACGCTGCAGGAGATGCTCACCGTCAAGTCGGACGACGTGAATGGTCGGACCAAGATGTACAAGAACATTGTCGACGGCGATCACCGCATGGAGCCGGGCATGCCCGAGTCCTTCAACGTGTTGATCAAGGAAATCCGTTCGCTCGGTATCGACATCGAACTCGAACACGACTGATGCGTGCTCACCGGTGCCTGCGGGCACCGGGTTCGAGGTCCCGCAGGGGAAACAGATTGACCTGCGATCGGTCTGATCCGGTCGCACTCAGTAACTAGCTTTGAGGCGGTTATATGAAAGACTTGTTAGGTCTGCTGAAGGCGCAAAGCCACGAAGAAGAATTCGACTCCATCCGTATCGGTCTGGCGTCGCCGGAGATGATCCGGTCCTGGTCCTTCGGCGAAGTGAAGAAGCCGGAAACCATCAACTACCGTACCTTCAAGCCAGAGCGCGACGGCCTGTTCTGTGCGCGCATCTTTGGCCCGATCAAGGATTACGAGTGCCTGTGCGGCAAGTACAAGCGGCTCAAGCACCGTGGTGTCATCTGTGAGAAGTGTGGCGTCGAGGTTACCCAGTCCAAGGTGCGTCGTGACCGCATGGGTCACATCGAACTGGCGGCCCCGGTGGCGCACATCTGGTTCCTGAAGAGCCTGCCGTCACGTATCGGCCTGATGCTGGACATGACGCTGCGTGATATCGAGCGCATCCTCTATTACGAATCCTTCGTGGTGATCGACCCGGGCATGACTACCCTGGAACGTGGTCAGTTGCTGAGCGATGAAGACTACTACCAGGCCATCGAAGAGTTCGGCGATGATTTCGATGCCCGCATGGGTGCCGAGGCCATCGAGGAAATGCTCAAGCACATCAATCTCGAAGAAGAGATTGGTCAGCTGCGCGAAGAGATCCCGGCCACCAACAGTGAAACCAAAATCAAGAAGCTGTCCAAGCGACTGAAGATCCTGGAAGCCTTCCACAAGTCCGGCAATCGTCCGGAGTGGATGGTGATGAAGGTGCTGCCCGTGCTGCCGCCGGATCTGCGTCCGCTGGTACCGCTGGACGGTGGCCGTTTCGCCACCTCGGATCTGAACGATCTGTATCGCCGCGTGATCAACCGCAACAACCGTCTGAAGCGCCTGCTTGAGCTGAATGCGCCCGACATCATCGTGCGCAACGAAAAGCGCATGCTGCAGGAGTCTGTTGATGCGCTGCTCGACAACGGTCGTCGCGGCCGGGCCATCACCGGCTCCAACCGTCGGCCGCTGAAGTCGCTGGCCGACATGATCAAGGGCAAGCAGGGTCGTTTCCGGCAGAACCTGCTGGGCAAGCGCGTCGACTACTCCGGCCGTTCGGTCATCGTGGTCGGTCCGACTCTGCGTCTGCACCAGTGCGGTCTGCCCAAGAAGATGGCGCTGGAGCTGTTCAAGCCGTTCATCTACAGCAAGCTGGAACTGCGTGGCCTGGCTACCACCATCAAGGCAGCCAAGAAGATGGTCGAGCGCGAAGAAGCTGTGGTCTGGGATATTCTGGACGAAGTGATTCGCGAGCACCCGGTACTGCTGAACCGGGCGCCGACTCTGCACCGCCTGGGTATTCAGGCGTTCGAGCCGGTGCTGATCGAAGGCAAGGCCATTCAACTTCACCCACTGGTCTGTGCGGCCTACAACGCCGACTTCGATGGTGACCAGATGGCCGTGCACGTGCCGCTGACGCTGGAAGCCCAGTTGGAAGCGCGCGCGCTGATGATGTC
Organism: Natronospirillum operosum; assembly: GCF_004768465.1. Taxonomy (GTDB): domain Bacteria; phylum Pseudomonadota; class Gammaproteobacteria; order Pseudomonadales; family Natronospirillaceae; genus Natronospirillum; species Natronospirillum operosum. Next base: position 13,568 of record NZ_SRMF01000016.1, read on the forward strand.
CACCAACAACATCCTGTCACCGGCCAACGGCGAGCCGATCATCGTGCCGTCGCAGGACGTGGTGCTGGGCCTGTACTACATGACCCGTGAGCGCATCAACGACAAGGGCGAAGGCATGATATTTGCCGACGTCAAGGAAGTTGAGCGCGCCTATGGCGCCGGCAAGGTGGGCCTGCAGGCCAAGATCAAGGTGCGTGTCAGCGAAGTGATTCGTGATGACGACTATGAAGAGTCGCGCACCGTGCTGTATGACACCACGGTCGGCCGGGTGCTGCTGTTTACCATAGTGCCGGAAGGCCTGCCGTTCGAACTGGTCAACCAGACGCTGAAGAAGAAGTCGATCTCGCTGCTGCTGAACGAGAGCTATCGCCGTGCCGGGCTGAAGCCGACGGTCATCTTCGCTGACCAGATCATGTACATGGGCTTCCACTATGCCACCCGCAGCGGTGCCTCCATCGGTGTGAATGATTTCGAGATTCCGCTGAACAAGCTGGAGATCCTGGGCAAGGCCGAGGCCGAAGTGCAGGAGATCCAGGAGCAGTACGAATCCGGCCTGGTGACTCAGGGCGAGAAGTACAACAAGGTGGTGGACATCTGGTCACGCGCCAATGAAACCATTGCCCGCTCCATGATGGAGTCCATCGGTAAAGAGATGACGATCGACCGGGACGGCAAGGAAGTGGAGCAGGAGTCTTTCAACTCCGTCTACATCTATGCGGACTCCGGCGCCCGGGGTTCACCGGCTCAGATCCGCCAGCTCGCCGGTATGCGTGGCCTGATGGCGAAGCCGGATGGCTCCATCATCGAGAACCCGATCAAGTCCAACTTCCGGGAAGGTCTGTCGGTAGGTGAGTACTTCATCTCCACCCACGGCGCCCGTAAGGGTCTGGCCGATACGGCTCTGAAGACGGCGAACTCCGGTTACCTGACGCGGCGTCTGGTCGATGTGGCGCAGGATGTTGTGGTCACCGAAACCGACTGTGGCACCACCAACGGCATTACGCTGGAGCCCATCATCGAAGGCGGTGATATCGTCGTCGGTATCGGCCAGCAGGTACTGGGTCGTGTGGTGTCTGAAGATGTGCTGATGCCGGGTGGCGAAGATGTCGCCATTCCCGCCAATACCCTGATCGACGAACGCTGGGTGCGCAAGATCGACGAGTGGGGTATCGATCAGCTCAAGGTACGGTCGCCGATTACCTGCGAAACCCGCCATGGCATCTGTGCCAACTGCTATGGTCGCGATCTGGCCCGGGGCCATCTGGTCAACATCGGTGAGGCGGTCGGTATCATTGCCGCCCAGTCCATCGGTGAGCCGGGTACCCAGTTGACCATGCGTACCTTCCACATCGGTGGTGCGGCGTCTTCGTCCTCCGCCGTGGATGCGGTGCAGGTCAAGCATGGTGGTCGTATCAAGCTGCACAACATCAAGACAGTTGAGCGCACCAATGGCGAGCTGGTGACCACTTCACGGTCCTCCATCCTGTCGGTGGTTGACCAGGCAGGGCGTGAGCGTGAGCGCTACAAGCTGCCTTATGGTGCCGCTCTGACCGTGCGCGAAGACCAGGAAGTGGGTGCCGGTGAGCCGGTGGCCAAGTGGGATCCGCACACGCACCCGATCATTGCCGAGATGAAGGGCAAGGTGAAGTTCGTCGGTATGGATGATGGCGTCACCATCAACTCCAAGATTGACGAGATGACTGGTGTATCCAGCATCGAAGTCATTCCGCAGAAAGACCGCAGCACCGCCGGCAAGGACATTCGTCCCATGCTGAAACTGGTCGACGCCAAGGGTAAGGACATTACCTTCGGTGACACCGACCAGCCGGTGCAGTACTTCCTGCCGGACGGCTCCCTGCTCAGTCTGAGCGACGGTCAGGCCGTGGAAGTGGGCGATGTACTGGCCCGTATTCCGCAGGAAACGTCAGGCAACAAGGACATCACCGGTGGTCTGCCGCGTGTGGCCGACCTGTTCGAGGCCCGCAAGCCGAAAGAACCGGCCATTCTGGCCGAGACTTCCGGCATCATCGGCTTCGGCAAGGAAACCAAGGGCAAGAAGCGCCTGGTGATTGCGCCGGCCGAAGGTGATGCCTACGAGGAACTGATTCCGAAGTGGCGTCAGCTCAGCGTGTTCGAAGGCGAGCAGGTCGAGAAAGGCGAACTGATCTCCGAAGGGCCGCTGAACCCGCACGATATTCTGCGCCTGCTGGGTGTTGAAGAGCTGTCGAAGTACATCACGGCAGAGATTCAGGAAGTGTATCGACTGCAGGGTGTGGGCATTAACGACAAGCACGTCGAAACGATCGTGCGTCAGATGCTGCGCAAGGTGATCATTGTGGAGCCGGGTGAGACCAGCTTCATCAAGGGTGATCAGGTCGAGTACACCGCCGTGCTGGAAGCCAATGAAGTGGCGACCGCGGAAGGCAAGCTGCCGGCCAGGTACGAGCGTGTGCTGCTGGGCATCACCAAGGCTTCGCTGGCTACCGAGTCGTTCATTTCCGCGGCTTCCTTCCAGGAGACCACGCGGGTACTGACCGAGGGTGCTGTCACCGGCAAGCGCGACTACCTGCGCGGTCTCAAGGAGAACGTGGTCGTGGGTCGTCTGATTCCGGCCGGTACCGGCCTGGCCTACCACGCCGAGCGCAAGCGCAAGCGTGACGAGCGTCTGGCCGGCGATGACCGTCCGTCCATGAGTGCCAGTGATGTGGAAGCAGCCCTGAGCGAGGCTCTTAATAAATAGCCCTGAGCGAGGCTTTGAACAAGTAGCCTGAGCGAGGCGTTGTACAAATAACCAGAGCCAGGCGCTGAACAGACAGCACTGAATGTGCATCCGGCTTGACTAAGTTTTGGTCGGGCCCTATTATTCGCGTCCCTTATTGCCCCGACTCCATCCGGAGTCGGGGCAATAGCGATTCCGAGAAGCAAAAGAGAAGTGGAGAAAGGCTGAATGGCAACCATTAACCAGCTGGTGCGCAAGCCGCGCAAGCGCAAGGTCAAGCCGAGTGACGTACGGGCACTCCAGGCCTGCCCGCAGCGTCGTGGCGTCTGCACCCGGGTCTATACCACGACCCCGAAAAAGCCGAACTCGGCACTGCGCAAGGTGTGCCGTGTGCGTCTGACCAATGGTTACGAAGTGTCTTCGTATATCGGCGGTGAGGGTCACAACCTGCAAGAGCACTCTGTAGTGCTGATTCGCGGCGGCCGGGTAAAAGACCTGCCGGGTGTGCGTTATCACACCGTCCGTGGTGCTCTGGACTGTGCCGGCGTACAGAATCGCCTGCAGGGCCGTTCCAAGTACGGCGCCAAGCGACCCAAGAAATAATCATTCTTTCATGCCGTAAAGGCCGAAAGATAAGAGTAAGGCCGGTCGATCGGGGCCTGAACTTCCCGATGAGTACCGGGCTGTCCTGAAGACCTTCAAGAGGGCTTATCATGCCAAGAAGACGCGTGATTGCAAAAAGAGAGATCCTGCCAGATCCCAAGTTCAATAATCAGACTCTGGCAAAATTCATGAACCACGTGATGGAAGACGGCAAAAAGTCCATCGCGGAGAAGATCGTCTATGGCGCTCTGGACAAGATCCAGGAACGTCAGGACAGAGATCCGGTTGAGGTGTTTGAATCTGCGCTGGAAGCGGTAGCGCCCATGGTCGAGGTCAAGTCTCGCCGTGTCGGTGGTGCCACCTACCAGGTGCCCGTTGAAGTCCGTCCTGAGCGACGTGAAGCACTGGCCATGCGCTGGCTGGTAGACTCCGCGCGCAAGCGGGGCGAAAAGTCCATGGCACTCCGCCTCGCGGGCGAGCTGCAGGACGCTGTGGAAGGCAAGGGTGCGGCATTCAAGAAACGTGAAGACGTACACCGTATGGCCGAAGCCAACAGAGCCTTCTCACACTTTCGCTTCTAAACCACAGGGGATTCAATCGTGGCTCGTAAGACATCGATTAATCGTTACCGCAACATCGGTATTGTCGCGCATGTGGATGCGGGCAAGACCACCACGACCGAACGTATCCTGTTCTACACTGGTCTGTCGCACAAGATTGGTGAGGTGCACGATGGTGCAGCCACCATGGACTGGATGGAGCAGGAGCAGGAGCGTGGCATTACCATTACATCTGCTGCTACCACCTGTTTCTGGAGCGGCATGAACCAGCAGTTCCCTGAGCACCGGATCAATATCATTGATACCCCCGGGCACGTTGACTTCACCATTGAAGTCGAGCGCTCGCTGCGTGTTCTCGACGGTGCTGTGGTCGTACTGTGCGGCTCCTCCGGTGTGCAGCCGCAGACCGAAACCGTATGGCGTCAGGCCAACAAGTACGAAGTGCCGCGCATGGTGTTCGTCAACAAGATGGACCGTGCTGGTGCCGACTTCAAGTGGGTCGTCAACCAGATGAAAGAGCGTCTGGGTGCCAATGTGGTGCCGATCCAGTTGCCCGTCGGTGCGGAAGACGAATTCCGTGGCGTCGTCGACCTGCTGCGCATGAAGATGATCGTCTGGAGTGAAGACGACATGGGCATGACCTATGAGCTGGAAGACATTCCGGCCGACATGCAGGCTGAATGTGAGGAAGCGCGCAACGAGATGGTAGAGGCTGCGGCCGAAGCCAATGACGTGCTGATGGAAAAATACCTCGAAGGTGTTGAACTGACCGAGGACGAGATCAAGCAGGGCCTGCGAGCGCGTACCCTGGCCAATGATCTGGTACTGACCCACTGCGGTTCCGCCTTCAAGAACAAGGGTGTGCAGGCGCTGCTCGACAGTGTCATCGAGTACATGCCCAGCCCGACCGAAGTCAAGGCCATCGAAGGTGTGCTGGACGACAAGGCAGAGACCGTTGAAAAGCGGGTTGCCGATGACGATGCACCCTTTGCCGCACTGGCGTTCAAGATCGCCACCGACCCCTTCGTGGGCACGCTGACCTTCGTGCGCGTCTATTCCGGTACGCTGAATTCCGGTGATGCCGTGCTGAACCCGGTCAAGGGCAAGAAAGAGCGCGTCGGCCGTATGGTGCAGATGCACTCCAACAACCGCGAAGAAATCAAGCAAGTGCTGGCGGGTGATATTGCCGCACTGGTCGGCGTCAAGGGTGTCACCACGGGTGATACGCTGTGTGACCCGAACAGCCCCATTACTCTGGAGCGCATGGAATTCCCGGAGCCCGTCATTTCTGTGGCGGTAGAGCCGAAGTCCAAGCCCGACCAGGAAAAAATGGGTGTGGCCCTGGGCAAGTTGGCCCAGGAAGATCCTTCCTTCCGTGTGCGCACGGATGAAGAGACCGGCCAGACCATCATCTCGGGCATGGGTGAGCTGCACCTGGACATCATCGTTGACCGTATGCGTCGCGAGTTCAAGGTGGAAGCCAACATCGGTGCGCCGCAGGTGGCCTACCGCGAAAAAATCCGTCAGTCCTGCGAAGTGGAAAGCAAGTTCGTGCGGCAGTCGGGTGGTCGTGGTCAGTACGGCCATGTTGTGGTCCGTTTTGAACCGACCGAGACCGAAGGTCTGGAGTTCGTCAACGAAATCGTGGGTGGTGTCGTACCGAAGGAATACATTCCGGCGGTAGAAAAGGGCATCGGCGAGCAGATGCAGAACGGCGTACTGGCGGGTTATCCGCTGCTGGGCCTGAAAGCGACTCTGTTCGATGGTTCCTACCACGACGTGGACTCCAACGAGATGGCGTTCAAGGTGGCGGCCTCCATGGCGGTTAAGAAGCTCACCGAGAAAGGCAATCCCTGCATCATGGAGCCCATGATGAAGGTCGAGGCGGTTACGCCGGAAGACTACATGGGTGATGTCATGGGTGACCTGAACCGTCGTCGCGGCATCGTGCATGGCATGGAAGACACGCCGTCCGGCAAGGTCATCAATGCTGATGTACCACTGTCCGAAATGTTCGGCTATGCCACTGACCTGCGTTCCATGTCACAGGGCCGCGCGTCCTACACCATGGAGTTCTCGCATTACGCCGAGGCTCCGACCAATATCGCGGAAGAAATTATCAAGAAGGCCTGATTCGTCAGGCCCCTGGCTTAATTGAGGAAAAGACAATGTCAAAGGCAGCTTTTGAGCGTAAAAAGCCCCACCTGAACGTGGGCACCATTGGTCACGTAGACCACGGCAAGACCACCCTGACAGCGGCGCTGACCCGCGTGTGCTTCGAGGTGTTCGGTGAAGGCGAGAGCCGTGCGTTCGATCAGATCGACAACGCGCCGGAAGAGCGGGAGCGTGGTATCACCATTGCGACCTCGCACGTCGAGTACGATTCACCGACGCGCCACTACGCGCACGTTGACTGCCCGGGCCACGCTGACTATGTGAAGAACATGATCACCGGTGCCGCGCAAATGGATGGCGCGATTCTGGTGTGTTCAGCTGCTGACGGCCCGATGCCGCAGACGCGCGAGCACATTCTGCTGTCGCGCCAGGTCGGCGTGCCCTACATCGTTGTGTTCCTGAACAAGGCGGACATGGTAGACGATGAAGAGCTGCTGGAGCTGGTCGAGATGGAAGTGCGTGATCTGCTGAGCCAGTACGATTTCCCGGGCGACGACACGCCGATCATCACCGGTTCAGCGCTGATGGCGCTGGAAGGCAAGGACGACAACGAGATGGGCACTACCGCTGTGAAGAAGCTGGTAGAGGCGCTGGACGAGTACATTCCGGAGCCGGAGCGTGCGATTGACCAGCCGTTCCTGATGCCGATCGAAGACGTGTTCTCCATTTCCGGTCGCGGTACGGTGGTTACCGGTCGTGTCGAGCGCGGCATTGTGAAGTCGGGCGAAGAGATCGAGATCGTGGGCATCAAGGACACCACCAAGACGGTAGTGACCGGTGTCGAGATGTTCCGCAAGCTGCTGGACGAAGGTCGGGCGGGCGAGAACATTGGTGCGCTGCTGCGTGGCACCAAGCGTGACGAGGTTGAGCGTGGTCAGGTGCTGGCCAAGCCGGGTTCCATCACGCCGCACACCAAGTTCGAGGCTGAGGTGTATGTTCTGTCGAAGGACGAGGGTGGACGTCACACGCCGTTCTTCAAGGGCTATCGTCCGCAGTTCTATTTCCGGACCACAGACGTGACCGGTAATGTTGAGTTGCCGGAAGGTGTCGAGATGGTGATGCCGGGTGACAACATCAAGATGGTGGTGACGCTGATCGCGCCGATCGCGATGGAAGACAACCTGCGTTTTGCGATCCGTGAAGGTGGTCGTACCGTGGGTGCGGGCGTCGTCGCCAAGATCATCGAGTAAGCCGAAAGCGGTCGTCTCAGACCGCCATTCGAGTGAAAGGGGACCTGCGGGTCCCCTTTTTCATATCTGTTTGGCGTACCCGCGTTGACATGCCGGGGGCGCGTCAATATAATGCGCGTCCCTCAGTCGACCTGAGGGGGCGTAATGCTGTTTAACAATTTCGGAGTTTTGGTCACATGCAGAACCAAAAGATCAGAATTCGCCTGAAGGCGTTTGATCATCGCCTGATTGACTCTTCCACTCAGGAAATCGTCGATACTGCGAAACGCACTGGCGCTCAGGTGCGCGGTCCCATTCCGCTGCCTACCAAGCGTGAGCGCTATACCATCCTGGTCTCCCCGCACGTCAACAAAGACGCGCGTGATCAGTATGAACTGCGTACCCACAAGCGCATGCTGGACATCGTCGAGCCGACGGAAAAAACCGTTGATGCTCTGATGAAGCTTGATCTGGCAGCCGGTGTGGATGTGCAAATCAGTCTGGGTTAAGCGTCAGGTGCCAGGGCTCTGCAAGTTGGGCTGAAAGCACAGACGCCTCCTAATGTAACAGTCCGAAAGGGCGGCCATAGCGGGTCCCGCAATGCGGAACAAGCCCCGTACATTGGAGATAGAACATGAGTATTGGTGTAATTGGCCGTAAGGCTGGTATGACCCGTGTCTTTAACGAAGAAGGTGCGTCCATACCGGTAACGGTTATCGAAGTCACCCCGAATCGGGTGACACAGCTTAAAACCGCTGAAGTGGACGGCTATATTGCCGTGCAGCTGGCTTTTGGCAGCAAGAAAGCCTCCCGGGTGTCCAAGCCCCAGGCAGGCCACTATGCCAAGGCGGGCGTGGAAGCCGGTGAGATTATCCGCGAATTCCGCATGGCCGATCTCGGCGAACTGAAAGTCGGTGACACTATCGACGTCAGCCAGTTCGAGGCCGGGCAGAAGATTGATGTGACTGGAACTTCGAAAGGCAAGGGCTTCCAGGGCGCTATCAAGCGTCACAACTTCCGTACCCAGGATGCCACCCACGGCAACTCCCTGTCTCACCGCGCTCCCGGTTCCATCGGGCAGTGCCAGACCCCCGGTCGTGTCTGGAAAGGCAAGAAGATGGCTGGTCACATGGGGGCCGAACAGGTGACTGTGCAGACACTGGAAGTGGTGCGGGTTGATGCTGAACGCAACCTGCTGCTGGTCAAGGGTGCGGTACCGGGTGCCAAATCCGGTCACGTGCTGGTCAAGCCGGCTATCAAAGCCTGAGGGGTAGGTCATGAATCTGAACGTAGTGGGTAAGAAGAATTCTACGGTCGAGGTGTCAGAGGCTACCTTCGGCAGAGAATTTAACGAAGCGCTGGTGCACCAGGTCGTCACAGCCTTTCAGGCTGGCGGACGTCAGGGCAGCAAGGCGCAGAAGAATCGCAGTGCGGTGTCCGGCGGTGGTGCCAAGCCGTGGCGTCAGAAGGGTACAGGGCGCGCCCGTGCGGGCACGACTCGCAGCCCGATCTGGCGTTCCGGCGGGGTGACCTTTGCCGCCCAGCCGCGTGATCACAGCCAGAAGGTCAACCGCAAGATGTATCGCGGTGCCATGCGCTCCATCTTCTCCGAGCTGGTGCGTCAGGACCGTCTGGTCGTTGTTGACGATCTGAACGTCGATCAGCCCAAGACCAAGCTCTTCGTGCAGAAGATGAAGGATCTGGGCGTGAATAATGGCGCGCTGTTCCTGGCGGACGAAGTCAACGAGAACCTGTACCTGTCAGCACGCAACCTCCCGCGGGTGGATGTGCGTGATGTGACCGGCATGGATCCGGTGGTTCTGGTCGCTTTCGACAAGGTGGTCATCACCGTGGACGCACTGAAGAAGGTTGAAGAGGTGTTGGCATGAGTACTCAAGAACGCCTGTACAAGGTTCTGCTGGGGCCGCATATCTCCGAGAAAGCCACCATCGTCGCCGATGGCAATGGCCAGTATGTCTTCAAGGTTGCCACTGATGCGACCAAGCCGGAGATCAAGCAAGCGGTTGAATCCCTGTTTGACGTCAAGGTGCTGAGTGTTCGCACCCTGAATCACAAGGGTAAGGTAAAACGTACTGTCCGGGGTTTTGGCAAGCGCAGCGATACGAAGAAAGCGTATGTGCGGCTCGCCGAAGGCCAGGAAATTGACTTCCTGAACGTGTAAGAGGGGTAGGCAAACATGGCTATCAAGAAAGCGAAACCTTCGTCAGCCGGTCGCCGCCACGTTGTACAGATCACCAACAGTGATCTGTACAAGGGCGCCCCTTTTGCGGCGTTGGTAGAAAAGAAGAGCAAGCACGGTGGGCGGAACAATCAGGGCCGCATCACCACGCGTCACAAGGGTGGTGGTCACAAGCAACATTACCGCCGGATTGACTTCAAGCGGAACAAGGATGGTGTGGTCGGCGTTGTAGAACGTCTGGAATACGATCCGAACCGCAGTGCTCACATCGCACTGGTGCTGTACAAGGATGGCGAGCGTCGCTACATCCTGGCGCCGCGCAACGTGGAAGTGGGCACCGAAGTGATTTCCGGTGAACATGCTCCCATCAAGCCCGGTAATGCCATGCCTTTGCGCAGCATTCCCGTGGGCAGTGTCGTGCACAATGTTGAGATGAAGCCAGGCAAGGGTGGCCAGATTGCCCGTTCCGCCGGTACTTCAGCGCAACTGGTTGCACGTGAAGCAGGGTACGCTCTGATCCGTCTGAAGTCTGGTGAAATGCGCCGGATTCTGGTGGATTGCCGTGCCACCCTGGGTGAGGTCGGTAATTCCGAACACAGCCTGCGGCAACTGGGTAAGGCCGGTGCATCGCGTTGGAGAGGCATTCGCCCGACCGTACGTGGTGTGGTCATGAACCCGGTTGACCACCCCCACGGTGGTGGTGAAGGCAAGACTTCCGGTGGTCGTCACCCCGTGACGCCCTGGGGTGTGCCGACCAAGGGTTACAAGACCCGGAAAAACAAGCGGACGGACAAATACATTGTTCGTCGTCGTAACAAGTAACTTGAGAGGATTAGGCCGTGCCACGTTCACTAAAGAAGGGTCCATTTGTAGACCTTCATTTAATGAAGAAGGTAGAGGCTGCTATTGAGAAAGGCGATAAGCGACCACTGAAAACCTGGTCCCGCCGTAGCACCATCTTCCCTGAGTTCATTGGGTTGACAATAGCAGTCCATAATGGCCGTCAGCATGTTCCTGTGTACATTACAGAAGACATGGTCGGTCACAAACTGGGTGAGTTTGCCCTGACGCGTACCTACAAGGGTCACGCGGCAGACAAAAAGGCCAAACGGTAAGAGGTAATGACAAATGGAAACTAAAGCTGTATTGCGTGGTGCCCGTCTGTCTGCCCAGAAAGGCCGTTTGGTGGCAGACCAGATCCGCGGGAAATCGGTAGAGGACGCTCTGGATATCCTGACGTTCAGCCCTAAGAAGGGTGCCGCGATCGTTAAAAAATTGCTGGAAAGTGCAGTGGCCAACGCCGAGCACAACGACGGCGCTGACATCGATGAGCTGAAAGTATCAACGGTTTTTGTTGATGAAGCGATGACGATGAAGCGTATCCGTCCGCGTGCGAAAGGTCGGGCCGACCGCATTTTCAAGCGGACGTGCCACATTACCGTCAAGGTCGCGGACTAACAGGAGAAGGTCAGATGGGTCAGAAAGTACACCCGACCGGGATTCGCCTGGGCATCGTGAAAGACCACAACTCTGTGTGGTACGCGGAGTCCAAGGACTATTCCGACAAACTGGTAAATGACATCAAGGTTCGTGAGTACCTGGAGAAGAAGCTGGCCAAGGCTTCTGTCAGCAACATTACCATCGAGCGCCCGGCACAGAATGCCCGCATTACCATTCACACCGCCCGTCCGGGCATCGTGATTGGCAAGAAAGGCGAAGACGTTGAAGCGCTGCGGAACGAAGTATCGAAGATGATGGGTATTCCGGTACACATCAATATCGAAGAAATCCGCAAGCCGGATCTGGATGCTGTGCTGGTAGCACAGAACGTCGCTGGTCAGCTGGAGCGCCGGGTAATGTTCCGTCGCGCCATGAAGCGGGCAGTACAGAACGCCATGCGTGCTGGTGCCAAGGGCGTGAAAATTCAGGTCGGCGGTCGTCTGGGCGGTGCTGAAATCGCCCGGACTGAATGGTATCGCGAAGGCCGTGTGCCTCTGCACACCCTGCGGGCTGATATCGACTACGCCAATATCGAGGCGCAGACGACGTACGGCATCCTGGGTATCAAAGTGTGGATCTTCAAGGGCGAGATCCTGGGCGGCATCGAAGAGGTGCGTGCACAGGCTAACGCGGCGCCCAAGAAGAAAGGCGCGCGGTAAGGAGCAGACAGATGTTACAGCCAAAACGTACAAAATTTCGCAAGGTACAGAAAGGCCGCAACCGGGGTCTGGCTGAGCGTGGCAGCAAGGTCAGCTTCGGTGAATATGGCCTGAAAGCCACCGGCCGTGGTCGCATTACCGCCCGCCAGATCGAAGCGGCGCGTCGTGCGATGACTCGTAAGGTCAAGCGGGGCGGCAAGATCTGGATCCGGGTGTTCCCGGACAAACCGATCTCCAAGAAGCCGCTCGAGGTCCGGATGGGTAAAGGCAAGGGTAACGTGGAGTACTGGGTAGCCCAGATACAACCAGGCAAGGTGCTCTACGAGATGGAAGGTGTGTCGGAAGAACTGGCACGTGAAGCCTTCACTCTTGCTGCATCCAAACTGCCGGTATCCACAACCTTTGTGAAGCGGACGGTGATGTGATGAAAGCGAACGATATCCGTGAAAAGTCAGTTGAAGAACTGAACAAGCAACTGTTGGAACTGCTGCACGATCAGTTCAAGTACCGCATGCAGAAAGCTACCGGCCAGCTGGCCCAGACGCATCTGTTGGGTCAGGTACGGAAGGACATTGCTCGTGTGAAGACCGTGTTGCATGAGAAAGCAGGAGCCTGAAATGTCTGAATCCAATGCACGTACAGTGACCGGTCAGGTCGTCAGCAACAAGGCTGACAAGACCATTACGGTTCTGGTTGAGCGCCGCGTACAGCACCCGATCTACGGGAAGTTCGTGAAGCGTTCCACAAAGTTACATGCGCACGATGAGAACAACGAATGCCAGCAGGGTGACGTTGTCACGATTCGGGAGTCGCGTCCGTATTCCAAGCAGAAGACTTGGACTTTGGTCAATATCGTTGAGCGTGCCGCCAGTATCTGAGCGGGCCGCCCAACGGCTGGGGAGTTTGTAAGATGATTCAAACACAAACAGTACTCGACGTAGCGGACAACAGCGGCGCCAAACGTGTTCAATGCATCAAGGTGCTGGGTGGTTCTCACCGTCGCTACGCCAATATTGGTGATCTGATCAAGGTCTCCGTGAAGGAAGCAATTCCGCGCGGCAAGGTCAAGAAAGGTCAGGTCATGAATGCAGTGGTCGTCCGTACACGCAAGGGCGTTCGTCGTCCCGACGGGTCGGTGATTCGTTTCGACACCAACTCTGCGGTGCTGCTGAATGCTTCCAACGCGCCTGTCGGTACCCGTATTTTCGGGCCGGTGACGCGTGAGCTGCGGACTGAAAAATACATGAAGATCATTTCCCTGGCGCCGGAAGTGCTTTGAGCACTAGACGGTAGCAGGAAGTGAGGAGCTGAAATGAGAAAGCTGAAAACAGGTGACGAAGTTATCGTCATCGCCGGTAAGGACAAGGGCAAGCGTGGCAAGATCACCAAGGTGATCGCCGCTGATACCCGGAAAGGGGATCGTTTTCTGGTGTCGGGTGTCAACCGTATCAAGAAGCACGTGAAGCCGAACCCGCAGGCCCAGGTCCAGGGTGGCATCGTGGAGAAAGAAGCACCGATCGCAGCGTCCAACGTGGCGATTTTCAATTCGGAAACCAGCAAGGGTGACCGAGTCGGCTTCCGCATTCTGGAAGACGGGCGCAAGGTGCGGTTCTTCAAGTCCAACGGCCAGCAGATTGACGACTAAGGGCAGGAAGAATCATGGCAAGACTGAAAGAGCTTTATAAATCTGAAGTGATGCCTGCTCTTATGAAAGAGTTTGGCTACAAGAACGTGATGGAAGTGCCGAAAGTCACCAAGATCACCCTGAACATGGGTGTGGGTGAAGGCATCGGTGACAAGAAGCAGATCGAAAACGCGGTTGCTGACCTGGAGGCCATTACCGGCCAGAAAGCGGTTGTCACCAAGGCGCGCAAGTCGGTAGCGGGTTTCAAGATCCGTGAAGGCTGGCCCATCGGCACCAAGGTGACACTGCGTCACGATCGCATGTGGGAATTCATGGATCGCCTGGTAGACATCGCTCTGCCGCGTGTACGTGACTTCCGGGGTATCAACGGCAAGTCTTTCGACGGCCGCGGTAACTACAGCATGGGTGTGCGTGAGCAGATCATCTTCCCGGAAATCGAGTACGACAAGGTGGACAAGCTGCGTGGTCTGGATATCACCATCACCACTACCGCCCGTACCAATGACGAAGGCCGTGCTTTGCTGAAAGCCCTGTCCTTCCCATTCCGCAACTGATCGGGAGTACTGGAAATGGCTAAAGAGAGCATGAAAGCACGCGAGGCGAAACGCACCAAACTGGTCGCCAAGTACGCCGAAAAGCGTGCCCGCCTGAAGGCAATCATCAGTAACCCGGAGAGCTCTGACGAAGAGCGCTGGGAAGCGCAGATTGCGCTGCAGAAGCTGCCCCGTGACGCGAGTCCGGTGCGCCAGCAGCGTCGCTGTCAAATCACTGGTCGACCGCACGCGGTCTACCGGAAGTTCGGCCTCGCACGCAATACACTGCGTAAAGAGGTTATGCGTGGTAACGTACCCGGCGTCCGCAAGGGCAGCTGGTAATTTTACTGCACGTTGATAAGCCGGGCTGAATGTCTGCCACCCGATGGCAGGCCTTAAGCCCGGCTGTACATGTGAGGAAACTGCAATGAGTATGCAAGATACGCTGGCCGACATGTTCACCCGTGTCCGCAATGGTCAGCAGGCTGGGAAAGAGACGGTCACCATGCCGGCTTCCAAGCTGAAGAAGGCAGTGGCTGATGTGCTGATCGAAGAAGGCTACATCGCGGCTGCCGAAGTGTCCGCCAGCGCCAAACCGGAGCTGACGCTGACACTCAAGTATTACCAGGGCAAGCCTGTCATAGAGAGCATCCAGCGCGTGAGCCGTCCCGGCCTGCGTCGCTACCGGGGCTCCGACGCGCTGCCCAAGGTATCTGGTGGTCTGGGTGTGGCCATCGTGTCCACTTCCAAAGGTGTGATGACCGATCGGGCCGCCCGCAAGGCAGGCATCGGCGGTGAGATCATCTGCGAAGTATTCTAAAGGAGGTGGCACATGTCTCGTATAGGCAATAAGCCGGTGACGGTCCCCAATGGGGTGGATCTGAAGATCAACGGCAGCAATGTTACTGTCAAGGGCGGCAAGGGCGAACTGACAATGAACGTCCATTCCGCAGTCAGCCTCAAGCAGGCCGACAACGTGGTCACTGTTGTGCCCAATGACGGTTCAAAGCAGGCCCGCGCCATGTCAGGCACCATGCGTGCGCTGATCAACAACATGGTTGTGGGTGTGAGCGAAGGTTTCTCCAAGCGGCTGCAACTGAATGGTGTGGGTTATCGCGCCAAGGCCAGCGGCAAGACCCTGAACCTCACCCTGGGCTTTTCACACCCGATTGATTACACCCTGCCCGACGGCATTACGGTGGAAACACCCAGTAATACCGAGATCGTGGTCAGCGGTGCTGATAAACAACGGGTTGGTCAGGTTGCGGCAGAAATTCGCGCGTTCCGTGCTCCAGAGCCTTACAAGGGCAAGGGTGTACGTTATGCCGACGAATATATCCGTCGCAAGGAAACCAAGAAGAAGTAAAGGGTAGGGCATAGGTTATGAACGCGAAGAAAGCATCTCGTATCCGCCGGGCTCGTAAGAATCGCGCCAAGATTCGCGAGTCAGGCACACATCGGCTGTGCGTACACCGCACGCCGCGCCATATTTACGCTCAGGTGATTTCACCGGATGGCAGCCAGATTCTGGCCAGCGCCTCCACGGTGGACAAGGAGCTGCGGCAGGGTCCGACCGGCAATGTAGCGGCCGCCAGCAAGGTGGGCGAGCTGATTGCCGAGCGGGCAAAGAAAGCCGGTATCGAAAGCGTGGCTTTCGATCGGTCCGGGTTCAGATATCACGGTCGGGTCAAGGCACTTGCTGATGCCGCCCGTTCCGGTGGATTACAGTTCTAGAGGTGAATATGGCTAACGTTGAACAACAGCAGGGCGAACTGCAGGAAAAACTGGTTCAGGTCAACCGCGTGGCCAAGGTGGTCAAGGGTGGTCGGATCTTCGGTTTCACTGCCCTGACCGTCGTCGGTGACGGCAATGGCAAGGTCGGCTTCGGTCGTGGCAAGGCGCGTGAAGTGCCCGCCGCGATTCAGAAGGCGATGGACCAGGCCCGTCGCAACATGGTCAATGTCGATCTGAACGGACACACGCTGCAGTACCCGGTCAAGGCTCGCCACGGCGCGTCCAAGGTGTACATGCAGCCGGCCTCTGAAGGTACGGGTATCATCGCCGGTGGTGCGATGCGCTCGGTGCTGGAGATTGCCGGCGTACACAACGTACTGGCGAAGTGCTATGGCTCTACCAATCCGGTCAATGTGGTGCGTGCCACCATCAAGGGCCTGAGCAACATGTGCTCTCCGGATGACGTAGCCGCCAAGCGTGGCAAGTCCGTTGAAGATATTCTGGAGTAAGTCATGGCGAAGAAAAAGATTCAGGTAGAGCTGTTCCGCAGCCCGATCGCCACCCAGCCCCGGCACAAGCTGTGCGTCAAGGGCCTGGGACTGAGCAAGATCGGCCAGGTCCGTGAGCTGGAAGATACACCAGCAGTGCGCGGTATGATCAATAAAGTCAGCTACATGGTACGTGTAGTAGGGGAATAATCATGCATCTGAATGATCTGAGTCCCGCTGACGGTGCCAAGCCGGTCGGCAAGCGTGTCGGACGCGGTATCGGCAGTGGTCTGGGCAAGACCGGTGGCCGCGGCCACAAGGGTCAGAAGTCCCGCTCCGGCGGTACGGTGAAACCCGGTTTCGAGGGTGGACAGATGCCGCTGCAGCGGCGCCTGCCCAAGTTCGGTTTCAGCTCGCGCAAGGCAAGAGTCACCGCTGAGGTGCGCCTGCACGAATTGGCACGGGTAGAAGGCGACACGGTAGATCTGGCTTCGCTGCGCGCAGCGGACCTGATCAATGGCCGTATCAAGTATGTGAAGGTCATCAATTCAGGTGAGCTGAGCAAGGCCGTTACCGTTAAGGGCCTGGCTGTGACTGCAGGAGCCAGGAAAGCCATAGAGGCAGCTGGTGGAAAAGTAGAGGCTTGAAGTGACTAGACAAGGTGCATTGCCATCCGGGGGGCAGAAAATGGGCGGCGAGCTCGGCGCCCGTCTCCTGTTCGTATTGCTGGCCATACTGGTATATCGCATCGGTGCGCATATCCCGGTACCGGGCATCAATCCGGACAGCCTGGCCTCCATGTTTGACGGACAGCGCGATACCATCCTGGGCATGTTCAACATGTTCTCCGGTGGGGCGCTGGAACGCATGAGTATTTTTGCACTGGGGATCATGCCGTACATTTCGGCAGCGATCATCATGCAACTGCTCACTGTCGTCAGTCCATACATCGAACAGCTGAAAAAGGAAGGTGAGGCCGGGCGTCGCAAGATGACGCAGCTGACCCGTTACGGCACTCTGGTGCTGGCTATCGTTCAGTCGATGGCCATCTCCGTGGGGCTGGCCGGTCAAGGCATTGCCTTTACCGACGCTGCGGGCAATGTACCCTGGAACTTCTACTTTGTCGGCATGGTCACACTGACCGGCGGTACCATGTTCATGATGTGGCTGGGCGAGCAGATCACCGAGCGTGGTGTCGGCAACGGCATTTCGCTGCTGATCTTCGCCGGCATCGTGTCAGCGCTGCCGTCGGCCATTGGTCAGTCGTTTGAAGCGGCTCGGCAGGGTGACATGAATATCCTGCTGTTGCTGGGTATCACCATCTTTGCCATTGCCATTGTGACCGTGATCGTGTTCCTGGAACGCGGGCAGCGCAAGATCACCATCAATTACGCCAAGCGTCAGCAGGGTCGTAAGGTGTTCGCGGCGCAGACCAGCCATCTGCCGCTGAAGATCAACATGGCGGGTGTTATCCCGGCGATCTTCGCGTCCAGTCTGCTGATCTTCCCGGCGTCTCTGGGTACCTGGTTCGGTGAAAGCGATAACCTGGGCTGGCTGCAGGACGCCACCGTCTATATCAGCCCCGGGCAACCGCTGTATTACCTGATGTTTGCAGCGGCGGTCATCTTCTTCTGCTACTTCTACACGGCCATTACCTTCAACCCGAAGGATGTGGCCGAGAATCTGAAGCGCAGTGGTGCCTTCGTTCCGGGTATCCGCCCGGGCGAGCAGACCGCCCGCTATGTGGACGGCGTATCCTCTCGCCTGACGCTGTTTGGTGCCAGCTATATCGCAATTGTATCGCTGGTACCGCAGGGGATTGTTCAGGCTGCCGGTGCACCCTTCATATTTGGTGGTACGTCGATACTGATCGTGGTCGTCGTGGTCATGGACTTCATGTCGCAGGTCCAGTCCCATCTGATGTCACAGCAGTACTCGTCGGTTATGAAGAAGGCTAACTTACAAGGCTACCGCCGCTGACGGCGGCGTAGCGAACGGGAGAAAACCATGAAAGTTCGCGCATCAGTCAAAAAGATCTGTCGCAACTGCAAGATCATCCGTCGCAACGGTTCCGTGCGGGTGATCTGTACCGATCCGAAGCACAAGCAGCGTCAGGGCTGACCTGCCGCCAGAGAGGGTGCTTGCTTTTTCAACAGGCAGGCGTTATTCTCTCGCGCCCTTCGTATCAGTGAAAACTTCAGCATTCCGGTGCTGAGCAACCTAGTAAACGGAGTAAACACATGGCACGTATTGCCGGCGTTAATATTCCTGACGCCAAGCATGCTGCAATCTCGCTGACCTACATCTTCGGAGTTGGTCGGACGACAGCGCAAAGCATCTGCTCAGCGACAGGTATTGATCCTGCGCGCAAGATCAGTGACCTCAGTGAAGAGGAACTGGACAAGATCCGCGCCGAGATCAGCAACTACAGCGTAGAGGGCGATCTGCGTCGGGGCACCCAGATGAACATCAAGCGATTGATGGACATGGGCTGTTTCCGCGGTATTCGTCATCGTCGCAGCCTGCCCGTTCGCGGTCAGCGCACCAAGACCAATGCCCGCACCCGGAAAGGGCCGCGTAAGCCGATTAAACGTTAAACCGAATTATTGACAGGAAATCGAAGATGGCAAAGCCAGGTACGACTAAGTCACGGAAAAAGGTGAAGAAGCAGATTGGTGATGGCGTAGCCCACATCAATGCTTCGTTCAACAACACCATCGTGACCATTACGGACCGCCAGGGAAACGCCCTGAGTTGGGCGACTTCCGGTGGCTCCGGTTTCCGCGGATCTCGTAAAAGCACCCCCTTCGCCGCCCAGATCGCTGCAGAGCGCGCTGGCGTAGCCGCACAGGAATATGGTGTCAAGAACCTCGATGTCGAGGTTAAAGGTCCCGGACCCGGTCGCGAATCTGCCGTACGCGCTCTGAATGCGTGTGGTTTCAAGATCCACAATATTACTGACGTCACGCCGATTCCACATAACGGCTGCCGTCCGCCTAAAAAGCGCCGCGTGTAAGGGGGAGACAGCAACATGGCAAGATATTTGGGGCCAACCTGTAAGCTGGCACGTCGCGAAGGTACTGATCTGTTCCTGAAGAGCGGTGTCCGCGCACTGGATACGAAGTGCAAACTGGAAACATCACCCGGCGTGCATGGTGCGCGTCGCGGACGTCTGTCCGATTACGGCCTGCAGTTGCGCGAAAAGCAGAAAGTACGCCGGATCTACGGTGTGCTTGAGAAGCAGTTTCGCAGCTACTACAAGGAAGCTGCACGACGCAAGGGCGCCACTGGCGAAAACCTGCTGAAGCTGCTGGAATCACGCCTGGACAACGTAGTCTATCGCATGGGATTCGGAGCCACGCGCGCCGAAGCCCG
The DNA here is from genome assembly GCF_004768465.1 of Natronospirillum operosum. Taxonomy (GTDB): domain Bacteria; phylum Pseudomonadota; class Gammaproteobacteria; order Pseudomonadales; family Natronospirillaceae; genus Natronospirillum; species Natronospirillum operosum. The sequence continues at coordinate 32,928 of NZ_SRMF01000016.1, forward strand.
GCAATTGGTGAGCCACAAGGCCATTGAGATCAATGGCTCGCTGGTGAATATTCCCTCCTACCAGGTCAAGGCTGGTGATCAGATCACCATCCGGGAAAAGTCCAAGAACCAGCTGCGTATCAAGAACGCGCTGGATATCGCGGGCTCCCGGGCACCGGTCGAATGGGTTGAAGTTGATGCCAACAAGATGGCAGGGGTTCTGAAGAACCTGCCTGAGCGCAGTGATCTGGCGCAGGACATCAATGAAAACCTCATCGTGGAACTGTACTCCAAGTAATAGAGACTGCTTTAAGGTAGGGGCATATATGCAGCGTTTCATAAACGACTTTCTTATCCCGCGACATATAGAGGTACAGGAGCTGTCGCCGACTCGGGCCAAGGTTATCCTGGAGCCGCTCGAGCGTGGTTTCGGCCACACGCTGGGTAGTGCCCTGCGGCGGATTCTGCTGTCCTCATTGCCGGGAGCCGCGATTGTAGAAGCGGAGATCGATGGCGTGCTGCACGAATACAGCGCCATCGAAGGGGTAAAGGAGGACGTCCTGGATGTCCTGCTGAACCTCAAGGGTGTGGCCGTCAAGCTGCACGACCGCGATGATGCCACCCTGACGCTGAAAAAAGCGGGCAAGGGCGTGGTTACCGCCGGCGATATCCAGCTCGACCACGGTGTCGAGATTGCCAATCCGGATCATGTGATTGCCACCCTGGCTGACAGCGGTGCCCTCAACATGACGCTGCGGATCTCCAGCGGTCGTGGTTATCAGCCGGTGGAAAACCGCCTGGACCCGGATGACGACAGCCGCGCTATCGGCAAACTGCAACTGGACGCGACATTCAGCCCTGTGGTGCGTGTGGCCTATGCCGTGGAATCGGCCCGGGTCGAGCAGCGCACGGATCTGGACAAGCTGGTTCTGGACATCGAGTCCGATGGTACCCTGGATCCGGAAGAGGCTATCCGTTTCGCCGCCACCATTCTGCAGCACCAGCTGTCGTCCTTCGTGGACCTCGAGTCTGAAGCGCAGAAGGAGCCGGAAGAGGAAGAGGATCGTATCGATCCCATCCTGCTGCGACCGGTTGACGACCTGGAGCTGACAGTGCGGTCCGCAAACTGCCTGAAAGCGGAAAACATCTATTACATCGGTGATCTCATCCAGCGTACCGAAGTCGAACTGCTGAAGACGCCGAACCTGGGCAAGAAGTCTCTGACCGAGATCAAAGACGTTCTGGCCTCCAAGGGCTTGTCTCTTGGCATGGTTCTGGAGTCCTGGCCGCCGGCCAGCCTGAAGAACGACGACAAGGTACTCGGGTAACTAAAGAATCTGGAAGGAAAGAGCCATGCGTCATCGTAAATCCGGCCGCAAATTCGGCCGCACCAGCTCTCACCGCAAGGCCATGTTCTCGAACATGGCAGCGTCGCTGTTCGAGCATGAACTGATCAAGACCACTCTGCCCAAGGCCAAAGAACTGCGCCGCACGGCCGAGCCGCTGATCACCAAGGCCAAGGTCGACTCCGTGGCCAACCGTCGCTATGCCTTTGATCGCCTGCGGTCCAAGGAAGCGGTCGGCAAGCTGTTCTCCGAACTGGGGCCGCGTTACGAAAGCCGCCCCGGTGGCTATATTCGCATCATGAAGTGCGGTTTCCGGGATGGCGACAACGCCCCCATGGCCTATGTGGAGCTGGTCGATCGTCCGGTGGTTGCAGCTGACGACGATATCGAGGACAACGACGAGGAGTGATCCTCGCGTGTGAAAAATACGGAAAAAGACCGCTGCGGCGGTCTTTTTTTTGGGTGGCCCAATCCGCTAGAGTAATGCTCCCAGTGAATTCCGAACCGAGTCTTCTGTCATGATATCGAGAATACTGCTCAGCGCTGTGCTGAGTCTGCTTGCCCTGACAGTTCCTGTCGCATACGCAGTTGACTACAGCCAGGGCGAGTCTCTGCGCGTGATCGGCACCAATGTGATCATGCGGGAGGAGCCCTGGCAGGGGGCAGCCATAGTGGGCTCGCTCAATGAATATGATCACCTGACCTTTCTGGGCGAATACACGGTCGAACCCATCACCGTCAGAGTCAGGGGCGAGAGTGTCACCGCGCCCTACCTGCGCGTACGGGCCGACAGTGGCGATGAGGGTTGGGTGTTTGGTGGTCTGGTGTCGGCCGATCACGACGCCAACCTGCTCGCCGGCAAACTGACCCTGCTCGATCCGGGTGACCACAAGGACGACATCATACGGCTGTACGGCCGTGACTATGTCATGCATGACCGGCGCATGCGCAGCAGCAGTACCCAGGCTCTGCTGGATCGGTTGGACGTTGATCAGGCCTGGGAGTACTACTATTTTCGCACTGGCGAGGGCGTCGCCTTCGGGCTGGGCGAAGACGAGCGTATTCAGTCCATTCGGGTGCGTCAGGACGATCTCGAGGACGCCGGTCTGACCACCTACTGGCGCACCGTAGAAGGCTTCCTCAGTGATCCTCTGCGCCCGGAGTGCCATCAAACACCGCCCGCATCCAGTTGTGATGACTATCAGCACTGATGGGTGTGCGGGCCAGTGTGGCCAGGGCCACCTCACGGGCACCCGACCGTTTCAGGGCTTCTGCGGCCGCCGTCACGCTGGCGCCGGTGGTGAACACATCGTCCACCAGCAGCCAGCGGCCAGAGACGAGTTCGCAGCCAAAGGCATAACGCACCGCCCGGCGTCGTTCGGCCCGGGTCAGATCTTCCAGCGCCGGTGTATCCTGATGGCGGTAGAGGGGTTGTCGGTAACCGAGCCCCAGATCCAGGGCCACAAGACGTGCCAGCTCGGCCGCCTGATTGAATCCCCGCGTCTGCCGGCGGCGCCAGTGCATCGGCATGGCGGTCACCTGCCAGCCTTCCTGCTGCAAGCTGTCTGCGGCACCCTCTCCTTTCAGTTGCCGCGCCAACAGCGCTGCCAGTGGTGGCGCCAGTGACAACTGCGCCTGGTACTTGAAGCGTCGAATCAGCTCGGCCCAGGGACCCTGATAGTCCTGCACGAACCAGTACTGGGACCAGGCCCGCGTGGTGGCCAGGCAACGACCGCAGATCATGCCGGCACGATGCACCGGCGTGCCGCAGAGCCGGCAGCCCGGCCCCCGGTCCAGAAAGTCGTTGCTGCAGCCCGCACAGAAGCGCCTGGACGGTGCCGGCAGACCGCAGGCCGCACACCTGTGGTCGAGCAGGCGCCAGGCGCGCACAGCCCGATACAGGCCCCTCCAGGGCGAGTGAAAGGATTGCGGGGACGACGAAGGCTGGTCTTTCATGGCTGCACTTCCTGTGCGGTTGGGTAAAATTTGGTCAATCCATGACAACTTGATATACTGTGGGTATAAACGGCAGCGGCCGCCACAGGTGAAACTTTAATGGCTATTACATCGGCACTCAACATTGGTGTGCAGGGTATCCAGAGCGGCATGAACCGCCTGCAGGGCCATGCTTCGGATATTGCGCGTCTGAATACCGAACCCCGGCCTGGCACCGAGCCGGTCGAGGTACCTCCGCAGGCCGCCCAAGCTGGCGCGCAGACGCCTGTTCGACCCAGCCTTGAGCAATCCATGGTGGGTCAGATAGAAGCCAAGCATCTGGTGCAGAGCAATGCCCGGACGATTGAAGTTGCATCGGACACCATGGGCACGCTGCTGGATGTGAAGGCCTGACCGGGGCATTGACTCATGTCTTCCGTCATCGGGCTGGCCCCACAGGCACTCTTCCCCACCGGGCTTGAACGGCCACCCGGCATGCCCGCTGTGGTGCAGCCGCGTCAGGACAGCCCGCTGTTCAACCCCGTTACCGAAACTGCAGCCACGGCGCGCAACGAAAATCGCCGCGAGCTGGACCCGGATGAGCGGCGGCAGAATAATCAGCGCGGGCAACCGCTGGCATTGCCGGCGCGTGACCAATCCGAGTCCGAAGAGACCGAACCGGACTCGGTGCGTACCAGCCGTCAGGCTCTGGAAGAAGCCGAACGCAGAGGCGAACTGAACACGCAGGAGCGCCAGCGGCTGGAGCGCATTCAGGAATTGTCCCAGCGTGATCGTGAAGTCCGCCAGCACGAGATGGCCCACAAGGCGGTCGCGGGGCAGTATGCCGGGCCCATTCGCTATGAATATGCGCAGGGACCGGACGGCCGGCGCTACGCCATTGCGGGCGAAGTGCCGCTGGATCTGTCGCCAGCCCCCACGGCAGAGGAAACCATCGCCAAGATGGAACAGATCAGGCGGGCTGCCCTGGTCCCGTCAGAACCCTCGCCCGCCGACCGGCGCATCGCAGCGGAAGCCACCCAGTTGATTCTGGATGCCCGCGCCGAGGTGTTGCGTCAGCAGCGCCTGGACAGTGAACAGCAGGCCGACATCCAGGCCGAACGCACCGAGTTGCGCCAGGACAATACCAACCTCAGACTCGACGATGACATGGCCCGTGAACAGGATCGCGTCGCAGATGATGAGGAAAGCGACGCTGCACTGGACGAACGGCACTCAGCCATGAATACTGAGCTTGAATTGCGCCGCGCAGAGATTCAGGCCGCCATATCAGAGTTGCTGAGTAACCAGAGTGCTTCTCTGGATCAGGTAACGCTGGGCCGCAACGTCAACTTTCAGATATAGGGTGACGGCGCCTGAACGGGTGTTCTGCCACCCGCGAAGAGTATTACTATGCCATCTGCCACCATCGATTTTCTGCACACCAGCCTGACCGAAGACATCCCCGCTACTGCCATTGAAACCCCGGGCGCCCTGCTCACCTGGGAAGCGCCGGGCATACTCTCCGTGGAGCCGCATGAACCGTCCCATCTGCCGGCTGCCATCATCAGTGTCGGCGTGCACGGTGACGAGACCGTGCCGGTGCGCCTGGTCGATCACTGGCTGCGGGGGCTGGTGGAAAAGGAGCTGCGGGTGCAGCGCCCGCTTCTGGTGCTGCTGGCCAACCCGGGCGCAGTGCAGGCCGGGACCCGGTTCGTGGAGCACAACATGAACCGCTTGTTCAGCAGCTCGGCAGCGCTCGGAGAGGATGCCGAGAGTCGGCGTGCGCGCGTGCTGATGAAGGCGGTACAGTGGTTTGTTGAACGCCACCCGGATGGCCTGCATTTTGATCTGCATTCCACCATCAAACCGTCGGACCGGGAGCGCTTCGCCCTGGTGCCGCCAGCCTGCGCGGAGCGACCGCTCACCAACCTGATGAAATGGTTTCAGCGCTTTGCCGTCGATGCCTGGGTGCAGAACCGCTCTGCCGCCGCCACCTTTGCCAATTTCTCCGCCGGTTTGGGCTATCTGAGTGCAACGCTGGAACTGGGTCAGGTCAGCGCCATCGACGAGCCGCTGGACCGCTTCATGCCTATTATTCCCGAGCTGGAGGGTCTGGCGCAGGGGCCGAGTACCCCCAGTGGCCACCAGACCCAGGGCTATCAGGTGCTGCGCGAGATCATACGCCCCGAGGGGGAGTTCGAGGTTTGTCTGCAGGATTTCGTGAATTTCCGGCCGCTGACAGCCGGTACCGTGATCGCACGTGGTGAAACGGAAGAGTGGACGATCGAACAGACCGGTGATGCGTTGCTGTTTCTGAATGCCCAGGTGCCGGTGGGGCACCGGGTGGCGCTGGTGATTCGACCCAATTGAGTTTAGTCGACGGTTGACAGTGGGATATAGTCGACGGTTGACAGTGCACAGTAGACAGTGGGTTTTAGTAGACAGATGACAGTCGACGGATGACAGTAAGGTAT
>NZ_SRMF01000017.1 GCF_004768465.1 Natronospirillum operosum
AAACGTTGTAGCCATTTTACCGAAAAACAGCTGGAAACGCAGCATTCATGCGGGCTTCTCTATTGTTCAGGGCCGACTAAATCGGATGATTCAATACTTTGACTAAAATCCATGAAAACCTTTGAAAAAGAAGTTTTCATGGTCCCATTCGGCGAGTACACGACATAAGTAGCTTTTTGGGAAAAATCAAAGATATATTTGAGCTTCCTTATTCCATAACAATTTTCAAACTCAGTATGAACTTTAAACATTTCTGATTACTTTCCTTTGCAGCTAACATTAATATAGTCGTCAAAGTGATCATATTTATCTGATGACTATCTACTATTGAGCTCAAATCCAAAACACCCGCCAGCTCCCACACCATCAAGCTTTCAGTGCTGCCCACTATCAACCACCCACCAGAAATACGATCAGTTTGATGCCTATCCCGGTTTAGCTGGAAGTCCGCAGAACGCAGGTCTGACAGGGCTTTAAGGCGGAAAATACCAAAGCCACCAAAATAGACGGTCAGAATGATCATTAATCAAGTCTGAGATTGTTGATCCCAAATCATGAATGAGCCTGGCCATCATGCAGGTGGTGGCCGGTTGTCTGCAGAGGCGACCCATATCGGCACTTGCGTGCCTCGCTACAGGGGTTGGGCACGCTACCGCTGCGTGATCGTCGGCACTTGCGTGATCGTCGGCACTTGCGTACCTCGCTACAAGGCGGTGGGCACGCTACCGCCCGGCCGGGTGAAATGGCTTTGCCAATACGGTGGTCTGGATGTAGGCGCGTCCTGTCGCTGCGGGTGGGTTTGTTTTTGTTGGCTACCCCTAGGTTTAGTGGAGGCTGGCGGCGATTTCAAGTTCTTTCTGTGTTCGATAGGTAGTGTGTTGGGGGCGAGGTCAGTTGACCCAGGCGGCGACGGCGTCGTTGTAGAAGCGCCAGCCGAGGTCGGTGAGGGCGTGGCGGTCGTTGTGCAGCAGCCCTTTCTTTCGGAGTTGTGTGAGCTGGGGTTCGAGGGTGTCGAGGGGCAGCCCGGTGCGGGCGCTGAACAGCTGTTCTGGGGCGCCTGCGCGCAGGCGCAGTACGTTCAGCATGTATTCGAATACCAGGTCGGTGTCCTGTACGGGCTGCTGGCGGCGCCCGCCGTTCACGGCCTGCAGGTAGTGGTCGGGCATGCGGGTGCGGGTGGTGCGCATGGGGCCGGCGGGGCCGGTCAGTTTGCCGTGGGCGCCGGCGCCGATGCCGATGTAGTCGCCGAAGGTCCAGTAGTTGATGTTGTGCCGGCATTCGTGGCCCGGTCGGGCCCAGGCGGAGATTTCATACTGCGCATAGCCGGCTTCCAGCAGGCGGGCGCGGCCCTGGTCCTCTATGGCTTCCAGTACCGGCTCGGACGGCAGTTCGGGGGTATGCCGGTAGAAGACGGTATTGGGTTCGATGGTGAGCTGATACCAGGAGAGATGCCCCGGGTCGAGCGTGAGTGCGGCATTCAGGTCGGCCAGTGCCGAGTCCGGGGTCTGTTCCGGCAGGCCGTGCATCAGGTCGATATTGAGCCGCTTGAGGCCCAGGCTCTGCAGCAGGTCCCAGGCGCGGAACACATCGTCGCGGCCGTGAATTCGGCCCAGCCGGGTCAGGGCAGCGTCGTCGAAGGACTGCACGCCGAGCGAGATGCGGTTGATGCCGGCGCTGACATAGTCGGCGAAATAGCGCCGTTCCACGGTGCCGGGGTTGGCCTCCAGCGTGATCTCGGCATCGTCGGCCAGCCAGCCCAGTTGCCGCAGGCGGTCGAGCAGGCGGCCCAGGGCGCGGCCGCTGAACAGGCTGGGCGTGCCGCCGCCGAAGAACACTGATTGTATGGGCCGGCCCTGTCGCCAGTCCGCTTCCTGCTCCAGGTCGGCCAGCAGGGCATCGGTATAGGTGGTCTCGGGCAGGTCGGTACCGGCTTCATGGGAGTTGAAGTCGCAGTAGGGGCATTTGCGCACGCACCAGGGCAGGTGCACATAGAGGCCGAGCGGTATCTCGGTCGGGTCGGGGGCGGCGGCAGCCATGGGGTTCAGCGCCACCAGTCGGGCAGGGCGCGGCGCAGTTCCTGGCTGGCTCTGGCCCGGTGGCTGAGCCGGTTCTTGGTATCGGCCGGGAGCTCGGCGGCGCTGCAGCCCTGGTCGGGCACATGAAACAGGGGGTCATAGCCAAAACCGCCGGCACCGGCGGGGGCTTCCAGTATGCGTCCTTCCCACACCGCCTGACAGATCAGCGGGCGCGGGTCTTCGGCATGGCGCAGCACGGCCAGGGCGCAGACAAAGCGTGCGGTGCGTTCGGCCTTGGGCACGCCTTCAAGTGCTGCCAGCAGCTTGCGGTTGTTGGCGGCGTCATCGCCGTGGGTGCCGGCATAGCGAGCCGAATAGATGCCGGGGGCGCCTTTCAGGGCGTCCACTTCCAGCCCGGAATCGTCGGCCATGGCCGCGTGCCCGGTATGCCGGGCCGCCGCCCGGGCCTTGATCAGGGCATTCTCGACAAAGGTCAGCCCGGTTTCTGCGGCATCGGGCACATTGAAGTCGCCCTGCGGGCGCACCTCGATGCCGAGGTCACCGAGCAGGCCGGAGAATTCGCGCAGCTTGCCGGCATTGCCGCTGGCCAGTACCAGTATGGACATCAGGCTGTCGCCTCCGGCGCGGTGTTGGCGGCGGCCGACGGGGTGGCGTCGGTGCCGGGCTTGTCGACATGGTAGATGGCGATCTCGCCGAGCAGGTTGGGCAGCCAGCGGATGATGCGGCGGCTCTGGTGCTGGCTGTCGAGCACGGTGTTCTGGCGGATGCGCGCCTTTTGATCCCGGCACAGGCGCTCGAAGTCGCGGCAGGTGCACAGGTGGATATTGGGCGTGTCGAACCAGCTGTAGGGCAGGATCTTCGACATCGGCATGCGTCCGAGGAAGAACAGATAGCGCCGCGTGTTCCAGTACCCGAAGTTGGGGAAGGTGACGATGGCCTCGCGACCGATGCGCAGCATCTCGTCGAGCGTCTTGTGCGGGGCCTTCATCTGCTGCAGTGACTGCGACATGATGACCACGTCAAAGCTCTTGTCGCGGAAGTTCTTCAGGCCGGTATCCAGGTTCTTCTGTACCACCGGCACGCCGTTCTCGATACAGCGGATGATGCTGTCCTGGTCGATCTCCACGCCCAGGCCGCTGACCTGCTTGTGTTCGCGCAGCCAGGAGAGCAGGGTGCCGTCGCCGCAGCCGAGGTCGAGAATACGGCTGCCGACCGGAATCCAGTCGGCGATGATCTGCAAGTCAGCGCGCATCAGCCGGCCTCCCTTTCCTGCCACAGCCGTTCCAGAAAACCCGACAGCGCCCGCACATAGGGCTTGATCGGAAACAGGAAGGCGTCATGCCCCTGCGGGGCGTCGATTTGGAGATAGGACACATCCTTGCCGGCATGGATCAGTGCATTGACGATTTCTTCGCTGCGTTCGGGGGCAAAGCGCCAGTCGGTGGAAAAGGACACCACCAGAAAGCGGGCGGCGGCCTGGGCCAGACAGCGGGCCAGGTCGTGCCCGTGGTCGGCGGCCGGGTCGAAGTAGTCCAGCGCCTTGGTCATCAGCAGATAGGTGTTGGCATCGAAATTGGACGAGAAGTGCTCGCCCTGATAGCGCAGATAGCTCTCGACCTGAAAGTCCACGTCGTAATCGAAGCTCAGGGTGCCGGTCTTGAGGTCGCGCCCGAACTTGTCGCGCATGCCGGCATCCGAAAGATAGGTGATGTGGCCCAGCATCCGGGCCAGCATCAGGCCCTGCTTGGGGTAGGCATCATGGTCGGCGTAGTGGCCCTGATGGAACCCGGGGTCATTGATGATGGCCTGTCGGGCCACCTCGTTGAAGGCGATGTTCTGCGCCGTCAGCTTGGGCGCTGAGGCAATCACGGCGGCGCCGCCCAGCCGTTCCGGGTAGTCGATGGACCAGCGCAGCGCCTGCATGCCGCCCAGGCTGCCGCCGACCACGGCCAGCCAGCGCTCGATGCCCAGCCGGTCGGCCAGGCGGGCCTGGCTTTTGACCCAGTCGCGCACGGCCATGACGGGAAAGTCCGGCCCCCAGCGGCGGCCGGTGTCCGGGTTGATGCTCTGCGGGCCGGTGCTGCCATGGCAGCCGCCCAGGTTGTTCAGGCTGACCACGAAATAGCGGTTGGTATCCAGCGCCTTGCCGGGGCCGATGCAGGCATCCCACCAGCCGGGCTTGGTGTCGTCCTCACTGTGGTAGCCGGCGGCGTGGTGATGGCCGCTGAGCGCATGACAGATCAGCACCGCGTTGCTGGCGTCGGCATTCAGGGTGCCATAGGTCTCGTAGATCAGCTCGTAGCTGTCCAGAGTGCGGCCGCTGCGCAGCGGCAGCGGCTCGTCGAAGCGCTCCACTTTGGGCGTCACGATGCCGACAGAGTGCGTGCCATCCGTGGCCATGTCTGCAGGCTGTCCGGTCGCAATATCGCTCATGATTGCCGTCTTGCCGTCATCCACCTCAGATGCCCAGGAAGGCTACGCGCACCTGCCCCATGGGAACAATGCTGTAGGCAATGGCGCGCAGAATGCCATGCACGATATAGAGCACCAGGAACGCCAGCAGATAGCTCAGGTCCAGCATGCCGACCTGCAGGTTGAGCTTGCGGAAGGGCGCCACCACAGGTTCGATCATGTCACGCAGGAAGGCCAGCAGCGGGTTGGGTGCACCCGAGCTGAGCCAGCTGCCGATGGCCACGATGATCATGGACCAGCGGGTCACTTCCAGAATCAGACCGGCGGTGGCGAAGGCGCCGCCCACAATGATGGTCGACACGGCGGCATTCAACTGCGGCAGCATGCTGACCAGAATGAAGGCCATGACCACCTGCAGCAGCCAGATCACCAGCAGCGCCGGCAGGTCCAGGCCGCGAATGCGCGGAATCACCAGCATGAACGGGCTGACAAAGGGGTTGGAAATCTTGCGCACGGTTTCCGCCATGGGGCCGTACGGGTCCACCTGAGCCACCTGGGCCATGAAGCGGGCCGCCAGTGCAATCAGGACCAGGGCAAAGCCGGTTTTTACAATCAGAACAATCAATTCGGCCATTACGGCCCTCCTGTCAATCGTGCTTGGATGCCAGTTCGTCTGTCAGAGTGACACTGCGCGTGGCGCAGGCGTCGACAGCCGCCTCGACCAGGGCATCAAGCCCCTGTTCATCGAAGACCCGCAGGGCCTCCACCGTGGTACCACCGGGAGAGCTGACCTTCGCCCGCAGTTGGGTCGGGGTGTCGCCGGTCTCCCGCATCATGCGCGCGGCCCCGAGGGCCACCTGGGCCACCAGTGCCTGGGCGTCGGCTGCAGCCAACCCCCGCTGCTCGGCGCTGCGTACCAGGGCCTCGCTGAAACGATAGAAATAGGCCGGGGCGCTGCCGCAGATGGCCGTTATGGTATGCATATCGGCTTCCTGTTGCACCCACTGAATCATGCCGACGGCCCGAAACAGTGTTTCGGCCAGTGTTTGCTGCTCGGTGGTCACCGCCGGGTTGGCAAACAGGCCGCTGACGCCGGCGCCCAACAGTGAAGGGGTGTTGGGCATGCAGCGCACGACGGGCAGGCCGCCGCCCAGCCACTGGTCCAGGGTGGCGGTTTCGATGCCGGCGGCTATGGATACCACCAGCGGCTGGCGCTGCTGTATGGCCGTGCCCAGCGCGGCACAGACCGTCTGCATGACCTGCGGCTTGACCCCGAGTACCACCACATCGGCCTGGGCGACGGCGGCTTCATTGTCCGTGGTGACCTGAATGCCGAGTGCCTTGCTGGCTTTCTCGGCGCTGTCAGGGCTGCGCGTGGTGCCGATGATGTTCCGGGCCGGATAGCCCTGTTCCAGCAGGCCGCCGATGATGGCACCGGCCATGTTGCCGGTACCGATAAAGGCGATGGTCGCGGTGTGGTTGATCATCTGTGCAATCCCTGTTGGTTCTGTGGCTTGGTGGCTTCTGCCCTGCTTCAGCCCTGGCGCGGGCGGTCACCGAAAATGCCCCGGCCGACGCGTATACAGGTGCTGCCGGCGGCGATGGCCAGGGTCAGGTCATCACTCATGCCCATGGAGAGTGTATCGACCTGCGGGTGCTCTGTCTGCAACTGACGGAACAGCTCGGCCATGCGGGCAAAGTCCTGTTGCAGGGCGGCTGCGGACTGGTCGGCGGCCGGTATCGTCATCAGGCCGCGCAGCTGCAGTCTGTCCAGGGTCGCAACCTCTTCGGCCAGTGCCGCCACGGCGTCCGGGGCCAGGCCGGCCTTGTTGGGGTCTGCACTGATATTGACCTGCAGGCAGACCGCCAGCGGCGGCAGTTCCGCCGGGCGCTGCTCGTGCAGGCGCCGGGCGATTTTCAGCCGGTCTATGGTGTGCACCCAGTCAAAGTGGCTGGCCACCTGCCGCGTCTTGTTGGACTGCAACGGCCCGATATAGTGCCAGACCACGTCGGCGAGCGTGCAGGCGGCTATCTTTGCCACGCCTTCCTGTACATAGTTCTCTCCGAAATGCCGGGCGCCGGCGGCCCAGGCGGCCTCCACCGCAGTGAGCGGGAAGGTCTTGCTGACCGCCAGAATACGGATGTCCTGCGGGTCACGATCACTGGCCCGGGCAGCCGCAGCGACGGTGCTGTTGAGCTGCTGCCAGCGTTGTGCGATCTCGGAGGGACTGCTCATCGGGTTTCGTCTGCGCGCCAAATTCACTATTCTAACCATTCCGCTACCCGGGCAACCAGAGGAACCCAATGGATATTACCGAACTCCTGGCATTCAGTGCGAAGCAGAACGCCTCGGACCTCCACCTGTCCGCAGACCTGCCACCCATGATCCGGGTGGATGGCGATGTGCGCCGCATCAACCTGCCGGCGATGCCCCACAAGGAAGTACATGCCCTGATCTACGACATCATGAACGACAAGCAACGCAAGGACTTCGAGGAGTTCCTGGAGACCGACTTCTCCTTCGAAGTGCCTGGGGTAGCCCGCTTTCGTGTCAATGCGTTCAATCACAATCGCGGTGCCGGGGCCGTGTTCAGGACCATCCCGTCACGGGTGCTGACGCTGGATGATCTGGGCATGGGCGAGGTGTTCCGCGAGATAGCGCGCGTACCGCGCGGCCTGGTGCTGGTGACGGGGCCCACCGGCTCCGGTAAGTCGACCACGCTGGCGGCCATGATCAATGACGTCAACGAACAGCGCTATGACCATATTCTGACCGTGGAAGACCCGATCGAATTCGTGCACGAGAGCAAGCGCTGTCTGGTCAACCAGCGGGAAGTGGGGCGCGACACGCTGGGCTTCAACGAGGCCCTGCGCTCGGCCCTGCGGGAAGACCCGGACATCATCCTGGTCGGTGAGCTGCGGGATCTGGAAACCATTCGGCTGGCGCTGACCGCGGCGGAAACCGGGCATGTGGTGTTCGGTACCCTGCACACCACCTCGGCGGCCAAGACCATTGACCGGATCATCGATGTATTCCCGGCGGAAGAAAAGTCCATGGTGCGCTCCATGCTGTCGGAGTCGCTGCAGGCCGTGGTGTCGCAGGTGCTGATGAAGCGCAAGGGCGGTGGCCGGGTGGCGGCGCACGAAATCATGCGCGGTACCTCGGCGATCCGCAACCTGATCCGCGAGGACAAGGTGGCCCAGATGTACAGCGCTATCCAGACCGGCTCGGCTCAGGGTATGATCACCATGGATCAGTCGCTGACCAATCTGGTCCAGAAGGGTGTTGTCTCCCAAGAGGAAGCCAAGTTGAAAGCCAAGTCACCGGAAAGCTTCTGAGTGCAGACCGGCCTGTAGAGGGGATGAATACAGATGGATTTTGAGCAGCTGCTGCGCATCATGGTGGAAAAGGAGGCCTCCGACCTCTTCATCACGGCCGGGGTCCCCCCCAGTCTGAAGGTGCACGGCAAGATCGTCCCCATCACCAAGCAGCCGCTCAGCCCCGAGCAGACGCGGGAAATGGTGCTGGGTGTGATGACCGAAAAGCAGCGGCGGGAATTCCAGGACACCCAGGAGTGCAACTTTGCCATCAGTGCCCGGGGCGTCGGCCGTTTTCGGGTCAGCGCCATGCATCAGCGCAATCTGGCGGCCATGGTGTTGCGCCGCATCGAGGTCAACATCCCGCGTCTGGATGAGCTGCGCATGCCGGAAGTGCTCAAGCAGCTGTCCATGACCAAGCGCGGGCTGGTCATCTTTGTCGGTGCCACCGGCGCCGGTAAGTCGACCTCGCTGGCGGCCATGCTGGGCCATCGCAACGAACACTCGCGCGGCCATATCGTCAGTATCGAGGATCCGATCGAATTCATTCACCAGCACCGGGGCTGTATCGTCACCCAGCGTGAGGTGGGTATTGATACCGACAGCTTCGAAGTGGGGCTGAAAAACGCCCTGCGCCAGGCGCCGGACGTGATCATGATCGGTGAGGTGCGCACCCCCGAGACCATGTCCTACGCCATTTCCTTTGCCGAAACCGGCCACCTCTGTCTGGCCACGCTGCATGCCAACAATGCCAACCAGGCGCTGGACCGCATCATGCACTTTTTCCCGGCCGACAAGCAGCGGCAGCTGTGGATGGACCTGTCGCTGAATCTCAAGGCCATCGTGGCGCAGCAACTGGTACCGACCCCGGATGGCAAGGGCCGGCGGGCGGCCATAGAAGTGCTGCTGAATACACCGCTGGTGGCGGACCATATTCGCAAGGGTGAGGTGCACCTGCTGAAGGACCTGATGGCGAAGAGCAATGATGTCGGCATGCAGACCTTTGACCAGCATCTGTTCGAGCTCTACTCGGCCGGTGAGATCACCTACGAGAACGCCCTGTCGCATGCCGACTCGGCAAATGATCTGCGCCTGATGATCAAGCTGGCGCAGGAATCTGACCCGGATCACCTGCAGGGCAGGGCGGCGACCCTGACCATTGAAGGTGATGACCATCGATGACCATTGCCCCTGAAGACACCGGGCCTGGCCGCCCGCTTCGATCGCCGGAGGATCAGCGTGACTGACACCATCACAGCTTGCCAAACTGGAACCACCGCCCGCAGCCGCAGCTTGCGGCTACTGACCCTGTTGCTGCTGTCAGCCGTGCTGGCTTCAACAGCCTCGGCCAGTGGTTATCGGCACAACCTGAGTACCGACCTGATCAACTGGGGCTTTCTAAAGCCCAACATTGGCTATGACTATCGTCTGAGCAATCATTTCAGTCTCGGCTCCGGGCTGTCTTTCGATGCGCAGGCGCTGGAAGACGGCATTGTGGTAACACCCCGGCTGCGTTATGAAACCAATGGGGCCTTTCGTGACGGGGCGCTGGTGGAACTGGGCGCACGGCTGCCAACCGATGACGAGATTCTGGCCGAAGGCGGCCTGGGGTATTCGTTCTGGGTCGACCGGATGCATCTGACGCCGGTGGCGGTGGTGCGCCATGACATGTCCTGGCAGGTGCGTCTGGAACTAGGGTACGGCTGGTACTGACCCCAGCCGCTGTGGATACCTGTCTCAGTCTGGCTGTGGCGTGGTGACGCGCTCGAAGATCAGGTCCCACACGCCGTGGCCGAGGCGTTCGCCGCGCTGCTCGAACTTGGTCAGCGGCCTGAAAGCCGGGCGCCCCGGCTGATAGCCGCCGTCCGGTGCCGTATTGCGGAAGTCCGGGCTCTGCGCCATCACTTCCAGCATGTGTTCGGCATAGTTTTCCCAGTCGGTGGCCAGATGCAGCCAGCCGCCCGGTTGCAGCTTGCGCGCCAGCAGGGCCACGAATTCGGGTTGAATCAGGCGTCGCTTGTGGTGCCGTTTCTTGTGCCAGGGGTCGGGGAAGAAGATCTGCACCCGGTCCAGGGTGCCATCGCCGATCTGGCGCTGCAGAATCTCGACTGCATCGTCCTTCATGACTCTCAGGTTGGTCACGCCGGCTTCATGGGCCCGGTTGATCAACCGTCCGACGCCGGGCAGATGCACCTCGATACCGATGAAATCCCGCTCCGGGGC
The DNA here is from genome assembly GCF_004768465.1 of Natronospirillum operosum. GTDB lineage: Bacteria > Pseudomonadota > Gammaproteobacteria > Pseudomonadales > Natronospirillaceae > Natronospirillum > Natronospirillum operosum. The sequence continues at coordinate 9,990 of NZ_SRMF01000017.1, forward strand.
CTGTTCGGCCATGGTCAGCAGGGAGTCGCCCATGCCAAAGCCGATTTCCAGCGTCACCGGTGCCGTGCGCTGAAAGATGGCATTCAGGTCCAGCGGCTGACCATCGGCCTCCAGGCCAAGGCGGGGCCACTGTTCGCTCAGGGCGCGCTGCTGACCAGGGGTCATGCGACCGGTGCGCATGACAAAACTGCGAATGCGGCGCTGGGGCCGGGACATGGAGTCGGACATCGGATATGGATTCAGTTTGAAAGGGTTTGCCACACCAGCCACAGCCAGCCGGCAATCATCACCAGGCCGCCCACGGGTGTGACAAACACCAGCGGCCTGAATTGCAACAGCAGCCAGCCGTACAGACTGAAGGAAAACAGCACGCCGCCGATCAGCATCAGCCAGGCAGCGCTCAGAAGGGGTTCGCGGGCCGCCAGGGCAATGGCCACGGCCGCCAGCACATGCCACATCAGGTAGCGCGTGGCGGTTTCCCAGGTGACCAGTTGCTCGGCGCTCAGCCGCGCCTGCATGGCGTGGCCGCCGAGCGCGCCGAGAGACACCGCCAGTGCGCCCAGGCAGGCGGCCACAGCGAGCAGAACGGAGGCCGGACTCATCGGCGTCAGGCCATCAGTTCGGTTTCGCCTATGGCCTGGCGGATCTTCTTCATGGCGTTCTTCTCCAACTGACGGATACGCTCCGCCGAGACGCCATAACGATCAGCCAGTTCATGCAGGGTGCTTTTCTGGTCGCCCAGCCAGCGTGCGGCCAGAATGTCCCGGCTGCGCTCGTCCAGCGCGTCCAGCGCACTGTAGAGGCGTTCATTGATATCAGCCGTGGCATCGGCGGCTTCGACCCGGCTTGCCGGGTCCGTGCTGATATCGAACAGGAACTGTTCCGGTGCGAAGGCCGAATCATCGTCATCATTGTCGGCTTCGAAGGTGGGATCCTGTGCCGACAGCCGGCCCTCCATGTCATAGACGATGGATTCCTTCACGCCGAGGTCTTCGGCAATGGCCTTGGCCTCGGTCGGGTTCAGCCAGCCCAGGCTCTTCTTGGAGCTGCGCAGGTTGAAGAACAGCTTGCGCTGCGCCTTGGTGGTGGCGATCTTGACGATGCGCCAGTTGCGCAGAATGTATTCGTGAATCTCGGCCTTGATCCAGTGCACGGCAAAGGACACCAGGCGCACGCCCACTTCGGGGTTGAAACGCTTGACCGCCTTCATCAGACCTACATTGCCTTCCTGGATCAGGTCGGCCTGCGGCAGACCATAACCCGAATAGGTACGGGCAACGTGCACCACAAAGCGCAGATGTGACAATACGAGCTGGCGCGCTGAGGCCAGGTCGTTATCATAGTAGAACGCCTCGGACAGCGTGCGCTCTTCATCCGCAGTCAGCACCGGCACACTGTTGACCGCCTGGATATAGGACTCCAGGTTGGCCCCAGGGCTCATGGTATCGACAGCAAGTGTCGGCAAGTGCTTGTTCATGGCTCGCTACGGACCTCAATTGATCGTTGACTTTAACTGCGCCTATTATAGCAGTTTTGTGCTCTTTACAATACAGGATTACGCAATCAAAGCGGATTGGGTTCAATCTGCGCCAGACGCCGTGACACCGTCAGCCAGGTGCTGATCACACTGAGCAATATCGCCACCCCGACCAGCGTCGCGCCTTCGGTCCAGGTCAGCGGGCGCAGGCCCAGCGCGGTGCCGTAGCTGTCGGCCAGGGCCGACACCGGGCCGGACAGCAGCGCCAGGCTGGCCCAGATCAGGCCGCAGGCCACCAGCCCGCCAAACAGGCCGTACCAGACGCCCATGTAGAGGAAGGGGCGGCGCACAAAGCTCTGTGTGGCTCCGACCAGCTTGATGACCTGAATTTCGTCCCGACGGGCTTCGGTGGCCATGCGCATGGTGTTGCCGATCACCAGCACCACGGTCAGACCCAGCACGCCAGACAGCGCCAGCAGGCTGCGCTGCAGCACCTCGCTGATGCGCTCCAGGCGCTGCACCCACTCGATATCCATCTGCATGTCGGCCACCTCCGGCAGACTGCCCAGCAGCTCGCCCAGAATTTCGATATCGGTGCGGGTCTGGCTGACCGGAATCACGATGATGGTGGCCGGCAGCGGGTTGTTGTCCAGCGAGCTGAGTACCGGCGCCATGTCCATCCAGGCTGCGAACTCGTCCAGCGCGTCTTCCCGCGACAGATACCAGGCATCGCGCACTTCCGGGCGCCGCTGCAGGTCCCGGCTCAGGTTTTCGCCGTCACTGACCGACACCCGGTCTTCCAGAAACAGCGACACCTGGGCGCCTTCCTGCCACTGTCCGGCCAACTGGTCCAGGTTCTTCTGGGTCACATAGAGCAGGGCCGGCAGCGCCAGAGCCACCGCGATGACCAGCCAGGTCAGGGCGCTGGCAAAGGGGTGGCGGATGATGTCGCCCAGGCTCTCGCGCAGCAGATACCGGTGGTGGCGCAGCCAGGTGCGGCCACCGAACTCGCGGCGCCGGACGCCCCGTTTTTTCAGCCGGTTGGTATTGCGTTTAGCCATTGCGCAGACCCTCGATGGCGGAAGAGCGAACCAGTGAGCCCTCGCGCAGCGTCAGCACCCGATAGGGCATGCGCGCGATCAGCCCCAGGTCGTGGCTGGCAATCATGACAGTGGTGCCGACCCGATTGAACTCGGCAAAGAGGTTCATCACCTCGCGCGACAGCAGCGGGTCCAGGTTACCGGTGGGCTCGTCGGCCAGCAGTATGGTCGGCCGATTGACCACGGCGCGGGCAATGCCCACCCGCTGCTGTTCACCGCCGGACAGCATCTGCGGGTAGTATTTTTCGCGCTTCAGCAGCCCGACCTTGTCCAGCGCTGCGCGCACGCGCCGCTGCATGTCGTCGGGGTGGGCGCCGGAGACGCGCAGGGGCAGGGCCACATTGTCGAATACGGTGCGATCCATCAGCAACTGGTGGTTCTGGAACACCATGCCGATATCGCGGCGATAAAACGGCACCTGACGCTTGGGCATGCGGTTGAGCAGATGCCCGTTGACGCGAATCTGGCCGGACGTGGGTACTTCGATGCGGGTGATCAGTTTCAGCAGCGTACTCTTGCCGGCGCCGCTGTGACCGGTCAGGAACACCATTTCGCCCTTTTCCACCTGCAGACTCACGGAGCGCAGGGCCTCATGGCCGCCCTGATAGCGCTTGGTGGTCTGATCCAGAATGATCATCGGGCGTCCTCGTCGGCGCTGCTGTTGCCGAACAGCGCACTGCAGAACGCTTCCGCATTGAAGGGCCGCAGGTCGGTGGCCTGCTCGCCGACACCGATATAGCGCACCGGCAGCCCGAACTCGCGGGCCAGAGCGAAGATGATGCCGCCCTTGGCGGTGCCGTCCAGCTTGGTCAGGGTGAGGCCGGAGACGCCCACCAGGTCACGGAACTGGCGGGTCTGGGCGACGGCATTCTGGCCGGTGCCGGCATCCAGCACCAGCATGACTTCATGCGGCGCCTCGGGGTTCAGCTTGCGCATGACACGCACGACCTTTTCCAGTTCCGCCATCAGGTTGTCCTTGTTGTGCAGGCGCCCGGCGGTATCGGCAATCAGGATGTCGGCGCCGCGGCTCTGTGCTGCCTGCAGGGCATCATAGATGACCGAAGCGCTGTCGGCGCCGGTATGCTGCGCGATGACCGGTACCTGGTTGCGCTCACCCCAGGCCTGCAACTGCTCCACGGCGGCGGCACGGAAGGTGTCGCCGGCGGCCAGCATGACGGAATGCCCGTCAGCCTTGAACTGATGCGCCAGCTTGCCGATGGTGGTGGTCTTGCCGACACCGTTGATGCCGACCATCAGGATAACAAAGGGTTTGTGACCACTCACTTCCAGCGGTCGGGCGACGGGCGTCAGCAGGGCGGTCAGCTGCTGCTGCAGCGCCGCGCGCAGGGCTTCGACGTCCTGCAGGGCCTTGCGGTCGACCTGTGCCGTCAGTTCGGCAATGATTTCCTGCGTGGCGGTCATGCCCACATCGGCGCTCAGCAACTGGGTTTCGATGTCTTCCAGCAGCTCGTCATCAATTTCCCGCCGTCCGCGGAACAGGGACGCCATGCCTTCGGAGAACTGGGCGCGTGTTTTGCCCAGGCCGTCCAGCAGCCGATCGACCAGATTGCCACTGTCTGTTGCGGGCACAGCCGTGCCCTTGTCTTTGCGTTTGCCAAAACCGAACATGCAGGGTGATTCCGGGAAAAACTGGCGCCCAATGCTATCAGAATGCAGAATGTAGCAAAACTGAATACACGCCCTGCCCATGATTGATCAACCCAAGACAGCTCCGCAGCGCAAAGCGTTTTTCAATCGCCGTTTCCTGTGGCTGCTGATCTTTATCCTGATTCCGCTGATTCCCCTGCTCAACAACCTGGGGCCGTCGGAGGCGTTTCTGGTTGAGCCGCCAGCGGGCGAGGTACGCACCCACTTTGCGCTCGCCGAAGTCGAGTTTCAGCAGGAGGTCATGGCGGGCCTGCCGGTGACCTGGGCACCGCTGCCCGCTTCCGGGCAGATCCGGATCTCGGTGCTCAGTGACCGCCAGCCGCTGGCGGTGGAGCGGCCGCCGGAGACCACAGAGCTGGATCTGGAAGCCCGCCACGGGCGCCTGGTAGCCACCCTGACGCTGCCGCTGACCACGGCGGCGCTGCAGGACGGCACCCGCTTTCTCAACCACTGGCTGCCGGTGGCCAACCGCCAGACCCGAGTCGTGATGACCGGTGAGCTGACACCGGAACGGACGCAGGAGATTGCCTCGGTGCTGGCCGGGGCCGATGCCCCGGGCGTGGTGGTGGACATTCAGCCGCCCTCCGCCGTAACCCGCCTGACCAGCCCGCCCCCAGGTACGGAAGAACATCTGCATTTCGCCCTGGCCATGGATCTGCTGCGGCAGCGCCTCAGTGGTTACAATGCCACGCTGCGCTGGTCGCACCGGGGTCGGGACAGCCTGGCCCTGCTCAATACGACGCTGGACAGCAGTCAGCGTCAGGTGCCGTCGGAAGCCCGGTTTCTGGAAACCCGTGCCGCCTGGGCGACGGCTCAGGGTGAGGGTGAACGCCCCACCGACTATATTCATCGCCAGTTGGTGACGCTGGCCGCCTATGACGTGGCGCCGGAGCGCCTGCCCGCACGGGCGGACGAACTGGCGGCACTGGACTACGCCACCTTCACCACACTCTGGGAGCAATGGCTTGGCACGGCACCCTAGGGCCGGCAAGGCCGGGCGTGCGGCACGCAGTCAGAATGCGCTGCGCCTGACCGGTGGCGACTGGCGCGGCCGGCGGCTCGATTTCCCGCTGCTGCCGGGGCTGCGCCCGACCCTGTCACAGGGGCGGGAGCGGCTGTTCAACTGGCTGCAGTTCGATCTGGCCGGGCGCCGGGTGCTGGATGCCTTTGCCGGCAGCGGGGTGCTGGGTCTGGAAGCGCTCAGCCGCAGGGCGGCGGAAGTCGTGTTTCTGGAACAGGAACGACAGGCGGCCGCCGCCATCAGGGAGCATCTGCAACGCCTTGATGCGATGGCACGAGGGCAGGTGTATTGTGTGGATGCACTGGGCTGGCTGCAACAGGCCGGGCAGCCCTTCGACGTGGTCTTTCTGGACCCGCCGTTCAGTGCCGACCTGTTCCAGCACAGCCTGCAGGCACTGGCGGCCTCCCGCGCTGTGGCACCCGGCACCCTGGTCTATCTGGAAACCCCCCGGACCTTCACCCCGACGCTGCGCCCGGGCTGGCACATGCACCGCGAAGCGCGCAGTGGTAGCCTGTTCCAGCGGCTGTTGCGCGTTGAGCGCACCGAATCAGGAGACTGACCATGCCGGAAGTCACAGATATGCAGGCCCGTCTGCAGGCTCAGCAGGCGGCCTTTCAGCAGGACCTGAACCAGACCGGCGGGCCGACGCTGGACGAGCGCAAGAGCCGCCTGCGCCTGCTGCGACGCCTGTTGCTGGAGAACCGCGAGTGGCTGTGCGAACGCGTGGCCGAGGACTTCGGGCACCGCAGCCATGACGAGACCCGGCTGCTGGAAATACTGCCGCTGCTGAAATCCATTGATCATGCGCTGCGGCATCTGCATCGCTGGATGCGTCCGCGCCGGCGAAGGGCACCCTGGTACTTGCAGCCCACCCGGGCCGAGGTGCGCTATCAGCCCAAGGGCGTGGTGGGCATTATCGTGCCCTGGAACTATCCGCTGTTGCTGGCCCTGGGGCCGCTGGTGGATGCGCTGGCGGCCGGCAACCGGGCCATGATCAAGATGCCTGAGGCCCTGCCCGGAGTGACGCGCGCGGTCACCGAACTGATCGAGCGCTACTTTGACCCGACGGTGATCTCGGTGATTGCCGGCGATGTGAAGGTGGCCAAGGCCTTCGCTGCGCTGCCGTTCGATCATCTGCTGTTCACCGGTTCGACCACGGTGGGCCGGGCGGTCATGGCCGCAGCCGCGCCCAACCTGACGCCGCTGACGCTGGAACTGGGTGGCAAGTCGCCGGCCTTTGTCGGCGCGCGCGCCAACCTGCGCGAAACAGCCCGCACCCTGGCCCACACCAAGGGCCTCAATGCCGGTCAGACCTGTGTGGCGCCGGACTATGTGCTGCTGCCCGAACACCGGCTGCAGGCGTTTCTGCAGTATTTTGCCGAGGCCGTGGCCGACTTCTGGCCGGACTATCAGCACAATGAAGACTATTCGCACATCATCCATGCGCAGCACCGCCAGCGGCTGCTGGACCTGCTGACGGAAGCCGAAGCGCAGGGCGCCGAGGTGCACGGCAAGGCGGACCTGCCTGCCGACTGGCAGCAGAACGAGCGCCTGCCGGTGCTGGCGGTCACGCAGGTACCGGACAGCGCGGGCCTGCTGCAGGAAGAAATTTTCGGCCCCTGGCTGCCCATTGTGACCTATCGCCAGCCGGCCGAGGGCATTGCCTTCATGCGCGCCCGGCCCCGACCGCTGGCGCTGTATTACTTTGGCTCCGATGTGCGCAGTCGTGAGGATGTGCTCTGTGCGGTGCCCAGCGGCGGTGTGGCCATCAATCAGGCGCTGGTGCAACTGGCCCACCCGCAATTGCCGTTCGGCGGCACGGGCGCCTCCGGCATGGGTGCCTATCATGGTTTCGAGGGTTTCCAGACCTTCTCGCATGCGCGCTCGGTGGTCTGCAGCGGTTCGTTCAACGCACTGCGCCTGCTGCGTCCCCCGTACAGCGGCTGGCTGCACGAGCGGGTCCGGCGTTGGCTGGTGCGTTGAGTTGCAACCTGCTTTCGGGGTACCATCCCGCTTTCTGGCTGCATAGAGAGTGCGTGCAGTGCGGGCCATAAAACAGAGAGATTCCGCGATGGTAACCATTGTCTATCCGGGCACCTTCGACCCCATCACCAACGGGCATCGGGACCTGGTAGAGCGAGCCTGCAAGCTGTTCGACAGGGTCGTTGTCGGGGTGGCAGCCAGCCCCAAGAAGCGACCGCTGTTCACGCTGGATGAGCGCGTTGACCTCACCCGTGAGGTGCTGTCAGGGCTGTCCAATGTGGAAGTCTGCGGTTTCAGCAACCTGCTGGTCGACTTTGTGCAGGATCAGCAGGCCACGGCCATTCTGCGCGGTCTGCGTGCGGTGTCCGATTTCGAATACGAGTTCCAGCTGGCCAACATGAACCGGGCCCTGGTCGACGGCATGGAAAGCCTGTTTCTGACCCCGGCGGAGCACTACTCCTTCATCTCGTCGACCCTGGTGCGTGAAGTCTCGCTGCTGGGCGGCAATGTCTCCAAATTTGTGCATCCGGTGGTTGCTGCGGCGCTGCGCGAAAAGGGTCGCCACTATTCGGAGCGCATCGAGTCTGATGGCCCTGCTGATCACCAGTGACTGTATAGCCTGCGACATCTGCGAGCCCGAATGCCCCAATGAGGCCATTCAGGCCGGCGACCCCTATGTGATTGATCCGCTGCGCTGTACTGAGTGCGTGGGGCATTATGACCAGCCCCAGTGTCAGCAGGTCTGTCCGGTGGACTGCATTCCGCAGGATCCGGACCGGATTGAAGACAAGCCCACCCTGCTGGCGCGCTATCAGCAATTGACCGGCCTCAGCGGGTACTGAGGCGCTCGCGCAGCGGGCGGGCGTGGCGCCGGCTCACCGGCAGCGTGGTCCCGTTTTTCAGCCTGACCCGATACTGCCCTCCATCCCGTTCCAGCGCTTCCAGCGCCTCCAGACTGACCAGATAGCTGCGATGTACCGGCACCAGCAGATGCGCCAGTTCCGCCGCCCAGTCCTTGAGCGGGCGGTCGCTCACATACTCGTTGTCCGCCGTCACCACCCTGACCCAGCGTGTTTCCGCCGCACAGTAGCAGAGTTGTCCCAGGTCGATATTGGCCCCGGTGCCGTCGGCATTGAGCGGGAAGCGACTGATCTGGCGGCGCGCCTGCAGCCGGTTCTGACGGCGCGCGCGTTCCAGCGCCTCCGCCAGTTCGGCGGCCTTGACCGGTTTCAGCAGATAGCCGTCGGCACCCTGCTGGATGGCTGGCAGCGCATAGTCGGCCCAGGCCGTGGTCATGATCACCGCCGGCGGATGCGCCAGTTCGTTCAGGCGCTGCAGCCAGTCCAGCCCGGTATCGCCCGGCATCTGGATATCCAGCAGGACGAGGTCGACCGGGGGCCGGGCATGGTGCAGCAGTTCATCGGCGGCCTTGACGTTCGGCGCCGTCAGCAGGCTGGCCTCGGGCTGCAGCTCGGTGACCAGGGCGGCCAGGCGTTCCCGCGCCAGCGGTTCATCGTCCACTATCAGTATGGTTGTCACACCGTCACTCCCTGGCTGGTGGTGGTGCCTGCCCCGGGTCGGGGGCCCAGTGCTCGGGCAGGCGGAAGGTCATCTGGGCCACAAAATGATCGGAGACCTTGCGGGTCGACAGACTGAAGGCGTCGCCGAGCAGGGACGCCCCCCTGGCCTGCAGGGTGTCCAGAGCAAAGCGGTTGCCGGGTTCGGCAGGTTGTTCCGGCAGTGGGTTCTTGACCCGGATCATCCACACCCTGACCGCTGCGCTGATCGTAATCTGGATGGTGCCGCCCTCGGCTCTGGGGCCAATGCCATGCCGAACGGCATTCTCCACCAGCGGTTGCAGGCTCAGCATGGGCACCTGCAGGTCGAGCAGACGGTCGTCGATCTGCCAGTCCTGTTGCAGGCGGTCGCCGAAGCGGGCCTGTTCCAGCCAGATATAGGCGCGGGTGAGTTCGATCTCCTGGCGCAGCGGCGTCAGCGCCTGCTGCGAGCGCAGGCTGGCCCGCATCAGATCGGACAGGTGCTCCACGGCCTGTTCGGCACGCTGCGGGTCCTGACGGATCAGCGCTGCTACCGAATTCAGGGCATTGAACAGGAAGTGTGGATTGAGGCGGGCCTGCAGGGCATCCAGTTCGGCCCGCGTGGTGGCCTGCTGGCGCAGGGTCAGGGCGTTCTGCAGATACCAGTAGCGCAGCAGCAGCCCGGCAAAGAGCAGCACTGCAGCCACCTGCATCAACAGGGTGCCCGGGTCGTTCATGGCCTGCAACGGAAACAGCCAGGCATGCAGCCGGTGGCCCAGCGTCAGAGCCACTATGCCCAGGGTCGACAATACACCCCAGTAGAGCACCCAGTGCCGGCGTGCCTGGCCGTCGACGCCGCGTTTCTGCAGCTGGCAGAGACAGGCCAGGCCGACCAGGCCCACCCAGTGACAGAACAGGGACGCCAGGGCCAGATGCAGCCAGAAGTTCGGCAGGCCCAGCAACAGGGCGATCACCAGACCCAGCAACTGGGCAATCAGCACCACGAACCAGACCGCGTCGTCGGTGCACAGCGTCGGCGGGCTCAGGGTGGTGGCGGCTGCGGAGTCTCGCATGCGGCGTCAGGTTCCGGAAGTCGTCTGGCGCTACCATAAGGCGTTTCACCGCACAGGCCAAGAGGCAGGTCGTGCTCCTGTGCGCTGTGCCGTATAATGGCGCGCCCAAACGTCTTTATTTCAGGGAGCCCGGCAACCATGTCCTCAGACTCGACCAATGTCCAGTGGGGTGGTCGCTTCAGCGAATCCACCGATGCCTTTGTGGCCGCATTCACCGCCAGTGTGGGCTTTGACCGTCGCCTGTACCGCTATGACATCGAAGGGTCCATTGCCCATGCCAGCATGCTGGGCAAGGTCGGCGTGCTGACGGCTGACGAGCGCGATCAGATCATCGCGGGCCTGCAAGCGGTCATGGCCGATATCGAGCAGGGTGCCTTCGAGTGGTCGGTGGCGCTGGAAGACGTGCACATGAATGTCGAAAAGGCCCTGACCGACCGCATCGGTGCCGTGGGCAAGAAGCTGCATACCGGCCGCTCCCGCAATGACCAGGTGGCGACCGACATCCGGCTCTACCTGCGCGACGAGATCGACCATATCAGCGCCGAGCTGACCCGGCTGCAGCAGGGCCTGGTGAATCTGGCCGAGCAGGAAGCTGACACCATCATGCCCGGCTTTACGCATCTGCAGTCGGCGCAGCCGGTGACCTTCGGGCACCACCTGCTGGCCTGGAACGAGATGCTGGAGCGCGACCACGGGCGCCTGCGCGACTGTCGGGCCCGCATGAATGTACTGCCGCTGGGTGCCGCCGCCCTGGCCGGCACCACCTATCCGATCGACCGTCAGTTCACGGCCGATCTGCTGGGCTTTGACGGTGTGACCGAGAACAGCCTCGACAGCGTGTCGGACCGTGATTTCGCCATCGAGTTCGGCGCTGCGGCGTCGCTGATCATGATGCACCTGTCCCGCATGTCGGAGGAACTGGTGCTGTGGACCTCGGCCCAGTTTGGTTTTGTGGAGCTGCCGGACCGCTTCTGTACCGGCTCTTCCATCATGCCGCAAAAGAAGAACCCGGACGTGCCGGAACTGGTGCGGGGCAAGAGCGGGCGCGTGTTCGGCCACCTGATGTCGCTGCTGACGCTGATGAAGTCGCAACCGCTGGCCTACAACAAGGACAATCAGGAAGACAAGGAGCCGGTATTCGATACCGTGGATACACTGGCCGGCAGCCTGCGGGCCTTTGCCGACATGGTGCCCTATATCGAAGCACGGCGGGCCAACATGAAGGAGGCCGCGATCCGCGGCTATTCCACCGCCACCGATCTGGCCGACTATCTGGTCAAGAAGGGCATGCCGTTCCGTGATGCGCACGAGGTGGTCGGCCAGTCTGTGGCCCATGGCCTGGCGCAGGGCAAGGACCTCTCCGAGATGACACTCGACGAGCTGCAGCAGTTCAGCACCACCATAGAGCAGGATGTATTCGACGTGCTGACGCTGGAAGGCTCGGTGGCTGCCCGGGATCATCTGGGCGGTACCGCGCCGGCGCAGGTGCGCGCGGCCGTCGTGCGGGCCCGGACCCGGCTGGATCAGCGGGGCAAATGACCCGACGCGATACAGGATTTGATACAGAAAAGACCTGAAACGATTTCCGCTGCGTAGACACATTGAGTTCGGAAGTCTGCCTGCGGTTATCCCATGTGTTCGGGAAAAGCAGCACCGCTTCCGCCAACGTAGTTACGCGTCCGGCCTGTGCCGGGCCATTTACAGGAAGTGGTAGTATGGTCAAGGCATTTCTGAATCGTTTAACCGGCCGGCGTTCCGACGCCGATGCCATGCTGGATCGCTCTCCGCTGGCCGCACTGCGGCTGGATGAACAGCAGCGTATCCGGTATTGCAATGCTGCAGCCGAGCAGCTGTGGGGCTTCACCCGGGCCGCCGTGCTGGGCAAACCGGCGGCCGATTGGCTGCCCGCCGCCATCCTGACCGGAGCTGAAGGGCTGCGTGAGGCCTCGTTGCGGACCGCTGCCGGCACCTCTTTCTGGGCCCAGTTGGCGGTCTCGGATGAAACCGGTCGGCGCGGCAAGCGACGCACGCTGCTGGTGCGGGACATTACCCGCGAGCGCTTTGTCCACGAGCAGAACAGCCAGACCCTGGAACAGGCCATGGATGCGGTGATCTCGATCGACGAGCAGAACCGGGTCACCTTCTTCAATAGTGCGGCGGAAACACTCTGGGGCTATTCACGCGCCGAGGTGCTGGGACAGAACGTGAAGATGCTGGTGCCCGATATGTGGCGCGGCCAGCATGACGGTTTTATCGAGCGCAACCGCACCACGGGCGAAAACCGCATTGTCGGCAGCTACAAGGAACTGCCCATTGAGCGCCATGATGGGCAGTCGCGCTGGGGCCAGGCGGCCATCTGCAAGATCGAATTCGATGATCGCATCACCTATACGGCCTTTATCAAGGACGTCACCGAAGAGGTGCTGCGGCGGGAAAAGATGGAAATGCTGTCGCTGGTGGCCGATGAGGCCAACACCGGTATCGTGATCACCGATGCCGAGGGCAGCATCGAGTACGTGAACAGCGGGTTTGAAAAGCTGGCCGGCTACACGATGGAAGAATGCCGGGGCCGCAAGCCCGGCCCCATGCTGCAGGGCGAAGGCACTGATCCGGAAACGGTGCGGGGCATTCGCGCCAGCCTGGACCGGCTGGAACCCTTCTATACCGAGATTCTGAACTACCACAAGAATGGCGAGCCCTACTGGGTCTCGCTGTCCATTGCGCCTGTGTTCAATGAGCGCGGTCAGGTGGAGCGGTTCATATCGGTGGAAGCGGACATTACCCGCAGCAAGCAGCAGACGGTCGATTTCAATCGGCGCCTGAATGCGATTGAGCGCTCCATGATGACGATGGAATTCAGCCCGGACGGCAAGTTTCTGACCGCCAACCAGCTGCTGCATGACAGCTTCCGTACCGAGGATGCGGTGCGCAAGGTGGCGCAGTCCCTGTGGTCCGAGCTGTCTGCCGAAAACCGGAAGGTACTGGCTGACAAGGGTGAATACAGTGGCCGCGGAACGGTCAGCCTGCCCGGTCTGCCGATGCTGGCGCTGGACTATCAGATTGTGGCGCTGAAGGATTTCGCCGGCGGTGTGCGGCGCTATGTGCTGTTCGGCATTGATATCACCGACCGGCACCAGGCCCTGAACGAAACCCGGGAAGCCATGGAGTCCGTGCTGCAGGTCAGCAAGCGTATCAGTGGCATTGTTTCCACTATCAACGGCATTGCCGAGCAGACCAATCTGCTGGCGCTGAATGCGGCCATCGAGGCGGCACGCGCTGGCGAGGCCGGCCGCGGCTTTGCCGTGGTGGCGGATGAAGTGCGCTCGCTGGCCAGCAAGTCCAGTGGTTCGGCCGGCGAGATCGATACCCTGGTCGATGAAACCAACCAGCGCGTGGAAGCACTGGCGAGCTCACTGAACAAGATCGATGGCTGAGCCCGGCCGGCTGGTGATGTCAGCGTGTCGCCGGCATCACCACCACGCCGTCCTCGTCGGCGAACACCTGATCGCCGGGGTGGATACGGGCGCCCGCGATCTGGATCGGCAGATCGGTCTGGCCTTCGCCCCGGCGCGTCGACTTGCGGGGAATCGAGCCCAGCGCCTTGACGCCCAGGTCCATGCCGGACAGTTCCTGCCGATCGCGGATCAGGCCGTACAGAATGACACCTTCCCACTGCTGGTCGATAAAGTCCTGCGCGATCATGTCGCCCAGCAGGGCGCAGCGGCGGCTGCCGCCGCCGTCAACGATCAGAACCTTGCCCTTGCCCGGGGTGACCCCGAGTTCCTTGATGCGCGAGTTGTCTTCGAAGCACTTGACGGTCACCGCAGTGCCGCTGAAACGGGTGCGGCCGCCAAAGCAGATGAGTTCGGCCGGCAGCACCTGCAGGGTGTCGCCATGTTCGTCGTAAAGGTCACAGGTAGACTGGGTCATGCACAGGCTCCGGAGTCTGTAGGGTTTCGGTTGCCTTAATCTAGCCGCAACCGTTACTGTTGTCGCCCCCAAAAACAAGATTGGAAGCTCTGGATGTCGTTGTCAGATTCTCGTATCGGCCCGCTGGCGCTGGCTCTGCTGGGTGCTACCACCCTGTTCTGGGGCGGCAATTTTGTGCTGGGGCGCGCTGTTTCCGCCGACATTCCGCCCATTGCCCTGGCCTGGTGGCGCTGGATTCTGGCCGGTGCCATCATCCTGCCGTTTGCGGCCCGGGGGCTGTGGCAGTCACGGGCGGACATCCGGCAACACTGGCGCTATCTGCTCGCCGTCTCGGTGCTGAGCGTGACCTGCTTCAATACCTTTGTCTATCTGGGCCTGCAGACGCTGCCGGCCTCCAATGCGGTGCTGGTACTGAGTTCGGCGCCGATGATGATTCTGGCCTTTTCCTGGCTGCTGTTCCGCGAGCCGGTGACGGCCCGCCAGGGGCTGGGCATGGTGCTGTCGCTGGGCGGCGTGCTGGTAATCATAGCGCAGGGCCGTCCGGATCAGCTGGGCGCGGTGGTGGACGGGGGGGCCGGCAATCTGTGGATTCTGGTGGCCGTGGCCAGCTGGTCGCTCTATTCGGTACTGCTGCGCCGGCGGCCGGCCGGTTTCAACGGCACCGTGTTCTTCGCCCTGACCGTGGTGCTGGGCTGGCTGATGCTGACGCCGGCCTTCATCTGGGAGCATGCCGTACAGGGCCGGGTTATGGTGTTCAACAGCACGGCGCTGCTGAGCATCGGCTATGTGGGTATCTTTGCCTCGGTGCTGGCGTTTCTGTTCTGGAACAGAGGGGTTGAGCTGCTGGGGCCAAACCGGGCCGGCTATTTCATCCACCTGATTCCGGTCTGGGCTCTGCTGCTGGCGACCCTGTTGCTGGGCGAGCGTCTGCTGGCCTTCCACTGGGTCGGTATGGTGCTGATCTTCAGTGGCATTGCGCTGGCCACCCTGCGGCGCGTGCGCGTGCCCGGCACGGCCTGACTTCGGGTCAGACCAGGTTGTGGTCGATGGCATAGCGGGTCAGGCCGGCCGTGGTCTGAATATTCAGCTTCTGCTTGATGTTGTAGCGGTGGGTTTCCACCGTGCGCACGCTGATGGTCAGGGTGCGCGCAATCTCCTTGTTGGACTGTCCCAGCGCGATCAGGTTCAGGACAGACTCCTCGCGCGGGCTCAGCGGTTCGATTTCGGCTCTCGGCTCGGGCGCATGGAACAGGGCCTGCGTGGCCCCGGAGCTGAAATAGGTGTTGCCCTGATGCACCGTTTCGATGGCCTTGATCAGTTCGTGTGACGACACATCCTTCAGCACATAGCCGGAGGCCCCGGAACGGACCAGCGGCAGGATGTACTCGCGGTCGTCATGCATGCTGAGCATCAGCACCCGGATGTCGGGCTGCTCGACGCGAAACCGGGCCATGGCCTCCAGGCCGCTGAGCACGGGCATGGAGACATCCATGATCACCACATCCGGGTTCAGCTCGTGCGCAGCGGCCAGCGCTTCCTCGCCGTTGTGGGCCTGACCGACGATGTCGATATGAGCCTCGCAGGCCAGCCGTGCGGCCAGGCCATCCAGTACCAGCAGGTGGTCGTCCACCAGCAGAACGCGGATCTTTTCCGGTATGGTCATGAAGCTGCCTGCCTTCGTTCGGTGTGCTGGGCCCGGCCCTTCTGGCCGGGCAGTATGGCATGAATCTCGGCCCCCTGACCGGGGGCGGCCTGCAGACTGAACTGGCCGCCCACGACTTCCACGCGTTCGCGCATGTTGACCAGGCCGATACCCTGCTTCTGGGCCCGGTGGGGATCGAACCCACGCCCGTCGTCCCGAATATGGAAATGAATGCGCCCGTGGCGCTGGTACAGCCGTATGCTGACGTGGCTGGCGGCGGCATGTTTTTCGGTGTTGTTCAGTGACTCCTGGGTGATGCGGTAGATGGTGATCTCCACTTCGTCCGATACCGCTTCGCTGTCCAGGTCATAGTCCAGTTCCACGCGGGTGCCGGTCAGTTCCTCGAAATGTTCCGAGAGCGCGCGCAAGGCGGGCCGCAGGCCCAGATCATCCAGCAATACGGGGCGCAGGTCGTGCGAGATCTGCCGTACTTCCTGAATGGTCTGGTTGAGCACTGTGCTGGCGATGCCCAGATCCTGCAATGCGGCCTGCTGGCCGGAGGCCGAGTTCAGTTTCTTCTCGGCCAACTCGATGCGGAACTTCAGCGACACCAGTTGCTGGTTGATGCCGTCATGCAGTTCGCGCGAGAACTTGCGGCGCTCGTTGAGCTGCAGGCGCAGAAACTTCTGCACCAGGGCGCGCAGCCGCCCGTCGGCCAGCCGATGTTCGTGCAGGTTGATGGCCAGTCCGAGCAGCACGATCAGCACCACGGTAGCCAGAATCACCGTCATGACGGCGATGAAGCTGTTGCGGATATTGGCATCGAAGGACGCCTTGACCTTGGCCACCTCCTCGGTGATGGAATCCAGATACAGCCCGGTGCCGAACATCCAGTTCCAGGGTTCTATGAGATCGGCATAGCCCAGTTTGTCTTCCTGTTCCATCAGTGGCGGGCGTTCCCAGATGTAGCGATGGTAGCCACCGCCACTGTTGGCGGCATCCAGCAGGCCCTGAATCAGCAGGTTGCCATTGCGATCGCGGTACTCGTAGAGGTCTTCGCCCACGAACTCCGGTATGGTCGGATGGACGACATTGATGCCGTCCTGTCGGTAGGCAAAGAAGTAGCCGTCCTCGCCGAAGCTCAGGTTCTGCAGCAGGTGACGGACCGCAGCCTGTTGTTCGGCTTCGCTGCGCTGCGGGTCGCTGGTAATGGTAGCTATGGCCGAGGACGCCAGATCCATCTGTTCTTTCAGCGCCTGTTTGCGTGACTCGGTCAGGTTGTATTCATACACATCCAGAACCTGGGCGGCCAACTGACGGGAATGATTGAGGCCGAGCAGGGACAGCACGGTCGCAGCAGCCAGCAACGGCAGAATGGCCAGCAGCAGTATCTTGGCTTTCAGGTTCATGGTGGCATCCGTGGTGATACACAGGCTGAAAATCAGTAGTACTACGTATTTCAAGCTCGGTATTATTGCGTTGTTATTCGGTACTCATACGAATAGCCTTTGCACCACCTGATGGATCAGGCTTAATGGTGTGCAAAACAGCTGATAAAAATAACACTGAGGATTATTGATGCAACTGTTGTCGTGGATGGTGAGAGCGATCTGCCGGGTGAACTGGCTGCTCGGTCAGTTTTTCTCCTGGTTCTCACTGGCTGTCGTATTGATCTGTTTTACCGTGGTCATACTGCGGTACTTCTTCTCCATCAGTTTTGTCTGGATGCAGGACCTGTTCGTCTGGCTGGGCGGGGTCATGTTCATGGGCGTTGCCGGTTACGCATTGCTGACCAACCAGCATGTGCGGGTCGATGTGTTCTACCGCCCGGCATCGCACAAATGGAAGGCCGTGGTGGACATGGCGGGCAGCGTGCTGTTCGTCGCCCCCTTTGTCACCATCGTTTTCCTCTACGGTCTGCCCTATGTGCGTCGGTCCTGGCGCATCATGGAGGCCTCGAACAACTATGGCGGCATGCCGGGCCTGTATATCGTCAAGGGCTTCATACTGGTGTTTGCAGTGGTTGTGGGCCTGCAGGCCCTGGCCATGGTCGGGCGCAGCATACTGATCCTGGCTGACCGCGAGGATCTGGTGCCCGAATACTTCCGTTACAAGCGGGGGGGCTGACCATGGATCCGATACTGCTGGGTGAAATCCTCGCCCTGATCATGTTTTTCGCCATTATCGGCTTTCTGCTGTTCGGCTTCCCGGTGGCGTTTACGCTGGGCGGCGTCTCGATGCTGTTTGCCCTGATCGGCTACTGGCTCGGCGTGTTCGAACCGCGCATGTTCGGTACTCTGGCCTCCCGCTACGGCGGCATCATGCGCAATGATGTGCTGATAGCCGTGCCCATATTCATATTCATGGGCATGATGCTGGAACGTTCGGGTATTGCCGAGCAACTGCTGATCACCATGGGTCGGCTGTTCCGCACCATGCGCGGCGGCCTGGGCATGGCGGTGATCATTGTCGGTGCCCTGCTGGCTGCTTCGACCGGTGTCGTGGGTGCCACCGTAGTGACCATGGGCCTGCTGTCACTGCCTGCCATGCTGCGGGCCGGCTATGACCCCCGTCTGTCCAGCGGTGTCATCTGCGCTTCGGGCAGCCTGGGGCAGATCATACCGCCTTCCACCGTGCTGATTTTCATGGGTGACATGCTGTCCGGCATCAATCAGCAGGTGCAGATGCAGATGGGCAACTTCGCGCCGCAGGTGGTGTCGGTGGGTGACCTCTTTGCCGGTGCCTTCATTCCCGGCCTGATGTTTGTGGCTATCTTTATGCTCTACATGGGCTACAAGGCCTGGCGTGACCCGGCTTCCTGTCCGGCGCTGGAAGTGACTGACGAGGAGAAGGCCGCCCTGCTGAAGGATGTGGTCGTCAGTCTGGTGCCACCCCTGCTGCTGATCTGTGCAGTACTGGGCTCCATTCTGTTCGGATTTGCCACCGCCACCGAGTCGGCCTCCGTCGGTGCCATGGGTGCCATGCTGCTGGCCGCCTTCAAGCGCAAGCTGACCCTGGCCAACCTGCGCCATGTGATGATGGCCACGGCCACCACCACCTCGATGATCTTCATCATCCTGATCGGCGCCTCGGTCTTTGCCCTGGTGTTCCGCACCATGGGTGGCGATGAACTGGTCGCGGATTTCCTGAATGCGCTGCCGGGTGGTACTGTCGGTGCCATCATCTTCATCATGCTGCTGATGTTCTTCCTGGGCTTTATTCTCGATACCTTCGAGATCATCTTTCTGGTGGTACCCATCACAGCACCGATTCTCCTGTTCATGGGCGTGGATCCGCTCTGGCTGGGTGTCATCATTGCGGTCAACCTGCAGACCAGCTTCCTGACACCGCCCTTTGGATTCTCGCTGTTCTATCTGCGTGGGGTGGCGCCGGATTCGGTGACGACCCGCCAGATTTATGAAGGGGCCATTCCCTTTGTGGGCTTGCAGATTGTCGTCATCGCGTTGTTGGTGGCATTCCCCGGCCTGGTAACCTGGCTGCCTTCGGTGATCCGTTAGGAAGCGCAACAACAATAAAACGAGAGGAAAGAAACCATGAAACGTCGTGATTTTATTACCGGATCCGCTGCGGCGGCCGGCGTTGGGGCCATGGCCATTGGCAGCAAGTCCATTGCCCAGAACAGCGGCAATCGGACCTGGAGCATGGTCACTACCTGGCCCCGCAACTTCCCCGGTCTGGGTGTGGGCGCACAGCGTCTGGCCGACCGCATTACCCAGATGTCCGGTGGCCGTCTGACCGTGCGCGTTTATTCGGCCGGTGAGCTGGTGCCGGCACTGGAGTCGCTGGATGCGGTCATCGAGGGCTCTGCCGAGATGATGCACGGGGCCGCTTACTACTGGATCAACCGCAGCCGGGCATTGTCGTTCTTTACCGGGGTGCCCTATGGCATGACCTCGCGTGAGATGGCGGCCTGGGTACGCTACATGGGTGGTCAGGAAATCTGGGATGACATCTATGACCAGTTCGGCCTCAAGGGCTTCCTGTCCGGCGATACCGGCACCCAGGCGGCTGGCTGGTTCCCCGAAGAACTGAAGAGTCTGGATGATATCCAGGGTATTCGCTTCCGGACACCGGGTCTGGGTGGTGAAGTCTGGAGCCGTCTGGGCGCCTCTGTGGTCAACCTGCCAGCCGGTGAGATTTATCAGGCACTGCAGTCCGGTGCGCTGGATGCAGCCGAGTTTGTCGGGCCCTACAATGACCTGGCGCTGGGCTTCCACCAGATTCACAAGAACTACTACTTCCCGAGCTTTATCGAGCCCGGCCTGGCCACCGAGTGTGTGGTCGACAAGGCCAAGTTCGAGGAACTGCCCAACGACCTGCAGCGCATCGTCGAGCTGGCCTGTCAGGCGGAGTACGATCAGGTGGCGTCCGACTTCTACGCCAATGACCCGATTGCACTGCAGACTCTGGTCAATGACCATGATGTTATCGTGCGTCAGTTCCCGGAAGATATCCTGGAGGCCGGTGCCGGCCATGCCAAGGACATCATTCGTGAACTGCGTGACGACAGCGATCCGCTGACTCGCCGCACCACAGAGAGCTTCATTTCGTCTCTGAATACCCTGCGTCAGCGCACGGACGTCAACGACATGGCGTTCCTGCAGGCCCGGGCGAACTACTTCGATCTGACCGATCTGTAAAACGATCAGCCTCTGTCGAAGCAACAGAACACGGCAGCCCTCGGGCTGCCGTTTTTTATTGGGCAGGCTTGATATACTTGCGCCCTGAATTCACCGAACCGGCCGCTGTCCCATGTGCCTGATCACCTTTGCGTTCAATCATCACGCCGACTACCCGCTGCTGCTGGCCGCGAACCGGGACGAGTTTTTTGCCCGTCCGACCGAACCGCTGCATGCCTGGCCGGAGCACCCCGGGCTCCATGCCGGACGCGACCTGCAGGCAGGTGGCACCTGGCTGGGGGTCTACCAGCCGACGGGCCGCATTGCGGCGCTGACCAATGTGCGCCAGATACCGGCACCGCCCACCACCGGGCCCTCACGCGGCCAACTGGTGCTGGATGTGCTGCTGGACCCGCGCCCGCTGAGCGAAGTGCTGGCTGATCTGGAGCCGCGCAAGACGGAGTATCAGGGCTTCAATCTGCTGCTGGGTGATCAGCAGGGCCTGTACTGCGTGTCCAACCACACGCCCCGCGCTGAGCCCATGGCTGCCGGCATTCACGGGCTCAGCAACGCCACTCTGGATGTGCCCTGGCCCAAGGTGCGCAAGGCCTGTGCCCGCATGGCGGACTGGGCCGACCGGCCCGGCCCGGTGACCGAACTGGCCGCGCTGCTGCTGGACCCGGCCACCGCCGCTCCTGACGAACTGCCCGCCACCGGCCTGAGCCCGGAATGGGAAAAGGCCCTGTCGGCCCAGTTCATCCAGCTGCCCGAATACGGCACCCGGGCCAGCACCGGTCTGATGATCGATCGGCAGGGCAACCTGCACCTGCATGAACAGACCTTTGACGCCGAAGGGCGGCCCGGGGAGGCGAATACGGTCAGGCTGGAGGGGTTTTGGTGAACTAGTCGACAGATGACAGTGGGATTTAGTCGACAGATGACGGTCGACAGTGGGCTGTAGTCGACAGATGACAGTAGACAGAGAGGGTTTGACAACCCTTGGAGGTTGTTTAACGATTCTACCGTCTACCGTCTACCGTCTACCGTCTACCGTCTACCGTCTACCGTCTACCGTCTACCGTCTA
>NZ_SRMF01000018.1 GCF_004768465.1 Natronospirillum operosum
TCCTCGTATTTGGGGGCAAAGTAGTTGATGACCGCATCGGCTTCTTCACCGGGGTGCAGGGCCCAGCGAATGGTTATGTCTTGTGCTGCAGCAATGGTTGAAACCATCAGGCTACCGGCCACAATGCCCGCTGTCAGAAAAGTGAGTGCACTGCTGCGACGGCGCGGCAACGCGGGTTGAGCCTCATTGATTATCGTCATTGTTGTTCTCCAGTCAGAGGGATACAAACTATTTTACTTTTTTATGAATTAGTAACTAAAACCGCTTGACCGTCCTCAGTCAAGTCAAAGGACTTCAGCCACCTCACAGCGCATTTAGGCAGAATGCGAGATGGAGTTTTCTTCCCTGATGCCTAAGATCATACGAACCGAAGCTAGCAAGTCAATAATTACTTTAAAATGAATTAGTAATTAAAGTAGATCCCTTAGAGCCAATAGCAATAACGCCGGTCCGACACGGCGAGCAATCTTCCAGGTGTCATGCCGCCAGACGCACGGCAGCATGCCGGGCGGAGCCTAAAGGGGAGATCCGTGGCCCAGTGGAATTCGGCAGTTAGTTGACCTGCATCATTCTATGCACCAGATACCGGAGTACAGTGGATCATGCAACGGCTGTATGCACGTTGCATGATCCGGGGCAGTGCCCCTGAAGGAGAAACGCATGAACACCGACACAAATTTGCAAAAATGGCTCATCCTGTTCTTTCGGATTTCAATGGGCTGGGTTTTCCTGAGCGCGGGTCTGCGCCAGGTTCCCGACTCGGACTGGACGGCAGCCGGGTTTATGAGCAGATCAGACAATTTTTCAGCTTTTTTTGATCTGATGTCCTCGCCGCCATTTATCAACTTGATCAATGTGGTGGTTCCCTGGGCACACCTTCTCATTGGTTTAGCCATGATACTTGGCATCGGGATGCGGGTGTCCGCAGTGGGCGGCGGTTTGCTGATGTTCTTGTACTACATACCGCGGTTTGAATTCCCGGACGTGATTGTGGAATATCACTTGGTTTATACAGCCATCATCATCTACCTGGCAGCGGTACGGGCAGGTCAGATTTACGGAATTGAAAGCTGGGTATTGGAAAAATCACCATTGAATGGACTTTTCCAGCGCAATCAATGGCTTCGCGAAATCGTCAAGTAATCCTGATGGGCCCTGAAGGGGCCCTCAGGCCAATGTTGCTGACTGAAACGGAAAGGCCTTCTGAATCCCTCCGCCATAGCTTTTACCAAGTCACAACCAGTAGCAGCGCTGTCATTGACCACTGGTCGCCCGTGAACGCCACTGGCGAACGAAAGCAGCGCTGCGTAACAAGAACACCCCCACAAGCAGTATCACAAAAGGCCATTGCAGTGGATTGGGTTCCAGCATCGGACGCCGGACATCGAGAAAATGAATAAACAGAAAATAGCCAACATGGACAACGACAAGCCACCAGAACACCACCGCGCCCCGGTGCAACTGCTGCCAGACGGTGGGGGTCAGCCAGCGCACGGCACGGTCGCTGGAGCTGAGCATCAGCAGCAGACCAAACACCAACGCCAGTATGCCCACGGCATTGGCCAGGCCGAAACCATGCTGATGCATGATGTAGCGGCGAAACATCGGGCTGTACTCGAAACCGAACAGCCGAATCAGATTCCACTCCACCCAAGCATGCAGAATGACGGCCAGATGCGCCAATGCCCAGACCATGGCCCAGATGCCCACCTGGCGACGCCACACTACCCAACCCCGTACACGCGGAAACAGCACCGCCAGCGGCCCCAGTGTCAGGGCAAGCGCCAGCAGCACCAGAGCTGTATCACCAAAGGCCCGGTTCCAGCGATGCAGCGGCTCCCATTGACAGTGCACCAGGCTGAACAGGCCGATCAGGATCGCGCTCAACAGGAAAACCAGCAAGTGCCGGTAACGTGCACTTGGAATTCGAAAGCAGTGCATCATACATACTTTTCCTTCGCCGATACTGTGAGTGCATCACGTTACTTTATAACACTTATTGACTACCACGATGAGCTGCTTATTCCATCAAATGAATAACGACAGGTGCATTCCGCCTGAACATCATTGAAGGTGTGATGCCGAATGCCTCACGAAACACCCGCGTGAAGTGTGCCGCATCGGAAAAGCCTGCCGTTGAAGCCGCTTCGGTCAATGTCCCGCCATCTCGCGCAATGATGACCGCAGCTCGCAATCGAGCCCACAGCACAAATCGGCGCATGGGTATACCAATGAGGTCGGGAAACGCATGGCTGAGCCAGCTCTCAGAGGCAGCACTGGCGGCAGCCACAGCGCCGATGCTGACATCACCCTCGATATTCTGGTGGATATAAACCAGCGCCCGCTGGAGGCGAGCGTCCAGTGAGCGACTGTCTGATGCCCTCTGGTACCAGGGCAATGCCTTGACGAAGGCTTGTGCCGAGTTCACATCCACCTGGCGACAAAGTATGAGTGTCCGCGCCGCTTCGAGCTCTACTGGCAACCTGGCATGCACAAACGGTTGATGGCCAAACCAGCTGCAGGCGTTGGCGCATTCACGGCTCTCTGCGTCGGTATACAGAAGACAGCAGGGAGCGAGGGACGCGCACAAGGCATGCGGTGTATCGGGCTGAATCCAGGCAAAGTCACCCTCAATGCGTTGTCCGTTGTCTAGATTTCTGAACACAACAGGCCCGCCAAGACCCAGTGCAAACTGGCTGGCATGATGTTGATGTGGCTCTGTTTCTATAGCTGGACCGACAATCAGCAATCGGTGCGACCAGAAAAATAGCTGAAATACGTTCATGAAAGCCATTCTGCCAGATTATTCAATTCATACCCCGAACAGTCAGACATGCTATGGGCTTCAAGACAAGCGTCAACGGGAGTTCTGACATAATGACACAAGCTATTCTGCGCTACGGGTCCTGGCCCATGCTGTTTCTGGGCATGAGTGCCTGGATCATTCATCTTGCAGCCACAGATCACGGTATTCTGCCGATGCTCGGCGTGCTTGCCCTGACAATGGCCCTCACATTTCTGATCGAGCACCTCATCCCCTACCAACCCAATTGGAACCGGTCGCATAAGGACGTTCGGAGAGACTGGCTGCATGCCATAGTCAACCTGACACTCAATCGAGCTCTTCTCTGGACACTCCCCCTGTTTGCCTGGATGAGTATGTCGGACAACGTCTGGCCCGCTGACTGGCCCTTCTGGGTACAGGTCGTATTCGCCATATTAATTCTGGATATGGGTATCGCGGCGGCACATCATGCAAGTCACAAATTCCATACACTGTGGGCTTTGCACGCCGTCCACCACAGCGTCAAACGCCTCTACGGTTTCAATGGGCTGATGAAGCACCCACTGCACCAGTTGGTCGAAACACTGACCGGCGTTCTGCCGCTGCTTCTGCTGGGCATCCCGTTTGAAGTGGCTATCACACTGCCGTTTCTGGTTTCACTATCGCTGCTGGCTCAGCACAGTAATGCAGACTACAGACTGGGCCCCCTCAAATTCGTGTTCGCTCATGCTGAGACACACCGCTTCCATCATACCAACGACAAGAATGGCAACTACAACTATGGCCTGTTCACCAACCTGTATGACCTGCTGATGGGCACTTTCCATTATCAGGAAGGTGCGACGCCCAGCACCAGTACCGAACTGGGTATAGGTGGTCGAGATGACTACCCGAAGGACTACAGGGTGCAGTTGATTCAGCCTTTTCTCGATATGCAAAGCCCGAGACCCATGCCGGACTCAAGACCGAGGAGAACAAAGACTTGACCTTCCAGTAACTGGAAAGTCTAGACTGGCATCAAGAACATGACAGGGTCGCCAGAATTGATTGACCCGTCTCCAAACAGAGGGCCTGAACATGTCGGACGCACACGCCAAGCAAACCGCAACACTGACTACCGTCAAGCTGACGGTGCCGGGTATGGGATCGGATCACTGCGCCGGCATAGTGCGCAGCAGTCTGGAGCGACTGCCGGGCATTGCCGATATTCACACCAACATCAGCAACCACCGAGTCACGGTCACCTTGCAGGAGGATGGCCCGGATGCCGACAGGCTGCGGCAAACAGTCGAGAATGCCGGCTATGATGTGGCCCGAGTGGCTGGTGGTGAAGAACAGGACATTCAGGCCGAGGCGGAGGTTGAGGAAGCCTACCTCAAGCAGGCCTGGCGGCGTTTCTGGATTGCCGCCATTCCCACCACCCTGATCATGCTACTGATGATACCGCACATGTTCATTGCGCCGGTGCCGGGCTATCTGGGCATCGTGGCGGTACTGGCATTTCCGGTTGTCTTCCTGCTCGGCGGCGCGGCGACGCACCGGGCCAGTTGGAAGTCTTTGAAAAATCGCACCTTCAACATGGATGTACTGATCAGCCTGGGCAGTCTGCCGCCCTTCTTCATCGGGCTGGTCGGCTTCTTCTACCCCATGACCTCCTTTATCGAGATGGCCGCCACCATCATGACGTTCCACCTGCTGGGTCGCTATCTGGAAGCGAAAGCCAAGGGACGAGCCTCCCAGGCCATTCGCAAGCTGCTGGACATGGGCGCCCGCACAGCCCGTATCGAACGCGACGGACAGGAAGAAGAGGTCGATATCCGGGAGCTGCAACCGGGTGACATCATGGTGGTGCGCCCCGGCGAGAAGATCCCCACCGACGGTGAAGTCGTGGACGGCCGCAGCTATATCGACGAGTCTCTGGCTACCGGTGAGTCCGTGCCGGTGGAAAAAACCGTGGGCGACACCGTTATCGGCGCCACCATCAACAGCGAAGGTCGCCTGCGGGTGAAAGCCACCCGCATCGGCAATGACACCTTTCTGTCTCAGGTCATCCGCATGGTGGAGCAGGCTCAGGGCTCCCAGGTGCCGATTCAGGAGTTTGCCGACCGCATGACCGGTCGCTTTGTGCCTGCTGTGATTCTGATCGCCATTGGCAGCATGCTGGTCTGGTGGACCATCCCCGATCTGCTGCGACCCATACTGGAGTGGGGTTCCGCCTTCCTGCCCTGGGTCAATCCGGATGTTTCCACCCCGCTGCTGGGTATTCTCGCTGCCATCGCCGTGCTGGTCATTGCCTGCCCCTGTGCTCTGGGCCTCGCCACACCGACCGCTCTGATGGTGGGCTCCGGTCTGGGGGCCGAACGAGGTATCTTGATCCGCTCCGGCGCAGCCATTCAGTCGTTCAAGGACATCAAGGTCATGGTGCTCGACAAGACCGGCACCATTACCCGCGGAGAACCCAAACTGACCGATGTCGCGCCTGCTTCCGGTGTACAGAGGAACGAATTGCTGCGCTGGGCAGCAGCGCTGGAGAACGCCTCCGAACACCCGATTGCCCAGGCCATCGTGGCCGGAGCCCGCGCCGATGGAATCGAGCCGGAAGCCGTCGAAGACTTTCACTCCACCGCAGCACGTGGTGTGGCCGGGCAGGTAGGCGGACAGGCTGTGCTCATCGGCAACCGACGCCTGCTGGCAGAGGAACAGGTACAGGGGCTCGAAGCTTTGGATGCCGACCTGAATCGGCTGGAAAGCCAGGGCCGCACAGTGGTACTGGTCGCGGTGGATGGTATGGCCCGTGGGTTGCTGGCCGTTGCCGATACCCTCAAGGAGGAATCCATCGACGCCATACGCGGGATGCACGAGAAGGGTCTGCATGTGGTCATGGTGACCGGCGACAACGAGCGCGCAGCCCGGGCCATCGCCGACCAGGTCGGCATTGACGAAGTCCAGGCGGGCGTATTGCCGGAAGGCAAGGTCGATGCCATCAAGGCGCTGCAGGAACGCTTCGGCGAGCATGTGGCCATGGTGGGCGACGGCATCAATGACGCCCCGGCGCTCAAACAGGCCAATGTGGGCATTGCCATCGGTGCCGGTGCCGATATCGCCATAGAGGCAGCCGATGTCACTCTGGTACGCGGGGAACTGACAGGTGTGGTGGAGGCCATGGCATTGTCACATGCCACCTTTGGCAAAATTGTGCAGAACCTGATCTGGGCCAGCGTCTATAATGTAGCGGCCATACCGATTGCTGCCCTGGGCCTGCTGCACCCCATGATCGGGGTCATCGCCATGACGGCCAGCTCGCTGTCAGTGATCGGCAACTCCATACTGTTGCGGCGTCGGTTTCGCCGTGCACAGACCGTGTAAATGAAGGAGACGACGACATGATGAGTTGGGAAACTGAATGGGCCGGGCACGGTATCGGCATGCTGATCATGCTGGTTATTGTGCTGCTGCCGTTCTGGCGCATTACGAAGAAAGCCGGTTTTTCCGGTTTCTGGAGCCTGCTGATGTTTGTGCCCCTGGCGAACATACTGTTTCTGTATTACCTCGCCTTTGCCCGCTGGCCCAATGCCCGCCGCTGACCAGGCGGCCCACTGAGTAGACCGATGGTATGATACGGCTCAATGCCCAATCGACAAGACGCCTCTTGGCTGCACTGCTGGTGCTGGTCATGGGCGTGATTGGGCCCGTGCAGGCCTCTGTTCATGCCGGGGGCATGGCAGGTCATGCAGCTCATTCGGACGCCGTCGAATCTGTCCTGGCCGCATCGCTGCCTGCGCATGCCGGGCATGAACACTCTGTGCACCCGGCGAACGCCCTCTCAGGAGTCGACAGCCCCTGCGTTGAGCTCTGCCTGCTGATCTCCCTGGCTCCGTCCATCAGCATGGAACTTTCCCAGCCAGGGGCAGATACTGTACTTTCCGCTCCCGCAGGCGCCCCCGTTGCGCAGGGTCAGCCTGCCACCCCGCCACCAAAACACCTGTTCTGAACCAACACCTGCGGTTTATCTCAATTTAACGAGCCGACAGCAGCACCCGCTATACGGGCGACGCTGGCTGTCTGCCAGAACAGGTACAACACCATGAAAACAACCATCCGCACAATTGCAGCTCTCGGGCTGCTGACCGCATCCACCGCTGCCCTCGCGGGTTGCTCACATCCTCATCACGGCGATCGACATGACGAGCATGCCGGGCCCGGCATGATGATGCAGCACGGCGGACACATGATGATGCACAACAGAATGAGTAGCTCTCACGGTCGCCATGAAGGCATGCATGGCAACGTACACCAGATGGGCGAGAACCATCCCTTCATGCACGACCATCAACGGATGATGGACGACATGCACAGCATGGAACTGACCGGAGATGCCGACTACGACTTTGTCAGAGGCATGATTCCGCACCACCAGGGTGCCATCGATATGGCGGAAACGCTGCTGGCCGAGGGCACGGACCCGGATCTGCTGGCCCTGGCGGAAGAGATCATTCAGGCTCAGGAAACCGAAATCGCAGAGATGGAAGCCTGGCTGGCCGCCTATGGCGACCCGCGACCGAGCAGCCATGCTGCCGACATCCGATCCGGCTATGAGCGTGCCAACTCCCGCATGATGCGCGACATGATGGTTGAGGCAACGGGTGACATCGATCGCGACTTTGTACTGGGCATGATCCCGCATCATGAAGCCGCCATCGACATGGCCTATATCCTGTTGCGCTACAGCGAAGACACCGAGCTGCGGACCCTGGCAGAGGCCGTGATCCGGGAGCAGGAGCGTGAAATTCGCGACATGCGCGCCTGGCTGGCGCAGTAATGTCCAGATTTTCAATTTATTCGATATTGGTAAGGACAATGTCATGAACAGATCTATTCACAAACCCGTCATTCTTGGCTCCGCTTCCGCAGCAGCGCTGGTGGTAGCAGCCGCCGTCATGCTGTATCCCAACGCGGATGCGACACTGTCTGCATCGGAGTCAGCACCACAGCCAGCGCAGATTCCCGAGCGACAGGTTACCATGTACAGCGACCCCAACTGCGGATGTTGTGGAGACTGGGCTCAGTATCTCTCGGAACAGGGTTACATCGTGTCGGTAGAGCACGTGGATGACATGTTGCAGTTCAAGGCTGAACACCAGGTTCCGCAGAACATGCGATCCTGCCACACGGCCCTGATTGATGGCCACGTGATTGAAGGGCATGTGCCCGTCTCGGCCATTGAGCAATTCCTGACCGAACCCCTGCCCTTCGGTGAAGCAACCGCAGGGCTGGCGGTGCCGGGCATGCCGCTGGGTTCGCCGGGCATGGATGTCGGCCGCTATCAGGACTTTGATGCTGTCGCGTTTACCAGCGAGGGTGAAACGGCTATGGTCAGCGAATATCGCTTCTAATGTCCTGACAGGTCAGGTCGCCATGGCTTCACGCAGGCCGGTCGAGAGCTGACTCAGTTCCTCGGCCTGCTGACGCAGGGCGGCCTGGCTGTCGATCAGGAAGTCGGCGGCCTCGCTCTGGGCACGGCTGATATCGAGCAGGGTCTGGCTCTCGCCGGCAACGGCCGATACCGCTTCGTTCTGCTCGTTGATGCGGCGGGTCACCTCATTCAGGCGACTGCTGATACCGTTGACCGAGGTCACGACATGGTCCAGGGTGTCGCGGGCTCGCCCCACCACCTGAATGCCCTCTTCGATATCTTCCGTGCTCCGGGTCACCAGGGTGCGGATTTCATTGGCGGCGCTGTCGGAGCGCTGAGACAACGTACGCACCTCGTCGGCCACTACCGCAAAACCGCGCCCGGCTTCACCGGCCCGAGCCGATTCGATGGCGGCATTGAGCGCCAGCAGATTGGTCTGGGCGGCCAGATCATTGATCATGCGCGTAGCTTCCTCTATGCGGTCATTGCTGGTCTTGATCTTGTCCATGCCGTTGACCACTGCCACCATGGCTTCGGCGCTGTCACTGCCGGCACCGGCGGCCCGGTCCGACTCCGAATCCAGCTCGCGCAAGGTCTGATTGCCTTCACTCAATGCGGCCACTACCTGCCCGAGGCGCTGATCAAAATCCTGTGCTGCTGTCTGCAGGTGTCCGGCCTGATTCTGTATCTGCTCGCTGTGCGCCTGCACCTGCTCTTGCAGCGTCATCAGTTGCCGGCTGCCTTCTGCCAGCCCGGTGGCCCCTTCCTCCGTCTGCGCCAGCACCGCGCGCAGATGTCCGGCCTTGGCTTCCACCGCTGCGGCACTGCGCTCGGCTTCCTGCAAAGCCGTCTGTGTGGTCTGGAAAGACTGCTCTCGTATACGCTGACTGAACAGCTGCACGACCCAGACCAGAATCATGGGCAGCAGGAAGCCGGACCAGGTTTCTACCCGCCAGGCTTCGGCGCTCAGTTCCGGGCTGGGCAGTTGCACGCCACGGGTGTCCCAGTGGATGAACAGGCCCAGCATGGCCACGAAAACCAGTGCCCAGCCCAGGGCTGACCGCGCATCGGCCATGAAATAGGCCCCGACCAGCAGCGCTATGACCCACAGCAAGTGCGGCGACTCCAGGCCGCCGGTCTGGTACACCATGTTCAGCGCATGCAGGGCAAAGCCGGCCAGGGTCAGATTCACGGCCAGCCACACCGGGGCCCGCAAGCGCAAAGCAAGACTGGCACTGAATGTCAGAAGAAACAGCGCAGCGGAGCTCACCACCAGGGGTGCCAGCCCATGCCCCTGCCACTTGATGAAACTGTAGGTGGCGACAACCAGGCCAAAGAAACCGAACACCAGCACAATCTGTTGCTGTGGATGATGGCCGTCCCGGAAATCCGTACCAGGCGGCGAGAAGAGCCCGACGTAGGCACTGATGGGATTCATGAAAGGCACTCCGGTGATTAATGATCGCTCAACCGGCAGTATCCGCACCGAGATGATGCTGCGCAAACCCCACGCCCTGATTGCTGACGTGGGGGCACGAATCTGTTCAATCGGCAGCCGGAATGATCAACTGCAACCCGTCAACGGACGCCAGACAGACCCTGCTGCTGGCAGATCTCTGGTCACTCCTGAAGTCTGCATTGCCACCGCCTGCACGGCCTCGGCGACATGGTCCACCTCGGCCAGCGTCATCATGGGATGAAAGCTGAGACGGACCCAGCCAGGCTTGGCGGCCAGATCGCCCTGATCGAGCTGACAGGTAATGCGCTGGCTGGCAGCGCGGTCGATGTCGAGCAGGTAGTGCCCATAGGTCCCGGCACAGGCGCACCCGCCTCTGGCCTCGATGCCCCAGTCCCGGCTCAGCCGCTGCACCGCCGTACTGTAATGGACATGCTCGAACAGCAGTGAAAACACGCTCAGGCGCTGCCGCTGATGGTTCGCCAGTACCTGCACACCGCTACAGTCATCCAGGCGGGCAAAGAAGGCCTGATTCAGTATCTGCTCGCGGGTGGCCATGGCGGCCACCCCCATTTCATCCTTCAACTGTGCAGCCAGAGCGGCCTTGATGGCCTGCAATATACCCGGCGTGCCCCCTGACTCGCGTTCGGCAATGTCGTCAAAGTAGCGATGCTCACCCCAGGGATTGGTCCACAGCACGGTGCCACCGCCAGGCTGATCCGGCACCCTGTTGTGATACAGGCTGCGGTTGAATACCAGCACGCCGGAGCTGCCCGGTCCGCCCAGAAACTTGTGCGGCGAGAAAAACACGGCATCCAGCGGCTCATCGTCTGCCGGATGCATGTCGATGTCGACATAGGGGGCAGCGCAGGCAAAATCGACCAGACAATAGCCCTGATGGCGATGCAACAAGCGTGCAATGGCACGATACGGCGCGGCCACCCCGGTCACATTGCTGGCGGCGGTGACCGAAGCCAGCAACAGGGGCCTGTCGGCCTGCTGCTCCAGATCATCGGCCAGCCATGACAGGTCCACCTCGCCATTGTCTGTGGGCGGTATCACCCGCACCTCGGCCAGTGTTTCCAGCCAGGGGGTATGGTTGGAGTGGTGCTCCATATGGGTGATGTATACCAGCGGTCGGGCAGACCGCTGCGCCAGCACAGTCGCCCGGTGCTGTTCGTGAACCCAGAGGCCCAGCATTCGAATCAGCTTGGCCAGCGCTGCGGTCATGCCGTTGCCCACAAACAACAGCACATCAGCGTCGCTGGCATTGACGTGCCGGCGTAATCCGGCCTCGGCTAACTGCAGCGCCCGGGTCATGTATTGCCCGCTGAGGCTGTCCTCGGTGTGGGTGTTGGCCATCCAGGGGCCGAATTCCTCTGTCAGTCGCGCCTCAACAGGGCGATACAGACGGCCGCTGGCGGTCCAGTCAGCGTAGATCCGGTCTCCCGGCAGGTTGATGGTGTGGGCGCGAATCCGAGTCCAGTCGGTCTGGGGCGCTACGGCCTGAGCAGTCATGAGTGCAGCTTCCTGTTGAGCATTCAAGGCAGCTCAGTATGCCCCGGCACTCGGCAGAAAGTGTTTCAAATTTTGCGCAAAAGACACTATATTAAGGTATAATATTTCATATATAACGACTATAAAGGTATAAATTTGCCAGATGCTATTGATCGCGAACTGCTGCGGCTGCTGCAGCAGGATGCCACCCTCTCCGTTGCCGCCCTGGCAGAAAAGGTCAACCTGAGTACCAGCCCCTGCTGGCGGCGTATCCAGGCCCTGGAAGACAGTGGCTATATTCGCAAGCGGGTGGCACTGCTGAACCGGGCGCCGCTGAACCTGGGCATTGACGTGTTCGTATTCATCAAGACCAATGAACACAATGATGTCTGGTTGCAGGATTTCAGCGACGCCATCGCGGACATGTCGGAGGTCATGGAGGCCTATCGCATGAGCGGCGACGTGGACTACCTGCTACGGGTCGTGGTGGAGGACATTGCGGCCTATGACCGCTTTTACAAGCGGCTGGTCAGTCGCGTTCGGCTGTCGGATGTCAGCAGCGGGTTTGCCATGGAGCAGCTCAAGTACACCACCGAGCTGCCCCTCTGAACGCAGCCCGAATCAGGCCTGACCCGCACGCAGAAAATCGAGACGCTGCTGCCAGACCCTGTCACTGTGCGGACCAATCCAGATAAAATGACTGTCCGACGGCACCGACACCAGCTCGGCTCCGGGCACCTCAGCGCGAACACGCTCCGCGTGAGCCGGTGGGACGGTTCTGTCGTTCGGGGAATAGAACGCGAGCACCGGCACTGATATTGCGGACAGGTCGGACACCGCATGCTCCAGATCCAGCACGAAACCCTGGCCGGAACTGGATGTCATGAACACCCGGCGCACAAAGGCCCTATCTTCGGCGGACATGCGCTGCAGAACTGCGCTCGCATCCAGGGTCGTCATCTCGGCCAGCATGGCCTTCATGGCCAGATTGGGCGCCAGCTTCAGCAACCCTCGAACCATGGCCCAGGTGAACCCCTGTGAGGGGCCGAACAGACGGCTGGCGCGGCGCTTGATGGCCGGTTCCCACGGCAGGGTCATGGCGCATTCCAGCACCAGCCGCCGCACCCGATCCGGACGCCTTGAAGCCAGCGCCAGGGCGGTCGGGCCAGCGGCAGAGATGCCGATTACATCCACCGTGTCGATATCCAGAGCATCGAGCAGGGCCACCATGGCATCTGCCGCGGCCTGTGCCGTTTTGCCGACCGTGGGCGGCGTATCGTCATAGCCGGGGCGAGACGGCGTCAGCACCGTAAACCCCTCTGCGACCAGAGCTTCATGCCCGAAGCGGCTGTCCCGACTGGCATGACCTCCGTTCAGTACCAGAATGACCGGGCAAGGCGCTGCGCTCTCTGCCGACTGCCCTGGCTCCAGGCGATATTCAATAGGGCCGACAACGGTTTCGGCAATCTGCTGCATCTTCGATGTCTCTGTAACAGGAAAACGCCAAGCTTGCCGTCAGCATCAGCCAAGGTCAATAAACTATTGATATTAGTTTACTTATTCATATTGCTGGAGAACTGGCTATGCCCACAGTGGCTCGCTACCCTAAAACCCCTCTGCTCGCAGCCTCTGTACTGAGCCTGACCGTACTGACGGCCTGTCAGTCGCTGCCAGACCCTGACCCGGAGATATTCGCCATGCCTGACACCCGAACACTGCAGACCAACGGCGGCACGCTGGCCTACGATCTTCAGGGCGAAGGCCCGCTGGTCGTGCTGCTGCCCGGTCTGGGCGACCTGCGTCAGAGCTACCGCTTCCTGGCACCGGAACTGGCCGATGCCGGCTACACAGTGGTCACCATGGACCTGCGGGGACATGGCGAAACCAGCGTCCCCTGGGCCAGCTACAGTACCGAAGATGTCAGTCAGGATCTGCTCGCCCTGATCGATCATCTCGAGCGCGGGCCGGCAGCGGTCGTCGGCAACTCCTTCAGTGCCGGGGTTGCCGTCTGGGCCGCCACCGAACAGCCCGAAGCGGTCACTGCCATTTCCATGATCGGCCCCTTTGTGCGGGATCATGAAGCCGGCCTGATCAGGCGTTCGGTGATGGGCGCCAGCATGGCTGTCATGTTCAATGGCCCCTGGAAGGTGCGCTCCTGGCTCTGGTTCCACGGCACCCTGTTCACCGATGAAAAGCCGGCCGACCATGAACAGTACCGGGCTCACCTGCATGCGAATCTGTCGGAGCCGCATCGCTTCGATGCCGTCAAGCAGATGATTGACCGGAGTGACGCTGCGGTGGAAGCCCGGCTGCCCCAGGTGATACAGCCCACCCAGATCATCATGGGCACGCTGGACCCGGACTACGCAGATCCGGCCGCAGAAGCCGAGTGGATTGCCGAACGGCTCAATGGCCAGGTAGCGCTGATCGAGGACGCCGGTCATTACCCGCAGGCAGAAAAACCTGCAGAAACGCTGCAGGCCCTGTTACCCTTTCTGCGCAATGCCATAGCGGCAGTTCAATAGCGAAGCAAAGATACAGATGGCCAGACGCCCGGGAATCACTCGAGACAGGATTATAGAAGCCAGCCTGCTGCTGATTCAGCAGCGCGGTGAATCCGCCCTGACGCTCGCCGCTCTGGCCAAGCATTTCGGGGTGCGGCCACCGTCACTGTACAATCATGTCTCGGGGCTGCCTGGCCTGAAGCGGGAACTCCGCCTGCACGGCCTGAACCTGCTGGCGGCTGAACTCCAGCAGTCTGCGATGGGCAATTCGGGTAGCGCAGCATTGACCGAACTCTGTCATGCCTACCGGCACTTTGCGCAACAGCAACCGGCCCTGTATCGCCTGACGCTGGCGTCAACGGAGAACGACGATGCCGAATTGCAGGCCGCAGGGCAGGCCGGACTGGATGCTGTGCTTTCCATACTGAAGGGGTACCGCCTGCGGGGCGACGAGGCCCTGCATGCCATCCGCTGCCTGCGCAGCGCCCTGCATGGCTTTGTATCACTGGAGATAGAAGGCGGGTTCGCCATGCCGCTGGATCTGGACGCCAGCTTCGGGCATCTGATTCAGCAACTGGATCGGATGCTGACAAACTGGCAGACATAAAAAACCGCCGGTCGGTTCAGCACCGCCGGCGGTGAAAGTGATGATCAGACGAGGGTACTACTGACCAATCACCCGTCGGAACAGAGCACGCACTACGCGTGCCTTTTCCTCGCGGACCTTGCGCTCGACCCAGCGGGTCTCTACCCGGTCTTCTGACCAGGCAGTTACGGTGCGGGCAGAGCGACCTGAAGTCTGGCCTGATACCAGGCCGCCCAGCAGGAAGGCAGGACGGTAGGCGTTGAAGGAAGTGTTCTGCAGTTCGCGGCTCATATGATGTCCTCCTCTTGGTCTGATGGGCCTGTCGATTAACTGAGTGCATGCTATTCTGAAAGGGCTGTGCAGAAAATCCCCAATTCAGTCAAACGGAGTTTGCAAAATCGAACAGAACAGATCGAACCCCCAGAGGCCCCGCCGCAGCAAGCTGTGGAGCCAGGGGTCACCGAGCAAGGTACATTGGGATGATTTCGAAACCGTCCTGGCCATTGCCGAGACCGGCTCGCTGTCTGGCGCGGCCCGGCGCCTCAAGGTCAATCATGCCACCGTATTCCGGCGTCTGGGCGATATCGAAAAGCGCCTGGGCGTGATTCTGTTTGATCGCTCCAGACGGGGTTACAAGCCCACACAGGCCGGGGAAGAAATGGCCGATACCGCAGCTCGCATCGAGGAAGAAGTGATCTCCGCCGCCCGCCGCATTGCCGGGCGGGACCTGCAGCCCGCCGGTGCCGTCTGGATCACCACCACGGATTCTCTGCTGGCGGGACTGCTGTCGCCATTGCTCGGTCAGTTCCGGCAGCAGTACCCGGACATCACGCTGGATATCGCGGTGTCACATCAGTTGTTCAATCTGACCAAGCGGGAAGCCGATGTGGCCATCAGGCCCACCAACAACCCGCCGGAGAACCTGGTGGGTCGCCGGCTGCTGGACGTCGGCATGGCCATATACGGC
This sequence comes from Natronospirillum operosum, assembly GCF_004768465.1. Taxonomy (GTDB): domain Bacteria; phylum Pseudomonadota; class Gammaproteobacteria; order Pseudomonadales; family Natronospirillaceae; genus Natronospirillum; species Natronospirillum operosum. Next base: position 15,209 of record NZ_SRMF01000018.1, read on the forward strand.
GCTGCGGAACTGATCAACCAGCATGCAGAGCTGACAGAGGGACAGGTACCGGGACTGCATGACCTGCCCTGGGTCGGCCCGGGCGCCCACCTGACCGACCTGCCCATGTACGACTGGATGATCGACCAGCAACTGGAAGACCTGTGCCACTATCGGGTGGATTCCGTCAGCGGCATGCTGGCGGGCACCCGGGCCGGTATCGGCGTCTCCGCTCTGCCCTGCTATCTGGCCGACCAGCATGCGGATCTGATCCAGCTCACCGACCCCATTCCCGAACTGACGGTCGGACTGTGGTTTCTGATGCATCCGGACCTGCGGGATGTGGCCCGCATCCGCTCGCTGCTGGACTTCACCACCGATACCGTACGCCTGCAGTCCGAACGGCTGGCGGGACGGCCACTGTAGACTCAGGTCCGATCGACAGCCTCAGAACAGACAGCGCAGAAGTTGCCTGACCCAGAGTGCACGGGCAGCCCTGGCCTGCCGGCTTACTTTCTCGGTACGGATACGATCTCCGGACCAGCGGTAGGCTGCCGGTATCTGGCTCTGCCCCGTCAGGGCGCTGCCGACCAGAAACGCCGGTTGATAATCGACGTCTTGTTGCAATTGTGAACAGGTCTGCTGGCTCATGGTCTGGCCTCCTCTGTTGTTGACCTGTCACACAGGCTACACTTATCATTTGCGCACTATAATTCCATAAATACCGCAGTGGAGTTTGCATAATCGGACAGGATAACGCACTGAACCCACGCGAAGGCGGGCCCTATCGGATCCACTGGGACGACTTCGAGACCGTACTGGCCATTGCCGAGACCGGCTCACTATCGGGTGCTGCCCGGCGCCTGAGTGTCAGTCATGCCACGGTGTTCCGGCGTCTGGGTGAGATCGAGCAGCGGCTGGGTGTCATGCTGTTCGAGCGCTCGCGTACCGGCTACACCCCGACCCTGGCCGGCGAGGAACTGGCCGACAATGCGCGTCAGATGGAAGCCTTCGTGCTCAGCGCGGAGCGCCGTATCGTCGGGCGTGACCTGCAGCCTACCGGCGCCGTCTGGATCACCACCACCGACTCCATGATGGCCGGCCTGCTGGCCCCGCTGTTTGCCGAGTTCCGCACGCGTTACCCCGGCATTACGCTGGATGTCGCCGTCTCCAATCAATTGTTCAACCTGACCAAGCGCGAGGCCGATGTGGCCATCCGGCCTTCCAACTCACCGCCGGATACCCTGGTCGGGCGCAAGCTGGTGGATCTGGGGATGGCGGTCTACGGCGCACGCGGACATGTCGATGCCGAGGCGCTCGACCTGAGTCAGGCCGCCTGGGTCGGCCCGGGCTCAAGGCTGTTTGATCAGCCGCTGATACAGTGGATGTCGGATCACGGCTATCAGGATCTGTGTCAGTTTCGGGTGGATACGCTGATCGGCATGCTGAGCAGCGTCAAGGCGGGGCTGGGGGTGGCGGTATTGCCCTGCTATCTGGCCGATGGCGATCCCGATCTGGTGCAACTGAGTGACCCGATCCCTTCGTTGAGTTATGGCCTGTGGTTCCTGATGCATCCGGACCTCAGGGGCGTGGCGCGGATCAGCTCACTGCTGGAATTCATGACCGAAGCCGTGCGGGCACAGCGGGAACGCCTGGCCGGACGTCCACTCTAGAAAACACCGTCAAATTTTACAAATCCTTGCAGCTTCATGACACCACTTTGACCTGCCAACTGCCACACTGCGAGGCTTACAGGAAGTCGTCATCGTTTTATACAGGAGCTTACCCCATGTTCGGATTGTTCAAATCCTCCTCCGGCCAGTCCAAACCCAAGGATACCCGCAGCCATATTCAGCGCCTGGAAGAAAAGGCCGCCCGCGCGGACGTGCTCGAGCGTGAACTGCTGGGCCTGCGTCAGGAAATGGCAGCTACAGAATTGCGCAAGCGTCAGGACAAGGAAAAAGCCCTGGCCTGGGATCGGTTGCATCTGTCCGTGTCGATGCGGATCACCAGTCTGCCGGCCAGCGAATACAACCACCTGACCTGCCAGTCTCTTGACCGGGCTGCCCTCAACTGGGCTACGGCACTTGACCGCGCCGGACTGCCAGCTGACGGCCTGATCTGGTACCTCGAGGCCGCCAACAACTACAAGGCGACACTGCAGGCTGAAGTGAATGAAGGCCGAACCAGCACCTCGGGTCATCAGCCAGAGCCGACTCAATAGCGCCCGAAGCGGACACTCCGGGCTTCTGGGCTACAGCGCTTCCCAGGACGGCAGCTTGTGGCGGCGGCGGTCAAACTGGTACCAGCCGGCCATGACAACACCGAACAGAAAGCCGGCCGCCAGTGCTGTACTGATGGCCGTGGAAGGGGCCATGCCGTCACTGGACCAGAACAACAGCCACATCAGCAGACCCCAGACCACACCAAAATAGATACCGAAGACCAGTACGGCCTGATGAAACGGCATGAAGTGCGGCGGCCGCATTTCCATGCCCAGCCGCTCTACCAGCCGCATCAGCGGCGGGTAGTAGTTGGCCCGGCGCAAGCCCTTGTCGGCCAGCAGTTGCAGTGCTCTGGTCCGTCGTTGCGCAAACTCGGCGTCCGCCATGTGCAGTAATTCTCCCCTGTGTCCTGATTCAGTATCCCGGCGCCGACCATGCAATGATTGAATGACCGGCAAGCCTGCATTCTGCCTGCAGCCGTCAGACCGGACAACCCTAGTTCCTGCCACAGGCATTTCACCCGCGAAAACTGCCGCTCGTCGCATTGCCCTGCAGCCTGTTGCCAGCGCGTGCACAGTACTGCCTGACAATCTGTCATGACGCAATCAGGGAGATATACCATGCCGAGCCCTCTGCCACTGCCGTTCCGGTATCAATCCCTGTGGTGGTGGCCCGCCATGGTGCTGTTGCTGGTCGTCAGCCCGGCCGAGGCGCTGGACAGAGGCCTGCTGGTCGACTTCGAGGCCATGCACCGGGAAGCCCGCGACGAGCCACTGCGCCTGCGCCCTCCCGACAGCACGGATAAGGCACTGGATACCCGGCTGGCCGCAGAGCTGAACGGTCAGGGTCTCTATGCCCGGCCCGAATGGCAGCAGGAAGGCCCCGAACCCGGGGCGCTGTCGATACCGGAGCTGTACCATGATGCCAGTGTCGGCCCTCTGGCTGGGACCTCCGGCCGGGGATGACGACCAGTATCAGGCCGATGCCATAGTGCTGGCCGAATATTATCGCGACCTGCAGGTCTGGCAGGCCGGCTGTACCCTGCATCTTGACGGTACCGATGGGCTGTATCTGGTGCGTACCGAGGGCTTTACCGGCCTCGGCGACTGGCAGGTTACGAAGGGGGCTGGGCAGCGGTGTCAACTGGATCGCCACCGACCGCCTGGGCAAAAAGCAGCGCTTTCAGGGCCTTTGCGCCGCCTGATCTGGGCAACGAATTCAGGCTGGTGCTGGAGATACGCACCGCGCGGCGATGAGTTGCAGGGGCCTGCAGCCCCATCGCGCACGGGGCCGAGGCGTCGGACCGGCGCTCCTACCGCACGATCAGGACACGCGTGTCAGCCAGCCATGCGGATCTTCCGCCTTGCCCCACTGGATGTCATTCATCATGCGGCGCAATTTCTGCGTCAGCTCACCGGCAGCACCGGTACCGACCTTGTAGTCACGCCCCTGGTGAATCAGGGTGCCGACCGGCGCCAGTACAGCGGCGGTACCGGACAGAGCGGCTTCACAGCCGGGCTTGGCGGCACGTTCCAGCAGTTCCGCCACAGTAAGGTCCCGCTCCTGGACGGACATCCCCATGTCCCGGGCCAGCTGCAATACGGAATTGCGGGTCACGCCGTGCAGCAGGGTGGAATCCAGCGACTTGGTAATGACTTCATCACCATCGAACAGCAGGAAGTTGGCGGCACCGGTTTCCTGTACCTCACCATGCGGGCAGAACAATACCTGATCGGCCTTCACTTCAGCACGCGCCTGCAGAATGGACGGCAGCGCGCTGGCATAGTTGCCGCCGCTCTTGACCTCGCCCATGTGCGGTGCACAGCGCATGCCCTCTTCCTGCAATAGCAGGCGCAGGGTGCCGCTGCCGCCGCTGAAATAGTCACCGACCGGTGACAGCAGCACATAAAGCAGTGATGTCGTGGAGGGCGCTGCGGCCTTGCCAATCGCCGCTTCCGTGCCAATATGCGTCGGTCGGATATACATGGAGCCGGGCGGCTCCGGCACATCACCGGCAAAGCGCTCGGTAATCTCCAGAATCATCTGCTCCAGCAGCGCCTGATCAACCTCGGGCAGCGCCAGCAGACGGGTACTCTGCGCCATGCGCCTGATGTTCTGATCCAGGCGGAAGATGTTGATGCTGCCGTCTTCATGCCGGAAGGCTTTCAGGCCTTCAAAACAGGTGCTGGCATAGTGAAACACATGCGCGCCGGGGTGCAGCGTCAGGGAGTCAGAAGGCACCACAGCCGGCTGTGACCACTGCGTGCCATTGTACTCACTGGCGATCATTTCCGGCATGAAGACAGTACCAAAGGCAGTCATCCCACTTCCCTCTGTTTTTTTGATGTTGGTCAGAAAGGGCTGACAGGACAGGGCCCGCCAGCCCGAATTTCGAGTTGCTCAGTTTACTAGCATTTGGGAGGTTTGCCCATGGGGTGTGCCGAAGGCGTCCTTATCACGATCGCGCACGGGGTGCGCTCCTACAAGGACACCCACAGTGACTGTGCCGTAGGAGCCCAGCCCTCTGGGTGATCGCGGCGGCTAGCTCTTCAGCTTGTAGCCTGTTTTGAAAATCCACCAGGTCAGGGCAATAAAGATGGCCAGGAACCCGAGTGTCATGGCCAGGCTGATGGCGATATGCACATCCGAAGTACCATAGAAGGCCCAGCGGAAGCCGCTGACCAGGTAAACCACCGGGTTCAGCAGCGTCACCCCCTGCCAGAACGGCGGCAGCATATCGATGGAGTAGAAGGTACCACCCAGGAAGGTCAGCGGCGTCACCACCATCATGGGCACAATCTGCAGCTTCTCGAAACCATCGGCCCAGATGCCGATGATGAAGCCCAAAAAACTGAAGGTAATGGCGGTCAGGATCAGGAAACTGAACATCCAGATGGGGTGGTCGATCTGATAGTCCACAAACAGGCGTGCCGTGAGCAGGATGATCAGACCCAGCACCACGGACTTGGTCGCCGCCGCCCCCACATAGCCGATGACAATCTCGATGTAGGAGATGGGCGCCGACATCACCTCATAGATGGTACCGTTGAACTTGGGAAAATAGATGCCGAACGACGCATTGGTCACACTCTGCATCAGCAGCGTCAGCATCACCAGGCCGGGCACGATAAAGGCGCCATAGCTGACGCCGTCGATGTCCATCATCTGCGAGCCGATGGCCGAGCCGAACACGACGAAATACAGGCAGGTCGAGATCACTGGCGTGGCGATGCTCTGCAACAGGGTACGGAAGGTGCGGGACATCTCGAAGATATAGATGGCACGGATGGAGTAGTAGTTCATGCCGACACCTCCTGTTCACGGTGCACCAGGTCGACAAAGATGTCCTCCAGCGAACTCTCGCGGGTCTGCAGATCACGGTACTGAATACCAGCTTCGCCGAGTCGGCCGAGCAAATCCGAGATATGAGCGTGGTCATCCTGCACGTCGAAACGGTAGATCAACTGGTAGCCCTCGTCGGCCAGTTCCAACTCCGTGTCAGCCAGTGCGTCCGGCAACGCCTGCAAGGGCTCCTGCAGGGTCAGACGCAGTTCCTTGCGACCCAGCGTTTTCATCAGCGAAGCCTTGTCATCCACCAGGATAATACGACCGTGATTGATCACCCCGATTCGATCAGCCATCTCTTCGGCTTCTTCGATGTAATGGGTGGTCAGGATGATGGTCACCCCACTCTCGCGCAGGTGACGGACCATATTCCACATGTCTCGGCGCAGCTCGACATCCACCCCCGCCGTGGGTTCATCCAGAAACAGGATTCTGGGTTCGTGCGACAAGGCCTTGGCGATCATCAGGCGGCGTTTCATGCCGCCCGACAGTTCCATGGTCGGCGTATGGCGCTTGTCCCATAAAGACAGATCCCGCAGCACCTTCTCGATATGGGCTTCATTGGGCGGCTTGCCGAACAGCCCGCGACTGAAACGAACGGTGGCAATCACCTGCTCGAAGGCATTGGTTGCCAGTTCCTGCGGCACCAGGCCGATCTTGGAACGGGCCGCCCGAAAGTCGCGGACGATATCGTGTCCGTCGGCCATGACCCGACCGGCAGAGGGGGTCACCAGCCCACAGATAATGCTGATCAGCGTGGTCTTGCCGGCGCCGTTGGGGCCCAGCAGGGCAAAGATTTCACCGGCCCTGATTTCGAGATCCACCTGCTTCAGGGCCTGAAAGCCGCCGGAATAGGTTTTTTCAAGCTGTTCTACCGAGATGATGGCACTCACGCGGGTTCCTTTTCTGCTCACGATTGGGGGCGGGCACAGCTGTACCCAAACGACCCCGGATCATAACACGAGGTTGAACCCTCGGCTGCCCTTAGAGATAAGTCGTGTCATCCTCCACCGGCATCAGCCACATGCACTGGTAGGGCATGAGCTCCAGTTCCTTGCTGGCGGCATGATGCTGGCGAGTCAGCAGATCCACCGCCCCCAGAGTGTCACTGTGCAGCAATTTGACCAGGGACAGGGCCACATCCTGGGGCGCGACATTGAACACACAGATGACCATGTCTTCCCCTTCTCCCCGCTGCACTATGAACAGGTGTGAATCGAGATCGTACACCTTCTGCGGTGCCTCGGGGCTGAACGCCGGCAACGACTGGCGCAGACCGATGCGCCGACGCAGTTCATGGTGCACCTGACTCTGCGGCGTCGCCGTCTTTTCCAGCAGCGGGATCAACTCCTGCAAAGACCACCGCTTGCGGTTGATCGAGCGCAGACGGCCGGTGACTTCAACGCCGCGCTGATCATTGGGCGTACCCAGTAATGAGTGAATGTAGAAGGCCGGCAGCCCCTGCAGCACCAGCATCAGCGTCTGAGCACAGAGAAAGCGGTCGACCTGCCACTGATCCGGGCCACGGCGGGTACCCATCATGGCATCGAAGTAGGTAATGTTGATTTCGTACGGCGAATCCGTACCGTCCGGATTGGCCCGCATGCTGACATAGCCCCCGAACTGCTGCATGGCTTCGATCAGGCTGCTCACCTCGTGGTTGGGCAGAATGCCTTCCAGCGCCCGCAGACCTATACCATCATGCGACGCGGTGAAATTCAGGAAGATGCAGCCGGGCGGCGGCGGCGCCAATGATTGCGCCCAGTTGGTCAGCAGGTCCGCATTGCCTCGATTCATGGTGTACAGAATCAGCGGCGGCAGCGTGAACTGATAGACCAGGTGCGCCTCGTCGCCGTCACCGAAGTAGGACAGATTCTCCTGATGCGGCACATTGGTCTCGGTAATGATCAGGCTGCCCGGGCGCAGATACTCGGAAAGCGTGCGCAGCAACTTCACCACCTCATGCGTCTGCGGCAGGTGAATGCACTGCGTACCCAGTTGCTTCCACAGGAAGGCCACTGCATCCAGCCGCATCAGACTGGCCCCCTGCTCCAGATAGATGATGAAGATCCGCACCATTGCCAGCAGCACTTCGGGGTTGCCGTAGTTCAGGTCAATCTGATCTGGCGAGAACGTAGCCCAAACATGACGCACGCCACGGCGGGTATATATAGGTGCCAGCAGCGGCTGACTGCGCGGGCGGACCACCTGACTGACGTCCGTATCTTCCGGCAGTTCAATGAAATAGTCCTTGCCGGGTGGGTGGTTGGCCACAAAGTCCGCAAACCAGACGCTCTCGCGCGAAATATGGTTGAGCACGAAGTCGAACATCAGCGCCCGGGATTTACCCAGCCGCCGTATGTCTTCCCAGCGCCCCAGAGCCGGATCAATCATCAGATAGTCGATGACGGAAAAGCCGTCATCAGAACTGAAGGGAAAGAACGGCAAGATGTGCAGATGACTGATCTCCGGCAGCCAGTCATCCAGAAAACGCTGCAGTGTCTGCAGCGGCGCCTCACCGACTGATTCAATACTGTTGCCGTAGCTGATCAGCAGCACGTCTTTTTCCGACAAGGCCGCCAGGCTTGATCCATTTTGGTGCAGCGCACTGTTTTGGATCAGATCCATTATGCGCTGCGTGCACTCGGCAGCCACCTCAGGTGGGTAAAGTACCTCGCAGTGGCGCTGTATCTGTTCAGCCAATCTATCCGTAGTATCAGACATAGGGGGTGAGCCGTACCTTCCGTTAGGGAACCTCTGGACCGATTGTGCAACGAAGCCGGCCAGCGTTCTATTATGGGGCATTCCACTGTCCCATGCTAAACTCGTACCCAAAAGCGACAGTGGCCCATTCCGGCTTCAAAAGGCGGGCACGGGCCTTGCAGAACTGCAATGGAACCACTGACGTCCAAACGACGACGAGGGAGAACCCATGATCAACAAATGCCTGTTTCCGGTCGCTGGATACGGTACACGCTTCCTGCCTGCCACCAAAGCGCTGGCCAAGGAAATGATGCCGGTCGTGAACAAGCCACTGGTCCAGTACGGTGTCGAGGAAGCAATCGAGGCGGGACTGACCCGCATCGGCTTTGTCACCGGTCGCGGCAAGAGAGCGATCGCTGATCATTTCGACATCTCGTACGAACTGGAACACCAGATTTCCGGCTCCGGCAAGGAAAAATACCTGGAAAGCATTCGCGAGGTCATGGCCACCGCCCAGTTCTCCTTTACCCGGCAGAACGAGATGAAAGGTCTGGGGCACGCCATACTGACCGGCGAAACCCTGATCGGCAACGAACCGTTTGGCGTCGTGCTCGCTGACGACCTTTGCCTGGCAGACCCGGGCGAACCGAATGTGATGGCGCAGATGGTAAAAATCTACAAGCAGTTCCGCTGCAGTATCGTCGCCGTGATGGAGGTTCCCGAGGATGAAATCCACAAATACGGCGTGATCAAGGGCGAATCCATGAAGGAAGGCCTGGTGCGCGTCGATGACATGGTGGAAAAACCCACCAGGGACAAGGCGCCATCCAATCTGGCCATTATCGGTCGTTATATTCTGACACCGGATATTTTCGACATCATCCGCGACACCAAACCGGGCAAGAACGATGAAGTACAGCTTACCGATGCCCTGCTGCAGCAGGCCAAGGACGGCTGTGTCATGGCATACAAGTTCAAGGGCACCCGCTTTGACTGCGGCTCCGTGGACGGTTTCGTGTCCGCAACCAACCATGTCTACCAACACATCTACACCGAGTTGTAAGTGACGGTGCTGAGTTCCAGGCTGTGGCCAATTTCCATGCATCCTGAAGCCGGGCAGTCAGCCGCCCCACCAGGCGGTGTAATGCATTGATTTGCATAAAAAAAGGGTTGCTTTCAAAAACTGGATTGGTAATATACGCGCCACTCCACACGGAGTGACCCACGAAGGTTTGCGTCCCCTTCGTCTAGTGGCCTAGGACACCGCCCTTTCACGGCGGTAACAGGGGTTCGAGTCCCCTAGGGGACGCCATTGCGGGAATAGCTCAGTTGGTAGAGCACAACCTTGCCAAGGTTGGGGTCGCGAGTTCGAGTCTCGTTTCCCGCTCCAAATTTAGAAAACCGGCCTTGTGCCGGTTTTTTATTGTCCGCAGCGACCCCAAGGGGTCGCGACCGGGGCGCCGGCCGGTTGAGTCTCGTTTCCCGCTCCAAATTTAGAAGCCCAGCCAAGTGCTGGGCTTTTTTGTGCCTGTCTGTAGGCCAGCGATGTGAGTCGCGCTTGGCGGTGTCAGCCGCCCCGGCACAGGAGCTCCTTCAGTGCCCCGCGAGCCAATAGCCCAGCCGGGCCAGCCGTGAGGGTTTCGCACCTCCTTGCGCCTCTTGCCGATCCGCCGCATTGAGCAACACATACATGCCCCGCACACCCAGCCAGCGCAACGGCTCCGGCTCCCAGCGTCTGACGCGGCGATTCACCCAGGGCAGGCGCGTCAGGTCGGTGTCCCGACCCAGTGTCAGATCACAGAGGGTACGGCCAGCCAGATTGGACGTTGATACGCCGACGCCCACATAGCCACCGGCCCAGCCGATGCCGGTTTTCGGATCAAGACCCACAGTGGCGCACCGGTCGCGGGGGACCCCCAGCACACCACACCAGGCATGATCGATACGGGCATTGCTTGCTGCCGGAAAGTGGCGCTGCAGTATCTGCATCAGGTTACGAATGGTAACCGAGTCCGGCGTGCCCCTGTGATCGATCCCGCTACCCAGTCGGTACGGCAGGCCGCGACTGCCGACCGCAATGCGGCCTTCGCGTGTACGCTGACAGTAGCAGTAGGCATTGGCGAAATCGCCGACAATCTCCCGACCTTCCCAACCGATCTGTGCCCAGACTTCCTCCGGCAGCGGTTCGGTGACGATCTGGGCAGAATTCAACGGCAGCCAGTCGCGCTTCGATCCGCCAAGTGTTGCGGTGAAACCTTCGGTGGCGCGCAGAATGATCGACGCCTGAACCGTGCCCCTGTCGGTGATAGCGCGACCAGACTGCAGACGAGTCACTCGTGTGCCCTCGGCGATGCGTACGCCCAGCTGTTCAACCACCTTTGCCAGACCCTGCACCAGCTTCGCCGGCTGAATGCGCGCGACATTGCCGATTTCCATGGCCCCGAGAGCGCCCGGTATCTGCACGCGCGCTTTGACCTCCTGCGCGTTCAGTTCGCGAATCCGCTCGGCTTCGCCCCACTGCCGGCGCTGCTGTATTTCTTCCTTGAGCCGCACCAACTGGCCCGGGTTGGTAGCCACCAGCAGTTCCGAAGTGCGATGGATATCCGCATTAATGCCCTCTGCCTCGGCAACACGTACTATTTCATCGACGCTGCCGCCCATAGCATCCACCAGAGCCCGCACACCGGCAGCACCTCCTGTGCTCAGATAGCGCTCGTGGTTCCAGGCAAAGGTGCCGGTCAGCCAGCCGCCGTTGCGACCCGAGGCGCCAAAACCGGCAAATTCGGCCTCGACCATGACGATGTCCAGTTCGGGCTTTGCCTTCTTCAGATAGTAGGCCGTCCACAGGCCGGTATAGCCTGCCCCGACAATGCAAACATCCGCCTCAGTGTCGCCGTTCAGCGGTGGTCGCGGGCTGGGCAGCCCGTCTATGTCCTGATACCAGAAGGAGACATCACCCGTTTGTGCGGGCCAGTTGGGAGTGGGCATGGCAGGGCCTTCGACTGTGCAGATCTCCGTACCATAAACAGCGCTGGGGTAGTGAGCAACAACACAGGCTCATCCTGACATGCATTCTTCTGTGCACTGGAGACCAGGCAAGGGTCAGACAATCTTGTTGAAAACGTTTTCTTATTGAGCATAATAGATCTTCAAAAATAGAGATAATATGCACTTTAGGAGCCAAGGGAACGTTTTCTTATGACAATCAGGTTCAATCCCAGCGAGCACCCGCATCGTCGTCACAACCCGTTGACCGGTGACTGGGTTCTCGTATCTCCACATCGCAACAAGCGACCCTGGCAGGGCATGGAGGAAGAGAGTTCATGGGTTGAGGCACTCTCGCATGACCCGAACTGCTATCTCTGTTCCGGCAACACCCGGATCAATGGCGTGCGCAACGCCAATTACACCGACGCCTATGTGTTTGACAATGACTTCCCGGCCCTCCATGAGATCGGACCCGAGGCCAGTTCCGATGACCCGCTGTTCAGTTTCCATACGGAAACAGGCACGGCCCGCGTCCTGTGCTTTTCCCCCGACCACAGCAAAACCCTGCCGCTGCTGAGTGATGCCGAGATACAATCGGTGATCAGTCAATGGCAAGCCGAAACTCAGGCGCTGGGTCAGCGCTATGCCTGGGTACAGTTGTTCGAGAACAAGGGTGCGATGATGGGCTGCTCCAATCCGCACCCACATGGTCAGATCTGGGCTCAATCCAGTCTGCCGACCATTGCGCAGAAAGAAGATAACTGTCAGCGCCGTTACCACGCCACCCACCACAGCCCCCTGCTTATGGACTATGTGGAGCGTGAGCTGGCCAGCGAAGAACGCGTGGTCGTCACGGGTGAACACTGGGTCGTGGTGGTGCCGTACTGGGCTGCCTGGCCTTTCGAAACCCTGCTGCTGCCCAGACGGGCAATCCAACGGATCACCGAGCTGACGGCTGCAGAAAGTCAGGATCTGGGTCGGGTTCTGCGCGCAATCACGACGCGGTACGACAACCTGTTCCGCTGCTCTTTTCCCTACTCCATGGGCTGGCACGGCGCGCCGTTCAATGGCGATGACCCCACACCCTGGGTATTGCATGCACACTTTTTCCCGCCCCTGCTGCGCAGCGCCAACGTGCGCAAATTCATGGTGGGCTACGAAATGATGGCGGAAGCTCAGCGCGACCTCACCCCGGAACAGGCCGCAGAGCGTCTGCGCGCGCAGAGTACCCGGCATTTCAAGCTGCGAGTGACACCATGACAGACGCTTGCAGCCCGCAGCAACTGAGCCGGCAGTTCACCGAGCACTTTGGTCACCCCGCACAGGCCGTGGCCCATGCCCCGGGACGAGTAAACCTGATCGGCGAACACACGGACTACAACCTGGGCTTTGTGCTGCCTGCAGCCATCAGTCTGGGCACCGGGGTCGCGTTCCACTCGCATGACCACTCCTGGCTCGGTGTGGTGGCCGTTGACTTTGACCATCAGCGCGTGCGCGGGCCACTGTCTGCAGAACAGTCACCCGACATGATGACCCCACTCCGGCCATACTGACGCCGCTACTTGTGGCAATACTCAAGGCCGGATACGATCGCGAGAGCAACGGAGATTATCAATGAACATACTTGTCGTCGGTGGCGCCGGCTATATCGGCGCCCATATGGCCAAACAACTGACTCGACAAGGCCACGCAGTGATGGTGCTGGACAACCTGTCTACCGGGTTCCGCCGGCTGGCCCGCTATGGCTCCCTGGTAGAGGGCGATCTCGGTGATGCGGCCCTGCTTGACGAGCTGTTCTCTCGCACGTCATTCGACGGTGTCATGCACTTTGCAGCCAACAGCCTGGTGGGAGAATCAGTCGAACGGCCGGACAAGTATTACCGCAACAATGTGGCCAACACCCTGGTATTGCTGGATCGCATGCGCCACTTTGGTGTGCCCCGCTTCATTTTCTCCTCTACCGCTGCAACCTTTGGCGAGCCTGATTATTCACCCATCGATGAACAGCATCCGCAACGTCCGATCAACCCTTACGGTCACAGCAAGTGGATGGTGGAGCAGGTGCTGAAAGACTACGCCTCGGCCTATGGCCTGGACTCGGTCAGCCTGCGCTATTTCAATGCCGCAGGGGCGGACCCGGAAGGTGAGCTGGGCGAGTGCCATGAGCCGGAGACGCATCTGATACCGCTGACTCTGCAGGCCGCCTCCGGGCGACGCCCGGACATCAAGGTATTTGGGCGGGACTACGGCACGCCTGACGGCACCTGCATACGAGACTACATTCACATTGAAGATCTGTGCACGGCTCATGCCCTGGCCCTGAGCGCCCTGGTTGAAGGCAGGCTCAGCGGGGCCCAGGCATTCAACCTCGGCAATGGCCAGGGGTTCTCTGTGCAGGAAGTGATTGCGGTGGTGCAAAAGGTAGTGGCCGAAGACGGTCACACGCTGGTCGTCAAGGATGCCCCGCAGCGACCCGGTGACCCAGCGGTACTGGTCGCCGACGCTGGTCTGGCTCGACAGACCCTGGACTGGCAGCCGCAGTTCGCCGATCTGGAAACTATCGTGCGCCACGCCTGGGCATGGGAACAACGACAGGCCTGATAATCAGCCGTGAAGTGAGTCAACCAGGGCGCACCAGACGGCTGGTCAGCTTCTGCACGACCGGCACCCCGGTCAGTATAAGTATGAACGCAATGGGCCAGGCAATATAGAAAGCCCGCCACCAGCGAGCCGGGAACTCCGAGTCCAGGCCGGTGTTTACCAGCGTGATGACGAAAGTCATCAGAGTCACCATATAGATCGACATCAGAAAAGAAGACAGCAGGCGGGCGTAGCGGGGCGGTATCAACATAAACAGGCAGTCATCCGGAAACGAGGTCGTCATTATAGCCGGGAGACCCTGAGGCAACGACCCTGTAGCGAGGGACGCAAGTCCCGACTGGGCCGGCAGGCCCTGTATGAGGGGCGGCTGCGCCGCCATCGCGACTCGCG
>NZ_SRMF01000019.1 GCF_004768465.1 Natronospirillum operosum
TCCCTTGTCACGACGTTGTGCCTCATTTGTAGCGAGCGACGCGAGTCGCGATGGCGGCGCCAGCCGCCTTTCATACGAAGCCTGTGGTCTTTTGATCGGGACTTGCGTCCCTCGCTACGCGTCCCTAGCTACGCGCTGGCGACCTGCGCATAGGTGGCCAGCGCGTCGATAAACTGCCTGGTCAACTCTTGGGTCTGGTGGACTTCTTCCTCGTAGGATTCCGGGACGTACTGCGGCAGTGACTCGCCGAGCCAGTCTCTCTCCACAAAGATGCGCTCGTCCTCGGCTCGCTGATGGGCATAGTGATCAAACAGCCGCTCCATTTCGCGCTCACTCAGTTTATTGAGATATGAGGCGTCGTCGAGCAAGCGCCGGAAGTAGCTGCCGGCATCAAGGATGTCCTGGTCCGGGTGGGCCAGAAAGTTCTGCAAGCGCGTATTCACACTGATGATCTCTGCGACACTCTCAATGTCGGCAAGCAGAACATCGCGGAACCGAGGCATCGTTGTCAGTTTCTGCTCTTGCGCCTGCTGATACCTGGCCAGCATCCTGTTCTGGGCAGAGCGAGCGTCATTGATCAGCTCACCAAAGCCTGCTTTCAGGGCGTCACTCACCGGCAGGCTTTGCAGAATATGCTCCACCCGAGCGAACTCGTAGTTGCTGTGGAACAGGCTCTCGGCACTGTTGAGCAGGCGGTTACCATATTCGAGCGCGTGCTTTACGGTTTCGGTTACCGTGGTGGCATCCTGCTGGTCGAGTTCGTTGAATGCCTGCTCGCTGAGTTCCGCAAACCGGGCCTGCAACCTGCCCGAATCGGGGTTGAACTGGCCTATTGAAGAGGTGTGTCCCCCGTTGAAAACTCTTGCCGCCGAGGCTACAACGATGATGGGTTCGGTCGGAACCTCGTCGGACAAGCCGGTTTTGGATTGATACATCTCCGCAGGCTCGGCGAAAACCGGAACCGTGGGGTTGCGTATGTATTCCAGCAAGTCCTGATCAAACAGGGGTTGATCTACCTGCGCCAGCAGATCAACGAACTCATCCCGCTCCTGTTCATTCAGGGTGTGGGCGTGAGACTGGATGTTGAACAAAAACTGGGCCCTGGATGAGAAGCGGACCTGATCGGCATTGGTCAACTGATCGATCTGTTGAAACACCTGGTCATCAATAACCGGCAGGCCGGCTTCGGCATTACCCTTCACCCAGTTCAACAGGTTCGACGGCAGTCCATTGGTCGCGATAGTCACAGAGAGTTCCTTTTCCTCAAGGAGACACAGCAATAGTCGGCCACAGATGCAATAACTTGAACAGAAGTCAGACCGCCCGGGGTCTTCGGCCCTCGCTACGCGCCCTTGTCACGACGTTGTGCCTCATTTGTAGCGAGCGACGCGAGTCGCGATGGCGGCGCCAGCCGCCTTTCATACGAAGCCTGTGGTCTTTTGATCGGGACTTGCGTCCCTCGCTACGCGTCCTTGGCCACACGCACACCCGCAACGCCAAACTCACAACTCACAACCGTCTACCGTCGACTGTCATCTGTCGACTAAACCCACCCTTGAAACCCGGCAAATCACCCTCACTCCAGCTACACTAGACATGGATTATTCGTTCCAACCGCAACGGAGCACGACATGAACACCAAGGCAGTCACGACAGACACCCTCAAGGCAGGCGACAAAGAATACCGCATCTACAGCCTGCCCAAAGCCGCCGCACAATTCGGCAACATCGACCGCCTGCCCTTCTCGCTGAAAGTATTGCTCGAGAACCAGCTGCGCAACTTCGATAACGACACCGTCACCAACGACGACATCCAGGCCCTGGTCGACTGGCAGAAAGCCGGCAAGGCCGACCGCGAAATCGCCTACCGCCCGGCCCGCGTGCTGATGCAGGACTTCACCGGCGTGCCCGGTGTGGTCGATCTCGCCTCCATGCGTGCCGCCGTGGCTTCACTGGGCGACGACCCGGAAAAGGTCAACCCGCTGTCGCCGGTGGATCTGGTCATCGACCACTCGGTGATGGTCGACGAATACGCCACCGCCGGCGCCTTCAAGGCCAATGTGCGCCATGAAATGGAGCGCAACGGCGAACGCTACACCTTCCTGCGCTGGGGCCAGCAAGCGTTCGACAACTTCCGCGTCGTGCCGCCCGGCACCGGCATCTGCCACCAGGTGAACCTGGAGTATCTGGGCCAGACCGTCTGGGCCTCGGAAGTGGACGGCGTGCTGGAAGCCTACCCGGACACCCTGGTGGGCACCGACTCGCACACCACCATGATCAACGGCCTCGGCATTCTCGGCTGGGGCGTCGGCGGCATAGAGGCCGAAGCGGCCATGCTGGGTCAGCCGGTGTCGATGCTGATTCCGGAAGTGGTCGGCTTCAAACTGACCGGCCAGATGAAGGAAGGCATCACCGCCACCGACCTGGTGCTGACCGTCACCGAAATGCTGCGCAAGCATGGTGTGGTCGGCAAGTTTGTCGAGTTCTATGGCGACGGCCTGGCCGAACTGCCGCTGGCCGATCGTGCCACCATCGCCAACATGGCTCCGGAATATGGTGCGACCTGTGGCTTCTTCCCGGTGGATGACGTCACCATGGAGTACCTGCGCCTGACCGGGCGCCCGCAGGACGTGGTCGAGCGCGTCGAGGCCTACTGCAAGGCGCAGGGCATGTGGCGCGAACCCGGACATGAGCCGGTGTTTTCGAGCACGCTGCAACTCGACATGACCGAGGTCGAATCCAGCCTGGCCGGGCCCAAGCGCCCGCAGGACCGGGTGGCCATCCAGAACGTCAAGCGCGCCTTCGCCGACTTCATGGATGCCCAGTCCAAAACCATCGCCAGCAGTGACGACGCCATGCAGGCCGAAGGCGGTGCGGGTGCTGCCGTGGGCGCGGGTATGCCCGCCGGCGAAGCCGAGTTCACCATCGACGGCAAGACACATCGCATCAAGCATGGTGATGTGGCCATTGCCGCCATCACCTCCTGTACCAACACCTCCAACCCCAGCGTCATGATGGCCGCCGGTCTGCTGGCCAAAAAGGCCGCCGAGAAAGGCCTGGACCGCAAGCCCTGGGTCAAGACCTCACTGGCACCGGGCTCCAAGGTGGTCACCGAGTACCTCGACAGCGCCGGGCTGCTGAACTGGCTCGACAAGCTCGGGTTCAATCTGGTCGGCTACGGCTGCACCACCTGTATCGGCAACTCCGGGCCGCTGCACGAAAGCATAGAGAAAGCCATCACCGAAGCCGACCTGACCGTGGCCTCGGTGCTGTCCGGCAACCGCAACTTCGAAGGCCGGGTACACCCGCTGGTGAAAACCAACTGGCTGGCCTCACCGCCGCTGGTGGTGGCCTATGCACTGGCCGGCACGGTACGGATTGATCTTTCGGAAGACCCGCTCGGCGAAGACAAGAACGGCAACCCCGTCTACCTGAAAGACATCTGGCCCAGCACCAAAGAGATCGCCGATGCGGTCGAGAAGGTGCGCACCGACATGTTCCGCAAGGAATATGGCGAAGTGTTCGAAGGCGACAAGGACTGGAAGTCCATCGAGTTCCCGAAAGGCCAGACCTACGCCTGGCCGGAGTCCACCTATATCCAGCATCCGCCCTTCTTCCAGGGCATGGGCCGCACCCCCGAGCCGATCGAGGATGTGATCGACGCCCGGCCGCTGGCCATGCTGGCCGACTCCGTCACCACAGACCACATCTCGCCCGCCGGTGCGATCAAGGCCGACAGCCCGGCCGGCCGCTACCTGAAAGAGCATGGTGTGGCGCCGAAAGACTTCAATTCCTACGGCTCGCGACGCGGCAACCATGAAGTGATGATGCGCGGCACCTTTGCCAATGTGCGCATCCGCAACGAAATGGTGCCCGGCGAAGAAGGCGGCGTGACGCGCCACATCCCCTCCGGCGAGAAAATGGCCATCTATGATGCCGCCATGGCCTATCAGGCCGAAGGCCAGCCGCTGTCCATCATCGCCGGCAAGGAATACGGCACCGGCTCCTCGCGCGACTGGGCCGCCAAGGGCACCCGCCTGCTCGGTGTGCGCTTCGTGCTGGCCGAATCCTACGAGCGCATCCACCGCTCCAACCTGGTGGGCATGGGCGTGCTGCCGCTGCAGTTCCCCGACGGCGTCGACCGCAAGAGCCTGAAACTGACCGGCGAAGAAACCTTCACCATCAAGGGCCTGAACGACCTCAAACCCGGGCAGACGGTACCGGTCGCCATCACCTACCCGGATGGCAAAACCGACACCGTACAGGCCAAATGCCGCATCGACACCAGCAACGAACTGGAGTACTTCCGCCACGGCGGCATCCTCCACTACGTACTGCGCCGCATGATCGGCGCCGCCTGAGGGCGGAGCCCTGTAGGCTGTGAGCCTCGCTCACGAAAAGGGAGGCACCCCACTTGTAGGCTGTGGGCCTCGCCCACGAAAAGGGAGGCAGCACCCCACTTGTAGGCTGTGGGCCTCGCCCACGCACAAGGGGCTCATGCACACAGCGAAGGCACCACACCCGTAGGCTGTGGGCCTTGCCCACGCACAGGGCGCCGCCAGGCGCCCTTCCTCCTCAACCCACAAAACCGGCTCCGGCCGGTTTTTTTGTGTGCCCCGTCACACTTCCAACCCTTCTATCCTCAGGTTCAGTCCAATTTCCTGTAAATTTTTCGTTGTAGTCGGCATGGGGCCTGGAGTTAATACGTGCATGGAATGCACAGGCAGAGGCTCCTCAACTCAAAGAACCGCTGACCCAAGCAGGCCAGCGCCATTGTGGAAAAGGACTTCAAGCCATGCTGATACGACTCCTGGCCCTCATCCTCGCGACTCTGTTTCTGGCGGGTTGCTGGAGCGGAAACTCTGATAACAACGACGGCTCCGACACCGGCAGTCCCGACCCCGATACCGACCTCTCGCACCTGCCGCCCGATCCCACCACCATCGCCCCGGACCTCCCCGCCGGGGGTGGTGGTGGCTTTTTGGACCAGGTCGAGTTCCTGTATTCCGCCGACACCCCGATTCAGCAAGGCCTCAACCCGGACAGCCTGGATGAAGAAAGAGTCGCCGTGGTGCGCGGTCGGGTACTCGACCGCAACAACGACCCGCTGCACGGCGTCACGGTCAGCATTCATCGGCAGCCGCATCTGGGCACCACACTCAGCCGCGCCGACGGCGCCTTTGATCTGGTGGTCAATGGTGGCGGGCGGCTGGTCGTCCACTACGAGAAAGACGGCTACCTGCCGGTACAGCGTGCTGTCGAACCCCAGTGGAACAATTTCGACTTTGCCGACGACATTGTCATGATCCCGCTCGACACCGAGGTCACCACCGTTGAACTGGGCAACGGCCAGCCGCTGCAGGTCGCCCAGGGCAGCCCTCAGACCGACACCGACGGCACCCGCCAGGCGACTCTGCTGTTCCCCGAAGGCACCCAGGCCAGCATGACCCTGCCCGATGGCAGCACCCAGGCCCTGACCGAACTGAATGTTCGAACCACCGAATACACCGTGGGCGACAATGGTTACGAAGCCATGCCCGGCGAACTGCCGCCCACCAGCGCCTATACCTATGCGGTGGAACTCAGTGTCGATGAAGCCATCGCAGCGGGTTCCAGCCGGGTCGACTTTGATCAGCCCGTGCCGCTTTATGTGGACAACTTTCTCGACTTCCCCACCGGCGAAATCGTCCCCGCCGGCTACTACGACTATGAAGACGCCGTCTGGAAAGCCGGCGACAACGGTCAGGTGATCGAAATTCTGAGTATCGAATCCGGCCTGGCCATACTGGATGTAACGGGCGACGGCACCCCTGCCAGCGAAGAAGAGCTCGCCGCTCTGGGAATAGATTCAGCAGAGCAGGAAAAACTGGCCGATCTCTACAGCTCTGGCAAAACCCTCTGGCGCACGCCCGTCAACCACTTCACCCCCTGGGACTGCAACTGGCCCTATGGCCCGCCGCTGGATGCCGAACGGCCCAATGTACCGGCCCCGGGCACCAACAGCGACTTTCATCCCCAGAACACGGATGAAGAAAACGAATGCCCCGGCTGCGTCATCAGCCCGCAACGCCAGACGCTGGGCGAGAGCCTGCCTGTAGCCGGCACCCCCTTTGAACTGGTTTACCGCAGCGACCGCACACCCGGCTACAGGAACAATGTGGCGGACATCACCCTCAGCGGGCCGAATGTCCCCGCCAGTCTGGAGAAGATAGGGCTCGACATTCGCATTGCCGGGCAGCGTGTCAGCAGGGAATTCAGTGCCGCCACAAATCAGAGCTATAGCTTTGAGTGGGATGGACTTGATGGTTTTGGACGGGAAATGCGAGGCGATCATATCGCCCATATCACCATCAACTATCACTATCCCTGTGTCTATTACGGTGCACGCTCAGGCACTAGCCAGGCATGGGCACAGACAACCGACTCCATGAGCGCCATAGGCACACGCAGCAACTGCCAATCCATGATACTCAGCCAGACCCATCAGGTTCAGTTGACGGCCCCTGTCCCGGTTCGACCAGATACGGTCGGTGCCTGGTCACTGGATGTACATCATGCCTATTCTCACAGCCAAAATATGCTGACAATGGGCAACGGTCTGCGACAAACAAACAGCGGCCCGCAAATTCGTCTAGCAGCTTCCACCTTTTACCCCAACAGTGTTGCCGTCGATAGTGAGGGTAATATGTACACCACACGAAATACCTATGCAGTGGGGGCAAGTTACCATCATCGAGTAACACGCAGCAGACCAGATGGCAGTCGCGATATCTTCGCGGGTGAAGGCCGATCCGGTTTTACTGGCGATGGCGGCCCGGCAACCGAGGCCCGACTGTGGGACCCTATCGGCGTCGCCTTCGACAGCGCCGGGAACGGCTACATAGTGGGCCCACGTAACCACCGCATTCGCCGAGTCAGTCCGAGTGGCACAATCGAGACTGTCGTTGGGTCAGGACCGACGGGCAGCGGAGACTTCTCAGGGGACGGTGGTTTGGCCACCGAAGCTCGACTCAACCGCCCAGTAGCTGTGGCGTTCGACCATGCAGACAATCTCTATATTGCAGACAGACGCAACCATCGCATCCGGCGGGTCTCCCCCGACGGCATCATCGAGACAGTAGCCGGCAATGGTAACAGTGGTTTCTCCGGCGACGGAGGGTTGGCCACGGACGCCAATCTGGGATCTCCGCAAGGTCTTACTCTGGACAGCGCAGGCAATCTCTATGTAGCCAGCCAGCAGAGAATCCGACGGATCAGCCCAAGTGGCATCATCGAGACAGTGGTTGGCACTGGCAGCCCCGGTTTCTCTGGCGATGGCGGACCAGCCCAGGAAGCTGAACTACGCAGTCCATCTGGCGTTGTCATAGACTACGCTGGCAACCTCTATATCGCGGATACCGGCAACAATCGCATACGCCGAGTCAGCTCAGGTGGCATCATTACCACCCTGGCAGGCGACAGGGGACGCGGCTCTGCCACTCTTTTTGGTCCAGCTTCCGAGGCCCAGTTTGATCGGATGCAGGATATCGCGATGGACAACGCAGGCAACCTCTATGTGGCTGATTTCGGAAACAGTCGCATAGGTCGAATTCGTTTCTCATTCACGGCAACAGTCACCGACGGCGAAACTCAGATTGCCTCCAAAGACGGCACCCGCCTCTTCCATTTCGATGGCAACTACCGCCATATCCGCACCACGGATACCACCACTGGCGCTGCTCTCTACACATTCGAGTATGACAACAACGATCTGCTGATCAGCGTGACCGACCAGCACGACAACATCACGCAGATCGAGCGCACATCAGACGGCACTGCCACCGCCATTGTAGCGCCAGAGGGTCAGCGAACGGATCTGACCTTGGATCACAATGGCCACCTGATCGGCCTGAGCAACCCGGCCAGCGAGCGTTGGTCGATGGAGTACACGTCGGACGGTCTGCTGACCCGGTTCGAGACGCCGAACAACCACGCCAACCGCTTTCAATATGACGAGAACGGCCGACTGATCAGCGACGAGGCGCCCGACGGAGGCGGCTGGTCCATCGAGCGCACTGATCTGGATGACGGCTACCGCACGGACATGATCAGCGGTGAAGGGCGTGTGTCGCAATTCACCGTGCAGCGCAGCAGTACCGACGAACGCATCTACACCAATTATTCACCCGATGGCAGCCGGACCGAACGGGTTCATACCGATGCTGGCACCGACATCACCCGGCCGGATGGCACCCACATCAGCCGCAGTTATTCACCGGACCCGCGCTTTGACATGCAGTCCCCCGTGCCGTCGTCGGAACGTATCGAAACCCCGAGTGGCCTGACCCTCGAGGCCACCACCGAGCGCAGCGCGTCGCTGGATGACAGAGACGATCTATTGAGTCACAACACCCTGACGACCCTGAGCACGGTGAATGATCGGGAAAGCGTCTCCACCTACGATGCTCCGGATCGCACCTGGACCCACACCAGTCCCGAAGGCCGCAGCCTGACCCAATGGCTAAACGAGGAGGGCCTGCTGGACCGCGCCCAAGCCGGCAGCCTGACCGACATCCGCTATCATTATGACGATCGCGGCCGCCCCACTCGAATCGACCGCGGTACCCATGGCGAGCGCTCGGTGGAGTTCGACTATGACCACTTCGGCTATCTGACCCGGGTCACCAATGCCCTCGGCCAGTCGGTCAACCTGACAAACGACGCCGTGGGGCGCGTGACGTCTCAGCTCAATCCGGACGGCAGCCAGGTGCACTATGACTATGATGCGTTAGGCCAGCTCACCGAAATCACGCTGGGTACCGGCGAACGCCATCGCTTCTACTACACCTCACGGGACGACATCGAGCGCTATCGGCCACCCCAGGCCAATGACCTCGCGACGGAGAGTCCTATCGGCCCTGACCACCCGACCACACGCTATATCTACAATCTGGACAGGCAACTGACCGAGAAGATTCGCCCGGACGGCGCCAGCATCAACCTGAGCTATGGCGACACCAGCGGCCTGCTGGAAGCCATCACGCTGGACACGGGCAGCTATCTGTATGAGTACTTCGGCGCCGACGACCCCATCCACAGCGGGCAATTGAAACGCCTGACGGCCCCCGGCGGCCAGCAGATCGACTATGAGTACGACGGCTTCCTGCTCACCGGCACCGACTGGAGCGGCACCGTCGAAGGCGCGCTGGGTTACGAGTACAACCACTACTTCGAACCGATCAGCCAGTCGATCAATGGCGATACCCTGAGCTGGCAGTACAATGAGGACAGCCAGGTGACCGAAGCCGGCGACCTGAGCTTCCAGTACCACCCCGGTAATGCGCTGCTGACCGGCACCAGCCTGGACAACCTCGACACCAATCGCAGCTACAACGACCTGGGCGAACTGTCCGCCTACAGCGCCAGCCACTCCGGTTCATCCGTGTTCCAGTACAGCCTGCAGCGGGATGAAGCCGGCCGCATTGTCGGCAAGACAGAGACCATCAACGGCACCACGGTCGAGTACCAGTACCGCTATGATCAGAACGACCGGCTGGATCAGGTGATTCGGAACGGCGAAGTGGTCGGCGCCTGGCAATACGACGACAACGGCAACCGGACGCATGAGAACGGTACCCAGATCGCCCAGTACGACGCCCAGGACCGGCTTATCCAGTATGGCGACAACGAATACCGCTATACCGCCAACGGCGAGCTGACCCGGAAGACCGACACCGTCACCGGCGACACCACACTGTACGATTATGATGCCTTCTCCAACCTTCACCATGTCACCCTGCCCGATGGCACCGAGATCGAGTATGTGATCGACGGCCAGAACCGACGCGTCGGCAAAAAGCGCGATGGCGAACTGGAACAGGGCTTCCTGTATCAGGGGCAGCTCAACCCCGTCGCCGAACTGGACGGCAACAACAACGTCGTTGCCCGCTTTGTCTATGGCGACAAGGGCCACGTGCCCAGCTACATGATCAAGGATGGCAACCGCTACCGCCTCATCAGCGACCACCTGGGCAGCGTGCGCCAGGTCATCAACGCCCAGACCGGCGACATCGCCCAGCAACTCGACTACGATGCCTGGGGCAATGTGACACAAGACACCAACCCCGGCTTCCAGCCCTTCGGCTATGCCGGTGGCATCTACGACCGCGATACCGGGCTGGTGAGGTTTGGGGCTAGGGATTATGACCCGGTTGTTGGGCGGTGGACGACCAAGGATCCGATTAGGTTCAATGGTGGGTTGAACCATTACGCCTATGTCTCCAATAATCCGATCAATTTCATTGATGTTACGGGTGAGCTGCCTGCACTACCGGAAGCAAGCGAAAATAATTTCGCCGGTTTTTTATGGAATCGGGTTTTGGATGGTGCAGTTCGAGACAACATATTTGACTATGGCAGGGGGCTTGGACATGGCATGGCATCCATACCAAAAGGTTGGTTCAATGCGGGCTATCAGAGTGCTCGACACTCAGATCCAAACAATACCCAAGCGGGCTTGGAGAGAGTGGCCGCAAGATGCTTTGCTGATTCATACTTGAGAAATTCCAAGTTTAGAAGTGCAATAAATAACGCTTTGTTTGATCAAGCGACTGATCCCATGAACTATAGCTCATACAATATTGGAAGAGGTGCTGGCCGACTAATAGGCTCTGTGGCAACAAGTCCTCTCAGCGCAGTTGCCGCGGCAGGAGACGCCGCTCAAGGCGTAAACAATGGCGGAAACGTTATTTCCAGCATCATACTTGGGGCTGACTAGGGTCTTATGCGAGATTTTTTCTTAAAATACAATTTGGACCAAGCTAGCTTTTGGATCAGTTTCATCTGCTGGCTTGGCATTCTTTTGGTACTATTTAAGTGGTACTTTCTAGTTTATATATTGGTTTTTGTGGTTAATGTGTCACTCTTTCCTCCTCTTGCCAAAAAAAGGCGAAAAATACGCTCTCTTTATATTTCCAGCTTTTTTGCCTATATTGCTTCTGCTGCTATAGGGCTTACCTTTATTGATGTCAGTTGAATATAATTTACCAATCTGACAACCACTCCTGAGGATAAAGAAGACCTATTCTGCAGGAGTGCACCCTGTGTTCGACAGGGTGCTACTCCACATTGAGAAAATAAAATGGCGGAAACGAAAAGGAGCAGCGAGTGGATCAGGGCTTTATCTATATTGCTACCACTGCATGCTTAGTAATGCTGGCTTACTTCATTCAAAGAGCGGGCTCTGCACCTGAGTGTGGCACCTACAAATTCAGCCGGGCATTTATCTCTTTGATGGGGTTTGGTACTCTGCTATTTGGTGGTGGATTAGCATATGAAGTTTACACTCGGCTCATTGTTTCTGATGATGGGCTGAGATCAGAAACTTGGCTGATCGGCTGTTTTTTCCTCTTCACAGTTTTTACGATTGCCTACTACCCCAGCGTCCGCTTCATTATCAAAGACACCACCCTGACCTACAAATCCATCTGGGCCACCAAGGTCTTTGACCTGACTCAACCCTTCACACTCACCTGTTATCCCGCCTCCGGGCAATATGTGATTCGTCAGGGAAAGTTGAAAACCAAGATCTCCAGCTATATATCCGGCTGGCAGTACCTGCTGGAAGAGATCGAAAAGCAGGCCACGGCCATGGAAAAAATAGAGAAGAAGTAAGGGCATCGCAGATGCCGGGGTTGTGAACTATGAAGACTATCACTGAGGTGCAGCCCATGCAGATGCACAATCCCCCACATCCTGGCGAGGTGATTCGCGAGCTTTGTCTGGAGCCTTTGGGCCTGTCGGTCACCGAGGCGGCAGAGGCCTTGGGGGTCAGCCGTAAAACCCTCAGCGCCATCCTCAATGGGCGGGCGGGTATCAGCCCCGAAATGGCGATTCGGCTGTCCATTGCCTTTGATACAACGGCCGAGAGTTGGCTGACACAGCAGTTTCAGTATGAGTTGTGGTATGCGGAGCAACGCCGCAAGGATCTGAAAGTCAGAAAGCTGGTGGCTTGAGCGATTTCTGTAGAGGTCTGTGGCCCCGGTCGCTCCTGCGCATCCATGCGCTCGAGGTGCGCTCCGACGGCTGCAAACCTGTAGGCCGTGAGCCTTGCTCACGCATGCGTGGCCAAGGGCCACAGCCTACAACAGTGCCATCGTTGCAGGCACTGGCTTGGCGGGCAAGCGGCCCTGACCAGGGGGCCTGCAACAGTGCCACCACATTACAAAATTGATCGCGCACGGGGTGCGCTCCTACAATGGTGGCATCTGAACCCCAGCAGGAGCCCTCCGTGAGCAAGAACAGTAAACTGGTCTATTCCACCGAAACCGGGCGTGTACGTGATGGCGCCAAGGCCGCGTCAGCGGCGCCTGCCGGCGATGGCATCGTGCGCCTGAAGCGGGAGACCAAGGGTCGCAAGGGTGCTGGGGTGACGCTGATCACCGGTGTACCGCTGGCCGGTGACGAGCTGAAGGCACTGGCCAAGGAACTCAAGAAGAAAGCCGGTGTCGGAGGCAGTATCAAGGATGGCGTGATCGAGATTCAGGGCGATCAGCGCGATCTGCTGTTACCCATGCTGGAACAGAAGGGCTGGACGGTGAAGAAAGCCGGCGGTTGAAGTGAACCGCCAGCGATGCCGGTCAGCCGTGGTTCTTGATCAACTTTTCAACTCTTACCGTAGGAGGCCAGCCTCTGGCCGATCTTGAGGCAACGGGGTCGCCCATCGCGCACGGGGTGCACTCCTACGGGATGACTGACAACCCATCGCGCACGGGGTGCGCTCCCACGGGATTACCCCGCCGAAGCTGCCTGCCGCGCGGGGCTGCGGGCAGCCCACAGAGCCACCAGGCCCAGCAGAATCATCGGCGGCAGGGTAAACCACAGCAACGCATCCCAACCCATCTGGAAGATCAGCCAGCCGGCACTGAGCGTTGCCAGTGCCTGGGTGCCAAATACCAGAAAGTCGTTCAGCCCCTGCAGCCGGAACCGCTCACTGCCGATATACACCCGGCCCAGCAAGGTGGTGCCTGACACAAAGAGGAAATTCCAGCCCACGCCCAGCAGAATCAGGCTCGTTGTATAGTGCACCGCGCCGCGGCCCGCCAGCCCGGCGACAATCATCAGCAGGTAGATGATCAGGCCCGCAACCAGCAGTCGCATGGGCCCGAAACGCCGAATCAGCCAGGCAGTGGCCAGTGAGGGCAGGAACATGGCCAGAATATGCGCCTGAATCGCCGTCTTGGTGATACCCATGCTGTGGTGATCCATCTCGTGCATGCTCACCGGCGCGGCCGTCATGACCAGGCTCATGATGCTGTAGGAGATGGCCCCGGCCAGCAACGCCAGCCAGAGCAGCGGCAGCCGCAGCAACACCGGCCAGGGGCGACCGGGGTCATCCGCCGTGGCCTGCACCATGGGCTGGTTGCGAAACCCGAACAGGATCAACAGGGTGCCCACCGCCAGCAGGCCGGCCAAAATCAGGAACGACCCCTGGTAGCGTATGCCGAGCAGATTTTCCCCCAGCGCCCCGGCTTCGGGGCCGACAATGGCCGCCACCACGCCGCCCAGCAACAGATAGGAGACCGCCTGGCCCTGACGCTCGGCAGGCACGCTCTCCATGGCGGCAAACCGATACTGATTGACGAACGCCATGTGAAAACCGAAACAGAGGCTGGCTACGAGCACCAGCCAGAAATTCTGCAGCATCACCGCTGCACTGCCCACAAGGGCACCGCTGATGGCGACCAGATTGCCGGTCAGAAAGCCGGCCTTGCGGCCCCAGCGCTGCATCAGGAAAGACGCCGGCAGGGTGCTGAACGCCGTGCCGACAACCAGCGCGGCCACCGGCAGGGTGGCCCATTGCGGGTTGGGCGCGAGGTGGGCACCAATGATGCCACCAACAAGAATCATCATTGGCACGGCAGTCATGGAAAACGCCTGCATGCCGATCAGAACCCAGAGATTATTGCGTGTTTCAGTCATCACCCTGTCCTTGGAACTATTGCCGAACCTGCAGATCATACCCTGCCGTCGGGGTGAAGCACAGTGACGTTAATCACTCAACGACTGCGATCAACCGTGTTACTTTTCTTGTAATTGCGGCAAGCCGATCTACCTTGAAAAAGCCGCGTATACTACCCCAATCAAGCCATGGAGCATTTTCGCATGCCGAATTCGAAGTCCGATTACACACCACCCCGCGTCTGGACCATGGACGAAGAAAACGGTGGCCAGTTCGCCAGTATCAACAAACCCACCGCCGGTGCCCAGTTCGACAGGGAGCTGCCGCGCGGCAAGCACCCGCTGCAGCTGTATTCACTGGCCACACCCAATGGCGTGAAAGTCACCGTGATGCTGGAAGAGCTGCTGGCGGCCGGCCACAGCGGCGCCGAGTACGACGCCTACCCGATCAAGATTCAGGACGGCGACCAGTTCGGCAGCGGCTTTGTGGGCCTGAACCCCAACTCCAAGATCCCCGCCCTGCTGGACACCAGCGTGCAACCCGAGCAGCGGGTGTTCGAGTCGGGCAATATTCTGCTGTATCTGGCCGAAAAGTTCGGCGCCTTCCTGCCCACCGACCATGCCGGCCGCACCGAGACGCTCTCCTGGCTGTTCTGGCAGATGGGCAGCGCACCCTATCTGGGCGGCGGCTTCGGGCATTTCTTCGCCTATGCACCGGAATACTACGAATACCCGATCAACCGCTTCACCATGGAAGTGAAGCGCCAGCTCGATGTGCTGGACAAGCAACTGGCCGAGCACGAATTCATTGCCGGTGCCGACTACACCATCGCCGACATGGCCATCTGGCCCTGGTACGGCAACCTGGTGCTGGGGCGGGGCTATCCGCGTGCGGAAGAATTCCTGGATGCCGAGAGCTACACCCATGTCATGCGCTGGGCCAAACAGATCGACCAGCGCCCGGCCGTCATCGAAGGCAAGAAGATCAACCGCACCTGGGGTGAACCGCACGAGCAGAAGCCCGAGCGGCATTGAGTACAGAAAGACCTTTCATCCCACTTTTATGCGCATATTAATGGCCATATACCCATTTCTATGCGCGTAAAACCGGAGAGGGCAAACGCCAGCACTGCAATACACCTCATCCGGCAGATCGAAGTCATCCAGTGCCTTGCGCTCTTCAGGTGTCTTCAGAGTACTGTCGCTCGCCTGACTGAAAGAACATCAATCAAGTGGTGATCATTGTTGTATCTTCCGGGGGCGGGTTGTTGCGCAGGTAGTCTTCTATCTCTTGTACCAACTGGCTCTGACTTTCCGGGCGTGGAGGAAAGTTGTTGGCCCAGGATCTGCCGGGGTGAAGAGTATCCCAGCGAGGCCGGATGCCCTCCCGTCGCCCCCTGCCCGGATCATGGTTTCCGAACCCATCGACCAGTTGATTCCATAGCGGGCTGAACTTGGCGATCAACAAGGACTCCCCAAGCGGTATCCAGATATCATCAACAACCAGATATCTGCAGTGGAAATCTTCCAGATTCAGGTTTTCCGCCTCTTCAATGCTTCGCTTGTGTTGCATGATTCGCTTATAGAGCACGCTACCCGGAGGCCCTTCGAGGTCTGTTCCCTTTCGGGCGCCCTTGGGGACAGCCTTTCCCACATAGATGGGAGCCCGAAACTCACCTTGTCGGTTTCGATGCGCTATCGA
The DNA here is from genome assembly GCF_004768465.1 of Natronospirillum operosum. Lineage (GTDB taxonomy): Bacteria > Pseudomonadota > Gammaproteobacteria > Pseudomonadales > Natronospirillaceae > Natronospirillum > Natronospirillum operosum. Next base: position 15,641 of record NZ_SRMF01000019.1, read on the forward strand.
TGCATAAGCGGGAAAATCACCTTGATAGTAAATGGCATACAAGCCCGCACCATCGAATTTTCCCAAGCTCGACAATGATGTTACCGGCTGGCGAAGCATGGCCTGGCCTACGCTTTCGCCCAGATGACGCTTGTCCAGCGGGTTGAACGGTAATATCTTTCGCGCTTTACTGACTTTCTTCTTGTCGGTCATGCCTGCTTCCTGACAACAGATCTTTGCTCAGCAAGCCTCTCTATTTCTCTTGCGGCCAACTGCTCTGCCACTGAAGCGGCCACTATTCTGCCCAGAGCAACCGGTACCGCATTCCCCAGTTGCCGCATGGTTTCAGTCCAGGAACCATGAAACAGGTACCCATCGGGAAAAGTCTGCAATCGTGCAGATTCACGAACAGTAAAATAGCGCACACTGCCGTCGTCCCTGACCATCATGTTTTCACCGCCCGGCACGCCGTGGTCACCAGCCTTGAGCGTCTTGGCCGGCATATCCAGTGGGCTTCCTGTATGCCCGGGGTAGACGCGAGCGCCATCCTGAAAATGATGATTCAGCATTTGATGACCGCTTTCCGCCCGAGGATCCGGCACATCGGCAAGCGCATCACGCACCGTCTGCCAGGGTTTTTCTTCCGGCGGCAACAAGGCTGAATCAAGCCGACGCACACGGGTCATCAGTCGAGCAGACAGCTCTGGACGGTTCTGCCTGGGCATCTTGTGGCGCTCCCAATACTCACCTGTAATCCACTGCGCCCGCAGCAAGGCATCGTAGCTATGGGTTGGGCGCGGGAAAGACCATTCGACACCCAGGTCGGCCCTGAAGCCGACTATAAAAACCCGCTCACGTCTTTGCGGCACACCATAATCAGCTGCATTCACCAGTGTAGGCACAACCTGATAACTGAGACTGCGAGCATGCGCACCACCAGACGTCTTCTCTTCCTGCAGCCGCCTGAAATGATCTGGCCAGGTCTCACCGCTACGTCGAATGACCTCCGGGAATTCCAGTTGCAGCAGGATGTACTGATAGTAGTTGGCGAAACTCGAGCGTGTAAGGCCTTTGACATTTTCAATGATGAACGCCTTGGGTTGCAGACGCCGGATCACTTCCACCGTAGCCGGGAACATGTCTCTTTTGTCGCCAAAAGCCTTGTGCTGACCACCCATGGAAAATGGTTGACACGGCGGACCTCCAGCTACAAGGTCAATACCTTGCGGAACTGATTCCCAATCAAATTGCCGGATGTCTCCTTCCCACAAAGGCCAGTCGGCAACGAGTGGAAATTGACGCCGTTTGTTTTCCCGAACCGTGTCGCAGGCCCAGCGATTCCACTCCACAACGGCTGCAGACTGAAAGCCGGCAAGAGAGACGCCTAAAGCCAAGCCCCCGGCGCCGGCAAAAAGTTCAACCGCCTTCATACTCATTCACCCACCTTGATGTCTCATTGCACACTTCCTTGTCGAAAGCCTGGATAAATTCCGCCCACTGGATCATCATCATGTGCCTGGCACATCAATCACACATGAACAGATCGTTTTGTGAGTGAGGACTTTAGCAAGCCTTCGACAGCCCACACACTGTTTTTATATACAGTATAGTGAAAGGAAAGTTATTGGAAGCCTTTCGGCATCGGCCTGGATACGCTTGTGTCAAAATGTACGAAGTCTCTACGCCCGCCAGGTTTGCATCAGTGACCAGCGACGTAAGCACCCACACACCGATCAAGCTGGTGCTTGCTGGCTTTTTGCAGCGCCAGCAACAATTCCGGCGCCACATCAGTCAGGCCAAAGCGCTCACAGATGGCCTGATTCAGGTTGATCAGCAGATGCGCCGTACACTCGGCATCCGCCAAGGCCCGGTGAAAGGTGCCGGAGTTGGGCAACCCCAGGGCATGCACCAGCGTCGCCAGCTTGTGATTCGGTGCCTGCGGAAACAGCCGCCGCGCCAGCAACAGCGAACAAACGAAAGCATTCTGCGTCGGGCGGCCCAGCAGTTCTGCCTCATGCGCCCAGAACTTCCGGTCGAACGCCGCGTTGTGGCACACGATGGGGCAAGGCCCCACAAACGCCGCCACCTCAGACATCACCGTAGCCACCGGCGGCGCCTGACGCACCATCTCGTTGGTGATGCCGGTGAACTGCTGGATGTCATACGGCACCCGCACACCGGCATTCATCAGGCTCTGATAGTGATCCACAATCTCGCCGTCGCGCACCAGCACAGCGGCGATTTCTGTCGGGCGCGCACCGTGGGCCGGTGACAGTCCGGTGGTTTCAAAATCGATGACGGCGTAGGTGGTCATGGGGCTGGTACCGTGGAGAGTCATCATTGCATCACCCCAAACCCATCCACTCGGCCAGTTGCTGGTTCATTTTCAGACGTAGCCTCTGTTGCAACATGCCTTCAAAGACGCTCTCGATGGTTTGCTCCTGCTCCGGCTTGATGTGCAACAACGGCAGGGCTGCTTCGGCCTCACTGAAAAACTGAGTCTCCCGGTCGCTGCCGATCAGGGCATCATCCCACCACTGCAGGATCTGCGGGCGCGCCTCCTCCATCAAGGATTGAGCCGGGAGTTTTTCCGCCTTGGCGCTATTGGCCCTTTCCGTTGTCAGCGCCAGTGGTAAAAGTCCGTGAAATGACAACTTAGTTTGTCCGCCCGACCCGCATGACCTTTCCTTGTAGG
>NZ_SRMF01000002.1:0-101508 GCF_004768465.1 Natronospirillum operosum
AAACGTTGTAGCCATTTTACCGAAAAACAGCTGGAAACGCAGCATTCATGCGGGCTTCTCTATTGTTCAGGGCCGACCACGTCGTTATCGATATTTTGAAGCTCGTATCCTTCATCATCAATCGATCGGTAACTAAATAATCTCTTAATATTTTCAGAACTCAAAAGATACCACCTTGTACTTATAACGCAGCGGACACGCGCTTGTCGCGTGCTCTGCTTTGTTATAAGCCGAATTTTCCGCCATACTCATTAATAAGCTCTCCTGCTTGGAACATTTGAACTACATAAGATTTATTTTCACGGTCAAGCTCTACAAAGTAACCAAGCTCATACCCGCACACATGCTCTGGATGTGTTTTTCCATCGTAGGACCAAACACCATCAAAGCTGGATTTTGTTAAAGTTCTCAATCTGGCTCTGTCGCTTATTTTCTCTTCTTCTGGGCGCTCAGATTTTTTCATTTCGATGGCAATAAGGTTATCCTTTTCCATAATCTCACCACGACTATGCAAGATCAGATCACATGTTATATTCACCACCTGCATATCATCATCAAGGATGGTTTTAACCTTGCCATTTTGCTTTCGGTTATATTCTGGGTCTGCGTAGTACCCAGCATAACCATTATCGCTCGCCATCATCTGCAATGGCATCGCCAATCTAGCGCACAGATTACGCTCGCTCACACCACTTATAATGTTTTGTGCTTCCGCCTGTAGAAAAGCTTTCAAAGCCTCATTAAACACTTGTGATAGCACGACCTCTCCTTTGCTTATAACGCTAGCCAGCACGCGCGGCTACGGAATGGAGGCGAAGCCGCAATGTAGCAGACGTCGCTGTGCCTGGCCTGGTTAGGCAACAGGGCACGCTGCAAGCTCCCTAGCAAAGTAATATTCATGCGAAGCCGCGATGGATCTACTATTCAAACTACAGACCGTCTCCCTGTCCACCGTACGATCTTCAGCACCTGCCAAGAACGCAGTATTCGGGGAAACTGGCATAAATGGGAGCTGGTGATACGCATCCGCCACGACGAACTCACCTTCTTCAGCCTGTATAAGACCCCACTTAATACCTTCGTAGTTGTGCCAATAACGATCAAGGGAAATCTGTATCTCCAAGCCACTTGCTAAACGGGATGCTACGACACCTTCATCTCTGAAGAATGCACCACCTTTACTCTCAACAATCTCCTCCTGAGCTTTCGTCAAGCCTGAACCCGTCACACCCTTCAAAACCAAATCTTGGCAGTTGGACTGGTGAAAATGGTGACGCAATCGCCAGAGAAGATGGTATCGAGAAAGGGCATCGTGATTTCTCTCGGAGAATCCTTTTATATTGTCGGTTTCATCATGAAAGGCTGTTTCTATTGAGAGCATGTACCCAGTTTCAGCACGCTGATCCCAAGTGCGCTTTGTGCAGAATATTTTTGCCCTCTTGTGCCTCTTTACGACCTCCCCCGTTCTAACCATCCTCACTTCGACTTTGCCATCATGATCGTAAAATTTAGAGATGGCATGGGCTGTATGGAAATGCTGATCCACCGTGAGCTCTCGGGGATTTCTTTTCATTGGAGGCTCGTAGGACATTTCCTCTCCTCTGCCTAACGCCGTGCACATGGTTATTGGGTGATGCACCGGACACGCTACCGCACGGTTCAGTGAAAAAACCGGAAACGTGCAAGGGCAAAAATGCCGGAGTTGCCATGGCGTATGTGCTTTCTTAGTGGCACACCAAACCAGTGGCGATTAAGTGGCCGGTTTCTATTATGCTTTAACAGAAGCACCGGGGACGGAGCTGCTGCTATTGAATTTAACTAATAACTGTAATGTTGGATTGCCAGCCAAGAACACTTAATTTTGATGGGCCTGCAAAGCCAACGAAGCTGCAAAGCAGAGCCCAATAACGCCCGCAGCACGCGCGGATTCGTAATGAAGGCGCAGCCGGAATGAAGAAGCCGTCGCTGTGCCTGCGATTGTTAAGCATTCATGGCTGCGTTACTGTGGGTGAAAAATACTTCGTCATTGGCAATCTTGCCCAATCATACTGGTACTCAATATAGCCAATTCCGAAGAGCGTAAACACCAGCAAAGCCGACGCCAGAATTCTGAAAAAGAACAACCTGAATTTGCTTGCCCAATCGTGCCTAGCCTCCAGCTTTAACTCCTGTTCTTTGAGCGCCACTTTTCGCGATTCTTCGGAGTTCAAGCCCTCGAACGCTCTGTAAAACCGAAGAAACTTAACCAACGAGTTCTCAAGGTCGTCTTTTAGCTCAAAGAACCCCTCTGGTTCCGTAGCATCAAGGGCTTTCTCTTTCAGTTCTTCCAAGGCCGCGAAGTCAAGTTCTTCTAACTCTTTATCGAAATCTTCTCGTACCTCCGCTCTGGTTCGGTTATCGCGAGCAGGTAATGATGGTAGCTCATTGTTCGAGCCCGTTCCCGAGAAACCTTGTAAGTTTTGTATAATACTTGAAGGATCAAATCGTCCAGCCATGTCGAAAATCCTTTCTATTGCTTAACGACCAAGCTCAGGCGCGCTGGAACCGCGCAGCGGTTTCAGCGTCGACTGGAGCGCCTTGTTGGGCGCTCACAAGGCACCCTTGTTGCGGGAAATAAGCCCCCATAATTCATTTTCTTCCTTTCCTTTAAAGCGCACGGCACCAGCTCGAACCAGAATCTTTCGAAGCTCGTTATCATCGAAGCCGCCCAATCGTTTCTTAATTTCTCCAAAACTCCGCTTCTGCCACTGTTCATTCTCGAGCAATGACTTAGCCGCCACCTCTGCCATGAATTCCGTCCGAAGTTCGGTTTTGAGCCTTCTTTCCTGAATAGCGAACGTCACAAGACCAGTGACAACGGCGGTAATTGCGGCTGTAACGATTGTGGTTAACATAACTGTTTCCTTCTTGGACGCCCAACGCCCGCAATAAACGGCGCGAGGAACGAGCGTCCGGCGACCGAAGGGAGCGAATTTGATTGCTTGGTTATGCATTTTCGCGCTCCCCGCCATCATCACCCTCTGATGATTTTACATGAAGAGGCTGAGACCCTTGTAAGACCCCAATGAGTGATTTCCTTATTTCCTCCTGCTCTTTCACTTCCTCCTCTGAAACTGGAAAGCTTTCAACATTCATCTTCAGCGCTGAATCTCCGTACAATACTTTTATCAGACCACGTCGCACGAGAGCATTCTCGTCTTCCAAGCGTCCATGCGCCTCTGGAGCATAAACACCTTTTTTCACATGGACCTCATCGAACTCATAGCCGAGGCTTTTACCCATTTCCATTAGCAAATTAGCTAGTCTATCCGTCATTCGTTCTTGCCACTGAACTTGCAGGTTTTCATTTTCTTTGGGAAAGCTGGCCAAATGATCCAAATAAGCCTTCCAGGAATCGGCGACTGACTTATATTTTTTTCCCCTGAACTCAAGGTCAATCATATTCAGCGCTCGAACATGATCCGATGAGAGATTTGCGGCTCGTGTCGCCATCAGCGTCTTGAAGATCCAAATTTTTCGCCCACGTTGTTCCCTGAATACCTCAAGCCACTTTTGCACCTGCACTGCGAGGATTGGCGCAATTACGACCGCAGCAACCATTAATACGTTCGTGAGTGTCATATCGTTCATAAAGCGCTCTAAGAATTATTTATGCATAACGCCGCCAACACGCGCTTGTCGCGTGCTTGGCATTGTTAAGGCCCTCAGTGATTATCAAAGTCATTATGTGGCGTCTCCAAGCTAACTGATGCATACATTTCCAGAAGTGCCTGGCGCATCGGATCTGGTTCGGCAACGTAGCGCACCTGCATTGCTCTAACTCTCTGCTTCTGCTCTATGAACTCAGGCCCAAACGTAGGATGCCTTTCTAGGCTGGCACGTGAACCCTCGGCAACATACGTTGCTTGCGTCATACCAGTGACTTCGCGCGCAAGCCTGAACGCAAACGTTGCTGAGTTATGTCCTGAGCTTGGGCGACAGTGATACTGCAACCTCCGCCTCATCGAGTCTGTTCTGCCCACGTATAAATTGACGCTGTTCTCTGAGAAAAGATAAACACCTGACTCAGGGATTTCACACGGTAGTGTTGCAACGGTAACCGGATTCATACTCAAAAGCCCTTGGAATGATGGCTCTAGAGAATCAATGTATTCCTTAAAAACAGGATGCATGCTCAGATTGCCTTAACGCTCGCAACAGCGGAAAATTGGGAGCGCAGCGAGTAATTTTTCCGGCTGCTTGCGCTTGTTATACGTGACCAGCTCCAGAATTCCCAAAAAAGTCATAATGATTCTTGATAATGAATATTTAGGAATCTCTTGTTCTTTGTGAAAGTTGCGCGAACGTGATTGCTCATATTAAGCTTCAATGTTAGCAAATCCTCCGGCGACAACATGTCCTTGTTCAAGGTTAATATATATTGCTTATTGGCTAGACTTCCTAATGTAGAGCTGATGTAATCAAGATTCTTTATGAGAGTGTCTCGATCAACTTCGAATATGTTGTCATGAATTAGTAGACCGGGATGTCGGCCTTCAGTGCTCGGTGATGTCAAAAGTGCATAGTCATAAAAAAACACCTTTTCTCTATCGATACTGTGACTTCCATCATCATAAATTCTCAAGTCAAATTTTACGATCTCTTTATTATCTTTGACCTCTACATCAAATGAGCATTGTTGATTGCCATAGACATATTCATGCATTTCTAAAATTAAAGACTCTATAGATTCCACTGAATCTTTAGCTTCAATAACATATGTGTCAAGTAGGTGAATTTGGTTTTTTCTCTCAATATCTTTGTCTTTTCTTTCCTGTTCGTGATTGCTGAATGCTTCAAGGAAAGAGTTTAAGGAAGAATAATCTTCCATTTTTCTTTGGTGTATAGCGATTGTTTTCTTTAGGCTTTTTAGAAGCCCTTCTTGGTCTAATAGTGACACTTTTTCTTTGTAGCGATTATCTAGTGTCTTCAATTCTTCATCTAGTGCGCCGATTTCTTTGGTGACGTTTTCTTTTCTTTCATTTATAAGTGAGCGTTGGAAATCGTCAATTTTCTTTTTGAATGCGCTAACTTCTGACAACTCCTTTTTAATCAGATCGCCTAGTCCATCCTTAAATTGGTTATATAGATCCGCGACTTCATTTTCATCTATGTAGTTATCGCCTTTGAATAGCTGTATTTTTGAGATTTCAGATTTCAAAACTTCTTGACGCGCACGTTTATCTTCAATTTCATCTTCAAGGGCGATAATTTCAGATTTTACTATGTCGTAGCCTTCTATATTCTCAAGTCTATCAATATCCTTCTGAGTCTTTTCGGCTTGATTTTTTAGATCATTTAGGTCTGCTTTTGCCTCTGAAATATTCTTGCCAGTTAATGCCTCAACGCTTTCCTTTACTTTGGATTTGGCTGCTCTTATCTTTTCTAAATCTCTGCTTAGATGATTTGCTTGATTATAGGGAGCTGGATTAATTCCCAGTAAGTAAAGGTGCGGCTCATAATCTGGCGGTATGCGTTTGTCTGTATCAAAACACTTGATGATAGATTTGAATTCTGATTTTTCATCTCTAATTAGCGGTCCAAGGATAGATCGAAATGATGGCGATTCATTTGTACTAATTGATCCGAAAGTTAAAGATGTCAAATACTCCAAAACCTGGCTTTTATTTGCTACTGGCTTGAGCTTACCGTTGACATAAAGTTGCGGAAAGTCTTCTTTGAATACATTCCTGCGAATAGTGATTTTCTTATCGTCAACCTCGAAGTCTAAGCAAATCTCGAATCCTTCAGGTAAATCATTTTTTGGTATCTTCGATACCCGGCTTTTACCGTGATCTTTAAGAAGTGCATAGTTGATAAATTCAATACACAGAGACTTTCCAACTCCGTTAGTTTTAACGGAATCGTCAGTTGTTTCGCCAAGTATAAGATTGAACCCATTGAAAAAATCAATGGGTTCAAAAAGGCTTGGTTCGCTGTATAGTCTTTTAATCTTCAGCATTTGAAATTATATACGGTTCATCGAATTCAATAATGTCCAGCGTATACAGAAATAATATTCCGTAATAAAGACTTTTGGCTCCAATTTTGTTGCTTTTCCTTAGAGATCGTGCAGCATCAAAAATGCTGATCATTCGACTTTCAGACGCATTAATCAGTTTTAAAATTTCTGCGCCAATGACAGGAGCCGACTTTTCTAAATTTTCATTTTTTGAAACTAAGTTAGCCATTGCTCACCTTCCTGTTAGGAAAGACGTTGCATTTTATAAGTTGGTCCACAATGTAGAATTCAGCTGCACATGCATCAAATGAGAATCCAAGATTTGATAGGTGATTTTTGAACGATTCCACTAACTCATTTAAGGCAGCTTTAGGGTCACCATCACACTTGGTTAAAATGTCATCGCTATAACCTTTTAAATATGTTCCCGCACGTCGTAGTGCCTGTGATCCTATGTCACTTTCTTCATTTATGGCGCCAAGCACCTGTCCATACTCAATATATAGATCGTAGTATCGGTTGGTTAAATATGTAGCGTGATCAGCGAAGCGTTTATGTATCTTGTTGTCAGGATCGGGATCTTCGATAAAGCCGTTTCCTGCTTCTGGGTGTTTTTCATTACTTAGCATTTCAATCATTGCCAAAATAGTATTGACTTCGTTTGGCAAGGTTGAGTCAGACTGATCCTGCAATTCCTTTATCAAAAAGTCACGGATAGCTTTGATTTTTTCAATGTCAGTGAGGTACTTAATGTCCTTTAAGACGTCGTTTACATCCCAAATATCATTTTCGGTATCGATTGAAAACTGATCATTGCCTATACTCTTGTCTTTGTGTTTGCTCTTTTTGGCAATGTTTAAAATAATCAAGCGGTCGTACTTTTCGAAAAGCTTATGTTCAATAAATTTATCCACGGTCGTTGTTGTTTTCTTTAACGACGAAGTTGACGTTACCTGAACAGAAATTTTGTTGTTTAAGTCTCTAAGGTCTATGGCTGCGGCATTTGGGTCAAACTGGTTTGCATTCTTTAAGCTGTAGCCATAAACAAGATTCAATAATTGTTCGTAGAAGTCTTCCGAAAAATTATTCACATCTGTTAGGTTCAACTTGTTACTTGCTTCAACCAACGGTGGAATGCGCGTAAGCAGAGTGATGATAGTTGTTATGTATTCCTGCTTCTTGGTCATTATTTGATCCGTTTTGCCCTTCAGCCTTACTTCTCGCAGCGGTGTCAATGATAGCGGATACAGAACTTTTTATCGCCCATGATCCTGACAAATCAATTCATGATCTTTGAAAAGCTACCTCTTCCGCCACTCTCATGAATACTAGAGACAGTTTACCTAGTTAAATCCGATCTTAGTCGAAGGCGCACATGATTGCCCGTATAACGCCCGGCTCACGCGCCGGTTTGGGGCCGCGAAGCGGCGGAAAATCGGTCGCTGTGCAGCCGATTGTTATTGGGCGGGCTACGAAATATCAATCTCAAGCACGTACGCTGGAACGGTTTTTTCTGATTGACTTGTACCACTGACAACTTTTGAGACCCTATAATCACTGCAGATCAGTACTTTGTTGCGTAGCACAAGCTCGACACCGCTTTTGAAGAGAACCTCCTTTTCGTGCCCCATTCTTGTGCCTTTATGCCGGAAGACAAATGCCTTTGTAGCAGGGTTTACTACTCTACAGACAAAAATGTGTACTTCGCCTGAATCGTAAGCCTTACCTCGATGTTCTGCATTTCTGAGTGCCACCTGTGGGCAGAATGAAGTTGAGAATGGCGCCGTCGTTCTTTTTATACTCTCCCAACCTTTCGGCCAAAACCCTCCATGAAATAGGTAAGTACCTATTGGCAACGCAACCCCAACGTTTCCAATTTCCGAAGAAACTCTTCCTAAATCAGATTTTCTCGGATTCTTTTGGTAGCCAGACAACACCTCTGGAGTCCTCGTTGGCATACAGCGCCGAAGTTCCTTAAAACTTGAGGAGCAACTCAAATATTGCTCGACAAACGACCCTAAATGATTGTCTTGTACGGCACACACTATGTGGGCGGCCGCTTGAAAATGACTGTCTATGAAAACTCCCTCATGTTCGTAGGGCTTTTCGAAAACGTGAATTAATGAACTCATGAAAATCTCGACACTATGCCGGTACTTGCAGCCCTATAACATTAATATAGTCGTCAAAGTGATTATATTTCATTGATTAATATTCACTGTTGAGTTTATCTCCATAATGAGCTGAGAGCCTCATCTCATCAACTCTCCTTGGAGCGCCTGTTCCTCGACAACCCTGGAAATATAATCACTTTGATGACTATCTCTGTTTCACGCTCACCGCGTAACCTGCTGATTTCTGAAGGTTATTTTGATTTTCCGCACCGACCACCCAAATGACGATCAGAATGATCATTTCTACACCTGAGGACAGTTGAGCCATTGTCACAGCAGAGTACTGTAATTACAAACAGCATTCTGGAGAACTCTTCATGTATGACGTACCGCCACCACTGCCTCAGCAGCCCACCCGCTTCATGGATCGACTGCGTGCTTTTATGCGTGCCAGGCATTTGGCCTATCGCACTGAGAAAGCCTACTGCGGCTGGGTTCGGGATTTCATCCGTTTCAACGGCCGGAAACACCCCGAACAAATGGGCGCTGCAGAGATTGATGCCTGGCTGAGCCATTTGGCCAACAATCGCAAGATTGCCATCAACACGCAAAAGTCAGCGCTCAATGCCATTGTTTTTCTGTACAAACAGTTTCTGGGTCGGGAGTTGCCTCCGCTCAATTTTGACAGAACGACCAAGGCTCGCACATTGCCAACGGTATTCACCCACGATGAAGCGATGGCTGTGATCAATTGCCTAGAAGGAGAGAACAGACTGGTCGCCAGTCTGCTCTATGGGTCAGGCCTCCGAGTAATGGAAGCAACTCGCCTTCGGGTTCAGGACATCGATTTGCGCAACGCTGCCTCACCATGCGCGGCCAAGGGCCGCAGCCTACAATAGACACGCTACCGCCCGGCCGGGTGAATTGGCTGCCAAGGGTGGGGCTGACTGCTGGGGGTAAAGAGCGTGAAGCTGCGGGTGGGTGCGTCAGTCCCTGCTTGTTGTTTTGGTTCTCTCCGTACAGCGTTCACTATACACAGACTAGACGCACGTATAGCTTTCGTCCAGATCTGCCAGCAGAAATTCCACTTTCAATGGCTCAATTTTGAGAGTGACACTCAAAGCTTGCTCAGCATTGCATCCCAGACAGGTTCGAACCCCGCATCACAAACAAAGGAACCCGCTTCATGATGCAAGTCGGCTATTGTTGCACTGCCATTTTCGACTGGCACATCATTACCCGACTCTTCATCAACCAGGCGCTGATCCAGTAGCAAAGGGATAAACTCACAAAATACCTGTGCATCCCGTTCCGATGAGATCCCGTTGTCCAGTATTGCGATAATATCTGGTCGTGCCATTGACGATGCGTAATAACGGAGAAGATCATTGACATGGTCATAGTGATACGGCTTGAAAGTCATAGACCTCCTGATTCTATTCGCTGCGGGCAAGGGCCTGCTTTTGGTGACGGCTATCCATAGGCTGTTTGTCGGCATCGTCATCTCCGTGGCCCCGTGTCAAAGTGAGCACGTTACAATGGTTTTGTACTTGGGTCTCGATGCATCTGTTCAGGCTCGCTTTCTGCGCAGCAGCCAGATAAAGAACACGCCGCCGATCAGGCCGGTGACGATGCCTATCGGCATGTCTTCGGGGCGCACGATGACGCGCGCTACGATATCGGCCCAGACCAGGAAGATGGCGCCGAACAGCGCACTCATGGGGATGACTCTGGCATTGTCGCCGCCGACGAACAGCCGCACGATGTGCGGGATCATCAGGCCCACAAAGCCGATGATGCCGGAGAAGGCCACCATCACGCCGGTTACCAGGGCGGCCATCACGAACACTTCCAGCCGAAAGCGGCCCACCGGCACGCCGAGCGTGGCGGCGGTTTCATCGCCAATGGTCATGGCGTTGAGCCGCTCGGCCATCAGCACGAACCAGCCTCCGGCCAGCACCAGAACCACCAGCGGATAAATCAGATGGTTCCACTGGGCCAGGCCCAGGCCGCCCAGCATCCAGAACACGGCTGTATGGGACGCTCTCGGATCACCCAGGAAGATCAGCACATTGGCCAGCGCCATCACGATAAAGGACACCGCTACCCCGGTGAGCACCAGTCGGTCGGCACCGGAGGCATTGGTGAAGCGCACCACACTCAGTACCAGTCCCGTGGCCACCAGGGCGCCAAAAAAGGCCATCAGAGGCACGGTCGCCAGGCCCAGAAACAGCCCGGTGTGCAGCAGGGCGAGCACAGCCCCGCAGGCGCTGCCGGAGGAAATACCCAGCAGGTGGGGGTCTGCCAGCGGGTTGCGCGTGACCGATTGCAGTACGGCACCGACCATGGCCAGGCCGGCGCCCACCAGAACAGCGAGCAGCGCTCTGGGCAGGCGAATATCCCAGACAATGGCCGCACGACCAGTGCTCCAGTCTGGCACTACCCAGTCCGGCGCGACCTGATGCACGATGATGCCCCAAACCATGCGCAGCGGTATGCTGACTGTGCCCAGCGCTACTGCGGCCGAGACGGACAGGACCAGCACGGCCAACCCGATCACCCACAGGCTGACCCGAACCGGCCGGGCCAGTTGCACCCGAGCTGCGGTCTCAGCGCTTACGGTCATTGCCGGACGTCCACTACCGCATCCGCCAGTTGCCGGATGGCCTCTATATTGCGCGGGCCGGGTGTGATCTCATCGTATTCGAGCACCAGAAAGCGGTCATTGCGCACCGCATCGATATCCTCGAAGGCCGAATTGCGGCGCATGAAGTTCTTCTTCTGTTCTGCCGTCACTTCACCATAGTTCACGATGACAATCAGTTCCGGGTCGCGCTCGACTACCGGTTCCCAGGCCACCTGTGTCCAGGAGCTCTCCACATCAAACATGATGTTGTGGCCGCCGGCCGCTTCAATCATGGCGTGGCCCATGGCGTACCGACCGGTGGTAAACGGGCTGTCTTCACCGCTGTCATAGACAAAGACACGCACCGGTTCCTCCATGTCAACGCGGGCCGTGATGTCGGCAAGCTGTTGCTCGTAATCGGCAATCAGGGTTTCAGCACGCTCGTCGACACGGAAGATGCGCGCCAGATTGCGCAGGTCGTTGTACATGTCATCCATGGTGACCGGGTCACGGTCCATGATATGGATGCAGCTTTCTGTCAGCTCATAGACCTGAATGCCGAACCGCTCCAGCGTCTCCGGGGTGACTTCACCCCCGACCCGCATGCCATAGTTCCAGCCGGCAAACAGGAAATCGACATCGGCGTCCAGCAGCACTTCCCGGCTGGGGTACCGGGGCGCCAGCTCCGGCAGCTCGCCAAGGCCCTCTCGCAGGTACTCGCTCAGGGTTTTCCAGCCGGAAATGCCGGTGTAGCCGACCATGTGATCGGTCAGTTCCAGGGCCAGCATCATCTCGGTCAGGTTCACATCATGCGACACCGCCCGCTGCGGTACCTCATCGAAGGTAAGGGTGCGGTCGCAGCTCTGGACGGTCACCGGTTCGGCGCTCAAACCGGACGCCAGCAGCCCGACGCCAACAGACAGTGCCGCCGACGCGGCAGAAAAATACCCTTTCATGAATAGCTCTCCATAGACAGATCATTGAGTGAAAAATCGAACTGGGTGCTGCCCTGAATGGGCCTGGCGCGCACATCAAAAGCCTGCGCAATCAACTCCGGGGTCAGCACCTGCTCGGCGGCGCCGAAGGCCAGCGGATGGCCGTCACGCAGGATCAGCAGGTCGTCTGCGGTCATCGCAGCCAGGTTGAGGTCATGCAGTGAACAGACAACAGTAATGCGCAGCTCACGAATCAACTGCAGCAGTTCCAACTGATAGCGAATATCCAGATGGTTGGTGGGTTCATCCAGCACGATCAGGCGCGGTTCCTGGGCCAGCGCCCGGGCCACCATGACACGCTGGCGCTCACCACCCGACAGGGTACCGAACAACCGATTGGCCAGCGGGCGCAGCGCCAGTCGGCCCAGGGCATGGTCCACCATATGGGCATCGCGACGGGAGTCGGAGGCCAGCAGGTTGCGGTGAGGTGCACGACCCAGAGCCACGATTTCGCGCACGGTCAGTGCAAAGTCCGTGGGCTGTTCCTGCAGCACGGCCGCCACCTGCCTGGCCACATGGCGCGCCGAGCAGGCATGAATGTCCTCGTCGTCCAGCAGCACTCGGCCGGTGGTCGGTTTGAGGAAACGATAAATCAGACGCAGCAGCGTCGACTTGCCCGCGCCGTTGGGTCCGACCACGACCAGTATGCGCCCCGGACTCAGATCGAGTGAGATATCGTGCAGCACATTACCACTGCGCGACGGCCCCCAACTGACGCCCTGCAGCCTGAGACTGGCGGGTGGCTTGTCCGGACAGCTCATAGTCTTCTCACTTGGTCTTCCGTTTGGGGGTCATGCCACAACTTCCGATGTGAGCGCCTCATCCAGCGGGTAGAAGGCAATCTGCGGTACGCCATCCGGGTCGGGGATTCTTCTGGCGCCAACGCCGTAGACTCTGGCAATGCGCTCATTGGTGAGCACTTCGTCGGGGGTGCCGTCGGCCACTATGCTGCCCTGGCTGATCATGACGATGCGGTCGCAGTAGCGGGCGGCCAGGTTCAGGTCGTGCAGGGCGGCCAGTGCGGTCACGCCGAGCCCGCGCACCTGACGCAGCAGGTCCAGTTGGTGGCGGATGTCCAGGTGGTTGGTGGGTTCGTCCAGCACCAGGAACCGGGCCTGCTGGGCCAGGGCCCGTGCCAGCAGCACGCGCTGCTTTTCACCGCCAGAGAGGCTGAGAAAGCTGCGCTCGCGCATTTCTGTCATGTGCACGCGCTCCAGGCAGCGGTCGACAATGGCGTGGTCTTCGGCATTGTCGCTGTCGAACAGCCCCTTGTGCGGGGTGCGGCCCATCAGCACCAGTTCAGCCACGGAGAAGTCGAACTCGCCCATGCGTTCCTGCGCGACCACGGCGGTCTTGAGTGCGGCCTCTTTCGCCGCGAGGCGCCAGACATCCTCGTCGTCAATCACCACCCGCCCAGCCCAGGGCTTGAACACGCGGTAGATGGCCCGCAGCAGCGTGGACTTGCCGCTGCCGTTCGGGCCCACCAGCCCCACGAACTGCCCGCGCGGAATATTGAAGTCGATACCGTCCAGAATGGGGGTGCCGTCAATTTCGGCCGAGAGGCCGTCAACCTGAATATGGCTCATTTTGCCCCCTTCAGTTTCCAGCGCTGGGTGGCCAGCATCCACAGGAAGAAGGGCCCGCCCAGCAGTGCGGTGATGACACCCACCGGCAGCTCGACCGGCGCAAAGATCATCCGTGCCCCCACATCCACCCAGACCAGGAAGATGGCGCCGGTCAGAATGGACACCGGCACCACCCGTCTATGGTCGGAGCCGACGACCATGCGCACGATATGCGGAATGACCAGGCCGACAAAGCCGATGGCGCCGCTGACGGCCACCATGACGCCGGTCAGCAGCGACAGCACTATGAACAGGGTCCGCCGCAGCTTGGTGACGTCTACCCCCAGAGTGGCGGCGGTCTCGTCACCCACCAGCAACGCATTGAGCCGGCGGGCATTGAGCGCCAGATAGCCGGTGCCGACCAGCAGCACCAGCGCGGGCAGGCCCAGGTTGGACCAGCGCGCACCGCCGAAACTGCCCAGCAGCCATTCCATGGCCGCGCGTGCCAGCTCGCGGTTGTCGGAGGTCATCACAATCAGGCTGGTCAGCCCGGAAAAGGTATAGGACACGGCCATGCCGGCGAGGATCAGCCGCAGGGGCGACAAGGCACCGCCCGCACTGGCCACCAGAAACACCACGGCAAAGGCCGCCAGGGCCCCGGCAAAGGCACCTGCCGAGACGGCGAAAGCGCCCATGCCGGCCAGCCAGCCGAGCCCGAGCACGGCGACCGCGCCTACCGAGGCGCCGGAAGACACACCGAGGATGTACGGGTCCGCCAGCGGGTTGCGCACCACGGCCTGCATGGCCACCCCGACTACCGCCAGCCCGGCGCCGACAACGGCCGCCAGCAGAACTCTGGGCAGCCGGAGCATCCAGACTATGTTTTCCTGCGACTGGGTCCACTCACCGGTGAAGCCGAAGGTTTTTGCCGCCACGATGGACCAGACCGTTCGCATGTCCAGATCCACCGGCCCTATGGTCACGGCCAGAGTCAGGGTCAGGAACAGCCCGGCCACCAGAATGGGGATCAGCACCGGCAGGGAGCCGGTCACCGAAGCGATGGCCCCTGCCGCTGCAGCAGTTGATGAGGATGAAGGTGCTGCTGTGCGCTCCATTCAAAATGCCTCGGGGTAGAACCCTTCCGCCAGGGTGCGCACGGCGCTCGGGTTGCGCACCCCTTCAAAGGCGGCCGGCAGCGGCAACACAACAAAGTGC
This sequence comes from Natronospirillum operosum, assembly GCF_004768465.1. Classification (GTDB taxonomy): domain Bacteria; phylum Pseudomonadota; class Gammaproteobacteria; order Pseudomonadales; family Natronospirillaceae; genus Natronospirillum; species Natronospirillum operosum. The sequence continues at coordinate 14,517 of NZ_SRMF01000002.1, forward strand.
TCGTTCTTTATCGCCGCAACGTCGGACAGCGCCGGGTTTTCCAGCAGGAAGCGGATCTTGCTTTCGGCACTGGTCTGGCCATAGTCGTTGATGACGATCACGTCCGGGTTGCGGTCCACCACCTCTTCCCAGTTGACCATCTGCCAGGTTTCTTCCAGGTCACCGAACACATTGTAACCGCCGGCCAGTTCGATCAGATGCGTCTGCAGCGCGCGGCCTGTGGTATAGGCCGTGCTCTCGCCCATGTCATAGACAAAAACCCTGACCGTGTTGTCCACATCGGCCACGGCGTCCTGCACGGCGGCGATCTCTGTCTCTATCTCGTCGATCAGCGCTTCGGCGCGCGGCTGAATATCAAAAATGCGCCCGAGGTTGCGGATGTCCTGATACACATGGTCCATGGTGGCGTTGGTCACCAGGGTGCCTTCCACGGCATAGGCGTTGATGCCCATCTCCAGCAATCTTTCCGGGGTCGCCACTGCGGTATCCCGGTAGGCGCTGTCGCGGCCGTAGGTGAAATCGGCATCGGTACCCAGCACAACTTCCAGCGACGGGTAGCTGGTGCCACCGGAGAGCTGGGGAATGTCCGCGTAGTCGTCTTCCAAATGCTCGAGCAGCGGGTGGTTCAGGTAGGCGGTACCCACCATGCGGTCGGCCAGGCCCAGGGACAGCATCAGTTCGGTGGTGTGGCCGTTGAGGCTGATGGCCCGTTCCGGCGGCCCGTCAAACTGCAGTGTGACGCCGTTGTTCTCGATGGTCAGCGGATACTCCGTCTGCTCCGCAAAGGCCTGGCCAGCAATCAGCCCCAGGGCGCCGACCAGGCCGAAGAGCCCCGAGCGCAGACGGCCCATGGTGGCCGGGTGGCTGTTGTTTGGTGTCTGTACCGCGGTCAGTTCAGTTGATGTCGATGCTTTCAATGGTGCTCTCCCTGTAATCTGGTTTGGAATTCGGTGTTGGTGTTTCGGTTTGATGGACGCGCAGACGGGTGCACTCTTCGCCCGCTACCAGCACTTCGCGCACAAAGTCTTCCACAGCCTGGGTGTCGGCCAGCCGATACCAGCCTCCCTGCGGATACACGGCCACCAGCGGGCCCTGGTTGCAGGGGAACATGCAGCCGGCACGGGTGATCAGGCAGTCCTTGTACACGCCCTGGCTACGGCAGTTGGCCTGCAGTTGCTGCAGCAGCGGGTTGCTGCCGTGGATCTGGCAGCGCGGGCCGGTACAGACCAGCAGGTGGTAGCGGAAGTCCGGCACATTGGTCCAGCCGGGTTTGCCCAGTGAGGGTTCTGTGTCTTCTTCGATGGGGGTGGCGGGCTCGTCCAGCATGGCACCCAGAAACTCGCCCCAGCCGGCCTGCTGTGCGGCCTGATCAGAGCCCAGCAGGATCTGCACGCTGGCTGAGCGTGACTCGCGCCAGTGTGCCAGCACGCCGGGCAGCCAGTTGAGCAGGCTGTCCGACAACGGCAGGCCAAGCGGCTGCACACGGATGGCGCGGTAACCCTGAGCCACCCTGTCATCCAGTGCGGTCAGCAGATCCGGGCCGTTGGTATCCAGCCGGATCAGATCAGCCTCTGTACCAGCGTGGTCACACACGGTGGCGCGCAACTGTTCGATGCGGCGGCGACTGACGGAGTAGCTGGAGACGACAAAGAGCACAAAGTCCGGTTTGGCGCCCGCGCCTGCGTTGGCGTCTGTGGCTGTGCTCTGTGTCATCAGGGGGTGCCTCCGCAGGCTCTGGGTTGAGATATTATATAAATTGGTATGTTATAACATAACAATATCTCTCTCAATGCCTGCCAACCGGAAGGCGGCCTTTGCACAGCAGAAGCGGACTGGGGTATGGCTTGAAACAAGGGCGCAGAAGTACGATCACCCGGATTGTCTGCCGGGTACGCCGAACCGACCTGCCTCGAACGGGCAGGACCACAGGGGTAGAACACGATTTTTATCCTCCGGGCACCCACCGTACCCTGTCAGAGACATTGCGTGTTCAGGCCGGTCTTCGGGCTCGGACTCGATCTTCTGCGCCTTCCCAGCTCAAAAAGCCAGTGGCCTGTGCAGACGATCAGTAACTGTCCATTACCGATGCGGGGGCAGCGATGGAATGGGCCGATGCTGTAGGCATGCGGCCGCACCATACTTCCCGATTATCCCCTCTGCCGGAACGGCATTGGGGCACCTGAACGATGAAGCTCCATGCTAACTCACACCGGATGGCTGTCAATAGAGGCGTGACTGCCCCGAAGTTTTTCCAGGACTTATAAGTTTTACAAAGGCACCATTTTGACGTACATTTAACTTTAAGCATTCACCCTTTCGGAAGATACTGACCATGACTGCGATCAAAGATATCAAACAGGAACGCATCAACCTGCGCCTCAAACCGGAAGCCAAGGCTCTGCTGGAACGTGCCGCCAGTTTTGAAGGCAAGACGGTGAGCAGTTATATTCTGACCAGCGCCATGGCGAACGCCGAAAAAACAGTGCATGAACATGAAGCAATGCGCCTGAATGCGAAGGACTCAGAGGCCTTTCTGGAGGCCCTGTCAAAGCCAGTGCAACTGAATAAAAAGCTACTGGACGCCTTCGAAGAGCATGATCAGCGTGTAACCAGCAGATGACCTCCCGGCCGAACCTTGTCATCCAGCCACTGAATAGTGAGCACGACCGGCCGGCTTTTAATTGTGGCAATGATGCTTTGAACCGGTACATTCAGAAGCAGGCCAAACAGGATATAAGGCGGCGCGTCAGCAAGGTGTTTGTGGCCACTGAAACAGAACACCCTGCTTCTATACTGGGCTATTACACGCTATCGTCGCTCTCTATCGAACTCAGTCTGTTACCGGCAGAGGTCGCACGCAAACTGCCCCGCCACCCGATACCAGCAGCATTGCTCGGTCGGCTGGCGGTTAGCCAGACCGCCCAGGGCCAGGGAGTAGGCCGGATGTTGCTGGTTGATGCGCTCAAGAGAACGTTGGCAGTCAGCGATGACATCGCCATCTATGCAATGGTTGTCGATGCCATTGATCAGAATGCCCAGCGCTTCTACGAACAGTTTGGTTTTGTGCCTCTGGAATCACAAGATCGCCGATTGTTTCTGCCACTCAAATCTTCACTCGAACCTCTGCCCCATTAGCTCAGCCCACCCCATTCGCGTTAAGGCCTATAACCACACCGCCTCCTGCTCCAATGCCAGGCCTTGTGCTCGCATCTGCACCAGCAGTTCCATGAGTTCCGCATCCGAGCAATGCGCCCACAGATACTCTTCGGCAGCCAGCCAGGTATCCAACTGGGTTTTCCAGAGCTGGGGCTGGCCGTAGCGCTGCAGTTTCTCGGCCCACTGCGGCATCAACCAGAACTGCGGCGGCGGGTTTAGGGCTTCGTGCAGCCGACAGTAGTTGCTCAGGCCGACGCCGTCATAATCGGCGAAGAACACCAGCGCACCGCCCACCTGCAACCGCTGCAGCCAGGCCAGCAGTGCGCGGGAAAGCTGGCCCCGGTAATAGATCAGGCTGGCGGAGTCATCCGGCAGCCAGTCCGTTCGGTCAAACAGGGCCTGGTTCTCGACCAGCCAGAGCGCCCCGGGACACTGCCAGCCAGTTTCGAAGCTGACATCCAGGGCGGCAGCGCCCTGCAGCCGGGTCTGCTCGCCCAGCGCCAGTTGCCCACCCTGCTCGTTCTGCCAGCTCAGATCCGGAAGGGTCGCTTTCAGCAGTACATAGTGATGGTCATGGCCGTGCTGGCCTCCCTTGCTGTCGCGGAACTGGCCGATATGCCCGGCCCTCGCCGGCTGGTCTTCGGGGGCCGACTGGCCGTCGGACACCAGGCCATCCGGTGACAGATGCCGCCAGTGCTGCTCGACCACCGCCGGTTGCAGCACTCGATACACAGTGCCCCGCCCCGAGCGCTGCAGTGCCACGGCGCCGGTACGGCGGGCAAAGTCGTCGGCGGCCCGACGCTGGGCCGCGGTCAGGCTGGAACCGGCCAGTACGCCGTTGTCTGCCCGGCTCAGCTTGGCCAGTGCGGCGGCCAGGGCCTTGCTCATGTGACTTTCATACCTCTGTCATACCTCGGTCTCGAGCGATTCCAGAATCTGCCAGCTCTGCCGACTGATGTGGTTCCTGCCGTCTCGGTGCTGGATGGGCACGCAGTAGCGGGCCGTGGTCAGCGGTGCGGGCGAGGCAAAGATCAGCGCAAATCCGAACTCGCTGGCGGTGTCGATCAGGCTGCGCTGGTTGTGCGCATCCAGCGCCAGAGCCTCGTCCAGATAGCACAGGGTGCGCACCGGGTGTCGCTTGTCCTGCATCAGGTACAGCATGGCCAGGCCGGTCACCAGCTTGGCCATCAGCACGGTGCCGTTGGAGGCGGCGCTGTCGATGTCATCGAATTCCTCTTCCGGCTGGTCGACCTTGCCCACCACAAAAACCAGGCGGAACAGGTCAGCCACGCGCAGGCCCTGGCGGGCATTGCCTTCATCGATCAGCCGCTGCTTAGCGCGGTCCAGATCCACGTCGTCCAGCACGCTGCCGTGGTTGAACAGCTCGAAGGTGTCGCCACTGTCGACCCGCGAGGCTGTGTCGATCAGCGTCTCGATGGCTTCGACCAGTTGCGGCTCGTCCACCGGTTCGATCTTGAAGGTTTTCAGGTCCGACAGTTGGCGGTGGCCGATCAGCCGGTTGAACTCGCGCATCTTGCCCTTGAAGGCAAGCAGGCCATCGCGCAGTTCGCGCAGGCTGGCGGTGACATTGACCACGGCGCTGCGGGCCTTTTTCTCCAGCGCTTCGAACTCCTGTTCGAGCTGGTGGCTGAAGCGGATGATACGTTGCAGTTCGGTGTCGCGGTCGTCACTGAACTGGAACTTGGTCAGACCGGCGGCATGCAGCTCCGCCAGCCCGGTATGCAGCTGTCGGTCCAGATCGAGCAGGCGCCGACACCCCTGCTGGTATTCACCCAGCTTGTCGGCCAGGTCTTCCAGCGACCAGTCCGGCTCGCCGAGCCAGGGCTGATGATCCAGGTCGGCCAGATAGGTGAAGGGTTCGCCATCATCACCGCGCTGTTCCCGAATACGGGCAATCTGGCGGTGCTTGTCATCCAGTTGGTTCTGTTGCTGCCGAACTTCATAGAGCGCCTGCCGCAGTTGCTCGGCGCGGGCTTCTGACTCGCTCAGTTGCGCTTCGATCTCGGCCAGTCGCCCTCCCAGGTTCCGATGTTCGGCGTCGCGCTGTTCGGCCCCGGCGGTCAGCTCGGCCAGCCGGTCGTAACTCGCCAGATCCGCCTCGATGGCGGCCCGGTCCTTTTCCAGTTGCTGTTTCTTGCCCCTTGCCGCATCCATCGCCTCGGCGGCCTCGAGTTGTTCCGCCAGCGCCTCCTGACGCTGACGCAGGTCATCCAGTTGGCCTTGCAGCTCGGTGCGGCTCAGTTGATGGTGCTGGGCGCTCAGTTCGTCCAGCTTCAAGGTCAGCCCGGCCAGGTGCAGTTGCTCATCGCTGCTGTCGGCCAGTGTGGCCTTCAGGGTCTGTGGATCCAGTTGAAACTGATCGCTGCCCAGCGTCAGGGCGCCCCGGCTGAGCACCCGGTTCAGCCGCTGCAGTTCGGCCTCGCTCAGATGCCCGGCCAGCGTCAGGTACAGGTTGTCATCCAGATTGGCCAGGGTCTGCTGCAGGGCGGACAGTTCCTGCTGGTTGCGCTGCAGTTCACTGCGAATCGACTGGGCAGGCCGACTGCTGGCCTGATTGACCAGGGTGATCTGCGCTTCCAGCGCCTGCTGGATCGCCTGCGCCTGCTGCTCCAGCGTGCTGCGCTCGGTCACCAGCGCAAACCGGTCGGCCAGTTGCTGTTGTTCGTCAATCTGAGCCTGCAGCTCGCCCAGGCGCTGGCGGTGCTGCAGACGCTGTTCGGTCAGTTCCCGATCCTGCCGGGTCTGCTGCTTTTCCTGTTCCCGCAGTCGCTGTTCCTGCTCGGCGAACTCGCCGCTCTGCTGCTCATAATAGGCCTGCCAGTCAGCCAGGCCATGATCGATGCGGGGCCGCCAGTCCAGCAGCTTGCCGCGCAGTTCGCGGCGCTGTTCATACAGGCCTTCCAGCTCCGAGATTCGTCCTTGCTGTCTTCTCGCCGCATCGTACTGGGCGCGGTCGGCATTGACCTCGGCAAAGGCCTTGTCCCACTCCTGCTTGAAGTCGATGTTGGCATCCGGCAGGTCGCGCTTGAAGATCTGCAGCAGGTAGGCTTTGACATCCCGGGAGTTGAGCTTGTCGAGCCGCAGCGTGCGCGTCAGCACCTGGCGGAAGGCCCGTGCGTCGGACGGGTTTTCCAGCTTGAACACGGTGAAATCGGGCTCGCCCTGCGGCCGCTGGCGGCGGCCGCCATAGACCAGCTCGGCGAACTCGGTCGGGTTGTACCGATACACCAGCCGGTCACGGGAGGCCAGATGCTCGATCAACTGCGGCTGGCCCACCAGGCGGCCGTCATTCAAGCGGTAGTCCTCCACCACCAGCGGGCCCTGATAGGCAAAGTATTCGTAGTCGTGCCCCACGCCCTTGCCGACGCAGCCCAGCACCACAGTGCCGCTGTGCGGCAGGCTCACTTCCAGCAGAATATAGGCGCTGTTGTTCGGAAAGTAGAAGCGACGGGTCTTGTCGAACTCATGGGCGCCAAAGTCCATGCGCCGCTTGTCGATGATCAGCAGAAACTGCAGCGCATTGATCAGGCTGGTCTTGCCGGTATTGTTGGGTGCGATCAGGGACACCGAATCGTCCAGCGGCAGTTCCGCCCGCTGATAGCCGGCGCTGCCGAGCAGGACCAGACGCTGAAAGCCGAATTGCATCATGTCTCGTCCTCGTCCTGCGCGTTGTTGGTTTCGGCGACAGTGTCTGTGTCGACAGTGTCTTCGTCATACAGAGTATCGGCGCGCGCCTGTTCTTGGTGATGGTCGGCTAGCGCCTCGAAGTGATCCAGGTACCGACATACGGCCGGCAGCAGCCGCCAGTGGCCGCTCTCGTACTGCGCAAATCCGAAGCGGACAGCCGCATCGAGCAGGCTTTTCAGGCCTTCCAGGTCCAGGCTTTCGGCCTCCAGCAGACTCTGATGCTGTTCCATCAACTGGTGCAGAAACGCCGTGTCGAGCCGCCATTCGTCAAAGCGCAGCAATGCCTTGCCGGCATCGGCCTGGGTATCGAAGATCATCATGAACAGCAGCGCCAGCTGGCGGGTGGTCTTGCTGGTGGTGCTGCTGGCCTCTTCGGTGTGGAACCAGGCGAAGCCGCGCTCATCGAGGCGGAGCTCGTACCCCAAGGCACTGAACAGGGCCTTGTAGGCGTCGAGATTGTTGTCCAGCTCGACCCAGAGCGCCGGTTCCGCCTGTCGATTCAGATGCTTGCCGCTGTTGAACCAGCGAAACAGCTCATCCAGTGACGGCAGTTTGTCGAGATTGACCGGTGCTGAACTCATGGTGCAGACGACCCTTCCTGTTCGGCCAGCGGTTGCAGACGATGCGGATGATAGCGCACACGGACGGTCTTGAGCGGGGTATGTGTTTCATCGTCCTGCAGCAGGGCGGCCCATTGATCGTCACGCACCAGATCATGATAGAGCCGCAGGGTGACGGCATCCGGGAGCTGCGGATAGCGCTGCTGCAGCCAGTGCAGCAGGTTGTCGACCGGCAGGGCCTCCCGCAGCGCTCTTTTCAGAGCCTGCTCGTCCACCCACTCGGTCAGCGGCAGCGGGTCAGCGCTGGCTTCTTCCGGGAAGTCATGACGCACCGGTTCGAAATCCCGCGCTTCGGCCATGATGGTTTTGACCTCATCGCCGACGCTGACCCGACGCTGGCGGCTGGTGAGCCAGAGCGGCAGCCGGGAATCCAGGCCCGGACTGCGCAGGGCGCGGCGCAGCCCCTGTTTGCGTACCAGTCCAAGCAGGGCGCTGACCGCCGTGGTCAGTTGATTGTGCTGCCGTGCCTCTTCACGCAGCGGCAGCAGAGTTTCCGCGCACTGCTGGGCGACCAGCCGCCCCATGCGGCGCAGCTCCTTGGCCTGATAGGCCACCTGGCGCAACTGCAGGCGATGGCTGTAGAGCGCACCGCGTACCGAGAGCTGTTCCGTGGCCTGGTCCAGCGCCCGCTCTGCTGCTTCCAGATGCGGATAGAAGGTGCCGCCCAGGCCACTGTCCATCATCTCGTTCATGGGTTCGACATACTGGTCATAGGCTTCCAGCACGGCACGGTAGCGTTTGGCCAGCGGCATGGCGGCGTCCTTCGCCTTGGCCTGCTCGGCCAGTTCCATGATGGCATGCCGGTCCTGATCCAGTTGCTGGCTGATCTGGCGAAACAGTTCCGACAACTGGGTGGCCGCCTGGCGCAGGCGGTCATTGTCCTGCGCCTCCAGTCCCTGCTGCAATGACTCGGTGGCCGAGCGAATCGCCTCCACCCGGGCCTTGAGCACCGACGACAGGCCCAGTTCATGCTCCCGTGTCAGGCCGCGGGCGAACTCCAGCACCAGCGGGTTCAGCTGCAGACTGTTGCTGCGGCTCAGCCATTGCAGCACATCCGCATTGCACAGGCTGCGCAACTGGGCGCCTTTCTCCTGCTCGTCGGCATCGGGAGAAAACCGACCGATCAGCGCCAGCACCTGCTCTTCTTCAAAGGAAGGCAGCGTGCGCGAGTGGCGCGTCAGATGCTCGATCAGGTCCCAGTGCCGGTGCAACTGAAACAGCAGTGACTTGGGTGTAGCCATGGCCGGGCGGTTGTCCAGTTCCGAGGCGAAGATCCATTGTGGCAAAATAAGGTGCCGCTGAACAATTTGCCGCGTTTTCCGGCGAGCGGCTACCGAATCACGACGTCAGGCGGGTTGCCTCGGCGTACTCGGCCAGGAGACTGACCGTTCCAGATCAGCGAACCCCCGGTGCCAATAAAGCTCAAAGGACATGACCATTGCCTCTCACTCAGGACGCCCATCAACGGTGCCAAATTCGTTGATCAGCCAGTCGTGCATTTCCGGATCTTCGATGACGTACTGGCCGTGGCCAATGTTCGACACCAAACCGTCGCGGCGCAGGCGACGCAATGCATGCTGGATCTGGTAATCGGCCACATGCTCCTGGCCCAGTTCTTTTGCCAGAAGCTGTTTGTTGCTGTCGGAATAGAGTGCGGCCGACCGATTCCGGGCAATGCGCAGGAGAAGGGTTCGCTCGATCAGAGCGAGACCGTCATATACAGACGCAGCATCGGATTCGTCCGCCATCTGCTGAAGGAACTCTTGCGCCGCAACCTTGATGTCATTTCGTCCTGCCGCCTTCATCGCCTGCAACAAATTGTGGAAGTGGGCCGGGACCCGTCGCAAACCATGGAAGACCTCAATAGCATCTTCCTCGTCGATCGCCGGCGAACCGGACTGTTCGAAGACAGCCAGCATGTGACGCACGAACTCCGAGTCCAGGTCGGGCAATGTGAGTGTATTGGCCGCACTGAAAAGCGGGGCGTTGCGGCGGCGAAACAGGGACAGCAACTGATCGCGACTGGATCCGGTGAACAGGGCGTATACCCGCCCTTTATACTCGTCGAGGACAGTGCGCAACATGTAGAGATAGGGTTCAAACGCAGGTCTCGTAGCCAGGTGCTGCACTTCATCAAGCAACAGCAACACTGGAGAGTCGCTCTTCTGATCCAGATAGGCTCGCAGTGCCTGACTGACCGTAACTGCGTGCGTTTCCGTGTCGCGTTCATGACTGACATTGCGGCTGCCACCGGTGCCAGCAACGCTGATACTGTGGCTGCTGGACATCTGTCGTTCAGTGGCACCGATAGCGCGCAGGATGGAGTCCCCGGGAGAATCGACGGCATCCCAGAACGACACATAGACGACGGTGAAACCAGCCTCTTCCGCAAGTGGAGTGAGATCCTGTCGGACCAGTTCCGTTTTGCCCATTCGACGCGGAGCAAACAGGGCCTGCACCTGTGTCAGCCCGCTTGCAAACGGACCCAGAAGGCCCTGAGCAACTGCAGTACGAGGATAGTGCCAGGGGATTTGAGAGCGGAGCTGCATAACGATTAGTCCATAATTAGCACGTATTTTTGCTAATTATCATACCACAACTCTAAATTTCTGTTAATTGTCCTGAAGACGCCTACCGGTCCCTGATCAAGGTTTGGCTGGCCGAGGGCGTGCACGAAAACCGTCGCTAAACTTCCGGTCGCACCCTGACAGCAGAGTGGCAGCAACCCGGACAGTTCAAAAGAACTGACTGATACCCACATACAGCAGCCGCAGCGCCAGGAGGGTGAGCACCAGCTTGAGCAGGCGCTGGGCGATGTGCAGCGGCACGCGTTCCAGAAACACCTTGCCGGTGAGGGTGCCGAGAAAGCCGGTGGCGATCATCAGGGCAATCAGCAGCCACCACTGGGCGAAGGCAAAGCCCAGCAGTGCGAAGATGATGGCGCGCACCGCCTGCTGGGACACATTGATGGCGGCTACGGTGGCCATGACGCCGCGCCGGTCCGAGAACAGGTCCTTGAGTACCACATAGACGAACGGCCCGGTGCCGCTGATGAACATGCCGAGAAAGCTGGTGACCCCGCCCAGCAGCGCCATGGAGCTGCGCCCGGATGACAGCTTGAAAATCGGCAGCCAGGCCGAGTAGAGGATAAAAACCCCCATGGCGGTCTGAATCACGGCCGCTGGTACGGAGATCACCAACTGGCCACCAGCCAGCGCTCCGACCACGCCGCCGAGGCTGAACCAGAGCAGGATGCGCCAGTCCGCAAAGCCGCGCAGGGTGAGCAGGCGCCCGAAGTTGGAACCGAACTGCACCACCGTGTGCACCGGCACCACGGACAGCGCCGGCAGCAGATTGGCCATGATGGCCAGCAGCGTGACGCCGCCGCCAATGCCCAGGGCCGCAGTCAGCGCCGAAGTGAAATAGCTGCACACCACCAGCAGCCAGAAGGCCCAGTCGGCCACAGCCTCCGGCTGCCACTGCATGATCCAGTCGACAATCGTAACGGCGATATCTCCTGCGTATAGCGTACAAATAGAAAGGAATCGGAGCGCTCCATGGTACTGGAAAGCCTGCACACCGTCAGCCGGCAGGGTTTTGTCGCCAGCAGACTTGGGCCTGTGGCGCTGCCGTGCGAAAATCCACTCTGAACCGCAACCACGAACCCGATTCCATGAGCCCAGACCCCATGAGGAGAGCGAGAGCGCCCACAGTCCAGGGCTGGTGCCCCGGCGCCCTGCGCCCGATGACCTCGGGGGACGGGCTGGTGGTGCGTGTGCGCCCGAACCGGGCCCGGCTGACCCGCAAGCAGGCGCTGGGGCTGTGCATTCTGGCCAAGCACCACGGGATCGGGCTGCTGGATCTGACCAACCGGGCCAACCTGCAGATACGAGGGGTCAGCGAGGCCGCGCTTGAGCCGCTGCAGCAGCGCCTGGCCGAGCTGGAACTTCTGGACGACTCACCCGAACAGGAACAGCGCCGCAATATACTGGCAGCGCCGGACTGGAAACCCGGTGATGACACGGATCGGCTCGCCCGGGGGCTGCAGGAGCGCCTGCACGAACTGCCCGAGCTGCCGGCCAAGGTCGGTTTTGCCATTGATGCCGGTGCGGCGCCTATGCTGAGTGAAGACTCGGCCGATTTTCGGCTGGAACGCGGCACCTCAGGGCGTCTGCTGCTGCGTGCCGACGGGCGCCCCTATGGCATGCCGCTGGACACCATCGAAACAGCCATCAGCACGCTGATCCGGCTCACGCACTGGTTTGCCGACAGTGGCGGCATCGAATCCCGCCGCATGCGTCATCATCAGATGCCGTTGCCAGGCTGGTTCACCGCCACGGAAACCGCACAGCCCGCGCGTCCCAAACTGCAGCCCGGCCAGCATGCACTGGGGCTGATTGCCGGCCTGCCCTTCGGGCAGATCGAGGCCGAGGCCCTGCTGCAGGTGCTGAAAACCACTTCGGTTCAGGGCCTGCGACTGACCCCCTGGCGCTGTCTGCTGCTGGAGGGCATGGATCAGTTGCCTGCCCTGCCCGGCCGCGAGTTCCCGGCGTTTCTGACCGAGCCCAATGACCCCTTGCTGCGCGTCCAGGCCTGTGCCGGGGCGCCGGGCTGCAGCCAGGCCACGGTGGCCACCCGCACGCTGGCCGCCCGTCTGGCGCCCCGGGTTCGGGGCACCTTGCATGTGTCCGGCTGTGCCAAGGGCTGCGCCTGTCCCAACGCGACAGACTTTTGCCTGACCGGCCGCGAGGGCCAATATGATCTTGCCTTTCAGGCGCGGGCAGGCGATCCTCCGCACCGCTCAGCCCAGTCTGAAGCCGAGGTACTGAAGTTTTTCGGAGACGCCTGATGCCCTATTCGTACGAGACCGACGGCGCGTCGATCTACCGTGAGTCTTTCGCCATCATCCGCCGTGAAGCCGACCTGGCGCGGTTTACGGCGGAAGAAGAGCCCGTGGCCGTGCGCATGATCCATTCTGCGGGCATGGTCGAGCTGGCCCCGCATATTCTGTTCAGCCCGGACTTCGCGACCAGTGCGCGTGCCGCGCTGTCCGACGGTGCACCGATCCTGTGCGATGCGCGCATGGTGGCGCAAGGCATCACGCCGGCCCGGCTGCCGGCCGACAACCCCATCATCTGCACCCTGCACGACGCCCCGGTACGCGACATGGCCCGTGAGATGGGCACCACCCGCTCTGCCGCCGCGCTGGAACTCTGGCGTCCGTATCTGGCCGGCGCCGTCGTCGCCATCGGCAATGCACCGACGGCGCTGTTTCATCTGCTCACCATGCTGGAAGACCCGACCTGCCCGCGCCCGGCGGCCATTCTGGGCTGCCCGGTGGGGTTTGTCGGCGCCGCCGAATCGAAGGAAGCCCTGTGGCACGCCGCCCCGGTACCCTGCGCCATAGTGCGCGGCCGGCTGGGTGGCAGTGCCATTACCGTGGGCGCGCTGAATGCGCTGGCCAGCAGGAGTGAGACATGACGCAGCCCGGTCGCATTTATGGCGTCGGCCTGGGGCCGGGCGCCCAGGACCTGATGAGCGTGCGCGCCCACCGGCTGCTGACCAGTGCGCGCCATGTGGCCTTTTTCCGCAAGGCCGGGCGCATGGGTCAGGCCCGTCGCATCGCCGGTGACCTGCTGCCCGAAACGGCACAGGAACTGCCGATGGAATACCCGGTGACGACGGAGATTCCGTTTACCGACCCGCGCTACAACGACTGCCTGGCCGAATTCTACAGCGAGTGCATCGAGCGCTTACTGGCCATCGCCGAATCCGGCGAGGATGTGGTGGTGCTGTGCGAAGGCGACCCGTTCTTCTACGGCTCCTTCATGCACCTCTACACCCGCCTGCAGGATCGCGTGCCGGTCGAGGTGGTGCCGGGCATCACCGGCATGTCCGGCGCCTGGACGGCCACCGGCCAGCCGGTGACCTGGGGCGATGACATCCTGACCGTGCTGATGGCCACGCTGCCGGAAGCAGAGTTGACCCGCCGCATCCGCGAAACCGATGCTGCGGTGGTGATGAAGATCGGCCGCAACCTGAGCCGCCTGCGCCGCGCCGTGAGCGAAGCCGGACGCCTGACCGATGCCTGGCTGGTGGAATACGCCGCCATGCCGGAACAGCGCGTGCGACCGCTGGCCGAGGTGGGCGACACCGCGCCCTACTTCTCGACCCTGGTCATACACGGTAACGGGAGACGGCCATGAGCGGCTGGATCGCGGTTGCCGGCCTGGGCCCGGGCGCGCCGGAGCTGATCACGCCCGAGGTGGCGGCCGCGCTGGCGGCGGCCACGGATGTGGTCGGCTACAACACCTATGTGGACCGGGTGCCACCCCGGCCCGGCCTGACCCTGCACGCCTCGGACAACCGGGTGGAATACGAGCGCTCCTGTCAGGCGCTGGAGCTGGCGGCCAGTGGCAAGCAGGTGGTGGTGGTGTCCTCGGGTGATCCCGGGGTGTTCGCCATGGCGGCCGCCGTGTTCGAAGCGCTGGAAGAAGGCCCGGCTGCATGGCGCGCGCTGGATGTGCGCATCCTGCCGGGCATTACCGCCATGCTGGCAGCCAGTGCCGAGGCCGGCGCGCCGCTGGGGCATGATTTCTGCTGCATCAATCTGTCCGACAATCTCAAGCCCTGGTCGCTGATCGAGCACCGGCTGCGCCATGCGGCGGCGGGTGATTTTGCCATGGCGTTTTATAACCCGCGCTCCAAGTCACGCCCGGAGGGCTTTGCCAAGGCACTGGAATGCCTGCGCGAGACCTGTGGTGACGACCGGCTGATTCTGTTTGCGCGCGCTGTGTCGTCCGACGAACAGCAGATCCAGGTCAGCACGCTGGGTGAGGCACATCCCGAAATGGCCGACATGCGCACCCTGGTGATTGTGGGTTCCAGCCAGACCCGGCTGATCGAACGCCCGGAAGGCCGCCAGCCCTGGGTCTATACGCCCCGCTCAGCTTCAGGAGAGCGCTCAGACTCATGAGCCAGCCAGTCGAGAACTGCCTCCACGCTGTGCACTTCGGCGCGCGGCGGCACCTGCGGCCGGTCGATCATCAGCACTGGCAGGCCCAGTTGCCGCGCTGCCGTCAGTTTGGCGCGCGCGCCTTCGCCGCCGGCATTCTTGCTCACCACCCGATCAATGCGGTATTGCTCCAGCAGGGCACGGTCGGATTCTTCGGTAAAAGGCCCGCGATCAATGATCAGGCTGTAGTCGGGCACCGGCAGGAGCTCGGTCGGTTCTTCGACAAAGCGCAACAGATAGTGATGCTGTGGCTGAGCAGCAAAGAGCGGCAACTGCAACCGCCCCAGGGCCAGCATGATGCGCTCGGGCGGGCCACTCAGCGCTGCCACGGCGGCGGCCATATCGGGCACCGTCTGCCAGTGGTCGCCGGCCTCCGGCGTCCAGGGCGGACGGGTAAACGCCAGCAGCGGCACCCCCGCCTGTTCGGCCGCGCGTACGGCATGGGTGCTGATCTGGCCGGCAAAAGGATGCGTGGCGTCGATCAAGTGAGTAATCTGGTGGTCACGCAGGTAGCGCACCAGGCCGTCGACACCGCCAAAACCACCGACCCGGGTCGGCAGCGGCTGCGGCGCCAGGGCTTTCACCCGGCCGGCATAGCTGAAGGTGGCCGGCCAGCCCCGGTCGGCCAGCACCCGCGCCAGGGCCGTGGCTTCGCTGCTGCCACCGAGAAGCAGAATATTGATCATGGGTGTTGTCATGAATAACGAGTCGCCCTGGCTCACCATCATTGGATGGGGCGAGAATGGCACAGCCGGGCTGACACCGGCAAGCCGAACCGTGCTGGAACAGGCCGAGTTCATTTTCGGGGCCGAGCGGCATCTGGCGGTATTGCCCGAGGGCCTGAACGCCACCGTGAAAACCTGGCCGGTGCCCTTTGCCGATGGCATCCCGGAGCTGCTGGCCCATCGTGGTCAGACAGTCGTCATGCTGGCCTCGCAGGACCCGTTCTGGTTCGGCGCCGGCACGGTAATGACCGAACAGCTGACACCCGGCGAGTGGACTGCCCTGCCCCTGCCCTCCACCTTCAGTCTGGCTGCGGCACGGCTGGGCTGGGCCCTGGAACAGACGGTCTGTCTGGGCCTGCATGCCGCACCGCTGACGCGACTGCGCCCGCATCTGGCGTCGGGCCAGCGTCTATTGGTTCTGCTGCGCAACGGCGACGCCGTGGCGGATCTGGCGCGCTGGCTCAATGACATCGGCTTTGGCGCCACCGAACTGACCATACTGGAAGCCCTGGGCGGCGAACGCGAACGAATACGCTCCTGTCACGCGGCAGACTATGGCTTGGGCGATGTGCAGCATCCGGTCGCCGTGGCACTGAACGTCAGCGGTGATGGCCCGGTGATCACCGGCGCCGGCGGCCTGGACGATGATCTGTTCGAGCATGACGGCCAGCTCACCAAGCGCCCGGTGCGCGCGCTGACGCTCTCCGCGCTGGCACCCCGACCCGGCGAACGGCTGTGGGACATCGGTACCGGTTCCGGCTCCATCGCCATTGAATGGCTGCTGGCCCACCCGGCCAACCAGGCCATCGGCTTCGAAATGGATGCCGACCGGCTCGCCCGCGCCCGCCGCAATGCCGACGCCCTGGGTGTGGACCGGCTGCAATTGGTCGCGGGGTCAGCCCCGGCAGTGCTCGCCGATCAGCCCGTGCCGAATGCCGTCTTTGTCGGCGGCGGCCTGTCGGAAGAGCTGCTGCACGCCCTGACCGAACAGCTGCCCGCCGGTACCCGTCTGGTGGCCAATGCCGTCACGCTGGAATCCGAAGCATTGCTGACCCGCTGGCAGGCGCTGCGCGGCGGCGAGCTGCTGCGCGTTGAGCTGGCCAGCGCAGAGCCGCTCGGGCAGCGCCGGGGCTGGCGGGCCCGCTATCCCATCGTACAATGGCAGACCGTTTTATGAGTGTGCGCGCAGGAGATCGGACATGACGGTTCATTTCATCGGTGCCGGCCCAGGCGCGCCAGACCTGCTGACTCTGCGCGGGCGCGACCGCATCGCCGCCTGCCCGGTCTGCCTCTATGCCGGCTCGCTGGTACCGGAGGCGATTCTGGACCACTGCCCACCCGGGGCGCGCATCGTCAACACGGCGCCCATGTCACTGGACGACATCATGGCCGAGATCTCGCAGGCCCACACAGAAGGCAAGGACATCGCACGCCTGCACTCGGGTGATCTCTCGGTCTGGTCGGCGCTGGGTGAGCAACTGCGCCGCCTGCGCCAGTTGGACATTCCCTACACCATTACGCCCGGCGTACCGGCCTTCGCTGCCGCTGCGGCAACGCTCGGCACCGAGCTGACGCTGCCCGGCGTGGCGCAGTCGGTGGTGCTGACGCGCACCCCGGGGCGCGCCAGTGCCATGCCACCCAACGAGACGCTGAGCAACTTTGCTGCCACCGGCGCGACACTGGCGATTCATCTGTCTATCCACAATCTCAAGCAGGTGGTGGCCGACCTGGTGCCGCACTATGGCGCCGACTGCCCGACGGCGGTGGTCTGGCGCGCCAGCTGGCCGGACGAACGAGTGGTGCGGGCCAGCCTGAGCGAGATCGAGCAGGCCGTGGGCGAGAGCATGACGCGCACCGCACTGATTCTGGTTGGCCCGGCGCTGGCCGCCGAAGACTTCGATGAAAGCAGCCTCTATGCACTGGGCTATGACCGCCGGTTCCGGCCCCAGTCCGCCGACTCGCCGTTTGCCAGCACTGCGCCAGACAATGACAGTGACGAACAAGCCGCGGAGCGTGATACATGATCCACCTCTGTCTGATCGGTATTGGCACCGGCAACCCGGACCATGTCACCCGGGAAGGCGAGCGGCGGCTGAACGAAGCCGACCTGATTCTGCTCCCGCGCAAGGGGGACGCCAAGAGCGACCTGGTGGATCTGCGGCGCACCCTGTGTGACCAGTTGCTGACCAGAGACAGCCCGACCAAGGTGGTGGAGTTCGACCTGCCGCAGAGAGAGGAAAAAGAGAAAAGCGCTGAGAAAGGCTCGGAAAAAGCCACCTACCTGGAGGTAGTCGAAGACTGGCACGACACCATCGCCGCCCGCTGGGGCGAGCTGATCGACCAACACCTGCCACAGGGTGGGCGCGTGGCCCTGATGATCTGGGGCGACCCTTCACTCTATGACAGCAGCCTGCGCATCGCCGACCGGCTCGAACGCGCCGGTCGCAAGATGAAACTCGAGGTGGTGCCCGGCATCACCAGTTTGCAGGCACTTACTGCGGCACACCGCATACCGCTCAACCGCCTCGCCGAGCCCGTTGTTATCACCACCGGCCGCCGCCTGCGCGACCACGGCTGGCCGCAAGGCGCCGACACCCTCGTCGTCATGCTCGACAGCGGCGGCGCCTTCGAAGTGCTGAACGCAGAGCACTACCACATCTGGTGGGGTGCCTACCTCGGCATGCCCCACCAGCACCTGATCGAAGGCCCGCTCAAAGAAGTCGGCAGCGACATCCTGCGCGAACGCGCCCGCCTGCGCGAACAGCATGGGTGGATTATGGATACTTATCTGTTGCGGCGGCAGCCAAGACTATGACAATCAGCTCATCGTCGACCACTTCGTAAGCCAGCCGATAACCTGCTGACCTCAGCTTGATCTTGTAAACGGATTCGTAGCCGCTCAACTTGTCAGCGGGCACTCTGGGGTTGTCTAGTCTTGCCGCCAGCTTCTTCTTGAACTGGCTCTTTACCGGGCCACTCAGTTTTTGCCATTCCTTCAGGGCGACTGGCAGGAACTTGAGCTTATAGGTCATCAAGAGACACCGACACGGCCTGCTCCTTGTCGGCCAGGCGCTCTTCAACGAGCTTCGCAAGCTCGTAGTCCTCGATCAGGTCCATCAGAGCCTCATAGGTCTCCGCCGGAATCAGGTAGGCAGCAGGCCGGTTGTGGTTCAGAACTGCAATGGGTGATCCACTGGCCTGCGCCAGCAGGGCGGAAGGATTTTTTTTCAATTCCGAGATACTGACGGAAAAATCTGCATGAACCTGACGCATGGAGCCCCCTAAAAAGGACCAATATTTGGCACTTATTATAGGTCTTTTTTGACTGCTATGCCACCCACCGAAATATGCCTTGCAAGCCAGGAAGCCCGCTGCATCAAGCAGTCGACCTCGGCCCACTCAACACCGGCCTTGGCACCGGTCCGCGCAGAGCCGGCCAGAGCGCCATCAGGTAGAGCAACCAGCCGGCACTCCAGAGGGTGGCGGCCAGCAACAGGCTGTTGGTGACCAGCCCACTTTCAAACCAGGGCGCGGGCAACAGTCGCGGGAGGGGTGACAGCAGTACCAGGGCGGCGGCGAGCAGTTGCAGGATGGAGGGCTGCAGGCCCCGCGGGGTGCGCTTCATGGCGGCGCGCAGCATGATGCCGAGGCACATGCCGCCGATGGCGCCCATGGTCAGGGCGTGGAGAACGGTGCCGGGTGGCAGGTCCAGCCAGCCCAGTCGTGTCAGGCCGAGCAGCGCCAGCCCTGTGGCGAGCCAGAGCCAGGCAGCATGCAGCATCCACAGTGCCGGGGCCCGGCCGATGCGCCAGGGTGTCCAGCCGACCCAGCGCAGCATCTGCAAAAGGCCGGTGGCCAGCAGCAGGCTGCCCGTCCAGTGCGCAGGCCAACCGAGACCCTGCATCAACAGCACAATACCCATCAAGCCTACCGATAGACGCTGCAGCCAGTCGGGTGCAATGATCCGATCCGGGTGCCCCAGATGCTGCAGTCCGGTGCGGGTAAAGGCAGGCACGGCTCGGCCACCCACCAGAATCAGCAACAGGGCCAGAAACAATGCGGCCCATTCGCCGGCATCCCCGATCCAGCCAGTATTGTGCCAGTTCAACAGCAGCCAGCACTCGGCCATACCCGGCCCCAGCGGCGCCAGCGCCAACCAAACCGGCCGCCAGATACGGGCCTGCCACAGGCGGCGTAGCAGAAACAGCGTCAGCAGGCCGTGAAAGGCCAGCCCCGGCGTCAGCAGGATGAACAGGGGCGGTTCCGGCAGCAGAACCACAATGCGATCGAGGCACCACAGGCCCACCAGAGCCCAGAGCAGAACCGGCGGGCAGTCTTGCCAACCGGTCCAGCTTGGCAGCGCCGTCAGCAGGTAACCAGCCATGGCGGCACTGGCCATGCCGAACAGCAGCAGGTGCAGATGCAGCAACAGCGGCGAGCCCCAGGGCCACCACCACAGCAAGCCGCCCGCCAGTGCCGCTGCTCCGGCCAGCAGGAAGAAGGGCCGATAGGGGGCCTGTTGCAGATCATCAAGCATGGCAGCGCCAACCTGGGCCAGAGTGAGCAACATTCTGGCCTGTGTCAGCACTCACGCGCCAGCGCCATCCCGCCTGACCATGACCCGGGTCAATCGACTGTCTGAATGTTGCGTTCGGACAGGTGCCCCGCCGCCTTCCGTAACAAGGGGATAATCGGGAAGTCCGGCAAGCTGACACGGCGATTCCCGCGCTGACTACGCCAGCGCCAGTTGCGGCATCGCCGATGCGACGAGCCGATCCTGGCCATTGTCATGTATCCACGACCACTTTCTGGTAAGCGCGTTCCAGCGCATCGAATACCTCCTCCGGAACCCGGTACCGGTACTGCTTGCGTCGATGCCCGGACACGCGCCCATTTTGATCCAGACAAAACATGACCAATCTGGACAGATCGGCATTCGGCACATCATAAGCCCGGTCAATACGGCGAAAGATCTCGTCATACCGAGTCAGGAAAAGCGTCTCCGCCTTCAGATGCTGCTCAATGGCTTGTTCGGTGGCGCGTGCCATAAACTCGGCGCAAGCCGTACCGTCCCAATAACGATAAAGTGCATCATGCCCCTTGAAGTCGAACTGGAACTGGTTCTCGTCAAAAAAGGTCACATCCCAGTAAGCGCGGCTGGGCTCCGAGAATTGCTGCAGCACACTCAAGTAATCCGACTCGTTCTGACGCAAGACGATTGAGACGGGGAGCACCAGGCCGTTTTTCAGAGCGCCACACTGACACAGAACCTGATGAAACAGGAATCGGGACAGGCGACCATTGCCATCCATGAACGGATGCACAAACACAAAACCGAAAGACACGACACTGGCCAGAACCAACGGCTCCACTTCCATCGCTGGCTGGTTGGCCAGGGCCATCAACTGGTCCATCAGCGACCGTGACAATTCCGGGCCGGGAGGCACGTAAGTGACCCCCAGTGCTCCGCGCAGTCCATTGCTCAGGTAGTTCTGCTCGGTTCTGAACGAAGCTGCCTGCGCGAAAGGATTGCTGATCACTGCATTCTGCAGTTCTACCAGATACTCCTCATCGAGCTTGCGGGAGCTATGGGCCTGTTTGAGCAGGCTGACAAATCGACTGGCCTTGTCTTCCGATGGCGCCTCGTTCTCGATGGCGTAAGAATCCCGGGTTTCGTGCAGATAGGCCCAGGCCAGGGTGCGATTGAGAATGTCTTTTGGCAGAGAGTCTGTAAACTCTGCGGCTTTCTCCAGCAAGCTTTTGTCCAGCAAAGCTTGTAATGTATCGGTGCGTCGCACGGTTACACAGTAATCCAGAGATCCTAGGCCATTGAAGATGATGCGCCAGCGCGCGTTCTTTTCACCGTCACCCGTAATATATTGCTCGGGATTGAACAGTGGGATATAGGACTGTCTGATGTGATCTGTGGCACGCTGGATGGTCTGCCCGGCAAAAAATTCCCACAAATAACAGGCTTTGCGCAGGTATTGACTGTTCGGAGAGGCATCGAAGGCCTGCCGTATGTCGGCTTCCGGAATCTTCGGCAGGATCTGGGCCAATACTTGAAGGTTGATGCCTTCGTGCTTGATGGCAAACAAGACCTGGCCGAGCAAGTCTTCAGGTGCCGGAGCCATTTTGGCGGGCACTGCAATGGTATCGCCGATCCATTCCTTGCGGGTAACCGAGCGTACCTCCGCTGTCACTGCAGGCGGTATGGCGGCGATACCGTGATGGCTGATAAGCTGCGTATAGCCCACAGGCTGCATACCTGAACCCATTTTGATTTCCTGCACTTAATTTTATACAGCAAGCCCACCTTTTTTACACTATTATCCGGTTTAAAGATATTTTTTACACGCACCTGTAGTACGTTCGCAAGCCGTTTACCCTGAAATACGATCTACTCTGGGCCCACTCAACACCAGTCTGGGCACTGGTCCGCGCGATGCCGGCCAGTGCCGCTGCTCCGGCCAGCAGGAAGAAGGGTCGATAGGGGGCCGGTTGCAGAGTATGAAGCATCGGGTGTGTTTTGCCTTACAGCGACATGCAAGGGGCGGAGTTGACACTCAAGCCACATTTGGACAAACTAAAGCCAAATGGATTGGGCAGTCCCGGTCGGCGTCTATACCTCGGTGGTTTCATCGGGGTTTTTCGCTTTTTGGGGAAGGAAAAATTTTCATACCCATGCCTTCATAGCCAATCCCGACGCTTTCTCGGCCTCCTTCGCAGTAGAATTTTTTCCTTAGAACATCAAAGGCTCTGTTGGGTTGATCCGGTCTTAATGTCTTCAACCCGATCGGTCTCGCTACCAGATCAGCGAGCTGAAGACCTGATGACATCACTTTCTTGTCCGCAGCCAGAATCTCGAAAGGCAATGGTTTTCCCAATCGATTGTTACCATCACATATTCGACGAAACTCAAGCTCCAGTTCCTTGTCTTCTTTTTCGCCTCTTCGCTCCACCACGATATGCGTTTTCTTCTCGGACTGCTGTTTTTCTGCGAGGAACTCGTGCAGCGTCTCCATGCAGAAGCCAAGTGCAATGTGATAGGCATTGTCGTCTATGTCTTGTCGCTTCAAAGCACGTTTATCAATTGTGGTACTGATCAGAATAAAATTACTGAACTCAATTATCTGAGTCAGCTCTTCCATAAACTGAGTCTGATGATTCCTTGACTTGAAGATGTTGAACAGCCGGTGCGCCGTCTTATCTCATTCTCGTGCAGTACCACCTGATCATGACCAAAATGGTTGAACTTGAACTTCTCAAGTGCCGGAACTATCACTTCACTGTAGTGCCGTTTGTGGAACACACAGAAGGCCAGGGCGAATACCGGATAGCTTTCATCCACACTTTGCAAATTATGGTCACCACTTTCGTCGACATAGACGATATATTTTGAAAATTCCGACTCTGGTGTCTTGCGGCCGGGCCTATGGCTTTGGACCTTTTTCAGGTTTTCCTTGTCAAACTCGAATAATGAGAGCTGCCCTGATTCCCTTTTTCCTTCCGATGTTTTTACCATAGTCAGAATATCCATCCGTGCTGCAAATGCTCTGCTTGCGCCTGATTCTTTTTAACATGAACGGACTGGCAGAAAAACGAACTTCACGTTCAGCATGCCGTGTTCGGACACGTCCAATTGTACAGAGGTTCATTAGACCGTACTCCCGCATGAGTTACGATGATCAGATCATTGAGCAGGTGCCCCGCCGTCGTCTGTGGGAGCGGGGAACTCGGGAAGTATGGTAAGGTCGCCTCGCCGAATTCATCGCAGACCCCGCATGATAGTCAAGTGGAGAGAGGGCGTGCCGATCATTCTTACCGAATCCGAACAATTGTCGAGCACACGGCCAGACTATCAGATGATTGGGAAAGAACTGCAATTCACCATTTATGCAGCCCAGAAGGAAACCTACCGGTCATGACATTCGAGAAGCAGGTCAGCAAGCTGACTAAAAAGGAACTGATTCAGTTATTGCAATCCGTCTATGGTGTTGAGCACTCTGTCGATGCCATCATTGACCGCTACCTGGCTGCCGACACCTCTTCCGGGCGCGGTACTCAGGCGTTGGAAAAAACGCTGACCAAGCAACTGCATGAACTCGTTTATAATGACAACTTTTATGGCTACCACGGCTGCTTCGACTTCAGTGAACGGCTCGCGTCAGTGCTCTCTGCCATTGACACTGCCTTGCGCCCACAGGCCCCCGTGGCGGCCCTGCAGCTGACGGAAGACTTCCTGAATATGGCCGAGGAAGCGTTTCAGCGGGTAGACGATTCCGATGGTCACTTGGGCGACCTGTTTCGAGAAGCCGCTGATCTGTGGCTGAACATCGCCGAAGAGGTACGCGCTGAGGCGCCGGAAGCAGAGGACTGGCCGGGAAAAGTCCTGCATTTCTTTGACCATAATGATTACGGTGTGTTGGACGAACTCATTCCCCACAGCGCCGGCTTGCTGACGGAGCAGGAACTGCGACAACTGGCGGACCGATTCAAGGCCAATGCCCAACACGCATTGGCCAATCCAACGCAGCAGGACCATTACAATCACGCCGCCGCACACGCCTGCATCGGCCTGAAATCCGTTGCTGAAGCGCTGCGGGATATCTCGCTGTACGAGCAGGGTACCTTGCTGACCAGTCCGGACCCCAACCCCATACAACTGGAGCACCTCATAGCATACGCACTGGCGATAAACGAGCTGGAGCGTGCCGAGTTCTGGCTGGACAAACTCAAGCACTCAAGCCGGCCGCAGCGATATCAGCCTCTGCGTCACCAGTGGCTGCGCCAGAAAGGCGACCTCGAACAACTCAAACGCGAACTGCTGAGCGATTTCACAAAGCTCCCCCAGGTGGGCACCCTAACCGAGCTGTGGGAGTTGGCCAACAAACACGAAAAAGCGCAGCTCAAAGAGCAAGTGAATAACCTGCCCGTCGACACCAGCGCGCCCGGCCGGCTGGTCAATGTACTGCTGTTCATGGGCAACCTGCAACGGGCGGAATCTGTGGTGCTGTCACAAGCTGAGAACCTGACCTCTGTGCCCTACCCAACCCTGCTGAACTGGATAGACACCTTTGCGGAGCACGGTCAACTGCTCGCTCAGGTAGTATGCTACCGAGCCTTGCTGGATGACCTGCTGGAGCGCAAATACAGTCGCGCCTATCACCACGGCGCCCAGTATTTCAAGAGACTGCTGGCACTCGACAAGAAGATTACCGACTATCAGGGCCTGGACAATGCACAAACCTATATCAGGAAGCTGCAGACAGAACACTGGCGCAAACGTTCGTTCTGGTCCCAGGCAGGGCACCCAAACAAGCCCTAATGTCGTCGGTAAATATCCCACCGAATGAAACTGCTCGACGAGTCCCAGCGTCGTCACACAAGCCGCCAGACGGTGCCATTCCGCCTTACCATGACCCGGGTCAATCGGTTGCCGGAATGTCGCGTTCGGACACGTCCGATTGTACAGAGGTTCTTTGACTGGACCCCCGCATGAGTTACGATGACGGGATCATCGAACAGGTGCTCCGGAGCCAACTCGGCAATGGAGATAATCGGGAAGTATGGTGAGGCCGCAAGGCCGATTCCATCGCTGCCCCCGCATCGGTAATGGACAGCTACCGATCTTCTGCACTCGCCACTGGCCTTCGGGCTGGGAAGGCGCAGAAGGTCGAGTCCGAGCCCGAAGACCGGCCTGCTCGAACACCCACATTCACACAGGGTACGGCGGGTACTCGAGGGTTTCAGTATGACGTGTTTCAAGCCTGCGCTGCAGGTGCTGTCATGAGCACCCAACAGCGTCCGGACTATCCCTTCTCGGCTGTGGTCGGGCAAGGCGGTCTGAAGACTGCCCTGATTCTGAATGCCATCAATCCGCGCATTGGCGGGCTGCTGATCAGCGGGCCGCGTGGCAGTGCCAAATCCACCCTGGCGCGGGGTCTGGCCGATATTCTGCCGGCGGCGGATGATGGCGCCACACCACCGTTCGTCAATCTGCCGCTGGGCACCACCGAAGATCGCCTGCTGGGCACGCTGGATCTTGAGCGTGCGCTCAATGACCAGGCCGTGACCTTTCATCCCGGCCTGCTGGCCCGCGCCCATGGCGGTGTGCTCTATGTGGACGAGGTCAATCTGCTGCCCGATGCACTGGTAGACCTGCTGCTGGACACCACGGCACGCGGCATCAATGTGGTCGAGCGTGACGGCATCAGCCACAGCCACGAGGCCCGCTTTATTCTGATCGGCACCATGAACCCGGATGAAGGCGACCTGCGCCCGCAACTGCTGGACCGCTTTGGTCTGATGGTGCAGATGCAGGGCGAGCATGCGGTGGCCGAGCGGGTGGCCATAGTGCGCCAGCGCGAGGCCTACGAACGTGACCCGGCGGCCTTTGTGGCGCAGCAGACGGCCGAGCAACAGGCGCTGCGCACCCGCATTGAACAGGCACGCACGCTGCTGGCGGATGTCACCGCCAGTGATGCCCTCTATACCCGCATTGCCGAGTGCTGTCTGGAAGCCGGGGTGGAAGGCGTACGGGCCGATGTGATCTGGCTGCAGGCGGCGCTGGCTTATGCCGCCTGGCAGGGCCGCACCCGGGTGGAGGGCGCCGACCTCGACGCCGTAGCTCCCTGGGTGCTGGCCCACCGTCAGCGCCATGACAGCCCCTCGTCTTCCGAACCGCCGGCCGGCCCGCCCGATGCGAACAATTCATCCGGTGCCGACAAACCACCCGAACCGCCGCAGAGCCGGTCCGGCTCGGGTCGCTCCGGCCAGCCCCAGGGCGAATCCAACGACTCTGCGCCATCAGGCACCGGCGACAACCCCTGGGGCGCCATGCCGCCGCAGCACCAGACTGCGGTCGAGCCGGCGCAGCTCAGCGCACCGGATCGCCCGCCGGCACAGCAGCGTCAGACTGACACCTGGAGCGGCACGGCTGGCAGCCAGCGCGGCCAAACCGGCCCGGGCCCGCATTGCGGGCAGCACACCACCGACCGGCCGGACTGGTTCGCCACCCTGGTGGCCAACGGCGGCCAGTGGCCGCCGCGCCAGTGGCGGTTCCGGCCGCGTCGCACCAGCCAGCCCTGGCTGCATCTGATTCTGATCGATACCTCCGGCTCGACACTCAAGCAGCAACTGTTCGGCCGCGCCAAGGGGCTGGTGGCGCAACTGGCGCAGCAGGCCTATCGGGCCCGTGAACAGTTCGCCGTGCTGGGCTTCGGCAATGATCAGGTGCAGGAACTGCTGCCACGCCGGCGGGCACCGAAAACCATCACTCGCCAACTGGATCAGTGGACCGGCGGTGGTGGCACCCCGCTGCGCCAGGCGCTGGAGCAGGCCGCCACCCGGCTGCGCCAGTGGCAGCAGCGCGAACCGGGCCTGCATATCCGCACCTGGATCATTACCGACGGGCGCACCCGCGAAACGCTCGACCATCTGCCGGCGCTGGGCGACTGCGTGGTGGTGGATGCCGAACAATCCTTTGTACGGCGAGGCCGTACCCGTGAGCTCGCCCGGGGACTGGGCGCGCACTATATGAATCTGCCTGCAACGGAGGCCACATGAACACTACAGACACCCAGCACCAGACCCGCATGCAACGCAAGAAAGAAGTGGTGGATGCGCGCATCGCGGAAGCCCAGGAAGAGCGCGGCGTACTGATCCTGCTGCGC
Source organism: Natronospirillum operosum (assembly GCF_004768465.1). Lineage (GTDB taxonomy): Bacteria > Pseudomonadota > Gammaproteobacteria > Pseudomonadales > Natronospirillaceae > Natronospirillum > Natronospirillum operosum. The sequence continues at coordinate 41,416 of NZ_SRMF01000002.1, forward strand.
GGCAACGGCAAGGGCAAGAGCAGCTCCGCCTTCGGCACCCTGGCACGCTCACTGGGCCACGGCCAACGCGGCGGCGTCATCCAGTTCGTCAAGGGCCGCCGCGAAACCGGCGAGTACCGGTTCTTCCGCGACCACCCGCAACTGGACTGGCACATCATGGGCCATGGGTTCACCTGGGAAACCCAGGACCGCAACAAGGACATCGAAGCCGCGCAGGCGGCCTGGGCCACAGCCGAGCAGATGCTGCAGGACGAAAACTATCACCTGCTGGTGTTCGACGAGATGAGCTACATGTTCAAGTATGGCTATCTCGACACGGCGCCGGTGGTCGAAGCGCTGAAAAAGCGGCCGCGCCACCAGAGCGTGATCATCACCGGGCGCACCATGGCGGCCGAGCTGCAGGACGTTGCCGACACCATCAGCACGGTACAGGACGAACGCCATGCCTTCCGCCAGGGCGTGAAGGCACAGCCGGGGATTGAATACTGATGACAAACCCGACCCCCCAGCCGCAATGCCGGGCCCTGTTCATTGCCGCGCCGGCCTCCGGTCAGGGCAAGACCACGCTGACCGCCGCCCTGGCGCGCCTGCTGCGCAATCAGGGCCGGCGTGTGCGGGTGTTCAAGACCGGCCCGGATTATCTCGACCCGCAGGTGCTGGGCCAGGCTGCCGGCGTGCCGGCAGAGCAGCTCGACCTGTGGATGGCCGGCGAAGACTGGTGTCGGGAACGTCTGCAGGAAGCGGCCCGGGAGTCCGATTTCATTCTGGTCGAGGGCGTGATGGGGCTGTTCGACGGCGAGCCGTCCAGTGCCGATCTGGCAGCGCTGTTCGGCATTCCAATGGCCATCGTCATGGATGTGAAGGGCATGGCGCAGACGGTTGCACCGCTGGTCACCGGTCTGGTGGCACACCGCGACGACCTGAACGTGATCGGGCTGATCGCCAATGCCTGCAGCACGGCACGCCATCGGGAGCTGATCGAACAGGCTCTGCCCGTTCATATTCCGTTGCTGGCGACGGTGCCGCGTGATCCGGCCATTGCCTTGCCCGAGCGCCATCTGGGCCTGGTGCAGGCGGCGGAAATCCGCGATGACCTGGAAGTGCGCTTTGAAGCCGGGGCGGCCGTACTGGCCGAGTCCGGCCTGCTGGCTCACCTCGAACAGCTGCCACTGGTACGCTTTCCGGCGCCCGCTGCGCCTCCGCCAGCCCCGACCGGTAACGAACGCCCGCTGGCCGGGCAGCGCATCGGCGTGGCGCGAGATGAAGCTTTCAGCTTCACCTATGAACCCAATCTGGACCTGCTGCGCGCCATGGGCGCCGAGGTCAGTTTTTTCTCGCCGCTGCATGACGCTCACCTGCCCGCCTGTGATGCGCTGTGGCTGCCCGGCGGCTATCCGGAACTGCATGCGGCCGGGCTGGCCGCCAATGCCGGCATGAAGGCCGATATTCGCCGGCACTTCGAGGCCGACAAGCCCATACTGGCCGAATGCGGCGGCCTGATGTACTGCCTCGACACCCTGACCGACCAGCAGGACCTCACTCACGACATGCTGGGCCTGCTGCCCGGCCAGGGCGCCATGCGCGGCCGTCGCGGCTGCCAGGGCATGCAGACGGCAGTATTCCCGGAAGGCGAGGTACGGGCACACGCCCACCATCGCTCGCGCGCCGAGGGCACGCCCGAACCCATCGGCCACGGCCGGCGCCAGCGCCATCCGGCCCCGGGCGAAGCCATCTACCGGGTGCGTGGCCTGACCGCGACCTATCTGCACCTGTTTTTCCCCAACAACCCCGAGGCGGTGGCCCGGCTGTTTCTGCCCATGGCAGAACGGCAGACCAGTGCCTCCACCCAGCGCACGGAGACAACCCCATGCAACTGAACAAGATTCCCGCGACCGTGGTTACCGGTTTTCTCGGCAGTGGCAAGACCACCCTGCTCGCCGGCATTCTGCGCCAGGTCACCGGCAAGCGCATTGCCGTGATCATGAACGAGTTCGGCCAGCAGGATATCGATTCCGAGGTGCTGCGCGGCTGTGCTCTGGACTGCGATGACGAAACCGTCAGCGGCAACAGCGAAAGTGGCATCTATGAACTGGCCAACGGCTGCATCTGCTGCACCGTGGAGGAAGAGTTTCTGCCCGTCATGCAGGAACTGGTGAAGCGCCGCGACGACATCGACCATATCCTGATCGAGACCAGTGGCTTGGCCCTGCCCAAGCCGCTGGTGCAGGCCTTCAAATGGCCGGAAATCCGCCGCCACTGCACCGTCGATGCCATCATCACCGTGCTCGACGGCCCGGCCGTGGCCGACGGGCGCTATGCCTCGGATGTGGCCTCGGTGGAAGCCCAGCGTCTGGCCGATGACAGCCTGGACCACGATCCCAGCCTGCAGGAACTGCTGGATGACCAACTGGACGCCGCCGATCTGGTGCTGGTCACCAAGAATGACCTGCTCAACGCAGACGAACGTCGGCGCGTGACCGAGATCGTCAACAACCGGGTGCCGGAGGCCGTGCGCACGCTGTTTGTCGAGAAGGACACCTTCAGCCACGACCCGGCAGCGCTGGAAGCCCTGCTCGGCATCGGTGCCGCCAGCGAGGACAGCATCGACCAGATCCACAACCATCATGACAAGCACCATGCCGAGGGTGCGCATCACGATCACGCGCATGATCATTTCGATTCCTGCGTGATCACGCTGGACGAAGTGGACGGCGAGGCCCTGCGCGCGTCTCTGCAGAGCCTGCTCAACGAGTTCGAGATCTACCGCGCCAAGGGCTTTGCGGCCCTGCCCGGCAAGCCGATGCGGCAGGTCATTCAGGGTGTGGGCCAGCGGCTGGATACCCACTTCGACCGCCTGTGGGCCGCCGATGAAACCCGCCAGACCCGGCTGGTGGTGATCGGCCGCAGTCTGGACCCGGCACAGCTGACCGAGCGCCTGCGCGGCTGCGAGATTCGTCAGGTCGCCTGATGCATCTCTTTGCGGCCAAACCCGGCGGTTTCGTCGACGATGAAGGCATTGTCGACCTGGCGCAGACGCCCGGCGACCTGGTGATTCTGTCGGCTGCAGACAGCACGCTGTCGGCGCTGGCCCAGGCGGCCGACCGCCTGCCGGAAGATTACCCGTCACTGCGGCTGGCCAACTGGATGAACCTGGTCAAGCCAGCCGCGTTCGATCTCTACCAGGATCAGGTACTGGAACAGGCCAAAGTCGTCGTGGTGTCGCTGCTGGGCGGCGCCCGCTACTGGGAATACGGCCATGAACAGCTGCTGGCCTGGGCCGAGGCCGACCCGACGCGGCAACTGATTCTGGTGCCCGGCTGTGATGCGCCGGACTATGAACTGCTGACCGGTTCTACCGTGACGCCGGAGGCCGCCGAGCGCGTCTGGCACTATCTGCGGCAGGGCGGCGAGGACAATGCCGAACAATTGCTGCGTCATCTGGCCGACCAGTGGCTGGGCTGGCACTCCGACTGGCAGGCACCTCGCACCCTGCCCCATTGCCTGATCTACCGCCCCGGCGGGCGTGAACAGACGCTGGCCGAGTGGCAGGCGCAACAGGCACCGGAGCGTCCGGTGGCGCTGATCCTGTTCTATCGCAGTCATTTTCAGGGCGCCAATACGGCCGTGGTGGATGCGCTGCTTGCGGCGCTGGAACAGCAAGGCCTGGCGCCGCTGGCGGCGGCCATCACTTCGCTGAAGGAAGACCACTGCCGGGCCGAGGTCAATGCGCTGCTCGAGCAGACCGATGCGGCCGTAGTGCTGAACACCACCGGCTTTGCCATCAACCGGGTACCGGCGCGCGAACTGGGCAACACCCTGGGCGAGGAAGCGGCGGTGCTGGCCGGTCAGCCGGCGGTGCTGCAGGTGATTCTGGCCAGCAGCAGCGCCGAGGACTGGGAAGAGCAGCCCGGCGGCCTGCGCAGCCGTGATGTGGCCATGCAGGTGGTGCTGCCGGAAATGGACGGCCGCGTCATCACCCGTGCCGTCGGTTTCAAGACCGAAGACCGCTACAGCGAGCGCTGTCAGGCACCGGTCATTCGCCATGCGCCGCAGCCCGACCGGGTGGCCTTTGTGGCCGCGCTGGCCCGGCGTTTCTGCGCCCTGCGCCGCAAACCCAATCATGAGAAGCGCCTGGCGCTGGTGCTGGCCAACTACCCGACCAGTGAAGGCCGACTGGGCAACGGCGTCGGCCTGGATACCCCGGAGTCCACCGTGCGCATCCTGCACGCGCTGGCCGAGGCCGGCTACCCTCTGGCGGACATGCCGGCCGATGGCGCCGAACTGATCGCTGCCCTGCAGGGCGCCGTTACCAACGACACCGACACCCGCCCGCTGCGGCCCTGCTGGCAGAGTCTGGACTTGGCGACCTACCGCCACTGGTTCGATCAGCTGCCGGCCGAGAACCGCGCCGCCGTACTGCGCCGCTGGGGTGAACCGGAAGCCGACCCGGCCTGTCGCCAGGGCCGCCTGATGCTGTCCGGCATCCGGCTGGGGGAGACCTTTGTCGGCATCCAGCCGGCCCGGGGCTATGACATCGATCTGGTCACCAGCTACCACGATGCGGATCTGGTGCCACCGCACAACTATCTGGCCTTCTATTTCTGGCTGCGCCATGAATACGGCATCGACGCCGTCATCCATGTGGGCAAGCACGGCAATCTGGAATGGCTGCCCGGCAAGGGCACGGCTCTGTCGGCCCAGTGCTGGCCCGACATCATTCTGGGGCCGCTGCCGCATTTCTATCCCTTCATCGTCAATGATCCGGGTGAAGGCGCGCAGGCCAAGCGCCGGGCTCAGGCCGTGATCATCGACCACCTGATGCCGCCCATGACACGCGCCGAGAGCTACGGCGATCTGGCCGAGCTGGAAGGTCTGGTGGATGAATACTATCAGGCCGTGGGCATGGACCCGCGGCGGGAGGAGTGGCTGCGCACAGCCATCTTCGAACAGCTGCGCCGCACCGGGCTGGACCGCGAGCTGACCGGCATCGAGGACCCGGCCAGCGCCGATGAAGCCACCCTGCTCAATGAGCTGGATGCCTATCTGTGCGACATCAAGGAAGCCCAGATCCGCCAGGGGCTGCATATTCTGGGGGCGCTGCCGGAGACCGAGCGGCTGGCCGACACCCTGGTGGCCCTGCTGCGCCTGCCCCGGGGCCAGGCCCCGGAGCAACAGGGCCTGCTGCACAATCTGGCCCATGATCTGCACCTGACTGACGCCGACGGCAACGCCTTCAACCCGCTGGACGCCGGTGCCACGCCCTGGCAGGGGGCGCGCCCCGTACGTCTGGCCGCGCAGGACCGCAGCCTCTGGCGCACCGCTGCCGACACCCGCGAGCGCCTGGAACTGCTGGCCCGGCAACTGATGCTGGACCATGTGCTGGCAGACGGCGATCTGGCGGCACTGGCCGCCGAGCTGCCGGCCACCGCCCGCCTGTGCCGCTTTGCCCGCCAGACCCTGCTGCCAGTGCTGCAGCAGAGCGCCACACTGGAACTGCAGTCACTGCTGGACGGCCTCGCCGGGCGCTTTGTATTGCCCGGACCCAGTGGCGCGCCGAGCCGGGGCCGGCTTGATACCCTGCCCACCGGGCGCAACTTCTATACCGTCGACAGCCGCGCCATTCCCTCACCGGCGGCCTGGGCACTGGGCCAGCAGTCGGCCCGGGCACTGATCGAACGGCACCTGCAGGACCACGGTGATTTTCCGCAGCGGCTCGGGCTGTCCGTCTGGGGCACCGCCACCATGCGCACCGGCGGTGACGACATTGCCCAGGCACTGGCCCTGATGGGGGTCAGGCCGATCTGGGCGCCGGGTTCCAACCGGGTGATGGATATCGAAGTCGTGCCTTCCATGCTGCTCGATTATCCGCGCGTGGATGTGACGCTGCGCGTGTCCGGCTTTTTCCGCGATGCCTTTCCCAATGTGATACGCCTCTATGATCAGGCGGTGCAGGCGCTGGCCGAGTATGAAGAACCCGGCACCGGCAACCTGATCCGCACCCATGTGCAGGCGCGGCAGGCCGAGCTGCAGGAGGAGGGCCTGAGCGCGCAGGCCGCTTTCCGCCAGGCCAGCTACCGGGTATTCGGCAGCCGCCCCGGCACCTATGGCACCGGCCTGAACAACCAGCTCGACAGCCGGCGCTGGCAGACGCGGGACGACCTGGCCAACACCTGGCTCGGCACCGGCCACCACGCCTACGGCCAGACCCCGGGCGACGGCGTGCCGGCACGGGCCGATCTGGAATACCAGATGACCCGACTCGATGCGGTACTGCAGAACCAGGACAACCGCGAGCACGACATCCTGGATTCCGACCCCTATTTCCAGTTTCAGGGCGGCATGGCCGCTGCGGTACAGGCCCTGAGCGGCCGCCAGCCGACCATTTATCATGCCGATCATGCCAACCCGGCCAGCCCGCGCATCCGCACCCTGAAGGAAGAGCTGAACCGGGTCATTCGCTCGCGGGTGCTGAACCCCAAGTGGATCCACGCCATGCACGAACACGGCTACAAGGGCGCCTTCGAGATGGCGGTCACGGTCGACCTGCTGTTCGGCTATGACGCCACCACCGGCCTGGTGGATGACCATCAGTACGCCCAGGTCACCGACGCCCTGGCGCTGGACCCGGACAACCAGGCATTCATGCGCCAGGCCAACCCGAAGGCGCTGGAAGACATGGCCGAACGCCTGCTGGAGGCGGCCCAGCGCGGCCTGTGGCAGAACCCGGGCGCGCACGCCGACGCCCTGCGCGACCTGCTGCTGGAGCTGGATGCAGAGGCCGAGGGCGCGACCGACCAGAAACAGCCGTCGCCCCGATTCCAACCCACGGGCACCGACTCATGACTCAGGGCTTCAAGCACCCCCATACCCTGATGGTACAGGGCACCACCTCGGATGCCGGCAAGAGCGTGCTGGTGACGGCACTGGCGCGCATCCTGTACCGGCACGGCATCAGCGTGGCACCGTTCAAGCCGCAGAACATGGCACTCAACAGTGCTGTTTCGGCCGACGGCGGCGAGATTGGCCGGGCCCAGGCGGTACAGGCGGAAGCCTGCGGCCTGACTCCGCAGACCGACATGAACCCGGTGCTGCTCAAGCCCAACAGTGAACTCGGGGCCCAGGTGATCGTGCACGGGCAGGCCATCGGCAACATGCAGGCGCGCGAGTACCACCATTTCAAGCCGCAGCTGCTGGACGAAGTCTGCGCGGCCCATGGCCGTCTGCAGGCCCGGCATCAGGTGGTGCTGGTGGAAGGCGCCGGCAGCCCGGCCGAAATCAACCTGCGCGCCAATGACATTGCCAACATGGGCTTTGCCGAGGCCATCGACTGCCCGGTGATCATTATCGCCGATATCGACCGCGGCGGCGTGTTTGCGCATCTCTACGGTACCTATCAACTGCTCAGTGCCACCGAGCAGGCGCGGGTACAGGGCTTTGTGATCAACCGCTTTCGCGGCGACGTGTCGCTGCTGCAGTCCGGGCTGGACTGGCTGGAAGAACGCACCGGCGTGCCGGTACTGGGGGTGATTCCCTACCTGCCCGATCTGCATATCGAAGCCGAGGACTCGCTCAACCTGCGCCAGCTCACGGACGCCCCGGAAGCCGATACCGGCGCCCGCCTGCAGGTGGTGGTACCGGTCTACCCGCGTACCAGCAACCACACCGACTTCGATGTGCTGCGCCTGCACCCGCAGGTGGACTGCCAGTTTCTGCGCGACCCGGCGGATTTCCGGGGCGCCGATCTGATCATTCTGCCTGGCAGCAAGAATGTGCGCGGCGATCTGCAGTGGCTGCACGATCAGGGCTGGGTGCCGGTGCTGCAGCGCCATCTGCGCTTCGGCGGCCGCCTGTTCGGCATCTGCGGCGGCTACCAGATGCTGGGCCAGCGCATTGACGACCCGGACGGTGTCGAGGCCAGCGCCGGCACTTCACCCGGCCTCGGCTGGCTGGACATGGCCACCCGGCTGACCGGCACCAAGACGCTGCGCCGTATGCATGGTGAAGCCATCAGCGACACCCTGGCGCCGGCCGGAACGCCGGTCAGCGGTTATGAAATCCATACCGGTGAGAGCACCGGCCCGGCGCTGGACAAGCCGCTGTTCCGCCTGACCCCGGTGGATGACCCTCGGGGTCAGGCCCTGACCGACGGTGCCCTGAGCGCAGACGGCCGCATTGCCGGCAGCTATCTGCATGGCTGTCTGGATGAGCCGGCCCTGCTGCAGGCGGTGATCGACTGGGTACTCGACCAGCCCGGACAAGGCCACGATTTCGACTACGCCCGCCTCAAGGAAGTCTCTTTCGACCGTCTGGCCGATGCGGTGGAAACCGCCATTACACTGCCCCGGCTGTACCAGTTGCTGGAACTGGAGACGCCGTCTTCATGCTGACGCTGCTGCTGATTGTCATCGGCGCCCTGCTACTGGACCAGTGGCTGGGCGAGCCCAGACGCGCCCATCCGCTGGTGGCTTTCGGCCATGCTGCCCACTGGCTGGAAGCACGGCTGAACCGGGCCGACCCGAAGCGCGGGCGCCGCGCCGGCCTGCTGGCACTGGCGCTGGCGGTACTGCCGCTGACGGCACTGGCCGCCGGGCTGGACTACGGCCTGCGCGCCTGGCCGCTGGTCCATGGTGTGGTGTCGGTGCTGATTCTGTGGCTGGCCATCGGGCGACGCAGCCTGCTGCTGCACGCCGCCCGCGTGGCCCGACCGCTGCAACAGGGTGACCTGACTGCAGCGCGCGCCGCCGTGGCCATGCTGGTCAGCCGCGATACGGCAGAACTGGACAGCGCCGGCGTGGCGCGGGCGACCACCGAATCCGTGCTGGAAAACGGCGCCGATGCGCTGTTCTCGGCCCTGTTCTGGTATCTGGTGGCCGGTCTGCCCGGCGTGGTGCTGTACCGCCTGGCCAATACGCTGGATGCCATGTGGGGTTACCGCACCCCGCGCCATGACCGTTTCGGCTGGGCTGCCGCGCGTTTCGATGACCTGCTGAATCTGGTGCCGGCACGGCTGACCGCGCTTGGCTATGCCCTGGCCGGCAGTACGCCGTCTGCAGTCCGACGCGCGCTGCACTGCTGGCGGTCCCAGGGCTCCGTCTGGAAAAGCCCCAATGCCGGCCCGGTGATGGCCGCCGGCGCCGGGGCACTGAATGTTTCACTGGGTGGCGGCGCGCCCTATCATGGGCAATGGCAGGAGCGGCCCCGACTGGGCCCGGCAGACTGCCCTGCCGAGGCCACGCACATTGAGCAGGCCTGCCGGCTGGTGGATCGCACGCTGCTGATCTGGCTGGCCGCACTGGGGATACTATGGGCAATACTGACACTGATCTGAACCCGGAAACCGGCCTGACCGCCGACCACCCGACCCTGCACGGTGGTGACCTGCTGAGTGCCAGCCGTCAGTTCGGCATTCCGGTTGCGGACTGGATCGACCTGTCCACCGGCATCAGCCCCTTTGCCTATCCGTTCACGCCACCGCCGGCGAGCGCCTTTCGGCGTCTGCCCTACCCGGACCCGCAACTGTACCAGGTCGCCGCCGACTATTATGGCCATGCCAACCTGCTGGTCTCGGCCGGCACCCAGCCTTTAATTCAGGCCCTGCCCTGCCTGCTGCCGGAAGCGCCGGTCTGGGTGCCGGATATCGGTTATCGGGAACATGCACAGCAGTGGGCCGGGGCCGGGCGGTTGTGTCGCAGTTATCCCGCGCACAGTGCTCAGGCCATGATCTCGGCCCTGGACATGGCGCTGACGGCGGATCGACACAGCCATCTGGTCATCATCAACCCCAACAACCCGAGCGGCGTGCGGCTGCAACCAGAGCAGCTGCGCACCTGGGCCGACCGGCTGGCACCGGGCCACTATCTGATCATCGACGAGGCCTTTGTCGATGCCGAGCCCCAATACAGCGTGCTGCCCGGGCACTGGCGCGAGAACATGATCGTGTTGCGCTCGTTCGGCAAGTTTTTCGGGCTGGCGGGGTTGCGGCTGGGCTTTGTGGCGGCGCCGACAACGCTGCGCGCCGATCTGAGCGCGGCGCTGGGGCTGTGGAGCGTGAACGGCCCGGCGCAGGCCATTGCCTGTGAAGCCCTGGCCGACCATCGCTGGCAGGCGCAGGTGCGCACACGCCTGCAGGACGCTGCTGATCTGATCAGTGGCCTGCTGACGCGCCATATTGACTCTCCGGCGGTGCACACACCGCTGTTTTCCACGCTGAGCCTGCCGCGCGCCGAAGCCGAAGGGCTGCAAATGCACTGCGCCCGGGCCGGCATCCTGCTGCGCGTGATTCATGTCGACGATCGGCAGAGCCTGGTGCGCATTGGCCGGTTCGATCCGGACAATGAAGCCGAACGCAGGCGGCTCGAGGACAGCCTGGCACTTTTGTAGGCGGCGGCAATCTAGTCGACAGTAGACAGTCGACCGATGACAGAATGAGCGTAAACAGCCTCAGGCCCGTTTTTACTGTCGACTGTTGACTGTCCTCGGTCGACTACATGCCCTGCCTCAGAGGTTGATCGTCACCCCCACAAAAACCCGGTCATTGTTTCTGTAGGGTGCCAGCATGGCGTCGTCACTGGCGCTGTAACCGATGGCGCCGCCAAACAGTACAATGTCGTCCCGAACCGCATAGTCCATGCGCGCCCGCAGCATTGATGCGGGCTCGTTCACCCAGCCCATGTAGGTCAGGCTGGCCACCAGGTCGTCGTTCAGCATCTCGTACTCGAGATTCGCCACCCCCTGCGTCCGGGCTCTGTCTTCATCCAGACTGCCGTCCACTGAGCTGATAATGGTGTTCAGCAACTCGACATCCAGCGTCAGATTGCTGATGCCGGTATAGCGGCCGCCCACCATCAACTGATGCGCCTGCCCTTCCGCAGACAGGGTCTGCGTGTTTTCATCATGCTCGACATGATACAGATCGCCATCACTGAAGGCGTATTCGCTCTTCAGCAACCAGTTGCCCAGCACCAGATTGCCGCTGGCGCCGAGCAGGGTAATCTGCGGATAGTCCAGCGTCAGCACATCCGCTCCGGCCTTCAGCGGCCGGGCCTCCCGGTTGTGCAGCCGGGAGGCAAAGAGAGCGACATCACCCCAGGGCAGCGACCAGAACAGTCGGCCGGCAATGTCCGGAACGATCATAAAGGTGTCCGGCGTGTCTTCCTCTATAGCCAGTGGTTGATCACGCAAGGCGATATAGGGGTCGAAGTCACCACGGGGTTCGTCGTACAGGTTCTGGCGAAACTCGTGCAGTGCCACCAGATCGACGCCCCACCGGGACTGGTAATAGCTCAGCCGGGTCGAGGTCACCGGCAGGCTGGACTCACGCAACTCAGCCAGGCCGAAGGCCCGTTCGTCAATGGGGTTGATGCGATCGGCAATCTGGAAGTAGTTGGACTCCCCGAGAGAAATGATCTGACGCCCGGTCTTGATATTGAAGGCCGGCGTCATACCCCATTCGACGTAGGTCTGCTCAACCTCCACGGTGGCCGGGTCGTCATTCAGCTTGGCATCATAGCTGGCCAGCCCGGCGACCTGGATGACCAGATCAGACGCCGGGCGGTGACGCGCTGTCAGCAGCAGATCGCTGCGCACGGAGGCGAGGCCCCTGTCCTCGCGGCGAAAGGGAAATGACTCTCTCTGCTCGGTCACCGCATAATGGATCCGCTGGGTGAAAGTGGCGGACAGATCGATGGCCCGCTCGTCCCGGTCCGCGCTGCGCGTCGGTTCGGACTCGCTCATCTCGAAGAAGTCTTCCGCCCCGGCGGCGTTGGCCCCCAGTAGCAGGAAGGCGGCGGCGACAGTTGTTCTGACCTTCATTCCGCAGCCCTCTCGAGTCCACCGGTGGTAAAGGTGTTGTCGGAGATATCCAGATTGATTTCGACATCACCCCGCGTGATCACCGTTGAATGAATCCTTCTGTTGTCTCTGGTGAGCACCATCTGTTCCCGGCCTGATACCCAGACGCCATCTATCTCCTCGAAGTCGAACTGACTGTAGTATTTGACCCAGCCTTCGTTCTGCAGCCAGTACTGCGCCCTGGTCACCAGGTCACGTTCGGTATCCACCCAGTATCTGATCCGGGTGTAGCCGTATTTGTCGATGATGTCGCGGTCCAGAGGCTCGGCATCGACCACGGTTTCGCTGTCGTTGCTGTTTTCGCGGTCTATTGCGTACTCGAAGTCTTCCACGTCGAGCCCTTCCAGGTCGCCATAGGTGAAATCGGTACCCAGGAAATAGTCGGACCGGCTGGATGTAGTCAGGCGCGTGACCCGACCCAGGTCGGGCAGATACAGCCAGGATTCATTGCTTCTTGCGCGATCATCCCAGTCATAGGTCAGTATGCCGGTGCCCCGCAGCCGTGAAGGCGACGTCACATAAGTCAGCGTTCGTTCATCATCGCCGAACATCTTGCCGAGCATGCGCAGCGAGCGCTCCCGCTCTCTGCCGTTTTCGTCCGTCAGCAGGATGTACATGTCCATGGACCAGCTGTCGCCGCGATAGCGGTTGTCGACATCGGTCATGATGCGCCAGCCTTCGCCGCGCTCATCGGCGCCGGCGATAATGGGCAAGGACAGCAGACCGGCCAGAAGCATCAGGGCAACCAGGGTGAAACGGGTTTTCTTCGCAGTCATGGTATGAATCCTCATGGTCTATTTGCCGATGGCCTGACGGCGGTTGTCGTCGGCGCTTTGGCTTTCGTTCTGATCAGCCGCAGGCTGGGTGCGGTCGAATATCGACATGATGGCGGGGATCACCACCAGGTCGAACAGGAAGGTCAGCAGGATGGTCAGCGCCAGCAGGATGCCGAAGCTCTGCAGGGCAGACATCATGGACAGGGAGAACATCGAGAACCCGCCGGCCAGAACCAGGGTGGTGATCAGCAGCAGTGGCGCTATGACTCTTACGGTTTCCCTGACCGCAGTGTCCAGCGAGTGCCCGGCATGGCGTATCTTGTACTGCATGCCGTTGATCAGGTGCACGGTGTCATCCACCGCCAGCCCCAGTGCAATGCCCCCGAGCAGTACCGTGATCAGGTTGATATCCATGCCGGTATAGCCCATGGCGGCCAGGGCCAGATAGATCACGATGAAGTTGGGAATCATGGCCAGCACGCCAAGCCGCACCGAGCGCCACAGTATGATCAGCATCAGGCTGATGCTGATGGCCGCAAACAGGTAGCTTTCGGTCATGCTGGTGATCAGGTCCACGGTGCCGGTAGCGACCAGATCCACGGTGCCGGTGACCGTCACCTCGCCGAGATTGCCAAACAGTTCCTGCGCGGAGTCTTCCACCGTCTGCCGCAGTGGCACCATGTCGCGACCGTCCGCGTAGGCCAGGCGCAGCGTGATGCGCGCTTTCGAGTAATCCCGGTCCACCAGGCGGGTGATCTCGCGCGCGCCGCCGCTCTCGTACAGCAGAATCTCCTGGTGGATCAGATTCTCGTTGTCGGAGATGCCCTGCTCCACCGGCACGCCGGCCAGTTGGGAATGAATGCGTTGCAGTACATCCACGATCGAACTGGCCCGACCCACTTTCACGGCTTCCGGGTCCATGGTTTCCGCGCGGTCCTGGAAGGTTCTGAGCGCGGTCATGAACTCGGGCGTCAGGATGCCGTTTTCACGCCCGGTATCGACGATGACCTCCAGCGGCACCGTGGCCTGGATTTTCTCGTCAATGGCCAGGGTGTCGACTCGTATGGGCGTGTCTGCGGGGAACCAGTTGAGCACATCGTAGGAGAACTCGGTTTTCATGACGCCCGGCATCGCCGCCACGATCAGCACGGCGACCATGCTCAGCACCTTGACCGGATGCCTGACACCAAAGCCGGACAGCTGCATCATTTTCTCGGTGAGCGCTGGCCAGAGGGTATGCGTCTCCCTGTCAGAAGCAGAAACCCGCCCCGGAATAATCCGGATGAAGGCCGGCAGCAACACCAGGGTGTAGACAAAGATAAGCAGAATGCCGAAGGCCGCCAGCCAGCCGAAATCCGCGATCGGTTTCATGCGGGCTACGGTAAAGGCCAGGAAGCCGGCCGCCGTGGTCAGGCTCGTAAACAGTATGGCCATGCCACTGTGCGCAACCGCGTTCACAATGGCCGTGCGGGCGTCCCTGTCCTGTCGTCGTTCGACATAAAAGAGCCCGAACAGATGCACCGACGCCAGCACACCGGACATCAGCAACAGTGCGGGCAGGGCCTGGGTGACGGGCGTAAAGGGGGAATTCGCCCATCCCATCAGACCAAAGGTACTGGCCATCCCCAGGGCGATGACCACTACGGGTATGACAACTGCGGACACACGCCGGAACAGCACGTACAGGGCAATGACGATAAGCAGAAAAGCAGCGCTCATCAGTATGGCGACGTCATGATGAATGGCATCGTGGTGCAGCTTGTCCAGCAGGGGGCCGCCGGCAGCCCGCAGTTGCATGCCATCGGCCTGATATTCCGCGACTATCTGCTCGACAGCACCGGCAAAATCGTTCAGTTGGGCGCTGCTCAGGCGCTGTTGCCCGGCGCCACTGCCTTGCGTTTCATCGAAGCCGCCGCCACTTTCGACACCGACGGCGCTGAAGAAGTCCTGCTGGGCGGCGGGGTCTGCTTCACCGGCAGACTGGGCCATGGCGCGCACCACCAGCAATACCATGGACCCGTCACTGGACACCAGGGTGTCCCGGTACAGGGAGCTGGTGACAATGTCTTCCCAGTGCGCCGGGTCGAGGCTGCCCTCTGCAGGCCAAAGCTCTCCGACTTCTCCAACCGTGAGGCCGCCGTCTTCATTGGAGGCCATCCAGTCCGCATTCACCAGGCTGGTCACATCGTCCAGCCAGGGCACACGGTCTTCCAGTTCTCGATGCAACTGCGTCAGGCTGTGCATGAAATCGGCGCTGAGCGGGTCATCCGTGGTGACCGCCACCACGACTACATCATTGCGACCGAATTCCCGCTGGAACGCCTGATAGTCCAGCAGCGTCGGATCGCCGCGCTGAAACAGGGATTCGTTGCTGGAATCCATCTCCAATTTGGGCAACCCTGCACCCAATGCCAGGGTCATACCGAGTATCATCAGCAGGCTCAGCAGCGGATGATCAAAGGTCCAGCCTGCTATCCTTGGCAACCCGTTCTTTACTCTCATGATCTGCAACCGTTTTTGTTGAATAGTGACCACCGAGGGTACCGATCTGACCGGCAGCAATATTGATCTCTGATCAGCAAAATTTGATAATTCGCGCAAACTTGTTCACAGTGGTGAGACTATGGAAGCACTGCCGGAACATCAGTCCAGTCCTATCGAGGACACCTATTCTAGATCTGCCTTGCAGATTCTCAGTGCTTACTGGCAGGAACGAGACGACAGGGCCTCCGCCGGGCGGGTACAGCGCGGGTATCGAATGGAATCGGATCTGCTGCAAAGAAGGCCGGATGAAATCTGGAAGCTGGCGCTGGAACTGAGCAATGATGACCATCTGGGCCTGCATGCCAGTGCGGCTCTGGTACACCACACCAAGGGGTGTTTCTTCACCACCCTGGCCGCCAACAGCACCACGGTTGGCGAGGCGCTGAAGAACTTCTGTCACTACCATGAACTGCGCTCTGCGGCGCCGCATCCACGCCTGGAGTATCGCGACAACAGGGCCGTCATGACGATTGTCGGCCTCGACGAAGCAGCTGATGAAGCGATAGTGCGGCATATGGTGGAGTGCCTGTTTTCAGCCATCGTGACCACTCTGGGCGCTGTATCCAGACAACCGATATACCCCACTGCGGTGAGATTTACCTGGCCGGCACCGGCCGATACGGCGCTGCACCAACGCGTGTTCAAGGCGCCGCTGTACTTCGGGGCGCACAGCACCGCCCTCGAGTTCGCGCTCGATACTCTGGATGCCACCATTCCCTATGCGGACGAGTTTCTGCTCTCCACCCTGACCCAATACGCTGACAGCCAACTGAATGCGATGCAGGCGTCCGACAATACCTGGTCGAAGCGGGTCAGATCTGCGGCAGGGCATGCGGGCCTGTCGACGGACCTGAACATCGACTCCGTTGCGAAGAGTCTCTGTGTCAGCCCGCGAACGCTGCAACTGCGGCTGAAAGTGGAAGGTACGAGTTATCAGGCGATTATTCGGGAGATGCGGATCAGTATCGGCAAGGAATATCTGGCCAACAGTTCAATGCCCCTGGCCGAAGTTGCGCTGTTGCTGGGGTATTCGGAACAGAGCGCGTTCAATCATGCCTTCAGGCAGTGGACCGGCATGACGCCCAGGCAGTTTCGCAATTCAGCCCGGGATGCAGGCAAAACGGCGACCTTGTAGGCGGTGGCCCTCGGCCACGCATGCGTGAGCAAGCTCACAGCCCACAGAAAATGGTGCCTTATTTGAGCTTCTGCGGCAGACCCGCCACCACCCAGGTGACCCGGTCCGCTTCGTCGGCGATGTCCTGATGCAGCCGGCCGGCGGCGTCGACAAACTGCCGACTCAGGTCCCCCATGGGTACCACACCCTGCCCTACCTCGTTGCTGACCAACAGGCAGTTGGCACGCAGTTCGGGCAACAGCGTCAGCAGCGCATCACGTTCACGCTCCCAGGCACCGTCTCCGGAGAGCAGGGCATTGGTAATCCATAGCGTGAGGCAGTCCACGAGCAGCGTGGCCCCGGGCTGATCCAGTGCGCGCAGATGCTCGGCCAGCGTGAGCTCGCATTCGTGGGTAGTAAAGCGCGGCGAGCGATCCTGCTGGTGTTGCAGGATGCGCGCCTCCATTTCGGAGTCCCGGGCGCTGGCGGTGGCCACGTAGTGGAGCGGGTCGTCACCGTTCAATGCCTGTGTTTCGGCATAGGCGGACTTGCCCGACCGCGCTCCTCCCAGGATCAGATGAACCGGCATGGAATCACCAGCGGCTTACATGACTTCAAGCAGTTCAACTTCGAAAATCAGTACGGAAAACGGCGGGATATCGCCCACGGCCTGATCACGGTAAGCCAGATCGGGCGGAATGAAGAACCGGTAACGGTCACCTTCAGCCATCAACTGCACGCCTTCGGTCCAGCCCGGAATCACGCCATCCAGCGGGAATTCAACCGGATCACCGCGGTCCACGGAGCTGTCGAACACGGTGCCGTCAACCAGGGTGCCATGGTAGTGCACACGGACGGTGTCAGATGCGGTGGGCGACACATCGCTGCCGCTCTCTTCCATGATTTCATACTGCAGGCCGCTGTCGGTAACCACGACCTCATCACGCTCGGCATTCTCGGCCAGGAAGGCATCACCCGGCTCACGAAGGGAGGCGGACTGCTCTTCCATTTCGGATTGCAGCTCCTGCTGCAGTGCCATGACGGCATCACGGATTTCATCCATGCTCAGGCGCGGCTCGGCTTCATCCAGACCATCCTGCAGACCCATCATCAGAGCCTCGATATCGACCCGCTCGGTACCGATCTGCTGGGCCAGGTTGCTGCCCAGATCCAGACCAAAGTAGTAGCTGGAACGTTCATTGACCGTTTCCAGATCGCTTGCCGCCAAACTGGTACTAAGCAGTACCGTGGCCGCCAGGGTTGTAAACTTCTTCATTATTATCGCCTTTCAAACTGATTTGAACTCATGGACTGTTGTACTGAAATCAGACCCCTGTGCAAGGTCGAGATGTTCCTCGAATACCCATACGCCTTTACACAGTTGGTCGAACCCTAGCAGGACGGTCTTTACAGCACAAGGCGAGGGCCGGGCAAGGCCCCATGCTCAGGTGGCTCTTTTGCCGCCCTTTACCATTGGCTTTGCGGCTGTTTTTGCCGCCGGTTTGGTTTCAGCCCCGGGGGGCGGTGGCGGGCGGCGGAACTGGCCCAGCCAGCCCAGAGCCCGGGTCAGCGGCGCACAGACCACTTCATAGAAGCCCAGCCACAGCCGCTCGGCGGCGCGAACCAGCAGGGTCAGCAGGCGTATTGACCAGGCCAGCAGCCAGACCAGCGTGGCCACTACCTGGCCGAGCATGATGCGCAGTCCATTCAACAGGGGCTCCAGCGGTATGACCAGCAGCATCAGCACCCAGGGAGTCAGGGCGGCCAGCATGACCCGCACGAAGATCACGCCGTTGGAGCCCACGCCCGGGGCCAGCAGGTCTTCCCATTCACGCAGGGTAGACAGCCAGGCCAGAGCGCCATTGAGCACCGACCAGAGCCCGAGCCCCCCCAGCGCGGCCAGGCGCAATATGCGGGAAGTTCTGGCGTCCAGCACCCAGAGGGCCCGAAACAGGCGGGTAACCTGCAGGTTTTCCAGCAGCACCATGCCGGTCAGCACCTGGGCACAGATCAGTGCCATGGAGACCACCATGATGTTGGCAGTAGAGACCTGCGGTACCAGCAGGGCGGTACCGGCCGAGAAGCTCCAGAAGCTGGCCACACCCAGCAGCAGCACACCGCTGAAGACCAGCAGAGCCACCAGAAACTGCACCAGCACCGAGCCGATCAGGCGCTGGGTGGGTTGGCTGCTGTCGGAAATACTGGCCTCGTAGCGCTCCAGCAGCATTTCCAGACGCTGTGCCCGCTGCTCGATACGCTTTACACCCTGGCCGATATCGCCCTGCATGCGCAGCAGACGACGCCAGTAGGGCAGAAACTGGTTGAGCAACTGGTGGCGCTCGGCGATAGCCTGACGGTAATCCTGACGCGAATGACGTGATTCTTCCTGCACCCGTTCCAGCAGTTGTTCCAGCAGATGCTGCAGGGTGCGGTTGCCCTCATGGGCGGCGCGGGTTTCCAGCAGGCCTTCTGCAGCCCGGTACCACTCCGGCGGCTCCACGACCGGTTCGCGCGTGCTGGCGTAATCGTCTTCCATGCGTTCGACCAGGTTCTTGAGCTGCACGCCCTGCGGCTCGACCATGGCCAGGTCATGCTCCAACGCCTGGCGCAATTGCAGGCCCTGACGGTGAATCTGGCGTTCCAGATAATTCTGCCCCAGATTGACCAGCATGGCGTCGTTGTGCGCCTGGATGCGCTGGGCCAGGCCCTGCACGCGCGCCGCCACCTTGGACAGGGTGAAGCGGATCACCCGAAAGATCTGCTCGCTGACTCGAATGACGACCGGTCGAATCAGGGTTGCCAGTACCACTGCCAATACCAGCCACGTCAGCAGCGACAACCAGGGCTCGTCAGCCCACACCTGCCAGGTCAGAGTATCCGCCACAGCGCGCCTTCCTCATCTTTTTGCGTTGAATGCCGATAGTACCTTATCTGATGACTACAGAGTAACCGGAAGGAAAACTGCCCCCATGATCCGGATGCACAGACCTTTCAGTCTTGCCATTCTGCTGCTGGCCGCCATGCTGGTCGGCTGCTCCGACGATGACAGCAGCCGGGACGACGATGGCGACCTGCTGGGCGACGGTGTCGTGGTCAATGGCCGCCTGATGGGCGACAGGACGCTCGTCGGCACGGTGGCGGATGACCATGCCCTGACCTGGACACGGCTGTGCGCACAGGACATTGTCGAAGGTGAGCTGTTTCCCCTCTGCTCATCCACTGACGATGACGGCGGCTATCGGATGCTGGGGCTGTTTCATCGTCGTGGCCTGCTGGAAACCTCGTTCACGGACCGCTTCGGGGAAGATCATACCTGGTATTCGCTCTATGATCTGGGCGCCTTCAACACCGCCGTTCGCTCCAACCTGAACGCCACGACCGATCTGCTGACCCGGGCCTATATCCCTGCCACCCTGGGTCTGGGTGCCACGCCTGCACAATGCTTTGACGACCCCGACTGCGCCGCAACTCTGAACAGCAGTGGCCTGAACGAGGAACTGCTGAACCTGCTGAAAGACAACCTGGGTGAGCTTCTCGGGCCCTTCTGGCCCCAGGGCGCTCGCCCCTTTACCGGCCCCTACACGCTGTCGATGTTCATGGGCGACGATCTGCCGAGCATGCACCGACGTCTGCGCTATTACTACACTGCAATAGACGGCGAGCCCGGGGTACGGGTGGAGTTCTGGCCGACCTGCAATGGCCAGGACCCGCTGACCGAATTCACGCTCGCCGAACTGGCGCTCTGGGACCTGCCGGAGGAAGACGACCTGCGGCTTCGGCGCCTGACCGACGCCGATCTGGCAGACTCAGTGGGATGCCAGTCCCCCGGCACACCGCCGCCCCAGCCGTTCACGCTGAACGTGGATACGACACCGACCGCAGGCGGCGACGCGCCGCTGGATCTGGATGTGCGGCTGACAGCTCCGGGCAGTCAGGATGCGGTCTATGAAGGCTACCTGATCAACCCGCGCGGTCAGACCCGCAATATCTGGAGCGGCGCGGATTTCAGCACCACCCTGACCAACCCGGGCCAGTACCGGGTGGTCGGTCGTGCCTTTGCCAATGGCGAGGAGGTGTGGGCCGGAACAATCATCACCGTCAGCGGGGGCTTTGAGGATCTCAGTGCGACCACCTGGGGGCAGACCGGCAGTTGCCGACCCAATATCAACAGCTATCCCAATGTGTGTCTGGAACGGCTGGATGGCACAGTGGAGCAGCCGCCCCTGACATCGAACCACTGCACCGTGCTGACGGAACGTCCGGACTGGCAATACAGCGTCGGTATCTGCAGCACCAGCGAGCAATACGGCGGCGCTCTGATCGGTGTCTGCCTGCAGCTTGAGCAGGAGGTCCGCATACTGCACTACGACAACAACAACCTGGCGGAGACGACGACCCAGCAGCACAACAGGGAGCGCAGCCGCTGCGATCTGAACGGAGGTTTCTGGTTGTCACTGCTCTAGTAGAGCACCTCTCCGGTTTTGACTGCCGCACAACCTCTTCATTTTGTGCTCTCTCTCACAACCTTCAGGAGGCAGCCCGCCAACTGGACGGCAACGAGCGCTCCGGCAGACGCGGCATTGGGAGGTCTCGGAGCCTCAACCTAAGCTGGCGGCAGAGTCTGCTCCAGTTTTCGAATATGTTCCCTGAGCCCCACCGCCTGGTCGACATCGAGCATCAGCGCTATGCCTGTCTCAAGGCTTTCATCCATTTTGCCGGCGTCTCTGACGGCTTCCAGCACGCTCTCGGCACGGCGTGATTCCACCAACACCATGACTATCTCTCGAGGCGCCATGATTTCCAGCCCGAACAAGCCCTTGATCGGCTCGAGCCCCTGCCCCTTGGCATTGGTAATGACCGTGGCTCCGATGGCGCCGGATTTACGGGATGCACTCATGACCGCATCGGTCAGTGCGTCATCGACAAAGGCAATCAACAACTTGAAGTGCACCTGACAATCTCCTGCCGCATTTGATGGTACCGGCAGGTTAACGCAGCCGTCCTCAAACTGCTATGCTGGAGCTCCGCCGACTTGCCACAGAAGGCAGCCCTTCGACCGTGCCCTTTGTTGTGTCTTTTGGACGCCAGATTCTTGACAGCACCAAGGACCTGATGCCAGTTATCCTGGTCGTACTCTTCTTTCAGGTACTTGTGCTCCGCCAGCCACTCCCCGAGACCATAGCGGCCGGCCAGGTGCTCATTGGTCTGATATGCGTTGTCATTGGTCTGGCGCTTTTCGTTCGGGGCCTGGAGCTGGGCCTGTTCCCTGCCGGTGAGGGCCTGGCCAATGCTTTTGTGCGCAAGGGATCTGCCTTCTGGCTGTTGTTGTTTGCCTTTGCTCTGGGCTTTGGCACCACCGTAGCGGAACCGGCTCTGATGGCCGTGGCTGTGCAGGCCGAGCGTGCCTTCCTCGAAGAAGGACTGATTCTGCAGCAGCAACTGGCTCCCGGCCGGGTAGCCCTTGCGCTGCGCGGCATAGTGGCCTTGTCTGTGGGGTCTGCGATTGTGCTGGGCGTCTTGCGTATTCTCAAGGGCTGGCCGCTGCACTGGCTGATCATCGGCGGCTACATGATCGCCCTGGCCCTGACCGCAGTGGCGCCAGCACCGTTGATCGGTATCGCCTATGACTCCGGCGGTGTGACCACCTCGACCATCACGGTACCACTGGTCACTGCACTGGGGGTTGGCCTGGCGACTTCCATCAAGGGTCGCAACCCGATAACCGACGGGTTCGGGCTGATCGCATTCGCGTCTGTCATGCCCATTATCTTTGTACTGGCGCTCGGCAGCCTGGGTTTCTGGTGGCTGAATGGGTGAATTCATGAGCGGTCCCATGGCCCTGATGGCCGAGCACTCTCTCGCGACACTGCGCGACCTGTCACTGATCGTGCTTATCATGTTCGGCTTTCAGTATCTGGTCATTCGCCGCCCCATGGCGAGACTGAAACGCGTTCTGGGCGGGTTTCTGCTGGCCCTGACTGGCCTTACGCTGTTTATTGTCGGGCTGGAACTGGCCCTCTTTCCGCTGGGCAGTCTGATGGCCGAACAACTGGTATCGCCCAATTTTCTGCCCGCCCTGGCGGAGGGTGCCGAGCGACACTGGCACGACTATTACTGGATCTACCTGTTTGCGTTCATGATCGGCGCCAGCACGACCATTGCGGAGCCGGCACTGATTGCGGTGTCCGAGCGGGCGCACCAGGCCTCCAACGGCACACTCAACCCGCTGGTCCTGCGCAGCGTGGTCGCGCTCGGCATGGCCACGGGCATTACACTGGGGGTCTGGCGCATCATCATGGGCTGGCCACTGACCTGGTTTATCGGCAGTGCTTATGTGCTGGTCATTGTTCTGACCCTGCGCTGCCCGAAACACATGATCCCACTGGCCTATGACTCCGGAGGCGTTACCACCTCCACCATTACCGTGCCCATTATCACCGCACTCGGGCTCGGTCTGGCAACACAGATTCCGGAACGCAGCCCGGTACTTGACGGGTTCGGCATGATTGCTCTGGCCTGCCTGTTTCCCATCATCAGCGTCATGGGGTATGCGATCATCGTGCACCCGAAAGGCAGTCGATAACGATCCTGCCGCAAGCCTGGCCTGACTGCAGGTACGCCAGTGCCTGCGGAGCTTCTTCCAGTGGAAAGAGTCGGTCGATCACCGGGGTCAGCTGGCCCGCCTCCAGCAGGTCACGCAGTATCTGCATGTCTTTCTGCTTGTCCATGCCATCAAACCCCGGGCTCGGCAGATGGCGGTCGAACGGGGCGCGCAGCATCAGCCCCAGCATCAGGGGAATGCTGCCAAAGGTGCGGCGCCCCTTGGTGCCATAGTGGTCGTGGCCGATGATGACGTAGGCGCCTTGCGGAGAGAATATGCGCTTGCAGCCGGACAGCGACAGAGTGGAGGCCACATCGACGATAAGGTCGTAGCGTTCACTGCGTCGCGTAATGTCTTCCTCTGTGTAGTCCACAACGGCGTCGGCACCCAGGGTGCGCATCAGTTCCTGCCTGGCGGTGTGGTCCACCCCGGTCACCACGGCACCTCGGGCCTTGGCCAACTGCACAGCAATGCTGCCCACGCCGCCGGCGGCGCCATTGACCAGCACGCGCTGGCCTGGCTGGTCCCAGAGGCGTTGGCGCAGGTTGTTGACGGCAATCATGCCGGCGGTCGGTACCGCGGCTGCCTGCTCAAAGGTGATGCCGTCGGGTTTGCGGGCCAGTACATCCTCGGGGGCGCAGACATATTCAGCAAAGGTGCCACCATTGACCCACTGCATGTTGCGGTGGGTCTCTCCGAAGACGGCATCACCGGGCCTGAACCGGGTAACCGCAGCGCCCACCGCCTCCACCACCCCGGCCATGTCCGACCCGGGGATCGGCTGTTTTGGCCGTTTCAGACCAGAGCCCATCAGCCGCAACACGCGCGGAAATCCGGTCACCACATGCCAGACATCCGGATGCACCGAGGCCGCATGCACCCGCACCAGCACCTCATCCGGGCCCGGCTCCGGCGTGTCCACATCACGCAGACTCAGAACCACATCGGGGTTTCCATACCGATCTTGCACAATGGCGCGCATAAGGTTTCCTCTCCCTTTGAATGACTGTTAGCGTCAATTGCATTGCTGTTGAATTTATACCTTTTCTGGCCCGACAGGAATCCAGCAGGCCGTTAACACCACGGGAGGGGTTTATTGGCTCTACTCTGCTCGCGAGTGTTAATCTGACCCCTGCAGAGGGACAAAAGGAAATGGCATGCGCAACCCGATACTGAGAGCTACAGCAATGGCCGTCGCTGCCCTGCTGTGCTGGGTGGCTGTCGGCACAGCTGTAACAGCGGTACTGGGCGATGATTACAGTCTGGCCAGCCATATTGTGCGCGCTGCAGGCACAACGCTGTTGATGGTGCCACTGGTGCTGGTCGTGTTCCGTTATATCGACGCCCGCCCAATCAGCGCACTGGGTCTGGGCCTGTCTCGACAGGCGGGTCGCGCCTTTGTCGCGGGAGCGGTCAGTTGGTTTGCGCCCTTTGTTGTGGCGCTGATCCTGTTTCAGTGGACGGGCTGGGCCAGTATAGAGCTCACTGCACCGACCATGGAGGTTGTCGCCTTCATTCCGTTGCTGGTGCTGCTCGTTTTCCTCTACGAGGCTCTGCCGGAAGAACTGGTTTTCCGGGAATACATCTTTCAGAATCTGAATCAGCGCCTGACCGTTACCTGGACCATAACGATTCAGGCGGTACTGTTTGGTCTGTTCGGGGCTGCGCTGTGGATTATCCTGAGCGGAGGGATCAGCCCCGCCCATGCGCTGATGTTTCTGGTGGTCGGTGCTGTGCTGGGTATCGTCCGCATGGTCACCGGTTCGGTCTGGGGGCCCATCGGGCTGCATGTGGCTTTTCAGACGGCAGCACAACTACTGCTCAATGAGCAGCGCGGTCACTTTGTGCTCGACAATCCCGATCTGTTTCAGCTGTTCGTCATCGGCATCATCCCCTTCTCACTCGTGCTGACACTGCTCTACTGGTTCTACCCAAAGACTGGCTAGGGTGGACCCGGACCGCGACTGCACTTCGGGTTGACCGGTCAACCAAAACGCTGCCGGTATTCGGTCGGTGTCACGCCAACATGTTTCAGGAACAGCCGATGCAGACTCGCCAGGCTGGCGATACCCGAGCGCTCGGCAATGCGCGCCAGGGGCCAGTCCGTGCTGACCAGCAGTGTCCTGGCATGATCGATCCGGAGCCGCTTGACGAATTGAGCGGGTGATGTACCGGTTTCGCGCCGGAAACGGCGGACAAAGGTTCGTTCACTCATGCCAACCTTTTCCGCCAGGGCGGGTACGCTGAGATCACTGCCCGGATCTTCAATCATGTCGGCCACCAGCCGCGAAAAGCGCGAACCCGCTGCAACCTGGGACTGCAGCGGCGTGCTGAACTGCGCCTGGCTGCCGGGCCGCCGCATGTACAGGACGAGATCCCGCGCCACTGCAAGTGCCACTGCCGACCCGTGATCCGCTTCAATCAAGGCCAGGCTCAGATCGATCCCGGTGGTCACGCCTGCAGAGGTGTAGATGGGCGGATCGGCCGTGTAGATGGCATCGGCATCCACATCGATATCCGGCCACATGTCCTGCAACAGATGGCAGGCGCCCCAGTGGGTGGTGGCGCGCCGGCCAGCCAGCAGGCCTGCAGCCCCCAGCACAAAGGCGCCGGTGCAGACACTGGCAACCCGGCGCGTGGACCCGGCCCGGCCCTGCAGCCAGCCGATCAATTCCGTTTCCGCAACAGCAGCGCGCAAACCGGTTTCACTGCCTCCGGCCACGACCAGGGTATCCAGCTGTGCCGGCAGTTCCGCCAGGGCATGGGTAACGGACAGCGTCAGGCCGGCATTGCTTCGGATGGCCTCGCCATCCGGGGAGGCCAGCAGGATTTCATAGGGGCAGTCTTCAGGCGGCAGGTGTTCATTGGCCTTGGCAAAAGCCTCGAAAGGGCCGACGACATCCAGGGCCTGGAAGCCGTCGAACCCCAGAATGGCGACCCTGCCACCGGGAGTGATCATGTCGGACATTGGCGTATTTTGCGATATATTCACTATTCAAGTCAAAGCAGGGTAGAGGTTAGCCTGCAGAAAACCTCAATCGGAGATCTGCAATGAAGTACCGCCACCCATCTCTTGCGCTGTTCCTGCTTTGCTGGACTCTGCTGATGACTGCCCTTGCGGGCTGTACGTCCTCTGCCACCGGGGGTGAACGAATGGCGTCCGATCAACTGTTCCCGATACAGCTGCCGGCACCCAGGGCGCAGCGGGAAAAGCCTCTGGTCGCGGTGCTGGCTGACAATGCCGGCACCGAGACCACCGACTTCATGGTGCCCTACGGCGTCCTCCGGGCCTCGAACGTCGTCGATGCGGTAACGGTCTCGACCGGCCCCGGCACGGTACAGCTGCACCCGGCGCTGAAAGTACGAGCCGACCAGACCATCGAACAGTTTGACCGCGCCCATGCCGCCGGGGCGGACATTGTCATCGTGCCGGCCATGCATCATCCCGACAATCCGGAAGTGCTGGCCTGGGTGCGGCAGCAATATGATGCCGGTGCCACCATTGTGGGTATCTGCGACGGGGTCTGGATTCTGGCCAAGGCAGGGCTGCTGGAACAGAAGGTCGCCACGGGTCACTGGTATTCCCTCGACCGACTCGCCAGGCAGTATCCCGATACGACCTGGATCAGGGACCACCGCTATGTGGCAGATGGCCAGGTGGTGACCACCACCGGTGTCAGCGCCTCGGTACCGGTTTCGCTGGCTCTGGTAGAGGCCATTGCCGACTCCGCAGAGGCCGTCGCGCTGGCAGAACGGCTGGGCGTGACCGATTTCGGTACAGCGCACGAGACGGCTGCTTTTCAACTGTCCACGGCTGACAAGGCCAGAGCCGCCGCCAACTGGCTGTCATTCTGGCGCCGCGAACACATTGATCTGCCTGTCGCTGACGATGTGAACGAGATCACGCTGGCGCTGGCCGCCGATGCCTGGTCGCGTACCTTCCGGTCCACCGCCAGAGCCACTCATGCCGACGCAACAACCATACGCTCTCGACATGGCCTGGTGATCGAAACGGACAACTCCCGCGCGACCCGGAGTCATACGCCCGCGCCAACCGCTCATTCGCCCGAGCAGACCCTGAACCAGACCCTGACCGCCATCGCCGAGCGTTACGATGTCAGAACGGCGGAACTGGTGGCCGTGCAACTGGAGTATCCGTGGGACATCAGTCAGCAGGAGTGAGCGCCCACGGGCCTGGCCGCTGACAGGTCACCGACTCACCAGCATGGCTGCTCTTGCCACCATCAACTTGCCGATAAACCTGAGCGGGTAGCTGTCGTAGGTGGGGACATCCTCGGGTGGCGTACTGTCGCTCGACTTGAATCGGGTCTGAATGCGCAGCTGCAGAGGCGGCGCAGCTTCACCGAATCTCGCCCTGTACATGGAATACCAGTGCCCCTTGCGGAAATCGAGGAACATCGCCGTATTGCAGCAACTGGCCACACTCCTGCTGGTCGGAGATTTGTCATCGAGTTTGTAGTGCCGAATCAGGTCCTGTCCTCTGGAAACCGTGACGCGGTCCTTCCGGTAGAGCAGAAATTCAGTTCCGCCGTCGTCCCCCAGCACCGGCGGCGCTTTCGGCAGCGCCTCCAACTGGTGCCCGCCCGCCTGACAATCATCACAATAGCAGGCCGCCGCAAGAATGGGCACGCCTTTCACAGTCATTTCAACCTGCCCGCATTGACAGGACACCAGGGTGGATTCGGTAGACGACATGAGTTGCTCCAGAGCAGCTGTGTACAGTGACTATCATACCTCTGCCCTGCTGCCAGTGTCTGTCAGGATGCTTCCCGGCATGTCAATCAGGCCGCACAGCACCGAGGCGACAACATGGACTTCAACTGCGTCAGATAGGACGCCTGCGCCGGGTAGTGTTGGCGGCTACCGGAGAACAGCCCCACGGCTTCCGGCATATTGCCGTCAGCCCTGTAGCGGAAGGTACCAAACACCTGATCCCAGATAATCAGGGCTGTGCCGTAATTGCAGTTGGCTTCCGAGGCCTTGCTGGAGTGGTGCCACCGATGCAGCTCATTGGTGCTGAACAGGTAGTTGAGCAGGCCGTGACGGGATGCCACATTGGCATGCTGCAGCATGACCACGGGCTGAGTGAGAGCCAGATAGCCCAGCAGGATCTCGGGCGGCGCCCCGATCAGCAGCAGGGGAAAGCTGCCCATGATGAAGTTCAGAGCGTGATTCAGCGGGTGGAACCTGAGGTTGTTGAACGCATACAGGCGCTCGCTGCTGTGGTGCATGGCATGCAACCACCACAGTTGTGGGATGCGATGATGCAGTCGATGTGACCAGTAGCGCCCAAGCTCAATCAGCAGGGTCACCGCGATCAACTGAACAGCAAAGGGCAATTGACCCAGCAGGTCGTGGTAGACCCCGGAGCCATCCAGGAGGGCGTAGAGTGCAACCGCCGCGACCGGTGCCAGATATTTCAGCATGGGCTCTACGGCGGCAACCAGCACCGCTGCACTGGTCAGGTCTGTTTTTCCATCCTGGTGCGAGCGGTTCCAGTCACGGCGAAACGGAATCAGGCGCTCGGCCGCCATGGCCACCAGCAGGGCCGCAACGGTTGCCGCCATGACCACCAGATCAAGATCAGCCCCGATATCCCGGGCGAGCAGAAATGCACCCATGCTGGCCATGACCAGAAATGGCAGCAGAAAACGCTCAAGGAAAAGCCGACCCGGCAGGGCCAGAGTATCGAGTTTCATGGTTTGTGGCTCCGTGTTGATTCAGTCACACGGAGCTTAAACCCTGCCCCTTGGGGGAGAGTCAAGCAGTCTCAGGGCAACAGCGGCGGACAATCCGGTGTTTCAGCCAGGCAGGCTTCAATGTCCCTGCGCTGACTGCGCAGTTGCTCGGCCTTGCGTTGCAACTGTTCGACTTCCCGCTCAATGTCGGCTTCCTTTTGTTGCATCAATTGGCACAGGGTGTCCCAGGGGAGCGTGTGGTGATTTGAGGTCAGCGCCGCCTTGAGTTCCGACAGGCGGAAGCCGGACCCCTGAGCCTGGCGGATCAGTCGGATCAGACGGATATCGCGCTCGGAGAACACCCGATAGGCGCCCTGCCGTTCAACGTTCGGCAACAGGCCGAGCGATTCGTAGTAACGAATCGTCTTGACCGATACGCCGCACAGTTTTGCTGCCTTTCCGATGTACATCAGACTGTCACCCTAGCCCCAAAGCAGGAAACATCAGCATTATGTTACCCAGCAGATGCATCAGCATACAGGCCCGGCTCCGCCCTTCCCAGTGTCTGCACCCGGTCCAGCAACATGGCCTGCGCCATGGGCTCACTGTGGGTGACCACGATCAGGGTGCCCTGATACTGGCTCAGCACCTCAGCCAACAGCGTCTGGCTTTCCAGATCCAGGTGGTTGTCGGGTTCATCCAGCAGAATGAGCTGTGCCGCTTCGGGGCCCATCAGGCTGCAGGCCAGCGCGACCTTCAGTTGCTCACCACCACTCAACTGCGATACCGGCTGCAGAGCCAGATCACCACGCAGGCGCACCTGGGCAAGGCGATCCCGATAGGCGGCATTCGACCAGCCCGGATTGAGCCGCCGGAAGTTGGCCAGCGCGCTCTGGTTCGGGGTCAGCAGCGTCAGGTGCTGGTCCAGCCTGAGCAGGGTGCCGCGCCTTTGAACGTCTCCACTGACGGGCTCGATGGCACCGCTGATGACGCTCAGCAGGGTCGACTTGCCGCTGCCATTGGTGCCGCGCAGCCACCAGCGCTCACCGCTCATCACCTGCCAGTCCAGCGGCTCGGCGTTCTCTACCCAGGGCAGACGGACTGCCTCCAGGGCCAGCAGGCAGCCAGAAATGGGAGCAGGCTCGGTAAGCGGGAAGGCCAGCGGGTTCTCCCGCCCCAGTACGGACTCGGCGGTCTGCAGGCGCTGCTGTTCTGCGTCGAGTGCAGTCTGGTGCTTCTGGGCGATACGCCCGCCCGTGGCTTCACTGCGGTCCTTGCGCGCATCGAGCAGAATCTTCGGCATGTCGCCCTTGCGCGCCTTGGCCCGCCCCTTGGCGGCCCTTTGTTCGTGGCGTTCGCGTTCGAGCTGCTGTTGCTGGCGTTCCCTTTTCAGGGTCTGGCGCGCATGCTGCTTGTCGTGCTGCGCTTTTTCGAGCAGTTGGGCGCGGGACTGCCGATATTCGGCAAACCCCTGGCCATGGCGTTGCAGGCGGCCTTCCCGCAACTCCAGCAACTGCGAGAAACTGGCCAGCAGGCTCTGATCGTGCGTGATCACCAGGGTGCCGCCGGAGCGCTGCATGATCCAGTCGGCCAGCCACTGACGACCGCCCTGATCCAGGTGATTGGTCGGTTCATCCAGAATCAGGTAGGTATCGGGCAGCCGGGACAGCTGCAGCAGATGCAGCCGGGTGCGCTGGCCGCCGCTCAGCGCACTGACCGGTGCAGACAGGATATCCGCGGGCAACTGGAACTGTGCCAACTGTGCCTGCAGGTCATCCTGCAGGGTCCAGCGATCATTCAGTATCGACAGGTCATCCACCTGCCCTTCTCCGGCCAGCAGCCGTGCCAGTGCCGCCAGCGCCGCCTCGACACCCAGAAAGGCGGCCACAGTGCGTGCGTCGTGCTGCTCGGCGGCCTGTTGCGGCAGAAAGGCCACCGGCACCTGATGCTGCACCTGGCCGGCAGTGGGTATACGGATACCGGCCAGGCACTCGGCCAATACGGTCTTGCCGGCACCATTGGGACCGATCAGTGCAACGGGCTCAGCCGACAGATGCACATCCAGCGCCTGGAAAACGGGGGGTTTGGGATCAAAGGCAACGGTCAGATCCGTTGCGGAAATACAGGCCATAGCCATGGACAACACCTCTGTAACACCACAGGAAAGAAACGGGGTTCAGAGTGCTGACTTCATTGGCATGGCTCCTGTATTGGAATGACGGGACAAGCAGGGATACAGACTAGCCGAAGGCGCGCGCCACGGCAAGTCTGGCGGACTCCGGATGCCGCTCTTCATCCCGGAGGGTCAGTACCTCATAACCATCGGCCGTGACCGCAATGGTGTGCTCCCACTGTGCAGACAGCCTTTTGTCGCCGGTGACGACCGTCCAGCCGTCCTTTTTCAGTTTCACCCTGGCGGTGCCCTGATTGATCATGGGTTCGATGGTGAAGGTCATGCCCTCCTGCAGTACCAACCCCCGACCCGGCTTGCCGTAATGCAGCACGTTTGGTTCTTCATGCATCTCGGTACCGATGCCGTGCCCGCAGTACTCGCGCACCACCGCATAACCGTTGGTGGTCGCGTGCTGCTGGATGGCGTGGCCGACATCGCCCAGGGTCGCACCCGGTCTTACCACCTTTATGCCTTCCCACATGGCGTCATAGGTGACTGCAACCAGCCTCCGGGCGTGCGGTGGCACCTTGCCGAGCAGGTACATCTTGCTAGAGTCCGCAATGTAGCCGCCCTGTTCCAGCGTGATGTCGACATTGACGATATCCCCCGATTTCAGCTTTTTTTGCTCCGTCGGCATGCCGTGACAGACCACATGATTCACCGAGGTATTGAGTACATACGGATACCCGTACTGACCCTTGCTGGCCGGTCGTGCCTGCAGTGTGTTGACGATGTAGTCTTCGGCCAGGGTGTTGATATCCATGGTGGATACGCCCGGCTCTATCCGGGTATCAAGCCAGGCAAAGACCTGCGCCAGCAGCCGCCCGGACGCGCGCATCAACCTGATCTGTTCCGGGTTTTTGAGCACCACTTCAGTCACCGGCGATCCTCCTCAGTCTGACATCAGCATTGGCCATCTGTTCCTGCACAAGCTGACTGAAGGTCTTGTCCGGGTTGGTTTCGGCCAGCATGCCTATTTTGATCCAGAACTCGGCCTGGGCATTGATGGACCGAACCATGACAGAACTGGCTTTGCGAATTTCTTCATGCAGGTCGTCGTCGATTTTCACGATACCCATGACACACTCCATATACGATTCGTATATAAATCATATAGCACAGGAGACAGCCCGGCAAGACCCTGCTGGCGCCCAAGGGTCAGAGCGTCCGATGACCCGCAGGTTCTGTGAGGACAGGTGTATCTTCAGTTGACCCTTCTTCAATGTTCGATATGATGTACATAATAGATTTTTTTGTACGTTTTGGTGGACAATGCCTAAATCAATTGACGCGCAAACCTACCACATCCGACAGGTCCGGGATGCTCTGACAGAGACCGGAGAGCTGATCGCGGCCGTCCGCAAGGAGCGTGGCTGGAGTCAGTCCGAGCTGGGTCAGCGCCTGGGCGGCATCGACCGCCGGCACATCAGCGCCATGGAAAAAGGGGATGCCAACACGGATTTCGGGCTGGTCGTCAGCGCGCTCTGGGTCCTCGATATCCCCGTGCTGGAGACACTCAGCACGGGCCATGAAACCCCTGCATCACCGAGGCGACCCGGACCAGTGAACCTTTCAAGAGCCCGGACAACGAGGCTCACAAAGGCAGGAAAGCGGCGTAAAAAGGTGATCGACAATGATTTCTGATCAGGCCTATCTTTGGTTCTACCTGCCGGGCCAGACTGAACCTGTCGTGTGCGGCATTGTGGCCTTTGACGGCCAGGACCATGTGTTTCGCTACGCCCGCAGCTACCTTCAGCGGGACAACGCCATTCCGCTGGCGCCACCCAACTGCACGTTGGGCGCCCTCGACAATGAAGAACACATACTGGATGACGAGCTGAACAGCGCCATCCGGGATGCTTCGCCGGATGCCTGGGGTCGCAATATCATGCTCCGTGAGCATGCCAATGCACCGGGGAGAAGTAACAGAGAGCTGGGGGAGATAGACTTCTTGCTGCGGGCGGGGCCGGACCGGATCGGGGCTCTGGATGCCACAGACACTCCGAGCCGGTATATTCCCAAGGAGGGTCATGCGGCCCCTTTGGCGGAGTTGTTGGAGGCGGCCGACCGCATCGATCAGGGCAGGCCGCTGGATGATCAACTGGATGCCGCGCTGAACCACGGCACCAGTGTGGGTGGTGCCCGGCCCAAGGCCCTGCTGCACGAAAACGGAGAGTTCTGGATCGCCAAATTCAGTTCCTCGAGAGACTCTGCCGACATGGTGGGCATCGAGGATGCAGGAATGGCATTGGCCAGGCTGGCGGGTATCAGGGTCGCGGAAACTCGAATCGTCGAATCACTCAACAAGCGCGTGATTCTGGTACGCCGATTTGATCGAACAGTCACTCCAGGGGGCGTCCAGCGCCGTCACATGATCAGTGCGATGACACTGCTGGGCCTGGATGAGTATGCCGTCCGGGCCGGCCATTCAAGCTATCTGGAACTGGCGGACATGCTCAGACAGTTCGCCCGAGATTTCAGGTCCGATGGAGCAGAGTTGTTTCGCCGCATGGTGTTCAACATGCTCATCGGCAACGTGGATGATCATGCCAGAAACCATGCGTGCTTCTGGGACGGTGAATGCCTGGAGCTGACACCCGCCTACGATGTCTGCCCGCAGCCACGAACCGGAGTGTCCGCCGACCAGGCAATGATTGTCGGCGCGTGGGGCCGTCAGTCCAATTTGCAGAACGCGCTCAGTGAGTGTGAGCGCTTTGGTCTTGGCATCGACGAAGCAACAGAGATAGTCGAGACCATGACCGCCACCGTCCGCAACCACTGGGAGCAGGTGTTTGCGGACTCGGGAGTACCGGAAGGCGACCGCCAGTACCTGTCCCGAGCCACCATTCTTGGCGAGTCGGTGTTTTACGAACTGTCGTGAGCGCCCTCTGCGGTCTCTGCACTTTCACGGGCAGTGCCCGGCGAGCCCTGCCAGCTCAGTATTCGCTGAAACCCTTGCCTTCGAATATCTTGTCCCGGCAACGCTCGATACGTGCCAGCCGGGTTTTGGCCTGTTTGGCGCCAGCAATATGAATCAGGTAGCTGCGCTGTCGGCCCGGGGTCAGGGCCTGGAAAGCTTCTTTCAGGTCCTGATCCCGGTCCATGGCTTCCTGAAATTAGATGGGAACCTCATAGTCGGCGGTCTGTTTGGGCTCGACCTTGAGGCCGGCCTTTTCAATCTCGATGGCTTCCAGAACATAGTCTCGCAGCACTGGCGCCAGTGCGGTGACCCGCTCGGCATCGGTGAAACGAATCACCCGGCCTGACTGGGTGTGCTCGCCCGGAGCTTCCAACAAGCGGTGCGGGTCCTTCAACAGGGCGCCCTTCATGAAACTCAGTACATAGTTGTTCTTGAAAGCACCGATCATCACCACATTCTGGCCCTTCAGGGTGTAACAGGGCGCCCCCCATTTGCGGTCTTCCACCAGCGGTGTGCCCAGCACCACCGCACGCAGGCGGGTCAGCCCGTCGCGCCAGGTGTTGACCTTGCATGCGGGCGTGCCCACCTTGTCACAACGGCCACAGCCTTCGGCCAGGTACTCGTCAACTGCAGGGTTCTTGCTCATGGTTCAGTCACCTTGCGGCGCCGGGTGATGTAGGGCAACACAAACAGATATAACCCGGAAAACAGCAACAATGCCAGTGGCGGCAAAGGGGAGTAGGTCACCCAGGCCGGCGGCACGCCATCGGCACTTGTGGCCAGCGCCACAAAGTTGGCGATCACGGTTGCGGTGAATATGATCGCTATCCAGCGGTGGGCCTGGCGGATTGCATTGCTGACTGTCATCAGACTTCTCTCCTCTCGATCATTTTCCAGCCATTCCCCGAGGGGTCGCGAAACCCGGCATCAATGGTGCCGAACCGCTCGATGGGCTCCTGCGTGAACTCCACGCCCCTGGTTTTCATTTGTGCATAGGCTGCTCGGCAGTCGTTCACCGCCAGCACCAGGGCGGGCATGGCCCCCTTGGCCACCAGTGCTGCCAGCGCCTGCCCGGTGGCCTCATCCTGCACCGGCGGCCCCGGTACGAAGAGCCCCAACTGAAACGAGGACTGCTCCGGATGCTGCACCGTAACCCAGCGGAAGTAGCCGTTGTTCACGTCGGTATGCACGCGAAAGCCCAGTTTCTCCACATAGAATTCGAGCGCCTCGTCCTGATCACGCACATAGACGCCCACTACCTCAATACCCTGACTCATACGACCTCCTTGCTTGTTTTTCTCACCGCCAGTATTGCCGGTCGTCTATGGACGTGACTTCTCCAAAACTGCGCTTTTGAGCTGAGGTCGCTCACTGGCCTTGAGAAAACAGGCCGGCATCTGCATCGAAGCCGGGGGCGGCTCCGCCCGGGCATGAGCACGAAACTCACCCGGGCTCCTGCCGCTAATGGCGCGAAAGGTACGACCAAAGGTACCCAGGCTCTCCCAGCCTACACTCAGGGCAATCTCGGTAATGGGCAGGTCGGTGTCGCGCAACAGGGCCGTTGCCCGCTCGATGCGTCGCGACAGCAGGTACCGATGCGGCGGCACCCCGAATGCCTCCTTGAAGGAGCGCGCAAAGTGGGCTTCGGAAACACCGCTGACCTGTGCCAGGCGGCAGATCGGCCACTGCTCGTGCGAGGCCGCATCCATTCGGTCCCGGGCCCGCAGGAGCCGCCGCAGCAGCCGCGGGTTTGGGGTGTTTGGTTTCTGTGTCTGATGTTTGCCGGTCATGCTGTCTGCCTTAAATGGTTGCTCATGCCCATCAGGACGCTCAGGTGATACTTCGACCTGATGCATCCCGGGTGGCCAACGCAGAGCTGTCACGAGACTCGGCCCGAAAACCCAGATGCCAGGCGGTTTCGGCCAGGTTATCCAGTACCTGGGTGGCGCGCACGACCGGCTGCCTGTGGGCCCGCTGCAGGGCGGCCCGGGTGACCAGCCAGGCGCCGCTTTCGGCGGCCGCGGAGGCGGACAGCCCCTGTGCCAGCAGAGCGCCGATCACCCCGGACAGCACATCACCCAGACCGCCGGTGGCCATGGCGCCGGAGGCAAACGGCAGCACGCTGCAGTGGCCGGCATGGGCGATCACGGTGCCGGCACCTTTCAGAACCACCACGCCGTCATAACGCTGCTGTATGTTCTGCGCGGCCTGTAAGCGATCGGCCTCGATGTCGGCCACCTTGCAATCGAGCAAGCGGGCTGCCTCGCCAGGGTGCGGGGTGAGTACCCACTCCGGCCGCTGAAAAGGCCGCGCCGCCAGATGCCAGAGTGCATCGGCATCGACCACCATCCCCTGCGGCGGCAGGGCGGCATCGGTCAGCAGGCGGCAGACGGTTTGCCAGCGCATCGTAGCCGCCTGATCACGCCCCAGCCCAGGGCCAACCACCACCGTCTGGCGCGGTTGCAGCGCATGCGGTACCGGGTCGCCGCGCACCATGATTTCCGGGGCGCGGGCCAGCAGTGCAGAATGGCAGGCCGGATTCAGGTGGGCGGTAACCAGACCGGCCCCGGTCACCAGCGCGCCTTCGGCGGCGAGCATGCCGGCGCCCCAGAGCCCGGCGCCGGAGCCGATCACCAGCACATGGCCCTGCGCGCCCTTATGGGTAGTGGCGGACCGACGGGGCCAGTGCAGATCCTCTGCATTCAGCAGGTGCGCCAGCATCGGTTGCCCATCCATGCTGACCTGCAGAGAGTGCAGACTGACTGCACCGGTCAGCCCCGGCCCCTGGCCGGTGAACAGACCCAGTTTGGCGCCGATGAAGGTGACCGTGTGGCCAGCCCGCACTACACACTCCGGATCGCCGACCGCACCGGTGGAAGCATTCAGGCCGCTGGGGCAGTCAACGGCCAGTATCCGAGGCACAGGCTGCCGGCGCAGCCAGCGAA
Organism: Natronospirillum operosum; assembly: GCF_004768465.1. Lineage (GTDB taxonomy): Bacteria > Pseudomonadota > Gammaproteobacteria > Pseudomonadales > Natronospirillaceae > Natronospirillum > Natronospirillum operosum. The sequence goes on from NZ_SRMF01000002.1 coordinate 78,038, forward strand.
TGGCATCGGCGATGGCGCCTCTGGGTTCGCCCTGAAAGCCGGTGCCGAGCAGCGCATCCACACAGACTGCGGGAGATGGCAGCGCTGTCAGGTCATTGGTGATCACCACGCCAGCCTTTTTGGCCTCGGCATGGGCCAGCTCGGCATCACTGCCTGTGCGCGGTTCACCCTTCAACCAGACGGTGACCGGGCGCCTGGCGCGATGCAGGTTGGCGGCCAGCAGCAGGCCGTCACCGCCGTTGTTGCCGCTGCCACAGAGCACGGCCACGGGAAGCTCGGCGGGGAAATGCTGTGCCAGCACCTGCTGTGCTGCGGTGGCAGCACGCTGCATCAGTATCCAGGTTGGCTGGTCGCTGGCCTGCGCCCACTGCTGCTCGGCGGCGCCGACTGAGGCACCACTGTAGAGATGCATGCTGAAGCTCCTGTTCTGTGCGCACTGCGCTCACTGTGCTCTTTATCTTGAGCTGCCGGATGCCTGATCCGGGTGTTTGATGATCCCCATGCGCTATGATATACCCCGATCACCCCGTTGCCAGCGATGCTGGCGCCGGACTTCAGTCGCAACCATGGATCATGACGCCAACCCGATGAAGAGTTCACACTGCCCATGATACGGTTTTCCAGGGTCTGCCGTACAATCACCCGCGCCCTTGTGCTGCTGACTCTGACGGTCTGGCTGCCGAGCCTGGCCATGGCGGAAGTGCGCATTGCGGTGGCGGCCAATTTCAACCCGACTCTGGAACACCTGGTGACGCAGTATCAGAGCCAGCATCCGGATTTCAGGGTTCGCATCAGCAGCGGCTCCTCCGGCAAGCACTTTGCCCAGATTCGGCAAGGGGCGCCGTTTGATCTTTTCTTTTCTGCCGACGATCAGCGCACGGCCGATCTGGTGGACAGCGGCGAGGCCCTGCCCGACAGCCGCCTTGTCTATGCGCTGGGTCAGTTGATGCTGTGGAGCAACGACCCGGAGCTGATCCCGGAGGACGGCCTGGCTCTGCTGCAGTCGGGCGAATTCCGGCGCCTGGCCATTGCCAACCCGCGCGTGGCGCCCTATGGGGTGGCGGCCGAAGCACTGCTCGACAATGCCGGCGTCCAGTTGCAGTCCCGTCAACTGGTAACCGGCCAGAGCATCAGTCAGGCCTTCACCTTTGTGCGCTCGGGCAATGCTGAACTGGGACTGGTGGCCGCCTCCCAGGTGATTGTGCTGGAGCGCCAGCAGGGGGGTGAGCCCATGGGCTCCCGCTGGCTGCCGCCGGCCGACAGCTACCCGCCCATAGTGCAGGAGGCGGTCATGCTGCAGGCCGGGGCCGACAACCCGTGGGCTGCTGCTTTCATGCAGTGGGTGCGCTGCGATCAGGTGGCGCACGGTATTCTCGAGCAGGATGGCTATCTGCTGCCAAGCCGAAACGGAGAGGCAGGCTGTGCTGGGTATTGAGCAGGCCGACTGGATTGCCCTGGGGCTGACCCTCCGTCTGGCCGCAGTGACCACCGTGATACTGCTGGTGCTGGGCACACCGCTGGCCTGGTGGCTGGCGCATACCCGCAGCCGCATCCGGCTGGCCGTGGAGTCGATTGTAGCGTTGCCGCTGGTGCTGCCGCCCACGGTGCTGGGCTTTTATGTGCTGATGCTGCTGGGGGCGCAGGGCCCGATTCAGGCACTGGGCGGCCCGGCACTGGCCTTTACCTTTACCGGGCTGGTGATCGGCTCGGTACTCTATTCCCTGCCCTTTGTGGTGCAGCCGCTGCAGAACGCCTTTGCCAGCCTGGATCGCAGCACGCTGGAAGCCGCCACTACTTTGCGCGCCACGCCTCTGGACCGCTGGCTGTCGGTCATTCTCCCACTGACCCGGCGCGGTTTTCTGACTGCCATTACGCTGGGCTTTGCGCATACGGTGGGCGAGTTCGGTGTGGTGCTGATGATAGGCGGCAATATTCCGGGTGAGACCCAGGTGATTTCCATTGCCATCTATGACCATGTCGAAGCCACCGACTATGGGTCGGCGCATCGGTTGTCCGGGCTGTTGCTGGGGTTGTCCTTCGTGATGCTGTTCGCCCTCTACACCCTCAATGGTCGCTTCCGGCTGGGGACCACATGATCGAATTCGATTTCCATCTGCAGCGCCCGGGCTTTTGCCTGGAACTGGCCGGCCGGATACCGCCCCGGGGCGTCACGGCCCTGTTCGGGCATTCCGGCTGCGGCAAGACCACGCTGCTACGCTGTCTGGCCGGGCTGGAGCCGGAGGTACAGGGTCGGCTGAGCGTCAACGGCCAGCAGTGGCAGGCCGGGGGTCGGCAATGGCCGCCGCACCAGCGTGCGGTGGGTTATGTGTTTCAGGAAGGCGCCCTGTTCCCGCACCTCACCGTGACCGGCAATCTGCACTACGGCTATCGCCGGGTGCCGGCAGACGCACGGCGTTTACAGCCGGGCGAGGTTGTCGAACTGCTGGGTCTGGCGCCGTTGCTGCACCGCTACCCGCACGAACTGTCCGGCGGGCAACGGCAGAGGGTGGCGATCGGGCGGGCCTTGCTGACCAGCCCTGATCTGCTGTTGATGGATGAGCCATTGGCGGCGCTGGATGCCCTGAGCAAGAACGAGATTCTGCCCTGGCTGGACCGTTTGCATCAGACGCTGGATATCCCGGTGGTCTATGTCACCCATGCCATCGAGGAGGTGGCCCGGCTGGCGGATCACATGCTGCTGCTGGAGCAGGGTCGGCTGCTGGCCGCCGGGCCGCTGCAGTCGCTGCTGACCCGCACGGACCTGCCGCTGGCCCATGCCGACAATGCCACCTCGGTGATCGAAACCAAGGTCGTCCGGTTCGAGTCCGAATACCACCTGCTGCATCTGACATTTGATGGCGGCGAGTTGCAGGTGCCCTGCACACACGCGCCCGAGACCTCGACGGTACGCATTCGGGTGGCAGCAAGAGATGTGGTGCTCAGCCTGAGCGCCGACAGCCGAGGCAGCGCCCTGAATCATCTGCCGGCACGGATTACCGGCTTCAATAACGACCCCCACCCGGCGCATCAACTGGTCACCCTGACCCTGGGCGACACCCCGCTGCTGGCCCGCATCACGCGCAAATCACGCGATCAACTGGGCCTGCAGACCGGCCAGGCCGTCCATGTGCAGTTCAAGGCGGTGGCGATCAGCTGAGCCGAACACAGGCGCCTGCTGTCAGTGGCCCAATGCGACGGCCTCGGCAGCCAGGTGTGTGATGCCCGCCCAGTCCTCTTGCGCCAGCAGGTCGGCCGGTACCAGCCAGGACCCACCGACACAGACCACGCTCGGCAGAGCCAGATAGTCCTGATAGTTGGCCCGGCCAATACCCCCGGTGGGGCAAAATCGCACCTGCGGGAACGGGCCGGCCAGCGCCTTCAGGGCGGCGACACCGCCGGCGACTTCAGCCGGAAAGAACTTGAGATAGTGATAGCCCGCATCCAGAGCCGCCATCAGTTCGGATGCGGTGGCCACGCCCGGTAACAGAGGAATGGCTGACTCCCGGCCCGCAGTCAGCAGATTCGGCGTGGCGCCGGGGCTGACGGCAAATCGGGCCCCTGCGCGCACCGCCTGGTCGAGCTGATCCGGATTGGTGACGGTACCGGCGCCGATGGTCAGTTCCGGGATCTGCGCCAGTTCGCGGATGATGTCGAGGGCGGCATCGGTGCGCAGAGTGACTTCCAGCACGCTGATACCCCCCTTGTGCAGTGCTTTGGCCACTTCAATCGCGGCGGGAACGGATTTCAGCGCCAGCACCGGAATAACCGGGCGGGCCTGCTTGAGTAGTGTTTCCATGGGAGCGGTCATGCTCTGTCTCCTTGTTCGGGGCTGTTTCAATCGCCCAGCGGCTGGCCGTCATCAACGCCGTCACGGCTGGCGATCAGTTGATACTTGATGCGACGCAGCCGTTCCGCTGCCACCAGTTCCATCTCGACCGCAACGGCGGTAGCCAGGATGTCCAGTAGCGCCATGAAGGCATAGCGCGACGCCGTCGGTTTGAGAATGTCTTCCGACTCCTCGATGCTCAGTGTCAGGGCCACATCCACTGACCGTGCCAGCGCCGAGCCCGGTCGGGTCAGGGCAATGACCTCGGCCTGATACTGCCGCGCTATCTCGGCACATTTCACCAGCGGCTCGAAGCGTCCGGTGGCGGACAGGATCACCAGTACATCCCCTTGCGACAGCGTCGCTGCCACCATGGTCTGCATCTGGGTGTCCACATAGGCACTGGCATGCAAACCCAGTCGGAACAACCGGTTTTCCAGTTCCTCGGCCAGGTTGGCACCACTGCCCCCACCCCCAAAGACAACCACGCGACGAGCCTCTTTCAGTCTGCCAACGGCGGCTTCCAGCGCGGTCTGATCCAACTGGTTTTCCAACTGGTGGATGGCATTGCGCAGACCGCCGATGACGTTGTCCTGCACGGCGCGCACATCGCCCTGGTGGTAAGGCTTGCGCAAATAGCGCCCGCCCACCACCTGTGCCTGCGCCAGTTCCAGCTTGACGCTCTTGAGGCTGTCACAGCCGATGGAACGGCAAAAGCGAGTGATCGTCGGCGGGCTCACATTGGCGGCGCGGGCCAGATCTGTGGTGCTGGTACGCACCGCGACATCCAGATTGTCCAGGATGTAATCGGCCACCTGCCGTTCGGCACGACTGAGTGAATCATGTACATCGCGGATGCGGGATATGATGTCCAAGGGTCAGGGTTCCACTGTCAGGCCTGCAATGCCTTGTAGGCTAGCAGATCCATTTCCACTTTGGCATCGACTCCCCATGGCACCCGTGCCAACGATCTCGCTGGCCTGCACAGCATGGGAGAACTGCAGCTGACGCCCTCCAGCACCTGTCCAGCGGTGCTGAAACCGCCAATGCTCATAGTCCATTTGCCGCACCTGTTCTTCCTCACAATAAGGTAATTATTTTCATATATTGGGTATTTACAGCCTATTTCGGCCGCATTAGTATGCATTCACATTTGTTTTGTGTAAATTATTTTCTTTACTTGAGATCAACCACATGCGTGTAGACCGGCCCCGCAGCCATTCAGCAGCTCCGAAAAGGCCCGGGGCAAACCCGGAGCAGACGCCCAGAGTGGTCAGCATGGGCGAATGCATGCTGGAAATCCGCCAGCAGACGCAGTCCCGAGACAAGCTCAGCGCGGGTTATGGCGGCGACACCTACAACACGGCCTATGCCCTGGCGCAGAGCAGTATAGCGGTCTCCTACCTGACGGCGCTGGGCGCTGACCCGCGCAGTGATGAACTGGTCCGACAGTGGGAGCAGGATGGTGTGGATACCTCGGCCGTGCAGCGCCTGCCAGGTCGCCAACCCGGTCTTTACTGGATCAGCACCGACATGGCCGGCGAGCGGCAGTTCCAGTACTGGCGACAGGCCTCGGCAGCCACCCGGCTTCTCGACACTCCCCGGGACACACTGCTGCAGGCCTGTGCCGGCGCCAGCCATGTCTACCTGTCGCTGATCACGGCTGCCATCGTGGCTGATCGCAGTGGCCTGCTGGACCTGCTGCGCGCGCTGAGCACCGACTGCAGCATCGTCTATGACAGCAACTTCCGCCCACAGCTGTGGAAATCAACCACCGAGGCCCTGAGCTGGCACGAACAACTGCTCGCCCTGAGTGACATCTACCTGCCGTCGCTGGATGACGAAATGGCGCTGTACCAACGTCCCGCAGACCGAGCCCTGGACAGCCTGCTGGCCCACCACCCGCAACGGGAACTGGTGGTGCGCTGTGGCGGCCAGGGCGCACGGCTGCCCACAGAGTCTGCAGACTGGCAGACCATACCGGCCTGTGAGGTGCCGGTTGTGGACAGCACCGGCGCCGGAGATGCCTTCAACGGGGGCTATCTGGCGGCCCGCCTGCACGGGCAGAACCCAACGCAGGCGGCCCGCCATGCCTGTGCGCTGGCCGGCGCTGTGGTGGGCCATTCCGGCGCGCTGCTGCCTCGTCAGCACCCCTCTTTCAGCTTGCACAATCAGGATCGAATCCAATGAGACAGAAAACGGTCTACACGGCCTCGCTGGCCACCGAAACCAACACCTTTTCACCGGTATTCACGGACCTGCAATCTTTTCGAGACAGCTTCTACGCGGCCCCGGGCGAACACCCGGAGACACCGACATTGTGCAGCGCGCCCATGATCGCCTGCCGGGAACTGCTGGCCCCGGCCGGCTGGCGTGTGGTCGAGGGCACGGCCACCTGGGCCGAGCCGGGCGGGCTGATCAACCGTGATACCTACGAGCACCTGCGCGATACGCTGCTGTCGGAGCTGACCGCCGCCATGCCGGTAGATCTGGTGGTACTGGGCCTGCACGGCGCCATGGTCGCCCAGGGTTATGACGACTGCGAGGGTGACCTGCTGCAGCGGGTCCGCGAGCTTGTAGGGTCCGACGTGCCCATCGCCGCCGAGCTGGATCCGCACAGCCATCTGACCCCGGCCCGGGTCGGGGCCGCCGACCTGCTGGTGGCGTTCAAGGAGTTCCCGCATACCGACTTCATGGCCCGGGCACGGGATCTGGTCAGGCTGGCGCGCGCCACGGCCGACGGTGAAATCAGACCACTCATGTCGACCCATGACTGTCGCATGATCGAGGTGCTGCCGACCTCACGCGAGCCGATGCAGGGCTTTGTGCGCCAGCTGCATGAACTCGAACAGAGCGACCCGCGCATTCTTTCCATCTCGGTCATTCACGGTTTCATGGCCGGTGATGTACCGGAGCTGGGTACGCGGATGCTGGTAGTGACCGACAATGCGCCCGAGTTGGGCGCTCAACTGGCCCGTGAACTCGGCGAGCAGCTGTATTCGTTCCGGGGTCGTACCCGCCCGCCCTTTCTCGACATCGAGGTAGCACTGGATCAGGCCCAGGCCTGCACCCGGGGCCCTGTGGTACTGGCCGATGTATGGGACAACCCAGGCGGCGGGGTGGCTGGCGACGGCACCCTGCTGCTGCGCGCCGGTCTGGAACGGGGCATGAGCGATGTCGCGCTGGGCACGCTGTGGGACCCCATTGCGGTCAAGTTCTGTTTTGCTGCTGGCCTGAATGCCCGCATCCCGCTGCGGTTCGGCGGCAAGAGCTGCGCCACGGCCGGCGCGCCGGTGGACGCCGAGGTAGAGGTACGCGGTCTGGTCCGCCAGGCCGAGCAGCGTTTCGGTGACAGCCAGGTGCCCATGGGCGACAGCGCCTGGATTCACTTTGCCGGTGTCGATGTGGTGCTGACTTCCAATCGCTGCCAGTCGTTCGACCCCAGCCTGTTCAGCGTCATGGGTATCGACCCCGGGGCTCGGCGTTATCTGATGGTGAAATCAACCAACCACTTTCATGATGCCTTTGTGCCGATCGCGCACGAGATCATCTATGTGGATGCCGGGGCACCCTACCCCAGCAACCCGGCCACCAATGGCTATCGAAAACTGAACCGGCCTATCTGGCCGATCGTGGAGGATCCGCATAACTCACAATGATTGCTCCGGCAGCCGGCGGGTTGGTCTGACGGCTCCCCGATAAAGGGCGAGCAGAAACTCCAGTCGGGCGCGGCTGGCATCCAGCCCGCCGGGTCGGCTGCGCTGCAGCCACACGCGGTCATATTCGGGCAGCAGCGAGGCCAGCTCGCTGGCCAGCGCCGCCCGGGCAGTCGTCGACAGTTGCTCGACCCGGTAGTCCTGTATCTCGCTCAGCGCCATGCCCAGAGCGGACGCGTGCGCCGCCAGACGGGTGGTCAGCAACAGTTCTTCGCGCATGAAGGCCTGCTCCGGATCAGCGGTGCCCAGACCCTGCAGCGCAGCGTCCAACTGGTGGCACTGCTGCAATGCCTGCTCGAAGCCGGCGCGATGCCAGTGCTGCACCTTCTTCATGTGCCGGTTGGTCATCTGGTTGCACAGCAGAGCGCCAAACACGGACACGAACGGCAGTTGCTGATCGGTTTCCGTGCTCAGGTACAGATCTCCCAGCCGGAACAGCGCCAGGGTCAGGGTGCTGTTGCCGGCAAGCAACTGCTGCAGGGCCTGTTCGGTGTTGAAGTCTTCCACCGTATTCGGGTTCCAGGCGGCCGTGGCACCGATCAGGTAGCCCGGATAGGCGGCACACCAGGGCTGGGCATGGCCAAAATCACCCCACTCCGACATCCAGAACCCGCTGGCACCGAATCTGCGGCCGTTGTGCGCCGCGTTGATCACATTGAGCCGGCAGTTGCGCCAGCGCCCGGTCAGGGCGGCGAAGGTGCCGGTGGCGGAGACTACCTGAAAGTCGAGGCCGGCCGCCTGCAGGCGGGCGCACTCGTCCGCAAACGGATGTTCGGCTTCATAACCCCAGTTCATCACGGTGGCATCGGCCGGCACCTGATCCAGCAGGTGCGGGTAGTTGAGCACGATGTCGGACCAGAACTGCATGCGGTATCCGCGCGCCTGGCACAGCTCATGGATGCGCCTGAGGTAATCCATATAGACCTGGCCCTTGCCGATGTCGGCGCAGCGCTGGCGGCTGGCACCCACCCCCAGGTCAAAGGTTTCGTCCGCATTGATATTGACCGTACGGCTGGTAAAGCAGGGCAGCAACTGGTCCAGCAGGTCGGCGACAAAGTCGACCGACTGCTCACTCAGTGGATTCAGGCAGAAGGAGTGATTGCGGAAGTTGCCATTGGGGTCGACACAGCCACCCCGGTTTTCGGCCAGATGGGCATACTCGGGCAGGTCCAGCCAGCGCTCCATGTGCCCGAAGGTGTTCTGGTTGGGCATCAGGGTCATGCCGCGCTGCTGGCAGTAGCTGTCCAGCGCGCGGACTTCTTCTGCGGTAAAGGGTGAACGGTCACGCCAGGCCGCCTCGTGGCCCTCGTAGGCGAAGGCCGCCTCCATATAGAGTTGCAGGCGGTTGTATTTCAGCCCCGACCAGAGGTCGACCAGACGGTAGATTTGCGCCATGGTCGGCACCCGATCCCGGCTGATATCCAGCAGCACGCCCCGATCCGGAAACCAGGGGCTGTCATCAATCTGCACGCCAGGCAATGCAGCCTGCCCGGTGCACTGGTGGCAGATCTGCAACAGTGTCTGTACGGCATAAAAATAGCCCTGGTCGGATCCACAGGTCACGCTGGCACCCTGGCAGGTAATTTCCAGGCGATATCCCTCCTCGTCCAGGACTGAATCGTCGTGGCGTGGCAGCTCGGGCAGCGGCGGGCTGCCAACCCGGCAGGCGGCCAGGCGGGCACTCAGGTCCGCTACCGACACGGGCCACTGGTCCCCGTTCCACTGCAGATGTTGCGGCTGCGGGCAGAGCGTCAGCATAGTGCCTCCTTCTGCTGCGTCACGGCCTGGCGCAGGCAATAGTGCCCCTCGGCCACTTTTTCATAGTCCGAGCCTGCAGCACGACTCTGCTGACGGATGCGGTCGGCGCGTTCCCGGAAATCCGACTCCTCGGCGGCCAGTTCAGCGAAACTCCGGGTCGGATCCGGTACCGAGGACAACAGCAAACGGGTGTAGTCATGGCTGGGGTGGTCAATCACCGAGGCGGTGGGCCCGTACTCGACAATCTGGCCGGCATACATGACGGCGGTGTCCTCGGCCACATACTGGGCGGTGGCGATATCATGCGTGATATACAGCAGACCCAGCTGACGCTCGGCCTTCAGCTTGCGAAACAGGTTCAGCATGTCCATGCGAATGGAGACATCAAGCATGGACGTCGGTTCGTCGGCAATCAGTACCTCGGGTTCCACAGCCAGTGCGCGCGCCAGATTGACCCGCTGGCGCTGGCCCCCGCTCATCTGGTGGGGATACTTGTCCAGCATGCCGGGGTCGCCCAGTTCAACCAGTTCCAGCAACGCCTCGAGCTGCTGCTGCAGTTGCCGGCGCTTCAGCGCCGGCTGATGCAGGCGCAAGGGACGGGTCAGGTGGTGACGCACCGAGCGCGTGGGGTTGAGCGAGCCGAACGGATCCTGAAATACCATTTGCAGGGATTTCCGATAGGCCTTGAGGGCACGGCGTGATTTCAGTTCAGTGACATCCTGTCCGTGCAGCAGCACTCTGCCGGCGGTGGGCTCATGCATGCGCGTAATCACGCGGGCCGTGGTGCTCTTGCCACAGCCGGACTCGCCGACCAGGGCCAGGGCCCGGCCCGCCTGCAGCGAGAAGCTGACGCCGCGCAGGGCTTCGAAAGGCACCTTGCGCAACCCCTGCTGCAACAGAAACGTCTGCTGCAGGTTGTCGACCTGCAATAAGGTGGTCATAAGGCCGCCTCCTCGGTCTGGTTCCACTGCCAGGTGCGGCCGAACAGGTGGCGGCCGGGGATGGCATCCAGCAACTGACAGGTATAGGCGTTCTGCGGTCGGTGCAGTATGTCGTCCCGCGACCCCATTTCCAGGATGCGCCCCTGGCGCATGATGCCGATGCGATCACAGAACTGGAGCATCAGCGCCAGGTCATGCGTAATGAACAGTACCGAGAAACCGAGCCGCTGTTTCAGTTCGTGAATCTGCTGCAGTATTTCCCGCTGCACCACCACATCCAGCGCCGTGGTCGGTTCGTCCATGATGATCAGCCTGGGTTCGAGCGCCAGGCAGATGGCCATGACGATGCGCTGGCGCATGCCGCCGCTGCACTGGTGCGGGTAGTCACGCAGGCGGCTGACCGGGATGTCGACCAGGCGCATCATGTCTTCCGCTCTGGCCAGGGCGGCCTCACGGGTCAGATCTGTATGGGCATGCAGCACATCCAGAAACTGGCGATCAATGCGCACCACCGGGTTGAGGGAGTTCATGGCGCTCTGAAACACCATGCCCACCTCGTTCCAGCGGAAGCGGTCCAGGCTGGCCGTGGGCAGGTCCAGCACGCTGGTGTCCCGGTAGCGGATCTGCCCCTGGGTAATGAAGGCCGGCGGCCGGTGCAGATTGAGTACCGAGTAGGCCAGGGTGCTCTTGCCACAGCCGGATTCCCCGGCCAGGCCGACAATCTCGTTGTCGGCGATATCCAGGTCGACCTTGTCGACCGCCCTGAACACATCCTGATTGGTTACATAGTCCACGCTGAGACCCTGAATGGACAACAAGGGCTGATTCATGCTGAAACCTCCTTGCCGGACAGTGCCGCCATGCGCTGCCGCACGCGGCGGTTGAGGCGATAGGTACGCAGACGCGGGTTGGCCATTTCATCAATGGCAAAATTGAGCAGGGCCAGGCCCGCCCCCAACAGCGCAATGGCCACACAGGGCGCCAGCACTTCCCACCAGGCACCCACGTACAGGGCAGCAGAGTTCTGGGCGTTGTACAGCATGATGCCCCAGGACACATCGAGCGGATTGCCCAGCCCCAGGTATTCGATGGTGGCCTGGGTCAGTACGGCATAGATCACGCTGCCGATAAAGTTGATGCCGACAATGGAGACCAGATTGGGCAGTATCTCCACGCCGATGATGCGCCAGCGGGGCTCTCCCAGCAGTTCCGCTGCGTGCACGAACTCCCGGTCGCGCAGGGCCAGGGTCTGTGCCCTGATCACCCGAGCACCCCAGGACCAGGAGGTAAAGCCTATGATCAGCATGATCACCAGCGGGCTGGCACTGCCGATAAAGGCCGCCAGCACCAGCAGCAGGGGCAGGTTCGGAATCACCAGAGCAACATTGGTCAGAAAGGTCAGAAACTCGTCGACCTTGCCGCGGAAATAACCGGCCACAACGCCGATGAGGGTGCCCAGAGCCGCCACGATGAAGCCGGCGCCAAAGCCGACGGCCAGTGATGTGCGAGCCCCGTGGACGAACTGCGAAAACACATCCTGACCCATACGGGTGGTGCCCAGCCAGTGGCTGCCGTCCGGTGGCTGGTGCGGCAGACCGACCCGGCGTTCCGGTGCAAACTCGGCAAACCAGGGCCCGAAGATGGCCAGCAGAACGAAGCCCAGAACAATCAGTACACCCAGGCGGGCTTTCCAGTTCTGGCGCAGAATGCTTATCAGAATGGACATACATCAACTCCTGCGCAGCCGGGGATCCAGTACCACATAGACCAGGTCCGCAATGAAATTGGCCGCCAGAGTGGCGACGGTGATGATCAGGAGCAGCCCCTGAATCAATGGATAGTCACGGGCATTGATGCCGTTGAACAGCAGCCGGCCGAGCCCCGGGTAGTTGAAAATGACCTCGGTAATCAGGGAGCCGGCCACAATGAAGCCGAAGGCCATGGCAAAGCTGGTCACACTGGGCAGCAACGCATTGCGCGCGCCATAGCGGAACATGACGGCGGTATCGCCCAGGCCCTTGGCCCGCCCCATGTTGATATAGTCCTCACCGAGCAGGTTGATCATGTTGTTGCGGATGGTGACCAGAAAGCCACCGACCTGCACGGTGATGAGTGTGATCAGCGGCAGCACGGCGTGATGCGCCACGCTGGCGACAAAGGCGAATGACCACGCCGGATCATGGTCCAGTCCATAGGCCCGACCGACGGGAAACCAGCCAAGCATGACGGCGAACACGAACAGTGCCAGTATCGACAGCACCACGGCCGGTATGGATTGCATGACCAGCGCCAGCGGGGAGACTATGGAGTCGAACAGGCCACCCCGACGCCAGGCGGCATAGATGCCCAGCAGGCTGCCCAGGCTGAAACTGATCAGGGTAGACAACCCGACCAGCAATAGTGTCCAGGGCAGTGCAGTACCGATCACGTCATTGACCGAGAAGGGATAGAAGCTGACCGACAAGCCGAGGTCCCAGTTGAACACGCTTTTCAGGTAAATCAGATACTGCTGCCAGATGGGACCTTCGACAAAACCGAAGGTCGCACGCAGTGCATCCATGGCTTCCGGGCCAAGAGTGCTGCCGGATTGCGCAAACATGATCTGTACCGGGTCGCCGGGCATCATGCGCGGCAACAGAAAATTGAAAGTGCACGCCACCACGAAGGCTGCCAGATAGAAGCCCAGGCGGCGCAGAAAGAAATACATAGCGGTTCACCGTCCGTTCAGTGCGGGCCCCGAAGAGGCCCTGTTCAAACCCTGAAACAGTCGGCAGCAACCTTCACAAGGCGCCGCCGACAGTCACCGACGTTCGTCTCAGTTGCGCGGGCTCAGATCGAGCACGTGCAGCAGACGCTCCGGGTTGCCCGCATGCGGCTGTGGTCGGCCGCCGGGGTTGTCCGCATTCCACCAGCCAGTGAAGCGGCTGTCGTTGTACTGGTACCACATCGGGTTGTTGAAGACCGGAATGATCGGCATGTCGCGCGAGAGGATGGCCTGCATCTCGTGCATGATCGTTTCCTGCTCGGACTGCTCGGCCACCGTGTAGAACTGTTCCAGCAGGCCTACCAGCTCGTCGTTGTGATAACGAGCCGCAGCATCGCGCCGACGGTCAACAAACCGCGGATGGTAAGCACCGTCAATCTGCCGGTGCGGTGTAACGCCGGGCAGCCAGGAATTGATGCCGCCGGTAAACTCGCCCGAAATGTAGGCCTCATCCCAGGCTGCTACCTCGGGAGTGCGTGCCTCCACGTTCAGTCCCAGGTCCTGCAGGTCCGACACGGCTATGCGAACGGTGTTGACCCAGTCAGTCCAGCCATTGGGGACAATGAGCTCGAAGCGGATGGACTCTCCGGAAGGGGTGTTCAGGTAGCCGTCGCCATTGGAGTCTTCATAGCCTGCTTCAGCCAGCAGGGCGCCAGCCGCATCCAGATCATAGTCCATGAATTCACTGAACTCTGCCAGGATATCGGCATCCGCCCAGAGGGCATACAGCTCGCCCAGACCGCTGGGGTCCTGATTGATCGTCGGGTAGCCATAGCCTGCCACATTGACCATTGCCTGCCGGTCCATGGCCATGGAGAAGGCGCGGCGGAAGTTGATGTCGTTGAAGGCTTCGCGGTTGCCGTCCGCAGACGCGTTCAGGTTCAGCACCATGCCGACCAGACTGCCCGGTGGCAGCCAGTAGTGGTGGTGGTCGGGGTCATGCGCCACATAGGTCTGGTCAATATCCGGGATGAACGACCCGAACCAATCCAGCTCACCGTCAGCACCGGCCAGCAGGACGTTGTCGTTGCTGCCCAGCTGCGGGAAGCGCAGACAGTCCACTTCCAGGTTGTCGTTATCCCAGTAATGCGGATTGCGACACTGCACATAGATCTGGGAGGAAAAACGGTCAATCTCGGTAAAGGGGCCGCTGCCCACAGGATCGGTATTGGCGTAGGACACCGGGTCGCTGACTTCGGACCAGATATGCATGGGCACGACAGGCACCTCGGCAATGCGTTCATGCACACCGGTATAGACTTCCTGCAGATGGAAGATCACCCGATGGTCGCCCTCGGCTTCTACCGACTCCAGGCGATCGTCCCACATCCCCCATAGGTCCAGTGCCGGCTCATCCCGGATCATTTCATAGGTGAACACCACGTCTTCGGCGGTAAAGGGCTCACCATCGGACCAGGTCACGCCTTCGCGCAGGTCAAAGGCGATACTCATCAGATCATCCGCATAATCGTCACTGATGGCGAGACGGTAATGGGGCTGGCCCTGGTCGAAGACGTTGTAGATTACCAGCGGTTCATAAATGAACTCGCGGGTGGAACGCAGTCGTGTGGTTTCATTGAACGGGTTGAAGTTCCGGCTCCATGAACTCTGAATCTCGATATTGACGGTCAGCACATGGCGATCCTGATCCGCCAGAGCCCCCGGGGACACCCCCATGGCCATAAAAGCCACGGCAGTTGCCGTTATCATTGTTCTCATGATTCCTCCTGCTGCAATTCTCTCAGAAATGAAAATTATTTTCTTTTGATTCTAATTTAGTATTTATAGGTCTCTACTTTAAGCCCATTTTTCTGCATTTGGACCTGTATTGATCTTATATTGGACTTACTAAAGATTTCAAGATTAGTTTTATGAAAATAATTTTTAGATCCAGATTAAGTCTCTCGGCAGCACAGGGGAACATGGCCGGGTTGCAGGCAGGGCAACGGATAGCCGACCACGGCAGCACAGACAGCAGACAGCAGACAGCAGACAGCAAGGAGTGTCACAGCAAAGAAAAGTGAAACAACGGAGAGGAAAGAACAGAAGGCAGCTGAAACAGCCTGCTGGTGCAGGCTGTCTCAGCTACCCTGTTGAGGCGCAGATCAGAAGGTGAAGGCGGTACCGACAAAGAAGCCGGAGGTTTCGAACTCCAGCTTGAAATCGTCGTCGATCAGTCCGAACTCTTCACCATCAACATCAATGGACCAGTTTCTGTAGCCGCCTTCAATACCCAGACGACCGACCCAGTCCAGCGGCAGAGGTGCGTACCAGCGCGCCTTGACGTTCCAGTCGGTATGACTGATGCCATCCAGCGGCAGGGTATTCAGTTCACCGGACAACTCGACGTCAACCACCGGCAATGTCACCCCGCCCGCCAGATGCCCGGCCGGAAGCGGAATACCGGTAAAGCTTTGCGATACATCACCAAAGGTATCATCTTCGAATTCGAACTCACCCAGCAGCCAGCGCACATTGAGGCCAAAATCGACATAGTAGTCGAGGCCGGGCGCCAGGTCCGGCAGGCTGTAGAACAACGTGGTATCAAGGTGGCTCATGTCCAGCAGCGCACTGCCCTGGCCACTGTATTGATCACCATCAATCTCGAATGGCGTCGTCTGTACGTTGTCGTTCTCGAGCATGAGACGTTCATACTTCAATTTCAGATCCGGCACGACTGGAATACCAATGCGTCCACCCAGATAGAAGCCATTCTGCGCTTCCAGATCCAGATTGGCCTGGCCGCCGCTGCCGGTCAGCGAGGCGTCGTCACCAATCTGGCCACCATCCAGGCTCGGAAAGGTCATGCCACCGCCGAACTCGAAGTCGACAAAGGGAGCGGCCTGTGCACCCGGCACCACAGTAGCCAATGTGGCGGCGACGATCATGGTCTTTTTCATGCTGTTACTCCTGGCTGTTGCTGAGCGTTCGGACATTGCTTGAAGCCCGCTGCATTTCAGTCGAACTGCACGCCAATGCGCCGTCCGACTTCTTCGTACGCCTCGATAACATTGCCGAGATCCTGTCGAAAACGGTCCTTGTCCATTTTCTCCAGCGTCTCGCTGTCCCAGAGACGACAGCCGTCCGGAGAGAACTCATCCCCCAGAATCAACTCTCCCTTGAACATACCAAATTCCAGCTTGTAATCCACCAGGATCATGTTGCCGGCTGAGAACAGGTCCACAAGAACACGATTTGCAGCCAGGGTCAGCGCCTTCATCTGGTCAATCTGCCCCTGATTCGCCCAGCCGAAGGTCAGAATATGGCTGTCGTTGATCATGGGGTCACCCAGCGGATCATCCTTCAGAAAGAACTCGAACACGGGGGGCGTCAGTGTCTGGCCTTCCTTGACGCCCAGGCGACGCACCAGGCTGCCGGCAGCCCGGTTGCGCACCACGCACTCGACCGGCAGCATGGTGAGGTTCTTCACCAGTGACTCATGGGCCGACAGGCGGCGCTCAAAATGGGTCGGTATGCCGGCGGCGGTCAGTTTTTCCATGACAAAGGCATTGAACTGGTTGTTCACCTGCCCCTTGCGCGCCAGTGCGGCTTTCTTCTTGCCGTCAAAAGCGGAGGTGTCGTCACGGAATTCCAGAATCAGGTAGTCCGGCTGATCGGTGTAGTAGACCGACTTGGCTTTACCGGAATAGAGCAGCTCTGCCTTGTTCATGCGGGGTCCTCGATACGGGTCTGCACCTGACACCAGTCAAAACCGGCCTCCTGGGTGCTGATACGGAGCTTGTGTTCATGGCCGGGCATGGCGGCGGCAAGCACCGTCCGGGCCCGGGCCGGGTCGTTGTTCTGTTCACTGATATGGGCAATCACCACCTGCTGCAATCGATCCAGATCCATCTGGCGCAGCAGGTCGGCACTCTGTTCATTGCTGAGGTGCCCGAAATCACCGCCGACGCGACGTTTGAGCGAAGCCGGATAGGGCCCTTCGGCCAGCATGACCGGGTCATGATTGGCTTCCAGAATCAGGGCATCCAGATTCTGGTAACACTGGGCAATAAAGGGGGTGATATGCCCCAGATCCGTCAGCAGACCAAGGCGCGCGCCACCGGCAGAAAATACAAACTGGCAGGTTTCACGCGCATCGTGCGGCACAATCACCGGCTGTACTTCGATCGATCCGAGCTGAAAGGTGCTGGTCGCATCGATAATGCGCACATGAGGCTCCTGCCGGGATTTCAGACCGATGGCCGTGCCGGCGGACATATAGGCCGGAATATTGAGCTTGCGGCACAGCGCCCTGACGCCCTTGCCGTGGTCGCCATGTTCATGGGTGACGAGCACGGCGCGCAGACTGGCCGGATCAAACGCCAACCTCTCCATGCGTGCAATGGCTTCCCGGGCGGCAAACCCACAGTCCACCAGCACTGTGGTATCGCCCTCTGCGATCAGCGTCGCATTGCCCTTGCTGCCACTGCCCAGAGAGGCATAACGCATTATGAAAGTTCCGCGTAGAGCTGTTCCAGCAGATTGCGCTGTGTACCCACCGGGAACGGCTGGTCTTCTTCGCGCCGTTCCAGATGCACCTGGGTACCGGCACCCAGCGAATAGAAATAGACGTAGATGACCGGGCGCCGCGGGAACAGTTGATCACTGCGGCGTTCCAGCCATTCGGAGCCATCTATTTCGATTCTGTTTTCAGAATCAAGCCGGGTGCGCCGAACCTCCCAGCCCAGACTGTCAAAAGCGGCTCTTACCTGCTCCGACGCCACTGCAGGTTCATCCGGCATCTCGATCAGGGGCAGGCCATTGGAGTCGATGTAAAGCCGTAACCGCTCGATGCGACGCTCGGTCACATCGGACTGCACTTCCAGATCCAGCCGGGGGGCACGCAACGACACGGGCGTACCGGCCGGCAAGGGCTCGGGCAGCCAGTAGCGATTACTCGCCTGCGGCAGCACCTCACTCTGGGTGCGCCAGTCCAGCTCGCGCTCCTGAGTGGTCTGCAGGTCCTGGCTGGCACAGGCACTCAGCCCGGCACCAATCAACAGCATAAGCGCCAGACGCCTGGCGATCGGCATCAGATTCGGCATCACTTCAGCGCACTCCTCACAGTACACCGGATTCGATCAGGGCCTGTCGGACCTGATCATGATACTGCTCCGCCAGCGGCACCAGCGGCAGCCGAATACCCGGTGGTATCAGCCCCATCAGATTGAGTGCCCACTTGACCGGTACCGGATTGCTCTCCAGAAACAGGTTCTTGTGCAGCGGTTGCAGCGAAGCATCCAAACGTTCAGCCAGTTCCCGGTTGCCTTCAATGGCCGCCATGCACATGCTCTGCATGGCTCTGGGGGACACATTGGTGGTGACGGAGACGACGCCGTCGCCACCGGCCAGCAGGAAGTCCAGGCTGGTAGCGTCGTCACCGGAATACATGGCGAAATCCTGCCCGGCCATGGCCTTGATGGCCTGCACGCGCGAGATGTCGGCAGAGGCATCCTTGATGCCGATGATATTGGGAATCCGGGCCAGTCGGGCCACGGTTTCGTTACTCATGTCGGTCACTGTACGGCCGGGCACATTGTAGAGCATCAGCGGCAGATCGACGGCCTCGGCAATGGTCTTGAAGTGCTGGTACAGGCCTTCCTGACTGGGCTTGTTGTAGTAGGGCACTACCGACAGCGTCAGATTGGCCCCGGCCTCTGCAGCCGTTTTGGTGAGCTCCACCGCTTCCATGGTGTTGTTGGACCCGGTTCCCGCCAATACGGGTATGCGACCACGGCAGTAGTCAGCGGTAAATTTGATCACCGCCTTGTGCTCGGCCATGGTCAGCGTAGCGGATTCACCCGTGGTTCCGACGGACACGATACCCTGGGTACCGTTTTCGATATGGAACTCCAGCAACTGCTCCAGGCTTTCCCAACTGATGCTGCCATCCTGGTTCATGGGGGTGACCAGAGCAACGGTGCTCCCTTTGATCATGCGGTGCCTCTCTACTATTCAGGAACGGCGGTAATTTTAACCGTGCAATGGTAATGCTGAACGCAGGTAACCTCAACCTGAATGGGGTTACCGGCGTCCTGATCAGGTTGGTCAGCGCTTGTCTTCGGCCGGCGGCTGTTGCTGTTGGGATGATTCCAATGTCCGGCTGGGCCACGGAGTCTCCCCCAGGTCCGGGTGTTTGGGCCAGGCATTGAAGACGGCCTTGATCAGAGTCGCCAGAGGTATGGCGAAGAAGACGCCCCAGAACCCCCAGATGCCGCCAAAGAAGAATACCGCCACGATGATGGACACCGGGTGCAGATTGACCGCCTCCGAGAACAGCAGCGGCACCAGCACATTGCCATCCAGCACCTGAATCACCAGGTAGGCGCCAAGAACAATGTAGAAGTCACTGCTGATGCCGAACTGGAACAGCGCAATCAGGGCTACCGGAATGGTCACCACGGTGGCACCGATATAGGGTATGAGAACGGACAGACCGACCACTACTGCCAGCAGGGCGGAATAGTTCAGACCCAGAATCTCGAAGGTAATGAAGGTCACGGCGCCTACAATCAGGATTTCGATCACCTTGCCGCGAATGTAGTTGGCGATCTGCATATTCATTTCACGGCCAATGTCGGTCAGCAGACGGCGGCGCGTCGGCAGCATGGACAGCGTGGCCTGCCAGAGAGTAGTGCGATCCTTCAGCATGAAGAACACCAGCAGCGGCACGATCAGCAGGTAGATCAGTACGGTAACGATATTGGGCAGTGTCGACAGCGAATAGCTGACCAGGCGCGGCAACTGGGCCGCCGCCTGATTGCCGAGTGCGGCCAGATTCAGTTGCTGGATCCACTGCATGACCTGTTCTTCGTCGAAGATTTCGGGGAAACGCTCCACCAGCAGGTTCAGGGACGCCTGCATTTCGATAATCATCTTGGGCAGTTCAGTGGTCAGCGTCATCAACTGGGTCCACATGAACGGGAACAGCACCAGCCCGACCAGCAGCAGCAAGCCGAGGAACAGCAACGACAGCAGGCTGGCAGCAACCACCTGCGGGATGCGCCAGCGCACCATGCGATCCATTGCCGGCGCCAGCACATAGGCCACGATCAAGGCAGCGATGACGGGGGCCAGAATGCCGCCGAACAGCCAGATGGCGAGCATGGCTCCGACCAGGACAAAAGCCAGAATGATGGCTTCCTCGTCGGAAAAATAGCGGTGGTAGATACTCTCGATTACCTTCAGCATGCCTTACTGTCCTGCTTCAATCTCACCCACCCAGATGTTGTCAGTTCGTGTTTCACGCAAGAGTTGATGCGGACTCGCCGCCAGAAAGCGGGGAATGTCACGGGCCGAGCCCGGATCGTCTGCAATTACCCGCAAGCGCGCGCCGGGCTCGGCCCGGGCCAGCCACTGCTTTACTTTCAGCAATGGTAAAGGGCAAGCCAAACCACTGGCGTCGATGATGTCTTGCTTTATATTGGTTTGCATGAAGCTTTTCACTTTCTTCTCACCCCGGCGCCAGTCTACCCGGGGACTCAGAGCGGGCCAAGGTATTTCCCTGCTCGCCGTCGCCCTGATTCTGTTTTCGTTCGCCCGCGGTGATATCCTGATTGGCGATTTGCCCAATCTGGGCCAGCAGGACATTCGCGCACAGAATCAGGAAACCGGCGCCGGATTGCGCTATCTCAGCTTTCTCAATGCGCAGGGCATGACCACCCAGGACCCTGGGCTGACCTATTATCTGGAGCAGTCTACCCTGCCCCTGCTGCCGGCGTTCAGCAGCGATGGTACCAGCAGGGATCTGATCATATTTGGCATCAACCATCGCAGTTTTAACGCCTTTGCGCTGCCCGGCGGCCTGATCGGGGTCCATGACGGCCTGCTTGATATGCTGACGGAAACCAGCGAGGTACAGGCCATACTGGCCCATGAACTCGGCCACCTGGCTCTGGGCCACCACCAGCGGCTGGCGCAGGCGCGGCGGCAGTCCACTGGCCTGGTGATCGCCAGCATTCTGCTCGCACCGCTGGCCTGGCAGGTCGACCCGGATCTGGCCATCGGTATGATCTACGGCGCTCAGGGCACTGCCATACAGCAGCAACTGGCGTTCTCGCGCAGCATGGAGGAGGAAGCCGATCGCATGGCAGTCACGGCCATGCGCTCCGGCGGTTTGCCTCTGAATGGCCTGATCGGGGCCTATGAAGCCATGGCGTCTGCCCAGCGTTTCCAGTCCGGCACGGCCGGCACGCCCTATCCGACTACGCACCCGGACGTGCGCGCGCGTCTCGCTGACCTGCGCAACCGCATAGAGGGCGATCCGGCAGCAGATGCCATGGCACCCGACATTCCCCTGTGCTGGATTCAGCTCGATCGCGGCCTGACCGTGCGCGCTGACGATCAGCGCTGTGAACAGTACGCCGCCTGGCACCAGGCCAACGACACTGCCGAACGCTACGCCCTGTGGCATGAGATTCTTGATGGCCATGCGGCCAGCCCCTACCTGCTGTTCAGAGCCGCCGACTGGCTGACCAATCAGGCCACCAGTGAAGACCGCGAGGCTCTGGCCGAGCGCCTGATCAGCTATGGGGAACTGGTGCCGGACAACTGGCTGGCCGCGCTGGGTCTGATGCAGTTGCACAAGGAAGGTGTTATCGAGCTGCCCCAGCGGCAATGGTCACAGTGGCGCACTATTCTGATGGCCGAAGCGCCGGCCAATGATCTGCTGGCCTGGAACACCCTGCGCCTGGCTTATCCTGGCGAGCATGAACGGCACCGGGCCTTTCGAGCTCAGGCGCAGACGACCTGGATCAATGGCGACATGGACATGGCCATCCGTCAACTGCGGCGGGCAGCAGAACTGAGCGAAACCAATTCTGAACGCTCACGCTGGGAAAGCCAGCTGCGCAACTGGGAACGCGCGCAGCAACGCTGAGCGGGAAAGAGCCTGTGGCTGTACTGCCACTGCCTACTTGCGCGCAGCGGCAAAATCCAGCATGCGACGCAAGGGCACCAGGGCCCGCTCACGCAACTCCGGATCCACCCGAATTTCCTGCTGATCGCCCTGCAGGCTCTGCATCAGCGCATCCAACTGGTTCATGGCCATCCAGGGGCAATGCGCACAGCTGCGGCAAGTAGCACCATTGCCGGCCGTAGGTGCCTCGATAAAGGTTTTGTGCGGATTGGCCTGCTGCATCTTGTAGAAGATGCCGCGATCAGTCGCCACAATAAACTGCTGCTGCGGCATATCCTGGGTGGCCTTGAGCAACTGGGTGGTGGAACCCACCCGGTCAGCCAGTGCCAGCACCGGCTTCGGGCTCTCGGGATGCACCAGTACGGCAGCTTCCGGGTAAACGGCTTTCATGCGCTCGATACCCTGCGCCTTGAACTCTTCATGGACCACGCAGGCGCCGTCCCACAGCAGCATGTCCGCGCCGGTCTGATCAGCCACATAGCGCCCCAAATGCTGATCCGGCGCCCACAGAATCTTTTCGCCCTGCGCATGCAGGTGCGCCACCAGGTCCACCGCGATGCTCGAGGTGACGACCCAGTCGGCCTGTGCTTTCACAGCGGCGGAGGTATTGGCGTAGACGACTACGGTGCGGTCCGGGTGCCGGGCGCGCAGGGCGGCAAATTCATCGGGCGGGCAGCCCAGATCCAGTGAACACTCGGCGGCGAGTGTCGGCATCAATACGGTCTTGTTGGGGCTGAGTATCTTGGCAGTTTCACCCATGAAGCGCACCCCGGCGACGACCACGGTAGAGGCTTCGGTTTCGGCGCCGAAACGGGCCATTTCCAGCGAGTCCCCGATGAACCCGCCGCTGATCTCGGCCAGTTCCTGCATCAGAGGGTCTGTGTAGTAGTGGGCTACCAGCACTGCACCACGACGCGCCAGCTGATCCTGAGCCTGTTGCAACTGCGCACGCCTGGCCTCACCACTCAACACGTCCTGTTGCGGGTGTGCAGGAACACAGATTGCTTCGATGGATTCCGGCCTGGTGCCGACTTGATAGGATGCTGTCATCAAACTGTATCCGGACCTTTATCCCGCCTCATGGCTGTAACCCATTCTCTTGCTTCGTCCTGTACCCAGTATACTGGGGTCAAAGGGGTTGGTCATCAAGGTGCATGATCCGGAGTTTTTCGACTGTCCGGACTGCATTACGGGCTGAGCACTTGCATGGATGCGGGAAAGTGGTGGGTCGTGCAGGATTCGAACCTGCGACCAATTGGTTAAAAGCCAACTGCTCTACCAACTGAGCTAACGACCCAATGGCGCGAATTGTGCGGATTCCTGCGGAAAAAGTCAAAGAAAATGAGGCACTTAGCCTGCACCCATTACTTCGGACCGGACAGCAGAAAGCTGGTGGGTCGTGCAGGATTCGAACCTGCGACCAATTGGTTAAAAGCCAACTGCTCTACCAGCTGAGCTAACGACCCGCCCAAACGAGGCGCATATAATAGGGATTTTTTGCCGGAGCGCAACCCCTCTGTCGAGTAGACAGTAGGCAGTAGGCAGTAGA